>CBDCSC010000006.1:270000-906042 GCA_965221335.1 Gammaproteobacteria bacterium | reverse complement strand
AACATGAGTAACTACAATTCAAACTACCACATCCGGTTCAGTACGTTTTACAAGTTACTGCAGTTGGACAGCGCCAACCTGACCGGCAACATCTACCAGATCTCGAACGGGGCGGCGACATTCTCGGGCACCCTGCAAAGCACCTTGCAAGACAACGATTTCGACATCGAATTTGCAATTGGCAATCAGAAGATCGTATTCCAGACGGCGACTCCCGCCACAGTGCCGGGTGCGCCCACCGGTCTGACGGCGACAGCGGGCGATATCGAGGTCACACTGAATTGGACCGACCCGTCCGACACGAACATTACCAAGTACCAGGTCCGCTACGGAGCGGGTTCCACCGTGCCCGCCACCGCCACCTGGGGCGACATCACCGGCAGCGGCGCCGGCACCACGACCCACACGGTCACGGGCCTGACCAACGGCACGCAATACGCGTTCGAGATTCGGGCGGTGAACATCCGCGGCAACAGCGCCGCGTCGTCCACGGTGACAGCAACACTGGACAGCGAGCCGAGTTTCAGTAGCCAGACCATTGCCAACCAGACCTACCTGCAGAACTCGGCGATTACCCGGCTTGACCTGCCGCAGGCGAGCGGCGGCGACGGCACGCTGACGTACACGCTGGCGCCGGATGCGCCGGACGGTCTGACGTTTAATGCGACCGCCCGCACCTTGACCGGCACGCCGACGGGGACGCAGCAGGCGACTGAATACACGTACAAGGTGACCGACAGCGACGGCGACCCGGCCGAGCTGAAGTTCACCATCACGATTAATGCGGACACCACTCCCGCGACACTGACCTTAAGCGGCCTGGCGAACGCCACCGTGAACGAGAACACGCCGTACACCGTCACGGCACGCCTGGCGAACGCGCAGAGCGCGGTGAGCTGGACACTCGGCGGAGCAGACGGGACGGACGACTTCACGTTGTCGAGCCAGAGCAGCACGGGCGTGACAGTGAACCTGAGCGCACGGGACTATGAGAACCCGACCGACAGCGACACGAACAATACCTATATCTACACGTTGACGGCGCGGGATTCAAACGGCAACACGGCGACCAGCGGCAACATTACGGTGACGGTGAGAGATGTGGACGAGACAACACCGCCGCCGCCACCGCCGCCGCCACCAAACAATGCGCCGGTTCTGCTGATGTCGGCCGGTGATCAGATATTGTTGGTGGATGAGAAGCGGACTCTGGATATCATGGGCTTGTTTAACGACAGCGACGGCGATGTGCTGATCTACACGGCAACAACCGATGCCTCATCGATCGTGGCGGTGAATGTGGATTCGGCAGAGCGTTTGACCTTGACCGGCGTGGCGCTGGGCGAGACGAATGTGACGATAACGGCCTCAGACGGGCGCGGTGGCACGGCGAGCGACACCTTCAAGGTAACGGTGGCGCCGCCGAATGAGGCGCCGGTGGTGGCAACGCCGCTGTCTGACCTGACACTGGTAGTGGGCCAGACGCAGCAGGTTGATGTGAGCGGCGCGTTCAGCGATGCAGACGGCGATGCGCTGACGTATACGGCAGTGTCTGCCGACGAGACGGTGGTCACGGTGACGGTAACCGGCAGCGCCCTGACCCTGACCGGCGTATCTGTCGGTGCGGCGACCATCACGGTGACCGCGGATGACGGACGCGGCAGGGCGAGCGACCTGTTCACGGTGACGGTGGCGTTGTCTAATGAGGCGCCGGAAGTGGCGACGCCGTTGTCTGACCAAACGCTTGACGTAGACCAGACGCAGCAGGTTGATGTCAGCGCTACCTTTACCGATGCAGACGGTGATGCGCTGACGTATACGGCGGTGTCTGCTGATACCTCCGTCGTCACGGTAGCGATAACCGGCGCTACCCTGACCCTGACCGGCGCATCCGCCGGTGATACCGCCATCACAATAACGGCTGATGACGGACGCGGCGGCACGGTGAGTGACCGGTTTGCCGTCACGGTCGTGATGCCGAACCGGGCGCCGGCCGTAGACATGCCGCTGTCTGACCAGGGGATTGACGTAGACCAGGTCCAACAGGTTGATGTCAGCGCTGCCTTCACCGATGCGGACGGCGATACGCTGACGTATACGGCGGTGTCGGATGATGAGACGATCGTAACGGTTACCCTGTCAGGCAGCGACCTGACCCTGACCGGTGTGTCGGTGGGCGCCGCAAACGTTACGGTCACGGCCGCAGATGAGACAGGCGAAGCCGTGAGTGATACGTTTGCGGTAACGGTGAGCGAGGCGCCGATTGATGCGGTACAGGTGACGGATGTGCATGAAGACCTGTTGCCGCATTTGGCCTTGTCGGTGATCGGACGCACCACGCAGGTACTCAGTGATCGGATCAGCTCGGTGCGTTCCGGGGCAGGTCAAACAAGCACGATATTGGGCCGTTCTGTGAAGCCGTCGCCAAGCACGCAACCAGGTCAGCCTACTGCGTATGGAGCAGAGTCAGGGTTACCGCTGCTGGGTATTGAGGCGTTGCCTGAGGAAGAGCAAGCATCACCTGACGTTGGCGCCGGGGCAGAGACGCAGATCGGGATCGAGTCCGGGTCACTATTGTCTGGCACAACGAGTCGTGTTGACCCGTCTGCGGGCGGTACTGGGCAGCCATTATCAGATAATGAAGAACGACTGGCGCTGTCTGGCATAACACAGACATTCGGGCACAGCACACAGGCATTGCCGGGTACGGAGAGCCGGGTGGATCCGACCCTGGGCGGGTCCCGGACCGGCGGACGGACACAGCCAACACCGGATGTCTTTGATGTCTTCGACACGCCGGGCGGATGGGAATACCGGCGGCGGTTTGACCTGCGCCAGTTGCTGAACCGGGCGTCGTTTGTGCTGCCGCTGAATTTCGGGGCTGATGATGGCAGCGAATCCGGCGAGGCCGGCAAAGTAGTGACCCTGTGGGGCGAGGGCAGTTACACCGACCTGCGCAGCAAGGGCAATAATGCGGTGACTTGGGACGGCGGCGTGGCGAATTTCCACCTGGGCGCGGATATCGAGGCGACCGAGCAGTTGCTGCTGGGCGCTGCCCTGTCCCGCACCGAGGGCCGGTTTGACTATACCGACCGCAGTGATGCCCGGCGCACCTTCACGGGGGATTACGACATCAGTCTGACGAGTCTGTATCCGTATGCGGACTGGATGGTGTCGCCGGACCTGAGTATCTGGGGCGCTTTGGGGTATGGTTTGGGCGAGTTGGACCTGACGGTGGACGATGAGGGGTACCGGCAGGAGTCTGATGTGGATATGTACTCGGCGGCATTGGGCGTGACGGGTCGTTTCTTCCGGCGTGGCGGTTGGCAGTTGGGTTACCAGGGTGAGGCGATGTATGCGGCAATGTCGGTCGAGGATGCGCCGGATATCGATGTGCAGCGTGTGCGGGCGGTATTGGAGGGCAGGCATATGGCGGCGATGGAGGCGGGGCAGTTTGAGCAGTTTGCCGAGTTGGGCGTGCGCATTGACGGCGGCGATGCGCAAAGCGGCGCCGGGTTGGACCTGGCCGGTGGTGTGCGCTATGCGACGGACACGGGCTGGGCGTTACAGTTGCGCGGCGCCGGGTTAGTGGCGAACTCGAATTACCGTGAGTGGCAGGTAAGTGGGTTGTTGGAGAAGGCGTACCAGGCGGACGGCACCGGCTGGATGCTGCGGTTGACGCCGCATTACAGTCCGGTCCGCAGTCTGGGCAGCATTGAGGGCGGCGCCCGGCAGTTGTGGGAGCGTAATATTGACGACATGGTACGCGGCCAGCGCAGTCCGACTTCGGATGAGTACCGGTTCGGCATGGAGACGGAGGTGGGCTATGGCCTGTTCATCCGAGACCGGTTATGGACCGTATACAGCCGCACTACGGGCTTGGGCGAACGTTCCCGCCGGTTCATGCTGGGCACGGAGATGAGCGACGTGTTACTGGGCGGCAGCGTGCTCCGAGTAGGGTTTGAAGGCGTGCGCGAAGAATCCTGGAACATATCACCGGAGCACAGCTTCTGGCTGAACCTGGAGTGGGGCTACAGGTAATAAGGGGTCGCCCTGCGGGCGACACAGTGTTCGACTGGACTCCCGTTTACACGGGAGTGGTACAGTGGCGGAGTTCGCGTGAGTGCCCCCACCCCTTAGTCCGGTAACTTGAATTCTGGTATAGTATCGGCATGACAGGCCGCCGCGAGGCGGTGTTAGACAGGCCGACCAACGATTTCAGGAGAAAAAGAATAATGAGTGTGTCCGTGAACCCCAAAGTCGGGGTGATCTTCAAATCCTATGAGCCGCTGGCATCCATGCAGGCGTATGCGCGCCAGACCGAAGCGTCCAACCTGATGGGCGGGTTCTGGATTGCCGAGGCCTACCACTGGTTTCGCCAGTACGGCCTGGAGGCCCGGGGTTGTTTCACCACGCTGGCGGCGGTCAGCATGGCAACAGAACGAATACCCATAGGGCTGGGCATTACCTCACCTTACATGCGCCACCCCACCATCCAGGCGTCCGAGGCGGCGGGTATAGACGAGTTGTCCGGCGGCCGTTTCATCATGGGCATCGGCGTGGGCAAGGTGGGCATTGAATACCTCGAATATGACATTGAGCAGCTCCGGCCGGTCGGCATCCACCATGAATCCATAGAGATCATGCGCAAGGTATTCGCCGGAGAAGCATACGAGTACAAGGGTAAATATTTCGAATCATCGATGCCCGCGTTCGACCGGGGCGGCGCTGGTTTGCGCACCGAAATTCCCATTTACGTGGGCGCTACCGGACCGTTCATGCAGAAACTTTCGGGCCGAGAAAGCGATGGAATGCTGTTGGCGGGGCTGACTTCGCCCACATTCGTCAAGTACGCACGTGAGAACATGAAGGCCGGGGCCGAAAAGGCTGGCCGAGCTCTGGCGCCTGATTTTCCGGTAGGTGGCGTGATCCTCTGCGCCTGCTCCCGGGACGGTGACAAGGCGCGGGACGCGACCCGCCCCTATACGGGAACCTATATTGTGAACAAGATCAGGAACATCAAGAATGACGTGATCCTGGCCGGTTCGGGTCTGCCCGATTCCGCGTGGGAACCGTTTCGCCAGGCCATTGCCGAAGGCACACAAGACCATGTCACCCAGTACGTGACCGATGAGATGATGCGCAAGTTCACCGTGATCTCCGGCACCCCGGAGGACTGCCTGGAGATCACCCAGGAACTGGTGGATGTGGGACTGAACCTGCCGTTGCTGGAGGTCGTCGGTGCGAATGAGGCCGACAACCTGGAAACGATCCGCCTGATGGGTGAAGAGGTCGTACCCAATCTGAGGCCTGCGATTACTTGATGATGAGATAATGGGTCGCCTTTCAGGCGACGCAGTGTTTGACTGGACTCCCGCTTCTCAGCCTGCCCCTGTATGGCGTTGAGCAGGGGCGGGAGTGGTACAGTGGTAGGGGGAATACCCTGACTTGTGTTTACAGTTGTATGCAATTGCGGTGCATAGTAACTTGATCATAAGGGCTATGTGTGAAAACTGGAAAAACTGATGAAATTAGCGACATTTGATATTAACAGCAGCGGGAAACGTACCATCGGGGCGTACCATAACGGTGTCTACGTGGACCTCGCCACTCTGTCTGAGGGCTTGTTGCCGGCGTATATGATCGAGTTTCTCAAGGGCGGCGATGCCAGTATGGACCAGGCCCGCAGATTGCTGGCCGAGATTGGAGACAACGCCGGTGAACATGGTTATACGGAAGAGCAAATTACCGTGCAAGCGCCGGTGCCACTGCCCGGCAAGATTGTGCACACCTCCTGCAACTTTGATGCGCACCTGGAGGAACTGACCACCTGGAAGGACCCGGAATGGGAGTCCCACAACTGGGGCGATTTCCACTTCGAACACCCCACCGGGTTCCTGGAAGCACCGTCATCGGTAGTGCCCAGTGGCGCCGGAGTCGAGGTGCC
Organism: Gammaproteobacteria bacterium; assembly: GCA_965221335.1. GTDB lineage: Bacteria > Pseudomonadota > Gammaproteobacteria > Eutrophobiales > Eutrophobiaceae > JAAXHV01. Next base: position 900,095 of record CBDCSC010000006.1, on the reverse strand, counting down.
GGTGTTCACCCGGGAACTGGATTACGAGATCGAGATCGCCATTATCATCGGCAGGGAGGCCTACCGGGTCGGTGTCGAGGAAGCCTTTGATTACGTGGCGGGTTACACCATCTTCAACGACTTGTCCGCACGGGATATCCAGGCGCGCGAGCATTCCAACAAGGTGATCCTGATGGGCAAGAGTTTCAAAGGTTCCTGCCCGCTTGGTCCGTGGCTGGTGACACTGGATGAACTGGACGACCCGCATGACCTGGACATGACGCTGCGCGTCAATGGCGATGTGCGCCAGGACGCTAATACCGGGCAGATGCATTACAAGACCGCGGAGCTGGTCTCCTGGTGGTCGCACATGGGCCTGTATCCTGGCGATGTGATCACCAGCGGCAGCCCTCCGGGTGTTGCTGCGGGCATGAGTTCACCCAGGTGGTTGCGACCGGGCGATACGGTAGATGCGACCATCGCAAAACTGGGGACTTTAACGACCCGGATCATATAATCTTTAAGGCATGAACAATGAATACTGAAGTGAATAAGGAACTGCTGGCCAGGGCCATCGAACACATCGACCGGCAGCGCCTGGTAAAACTGGTGATGGACCTGGTGGACATTCCCAGCCCCACCGGCGAGGAAGAAGGCGTTGCCCGCGCCTTGCATGAGATTCTCGGTAGCGCGGGTTTTGATGCCACCTTGCAGCCGATCGGTGACGACCGTTACAACGCCATCGGCCGTATGCAAGGGGAGGGCGGCGGCAAGTCGCTGATGTTCAATGGCCACCTGGATACCTCGTTCGGCCCGGAGCAGGCCCATCGCGGCATCGGCTATCAATGCAAGGCCACGCTGGTCGATAACGAATGGATCTATGGCATGGGCTCGTTCAACATGAAAAGCGCGATGGGCACCTATATCGTCGCCACGGAAGCGATCCGCAAGGCCGGCATCAAGCTGGCCGGCGATGTGGTCATCGCGGGGGTGGCTGGCGAAATTGAGAAGGCGCCGGTAAATGATTTCGAGGGCAGGCAATACCAGGGCTACGGCGTCGGCACCAAGTTTGCGATTACTCATGGCGCGGTGGCCGACTTCTGCATCCTGGGTGAACCCACCAACATGATGCTGATCCCGCGCCATTGCGGCACCACCTGGCTCAAGATCACCGTGCCGGGACGCTTGATCCATACCGCCTGGTCCAAGATGGAGACCAACGCGATCAACAAGTCGCGCAAGATACTTGACGCGATCCATGATTGGATCCCCGGTTATTGCGAACGCAACCAGGTGGGCGATTTCCAGCCCCGGGTGAATGTCTCCGCGATCGAGGGCGGCTGGCCCTGGCGCGGCGCCCGCACCCCGGATAACTGCTGCATCTACATGGACGTCAGAACCATACCCGGCGTACTGCCGGTCCAGGTCTATAACGAGGTGCGCGCACTGGTTGCGGATGTAGCCGGCGCCAATGAGGAACTGGCTGGCGTCAAGGTGGAGATATTCCTGTCCGCGCCCGGCACCTCCATCGAGGACGATCACGAACTGGTACAGACGATCATCCGGGCGCATACCGACCAGTTGGGTGAGGCGCCGAAGATGGGCATGGAAACCTGGTACAGCGATGCCGCGCACATGAACCGTTATGGGATACCGACGGTGAATTACGGGTCGGCGGGCCGCATCCGCACCACCGGCGGCGGCGGCTTCTCCACCTCACAGGGTGAGGCAGTCCACATCGGCGATATGCTGGATATCATCAGGATCTATATCCAGGCTATCCTGATGATCTGCCGCGTAGCGGAGTGAATTAACATGGATGAACAGGATAAGTAAATGCTAAAGCCTCATGATTATGTCTCTGCACGCCCCGATTGCCTATAACTGTTGGTACAGGCCCGGCCATTTCCACGTACCACTCCCGCGGAAGCGGGAGTCCAGTCAAATTCTGTGTCGCCCGAAGGGCGACTCGTTGTTCCACTGGATTCCCGTTTACACGGGAATGGTGCAGAGTCAGCTACTGAAACTTACTGAACAATAATAAATCCTGTATATCCTGTGCATCCATGTTAAATATCGATCAACTCCTGTCATTATCCGGTCGTGATGCAAGGGAGTTGATGGAACGTGCGGCGAGCCTGCGCGATGACGGTCATGGCAGGGTAGTGTCATATTCCCCCAAGGTATTTATCCCGCTGACAAAATTGTGCCGCGACGTGTGCCATTATTGTACGTTTGCGCAACCGCCGCGGGCCGGGCAGCGGGCCTACATGAATATCGAAGAAGTCCTGGCCATTGCCCGAGCCGGCGCGCAGGCAGGTTGCCACGAGGCCTTGTTTACCCTGGGTGACAAACCGGAGCTGCGCTACAAGGTTGCGCGGGAGGAACTGAAGGAGCTGGGCCATGGCTCGACGCTGTCTTACCTGCGCGAGGCGGCGCAGCGGGTGCTGGACGTGACCGGCTTGCTGCCGCACATGAACCCCGGTGTAATGACCCGCGCCGAACTTGACGCCCTGCGCCCGGTGTCGGTATCCCAGGGACTGATGCTGGAGAGCGGCTCACAGCGCCTGTGTGAAAAAGGCGGCCCCCACTATGGCTCGCCGGACAAGCGCCCACAGGCGCGCCTGGACTGCATCGCCGCGGCCGGCGCCGCGCAGGTACCGTTTACCAGCGGCATACTGATTGGTATCGGCGAGACCCGGCGCGAACGCGTGGAAGCGATGCTGGCACTGAGGGAACTGCATAACACGCACGGGCATATCCAGGAGATTATCATCCAGAACTTCCGGCGCAAACCCGGTACTAAGATGCAAGATGCCCCGGAACCGGCGCTGGAAGACCTGCTCTGGACCATCGCGATGGCGCGTATCATCTTCGGCCCGCAGATGACTATACAGGCGCCCCCCAACCTGACCCCGGACGAGTCGCTGGCGGATCTCATCCGCGCCGGGATCAACGACTGGGGCGGCGTTTCCCCCGTAACCCCGGACCACGTCAACCCGGAAGCGGCCTGGCCGCACCTGGACCGGCTGCGGGCCGCAACTGAGGCAACCGGCAAGGTGCTGGTTCCCAGGCTACCGGTTTACCCGGCATACATCCATGAACGTGATACCTGGATTGACCCGTCCCTGCATACCCGCGTGCTGCGGAAAATCGATGCCGCCGGCTTCGCTCGGCCTGACGAGTGGGCGCCGGGTGGGGCGGACCACGGATCAGGGTTCCCGGGCCTGGGAGCAGGAGACATCGGGCAGAGAACGGGGAATGAAAGCAACAGGACAAGCAATATAATCCGGTGTGAAATACACACTGGACTGGGCGCTGTCATCGACAAGGCGGTGGCAGGCGCGCGCCTTGATGAGACCGAGATAGCCCTGCTGTTCAATGCCCGCGGCGCCGACGAGAACGCAGTGATCGGGGCCGCCGATAACCTGCGCCGTACCATGAACGGCGACACGGTAAGCTACGTGGTCAACAGGAACATCAACTACACCAATATCTGTTATTTCGGTTGTGGTTTTTGCGCGTTTTCCAAGGGGCGCGTGGCCGAGAACCTGCGAGAGAGAGGGTATAACCTGCCCCTGGAAGAAATCCGCGCGCGGGCGACCGAGGCCTGGCAGCGCGGCGCGACTGAGGTTTGCCTGCAAGGGGGTATCCACCCGGACTACACCGGCGCAACCTACCTGGCCATCGTGCGCGCGCTGAAACAGACCCAGCCGGACATGCATGTGCATGCGTTCTCACCGCTGGAGATAACGCAGGGGGCACAGACCCTGGGGCTGCCGCTCAGGGACTACCTCGGGCAGTTGAAGCAGGCCGGACTGGGGACGCTGCCCGGCACCGCGGCGGAGATCCTGGATGATGAAATCAGGCAGATCATCTGTCCGGACAAGCTGAATACGGCGCAATGGCTGGACGTGATGCGCACCGCCCATTCGCTGGGCCTGCGATCCACGGCTACCATCATGTTCGGGCATGTGGACGGGCCGCTGAACTGGGCGCGCCACCTGCTGCGCATCCGTGACCTGCAGCAGCAGACGGGCGGTTTTACCGAGTTTGTGCCGCTGCCCTTTGTGCACATGGAAGCGCCCATTTACCGCAAGGGCCGGGCGCGTAAAGGTCCCACCTTCCGTGAGACGCTGCTGATGCATGCGGTTGCCAGGCTGGCGCTGCACCCGCATATCACCAATATTCAGGCCTCCTGGGTGAAGCTGGGCGCGGACGGAGTCAGGGCTTGTCTGGATGCGGGTGTGAACGACCTGGGCGGCACCTTGATGAACGAGAGCATCAGCCGCGCAGCCGGGGCCTCCCATGGCCAGGAATTCACCGTGGCGGGCATGCGCCGCCTGATCACGGCTGCGGGCAGGATACCGCAACAACGCACCACCTGTTACGCTGCCGTGACAGAGAATGGCGCCGATGCTCGCCTGCCTGTGACGCAGCAACATTCGCCGCTTGCCGGTCAGGATCAAGCCGGATCGGGAACCTCCGTATCACCGGGAACGCTGTAATCCTGTACGGCTGTTGCGATCATAATCCTGTAGTCATAGCATAAACGAGATATTTCCCTGGGCCTGGTCCGCATCGATCAGGTTGACCTGCTTGACTTCTATGAGCCAGCCCGCGCTCGGCTGGCGCTGCAACACGTAACCGCCCATGCAGGCAAGCGTCCGACGTTCGCCTTTACGATAGGTATGAATGCTCAGGTTTGTGCGCACCCGCAGTTCATCCTCGCCGGCGGACCAGATTTCGATGTTGCTCAGGCAATGCCGGGTGCGCGTCGGCGGTAACTGCGAAAATGCAAAACCGGTGCGGAACCGGGCGATCTTGTCCTCCAGGCGGCGCCGATCCTGTATCTCCCAGGTTATGGTACGTCCCGGGTCACCGGGCGTCACGGTACTGGGGATCCAGTACACGCACTGCTGTTGGAACAGGTCGAGCCACTCTTCAAACCGGCCATCGTCCAAAAGGCGGCATTCGCGGTGCAGCAGGGCGGTAATTTCATGGTGCAGGTCAACGGCAACCGGTGGTCCGGGATTGCTCCAGTCCTGCGCGATCGCGTACAGACGCCGGTAACAGTCATTATCCACGTAGGTGGACGGCCCCGGTTGCTGTTGCAGTAAATTTTTTCCAGTCATATCAGTACTCCATGCACATAAGGCGCTTCCATTCCTTATAAAATGTGCGCATCGTGATATCGCTGGTCACCGGCGCCCTGGTGCCGTCGGCTTCGACCACTTCCCGGTCACTGTGCAGGTGGCGGCTGTAATCCACCCATTCGGCCTCCGGGATGCCAAGGCCCACCTGGCAGGATTCGAAGTTCTCCACGTCATCGACCTCGCCGAACATCGGAAAATCCTCCTGGGTACGCATACGCATCGTGTTCACCTCGTCGGGCAGGTTGGACACCGTAGTGGCAAACCAGTACAGGTCAGTCGCCGCCGCGCCCAGCGGGTCGATCAGTTGTACCTGGTTGCCGATCAGCAACAGGTTCGGGAACACGGTCAGGTTGATGCCGGCGCCCACTGCCAGTTCCAGCATTGTTTTGGCCTGATCAGCGCCGTATTGTTCCGCCAGCGACTGCTCCAGGTGCTCCCGCCCCGGCTGCGGGCGTTGTTGCTCCCAGGCACAAACCGCGTGCATCTCAGGGCGCTGGTCCAGGTAGTAATGGCCGTTGCCGAACGCTTTTACGAACATCCTGCCTGCGTCCGGGTCGGATGCAAAATACTGCATGTCCTTATCGCCATAACGGGATGCCGCCATCAGCAGCAGAGAGCGGTGAGAATAGGCCGGGTGGTACCCGTCTCCCTGGTTGTCGGTAACGAACTTCCAATTGGCGGCAATGCGGTAACGCTGGGTGCCGCTGACCTGCACCGCGCCGTCACCGTAGCGATCCAGCCAATCATCGATAACCTGTCTGGCGCCGGCCAGGTAATCCTTGAGAGCAGGCTGTTCAGGATTGAGACAGGCGAAGATGAAACCGCGGTAGTTACTGACACGCGGCGCTTTATGCAGGTCGAACTTGCCGCTGTCACGACCTGTGCGATAAGCATAGTCCAGGGGCACGGATACGGAGCGGCCCGCCAGGTCGTAGGTCCAGGCGTGATACGGGCAGACGAATACCTTGCAGTTTCCCTGGTCCTCGCGGCAGACCTGTGCGCCACGGTGCGCGCAGCGGTTGAACAGCACATGGACATCACCGGACGCATCCCGGGTAATGATCACCGGACGCCCGCCGAGGCGGCGGGTGACAAAATCGCCGGTGTCGGGGATTTCACTCTCGTGACCGACAAACACCCAGGTACGGGCAAAAATATTGGACATCTCGCGCCGGAACAGCGCTTCACTGGTGTAAACCGAGCGGTGGATACGGTCTTCCTGGATCAGGTAGTCCCAGGAATATAACCCGGTACCAGGTGCCGGTCTTGTCTCAGTCATAATCAAATAGTATATCTTAGGGAAGCTCTGAACAAATCCATCCTGGACTTGTCAGAGCACGCAAAACAAAAATGCGATTTTTGTTATGCTCTCAAATTCAATGACTTATCGTCATTCAATTTGGCGATACATCCCTGTATCGCAGGAAACTCTGACTTAATCAGAGTTTCCTTAGGAAAGCTCTGAACAAATCCATCCTGGACTTGTCAGAGCACGCAAAACAAAAATGCGATGCTCAAAATCAATACATCTCGAAATACTCCCGGTGCTCCCAATCGGTAACATGGGCCAGAAACCGCGCAATCTCCGCCCGCTTGATACGCAGAAAATGATTGACAAACCGGTCGCCGATCCCGGCCCTTAACATGGCTGACTGATCCAACGCGTCTACCGCCTCCATCAGCGAACGGGGCATCGCCGGCCGGTCTGTCTGCCGGTAAGGATCGTCCTGTACCGGCTCTCCCGGGTCCGCCGCGTTCCGAATTCCGTCCAGCCCGGCATATATCTGCGACGCCATGTACAAGTAAGGATTTGCAGAAGGCTCACCCGACCGGTTTTCAATCCGCGTCCCCGGTTCGGTGTAACCGCCCACGAGCCTGAGCATCGCGCCGCGGTTGTCATGTGCCCAGAGAATACGGTTCGGCGCCAGCGGATTGGCGTTCAGGCGTTTGTAACCGTTGACGGTCGGGTTGGAGAACGCGGTGAGCGCTGCGCCATGTTCGAGCAATCCGCCGATATAGTGGCGCCCGGTGTCGCTCAGTAAACTGCTGTCGCCGGTGAATGCGTTGGCGCCGGTTTTCGCATTCCGCAAAGACTGGTGCAGGTGCCACCCACTGGAATAGACATTGGGCAGCGCGGGTTTTGCCATGAAGCTGGCCAGGAGGCCGTGCCGGCGCATCAGGTGTTTGACGGCGGCGCGGAACAGCAGCAACGCATCCGCCGCGGCGAGGCCCGTCAGGGGATTGAAGGTCACCTCGAACTGGCCCGGCCCCCATTCGGCTTCGATGGTACGCAAGGGCAATGCCAGCGCCGCGGCCATGTCCCGGATCATATCGGCGACATGCGCGACCCGGTCCATCGGGTGTTCGGCGTGATATTGAAAGCCATGGCTGATTGCATTCACCGACGGCGGCGCAGGCGGCTGGCCGGAGTCCGCGAGCGAGAGTTTTTCATCCTCTATCGCGAACACGTAGAACTCCAGTTCCAGCCCGGCGATGTAGTCGAATCCCTGTTCCCCGAGCGTTTCGAGCGCGTTGCGCATGATATGCCGGCAATCAAACGGGCAGCGGGTCCTGTCTTTCAGGTAGAGATCGGAGATGATCCAGGCAGTATCCGGCGCCCAGGGCAGGATTTTGAGTGTCAGCGGGTCCGGTACCAGCAACATGTCGCCGCCGCCGCCCATCTGTTCCATGCCAAAGCCGCCGTCGCGGTCAAAAAGCGGAACCACCGGAATGTTTGCCGTATCTTTTCCCAGGTTGGCGACCGTTTCAGCCACGCCGTTCTCAAGGGCGAGCAGGAAGTTCTCCGCGCTTAGCGCCTTGCCCCGCATCAGCCCGTGCTGGTCGCTGTAGACAACCCGTACCGTGCGAATGCCTTTATCGCCGATCAGCGCCGGCAGTTGTCCGGCCCGTTCCGCTTGCGCGTCGTTCCAGGCGCCGGCCGCAGCGATGAAACCGGTGTGACCGACATCAATTTCTTGTGGGCTGGCCTGCGTTGCATTCATTGTAATCACCCGTAAGTTGTTACCCTCTTGATAATAGCAGTTTATCAATGCCCTGGTTAGAGGTTAAAATACCCTGATGAAACTTCCCCACGAACGATTTGATTATTCGGCGATGCCGCAACGGAAACCGTTACGGTTTCCGAACGGTGAGCGCATTGCGGTGTACATGATCGTCAACATCGAGGAGTGGAATATCGAAAAGCCCGTTGCCAGGGAGTACGTGACCGCACCGGCGGGTGTTGTTACCGTGCCCAATGTTCCCAACTGGTCCTGGCACGAGTACGGTATGCGTGTCGGTGTCTGGCGCATTATGGATGCGCTGGAACAACGCGGTCTGCGCGCCAATGTCGCCACCAATGCGCGGGTCTGCGAGGGTTCGGGGGAACCGGTCGCGAGGGCCATGCTCGAAGCCGGTTGGGATTTTATGGGCCACGGTTACGCCCAGGCGCCGATGCACATCGTTGAGGACCAGGCAGAGGTGGTGAGTAAATCCTTTGCCGTGCTCAAGGATTACACCGGCAAGGCGCCCAAGGGCTGGCTCGGACCGGGCTTGCAGGAGACCCTGGACACCCTGGATCATCTGGCCGCGGCCGGGTTCAGGTTTGTCTGTGATTGGCCCATGGATGAACACCCCGTCACCATGAAAACCGCCGCCGGACCGATTATGGCCATGCCGTATTCGTTCGAACTCAGCGACCTGCCGATGATGGTCGTGCACGCGCACACATCGGAAGTCTGGCTGCAACGCGCGATGGACCAGTTCGACCGGCTCTACCGGGAGGGCGCGCACCAGCCCAGGGTGATGTCAATGGGCGTGCATCCTTATATAATGGGCGCGCCGCACCGGATAAAATACTTCGAGGAGGCGCTGGATTACATACTGGCCAGGGACGACGTATGGTTTGCCACGGCCGATGAGTTGTATGACTGGTTCAGCAGTTGAATTGAGGCGTCGGTGACATTCGAAGGAGTGGTACTGTGGCGCCGTTCATGGCGCCCTCCGTACCATTTCCGTGAAAACGGGAATCCAGTGAGCAGACCTTCCTTATAAAGAGTATTATTGTCGACTGGAATCCCGATAAAATTGTATAACTATTATGAGTAAATTACGATGAACACAAGCATTGCACAGGACAAGATCTGGACCAGCGAGTTGAATCGCAGCGATGATATTCTTTCCCGCTTCGATCGCTCCACGCCCGTGCGTTTCTACGACACGACCCTGCGCGACGGTGAACAATCCGTTGGCGTTTGCTTCACCCCCGAGGAAAAATTTACTATTGCCTGCAAACTCAGCGACCTGGGTGTTGGCCGGATTGAATCCGGGTTTCCCCGGGTCTCCGAGGACGATACCAGGGCGGTGAAACGCATCCTGGATGCGGGACTGCGCTCTGAAATCTGGGGGTTTTCCCGCGCCGTGAAGGCGGATATCGACGCGCACATTGAATTGGGCACGGAACATGTGCTGATTGAAATTTCGACCAGCGATATGAAGATCAAAGCATACGGTTTCACCCGGGACGTCGTCCTGCAGCGCGTTACCGATGCCATCAGGCATGCCAAGGACAACGGCATTAAAACCGTGAACTTCTTTGCCGTGGATTCCACGCGCAGCGACCTGGGGTTCCTGCGCGACGTGTATTCAACGGCCATTGAGCAGGGCGCCGATGAGGTGTCCGTGGTGGATACTATCGGTGTCTGTTCACCCGAAGCGGTGGAACGGTTGATCGGCGAGGTCAGCAGTTGGGTCGGGCCTGACATCCCCATCCACTGGCACGGCCATAATGATTTCGGTCTTGCCACCGCGTCCGCGGTGGCAGCCGTACGCGGTGGCGCCCGCTGGATCCAGGGCACGATCAACGGCATGGGCGAGCGCGCCGGCAATGCGGACATCTGTGAAGTGGCCCTGGCCCTGCAATGCCTGTACGACATGCCGGTGGAGTTGGACCTGGCCCAAGCCAGGGAGACCTCGAAAGTGGTGCAACAGGCGGGCGGCTACAGCGTGGATGGCTGGAAACCCGTGGTCGGCGAATTTCTCTACACCCGCGAGAGCGGCGCGGTTGCTAACCAGTTCCATATCCCCCAGGCGATTGAGCCGTATTCGTCCGAGATCGTGGAGGCCGAACGCCGCATCGTGCTGGGCAAGAAGAGTGGGCTGTCCAACATCAAGCTCAAGGGTGAGGAGTTGGGACTGGATATACCGGAAGACAAGCGCGCCGGAGTCCTGGCGGAAGTCAAGGAACTCGGCGTCCGGCATGCGCGCCTGGTGACCGATGAGGAATTCAAGGATATCGTTGCCCGGGTTGTATGAAAGAAATCGAAAAAGTCTGTGTTGTCGGCGCCGGCGCCATCGGCAGCCTGCTGGTGGGGCACCTGGGCGCTATCGTGAACATGGCGGTACTGACGCGGCGCAAGGAGCACGCGCAGGCGTTGAATGCCGAGGGCCTGCGGGTCAGCGGCAAATCCGAACTGCACGCAAACGTGCGCGCGTCGGCGCACGCGGCAGAACTGGGCGATGTTGACCTGGTAATTATTGCGTCCAAGGCGCTTGCCGTGGAAGACTGCGCGAGGATGATTGAGGGCCATTTTCCCGGCGCCCACGTGTTGATGATCCAAAACGGCCTTGGCTGCGAGGAAATGGCGAGCCGTTTTGGCGATTGGCCCATCATATCCGGCGTGACTTTTATGAGCGGCACCCGCCATACGGATACGCATGTGGAATATGAGCTGGATACGGCCACCTGGATGGGTCCCTGGGCGCAGGGCAGTGCGACGTTTGATTTCGTGAAACAGGTTGAGGAACTTTTCATTCGTTCCGGACTGAAGGCGGAGGCCTACGAAGACCTGCTGCCGCACCAGTGGTCCAAGCTGATCTTCAACTCCGCGGTGAACAGTATCTCAGCGCTGACGGACTTGCCCCATGCGAAGGCTTTTGCCGCGCAGGACAAGCTGGAAGACCTGGGTCACCTGGTTTTCGCGATGATGGACGAGGCCAAATCTATCGCCAAAGCGCGCGGCGTGAACCTGGCAGATGACCCCTGGCTGATGAACGTGGGCGCGGTCAACCAGGGCACGACCAGCGGCGAGGAGTATGCCCATGTTGCCTCAATGCTCGATGATGTGCGCAACAAGCGCGCAACGGAGATAGACTGGATCACGGGTTCCATCGTGCGTGAGGCGCACAAGGCAGGCGTTCCGGCGCCGTACCATGAGACCTTGTACCGCCTGGTCAAGGCGTATGAAAGCAGTTACAGTCATGGGTAACGCTCCCGTACCACTCTGCTTAAGTCAGAGCTGCCATAACATAATCCATTGCATGCAACATAATGGGTAAGGAGAACTTAATGAAGGTATGTATCATCGGTTGTGGCGCCATTGGCGGTTTGTACGGCGCGTACCTGGCCCGGCTGGACGATGTTGAGGTCTGGGCCTTTGACCTGGACCGCAAACATGTGGACGCGATCAATAAGAATGGTCTGCGTCTGACCGGATTGAGCGATTTTGTCGCCACCGTGCATGCGCGCACGGAGGTGAGCGAGATCCCGCTGTGCGAGTTCGGCATTATCGCCACGAAGACCATGTTCACCCGGTCGGCCATGGAAGCCGTGGCGCCGATCTTTCAGGATGGCGCAGTCTGCTCGGTGCAGAACGGCATCGGCAACGAGGAGATAGTGGCCGAGTATGCGCCGCGGGTGATCCAGGGCACCATCTTTCCGGCGGGACATATCAGCGCGCCGGGCGTGGTTAATCATGACGCCGGCGGCAAGACCTGGATCGGCCCGTTTGCCGTGAATCCCGCCAGCATGGAAGAAGTTGAACGGCTGGCCGATGCGCTGAACCGCAGCGGCATGGAGTGCCTGGCCATGGAGGATGCCCGCGGCGCGCAGTGGACCAAGCTGATCTTCAACTCAGCTTCCAACGCAATGGGCGCGCTGACGCGCCTGCCCCATGGCGTGGCCTGCGACCAGGAAGGTGTGCGCAAGGTCATGTCGGCGCTGGTTAGTGAAGGCGTGGCCGTCGCGGACGCACTGGGAATTACCCTGGACAGCGACCCGGAGGCGCTGATCGACTACGGCAGGGAAAAGGCCTATTACCACCCGCCCAGCATGTTGCAGGACGTGATGGCGGAAAGGTTGACCGAGGTGGATGCCCTGAACGGCGGCATCGCCAGGCTGGGCCGGGAGCTGGGTATCCCCTGTCCGATGAACGAAGCATGCGCGGCGATAATCAAGGGCCTGGAAGCTTCATGGTCCCTGGAATATCCTGAACACTAAACCATGATGATCTGCGCTCTGCTCACCCCGACAGTATGTAATTATTGGCCCAAGTCAGGCTATGCCTCCGTTCCACTCCCGCGAAAGCGGGAGTCCAGTCGATTACTGTATCGCCCGCAGGGCGACTCTTTGTCTCACTGGATTCCCGCTGTTGCGGGAATGGTATGAGGCGCGGGACAGTTAGTAAAACTTACAAAGCAAAGAGGAAACATCAAATGACTGATTACATAAATCGTTTTCGCCCCAGCCAGGCCGAAATAGAACGCCGTTACGCGAACGTGCGCGCGGCCATGGAAAAAGAAGGACTGGACGCGCTGGTGGTCAGCGGCAGCGAATATACCGGGTTCGAGGGCGCAGTGCGTTACCTGTGCGGGTTCCTGATCCTGCACCGCTACGCGTACGTGGTTATCCCCGCCGCCGGCGACCCCGTTTGCGTATTTCCCCGGGAAGCGACCTGGGTGGGCGATCATACCGCGACCTTCATAGAACAACGCGAGTTTCCCCCCCATTGCGGCGAGTGGATGGCGGAGTTTCTGCAGGGCAGAGGGGTGAAACGACTGGGCATCTACGGCCTGCAATACATCATCAACGTGCGTGATTATTCCGCGCTGGCGGCAAAAGACTTCGAGATCATCGATTTTGAAATCCAGTTCGACTATGCCCGCGCACAAAAGAGCGAGGAGGAAATTGCGTCGGTGCGCCATTCGATGGAGATCAACAAGCAAGGTGTGCTGGATGTGATCCGCGCCTACGGGCCGGGCAAAACGGAAGCGGAACTGATGGGCATTGCCGAGAATACGTTTGCCGCGGCCGGTTGCGCCCGCAACACCATGGACATGATACAGATGGGACCCAACGGCTCCCTGGAACCGCAGATGGTGTTTCCCACCCAACGGCCCATACAGGACAGCGACGGTATGATGTACGGGCTGGAGGTCTCCGGCGAGGGCGGCCACTGGGTCGAATTCTCCCGCCCCGTGTTCCCCCAGGGCATGGATGCGACTACCGCAGAAATGATGACCGCTTACCAGGAGTTCCACGAGCTTGCCAAGGAGCATATGAAGGCCGGCAACACCGCCGAGGCAGCCAGCAACGCCTGCATGAAGCCGATCTTCGACCGCGGCTACCGCTCAGGCCATGTTTGCGGCCACTCCATCGGCATGACCATGATCGAAATGCCCAGGATAGGCGAGGGCTTTGACTTCGTACTGCCGGAGAACATGGTCTGCTCGATGCACCCGCACTTCATGAACCAGGAACGCACCCACTCACTGTACTTCCAGGAAACCTACCGGGTAGGCAAAGACGGCGGCGAACCCCTGTCCGGAGTACCCATCAAGGGCTATATCGGGGGTGAGGATTCATTCTAGAATCCATCGCGCGAGTCTTGTATGCAGCCGCTACGGGCTTTTGCAAAGTCAGAGTCGGAACTGACTTTTCAGGGCATAGAGTATGATTGCAGGAGCCAGCGTCGGAGTGGCAACAAGCGCACCTTTTGTGTTGTTGCCTGCCACTCCACTTCTTCCTCCACATCAGCATCTGCCGTAAGAACGAGAAGGTGGTCGCAGGAAAGCGCCTCACCCGCCTTGAGCAGCGAGCGGATTTCTCTACGCCGAGTCTCCGGACGAGTCATGTCCTGGCATACCTGGATAAGTTGAGTGACCTTGCGGCCTTCCTTGATGACGAAGTCCACCTCCCTTTGTTGCGCATCTTTCCAGAAAAAGATCTCGCAGTCCCCGTCCAGAGCACGCTTATGCAGCGCAACCGCAACAGCGTTCTCAAAGAGTCTGCCTGAATCAGGTGTAAACCGGCCTGTACGGGATGTGACAAAACCGTTGTCTATGCAATAGATCTTGCGGTTTGCCGTTGTCCGTTCTCTTGCCTTGAAAGAGAATCTTGAGAGTGAAAAGAACAGGAAGGACTCCTCCAGGTACCCGATGTACTTTGCAACCGTGTGAACGCTTTTGCATTGAGTTACGGAAGTCAGCCGGTTCAGTGAATATTCGCTGGCGACATTGGCCAGCAGGTAAGCCGCAAGGTCTTCAATACCGGCAACCGATCGGATTCGACGGCGGCGTATGATGTCCTTGTACAGAATGGAATCCCATAAGGTGGTCAGGTAGAAACCGCGATCCATGTCACGTAGCAAAGGTTCAGGATATCCGCCGTGATTTGCGTAACGATACAACGCTTCATCCATTTCATATTCAGTAAGTCGGGTATCACGGGAACTGAGGAATTCGCCATATGAAAAAGGAAAAAGCACAATGGGTATATGGCGTCCGGTCAGGTGAGTCGCCAGTTCTCCGCTCAGTAAATGCGCGTTACTACCGGTAATAATGAGTTGGAAGCCCTGACGCTGGAGGCGATTCACAAATAGTTCCCATCTATCCAGGTTCTGGATCTCATCAAGCAGCAGGTGCCGGGGATTGTCGTATACCTCGTTGACTGCAGCGATTAGCTGATTATAGTCCGTTATATCAGTCAGGCGTTCGTCGTCGAAATTCAGGTAGCCATGTGCAGGGAAGCGGGCCAGCAGGCGCATGGCCAGAAAGGATTTCCCGCAACGGCGAGGACCAGTGATGACCTTGATAAGACCGTCGTCACGCAGCGGCCTGGCAAGTTGTCGTTCAACGTAACGTTCCTGCAACCGCCCGTCCAATTCCCGTTTCTGCATTTCCACAACATCGCGGAGCATGGTTTTACCCGACCTTTGTTTTGTGTATATAGTACATCATAATGCACAAATAATCTGATATTTGTGTATTATATTAATATAATATATGAAGTAACGACAGAAAAAGCGTATGACAATTAAGGGTCTGGTTGCAGCTTGAAATTCTAATTGTTCATGGGTACATTGTGTGATGGTAAGGTCGGTGCTTGTCATTCGGTCTTCTTCAATTCATAGACCAAATATCCAGGGTAAAGACTGTATGACAGAATTAATCGAGTCTATATCGACAATTCCATCGATAATAATTTCGATAATAATATATGTTGTCGCTGCAAATTATGTTTTTTCCGATGCGCGATCAAGGAAGAATCACTCTATTGGCTGGCCGCTTCTAACAGTCGTCTTGACTCCTTTCCTTAGTTTTCCGCTCTATTTTGCATATCGAAATTTGAAAGCAGGTGAAGTGCGGGCGGGAGGAACCGTCTGGAATATCATCAGAAATTACACTTTGTCCTGGACTCTATTTGTTATTTATTTTATGTGTATAGTCTTGATTGCATTTAGTTCTCTAGATGAAGGAGGCCCGTTTATATTAGCTAGTACGGGTATCATATGGCTCGGTGTTACTTTTTTTATGCTGTTATTTTGTTTGATTATGAAACAATCCAACGTAATCGAAAGAGGACCATCAGGGCCCTCTAACGCGCCAGAATAGTTTAACCAGCTCAGCTTTGCTTATTCACCGATTCGGACAAAGTTATCGGTTCTGAATCAAGAACTCCTCCTGCCCTTTATACATCAAAGCAACAGAAACATCTTCAAGATATTTGAACACAGCCTGTTCCATGTTTGTGTTGTAATTTGTGCGGGCTGATAAAGTATCAAGGAAGGATTGATTATACTGGAATCCGACTTGGGACACACACGGCTCTATTGAAGCGATCATGGAGTGGTTCTTTAGAGGTGCAAACTGACACTTGCCGGGCCTTTCGCATATTCTTTGCATCCGGATCATGCGATAATACTGCCGGGCGCGCCGTTGGGTTGTGTGCCTGAATCCTGATTTTTTCCGGTCAACCAGAAAGGAGATCTCATCATGAATGAAGAAAAAACTGTCCGGTCCTTGGCGGACATCTCGGCTTTCTTGGATAAACTTGCTATCTCCCAGGCCAGGACCGATAAAGAGATAGACAAGCTGTTACGCGCCACCCGGCACATGAGTAACTACATCGACAATGATGCCCGCAATATTGAGGAGTTCTTTGCCCACGCTATCATCGCCAATAACCACAACATCAATGGCATTCAATTTGATAATGTCCAGATAAATCACCCGGTGGCCACCCCGAAACATCGGACGGAGTATGACATGTTGCTTACCAACGGCGAATACGTCGGGTTGGGCGAAGTGAAAAAACGCCTGCATCGTAACGATGTGATAAAGCTGCGAGACAAGACTGTGCCGCTGTTCCGGAAACTGCGCTCCGAATATAGTGACAGAAAGCTCCTTGTGCTGGCCTGCGGTCAAAGTGTTAATTCGGACGCCCGCGAGGAGGCGCTGGAAAGCGGTTTCTGGGTGGTGACGTTCACTGCGCGCACACTGCAGGTGGAGACGCCGGTACAGACAGGTGCTGCCGACCTATGATTGATGCGATAGCGCTTAACAACTTAACGATGTCCCGTAACCGGCGATTTACACAGAAATATTTACAGTCCCCGTTCCTACTATCGTACGCAACCATGTCCCTTGGTTCAATCGGTATGGGTCATCCTACGGATAGCGCCACTCGATCTGATAGCATCTCAGTCTTGGGTTCAAACAAAGAAGAATATAATGAGTCTTCCAGGGCATCGAGTTCATCCATATCTTCGATTTGAGTGTTGACGACTACAAACAGCTTATCCCAATGTTCCTCAATATCATGATAGAACTCCAGGTCAATGGATTCCACGCCTTTCGATTTAGAGATAGATGTGGGCAGCGATGACAAAAAGCCCAACAGATCCATATTGTGGTTGAGGTAGTTTTTCACTTCAGCCAACTTTTTTACCCTGTAGCCGTCAGGAACAACAGATAAACCCGTCCTGTGTTTACCCTTGATGACCGCTGCAGTGTCATCCGGAATATCTGAGTTTGTTTGCAATGTTTGCATTGGATTTAAGCATTAATCACGACGATATTTACATGCGCTATGTTAATGAAATCGATAGCGCTCCATTACTTCAATCATGAGGTATATCCGGTGTGTTTTCAAGTATTAGGAACATAAAAAACAGAATAACAAGTTTATGCATTATGCTGGAAAACGGGGATATCGGGGCAAACTATGTGACGGCGAACATGGGTCTAGACTATGACGCGATATGAAAGTTGCGGTGAGAGAATCTTGAGGTGGTGTTGACAATATTTCAGGCTCGCGATAACCGCCATGACGTCATAACATGGTCATGCTAACATCTGTGGTTAGATTGGCCACAGAATGTCAGAATTTACTGGCTAATATGGTGAAACCTTTGGCCGGAACGAAGTTGCGGGGCTATCTTTCATGCCGGAATATTAGCAACAGTCTGGTTCCTTAGTGGTCAGGAAATTAAAATTACAACCTAAGGAGGCATATCATGCTAGACGATGTCATTGTACATTACTTAACAGATGGCTTTTGGGAACAGCGAGGCCTATCTCCTCGCAAGTTCAACGTATCACCAGGTGGCACGCTAACCGCCAATATCACAGCGTTAACGCCAGAAGGGCAACAGCTAGCAAAATGGGCTTTGGAGTCATGGACAGTAGTATCAGGTATCAATTTCCGTCTGGTCAGCACTACTGATGCAGACATTACGTTTGATGACAATAGAGCAGGCGCCTATGCTCAGTCAGTGGTAACAGGAGGAATTATCAACTCTTCTCACATTAATATCACTGCTGCTGCGGTGGATTTGTTCGGAGCAGGAATGGACAGTTACACATTCAGGGTCTATATTCACGAGATAGGTCATGCTCTGGGGCTGGGTCACCCCGGTCCATATAATGCAGGTGATGCTGTTTATCCTGATTTTGATGATCCAAGCGACTTTTTGTTGTATTCGGTTTCTTTCTATGACTCTTGGCAAATGAGCGTTATGTCTTATGCCAGCCAGGAACAAAATTTCGCCGTTTCTGCATCCTACGCATATCCTGTGACGCCCATGATTGCAGATATAGCTGCTATACATAATATCTACGGCGCGCCTAATGGTGTGAATGACGGTGATACATGGTATGGGGTTGGCGCAGATACGGGCACGTATTTGGATGAAGTTTTTTTGCACTGGACAGGCCAGGGAGAGCCATTCAGTTTCGCCATAACAATGACATTATATGACACCGATGGTACTGACTGGCTGAACTTTTATACCGACAGGGAAAATCAGTACGTTGACCTCAATCCAGGAACTGCATCCAGCGTATATGGTTTGGATGGGAATCTTGTTATTGCCCACGATACGATTATTGAGCATTTTATCGGTGGCTATGGTGACGATATTGTTTTTGGAAATGATGCCGCCAACGGGTTGTACACCGGTCCAGGTGATGATGTGGTATTTGGGGGAGCTGGTAACGATTATCTTTTTGGCTATTCCGGTGACGACCTGTTGCGAGGCGACAGTGGTGACGATATTCTGGATGGCGGGGAGGGTAACGATATTTTGCTGGGTGGCTTGGGCAGGGATACTTTTGTGTTTGAGCCTGAGAACTTCTGGCCATTCACAGATACGATTATTGATTTCGCTCACGGGCAGGACAAACTTGATCTAACCGCATTCCCGACTATCGACTCTGTTCAGGATTTAGATTTCTACTGGACCGACGAAACTCAAACAAGTACATATATTGACCTGACTGAACATGAAGGCGGCCGGATCACCCTTGTGGGATACACTGATAGTCTTTACCAAGAGGACTTTTTGTTTGCATAAAGCAAGTGATGGAATAAATAATATTGGAGAAATATCTCGGCCTTTAAGGAACGGAATTCATTTGGCGCGTCAAGCGTTATGCAAGGAAGAAAGGGTTGAGATGCCATTATGACCCCAGACGTGGCAAGGGAAGTCACGGGCGTCTTCATATTGGCAACCGGTTTACGACTGTACCGCGAAAAGAAATCGGTAAGGGGCTTCTTGCGGCGATGCTGAAAGACCTTGATATCGAAAAAGAGGAATTCTGATCTACTACGTTTATCCATGTGTTTTATCCCCGGAAGAGGGAGGGGGTTTCTATGTCACCTTCCCGGATGTGCCGGGGGCGCTTACCGGCGGTAAGGACAGGAGCGAAGCGCTGGCAATGGCTGAAGATGCGTTAACAGCCGCTTTGGCAGGGTATGTTCGGCAGCATTGGGACATTCCGGTACCGAGCGCCGTGGTGGACGGCCAGGACCTTGTTGCCGTTTCACCAGTCGTAGCTGCGAAATTGGCGCTGTATACGGCCATGCGTCGCCAGAGTATTACCAAGCTATCGCGGACATCATAAATTACCCGGGGCACCCCGGAACTTGTTTCTGCTCCACCAACTCAAAGGTATTGTGCAAGCTTATCAAGCGGCGTTACCCAGGCTTTATCAGCGTGGATGGGGTAGGTATTTATTGGTATTCAGCACCCAGCTATCGGGGGCCGAGTATAGCCACCGCAGGGAAATGCGCCAGGTCTTCGCTAACGGTTTGCCTGATTTCTCGTTCAATAAACATGTGCTAATTGTAAATTTGATTTTCAATTAGCACAGTAATAACCAGATCAAATGCTAACATCTGCGGGCATGGTTTGCCGATTTTGCAGGCGGACAACAAATAAGGATGGTTTACCGTCCGGTGACTAACCGGCGCTAACTCTTGAGTGATTGCACATTATGGTCCGGAGCCATCGGCAAGACCCTCGTAACGACGAAACGCTGGTGGACGTCTGCAACCATGGTGATGCAGTCGCGGCGGCAGCCGCGTTTGAAGCCCTGTATCTGCGCCACAAGGATTACGTGTTGCGCGTAGCGCTACGCTTTACTCCTGATATCGATGTCGCACTGGATGTGCTCCAGGATACCTTTGTCCAACTGCTACGTCGTTTTCCGCCTGCCGGTGAAGGGATAACACTGACAGCCAAGCTGACGACGCTGCTCTATCCCATAGCAAAAAACGCGGCAATATCAGCAACGCGCAAGGCAGGACGGTTCCCGATTGCCGATGATATAACGCCCGAAGATATGCCCGCCCCCCAGGATAGAGACAAAAGAGACCTCGGCAAGTTGCTTGCGAATCTGCCGCTCGGCCAACGGGAGACCCTGATGCTTCGATTCGTGGACGGGATGTCGCTGGATGAGATCGCACAAGTCCTGGGCATCCCTGTGGGTACCGTGAAGTCCCGACTGCACGGGGGCATCGCAATTCTCAGGGATTCTCCTCTGCTTGCGGATTTTTTTTCAGTCGAATGAACCTTTTTTCCATGTCGTGCGTTATATGGACAGGGAACTCATGACATGACTGGCGTAAACGAACAAAACGAGCAACTGCCCGAAGCCCTAATCGATGAGCTGAAGCGCATTGACGCGGCCCCCGATATTATCACCTCCCGGGTCGACCGCAGGCTGGCCGGCATGACGCACGCCCAGTTCGCACCGCGCCGTATCCCTCTTTGGCAACCACTGGGCGCCTGGCGCGTAGCTGCGGCCTGTGTGCTCGTGGTTGCCCTGTTTATGACAATACAGCTTACTCAACAAGACGACATTCCGATTTACGCAGATGTCGACGGCTCCGGCCGGATCGATATTGCCGATGTCCTGGCCCTGGCTCGCACGGATCAGGATGTTACCCAAGCTGACCTGGATGCTTTCGCTTATCGCCTGGTGGCTTTGGACCGGGACGGCATGCTATGAACAGTCGGCTCTTCGTAGCAGCCTTGCTCATCTTGCTTACGGGTTTCGTCTGTGCGGACAGCAGGTCAAGCACGCGTTTTGCGTC
The DNA here is from genome assembly GCA_965221335.1 of Gammaproteobacteria bacterium. Classification (GTDB taxonomy): domain Bacteria; phylum Pseudomonadota; class Gammaproteobacteria; order Eutrophobiales; family Eutrophobiaceae; genus JAAXHV01. The sequence goes on along the minus strand of CBDCSC010000006.1, from coordinate 879,026 downwards.
GCTGGACATCTACTTGGACAGCCCGGCTACCGTGGCCGCCTGGCAGTTCGAACTCAAGGACCGCAACGGCGCGATGAAAGTGGTGGGTGTCGAGAACGGCGGTCACCCTGCTTTTCAGCGGACGCCGTACTATGACCGGGAACCTGTCGCCGGTGGCAATGCTGACCGGATAGTGGTTGCCGATTACTCGCTGGCCGATGAAAGCACATTGCCAAGTGGTCGCGTTCGTCTCGCCACGCTACACCTGATGCTGGAGGGAGAACCCGATTTCGAATTGCGCCTGATTGTGGCAACTACACGGCAAGGGCGTGTAATTAATGCGAAGATTTCTTTCACAGAACCTGACGACTACCTACAGGAGAGGTCGCAATGAAGAGACAGTTCCAATTTGTATCCTGCATGATAATTTTGCTGATGATGATCGGCATCAAGTTGCTGGTATCGTGCTCCAGCCCACCACCTATGCCCGCTTCACCACCACCTCAGGGGCAGACTTCCCAGTCCGCGCCTCCGGAGAAGACAATACAAGGAGCAGGTGGCTTGCCGATACCAGGGGAACCAGCCGTCTACCCGCACTTGGACACAGCGCCACTGTCACAAACGCAGTCTTACCAGGTTTTTCGGGAAAGGCTGGGTAACGTTAGTGGCTTGCCACTTGATGTGCAAGTCCGGGAAGGCGCCCTGGCTTCTCCGGGCGCGGTGTCAAAATCCTTTTCAGAGGAAATCTGGATCATCGCCAAAGCGTCATCTTCTGAAGAAATTACCGACTATGCCGCTTCCACTCCTTCAGTCGGTGAAGGCACACAGGTTCCCGGTTCCGGAAGTCTGATTGCGAACGTTCCACCCCCAGATAAAGACGGAGAAACAGCGGAGGTGCCACTGCCGTTGCAACACACGGACGTAGACGCATCTATTGCCGGCCACATCAGCACAGTTCGGGTTAAACAGCAGTTTGCCAACCCGTTTGATACAAAGATCGAGGCCGTCTATGTGTTTCCACTGCCGGAGAAAGCCGCGGTCTCAGAATTCCTGATGGTCATCGGGGAGCGCACCATTCGTGGCATCTTGCGGGAGAAGGAAGAAGCTGAGGCCATCTATCACGCGGCGCGGGAGCAGGGCTACCATGCAAGTCTGTTGGTCCAGCATCGTCCGAACATATTCGAGCAGAAAGTCGCCAACATTGAGCCCGGTAAGGCAATCGATGTCGACATCACCTACTTTCACACCCTCGCGTACAAGGATGGGTGGTACTCTTTCGTATTTCCCACGGTGGTCGGTCCGCGCTTCAACCCGCCCAAAAGCCACGACCCGGTAGTGGCGCTCCCGCGCGGTGGCCGCACGGCAACGCCGGGTGCAATAGGTGTTGAATACCTTACGCCTTCGGAGCGATCAGGTCATGACCTGGGTATCAGCGTGCGCATCGACGCCGGCGTGCACATCGAAGAGCTGAAATCGACCCATGAGATCAATGTCAATCGGGACGGGTCTGCGTCTGCGACCGTACAACTGGCGCAACAGACTACTCTTCCCAATCGGGATTTCGTGCTCGATTATCGCATCGCCGGAGAGGCCGTCAAATCCAGCCTGATGACCTACCAAGACCCGGAGACGGGAGAAGGGTTCTTTTCACTGATGATGATCCCACCGATAGATACTTTGCGGGTTTCTCGCCGACCGATGGAGATGGTGTTCGTCATCGACTGTTCCGGTTCGATGAGCGGCCGTCCACTGGCTCAGGCCAAACAGGCTATCGATACGGCATTGGGACTGCTTCACCCGACCGATACGTTCCAGATCATCCGTTTTTCGGATAATGCCTCCCAATTTGGCCGGGAGCCTGTCGCCGCGACGGAGAAAATCCTGGCGGCTGCCCGTCGATATCTTGCGAAACTGGACAGCCAGGGCGGCACGATGATGATCGAGGGGATCAGGGCAGCCCTGGATTTTCCTCACAACCCGTCGCGGTTCCGGTTTGTCTCGTTTCTAACGGATGGTTATATCGGTAATGAAGCAGAGATTTTGGCCGAGGTGTACAAGCGTATCAGCAATGCCCGCATTTTCAGTTTTGGTGTTGGAGAATCCGTCAACCGCTATCTTATGGAACGAATGGCTAAAGTCGGGCGCGGCGCCGTCGCCTACTTGGGACTGAATGATTCGGCGGAACAGGTGATGGAGGAATTTTTCAAGCGCGTAAGCCGCGCGGCGCTCACAGACATTGAAATTGATTGGGGTAACATGGCCGTATCCAATACCTATCCCGGCCACCTCCCCGACCTGTTTGTAGGACGACCACTGGTTGTTGCAGGAAAGTTCCGGGGCGAACCCACAACGGTGACCGTATCCGGGACGGTTGACGGCGCGCGCCGTGCTTTTGCGCTGGATGCTACTGGCGCAAGCAATGCCGGTCCGTCTCTCGCCAAGGTCTGGGCGCGTACCAATATCGCCGAGCTATCGGATCGGCAGTCGACTGTGGGAGACCCCCATGGGGAGTTGCGTGACGCCATCAGGCGGGTTGCACTGCAATACCAGCTTGTGTCCAGTTACACATCGTTCGTAGCCGTGGATTCATCCAAACCCACCGAGGGAGAGTACGGTGTGACCGTGCACCAGGCGGTGCCGATACCGGATGGAGTTCGCTATGAAACGACGGTGTTGAGAGATGCAGATGGAAAATGACGGAACCATTCCCGTCAGAACTCCATGCCGAAGCGTACCATGTATTGTCGGGGTGGGATCAGTTCGTCGCTGGTGGAGCCGACGCCGAAGACATCGGTGAAGCGGGCGTTAATGCCATCTTCGTCAGTCAGGTTCATTCCCATCAGGTCGATGTGCCAGGGGTACGCGTCCGGCGCAATCGTCAATACCAGGTTGACGATATGGTAGCTGGGCACGTCATCGGTTTTCGGGTTGTTAAAGATGCGGTGCTGGAAGCCGCCCCGGTAGAGGTATTGCACGCTGGTCTCGAAATCGCTCCAGTTGCCCAGGCGAGTCAGGTAGCGCAGCATCACGTCCGCGGTGAAATTGGGCGTCTTGGCGAGTTGGTTGCCTTTTACGTCCGTCACCGCCGCGGCGCGGGCGCGCTGGATGTCGTCGCAGAACAGGTTGAACTGGCACTGGGGCAGGAGCGCGTTGGTGGCGTCATCGGAGCGCACGTTGTCCAGCGCCAGGTGTGATTCGGAGATCTTCGTTTCCAGCCAGGACAGGCGCGCATCCAGGGTCAGGCTGTCTGTGACGAACGCCAGCAGTTCCATCTCGGCACCGTAGATTTCCGACCCCGGCAGGTTGCCGACCCCACCCTCGAACACTTCGGGGTCGGTCGCCTGGTATTGCAGGTTTTCGTAGTCGTAGTAGAACGCCGCGGCGTTGACCCGCACCCGGTTGCCGGCAAAGTCGGTTTTGAGGCCGACTTCCCAGGCCTGTACCGTCTCATCCTTGTAGGTGGGCAGCACCAGGATGGGAGCCACCGCATCTTCCCGGCCGTAGGTCAGGTTGCTGCCGCCCGGCTTGAAACCGCGTGTGTATGACGCATATGCCATCGCGTTATCGTTGAGATCGATTTCCACCACGCCGCGGCCGGTAAGCTTTTCGCTCTTGGTTTCAAGAACAGCGGTGCCGGCGCGGCCGAAGAAATTGGTGACCCTGGAGTTGACCTGATCTTCCGTATAACGCAGGCCGGCGACCAGGCGCATGCTCTCGGTAAGATTGTAGGCGCCCTGGCCGTAGACGGAGAATGATTCCCGCTGCGGATTGGAATCGGAGATGAAACCGACTTCTCCTCCGAAGTTCAGCACCTCCTCCACACTGACCTTGTCGGGACCATAAACGCCGTCGGTATTAAAGTCGATATATTCGCGAAACAGGATGTCCACATCGGTATCTAGGTAGAACATCCCGACCACCCAGTCCAGTCGGCCGAACAGCGGTTCGAAGGAGATCAGGTTGAGTTCCTGCGTGAAGGTCTTCTGGCCGACGGCCTCCGGATCAACGCTGGCTGGCAACAGGAAGGTCCCGCGGTTAATCAGCGTGGAAAAATCATGACGGTCGTTGTCCCGTGACGCGGAGACTGCATCGTCCTGGTAGCTGGTCAGCGACTTGACCGTGAACGCGGGCAGTTCCCATTCAGCGACCAGACTGTAGAGCTGGCTCTCCAGTTGGTAACTGCTGTGCCGGTCCTGGGTCAGACGGCGCGGGTTCGGGGTGGAGTCGAAGATACCTTTCTGTGCCGCGCCGTTGGTGTTTTCGTCAAAATACTGCGCAGTGAAGTTGAAGCGCAGGTTTTCAGCCAGCGCCCAGAGCAGGTGGGCGCGGCCGGAAAAGTTGTCGGCCTGGTCCAGTTCCTGGTCCAGCAAGATGTTCTTGCTGAAGCCGTCATGGTTGTGGGTAGCGACCGAGGCGCGCAAGGCCGTGGTATCGCTGATGGGGATGTTGACCGAACCGCGCACCCGCGTCAGGCTGTAGTTCCCCACTGTGATATCGGCCTTGCCGAAGAATTCCCCTGTATCCGGCGCCTGCGTAATCACATTGATCGCACCGCCCGTGGAGTTCTGGCCGAACAGGGTGCCCTGGGGGCCGCGCAACACTTCAATACGTTCCAGGTCCAGGAAGTCGGTGCGCAGGGCAAACGGCGATGCCACGTAGATTCCGTCCAGGTGGTAGGACACGGAAGGGTTGGCTATCGAGTTCTGGTTGGCCTCGTTGCCCACGCCGCGTATGGAGATGACGGTTCTTACCCCTTCGTTCTTGGCGACGGTAACGCCCGGGGCAATGCTGCTGAGGTCTACAAAGCTGGTGATATTGCGGTTGTCCAGTGCCTCGCCCGATAGCGCGGTCACGGCCTGGGACAGGTCCTGCAGGCTTTCGGCGCGTTTTTCGGCGGTCACGATGATTTCTTCCAGCAGCGGCGTTGTTTCCTGGGCCAGGCCGGCAAATGTTGTTAAAACAGTTATGATGGCCGCCGGGATTGAACGGAGAAACGTATTGTTCAAGACGGTACTACCCCGGGCAGTTATACGGAGAGGGGGCTGTTTTTTTCCAGCTCAGTGAATACCCGGATGCTGGTGTCCAACGTTTGCTGTATATGTTGTTGCGTGGCCTTGCAGGCCGCGTTGGTGTCACGCGCCAATGTCGCTTCCAGTATCTCGCGATGTTCCTGGTGAACATCCCGCCCTTCCTGTTGAGACAGTATCGCGATGAAACGGTAGCGCTTATGCTGTTCGTAGAGCAGATGGCGCAAACGCAGCAACCATGTTGAGCCGCAGGCCGCCACCAGGGCTTCGTGGAATTCATCGTTGCGCTGTTCCCATTCCGCCAGGTTCTTGCCGTAATGCTGTTCCGCCTTTTGCAGGCGGTGGTGGGATGCGACCAGGTTTACCTCCCATTCATCATCGCCGTTCCTGATACTGTCGCGCAACGCCTGGCATTCCAGCATGACCCGCATGCGGCTCAGGTCTTTCAGGTCCTCCGTAGAAACCGGCGCAACCTTGAACCCTCGCTGCCTTTCCGCGGTGACAAAGCCTTCGCCGGCCAGCCGGTTCAGGGCCTCGCGTAACGGGCTTGCGCCGATGTTGTAGTCTTCCCGCAACTCCTCGATGCGCAGCTTGGAACCCGGCGCCAGTTTCCCCGCGATAATATCGGAGCGGATCCAATCATAAGACGATTCAACCAGTGTTTTGGCGCGCATCGTCAATTACCCGGCAAGGCTGTTGTGAAGGGTGAAAAGTCGGGTATGCGAGGTTTTTTGAATAAGTTCATTCTTAACTGGTGTTACAGTGATAAAAAAATATCGACAAAACGAAAAAATATCGATATTATTTGACAACAACGATAAAATAAATTATATCCATAATATCAGATGCAATCCACTGGCGGCACAAGCGCCAAGAACATAAGCCCGAAGAACATGTGCGGGCCGCTGGAATTAACGATGATGATAACGATGAGGCGAATCCATAATGCTTGAATTATACACTCATCCCATGTCGCCCTGTTCCCAGAAGGTGCGCATCGTACTGGCTGAAAAGGATCTGGATTGGGAAAAGCGTCACGTGGAACTGGCGGAGAAGGAAAATCTTGCGCCGGACTATCTCAAGCTGAACCCGTTGGGCGTGGTGCCGACCCTGGTCGACGATGGCAGGTCGGTAATCGAATCCTCCATCATCTGCGAGTACCTGCAGGACAAGTTTCCTGAACCGGATATGCGTCCGGACAATCCCTACCATAGCGCGCAGATGCGTCTGTGGATGAAACACATTGACATCAAGGTGCACCCGAGTTGCGGCGCGTTGCAATGGCCGCTGGTTATGGCGGACAAGCTCAAAATGCTTTCAGAAGCGGAGATGAATGCTGTCATTGACCGGGTTGTCGAGAAACCCCGGCGAGAGCGCCAGCGGCGGCTGCTGAAGATGGGCTATGATGCGCCCGATATCGTCGACGCAGTGGCGACCTACGAAAAGACCATTGCCGACATGGAACGCACGCTGGAAACCCAGGATTGGCTCGCGGGCGATCGGTTCTCGCTGGCGGACGCGGCCATGTCACCGTATTTTCAAACCCTGTTCCAATTCGGCTGGGCAGACTGGTACCAGTCGCGCAAACGGGTCGCTGACTGGTATGCGCGTTGCGTTGACCGGCCGTCTTACCAGGTTGGGGTCGCGGCTGATTTTTCTGCGGAAAAAATGGCTGAACTCAAGCACAAGGGGCAGGCCCCCTGGCGCAAGATACAAGCGCATCTGAACAGATGAACGTGGTGGTAGATCAGGGCAGCATCCACTGGGAAGCGGCTCACGCACTGGTTCAGGCTGCGGTAACGCGGGCGGAGGAGTTGGGCGTGAAAGTCAATGTCGCAGTAGTGGACAGCGGCGGGCATCTTGCCGCGTTTTTGCGCATGCCGGGTTCGGCGTTTCATTCCGTTGACCTGGCGATCAACAAGGCTTACACGGCTATGAGTTTCGGCATGCCGACATCGAAATGGGGAGAAGTATTGGATTCCCTGTCGCCGGCGTGCAGAATCGGTCTCCCCAATGCTGACCGGTTGATGGTTTGTGGTGGTGGGGCGCCGATTGAGATTGGCGGGCGCCGTATCGGCGCGATAGGCGTTTCCGGCGCTTCGGAACAACAGGATGGGGAAATAGCCGAATATGCGCTGGGGTATTTGGCCTCGGAATAATATAGTGTCGCTGAAGCGACGGTTTGTTTCACTGGATTCCCGCTTTCGCGGGAATGGTACTGGAGTAGGAGCGATGCCTCGTACTACTCCCACGCAAGCGGGAATGGTACTGGAGTAGGAGCGATGCTCGTACTACTCCCACGTAAGCGGGAATGGTACTGGAGTAGGAGCAACGCCTATGTACCACTCCCGCGGAAGCGGGAGTCCAGTATGACAGCGTATCGCCTGACAGGCGATACTTTGTTAGCTGGCTTTCCGCTTAAGCGGGAATAATATTGGGGTGTAATGGGAGTCAGAAAAAAATGCATGCTCAAGTAAAACAGGTTGTATCCGGGTCGCCGTTCTGCCATTTTATCGGCGGCGAGTTTGTCGGATCTGCCGGCGGCAGAATGTTTGACACGCTGAACCCGGTGACGGGGGAGGCCTATGCGCAGGTCCATGAAGCGGGTCGTGATGAAGTCGATGCGGCAGTCGAAGCGGCGCGGGCCGCTCTCGAAGGCCCTTGGGGTTCACTGACCGTAGAGCAACGCGTGGCTTTACTGTATGAGCTGGCCGATGGCATCAACGCCAGGTTCGATGATTTTGTCGAAGCGGAGTGTCTTGATACCGGCAAGCCCTGGTCGCTCGCGCGGCATGTGGATATACCCCGGGGCGCGGCCAATTTCAAGATATTTGCCGATGTGATCAAGAATGTGCCGGCGGAATCCTTCATGATGGACACGCCGGACGGCGCCGGCGCATTGAATTATGCGCTGCGCGTGCCCAAGGGGGTCATCGGCGTGATCTGTCCCTGGAACCTGCCGCTGTTACTGATGACCTGGAAGGTCGGTCCGGCGCTGGCCTGTGGTAATGCGGTCGTGGTCAAGCCGTCCGAAGAGACTCCGGCGACCGCGACCCTGTTGGGTGAGGTGATGAATGCGGTGGGTATTCCCGCTGGCGTATACAATGTTGTGCATGGTTTCGGGCCGGAATCTGCCGGCGAGTACCTGACCACGCACCAGGGCGTGGACGCGATCACGTTTACCGGTGAGACAACCACCGGTTCGCAAATCATGAAAGCCGCAGCCGTAGGGCTGCGCGATGTCTCCTTTGAAATGGGCGGCAAGAACGCGGGCGTGGTGTTTGCCGACTGCGATATGGACAAGGCCCTGGAAGGGGCCATGCGTTCGGTATTCGCCAACTGCGGCCAGGTCTGCCTGGGAACGGAACGGGTTTACGTGGAGCGCCCGGTATTCGATGAATTCGTGGACCGGCTCAGACTGGGCGCCGAAAATCTGGCAACCGGCAAGCCGGAACTGGCAACCACCACTCTGGGGCCGATGATTAGCCGGCAGCAGCGGGAAAAAGTGCTGTCCTACTATGAAAAGGCCAGGGAAGAGGGCGCGCAGGTCGTAACCGGCGGCGGTATTCCGCAAGTGCACGACGATCTGGCCGGCGGCTTCTGGGTGGAACCGACCATCTGGACGGGCCTACCTGAATCATCGCCGGTCATCCGGGAGGAGATCTTTGGTCCTTGCTGCCATGTACAGCCTTTTGACGATGAAGCCGAAGTGATTGCGATGGCCAATGACACGCGCTACGGCCTGGCAACGGCGATCTGGACCGGGAATGCATCCCGCGCGCACCGGGTTGCCGCCGCCATTGATGTCGGCATCACCTGGGTCAACTGCTGGTTCCTGCGCGATCTCAGGACTCCGTTCGGCGGCTCCAAACAATCGGGCATAGGCCGCGAAGGTGGTGTACACTCACTTGAGTTCTACACCGAGATGCGCAACGTGTGTGTGAAACTATAAGAATTCAATCCGACCCTGTGACAGAAATAATGAGCCTGACTGAAGAAAAAATACTGTCTTATGGCAATACCTTGTACGATTGCTTGCGCGCGCGCAAGACCATCGAGCCACTGACAGACCAGGAACCGGATATCACCATTGAGGACTCCTACCGCATTTCGCTGCAATTACTGCAACGGCGCCTGGATGACGGCGAGAAAATCATCGGCAAGAAGATTGGTGTTACCAGCAAGGCGGTTATGAATATGCTGCAGGTCAACCAGCCGGACTTCGGTTACCTGACCGACCGCATGGTCTACAACGACGGCGACGAAGTACCCATCAGTGCGGAAATGATCCAGCCCAGGGCAGAGGGTGAGATCGCGTTCATCCTGAAACACGACCTGGATGGTCCGGGTATCACCAATGCCGAGGTGCTGCGCGCCACGGAATGTGTGATGCCCTGTTTTGAAATCGTGGATTCCCGTATCCGCGATTGGAAGATAAAGATACAGGACACCATTGCCGATAACGCGTCCTGCGGGGCGTTCCTGCTCGGAGATCGGGCCGTGAGTCCGCGCGCCGTAGACCTGGTGACCTGCGGCATGGTACATACCAAAAATGGTGAAGTTATCGCCACCGGCGCCGGCGCCGCAGCGCTGGGTTCACCGGTAAACTGTGTGGCCTGGTTGGCGAACACCCTGGGCGAGTTCGGTATCAAGCTGGAAGCGGGTGAAGTGATCCTGTCCGGTTCCCTGGTGCCGCTGCACCCCGTCGTGCCCGGTGATGTAATGACCCTGGCTGTCGGCGGAATCGGCAACGCATCGGTGCGGTTCAACTGAGGATAGAGGACAGGGGTAAACTGAATATGAAAGTTAATGCTGCTTTGGTCGGTTCCGGCAATATTGGCACGGACCTGATGATAAAGGCGCTGCGCAGTGATCGCATCAACCCGGTGTGGATGGTGGGAATCGACCCGAACTCGGACGGCCTGGCAAAGGCCGGCGCGAGCGGCCTGAAGACCACCCACGAAGGCGTGGATGCGTTGCTCGAGCATATTGAAAAAGACGGTATCAGGATCGCCTTCGATGCGACCTCTGCCTCGGTCCACCCGGAGAACTCCCGGAAGCTGGAACAACGGGGTGTGCTGGTCATCGACCTGACGCCGGCTGCCATCGGCCCGTATTGTGTGCCGCCCGTAAACCTGCAGGAACATGTCGGCAAACAGGAGACCAACGTGAACATGGTCAGTTGCGGTGGCCAGGCGACAATCCCGATGGTAGCCGCGGTAAGCAGGGTACAACCGGTGGAATACGCAGAGATCGTGGCGACGGTGGCGTCGAAATCCGCCGGCCCGGGCACCCGCAAGAATATCGATGAGTTCACCCGCACCACGGCCAACGGGCTGGAACGGGTAGGCGGGGCCGGACGCGGCAAGGCCATCATCATCCTCAATCCTGCTGAACCCCCGCTGATCATGCGCGACACCATCCATTGCCTGACGCAGGATGATCCCGACCAGGATGCTATCCGCAAATCCGTCCACGAGATGATCCGGGAAGTGCAGAAGTACGTGCCCGGCTACCAATTGAAAAACGGCCCGGTATTCGACGGTCGGCGCGTCTCCATCTTCATGGAGGTGAAGGGTCTGGGAGATTACCTGCCGGATTACGCGGGCAACCTGGACATCATGACCGCCGCGGCGCTGCGAACCGGTGAGATGTTCGCGGAAGAAATCATCAATGGCGCGCTGCGTCTGGATGCGGCCAACGCTTAGTCCCGCAAAACAGCGCTCAAGTCGAAACTGATATAACAACACCATGAATCTCAACGGAAAAACAGTAAAACTGCATGATATGTGCCTGCGCGACGGGATGCATGCCAAGCGCCACCAGATCACGACTGAGCAGATGATCGATGTCGCTTGCGCGCTGGATGACGCAGGCGTCCACCTTATTGAAGTGACCCATGGCGATGGCCTGGGCGGGGCCTCCATCAATTACGGCTTCCCTGCCAGCTCCGATGAAGAGTACCTGCAAGCGGTCACGCCGCGCATGAAGCATGCAAAAGTGTCGGCCTTGCTGTTGCCGGGTATCGGCACCGTGGATCATTTGAACATGGCGCGGGATTGTGGAGTCCATACCATCCGCGTCGCGACCCATTGCACCGAGGCGGATGTTTCGGAACAACATATCAGTTCAGCTCGAAAACTGGGTCTGGATACCGTAGGTTTCCTGATGATGGCGCATATGGTGGAACCGGAACAGTTGCTTGAACAGGGCAAATTGATGGAAGCCTACGGCGCCAACTGCATTTACTGCACCGATTCTGCCGGCTATATGCTGCCGGGTGATGTCTCGTCCCGTATCGGGGCGTTGCGCGCCGGCCTGCAAGCCGATACCGAGATTGGCTTTCACGGGCACCATAACCTGGCAATGGGCATTGCCAATTCACTGGCCGCGGTCGAAGCGGGCGCCGACCGGATTGACGGTTCCGCCGCGGGGCTGGGCGCCGGCGCCGGCAACACGCCGCTTGAGGTGTTCAACGCGGTGCTGGACCGCATGGGCGTCAAAACCGGTGTCGACGTATTCAAATTGATGAACGTTGCGGAAGATGTGGTGGTGCCGATAATGGACCAGTTGATCCGGGTCGACCGTGACTCGTTGATCATGGGTTATGCCGGTGTCTACTCTTCGTTCCTGCTGCACGCGAAGCGCGTCGGTGAAAAATACAAGCTGCCTTCGGGCGACATCCTGGTCGAGCTGGGGAAAATGAAGACCATCGGCGGCCAGGAAGACATGATCGAAGACGTTGCGCTGAACATGGCGCGGGCGCGGCGTGAAATAAAGGCAGTGCAATGACGCTGGATCAAAAAACCATCAGGCAACTGGCCGAGCGCCTGGAGAATGCCGAACTCAACAGGCAAGCGGTAACGAAGATTACCGATGACTACCCGGAACTGGACTGGGAGGACGCCTACGCCATCCAGTACGAGATCCGCCGGCGCAAAGAAGAACGCGGCATCCGCATTGCCGGCCTGAAAATGGGCCTGACCTCCCAGGCCAAGATGCGGCAGATGGGGGTGTCCGATCCGGTATACGGTTTCCTGCCTGCTACCGGCGGTTACGCCGATGGCGCTGAGATTGACTGCGCGGCGTTTATCCACCCGCGGGTGGAGGCGGAGGTGGCTGTCGTGACTAAAGCGGAATTGGCCGGTCCCGGATGCCATATCGGCCAGGTATTGCAGGCCGTTGATTTTGTCACGGCGGCGTTGGAGATCATCGATTCCCGCTATGAAAATTTTCGTTTTGACCTGAAGAGCGTCATTGCCGATAATACTTCCGCCGCAGGCTTTGTCGTCGGCAGCGTCTTGCGTGGCGCGGACTCCCTGGACTTGCCGGCCCTTGGGGTGGTGATGGAGAAAAACGGAGAAGTCGTCGAGACCGGCGCCGGCGCCGCAGTTTTGGGTCATCCTGCCCTGAGCGTGGCGATGCTGGCGAATATGCTGGCTGCGCGCGGTGAGACCATACCCGCAGGGACATTCATAATGACCGGCGGAATCACGGCGGCGGTTGCTCTGGACAAAGGCGATACGCTCAATGTGCGCTTCCAGGACTTGGGGAAGGTCAGTTTTCGGATGGTTTGAGGACTATAATAAGGGGTCGCCCTGCGGGCGACACAGTAATTGACTGGACTCCCGCTTTCGCGGGAGTGGTAAGGTGGTGTTTTGCGGGAGTGGTAAGGTGGTGTTTCGCACGAGTGGTACGGGGGCGTGATTTGGATTATGTCAACAATTTCATGTCGCCAGGATGCGCAGCGCGCTGATTATTGGGGTTAATTTAGGGGAAACATGAATAATAATTACATCAAAGAGATCACCCGGTGTGCCGGCCGCTGGCTGTTGGCTGTGGCCTGTGTGCTGGCATCCGCTTGCGAGTCGCCGTTGGTGCTGGATGAGGTCGAGAAAGCCCTGCAAAACCCGATTCGCAGGACCGACAATTTCCAGGCCGTCAGTGCATTTCAGCAGAATATCGTCGCAGTCGGCTCCGGTGGTGTCATCCTGTCGTCACAAGACGATGGCGCGAGTTGGCAACGCTATCAAATCCCTTCCTGGCCGGCGTTCCTGGACATTACCAGTTGCGGCGGACTGTTTGCCGCGCTGGCCTTTGAAGGTGAAGTATGGCTATCGAACGACAATGGCATAAGCTGGAACAGGAGCCAACTCGCGACCGAGGAGGCGCCCCAGGCCATACAGTGTGACCCTGCCGGCAACCTGTGGGTGGTAGGCAGCTTCTCCACCATCTCGGTCAGCCGGGATGGCGGTCTGAGTTGGGACGTAACCTCGCTGGATGAAGATATTATTTTTACGGACATCCAGTTTTTCGATGAGCAGAACATCTATATCGCCGGTGAGTTCGGTACCTTGCTGAAAACCACCGATGGCGGCGCCAACTGGGAATTCATGCCGCCGATGCCGGACGAGTTTTATCCGCAAAGCATGTATTTTGAGGATCCGAACCGGGGCTGGATCGCTGGCTTGGGTGGCGTGGTCCTGGCTACGGACGATGGCGGGGAGACCTGGGAGACACAAGCTACCGGTAGCCTGGTGACATTGTATACGCTGGCAAAAGCCAACGGCCAGTTGTTTGTCACCGGTGGTGAAGGCAGCATTTTTCGTTTGGATGGAGACAGGTGGATGCCGTTCGATCACGGCCGGCCGTTTCGCCAGTACCTGCGCGGGATTATGCCGTTACCCGATCAGCGCTTGATCGTGAGCGGACCCGCAGGTGTATTGGAAATTTTATCAGCTCAGGAACTGGTGGGAGATAAATCATGAAACTAGATACCAGCCAGATTTTTCCGGTATTCGGTAATTTCCTGTTCAACAACCGGAAATTCGTGCTGGCGCTGATATTCCTGATTACTGCGATGTTTGCCTGGAATATTCCCACCGTGCGCATGCTCTCGGACTTTGCCGACCTGTTGCCCCAGGAACACCCATATATTCAACTGCATAACAGTATCCGCGATACGTTCGGCGGGGCCAATATCATCGTCATGGCGATGGAAGTGGAAGAGGGCACAATCTTCACGAATGATTCCCTGGACCGCATTCACCGCATTACCCAGAAGCTGGACAGCGTGTCCAATATCAACCACAACCTGGTGAGCAGCCTGACCCACCGCAACACCAGGAAGATATTCCTGACGCCGGATGGCACCATCCGTTCGCAGAACTATTACGACCCGCACCACGATGAATACACGGAAGAACAACTGGCGCAGATTCAACGGGACGTGCTGGCCAGTACCAATGTCTATGGATTGCTGGTTTCACCGGACATGAAAGCGGCCTTGATCAAGGGTACTTTAAATGAAGGCCAGCTTGATTACGGCAAGGTGTTTGAGGAAATCCAGGCGATCCGGGCGGAAGAGGCCGCGCCGGGAGTGAAAATCCACGCCACCGGCCACCCGGTGCTGGTGGGTTGGGTGGATTCCTACAGTGGCGATATCCTGCTCATCTTCTTTTATACCATATTGATCGTATTGGGCATCCTGGTCTTCTACTCGCGCCGGTTGTACGGCATCCTGCTGCCATTGCTGGGCATGATCCTGACCAGTATCTGGGGTGTGGGTTTTATGGGTGTGTTCGGTTACAACCTGGACCCGCTGATGCTGGTGGTGCCGTTTCTGATCTCGGCGCGCGCCATGTCCCACGGCATCCAGAAAATGGAGCGCTATTTCCTTGAGTTGTCGCGCACCGGCGAGAAGGTGCCGGCGGCCCGAAACACCTTCAACGCGTTGTTCAGGCCCGGCGCGCTGGCCATCGTTGCGGATGCCTCGGCGCTGTACCTGATCGGCCTGGGTTCGGTGCCAATCAACGACAAGATGGCCATTTACGCGTCGTTCTGGGCAGTCTGCATGGTGGTTACCGTGCTGATCGTGATTCCGATGCTGCTGGCTGAGTTGCCAAGACCGAAGGATGTGCGCGTCAAGCATACCCTGGCGCGCGCGATCTTTCCCAAATTTGCCCAGGTTGTCGGTACCAGGGGGCGTTCAAAAGCGGTGCTCATTACCTGCTTGATCATTGCTCTTTGCGCGACGTATTTCAGTTCCTGGGTGCAGATCGGGGAGCCGGAACCGGGCTCGCCGTTGCTCTACCACGACCATGATTTCAATATTTCATCCACAGCGATCAATGAACGTTTCCCGGGCGCCGAGGAATTGTTCATCATTGCCCGCGCCGATGAAATAGGCGGTTTGAAAAAACCGGAGATTATGAAGGCGTTGGCGGATTTCCAGAATCACATGATGCTGGACCCGAAACTGGGCGGTGTGAAGGGGGTCAATAACCTGCTGACCCAGGTGAACCAGATGACCCGCAACAACGACCCGCGCTGGGCGGTGATCCCGTCCATCGACCAGAATATCGGCGGGCTGCTGTTCATGTTTATGATGTCGGCGCCGACCCAGGGCGCGTTGCTGGAATACATCGATACCGATGACCGGCTGGCCAACATGGTGTTCTATTACAAGGACCATACAGGCGAGACCATACGGCGCGCGATCCACATGGCCAAGGAATGGATAGACACAACCGGCAGCCGGGTTGAGGGGCTGCACATCGACCTGGCAGGCGGCCCGGTTGGCGTGACCGCGGCCATCAACGAAGAGGCTTTTGAGACCAATGTTATCGTCGTGCCCGCGGTATTGATCCTGATCCTGGCGTTTACTCTCTGGTTTTACGGTTCGTTCCACTCCGGGTTCATGATGCTGGTATCCATGACCTTCGCCACCACGCTCACCTATGCCTGCATGGGATTACTGAACATGGGACTGAACGTCAATACCGTACCGATGATAGCCGTGGGTATCGGTCTTGGTGTGGATTACGCGATTTACATGATGGACCGCATCAAGGAGGAGATGCATGTGGCCGACAATGTGCAGGACGCGATCCGGCGCGCGGTCAGCACCACTGGTGTTGCCATTGCGCTGACTGCAACGACCCTGGTGGGCGGGATTATCATGTGGGTGTTCATTTCCGAGTTGCGTTTCCAGGCGGACGCGGCACGCCTGCTTATCATCATGCTGATCATGAACATGGCGTCTGCGATGTTCCTGGTGCCGGCATGGGTGAACATCTTCAAGCCTAGGTTCATCATGAAAGCGGGCGAAGAGCGTTGGGAAAAAGGCAGTGGTTCGATGATCGATGAGATTGACATGGACTGACAGTGAGGAATTGGGGAATCTTTGTATAACAGGTGGAGACAGACATGTCCTCTCCCCGGCAAAGAAAATATTCATGGTATTGGCGAATAAAGAGGCTATAATGAAAAAATATCGATATTTTGACAACAACACTAATCAAGTTCACTTAGCGAAGGGGGGTTAATGATGAATATCCGCAGGTTCTTTCTCACCCTGTTATCGAGTGCCATCGCGGGCGCTGTTGCCATTACGCCGCTGACGGTATCTGCGTGGAACTCGAGTGACGGCACCCTGACGATCCACGGCTTTGTCGACAACACCTACCACCACCGTGACAGCTACGGCATTACCAAGGAACGCATACGCGGTCAGGTTGAGTGGTCGAAAATATTCAAGCCCACGGGGTTGTTCTCCGAATTGTCTTTTCATGGAACCCTGCGCGCCACCTACGATGGCGTGTACGACCTGAACGACGATACCTTCGGGAAGCGTTCGGGCGGTCCGGTCACGACCACCAGTTCCGGGTCAGGGGTCTTTCTCCCGGTTGGCTTCGGTCCTGATGCCGAGCCGCAAGTCGTCAATGTTTCCGTACTCACAAATCATCCCACCGTGGATGCCCCCTGGGGCTTCTCGCCGGTCTCTGCGGGTGTGCCGGCCCTGCCCGGGGGCGGCGGCTTTGGTTTCGATACCACGGTCAATCCCAATGAAGGACTGAAAAAGGTCGGTGGCGAACTTGCAGCCAGCAACAATAACGGTGAGTTCGGCGGCGGGTTGGAACTGTTTACCCCAACCCGGCCCTGTGATGTCGATCCCCGCGGTTGTATTCCGGGTTATATGGATGCGACCCTGGACGACCTGCGCTTTCCGGAATTCACCGATGACCATGGTTGGTTGCGGGAGATCTACGTTGACGCGACCATGCCGGTCAACAACGGCGATGAGATCAACTTCCGCATCGGCCGCCAGCAAGTGGTCTGGGGCCGCACCGACCTGTTTCGGGTACTGGACCAGGTCAACCCGATCGATTTTTCCATCCAGAGTATTTACGAGGAGTTCGAGGACAGCCGCATCCCGCTGGGGATCTTTTCTGCGGAGTACCGTGCCGGTGCGGTAGGCGCGTTTGATGACCTGAACTTCCAGGTGATCTGGAACTTCGAGAAATTCCGTCCGAACAACCTCGGCCAGGGTGGACAGCCATACAATATCCTGCTTGCCGGTGACCTGTTCCGGGCCCTGAAGAATTGTTGGGACAATGGGTGCACCGTCAATAACTTTGCCGGTGGTCTTGCCCCGGATGGTAACCTGGCAACGGATTTCCCCCGTCATGTTATCGGTATCCGTGATATCCACCTGCCCGGCTGGGACTTCGACCAGGGCGGCGTGCGTTTGGAAGGCGTGTTCAGGGGCGTGGGTTTCTCGCTTAACGCGATGACGTTTTATTCGCAACTCCCGGCTCTACGCGCCGAGATCGAAGGCGTCAACCCGTTCCTCGGCACCTTGATTCCACCTCAAGGTTGCCCACCGACTACACCTGCGCCGGGGCTGTGGAGCCCGGCGTTTACCGCATGCCCGTTGGGATTCAGCCCGCTTGATCCTACCGATACGCCCGGTCTTGAGCGGGTCAGGCAATATGTGCCGGCATTTGATATCCACTTCCCAAGGGTTACCCTGATAGGCGGCTCGGCGGACTTTTACATCGATCCGCTGAAATCGGCGTTCCGGGTGGAACTGGCCCATACCAGTGGTGAGGAGTTTGCCGATACCTCGGCATCCGACCTGAATTCCGAATCAGACGTGATTCGCTGGGTCGTAGGCTGGGACCGCCCCACCTATATCCGCTGGTTGAACCCGAACCGGACCTTCCTGCTGTCGGCCCAGATTTTCGGTCAGCACCTGCTTGACCACAAATCAATCAGTCATCCCATCAGCGGGCAGCAGATCGGTTTCCAGGACTGGAAGAACGGTTATATCGGTACTTTCCTGTTCCAGGGTTTCTTCAGGAACGACCGGGTGCTGCCGCGTATTATCGCTGCGTATGATTTTCGCGCCAAGGCGGCTGTCCTCGGCCCGGGCGTGGACTACCTGATCAGCGATAACCTGCGTTTGATCTTCGGCGCCAATATCAAGCTGGGCACCGGCGCCCGCGTGGCGGATGATGGTCGTACTTCCAATGCGTTTCCGCCGTTCACCAATGCGCCCGGTTGTACCGAACCCTATGTTGTGGGTTCCAGTTGCGGAGACCGCAGGGGTTTTGAACCGCTGGGCCGTTTCCGTTCCGGTCCCATCGGCATGGCACAGCACGAAGACGAGTTTCAAGTTCTGATTCGCTATCGCTTCTAACACTATTTTCAGGAAGGAGGCTTAATTATTATGTTCAAGTATGTCAAGTATCTCGCTGTTGTGCCGCTGGTTGCCCTGAGCCTGGCGGTCTCAGCCGATTTTACCGAAGAAGATGTAAGGCAATCGTTTTATCCTTATGAAAACTGGACACCGGAGTTTCCTGGTTATACGCCTGGAATGGTGATCGACCAGAACAACGTGGAGCAGTTCAAGGAGATTCTCGATCCGGCGCTGTACGACCACATCAAAAACGGTGAGACGGCATTGCAGACCAAGGTAACGGAATCGTTGGAGTTGCACCCGAACTACATCAAGGCAACGATGGAGGCCGTGAACAATCAGCCCAATCTCAGCGCTGACGGCCTGGTGGAGAATTTCGTGGCCGGCCGGGCCTTTCCCCAGGAACCGGATATCAACGATCCCCAGGCAGGTCTGAAGATGGCCTGGAACTACCAGTACGGTTATAACTGGGGCGATAACGCCGCAATTTCGCCGTTTTACTGGAAGTTCAGGAACGCCAAGACGGGAAAACTGGAGCGCACCATCAAGTGGAGCTTCCATTTCCTGAATTGGAAACACCGGGTGAACCAGGAACCGGTTCCGGAGTTTGAAGACAATCCTGCGCAATTGTTCCGTTCAATTTATGTGCGCGCGCTGGAGCCGTTTGATATCGCCAATACCCAGCTTCTCATTCATCGTTACAAGAACGACCTGAAGCGGGATGACGCCTGGTTGTACCTGGGTTTCCAGCGGCGAGTACGGCGACTGGCCACGGGGCAGACGACTGATGCATTCCTGGGCACGGATATCATGATCGAGGACTTCGAGGGCTACAACAACCGCGTATCCGACTATAACTGGGAGTATATCGGCACAAAGAACGGTTTTCTGCCGTTCCATAACCATGACGAGCTGGAACTGGCCACCGATATGCCGCCCGAACCCGATGGTTACCAGTTTGTTGACGTGGATGGTTGTTACCCGAAGACCACCTGGGAACTGCGCAAGGTCTATGAACTGCACGGGACGCCTAAGGATCCGAATCACCCGTTGAGCCGGCGTGTAATGTATATTGATGCGCAGACCTACACCATTCCGCGCCAGGCCGAGTTCGACCGCAAGGGCGACCTGTGGAAGTCATTTTCCATCTGCCAGGCCTATCCGGACCGGCACCTGCCCGGTAACAAGGGTTCCGGCGTCGCCATCGATAATTGCTTCATGATGTATGACGTGCAGGCAAAACATTGCACCACCGGCCAGTTCAAGGGCCAGTTGGATCCCACGTTGAACCCGCCGCAGATGTTCACGGTGCAGAACCTGCGCAAGAGCGGCAGGTAACATCACTTATTTTATCGCCACAGAGGGTACAGAATTCACAGAGTTTGACTTGATTGTTCTGCGACATTCGTACCCTCTTTGGCAGACATAAGGAGCAGCACAAGTGGGGGAGTCTGTTGATTTAAAGTTTTTCTTCAATTTTCGAAGTCCTTATTGTTATCTCGCCAGCAAGACCATGTTCAGCCTGGTGGATGACTACCATGTCAACCTGGTTTGGCGGCCGCTGGCAGGATGGAACGGCCGCTCGGCGCCGGACCGGGCAAAGGTCAAAATACCGCTTACCCGCCAGGATGTTGCCCGCTGGGCAAAACGGATGAATATCCCGTGCAACCCTCCACCCATTACCACTGATCCGACTCCGGCGGGTGTTGGCTCTCTATTGGCCGAAGAAAAAGACTGCCTGCGAGACTATATCAACCGGGTCATGGATACCGAATGGGCGCTGGGTAAGGATATCGGCCAGCTCGATACCCTGGTGGACATCGCCCGTGAGTGTGGCCTTGATCCCGATGAGTTCAGCGCGTCGCTGGATGATCCGGCCAGGCAGAAGGTCCTGGAGGACAACTGGGAGGAGGCGCAGGAAACCGGTGTGATCGGCGTGCCGACATTTGTACAAGGCGACCAGATATTCTGGGGCAATGACCGGATTGATTTCGTGCATGACTACTTGCGCGAACTCGGACTGCAAAAAACATAAAGATCAACAGGGGCGGCATCCAAACCCGTTATCGAACATCGAATCATAACATTGGCGATTGATTGAAATGCGACTCTTTTCCCATAAACATCGTGCCATGCACATGGGTCCATTCCCGCTGGAACGGCTGGCACGCGGTAATTCAATACCCGACTATTCACCGGCTGCAGGGCAACGGACACGGGAAACGGCTACATCCGGCAATCCGGAATCCATGGCCGGCGCGTTTCGTGAATACCTGGACCTGTTCGACCGCATGCGCCTGGGCGACCCGGCGCCCAAGCAGGCGCCCATTCCGTCAGACCCGCAAGAACGCGCCAATCACCTGAAAGCCGGTTGTTACAACCTTGATGTCAGCATGGCGGCGACCTGCGCGATACCCGAGCAGGCGATACTGGCGCAACCCATCATCAATGAGTCGTTGGCGCAAGCGCAGGAAAAAGAATACCAGGCCGGGTCGGCGGCCAATGCAATGGCCGAGTTTACCGTCCGGGAAGGCCAGGAGGCCTGGCAGCGTTCCATGGAGGACGCGAATAAGGATTTCAGCCATGGCTATGCGCTGGTCCTGCTGTTCGAGTACACCAGGGAACCGGACCCTCACGCTGAGAGTGAAACCTGGCTGGTCGGTACCCAGCCACAGCGGGCAGCGCTAAGAGTAGCCGAAGCGGCGGCGGTGATGGTGAATTACATCCGTTTCCTGGGATATGAGGCGACTTTGCACACCGCATCGGCAAGCGACCTCGATCTCGATTACCTGTTGCTTTGCAGCGGCCTGGGAGAGGTGACCGGCACCAACGGCGGTGGCAAGGTCACCAACCCCTACCTTGGGGATCAATTCGGTATGGCCGTGGTCTCGACAACCATGGAGCTGGCGGCCGATAAACCGCTGGCGCAACGCGGGATGATGCAATCGCTGAAGTCTCATGGCCCGGGCTGGTGGCTGGGAATTGGCGGGGCGCGACCGGGCTACAAGGGCAAGCTGTTCAAAAACAGGCCGTTCCGCCTGGGTCCTTATCCGATGGAAAAACTGAAAACGCAGGATACCACCACTACGTTTATTGACCGGCCGAAAGTGCCGCGGGTTCCCAAGCGTCACGATATGTTTATCCGCGCTGCCCTGGGCGACCTCGGTGATAAACCGCAGCAGGAATTGCACAATTTTCGCATGATCACCAAGTCGCCATACGGCCATGCGATGATACCGCCGCTGGGTGCAATGGTGCCGCTGCAGTATGGCAAGGAAGCGGATGCTATTGCCCCCGGTACCGATGATCCGAAAAAAAACGCCGAGGCGGTGAAGGCCGCCCTGTATTACATGGGTGCGGACATGGTGGGCATCTGCGAGCTGCCCGACTATGCCTGGTATTCCCACGATACCGACGGTTCGGAGATAAAGCCGTACCACAAGTACGGAATCGCCATCCTGGTGGACCAGGGCTACGAGACCATGGAAGGCGCCAGCGGGGATGACTGGATCAGTGGCGCACAAAGCATGCGCGCCTACTTGCGCGCCCAGCTCATCGGCGGTGTTGTCGGCGCCCATATCCGCTCCCTGGGGTATTCCGCCCGGGGCCACAGCGTGATGGACCAGGATGTTCTGCATATTCCTATCATCCTGGAAGCGGGGCTGGGCGAACTGAGCCGCATCGGTGAACTGGTGTTGAATCCCTACGTGGGTCCGCGCTTCAAGTCCGGTATTATCACGACTGATTTGCCGTTATTGCCGGATAAACCGATCGATTTTGGCTTGCAGGATTTTTGTGAGAAATGCACCAAGTGCGCGCGGGAGTGCCCGTGCCAGGCGATCCCCTACGGCGACAAGATCATGTTCAACGGCTATGAAATGTGGAAGCCGGACGTGGAAAAATGCGCGCGTTATCGGATTACCAACGCCGCCGGCGCGCTGTGCGGCCGCTGTATGAAGACCTGCCCCTGGAACATTGAGGGGGTGTTGGCTGAGAGGCCGTTCCTGTGGGCGGCGATGAACCTGCCGTTTACCCGAAGCTGGATCGCAAAAATGGATGACGTGGTGGGCAACGGTTTGATCAACCCGGTGAAGAAGTGGTGGTGGGACCTCGACAGCGACAGTGAAGGCAATATTATCCCTGCCGAGCGTACCAACCGGCGCCAGTTCTCGAAACGCACCAACATGGACCCGGCAAAGCAGACCATGGGTTGTTACCCTGCGGAGATAGCATCGCCGCCGGTCGCGGAACAACCGGTCATCCTGCATCGGAAGATCGCGGTGGAAAAATACAAAACCGCGGAAAGTCCTGAGGAGTACAAGGCTCGGAAGGTGAGCTAGCCACAGAGGATACAGAGAGCACAGAGGTCATATTTAGTGGATAACGATATTCGCCCCTATACCGGCGCTGAATTTCTTGAGAACCTGAAAGACGACCGGGAGATCTGGATTTACGGGGAGCGGGTCCGCGACGTGACCGAACACCCGGCCTTCCGCAACCCCGCAAGGATGATGGCGCGCCTCTACGATGCGCTGCATAATGAAGAGCAATATCCGCACCTGCGTACCGATACCGATACCGGCAACGGCGGTTTTACCCATCCTTACTTCAAGGTCGCCAGGAGCCGCGAAGATGTGATCGCCCAGCGCGAGGCCATCGCCCAGTGGGCGCGCATGACTTACGGCTGGATGGGCCGTACCCCCGATTACAAGGCCAGCCTGATGCTGACCCTGGGATTCAACCAGGAGTATTTCGGTGACTATGCCGGCAATGCCCTGAACTGGTACCGGCGCGCCCAGGAAAGTGTGCCGTTCCTGAACCATGCTCTGGTGAATCCCCCGGTGGACCGGCATAAACCCCATGAAGAGATCGAAGATGTCTACATGCACTGTACCGGGGAAACGGATGAGGGCATCATCATTTCCGGGGCCAAGGTGGTGGCGACCGGGTCGGCCCTGACACACTACAATTTCCTTGGACAGTACGGACCCATCCCCATCAAGGACAAGCGTTTTGCGATTTCCGGTATGTTGAGCATGGACACCCCGGGGGTGAAACTGATTTGCCGGCCGTCTTACGCGTACGCGGCGGAGGTGATGGGCAGCCCGTTCGACAACCCGCTGTCCAGCCGCCTGGATGAGAATGATGCGATACTGGTTCTGGACAATGCGCTGATGCGCTGGGAAGACGTCTTTATCTACCAGGACATGGAGGCGGCCAGTACGTTCCTGGGCACTTCCGGTTGGGGTTATACCTTTGCCTTTCACGGCTGCACCCGGCTTGCGGTAAAATTTGATTTCATTACCGGTCTGTTCATGAAGGCCCTGGAGATCACCGGTTCCAAGGGGTATCGCGGTGTGCAAGTGGCTATCGGTGAAATGATCGTGTTGCGCCACCTGTTCTGGGCCTTGTCGGATGCGATGTGCGGCATGCCTGACGATTTCAAGGGCGCAAAAGTGCCGAACGGCCATGCCGGGCAGGTATATCGGGTGCTGATGACGATGGCCTATCCCCGCGCCAAGGAATTAATCGAGAACATGGTTGCCAGCGGCCTGATCTACCTGAACTCCCATGCGACGGATTTCAACGTGCCGGAGTTGAAAGTCTACCTGGATAAATACCTGCGGGGCTCTTACGGCCACGATGCGGAGGACCGGGTCAAGACCATGCGCCTGTTGTGGGATGCCATCGGCACGGAGTTCGGTGGCCGCCATGAACTGTATGAACGAAATTACTCGGGCAACAACGAAAACATCCGCATTGATGCGCTGATATCGGCGCAGGCCTCGGGCCTGGAGCAGGAGCTCAAGGACTTTGCCCAGCAGTGTATGGATGAATACGACATCAACGGTTGGACGGTTGGAGACCTGGTGAATCCCCATGATGTCAACCTGTTTATGAAAAAGTCCACAGATGCCACAGATTAGCGGGTGTAAGATCGTAAAACTCATTTACGCCAGCCTGTATCATCTGTGAAAGAATGATTAGCGGACAAACATGACTTCTCGAAGATTTATCTGCGTATTGATGCTTGGCCTTCTGGCCGGTGCCGCTGCGCTCAGGGCAGATGTGGTCGAGGAGTCGTTCACTTTTGACCTGGAGCAGGTTGCCTCGCTTAACCCCGCGCCGGGCACGGTGATCACAAAAGAAAATGTGGAGTCATTCCGCCCTATTCTGGCGCCTAAGCTGGTGGACCTGATCAGTGATGAGTTTTTGACCATCACCACGGGCGAGGCCATATCCATGTCCACGCATCCTGCGTATATCGACGCAACGAGGCGTTACCTGGGTCAAACCGAACTCGGCGATGCGCCGGGGATTATTCACAATTACATCGCGGGCAGGCCGTTCCCCCGGGAACCACAACTCGACGATCCCAGGGCAGGGGACAAGCTGGCCTGGAACCTGCGCTATACCTATTCTTACGACAGCGGTGAGGTGGCAAGTTTTTACTGGCAATACAGGAATATACGGCACGAAAAAATCGAGAGAGAGTTGTCCTTCTATGCCAGTTCGCTGAAGTTTATGCACAGGCATGTGCAGGAACCGATTCCGTCGATGCCGAAAAATCCGTCAGAAATCTACCACGGCCTGTACCTGAAAGTGCTGGCGCCGCCCGACTTGCGCGGGACGCAACTGCTGGTACAACGACTGGAAGACGATACCAAGCCGGAGCAGGTCTGGCTGTACCTGTCCGGCCACCGGCGCGTGCGACGGCTGGCATCCGGACAGACCACAGACGCATTCCTCGGCAGCGACATTATGATCGAGGACTTTCTGGGTTATAACGGCCGTATCATGGACCAGAAGTGGACCTACAAAGGCATCACCTGGGTACTGCTGCCGTTCTTCCATCATGACGAGCAGCAACTGGAGGAGGTGGGGCAACAGCTCGATGGTTTCAGGTTCATCGGCTTCCACGGCAAGGGCGACTGCTTTCCGAATGTCACCTGGCATGTGCGCAAGGCGTATATCCTGGAGGCCGAACCTTACTGGAAACAGCATCCGTTGTCCAAGCGTCGTTATTTCCTGGACGCCCAGACCATGTTGCCGGTCTACGGTCATATTTTCGACAGGCCCGGCAACCTGTGGAAAGTCGCCATCGCCGCCTACTCCCACCCCGACCGTCATCATCCCTCCAACCAGGGTATGGGCGTGCCGATCATCGATGCGGTCTCCATGATCGATATCCAGGCGCTGCACTGCACAACCCTGCAGTTCAAGGCGATATTGCCGGAAAAACCATTTAAAGAAACTGATTTCACCGTGCAGGCATTGCGCGCAAAAGGGCGTTAAACCCTTATGATCGGCGCGTTGCACATGTGTATCACTGTTGACCACAGGGGGCTGTGCTTCCTGAGTACCACTCCCGTGCAAACGGGAGTCCAGTCAAATTTTGTGTCGACAGCAGGCGACTCTTTGTTTCACTGGATTCCCGTTTGCACGGGAATGGTGTTGGGGTGGTTCTGCGAGCGTAGCCACAATACCACTCCTTCGAAAGAGGTAGTTGAGTCTAATATTGATGTAATAACTGTATTGGGGGAAAATCATGCGTGATTTTACAATCGATAATCTGACGGAAATCGTGTTGGAGGAATATGGTTCCAAGACAGAAGATCCAAGGTTCAGGCAGATCATTACCTCGTTGCTCAAACATCTCCATGCGTTTGTCAAGGATGTGGAGTTGACGGAAGAGGAATGGTTCAAGGCCATCATGTTCCTCACTGCTACCGGACAAATCTGCGACGATAAACGCCAGGAATTCATCCTGTTATCAGACGTGCTGGGAGTATCCATGCTGGTTGATGCGATCAACCACCCCAAGTCCGGCCAGGGCACCGAGTCCACAGTGTTAGGGCCGTTTTACGTGCCCGGCGCGCCGGAATACGAAAATGGCGCCAGCATCATCAAACGGCATTATGGTGGAGATATCGCACTGGTACAGGGCAGGGTGACTGACCCGGACGGTAATCCCATAGCAGGAGCAAAGCTGGACATCTGGCAAACCGCAGCGAATGGTACGTATGATGTGCAGGATCAAACCATGCCGGAGAACAATATGCGCGGCATCTTCACCACGGATGAGCAAGGCAATTACGCGTTTGTCACGGAAAAACCGCTATCCTATTCCATCCCCACTGACGGACCGGTTGGTGATTTGTTGCGAACCAGCAGCCGTCACGGCATGCGCCCGGCCCATATCCATTTCATCGTCTCTGCGGACGGCTACGAACCACTGACAACGCATGTATTTTCGGAAGGCGACGAGTACCTGGACTCGGACGCGGTGTTCGCCACCAAGAGCTCGCTGATAGGCCATTATGAACAATCCGACGATGCCGGCCTGGCTGCCCGCTACAACATCCCGGTGCCGTTCAGCCACCTGCAATTCGACATGGGCCTGATGCCGACCTGATTACAGGCTGTTATGTCGTAACCTGCCGGCGCGAAGTGTGAAATTAGCCTACAATCGGGTATTGCCTAGAAAAAATTGTACTGCATGGTTACACCGACCGTCCTCGGCATGCCGACATAGCGGACGTTGGGTCCGTTACCGGTAAATGCGGAAGGAAAGTAGTACTCATCCGTGACGTTGCGGCTCCATACCTGTAAGCGCCATTTCTCATTTTTGCTGCCGATGCCGCCCCGCACGTTGAATATCGTGTAATCACTGGAGCGGAATGCAGGCCCGGCAACACCACCGGATTCGTCCACGTAATTGACATCGCCGGCGAGTTCCAGGTATAGCGTATCATTCAAGGACCAGCGATAGCTGACCAGGCCGTTAAAGGACCACTCGGGCGCTTGCGCAAGTGGCGCTCCCGCAGCGTCGATATACAGCACTTCCGGCCACACGCTGTTGGGATCCACGGCCAGCCACTCCTTGATTTCGGAATCGATGTATGACGCGCCGAAATGCAGGTTCAGGCCTGTGACCGGCGCCCAGTCCAGTTCCACTTCAGCGCCCAGCACTTCCGCCTTGGGGATATTCGTCAAGCCGACGATGTTGCCCACGAAGGTAACGGCCAGGTCGCCTTCCTGCTTGTCCTTGTAATCATAAAAATACCCGTTCAGGTTCAACTGCATCGTGCCGTCCAACAAGGTCATCTTGGTGCCCAGTTCATAGGCGGTGAGGGTCTCCGGGCGATAGGGCAGCAACTGGGTGGTAGCGTTCGAATTGGCGCCGTTGAAGCCGCCGGACTTGAACCCGCGTGATGCCGAAAAATAGGCCAGGATATCGTCGTTGAACGAGTAATCCAGGCCCGCTTTCCACATCCATTTTTTGGTGTCGATGCTATCGGTAAACACCTGGAACGCATCGTTCGGATTGGCAACGACAAAGATATTGTTCGGTGAATTCGGGTCATCATCGATGGTGCCGCAGTCGCCCGGTCCGAGAGACGCGCCGAACAGCAGGTTCAGGAAGTTGCCCAGGGAATTGTCCGTGGCGGAAAACGTACAGCCGGACCAGGTGCGCTCTTCACTGGTATAGCGCGCTCCCAGGGTAATCTTGAGTTGCTCAACAACCGACCATTCCACGTGGGCAAAGCCGGCGATGGATTCGGTATCCTGCTCATAACTGGTATCGAGCTCCAGGATCGGCGCAAACGCGAAGGGAATTGCGCCCCAGGGAATGGAACCGTTACCGAAAAAGGAATCGGGCATGAAAAAGTGGTACATCTCACTGACGTCATCATTCGAATAGTACATGCCGGCAAGCCAGGTCAGCCGGTCGGTTTCCATGGAGATGATCAATTCCTGCGAGAATGCCTCAACCTTGGAGGTGTTGATGTTGGAGGTGTCCACAAAGTCGCCGCCATCACCCTCGAAGGCCTCACGCCGGTCAAATTCGTCGTAGGACGTTAGCGAAGTCACGGTAATGTCGCCGATATTCCATTCGAGCCTGCCGGAGACGCCGATCAATTCGTTATCCCGTTGCGGCCTGATATCGAAAGTAGAGCCGGTGATGGCGCTGGTGTAGGTATTGCTCCAGTCCGCGTCCTTGTTGTCCTTGCCGTCGGTAAACCACGGTGGCGTCGAAGTCAGCGTTACAAAATCCGGGCTATAGTTTTCCAGGGGCGTATGCGGCAGCAGGGCAAGACCGGCGCCGATGTCGGTGCCGTCAATGGCGGCGGGCGACTGGTTCTCGGAATCATCCTTGGTATAACGCACGCTGAGTTCGAGATGCGCATCCTGGCCTATGTCGATATCCAGAATGCCGCGCAGGGATTCCACGTTCTTCTCACCCAGGTCGTCGTCCCGGGTCAGGCTCTTCTGCCAGCCATCGAACGAATGTATCGTCCTGAATGCGAACCTGCCCCGGGCCTGTTCGCTGATGGGGCCGCTGACGAAACCTTCGATGTCGATGGTCTCGTAGGAACCGAAACTGCCGGTGACGCCGGCTTCAAGTTCTTCGGTCGGTTTTTTGCTGATGAAATTGATCTGTCCGGCAGTGGTGTTGCGGCCGTACAGGTCACCCTGCGGGCCTCTCAGCACTTCTATCCTCTCAAGGTCGAACAGCGTGCCCCGGCTCATAACCGTGTAGGGAATATTGACGCCGTCGAAGTAAAGGCCGACGGTGGCCGAACTCGACGTGGTGAAATCCTGAAAACCGACGCCGCGCAAGGTATATTGCGGCACGCCGGTAGCCGCCGTCTCGTTAATGTTCAGGGCTGGTGTGAATCGGGCCAGGTCTTCTGCCGTACTGATCCCCAGGTCCTGGACGAGTTCTCCCGACATTACATTTATCGTAATGCCGACATCGTTGATGCCCTGCTCGCGTTTCTGCGCGGTTACGATGATTTCTTCAAGCATGGTCTGCTGGCCCAGGGCCGGGCCGGGAATAGCGCTCAGCATGTACAACAGGCAAACCATTGGCGCGTTCAAGAACGGAAGTTTTATCGCCGACATATTAATTCCCCCTCAAGATGATTTTTCAACGAACCTCTATGCAAGTCCATCCGGGACTTGTCAGACGGCATATCCCTGTACCGTTGGAACCTCTGAGGCTTGTTCGGAGGTTCCTCAACAGAGGTTCTTTAACTATCTTATTTTCTGACTACAGGCTATCATTGATATTAAAATCTTTCAATGTCAGGATGGCAATATATAGAACCTCTGATTAAGTCTCAGAGTTTCCTTAAATCGAGTCATAGCCGTTGTTTGCCCGGAGAGACTGAACAATGCCGACAAAACCTCTCAGCCTGCCTGTATTCATCGCGCTGCTCCTGCTCGCTGCCTGCACCCGGACTCCCGAAGAGGATGTAGCGCTCATAAACGGGAAAATTTATACCCTGAACCCGGAGCAACCCATGGCCGAAGCGGTGATTGTCCGGCAAGGGAGGATCGAGTCGGTCGGCGCAACGGAGACGATCAGCGCCCTGGTCGGTACCGGCGCCAAGGTGATTGACCTGGATGGTCAGGTGGTATTCCCGGGGTTTCACGATCTGCACGTACATCCCATCTATGCCGGCATGCAGGCACAACGCTGTGTCATTCCCCAGGGCTTTACGCTGGCGCAGGTTCAACAGCGCGTCAAGGACTGCGCCGAACAGGCCGAACCGGGCGAGTGGATTACCGGCGGCCAATGGGATGTGTCCGCAATCGGCCAGGTGCCGAACGCAGCAATGCTTGATGGAGTCACACCGGACAATCCGGTTTTGCTCAGTGATACCAGCGAACACAGCGCCTGGGCCAATACCCGGGCGCTGGAGATTGCCGGCCTGAGCGCCGACACGCCCAATCCTGAAGATGGAATCATCGAACGCGACAGTTCCGGTGCGCCGACCGGCATACTCAGGGAAGAGGCGGTGATGCTGGTGCGGATGCATATTCCTGAAGCAACGGGTGAACAGATCAGCGCCGCGCTGGAATGGGCGCTGGATGAAATGCTGGCCCACGGTATCACGTCTTTTTCGGAGGCGGCGACCGGGTATTCCTCTAATCCCGAAAAAGAAGCCGGCGCCTATGCCGCGCTGGCTGACTCAGACGTCCTGAAACAACGCGTGAGGTTGTGTATGCCGTGGTTCAGCGCCAATGCAGACACAGGGGCGTTTATCGAGACCCGCGCAACGTATGCAAGAGAACGTGTATCACCCGATTGCGTCAAGATATTTCTCGACGGCGTTCCGACCGACAGCCACACGGCAGCGATGCTGGAGCCTTATGCAGGCACGGTCGAGGGGCGCGACGATGAAGCCAGCCGCTACGGCATGTTGCTGGAAGAGCAGCGCGTATTGAATGACGTAGTCACCCGCTACGATGCCATGGGCCTGACGGTGAAGTTCCATGCCGCCGGCGATGCGTCTGCGCGCGCCGGGTTGCAGGCAATAGCCAGCGCGCGCCAGGCCAATGGCGACAGCGGCCTGCGGCATAACATCGGGCATTCCACTTTCGTCGCTGTCGAGGACATGCCCCTGGCGCGGGAAATCGGTGCAAGTTTTGAAATGTCGCCTTACCTGTGGAGTCCCAGTCCGATTAATGACAGCATTATTGCGGCGGTCGGCGCGCAGCGCATCAAACGCGTGTGGCCGGTACGCGAGGTCATCGCATCCGGCGCCCTGGCAGTTCCGGGTTCGGATTGGTCCGTGGTGCCCTCGGTCAACCCGTGGATTGCCATCGAGACGCTGGTGACCAGGGAAAGTCCCGGCGGCAGCGAGGACAGCTTCGGCAAGGAACAGGCTATCACCCTGGACCAGGCCATTGAACTGTTCACGGTCAATTCAGCCCGGCACATGGGTACAGAGGACCGGCTGGGCAGCATAGAACCGGGCAAACTGGCGGACCTGGTGGTCGTGGACCGTGATCCGTACACTATCCCGGTCAATGAACTGCATCGGGTCAGGGTGATGTACACCATCATCAATGGAGAAGTTGTTTACCAGCGGGACGCACAGGAGTAGTTGCTCAACCTGGGATTGTCCGTCAATATTTCAGACAACGAGGCTTCTTGTAAGGAAGAGTTGCTTACTGGATTCCCGTTTTCACGGGAATGGGACGGGGGCACTTGCGCGGGAATGGGGCGGGGCACTACTGTGAATGCTACCACAGAACCACTCCTGCGGAAGCGGGAGTCCAGTCAAATACTGTGTCGCCCGCAGGGCGACTCTTAGTTTCACTGGATTCCCGTTTTCACGGGAATGGTATACGTAGGCAGTTTCCCACTGTACAGATATGCCAGAACAATCATCACGACCAGCGCCGGCATCGTGATTAGCATCGGCAATGCCGTGCCGTCATGTGCCCAGCTTACCGCCAACGCCGCAACTGAGCCGATAGCCATTTCTGCCGCCACGATGAAAGCGGCCGCGGCGCCGGTTCTGCGGTCGGATGTATCCATCGCCAGGGTGGGCACCACGGCAAATATCGGTCCTTCCGCGAACAGCAGTACCGCAACAGCCAGGGTCAGGGTTTCCGGCGTCTCCCAACCTGATGCCAGGATTCCCAGCAATAACAGGGCGCCGCACACTGCGAAGCAAACCCCGACGCGCAGTATTTCCTTCGCGCTGTGGCGCCGGGTCATGCGGGCTGCCAACAGGCTGCCAATAATATAGGCAATCACAAGGACTGCCTGGTAGTAACCGAAATGCTCGGTTGCCACGCCATGGTTGTTAATCAGGATAAAAGGACCTGCGGTAATAAACACGAAGATACAGCCCAGGCTGCAACCGCCGATGACGACATAAGTCAGGAATGACCTGTTGCAGAGCAGGCCAATATAATCCGCGTAAATTTCTTTCAGGTTCAGCGCATTGGGGTCTTTTTCGGCGGATTCTTTCAGGAACAACATGATCAGCGCAGTCACGATCAGCGCCAGACCTGTGAGCAGGTAGAAATTCATCCTCCAGCCGAATAACACGTGGATATAACCACCTATCATGGGGGCAAACGCGGGCGCAAAAGAGGTGGCAATGCCGTACACGGCAATTGCCCTGACCTGTTCCTTTTCGGTAAATACATCGCGGATGATGGCCAGCACAACAACACCTTCTACTGCGGCGGCAATGCCCTGAAGCACGCGCGCAGCCAGCAATTGGTCGATGTCGGCGGCCGTTGCGCAGAGGAAACTGGCCAGGGTAAATCCGACCAGACCCCAGAGCAGCACCGGCTTTCTGCCGAAGCGTTCTGACAGTGGACCGTGGATAAGGGTGGCGAGGCCATAAGCCAGAAGATTAAGACTGACCGTCAGCTTGACCAGTTCCGGGCTGGTGTTCAGCAATACCGGCAAACTCGCGAGGCTCGGCGCATACAAGTCTGTCGACATCATGGTAATAACGCTGGCTGAGACGATCAGCGCAAGAAGGAGGTGTCTGTTCATGGCTGGTTGAATTATACCCTCTCGGCCTTTGGTTTTAGTCAGCATTGCGTTGGAAATCCTGTGCGCCAGCCAGGTATTGCAGGCGTCCCGCCCGCGCTCCTAGGGTGGGTTCAATGCCAAATCCTCTCCGGCACAGCGTTTGCTAGTTAATCCATAACGGACCGCATCAACCAAAGTCCGTCCCCTGGGATCGCGGGCGTCCCGCCCGCGTCAGACAACATCCTCCTTTGGGAGTCCGGCAGATTTACACCCTGTTTTCATTTATACTGCGGTGGCATGAACACTCTTTATCGTTTTGTCGGTATAGCGCTGCTCGTTGCCGGTTGCGGCGCGGTGTATGCCGGCGCCGGCGAGCGCCCGGCTATTTCCGGTGTCTGGAGCAATGCGCTGTTGACGCCTGATGATGAACGCTGGCGTATCGAAGACCTTGCCTGCGCCCGCTCTGGTTGTTCCCTGGTGGGATTCAAATACCTGCAATCCCTGTTGCGTGACCCTGAGAATGACGATCAGACAGTTAAGGAACTGTTCTACCAGATGCGGGAGTATGAGCAGGCGCAGAACAGCAACCTGCTGACCCCCGATGGCCTGGTAAAACAGGCGCAATACGACCCGGCGCAGGGCGCGGCGCTGGATTGCACCCCTGAAGGCGATAGCCTGCGCCACCAGATCCTGGCGCCGGTGCCGATGCAGATCGAGCAATATGCTGACAAGGTCGTCTTCCGTTACGAATACTGGAATGCCGTCAGGACGGTTTACCTTGATGGACCCGCGCTACCACCTGACGCCCCCGCTACCCGGCTCGGCCATTCGACCGGCTATTATGAAGGCAACACCCTGGTCGTGGAGACGACCCATGTTATTCCCAACGTAATCGGCGTGCCAGGCGGCGGCGCGCTGAAACCGGACCGGGACACGCGTTTTGTTGAACGCTATACGTATCATCCCGATAACGGCAGGCTCGACCTGGAACTGGCGATCATCGATCCGGTGAATTTCCGCAGACCGTATGAAAACCAGAGGAGCTTTTTACCTGCGCCCGACTGGGAACTGGAGGAATTCGTCTGCGAGGCAATCACGGGCGAATACTGACAAATCTAAACCCTCATGATCAGTGCGCTGCACATCCCGAATGCATGTAAGTATTGGCATCAGCCAAATCATGTCTCCATACCACTCCCGTGCAAACGGGAGTCCAGTCAACTACTGTGTCGCCCGAAGGGCGACGCTTTGCTCACTGGATTCCCGTTTGCACGGGAATGGTACGGGGCGCTGGTCAGTTAGTATAATTTACACAGTAAACAGGAGAAGCAGAACCATGTATACTCGACTGACGGCGGCGCTGCTGGCAGGGATGTTCTGCTGCGCAACCGTGTACTCGCACCACAGTCCCGAATCACACTACCTGGTGGACCGGCTGATAACCGTAACCGGCGTGGTGACGAAGTTCCGCTTGATCAATCCCCATGCCCGCATCTATTTCGATGTCACCACCGCTGATGGGGAAGTCCAGAACTGGTTTGCAGAGGGGAATGCCTCGGCAATTCTGCGCCGGCGAGGTTGGAGCAGGGATACACTACAGCCTGGCGATATCATCGAGATAACCGGGAACCCGGCTCGGGACGGCGGCTACAAGATGGACTGGAAGCTGATCGTAACAGAGGACGGCACGGAGTACCGCGGCGGAAACACCGTCGGCAGCGAGCGCGACCGGTTGCTGGAGGATATTGAAAAACGGCGTCGGGGACAGCAAGCGCAGTAAGCTGCTCTATATCGAATTTGACCGGAGCTGTGCGGTCAGATATTCGGCCTGGCGCAGCGCCAGCGCGATAATCGTCAGCGTTGGGTTGGCGCAGCCTGAGGTGGGGAAGAGGCTCCCATCGCTGATGAACAGGTTGTCCAGCTCATGGGTCTGTCCCCACCGGTTACAGACGCTGGTGGCCGGGTCATTACCCATGCGCGCCGTGCCCATGTTGTGGGTGGCCGGGAACACATTCACCAATTCGAGTGTTTGCTCCGCGCCCAGGACTTCATAGATCTTGCGTCCCCGTTCCAAGCCGTAGCGCAGCATCCTGTTGGAGTTGGCGTGATGCGCATAATGGACGACAGGCACCGGCAGGCCATAATGGTCTTTGCGCGTGGGATGCAACGTGATGGTATTGGTTTCCATCGGAGGGTCCTCACCCACGATCAGCAGCGCGGCCATGCGGTCGTATTGTTCCAGCAGTTCCGTATAAGCGCTGCCCCAGCCTCCGGGCCGCAGGAACCTGGCCATGGATTCCGGCGTGAAACTCACGGTTTCGAATAACAGGCCGCCGAAAAAACCGCGCCTGTTGTCGTGGTAGCGCTCGTCATAAACAATGCCGGCCTGGTGCGCGCCGCGATGCTGGTTTACCTTCCCGGGCATGATGCCGACGATACTGGCCATCACGTGGCGCATGTAGTTTTTGCCGACCTGACCGCTGCCGTTGGCCAGCCCCTGCGGGAACAGATCAGAGCGGGAGTTGAGCAACAACCTGGTGGTTTCCACGGTGTTGCCGGCAATGCAGACTGCCCTGGCCGACTGGGTGTGTTTTTGCCCGTGTTTGTCCAGGTAGTCGACCCCGGTGACCTTGTTCCGGTCGTGGTTTACCGTTATCGCCATCGATTCCGTTCGTAATTCAAAATGACCGCTCTGTTCCGCCGCAGGAATATCCGTATACAGGGTTGACCACTTGGCGCCGGTTGCGCAGCCGCTGGCGCAGAACCCCAGTTGCAGGCAACTGCCCCTGCCGTCGCGCGGGCGGGAATTAATCGCCAGGTTGCCGGTGTTGATCTCCTGGTAGCCGCATTTTTTTGCGCCGGCTTTGAATACCCTGTAATTGTTGCTTTCCGGTAGTCGTCCAATCCCGTGCGTGCCGGTCACGCCCAGGCGGTCTTCAGCGGCGGTGTAATACGGTTCCAGTTCCGCCAGGTTGAGCGGCCAGTCCACCAGGGACGTATCGGAGACCGCACCGTAGCGGCTGAGCGCGTTGAACTCATGTTCCTGCAGCCGGATGCCGGTCGCAGTCCAGTGCACGGTCGTGCCGCCCACCGTCTTGCAGTTCCATACCGGGAATGGCGGCAGCGCGACCCCGCTGCCCTGGCGTTCATCCAGCCAGGTGATTTTGCCGAACATCTCGGCTTCATTGGTAACGATCTCCGTGAGGTCAAGCCGCTTGCCGGCTTCTAGACAGACCACATCAATGCCGTTACGCGCCAATATTTCCGACACTGTTCCACCGCCGGCGCCGGAACCGATGACCACGACCACCGAAGGATCATTGAGTGAGAATGTTGTCATACAAGCTATTCAGGCAACCAGTCGATGTCGTTCAAACCCCGGTTGATATAGCCGCCGAACTCGAGGGAAGACCCCTCGTAGCCGAGTAATTCCCAGGTCAGCGGACTGCGGTAGACCCCGTTCAGGGATTCGTTGCGGACGAATTGAAAGAATGGCGTGCGCTGTATTTTCTCAAGCGCCGCCACTTTCTCATGCGCCGGCAAGGCAAGCCATTGTTCCTGGGATTGTGCGGCCATAACCCCGATGGCGTCGTCCAGCATTGCCGTCAGTTCCGCGGATTGCATGATCTTGTCGTCCAGTTGTTGCGCGACCTGTTCATACACATCCTTGCTTAACTGCGCATGGGGGAACAATTGGTAGACAATATCCGACAGGAACTTACCATCATCGTTTAACCACAGATCTGTCGTATCCCGGGAGACGGCGCGCGTGCCCGGGGGGAGCAGCGCGAGGCTGAGAGTAAGCCGGATAAAATCTCTGCGTGTTATGTCCATTTCAAGCGCAGTGTAACGGATTTGCTACTGTCCTGAAACAGGCAACATGCTATGATTAAAACCTATTTTGCAGCGAAACCGGCCGCAGGAGGCTTCGGATTGATCAGAACTTCGTTAATTCTGTCCCAACTGGTCGTAATGGCATTATGGGCGAGCGTCGCGCAGTCAGGTGAACAAAGACCGAATATAGTATTCATCCTGACTGATAACCAGGCTGCCTCATTACTGGGCGCGTACGGCAATCCCGATATCAGCACACCCAATATAGACCGGCTGGCCGCAGATGGCATCCGCTTTACCCGCGCCTATGCGGTGAACGGCATGTGCTCTCCCACCCGGGCAACCCTGATGACCGGACTGATGCCATCGCAACACGGGATACACAGTTGGCTGGATGATGAACTGCTGGATCAGTGGCCGGAAAACTGGTCCGCGGTCGCGGAGTTCCGCACCTTGCCGCTCACGTTAAGAAACCGCGGTTATCGGACCGCGATGATAGGCAAGTGGCACCTGGGCCAACCCTGGAAAGCCTCCATCGGTTACCAGTACTGGGTCACATTTCCAGACGGGCATACCATTGATTTCTGGGACAACACCATCATCGACAATGACGAAACATACCGGATAAACGACCGGCATATCGTCGATTTCTTCACGGACAAGGCAGTTGAATACCTGCGGGATTACACCGGCGAGGAGCCGTTCTACCTGCAACTGAATTACGACGGGCCTTATACCAACCCGCCGACGAATTACGGGCCTGCGAGGAATCGGTTTTACCAGGACTACGAAGGCAAGGAATTCAAGTCATTTCCGCGCACGGCGTATAACGAAAACCTGGTGGAGCAGTTGCTGAGTGATGAGACTAACCCGTTTTTACGGGGCAAACTGCGCGAAGGGCTGGCCATGCATAACGATCCGGCTACGATGGCCAATGTCGCTTCCCAGAATACGCTGGTGGATGACGGTGTGGGCAAGGTATTGGCGGCGTTGAAGGAAAAGGGTCTGGAAAACAATACCCTGGTCATTTTTTCTTCCGACCAGGGCAACTTTTACGGACAGCATGGCCTCTGGCAGCATACCGTGGTCACGACACCGTCCAGCATGTATGAGACGGCGATGAATGTGCCGCTGATCATCAGGCATACGGGCCGGATCAACGCGGGTCAAACCAGTGATCTGCTGGTAGGCCAATATGATATACCCGTGACCATCCTGGATTATCTCGGCATGGGCGCTGTACGTTTCGATAACAGCCCCGGCAAGAGTTTCAGACATGCGCTGGCAGGCGCCACCGGCCGCCGCCCTGATGCGGTTTTCTTTGAGCAGGAAGAGACCAGGGTAATCAGGACTGAGAAGTATGCTTACTGGAAACGCCTGCGCGCAACAGGCGAACCGGCATTGTATGATATGCAGGCAGACCCGGAGCAGAACAGGAACGTCGTGGATGAACCATCTTATCGGGAAGTCGTTGCGGAACTGGACGTCAGGCTCACCGCCTTCTTTGCCGAGTATGCCGATGCAAAATACGACCTGTGGCGGGGCGGCGGCGCCAAGGGGTCGGTGGACCGGCCGGAAAGATACAAACGGCTTTATGGTCCGGACTGGACCCCGAAAACCGAAATAAAGCCGGCGTTCGAGGAGTAGTTGAGACGCCAGTCCTACGGATCAAGGGCTTGCGCGATGTCTTTCCGCGTCCGCCTGTAGGCTGCGATACGCATGAATCGCGAAGTACCCGCGCAGGCAGAGTAGGTGGCCTTCACACCACTGGTTCTACGATGCCTTGGTATTGCTCCGCATTCGTTTTCCTGACCAGGTCCGTCAGGGCCGGGTTGCGGGGATCGGGGAGCTTGATGCCATCCTGACGGCGCAGTTGGTCCAGCACGCGCCGGCAGCGCACCGTGGCGCTGTCCATGGGCAGCAACACCGGGTCAACTTCGTCGAGATCGATGACTTCCAGGTTTTCCAGCATGCGTTGCTGGGCTTCGATCATGGGTTTGTCCTGTGTGCCGAAGGCTGTCTCGACGGCCGTGGTCCAGATTTTGTCCATCTCCGCGCTGTTCTTGTCGTGGTCCCTGGCGACACCCCAGAAATAATACGTGGAGGTCTGGTTCTTAGGCGTAAGAATGTCCGTGCCGTACATCCATATCCCTTCGCTGCGCGGTCTGCCCGTAGGGGTGATGCCCACGTCCAGCAGCATGTGGCTGGGCGCGTCCCAGCGCATGTATAACCAGTGGTCAACCGGCTTGCCGTAGTCCTTGAACATGTGGTCCCAGGCCGGCGGCGCCAATCCGTCCGGGCACCAGCGGTTGGACCACACCGTAGTGCCATCCTGCAACAGTTCGTGTTGCCCGCGTTTAATCGCATCGCTGCCGAGTATGCCTTTATGCAGGAACTCGACATGGGACAGGTCCATAAGGTTATCGGTGATCAGCTCGTAGTTGCCGTGCATTTCGATCACACCCTGGACGGATGGGTAGTCAGCGTCGGTATGGCAACTGAAATCGGGAATCGTCGCGGGGTCGGCCAGCGCCGGGTCGCCCATCCAGATCCATAACATGTTATGGGTTTCTTCCAGCGGGTAGGCCCTGGTGCACATCTTTTCCGGGATCTTGCCGTCCCCGTGGGGGTTATGCACGCAACGCCCGCCGCTGTCGTAACGCAATCCGTGGTAAGCGCATTCCACCACATCGCCGATCAGCGTTCCGAGGTGCAACGGCGAATAGCGGTGCGGGCACGCGTTGTTGATGGCCACCGCCTCGTTATTCTCTTTGCGATAGAACAGGATCGATTCGCCGATGATGGTACGTTCGAACAATTCCTTTTTCACCTCGTAGCTCCAGGCCGCCGCATACCAGGCATTTTTCAGAAACGGTTTTGACACTGTAATCCCCTCTTATCTAATCAGGCCACCCTATGGTTCTTCAGTATAACTGCCATGCTGTTTACTTTATTCCATGAAATCAATAAGCTATATTCTTATGCGATGATATATTGACAACAATTATAAATAATATCGATATTTCCTTTGCTGTACAAGCGATGCCACAGCAAATGCCACAGCAAGCCGGTAAAACTCCAGGCGCTATGCCTTGTTTCCTGTCTCTGGACCTTGAGGTTACAAAACAGGACAAGCGTATCCATGCCTTCGCCGCGGTGCGTTCGGATAACGATAAATCGTTGGTATTCCCCAAGGATTTTCCTGGAGGCAAACTCAAGGAATCGTTGTTAAAGCTGGATGAGTTGGCACAGCGAACGGATTTTCTGCTGGGGCATAACCTGATCGACTTCGATCTGCCGCACCTGCGCGCCGCGCAACCCGGGTTAGCGTTGTTAAAGCTGCCGCCGGTGGATACGCTGCGTTTGAATCCGCTGGCTTTTCCGCGCAATCCGTACCACCACCTGGTGAAACATTACCAGGATGGGCAACTTAAGAGCGGACGCCTGAATGATCCGTTGCTGGATTCCCGACTTGCGCTGAAACTATTTTACGACCAGCGCCAGGCTTTGGCCGAGACCGCGCCCGACCTGTTGGCGGCCTGGCACTGGTTGGTTACCGCAACCGCAAATAGCGCTGGTTTTGATGCCGTGTTCACTGGTATCCGCAACGATTCCAGGCCTTCCGATAAGCAAGCCGGCGCGGCGTTGCAAAGACTGTTGGCTGAACAGGGCTGTATCACCCAGGCAACGGAGATTACCATGCAGGCCGGTAGCGCGCTTGCGTGGCCCCTGGCGTATGCGCTGGCCTGGCTCTCTGTAGCCGGCGGCAACTCGGTGATGCCGCCCTGGGTACGCCACCAGTTTCCTGACGCGGGAAAACTGGTACGCCGCCTGCGCGATCAGGCCTGTACAGACCCTGCATGTGATTGGTGCCGGGAACGGCATGATGCAAAAAAGGAGCTTAAACGCTGGTTTGGATTTAACGAATTTCGCCCCGAACCGGCAGACGGGCAAGGCCGCCCCATGCAGCAATCCATTGTCGAAGCGGCGCTCAAAGGCGAGCATGTGCTGGGAATCCTGCCCACTGGCACAGGCAAGTCCCTGTGCTACCAGATCCCGGCATTGTCGCGATATGACAAAACCGGCGCGCTCACCGTGGCCATTTCTCCGCTGGTGGCGCTGATGTCCGACCAGGTAACAGGCCTGGAGAAACATGGCATTGGTTGTTGTGTCACGATCAATGGAATGCTGTCCTTGCCTGAGCGCGCAGATGCGTTGGATAAGGTGCGCCTGGGAGATGCCGGCATTCTGATCATCTCGCCTGAGCAGTTGCGTAATCGTTCCGTGCGCCGCGCGCTGGCGCAACGGGAGATCGGCGCCTGGGTACTGGACGAGGCCCACTGCGTTTCCAAGTGGGGGCATGATTTTCGTCCTGATTACCGTTATGTGGCGCGTTTCATTCGAGAAAAGGCCGAGCAGGAGCCGGTGCCGCCTTTGATCTGCCTGACTGCTACGGCCAAACCGGATGTTGTCGCGGATATTCTGGAGCATATGCAAAAGGAACTGGGTGTTGACCTGACAGTGTTTGACGGCGGCGCGCAGCGCGCCAACCTGGATTTTGAAGTGATTCCGACCTCCGCTCCTGAAAAGAACTTCCATGTCCACAATGTGGTCAGGGATTGCCTGGCACAAGCAGAGACCGGCGGCGCGATTGTCTATTGCGCCACGCGCAGAGATACCGAGGAGTTGGCCGAATTTCTGTGCGTCAAGGAGACTGCCGCGGACTATTTCCACGCGGGATTGCAGCCGGAGACAAAGAAGGAGACGCAGCAGCGGTTTATCGGCGGGGAATCACGGGTGATCGTCGCCACCAACGCGTTTGGAATGGGCATTGATAAACCGGATGTGCGCCTGGTCGTGCATGCGGACATCCCCGGTTCATTGGAAAACTACCTGCAGGAGGCAGGGCGCGCCGGACGCGACCGGGAGCAGGCGCGCTGTGTCCTGTTTTACACAGAGGAAGACATTGAGCAGCAATTCATGCTGTCGAGCCGGTCCCGGCTTAACCGGCGGGAAATTCACAGCATCCTGCGGGCGCTACGCCGTCTTGACCGAAAAAAGCACACCGGAGGTGAAGTCGTGGCCACCGCCGGTGAAATTTTGCTGGACGAGCAAGAGGATATATTCCAACGCGACTCCACGACAGACGACACCCGGGTGCGCACGGCGATAGCCTGGCTGGAGGAAGCAGATCTGCTGCAGCGGGACGAGAACCGGGTGCAGGTATTTCCATCATCCCTGCGGGTGAATTCGACGGAACAAGCGCGTAAACAGCTCAGCAAAGCGCCGATGCGGGCTGATTATCGCGAGAAGTTGCTGCGGATCGTGGAAACCCTGCTGCAGGCTGATCCGGATGAAGGTATTTCAACCGACGAATTGATCGGCGCTGCCGGCCTGAATGCGGAGCAGGTAGGCAAGGCCTTATACGACCTGGAGAGGTTGGGGATCGCCAGCAACGACACCGCACTGACGGCTTATGTGCATGTGGGAGTGGAACGCGCATCAAGCAAGCGCATCGGGGCGGCAGAGGCGCTCGAACGTTCATTAATTCAACAACTAAGGTTGGCGGCGCCGGACTTGGGTAAGGGCGATAAATCGCTGCTGCACCTGCGGCTGCTCAACCAGCAGTTGAAGGATGCCGGCCATGAGCAGGCATTGCCGGGACGGTTGCTGCGCATTCTGCGCAGTCTTGCTGCGGATGGTCGCGGGGAGGGAGGTGGAGGCGGCAGCCTCAGCGTACGCAAACTGGATCAGGATACGGTCGAGGTAACACTGCAACGGGAGTGGTCGGCATTGGAAAAAACAGCCGAATTGCGGCGCAAAGCCGCTGCTTGTTTGCTGAACCACCTGCTTGCCAGCCTTCCCACCGGTCGCCGGGGCACAGACCTGTTGGCCGAAACAACCCTTGGCAAGCTGTTGCAAGCCATCGAGTCCGATATTGAGTTCAACAGCAAGCAAATCAAGCAGCCTGACAAACTGCTGGAACGCGCCCTGCTGTGGTTGCATGAACAGGAAGTCATACGCCTGAACAAAGGGCTGGCGGTATTTCGTCCGGCCATGACCCTACGGCTGAAACAGGACAAGCGCGGCTTTGGCAACGCCGATTTCGAGCCACTGAAAATCCATTACCAGGAACAGGTCATCCAGATTCATATCATGCAACTGTACGCGCAACTTGGTCTTGAAGATATTCAACAGGCGCTGCGGTTGGCGCTGGACTACTTCAAACTGAAGCAGGGAAAATTCCTGGACCAGTGGCTTCCCGGCGCCGATAAGGAAATTGGCAGGCAGACCACGCCGGAGTCCTGGCGTCGTATCGTCGAATATCTGAATCATCCGGTTCAACAACGTATTGTTGCCGACAACCGGGAGCAGTCCAACATGCTGGTATTGGCCGGTCCGGGTTC
Organism: Gammaproteobacteria bacterium; assembly: GCA_965221335.1. Classification (GTDB taxonomy): domain Bacteria; phylum Pseudomonadota; class Gammaproteobacteria; order Eutrophobiales; family Eutrophobiaceae; genus JAAXHV01. Next base: position 836,000 of record CBDCSC010000006.1, on the reverse strand, counting down.
CGGCAAGACGCGCGTGCTGGTGCATCGTATCGCCTACCTGCTGCGCGTCCGGCGCGAAAACCCGCGCGGCATACTGGCCTTGACCTACAACCGCCATGCAGCCATCGAGATCCGCCGCCGGCTGGCAAAGCTGGTCGGCGCGGATGCCAAAGGAGTGATGATTCTGACCTGTCACAGCCTGGCAATGCGCCTGGTAGGCGCCAGTTTCAGCGAACGTACTGACACCCCTGGAGATCACATTTTCCATGACCTGATGAAGGAAGCCGCAGCGCTGTTACGCGGAGACAGGTTGCAGTCGGAGGATATTGACGAACAACAGGAATGGCGCGAACAACAGCGGGAACGGCTCCTGGCCGGTTACCGCTGGATCCTGGTCGATGAGTATCAGGATATCGGCAGCGAAGAATATGAACTGATCGCGGCGCTAGCCGGCCGGAGCTTATCCAGTGAGGATGACAAGCTGGCCCTGTTTGCGGTGGGCGATGACGACCAGAATATCTATGCCTTCAAGAACGCTTCGGTGGAGTTTATCCGCCGTTTTGATAAAGACTACGGGGCCAGCCCCATGTACCTGACGGAAAACTTTCGTTCTACTGCCCATATCATCAACGCAGCCAATGCGCTGATTGAACCGGCGCAACAACGCATGAAAGCAGGACACCCGATCAAGATTAATACGGCCCGAAAAAAAGAAGCGCCGGGAGGGGTCTGGAGCAAGCAAGACCCGGTGGTCGCAGGGAAAGTGCAAATCCTGCCGGCAGGAGCAACACCCGTATCCCAAGCGCAGACCATTATGCTGGAGTTGCAACGGCTGTCCACGCTCACCGAGGGCTGGGACTGGTCGGCCTGCGCGGTGATTGCCCGTGAATGGAAGTATCTTGACCCGGTGCGCGCATTCTGCGAACTGCATAACATACCGGTGCAAAGCGGCAATGAAGATTCTCTGAATTTCTGGCGATTGAGAGAGACCCAGGCGCTGTTAAGCTTGTTGAAGAACAGGACCCTGGTCGAGACTGCGGAAATTTATGACTGGCTGAATACCCGGCAGCAGGGGCCTTGGTTTGACCTGTTGCGGGAAGCAGTGGATGACTACGCATTGGAAATCGGCGCTTCGGAAACAGTGTCCGGGGAAGCGCATTCACTACAGACTCCCGTGAATGGGCGCACGCACGAAATCGGCGACAAGAAGACACCGGTAGCGCACTTTATTGAATGGCTCGCGGAATGGGGCAGGGAAGTCCGCAAGCGCCAGCAAGGGCTGCTCTTGTTGAGCGCGCATCGCGCCAAGGGTCTTGAATTCGATCACGTGGTAGTGTTGGATGGCGGTTGGAGTAAAACCAATCGCAATGAAGACCGTGACGCGCCGCGCAGGTTATATTACGTGGCCATGACCCGTGCACGGCATACCCTGACACTGGCGCGTCTCGGGCAAAATCACAACCTGCAAGGTTCACTGCGGGACTGTGCTTCCGTATTTTATCGGAACCCGATTGACCTGCCGCCGCAAGCCCCGGAACTTGGACATGTGTATCAGCAACTCAGCCTGAAGGATATTGACCTGGGATTTGCCGGCCGCTTTAATTTACGGTATCGCGTGCATAAAGACATTGCCGCGCTGCTGCCGGGAGAGCCATTAACAGTACGGGCCAGTGATAGCGCGGCTTGGGAATTGTTGAACCAGCACGGCAAGCGGGTAGGGCGCCTCGCCAATGGGTTCACCCCTCCGGCGGGTATGCGCTGCCTGTCCGCCAGCGTATTTGCCGTCATCACGCGCACTCGAGAACAGTCAGAACCACAATACCAGGATCGCGCAAAGTGCGACGCGTGGGAGGTGGTTATTCCCGAAATGGTATTTAGTCCGGGATTATATACTTGATTTATAGTACCGTTATAGTACTATGTCACAATGCCTCCTAAAGTTAGGGATTTGATCAACGAACTAAAACGATACGGTTTTGTTGACCGAGGAGGGAAGGGTAGCCACCGTAATTTCAGGCACCCGGTCGGATTGAATATTACAATTAGTGGCAAGACAGGTGATGATGCGAAGCATTATCAGGTTAAAGACGTGAAACAAGCACTTCAATTGATTAGTGATGAAAAAAGCTGATCGGTATCTCAGAATTGTAGAATGGTCTGAAGAAGATCAGTGCTATATTGGCAGGGCGCCTGGCCTGACGCTCGGGGGAATCCATGGCCAAAATGAGACTGAGGTATATCAGGAACTGAGCAAACTAATCGAAGAATGGATTGAAATCCACCATTTGGACAATACGCCATTGCCACCGGCAGTAGCAGGCAAAAAATATTCCGGCAAATTTAATCTGCGAGTCGGACCAGAACTCCATCAACGCCTCGTGATTGAGTCCTTGAAAGCAAACGAGAGTCTGAACAACTATTGTGTAAGAGTTCTACGCAGCCAAGCTGACTTGGGTGGTTAGTTAATCGGTGACTGATTCGAAGCCTTGGGAGATAAGGAAATGTTTAAAGTAAAAATCGCAAGCAGTGGTGAGGTAATTACCGTTGAAGACGGCGTCAGGATCGTCGATGCATTGGGCGAACATGGGATCATCATCCCCGTGTCCTGCGAACAAGGCATCTGCGGCACCTGCCTGACGGGCGTCCTGGAAGGGGAACCGGAGCATAATGACATGTTTCAAACCGATGAGGAAAAGGCAGCCAACGACCAGATGACGCTGTGCTGCTCCCGTTCCAAAAGCGATTTGCTAGTGCTGGATTTGTAACGTTAGGTCTTTATCCCCGCTCCGCGATGTAACAGGTAAAGGGACAGGGACGACAGGATCAGGATAAACAGCAGGATGATAATGAATGCGACCTCGATGCTGATGTCGGAGACGCCCAGGAAGCCGTAGCGGAACGCGTTTACCATGTACAGTATCGGGTTGGCCCGGGAGATTGATTGCCAGATGTCCGGCAACAGGTCTATGGAATAGAACACGCCGCCCAGGTATATCAGCGGGGTCAGAACAAACGTCGGAATGATGGAGATGTCATCGAAGTTGTTCGCAAACATGCCGTTGAGAAAACCGCCCAGGGAGAACAGGACGGAGGTCAGGACCACGGTGCTGATGACGATGACAGGACTGTAAACCGAAGGCAAACCGATGAAAAACAGCGCTATGACCGTTACGATCATGCCTACCATCAGGCCCCTGAGCACCCCGCCGGAGATGTAACCCGCGAGGATTATCCAGTACGGTATGGGCGCGACCAGCATCTCTTCAATGTGGCGCTGAAAGCGCGCCCCGAAGAAAGACGAGGAGACATTGGAATAAGCGTTGTTGATGATCGACATCATAATGATCCCGGGGGCAATGAACTCCATGTAGGAAAACCCGCCCATCACGCCGATGCGGGGGCCGATCAGGTTGCCGAAAATGATGAAGTACAGCGCCATGCTGATCGCCGCGGGCAGGATGGTTTGCGACCAGATGCGCATGAACCGGGTGATCTCCTTGGAAACGATCGTCCTGTAGGCGATGAAAAGGCGATCAGGAGGCATTTTCCTGTCCGTTGTCGTCGAGTAAGCGGATAAACAACTCTTCCAGGCGATTGGTCTTGTTGCGCATGCTGCTCACGATAATCCAGTGTTCAGACAGCATTTCGAACACGGCGTTGGCATTCTGTTCCTTGTTGATGACTACTTCCAGGGTCATCGGGTCGATCTGGCGTATATCCAGGAACGGCATTTCCGGCAATTTCTCGATGGGACTGACCAGGTCCAGGATAAACGTCTCCGAATGCAATTGGGCCAGCAGGTCTTTTTTATCGCCGTATTCGATGATCGCTCCCTTGTCGATAATGGCAATGTTCCGGCACAGGCTCTCTGCCTCTTCCAGGTAATGGGTGGTGAGGACAATGGTCGTGCCGTTGCGATTGATCTCTTTCAGAAAATCCCAGGTGGAACGGCGCAGTTCCACATCCACTCCGGCAGTCGGTTCATCCAGCAATAACAGTTCCGGCTCATGGATCAGCGCCCTGGCTATCATCAGGCGGCGTTTGAGCCCGCCGGACAGGGTACGGGAGATTTGGTTGCGCCGCTCCCACATTCCCAGTTGTTTGAGGTATTTCTCCGCCCTTTTGTATGCTTGTTTGCGGCCGATTCCATAATATCCGGCCTGGTTCAGCAGGATATTGATGCAAGTCTCAAACAGCGAGAAGTTGACCTCCTGGGGGACGATGCCGAGCCGGGATTTACTCTCGGTGGCATGGGTTTCAATGTCCAGCCCGAGAATTCTGACGCTGCCCGCAGTTTTGGTAACCAGCGAGGTGATAATACCGATGGTCGTGGATTTGCCGGCGCCATTAGGACCCAGCAACGCGAAGAAATCACCTTCATCCACGTCCAGGTCGATTCCCTTCAGCGCTTGGAAACCATTCCCGTAGGTTTTTTCCAGGCGATTAATTTCCAGCGCTTTCATGCGAAATAAAACAATACCTCACGGCTTGCCCGGTTATGAGGGTTTAGGGGCGCCGCGGGTTGACAACAATTTACTGGTTTCTGCCCTTGTACGCCCTGACAGCCGAATTGAACAGCTCGCCAATTGACTGCATTTCATCCACCATTTTATTGTGGAACAGGTTGTTGATCTGCAATTGCTCCTCAGTGGCGGTCTCTCCCCAGCTTTGTTTGAGTCCATCAAGGCAGGTTAATACGGCCTCGCCGCTGGCAATATAGTCCTTGATGCTCCGTTGCGCGGTCAGCATTTCTTCCTCGCTGGACTTCAGTCCGTTCGGGATGGAAGGCTTTTCCGGCATGGGACAGGTTTCAATGACCTCAGTGGATGCGGAATCGGCCCGGACCAGCGTGGCCTGCATGAATGCAATGCCGATAACCAGGATAAATGGTAACCACAAAGTTGAGAACTTCATGAGCGTCTCCTATAACATAAGGTTTTCTGACTGCGTTGGATTAAACTGAAATTACGGTATGTCCGATATCATCGCTATCATACAGCATTTTTTGAATATCCTGTCCATCCATGTGAAACATCAGTGAGCAAGGTCTTAATCCGACAATTCGACCTGCAGGAATACCAGGCAATTTATGACGGCATGATTGCATTGACAGACCGGCGCGGCCCGCACAGCGAGGATGAAATCTGGTGCCTGGAACACGAGCCGGTATTTACCCTCGGCCTGGCCGGCAAGGCTGAGCACCTGTTGGACCCAGGGGTCATTCCGGTACACAAAACCGACCGGGGCGGGCAGGTGACCTACCATGGCCCCGGACAATTGGTTGTCTACCCGTTACTTGACCTGAAACGGATGGAAATGTCCATTAAAGAGTACGTCAATCTGCTGGAGCAGGCGGTCATTGATTTCCTGGCAATGTTCGACCTGGACGGGCGCCGCCGTCCGCGTATGCCGGGTGTGTACCTGGCCGACAGCAAGATCGCAGCCCTGGGTGTGCGGGTGAGGAAAGGATGTTGCTACCACGGACTGGCCCTGAACATAAACATGGACTTGTCACCGTTCCGGCGCATCAATCCCTGCGGTTATCCCGGACTGGAGGTCACCCAACTGGCGGATCATGGCGTGGATATGACGGTCGGTGAAGCGGTTAAGCTATTTTTGCCCTGCCTGCTGCAACAGTTTCCATTAAACGAGGTCGAAATGATTAATGCAACTTCTTAGTTTTTGTAATTCACCTGTGCCATCTACCATTCCCATAAAGGTTCATGACCTCAAATCACCTGCCCATCACTGACCTGATCTGCTATACTTTAAGCGATGCAACGTGTTAACCCGGAACGTCTCGCTGAGGGCCAACGCCACCTCGGAGTGATCCTGACCGCAGCCGGCGTCATTGGAACCCTGCTCGAGAATGCAAACCCCATACTGGCCGGCATCTGCTGCCTGCTCGGTCTCGCACTCATGTGGTTAGGCAGCCTGGAGGATTCACCATGAACATAGCACTGATCACAGCCGTTACGATCACCTTCATCGGCGGACTATTATTCCACGTCGCTCGTCGCCGCGCGAAAAAGCCAAAAGCCTGACTGCTGGCGGCGATACCGTGCCCATCATTGATGCCGTCACTCGCGAGCCGCAGTCGGCACAGCAGTTTGTCGCTGGCCTGGGCGCTTCCTACAGATGGTGTAAACTGACACTTGAGGCCGGTTTCTGATTCAGTCAGAGCTTCCCTGAGAATAGTAAAGATGAAGACAGCAGCACTGGAAAACCTGACAAAAGAAGAGCGGCGCGGCAAATTCAAAACCGCGCGCATCCCCGTAAAGGTGATCCCCATGGAAGGTAAAGCGCCGAGAAAGCCCGACTGGATCAGGGCGAAAGCGCCGACGGATCCCAAGGTAATCGAATTGAAGCGGCTGTTGCGGGAACGCTCTCTGCATACGGTCTGTGAGGAGGCATCCTGTCCCAACCTGGGTGAGTGCTTTGCGCGCGGGACCGCCACCTTCATGATCATGGGCGATACCTGCACCCGGCGTTGCCCGTTCTGTGACGTGGCCCATGGTCGCCCGCAACCCCTGGATGAAAACGAACCGGAACATTTGGCCGACGCCGTTAAGATCATGGGGCTAAAATACGTTGTGATTACTTCCGTGGACCGGGACGACCTGCGCGACGGCGGGGCCGGGCATTTCAGGGATTGTATCAGGGCCGTGCGCCGTAAGACCCCTACCACCCGTATCGAAATTCTGACTCCGGACTTCCGCCGGCGCATGGAGATTGCGCTGGAACGCCTGGGCGAGGCGCCGCCCGATGTGTTCAACCACAACCTGGAGACCACCCCTGCGCTGTATCGCAAGGCCCGGCCCGGCGCCGATTACGAGTGGTCGCTGGAACTGATCCGCAGGTTCAAGGCGCAAAGTCCGGAGATACCGACAAAATCCGGCCTCATGCTGGGATTGGGCGAAGAGATTGACGACGTGAAGCAGGTACTGCGCGATCTCAGGGAACACGACTGCGACATGCTGACCCTGGGCCAGTACCTGCAACCAAGCCGCTACCACCTCCAGGTCGAGCGATTCGTGCAGCCGTCAGAGTTTGCCGAACTGGGTGAGTACGCCAGGCAACTGGGGTTTACCAGCGTGGCCAGCGCGCCGATGGTGCGCTCCTCGTACCATGCTGACCTGCAGGCTACTGAGATTTAGCCCGTATTTCCGTTCGTTCGGAGAGTTGAGCAAATTCATCATTAGACAATGGTCTCCCATTGTCAGGATTTCTTTCAAACAGTTCTTCCTCTGACTCTTCTAGAATCGGCAATAGTAGCGCTGTTGATAATTTGTTTGTCGGTTCACTCTTCATGTTTACATTCCAAAAAATACTTTGAATTTGAATCATTGTCCAGTCGAAACAAATGACCGATTAATGGCGCATAAACGGCACAGCGGGTGTCTGAATTCAAAATATGCGGCTGCCCTTACGGTAACAGGATATCACAATCTTAAGGAGCCTCTGAGATTAAGTCAGAGTTTCCTTACGTCTTTATTTCTCCGTATCGATTGTACGCACTGTTGACCGAATGCTTCCCTTGGAGAAGCGGGTTTTGATCTCTGTATTTTCCTTTAATTGATCCGCCCGGCGTACGATGTTGTCCTTCTCATCCGTGACGATGGCATAGCCCCGTTCCAGGGTGGCTAGCGGGCTGATGGTTAACAGGGAGTGGGACAGGTAGTCCAGTTGTTTTTTTCTTGTCTCCAGGCTGCGCATAAGATGGTTTTGCAGTTGGTTTTCCAGTTCTGCGCATTTGTTGCGATAACTTGCCAGTTGCCGCACTGGACTCGTGCTTCTGAGAACGTCGGCAAACCGGTTCAGGCGAATCCGGCGTAACGCGATATGGTTATCCAGCGCCAGTCTCAGTCGAATTGCCAGGTCATCCATGCGCTGCGCCATGTTCTGTAACAGGTAAACAGGGCGGGGCAGCCGTTTGGCGAGTTGTTCAATATGGCGTTGTAGGGCAGTCAGCAGTTGATCGGCACGCCGGCACAGTTGCGAATCCAGGATGCTCAGGTTGGACAGCAATGTGGCGCTGTCAGGACTGACCAGCTCAGCCGCAGCCGAAGGCGTGGGTGCGCGTTGGTCGGCGACAAAATCTGCGATGGTAAAGTCTATCTCGTGACCGATGCCGCTGACCAACGGAAGCAACGAATTGTAGATCGCCCTGGCAACGACCTCCTCGTTGAACGACCACAGGTCCTCCAGGGAACCGCCGCCCCGGGCGAGGATCAACACGTCGCATTCCCGGCGCTGGTTGGCTTCATCTATGGCTTGCGCAATCTGCCGGGCTGAATCTTCACCCTGCACGGGAACAGGGTAGACGATAACACCGGCGCGCGGGTAACGTCTTCCCAGGACATGGATGATATCTCTGAGCGCGGCGCCCGTGGGGGAAGTGATGACCCCGATCGTGTCGGGAAATGCCGGTAGCGGTTGTTTATGCTCCTCTGCGAACAATCCCTCTTCCAGCAAGCGTTGTTTCAGTTGTTCAAAAGCCTGTTGCAGGGCGCCGGCGCCGGCAGGTTCCAGGTGTTCCACTATCAACTGGAATTCGCCCCGACCTTCGTACAGGCTGACGCCGGCCCTGACCAGGACTTCCTGGCCGTTCTCCAGCGGGACGCGCAAATGGCGGCTGGCGCTTCGGAACAGCGCGCAACGAACCTGGGAATGCTTGTCTTTCAGGGAGAAGTAAATGTGGCCGGACCCAGGGCGCGCCAGGTTGGAAATCTCGCCGCGCACCCATAACGAAGGCGGAAAACTGTCTTCCAGCACAGCCCTGACCTCGCGGTTAAGGCGGGTGATACTGTAGATATCGCGTTGTGGTTCTGCCACTCTTGTTTCCTGCCTTAAGGCTTATTTGCTGTGTAAGTTTTATGGGCTAAGTTTTATGGGCTACCTTGCGCCTTGTACCATTCCCGTGCAAACCGGAATCCAGTGGAACAAAGGGTCGCCTATCAGTCGACACAGAATTTGACTGGACTCCCGCTTTTCAGCCTACCCCTGTATGGCGTTGAGCAGGGGCGGGAGTGGTACTGTGGTAGCATTCACGTGAGTGCCCCTATCCCATTCCCGCGCAAGCGGGAATCCAGTGAAACAACGAGTCGCCTCCAGGCGACACATTATTCCACTGAATAGGCTGTTTTAATTTGTTCCCGACACTGGCTTATTGTATAATAGGTCATGCAAATTATCGATGAAGCCCTCACCTTTGACGATGTCCTGCTAATCCCGGCTCATTCCCGGGTTCTGCCCCGGCAGGTCAGCCTGGAGACTCGCCTTACCCGACGCATCAGCTTGAATATTCCGATTATCTCGGCGGCCATGGATACGGTCACTGAGGCGCGCCTGGCCATTGCGTTGGCGGCGCAGGGCGGGATGGGGATCATTCACAAGAATATGAGTCCCGAGCAGCAGGCCAGGGAGGTGTTGCAGGTGAAGAAATATGAGGCCGGAGTGATCCGGGACCCGGTCACCGTCAGCCCGCAGACCAGCATTGGCGAAGTGCTGCAGGTCACCCATGCAAACAACATATCAGGCGTGCCCGTGGTGGATGGTTCTGACCTGGTGGGGATTGTGACCAGCAGGGACTTGCGCTTTGAAACCCGCTACGATGATCCCGTCGCCAACATCATGACGCCCAAGGAACGCCTGGTCACGGTCCAGGAAGACGCCGGCGCCGAGGAGATCATCTCGTTGTTGCATAAGCACAGGATCGAAAAAGTCCTGGTGGTCAACGACAGCTTCGAACTCAAGGGCATGGTCACGGTGAAGGATATTCACAAGGCCAGGGAGTTTCCGAACTCCTGCAAGGATGAGGATGAGCGCTTGCGGGTGGGCGCCGCAGTGGGTGTCGGTCCCGGCACCAGCGAGCGGGTGGCCGCCCTGGTCGCCGCAGGCGTGGATGTGCTGGTGGTGGATACCGCCCACGGCCACTCCGAAGGGGTGCTGCAAGCCGTCAGGGCTATCAAGTCGGACTATCCTGACTGCGAAGTGATTGCCGGTAATGTGGTGACCGGAGACGGTGCACAAGCCCTGGTCGAAGCCGGCGCCGATGCAGTGAAAGTTGGTGTAGGCCCTGGCTCAATTTGCACCACTCGTATCGTGACCGGTGTCGGCATGCCGCAGATCACAGCCGTCGCCAATGTAACCAAGAGCCTGAAGGGAACCGATATCCCGTTCATCTCCGACGGTGGCATCCGTTACTCCGGCGACATCGCCAAATCACTGGCCGCGGGCGCCTGGTCGGTTATGATCGGCAGCTTGTTTGCCGGCGCCGAAGAGGCCCCGGGCGAGGTCGAACTGTTTCAGGGGCGTTCCTACAAGACTTACCGGGGAATGGGTTCCGTGGGTGCGATGTCCCAGCAACACGGCTCATCCGACCGCTATTTCCAGGAGAACGATGAGATTGAAAAACTGGTGCCGGAAGGGATTGAGGGACGGGTGCCGTACAAGGGGCCACTGAATGCGATCGTACACCAGTTGACAGGGGGTGTGAGAGCGGCCATGGGTTACACGGGCTGTGACAACCTGGAGGAAATGCGTAACCGGTCCAACTTCGTCAAACTCACCGGGGCAGGCATGAAAGAGAGCCACGCCCATGATGTGACCATCACCAAAGAACCGCCAAATTACCGCGTGTGATTCACATGGATGAACAGGATATACAGGATTATGATCTTGTTTTTCAAGATATTTCAGGATGATGAAACATGAATATCTCTTTTGTTTTTCCCAGTGAACTGGTAGAACTCTTGTTAAAGAACTGGATGATCATCCTAAATCATATCCTGTATATCCTGTTCATCCATGTTAACTCCCAATGTACGATATCCACAATGACAAAGTCCTGATCCTGGACTTCGGTTCGCAATATACCCAGCTCATAGCCCGGCGCGTGCGCGAGTTGGGTGTTTACAACGAGATTTACCCGTTCGACCTGGATGAAGCGGTAATAAGGCGTTTCAACCCGAAGGCGGTGATACTGTCCGGCGGTCCGGAATCGGTAACCGGTTCCAACAGTTGGCGCGCCCCGGATATCGTATTCCAACTGGGCGTGCCGGCGCTCGGCATCTGCTACGGCATGCAGACCATGGCTCAGCAGTTGGGAGGGCAGGTCGGCGCTTCCAGCCTGCGCGAGTTCGGTTATGCCAAGGTCAGGGCGCGCGGGCATTCACGCCTGTTACGCGATATACAGGATGAGACGAACGCGCAAGGACATGGCCTGTTGGATGTATGGATGAGCCATGGCGACAAGGTCGATGAACTGCCTGCGGGCTTCAAGCGCATTGCCTCCACGGACAACTCACCGATTGCCGGCATGGCGGACGAGGAGCGGGGGTTTTACGGCCTGCAGTTCCATCCCGAGGTCACCCACACCCGTCAGGGGCTGGCTATCCTGCGCCGTTTCGTTTGTGATATAGCGGGTTGCGATACGCTTTGGACACCCGACAATATCATTGCGCACGCCGTTGCGGACACGCGCGCCAGGGTAGGCGATGACGAGGTGTTGCTGGCGTTGTCCGGCGGCGTCGATTCCGCGGTCACTGCGGCGTTACTGCGCCAGGCAATCGGGGACCAGCTCACCTGTATTTTCGTCGACACCGGCCTGCTGCGCCTCAATGAGGGCGACCAGGTAGTGGAGACCTTCTCCCGGCATATGGGCATTCGTGTTATCCGGGTCAATACCGAGCAACGCTACCTGCAAAAACTCAAAGGTGTCACTGACCCGGAAGATAAGCGCAAGATCATCGGCCGCGAGTTCATTGCCATCTTTGAGGAAGAGGGCAGGAAACTCCGGAACGAGAAATGGTTGGCCCAGGGCACCATCTACCCGGACGTGATCGAGTCTGCCGGCGCCGGCACCGGTAAAGCCCATGTCATCAAATCACATCATAACGTCGGCGGACTGCCGGAGCGCATGAACCTGAAACTGATCGAGCCGCTGCGGGAACTGTTCAAGGATGAAGTGCGCAAACTGGGCAGACAGCTCGGATTGCCGGAAGAACTCATCGGCCGTCATCCGTTTCCTGGACCGGGCTTGGGAGTGCGGATCCTCGGCGAAGTAAAAAAGGAGTACGCGGACATCCTGCGCCAGGCCGATGACATATTTCTGCGCGCGCTAAGACGGCATGACCTGTACCATAGCGTCAGCCAGGCATTTGCGGTGTTCCTGCCGGTCAAGTCCGTAGGCGTGAAGGGCGATGCCCGCCACTATGACTACGTGATAGCCCTGCGCGCCGTGGAAACCGTGGATTTCATGACCGCACGCTGGGCGCGCCTGCCGGACGAGTTCCTGCAGGAAGTCTCCGAACGCATCATGAACGAGGTGGACGGCGTTTCTCGGGTCGTCTACGATATTTCGAGCAAGCCGCCGGCGACGATAGAGTGGGAGTAGTAGTGTGCTAACCTTGAAACGCCTGATAATTTGTCAATCCCAATAAAAATTGGCAATAGTTATGAACCCTGAAAACATTCTGCCTGGGACTGAAGACCTTTTCGCCGAACTCAATTTTGATCCGAAAAAGGGGCTTATCTGGCTTGGCAATCAACGCATGTTTCTTGTTGACGCCGATGCATTCGGAGCGTTTCGCCGTGATTTGATTGAAACCATAGGTTTTGCTGCGGCCAAAGAACTTATATCACGGTTTGGATATATCTCAGGTGCGCAGGATGCTCGCCTCGCCCGGGAAATACGGAAAGACAAAGGCACTTTGCAGCAGCTTGCTGCAGGGCCTCAGTTACACGCGATTAAAGGTTTTTTGTGGTCCGAGCATTCTGGTGGCCAGATGTTGCCCGAAGAGGATACCTTTAATACCCAGGTACACTGGGAAGACTCTGTAGAGGCCGATATCCATATTCAGGCCTATGGCATTGGATCGATGCCAGCTTGCTGGATGGAAGTGGGATACTCCGAAGGTTTTATGTCGACGCTTTCCGGTCGCAAGATTGAAGTTCGTGAACTGGAATGCCGCGCCATGGGACATGAACGGTGTCATGCTGTCGCCAGACCGGTAGAAGAGTGGGAGCAAGTCAGCCCGGATAGATCTTTTGTGTCTGCAACCACTGGAAAAACCACCCGTGACAAGTCCATTAGGCAACATAAAATTCACCGCCAGTATGATAAGTCCTCCAATATACAATCCTCGGCTGTTGGTTCGTCAGCCGTCTTCAACACTGTTCTTCATCGAATTCAACGGGTTGCCCCCACATCTGCATCTGTCCTTTTGTTGGGGGAAAGCGGCGTCGGTAAGACTTTGTTGGCCAAGGAGATTCACAGTCAAAGTTCACGCAAAGACAAACCCTTTGTCGAGGTCAATTGTGCAGCTATTCCGGAACAACTTATGGAATCTGAAATGTTCGGGGTGGAAAAAGGGGCATTCACCGGCGCTCTCCAGTCCCGCAGCGGCCGTTTTGAAGCAGCCCATCAGGGAACCATTTTCCTGGATGAAATCAGTCTACTTCCCCTTACAGCGCAAAGTAAACTACTGCGAATTCTGCAAACTGGCGACATGGAACACCTTGGCAGCAACAAGACCCTGAATGTTGATGTCAGGGTGATTGCTGCGACAAACGATAATCTGGAAGGCTTGATCAGAAAGGGTAAATTCAGAGAAGATCTTTTTTATCGGCTCAATGTATTCCCTATTCAGGTACCACCGCTACGCAAGCGCCTTGATGACTTACCGGATCTGGTGGAGATGTGTCTGAGAAAATTCTCCCGGCGACATGGCAAAAAAGTCAGTCGTCTGACATCCCAAGCTTTCGAAGATATTCTTAACTACGATTGGCCGGGAAATATTCGCGAATTGGAAAATGTAATAGAGAGAGGGGTTGTTCTAGCCAACCAGGAAGAGACTATTGATACGTTTCATCTTTTTACCCATAAGTCCGGGGATGACGGTGATTGGGAGGCACAGAGCGCTGAACAGCCGCTTCGTATGCTCAAGAAAACTTCTTCCAATACTGTTTCCAGCCCTCGGAAAGAAAATACTTCTGAAACAGAACGGATTGATATTATGGGACTTGTTAACTTGCTGGCAAGCAGGAATATATCTGTGGAAGATCTGAATATTGAAATTGCCGCCGAAGCACTGTCTCAGTGTGAGGGCAATGTTACCAAAGCGGCCCGAATGATAGGCATATCACGCGCACAATTATCTTATAAAATGAAAAAAGGAGTTATTTGAGCAAGCTGAAAATAGCACCCGTAACAATACAAGCTTTTGTTTAGTGCATTCCGGATAAAATAAAAATGAACCGGTTACAATTATAAAAATTGCAACCGGTGTGTATATACTTCGAGATAGCTTTACATTACCCTAGAAATTCACCCTCATTTGCATTGAGAGCGTACGCCCGGGTCGTACAATACCGAGGTGCGCAGAGGTGGCCGGAACTACAGCATTTATGACAGAGTCATCCGAATATTGAAGCACGCGGTCCTCATCAAACAGGTTTTTCGCCACAAGAGATAACTCCCAACGCTCAGAAGGTGGTGTTAGAGCTGCGCGCAGATTGGCAATCCAGTGTTCTTCTCTTGAATCGGCTGGGTCCTGGTCGACCTGGAACAGCAAATCGTCGGTGTAATTGGCTTCTATTCGTATTGACGCCAGATAGTCAGCAACTGAATAATCGATTTCGGCAAACAGGCTGATACTCCATTCCGGGGCGAATGGAACGACACCGTCTCGAATATTTTGCGAACCCATGCAATTGCCTGTATTGGGAAACGCGGGGCAGGAGACATTGTCAAATACCTCAAATTTCGCATCCGTGTAGCCCGCCGCAGCTCCCAGAGTTAATGAGTCCGACGCAGCATATTGAAGGTCTGCTTCAAAGCCTGTTGAAGCTACTTCTTCTGCATTGCGAACGTCAAAGCCACCTCGGATAGGATCGAATGTCACCTGTTGCATATCATCATATTCGGTATAAAAGCCGGTTATATTGAAGAGCACAGAGCCGTCAAGCAAGGTCGATTTGATTCCCACTTCAAAGCTACGAGTGCTTTCATCTTCGAACTCAAGATCGGCTAATGCCGGCCCCGTCGGTGTATTATCGCGAGGAAAGAAGTCATATCCGCCGGTTTTACTTGCCTTGCTGTAAGATGCGTAGGCCATAATATCCTGGGCCACGTCCCATTTCAGCTTTAATGAGTAATCCACATTGTCTTCGTTTCGCTGATCCTGATAGCTTCTCAGGAGAGCGACATCCTGACGATTGGTGTCAACGTCAACAAAAATTGGCGTGATATCTCCTGGTAGGCCCAGAGAGCGGTAAACCAATGTGTCGTATTTTTTTTCTTCATCAGTAAATCGCATTTGTGCAGATGCGCTCAACGTATCAGTAATGTTATAGGTCAAGCTGCCAAATATTGACCAGGTGTCAATGTCTTGAGAGACATCCATGATGTCGGTGATAATTCCTAACGGAGTGACAACCGTAAAGTCCTGGGGCATCTCCTCTTCGGAGTACTGATAGTAAGCTCCGATAATATATTCAAAACGGGCACCCGTTGGGGATGTAAGTCGTAATTCCGCACTATACTGATCATATTCACCCGGGTTTTTGTCAGATCCCTGGTTGACGCGAACAAGCCCCAGGCTGCTCCAGTCTGGCGAACCTGAGTTTGCCAGGTCGTAATAGCTCGAATAGCCTGCCAGGAAATTAATGGCGTGCTCACCCAGCGTATATTCGCTGTTAAGCGTGACACTCAGGGTTTCAATATTATCCCGCTGGAAGCGGTCTTCAGCCAACGTCAGCGGACCTGCTTGTGCACCAGTGCTCAGGGTTTCATCAAGCACACACTCAACACTGCCCAGCCCTGGAAATGTTACTGTATCCAAGCCAGGAAATACACAGTGAAGCTGGCCTACTCCCCCGGTCAACTTGCGAGAAGCGTGTTCTATCTTAACGGTAGAGACAAAGTCGTCGGACGGTTCCCATTTCACCGTGCCGCGAATGGCGAAATTTTCGACACCGCCTTCATCCCTGCCTGTTGCATCATTGAAGAGGTAATCGCCTTCTTCCACATAACGAACGGCAAGGCGTGCGCCCAGTGTGTCGAAAACAGCTCCGGAAAGAACGCCTTCAACCTGGTAACCGTCATATTCAACCTCATAACCACCGGAAATATAACCTTCAAATTCCTCAGTGGGCTTTGCTGCGATGACACTGATAACGCCCGCCGTAGCGTTCTTTCCGAACATAACAGCTTGTGGGCCTTTCACGACCTCAACGCGTTCAAGATCGAAAAAAGGCGCCAGAAATTGGATGGGACGCCCGGCATAGATACCATCATTGACTAACGGAATTTGTGACTCGAAACCACGGCTCGCGCCACTTGCGCCGAGACCGCGAATGGTCATGACAGGTTGGAATGGAGACTGCGCATACTGCACATTCGGCATGCGAATAGTGATATCCTTGATGTCGAAAACATTATTCTTTTGCACAAACTCGCCCGCGATAGCCGAAACCGCGACCGGTACTCCCTGAAGGTTCTCCTCTCTTTTTTGCGCTGTCACAATGATTTCTTCCAATACAGTCGCATTCGATAGAGACGTGCCAAAAAGCATGCTCCCGGCGACTGCGGTTATGACTAACTGTTTTTGTATATTTCTCATGGTATTTCTCTCATATTTTTCTATAGTAAGTGAAATTAATCACTCCGTTTGTTGGAACGGTTTAGTGTCAGGATTAATCATGACAGTGTCTGTTCCTCCTCTTTGATAAACTTTTTTATGAGTCTCTGCGCCATAACACTTGCCCGGTCACTTTGCAGTATGATTTTCCCATCTACGGTTGGATCCAATTCAGCCAGATTTTTTTGTTGTGCCTCGATAATTACGAGGTCTTCTTCAAAAGCAAAGCGACCCGCATCACCCAGCATATCGGTTATCGCCTTGGGGCTATCGCTATTAAGATCAATTGAGCCAAAATAGTAGTGTGTAGATTCTGGTGTTTCCGGGGTCAGTATGTGAATGCCCAGAAAGCATGCTCCGGTATCTCTGGGTTGCCCGGCAGCAGAGGCGCCAAAACTCAACATAAAGTGACACGGCACGTGGAAGTGGATGTCATTCCAGGTGTCCACCAGACCGATATCAGGTGGCAGTATGGCGGCAAAGGCGGGCGGAGCTTGTACGCTGCTGGACTGCCGGTAGTCTGAAACGATCAATCCATTGACCTCCTGCCGGCCGGTCGCCTGGCTGATAGATGTCTCTTCCGACCCCAGCGTAGAGCCGTGTACGAACCCAACGTGGCTGAGATCCATCAGATTGTCCACCATCAAGCGGTAGTCGCCCTTGACATGTTTGTAGTCATAGAAGTCGTGAAGTTCGGGATCAAGCCTCCGGTTCAGATCCATGACTTCTCCCACAGTAGACTGCCACTCTGGCACCAGGCTTTCATCCGCCTTTTCATCGTCTCCCATCCATATCCAAACGAACCCATACTTCTCGACCAGTGGATATAGTTTGATATTGGCATTTTCAGGGATCGTGTCCTGGGTAGGTATCCTGATACATTTGCCACTACAATCGAATTGCATACCGTGGTAACCGCATTGCACCGTGTCGCCTATGAGTTTTCCCATGGAAAGCGGGAGATGGCGGTGGGGACAGCGATCACGAAGTGCAACTGCATCTCCGTTAATGGCCCGATAGAACAGGACGGGCTCATTGAGAATGCGCCGGGGAAACATTTTATGCACAAGCTCAGTAGATTCCATTGCCACATACCAACAGTTTCGTAAAAATTCAGCCATATGATTTCATCCTCCTCAAAGTCAAACACGCCATTCAAAGAACTGCTTTGCGGTTTGGCTATGATGATTTAACTTAAGCAATGTCAAGAATGGTTTTGAGACTTTCAACCGATTTACCTGCGGAATATTCACTTGCTTTTGAGGCTCGGAAAGCAACAAAGCAATCGGGACGAACCAATAATGCTCCCGACTCCTCGACCTCTCTTAGTTGACGAAAATATCCGTATGAATCTTCATAGGTACGGCCCGGGCCAATAATATGCAGATTGATTTCTATTCCCAGCTCAGCCTTTGCGAGGGCAACAGCTTCGCTCCAGGCAGCCTCACCGGAGATACCCGTCAACAGCGAGAACTTGCCTTTGCCACAGAGGTCGAGGGTAGAAATGCGTTTGCCGGTTCGTCTTTCTACCAGCCAGGCATGGGGCATATGGGCGCCTGGCCTGCTGCTTGGTTGGTGATACATATCCGCGTCTCGCTCGAACCCCGGATCGGGAGTACCATCTGACACGATGGCTAAGGACTCATAGCGCTGATTCAGTTCTACACCATGGGAGCCAAAGCCATAGGCTTGCATGTTAAAGGCATCGATGATCTTCTCGCGCAATGCGGCGGCCTCTTTGGTGTCATCTTTGCGCGATTCCAACTGTTGCTTGCGCTGCTCCGGTGTGATTCCGGGTTCCAACAAGCCCAGCTTCTGCAATGTCACTGGGATTTCATCCTGCCCCTTGTTGGCGCTGCTTACGATTTGACGCGCAACAGGGACACGCTCGGCTTGGTAGCTGTCCAGAAGACCAGAACCAGCCTGCCCTTTCAGCACCATTGCAAGCTTCCAATACAGGTTGTATGCGTCCCCTATGCAGGTATTGGTACCGAGACCACATAATGGCGGATGCCTGTGTACCGCATCACCCGCGCAGAAAACGCGGCCTTTGGTATTCTCCACCGCGTACATATCATTCACAGTCCAAAGACCCATGTGTTCAATTTCCAGGTCGGGCAACGGTTCTCCCACAAGACGAGTAATGATCTCGCGAGAGAGTTCTTCAGTGACTTCCGGTTCCCCTTTGCTGACGTCATATCCCCAGTAGGCGACAAAGCGGTCCCAAGGTTCAGCGAACCGAATCGAACCCACCGGTACGCCACCAACACCAGTGCCGTCATTTTGTATCATCATGTATATGATGCCGGGTCGATGTGCAAAATAATTGGAAAGGTCTGCGCGAAACACAAT
The DNA here is from genome assembly GCA_965221335.1 of Gammaproteobacteria bacterium. GTDB lineage: Bacteria > Pseudomonadota > Gammaproteobacteria > Eutrophobiales > Eutrophobiaceae > JAAXHV01. The sequence continues at coordinate 817,026 of CBDCSC010000006.1, read as the reverse complement.
ATTAAAACCGCCGCTTCGTCCCATCTCACCATCAAAGGGTAGCTTCAGGTCCTCGGCAATTTTTGAACGGGCGCCGTCGGCGCCAATCAGGTATTTGGAACGTACCAGATATGTTTCATCCAGCAGAGTATCCTGTACTTTTGTAGTGACGCCTTGTTCATCCTGCTCGTGGCTTAAATATTCAGTATGAAACCTTATATTCGCGTCTAATTTTTGCGCTTGATCCTGCAGGATAGGCTCCATTCGATCTTGTGGAATATCACAAAGTCGGCTTGGGCTGGCCAGCTCAAGATTCGCGTACTTGTTAGGTTCGCTACCCCAGGTTTCCAAACGACCGAACTCCTCTCCAGCCAGGCTATAGCAGAAGACATGTTCACCCATCATCTCCTTTGGCGTGCCCACATCGATCATTTTCTGTTCAATGTTGAGGTCACGAAAGACCTCCATACACCGTTGATTGGTGATATGCGCACGAGGAGTTCGCGCAACAGAACCGTATTTGTTAATCGCGATGCAAGATACCCCCTCGCGCGCCAGCAATGCTGCCATGGTGAGACCGGTTGGTCCCGCCCCAGCGATAAATACATCAGTTTCGATAGTTTTCATCTTATTTCCTTTCAGCTAGTAAAGGTTAATCCCTGTGCGGCATACACTTATCTGTCAGCAACAACCTCTTTGTCGGTAGTTTGGACATTCCAAAAAAGCAAATTGGATTAATTCAGGTTAATTTTCCTGTGCTTACAAACTGCCGGATTATCTGATTGAACAGCTTGGGCTTTTCATATTGAGGCCAATGCGCAACACTGCCCTGCATAACAAACAACTGGGCATTTTTTGCCCTCTTGTAGGCCTGCTGAGCTGCTTCAAGATCATGCATGGGGTTCTGTTCAGTCCACAAAAACAGGATGTCTTGTTCCATTTCTTCAAGTGGAATCAACTCAGGCTCGTACTCACCCTTAACCCAGAGATGGAGAAAAGCGCTCATTTTGTTCTTAACAGCCCTAGCATCTGGACGCGTGTATAAGCTGAGGCGCACATCGATCATCTCATCTGTCAGCATGTCCCAGTTATCTTCATGCAGCAGCCAGCGCAGCCGGTTCCGGACACTCTCCCAGGTAGGGCCCTGAGCCACTTGCATTTTTGCTGTCATTTCAGCCAGGTTGCGAAGATCTTTTTTGCCCTGTTCGGTAACAATGGGGATACCGCCAGAGGTGATAAGTACCAGGCGCCCAACACGCAGTGGATTGCGCGCGGCAAAAACGCCAACAGCACCGCCGCCCATGGATTCTCCGGCTAAATTTGCTTTTTCAATGCCAAGCGCATCCATAACTTCTTCCAGATGCCGCACATAAATATCCAATTCATAATCGGCATCTGTTGGCTTGGATGACAAACCGTGGCCGACAAAATCAAAGGCGATAACATGGAATTGATCTGATAGGGGAACAACGTTTTTGCAATAGGCCTCAATATGCCCTCCCATACCGTGAGTAAAGATCAATACCTCTTTGTTTTCTTTGCCAGCTTCCACATAACGCACTTGGCCAAATGTATTGGTTTCTGCAAATCCGATTTCAGCCCCAAGAAAGTCCTGCCAAATTGTCATCAATAGTCCTCCGATATTGTTTAGGCAATTGCTTCTGTTTCGTTACTGTTGCTTTTCAGAATTGTGTCCCCAGCTACTGAGTTCGTCATATTTGACGGCTACCCATGTGGCCGTATCAACAACCACACCACCAGAGCCGAACTCAAACTGAAATCCGGAAGGAGTGCGTACGTAGAACGAAAACATCTGGTCGTTAGGGTGGCGGCCAAGAGACTTTGTCACTTCAATACCCATGCTTTTGGCGCGGTCATAGGCAAGACCAACGTCATCGACGTTATCCACTTCGACCATCAGATGGTCGATCCTCTTGGATCCTTCTGGCAGGGGAATATTTCGAAGTTCACCCACAGCAAGACTGTGATGGCGCCCTGTTTCAGAGTGGTAAAACACTGCATCCAGAATGACACCCGGTGCAACCTCTTCGGTCATATAATCACTGATGTTCAAACCGAGAACTTGCTCACAGAAGGCTTGCGATGCCTGATAATCTGCGGCCATAGCCGTTACGTGACCAAATCCAAGCGGACCGGTAACAAATTGTCCGTTCAGCACCGGGGAAGTGAATGGTTCTTTATCCAGCGAGACTGCTGGAGTGCAATAAAATTCATGGATAAAACCGCATGGATCTTGAAGGAAGTAAATGTTTTTAACCTGACGGGATTTTTCCAGGTGTTCGTCACCAGCCTGAACATAGATATCGGCCTCTGACAACCGGCGAACATACGCCTCAAGCGCTTGTTCGTTAATGAGCTCCCATCCAACATATTTCAGGTCATCAAGAGGACCGCTCTCGACGAAAATACGATAGGGACGGTTGTCCATTCTGAACTTCAGTTCATCACTTGTGCCCCGGGGTGCCTCTTGCATACCCAGAAAATTAACGCAGAACGTCTTCCAAGCCGCCAGGTCACTGGCCTCAATACCCACGTAACCAATGGTTAAAAGATTACTCATTATTTTTCCGCTTGATGTGTGGCTTATTGCCTTATTGATCATGAATAAGGAACAGCAAGTTATGTGCCAATAAGGTTTGCAGGCAGAAATATGTTTCTAATTAATTGTAATTAAAGATAAAATATTGATTTGTTTGCTTGGGCGAATTCTCATTGTCTAAAGAATCATTTCTTATTTGTGTAAAATTGTTAATAATTATATTTATAGAATTGATATTTTATTGTTTTGTCTATATTTACCAGCGCGAATTAAGTCGCCGTATTTTTCTCCGAAGAAATTTGGAAAGAGATATGGATTTTGAAAGATTTTGCTCGAGACTGAAGCTCTTATCTCGATTGAACATCCTTCAAAACCTGCGGAGGATGTCATCACACCGTTAGCGGGCGGTGGCAGATGTGTATTCCGGCGAACGTGAACACTGATTCCGGTTGAACGTGAACGGTGATTCCGGTTCATCGTGAACACCGGGTTCCCCCACGCATGGCGTGTGAGTGTGTTTTACCTCAAGTGTTCACGATGAGTCAATAGCAGGCTGTTTTTTGCGCATGGATTCCCCCTTTAACGTCAGTCGGTGGGCATTGTGTATCAGCCGGTCGAGGATGGCATCGGCGAGGGTGTGGTCGCCGATGAGGTGATACCACTGGTCGACGGGCAGTTGGCTGGCTATCAGGGTGGAGGCGCTATGATAGCGGTCATCCATGATATGCATGAGGTCGTGGCGTTGTGCGGTGTTGAGGGGTTCCAGGCCCCAGTCATCGAGGATGAGCAGTTGTGTTCTGGCGAGTTGATGGATGAGTTTGTGGTAGCTGCCGTCGGCCTTGGCCTGGGTGAGGGTAAGGAACAGCCGCGAGAGGCGATAGTAGCGTGTGGGGTGACCTTGCCGGCAGGCCTGGTGGCCGAGGGCGCAGGCGATGAAGGTTTTGCCTGAGCCGCAGGGGCCGGTGATGAGCAGGTTGCGGTGGCGTTGCAACCAGTCTCCTTGTGCGAGTTGGGCGAGTTGTGCCCGTGTCAGGTCTCTGGGGTGCTCATAATCGATGTCCTGGAGGGCGGCGCGCAGTTTGAAGTGCGCCTGGCGGATGAGGCGGTGCTGTTTGCGCTGTTCCCGTTGGACACATTCGTTCTCGACTAACAGGGCGAGGCGGTCGAGGAACGGCAGGGGGTCGTAGGTGGCGGGTTGCTCGGTTTGTTGTGTCAGGGCCTGCGCCATGCCGGGCAGGCGCAGGTCGCGCAGGCGGGTGAGGGTCTGTGTGGTGGATGTGGTCATGGTGGTCTCTCCGGTCAGTTGAAGTGGTGCGGCCCGCGGACGTTCTCATGGTCCTGGGGCAGCGTGTGGGTGGATTCTTGGTCGGGGGTGACAGCGAGTTGGTCCTGGTTTGTTTGTAGAAGGTGTTTGACCTGTTTGAGGCGCACCAGGCCGGCCTGGTTGGCAATCTGGCAGGCGGCATTGAGGCGGTCGGGGTAGTGTTTGCCGAGTCCGAGCAATCCCAAGCAGGTGCGGTAGGCTTGTTCGGGGTGGGCGCGGCGTTCGAGTTGGTGGGTGACCCAGGCAAGCACATCCGGGCCGAACTGCCGGGCCCAGCGTTGCAGGCGCGCGGCGGACCACTGTTGCTGCGCCCGGTGGCGTTCGGGCAGGTGTGCGGGCTGTGTGGTAAAGCCGTACCCGTCCCGGCGCGGATGGGTGGCGATGCAGCGTTGGCGGAAGTACAGTGTAATCAAGGTGTCAGAGGCCTGCAACTCCACCCGCTCGCCGACGTACTGGTGCGGTACGGAGTAGCAATGCTGCTGGTACTGGACATGGTAATCGATATGGACGGTCACCGGCTTGATGTGCACATACGCATACGGCTGTGGGGGCAACGGCTGCAAGGCCGGTTTATCGAGGGCCTCAAAGGCGGACCGGCGCGAGCCGGGCCGGCGTTTGAAGGGGCGCTCATTGAGGTCATTGAGCAGTGTGGCGATATGGCGGTTGAGCTCATCGAGGGCAAAGAACTCGTGGTGGCGCAGGCGGGCCAGGATCCAGCGCTGGACCAGCAGCACGCCCTGCTCGGCCTTGGCTTTATCCCGGGGTTTATACGGACGCGCCGGGAGGATGGCGCAGTGGTAGTGCTCGGCCCATTGCTGGTAACTAGGATTGATGTCGGGGTCGTAGCGACAGGCGCGGCTGACTCCACTGCGCAGGTTATCGGGGACGATGGCGGCGGGGACGCCGCCGAAGTAGGTCATGGCCCGGGTATGGCTGCCGAGCCAGTCGGGCAGGGTCTGGGTCCAGGTGGCCTCGGCGAAGGTATAATCCGAGGCGCCGAGCACGGCGACGAACAGTTGCGCCGGGCGCGCCTGCCCGGTGGCGGCATTGATGACGGGTACGGTATCCCCGCTGTAGTCCACGAAGCACTTCTCCCCGGCCTTGTGGGTCTGGCGCATGGTGCGTTGTTGTCGGCCCAGCCAGTGGCGGTAGCGGTCACAGAACTGGGAGTAGCTGTAGGCGCGGTTTGGATAACGCTGGGTGTATTCCTCCCAGGCCAGCCGCTTGGTGACATGGGGACGCTTGAGCTCCTCGTGCACCGCGGCCCAGTCCGGGACCTCACAACGTGCCGCACTGCCCGTATCGGCGCCGGGATAGAACAACGCGGCCAGACGGGTATCGTCCAGGTCCGCCGGCAGCGGCCAGGTCAGGCCCAAGGTCTCGGCCCGGCTGAGAAGTTTCTGGACCCCGCCGACACTGAGCTTGGTGCTGCGGCTGATGGCGCGGATGGACAGGCCGGCCTGCAGCCGGAGCCGTAAGGTCTCTCGTAGTTTACGCATGGTCACTCGCTGGGTTGGCATGACAGGTTCCTCCAAAAGGGAGATACCCTATCACTGGGTTACAAGTCCCATGCGTTGGGGGCGATTCCGGCCCATCGTGAACGCGGATTCCGGGATGGTGAACACCGATTCCGGTATTACCCGGAAAGTGTTCACGTTCAACCGGAATCAGTGTTCACGATGAACCGGAATTGGTGTTCACGTTCGACCGGAATCGGTGTTCACGATGAACCAGAATCCGCGTTCACGATCAACCGGAATACGCAGGCAGAACGACTCGTTATGAACTGACGAAGGTGGAATCGGGTGAATTTGGTCTGGGTGCGAGCTGTTATTGCTTTAGCATATTAATAAATATAGATAATATGGGAATCATGAAAACTACGCTAGATTTACACGATGTGCTGCTGGACAGGGCGAAACGTCATGCGAAGAAGACCGGCCGGCCACTGCGCGCGGTAGTAGAAGATGGTCTGCGCCAGGTACATGCCTTCCCTGTTTCACCTCATCATTATCAATTACCCGACTTGAGTGTTGGGGATGCGGATGCGGCGGACCCGCTTGAGGCATACTCGTGGCAGGATTTGCGAGGGATGATATACGAGAAATCTGAAATTGGATGATTGCGGTCGATACTAACCTGCTGGTTTACGCACATGGTATTCTCACTTGTGCCCTCAAGCCAAAAACCACGGCAGAACATCGAAACCCTTTAAGGAAAAGCGCTCGTTGCCGCCATGGATGAGCAAGCCGCCATTGTTGGGATTAGTCGGAAGGGAAGTCCACCAGTGCAAGCCTTGAATCGCATCTGCCGGCACTGTCTCGCCGGATTTTACCTCCACCGGGAGGATGCGTTCGCCCAGGTCAATCAGGGCGTCTATCTCGTGGCCGGTTGCGTCGCGCCAGAAAAACAGGCGCGGGTCACGGCGGCGGTTGGCAAAACTTTTTATGAGCTCTGCTACCACGTATGATTCGAAGATTGCGCCCCGGAGTGGGTGCCGGGCTAACATTTTCGCATCCGTAATATCCAACAGGTAACAGATTAATCCACTGTCGAGAAGATGCAGGCGCGGGCGTTTGCGCAGCCGTTTCCTGTAGTTGACATAATGTGGCGGCAGTGTTGTCGCGAGATAACCTGTCTCCAGGGCGTTCAGCCAACGACGGGCCGTTTGCTGTGTGATTCCCACATCACTGGCCATCCGGGTAAGATTAAGTTCCTGGGCGGTATTTGCGGCGGCGAGTCTGATAAAGTTCTCAAACCCGCGCGTGTCGGAAACTTCCAGAACGGCGCGCACATCGCGTTCAACATAGGTACGAAAGTAATCCGCCAGCCATTCACGAGCCGGAATGCCGGTGTCGTGGATTCGCGGATAAAAACCATTGAACAGGGTTTGCCAACGATCCAGGTTTGGCGGTGGTTGTGTGGCGGGCAGTTGCGCAGGGTCGAATAGTGTCCGACCGGTCAATTCAGCCATAGAGAGGGGGTAAAGACGCAATAGAGCGGTGCGGCCGGCCAGGGTTTGCGAAACAGACTCCATCAGCAACAGGTTTTGCGAACCTGTGAGGATAAACCTGCCCGGGGCCGGCTCATCGTCAACGATTCCCTGTATGTATGAAAGCAGTTCGGGCGCACGTTGGACCTCATCCAATATGATCCTGGAATCACCGGAGAGAAAACCGCGCGGGTCATCTATCGCCCTTGAACGAACATCCGGCGCCTCAAGCGAAAAATAATGATGCTTGGGGAATATGTCTCGCACCAGGGTTGTTTTCCCGGATTGCCGCGGTCCTGTCAACGTCACTACGGGATTTTGTTCCGCTGCGACGCGTAGCGCTGAAGAGATATGGCGGGGGAACATGGAATAAGCATAGCTTGCAACCGGCATTTGTGTCAATTCGATGATTGGATCATGGAACAGACACGCCACGTCGCCAGCATGTCTCAACAGCTTTCAATCATTTTGTTCGATAATAAAATCCACTTCTTTGCCATCACTGGTGCAAAAATGATAAATTTGCCTCAGTATATCTGGGAACGCCAACTGTTTAAGTTATACGGTGGCGACAAAATTTTCCAGTATCTGCCCAACAACATAATGACTAAAGCAAACCAGACAAGAAAATTGTCTTCACTTGCCGCGATATTGGGGCCGGGCATGTTGTTTGCAGCTTCGGCCGTCGGCGTATCTCATCTTGTGCAATCCACGCGCGCCGGCGCAAATTTCGGTTTGACGCTGGGCTTGTTGATTATTGCCGCCTGTGTGCTCAAGTATCCGGCGTTTCGATTTGCCAGCGATTATTCAGCCATTACCGGTGAGACGCTGTTGCAAGCCTATCGCAGGCAAGGACGTATCGTGTTGATCCTGTTTGCATTGATCCTGCCCGTTGACATGTTCATCGCCACCGCCGCAGTCAGCCTGGTCACTGCCGGGCTCACCCTGAATGTATTGGGATTGAACCTGAATATCGTACTCATGTGCTTCATCGTAATGTGTGTCTGCATGATGATTCTGCTCGCAGGGAAATACCGTTTGTTTGAAAATCTGATCAAGGCGCTGGTGCTGGTGTTTTCGCTGATAACAGTGCTGGCAACAGTGTCCGTGCTGCCGCGCCTGTTCAATCTCGATGTGGACCTTACCCCGGTACTGGAACCGAATAAATCCACCATCTTGTTCATGATCGCGGTAGCCGGCTGGATGCCTACCTCGATTACCGCATCCGTGTTTCAGTCGTTGTGGGTCTGCGCCAGGCAGCAAAGCGGAAAACAAAAGTTGGACCTGGCATCCGCGAAGTTTGATTTTAATGTCGGTTATCTGACCACTATCTTCCTGGCCCTTTGCTTTATGCTGATGGGCGCCACCTTTTTCTATTCTTCCGGTATCGACTTGGCGCCCGACGCGGTCGGTTTTGCCGGTCAATTGTTATCAATGTTTTCCGCGGCCACCGGCGCCTGGCTGTACCCGGTGGTCAGCCTGGCCGCGCTGGTTGTGATGTATTCCACGGTGATGACCTTGCTCGATGCCGGGCCAAGAGCGGCCAGTGATATCATCAACAAAATAACGGATGCAATCCCGGATCAGTCCGATAGCAAAACGGCGAGAGACTACTACCCTTACCTGATCGTATTGCAGGTCATCGTCAGCTCGTTGATCCTGCTGGTATTCCTGACCTCGTTCAAAAACTTCATTGACTTTGCCACCAGTATTGCTTTCCTGACAGCGCCGGCGCTCGCTTTCCTCAACCACCGCGCCATCTTCAGTCAGCAAGTACCCTCAGAACAACAACCCGGCTTGGTATTAAAACTATGGAGCTGGCTGGGAATCCTGATTATGACAACCATCGCAATCTGTTACCTGTATTACCAATACTAAGGTACCCGCGCCACCATAGAATTACACGGTTTGGTGTAATGGGTAACAGATAGTCCGGGCAAATCAGCATATCTCAGCTTGTATTGACAAACTCTTCTTTGAACAAGCGTTCGAAGTGGGAATATGGTTCCACGGGGATGACATCAAATGCCAGAGTGCCACCAACAACCATTGGCAGCGAATTAAGCGCTTTGTTTGCCCCCTCAATAGAGTCAGACTCTAATACTACTACCACACCTGGTTTACCATCAGTGCGCCAATACAGCTCTCTGAAGACGCCTTCTTTATAAAGCTCCCATGCGCGTAGCGCTTCAGGATTTTTTTGAGGTACTTTTTTTTCATCCGTGGTTCCCTCGGGACGATAGGAAATAGCAAAAAATTTCATTAGATTCTCTTTATCGGTTTGTTAAGGAAACTCTGATTAAGTCAGAGCTTCCTTAAACAACCAATTTTCCGTTTGGATCATACAATTTACACCCTAGTTGAATTAGCATCCCAACAAAGTCTTCACTCTGCCATTCTTCGGCAATTTTATCTCCTTCTAATCGGAAGAAATTCAATGCAGAATAAGTAGCCTTGCTTCCAAGCGCCAACCCGAGAAATTCTTTTTTCAGGGTGGCATTTACAGTCAATAACGCCGATACGGTGTTATCTTGCTGGAGGACTTCCTCTACATTGACATCAACTCCAAACGTGTCAAGAAAGCTTGATAATTGTTCCGTGAAAGCATCTCGACCCACCACTTTTTCCGGGCTCAGTACCGCGCCGGGATCCCCATATAAAGTAAAATCTTCAGTAAAGAGTTCTTCTATCCTTGTTGTATCGCCTGCAGAAATGACATCGCAATAAAAACGATACACCGGGTGTGAGTCCAGATTCATATCAACTCCTGATGGAACTTTGCCGGTTGACCACCTGGCAGCCGCAGTTCGAAGCCAAATTGCAATGCCATGCCCAGGAAGTCGGCAATAATCCACTCTTCAATAATTTTTCCATTTTTGAGAACAAAGCTTCCGGCAGCGGTAAATACAGCTTCCTTTCCGGTCGCCGGACAACCAAGCAAATTACCCGTATGCTTCGCAGTTACGCGCAAGCGAACAGCCACCCTGTCGTCTCCGGACACGATGGACTGAACTACCTGAGCATTCGGGTCCACTGCTTCAAAATAGATATCTAAAGCATGTTTGAGATTATCAATTCCTTCAAAATAGCCGGGAAAAATTGGAGAATTAACAGAGCCGTGCCATTTGAGGTTGTCTACCCAAAACTTTGCGGCAGCATTTGCGTTTTTTTTGTTTTCTACTTCATTATAAAAACGCTTTACTACGTTCAGGTTGTCAATCGTCACGGGAACCTCCTTTCGGTATTATCTGTGCCGTTTACTTCCAACCAGGATTTGTTTCAGCACCCAAACAGATAAATGGATAATATTGGAAACGCCTATGTTGAAATTGACCAAATGATAATTATACATTAACATTTTGCACATCTTTTATTCTTTTTCAATTTTTTTATCAATAACACAATGGATAAAGAGCTACGAAACGAACTCGACATGCTGCGCCACTTGGCAAGGCAATTGGCAGATAACCATTTTCGAGTTAAAGCAGCGCATTGGGACAAAACTGGCAAAGCGCCACGGGAAAATCTTGAAATTCTTGCGGAAAACGGTCTTGCCGGAATTACGGTAAATCAAAAATATGGTGGGAGTGGGGCAACGATCTTACATGCTGTCGTCGCAATCGAAGAGATTGCAAGAGCATGCACACCAACTGCAGCATTTATTCTGGCGAATTGTACATCTGCAGAAATTCTTCAACGGTTTGGAACTGAAGAACATCAAGACAGATACTTGCCGGGCATTGTTGCAGGTGAAGTTCTGGGTTGTTGGGCGATGACCGAGCCGGATGCGGGATCTGCCGCATCAGAAATGCGGACCAAAGCTGTTCGGGAGCAGGATCACTACGTAATTTCTGGCAATAAAATCTTCATTACACGCGCTGCGATAGCAGATTTTTTCATTGTATTCGCACGAATCGGGGATATACCAGGTTCAAAAGGAATAGGAGCTTTTATTCTTGATAAGGGCACACCCGGTTTATCTATTGGTTCTCTGGATAATCATATGGGCCTGAAAGGTGGCGCCTCAGCAGAAGTAATACTTGAAGAGTGTCGTGTCCATAAAACTTCAATGATTGTGGACGCGGGCTCTTTTTCCAGAATTATGAAAGGGTTAAACCAGGCACGCGTTCTTAATCCGGCAATATGTCTGGGTATCGCAACAGAAGCTCATAGATTAGCTGCGCATTATATGACAGAACGAAAAGCCTTTGGAAAAGTACTAAAGAGCTTTCAGGGCCTTCAATGGATGATAGCTGATATGACAACAAGTCTGGAGGCTATGAGATTATTGATATACAGGGCAGCGGAGATGCTCGCGGACAACGACCCTGCTGCGGCACATACTGCAGCCATTGCAAAATTATACGCCGGTGAAGCTGCGTTTAAAATTTGTGACCAGGCGATGCAAATCCATGGCGGTTATGGTTATTCAACGGAATTCCCGCTCGAACGCATGTTACGGGACGTAAGGGCATTTCAGCTTGGTGGCGGCACGAATGAAATTCTACGCACAAGAATTGCGGCGAATATATTTGAAAATATCTAAGGAGCTGCCTGATTAATTCAGAGTCTCACTAATATAAATGATATCTTTACATTAACAATTTAATCAGATAGATTAGTCAGGTAAGAGACAATCACCTTAGGAATCACTGATTAAGTCTCAGAGGTCCTTACGGCACAGGGATAGGTCGTCAACATAGCTATCGTGGATTTGGCCCAAGACCGAAGAACATTGTATGACAGAAGTAAACATAAGAGAAAACCTGTTTATCCGGTCCGGTGCCAATGACGGAAAACCGAAATTACTAGGGAGTCGTTGCCGTGAAACCGGCGCTGTATTTTTCCCGCGTGAAGCGATGTCTCCGGCAGCCAGGAAGCCAGGCACATTGGAAGACATTGAATTGGATGGTGATGGGAGAGTTATAGCTTTCACAATTGTGCGCAGGGCATTACCCGGATTTGATTCACCGTATGCTCTTGCCCTTATCCAACTATCAGAGGGTGTATCAACTTTTGCGCAGCTTGAGGGCTGGACTGAGGACAGGCTCAAAGTGGGAACTGAGGTCACGCTGACTATCGGAACAATAAGCATTGGTAAAGAAGGCGAAAAAGTCGTCGGCCCTAAATTTAAACCTAAGGAATCATGAAAAAAGTTTTTGTGATCGGAGCAGGAATGACAGATTTCGCCCCTCAAAATGGTGTATCTGTTCATGAATTGGCGCGCAGGGCGGTATGGAACGCAATTGAATCATCAGCCATTGATCCATTGCGCCTTGATTCAGCGTTTGCGGCACATGCATACCAGGGTCCTTGTTTTGGTCAAAAAGTACTGATGAGAATAGGAATCGACGGGATCCCGATAACCAATGTGGAGAATGCATGCGCCAGTGGTGTTACCGCGCTGAAGTCAGCTTGTAATGCAATTATCGCAGGAGATGCCGAAGTCTCACTGGTTCTGGGAGCGGAAAAATTAACCAGGGAAGGCGGAGGTTTCCTGCCTGTTGTCACTGATGATCTGGACAGCAGCATGGGGCGAGTGATGCCGGCTGCATTTGCGATGATTACACAAATGCACATGCAGGAATATGGCACATCGCTTGAACAAATTGCCAAGGTAGTTGTGAAGAACCGGAAAAATGCCATACACAATCCACATTGTCGTGTGAATACAGAAACGACCATAGATGAAGTTCTCGAGTCACCAGCCATAGCTGACCCGATTACCCGCAACATGTGTTGCCCGATATCTGATGGCGCTGCCGCGGTGATATTAGCAGGTGAAACAGTAGTGGATAAATTATGCGATCATCCGGTTGAGATTAGAGCATGTGTGCTGAATTCAGGAACGAGGACACCGTATGGTATCGTGGACGTGAAATCAGAAATGTCTATCAGGGCAGCAAAACAAGCTTACGAAATCGCCCAAATTAAACCATTGGATGTGGATATTTGTGAATTGCATGACCCTTTTGCAATTGCGGAACTTATCCACTACGAAGATCTGGGGTTTTGCCGGCCGGGAGAAGCCGGCAAAATGATCGATGAAGGTCGAACTGATCTCGACGGTGAGGTCGCGGTTTCTTCCTCCGGCGGTTTGCTGGGCAGGGGGCATCCGCTAGGCGCTACAGGCGTAGCGCAGATTGCTGAAATATTCTGGCAATTACGCGGAGAAGCAGGTTTGCGCCAGGTCAAGGATGCAAAAGTCGGATTGGCTCATGTTGTCGGTGGAGGTGTAACAAAACTGGAAAGTGGCGCCTGTGGCGTCACAATCCTGAACGGATAAAGCGGAAATGTTGTCATTTGATACTATCTTAATGACTGAAAAAGCAGGCGTAGCGACGATTACGCTTAATCGGCCTGAAAGTATGAATGCTCTGAATACTCAGCTTAAGGAGGAATTGAGCAGCGCGTTATTGCAGGCTGAGCAGCAGCAGGGTATAAGAGTAATAATTATCACCGGCGCCGGCGCCAAGGCGTTTTGCGCAGGCAAGGACTTGAAGGAAACAACGGCAACCAGCCAATCTTCATCAGAATTCTACGCAACACAGAAGCAGACACTGCAATTGTTCAGGTCTCTTGAAACCTGTTCAAAACCTACCATAGCTGCCATTAATGGTGTGGCATACGGAGGCGGGGCAGAGATCTGTTTGTGTTGTGATATGCGATATATTTCAGATACGGCAAAAATAGGTTTGACCGAAGTAAATTTGGGTATCATTCCCGCAGGAGGAGGAACTCAACGATTACCCCGATTGATTGGTATTGCGGCGGCAAAGGAAATGCTATTCAGTGGAATAACATTAGATGCCGGCAGGGCAAACGAAATTGGCTTGGTAAACAGCGTATTTCCGGCAACTCAATTGATGGAAGAAGTTACAAATATTGCGGAAAAAATTGCGTCTAAACCCGCTCAGGCAGTGCAATCTTTAAAACGGGTGGTCGATATGGGCATGCAAACAGACATCGCTTCCGGGTTGGAACTGGAACTGGGGGCAGCTTCGGTCCTTTTTGATACGGAAGATAGAAAAGAGGGAATGGCAGCGTTTATTGAAAAAAGGAAACCAAACTTTAATCGTAAATAAATCATACAACGCTCATAGTTGTGATTTATATAAATATCAGGTGAGGAATATGGAACTGTGTCTAAACGGGAAAGTGGCTTTGGTTACTGGTGGTGGTCAAGGTGTGGGCCGCAGGATAAGTCTGAGGCTTGCGGAAGAAGGCGCGTATGTTGCCGTAAACGACTTGATCCAGGAAAGAGCAGATGCTGTTGCAGATGAAATAAATTGTGCGGGGGGAAAAGCAATCAGCGCGGTTGCAGATGTAACAAAACTGGAGCTGGTGCGAGACATGGCAGACTGCATAAGAGACCAGTTGGGAGCTCCATCCATATTGGTTAGTAACGCAGGCATCATCCCGGAACGGCGATCCGGTGAAGTTGGATTACCATTATTTCATGATTCAAAAGCTGAAGATTGGAAGAAGATTGTGGACCTCAATATTTATGGAACAGCCAATACCATCCATACCTTAGCGCCGGATATGATAGAGAACAGGGAGGGGAAAATCATATGCATAATCTCTGATGCCGGCCTTGTGGGACAATCACGTTATGTGATGTATAGCGGCGCAAAGGCCGCAGTATTGGCAATGAGCAAGTCCTTGGCTCAGGAATTGGGAAGGAATTGCATAAATGTTAATGTTGTGTCGTTGGCCGCTGTTTCTCACGAAAGCCCCATGGCTGACTTCCTTGCTGAGGATGCCACGGCCGAAAATAATGAAACTTTGGCAAAAATGCTCCGTTCTTATCCCTTGGGCAAGGGTTTAGGGCGTCTTACAAGACCGGAAGATGCTGCCAATGCAGTGGTGTTTCTTGCCTCAGACGCCGCTGAATACATCACTGGACAATGCATACGCGTTAACGGCGGATATTCCATGTAAATTGATGAAAACTGATATGGTTAAGGTTGTCAGATTTCATGCGCTTGGTTCAGCGGATGTATTAAAAATCGAAGCGCTGCCTCCCGAGATCCCACAAGCTGGCGAGGTGCGACTTAAGATTCTTGCCTTTGGTCTCAACAGATCGGAGATTCAAATGCGAGATGGTTCATACCCCATGAGTAATGCTGTATTCCCATCCAAACTGGGCAAGGAGGCGGTTGGCGTGATTGACGAGTTGGGCGAGGGTGTGCAGGGGTTCAATCCGGGAGAAAGGGTGACAACAATTCCATGCTTTGACATGTCAAAATATGGTGTTTATGGTGAGACCGCCGTTGTGCCTGCCTTCTGCCTTGCCAAACCACCTGAAAATTTATCGGATATTGATGCGGCTGCAATTTGGCAACAGTACCTGACAGCTTACGGTCCATTATCGCTTTATTCTGATCTTCAGCCGGATAATTTTGTTTTAATTTCCGCTGCAACTTCGAGTGTTGGAGTTGGCGCAATACAAATGGCAAAGATGCTTGGCGCAAAAGTGATTGCCACAACACGTTCATCATCAAAGGCTGACGCCCTTCTTGAAATCGGTGCAGACTACACCGTCGTTACATCGGAAGAAAATCTTGTAGAAGCGGTTAACAGGATTACAGGAGGAAATGGGGTTGATTTAGTCTTTGACCCGATATCGGGAGCCATTGTCAATGAGTTTTTTGATTGCCTGGCTCACAAAGGTTCCATATTTCTTTATGGCCAATTGGATAATCAGCCGATAGTTTATCCGTTAGTGAAGGCGATGAAAAAGGGAGCTGTTCTGCAGGGCTATACATTATGGGAACTGGTCAATGATCCGCGCTTGAAACAAAAGTCTGTGGCCGATATCAAAAATTGGCTGGTAGAAGGAAAACTCAAACCATTGATTGACCGTGTGTTTTCACTTGACGAAATTGTACGGGCGCATGAATATATGGAGTCAAATCAGCAAATAGGAAAAATAGTTGTTAACGTAGCGTCATCCTACTTGTGATGAGTTCCAGGGAATTTTGCTTCACGATAACGTCTGTATACCGGAACACTTTTCATTCCTCATTTGGTCACTCTTCTTCCTGAATGCCCTGAAGTAACGCCGCCGTCTATGGTAATTTCAGATCCGTGCATGTAGGAGGAAGCATCACTGGCCAAGAATAATATCCCCTGAGCAATTTCCGCAGGGTCTGCAAATCGTTTCAGGGGAATTTCATTCATGATTTCCTGTCTGGCATGCTCCTCATGATCTATGTAATCAGAACTGGATGACCATCCTTGCTCCGACCAGAGCAAGGTATCCACTGCGCCGGGATTGACGCAATTTATTCTGATCGGGTAATTCTCTCTGGCGCATTCCTGGGCCGCAACTTTAGTCAACTGATTCAGGGCGGATTTACTGGAACCGGCGGCGCCGGTAAATGGAAAGGCCTGTATTGCCGTTATCGAGGATACGTTGATAATCACGCCACCCGTATGTTTCATTGCTCTAATTGCATGTTTTGTTCCCAGAAATGCGCCATCCAGGTTGACACCTAGAATATATCTCCAATCCTCAAAGGCCATATTCTCCAACAACCCCCCCATAGTTACGCCTGCGTTATTTACCAGCACATCGATTTTTTTATGTTTATTTACTATGGCCTCAATTGTGTTTATCCATTGTTCTTCATTGGTTACGTCAAGGTGTTGGTAATCAATGGCATAGTTTTTATCGGACAAACGGGAAACGAAATCCATACCGATTCCATCATTGATATCAGTGGCGATAACAGTGGCTTGGTTTCTGGCAAGCAGATCACTTGCAGCTTTTCCGATGCCGCCTGCTGCGCCTGTAATAAGTATTACTTTACCTTGTAAAATTGACATAATTTCAGCCCTCACTACAAACTTGGCTCATTATTGGCACTTGCCTGTTCGAAAAGACTCAGGGAACCTCAAGGCTACCTTGAGTTCTTATTCAGGAAGTATGTTAACGAATAGCTTCGCATATCATTCATGAGTTTGTTTTCAAATGTTTCAAACAGTGTATTGACTTGTTGCTGTAAATCATCCTGCTTTTTTGCGTCGTGGGTAAATACTGAAAGGACAGACTGTTCTTCTACAGCCAGGTAAATGTCTTCTAATGTTATCTCAGCAGGCATCCTTGCCAGGGAGGAACCACCTCCCGTTCCCCTGGTTGTTGAAAGAATTCCCTTCTTCACAAGGTCTGACACCAACTGCCGCACGCGTGCCGGATGCTGCTGCAATGACATTGCTATATCTTTAGTGGTTACCGGCTCAGGCAAATGCTCGGCCATGTACACCAGAATTTCAATAGCTGTTGCTAGTCTGACTGACTTTGACACAGAAGATCCAGAGCCTCAACAAGGGAAAATAATAAAATAGATTGATTTATTGGAATGAGTAGGATAACTGAATTTTATCACAATAGTAACGTCTGATTATCGCCCTTAATTTCCCGTTTTCCATGAAAGCGCCCGGCGCCGGGAAAATTATCGGACATGATGCTGATTAATGGATGGATCATTAGATAAAATTAGTGTTACCATAACATTAACAATTGTTCTTTCTGTTATGTTAGGATGGAAGAGCTTGGGGCTTCATCCGACTATGGGAATTTATCGGCATATTATCGTTTGAGAGGTGAAAAGTGCAGACAACTGTTGCTGTTACTCATGATGTTGGCAAACCATTCGAACTGATGGAGGTCAGTTTGAGTGATGAACTTCGTTTCGGTGAGGTACGTGTTAAGTTGGCAGCAACAGGGTTATGCCATACCGATTTGTCAGTCAGAGATGGTTATTTACCTTTCGCGATGCCTGCTGTATTGGGACATGAAGGTTCAGGAGTTGTTGAAGCAGTAGGTGATGGTGTTCAAAAGGTAGCGCCAGGCGACCATGTTGTTTTGACATATCCACATTGTGGTGTTTGCGACCAATGTCAGTCCGGAAAGCCCACTTATTGCCCAAAAACGCAGCAATGGATATTTTCCGGGACAGGTAAGAGAGACACAAGTTTGTTAAGTTCGGATAAATTTGAAAACTTATCGTCTGCATTTATGGGACAGTCATCGTTTTCCAACTACGCGCTCGTAACTGAAGACGGTGTTGTAAAGGTAGACAAGGACGTGCCGATTGAACTGCTTGGTCCGCTTGGCTGCGGTTTCCAAACAGGGGCAGGCGCCGTTCTGCGTTCTTTGTCCGTACCCTTGGGTTCTTCCCTTGCCGTTTTCGGGTCAGGGTCAGTGGGAATGGCAGCTATCATGGCTGCGAAGGTTTCAGGTGTGGCGGAAATTATCGCGGTCGATATCATTCAAAACCGGCTCAAACAAGCTTTGGAATTGGGCGCCACTCATACAGTCAACGCGAAAGAAGCTGATCCTGTAGAGGCTATCAAAGAGATCACTGGGGGGCGGGGTGCTGCTTATTCTCTTTGGGCCAACGGAGTGCCGGAGGTGCTTTCTCAGGCATTTCGTTGTTTGTCACAGACAGGAATTTGTGGTGTGGTAGGTGTCGCTCCCATGGGGTCGAAACTGGAAATTGACATATACGAGTTATTCAAGGGAAAGACAATAAGAGGGATCCTTGCCGGGGATACCATTCCGGACATACTTATACCTCAATTGATTGATCTTTATCAGCAAGGCCGCTTCCCGCTTGATGAAATAGTAAAATACTATGAATTCAAAGACATAAATAATGCTGCCAAAGATCTTGAGGAAGGTAGAACAATAAAACCAATTCTTAAATTCAATTGAGAAGCCATCTGATTAAATTGTATTGACGAGGTAATATCCATATGAAATCTCTGGAAAATTCCAGGCTGCTCATCGTCGGCGGCAGTCGTGGTATCGGTCTTGGCGTTGCCATGGCTGCCCTGAATGAAGGTATGCAGGTTACAGTAGCAAGCAGAAACCCGGATAGGGCTGCTGATGATCTTCAGGGTGCAAAATTTATCAAGGTGGATGCAAACGACGAAAATTCAATACGTAATATGTTTTCCCAGACAGGCCGGATTGACCACCTCGTTTGTACGCAACATTCTGCCAGTCCGGATGTGCTCCCAGCAGCCATGGCGCCAATTCACGAGATTAATCTGGAAAAAGCGAAGGTATTCATGCTATCCAAGTATTGGTCGCAATTCATGACGATGCAAATCGGCGCCTCTTCAGTAAAAAAAGACGGCTCTATTACTTTAACATCCGGAGTAGCTGCCAGACGTTTTGTCGATAAACACTCGGTCATTGGGCCTAATAACTGTGCTATAGAGGGATTGGCAATGTATGGCGCGCGGGAGTTGGCGCCAACAAGAGTAAACGTGGTCTCACCGGGCCTGGTGGAAACGCCGATCTACAGTGATATTGAAGACGGTTTGTGGAGTCACTTAAATGAAAAATTTTCAGCCATAAATCCGGTGGGTAAAGTTGCGACGATCGAGGAGACGGCTATTGCTTATATTTATTCCATGCAGGCAACATACGTAACAGGAACTGTGCTTGACATTGATGGGGGGTTTCTCGTTTCCTGAAATACGGCAAAATGCCGAGTAAATTCTGAACGTATCAGAATCTCTCAGGGAACCTCTGAGATTAAGTCAGAGCATCTCTGACATGGCTTACTGTTCAGGATTGATTGCTGATAAAGATTGATATGTCTTTGACCTGAGAGTAGTTTCTGAGTGCAATCATTCCCTGTTCCCGGCCTAACCCGCTTGTCTTGACGCCCCCATGAGGGACTTGAACAGGGCTCTGAAACCATTTATTCACCCAGACCATGCCGGCTTCCATATCTTTTGCAAAGCGCATAGCCCGGTCTATATCTTTTGTAAAAATACCAGAGGTCAGACCAAATTGAGAATCGTTGGCAATTGCCAGCGCTTGCCGGTCATTTTCAAATGACATCGCGGACAGGACTAAACCAAACACTTCTTCCTGCGCAATCCGCATGTTATTGGTGACGTCTGCAAACAATGTAGGTGTATAAAAATACCCCTTATCAAATTTATCAGCCCGACTCCCGCCCGTTATAAGTTGGGCCCGTTCTGACTTGGCAATTGCGACATAATTCGCGACATCGTTGTAATGTTTCTGACTTACCAGAGGACCGATATCAGGGTTATTCATACCATCGTCAATAGTTAATGATTCGAGCCGGTGTTTCAAACGTTCGATATAGTCAGTGTAAATTGGTTTTTCGATAAGCAGCCGACTCACAGATGTACAGACCTGACCGGCATTGGTATATGCACCGCGCACGGTCTCATTAACGGCATGTTCGATATCTGCATCTGAAAATACCACCTGAGGATTCTTACCCCCTAATTCAAGCACGACCGGCTTTATTGTCAGAGAGGCGTACTTCATGATTTTTGTTCCTGTCGAAACGGACCCGGTGAATGTAATTCCAGCTACACCCGGGTGCTGGGCCAGGGCAGCGCCTGTCTCCGTACCGGAACCACTGATAACATTGATAACTCCTGGTGGAAAACCTGCATCGACACAAAGCTTGGCCAAAAAAAGCGACGATAACGTTGTATCCAATGCCGGCTTTACAATAACAGTACAACCGGCGGCAATTGCGGTTGGTAGCGACCTCATCACGTTGGCAAGAGGATAATTCCATGGAGTTATATGAGCAGTAACACCAAGGGGTTCGTAGACGGAAAAATTATATGTATTTGAGTCAACAGGGTAGCTGTTGCCTTCAAATTTATCTGCGGCGCCGGAATAGTAACGGGCTGTCGTAACAGAACGCGCGATATTTGTATAGGATTCCCTTAAAGGTTTCCCCATATCCAGAGTTTCGAGCCGTGCAATCTCGTCTTTGTTTTCCTCCAATAGATTTGCCAACTGGTTTAGCAGGCCGGCCCGTTCCTGTGGCGTGGTTTTTTTCCACTCCTTGAAAGCGCGCCTGCTGGAAGTAACGGCGGCATCAACATCTTCTTTGCTCGCCAGCGGAATAGCTGTTATTTCTTCTTCGCAGGCAGGGTTTATTGACACAAATTCACGACCACTGATGCTGTCGCACCACTTGTTATCGATTAACATCCGGTTATACATTGAGAACTGTTACAGGCTGGCTTGCGGAGAAATGAATATTTACGTATTGCAATACATTTGATTATAGACTAATGTAAATGTTAATGGAACAATAATATTTGTGTGTTTTCAAAATATACTACCCGGAGATTCTATAATATCCAGAGCGCTTGGGAATTAACTATGACAAAAATGACGGCAGCGCAAGTAGTTGCAACCTTCCTGAAAAAAATGGGAACGGATCGGTATTATTTTTACAACGGACATTCCAATTGGGGACTTCTTGATGCCCTGGAATATGATGCAGAGATAAAAGGTATCCGCACCAGGCACGAAGTGCAGGCGATCCATGCGGCTGATATGGACTGGCGCTTGCGCAGGCATGGGCCGCTTCCCGTTACCTGCACCACGGTGGGGCCCGGAAACTTCAACACCATTCCCGGTATTGCTGAAGCATTCTTTGATTCCACGCCCATGCTGTGCCTGATGGGCGGTGGCCCGACGAAATGGCATGGCCGGGGTGGAATTCAGGAAGTTTACCGCTACGGCGACGATGAGTTTGTGCAGATGCTAAAGCCCATCACAAAGATGGCGGTTATGACGATTCGTCCGGATACTGTGTTGGATACATTGATCCGCGCGTATAAAACTGCAATCAGCGGACGACCTGGTCCTGTTGTTCTGTACATGCCCCTGGATGTCCAAAATACGGAAGTAGATGTTAACATCACTGAATATCATGTCAGGCAAGTGCAGGTAGCAAAACCAGCTCCTGATCCTCGCGCGTTAAGGGAAGCAGCGGCATTGATAGGCGAGGCTGAACGTCCTGTTGTATATTGCAGTTCGGGTGTGCATAACTCCAGGGCGTGGGAAGAACTCCTGGCATTCTCTGAAAAAACCAGTATCCCTGTCGCAACGACATTTGGTGGTAAAGGTTCAATTCCGGAAAATCATCCACTTTCCTTAGGTGTAAGCAATCGCTCAGGCACGGGTCAGGCGGTGAACGCGATAAATCATGCGGACCTGATAATTGGTATCGGTGTGCGTTTCAATGATTTGAATACCGCAGGTTGGAACTTTTTTGATATTCCAAACACCCAGAAGTTGATTCATATCGATATCGACCCTGCTGAAATAGGCCGTATTTATTCCGCTGATGTTGCAATTGTGTCGGATGCCGCACTGGGGCTGCGTGGCCTGCTCGAAACACTGGATACGGAAGGAGCGATATCCAAAGACCTCTCAGCGTGGATCGGTCAAATAGAAACCTGGCGCCGGGAGTGGAACCGGGAAGTAGCGCCGCTTGTCACTTCTGATATTGCGCCTATGGAGTATGCGCGCATAGTCAAGGATGCTTCGGATGTCATCAATGATTTCGACCCGCAGACTTCCATTACAAGCGATGCGGGCTTTATCATGAATTACATTCCTGCATTTTATGAATTACGCCATCCTTATATCGGGCATAACACACAACAGTTTGGGCAAATGGGTTTTACGCCGCCAGCCCTGATCGCTAATGGTTTGGCTCGCCCGGAGCATCCGATGGTTTCATTTTGTGGAGACCAGGCTTATCTCCATTGCGCAACCGCGCTGGCGACCTGTACAGAGTATGGCTTTTCCGGTGTCATTGTAGTTTTCGATAACAAAACGATACAAGCAGAAGTTGAAGGAGCAAAAAGGCGATTTGGGAGGGGTGTGGGAGACCATTACCGTATTGAGAAGACCGGTGAGCCTTGGAATCCTGACCTTGATAGCCTGGGTGAGGCTATGGGCGCTCGAGTGTGGCGAGTAAGCAAACCGGATGAATTTAAACCGGCATTGAAAGAAGCACTTGAATCCGGAGCGCTATGCCAGATTAATGTTGACAGTGCCACAGATGTTACCCGGTATGCAGTGCCGGCAGTGGTTAAGGAAGGAACAACTCCCTTCCCGTATGACTGGAGTGATCTCTCGCCATTGATGGGAAGGTAATTTGTGCTTGACCGAATTTTCTCACCAAAATCTGTAGCGATTGTTGGCGCGTCTGAGGGCGATTCAGTCACCGGGTCTCCCAAAATGGGCACAGCGGCTATTGCTCATTTGATCAAGCATGGATTTGCCGGCGATATATATCCGGTCAATCCCAGACACAACAGCGTCGCAGGGCACAAGTGCTATCCTTCGGTGGAGGATATTCCTGAGGAAGTGGACCTGGCGCTTGTACTTGTCCCTGCCAAACACACCATCCCCGTTATGCGTCAGTGTGCCAACAAGGGTGTCAAAGCTGCGATAGTATTTTCTTCAGGTTTCAGTGATGCAGGTGAAAGTAAACTGGAATCACAATTGAAATCGATTTGTACTGATGCAGGTATTCGTTTTTGTGGTCCCAACTCTGCGGGAATTATAGGAAACCTTCATTCCTTTGTAGCCTGTATATCGATGGTTTGTCAGATAGAGACTTTCAAGAAAGGAGATATAGCTTTCCTGACTCAAAGCGGCGCTTTGGGTGGGTCAATGTTGGGCCGGGGACTTGAAGAGGGTGTGGGTTTCAGCCATTGGGCAGCAACCGGGAACGAAACGGATATACAGCTCCATGAATATATGAATTACGTAATTGAACTGGAAGAGGTGCGTGTACTTGCGCTGTTTATAGAAGGTATTCGGGATGGATTCGCTTTTGTTGAGGCTTGCAAAAAGGCCGCGAAGGCCGGAAAGCCTATCGTTGTGTACAAGACAGGCCTGTCGGATGTGGCTGCAAAAACGGTGACATCTCATACAGGCGCGATTGCGGGTTCAAATAAGGTTTTTGACGCAGTTTGTAAGCAATTTGGCGTGGTGCGGGTAGATGATGCGGCAGACTTGCTGCCTGTTGCGCGTGCTTTCAGTTGGTCAGCCGGCAAATACCCGGCTGGTCCTAAAGTAGGTATCATTTCAGCGTCAGGAGGTATTTGTGGTGTGGCAGCGGATGATTGTTACCGCTTTGGTTTGGAGATTCCCGAACTCAAGGAAGATGCCAGAGCCTCCTTGCGTAATGTTCTGCCGGAATTTGCTTCAACCGCTAACCCGATAGATGTTACCGGGCAAATTCGCTCGTATAAATCCGGCTATCAGGATACTGTCAGGGAAGTATTGGCACAGGATAATATTGATGGCGTATTGTTGCTGGTCACCATGGTTGCGGAACCAAGGGCTACATTTTATGGCGTTGAAATCAGCAAGCTGGCAAAGGGAGCCAAAAAACCAATCATTGTAGGGTGGACTGGCGCTGTTACGCTGTCCAAAGATGGCTACCGGATGTTGCTTGACAATAAAGTCCCGACTTTCCTTTCTTCGCACGATGCAGTGAAGACATTTTCCTATCTGCTCCGTTACGCGAAATTCCGGGAAAGTTTCATATCGGCACAAGCGCAATGAGCGTTGAGGACATTCTCAATCGTTATATTGTTGCCGGACAAAACACTTTGTCTGAGGCGGATTCAAAAAAAGTTATCGCTGAGTATGGTATTTCAGTCACTATGGAGAAAGTTGTCGATAGCCTCAATCAGGGACTAAAAGCTGCCGAGGAAATTGGATTTCCTGTAGTCATGAAAGGGTCAGGGCCCGAGTTCAGCCATAAAAGCGAATTGGGACTGGTTCGGGTGGGGATCAGGGACAAGGAGGAACTTCGGCATCATTTCGCCGAGTTATTGAACATCATGCAGGGAAGGGGACAGATACTGGTACAACAAATGGCATCAGGGGCAAGAGAGTTCCTGCTTGGCGCCAAACGCGACGCTCAGTTCGGACCTGTAGTCACATTTGGACTTGGAGGGGTGTTTACTGAGGTATATAAAGATGTATCAATGAGACTGGCGCCAATCAGTGCATTTGATGCTGAACAGATGATCAATGAAATCAGCGCATCAGCCCTGCTGGGAAATTTTCGGGGTATGGGCGAAGTCAATACTGAAAAATTAATCAATTACTTGATTGCAGTGGGAGATTTATGTCTGGAACATGTCCATGTTGCGGAAGTGGATATCAACCCGTTAATCATTGAAAACGGTAATGCCATTGCTGTGGATGCCTTGATAGTTCTGGCCAATTAACAAATCTTGCAATAGCGGCGCAACTATGAAAATGACTGGATTATGAAACACCTTATCGTATTTGCACATCCGAGAAGCAATAGTTTTAACATGCAGTTGAAACAGGTTTATGTATCCGCTTTATCAGACCTGGGACACCAGGTTGAAATCCGGGATTTGTACAGACTGAAATTCAATCCGGTGGCAACCGCAAAAGACCTGGCGGCAGGACATAGCGGTGACTATGAAGATGATGTTAAAACCGAACAACAGTTTATTCTTTGGGCTGATGTAATCACTTTTATTTCACCAATCTGGTGGTTATCATTTCCCGCAATCCTAAAAGGCTATATTGACCGGGTCCTGGTGGATGGATTTGCCTACGGGCATGGTATCGGGAAGAACCATACGGCAGGACTATTAGAGAATAAAAAAGGCCTGCTGGTGACAACCTCAGGTTCAACGATTGATAATTTTAATCAGACCGGAAAAATGGATGCAATCAGGTTGACACAAGATAAATTTACTCTCGAGTTTTGTAATATCAGTGTCATTGATCACCTGCATTTTGGTCCTGTAGGGTCACGCCTCACTGATGAACTGGCACGCGAGTTTCTCGAGTCCGTTCAACAAAAGGCGAGGAAATATTTTCCATGTCGCTAAGCAGTACAATCTCAACCAATAAGTCTTTGAAGTTTCTAAGGTAACGTCAGATCATGATTATTCCAAAGATTGTGAAATATGCAGACGGTATTCCGCATAACCTGCATGGGGAAGGCAAGATAAAAAAGCTGGTATACCCCGAAAATACCGGATCAAAAGCTTTCTTCTGCGGGATGGCGGAGATACCGCCCGGTGATTTTCCTCATGTCTTTCACCGGCATCAAGAGGAGGTGCATGGCAAGATCAAAATTAACTATGCACCGGAATTCGAAGAATTTTACTTCGTACACCGAGGTTCCGGCGTAATGCAGTGGCGGGAAGACGAAAACAGCGAACTGTTTGAGGAACCGGTAACTACCGGCGATTGTATATTTATGCCCCCCGGTGTTATTGAACACCGTATGTTAAACACCGGAAACGAAACAATGTATTTACTATATGGTGGCTCGCCACCCGCAGACATCAGTTTAAGTAAACTCTGATTAAGTCAGAACTTCTTAAATTTAATCGTAGAACTATGAAACTTCAAAATCAAAAAGTTGTTGTCATAGGTGGTAGCAGCGGCATTGGCCTTGCTGTCGCCAACCTGGCTCATCAACAGGGTGCGTCTGTTATTATCGCCAGCCGCAACATTGCACGCATGAAGCGGGCGGCCGCGGAAGTTGGCGATAATGCTTCATACAAACAACTTGATGTCACAAACTTCGACGTTCTGCCGGACTTTTTTGCAGAAGTTGGTCACTTTGATCACCTGGTATGCACATCCCATGGCACCTCATCCGAAGTTGTGCCCGGCGTGTTCCGTGATATCGTTGATCTTGATATTACGGCCTCCCGTGAATTTATGGAGGCAAAATTCTGGGGACCTGTGTTAGCCAGCCGCTATGCGCTTCCGCACCTCAACAAACGAGGTTCTATCACGTTGACTTCCGGTTGCGCCAGTCGTATATGGTTGGAAAAACACGGCATCATGGGTCCTGTTAACTGTGCTGTTGAAGGTTTCGTGAAAAAAGCAGCCCACGAATTTGGTCCTGTGCGAGTAAACGCTATAGTCCCCAGTCTGACTGACACACCAGCTTTTGATGGTATTCCAAAAAAAGACCGTGATGTTTACTTTCAGCATTTCGCGGAAAAACTGCCTGTAAAGGAAGTGGCCACACCGGCAGACGTTGCTGAAGCCTATTTGTTTGCAATGACCTCACGACAATTGTCCGGCGCCTGGGTTGACATCGATGGCGGGAACAATGTCTGGTAACCGACACACAATCCAGGCATTTGATATCAATCGTAACAACCAACGGGAGCGTACATAGAATGAGTAATTTAAAAAATCAGCGAGTGTTAGTCGTCGGTGGCAGAAGTGGCATAGGCTATGCCGTGGCTGAGGCTGCACTGGCACAAGGCGCGGAGGTCATTATTGCAAGCCGTAATATGGAAAAGCTCGAAGCTGCAAAAACACGGCTGGGAGGAAAGACATCCATCGCACAGGTAGATGCTACCGTCCCCGCTTCAGTCCAGGCGATGTTCAGTAAAATTGGCGCTATTGATCACATGGTTGTTACCACCCATGACTCAGGGGACGCGTTAAGCGGCGCGATGCGCTTACTGGAGGAAATAGACCTGGATCAGGCAGCAATCTACTTCAAGTCCCGATTCTGGGCTAAGTTTATATGCACAAAGTTCGCTGTTCCGCACTTGTCTTCGCATGGTTCCATAGTGCTGACCTCGGGCGTCGTTGCTCGAGGCTATGTCCCGAACCACAGCCTGCTGGCTGGAAATAACAGCGCGGTAGAGGCCTTTGCGCGCAAAGTCGCTGTAGAAATAGGCCCTAAGCGTATAAACGTTATCTCTCCGGGTCTCACCCAGGGTACTGAGACCTACGATAATGTCCCCGATGCTGCTCTTGAAGGCATGATTAAACATTTTGAACAAAAACTGCCGGTTAAATTTGTCGCTACGGCAAGAGATATAGCGCCGAGCTACCTGTTCTGTATGACAAATCGCTATATGACAGGTGTATTTATCGATGTGGATGGCGGATTTAATGTATGGAATCCCGAACAGTATGTTGAAGGCGCATTTTCTGCAGAGTAATGTTTCTGTACTGGAGTCAATAAATGTTTGAAGGACAATATGTCCAACTCGAAGCGCCAATGTAATCCTGACTCTTTACCAGGCAGGAGTTTCACTGATGATTTACCTTCTTAATGTTGATCTGGACTACAGTCAAATTACCGAACCGCTAGAGGAAATTTTTCCTCGGGAATGGGAACAAACAACTTCCATGGTTGCAAGTGGAAAGATGCTCGGCATATGGAGAAAGGCCAATGCCAAAGGTGTTGTAGCAATCTGGAACATGGATAGTCATGAAGAGGTAATGGAACAAATCAGGAAAATGCCGCTTTATAAGTATATGAGCAAAATCGACCTGGAACCGTTGGTCGCCCATCCCAGATTCCCGCAATTTTGTGATCCGCTGCTGCTCAATGAAGTAGCAGATTAAATGCCAATCTGGCTATCCTCAAAAATTTGTGTGGCGGGATGTATCAATTTAAAATACATATGTTATATTAACAATAACATATTAAGCCTTGAGCGCCGTCAGACCCGATACAGTTAAACCAAGATAGCGCCCATGCCCATAACGTGATATCCCGCATCATGCGGTAATACATTTACCAGGAGGAATTGCAATGCTGCCGTTACAGGTCCCCTCACCCCAACCCGTGGAAGTTAATCCAGGTCAATTATATATTGATGGAAAATGGCGAGAGTCATCGGATGGTAGCGCTTTCCCCACATTTAACCCCACGAATGAGGAAATTATTACCGAGGTGGCAAAAGCTACCCGTTCCGATGTGGACGATGCGGTGAATAGCGCGCGAAAAGCGTTCGACCATGGGCCGTGGGGGAAAATGCCTGGTTCTGAACGGGCGAAAATCATGAATCGGATTGCGGATCTTATGGAGGAACGGGCAAACGAGTTGGCATACCGTGAGGCGTTGGACATGGGGAAATTGTATAAGGATGCTGTTGGGATTGATGTTCCGTTCTGCGCAAAACTGTTCAGGTATTTCGCCGGTTTCGCAACCAAGATAGAGGGCGCTGTCAAACCGACTGAAGGGCATCAGGCAAGCTTGGCATTTACACGGCGTGAACCTCTCGGGGTGGTTGCGGCAATTACACCATTCAACTTCCCGCTTATTTTGTCTGTCAGTAAAATTGCCCCCGCATTTGCGGCCGGGAATTGCATTATTCACAAACCCGCTACCACCACACCTCTGACCGCGATTTCATTGGCAGAGATTATGCTTGAGGCCGGTGTCCCTGATGGAGTCTATAATCTGCTGACCGGGCAAGGCAGTGTAATAGGAAAAGCGCTGGTGACACATCCGGGTGTTGATAAAATCGCGGTGACAGGCTCAACCGAAACCGGCAAGCAGATCATACGGGACGGGGCAGGCACGCTTAAACATATCACTGCTGAATTGGGTGGCAAATCACCCAATATTGTATTTGCCGATGCAGACCTCGATAAGGCGGCATTCAATGCTTATCTGGGAATTTACTGGAATAAAGGAGAGGTATGTGTAGCAGGTTCTCGTCTGCTTGTCGAACGTTCAATTTTCGACAAATTTATGGATAAGATGGTGAATCTGGCCGAGTCTATTCAAGTAGGAGATCCGCTGGACCTCAGCTCAGACTATGGTCCCATGGCCGGCGAAATCGAATATAACAATGTCATTTCTTTTCTCGAAAGGGGAAGGGAAGAATGCGGCGATGCCTTGACCGGAGGCGAAACAACAAAAGTTAACGGTAAAGGTTATTTTATTAAACCGACCTTATTTGCAGCGCCATCAAACGACGTTACCATTGCGCGAGAAGAAATATTCGGACCGGTACTCACAGCGGTGGCTTTCGATGATTTTGATGACGCGATTCGAATCGCCAATGATTCACCGTATGGATTAGCGGCAGGTGTACAGACACGAGATGCGGCAAAGGCGATTCGGGCGGCTCAGTTAATCAAAGCAGGAACCTTATGGCTAAATTGCTGGCATCGTTATGATCCTTCTGCGCCGTTTGGTGGGTTCAAGCAGTCTGGAATCGGCAGGGAGCAAGGTGGTGAGGCTCTGGAAAGTTACACGCAAACCAAAACAATCTGGCTTGACCTGTCTTCTTAACGGTTTAGCGAAACATAACCTGTCTGACACATCAGTAATGGGGCCAAAATGGCAGATGTAAACCCCTATGATACCGGGATGAATTTAGGGAATCGAATTCAGTCCCTCACTTCATACCGGTTGTTAGGCAGCACCGGCTTGCGGGTATCTCCGCTTGCATTTGGCGCCGGCACGTTCGGTTCCGCATGGGGTAAGGACTGGTCATCAGGGGAACAAGAGGCGCGTCAGATTTTGGAACGATATATTGATGCCGGTGGAAATTTCCTTGACACTGCCGATGTATATCAAAACGGTGAAAGCGAGGTCTGGCTGGGCAAGTTTGTAAGAGAATTGAATGTGAGAGAACAGGTCGTTCTTTCATCAAAAGGAACCCAATCGACATGTCCGGGTGATCCAAATGCCGGAGGAAACGGGAGAAAGCATATTATTCAGGCGCTTGAGGCCTCCTTGCAGAGATTTGGAACAGACTACCTTGACCTTTACATGATGCATCATTGGGATACCGTAACTCCGGTTGAAGAAGTCGTCAGCACGCTGAATAATCTGGTATCGCAAGGTAAGATTCGTCATTATGGTTTTTCCAATTGTCCTGCCTGGTACTTGGCACGCGCCTGCACTTTGGCAGAATGCAATAACTATGAACGGCCGGCCGCAATACAAAATGAATATTCTCTGGTCGTCCGGGATGCGGAATATGAATACGTCGAAGCCTGCGCGCACCTGGGTGTGGCTTTAAATGCGTGGAGTCCGCTGGCAAACGGGTTGTTATCAGGAAAATATCGGCCGGATGGGAAAGGGGGGATTACAGGTGAAGGCAGATTAACCAAAACCTGGGTGACAGACCCGGGGGTTGACCCGCTAGCAAAAAGGAGTGTGAACATTGTAAACCAACTCATATCAATCGCAGAGGAAAAAGGACAAACTCCGTCGCAAATCGCGCTGAACTGGCTGATCAAACACACGACCGTGACCTCAGCCGTCATTGGCGCCAGGACGATTAAACAATTAAATGAAAACCTGTTAGCGCTGGAGTTTGAACTTGACCATGAACAGGTGCAGTTGCTTAATCAAGCAAGCTCAATACCGGAT
The DNA here is from genome assembly GCA_965221335.1 of Gammaproteobacteria bacterium. Taxonomy (GTDB): domain Bacteria; phylum Pseudomonadota; class Gammaproteobacteria; order Eutrophobiales; family Eutrophobiaceae; genus JAAXHV01. The sequence continues at coordinate 786,181 of CBDCSC010000006.1, read as the reverse complement.
ATGACACCTTATTCGTTTCATAAAGGGGCAGTGCAATCAATGATACATCAGGGAGTCAGTGTCACCAGGCGATGATATAACCGTCCCGACCCCCCCATTCTTTCCAGGCTGTAACACATAGTCGGCCAGCAGTTACCCAACAATTCAGGCCATCAAATCCCAGAACAAAAAATCTTGACTGTAACAATTAATATGTTATTATTACCATTACATTAACTTATTCAATGCGGACTCTTCGACGAATCTACCTGATTGGGGGTATTCATGGTTACAACCAACGAACAAACCAAGCATCTCTGGCGCTACAGTTCACTACTGATTTCGTATTTGCTGGCAATTATGCTTATCAACACCGCTTATGCTCAAAACGTAGTCATTGAGGAACTGGTAGTTACTGCGCAAAAACGGGAAGAAAATATTCAGGATGTGCCCTCATCAGTTGCCGTATTCAGTGGGGTCCAGCTTGAAAAGCAACGTATAAGTACGGTGCAGGATCTATCCACTATTGTGCCAACCTTTAATATAAACTCGACAAGTCATCAAAGAGTCACACCTGCTTTGAGAGGCTCTTCATCAAACAATACAACACCGGGTGGGGACCAGTCTGTCGCTTTGTTTGTAGACGAGATATATTACGGTGGTTCAATGGATTGGAATCCTGATCTTTTCGATGTGGAGAGGCTGGAAGTTTTACGCGGGCCGCAAGGCACATTGTTTGGACGCAATGTGGTTGGTGGGGCAATTAATGTTGTCACAAAAAACCCCTCCGAAGTTTTTGAGGGCAGTGTTAGAGCTACAGTGGGGAATTTTGACAGGATTGACTTTGATGGATATGTGGCCGGTCCCGTAGCTGAAAATTTGTTTGCTTCTGTTGCCGCCAGTTCAAAAAACGCAGATGGTTTTTTGCGAAATACGTTTACTGGAAAAGGAGCGGAGTCTGTTGATAAAAAAAGTATTCGCGGCAAGTTACTGTATCAGCCTTCAGATATGTTGGAGTGGACTTTGAGTCTGAGTTATTCATTGGATGATTCCGGTGGCCCTACCAGAGACTATACAGGCCCGCCCATCACGGCTGTTCCGGAACTTGCTGATTTTGTTCCGGATAATAATGAAAATACCACGGCATCGCCATTTGATGGTGGCATTGATGCGGAATACTTTACGTTAAGTTCAAAACTGACCTGGAGCATGGACTGGGCCGACATCGTGTCCGTAACAGGTTATAGATCGATGGAAAGTCAGCTTGGCAGAGTAGACCAGGTTGGTCTTCCGTACCCCGGCGCGGTTGACTATGATCCATATAATGATGTTGAGCAAATTTCGCAAGAACTTCGACTGGTCTCCACGGATATTGACCGCTGGGACTTTACACTGGGTGTATATTATTTCTTCCAGGATAATTTTGAATATGAACCTATAAGATTCACCTTTTTCCCGGGAACGAGGTTTCATTCTTTACAACAATTTTACCTGAGCCTCAGCCCGTCTCTTCCTGGTACACCCGGCATATCCACAGTGACAGCAGAACATGATATGCAGATTGACACTGAGAGTTTCGCAGTATTCGGACAAGTCACCTATTACCTTACGGAGCAGATGGGTATAACACTGGGTGGCCGTTGGACAAAGGATAAGAAAGAGGGGACTGGTTCCAGTTTTGGCGATCCCAACTTGATATTTTCTGTTTATCCCGAAACTGATCTAAGTGAAAGTTGGGATGCGTTCACGCCAAAAGCAAGCATAGATTATCGTTTCAGTGATGACCTGATGGCCTATGCAACGGTCTCACGCGGTTTCAAGAGCGGCTCATTCAACCATGGTATAGGGATATTTGCAGACCTTGCCACCACACGAACCCGAGGCGCCGCAACGCTTTCAACGCCACTGGCCCCGGAGTATGTCTGGAATTATGAGGCTGGTTTTAAATCCGATTTTGTTGACAACAGGGCGCTTCTGAACGCGTCATTTTACTACTCAAAATATGACGGCGCTCAAAATGCGTTTGTATTGCCAACAGGCGCCGCAACAACCGTAAACATCGAGGATATGGAAATTTATGGCTTGGAAGTAGATGGGCTGTTTTTGGTTTCTGACAACTTGAATATCGGATTTAATTATGCATTTTCCGACAGTGAGGTAGGAAAAGATGACCCCGCTTTTGGTGGCAACCGGGCAGCGCTGACACCTAAACATGCGGGCGCTATCTGGGGGAGTTATTCCCAGCCGTTGGCACATGGTGGAACATTGAGCATCAGCGGCGATGTATCGTTCAAGAGTAATTATTTTACGGAAATATCCAATGATCCGGCATTTAAAACGAGTAATGACGGGATTCTCAATGGGCGAATAGAATACCAGACCAAGGACGAGCGGTGGACATTATCTGTCTGGGGTAAGAACCTGACGGATGAAAGATACATCCTGTACAGCAACGACCTGGGCGGTTTCTGGTTTGCTTCGGGGGATCCTAATGCTGCTTTGGCTTTTTCACCAAGGTGGAGCCAACGTCGGCATTGGGGGGTCAGTCTACAGGTCGATTTTTGATCCGGCTAACTGTTAAGGAAACTCTGATTGAGTCATTGATTTTTAGAGCAAAACAAAAATCACTTTTTTGTTTTGCGTGCTCTGGCAGGTCCAGGATGGACTTGTCAGAGCTTCTTTAGATTTTAGGGAATGGCCTTGCGGAGTCTAGGCCGTCCCATTCCTTATGTGCGGATTTCATTATATGCATCGCATCAATAATTGGTTCTGGCATCTGCATTAACTCGACCATGCCCCCGATAGTCGCAGTTGTATCAACGTAGCAGAATTTACTTCCATCATTAAAAGCGCCTTCCATTGCTATTTCTCCACCCAATGATGCCAATCTATTCACTTCGGCATGATAATCGTCCGCGTTCAGCCAGATGTGATGCCAGCCACCACCGCTTTTATCAATCAGTTCCTTGTAAACAAAAGGAGTGTCAGTAAGTTGTTGGATCAGTTCTATCCCCATCTCACCTAGATATCCTATGGCAAAGCGCATCCTGAAATCGGGTGAGACTGGGTTACCCCGGTAATATACATCGTGCATTTCAATATCTTCCTTAACAAAAAACGGTCCGGCGCCAGCCACTTGTACCCAGTTGTTGATAGCTTGCTCAAGGTTTTCCACGACAAAAGCAAGATGGATAACCGGACCAAGAGATAATCGTTTCACTGTTGCGTTGTTGCTCACTACCTTATCCACCCTCACGTATAAAACTTGGAAATAGAGACAGATTAAATTCCTGTATGGAACTACAGAGGTTCCCTAATATACTGGGAAAATCAATCTCAAAATGTTAATGAAACTATAGCAAATGTAATCATGTATTGCGTTCATAAATCATAAAATCAAGAAAGACAGTGTTCCTGTTTGTGCCAGGCTTGGCCTGGAATGTAATACTGTATTACCAACGGAATATTTGACGTCTGTCATTTGTACGGGTAGTTTAGACAGTGCGATTTCCCGATCAATTTGCCGGATACCGAGAACCTATCACATTATGCAGGAAATCCGGATCAACACTGAGAAGAGTTACCCGTCTTCAGCGAGGACCTTGCTGAGCGGGGACAGCAACTCGCTGGTCAAGACATTCGAGTGTATCCGTTCAGGAAAGCGCGCGCCTGCTGTTACGCAGGTAGAAGACAATGATAACGTCATTTACAGCAGCCGGCTCCCGCTTGCGCCCGAGGAGGGTTACGGTTACTGGGAATTCATTCACCTCTCGCCGGACCTGTATCTCATTGCAACCGACTTCCAGTACCGGGAAACCCGGGTAGAGACGGTCTTGGGTGAGGGGTTCCTGGAATTCCACTTCAAGGTCACCGGTGAACTGTTACTGGAGCTTGACGCTGAAAACCGGTTGAGCGTGCGCGGGCCGTCACTGCTCATCTGGAACCAGCCTCCGGGGCTTAGCTGCAAGGAATGGATCGTGGGCGGCGCGCATGAATCCTCGTTTACGCTCTATTGCAAACCGGCGTTATTCCTGCGCCAGTTGGGTATCGACAGAAAGGTTATGCCGGGCATTATCAGTGCTTTCCTGGACGGTAAAAACGACAGGATCGAGTATGAAATCATCAACCTGAATCCGGCCCTGGCGTTTTCCATCACGAGTTTTCTTCGCTCCGACTTCACCAGCAGGTTTCACCTGTTGCATGCAAAATCGAAGGCATATCACTTGTTATGTGATGCCTTGCAGTTTCTGTGCACGTCAAATATCGACGGCGATGTCAACCTCAAGCCCTTGTCTTCCTATGAAAAAACCCGCCTGCAGGAAGCAAGGGATATATTGTCAACACACTTCAGTCCGCCACCGACAATCAGGGAACTGGCCCGGCGGGTCGGACTGAATGAGACCAAGTTCAAGCAGGGTTTCAAACTGTTGTTCGGCGCCACTATCCACGAGTATCGCAACTATCACCGTATGCAAAAAGCGCTGGAGTTGTTGCAGACCACGGAAATGCCGATAACGGATGTGGCCCAAAGCGTCGGCTATGAATACCAGACCAGTTTCACCGCGGCAGTCAAACACTTCTTCGGGGTGACGCCAAAACAATTGCGAAATAATGCAAGGACTAATCAGCCACGTTTGCGGTAGCTTTGTCTGGGTCTGATTTCAGAGTTGTTATGATCACCTGGTGGGTGAGCAGGCCCACAATAAAACTGGGCGCCGCTTCCAGCACATAGTTGCTCAGACCATAATGACGCCATGCCAATGCCGTCAGAATAGCCGCGACTAGCCCTGAAACCAGCGCATAGGCTGAAGTCCGCCAACGCATCAGGGTAATGAAAAATGCCAAACCGATGGTGCCGCCCAATGCTGATGCGGATAAGACAACAATCGTAAACACATTGGTACTGTCTTTAATCAGGATGGCAACAACTGCTACGGCAATGGACACCAGAATGGTTACCAGTGACTGGTAACGCACGCCCAAACGCCGGGTCATACGACGGTAAAAACCGGGGGATACATCCACGGCAAAAGAGCTTGAGACCACCAGAATTTGCCCATCAAGTGTGGAGGCCACCGCGGCAAAAATCCCTGCCATCACCGCGCCCGCCAATACGGGGTGCAGGTAATCCTGCGCAAACACCGGCAATGCTTGCTCCGGATCGGCAATCTCCGGCAATAACACTTTCATCAGCAGACCAAAAAGACTCATGCACAACCAGGTCACCTGCATGAAGCCCATGTAGATCCAACGGCTTTTTACCGCTTCCTGCGGACTTTTCGCGGCCATAATGCGTACCAGCAAATGGGGGGTGCCCATGTTGAATGTGAACGCGGCGCCCGCAAATCCAGTAAAAAACAGCAATGCCACCCATCCAGACTGCTCAACTTTGAGAGAGAACAATTGCGGGTCAGCCGATTGCAGGGTTGCCAACAACTGTGTGGGGCCGCCGCCAAGATAGATTGCCATCGAGAGCATGCCTACCGTAGTCAACAGCATGATCAGCGCCTGAAAAAACTGTGTGGGTATCGACGACTCCAGGCCACCCTTCGCTGAATAGCAAAGTATCACCGCTCCGGACACGAGGATCGCAGCCGGTATCGAAATGTCAAAAACAACGCTGACCGCCTTGCCCACTGCCAGGTACTGGCCAACGGCATAGCTGCCGACGAATACGATGATTGCAGTGGCCAGGTATTTTCTGATCACTGAATCCCGATTTTTCGCGGTACTCTCGCTGATAAATTCGGGAATGGTAATACAGTTGTGGTCACGGGCGCGTTGGTTGATTCTGTCGGGAAATAATTTCCAGAACACCAGGTCGCCAATAAACCAGCCCAGGGGCATCATCAGCGCGACCAGCCCCATCGTATAACCGGCGCCGACTGCCCCGATCATCACAAAACCGCTGACTGCGGATGACGCCGCGCTCAACGCGATCACAAACCGGCCATGAGAACGACCGGCCATCAGGTAATCTTCGGCAGTGTGTTCCCGTTTACGCCTGGCGGATAGATTACCTACCAGCACCATGAGCATCAGAAAAAAACAGAAACTGAGGGCAACTGCCATATTATTCAAAAGCCGTTGCCGTACTCGTCATATCCGGCACTGTTGACAGGCTTTTTTTCATTTTCATTCAATATCGGGATGATGTATGTCCTGTACGGACAGCGCTGGCAGGTCACGGATTGAGTTGCCCGATGCCGCCAGCATCCGGTGGGCCAATAACTGTTGGAAATGTAAGGTCGTTCGCTCATGTGCGGGGGCAAAAGCGCCGCCGCTGAACGCCTCCGAAGTTCTGCCCTTTTGTGCCAATTCGCAGATTCCGATATCCTCATTATTCACCTGTGCCAGGATATCCATCAGGTCCTGACGCTCAAACTGCAGAGCCGGGTTGCTTGCAGCATCCCCGATCAGGAACAACTCCAGGCGCTCGCTGGTCACGCCGGCGGAAACAGGATTGATGATGTTGGCAAGCATGAAATCGGACATCGTGATCAGCAGCAGGTTGGTCGGGACGTACATGGATTCGCCGGCGCGCCGTTCGTGGTCTTTCATCGCCGGAAAAAAGTTGAGTTTGCCGGCGTACGCAGCCGTGGGATTATAGGCTTTTACCCCTTGACCGACGTAATGTTCTGCGCCAAGTATCTGGTAATGTGCGCCCATGGGATTGAAGGCATTCATGGATTTATGCACCCAGGGCAAATGGTAACTCTCGACAAAATTCTCCACCACCAGTTTCCAATTGGCCTGGAATTTCGGACGCTGGCTCAGGTCAGGCACGTTTTCAAGCAGCGCCAGGTCGATGCGTTGCCAGCGTTGCGTCAACGCCTGCATGTGTTCTTCAAGACTGACGGCGTCTCCCGAGAGATTGACAAAGACCAGGCCAGCCCAGGTGGCGCTACGCACTGCTGTTAATCCCAGTTCAGTTTTGTCGACCTGTGCGCAAGCGTGAATATCCTGCCCGCCCACATGCGGCGTCTTGTCCAACGCGCCATCCAGGCTGTACGTCCAGGCGTGATAGGGACAAACGATGTTGGCGCACCGGCGCGGTTCCTGGACCAGTTGCGTACCCCGGTGGCTGCAAACATTATGAAATACCCGCAACATGCCGGCACGGGAACGGACCATCAGCAGGGGTTGGTCGAGAATGGTGACCGGATAAACATCACCGGCCTCGGCAACGTCGCTTACCAGGCCGATACACAGCCAGGAACGTTGAAAAAACGCTTGTTTTTCCGCTTCGAATACCTGCTTGGAGGTAAAAAACCAGCCCGGCAAGCCCCTGGCTTCAAATACTGTCTGATTTAAACTCTTGTTAATCTCTTCATTCATAACCGGGTCACCTTAACTTGCCTCCCGAAGGGTCATAAGCGGGCTCAGTCAGCCGTGTAGCGCACCGCCGTTCGCCGAGTATGGATACTTCAAATTCCTGCTGATCGAGATACTCAGTCCGCAAATATCCCATGGCCAGGCTTTTTCCCACGTAGTGACCGTAAGCGCCCGAAGTGGTAAACCCCGCCAACTCGTCACCCAGCCAGATGGGTTCAAAACCGCCTGCCTCGGTTTGTTCGGTATCGATATGAAAAGCGACCAGAGTTTGCGCCGGCGCGCTGTCCCTGGCCCGCAACACGGCAGCGCGACCAATGAAATCCACCTTATCATAATCCACGAACGTATCCAGCCCGCACATTCTTGGCGTATAGTCCGGGCTGAACTCGCGCGACCAGATACCATAAGACTTTTCCATGCGCAGGGACAGTAACGCATACACACCGTATTGCCGTAGCGGAAGGTGCGTGTCTTTCGCGGCTGCCAGCAGTTTTTCATATACGCCAGTCAGGGCCTGTGGTTGCAGGTAGATTTCGTAACCGAGTTCACCGGTCAGCGAGATACGGCCAACGAGGGCGTCGCAATCCGCCACATGAAGTTGCCGGGCATGCAGAAATGGAAATGCGTCATGATCGAAGGGCACATCACTGACAATCTGCAGTACCTCGCGTGCCAGCGGTCCGGAGACGGATAAGCCTGCCAGTGATTCATTGTGGTCGATGATTTTCACGCGCGCTTTTTCAAGATGGGATCGAAACCAGCGCAGGTGAAATCGCTGCAGGTAGCCGGAACCAAACAGCATGAAACGATCATCAGCCAGGCGCCAGACGGTCAGATCGCCCATCAGTCGTCCATTTTCTGCCAGCAACGGCGCTAGCCTGATACGGTTAATCGCCGGTAACCGGGAGGCGATCATCTTATCCAGCCAACTCTCAGCATCGGCGCCATGTATTTCATATTTTCCATAAGCGGTGATATCCATAATCCCCGCGCCGGTACGTACCGCGAGACATTCCTCCCCAACAGTGGGAAAGGCATTGGAGCGCTGAAAAGTGGGTGTTTCCACCGGCGCTTCCGTGCGCGGTGCGAAATACAGCGGCATTTCAAGTCCGTCGCTGACACCGAAAACAGCATTGTCCTGTTTGAATCTTGGATAAAGTGGTGTGCTGCGCTTGGGTCGGCCTGCGGGCCAGAATTCATTGGGATAGCGCATGCGCATACGCCGTTCATAAAACTCACTGGCCCTGGCGGCCGTATAGTCCTTATCGGCATAGGCGCCAAACCGGGCAATGTCCATCCCGAACACATCACCATCGGGTTGGCCTTCGATCATCCATTGTGCCAGCGTCAAGCCAATGCCGCCGCCCTGGGCAAACCCGGCCATCACGGCACAGGCTACCCAATAATTCCTTGCGCCCGCGACAGGACCTACCAGGGGATTGCCATCCGGAGAAAATGTAAAAGGGCCGTTAACGATACGCTTGATGCCCGCATTTGCCACCTCGGGAAAACGTTTGAAGCCTTTTTCCAGCGCGTGATACAGACGATCCAGGTCATTGGGCAGCAAGTCAGTTTCACCATAGTCCCAGGGGGTGCCGTCTGCCGCCCAGGGCGTGGCCGGAGTTTCGTATACGCCCAGCAGAACGCCGGATTGTTCCTGGCGCAGGTATATTTCCGCATCCAGGTCTACCACGGTAACGATTTCCTGCTCACGGTTTTTCAGGCTGGTGAGGGCTTCGGTAACCAGGTAATGGTGTTCAAAGGGCAACAGGGGTAATTCCAGACCTGCCATCTGCCCGACTTCCCGCGCCCACAAACCGGCTGCATTGACCACATGCTCCGTTCTGATGGTACCCTGGTTCGTAATCACTTCCCAGCCGCCTTTCGCTTGCGGCTTTAGCGCATCGACCCTGGTATGCCGGTATATCTCAGCGCCCAACTGCTTCGCTGCCCTCGCGTATCCATGGGTTATGCCATAGGGGTCTATGTGCCCCTCATCAGCCATGTAGAGACCGCCCCTGAAGTCGCTGACTTCGGCAATTGGACAGAGGTCTTTGATCTCCGCTGGACCGACGAGTTCTGAACTAATGCCCATGACCTTGTGCCGGGCTGCTTCATTCTTTAACAGCTCCCACCATGCGTCGGTAGTCGCCAGGCTGATCCCCCCGGTCAAGTGCATACCTACGGAGGCGCCGATCAGCGATTCAATCTCGCGGTAAAGGTCGATCGTGTATTTCTGCAGGCGGGCAACATTGGGGTCGCCATTGAGTGTATGAAATCCACCTGCCGCATGCCAAGTGGAGCCGGCAGTCAGTTCTTTGCGTTCCAGCAGCACAACATCCGACCAACCCAATTTGGCCAGGTGATAGAGAATGCTGCAGCCAACTACGCCGCCGCCAATAACTACAACCTGTGTTTGTGATTTCATTTAGCTGGGTCTGTGCCCGGTTAACCGTAAATCATTGAGGATATTTCAGACAGCAAGACAATAGTTATTCATGTAGTTGTTATTTTTATGAATTCCGGTGAGTGCCGCAAGTAATCAATGCGCTGCGCCCGCGCTCCTGATGGGGGATACCTGTGCTCCCCGGATTGTACGGTACAACGTTTGCAGGTGAAAACAGCAGCCCGTTGCTTAATCGAGCACGGAACGGTGTATAATCAGGGGCTATGATAAAACAAATACTGTTGCTGTTCCTGTTAACCTCGATCGTGTCTGCCGATACTGTCGTCGGCGATTTTCGGGTTTCCGTCGTTACTGAAGATGTGCCCGGTGCGCGCCAGCTTGCGGAGACGGAATCCGGTTTGTTGCTGGTGGGGTCGCTGCGCCAGGGTAATCTCTATGCGGTAACGACCGGTCTGGACGGAATGGTTGAAGTCGTTACATTTGCGCAGGGGCTGACTTTGCCCAGCGGCCTGGTGTTGATCGGCCCTGACCTGTACGTGGCCGCGCTGGACCGGGTACTGCGCTACCGTTCCATCGAACAGACCTTCAGGGATAATCCGCAACCGGAAATCGTGACCGATGCGCTGCCGGACAAGCGCCACCATGGCTGGAAATACCTGTCGGTTGGTCCCGACGGCTTCCTGTACGTTCCGGTGGGCGCGCCGTGTAACATCTGTGAATCCGAAGACCCGCGCTTCGCCAGCATTCTGCGCATGGACCCGGAGACCGGTGAGACCACCGTGTTTGCGGCCGGTGTACGTAATTCCGTCGGCATGGACTGGCATCCGGATACCGGCGAACTCTGGTTCTCTGACAACGGCCGCGATTGGTTGGGCGATGACGAGCCGGCTGAGGAGATCAACCGCGTCACCAACGCCGGCGCACACTATGGTTATCCCTATGTCCATGCCGGGGACATCCTCGATCCGAAGTTCGGAGATGGGCATGACCCGGCGGATTACGTACCGCCGGAGATCAAGATCCAGGCGCATTCCGCGGCGCTCGGCCTGGCATTTTACACCGGCAGTCAGTTCCCCGACTCCTACCGGAACGCGCTGTTCATCGCCGAGCACGGCTCCTGGAACCGTTCTTCCAAGGTGGGTTACCGGGTCAGTGTCGTGCGCTTCGGCGACTCCGGACCGGTTTATGAGCCGTTCCTGGACTTGTGGCTGAAAGATGAAAATGTCTCGGGCCGGCCCAACGATGTGCTGGTATCCAAAGACGGCAGCCTGCTTATCTCGGATGACAAGGTCGGCGCCATCTACCGGGTAAGTTATCAGTAGACAGACACTATCCCCCGCCGATCGCGGGGACAAAATACACCTCGTTATTTTCCTGCAGCGGCTGAAGCGGTCCGAGTTGGCTGATCTGACCATCGACGGCTACGGCAATTCCGGGCTTGAGACGGTCGCCATCCATCAGCGCGTCCTTCAGTCCGGGGTATTCCTCATCCAGGGTCGTGATCAATCTCCTGACGTTCCGACCCTGCGCCTGGACCGTTTCCTTACCACCGGTATAGCTCTGCATGGTATTGGGTACCCTGACTAAAGGCATGTGGAAATTAACTTAGGCAAGCTCTGACTGAATCAGAGGTTCCTGGGATATACAAGTGGATTTAACATGGAGACACAGGCTGTACCGTATCCGGCACACGTATAATCGTTGCTCAATCATATCCTGTACATCAATGTGCATCAATGCCTTGCCTTGATGGCCGCGCAGACCTTGTGCGGCGCCATCGGCATGGAGTTCAGCCGTACTCCGATTGCATCATGGATAGCGTTGGCGATGGCCGCAGGCGGCGGGGCGATGGAAATCTCGCCGCAACCGCGCACCCCGAACGGGTGAGCCGGGTTCGGTGATTCCAGGATCACCGTTTCGATCATCGGCACATCCAGCGAAGTAGGCAGGCGGTAATCCAGCAGGCTCGCATTTTTCAGGCGTCCGGCTTCATCGTAGAAGTACTCTTCGTTCAAGGCCATTCCTATGCCTTGTACCGCGGCGCCCTGCATCTGGCCCTCCACGTAGTCCGGGTGTACGGCTTTGCCCACGTCCTGGAAGACCGTGTAACGCAGGATGTTCACCTTGCCGGTCTCCGGGTCCACCTCAACATCGACCAGGTGGACGGCTGTATTCGGGATAAAACTCTGGGTGTGGCCGGTCTTGTGATAGCTGATCGGACCGCCGGTCTCGAACATCCGCGCCGCCAGCTCATTGAATGTGATGCTTTGCCCGGGTTCCCCCTTATTAGTGAACACGCCGTGTTCGACACTGACCTGATCGGCATCGGTCTCCCACAGCAACGCGGCGCGTGCACACATCTGTTGCAGTATTTCCTGTGCAACCTCACACACGATGGCGCCGGTGCTGTAAGTGGTCCGGCTGCCCACCGAAGGCAGTGAAAAACCGATGGACTGTGTGTCGGACACCGTCGGGGATACCTGTTCCACGTCTATACCCAGCGCTTCTGCGGCCTGCATCGCAAGTGAGATGCGCGTGCCGCTCAAATCGGGGCTGGCCGTAGCCAGGGACACGGAACCGTCCGGGTTGACCTGGATGCGCGCGCTGGAGATCTCGCCGATATTGAACCACATGCTGTACGCGAGTCCCCGTCCCCGGTTTGCCCCGTCCAGCGGAGCCCGGTAGTGGGGATGTGCCTTCACGGTATCAATCAGCTTTTCCGTATCTATCGGCGCCAGGGGAAAGCCCGGTACCAACTGGTCTCCCGGCTTCATCAGGTTTTTCATGCGAAAATCAACAGGGTCCATCTTGAGTTCGCATGCCAACTCATCCATCATCTGTTCCACCGCAAACAGGGCCTGCGGCGCGCCCGGGGCACGATAGGGGCGCATCGTGGGCTTGTTGACAATAACATCAAAGCCATCGATAAGAATATTGGGAATGTTATAGCGCGAGGTGGAGGACATGATCGCAAGAAAGATAGGGCCGCCGGCGTAGGCGCCGGCCTCGTATGCCATGTGCAGGTGGGCCGCCGTCAGGGTACCGTCTTGCCTGGCGCTGAACTTTAGCTTGATATACGTGCCGGAACTCGGTCCGGTTGCGCGCAACACCTCGTCGCGGCGCATCGCGATCTTGACCGGACATTGGGATTTTTTTGAGAGAAAGGCCGCCACCGGGTCGATATACAGGCGTTCTTTCCCGCCGAAACCGCCGCCAATCTCCAGCGGCACCACGTTGATATTGCTCATCGGTACCAGGATGATGTCAGCCAGGTGGTCGCGCAACCCGAATTGGCCTTGGGTGGAGGTCCACACGGTGACGTAATCGTTGCTGTCCCAGTGCACTGTGGTGACATGACTTTCGATGTAGCCCTGGTGTATGGTCTCGGCCGTGTATTCCCGTTCCAGTACCAGGTCAGCTTCGGCGAAGCCCTGTTCGAGGTCGCCGTTGCCCAGTTGCAGGCGGCTGGCATTGGGCAGAAATTTTTCCGTGGGTGCGATAAACGCGCCCGGATGAAAATCCTGGTGGATCACCGGGGCGTCTTCGGACATGGCCGCGCGTACGTCCATCGCTGCCGGCAGGGGTTCGTATTCGACCTTGATCAGGTTCACCGCAAGTTCCGCATCATGCGGGTTATCCGCGGCCACCGCGGCCACGGCATGACCATCATACAAGGCCTTGTCTTTTGCCATGCAGTTCTCGGACATCTCACGGATATTGAGCATACCGGCAGTACCCAGGTTCAGCAACTCGTGCCGGACCGCCGGAAAGTCCGCGCCCGTGACCACGGCACGCACGCCGGGCATCGCCTCAGCCGCACTGGTGTCTATCGAGAGGATGCGCGCATGGGCATGCGGGCTGCGGAGTATTCTGCCATGGAGCATGTTCGGCAGGTGGAAATCATCGGCAAAGCGCGCCCGTCCCGTGACCTTGTCCAGACCGTCCGGGCGTATCGGCGATGTGCCGACCACATTAAAACCGTTCTTTGCTGGCGCTTTGCTCATTGTGACACCTCCGCAGCTTTCAGCACCGAGCGCACCAGCTTGTCGTAGCCGGTACAACGGCACAGGTTGCCGGCCAGCCAGTGGCGCACCTGTTGCTCATCCGGATTGGGGTTGTTATCCAGCAGGGCCTTGGCGGACATCAGGAAGCCCGGGGTGCAAATGCCGCACTGCAGCCCGGTCTCTTCGAGAAAAGCCTGTTGCAGCGGGTGCAGTTCGGCGCCGGTCGCCAGTCCTTCAATGGTTTCAATACTGCTGCCCTCTGCTTCCACCGCCAGCATGCAGCAGGCATCCAGTAACACGCCGTCGACGATAACACTGCAGGCTCCGCAGTTGCCGTCGTTACAGCCTTCCTTGGTGCCGGTCAGGTACAGCACATCGCGCAACACTTCCAGCAAACTCTGGCGCGCTTCGCACAGGAATTGCTTGCGTTCGCCGTTAATCGTTGCCGTTACCAATGATTTGTTACTCATCAAGCTATTCTCCGGGCGCGCTCACAGGCGCGTCGTAGCGCCCTTGTCGTCAGCACTTCAACCAGTTGCTTTCGATGTTCTATCGTGCCGCGCATGTCGTTGATCGGTGTGGCCGCATCCCGGGCAATTCGGGCAGCTTCGGCGATCGATTCGTCATTCACGGGTTTACCGCTGAGGGAGTCGCCGGCTGCCGCCACGAACAGCGGGGTCGGGGCCACCGCGCCAATGGCAATCCGGGCCGCTCTGAAGGTCTCGCCGGCCTGGTCCAGGTCGACCCGGGCCGCGGCATTCGCGACGGCGATATCCATTTCATTGCGCGGGATAAAGCGCAGGAATGCAGCCCCGGAGTTCGCCGCAGGCGCCGGAACAGTCAGGGATACGAGGATTTCGTCCGCAGTCAGCGAGGTCTGACCGGGCCCGGTGCAGATTTCTTCCACCGGGATATGGCGTTCGCCCCCAGCGCTGACAATATGGGCGGTGGCGCCGTAGACGACGACCGGCGGTACCGTGTCGGCACTGGGCGCGGCATTGCACAGGTTGCCACCGAATGTCGCCCGCCCCTGAATCTGTATGCCGCCAACCAGGGTTGCCGCGTCCGCGAGGGCCGGGAATTTGGCGGTGATTTTCGAGTTCTCCCAGATTCTTCGACAACTGACCGCAGCGCCTATTACAAGCCGTTCCGAATTAAGCTCCAAACGGTTGAGTTCCGGGATTTTCTTTGCATCGACAACCACATCGGGAGACTTGCGACCGTTGCGCATGAATATGAGCAGGTCGGTGCCTCCCGCGAGGAGTTGCGCGGCGCCGGCGTGCTCGGCCATCAACGCAGTTGCCTCGTCCAGCTTGTGCGGCCTTATGTAGTGAAAATTCTTCATGCTTGGCGCGTTCAGATGTGCTTGATGCGTTCGACGATCATATTATTATCAATAATCTTGCCGTTTTCTATGATGACGTCACCGTCGAGCGCCAGTGTGCAGTCCCGCATGGGCACATCGTAATGCCCGCGCGTGGCCCGTTTGCCGCCACCCTGGGTATTGGGGCCGGTTGAAAACAGGAAGTTGCCGGGGAAGGTGCGGGCCGCGGCGCGGCTGCGTTCCGGTTCGTCGCCATTTAACGCAATGCCGTACCACAATGCCTGGGGGTTCAGGCCCCAGCCCAGGTGGGAAACGGCGTAAGGGTCCCTGTCTTCAGCATTTTCGCGGTTGTCGTCGAGCCAATCCCGCATAAGCTTGGCGTCGAGTCCGCCTTCCACCTTGTCGATAAAGCCGTCGCGGATGCTCAACCTGACTTCATCCTGGATATAGCGGCAATAAGGCAGGATCACGATGTCTCCCGGCTGCAATACGACTGTGCCGTTGGCGCTGCCTTCATTGGGGAAAGTATGAACATGGCCGCCACCCCAATGATCAAACCGTCTTGGCAGGTCGGCGTAGCCATACTGGCTCATTACCGGGTATTCACCGCAGTCGTAAGTCAGGTCGGTGCCCGCCGCGCTGGTAACCCGCGCCTGCCTGGTATTTGCCAGCAGTTGGTCGGCATAAAGCACAGCCTCCTTCAGGCCCGGCGGCGCCATCAGTTGTTCCAGGTCGTCGGGTGAATCGATGATCATCAGCACTCGTGCGCCGGCATCCCGGACTTCCTTCAACCAACTGGTGAACAGCGGCACATGCAGGGCGACGATGATGTCCGCCGCCTTGGCCGCTTCCAGGGTGCCCTTGCACTGGCCAATGGTAGGCACGCCAACCTTGGTCCAGGAAGGTATGGAGTTGACGCACATTTCGTACACGTCAGCGCCCAGGTCTTCAGCCGCCGCGAACGCTGCCTCGATATATTCACGCCGGGTCGCAAGATCACTGAGCAGCATCACGGTCTCGCCCTGGTTTACATTGCAAAGCTCAAATTCTTTCTTGAACAGTATCCCCAGCCTGGCCGGGTTCAGTTCCTGTACGCGAGTAATTGCAGGCAACATGTCATGTCCTCCTCAGCAGCTATTCTATCTGATAATATCCGCCAGCGCTTGCCATTGTTTTACTGGAATCCCGCTTTCGCGGGAGTGGGATGGGGGGCGCTTGCATGAACATCGCCACATTACCACTCCTGCAAACCCGGCCACCATACCACTCCCGCGTACCCCGCAACCGAACCACTCCCACGGAAGTGGGAGTCCAGTCGAATACAGTGTCGCCCGGAGGGCGACTCTTTGTTCCACTGGATTCCCGTTTGCGCGGGAATAGGGTGGGGGCGCATGTCTGCTACATCAACAGCACCGGCTTGATGACATCGCCAGAGTGTGTTTCCTCCATCGCGCGGTTGATATCCGCAAACGGATAGGTTTTGATTAACCTGTCATAGGGAAACAGACCCTGCTGGTGGAAATCCAGGATTTGTCTCAGAAAAGTATTGGGCACGGTAGATCCAAAAAAAATCCCCTGTAAGCTGGCGGCTTTTACAAATACACCGAACGGTGTGAACGGGTATTTCTCACCGTAATGAGGCACGGTGACCATGCCGCATTGCCCGGCCATCATCAGGCAGTCAATCGCGTTGTTGAGCGCTGCTTCGTTCCCTGAGGTCTCCAGGCAGAACGCAGCGCCGCGCCCGGTTATCTCCTGTATCCTGGCAACGATATCGCCATCGCTTGCATCGATACAGTGGGTCGCGCCCAGTTCTTCCGCTAGTTCCAGGCGGGCTGGTTTCACGTCCACGGCAATGATGGGGAATGCGCCGCTGATCCTGGCGGCCATCACTGCGCTGAGCCCGACTGCGCCAGCGCCGAAAACAACGAAACTGCTGCCGGCAGGCACTTTCAGCGTATTCAGGACCGCGCCGGCGCCGGTCATAATCCCACAGCCCAGGGGCGCAAGCAGGTGTGGTTGAATGTCGGCTTCTATCCTCACTGTATTGCGCGCCTGTGTGATGACCCGGGTCGCAAATGAGGATTGCTGGAAAAAAGAGGCTGTGATCGGCTTTCCATCCAGGGTCATTGTATGTGAGCCATCCAAGCGCGAGCCGCCGAAGTTCGTCTGCACACTGTTGTCGCAGATGAACGGCCTGCCTTCGTGGCAGTTCGGGCAGTTGTTGCAGAAACCGTAGGAAATGATGACCCGGTCGCCGGGTTTGAGTGAAGTTACCCCGCTGCCGATATCCTCAACGATGCCCGCCCCTTCATGTCCGAGGACGGCTGGAAGTTGTATCAGGCCCTGCGAGCTGATGTCCGTATGGCAGATACCGCTGGCCTGAACCCGGACCAGCACCTCGTCTGCGTGCAAATCGCCGAGGGATACGTCCTGTAACCTGAACTCCCCCCCGACTTCATGCAGCACTGCTGCGGTTGCTTCTGTTGTCATGGCTTATTTTCGCTTTGCGTCATCAATTTCAAAGATTCCTTCGATTTCCACGCATTGGTTGGCAACCAGACCGCTGACACCCACTGAAGAGCGGGCGTGGCATCCCACCTCCGGCCCGAAGACCTCAAAGAGCAGGTCTGATGCGCCGTTCAGCACCTTGTTATGGTGTTCAAACTCGGGGACGGCGTTGATCATGCCCAGTATTTTCACCACGCGCTTCACCCGGTCCAGTTCCCCCACGTGATATTTGACGGTGGCCAGCATCTTCACGGCAAGCGCGCGGGCCGTGGCATAACCTTCCTCTTGCGTCAGTTCAGCGCCGATTTTGCCCCGTTTTTTTACCACATCGGTGTCAAGCAAGTCTGCCCCATGCCCGGACAGGTAGAGAACGTTTCCGACCCTGACGCCGCTGGTGCGGTTGTTGCTCGGTAATTGTAGCGGGGTGGGTAGCGTAAGACCAAGCTCTTCCAACCTGGATTCAACCTTACCCATATCTGCTGCTTCCAGATTCAAAACAATATCCCACTATGCTTGCTATTGCGCAAGCGAGAGGGAAGCACATGCCCCCGGATGAGTTGTCAGGAGAAAAGTTCATCCCACTTTTGTCTCCCACTATAGTCCCACTAGTGGTAAGGTTTGTATGCTATCATTATTGCCGATACTATTTCAATCACGGAACAGATGCGGAACATCAGGGCGCCTCTAAACCAGGATGGCAATTTCAGAGCTTCCTTAAACTTCAAACAGCGAGTTGACAACGGGTGGAACTCACAGTCGGAGGCAGTTAAATGCACCAGGTAGAAATACCGGAATACGTTATACACAGGATCATGGCCAAGCGCGGCAAGCGCGAGGTGTTCGATCATTTCGAGCCGAAAAAGACCGCGTTGCTGGTTATCGATATGCAAAATTTTTATGTTGCCGAGGTCGATACGGCAAAAGGTATCGTGCCCAATATCAACAAGCTGGCCGATGCGGTACGGCAGGTTGGCGCGAAAGTGTACTGGGTGGTCATGACAGTGGCAGACAGCCTGGAAGCGCCGAGCAAATGGTCACTGTATCACGACTATTTTTTTACCGAGGCAAAGGGCAAAAATCACAAGGATGGTCTGACCGAGGGAACGAAACAGCATGAATTGTACCCGGAGCTTGACGTCAGAGAGGGTGACGAGCATGCGCACAAAACCCGTTTCAGTCCTTTCGTCCAGGGTTCCAGCGATTTGCACGACCGTCTGCAGGCGCAGGGCATAGAAAATCTCATCGTTGTCGGCACTGCCACCAATATGTGCAGCGAGTCCACGGCCAGGGATGCGATGATGCTCGACTATAAGGTGGTGATGGTGATAGATGCCAACGCGGCGCGCTATGACGAAGATCACCTGGTCGGGTTGACGTCGTTTTATCAGAGTTTCGGGGATGTGCGCACGACAGAGGAAGTGATCGCGATGTTGCGTAAATAACGGGTTCAGGAGTACGACAAGATGCCTCATAAGTCACTCGAAGATAAGATCCTGGAACACGGCAACCCGGTTCACATGTTGCGTAATGCGCAACTGGGTCCCTATGTGTTTCCGATTCGGAGCGAATTCACCAACTGGCGTGATGAGCAGGAATCCTGGCGCAACACGGCAGTCTTTTTCGATCAGTCCTTTCATATGACCGACCATTACATGGAAGGCCCCGATGTAAAACGCCTGGTATCCGATCTCGGTATCAATACATTCAAGAACTTTGGCCGTAACAAGGCGAAACAGATTGTCGTCTGTAATTACGACGGCTACGTTATCGGCGATTCCATCCTGTTTGGCCTGGAAGATAAAAAAATCAATATCGTCAACCGCCCCAATGCCGGCAACTGGGTACAGTTTCATGCCGAAAACGGGGGCTATGATGTTACCGTGGATGTGGACCACCGCAGTGTGACCAACACGGGGCAGCGCAAGGGTTACCGTTTTGAGGTGCAGGGACCCAACGCGCTGGACATCCTGGCAATAGCGAACGGCGGGCCGTTACCCGAGATAAAATTTTTCAATATGGGTGAGATCAAGGTGGCGGGCCTCCCGGTGCGTTGTCTGAGGCACGGCATGGCCGGCGCGCCGGGGCTGGAACTGTTCGGTCCGATGGAACAGGCGGAAGAGATCATGGACGCGATTTTCGAGGCAGGCAAGGACCTCGGTCTGCTCGCCGGCGGGGCCAGGACCTACTCGACGGTGGCCCACGAATCCGGTTGGATCCCGTCGGAGCTTCCAGCCATATATTCGGGGGACAAAATGAAACCGTACCGTGAGTGGCTGCCGGCTGACGGTTTCGAAGCCAGCGCCTCGCTGGGCGGCAGCATGGTGTCCGACAACGTGGAGGATTATTACCTGACGCCCTATGACCTGGGCTACGGCCATATCGTAAATTTCGACCATGACTTCATCGGCCGTGATGCGCTGTTGGAAAAGAAGGACCAACCACACCGGCACAAGGTCACACTGTCGTGGAACAATGATGATGTCATCCGTATATTTGCGTCACTGTTCAATGAAGGGGACCGCTATAAATTCATGGATATCCCCGCATCCCACTACGCCACCTATCCCTATGACATGGTGACGAAAAATGGCAATAACGTCGGAATTTCCTGCTATCCCGTATATACGTCAAATTTCCGCCGTTGGATATCCCTTGCGATGGTCGATGAGACCGTTGCGGCGCCGGGAACGGAAGTAACCATAGTCTGGGGCGAGCCGGACGGTGGTTCGAACAAGCCGGTGGTGGAACGCCATATACAGACCGAAGTGAAGGCCACCGTAGGCGTGTGCCCGATCTCCGAGACTGCCAGAGAAATATACAAGCGTTAAAACCCTTTTGATGATAGCTTTCCACGTCCCGACTGCATCTAACAGTTGGCACTGACCGGGGTAATTCACCGGACCACTCCCGCGAAAGCGGGAGTCCAGTCAAATACTGAGTCGCCCGGAGGGCGACCCTTTGTTTCACTGGATTCCCGTCCCCCGCTTACACCATGCGGGGGCAAGTTTGACGGGAATGGTACGGTACGAAGCGCAGTTCAGCCAGTAAAATTTACACAGCAATAATCAAAAGCGATAGGAGAGTCTGCCGCCAAATGTTCTTGGTTCAGGGCCGTAGGTAATCCAGTATCCGTTGGTAGCCAGGAATCCCCCTGTCTTTGGCGCCTCATCCTCAATATTTTGCACATACAGTTCCGCGCCCCAGTGCTCATCATTGGAGGACCAGAGCAATTTCAGATCGGTTTGGGTGTAACCGTCCTGCCTGTCCAGGCCGAACCGGGACTCGTTTGCCGCAGTGACATAATACTTGGATTTATATGTGAACTGGATGTACGGGCTTAGTATACCCATATCACCAAGGGAAATATCATAGCGTCCGGTGAGGGTTGTTTTCCATTTTGGCGACAATTCCCGGGTGTTGCCGGAGGCGTCAATGTTTTGCGAGCCATTATTGAAGGCGCCGTATTCATCATATTCCGCATCCATATAGGCGATCATTGCAAAGATCTGCGCTGCGGGCACAGGGAAGAACGTATTCTCCAATTCCACGCCAAAAGTGCTGGCTTGGCCGGCATTCGTCGTTACCGAACTGGGCACGGAGTTATCAAACGCATAAGCCTGCAGGTCCTCTATCTCATTGTAATATATGGCGAGGTTGGTCCGCATGCGGTTACCGAGCCAGTCTGTTTTTATTCCACCCTCATAGTTGGTAATCGTTTCGGGGGCAAAAACCAGGTCATAGTTCACCGCCACATCGCCCAGGCCTACGCCGATCGAGCCGCCGGGCGGTGGTTGAAAACGATTGAAACCACCTGACTTGAAGCCGGTGGACGCATTAAAATAGACCATGGTTTCATCATTGACAAAGTATTCAAATCCGGCTCGCCAGGTGAATTCTTCGAAGGTTTCGTCACCACTTACCGTGCCGCGTTTATCGGCGCGTGCCACATCGGTTGAGTCGTAACTTTTCTCATCAATGGTGTAGCGAAAGCCAAAAATGATGCGCAATTGATCCATCAGATCATATTCCGCATGGCCAAAACCGGCATACGATTGCGCCTTGGCCTTGCCGTCACGCGTTGAAAAATCAAAACCAGCCGGCACAAAGTC
Organism: Gammaproteobacteria bacterium; assembly: GCA_965221335.1. Classification (GTDB taxonomy): domain Bacteria; phylum Pseudomonadota; class Gammaproteobacteria; order Eutrophobiales; family Eutrophobiaceae; genus JAAXHV01. The sequence goes on along the minus strand of CBDCSC010000006.1, from coordinate 764,512 downwards.
AAAGCGGAACAACTCGTCGATTTCCTCATCAAGATAATAAAGACCCAACAGCCAGTTCAGGCGTGAGTCATCATTGTTCGACTGTAATTGAAGTTCCTGGCTGAAAACCTTGGCCTGCGTATCCAGCGTCAGGTCTGCGAGTTCAAAAGTGGAGAAATCGCTTTCACCGCCGGCAAGCTGGTCATAGTCCGAATAACCGGTGATGCTCTTGAAGGTCGCGAAGTCAGTTTCATACTGCACCACGCCAACAATACTATAGGATTTGACATCCTGGCGCGATATCGTATCGGCGTTAAACTTCCAGTCTTCATCAGTATCTGCCGGTACCCGATCAGCGCCGGACAACCCCAGCAGCGCAGATGCCCAGGTGTTGACATGCGGTTCATCCTGGTCAAAAAACTTGATGCCGGAAAACGCTGCGCCGTTATTGTCCTGTTCCCAGTAATCGACTGCCAGATCCACTATCAGGTTGGAATCATTATCAAAGCGGAATGCGGCCCTGCCGAAAATCATGTCTTCATCCAGGTAATCATTGCCGCCTGGATGTTGGTTTTCCATGAAACCATCATGTTCCTCGCGAAAGATAACGAAACGCGAGGACAAAGTGTCACTCAACGGCACATTCACCATGCCGTTGATCTCGTACAATGAATAATCCCCAACCCGCACGCTGGCGCTGGCGTCGAATTCCTTTGTCGGTTTGTTGCTGACTATATTGATGCTGCCACCGGTCGTGTTGCGGCCGAATAATGTGCCTTGTGGTCCGCGCAAGACTTCCACGCGCTCTATGTCTGATAATACCGTCCATGCCTGTTGGCCGCGTCCGAGGTAAATCCCATCCACAAAGGTTCCGACCGGCCCGTCGGTATTTGCTTCAAAGTTAGCCACACCCTGCCCGCGAATACTGACCTTGGCGCCGAGACCGAATTGCCCCCATTCCATGCCCGGTGTCAGCAAGTCCAGCCGCTCAACATTATTGGCGCCGATCCTGCTCATGCCCTCCTGGGTGAAAGCCGTTACCGCAAGCGATACATCCTGCAGGCTTTGCTCTCTTTTCTGGGCCGTTACTATGACCTCTTCCAACTCTGCGGCATAAAGTGTTGCTGAATTCCAGGATATAAACACGGATATGGCAAATAATTTCAGAAGATATGTGCGCATGGGTATTTCCTCCAATGTAAGCGTAGTAATATAATCCCATTAGGGAATCCAGTCAAAGGTCTTTTTGTAATGGGATTATGGTTTGTCCTGTTATTTTTTAATGATTGCTTGATTTTCCGATTATTAAGACGCTACCCGCACAGGATGCAGTATGATTATTGTATATGAACATTTTTCATTGATGACAACCCCATGAAAGTGACAGCTTTTGCCGCAACCATGCAGGCAGTCTGGTTCAGCCATGACCTAGGCTTGACCTGGAACCGCCCGCCGACCCCGACCGGTGGTTTATACAATGAGGCGCGTTGCTGGTCTGTGGTTGCCCATGCGCACCGGCCCGGTGAATTTCTGGCCGGGACAGACCAGGGCCTGTATCGGTGGCTCGACGATACCGGGCGCTGGAACTACATCTCTACACCCATGGATGATTTGCAGATTCACCAGGTTGCCAGATGTCCGGATGACCCTAGCTTCATTGTGTGCGGCACCCGGCCGGGTGAGATATTCAAGTCAGAGGATGACGGCATAACCTGGCGCCGCTGCAAGCTTGATGCGGCAACGGAGTGCTGGTTTATTAACACCACGCGTGTGACGTCGATCCAGTTCGATCCGGATGACACCGATACGATTTGGATTACGATCGAGATCGATGGTGTATTTCGCTCAATAGACCGCGGCGAGACCTGGGAACGCCTGGTGGACGGACTGCGGGATAACGATACCCATAACCTGGTTTTTCTCGGTAATCCAGGCGAACGGACTATTTTCTGTTCAACGGAAGCCGGCCTGCATAAAAGCACGGATGAGGGACAATCCTGGCGCCATGTCCCCATCCCGCAGTCACCATGGCCCTATCTACGCTGTTTGGAAAAGAGAAAAGATGGCAGCGGCGTGATATTCGCGTCAGTGGGGCATTTGCCGTCGGGGGATACGGGCATGTTGCTGCTGAGCCGGGATATGGGCGAAACCTGGGAGAGGGCGCCTGTGCCGGAGCCGGTCAACAGCACCATCTGGTGGATAGGAACCAACGTAGCAGACCCGAATCTCATCTTTCTGTGTACCCTTTTCGGCCAGATCTTCCGTAGCAAGGACGGTGGCGAGTCCTGGGAGAAGGTGCGGCGGGAATTGGGTGAAGTGCGCATGATTGGTTGGGCGCCAGCCTCCGACTGAGCAAACGGGAGAGCAAATTTTATGTCCCATTATCTTTACAGGCCACATGTGCACGGCCCGGAACATATCACCACACCGGATATATTGGTAGACCGACTGTTCAGGGCGCGCCGGAAGGAGGGTGCAGTGGATATGCATCCAGCGGGTCTGGACGGGATCCGGACCAACCCCGAACTGCCAGTCTTCGATGGAAACGCCGTTGTAAGTCCTGCTGTTTACCTGGTCGCGGCAGGGGGAGGCATCATACTGAGCGCCGGCGCCGAATGCAGGGTCAACGAATACCGGTCACTGCATATCTCTCGGTTTGCCTGGCGTCTGAAATATCTGGAGGGCCGCCTGGCCCGGCTGCAACTCACGGCCGAACGGGAAGGCGCAGACCCCGATCTCATCCCGTTGAAACGATTTCCGACGCCTGAAACAGTCCTGCAGCGCCTCGGCTGCCCGGGAACGGCGCTGCCGAAAGGTTACATGGTCAGCGTCACCGCGGCTGACATTGAATACAGTGTTGAAGCGCCCGGCTCTCTAAGCGTTTCCCTGGCGGATAACGAGTTGGAACGTCAATTCAAGCACACTATCAGTTTCACCAGCCTGCAAGAGGAGGGCGGACGGCGTCCCCCCGAACCCAGGTATGCCGTTGGACCTCAAACCGAGGATATCAAGCATTATATCTAGCCAGGATTTCTTACCTTGGAACAAAACAAGGCGCTTAAACTCTATCACCACTACATGTCTGTTTGTGCGGCCAAGGTGCGTATTGCCCTGGCAGAGAAGGGCTTGTTGTGGCATGGGGAACTTTTGGACCTGTCAGCCGGAGACCAGTTTGCCCCAGAGTACCTGCAATTGAACCCCAAGGCGGTGGTCCCGACACTGGTGCATGATGGTAATGTCATCGTCGAGTCAAACATAATTCTTGAGTACCTTGATGATGTTTTCGCTGACCCGCCCTTGCGGCTCCAGCATGCCCATGAGTGCGCCCGGATGCGGCTGTTGCTCATGCGCTTGGACAACGGCAGTGACGGTATCCATCATGATATCTCGGTAATTACCTATGGCGCTGCCTACCGACTGCAACTGCTGGATCGTGTCAGCAGTCGGGACAGGCAGGCTATAGATGCGGAAATAGATCGTTCCATGAACGCCAACAGCAAGCGCTGGTTACAGGAAACGGTGCATGAAGGTACGGCGGCGGAGAGCTTCAAAAACGCGATATACAACGTGGATAATCTGCTGCATGACTTCGAGACCCTGTTGATGCGCTCCGAATGGTTATGTGGCAGCGATTACTCGCTGGCGGATATTGCCTACACTTCTTATATGACCCGGCTGGAGATGTTGAATTTTCAGGGTATGTGGTCTGAACGGCCCCATGTCAGCTCCTGGTATGAGCGCTTGAAGAACAGGCCAAGTTACCAAAAAGGCATACTCGACTGGTTAAATCCTGGTGCGGTAAAGGCACTCGACGAAGGCGGGAGGGCGGCCTGGCCGGCGGTCAGGAAGCTCCTTACTTCCTGAGCTGTTTCCAGTCTTTGAGTATTTCCCGCGCGGCATTGTGGCCCGGGACCGCGGACACAGCGCCACCGGGATGGGTGGAGGCGCCGCACTGGTACAGCCCGTACACCGGGGACCGGTAATCTGCGTATTTTGACGCCGGACGCATGAAGAAAAGCTGGTCCAGCGCCACCTCACCATGTAATTCATGGCCGCCCGGAATGCCCAGGATGCGTTCAATATCCGGCGGCAACAGAACCTGCATATCGATGATCGAGGATGAAAAACCCGGTGCGAATTCATCCATCACGTCCATAACATTTCTCACGAAACTATCCCTCTCATCGTCCCATTTCGCATCCTTTAACTCATGGGGCGCATGACCACCGTAAAGTGTTACCACGTGTTTGCCTTCCGGCGCCAGGCTGTCATCGATCATGCTGGGCACGATGGGCGATATAAACGGTTTTGCTGAATACCATCCGTACTTGGCATCATCGGCTGCCCGTTCCAGGTACTCCGTCGTCGGGCCGATATGAGCATAGGCAGGGTAATCGACACCTGCCACTACCGGGTCAAACCCCTTGTACTGTGGCGCCCGCTCTACGGCCAGGTTAATCTTGAATGCGCTGCCCTTGTTACGGAACTGTTTGATCTCGCGCATGAAGGTGTCCGGCAGGTGTGCTTCCTTTACCAGTTTACCGAAGGTAAGACTCGCAGAGACGTTGCAACTGACCAGTTTGCTGCGATATTCACTGCCGTCTTCGGTAACGACACCGACGGCCCTGCCGTTTTCAACGAGTATTTCACTGACCGGGACGCCGGTTTTGATTTCCATTCCATGGCATTTGCCCGAGTCGGCCAAGGACTGTGAAATCATGCCCATTCCGCCGCGGCAGAACCCCATGCCATTCTCACCCACCAGGTGAAACAGGATGTTGAACGCGGTACCGGGGGACTTTGGTCCCACGTTGCAGCCTATGGTTGCCCAGTAACACAGCACGGCTTTCACCACGTCTGATTCAAACCACTGTGACACATAATCATATGCGCTCATGGTCATCGCATCGATAATGCGGTAAAACTCATCGCCGATTTTCCGGTAACGCCAGAGCATACCGGCGGTCTCCTTGAATTTATGCCAGGAGCGGTCGGCAGGATCGATCGGCGTTTCCAGTAACCACTGACGCATGACCTCGATGGAATTGGACATGTAGCGGAAGAACTCGGGATAGGCTTCCGCATCTTTTTTTGAAAACCGGGCAATCTGTTGCAGATTGCGTTCCAGGTCGCTGGTAAAGACGATGCAGTCGTTATCATATAGTGGATAGATGACATCCTTTACCTTCAGGTGCTCAAGGCCGAATTTTTCCAGCTCAAGATCCGCGATAACCTTCGGATTGACATGCCCCATGATGTAGGAAAATATTGAGGCGCGGAAACCCGGGGAAAATTCTTCCGTCACTGCCGCCCCGCCGATGACATGGCGGCGTTCGAGCACCAGCGTTTTCAGGCCCGCCCTTGCCAGGTAGGCGCCACAGGTCAGGCCGTTGTGACCGGCGCCGACGATAATGGCATCGTATTGTTTTGTGGTATTCATAGCGTCTGGTTACAGTTTTTTCCAGTCTCTCAGGATTTCCCTGGCCGCATTATGTCCGGGTACGGCGGAGACGGCGCCGCCCGGATGCGTGGAAGCACCGCATTGGTAAAGCCCTCGGATTGGCGAGCGGTAGTCGGCATACCCGGGCGCCGGGCGCAGGAAAAACATCTGGTCCAGCGCCATCTCCCCATGCAGGGTATTGCCCCCCGGCATGCCCAGCGTTTCTTCGAAATCCGCGGGCAACAGCAGTTTCATGTCCAGTACCGATGAGGAGAAACCCGGCGCAAACCGGTCCATGACATCCAGCGCCGCTTTTGTCAGCTTCGGTCGCTCTTCATCCCAGGTGGCGCCCTTCAGCGCATAAGACGCAACGCCACCATACAGGGAAACCACGTGTTTTCCCTGCGGGCACAAACTGCCGTCATAATAACTGGGAACGATCGGCGAGAGAAACGGCCTGGAAGAATACCAGCCGTATTTCGCTTCATCAAACGCGCGTTCCAGGTATTCCGGCGTCGGTCCTATATGCGCATAAGCCGGATAGTCAACTCCCGTTTTTTCCCTGCTGAATCCGGTATATTGCGGCAAGCGGTCGACCGCGCACAGCAGTTTGAATGACTTACCGCGGGTGCGATAACGGTTGATGCGTTGCATGAATTCTTCAGGCAGTTGCTCTTCTCCAACCAGGCCGCCAAATGTGGCTTTTGCATTGGCATTGGATACGACAAGTTTTGCCTGGAGTTCTTCTCCGTCAGCCAGTCTCACCCCGCTGGCCCGGCCGTTGCTGAGCAGGATATTTTCAACCGGGGAAGACACCCTGACTTCCATCCCGTGACTCATGCCCGAAGCGGCAATGGCATCGGAGATGCAACCCATTCCGCCGCGCGCAAAACTCATCCCTGTCTGGCCAACCAGGTGCGCTACCAGGTAGAAGGCGGTACCCGGCGAGAAAGGTCCCACAGTGCCCCCGATCGTAGCCCAGTACATGAACTTGGCCTTGACGATGTCTGTTTCGAACCAGCGGGAAACATAGTCATGGGCGCTCATGGACAAGGCATCAATGATATTGATGAGTTCCTTGCCGGTATGCCGGTAACGCCAGAGAAAGTTCGCCATCTTCAGCCGGGACCTGAAGTCCGTGCGGGTAGGGTCGACAGGAGTCTCCAGTTGCAGTTTCCGTAGCAACCTGATACTGCCGGATAATGATTCAAAAAATTTCGGGTAATTTTCAGCGTCTTTTTTTGAAAAACGCGCAATTTGCGCCAGGGTTTTCTTCGGGTCCTTGGTGAATACAATACAATCACCGTCTTCGGTGGGGTTGATGATATTGTCGACTACGACATGTTCCAGGCCGAATTTGCGCAACTCCAGATCCTTGATTACCTTGGGATGCAAATGCCCCATGATAAAAGCGAAGGTGGAAGCCCGAAAACCCGGCGAAAACTCTTCCGTTACGGCAGCGCCGCCAATAACATGGCGATGCTCAAGGACCAGTGTCTTCAACCCGGCTTTGGCCAGGTAAGCGCCGCAGGTCAAGCCGTTATGGCCGGCGCCCACAATGATTGCGTCATATCTCCCTCTCATAAACAGTACCCGGAATACCTGTGTCCAAATCACCTGAGATGTTACATAATGATAATATATTCGGAAAAAATGCTGAAACCGGCGAACATTTTCTGAATATAGTGGGCGGTTGAACTGTTCCGCCGTACAGGAAAAAGTCGGGCAACATGACACACGCAAAGCTTATTCATGATATCAATGCCTTTTGCAGGCGCGCCGGAATTGCCGAATCAACCCTGGGCAGACTCGCCGTTAACGACGGCAAATTCGTCCAGCGCGCGCGCAACGGCGCATCCATAGGCGACAATACCGTAAACCGGATCTACCAGTTCATGGAGGAAGTCAATTCCGGCAGGAAAGTGGTAAAAGGACGCGCCAGGCGCAAGCAATCTGTTGCCAGTGTCGAGGCGTTGTCTGAAATTCGTGAAAGTGAAACAGCCGAGCGGCCGTACCACGCCCATGAATACCATGACGAACGCCTGAAACATCACTTGCTGGCGAATACCTGCAACGAAAAGTGGATGATTGCAGACCGCTGCTTCCAGTCCATGGCGGATATGGCAATAAAGCCGCCTGCGTTCCGCATTTTTGACGGCAGCTTGAGGAATGGCGTGGTCATCGCGCGAGTGTTGCGGGCATTGCATAACCAACACCCCAATATCCCGTTCCTGGTGGTGGCCAAGGAACATGGTCTGGATGACCTCAGGAACAGCCTGGGCAGGCTGGCCGATCGGTTCCTGGAACATCCGTTGACCGTCTTTGTGGTCACCAATATGCACTTTGATGAGGCCGCGTCACTTAGCGCCAATTCCGTGCATGCGGCGATGGCGCTCGAGTGGCAGGACGTCGCGCTGAAAGGTTCAACCGCGTTTGATTTTCAGCAGCAGATCAGCGCATTGCACCCGAAGCTGGCTGAAAACTGGCGCATTAAAACCGGTGAGCGCGGACAGGCATTATATGAAAAGCCCAATGTGCTGGTGCTCTACAGGGAAGACCACAAATTTCTGTTGAACGAAATCATACCCAGGCCCGGCTATGAGCGCCGCGAATATGATTTTATTCTCGCCTCCCATTTGTATCGTCACAGCGCGCTGCTGGATTTCAAGGTAAACCGCGTATTGCGGCCATTGGCGCTGAGCCTGGCGCCGAACGGGCGCATGCTGGTTATCCAGTCTTACGGCCAGGACCCTGCCCATGAAGTGGTGAAGCGTATCTGGAAAGAAGAAGCCCCCGTGTTTGTGCGCAGGCAGGAAATCGTCAGCGCGCTCCGATCATCCCTGGGCGATGCAAGACGAAAATACACGTTTACCGGCGCCACGGACAAGACCTCCCTGTTCCGCTTTGACATGCATACATTACCCATCGACCCCCATAACCAGGTCAGCCAGGCAACCTTGCAGGCAGCCTGGAATAACCTGGTCTACGTCTGCCAGGTCCCCGAAGAAAAAGTCGATGCCGTGATGGCCGAACACAGTGATTATTTAAGGACCACCATGGAAGTGATCAACGAATTCGACGGCCTGTGGTTTATCAACGAAAGCTTCATCATGAAAAGAAACCTGTAATGCCTAAACAGATTAAGAGATAGTACGATGAAAAATATCACGACAGACAATATCTTTGAGGATATTGGTTTCAACAAACAGGAAGCCGCCAACATGAAAGTCCGAGCGGAGTTACTGATTGAAATCCGGGAATACATCCGTAAGAAAGGCCTCAAGCAGAAAGATGCCGCTGCCTTGTTGGAGATCAATCAGCCTGAAGTCAGCGCACTCATGAACGGTCATATCTTCAAATTCAGTATTGATGCGCTGGTGAATATGCTGGCCAGGGTGGGGCGGGAACTGAAAATTACTACACGACCCAAGAAGGCGGCTTGTGCAAAGCTAATCTTTTGGAGATACAGTTGTTGAAGTCCGCCCAATGTCAAGTTTTGCCATCGCGTCAATTACTGATCGCGCCCTTTTGCTACGAAGCAACTCATCTGCTTTGACGTATCTTGCACCCCTGGAAGTTACATATATTTTGGGACGTTCCTGATCTGATGCAGGTTTTTCGGTGGATTTTTTATCAGACATGTCAAGTCTTCCTCTCTTGAAATATGCTCAAATAGTATACTGCACATGACAGCATAAAGCGGTACTTACTTTCACAATTCTCACAGGATTCTAGTACTCGACATTCCAGTCACGAACTTATTATGCATGATCAAAAAAATTTCGTGGCAAATTGAATCTTCTAATCATATCATTGAGATATCCGGGACCTAAACTCGTTTTGGCGCCATGATATTTGAGTGGGTAGGAGGCCGCCCTTCCTTTGATATCGGGATGGTAAACAGTTCGATGGCTCCCTTTGCCCTTTCGAACATATACTTCAAATCTGCTGTCGTAGTCTTTCAGACGTCGCACTACTTCCCTATAGTTGAGTGGTCTGGGCATGTTATTCCTAGGCCTGATGGAAATCCTTACTATGCTTGTTTATCAGATGTGCCAAGGGGAAAGGTAAGATTCCCGTCTGATACTCTGCTTCTGCCTTATTGGTTCCGTTAGACAAGTCCCGAAGACGATCCTGGTTCGTTTGTGCATATAAACGCCAGTAGATCGGCTCAGACGGATGAAAGATCAGGTCGGGATCGTTCTTAAAGTGCGCAAAACTGAACTGTGCTTCGACCAATTCTCCCAATTCATCCAATGCTGTTTCAAATGTTTTTCCATAACCGCGTAAGTCCATTTCCAGGGCAATGGCAACCCATTGGTCTTCTTTTTCCTTATAACCCAGGATACTGATATTGACTGCGCTGAACCTTGATGAAGCAGGTTGAACGTTTTCAGTTCCCTGATTTATAGTAGCTTTAATTTCTGTCTGCTGACACATATTGCCAATAATTTACCACATATTGAGATAGGCTCAAATTGAATTCCATAGCGATACTTTCCTTTTATCGTCTGAGTGAGTGGCTTGTACCATGGGCATCCTTCTAAAATTTTATTCGCAGCCCACCCGACCGTTCATATTGATACCCCATAACAACGCGAAGGCAACAAGTGATACGATTGACAAAGTAACTTTGATTGTATAATTTTTATCTCATTTGGAGCCTTTGGCTGTACGCTTCTCCCGTAACTTTCGGGTGGAGAAGCCGAACCCAAAGGCTATTTTATTTTGTGAAATCGGCCACCTTTTGAATAGTAACGGTGAATAAGTTAATGTGATGCCTTGTCTATTAAGCCAGACATAGCAATGACCGCATCATTTTACGAAAAACCGATCCTGAATTCGCCCTATGAGGAACCCAGGCTGCATCATCGCCTGGATGATGCAGGGTAGCCTGTGGATGGTCCACCTGAAACCGGGCGCAGACGCTCGGAATTAATCAGCCTCGTACCCATGCCAAGAAAGCACCGGCAGGCTGGTGACCCGGAGCAGGTTGATTTGACCCTCTCATCAGAGTACGGTCTTTCTGCTTCCGGACAGGAATACGATCCGTTTCCGATCATCAATGAAATCCGCTCCCAATAAACCACCTAGAAAGTCGACTCGGGTGCATGCTGTTCGTGAACGAACAGCACTGGAGATTGTGTTCCCGAGGGGTACCGGCTACCGGGTGGAACTGCCGGAGGATAGACTGATCGCCAGGTTTACCGACGATTCAAGACTGTCGCTGACACCGGACATGGTCGGCCCCGGCCAGACATTGATGGCAGGCATTGTTGGCGAGAACGTTATGATCTCTGCCGCCGAGGCGCGGGCAAAACAGCCCAGCACAATAGCATACAACCTTTCCAAATATTTACTGCTGAAGTATTTCAGGGATGAAGATAAGCAGCCCAAGATGTATCTTTTCGCTCAGATAAAACACATTGCGCGTCAATGGATTGATGGTGGCTATCTGGAATGTCAGGGAGATACCGGGAAGTGGATGCTGGAATACCGGAGTATCGCCGATCAGGCTGCGGAACGGATTTACAATGCCATCGTTAACGCGATGCCCGACAAAGATAGGATCAACGCAGTGCTTGATCCTTACAACCCAAAATCCTCAACTTCCCATGTCAGTTTCTCCACCAGCAAGGATTTATATACCACCGCGCCGGACAAGTGCCATGTCAATTATGTAGCGCTCGACAGCGATTGGGAAGCCGAGTTCGCGCGTGTCGTGGAAGAACACCCCAGGGTGATTTCTTACGTCAAAAACCAGGGGCTTGGCCTGGAAATTCCATACAAGGACGGCGCTTCGGCGCGGGTCTACCTTCCCGACTTTATCGTTAAGGTAGACGACGGTAATGGCCCGGATGATCCCTTGCACCTGGTGGTTGAGATCAAGGGGTACCGTCAAGAAAATGTCAAACTGAAATCAGAGACCACACGCACCCAGTGGTTGGCCGGTGTCAACAATCTTGGCAGTTTTGGTCGCTGGGAATTTGCAGAGCTGTCTGATATCTATGCGATGGAAACCGACCTTGCAGCAAAGATTAATACGCAATTCAGAGATGTTATTGATAATCTGACGCCTGACAGCGAAGCCGCCGCCCGTTGGTTGGCCGATGCCGGCGGCAGCGAACCGAACCTGGAGTATATCCCACGCCGGCGCAGCGAGCCTGTTCAATGATCCTGGTGGATACTTCGGTATGGGTGGATCACCTGCGCAATCCTGAAGCTGAAACCGGCAGGGATTCCAGTCCGATTTATTGAACAATTCAATGTTTTTTTGTTACTATTACCTCAGGTTGTCCTGATCAGAAGCAGGAATGCTCAAGAGTGAGTCATGTTAAATATTGAACAAATCCAGGATGAGATACTATCTCTGTCCGAAACAGATTACGGCCAGCTAAGACAATGGTTTTATGAGTTAGATTGGGAGATGTGGGACAGGCAGATCGAAGCAGATGCAAATAACGGAAAGTTGGATTTTCTGGTTGCAGATGCGATTGAATCCAAAGAAAAAAGCGCCCTCTCAAAACTTTAGATGCATCGGGCCACCCCACGCTTCTGGAAATATTTTGACCGATTGCCTGAAGCAGTGCAAAAGAGTGCAAGACGAAGTTTTCACAAGCTAAAAACAAATCCAAGTCAGCCCTCTCTCCATTTTAAGAAAGTTGGTAATTTCTGGTCGGTGCGAACAGGACTGGCTTATAGAGCTCTCGCCGTTGAAGATGGCGGAGATTTCATTTGGGTCTGGATTGGCAATCATGATGAATACATTCGCTTGCTTCGTAATCCCTGAACAGTCTGCCTTATGTCAAGCTATCTCCGAGTGTGAGTTGGAGTCGGAATACATTTCATGACAAATCAACAGACGAGTCTTGATCTTGCGGGACAACCAAGCGCTCGCATCGTTCTTGATCGCATCCGCAAACAGAGCCGCGACGAATCCGAGAAGGGACGCTGGTTCGAACAATTGTTCATACGCCTTGCCCGCCAACAGCCCGAATTCGAGATCGACAAAATCTGGCGGTGGGCTGATTGGCCTGAGCGTCAGGCATTAACCGGGCTCGACGGGCGCGACATTGGAATCGATCTGGTAGCGCGGCGGGCCTCCGGTGAGTGGGTTGCCATCCAATGTAAGTGCTACGAAGACCGACATATACTGGGCAAAGGAGAAATAGACAAGTTTCTCGGTGGGTCTCAACAGCCGCTCTTCCGTTTACGATGGATCGTGGCGACCTGCCGCTGGGGACCAAATGCGGAACGGGCAATCCAAAACGCACATCCTCAAGTCACGCAGATTGACTTCAGACAGTATCTTGACATTCAAGTAAACGAACTGGATGCCGAACGACCTGTGCAGGAGCCTTGGCCGCTTCAAGAGGAAGCGATTGAAGATACCGTTGCCGGGCTGGCCAACCACGACCGGGGTCGGCTTATCATGGCTTGCGGCACCGGCAAAACTTTCACAGCCTTGCGCATAGCAGAGCAGATAGTCGAGGACGGCCAGCGTATTTTGTTTGCGGCGCCCACCATTGCGTTGGTCTCACAGGCACGTCGCGAGTGGCTCCGGCATACAACACGCAAACTTGAATGCATCGTTGTATGCTCCGACGCGACCGCTGGCGGGCGCAACGAGAACGAGGACATCCGCATCTCCGAACTTGAGTGTCCGGTCACGACGGAGCCTTCAGAAATCGCACGTTCGCTAGATGGCGATGGTCCTGCCCGCGTGGTGTTCTGCACTTATCACTCGCTGAGACGGGTCACCGAAGCTCAGGCGATTCATGGCGCACCAACGTTCGATCTGGCCATTGCCGACGAGGCACACCGCACCACTGGAGCGCTTCTCAACGACCGAATTTCAAAGGACACTCGAAAGATCGATTTTCAGGAGTTCCACGACGATGCCCGGCTGCGCGCTCGCAAGCGACTCTACATGACCGCCACACCGCGGATTTACACTGATAGGTCCAAAAGCAAGCTGGCCGAGCGGGGCATTGATGTTGTGGATATGGGCGACTACGATGTTTACGGACCGGAACTCCACCGGCTTCCATTCAAGAAAGCTGTGAATGCAGGCATACTTTCCGACTATAGAGTGATCGTACTGGGCATCAGCGAAGGGAACGTCACACCGGGTCTACGTCGGCGCCTTGAAGAGATCGATGCATCGCCAAAACGCAAACAGGCGCCGACTACCAACGACATGACGCGCGTGCTTGGCGTCTCCCTTGCGGTAAATGGTGTCACCGAGGGCAAAGCTCTGGAACAGCCCGGCAAACTCCCGCGCACCATGGCGTTCGCGAACAGCATTGTACGCTCTAAGTGGTACGCAGAAGCGCTGATGGAAAGTGAGGTATTAAGAGCAACCACGCGACGGATGAGAGACGGTCGGGCGATGAAGGTCGTTGCCCGACATCTCGATGCGTCAGCCAGCGCACTTAAGCGAAATCACGAATTGCGGTCGTTGGCACAGGCCGACCGGGAAGGGGAATGCCGGTTGGTATGCAACGTCAAGCTCTTCACTGAGGGCGTGGATGTACCGTCGCTTGATGCCGTCGCCTTCCTTGACCCCCGGGACAGCCAGGTCGATGTCGTCCAAGCCGTCGGGCGTGTCATGCGAAAAGCGGAAGGCAAACGCTTCGGTTACATCATCGTTCCCGTGGTGGTACAACCCGGACTTGATGTTGCGGCGGCGCTGGCGCGCGGCGCCGAAGGTTACCGGACCGTTGGCCGGGTTTTAAGGGCGCTCCAGGCACACGACGGGCGTCTCGCAGAATCGCCAGCCAACTTTATCAAGGTCTACGAACCAAAGACTCGCAAGGCGCCCGGAGATTCGAGCGGTGACGAGATACGCGACACTCCAGGCGACTACTTACAGCGCGAACTGGAACTCCAGGAAGCCGAACAAGGGATATATGCGCATGTGGCTGTCGCCTCGGGACTTGGCAAGCCCGGCCAGCTTGTCGCCGATGAAATCGCCGACGCGGTGCGGCGGGCTAGCGCTGTCTTTCAGGAAGAATCGATGGAAGGACCGCTTGCGGAAGCCCTCGACCTTGTGCCGGAAGATGACGGCGGCGCCAAGGGGATTTGCACGATCGCCTCGCTTATGCTCTGCAATGCTTGTCTTCTGCAGCGCCGTCTACGCGACGAGCCAGAGATGAAGACTATCTTGCGGCTCGACAAGGTCGCCGGAGCAGTACATCCTAGAGAGATTCTTGAAATTGCCTGGGAGTCGATCCTGGAAAAGGATTATGCGCCCGTGTTCCGCCCCGCGCTTGCAGTGCTTAGTGCGTTGCGCGAAGGCAAAGCGATCGAAGACGCCATCCGTATGATCGCTGAATGCGCCAACCGCGTGGCAGATTCTCTGAGCGAGCTTGGCTATGACCACGCCGGACCGCTCTATCACCGCATACTGGGCTCTGCGAAAAGCGATGGCGCCTTCTACACCAATAACCTGTCGGCTATCATGCTGGCGCGTCTTGCATTCAATCAGGATTTTACGGATTGGTCCGATCCTGAAACCGTCGCGCGCCTTCGGATCATTGATCCCGCGTGCGGGACGGGAACGCTGCTCATGGCGGCGCTTCAGACGATCAAGGCTCGCACTGCCGAGTCAAGAGAGATGAACGACGAAGATCAAAATGTTCTTCACAAACGCCTTGTGGAAGATGTGTTGTGTGGTCTCGATATCAATCACCACGGCGTCCAACTTGCCGCCTGCAACATGACGCTGGGCGCGCCAACGGTGGACTATGCGCGGATGAACCTTGCCACCATGCCCCACGGCCCGCAAGCCGACGGACTGCCGAAAGCAGGGTCGCTGGAAATCTTGACGGCGGTCAGTGATGAATTGGATTTATTGGCGATGATGTCGCCACATCAATCTCTCGAAGCCCTTGATGCCGCGCAAGTCAACGAGAGCAAGGAAATCCGGTTTCCACTGCACGACATAGACGCCGTTATTATGAATGCGCCGTTCACGGCGAACGAGAATCGTGGCAGGAAGTATGGCGATGAGGGCCGAAAGGCGATGCAGCGCTACGAGCTAGCCATCAAGGAGCGTCTTGAACACAGGGATAGTTCTGCAGGAGCAGTCATTACAGCGAATAGCATTCAAACGTTTTTTAGCCCACTTGCGGATGTTTTATTAAATGACACAAGTGGCACGTTAGCTATGGTTATTCCTACGACAGTATGTACTGGTACGGCAGCATTGAAGCAACGAAGGTTTCTGGCCAAACGCTTTCATGTCGAGACCATAGTGACCAGCCATGATCCTCGTCATCCAAACTTCAGCGAGAACACTGCCATACACGAGTCGCTGTTAGTTTGTCGTCGGCGAACTCAAAACGATATTGGCAATGACGAGCCTACGCGTTTCGCCGCCGTCCGTACCATGCCATCGACGCCTGAAGAAGCCATCGAGGTTGTCCAAGCCATTGAAACTGGTACTACCGGAAAATGGATAATGGTTTACGAACAACCTGAGACGCGCGTTCGCGAGGGCGACTGGCGGCCATGCCAGTTCCTTGACCCAGAACTCGTCCGTGCCTCGCTCCGGCTCGAAGAAGAAGAGAGCTTGGTGCCACTTCAGAACCGCTATCTTCTCGGTCCCGCTGGACAACGGATTCGCGATGCTTTTCGTCCACTTCATGACGAGGACGAGGGCTACCGCGTGTTCTGGGGCCGCTCGAAAGACTTGCGGACTACGATGGAGGCTGCTCCAGAACAAACTGTTACTGACAGGAAAGAAGCGTTAGCCGCCCGTTACCGGAGTCAGGCGGGACATATATTGCTTGCAGCGAAGTTCAATACGAACTCAGGTCGACTTCTTTCGATCTATAGTGAAGAATCGGCTCTTGGTTCGATGTGGGTGCCTATTCAAAAACAGAGCATATCTTACGTTCATGCGAAAGCCTTATGTGCATGGTTTAATTGCACGCTTGGTGTGTTAGGTTTCTTGATGAGAAGAGGAGCAACATTGGCTAATCCGTCTTTCTCGCAAGCCGAACTGGCCACGCTGCCCATTCCCGACTTCAGTACAAGAAGCGCTTCACCGCTTGTCGAAGCCTACGAACACACCAAACAGATGCCCGTCAATCCTTGGAAGGATTCCGCAGATGATAAAATGCGTGACTGCCTTGACCAGGCTGCATCGGAAACGACAGGAATCGACATAACGACGATCAGAAACTGGAGGGAACGAATCAGCCGCGAACCAACCGTTTCCAACAAGCCCGCATTGGATAGAGAAGAGGATTGAGCTTGGCCCTTGAATACTTAGTAGTGCGTTGAGAACCAGCGGATTTGCACTCTGATGGGGCCACTCTGCGGTGTCAACCCGTTAGCAGACTTTTCTGGAGGCAATGCGATTTTAGAACTGCCTGGCTTTAGAGAAAGACTTAACGACAAAGCCTACAACTGCTTGTATTTCTTGCGTCCTTCTTTGTTAACCCAGACCAGAAATTCTATGCCTAATTCTGTTATACCGAGCTTATCTTCATTTTTCAGAATTAGATTACTGTCAAACAGAAATTTCAGATATTGATCGTTTGTCCATTGTCCTAGAGCTTCAGGATAATGAGCCCTAATACTGCTGATAAGAGCATAGACATTATCCATAAGCATCCCTTGTTGACGGGCTTCATTGAGTTGATTGAGCAATGTCATTTGCCCCCCAAATATAGTTGCATAAATCTTCTCGAATGTGAGTGCTAATTGGAACGCTGCTAAATATCTGGTTAGAATTTTTACTTTCTCACTCTCCTTGTATATTCCCTTACTTTCCAGATATTCATTAATGATTTCTTGTTGTTCTAGTATGATGGGTGAGGCACCTGCTTTCTTGTTGTTTCAAGATGATTGGTGGAGTAACTTCTAATTCTAAGAGTTCTTCACTTTTTTTCGAGCTTGCTTCGATTTTCTCAGACTGTTGCTCAGGAATAGGGTCGGTTACTATTCCCTCCCTTCCTATCTTACGAGTACGTTCAATAAGGGATGAAATCTGGTCTCGAAACTTGCATATGAATATTATTGCTAAGAGAAATGCCAAATGGTGCCAAGCAATCGCATTTAGAAAATCAATTGAAATTGTTACCCAACCCATAAAATATTCAACCCCTTCCAAGACAATGTTTGCAGATTGAATCGTAGCGGTCTGGACTGGTTGTCAAAGTCTATCCAATAGGAAAATGGAATGGAGACCTGGATAAGCCGAAAATCCTCGATCCAAAGTGACCCATTCACAGCCATGTTCCAAGGCCAAAGCAGCATGGTAGGCATCAGGAATTTTGTTGCCACGCAAATTCATCCGAGATAATAAGCCTCTGAAGATGCGCCAATGACCGCTACCGGGGCGTAATGTGATACTCATCGGTTGAGCAAGCAATGCGGCAACAAACGCAATAGCTGCGTTAGTTGGCGTCGGCGGCATGAATATCTTTGAATGTGTCAATATACGTAGCACACCGCTCAACACCAACTCGGAGAAAGCCACTTGCTCACCTCCGGATAAAGCATTATCCAACCAGGCTCGGCACTGATGATGATATTCTGCATCCTGCCGAAATGCGTTTACCAGAACATTGACATCAGGACTTTGCATCCATGAGTTCCTCCAACGTTGCATTGTCAGTCAAGTCTACACCAGGCTGTACGCCCTGACCACGGAATAATGGAATTGGCGAGACCGCAGTTTTATTCAGTTCCGACGGTGATGTCAAAAACAAGCGCAAAGCCTGTTCAACCACCGACTTGAGTGTCTTGTGTTCACTGAACGCATATGCCTTGGTTTCTTTTAGCAATTCATCATTGATGTCTATCGTCGTTCTCATGCATAAAAGCATATCAAATGTTATGGTTTTATGTATACTCTTATTTTCATATTTTGACGCGGGAATTGAATGTAATGTTTTAATGTTCTCCAACCAGGCGGCAAAGCTAATCATCTAACGGGGCAAACCCCAAAACAATCCACAGGTATTGCTCGATTTCCATGAGTTCTCTCGGGGTCAGTACTGTCAACATCTCGTTGGAATGGTATTACTGTTTTAAGTAATTATGGCTGAACCCAGCGGGGATTCCAGCCCGATTTATTGAACAAGCGCTTGTCATGAAATTATCACTGCAAATTAAACCCATCAGTTATCTCAAGGCCCATACAGCCGATATTGTTCGTCAATTAAACGAGCAAAAACAGCCGCTGATTATTACTCAGAACGGTGAGGCTAGGCTCGTGGTGCAAGACATCAACAGTTTTGAAGAGAATCAAGAGACGCTGGCAATGCTGAAGATATTGGCTTTGGGCAATAGTCAAATCGAACAGGAAAATATCACTCCCGCTGTTTCTGCGCTTGAACATATACGCAGGCGACGTGAACAACGTTTAGCCAATGTATGAAGTCTATTTGACCAATCATGCTTTGCATGACCTTGAGGAAATAGACGATTATATTGCCGTTACTGACTCCCCGCAAAGAGCCGAGTATGTTCTCAGTGAGATAGAGAAAGTCTTTCTCAGCCAGTCAGAAATGCCGGCGCGTGGCAACTATCCAGACGAGCTGTTAAAGCTTGGGATCAAGGAATACAGGGAAGTCTTCTTCAAACCCTATCGTATCGTCTATCGCATTCAAGACAAAAAAGTCTATGTTTATTTGATCGCCGACGGCCGCAGAGATATGCAGACATTGTTGAGTAGACGTTTACTGGGCGTTTGAAGAGGCCTGTTACAACTCCGTATCGATCTCCGCTTGCACTGTGGCCGGGTAGCGGGCGCCGCTAACCGTGTCCGGGTTGATCAACGCATCCAGGGCGTCAGCCAAGTCCGACGGGACCTTGACGTCCAGGGCGCCCATGTTTTCTTCCAGGTGTTCTGGCGATGTGGTGCCCGGAATGACATGCACATGCTCGCCCCGGTGTAATACCCAGGCCAGGGCCAGTTGGGCCGGTGTGCAGTCCACCTCGCGGGCAAGTTTGCGGAATTGGGCCAGCCAGCGCCGGTTATGGCTGAAATGAGGTTCCTGGAAGCGCGGCATGTTGCGCCGTATGTCCTTATCCGCAAATGCCGCGGGGCGCAGGTCGGTGGCAGTCAGGAAACCGCGTGCCAGCGGAGAGAAGGCGACAAAGGCTATGCCCAGGCGTGCGCAAGTGTCCAGCACGCCCAGCTCGACATTGCGGCTCCAGAGCGAGTATTCCGACTGCACCGCCGCCAGCGGGTGTATCGCATGGGCTTTGCTGATGGTCTGTGCCGAGGTCTCCGACAGGCCGATATACCTGACCTTGCCTTCTTCGACAAACCGGCTCAGCATGCCTACGCTGTCTTCGATTGGGGTAGGCGTGACCTTGTCGAAACGATGCAGGTAGTACAGGTCGATGACGTCCGTTTGCAGGCGCCGCAACGAGTCCTCCAGGTCCTGCCGCAGTTTTTCCGGACGGCCATTGATGGTGCGGGCGCCGTTTTCACCGCGCATGCCGCACTTGCTTACCAGGAACACCTGCTCACGGTGAGGCTTCAGAAACGGGCCCACCAGTTCCTCGTTACGCCCGAAGCCGTACAGCGCGGCGCTGTCGAAATGGGTAATGCCCAGGTCCAGGGCCTTTTGCAACACGCACCGGCCGGTTTCCGGCGCCGGTGGCGTGCCGTAGGCATGGGACAGGTTCATGCAGCCCAGTCCCAGCGGTGGGACCGAAGAATCTCCAAGCGTTCGCAGTGTCCGGGACATGGTGTTATTTTCCGAATTGTTGTTCGACTTCGTCCAGGACACGGTAGCATTCCAGCGTCTGGGCAACCGATGAGTTCGGTTCCCTGCCTTCTTGTATTGCCGCAAAAAACTCACGGTCCTGCAGTTCGATACCGTTCATGGATACATCCACCCCGGAGACATCTATGGGTTCGTCCCGGCCGGTCACCAGGTCGTCATAGCGGGCGAGGTACGTGCCGTTGTCACAGATGTAACGGAAGAACGTGCCCAGCGGACCGTCGTTATTGAAGGACAGGGACAGGGTACAGATTGCGCCGCTCCCGGTTTTCATCTGAATGGACATATCCATCGCGATGCCAAGCTCAGGGTGGTGCGGCCCCTCCATGCCGTTTACCTGGACGATGTTTTCGCCGGTCTGGTACTGGAACAGGTCCACGGTATGCGCGGCATGGTGCCAGAGCAGGTGGTCGGTCCAGGAGCGGGGCTGACCTTCGGCATTGATGTTCCGGCGGCGGAAGAAATAGGTCTGCACATCCATCTGCTGGATTTGCAGCTCGCCGCTTCGCACTCGCTGGTTTATCCACTGGTGCGAAGGGTTGAAACGGCGCGTGTGGCCTACCATGCACACCAGGCCGGTTTCCTTCTGTGCCTGATCCACCGCCAGGGCATCGGCATACGAATCCGCCAGCGGGATCTCTATCTGCACATGTTTCCCTGCGTGCATACACTGCAATGCCTGGGCCGCGTGCATCTGTGTCGGGGTGCAGAGGATGGCTGCATCCACATCCGGCAGGGCCAGGGCATCCGCCAACTCGGTAAACGCGTGCGCGACGCCGAACTCCTGCGCTTTTTCCTGTGTATGGTCGAGCCTGCGCCCCACCAGGGCAACGACTTCAACGCCGTCGATGTTCCTGATGCCATTCAGATGCTTGATGCCGAATGCGCCGACACCTGCAAGTATCACTTTCATTGGTTTTCTCCTTAATGGAATTGCCTATTATATAGGGCCGCCCTCTGGGCGGCAGCGTATTTGACTGGACTCCCGCTTTCGCGGGAGTGGTACTGTGGTGGGGCTCACGAAACCATCCCCCATACTATTCCCAACAGTTACATACTTGTGCAGAGCCTTGATCATGAGGGTTAATTTACATCTTTGCGCGTTGTCAATCTCTATTTCCTGATCTCAGGCCAATAGAGCCTGAGCGGGTTCTCCACCAGCAGTTTTTTCTGTAATTCGGCCGTTGCTGCGATCCTGGGGATGAAATCCACCAGTTTACCGTCGTCGGGCATGTGGGACTTCATGTTGGGATGGGGCCAGTCGGTGCCCCAGAGTACGCGTTCCGGAAAGGCCTCGACCACGCGCCGGGCAAACGGGACCACATCGTCATAACCGGGCGGGCCGCTTGCGGATAGCCGTTCGGGGCAACTCACCTTGGACCAGAAATTCCCGTTCTCCCGCAGCAGTTTCAGAAACAATTGGAACTCTTGACCATCAGGGTCCTTACTGACATCGGGTCTGCCCATGTGGTCCACCACGACGATGGTGGGCAGGGACGTGAAGAAGTCGTACAGTTCAGGCAGGTCATCGGCTTCGAAATAGATGACGATATGCCAACCCAGCGCGGCGATTTTTTCCGCCAGCCGTCGCAGGTCGTCACGGGGCAGCGCGTCGACCAGGCGCTTGAGAAAGTTGAAACGCACCGCGCGCACTCCTGCCGCATCCATC
The DNA here is from genome assembly GCA_965221335.1 of Gammaproteobacteria bacterium. Classification (GTDB taxonomy): domain Bacteria; phylum Pseudomonadota; class Gammaproteobacteria; order Eutrophobiales; family Eutrophobiaceae; genus JAAXHV01. The sequence goes on along the minus strand of CBDCSC010000006.1, from coordinate 742,671 downwards.
TCCCGTAATTTTTCTGCTTCGATATCGGGTGTAACCACGGCAACGCCCCGGGCGCTGCCGTCAGCGTGGCGTAAGGCATCTACCATGGCGCGGTTGTCCGCGCCGTGGCAAGCAGCCTGCACGATGACATTGCGGGAAAAGCCGAGGTGCGACCGCAGCGCCCAGAGTTTCTCCTTGGGCGCATCGCAGGGTGTGTATTTGCGTTGCGGGGCATAGGGGAACAGATGGCCGGGGCCGAACACGTGGCAATGTGCATCGACCGCGCCTTCGGGCACGATGAATTCGGGAATGGACGGATTCGGGTGGAATTCCAGCCAGTCTTTGTCCATTATCAACAGGCCTCCATTACAGGGGGTCCATCCGGGACAGAAGTTTTCCCGCGTACCGGGTCGAGCATTGCAAGGTGCCCCTGATGATCCTGCCCATCTTTATTTTCCCATCGCTTTCAATGCCAGGTCCAGCCGCGGGTAGACCCGGCGGGCGTTCAGTTCAAAAACCTTATGTCTGGCCGTCTCATCCAGGTCCAGGGCATCGATATAACGCTTGGTGTCATCGAAATAGCGCCCTGTCTGCGGGTCTTTGCCGCGCACCGCGCCGACCATCTCAGAACCGAACAGGATGTTGTCGATATTAATGACTTCAAACAGGAGATTTATCCCCGGCTGGTGGTAGACGCAGGTATCGAAATAAATGTTGTTCATCACATGCGTGTCCAGCCTCGGCTTTTTCAGCATGTCAGCGAGCCCGCGATAACGGCCCCAGTGGTACGGTACCGCGCCGCCGCCATGGGGGATGATGAAACGCAGGTCGGGGAAGTCGGCGAACAGGTCTCCCTGGATGCATTGCATGAACGCAGTGGTGTCGGCGTTGATATAGTGAGCGCCGGTGGCGTGGAAATTATCGTTGCAGGAACCGGATACATGAATCATCGCGGGCACATCCAGTTCCACCATTTTCTCGTAGAACGGATACCATTCGCGGTCCGTCAGTGGCCTGGATGTCCAGTGTCCGCCTGAAGGATCGGGATTCAGGTTGCAGCCGATGAAACCCAGTTCATTAACGCAGCGTTCCAACTCCGAGATCGAATCCGAGATGGGCACGCCCGGTGACTGGGGTAACTGGCATACGCCGATGAAGTTGTCCGGGAACAGTTCCACCACCCGCGCGATCAAGTCGTTGCAGAGCCGGCTCCAGACCCGGGAGACCTCGGCATCCCCCTGGTGGTGAGCCATCGCAGAGGCTCGGGGCGAGAAGATGGTCAGGTCTGCGCCCCGTTCACGCAGCAACCGGAGCTGGTTGGTTTCGATACTCTCACGTATCTGGTCGTCGCTGATTACCGGCGCCAGGGGGTCGGGCAGCGTAGGGTCGGCAAAGCGCGCCAGTTGCTCACGGCGGAATGCCTGCAAAGGCTCCGGCGCGGTGGTGTAATGGCCGTGACAATCTATAATTATCATTGTTCTGTTATTTTATAACTAGTACTCTTTCAACTTAATTTTGACATATTCAGAGCCACACAGCGACGACAAGACAAGGCGCAGCCCGCCGGTAATGGCGCGCCCTTGCCAAGGGCTGCAACGCCGTATTGGCGTCGCTGTGTGGCTCCCTGCGGGCGGGCCGGGAAGCGGTCGCCCGCTGCGTTGCGCCGCTTGTGAAGGGCGCGCCATTCACTGCGCGCCGCGCCTTGCGCTCAACCGCTTCCCGACCCGCTGAATATGTCAAAATTAAGTTGAAAGAGTACTAGCCTCTGCCCGTACCATTCCCGCCCAAGCGGGAATCCGGTAGACCAAGAGTCGTCTGCAGGATGGCACAATATTAACCGGATTTTAAATTGTCCGGTACATATACCGCGCCCTGCATCAATTTCCTGGCGGTGCGCAGTAGCGCCGAACGTTTTACCGTATATCCGCGCTGTTCCCGGATGATATCGACCTCGACCGTGAACGAACCTGTCGGGTGTTCAATGACCATATGAGCCGGGCCGGCGCCGGGTTTATCCTTAAGTAGCGCGGCAGCCACGGAACCTTCAACACGGCAGACCGCCGCGACACTGGCCGCGCCCAGCACACCGATAGCCTGGTGGACCCGGTGGGGGATGAAGGTGCGGGTACTGATCACGCCGACCGATTGCGGCGGCGCCAGCAGGCACATCTTCGGGACGGTGCGGTTCGCCACATCTCCCAGGTTCATCAGTGGTCCCGCCTGTAGGCGGATCGCCTCGATGGTTTGTTTCAGTGCGGCATCGTCTTCCAACTCGGCAACTGTTTCGTAGCCGGTTTTGCCCACATCCGCGGCGCGCAGCGCGACCACCGGCATACCGTTATCGATGCAGGTGACGGCAACGCCGTTGATAGTGTCCGTTGTGTTGCCGGTAGGCAGCAGCGCGCCGCAATCGCCGCCGGCGACATCGGCGAAATCCAGCAACACCGGCGCCGCGCTGCCCGGCACGCCGTCTATGGTCGCTTCGCCGGCATAGCTGACCACGCCTTCCGGAGTTTGTATCGTGGCCACTGCGATGCCGCCGGAATTCACCATGCGGATGCGCACTTGAGTTTCCTGGCCGGAGGCGTTAACCATGCCGTTCTCGATGGCAAACTGCCCGACTCCGGCGAGGATGTTCCCACAGTTCTGGCCGTCGCTGACCTCGGCCCGATCTACCAGCACCTGTAAGAACAGGTAGTCCACATCTGCGTCTGATTGCATCGAAGGCGAGACGACTGCGACCTTGCTGGTCAGTGGATGGGCGCCGCCCATCCCGTCTATCTGGCGCGCATCCGGCGACCCCATTGCGGCGAGCAGCAACCGGTCTCTTTGCTGTGGGTCCTGCGGCAGGTCTTCGGCGTTGAAATAAAGTCCTTTCGAGGTGCCGCCGCGCATCACCACCGTGGGGATTGCCTGTTGCACCGGACTATTCCTCGTTTGCCGGTGACGGATTGGAAACTGTCCCTGTTCGGCTTGCCGGCGTCAAGTCAATCCTCCGTCTCTACGTATTTGAGTCCTTTTTCAGCCAGGCGCGCGCGCATGTCGTACATATCCAGGCCGAGTTCGCCGGCGGCCAGGCGTTCACGTTTTTGCTCTTCGTTTGCAACCCGTTTTCTGGCCTGTTCCAGTGCGCCGGTAAGTTCATCTTTTGCTATGACCACAACGCCATCGTCATCGGCGACGATCATATCGCCGGGCGTGACCCGGGCGCTGGCGCAGGTGATGGGCGTATTCACATTTCCGAGGGTCTCCTTCACCGTGCCTTGCGCATAGACGGTCGCGGACCAGACCGGGAATTGCATTTCGGTGAGTGTGGCAACGTCACGCACACCGGCGTCGATGACCAACCCCACCACGCCCTGCGCCTGCAAGGAGGTGGCCAGCAGGTCGCCGAAGTAGCCGTCCGAACAAGGGCTGGTCGGAGTCACTACCAGGATATCACCAGGCTGGCATTGCTCCACCGCGACATGGATCATCCAGTTGTCTCCCGGCGCCACTTCGCAGGTGATAGCCGTTCCGGCAAAGCTTACCGGCCGGTAGATGGGTCGCAGGCGCGGGGCAAACAAGCCCTTGCGACCCTGGGCCTCGTGCAGCGTGGCCACGCCCAGCGCCGCGCATTCAGCCGCGTATTCCCGCGGCGCTCGCTGAATATTCGTTACAACCACCGGCATCAGGCCGCATCCTCCAGCACCAGCACGCCCGCGGCGGTGTTGGAGACCGGCACATGGTAGTGTTTGTGGACAACATTCACCTCGTGATTCAACGCGCCGCGCATGACCATCCACATGATTACCTCCACGCCTTCGGTTCCGGCCTTTTCAATGATCTGCGTGGTGGTCAGGTCAGCCATCCAGTCCGGGTCGGATATCATGCTGTCCATGCACTTCAGGTCGAACTCCACGTCGATAATGCCGGCGCGCTCGCCCTGCAACTGGTGAGACATGCCGCCGGTACCGAAGATAACCACCTTGAGGTCCTCCGGGTAGGAGTCGATGGCCTTGCGCAAGGCGCGTCCGAGCTTGTACAAGCGGCGGGCGCTGGGAATAGGGTGTTGTATCGTGTTGATGGCCAGCGGTATCCCTTTCACCGGCCACTCGGGCAGGTGCCGCCACATCAGCGCCATGGGCACGATAAAGCCATGATCCACGTACATTTCCTGGCAAGTGGTCAGGTCGAATTCCTGCCCGATAAGGGACTCGGCAAGGTGCCAGGAAAACGCCGCATCCCCGGTGAACGTGGCCAGGGTTTGCAGCCCCCAGCCTTCATCTGCGTTTTCGTAACGATCCGCGCAACCGAGGGCCATCGTGGGCATTTTGTCCAGGAAGAAATTCAGTCCGTGATCGTTATAGACGACAATCGCAATATCCGGAGCCACGTCAGCCAGCCACTCCTTGACGGGTTCATAGCCGTCGAAGAAGCGTTTCCAGTAAGGCGTCTGCTCCAGCCTGTTGGTCATTGCATTGCCAATGGCCGGGATATGGGAGGTGGTTACGCCGCCGACGATTTTAGCCATTCCAGAACCCTCCTTCCTGCTCCAGTCGCTGTGAGAGGCCATCTCCCCAGGCCTCCAGCGAAGCCTTGAACTGTTCCGTGCTGATGCCCTTGAACGCAGCGCTGGTATCCTGCATGGTCAGCCCGCGCGGGACCGCGAGTTTGGCGACGTAATAAATGTTTGCGCCCAGACGGATCAGTTCCAGGTAGTCATCATCCAGCAGGGCTTGCTTCTGTTCCGCGCTCAGGTTGAAGCTGTCCGCGTACGCGCCCGGGTCGGCGGCAAAGTCCTTGCGGTTCTCTTCCCGGTTAAAGGAGAACAGCAGCTTGTTAAGACCGTAAGCCGCGTGCGCAGTCTCGCCGTTGAACACGTAGGTGCCGGGGATGTCGTCGTAGTCGTGTTTTTGCCAGTTCATGGTCATTTCCGGGTCAGAACAGGGATTATAAACAAATTTTGCGCGGGTAGACATGCTAAATTGGAGTTCATTCCTCCAATATGTATTGAAAAATGGAGTTATAGCTGCCAGAATGCAAATATGTACCCAAGAAATTTTGTCCCACCGACACAACAGAGTTACTTTCTTTTCGGGCCAAGAGGTACCGGAAAAAGTGTTTTTGTAGGGAACTTCTACAAGAAGGGTCTTTTTTTCGACCTGCTGGACTCACAACTATACAACGAATTCATGGCTGACCCGAGCAGGTTAGCCAACAGAATACCGGAGGGATTCAACGATTGGATTATTCTAGACGAAGTGCAGAAGGTCCCCGCTTTGTTGAACGAGGTTCATCGCCTGATCGAAAACCGTCGTCTGCGTTTTGTGCTGACCGGTTCGAGCGCCCGTCGCTTGCGGAGGAATAATGTCAATCTGCTTGCGGGGCGCGCTTTGACCTGCCGTATGCATCCTCTGACTGCTGCTGAACTTGGCGGTAATTTCAACCTTGCGCGTGCATTGAGGTACGGGCATTTGCCGCTTGCTTGCACATTGGACGACCCGGAAATGTTTCTGCAAAGCTATATCAGGACTTACTTGCAGGAAGAAATACAACTTGAGGGCCTGACGCGTAACTTGCCGGCGTTCAGCCGGTTTTTGGAAGCCGCCTCTTTTTCTCAAGGCTCCCAGCTTAATATATCGGCCATAGCAAGGGATTGCGCGGTAAATCGCAAGGTAGTTGAAAACTATTTCTCGATTCTGAGGGATACGCTGGTGTCATACGAATTACCGGTATTTGCCAAAAGAGCAAAACGTAGCGTTATTCGGAGCGTCAAGTTCTATTTTTTTGACGCAGGCGTATTCCGCGCATTATGGCCATCAGGCCCTTATGACTCTGAATCGGAAGTCCAAGGAAGCGCCTTGGAAACCCTCATTCTGCAAGAACTTATCGCTCAAAACGATTACCGGCGCAATAATTACGATATATATTATTGGCGCACCCGGCAGGGCGCCGAGGTTGACTTTGTGCTCTATGGCGCGCGCGGTTTGAAGGCAATTGAGGTAAAACACTCGACCCGAATCCGTCGTGAGGATTTCAAAGGTCTCAAGCAGTTCAAGGAGGAGTATCCGGAGGCGGAACTGTTTTTTGTCTACTCAGGAGAGCGGCGTTTCCATGAGCAGGGGATAGAGATTGTTCCCGCGGAAATGTTTTTGAAAGAATCCGAAGACTATATATCGTGAGCCGATTTCTCATTAATCATCCAATTCCCAGCTGCCGTGCCCGCCGGTTCACCAGTTCAACATTGAAACCGGCCGTTCTGCGGTAATTCAGGGTAATCTCCTGTAGTTCGTCCGGGGTAATGAGGTCTTCGACCCTGTCCTCCGGTCCAGTTGCGCGCTGTTCCACGAGGTCCAGCACCTTCTCCGGACCCCGCGCGCGGTTGCTCAGCGCCACGTCCCGGGTGGCGGGCAGGCGTTTCTCCTGGTAGGTCAGCAGTGCCTCCACAGGCGGACTGTGCGCTAGTTCCTCAGCCAGGCAGGCCGCATCCAGTATGGCCTGGGTCGCGCCGTTGGCCCCGACGGGATACATGGGATGCGCCGCATCGCCCAGCAGGGTCACGCGACCGAAACTCCAGCGTGGAACCGGGTTCCGGTCGATCATCGGATACTCGTAAACCGCCTCGGTGTCATGGAAAAGATCGATAATGTCCAGGTAATCCAGGGTGAATCCCTTGAAGGATTCGATGAAATCACGATTCCCGCGCCGGTTCCAGTCGTCGGGATGCAGGGGTTTGGCGTCGGAAATACGGATTTCGGCAGCCCAGTTGATCAGTGACTGCCCGCGCGCCGCTGCGTTTGACGATATGGGGTACACGACGCACTTCAAATCCCCGTAACCGGCAATAAACCAGGTGCGCCCGTCGGCAAACGGCGCCTGTTCATGTGCTCCGCGCCACATCATTACACCTGCAAACACCGGCGGCCCCTCCTTTGGATAAAAATGCGCTCTCAAGGCTGAATGGATGCCGTCCGCGCCGATCAGCACATCTGCGCACGCCTTGGCAGTCTGCTCCCCGGTGTCGGGGTCCGCAAACCGGGCAACCACCTGTCCGGCATCTTCCCGGTAACCGGTGAAGCGGCAACCGGTATGCACCTTACCCGCGCCTGCCCTGGCAGTGAATCCATTAAGCAGCAGCATCTGTAACACGCCGCGGTGGATGGAATACTGGGGTACGGGAAATCCGGCGGCGATACCACGCGGGTCGGACAGGATTAGCTTGCCATGTCGGGTATAGAACTCAAGCACCCGGGTTTCTATTGCCGTGGTCGCCAGTTCATCAGCCAGGCCCAGGCTTACCAGTTCCAGTGTACCGTGGGGAAGCAGGTTGATGCCCACGCCAAGAGGCCTGATCTGACGCACACTCTCGTATACTTCGACATCCCAGCCGATCCCATGCAGCTTCAGAGCAGCAGTCAGACCTCCAATTCCTGCGCCGACGATTATGGCCTTCATGGGTATCCTGTATTTATTCGATAATTGAAGGCGTCAACGAAAACGATTCAGGACATCTTCAGCACCGGTTTGATCGCCGTGCCGGAATGAGAATCGGCGAAGGCCTGGTTGATATCGCTAAAGTCATAGGTTTTGACCAGGCGTTCGACCGGGAAATGTCCTTGCTGCTGCAACTCGATCAGCCTGGGCAGGAAGGTTGCCGGCACTGAGGAGCCTTGGATGATGCCGCGCAGGCTGGCGGCCTTGATCATTACATCCGAGGGTGAGAACGGGTATTTCTCACCGAAACGCGGCGCGGTGACCATGCCGCACACTCCCTCCATACCCAGGCAGGCCACCGCGTCCTCCAGCGCTTGCTCGTTGGAGGATGTCTCAAGAGAAAAATGCAGGCCGCCGGGCACAATCTCCAGGAGCCTGCGGGCAACCTCGCCTTCGCGGGCATCCTGCGCGTGTGTGGCTCCCAGTTCCAGCGCCAGGTCGAGTCGCATCCGGTTGACATCGACTGCAATGATAGGCGAGAGGCCGAGCACCCTGGCCATCATGATTGCGCTCAAGCCCACTGCACCGGCGCCAAACACTGCCAGGTTGTTTCGGGCTGAGGCTTTGAAGGTGTTAATAATCGAACCTGCACCGGTTTGGATCCCGCACGGTAGCGCGGCGAGCAGTTCGGCAGGCATGTCTTTGTCGATACGCACCACATCGCGTTCCAGTGTCAGCGCGTGTTCTGCAAACGTGGATTGTTGAAAAAAAGCGCTGGATAGGGGCGTGCCGGCCAATGAGATCGGCATGGAACCGTCCGCGCGTGTGCCGTTGAAACTCAGCGCGATCGCATCGTTGCAGATATAGGGGCGACCCTCAGCACATTTGGGACAGGCGCCGCACCAGGGATAGGAGACCAGCACCCGGTCGCCGGGCTTTATCCGTTGTACTGCGCTGCCGACCGCTTCCACCACGCCGGTGCCCTCATGGCCCAGAACCGCCGGCAGCGGCGTCAGTTCTCCCTGGGCAATGAGGTCGGTGTGGCAGACCCCGCAGGCATCGACCCGTAGGAGGATTTCATCGCCACGCGGTTCATCCAGTTCCACGGTTTCCAGTTTGAATTGTCCACCGGGCTCATATACGACGGCTGCTGTTGTGCTAATAGGCATTTTACTGTCAGCAATAGAATAGTCTCAACTTTGGTGTTCGCCGGCCTCCTGCATTACTTGTCATGCTTGATTTCCAATCTTTCCCGCGCAATGACCGGAGAAAGAATAAACGCCAGTGAAACGAGGAACAAGATAATTCCGAGGAGCAACACGCCGCGGTAGCTGTCTTCCCCGACCAGCATGGCCGCTGCGGCGGGTCCGGCGCTGACACCCAGGAACTGCATGGCCGTGGCGTACACGACCATCTTACCGGTCGGGTCAAAACTGGCCATCGCGGCCAGCAGGTAAGGATGGGACAGGTTCCACGCATATTGGAACGCGCATACGATTACCAGGTAGGCCAGGGCGCCGGGCGCGTCAAACAGAAACGACAAAGGCAGGGCGGTACCTATGATACCCAGGGTGAGCATCAGGCTGCGCCGGTAGCGTGCGCCAAGCAGCGCCGCCGTAAATGCGCCAGCCATACCCAGGAACTGGGATACGGACAGGCTGTTGGCAACTTCCTGTTCAGTGATTCCGGCATGGATACCCATGCGGAACAGGTAAGTCCATACCGCAAATGCGGCGACAAAGTAAATGAACATCGCTGCCAGCGCCATGCCCTTCCGATTCCGGTCAATATGCCGCGCATTCTCGTCGATTTCCCGGTGTTCCTCACCGGATACCGGCATCATGCGCACGAACGGCAGGCCGATCAGCGCAAACGCAGCGAAAAACAGCAACAGGCCCGGCATGCCGAAGCTGCTGAATATCCAGGGCAGGAACGGGTAGACAGCAGCGGAGTAGACAAGGACGAAAAAAATCCCCAGCCCGAAATTGCGGTCAGCTTTCGCGGTCAGGCCGAAAACGGTGTAGGACAGGGACACGATGAAGCCGCCGCCGATGCCGGTGATAAACCGGAGCACACAGAACAAGCGCAGGTCTGTTATGAAAATAGAGGCGATATTGCCGAAGATCAGCAGCAACAGTGATATCGCGAACACATGGCGCCAGTTTACCCGCGCCACCAGGAACATCATCGCGATGGTTGCGCTGGTCATGCCAATCATCTCCGCAGAGGCGATAAATCCCGCTTCCGCTTCGGTGAAGCCCACGTATTCGACCAATCCCTGTACAAAACCGGGCAACAGCAACACTGTCTGCGGGCCGATAGTATGGATAACAAGCGCCGCAACGATCAGCCTCAGGCTGTTGATTTCAACCCGTGACGCCGGGTGGCCGACCAGTAGTCTCAGCATGATTCAGTATTGACCGGTCGGGATGAATTTAAGCTTGTTACTGTTAAACCCAAATCCTCCCCCATGCTCGTTATCCCTGCCAAAGTCCTTCCCGAACCAGGTCGCTTGCCACTTCCTCGATACTGGCGCGCAGCGTCTCGGCGATGAAATCGATCTGCTCCCTGGTCAGTATCAGCGGGGGGGAGAACAACGCCATTTCACCGATGCCGCGTGCCACCAGCCCGCGCCGTCTGGCCGCATCGGTTACCCGGGTGGCGATTTGCACCTCGGGAATGAAAAGTTCCTTGGTATGCTTGTCGCGTACGAATTCCAGCGCAAACATGAAGCTTCTGCCGCGTGCGTCACCGACTAAAGGCAGGTCGGCCAGCTCGAATATTTTCTTTTCAAAATACGGTCCCACGCTGCGCACATGTTCCAGCAGCCGTTCCCGCTCCATGATCTCCAGGTTCTTCAGCGCGGCGGCGCAGCACACCGGATGCCCGGTGTAGGTGTACCCTTGAGCAAAAGACGATTCCTTGCCGGCTGAACTAATGACATCGAAGATTTCTGCGGAAATCAGGGCTGCCCCCAGCGGCTGGTAGCCGGATGTGATGCCCTTCGCGCAACAGATAATGTCCGGTACAAGGCCATATACATCTTCGGATGCAAACCAGTGACCCAGGCGCCCGAATGCAGTGATCACTTCGTCGTGCACGTATAACACGCCGTATTGCCTGCACAGTTCACGCGCCTTCCTGTGAAAACCGGGGGCAGGTTCATGCACGCCGCCAACCCCCATGATCGGTTCGCAGATGAAACAGGCCACACGCTCGGGGCCGATCTCCTGTATCTTGTCTTCCAGTTCCTGCACTTGCATATCACAGAATTCTTCCAGGGAGACCCCGGCAGGCCGCCGGTAGTTGCTGGGCGAGGAGATCAGGTGGGTAATGTCGTCCACATAGTGGAACCGGTTGCGCCGGATGTTGGCCTTGCCGCTGACCGAAGCCATCATGTAGGAGGTGCCGTGGTAGCCGTCGGTCCTGGCGATGACATGTTTCTTTTCCGGTTTGCCCTGCAGGATGAAGTAATGGTGGATCATCCGCATCGCGCTGTCGTTTGCGTCGGTGCCGCCGTTGGTGTAGAACACGTGGTTCAGGTCGCCCGGTGTCATGCCGGCCAGTTTTGCCGCCAGTTCCACCGCCGGCGCTGAAGTACAGTCGCCGAAGTGGTTCACCTGGGGCAGTAAGCGAGCCTGCTCGGCAATGGCCTCAGCCAGTTCCGCATTGCCGTAGCCTATGTTCACCGACCACAGACCACCGTTGGAATCCAGGTAGCGGTTGCCGTCCGCGTCGTAGACATAAGCGCCTTCACCCTTGACAAATACAGTGCAGCCCTTTTCCTTGAAGCTGGGCCAGACGCATTGTGGGTGGATTACATGCGCTTGATCTTTTTGCCACAGGTCTTTGGAGTCAAAACTGTCGAATTCGGAATAGTCAGGTTGGTACATGGGCAGCGCTCCCCTCAATTTATGTTCCATTTTGTACAACAAAATTATAGAATAGTCAATCTGTGAATCATGTCGAAAATATCTGATATTAATCATGTTTTTTATCTAACTGTATGTATTACATAGATAATTTATTCTTGTTAGATATTTCATCGGTAATTGATACCAATTATTAGGTGTAGTAAATGTACATTCTGGACAGGATATGACTGGACTCCTGCTGTTGCGGGAGTGGTACGGGGGAATGCCCTGGTCTGTGCCAACAGTTATATGTAATTTGGATGTCCGGAGACCTATTTGTGAGGATTTAGGAGACCCCTTTGATGGCTCTAGAACATAAAGCGAGTGAAAAGGTCAGCCGTTTTCCTGCAACCCCCAGGCCCATGCTGATTAACGGCGAATGGGTTGAAGCGGCGAGCGGGGAAACCATCCCGGCGCTGAACCCGGCGACCGGCGAACAGATTGCGATGACTTTTGCGGGCGGCAGGACGGAGGTTGACCAGGCCGTTGCCGCTGCGCGCAATGCCTTCGAGCGGCAGGAATGGAGAAGGATGATGCCGACGGAACGCGCCAAACTGATGTGGAAGCTGGCCGACCTGGTTGATGCCCACGCGGAAGAGCTGGCACAAATGGAGGCGCTGAACCAGGGCAAGCCCATCGAACTGGCTCGTCAACTGGATGCCGCCGGCGCGGCCGAGTCGTTACGCTATTATGCCGGTTGGTGCACCAAGATCGAAGGCATTACCACGGCCGACCTGTCATTTCCCGACATGCGTGGAGAAAATGCCAGCGGACCCGCTTACCATGCTTACAGTCTGAAGGAGCCTATAGGCGTCGTCGGCGCTATCGTGCCCTGGAACGTGCCACTGGTGATGGCGGTTGCGAAAATGGGGCCGGCGCTGTCGGTTGGTTGCACGATGGTCTTGAAGCCGGCGGAAGAAACACCGCTCACCACCTTACGGCTCGGCGAGCTGATCATGGAGGCCGGCTTCCCACCCGGTGTCGTCAACATTGTTACCGGTTACGGGCATGTTGTCGGCGCAGCTATCGCAGAGCACCCCGGCATCGACAAGGTTGCGTTTACCGGCTCCACCGAAACCGGCAGGAAAATCGTCCAGGCAGCCACCGGCAACCTGAAAAAAGTGTCCATGGAACTGGGCGGCAAGTCACCGGTCGTCATCTTTGATGACGCCGACCTCGACCAGGCCATCGCCGGCGCCGCGGAGATGATCCTGCTCAATTGCGGCCAGATGTGTTTTGCCGGTTCCCGTTTGTTGGCGCACGAAAAAGTATATGCTGATGTGGTTGAAGGCATCGCGGAAATTGCCCGCAAGACAAAAATCGGTCCCGGCACCGATCCGGAGACCGAGTTGGGTCCGCTGGTATCCGCCCGACAACGGGAGCGGGTATGCGAATACATCGAGTCCGGCAGGGAGGAGGGCGCACAAGTACTGCTGGGCGGTAACCCCTACGGTGACCGGGGTTATTTCATGGAACCCACGATACTGACCGGGACCGAACCGCATATGCGGGTGGTAAGAGAGGAGATATTCGGGCCGGTGCTCGTCACTACGCCGTTCAAGGAAACCGCAGACATCATGGATGTGGCCCGGGTTGCCAACGATACGGATTACGGGCTGGTCGCGACCATCTGGACTAAGGACCTCAGCCGCGCCCATAGCCTGGCTGCTGAGATCAGGGCCGGGATGGTCTGGATCAACACCCCACTTGCGTTTGACGAGACCTTGCCTTTTGGAGGTTTCAAGCAGTCCGGCTGGGGACGCGAAAGCGGCCGCATGGGCGTGGATGAATACACGGAGTCAAAGTCGGTCATCGTCGCGTTGTAACGGCCATGGCAACCGCAAAAGAACGAGCTTACACCAGGATCAGGAATACCATCCTGTCCGGCGCTTTTGCGCCCGGTTTTCAACTGAAGGAGGAAGAACTCTCGGAGTTTTGCGGCGTGAGCCGCACACCGGTGCGCCAGGCAATCCAGCGACTTGCCTCTGAGGGTTTGGTCACCATCAGGGAGAACCGCCGATCCTATGTCACCGACCTCACGCAACAGGAGTTCGAACAGGCGTTTGACGTGGCCTCCATGCTGGAGAGTTACAGCGCCGGCCTGGCCGCAGAGCGGTTGACCGATGACGACCTGCTAACGCTGCGGGAACTGGAACAACAGATGGAAAAACTGGCCGAAGGCAGTGTCGGTGAATACCGCAAGTTCCTGGAATTGAATATGGAATTTCATAACCTGATCCACCAGGCCTCGGGCAATCGCAGCCTGTTTGATATGATCCAGCGGGTACCCGACATCGCCAACACCATACTGCTCAAATCAGGCGATATGAAGAGCATGAAGGAAGCCCAGGCCGGCCACCGCAATATCATCGCCGCGCTGGAACTGCGAGACTCCAAACTGGCCGAACTGCAGATGAAAGTGCACATCGAATCCACCCGCCGGTCTATGCGGCAGATGGTCTTTTCAAAGGTGTAAAATTGCCGGTCTTTCTGCCAGGAATAAAGAAAAGATAGACTTTAGTGTTGCGCCATAGCGCCTTTCATGATTATACTTCATAAGACAGGCTGGGACGCTGTTCGATTCAGCGTCCTTGGCTGACAACGAGCGCCCTTGTTGGTGTCAGGAGCAGGGACGTACATGGAAACCAGATACCGCCATGGAGGTTAACCACATGGAAATGACGATGAACAACATACATCCCGATACAACCGATTCCGTTGATCAGGCGTCGCCGCCGAACGCCGCCACCCGTCCCACCCGCCGCTCCGGTCGTTCGGGCGACGATGTAGTGCGCTGGGCTGAGTTTAGGCTGGCGCTATGGATAGGGGGCTTTGCCTTGGCAGCCATTCTCGGCAGCCAGGGCTTTTTGTACTCGGCAATCATCGACTTGAAGGGTGAGATCGGTGACTCGCGTGTAGATACCCAAGCACAAATCGGTAGCTTGCGCGCAGACATGCAAACGCAAATCAGTAGCTTGCGCGCAGAGATGCAAGCGCAAATCGGTAGCTTGCGCGCAGAGATGCAAGCGCAAATCGGTAGCTTACGCGCGGAGATGCAAGCGCAAATCGGTAGCTTACGCGCGGAGATGCAAACGCAATTCGGTGAATTACGCGAGCGCATCGTCAGGATAGAAACCCACCTGGGTATCGAACCTGATTCTGCCGACAAGGGGAACTGACAGCGAAACAATATGAATTACGATATTATTATCACCGCTGTTGCATGGGTTACATTGGCGGCTTTTTTGTGGTCGATTCACAAGGATATTGCAGGATTGAGCGAGCGCATTGCGCGCCTGGAAGGTTCAATGGATGTATTGAAAGACTTGTTTCGTTCATCGCTTACCGGCAAATCACAATAGAATTTGTGTAAGTTCCGCTAACCTGCGCTCTCTATTTGGGGGGCGCAGCGCCGGGTGTATGGTAGATGCTTGGACTCCTGAAGCCGCCGTATACGTTCCACTGGAACAGTTCATGTTCCATGCCGAAGTCCACCTGGAACACCACTTCATCGCCGGCGTATTCGAGGATGTGCCCGCCCGGATAGTAGATGTCGTCCGTCACGCGCCGGGTTTCATCCATGATGTCCTCGCCCAGTCCGGGTATCAGCGGTGTGCAAAAGGCATGGATCACCAGGCGATTGTCGGTTATCGGCAAACGCCAGGCGTCGCTCATCGCATAGGTGAAACAGGAATCCTCGGTTTGGGTGTCGCCACTGGTCCAGACCTGTTTCACGGTCATATTTTCCTCGTCCACCTCGTATTCGACGGCGCGGCTGAAGTTTTCCTCCAGGGGCGGATAGTCTTCAAAGGCCATCGCGCCGTTGTAGGCGCGGTTGTCGAACAGGATGATGGTTCCGGCGTGAGTCACTCGCGGGTTATGCTGGTAGGCAGGCCACATGAGATCGCCAACCGGTGTCAGCAGTTTGTCCTTGAGGCGCTCCGGCCAGCCCCGGTGGTGGCCGAGTATCCATTTTATCTCCTTGGTTTTCTTGTCGATCTTGACGACTGCACTCTGTTGTCGGAACGACACCAGGATCGAATTATCCATCGGGTCATAACTCAAGCCGTTGGCGTGGGTCCAGTCGAGGTACTGGTCGAACCCCCGGGTCCACCAGTAACTCCAGAAGGTGTCGCGCCCGATGCGCCAGGGGTCCAGGTAATCCATGGAGTCCCAGGTCCAGACCTGTTCTCCTTCCGGTGTGAAGATGACGACGGAGTCTGCCATGATGATGGCGTCTTGCCTGGGCGCGTCCGGGTCCGACTCGCTGGAATACCAGTCTTTCATCGGATAGCCGTTTGCGGTAAACGCAAGGAAATTGCCGTCCGGCAATTCGTGGGGTTGGTGATGCAAGGTCTGCTGGTTGCGGATGGGAATTGCACTCGGGTTATCGGGAGGCGGCATGGGATTGTCTTCCGGGTAGTATTCCGCCTGCACATTGCCGAGCATGTCGACGATGAGCGATGAACTGAAACGGTGCATCAGGATATTCCCGTTACTGAGCCGCTCTATCCCCGCCACCCGGGACGACGATTCAAACCACCACACGACCTCGCCCTTGTTGTCCAGGGCCACGAGCAGCCCGAAATTAGTGGACCATTCGTATTGCTTTTTCGTCAACCAGTGTCCGCGTCCCAGGGCGCGCCGGCGCGCGCTGAGGAAGGTAACACCCGGTTCCATACGCGCCGGTTCGGACACGGATACCTTGATCTGGGGGAAGTTCAGTTGATCCGGATAACCCGGGGTCATGTGCGTGAAGGTTTCGGTATAAACCGTTTCATTATCTGAGCGCAAGCTCAGGGTTATCTGGTGCTCGCGCTCGGCCCGCATCCCCAGTACCGGAATTGCATATTTTCCTTCTTCAGCGCTGCCCGCAGCGAAGGCCGCATCCCAGGTATTTTCCCCGTCCGTTATTTCGATATGGGCATCAAGCTGCCTAGTGCCGGTAAATTCGATGACTGCGGCCAACGGCACCCGCCCAGACGGATTTGCAATAAGTTTCGGCGGGTCGGTGAATTCAACGGCCACGGACAGCGTGGGCAGTGAAATGAAGAGCAGCATGAAACAAATCTGTTTGCGCCATCCGCCAGGGAGTAGATTATATGGATTATTCATAGGTGTGCCGGAGTTGTTATATTGGTGTGTAAATTTTACTGATTGACGTGCGCCTCATACCATTCCCGTGCAAACGGGAATCCAGTGGAACAAAGGGTCGCCCTTCGGGCGACACAGTATTTAACTGGACTCCCGCTTTCGCGGGAGTGGTATGGTGGATGGGCGACACAGTATTTAACTGGACTCCCGCTGTTGCGGGAGTGGTACGGTAAATGCCCTGGCCTGTGCAACAGTTACATGCAATCGGGGCGGGAAGAGTTCTGAGCATGAGGGTTTCGCTCAGGCAATATCAAGCAGTTGCAGGGCCGCGCGCTCGCCTTCTTCGGCCGCGGTCGTCCACAGTTGGTGGCCGGTAAGTTCCGAGTGGCCGAAGCGTACCCGCCCAAAACCCCGGCGGATAATATCGCTGGGCGCTTCACGCCCTTTGTTGCCGAAATAAAACCCGGGCCCGCTCACCCCGTAGGCATGGCCATGGCGGTTGGCGATGATGCCGGCGATGTCCCGCCTGGCGTCAAACCCGTAAGCGGAAAACATCTCACTGAACTGCTCGCGCAGCCGAGTCTCGATCTCATTGTAACTCATGCCGAACATCTGCATACGCGATGCCACTGCCTGTTCCTTCAACGGCATGCCGTGCAGGGTAAACGGAATGAACAGGGTCAAAACCGTGGGTTTGGCGGGGTCCAGCGGCATCGGCGCCTTGCCGTCGAACAGCATCTGCCGGCGCAGGCTCATGAACCAGCCGAAACCCTCGAACCAGCGCGCCGCGGTAATGCCCAGGTTCTCCATGAACTTCCAGTTGCGCACCGCCACGTTCAACGTCAGGATAGGCGCATGGTGGAACTCGCTCATGGCATCGAAGTGTTCATCGGGCAAGTCCCTGACGATATAACGGTTGACCCATTGGCCGCTGCATACCGCCACATGCCTGGCGTTGACCCGATGCAGTTTGCCGTCTTTGTAGTAGGTCACGAATACGTCGTCGGCCGAATCGGGTGGACCGTTATGTTCAACCGCAGCAACAGTAGCGCTCAGGCGCATCTTCACCGGCGCATCGCGCCGGTCCAGCGCGTCCCAGTTGACCCGGCTGTAGACTGCCATGTTGGCCAATGAGGTATCGCCGCTGATGGCGTCCGGTATCAGGAATTTGACGAAATACTTGAGCAGTGCGCCGTTACCGCCGGGAAACGAAGCGATATAGGAGAAGTTGGTGGGGTCGCCAAGGCCCTGGTACCTGCGATAGGCATGAACGCCCGGCGCCACGAACTCGTAAGCCTGGTAGGCCGATATCACATCGCAGCCCAGGCCGGTGCCCATCGCGGCCAGCAACGGGTCCAGGTATGGAAACACCTCGTCCGACAGCCCCATCACGTTCATGACGAATTCCTTGTAGGTCATACTGTCCAGCCACTGCTTCCAGTCGTCACGGCGCGGCGGGCGACGGAACAGTTCCATCGCGTAATAATCATTCTTCAGGTTATCGGAAATGGGCGCGCCGCGCATGCCGTTGGACCAGGGGTCCTTGACCCAGCCATGCTCTTTGAAGTACCAACCCAGGTCGGCGTCTTCCCAGCGCGCGTGCATCGGACCCCAGACATCGACCGGGACAAGCAGGTCCTTGTCGGTCCCTTCCAGTTGCTGGTGTTCGAAACTTTCCGGCAATCCCAGCTTGCGCCACATGCGGTGCACCGACAGTGGCAGGCGGGTCTTGTCCTTGCTGAATACCGTGCCGGTCGAACCCTGAGGACCCCACAATCGGTAACCGTCCACCTCGAATTCGTTCTCCTTGGCCTCGCCGCCGAAGATCGCATGGTTGTCCAGCAGCAGGATGCGGGCGTCAGGATTGCCTTCCAGGTAGGTGGTCGCCGCGGTCATGCCGGCGAAACCGCATCCGACCACGACCAGGTCGAAGGATTCGCCGGTATCATGCGCGCCGCCGAGTTGCTTGTCGAATTCACGGTTCCTGATGGCATGCGCGGCGTTGACCACTTCATGGGTATTGCCGTTTTTTCCTGCGTAATCGCCCACACCGCCGGGTCCGGTCCAGTCCTGTGTGAGGCCGGTCAGGGGAACCGGCATTTGTTGCGGGATGTTGCGGTGTGTTACCGCGGGATTGTTACCTGCCCGGACCCCAGGCGCCTTCATCGCGAGCAGGCCGGCGCCGGCGCCGACCAGGGCACTGCCGACAAAATCGCGGCGGGTGATTTCCCGATCCAACCCCAGCAATGATTCTTCTTTTGGGGTTTTATTTTTTTTCATCAAAATAGCCTCCAAGCGTGTTGCTATTGCCGTGCAACTCAATCGCCCTGAACCCTCATGATCAAGTCTCTGCACACGCATCTAACCATTCGCACAGATCAGGGTATTCCTCCGTACCACTCCAGCAACAGTGGGAGCCTGGTCAAATACTGTGTCGCCCATTCACCATACCACTCCCGCGGAAGCGGGAGTCCAGTAAAATACTGTGTCGCCCGAAGGGCGACCCTTTGTTCCACTGGATTCCCGTTTGCACGGGAATGGTATGAGGCGCAGGCCAGCTAATAAAATTTACACAGTGAACTGCCAGGCAGCTTTGTCTTGTATCTGATACATGTCGATTATTACTTTTTATCTCTTTTGTACAACAAACACAAGCAAAATCACGTTAATCATTCCAATAATCGGTAAAATATCAACTGAATTGTTGTACATTAGCTGTTGCATTTGAATTATTAATGTTGTAATTTTGCCAAACAGAACAAATATCAATCCGGGCTCAATACTACGGTTGTAAAACAATGAGGGGTATAGAATGAACAATAACTTATTACCTGCACGGCTGAACAGAAACTCTGGCGCGTTGTGTGCGTCCCTGTTCGGGCTGGTTCTCGCTGTGGCAAACATTCCAATTGCCTGGTCCCAGGCGTTGGAGGAGATCGTCGTTACCGCGACCAAACGTACCGAGTCATTGCAGGATATCGGTATTACCGTCACGGCTTTCAGCGGCGATGAACTGGAACTGCAAAACCTGTCCGGTGCTCAGGAGGTTCTGCTCAAGGTGCCGAATTTTGATATTGTCAATAACGGTAGCTATACCTACGGCAACTTCTTCGTCCGCGGTGTCGGCGCCAAGGGCCTGGCCTCGTCGAACAGCGTGGGGGTATACGTGGATGAGGTAGTGCTGGAATCACCCGGAGTAAACCTGGCCCAGGTCTATGACATGGAGCGGGTTGAGGTGATGGCCGGGCCGCAGAATACCTTGTATGGGCGTAATACCACAGGCGGTGCGGTCAACTACGTTACCCGCAAGCCTGAAATCGGCGGCGAGGCCAACGGGTTTCTCAGCGCCGGCTACGGGCGCTGGGACAACGTGGAACTCGATGGCGCGTTCGGCGCGCCGCTCGGTGACAAAGCCGCTATCCGTATTGCCGCCCAGTACCACACCCGGGATGATTTTCGGAAAAATTCCGTTTACGACTCCAAGATAGGCGGCGCCGACAAGTACGGCATTCGCGGCCAGCTCGCCTTCCAGCTTTCCGATGACATCTCTGTCCGGCTGAAGGGGCATTACGAACAGATCAAGTCCGACCAGGACCTGGTGATGTTCGTCGGTACCCGGGACCCGAATGACCCGACCCAACCCTGTGCAACACCGAATAAGCCGGGCGCCTGCGCCAATGCCGCGGGATATGTGGGCAGTGGCGACCAGCTCGATACCCCTTATGACATGGAGCGCCCGAGACTGGATGTGGAAGGCAAAGGGTTCTCCGCGCATGTGGTATGGGAATTTGACAACTTCACCTTCACGTCGATCTCGGCGTATGAGGAAAGCGAAAACGACTACAACGAAGATGCTGACGGCACACCGACGCCGGATTTTCACTTCTGGCAGCATACCGAACAAGACCAGATCAGCCAGGAATTCAGGATAAGTTCCAAGGATGAGGACAAGTTGCGCTGGCACCTGGGCGTATACGGTTTCTGGGAAGACGTCTCGTTGACACCGGGACCGATATTCGAGTTCGGCACCCGGGACGAACCTGTGCCGTTCCTGGTAAAAGCAGAGGGTATCCGTGAAAACACCACCTATTCCGGTTATATTGACGTTGAATACGATGTATCCGAACCGCTCACCTTCAAGGGTGGTTTCCGCTACGGTTCGGATAATGTCAAGGGCAGCGCCAGGGCCATCTTCGGTCGCCCCGGGGTTTGGGGGCCGGAGCTGTCCGGGCCGATGTATTCCGGTGATGACCTGCCTGATTTCGAGGATCTGTGGACTGTCGCCAAGGCCAACGGTTTGAATACGCCTACAGTCGGCGGCCCCGATAATCCGGATGCCAATATTAACGATACCACCTGGGAAGAATGGGGCGCCAAGGTGGGAGTTGACTACCGCCTGAACGACGACATTATGGCTTTTGCCCAGTGGAGCCGCGGCTACAAGGCCGGTAACTTCAATACCGCGCCCATGACCATCATGCTCGGTCTTGCCGATACCCCGTTGCCGCCGGAGAAGGTGGATGCCTTTGAAATCGGGATTAAATCCGACCTGGCAGGTGGTAAGGCGCGTTTCAATATCGCAGGTTTTTTCAATGACTTCCGCGGACAGCAGATCAGCCAGTTTATCGGCGGTCAATTTACCCGTGTCTCCGTGGATTCGGAAATCTGGGGGATGGACGCCACCCTGGACTGGGCGCCGATGGAAAACACGTTCATCAACGTCGGATTGGGTTATCTTGACGCCGAGATTGTAAAAGGCTCGGTCGGTGCGGCCGACCCCGGCAATGCCTTGCCCGGCGCGGCCGATGTCAACCTCAGATTTTCCGTGCGCCAGGACTGGCCGCTGGGCAACGGCTTGTTCGGGGTCATCGTCGACGGCCGTTATATGGACAAGCGCTGGTTCGACGTGGCCAACACCTTCCCGGACGATGAGTATTTTGTCCTGAATGTCAACGGTTACTATACGTTCGGGCCGGATGATCGCTATCGAATATCCGTGTACGGTAAGAATGTAACGGACACATTGTACGCCACCAATGGATTTGAAGGGCTTACCGAGGGGGGGAATACGATGTATATGGGGCAACCGGCAACCTGGGGGGTACGCGCCAGGGTAGACTTCTAGCTAACCTGGCATACCCCGCCAGCGCTTGCCATTTCCGCAGCGGCGGGAATCCAGTCGGCGACAATACCCAAATGTTGCTTACTGGATTCCCGTTTGCACGGGAATGGTGTACGGATTACGAGGCAGGGACCATAATCTAGAATGGCTCAAAAAAGGGCTAAAAAGCGTTCCAACAGGCAATCCGGGCGCGGGGGGAGCGTCGGATCTCAGTCTGCTTCCGGCATAACAAGAACAGGTTTCAAAGATACTCCTGCATATGAAAAGCAGGGGCCTTCCCCCAATCCGGAAGCTAGCAGGGAAAAACCAGTGTTGCTCGCGCTGGCGGCCTGTTTTTTCCTGTCCGGTTTTGCCGCGCTGCTGTACCAGGCTGCCTGGTTGAAGAAACTGGGGGTGGTATTCGGGACTTCGCATATCGCCGTGGCGACGACACTGGCGGCGTACATGGCGGGGCTGGCCCTGGGCGCGGCGCTGGCAGCCCGGTTTGTGCCCGCACTCCGCCGGCCGGTACTGGTCTACGGTGTGTTGGAGGGTTTGATTGGCATAACCGCATTACTGGTGCCGGCGCTGCTGGGTGTCGCCCAACTGCTGTTTATCTCAGTGTTCGGCGGCATGCCGGAACCGGTATCCGATACGGGCGTAGGGCAGACTCTGTACTACCTTGCGGCCACATTTCTGATCCTGTCCCTGCCCACCGCGGCCATGGGCGCGACGCTGCCGCTGCTGGCAAAATACGCGGTCAGCGCCGACAACCAGATCGGACCCAGGGTCGGTTTCCTTTACGGCATCAATACCCTGGGCGCGGTGTTTGGCGCCCTGGTGGCGGGTTTCCTGCTGTTACCCTGGCTGGGTCTGTTCGGTACCCTCGGAGTCGGCGCCGGAGTCAACCTGCTGGTATTTTTCATCGCGCTCTACCTGGCGCGCCTCGTTGCCGTCCAACAAGGCGCGGGGACAGATGCTGAAGTTCAAAGACATGTCCCGATTTCGTCCGCGGGGACACATGTTCAAGGACAAGGAGGCGATCCCGGTTCGCCTCGCCTTACTGCTGCCCAACCTGCGATGGAAACTGGTGCCGAAGGACCTGCTGACGCTCCTGTTTCCCAGGGACACACTGTGCGCCAGACCCGCTACCACTGGATCATGCCAGTGATGCTGGTCTCCGGCATGGTCTCGTTCACCCTGGAAGTGCTCTGGACGCGCTTGTTGAGTCACCTGTTCGGCGGGACCATCTATGCGTTCTCCATTATGCTGGCCTGTTTTCTCACCGGTATTGCCCTGGGCGGGTTGGCGGCAGGCCCCCTGGCGCGGGAGCGAATCAGGGCGCTGGCGCTGTTCAGCGCCGCGCAGGCGCTGATCGCGATTTTTTCCTGGCTCTCCTATACCGTCATCTGTGCATGGTTGCCGGAAGGTAGGGAGTTAGCCGGCAAAGCGCTGTACGCCTTCCTGGTGATTGTTCCGGCTACACTGTTCATCGGCGCTACCTATCCGCTGGCGGTACGCATCGGCGCACAACAGGCGCAAGAGGCTGCCGGCGTGGCCGGTCGCATCTATAGCTGGAACACGGTCGGGGCTATCAGCGGCGCGTTGCTGACCGGATTTTTCCTCCTGCCGGCCCTTGGTTTCGGCCACACGCTGCAACTGGTCATGCTGGTCAGCATTGCACTGGCTGCCGTTGTCGCCGCGACCCTGCAACCACAACGGAAATGGACCATGTCCGGTGCGCTGGCGCTGGCTGTACTCAGCTTATTTGTGCTGCGCTTCGAGCGTCCGGATGACCTCATCTATGCGCAGGTTCCGGATGACAAAGTGCGGGGTGAAGAATACTACTACGGTCTCGGCCGTTCGGCGACCATATTGATGAGCGAACTGGACGGTTTTTTTCACTTGTCCAGTAACGGCTTGTCGGAATCCGCCATCGCCAGGCGCGGCACGGCGCCGGTCAATAACTCGCAGAAGTGGTTGTCCGGCCTGACCACCCTGGCTCGGCCCGACGCCCGTTCCATGCTGGTCGTCGGCTTTGGTGGTGGTGTGGCGCTGGAAGGCGTCGCGCCTCACATCGCTGATATCGATGTCATTGAACTGGAACCGAAGGTGATCAGCGCCAACGACGCGGTCAGTAACGAACGCGGCCACGATCCGTTTTCGGACCCGCGTGTGAACCTGGTGATCAACGACGCCCGCAATGCCATCATGCTGTCTGACAAGCGTTACGACATCATCGTGTCGCAACCCTCGCATCCGTGGACCGGCGGCGCTTCCCACCTGTATACCCGCGAGTTCCTGGCGCTGGCCAAGTCCCGTCTTAACAACGGCGGCGTGTTTCTGCAATGGATCAATTCCCGTTTCGTGGATGAGGCATTGCTGAAGACGCTCGCAGCGACGGTCGCGGAACAATTCAGCTATGTGGAACTGTACCAGCCGGAGCGGGAGGTGCTGTTTTTCCTCGGCGCGGATGTTCCTATCGAAATCTGGAACGGCGCGCGCAATGCGGGTCGCGCCCTGCGGCAACATCCGCGTCACTATAATCGCCTGGGTATGCGCGGGATTGAAGATGCGCTGGTCATGTTGACCCTGGACAATGACGCTATCCGGCAATTTGCCGGCGGAGCGCCGGTGAATACGGATGAGCATAACCGGCTGGCCTTCTTCAGCCGTAACAACGGAGACGGACTGACTGCCGATGACATGCAGGAGATTTTCGACGGTATGGACCCGTTAACGAACCCGCAGAGCCTGTTTCACCAACAACATGCCGGCGATCTGGACCTGGCGTATATTGCCGAACGTTTACTCATGGGCGATTTCGTCCGGCGCGCCTACGATTTGGCGCAAGCCGTGGCGGCAGAGGACAGCAAGGCGGTGATCGAGGCCATGGGTCTGGACAACAGCGGCGATACGGAACGGGCGCGTGAGCGATACAATCTGGCGTTGTCGATCAATCCCGGTAATGATAACGCAAAGTACGGCCTGCTGATGCTACACCTCGGCGATATCGCGCGCGGCCAGGTGCCGCGGGAGATTATTGCCCTGGCCAACAGCTTGCGCGGCCCGGAGCGGCGCGTATTCGAAGCCTGGACCTACGGCCTGCGCGGGCAATTCGGGCGCATCAGGGAGTTGGATGATAGCCTGGCGCAGGTGCCGCCCACCTCGCCGGTATTTCCGATTGCGGTCAAATTACGGGTGGACTGGCGCGTGGCGCAGGCGCGGGAAGATGGTGACAAGCAGGCCGCGCGGGACGCGTTGGAAATGCTAGACGACCTGCTGGCGACCTACTGGAGTCCGGACCTGTATATCCTGCGTTCCGGTTGCGCCTATCATGCCGGCGACGGACCTGCTTATGTCGAATCGGCCTGGAACGTGATTTACCAGTTGCGCCAGCGCCTGGAAAAAGTTGAACAGGGTAAGGACAACCTGCCGCCTGAGGAGGCGGAACAACTGCGTAAACGCCTGTTGCAGATGCTGTCGAGACTGTCCGATCCCCTGACCGAACCGGTGGCAGAGC
The DNA here is from genome assembly GCA_965221335.1 of Gammaproteobacteria bacterium. Classification (GTDB taxonomy): domain Bacteria; phylum Pseudomonadota; class Gammaproteobacteria; order Eutrophobiales; family Eutrophobiaceae; genus JAAXHV01. The sequence continues at coordinate 717,644 of CBDCSC010000006.1, read as the reverse complement.
GAGCGCAAACGGTAAAACTGGCATTACAGCGCCTGATAGAACGATTGAGGGATGTATGAGGAATAAAATTAAGGAAACTCTGAACAAGTCCATCCTGGACTTGTCAGAGTACGGAAAACAAAAATGCGATTTTTGTTTTCCTCAAAATATCAATGCTTTACAGTCATTGATATTGACGATACATCCTTGTATCGTAGGAACCTCTGACATATCAGAGGTTCCTTAAATGGCAAATATGATCAGGTTTCACCACGCTGCCATCGTCGTGCCGGACCTGGAGAAGGCCGTGCGGTTTTATTCGGAGCTGGCGGGCTATGAAAAGATACGGGAGTCACACTGGGACAAATCATCAATTTTCAATCAGATCATCGGCATGTCCGGAACCAGCGCCAGGTTTTGTATGCTGGAAGGACCCAATGGCTACCTGGAGCTGTTTGAATACGAGCAACCGCAGTCAACAATCGATCCGGCTTTGCTCAATGCCAATGATTACGGTATACGGCACTTATGCTTCCAGGTCGAGGATGTCGCGCAGGCGCTGGCGCAGGTGATTGAATTGGGCGGCGCAAAAATGAACGAGCCTGTTACCAACGAACTGGGAATAACCTGTGTTTATTGCCGCGATCCGTTCGGAAACCTGCTGGAACTTATCCGGCCGGCAGGAGGTTTCCCATCTTTAGCTTGATTCAATAACCGGTAAGCGTATCCGGATAGATGAAGTTGTTCTCCGTGGTGTACCGTTCCCACAATGCCAGCATTTCCCGCAGTTTATCGGGGTTGGTGTCCGCCAGGTCGTTCATTTCCGCCGGGTCGTCTGCGAGGTTGTACAACTGCCATTGGCCCGGTTTCATGACCGGCAGGCGCGCGTCCCGGGTCGGAATGCTGGGTACGTACAGGATCTTCCAATCACCCTGGCGGATGGCCTGTTTGCCAAACAGCTCCCAGCCCATATAATCGTCCGGCTCCCTGATTGAAGCACTCGCACCGGTCAGGATCGGCACGATGGAACGGCCTTGCATGGCTATCACCTCCCGCTCCTGGAACGTCCCGCCGCCAGGGTGCGCGATCCCGGCAAGTTCCAGCAGGGTCGGCATGATGTCTTTTACGGTAATCAGCGAATCGTTCATGACCGTGCCCTGGATGGCGCGCGGGTAATGAAAAAAAGCCGGCGCCCGCACACCGCCCTGGCTGGTATAGCCCTTGAACATGCGCAGCGGCGTGTTTCCCGCCCGCGCCCAGTTTGGGCCGAGCCAGACATAGGAATCGGCATTGCCGATGTTCTCATAACTGTTGTTGCAGCAGGCCGCCGCCCATTCGGCTACTTCAATAAAAGAGTGCTGCATCGCATGGCCTTCGGGGCCATTGTCAGACATGAAGAAGATAACGGTATTTTCGTATTCCCCAATCTGCTTAAGATAATCGATGATCCTGCCGATATACACGTCCACATCGTCAACCATGGCCGCATAGATCTCCATGATTTTGGCCTGGTAGCGTTGTTCCTCGGGGCTGAGTTCGTTCCAGGGACGCTCGTCCAGCAGCCGGGGAAAAGGTTCGACATCGGCATCGACCAGTCCCCGGTCCTTCAGATTCTGCAGACGCTGTTCAACCAGGGCATCGTAACCGGCATCGTAAACGCCCTGGTAGCGGGCAATGGACTCCTGCGGCGCTTGCAGTGGCCAATGGGGCGAGGTATAGGCCAGGTAGGCGAAAAATGGCTTGCCGTCATCCAGGTCACTGCCGATATAGTCCATCATCAGTTCGGTATAGAACCGGGTGGTATAAAAATCCTCCGGCAACGTTTCCAGTTGCACGCCGTTTTCCCGGTACAGGGCTTTGCCAGGACCGATAATCGGCAGCATATTGCCGAACGCGCCGGCGCCCCCCTGCAGCGAGCCATAGGATTTTTCAAAACCCCGCGCCGCAGGGCTGGTTTCCTGCGTCAGCCCCAGGTGCCACTTGCCGGTCATGTACGTGTTGTAGCCGGCTTCCAGGAACAGTTCCGAGAGGGCCGCCACCTGGAAGTTCAAGTAACCTTCATACCCCGGATTGCCTTCTTGGTTGGGCGCGAGGTCTTCAAACATATTGCCGAGGCCGGCATTGTGGCTGTCGGTTCCGGAAAACAGCATCGCCCGCGTGGGCGAACAGTTGGGCGCTACGTGAAAATTGGTGAGAAAAACGCCTTCCCGCGCCAACGCATCAATGTTGGGTGTCCTGATTTCACTGCCAAGCAGACCAAGGTCATTGAATGCCACGTCATCGACAACGATGAGCAGCACGTTAGGTCGTGAATCCGCGCCATCGGGGGTATCAGAGTCCGGAGCGGAGCAGGCCGCAACAGAGCACAGCAAGGTGAGGGCAATAGCTGACAGGAACGTGCGTTTCATCTGATATGTTTTCCTGAGAAGTTCGGTATCAGGGCTTCCTGGCGCGTATCAGCGCCCGGTCGGTCTTCAGGTAAACCTCCTCGTTGTAAACGTCCAGTGTGTAATCGTCATCCGGGTTTGCAAACAGGTCGGATTCGGCCTCAATAACGAAGCCTGCTTGTTCCAGCGTTGCCCGGATAATGTCCGGTTCTATACGGTGCAGGGCACGGTTGTCCTGGTCCGCAGCGCCGACATGGTCGGTGATGCCAAGAACCCCGCCGGGTTTCAAGGTCTTTTTGATGCTGAGCAGGACTTCCAGGGCGGTGGTTTCGCCTTCTTCATGATAGTAATAATCGTGGAAATTGTTTCCCCAGAAGGCCAGGTCCAGTTCCTCATCCAAACCCAGGTCGTCGTATTCCTTCACGTGCAGGACAACGTTCGGCAGGCGGTTGTTCGCCAGCCGTTCATCCATCGTGCGCTGGTAGTAGCCGTCGGCATACTTATACAGCACCCGCGCTCGGTTCTGTGAGTAAACCTTGCCTTCGGGGCCTACAGCCGCGGCCAACATTTCGGTGGTATAGCCAGCGGCGGCGCCCACGTCCATCACCGCCATGCCCGGTTTCAGGCCGAGGAATTTGAACGTCTCAAAGGGTTTTCTTGGCGCATCCCGGCGGAAATCCCATTTATGCCGATCCGGCGCTTGCTGCTGCCGTTCGATGCGTTGTTGCATCTCTGCATATTCATCAGCGCCAACTTGTGAGATAAAGCTAGAAATGACAATAATAAATATAGCTATATTCTTGTTTATCATAAATTATCTACGTTTAAATAAGATTGTTCATGGGTTCGGAAAAGTAGTCCTGCATCAGAGTTCCATTTCCACCACACAGACCTCTTGGCCCACATCTGCGTCCTCGTCTTCAGCCACCAGAATTTCCAACAGGCTTCCGTCTCCCGGCGCCTCGACCTCCTGGGTCACTTTCTCCGTCTCGATCTCGTACAAGGAGTCGCCTTTGCTGAAGCTTTCGCCCGGCTGTTTGTGCCAGGCGACGATGGTGGCGGTTTCCATGTTCATGCCCACCTGGGCGAGTTTCAGTTTGACTTTCATTCAGTTTCCGTATTGTTGACAAGGGATTCGGTGACTGCGGCGATTCGCTCCGGGTTCGGAATGGCCGCTTTCTCCGCGTCGGGGGCGTAAGGCATCGCGATATTCGGGACTGTGACGCGTTTGACCGGCGCCTTCAGGTGCGCAAAGCCCTCATCGCTGACCACCGCAGCGATATGGCTGGCCGCGCTGCAACGGTCGCGGGCTTCATCAACGACAACAATACGGCCGGTTTTGGCCACCGAGGTGATGATGGTATCGGTGTCCAGCGGCACCAGGGTGCGGCAGTCGATCACTTCCGCGTCAATATTGTTTTCAGCCAACGCTTGTGCGGCCTGCAAAGTCGGTTTCATCATCGCGCCGACACTGACCAGGGTAACGTCTGCGCCGGGCTTGCGTACCTGCGCCGAACCGAATGGAATGGTGAAATCACCATCCGGCATTTCACCTCGTTCGCCGCCGCGGCCGCCGGCCTCCAGGTAAAAGGTCGGGTTATCGCCCCGTATTGCAGTCCTCAGCAATCCCGCTGCATCCGTTGGTGTGGACGGGACGACCACGTTGACGCCGCCCAGGTTCATCAGCAGCGGATAAGGCGTATCGGAATGCTGCGCAGCGGTTGAGCGACCCCCGCCGATACTCGCAAGGACAGTGATGGGCAGTTTTATCTGGCCGCCGGTCATCAGCCGCAGTTTCGCCATCTGGTTGGCGATCGCGTCAAAACCGGTGTAAATAAAATTGGAGAACATCAGGTGCAGGATTACCCGGTAGCCGCTGGCTGCGGCGCCGACTGCCATGCCGGTAAGCGTGGCTTCACAGATGGGCGTGTTGCGGATCCGGTCCGGGCCGAAGCGTTGATGCAATCCCTTGGTGTCGCCGAACATGCTGATCTCCACATCTTCGCCGAACAGGATGATCTTCGGATCGCGTTCCATCTCGGCAAACAAGGTGTCGTTGATGGCTTGTATGAGTCGTTTCTTTGCCATGATGGTATTCAGGCAGGTTGTTCGGAAAACATCAGTTGGTGCGGCAGTTGCGGGTCCGGCGCGCCGGCCGCGGCGGCGTTCTTGGCGGCTGCGGCAACCAGTGCGCCAATCTCGGCGTTGATGGCTGCAAGATCATTTTTTGCGCAAACTCCGTTTTCCAGCATCAGATTGCCCAGACGTTCGATAGGGTCGCGCCGGCGCCAGGGCTCAATCTCGTCCTCCTCCCGGTATTTGCCGCTAAGCCAGTGTGTCTCGCTTTCGTTATGACCGTAGATACGGTAGGTTTTCGCTTCGATAAAGGACGGGCCGCCCCCGTTGCGCGCCAGTTCCACTGCGGCGCCGGCAGCTTGCCAGACGGCGATGGCATCGTTCCCGTCCACTACGTTGCAGGGTATATCGAAAGCCCTGGCGCGATCGGCGATTTCGCCGGCGGTCACCGTGTCGGAAGGGGAAAATTCGGAATAGCAGTTATGCTCGCATACCAGCAGCAGCGGCAGTTTCCACAACGTGGCAACGTTCAGCGTCTCCATGAACACGCCCTGGTTGGCCGCGCCGTCGCCGAAGAAACACACCGCGACCCCGCCTTTGCGGTCCAGTTGTGCGGCGAATGCGGCACCGGCGCTGATGGCCAGGCCGCCGCCCACGATACCGTTGGCGCCGATGATGCCCCTGGAGAAATCAGCCACATGCATGGAGCCTCCCATGCCTTTGCAGATTCCGGTTTCACGGGCATACACTTCCGCCAGCATGGCCTCCAGGTCGCCACCTTTGGCAAGGTAATGGCCATGACCACGATGGGTGCTGGCAATGGGATCGGCGTGCTCCAGGTGCGCGCACACGCCTGCGGCAATGGCTTCCTGACCGATATAAAGGTGCACCCCGCCGGGTAGCTCGCCGGCATGGAAATCATCCCGCAGCCGCTCCTCGGCGCGCCGGATCAGCAGCATGGCGCGGTACATCGCCAACATTTGCTCTGTATCGGGGTTTTGTTCAGTGAGATTCTGCGTCATTGGTGGCAAAATTACGGTATTAGGGTAAAAGTATGTGATTTTTGTACAACAATTTAGTGCAAAAAGTCAATATTTTGATTCTCAACAGCGTATCTTTGTAGTACAATAACATCATAACTAAAAAAGATGAACCAGCAGGAGGATAAGTCTGATGTCTTTGTTCAAACAAGTTAAACCTTTATGGGCGGGTCTCTGTAGCTGCGCCTTGCTGTTCTCCTCACCATTTGCCGGCGCGCAATTGCTCGAGGAGGTCATTGTTACCGCACAGAAACGCGAGCAGAGCATGCAGGATGTCGGCATCGCGGTGACCGCGTTCAGTGGTGACATGATCAAGAACCTGAACTACACGAACACGACCGACATCACCCAGCAGGTGCCGTCGATGCAGTTGTTCACCTACACACCTTCATTGACTATCCTGAACATTCGCGGTGTGTCCCAGAGTAATTTCCAGGATAACCTCGAAGCGCCTATTGCCGCTTATATCGATGAAGCCTACATATCGAGCATGAATATGGTGGGGCAACAGATGTTCGACATGGAGCGTGTCGAGGTGTTGCGCGGTCCCCAAGGCACCTTGTTTGGCCGTAACGCCACCGGCGGTGTGGTGCAGTACGTAACCCGGGGCGCGACAGACGAGGAGTTTAACGGCTATATTGAGGCGTCCTATGCAGAGTATGATCGCAGATACGTTGAAGCCGCATTCGGCGGAGCGCTGGGTGGGAATGTGCGTGGTCGAATTGCCGGACGCTGGGAAAAAGCGGACGGTTACGTGGAATCGCTTGGAACACCTGTTGATTTCGATGCTATGGGCATCCCCCAGGTCCCGACAGGCGCTCCTCCCGCCAGGGATTCACACGGGGCGAACGGCTTCGTGTTGCGCGGTTCCCTGCAGGTGGATTTCAGTGAGCAGTTGCTCGGTGATTTTCGCGTGACCTATATTGAAGACAGCGATGTGCCGACCGGCACTTATACATTCAGACCCGCTACCTTCGATCCGGTTTTAGGTTTCGGTATCCCGGTGGCCCCCCCCAGCGACCCGGTTACCGGTGAAGTCAGCAGCGACCCGCGCAGCCATCACGCGGATTGGGAAGGACGCATGGACCGTGACGGCTGGAACGTAACCGGCAAGTTCACCTGGGACTTGAACGACAACATACGAGTGGAGTCCATTACCAACTACCAGACCTTCGAGAAGACGTACACCGAGGATGCGGATGCAACTCCGATTGCGACGCTTCATTTTCCGTTTGAACCCAATGCCGATTTCGAATCCTGGACCCAGGAACTGCGTATTTCGGGTGAGACAGATCGCATGCGCTGGACCGCTGGCGGCTTCTATTTCGACCAGAAAATGGACAACAGCGCATTCGTCAGCGGCGTGATCCTGACCGGCTCGCCCACAGGCGAGATACTGGCCAACTATAAGCTGAATTCCGAAAACTGGTCGATCTTCGGCCAGGCTGAGTTTGATCTCACCGATCAACTTACATTCATCGCTGGCCTGCGCTGGTCCGAGGACGACAAGGATATCGACTATGCCAGCACTTTCACGGATTCCGATCCGGCCGGTTATGCCTCCATGGAGGCGCTCTATGGGATACCTGAGTCCGTATTCAGGGCCGGGCCGTTCCTGGCCTATAACCCATCCCTGGACCCCGGGGCGGACATGAGCTACAACGACTGGGCCGCGCGCTTCCAACTCGACTTCCGTCCCAACGACGACACGTTGCTGTTCGCCTCCGTCAGCCGCGGCATCAAGGGTGGTAACTGGGTAGTGGCGACAGTACCTGACGCGGACGGCGAACTGCGCCATGAAGAGGAAGTACTGTGGTCCTACGAAATAGGTGGCAAATTCAGTCTATTCAACGGCACTGCGCGTCTGAATACCACCGCGTTTTACTATGACTACAGTGACTACCAGGTGTTCTCTCTGATCTTCCTGGCGCCGGACGTGCTTAATTCGGATGCCGAGGCTTATGGCGGTGAGATTGAACTGGCTCTGTCACCATCACCAAACTGGGATTTCAACTTCGGTGTGGCCTTGCTATCCAGCGAGGTGGACCAGGCGCCTGCTGTGCTACCGGACGAGCAGGGTAACTTCCAGTTTGTCAAGGGTGACCTGCCGCAAGCGCCTGAGATCAGCTTCAATTTCCTTGGGCGGCATACCTGGCAGGTGCCCGGGGGTTCAATGGCCATTCAGCTTGATGGGTTCATCTACGGCGATCATTACCTGTACAGTCAGAAGAACGAGGCAAATGCCGAAGATGGCTTCGGTGTCCTGAATGCGAGTGTTTCCTATACCACGGATGATGGGAAATGGAAGGTAACGGCCTGGGGCAAAAACCTGACTGATTCCGAGTACCGTATCTACGTAATAGACCTTGGTCTGGCCGAATTCCTGGAGGAGATTTACGGCCCACCGCAGTGGTTCGGCGGCACCATTTCCTATAGTTTCTGATCGCGATTATAAACCTGCCCCTCGTGCGTATTACGGCCTGCGTTATGCCATGAGGGGCAGTAAATCCTTTCCCTTCTTGTCTTTCCGGCTGACAATGCGGTTGTCGTTGCTATGTGCCGCCTGTCTGCTGGTCGCCTGTACCGGCAAACAACCCGAACGCCCCAACTTCCTGGTCATCCTCGCGGATGATATGGGGTATTCAGACATCGGAGTGATGGGCAGTGAGATCCGCACACCCAATATCGATCGGCTCGCGACCCAGGGCATGCTGATGACCCATTTCCGGGTGCACATGTTGTGCTCACCCACCCGCGCGATGCTGCTCACCGGCGCCGACAGCCACCCTGCCGGTTACGGCACCATGGCCGGGGAGTTCACGCCGGCGATACGCGGGCAACCGGGTTATGAGACCTATCTCACAGACAGGGTGACGACTATCGCCAACGTGTTACGCGGCGGTGGCTACCATACCTATATCGCCGGCAAATGGGACATGGGCGGGCATGGCAACCCGGTCCTGTGGCCCGACCGGCGCGGGTTCGAGGAATCTTTCGTGCTGGTGGAGGGTAGCGGTTCCCATTTCAACAGGGCGCCGTCATTGCTGGAATTGGACTCAGTGACTTACGTGGAAAACGGTCGTGAGATTGAGTTGCCCGATGACTTTTACTCCTCCAGGAACTATGCCGACAAGCTCATGGAGTATATTGACCATCATCGGTCCGACGGCAAGCCTTTTTTTGCCTACCTGCCATTTACCGCGCCACATTACCCGCTGCACGCGCCGGATGAATATATCGAACGCTATGCCGGAGTATACGAGCAGGGTTATGATGCTGTGCGCGCCGCACGCATCGAACGGATGCGTAACGCCGGGCTGATTGGCGAACAGCAGGTCGCGGCAGAACAGCATCCGGCCTGGCCGGTATGGAATGACCTGGATGAAACCATGCGCAGCCTCGAAGTCCGCCGCATGCAGGTGTACGCGGCGATGACGGAAGCCATGGATTTTCATATTGGCAGAGTCCTGGATTACCTGGAGCGGGAGGGACTGGCGGACAACACGCTGGTGATCTTCCTCTCCGACAACGGCGCGGAAGGGGGCAATCCGTTGGATTTTTACGGGCAACCGGGTTTTGACTGGGCCGAGGGCCGCTTTGATGTCAGCCAGGAGAACCTGGGGAGGCCCGGTTCCTATTCCTGGCTGGGGGCAGGCTGGGCGCATGTCGGCAGCACCCCGTTGCGTTATTTCAAGGGGTTTCCTACCGAAGGGGGGATTCGCACACCGGCCATATTCCGTTTTCCCGGTCGTATTGAAGCAGGTGAGGTGTCGTCCGCCCCAGCAAACGTCCTTGACCTGCCTGTTACCTTGCTGGATTATGCCGGCGTAGAGCATCCGGGCGTTGCCGACAATGGCGAGCCAATGCCGCCGATGAGAGGCAGGTCGATGCGCGCGTTCCTGCACGGATCAAGCACACAGGTGCACCCGCCGGAGGACTATTTTGCCTACGTGATGATGGGCCGTAGGGGCGTGGTGCAGGGTGACTGGAAGATAACCTGGATGAATGCGCCGTGGGGACCGGAGGGGCGCTGGTCGCTGTTCAACCTGGCCGAGGATCCGGCAGAGCGCAACGATTTGTCGGAGAGCCACCCGGACAAGCTGGCAGAAATGCAGAGACTCTGGGACGCCTATGTCGCCGCCAACGGTGTTATCCCAATTCCGCGCTATGAAACCGGCTGGACCAACCGGTTTTCCCATTACCAATGGCTCCCGCCGGAACTGCGTTGACAGGAACGATCCAGTATTACCTGCTGGTGATGAATTACCTCCGTTGCGGTGTGCGATTACCGTAAGCAAGTATTACGGCAGGGTCAATCGGCCGCGCTTGCGTAGACCGTTGCCGCCTGGATCCCCTCCATTGATCGCCTGCGGTTGACTGCCCGAACCAGGGACAGCTCGTAATACTCCCGGGCACTATCCGGATCGCCGGACGCCAGGTATACATCCGCGAGGGCTTCAGCCGCCGGTTGGGGCATCGCAGGACCGATGGCCGGCGCCAGGGTCTGTTCCAGGTCAACGGCTTGCCGCAGCAGCGCCAGTCCCTGTTCGTGCTGCCCTTCAGCCACCAGCAGCCGGCCTTCCAACAGCAGTTTCAGTACCGTGGGCGCAGCGGCGCGGATGTTTTTACTGTCTGGATTGGGTGAGCGGACAAATGCGTCCACGATGGACCTGGCGTTGGCTGTATCGCCATGGTGCAGTGCGTATACACCCATCACGTACTGGTCCATTGCGACTGCGGACGGCCACACCTTGTCGTAACTGACGTCCAGCTCCAGCAGCGGGTCGTCCCAGGCCTGGGTATCGATAATATAGTTACTGCGACAGGTGATAAAGCCAATGCGGTTGGTGCGCGTATCGGCCTGCAGCCATTCCTGTTCGGCGTAGCCCACCAGGCGTCGGGCTTCATCGGTACGGCCCTCCTGCAGGCGGGAATATATCAGCCATGAAAGGGAATGGTAGGCCTGGCCATTGTAAGGGATATTTTTTTCGCTGATCCGTTCCAGTGCAGCGTCGAACGATCGGGCGTTCAGGTCGCTTGCCCGTTCATAGTCGCCCAGCGCGAAATAGATATGCGAAGGCATGTGCAAGGCATGGACAGCAGCCGGCGCCACCTCGGAATAAGCATCCGCAGCGCGTAAACCCAACGGAGCATGCACCGGATCATCATAACTGTGGATATTGTAATGCAGCACGCCGGGGTGCTTTGGGGCACGGTCCATCAATTCTTCCGTGATGGCGGCGGCGCGCATGAACTTGGCATAGTCACGGCCGTCATGGCTGGTGGTCAGCACCGACAACGCGTACAAGGCGCCGGCGTCTATGTCCTCCGGCCAGTTTTCGCTGATTGTTCGCAAGGCCGCGCTATACGCGTAATCCCGCTCCCTGTGATCGCCTTCGCCAAACAGGATGTTTACCGAACGGATATACGCCCGTTCCCGTTCGGTCTGCGCTTTTTCAACCCGGCCTGTGGCGCTTGGGGCCAGTTCATTTAATACGGCCCTGGCCTGTGCCAGGTCTTGATTGTTCCACAGCGGGTATTCGTGCGTCAGCGCCTCACCCCAGTAAGCCATGACGAAGTCCGGGTCCTCGGCGCGCGCTTGCCGGAACATCTCCCTGGCGTCTTCGTATTCAAAATTGTGCAGCATGACCAGGCCGCGGATAAACAGCGCGTGGGCTTTTGGATCGCCACTGGCATGAAAATCCGTAGTACCGTATTGCTGTGCACTGATTTGTGCCGTGAAAAACGGTATGGCAAGCGCCAGTATCAACAGGAATCGTTGTATGCTCATGTTACCCTCCTCATTGAATCAATCCACCAGCAGGTCACAGATTTCTCTCAGGTCTTGCTTACCTTCCTTGATCTCTTCTATGGTCAGGCCGGAGAGTTCGTGCGGGAACACCAGCCATTTATCCGTCTCGTGGATGTAGTAATCCGGTACGATGCCGGTCTTGTTATTGCCAGGCTTGTACCAGGGGCAGGCAATTTTCAGGTCTTTGGGCATGTTGCGCCGGGTCTTTTCGGACAGTTCTTCCAGTACCGCCTTGATGCTCCTGCCGGAATCGAACACGTCATCGACGATGAGCAGCGAATCCTCTGCATTGACGTTTTCGATAATGTAGTGCAGGCCGTGCACGCGGATATTTTTCGATTGCTGGCCGATGTCGGTATAGGACGAGGTGCGGATTGCGATGTGATCCGTTTCCACGCCGCGAAACTCGAAATATTCCTGCACCGCGATACCTACCGGCGAACCGCCGCGCCAGATACCTACGATGAAATGGGGTCGAAAACCGCTGCTGAAAATGGTCGCCGCCAGCCGGAATGAATCTTCCAGCAAATTTTGGGAATGTATGTAAAGTTTTTCCATGTCAATCGTTGTATTTATAGCCGTGTACGCGGAAACGGCTGATGCCGCCGTCAGGGTGCATGTTGATCCGGATATGGCTGACCGGCCCCGTATCTTGCAACTCCTTACTCAACAGGTGCTCCTTGTCCGGTCCCATTTTATGTTCCGGCAGAAGGGTTTGCCAGTTGGCGCCATTCTCGAGCAGCGCATCGGGGTTCTGTTCCAGGATGAGACCGAGGACATCGTGCCAGGCGACTTCTTCCAGGGAGGGTGCGTCCTTTGTTAAACCGGGCAGAAACAGGGCATCGAGGCTGACCCGGTCGGGGTAGTTGCCCTTGAAAAAAGCAGTGTCGATATTGATACTTTCGATGATTCCGGCATGACCGAGTTGCAGGATGAGCCAGTCATGGCCGGCGTCACGCCGGCGCCGGGTTTCCCAGCCGTCGCCCATGTTGATGCCCCGGCCGGGCATATTGATATTGCCCATGGAACCGAAGTGTTCATCGTTACAGGCCAGTGTTCTGCCGCCGTTCTCCACTGCGGCCAGGTCGATCAATTCCTCGTTGCTTACGCCGGACCAGTCCCGGTAGACATTACCGTATACGCGCAGGCGTGCCACACCCCCATCCGGATAGATGTTCAAACGCACATGGGTCCAGATATTGATGTCGTCCGTATCGAATATGTTATGCGAATTGCCTTCCAGGTTGGATTTCGGGATGACCTCTGTCCATTGTGTGGTCTCATCCGGTGGGTCCTCCGAATAACACGCGTCCAGCGATGCCTGTGCCGGGTAGTTGCCGGTGAAATACCGGGTATCAATGTCCACAGCCTTGATAATGCCGGTTACACCCAAGCGCACGATACAGTGGTCATGCCCCCCACTGCGCCGGCGCCGGGATTCCCAGCCGTCCATCCATTTACCATGCTTGGTAAACTTGCCGGGGATATGCACAGGCTCCTCCGGTTTTATCAGGTTTTCCATGGGCGCAAAGAAATCATCCGTGCAGTAGATCATCTTGGTGCCCATGCGGTTGTCGGCCAGGTCGACAAACGCGTGCCTGAGGTCGTGCAGTCTGGAGTCTTCTTCCATAGGATAGTTGCCGGAGATAAAGTCTGATTATTATGCGGGCTTCATTATAATGGTTTTTTTAACATATGACCTGTACAGTAGTTAATCAGATATGACTGATCAGGCTTACCCAAGAGATTTAATCGGTTACGGGGCAAATCCGCCCGATCCGCAATGGCCGGGGGGTGCGCGCCTCGCATTGCAGGTAGTGCTCAACTATGAGGAAGGCGCGGAAAACTCCATCTTGCATGGCGATGCTGGGTCGGAGGCTTTTTTATCGGAGATCATCGGCGCCAGACCTTACGCCGGCGTGCGCCACAAGAGCATGGAAGCCCTGTACGAGTACGGCAGCCGCGCCGGTCTCTGGCGCTTGCTGCGCATCTTCCGTGCGCGCGCTATCAAGGTTACCGTGTTTGCGGTGGCGATGGCGTTGCGGCGTAATCCAGCGGCCGTGCATGCGATGCTTGATGACGACCACGAGATTGCCGGCCATGGTTGGCGCTGGATCGATTACCAGTTTGTGGACGAAGAGACCGAACGCGATCACTTGCGCCTGGCAGTGGACACCATTGCCGACCTGACCGGCAAGCGCCCGTTGGGCTGGTACACCGGCCGCGACAGTCCGAATACCCGCCGCCTGGTAGTCGAACATGGCGGGTTCCTGTATGACGCGGATTCCTACGCGGATGATTTGCCCTACTGGGAAACGGTGGGTGGCAAGCCGCACCTGGTGGTGCCGTATACCCTTGACGCGAACGACATGCGTTTCGCAACCAGTCAGGGATTCAACACCGGGGAGCAGTTTTTCACCTACCTCAAGGATACTTTCGATATGCTCTACCGGGAAGGGGAGACCGCGCCGAAGATGATGTCCGTAGGTTTGCATTGCCGCATTGCCGGCAGACCGGGCCGGGCGGCAGCACTGGAGCGGTTCCTGGACTACATATTGCAGCACGATGGCGTCTGGATCTGCCGGCGCGTGGACATAGCCAGACACTGGTATGACAAGCACCCGTATCCTGGACAATAAAAACAGGGCACTGTTTGCCATCTTTGCATGCGTGGCCATGTACGGCCTCACCCTGGGTCTGAGCCGGCCCCTGTTGGCGTTGATCCTGGAAGCGCGGGGTATCGACCGCAGCTTGATCGGGTTGAATGCGGCCATGCCTGCGATAGGCATCTTCATTTCAACGCCGTTCATCCCGATGCTGGTGAACAAGCTCGGCATGCAGCGTTTCCTGGCCCTGGCACTGGCAGTGGACCTGGTGGTGCTGCTGCAATTTCCCCGTTTTGATCATCTCTACATATGGTTTTTCCTGGGGATGTTCCTGGGAGCAATGACCAATTGTATGCTGGTGAGCAGTGAAACCTGGATCAATGAAATCGTTAATGACTCCAACCGGGGCCGCATGATGGGCGTGTATAACGCCCTGCTCGCGGCGACCATCGCATTGGGGCCGCTGGTGATCCCGGCGGTGGGCATACAGGGTTGGACGCCGTTTCTGGTGGGGGCAGGTTTCATAGCGATGGCAGCGCTGCCTTTGCTGTGGACGGGCGCACACCGTTTGGCGGCCGATAATGAGCCTTCGTTCAATCTATTCAGTTTCCTCTGGGTAGCGCCCACATTAGCTGTTGCGGTCCTGTTGTTTTCGCTGAAGGAAACAGCAGGCAATTCGTTACTGCCGGTGTATGGCATACGCAGCGGCATGGATGAATCTGCAGCCGCGGTCATGCTGACCGTTATAGGCATGGGCGGAGTTGCCCTGGCTTATCCGATGGGATGGCTCGCGGACAGGTTCAACCGTTACGGTCTGTTGGTGTTCTGCGGCCTGGGCGGCCTGGCCGGCGCCGTCCTTTTGCCTTATGCAATGGGTGCCGGCCTGTTCCTCTACCTGTTGCTGTTCGTCTGGGGCGGCGCGTTTACCGGCATGTACACAGCGGTGCTGACCATCATCGGTCAACACTTCCGCGGCCGGGACTTGATCACGGCGAACCTCTCTCTGGGTATGCTCTGGGGCTTAGGCAGCCTGGTCTGGCCGCCGGTTACCGGCATAGCGATGGATATCCGCGATCCCGGCGGTTTCCACCTGGTATTTGCCGGCGTCTGCCTGACATTTGTCCTGTTCGCCGTGGGCAGGTGGCTGTTGAGCAAGGATAAATCCGTGCTATTGTAAATTCCGTACATCATGATCACCGGCCATAAACTCAATGAGATCAACGGCATGGACCGGCAAGCGTTTGTTGCCGCCTTCGGCGCGGTGTTTGAGGCGTCACCCTGGGTCGCCGAGACAGCCTGGCGATCCCGGCCGTTCACAAGCGCGATGCACGTGACCGAAGCGCTGTTCGAAGCGGTGCGGAACGCGGGCCGGGAGCGGCAACTGACCTTGTTGCGGGCACATCCGGAACTGGGCGCAAGCAAGCCGCTTGCGGGGTATTCAGCGCGTGAACAGGCCGGCGCCGGACTGCAACGGCAACAGGATGACCAGGCTGCGCTACTGAAGGACTTGAACCGGCGCTACCGGAACAGGTTCGGTTTCCCTTTCATTCTGGCAGTGAAGGGATTGGGCCCGGAGCACATTATTGCGCGCTTTCGTGAACGCCTGGAAAATAAACCGGAAGATGAGTTCAATGAATGCCTGGAACAAGTCTTCAGGATCGCCGGCTACCGTCTGGAAGAATTGTTGGCGTTAAACTAATATATGATATTGACCATGGCCAAGAGCAATTCATCGGGGAAGCCTGACGTTCACGGTTTTTTTGACGAGGCTACCTGCACCTTCAGTTACGTTGTCGTCGACAGGCAAACAGACGACTGCGCGATTATCGACTCGGTTACCGGATTTGACTATGTTTCAGGCCGTACCGATACCCAATCGGCAGATCGCATCATTGCATTTGTCAGGGATAACAAATTCCGCGTCAGTTGGCTGCTGGAAACCCATATTCATGCGGATCATCTCTCGGCAGCGCCTTATATCAAGAAGCGTACCGGAGGGATGATCGGGATAGGCGAGCATATCGTCGAGGTGCAGAGGCATTTTTATCACATATTCAACACGGGAGAGGATTTCGAGTTCGACGGTCACGATTTCGATCGCCTGCTCCGGCATGATGAAAGCCTGCAAATTGGGCAGCTTGCCGCAAGGGTCTTGCATACCCCCGGCCATACCGCTGCCTGTGTGTCCTACCTGATCGGCGATGCGCTGTTTGTCGGGGATACGGTATTCATGCCGGATATCGGCACGGCAAGATGCGATTTTCCGGGGGGCGATGCACAGACCCTGTACCGTTCAATCAGGACACTGCTGGACCTGCCGGACGATACGCGCGTGTATGTCTGCCACGATTATCCGCCTCCCGATCGCAAGCCCGCATGTGTAACAACCATCGCGCAACAGCGCGCAACGAACATCCATGTCCGGGACGGGATTTCAGAGGAGCAGTTTGTCTCCATCCGCTGCGAAAAAGACAGGACACTGGAAATGCCCGTCCTGCTGATACCCTCCATACAGGTAAACATGCGGGCAGGCCGCCTGCCTGAAGTAGAGCGCAACGGCGCCCGTTATATCAAGATCCCTATCGACACGTTTTAACACGCTATGCTGAAGCTGTGATCTTTCGCGTTTGCAGGGTGGCGCCAGATGTCAACCGGCTGGATAACAGCACGCACGCAGCCGTTGCCGGCAAACAGATGGCGTGTCATTCGATGTTCTGGACTTGCTCTCGCATCTGTTCAATCAGCACCTTGAGTTCAATTGATGCGTTGCTGGTATCAATGTGTGCAGACTTGGAACCCAGGGTATTGGCCTCGCGGTTCATTTCCTGCATCAGGAAATCCAGGCGTCTGCCCATGGGATCGGTTTCCGTAAGGACCCGTTTGACTTCCTGGATATGGGTCTCCAGCCGGTCCAACTCCTCATCCACATCCAATTTTTGCGACAACAGCGCGATCTCCTGCTCCAATCGGCCGCTATCCGGTTCGAGGTCCAGTTCCCGCACCCGGTCCATATGCCGTTCACTGAGCGCGGCGATAATTTCCGGCACCTTAGCCCGTATCTGAGTAACCTGCTGCAGGGCAAGCGCACAGCGATCTTCGATCATGCGGCCCGTTTTCTCTCCCTCCCGGCGCCGGCTGTCAACTATGTCCTGCAGTGCCCTGTCGAGCAGTGCGAGAAGACGCTTGCCGATATCCTGCAGGTCGGGCGTGGTCTTGTCGATGAGTCCCGGCCAGCGCAGCAGGTCCACCGGGTTGATGGGCGCGGGCTGTTCAACGGGCAGGCCGCGCGCAGCCTGGATGAGCTTTTCCGCGAGCCTGTGGTTTACGGCTATGTCATCTAAGGTGGAGTCGGCATCGTAGCGCAGGTTGCATTCCACCTTACCGCGCTTGAGCTGTTCTGACACGTGCTCCCTGACGCTGCCTTCCAGCACCCGCAACTCTTCGGGTAGCCTGATTGAAATATCAAGGTAACGATGATTCACGGTGCGAATTTCCCACACCGCACGCCCCCAATCTCCGGACTCCTCCAGCCGGGCAAACGCAGTCATGCTGGATACCATTTCACTCTCTCTCGGCGGTAAGCTGAAGGGTAAAGGTTACTATGACCTTTTCCAAAGAATTACCTTAACATAATCGTCAGTTGCCTCAAAAACCGGCTCTGTGTCGTTGCATTGTTTCATCAAGGGCATAACTTTTTTGCGAATACCCATTCCCTGGTGTTCCATATAGCCATAGTCCCTGAATATTCTGGCAGTAAGTGGATTACGTTGGATTATTACCCCGTTTTTCATTTTTTCGACCGTCATGCCATTTGGCAGAGAACCAGGGCTGATGATTTCAAGGCGGTCAGAGTATACAACCATGCGCACATAATCTTGTTTAGTCCAGTCCCTGTGGACAAATGCATTAATCAGAAGCTCTCTGACTGCTTCTTCAGGGTAATCCCACATCCGTCTGCGAGTCATCCCTTTCAACTCATCGTGACTGATATATTCTTTGATTAGCGCATGTTCATGCAGTGGAGGTTCAATGAGTTCATTGTTTCGCAACTCACCATGATACTCCAGGAAGGGCAGGTTGAAAACTTTGTCAAACCTGGACTGGTAGTCCATGTCTGTTCCTTCAAATACGGTTAGTCTTAACCCTGCCTGTGGCAGCCTTAGTTGTGGAGATTTGGCAAATAAAGCGTAGGCGAAATAACTGCAACACAAGTCGTCCTGTTCACCTACCAGCAGATCATGATCTGCAAGCATATTGGAAGTATCTGTTTGCGAGTAGCCCAAAATCATTTTGAAGTATTCGCTATATCGGCGTTCATCCAGGTCAGAAATTGAAGAACCATGAATGGGCAATTTCTCCGCTGATAACAGTCCCCCGGAAGCAAACAGTCTTGCTTGTTGTTCTCTCCCTGCTAACCGACTCGTGTTGCCATAACGCACGAATATCTCTTCACGATCATTGTGTTGACGCACATAGGGCTTACTACTGCCCTGGTGAATCTGAACTACTGCAACCTTTCCCCCATCAGTCATGACTTCTTCATAATCAGGCAATACAAACGGATGCACGTGTCTGCCAATCACCGTATCCATCAGCCATTCCTGGAGATTTTGTCTCCGGATTCCGCTTATTGCACCGTCATCCTCCACACCAACCAGAATAATGCCGCCATTCATATTGGCAAAGGAAACAATTTCCTTAGCCATTGATTCAGGCCGAATACCATCCCGTTTAAACTCCAGCTTTGGGCCTTCTCCCCGCTTGATCAGTGTCTGTAATTCGCTAGGTAACATGGGTTGGTCTTCAATTTATAATCCATATTTGTTTCTATGTATCGCCAGAGTCCTTACATGACTGTCTATGATAATCCAACAACCAACAAGATGCATCAGCCAATGCTCTCTTGATGCTGCTATGCAAGCGGTCACTCAACAAGTAAGATGGGAACATAACGGTATATCCCTGTGCGATTAGCACCTCTGAGGATTTAATTAGAGGTTCCTTAAGATGAATTACTCTGACAGGCTCAAAAGAGACGCTTCTCATGGCAAAAGGCAACGACGGAAATTATTTACAGCATTGTGTTGAAGTCGAGGCGGCGCTGCGTCTTACGCAAGCCGCCCCCGGCAAGGGGCTCCATATTGCACTAACGCATGGTATGAAACCGTTCGAGTATCTCGACAAACCTAAGAATGCCTACCGTCTCCTTTATCATGCGTTATGCGAGGCTGCCCGTGAACCGAAATGCAATGAAAGGGAGATTGTGAAGGCGTACAGGAAATCGTGGGAGAGAATAAAGTGCTGCCGGCCTAACATTGTGAATCTGTTCGAGGAACTGAAGACAAACGAGTGCTATCCCAACTCCGCGGAACTATTCCGTGCAGTAATTGGGAAAGACCGTTTATCTGGCGGTATCACGGAACGGTGTAGCACAAAGCATCTTTGCCGGGCATCGGGCCACTTCGCACCATCATGCTATCGCCACATCTGAAAATACAAAATCAGATGAAGAGATGTCGTCTGTGAAACCCCGCAGAATAATCCTTCCGCCTCCGTGCTCAGTCAAGTCAAGAAAGGTGTCAACTTGGGTATCGTCAAGGTAAAAGTAGCCAAAGTCTTTGAGCGAATGAATGCTGTTAAATGCGCTCAGATCAATGACATTATTGCCATTACTGAAGTCAATAATTTTATCATCGTATACGCCATCATCCGGGCTAAAGATAAAAATATCATTGCCCAGACCCCCAACCAGGGTGTCGGCGCCTCGGCCGCCAATTAATCGATCATTGCCTTTGTCACCTCTAAGCAAGTCATTACCGGTATACCCTTTCAGCGTGTCGTTCCCATCGTTGCCAAATAGCTGATCATCACCTAAGAAACCGTGTATTGTATTGTTTGCTGTATTGCCAAAAACAAGATCATTTCCTCGTCCGGCAATCACTTTTTCAATAACTGTATCATGAGCGATAATCAGGTTATTGACCAGTCCATAGACGCTTGAAGGTGTGCCTGGGTTAAGGTCAATCCATTGATTGTAAATATCAGTTCTGAAATCCAGTAAGTCAACGCCATCTGTATCGTAGATGGTCAGGGTAGTAGTACGGTTAAAGTTGGTGGGCACATAATGAAATTCAGCGGCAGTGCCAATATTCTCAAAATACTGGACGTTGTTATTATTATCTATCGCAATGAAATCAAGATCATTATCGCTGTCCAGGTCGGCAAACGTAAAGTCACGTACTATATTTTTCAGCGAGTTCCCATAACGCGCGCTTTGCAGCGGGTTTTCAAAATATAATGCATCGCCTTGAAATGAAGCGATTTCTGCATTGCCGTCATTTTCATACACATAGATGCCGCCTAAAGCATCTACAGTAACGAGATCCAAATCCGTGTCATTGTCCAGGTCTACTAAGGCAAAATCCTGCACATTATAATCAAGGGTGCCCCAAAGTATTTTTTCTTGCAGGTATGGATCGGTTCTGGTGCCAGTGTTTATCCGGTAGTAAACTTGGTTTTGAAAAATCTCAACGATGTCGAAGTCTCTGTCTCCATCAATATCCCCTGTTTCAAATTTCCCGGTATAACTTCCGCTTAACAACAGAGCGGGTTCTGGCGAAGATGGATCTGCTAAGAGCAGGTAGACACCGGTGTTGTCCGCAAGAAAAATATCCATATCATTGTCTCCGTCTACATCGACAAACTCATAGTCCTGAATGCGGTTATTCCAGTTAATGGTCTCGATATGAACAAAATTTGGGTCAGAGGAAGTCCCTTTATTTTCAAAAAGATAAAACGCTGTCCTGCGCTCGTTCAGGGTCACCATATCTGCATCATTATCTCCATCATAATCGAGGAAAGCAGGTTGGCTGAAACGAATAAAGTCAATATGAGAAAATGGATTCCCTTCGCCTGTCCATAACTTGAAAAACTCATCCAGGTAGCTGTCCGTATTGGAATTATAACCATAGGTAGTATTGCCCGTGTTCACTGCGACTGGCGCTCCGTACAGTGTGTGGATTGCGATTATGTCAGCAATCATCGGTGTCACCACATGCGCATAACTTCCCGGAGTAAACAGATTCTTGGACTGGTCGATATACGACATGACAGTAGTTTGCCAGGAGTCGTAAAACGAAACAGTTTCTGTCAGGAAATCAGGGAAATCTCCATTATAGGGACCAGGATGACCCAGGCCCAGAGCATGGCCGATTTCATGGAGATAGGTTTGATAACTATAGCTGTCTATGCCTGTACCGTACTGATACAACCAATCTGTCGATACATTAACCTTGGCAGATATTATCTCCCCGTCTGAGATAGCGATATGGGAAGAAAATGCTTTTGGCTCATCATCATCAAATATAATCTGCGCATCAGCGCCGGTGGTGAAATCAAAATTAATTCCGGAAATAACTGACCAGGCTTCCAATGCCCAGGTAGCCAGTTGTTGTCCTTCCGGAGTTAACGCGGCGATATTTACAGTCAATGTTCCGCCAGGCTGTACGTTGAATTTGTGCCGCGCTGCACCTTGTTGTTGCCAATACCCATCTGTAAGGTAGTCCACAATATTATTCAGCATAAGTCGTCCCAAAATTTAACCGAATAGATTCAATTGGTTAAGTATATCACGGTAGTTTGTTTTCTAATCGCTCTGAGTAAGTAATTGACCAGGCTGATAATCCAAAATATTACCGCCTCCTAACGCGGGAACTGAGTCAGTGCTGGTTATTGTGCTCCTCGAACACAGAATAATTTGAATCTCACCCTGATGTTCCGCGGGTCAAACAGCTATAATGGCAGGGAATTTATGATGAAACAGAGGAAAAATTATGCGTGCCAGCGGACGCGCCAACGATGAATTGAGAGATGTGCGCTTGACCAGGGGATATACCTGTCACGCGGAAGGATCGGTGCTGGTCGAATTCGGGCGCACCAGGGTGATTTGCAATGCCAGCTTTGACGATAGCGTGCCGCATTTTCTGCGCGGAGAGGGTAAGGGCTGGGTTACGGCCGAGTACGGCATGCTGCCCCGTTCCACGGACCGGCGCATGCGCCGCGATACGCGGCAGAGCGGCCGCGCCCATGAGATTCAACGGCTTATCGGTCGTTCCCTGCGAGCGGTGGTGGATTTACCCACATTGGGAGAGAACATGATTGTTGTCGATTGCGATGTCATCCAGGCTGATGGCGGTACCCGTACCGCTGCCATCACCGGCGCTTACGTGGCCCTGGTGGACGCGGTCCGCTACTTGCTGGAACAGGGAAAAATCAGCGCTGATCCGGTTATTGCCGGGCTTGCCTCGGTCTCGGTTGGTATCTGTGACGGTGTCCCGCTGCTGGACCTTGATTACAACGAGGATTCCACCGCCGAAACGGATATGAACGTGGTGATGAACGACCGTGGCGAGCTGATAGAGGTGCAGGGCACCGCAGAGGGTCATCCGTTTACCTTTGCTGAACTTGAACAGATGCTGGCGCTCGCGAGAATGGGCATAGAACGCCTTTTTGCAATTCAGGTGGCGGCGTTGGAGCAAGCGGGGTCTGGGTAATTTCTGTTGGCAATGTCGGTGCTCACCTATCACTTGCCGGCTTTCAGTAACGCATGATGAACAACAGCGAAATCGTAGTAGCCAGCGCCAACCCGGGTAAACTGAAGGAGTTTTCCCAGTTGTTTTCCGCATGGCGCCTACGCGTGCTGCCACAATCGGAGTTTGGCGTACCAGTGGTAGCGGAAACCGGAACCACCTTTGAGGAAAACGCACTGCTCAAGGCGCGTCATGGCGCGGCCCATGCCGGCCGTCCGGTGATCGCCGATGATTCCGGCATTGAAGTGGACGTATTGAACGGCGATCCGGGGATTTACTCGGCGCGCTATGCCGGCGCACAGGCCTCGGACGCGGACAACCTGGCCCTGCTGTTGCGTAACATCGCGGCCGCAGGGGCGCGCCAGCCTACAGCCAGGTTTCGTTGCGTGATCGCCTACGTGCGCGACCCCGACGACCCGGAACCCCTGGTCGCGCAAGGGGTCTGGGAAGGATATATTGTCGATAAACCGGCAGGCAATAACGGCTTCGGGTATGATCCGATATTCCATGTGCCGAGCCATGGTTGTACCTCGGCGGAGTTGCCGCCAGCGGTCAAGAATGCCATCAGCCACAGGGGACAGGCCTTGCGTCACTTGGTAGAGTTGATGAAAGAGGCAGAAGTACTTGAATAAAACCGAATCAGATCTGAAGGAAACACCGTTCATCATTCCCGCGCGTGAGGCCATCCAACCAGTTTACCGGATTGCCTGCCTGTGCCTGCTGTTACTCGCGGTGGGCTTTCCTCAAGCGCAGGAAAACAGGGCGATACCGGTCAAGGTCATCCGGCCAGTCGTCGCACCCATGTACGAGGAATTGCCGCTGACCGGTAGTGTTACTACACGGCGCCTGTCCCGGCTCTCTCCTGAAGTGGCGGGGCTGGTTGCAAAGCTGTACGTGGACGAGGGATACGAAGTCAACCAGGGTGATGCCTTGCTGGAACTGGACAGGGATATTGCGGTCATTGACCGGGATCGCGCGGCCGCGCAGGTAATGGAGGCCAGGGCCAGGTTGAAAGAAGCATTACGGCAGCAGGATGAGGCGGCGCGGCTGGTTGAAAAAAAGCATATCCCACTCACCCGCTATGAGGCCGCCCAGGCCGCAGTGGCTGTGGACACTGCCGCGCTGGAGCGTCTGAAAAAAGAACTGGAGCGCCAGGAGGAGATCGTCAGGCGGCACACGGTCAGCGCACCGTTTGATGGCGTGATCACTCGCAAAATGGTGGAGCAGGGCGAGTGGGTAAAGATCGATACCCCGTTATTCGAACTGACGGAGATCAGCCGTTTGCGGGTCAATGTTCCGGTACCCCAGTTTTACTTTGATGACGTACATTTGGGTACCCCGGTCAGGCTTACCTTCGACGCTTATCCGGACCGGGAGTTCCAGGCAGGCGTCACGATGAAAGTTCCGCTGAGCAGCGAAGCGGCCAGGACTTTTCCGGTGAAGATAGACTTGGACAACAGTGAGCGCCTGATTGCGCCGGGCATGTCTGTGCGGGCAGTATTTCAGCTTATTGACGGCGGCGGTGAAGAGGCCTTGCTGCTGTCTCAGGACGCACTGGTCAAGAAACCGGACGGCAGTCAATCCATCTGGGTAATACAGTCTGATGCTGAAGGAACGAAGGCCAGGCAGGTTGTCGTAAGCACCGGCCGCGCGTACCGTGAGAATATCGAAATCACTGACGGAGACGTACACGCCGGCGATCGCGTCGTGGTGCGCGGAAACGAGATCCTGCGCCCAGGCCAGTTGGTGGAAATCAAGGACGAACTCGAACTCAACCTGTGATTCAGCAGACATGTTCCGCTTCGCCATTGAGAAACCGCTGATTGTCGCCGTCGCAGTATTGATCATCTGCCTGTTCGGCTTGCTGGCTATCTTCCGCGTGCCTATCCAGATGATCCCTGATCTGGATGTACGAGTCGTGAGCGTAATAACCCAATGGCCCGGCGCCACGCCCCAGGATGTGGAGAAGGAGATCATCATTGAGCAGGAGGAGTACCTGCGCCGCATTCCCGCCCTGGAACGCATGATCTCCCGGGCCAGTACCGGCAGATCGCAGATCGAACTGGAATTTCCCTACGGTGTTGATATTAATGAAGTCCTGATCCGGGTCAACAATGCCCTGACCCAGGTTCCCGGCTACCCAGAGAACGTCGATGAACCGCGCCTGGTCACCAGCACCGTCTCCAATAATGCGTTCATGTTTTTCCTGACGCGGCCCCTGCCGGGCAACCCGCAGAACGTCAACATGATGGAGATGCGCGACTTCCTCGAAGATCACGTGCGCGTGCAGATAGAGCGGGTGCCGGGCGTCTCGGAAGTCCGTATGTGGGGTGGGGCGGAGCGGCAAATCAGGGTTTATGTGGACCCGGCCAAGCTGGCCGAACGGCAGATCACGCTGTCTGAGGTGCGCAATGCCATCCGCGCCCGCAACCGGGATGTTTCGGGGGGTGACCTGGACAGCGGTAAACGCCGTTATCTGTTGCGAACCGTGGGGCGTTTTACCACTACGGAGGACATTGAAAACATGGTCATCGCCCAACGCGACGGTGCATTCATCCGCTTGCGCGACCTCGGTTATGCGGAGCTGTCCACCTTCGAGATCGAATCCTATTCCTACGGTAACGGAATACCCAATATCAGTATGGGGGTGCGCCGGCAGATCGGTTCGAACGTGGTGGAAGTTAAGGAAAACGTGATGCAGAGGGTGGAGGAACTGAACGCGGGTCTGCTCAAGGAGCGCGGCCTGTACATGACGCTGAATGCCGATGATGTGAAATATGTTACCGCTTCCGTGGTCAACGTGCGCAAGAACCTGGTTATCGGCGCCCTGCTGGCCACACTCGTGCTGTACCTGTTTCTCAGGACTCCGTCTTCCACGCTTATCGGCGCCGCCGGCATACCTGTCTGCACCCTGGCCGCCTTTCTCGGCTTGCTGATCAGCGGGCGCACCATCAACGTGATCTCGCTGGCCGGGGTCGCATTTGCGATTGGCATGACCCTGGACAACAGTATCGTGGTGCTGGAGAACATCTACCGGCACATGGCCTCCGGCAAGGAGCGCCGGCGCGCTGCGATTGACGGGGTGGCCGAGGTTTGGCCGGCGTTGCTCGCGTCTACGCTGACCACAGTGTTCGTCTTTCTTCCCATTATCTTCATCAAGCAAGAGGCCGGGCAGTTGTATTCCGATATCGCCGTTGCCATTTCGGCGTCCATACTGATGTCGCTGCTTGTCGCGACCCTGGTGGTGCCGACTCTGTGCAGCCGGTTCCTGACGCCAAACCGGGATGAGATAGCTGGTTCTCGCCTGTATGACGCAGGACAACGCTTTGGCGGGGTACTGCTCGGGTTTGTCAACTGGTTGATGGAAGGGGTAACGCGCCGCCTGGCCCTGGTAGGAGTAGTGCTTTGTATCACGCTGGTGATATTTTATTCCATGCCCAAGGCGGAGTACCTGCCGGACGGGGAAGAGGAGAAAATGTTCATCCAGATGTTTGCGCCGCCCGGTTATAACATCGAAGAGATGCGCGCGATCTACAGGGAAATGGAAGATTTCCTGTTGCCCTACGTCGGTCTGGACCCGGATCTGTACCGCAGGGGGGAGTCGGAACTGCCTGGCATGAATTACGTCGTCGGCTATGCCGGTGCCTCGCGTAACTATATCATCGTGGAGGCGACATCCATAAATCAGGTTGACGACCTGTTGGACATCGTAATGCAGAGGAGCCGGGAAATTCCCGGCATACATGCATTCGCATCCCGCGGCTCCATTTTTTCCAGTAACTGGGGTGGGTCCAGGAGCATTAACCTGGAACTCAGCGGCATCGAATTGGCGCCTCTGTTTGACGCCGGTCTCAAGGCTTTCGTGCAGGCACAGTCCGTGTTTGAGAACCCTCGGATTCGCCCGGATCCCTCGACCCTGACCCTGGGTCAGCCACTGGTTGAGGTGCGCCCGGACTGGGAGCGCGCCAGTGAACTGGGCCTGGATGTCGGTGACCTGGGCTACAGCATCTGGGCCTTCTCGGACGGCGCATTTGTCGATGAGTTTTTCCTGGGTGACGAGAAAATAGATATCTTTCTGTATTCCACCCGAGGTACTGTGCAGCAACCGGGAGATGTGGACAGCATCATGTTGTATGCGCCCCGGGGAGGCATGGTGCCGCTCAGCGCGGTCGCGGACGTGCGCCAGACCGTGAATACCGAGACCATCCGTCGGGTGGACAGTAAACGGACCATCACCCTGGGAATCATCCCGCCGCGGGACATCCCACTGGAGCAGGGGGTGGAGATGGTCCGCAGTGGCATTATTGAGGAACTGAGGGCAGGCGGTGAGATAGGGGACGACATCAGTATGCGTATCACCGGCGCCAGCGACCTGCTCAGCGCGACCCGCAACGCACTGAAGGGGAACTTCTTCGTCGCCGTGATCATCTCGTATTTGCTGCTGGTGGCTATCTTTTCCCACTGGGGCTACCCGCTGCTGGTAATGACCACCGTGCCCGTCGGCATAGGCGGTGGGCTGATCGGCCTGTGGCTGCTGAATGCGATAGGCGGCAACCTGTCGCTGGTGGGTTTCAACGATATCTACCAGCCTTTTGACGTGATTACCATGCTCGGTTTCCTGATTCTGATCGGCACGGTGGTGAACAACCCGATCCTGATCATCGACCGCACCATGCGCAACATCAAGACCGGGGGTATGGGCTCAATTGAAGCGGTGCTGGAGAGCACCCGCGCCCGGCTGCGCCCGATCATGATTTCCAGCATCACTACCATCTTCAGCCTCTCGCCCCTGGTGTTCAACCCCGGCGCGGGTACCGAGTTATACCGCGGCCTGGGGGCTATCGTCATGTTCGGACTGCTGTTCTCCACGCTGATCACACTGACGCTGATGCCGACCCTGCTGTCACTGACCCTGCAATGCAGGGAATGGCTGCGCCCATCCATAACTGATTCATCCGCAGCCCAGGCATAGATTTGCGCAAACGATTCATCCGCAGATAATTCCTTTGAATAACCTGCCGTTAGCGTTGTATGTGCACCTGCCGTGGTGTGTAAGGAAGTGTCCTTACTGTGATTTCAATTCGCATGAAATAAAAGACGGTTCCTTCCCGGAGCGGGAATATGTGGATGCCGTGGTGCGGGACCTGAAATTCAGCGCCGGCCAGTCAGGGAGCAGAAGGTTCGAATCGGTGTTCCTCGGTGGCGGTACCCCCAGCCTCATGTCGGTTGCGGGAATCGGCGCGATCCTGGACGCGGTTGATGACGAATACGGGCTTTCCGCCGGCGCTGAGATTACCCTGGAGGCGAACCCCGGCGCCACGGACAGCGGGCGCATTGCCGGTTATCGCAAGCTGGGCGTGAACCGCCTCTCAATCGGTGTGCAGAGCTTTGAGAATCAAAAACTCAAGTCCATCGGCAGGATTCACGACGCCGAAGAGGCCCAATCTGCGATCGCAGCGGCGGCTGCGGCGGGCTTCACCAATGTCAATATCGACCTGATGTACGGGTTGCCCAACCAGACGACTGAGGACGCCTTGTCCGATCTTGCTGTCGCGGCCAGCCTGGAACCGGCACATATCTCCTGGTACCAGCTTACCATTGAACCCAATACCGTGTTCCATGCAAAACCGCCGCCGTTGCCCGCCGACGACCTTACCTGGGAGATGCAATGCCGCGGCGAGGAGTACCTGGCGCAGCAGGGCTACCGGCAATACGAGGTTTCTGCGTGGTCCAGGCCGGGCAGAGAATGCCGGCACAACCTGAATTACTGGGAGTTCGGCGATTACATTGGTGTTGGCGCCGGCGCTCACGGCAAGATCAGCAACGGGACGGTAACCAGGCAGTCGCGCCTGCGCATGCCGCATAGTTATATACGCGCCGCCGGCTCGGATGCCGCGATAGCCGCACAACGGATGCTGGACGAGCAGGATTGTATCCTGGAATTCATGCTCAATGCGCTGCGTCTGAAAAACGGCGTGCCGTTGTCCTGTTTCAGCGCAAGAACCGGCCTGGCGCCGGCGCGCGTGCGGGTACAAGTCGAAGCCGCCAGGGCCGACGGCCTGCTCGAACAGGAACCGGGGCTATTGAAGACGACACAAAAAGGCGCCCGCTACCTGAACGAATTGTTACAATACTTCATGCGTTGATTAATCTTACCTTGTTGCTACATGGAGATAAAAGACCTCGTCAGAAGCCGGCGCACCATACACCAGTTCAAGTCCGGCGTTCACCCCGATGAAGCCGTAGTGCGCGCGGCAATGGAGCATTCCATCTGGGCGCCGAACCACTACCTGACTCAACCCTGGCGCTTTTTCCTATTGGGCGAGCAAAGCAAGGAACGGGTCTGCTTGCTGAATGCAAGGCTGGTCAATGAAAAACAGGGTGAGCGGGCGGCACAGATCAAGCTCAGACGCTGGCGTGAAGTCCCGGGTTGGCTGGCGCTGACTTGCCTGACGTCAGATGACGCAGTCACCATGCAGGAAAACTACGCTTCCTGCTGCTGTGCCGCCCAGAATCTGATGCTGCTGTTGTGGGATGAGGGTATCGGTGTTAAATGGACTACCGGTGCAGTGACCAGAACAAGAGAGTTTTACCAGATTATCGGCGCAGACCCTGACTTGGAACAGGTAGTGGGTTTGTTCTGGTACGGCATCCCGGCTGAAACGCCGGCCGCGCAACGACCTCCTCTGGAACAGGTGCTGACCCAACTCCCTTGAAATAAGGAAGAGTTGCTAACTGGATTCCCGTTTCCACGGGAATGGGATGGGGGCAGTTCTCTGACGTAGCCATAGTACCACTCCCTCGGAAGAGGGCCTCCAGTCAAATACCGTGTCGCCGAAGTGTCGCCGAAGGCGACTCTCCATTCCATCCCTGATATAATTCTCGTAATCACCAGTAAAAATCACAGGAGACTACTAATGACAGTACAAGTCGGAGATAAAGCCCCAGCGGGGCGGTTTCACGTTATCAAGACTGACGGGCCCGGTTCGCTGAGCACCGATGAGTTATTTACCGGCAAAAAGGTAGTCGTATTTTCGGTGCCTGGTGCGTTCACCCCGACCTGTTCAAAAGAACACCTGCCGGGCTTTGTCAACAATGCGGACGCGATCAAGGCTAAAGGCGTGGATACTATTGCCTGCATGGCGGTGAATGACATGTTCGTGATGGACGCCTGGGGCGCAGATGCCGGCGCCGGCGATAAGGTGTTGATGCTGGCCGACGGCAATGGCACCTATGCTGCGGCGCTGGGACTGGAACTGGACGGTTCCGGTTTTGGCCTGGGCACCCGGGGCCAGCGTTTCGCGATGGTGGTCGAAGACGGTACGATTACCCAACTGCATGTCGAGGCGCCGATGGAATTCAAGGTCAGTTCCGCGGAGAACATCCTGGAGAACCTGTAACCGGGCCGTAAACTGGCTGGGGACATATTGCCCGTATATCCAGCTATCCCGAAGTTTCTTGACGCCGTCATTATGTAACGTGGCCGTACGCGTGCCTGGCTCACATCTGGGGTTTTTCGGTAATATCTCTTAGCTTTTGTTTTGGCGATTGAGCATGTGTATAATTCTTACACATACATATCGCTTTTGAGTAACATATGGCTAGAGTACAATTATTGATGTCAGATGAAGACCGTACCCGGTTCGTTTATCAGGCACACCAGGAAGGTATGTCTTTGAGCGCATGGCTGCGCGCCGCGGCGCGCGATCGGCTTGAACGGCAGTCACAGGTCCAGCCATTCGAGACCGTTGCAGAGGTTGAAACATTCTTCGCCCAGTGCGATAAACTGGAACCAACAGGTACAGAACCTGACTGGGAGCAGCATCTTGGCGTTATCAATGAAGCTCGCAAACGCGGTGCGACAAGTACGTGATTTTCATCGATACCAATGTATTCATGTATTCGGTAGGTAGGGACCACCCGCTCAGAGGGCCTGCCCGCGAGTTTTTCGATGAGGCGATCCGCAAGCAAACGCGCTTGTATACCTCCGCTGAAGTATTGCAGGAGCTTGCCTATTGCTATATCCCTGTCAATCGCATACCAACTCTCGAAGCGGCAATGTCACTTATTTCCAGGGCAGGTGTGGAGGTGTGGCCCCTGGAGAGTGAAGATGTATTTCTCGCCTGCCGGCTTCATAAACAGTTTCCGATGCTGGGGGTCAGGGACCTTTGTCACCTGGCCAGTTGTCAGCGACGCGGGGTAAGCCGCATCAAGACATTCGATCAGACCTTTGCCGCTGTGGCAAACAAATCCTGACACCAGTCTCCCCAATAACCACACAATCGTCTTGTTCCGCGCCATTTCAGGCGTAATCACCGGATAGGCCGATATGAGTTGGTTTGCCGTTCATGCGGGTTCGCTACATCCAGGATAGGATTTTGCAATGTGCCCGTATCGTGATACCTTCACGTCGTTCTTTTCAAAGCATCTATAATCTTTTGCATCAAGTTTGATGGAGATAAGCATGTTAGAGAAGTTTGAACGATATCCGCTAACTTTCGGGCCTACCCCCATTGAGCGCTTACCGCGGCTATCGAAAGCGCTAGGTGGCAAAGTGGAGATTTGGGCAAAGCGAGAAGATTGCAATTCTGGTCTTGCGTTGGGAGGAAACAAACTTCGGAAACTCGAGTATATCGTTCCTGATGCGATAGCGTCAGGAGCAGATACTTTGGTATCGATAGGAGGTGTTCAATCAAACCATACTCGTCTTGTTGCCGCAGTAGCAGCAAAAATAGGTATGAAATGTCGTGTAGTTCAGGAGAGCTGGGTGCCACACGAGGATGCAGTCTATGATCGTGTTGGAAATATTCTGCTAACGAAACTAATGGGTGCAGATAGTCGTATTGTAGCTGATGAATTCGATATCGGGAGCCGAAAGAGCTTGGAAGAAGCAATGGATGATGTTCGAGCACATGGCGGTAAGCCGTATGGAATACCTGCGGGTGCGTCTGTTCATAAGTTCGGAGGACTAGGTTATATCCAATTTGCGGAAGAGGTAAGAACTCAGGAATCGGAATTGGGATTTAAATTCGATTATTTTATTGTTTGTGTAGTAACCGGATCTACTCAAGCGGGGATGATCGTTGGTTTTAAATCAGATGGTCGCGCGAATAAGGTAATAGGAATCGATGCATCATTCACGATGGAAAAAACTCGTCCTCAAGTAACTCAAATAGCTCGCAATACAGCCAAACTGATTGAACTGGGTCAGAACATCGCGGATGATGATATTGTGATCATCGAGGACTATGCATATCCAGCCTATGGTGTTCCAAGTAATGAAACAAATGAAGCTATTCGATTAGCTGCACAAACTGAAGCTATGATTACTGACCCTGTTTACGAAGGTAAATCGATGCAAGGCATGATTGATCTAGTTCGAAAAGGATTTTTCCAATCAGGATCAAGGCTACTTTATGTGCACCTGGGCGGTGCACCTGCCTTGAATGGGTATTCTTACACTTACCGCAATGGTTAAATTCCATATCAATCGCCTAGTACTCTTTCAACTTAATTTTGACATGTTCAGAGCCACACAGCGACGCCAAGACAAGGCGCAGCCCGCCGGTAATGGCGCGCCCTTGCCAAGGGCTGCAACGCCGTATTGGCGTCGCTGTGTGGCTCCCTGCGGGCGGGCCGGGAAGCGGTCGCCCGCGTCGTTGCGCCGCTTGCGAAGGGCGCGCCATTCACTGCGCGCCGCGCCTTGCGCTCAACCGCTTCCCGACCCGCTGAACATGTCAAAATTAAGTTGAAAGAGTACTAGTCCTGCGCCGACGCCGGCGTCATCATCGGTTAGGCGACAAGGCCGCTATGAGTTGGCTTCCCGTTCATGCGGATTTGCTGCATCCAGGATTTTGCAATGCGCCCGTTTCGTGATACCTTCACGTCCACGGTCAGGAAATGAAACGTTTTGAAACTGTAAATTGGCTGGGGGCAGAGGATTCGAACCTCTACTGGCGGAGTCAGAGTCCGCTGTCCTGCCGTTAGACGAGCCCCCATTTGTACAACGCTTCTCAGGAACCTTAGAGATTAAATCTCAGAGCTTCCTATATTATAACAATAGAAAGCGGGCAGGGTTAACCTGTTCCTGTCTTCTGGTCTGACAATGGATAATAAACGGAAAATAGCGATTCTTGGTGGTACAGGTAATCTTGGTTACGGCCTTGCCTGGCGTTGGGCCAGTGCCGGACACGAGGTAATCATCGGCTCCCGGGTGGCGGAGAAGGCGCAGAATGCGGCGGCTGAACTGAATAAGAAGCCCGGTGCAGGGGCTATTGCCGGCACGGACAATCTCAGCGCGACGCAACAGGCAGAGATTGTGGCGCTGACCGTGCCGTTTGCTGCGCATGCAGCCACTCTTGAGAGTATCAGGTCGGGCCTGTCCGGGCAGATCCTGATAGATACCACGGTACCGCTGATGCCGCCGAAGGTGGCTGTTGTCCAGTTGCCGGCGCAGGGGAGCGCTGCGGTTATCACCCGCGAAACGGTGGGAGACAGGGCGCGGGTCGCCGCGGCCTATCACAATGTGGCCGCCAACCTGCTGGAACAGGATGTTGAAATCGACTGCGATATCCTCGTAACCTGTGACGACCCGGAAACCCGCCGGGAAGTGATGCAACTGGTGAAAGACAGCGGTTGCCGCGCTATCAATGCCGGTAAACTTGCCAATGCAGCGGCCGCCGAGGCCCTGACCAGCCTTCTTATTCATATCAACAGGACCTACAAGACCAGCCATTCCGGTATTCGCATCACCGGTATCGATTGATATTTGAGATCAGAGGTTGCTTACTATGTGGGCGCTGATCCCGGTAAAGCGGTTGCGGCATTCCAAGTTGCGCCTCGCAACTGTGCTGACATCGCCGCAGCGCCGGCAACTCAGCTTGTGCATGCTGGAAGACATACTGGACACCCTGGCTGCATCCGCCACGGTTACAGGTGTTACGGTGATCAGTTGCGATGCCGATGTGATCGCGCAGGCCCGGGAAAAAACCGCTGACGTACTCAACACGGGAACCGACAGCGGCTATGCCGCGGATGTCTTGAGAGGAATCGAGCATATCAGCGACAACAGCGCCGGCAAGGTACTCATCATCCCGTCTGACGTGCCGGCACTCGAAGAGCGTGACCTGGTTTACCTGGACCGGGAGCACAAGGATGGTGTTACCTTGTGCCCCGCTGCCAACGATGGTGGTACCAACGGCCTGGTGTTTACGCCGCCTCTTGCGATGAATTTGATGTACGGTGAGAACAGTTTCGAGGAATTTTGCAGGGAAGCGGCGACGCGACGCGTTCCCCTTCATATAGCCCGTTCCGCCGGCCTTGGCCGGGATATTGATTTACCTGAGGACTTGCTGTGGCTGCGTAAACAGTCACGGGGGAAGCGTGCCTGGCGTTATCTTAAATCGCTTTGATTTTAAGCCAGGGCGGCGCGGGAATATATTGGCGCCAACTTTAGTACGCAGGCGTTCGCTCTCCCAAGGGGGCTTGGCGCGGTATTCATTGCTTTTTTGTAAATTCCGGGGGCGCCAGCAGCCAGGCAAGCGCCACGAATGCGCCGAAGGCGGAATAGGACAATGTGAATACCCAGGCTTCCGCCTGGTAGAAGATCAACTTGTGCAGCCAGTACTGTATGAACGAATCGCCATAGCCTGACTGCCCTGCCAGTTGTCGCAGCGCATTTTCCCAGATCGTCAGCGGGCACATCATTCCCAGCCAGGACTGCAGCACTACGAAGCCGATGGCGCCGAGATGAATGCCACGGAACCAGGGATTCCTGATCCAGCGCCATTTTGCGACGGTTCCGGCGAGAACCAGCAGTAACCCGAATATCACGAAAGCGATAAACAGGGTATGGATAATCAGCAACCCGTCGGCGGCAAGCAGTAATGTGCGCGTCGACAATGGTGTATTACCATTCGTTTCGCAGTTCCCGCAGCTTCAGAAAGACCGTTTTCTCATCGGGGTCGGCGGATAAATCGGGAAACACCTCGCGCAATTTCTCTATTACTTCCGGATTTCTCAGGCGGAAAAAGGTGTTGACCGTCTTCTCCAGTCCGATGGTGGTGACCAGTGCGTCATCCGGGTCCTGGTCGGCCAGGTTGTCCAGCAACGCGCGCGCGTCGGTATTGCCGGGTTCTCTGCTCAGCGTGAACTGCAGGTTGTTGATGATGTAGTCATGGCCCGGATAAACCAGGGTGTTGTCGGGCAGGTTTGCCAGTTGGCCGGTAAATGTCATGTACAACTGGTTCGGATGGCCACCATTGTGGCAGTTGCCGGCGCCGGCATTGAACAAGGTGTCACCGCAGAACAAGGACATCTGGTCCGTATGCGAGAGCAGGCAGACATGGCTCATGGTGTGCCCCGGTGTATCCAGCGCCTCCAACTCGACGCGGTTTCCGACCTTGATGATATCGCCGGCGGATAACGCTTTGTCCATGCCGGGAATCCTATCCACGGCATTTTTGTGAGCGAGCAACTGTGCGCCTGTTTCGGCAATCAGCGCAGCGTTGCCGCCGATGTGGTCATGGTGTTCATGGGTGTTGAGTACCTGGGTGATATCCCAGCCCTTATCCCGCGCATGGCGCAAGCACTTGCGATGGTCCAGGGGGTCAACCGCCAGTGCCTCGCCGGTATCGGGACAGGCAATAAGATAATTGAAGTTACGCCAGTCGTTGCCGGTCCATATCTGTTCGACAATCATTGGGTTTGCTCACTGCGCCGCATGAAATTCATAAGTCAACAAGTTTACCCTATTATCCGGAAATTCCTAATCGTTTGCTGTGTAAATTTTAATAGCTGACCTACGCCCCGTACCATTCCCGCGCAAGCGAGAATCCAGTGAAACAAAGGGTCGCCCAGCGGGCGACACAGAATCTGACTGGACTCCCGCTTTCGCGGGAGTGGTATGGTGGAATATCCCGGTCTGTGCCAAAAGTTACATGCAGTCGGGGTGTGCAGAAACCTGATCATGAGGGTTTAGGCAGGCAGGAACAGGGTCGCCGGGAATTCCAGGTAGCCTTTTATCGCCTGGATGGTTTGCGCAGCCTCATACCCGTCCAGTGCTCGGTGGTCGAATGAAGAAGAGATATTCATCACCAGGCGGTTGCTGACGCCGCCATCTTCGAACTCCTGGCGCCGGCGGGTTCGATTACTGCCGATGATCGCGACTTCGGGGTAATTGATGATGGGTGTGGACACGATACCGCCGAGCGCTCCCAGGCTGGAGAGAGTAATGGTCGAGCCGCTGAGTTCCTCCTTGCGGGCGCGCCCGTTTCTGGCCCGTTCTGCAATGTCCTTCAGTTCAGCCGCGCACTGCCAAAGGTCCAGAGTTTGTGCGTCGCGGATGACGGGTACCAGCAAGCCGTCCTGAGTCTGCACGGCGATGCCGATGTGTACCGGTTCGAATTCCCTGATGACTTGTTTCTCATCGTCAAAGTGGGCATTACAGCGAGGGAATTGCCGCACTGCTTTCACCAGGGCCAGCATGAAGAAAGGCAGGTAGGTGAGTTCTGGCCGGTTTTCCTGGCGCGTCTCATTCAGGCGCCGGCGCAGTTGTTCCAGGTCGGTCACATCGACTTCCTCAACATAACTGAAATGCGGGATACGACTTGCGCTCAGACTCATCTGTTCGGCTATTTTGCGGCGCAGTCCCACCAGCTTGATTTCATGGACACCGGTCTCATCCGGTTTGGTTTCCGCTACAGACGGCTTTTCGGGCTGCTCCAGGCCGGCATGGGACTCAGCGGCAGCAGAGTTTAACGCTGCGACCTTGTCAATCTTTTCCAGGTCGGCGCGGGTGATGCGGCCGTTGGGACCGGTACCGATGATGCGGTTGAGATCGATGCCGCGCTCCTTGGCGAGGCGGCGGATAGCGGGAGAGGTTTGCGGCCTGTTTGCGGGATTTTCGCGTTCTGATGTGTCGTCCTGTATGTGATCGGTTGTTTCACTGGATTCCCGCTTGTGCGGGAACGGCGAACGGGATAGGTCGTCTCCTTCCTCGTCATCCCCGGTTGATTGTTCACTCTCCGTCGCAAATACCGCCAGTTCGGCGCCCACCGAGATGATGTCACCCGGTTCGCCGGCGGCGAAGATCAACGTGCCGGATACCGGCGCCGTGATCTCGATAGTGGCCTTGTCTGTCATCACGTCCACAAGGGGTTGGTCGGTCTTGACCGCAGCGCCGATAGCAGCGTGCCAGGCGACGATCTCCGACTCCACGGTGCCTTCGCCCAGGTCCGGTAATTTGAATGAATATTCAGCCATGCTCAGGCATCCACGACCCGTTCCAGCGCCTGCGCCACCCGCGCCTGGCCCGGAAAATAAGCCCATTCCTGGGCATGCGGGTAGGGTGTGTCCCAGCCGGTAACCCGTTCGATAGGCGCTTCCAGGTTCCAGAAGCAATGCTCTTGTACCTGTGCGGAGAGTTCTGCGCCGTAACCGCAAAAGCGCGTGGCTTCATGTACGATGACACAACGCCCGGTGCGGCATACGGAAGAGCAGATGGTGTCCACATCCAGTGGCATCAGGGTGCGCAAGTCGATAACCTCGGCATCAATCTCAAGTTGCTTCGCTGTCGCCAGCGCTACGTGCACCATGGTGCCGTAGGCCAACACGGTTACGTCGTTTCCGGGCCTGACCGTCTCTGCCGTACCCAGCGCCACCCGGTAGTGGCCCGCTGGAACCTGCCCTTTGGCATGGTCGTCCCAGCTCCTGGCAGGTTGGTCGGAGTCGCCGTCAAACGGGCCGTTATACAAGCGTTTTGGTTCGAAGAAGATTACCGGGTCGTCATCCTCAATAGCGCTGATAAGCAGACCCTTGGCATCATAGGGGTTAGACGGCATTACCGTCTTCAGGCCGCATACATGTGCGAACAGGGCCTCCGGCGTTTGCGAGTGGGTCTGACCACCGCGTATGCCGCCGCCGCAGGGCGTGCGGATCGTCACCGGCGACCAGAACTGGCCGGCGCTGCGATAACGCAAGCGTGCGAGTTCGCTCGCGATCTGGTCGAAAGCCGGGTAGATATAATCGGCAAACTGGATCTCCACCACCGGCCGCAGACCATTAACGCCCATACCGATCGCGGCTGCGACGATGCCGCCTTCGGCGATAGGTGTGTCAAACACGCGATCCTCGCCGTGTTTGCGCTGCAAGCCCTCGGTGCAGCGAAACACGCCACCGAAATAGCCGACATCCTCACCGAAGATAACCACATCGGGGTCTTGTTCCAACATTACGTCCATCGCAGAGTTCACTGCCCGGATCATGGACATGGTGCATACTTCCTGCCGCGGTTGAGCGGTCGCTACAGGTCGCATTGCGCGCTCATCAGAATCCAATTCTACGTGCATTTCAGCGCATCGAGTTGACGGCGTTGTTCCAGTAGATGGTGCGGCATATCCTGGTACACATGTTCGAACATGGCCGCATCGGGGGGATGTGGACCATCAGTCAGAGTTCCCAGGGAGACGGCTTGTTTCCAGGTATTGGTCACCATCTCCTCAAGTTCTTTCCGCAAACGTTCGTGGTCTGTCTCGGACCATTCGCCCAGGGTGATCAAGTGTTGTTTAAGCCGTTCCACGGGGTCGCCCAAGGGCCAGTGTTTCCACTCGTCCGCCGGTCGGTAGCGGCCCGGGTCGTCGCTTGTGGAGTGGGCCGCGGCGCGGTAGGTATACAGCTCGATCAAACTGGGACCGCCACCGGCCCGTGCCCGGCGTGCGGCCCAACGGGTGGCAGCGTACACCGCAAGAAAGTCATTGCCGTCCACGCGCAAACCGGGGATGCCATAGCCGATAGCGCGCGCAGCGAACGGGTTCCGGTCTCCCCCGGCGACATTCTGATAGGTGGAGATGGCCCACTGGTTGTTCACCACGTTCAGTACCACCGGCGCATGGTAGACGGCACTGAAGGTCAGGGCATAATGGAAATCGGCTTCGGCGCTGGTGCCTTCTCCCACCCATGCCGACGCGATATCGCCGCTCTTTTTGTACACGGCCGCCATGGCCCAGCCCACGGCCTGGGAGAACTGGGTGCCCAGGTTACCGGAAATGGTGAAAAATCGGTGCGTGTCCGAACTGTACATGACGGGTAACTGGCGCCCTTGCAACTTGTCACCGGCGTTGGACAGGCACTGGCACATCATATCCAGCAGTGGATACCTCCGCGTGACCAGCAGGCCCTGTTGCCGGTAGGTGGGGAACAGCATGTCGCCGTCTTCCAGCGCCATGCATTGGGCAACCGACACAGCCTCCTCGCCGGTGCATTTCAGGTAGAACGACAGCTTTCCCTGGCGTTGCATCAGCAACATCCGGTCGTCATAAAGGCGTGTGAGCAGCATGTGGCGCAGCCCGTCCCGCAACTCGCCGGCGGGCAGTTCCGGGTCCCAGGGGCCAACCGCGCAATGCCCGTCATCCAGAACCCGGATCAGGCCGAAGCACAACTCACTGATCTCGTTGGTCGGCGCCAGTTCATCGGGACGTTCCAACGCGCCGGGTTCGGTCAGGGTGATGGCGCTGAAATCCGGTTCTTCGCCCGGACGGTACGGCGCACTCGGAATATGTAATCTGGCAGCCATGTTGATGTATCTAAGGAAGCTCTGAACAAGTCCATCCTGGACTTGTCAGAGCACGCAAAACAAAAATGCGATTTTTGTTTTGCTCTCAAATTCAATGACTTATCGTCATAGAATTTGGCGATACATCCCTGTATCGCAGGAACCTCTGACTTAATCAGAGGTTCCCGAAATGATTGGTTACAGTGTAGACCCAATCAACGAGATAATTATTGCGAAATTAGCCGTAAAGTCGGATAATTTGAAAATATTTACCTGATATATCTGTATTCTGGAAAAAAATGACCGTAAAGCTCGATAAATTCGATAAGCATATCCTGGCCCTCCTGCAACAGGATGCCGGCCTGACCGTCAGCGAACTGGCGGCTGAAGTCGGCCTGTCCACATCACCTTGCTGGCGCCGGCTCAAGCGTCTGGAGGACGCCGGTGTGCTGAAGAAACGGGTCGCGATCCTGGACCACAACCGCCTGGGCCTGGACGTGATCGTCTTTGCGGAAGTCAAACTGGAGGCGCATGGTCATGAGGCCCTGCCGAATTTCCAGAACGCAGTGGAAAAACTGCCGGAAGTGCTGGAATGTTACACTGTACTGGGAGAGATGGACTTCCTGTTGAAAGTAGTGGCAACAGACGTACATGCCTACGAGCGGTTCCTGTACCATCTGCTGTCCTTACCGGCAGTGCGCGAAGTGAATTCGAAAATGGTCGTATCGGAAATC
Organism: Gammaproteobacteria bacterium; assembly: GCA_965221335.1. Taxonomy (GTDB): domain Bacteria; phylum Pseudomonadota; class Gammaproteobacteria; order Eutrophobiales; family Eutrophobiaceae; genus JAAXHV01. Next base: position 677,873 of record CBDCSC010000006.1, on the reverse strand, counting down.
AAATGCACCAACGAGTTGCCGTTGAATCAATTGACGTGATGATTACTTATTATTCATACGATACTGTTATAATCCATCACCATGGAGCATCATTTCTGGCATGAGAAGTGGGAAGCAAATGAGCTTGCGTTCCACCTGGCCGATTACAACCCTGTATTGGTAGACAACTGGCCGCGGCTGGCGATCCCGGCAGGCAGCAAAGTATTCGTGCCCCTGTGCGGGAAGTCCAGGGACATGGTCTGGCTGATGGAGCAGGGGTACCAGGTACTGGGTGTGGAACTCAGCGAGCTTGCCGCCCGGTCATTTCTCAAGGAAACCGGACTCGAAGCACAGCGCGACCTGGACGGGCCGTTCGTGCGCTACCGGACGGAACGCCTGGAATACCTGTGTGGCGATTTCTTCTCCCTGGAACCTGAGCGTCTTGACGGCGTCGCTGCGGTCTATGACCGCGCCTCACTCATCGCGCTGCCTTCAGACCTGCGCGCGCAGTACTCAGCGAAAATGAAAACCCTGCTGCAACCCGGCGTACAGATCCTGCTGGTTACGATTACTTACCTGGACGGTCAGATTAACCCGCCGCCGTTCCGGGTGTACCGGGATGAAGTCGAAACCCTGTTCACTCCCTGGTGCGAGATATCTCTGTTACAGGAATCCAAAACCCAGGTAAAAGACGTTATCTGTCCCCAGTTCACCCACCACCTGCTTGTTGAAGGAACCTCTGACTAAGTCTCACAGAGTTTCCTAAGCCCTCTTGAACATAGCTCGTTGCCCCGACTGAATGTAACTATTGGTATAAACCAAGATATGCCTCCGTACCACTCCCGCAAAAGCGGGAGTCCAGCTAAATACTGTGTCGCCCTCCGGGCGACTCGTTGTTTCACTGGATTCCCGTTTTCACGGGAATGGGGTGGGGGCGCTTCCGAAATATACTAGAAATTATTCGCGCCAGTAGTTGTTCGCCGCGGCGATGGTGGCGAACTCGATCGCGATGACCTCAGCGGCGTGGATCAGGATCGCACCGTCCCGGGAGTATTTAGAGCGTACTTCCTTTTTTACCGCGGAATCTGATTGCATCTCGCCGATCGACTTCCTGGCCAGCTTGATAGCCAGTTGCCGTCCCTCGTAGGGCGTAGCCGTGATCAGGCTGCCCACGTAGTCCTCGTCGGCCATCGCGTAGCCGGGAAGCAGCACTGAAAGCAGTAGTAACATCGGTAGTTTCTTCAACATTTCATTCCTCCACTCACTTGAACAGGTAACAGATTATAACATGTGGCGATCCTGCCGGCGGAAGTGGCCAGCGCAGGATGCCAATGTGAAATGATGGCTGCAAGCCTGCTTTGCCAATGCAAACCTTACGCTTGCAATACCGGGGCGAACCTTATCTGATATATTCGAGTCAACGGGTCTCGACAGTGACTCCTTTTTCCGCCCCATTCGCAAAGCGTTCGAACATCGACATGGGCGAGTTATGCGAATTTTCGATAATGATGCCGTTCCCGTGCAGCGCATCCTGCAACGCCGCGCTCAGGGAGAGCAGTGGTCCGCCACCGCCTTCGCCCATGCCCTTGGCGCCATGGAAAGTAAACGGGGAGGGCGATTGCCGGTTTGCGCACTTGAGTTCCGGCATGCTGCTGATGGTGATCGGCGCATAATCGGTGAATGATCCGGCAATCGCATTGCCTTCCGCGTCGTAGGCAATGTCCTCCAGCAACACGGCGCCGATGCCATGGGCCGCGCCACCGTGCACCTGGCCTTCGACGATCATCGGGTTGATCACCGTGCCGCAGTCGTCGACGATGGCGTAGTCCAGTATCCTGGTCAGGAACGTATCCGGATCTACCTCAACCACGGAGATATGCAGTTGCAGCGCGTAGGTGAGGGTAAGATTGCCGATTTTTTTCTCCACATCCGGGACCTTGAACGGCGGCATGTAGACATGCCGGACATTCAGTGACAGGTCGCGCAAGTCATCCGGCAAGCTGGCGCTGTTCGAATTGATGAAGTTGGCCAGCATCCAGTAGTTGAGCGCCCGGTCCGTGCCCCTGACGCTGACCTGCGGACCCATGTCGCCGACACCGAACTCCAGGTCATCTTCCGTGGCTTCCAGGCCGAAACAAGCCAGTTTTGTCATTTCCGCCTTGAGCTTGAGCGCGGCGCCGTGGGCCGCGGACAAACCGGTCACTGCGAATTGGCTGGCGTAGGTGCCGGATTGGCCGGTATGGCTGTCGTAGAGTGAATCGAACCCGGTCTTCACGTGTACCAGGTCCGGGGGGATGCCCAGCACATCGCCCACCACCTGCGCCGCAGTGGTCTCGTGGCCCTGGCCCTGCGGGAAAGTACCCAGGCTCACTACCACCGTACCGTCCAGGTCCAGTTTCGCCCTGGCCGCGGTGGAGTTGCCGGAAAACGGTGCATGCGGATTGACGTACCTGGCCTGGCCCCAGTTGTTCGTGCCCGAATCCAGGGTGGTGCCGATGCCGATGCCGATCAGTTTGCCCTCCTTACGCGCGTCCGCCTGTTTCTTCTTCCAGCCATCCCAGTCGACCAGTTCCTTGGCTTTCGCCAGCATCGCCGGAAAGTCGCCGGAATCGTAAACGCAGCCGTTGGGCGTTTCGTACGGGAACTTTTCGATATAGTTCTTCAGGCGCATCTCATCGGAAGGGATACCCAGTTCGTGGCTGCAGATATCCACGACCCGTTCCATGAACCAGAGATGCGGCAGCCGTGAATAGCCGCGATTGGGTGCGGAAGGGCCTTTGTTGGTAACAACCTGGTTGAAATCTATCCTGATGTTGCGCAGTTTGTAGGCGGCGGGCAGCACCTGGGACCAGATTACGGAGCCCAGGGGTTCATAGCGGGGATATGCGCCGATATCGTCAATATGTTTCGAACGCAGTGCGGTGATGACACCGTCACTGTTCAGCGCGACTTCCGTATCCAGGTACGTGCGTTCGCTGCCCACACTGCCTGCGATCAGGTTGTCGGCGCGGGTTTCTATCCACTTTATCGGCACGCCGTTCATCTTCCTGGAGGCCAGGCAGGCCAGTGTCAGGTACGGATAGTTGGTGATCTTGTTGCCGAAACTGCCGCCGATATCGTGGGTACGCAGGCGGATCTGGTCCATTCTGACGCGCAAAGCCGGGGCCAGGAATGCCAATGGTACGGTCATGATAGTATTCGAGAACAGGTCTATCTCGCCGCGCGGGTCCCAGGTGGCGACACAGGCGCTGGGTTCCAGGGCGGTGCTGCTGAAGCGATGGAAATGCAGCTTGTCTATCTTCACGACATGGGCTGCCTCGGCAAATGCCTGGTCCAAATCGCCGTACTCGTAGACACCTGAGAATATCGTATTGGTGCCGGTTTCGTCATGCAGAACGGTTTTATCCGTCAGCGCATTCTCCGCGTCCAGCACCACCTCCAAGGGTTCGTATTCCACGTCCACCAGTTGTACCGCGTCCTCGGCAATGGCAACGGATTCTGCGAACACTGCGACAACCGGGTCGCCCTGGTAAATCACCTTGTCTGTGGCCAGCGCATAGTCGGTAATTTCCTGAGTCGTACCGGCGCCGATCTGGATAAACGGGTCGGTCAGCTCCATGACCTCCTTGCCGGTAAAGGTGCAGGCAACCCCGGGTAGCGCTTCCGCCCGGGAGACATCGATATTGACGATGCGGGCATGGGCATAGGGAGAACGCACCACGCTCATGTGCAGCAGGCCGGCGGGGCTGAAATCATCGACAAACAAGCCTTTGCCCTTGATTAGCCGTTCGTCCTCGCGCCGGGCGGGTTTTGCGTCCGCATGAGGCACGTCAAGCAACGCGTTCACTCGTTTACGGCTTGCCTGCTTCTCTTTCGGCAATGTGGTGACGTCCTGGGCTTCAATTCGGGCTGCTGTTTCGGAGTCGCTGACGCCGGACAGCCCGCGCAGCACGCGGCTGAACCACCCTCCCGGTTTTGCGGGCGCTGTTGCCGCGCCTTCCGGAGAGAGCGCCGCCTCCAAGCTGGCAATAAGCTGGTTGATCTGTTTTTCCGCGTAGCTGCGGATGCCGCCGCCCGCCAGCGACAGGATCTTGCCGGTAACCTCGGCGTTGCCTTGCCAGCTTATCAGGGTGCCGCCGGCGTCGCTGTCTTCAAGGTCAAAGGAGGTGTGCAGGCGGTAGACGCCTTGCATCAGCTTGCCCCGACCCGTGTAACGGGCATGGCGCGGTGGTTCGGACCCGGCCAGGCTGAGTTCGGTCGCGGCGATGCCGCCGATCTTGCCGATCCCCACTCTTGCCCGAATCTCGGCCGTGTTGGCGTCCTTCATTTCCATGCTGTGGAAACCGGGCAGCAATGGCGCAAACTGTTTTGGGTCCGACAGCAATGAGAAGATATCCTGCTTGGAACGGTCAATACTGAATTTGCCTGTGAATTTCATTTCCATGGTTTATGCCTCCCGTAACACTCTGGCTGCCGCCTGGACGGATTTGATGATGTTCTGGTAGCCGGTGCAGCGGCAGGTGTTGCCCGCCAGCGCCTTGCGGATGTCCGCAGTTTCCGGGTCTGGCTTCTCCGCCAGCAGCGCCAGCGACGACATAAGCATGCCCGGCGTACAATAACCGCACTGCAGTCCGTGCTGTTCAGAGAATGCCTGCTGCAGCGGGTGTATCTGCCCGTTTTTTTCCAGGGCCTCTACAGTGGTAATCTCCGCGCCGTCGGCCTGAACCGCGAATAAGGTGCAGGACTTGACGGCGGCGCCGTCCAACAGCAGGGTACAGGCGCCGCAGTAGCTGGTGTCGCAACCGATATGCGTACCGGTCAGGCGCAGTTCTTCGCGGATGAATTCCACCAGTAATTGACGGGGTTCGACATCCCGCCGGCAAGCCTTGCCGTTCACGGTAACGTTGATGGATACGGTTTGTACTGGTTCAGACATAGTCGTGGCTCCCCATGGCGGTTTCACCCTTGGCGCGCTGCATCGCAGTCTGTGCGGCGCGCATAAACAACGAGCGTAGCATTGTACGTTTGAAGTCCGCGGAACCGCGGGTATCGCTGGGTGGTTCAGACAGTTCCACCAGCGCCGCCGCGGCCTCTTGTAGCTTGGCGTCCGTTAACGGTTGGCCGATGAGTGATCGTTCGATTTCTGTGGAAATGACCGGTACCGGTCCTGCCGCACCCAGCGCCATGCGGATATCATGACAGATGTTGCCGGCGGTCAGGGTCAACTGAATCCCCGCCGAGGCGGCAGGGTAGGCCGGCGCTGCCTTCTTGAAACCGAGGTAGGCGCCGCCACTGTTCGCCGGCGGGATCGGGATCTGAATTTCCGTGACCAGTTCGCCGTCGGCGAGGCAGTTGGTGTAGGAATCGGTAATGAAGTCCCTGATGCCGATCTTGCGGCTTGCCTCCAGGTCCTGGCAGACGATTTCAGCATCCAGGAGATTCAGTAGCGCCGGCCAGTCGCTGCTCGGATCGGCGATGCAAACCGAGCCGCCGATGGTGCCCAAGGCCCTTACCTGGGGGTCTGCGATATTGCCGGCACAGTCGCGGATAACAGGGATATTGTCGGCGGCGGCGCTCGCGGCGATGCGGGCATGAGTGGCCAGGGCGCCGATGCGATAGTGGTTTTTTTCCTTGCGGATGTGGGTCAGCTCCGGCAAGCGCCCGATGTCCACCAGGTCGGAAGGTTCGTCCATGCGCATTTTCAGGATGGGTATCAGCGATTGGCCTCCGGCCAATGGCCTGGCGCTGTCACCCAGTTCCGCGAGCAGCGCCAGCGCGCTGCCCAGTGTTGCCGGGCGATGGTAACGGAATGGTGCTGGGTACATGGTTTGTGTGTCTCCCTGCCGAAATTATTCTACCGCATACTATATCAGCATGGAGAAGGAAATGAAATTTTGGATGCCCTGAATATTGCAAGGGCGTTCCGGATTAACCTTCCGGGTCGTAGCCCAGGCTGGGGCTGAGCCAGCGTTCCACCTGGCGCAGTTCCATGCCTTTTCTGACTGCGTAGTCAGTAACCTGGTCGCGGTTGATCTTGCCGAGACCGAAGTAGCGGGCGTCGGGATGGGAAAAATACAGGCCGCTGACTGCGGCGGCAGGATGCATAGCGTAATTTTCCGTCAAGCGGATGCCGGTGTTTGCTTCGACATCAAGCAGCTTCCAGATGATCGGTTTTTCCGTATGGTCAGGACAGGCCGGGTAGCCGGGGGCAGGGCGGATGCCCTGGTATTTCTCGGCGATCAGCGCGTCATTATCCAGGCCCTCGTGCGCTGCGTAGCCCCAGAACTCCTTGCGCACACGCTGGTGCAGGCGCTCAGCCAGGGCTTCTGCGAGACGGTCGGCCAGCGCTTTCAACATGATCGCCCGGTAATCGTCGTGGTCTTGTTCAAACTCGCGCAATTTCTCCTCCATCCCAAACCCTGTGGCGACTGCGAAGGCGCCGATGTAGTCCCGTATGCCGGTCTGTTTCGGCGCGATGAAATCCGCCAGCGCCAGGTTCGGCTGCCCCGGCGGTTTCTGTGTCTGTTGCCGCAAGCTGTGGAGCACGGCCAGCAGCCCGTTCCGGTCCTGGTCCGCATAAACCTCGATATCGTCGTGACCGATGGAATTGGCCGGGAACAGGCCGAGCACGGCGCGGGCGCCGAACCAGTGTTCCGTTATGATCGCGTCCAGCATCGCGCAAGCGTCGGCATGGAGTTTACGCGCCTCAGCGCCGACTATCGGGTCATCAAGGATACGCGGGAATCGTCCTGCGAGTTCCCAGGTGACAAAGAACGGGGTCCAGTCGATGTATGGGCGCAATTCGGCCAGGGGGTAGTCATCGAATGTCAGAACTCCGGCGAGCGCCGGTTCCGGCGGTTCGTAGTTTTGCCAGTCCGGCGCCAGGCGGTTCTCCCTGGCCCCCGCCAGTGACTGCCAATTGATTCCTGCCTGCCGGCCCTTGTGCCGTTCGCGTAATACGTCATACTCTTTTTCGACCTCCCGGCACAGACCTGCCTTCAGGTTCGGACTGAGCAGTCCCTGGGCCACGACTACGGCGCGGGAAGCGTCTTTGACATGCACCACTGGCGGTGCGTAATGCGGGTCGATCTTAACCGCGGTATGGGTGCGCGAGGTGGTGGCGCCGCCAATGAGCAGGGGAACATTGAATTGGAGCCGTTGCATCTCCGTTGCCACATGCGCCATTTCATCCAGCGATGGGGTGATGAGGCCACTCAGGCCGATAAGGTCCGCGCCATTTTCCCGGGCCGTTTTGAGAATGGTTTCCGCCGGGACCATCACACCGAGGTCGATGACTTCAAAATTATTGCATTGCAGGACCACGCCGACGATGTTCTTGCCGATATCGTGAACATCACCCTTCACGGTCGCCATCACGATCCGGCCCCGGCTGCGGGCATCGGTCTGTCCCTGTTTCTCTTCTTCGATGAACGGCACTAAGTAAGCAACCGCCTTCTTCATCACCCGCGCGCTCTTTACCACCTGCGGCAGGAACATCCTGCCGGCGCCGAACAGGTCGCCGACGATGTTCATGCCGTCCATCAGCGGCCCTTCGATGACCTGCAACGGGCGTTCATATTGTTGCCGGGCCTCCTCGGTATCGGCCTCGATCCATGTGTCTATACCTTTCACCAGGGCGTGACTTAGACGCTCATCCACGGTTCCCCGGCGCCAGTCATGGATAGCCTCTTTTGTCTTGGTGGTGTCCGTCTTCTTGACGCTGTCGGAGAACTCCACCAGGCGGTCGGTCGCGTCCGCACGCCTATTGAGTAACACATCCTCCACCCGCTCCAGCAGGTCCGGCGCGATCTCATCGTATATGCCCAGTTGCCCGGCATTGACGATAGCCATGTCCATGCCGGATTGCACCGCGTGGTACAGGAACGCGCTATGCATGGCCTCGCGTACGACATTGTTGCCGCGGAACGAGAATGACACGTTACTCAGGCCGCCACCGACAAGGGCATAGGGCAGGTTCTCCTTGATCAAGCGCGCGGATTCAAAAAATGACACCGCGTAATTGTTGTGTTCCTCCATGCCGGTGGCAACTGTGAGGATATTGGGGTCGATAATGATATCTTCCGGCGGGAAGCCGACTTCCTGCGTCAGGATGCGGTACGAGCGCCGGGCAACCTCCAAGCGCCGTTCGGTGCTATCGGCCTGGCCCTGCTCGTCAAAACACATGACCACGACTGCGGCGCCGTAGCGCCTGACCAGACGCGCTTGCTCCCTGAAAATATCCTCGCCCTCCTTCAGGCTTATCGAATTCACCACGCCCTTGCCTTGCACGCAGCGCAGGCCGGTTTCGATGACTGACCAGCGTGATGAATCGATCATGATAGGGACCCGGCAAATGTCCGGTTCGCCGGCGACAAGCATCAGGAACTCCTGTATCAGGCGTTCGGAATCGAGCAGCCCCTCGTCCATGCAGATATCGATAAGCTGGGCCCCGTTTTCGACCTGTTGGCGCGCGATGTCCAGGGCCTCATCAAGTTTATCTTCCTTGATAAGTTTCAGGAACCGGGGTGAACCGGCCACATTGGTGCGCTCGCCGATGTTGATAAAGTTGGCTGCCGGGGTCACTGTGAGCGCTTCAAGGCCACTGAGGCGGCATTCGGGCGGGATCACGGGAATGGGGCGCGGCGGCCGGCTGCATACCAGTTCATGGATGCGGCGGATATGGTCGGGCGTAGTGCCGCAACAGCCGCCGACGATATTGATGAATCCGTTGACGGCAAACTCCTCGAGTACCGCGGCCATGTATTCGGGAGTCTCGTCATATTCGCCGAACTCGTTCGGCAGTCCGGCGTTTGGGTGGATGCTGGTATAGGTGTCAGCTATATTAGAAAGTTCTTCAATATATTGACGTAAGTCTTTGGCTCCCATAGCACAATTTAATCCTATCGCAAATGGATTGGCATGGCGCACAGAGTGCCAGAAAGCCGCGCAGGTCTGGCCGGTGAGAGTGCGGCCGGAGGCGTCGGTAATCGTGCCGGAGATGATCAGCGGCAACCGCTTGCCGTATTCTTCAAACATGGTCTCGATAGCATAGATGGCGGCCTTGGCGTTGAGTGTGTCGAAGATGGTCTCCAGCAGCAGTATCTGCGCGCCGCCTTCCACCAGCCCTCTTGCGGCCGTGGCGTAAGCATCCGCCAGTTCCATAAAATGGATATTCCGAAAACCCGGACGGTTGACGTCCGGTGAGATGGAAGCGGTGCGATTGGTGGGCCCCAGCACACCGGCGACGAAGCGGGGTTTCTCCGGCGTGGATTTCTCATCGGCGACTTCCCGCGCCAGGACGGCGCTGGCCCGGTTCAGCTCATGGACATGGTCCTGCAGTTGGTAATCGGCCATCGCGACGGCCGTGGAATTGAAGGAGTTGGTGCAGAGAATGTCCGCACCGGCATCAAGGAACGCACCGTGTATGTCGCGGATGATTCCGGGTTGGGTAAGTGTCAACAGGTCGTTGTTGCCTTTCAGGTCGCAACCATGATCGGCGAAACGGTCGCCACGGTAATCAGCCTCTTGCAGGCCATAGGACTGGATCATCGTGCCCATGGCCCCGTCGAGCAGCAGGATACGTTCCTGCAACAGGTTGCGTAGTTGTTGTTCGGTGTTGTCCACTGCAATACGTCGTTATACGTCGTGTAAAGGCAGGGAAGAGATGGGTCCCGACTGCCTCACTTATCTTGTTATTCAACATAAGTGAGCGCCGTTGGTATGTGCAAAATCCACATTTGCGGGCTTCTACCCAAGCCTGGCAGGCACAGCCCGTCGCAACGCTCCTCAGGTAAAGCATATATACTGCACGGGCGGCATTATAGTACAATCAACTAACTAATGCACATGAGCGGAAAAAACAACAGGCTTGACCGGCGTCAATTCATCGGCCAATGCGCTCATACGGTGGGTTCGATGAGCATCCTCGGACTGTTGCTGGGGTCTTATGCGCGGCGATCCGCCTCTACGCCGGCGCGCGCCATACGCCCGCCCGGGGCGATAGCGGAGGAGGACTTCAGCGGCGCCTGCGTGCGCTGTGGCCTGTGTGTGCGGGATTGCCCCTACGACACCCTGAAGCTGGCTGAGTTCGGCTCCGAGGTAGCTACGGGGACGCCTTATTTTATCGCCCGTGATATCCCCTGCGAGATGTGTGAAGACATCCCCTGCGTTGCAGCCTGCCCGACGGACGCGTTAAGCAAGGAACTGACCGATATTCGCGACGCCGATATGGGTGTTGCGGTATTGACCGGTCCGGATACCTGTTACAGCGTCACCGGTATCGCGCATTGCCGCGCCTGTTACGTTGCCTGCCCGATCCGGGACGAAGCTATTACCATGGAACAGAAGCAGGCGGGTAAGCGAATTTATTTCGAGCCTACGGTGCATGCAGAACACTGCACCGGTTGCGGCAAGTGCGAGCAGGGCTGCGTGACCGAAGAAGCCTCCATCAAGGTGCTGCCCAGGCATCTCGCCAAACATGACGCCGGCAGGATTGCATGAATTGCCTGCATATTGTTTTAACGGTTTATGCTGGCTAGCGCGGCGTCGCCGGCTACCGGTCGCAGCCTGTGGCAAAGGAACAAGTGGTTGTTACTGCGCCGGACCAGCCAGTTTGCCATCCTGCTGCTGTTTCTGCTCGGCCCCTGGTTCGGCATCTGGTGGTTGAAGGGCAACCTGGCCTCCAGTATCGTGCTGGACAGGGTTAGCCTGACCGACCCGTTCATTCTGCTGCAATCCCTGGCTGCAGGACATGTTCCGGGACAGCTCGCGATCACCGGCGCCGGCATCATCTTTATCTTTTATTTTCTGGTCGGCGGACGGGTATATTGCTCCTGGGTATGCCCCATCAATATCGTCACCGATGCCGCCAACTGGCTGCGCAACAGGTTAAAGCTGAACCTGAGTTGGGCGCTGAAAAAATCGACCCGACACTGGATCATGGTCGTGGCGCTGACGGTATCGGCCATCACCGGCACCATTGCCTGGGAAGCGCTGAACCCGATCACCATGCTCCAGCGCGGACTGGTATTCGGTATCGGACTGGCCTGGCTTATTGTGTTGGCTGTATTCCTGTTCGACCTGGTGGTTACGCGCCGGGGCTGGTGCAGCCACCTGTGTCCGGTGGGCGCGTTCTACGGCCTGCTCGGCAAACGCTCGATGGTGCGCATGAATGCCGCGGCACGCGCGGCCTGTACCGACTGCGGTGACTGTTTTCGGGTATGCCCGGAGCCTCACGTGATCATCCCGGCCCTGAAACCCGACCGGGATACCCACACCTCGGTGGTCCTGCACGGCGATTGCACCAACTGCGGTCGCTGCATTGATGTGTGCGACGCGCAGGTGTTCAGGTTTTCGACAAGGTTCGGTTAGTCGAACAACCTACCCGCAGCTCCAAGCTGCTGTTTGCCTCAAAATAGTATTTCTTCACTGTCTTTCAGGAAATTTTCCCGTTATCATGCGTGAACTTTTCACCCGGACACACTATGATGCAATTTATTACAAGGAATTTTGCCGTTTTTCTGGCTTTGATCATTGCTGTTACGACAGCCGCCGATGTCAGGGCCGACCTGACGGATATGAAGGTTTACTCGCCAATCGTGGAGAAGGGAGACCTGCAATTTGAGATCATCGGCAACGTGGTGATCGATGATGACGACGAGTACCAAGGCTTCAAACACCAGGAGTTCGAACTTGAATACGGCGTCACTGACTATTGGGCCACTTCCATCACCGCCAGTGTGATCGAACCTGCGGGGAAGGGAGTCAAGTACGACATCCTGGGCTGGGAGAATACCTTGCAGTTGACCGAGGAAGGAAGGTATTGGCTGGATTTCGGTTTTCATGTGGAAATCGAGGCGAACGATGAGGGTGACGAACCCCATAACCTGGAGGGGCGTTTCCTGTTCCGGCGCGTGTCCGGCGCTTTTGAACATATCCTGAACGTGAATTTCGAGCAGCAGTTCGGTAGCGCTGCGGACGAGAGCACAGAACTGGAATATATCTGGCGCACAAAATACAGCCTTGATGACGATACGGCAATCGGTTTCGAGGCCTTTGGCGCACCGGGCGAAATCAAATACCTGCCGGCGTTATCTGAGCAGGATCACCGGCTGGGACCGGCATTTTACCGCGACGTCAAGATCGGCGATGTTACCATTGAAGTAAACCTGATATGGTTAATCGGCCTGACCGAAGGCAGCGCGGCGCATACTCCCCACTGGCAGATTGAAATGGAATTCTGACGCAGTCCGGGGGAACGGAACTGGATTCGGCCGGCTTCTCAACAGCGTGGGTGGTATACTGTCCTTATTTTTCCCATGAGCGGAAGCGACTTTTCACTTCATTACCCCTTTAAGACTGCGCCCAAACCAGGGGGCTTCATGGAAATACGGCCCGGCATATTCTGGTTGCGCATACCACTGCCGAGCGGGCTGGATCATATCAACCTATGGTTACTGGATGCCGGTGATAGCTGGACCCTGGTGGATACGGGTCTTGACTGGAACGCCGCGCACGAGGCCTGGGACAGGATCGTGGCCGAACTGGTGCGGGGCAAGCCCGTAAACCGGATAATTATTACCCATTTTCATCCGGATCACGTTGGACTGGCAGGCTACCTGGGAGAACGATTTGGCGCGGAACTGGCGATGACCCGGATGACCGCGCAAAGGACCCGGTTCCTGCTGGACACCGTCAAGGATGACTGGCGCAAGGCCGTGATGGCCTTCTGCCTTTTACACGGCATCGGGTCGCAAGAGCAGTACCTGGAGTTCATTACCGGTCAGCGCTATCGGACGGCGGTGAGCAGGCTACCGGATACGGTTACCATTGTTGATCACGACCGGCCTATCCACATTGGAGACCATGCCTGGCAGCCGTTGGTGGTAAACGGCCACGCGGAAGAGCACATGGCGCTGTTCTGTCCGGAACTGGAGCTGTTGATATCCGGCGACCAGGTATTGCCGACGATCACCAGCAATGTTGCCTGCCACATCAATAACCAGGAAGAAGACCCGCTGGCACAATACCTGGGATCCATGGCCCGGTTCGAGGAATTACCGGAGGGCACACTGGTGTTGCCTTCCCACGGCAAGGTATTCAAAGGGTTGCACCGGCGCACCGCCGCCATCCACCAATCCCATAACAAGCAACTGGCGCAGACTCACGCGCTATGCGAGTTCCGCGGCCATGCCTGGGAACTGTCCCCGAAACTGTTTCCCAGACCACTGGACGATTTCAACCGTGTCCTGGCCTTCGGTGAGACCCTCGCGCACCTTGAGTACCTGTACAACCGGGGCAAGCTGGTGAAGGAATTCCGGGACGGAACCTGTTATTACGCGCAGGCATGACATTATCCTGACAGTGCCTGTTATCGACATTGAAGTTATATATTCAAGCGCGGCAAGCCCGCCCAGAATTTGTCAGAGCACGCACAGCCTTTATGCAGATCCTGAACTGGCGGATTTAATCAGCCTTTCCAAAGTACTGTGGGGGGAGATGGATGGGGGCGAGAATGGCAAAACCGGCTATTAAAAGAGAGGTCGGCGCTTCATGCCTCATCTGTGTGAGGAGGAATAATCAGCGATTGGTGATCTACTCCAACAACATTGCGGCTCTCCCGGCTAAACTCTACCCCGACCAGGTGGACAGGCAGCCCAGTGGAGCGATAAGGATCTGCATAGTTTTTTTCCTGCACCTGTCGCAGCGCCTTTCCCACTGGTTTCTCACCGTCGATTACCTTGAACTCGAACAAGTAAATACAGTCAGATGTCCGTAGTACAAGGTCCACGCGCCCCTGGCTCACGGACTGTTCTGCGGCTAGGTTGAAGCCCAGGGCAGCCAGATGCGAATAGAACACACTGGCATAGTAACCTTCATAGTCACTGATAGGATTCTTGGTGTGCCACTGATAGGGAATTTCTGAGAACAGGGCATGAATTGCTTCCCGTAACCCTGCAATGTCCTGCGTGCGTAAAACCTGGCGTAATCGGCTGCGAACATTGCTGCATGCCTGGCTGTGCCCAGACACATAATTCAGCCAGAACCGGTTCAAGCTCTCTTTCACCTCCCGGTTTGGATAACCCAGGCGGTATTCAAACTCTTCCTCCAATTCTTCCAGGATAGTCAGATAGCCGGTCTGAAACAGAAGGGCTACCGGGTCAATAGCTTCCACGTCAAAGCTGGAGAGCACGTCTTTTGTTGCTAGCATTTGCTCCAAATCCATGGACGTCACGCCATGTTGCAACAGGCGCTCTACCAGGAATGTCGGCGTGCCGGTTTCAAACCAGTGGGCCTCAAACCTCTGTTTTTTGAACAGAAGCAGCACATCGAACGGGTTATAGACCTTGTCTTCACCCAGCCAGTTGTAACCGTTGTACCATTCCCTGATTTTCTTTCTGTCCAGCTCTGGCAGCTCCGGCGCAAAGACCTCTTCCAGATCCCTGTCCGTATAGCCACAGATGGAAGAATATTCAGGTTGCAGGGTGATATCCTCCAGGTTATTCAGCCCGGAGAACAGGCTCACACGAGAAAACCTGCTCACTCCCGTAAGAAAAGCGAATCGAACATGCGCGTCGGCCTCCTTGATGGCCGCATAGAATGCGCGTAGCGTATCCCGGTTGGCTTTGGCGACTTCCGGGTCTTCCAGCATATCAAGGATGGGTTTGTCGTACTCATCCACCAGCGCTACGACGCGCTGACCAGTGGTCTCGTGCAACTTTCTTAACAAACTAGAGAAACGCCGGGGTGCCGAGAAAGGCTCGCTGATGCCATTGATGCCAAACTGTTCTTCCAACTCGGAGAGCTGGCTGTCAAGGTCGTTCCTGAGGCTGTTCACGCCTTCCAGTTCCCGATAGTCGCCGCCGCCAAAGCTGATACGAACCACAGGATGGGAAACCGACCAGTCCCAGCGGTCATGAATGTGTAAGCCTTGAAATAATTCTTCAGAACCAGCAAACAACTCGGCCATGGTGTCCAGCAGCAGGCTTTTACCGAAACGACGGGGCCGGGAGAGGAAGTAGCGGCTTCCTGTTTTCGCCAGAAGGTGAATCCAGGACGTTTTGTCTACGTAATACGAATTACTTTCTCTGATAGTGCGGAAGGTCTGGATACCGATAGGCAGCAGGTGACGATGACTCATATCAGCATAATATCATGAGAACGGACCTGTAGCCCGTGAGATTCAATCGCAATACAAGCTCTGAATTCCGTCGAACAACTGTTTTAAAGTTCTTGAAGTTATGCCGGGTTTGCTCGACAATACGCCCTCATTGCCGGAATAGCTCAGTTGGTAGAGCAACGCATTCGTAATGCGTAGGTCGGGAGTTCGAGTCTCCCTTCCGGCACCAGCTCTCTTTTCTGTTCAACAATCGTTAGTATCCATGTCCATTCTTTGGAGGTTTCACTGCTGAGCTTGAAGCCTGGGCGAGGATTAATCTTGATAATATGTCACGGCATACCGTTCATTCATTTTAATTCCGCAAACACGCTTGGATGCTGCTCGGCGCCCGCTGATTCTAAAGGAAAACTGTCGAAATAAGCCTCCTTTCAGCAGGGGTTTTGGTGGACTGGGTGTTCTGTACTGTAATGTATTACGTCATTCAATCGGCATAGTTCAGTGGTAAGGCAGTTTTATTGATAATTTTTCGAAGCACAAAGCTTGAATGAATGCCGACAACACCCTCTATGCGGGTAAGTCGTCCCAGCAGGAATTCCTGGTAGTATTCGATGTCGGGAATGACAACCTTTAACAGGTAATCTGCCGATTGACCGGTGACAATACTGCATTCAATGACTTCCGGGTACATCATGACCTTTTCTTCAAACACCCGGAAGCGATCGGGTGTATGACGATCCATGGTCACCGCGACAATGGCGGTCAGTTTGAGGTTCAGTTTCGCCGGGTTCAGTAAGGCTGCCGTGCGCTGAATTATCCCGCTGCCGGTCAGTTGTTTCACGCGACGCGAACAAGGCGTTGCCGATAGATTTACCTTTTCCGCCAGGTCCTGGTTACTTATGCTGCCATCTTCCTGCAACAGTTCAAGAATTTTGCGATCGGTGGTATCCAGTTTCATGTCTGTAGTTGTAAAATATACTAAGAGTTATTATTTTAGTAGAATATACTATAAAATAAATAATTAATAGATGAGTTATCTACTATTTGCAGTTAAAAGGAAAAAATCGGCAATTTATCGCTACTTCCAAAAGATGTATAATGCCTGCGGTCAAACAGACAAATAAGAACGGTATCTGCGCGAGGAATAACAATGACGAATTTTGATTACAGGAAATATCGACCCTTCCACAAAATTAACCTGGATTCAAGAGCATGGCCGGACAAGGTCATTCTGTCTGCACCGCGCTGGTGCAGCGTTGATTTGAGAGACGGGAACCAGGCGCTGGTGGAACCGATGAATGTGCACCAGAAAAGACGCATGTGGGACCTGTTGGTCAAAATAGGCTTCAAGGAGATCGAGGTCGGTTTTCCGTCCGCTTCGAAGCCTGATTTTGATTTTGTCCGGCAATTGATTGATGAGAACCTGATCCCCGATGACGTAACTATCCAGGTATTGACCCAGGCGAGAGATGATCTGATAGAGCGGACTTTCGAATCGGTGCAAGGCGCGAACCGGGTAAACGTCCACCTGTATAACTCGACCTCGACCGTTCAACGTGAACTCGTTTTCAGAAAAGGCCGTGATGGGATTACCGATATTGCCGTGCGCGGTGCGCAACTGATGCAACGATGCGCTGACAACCATCCCGAAATTCAATGGGAGTTTCAATATTCACCTGAAAGCTTTACCGGCACGGAACTGGATTTTGCCGTGGAGATCTGTAATGCGGTGAACGGGGTGTGGCAACCGTCGCCGGATAACAAGGTCGTCAATAATCTGCCGGCTACGGTGGAATTGGCTACGCCCAATATTTATGCCGACCAGATCGAATGGTTCTGTAATCATATTGAAAACCGGGATTCCATTATTGTCAGTGTACATACCCATAACGACAGGGGATGCGCAATTGCAGCAGCCGAAATGGGTTTAATGGCCGGGGCAGAGCGTGTTGAAGGCACATTGTTCGGGAACGGGGAACGCACCGGTAACATGGACATCGTCACCATGGCGATGAACCTGTACAGCCAGGGGGTTGA
The DNA here is from genome assembly GCA_965221335.1 of Gammaproteobacteria bacterium. Classification (GTDB taxonomy): domain Bacteria; phylum Pseudomonadota; class Gammaproteobacteria; order Eutrophobiales; family Eutrophobiaceae; genus JAAXHV01. Next base: position 660,742 of record CBDCSC010000006.1, on the reverse strand, counting down.
TCCGGAACTTGATCTTTCATCCATGGATGAAATCATCAGTTGTGCGGAAGACTGTACCCGGTTACCCATTCATCCCCGCCATCCTTATGTCGGGGAATTGGTGTACAGCGCTTTTTCAGGCAGCCACCAGGATGCAATACGGAAATGCCTGAAAGAGCAGGATGAGAGAGAAGGTTGGCGTGTTGCTTATTTACCCATAGACCCGCGAGATTTGGGACGGTCCTACCAGGAATTGATTCGTATCAACAGTCAATCCGGAAAAGGAGGTGTTGCCTACATTATGGAAAATGATTATAACCTGCAGCTTCCGCGCTGGATGCAGATTGAATTCAGCTCAGTCGTGCAGCATCATGCGGAAAAGAGTGAAACGGAAATTGCGCCGGCGCGGTTATGGGAACTGTTCAAGCAAAAATACATGGATATCGATCAACCCTATAACCTGATCAAATACCAGATAAAACGGGAAAACGACACCGAGACTTTAATTGCAGACCTTGGCTATGACACCAGTAAAATTACGGTAAAAGGATCGGGCAAGGGTGTGATTGAGGCATTTATTGACGCTTTGCAACAAGCGACTGGCCACTCAATCATTATAGTTGAGTACAGTGAGCATGCATTGAGTCAGGATACTTCCGCAAAAGCTATCACATACATGCAGGTTTCGATAGATGGTATGCGATACAGCAGCGTGGCGATAAACAGCGATATCATTTCGGCATCGTTCAAGGCTATACTGACCGCAGTAAATCTTGCTCATCATCAATTTCCGTTGAAACAATCAGCGAGCCTGAATTGAACGCGCAGTATTGCCTGTGACCTGGTTGTCTGTCTCAGTTATACTGCACGTATGATCTTTTTACGCATACCGCAGGATTGACAGATGGAATTACCCGTAAACCAACTCAAGCAAGCCCTGGCCGCCGGCCGCACGCAATACGGTATTTTTCTGGGTTTGCCGGATACCACCTGCGCAGAGATTTGCGCCGGCGCCGGTTTTGACTGGTTGATTGTCGACACCGAGCACGGGCCGTTCGACCTGCCGTTGACACTCAGGCATTTACAGGTGATTGCCGGCTATAACGTGCAGGCCGTGGTGCGTCCTGTCTCCGATGATCGTAACCTGCTCAAGCAACTGTTGGATACGGGCGTACAGTCCCTGTTAATCCCGATGGTTGAATCGGTTCAACAGGCACAGGAACTGGTGCGCTCGGTGCGTTACCCGCCGGGGGGCGTGCGCGGAGTTGGTACAGCCCTGGCGCGGGCTGCCCGCTGGACCAGCATACCGGATTACCTGCACAAGGCCAACGACCAGATTTGCCTGGTCGCACAAGTGGAAACGGAACGCGCAGTGGAAGCATTGCCCGGCATACTGGAAGTCGACGGCATTGATGGCATATTCGTTGGACCGTCCGACCTGTCCGCGTCCATGGGTCACATCGGCAACCCCCGCCATCCGGAGGTGGTCAAGGTGATCAAGGAAGTGTTGCATAAGGCCAGGGCCGCAGGCAAGTCCGCGGGTATACTCGCGATCGAACCGGCTCAAATACAGGAATACCGTGAGCACGGCGCCAACATGATCGGCGTCGGCGCGGATACGCTGCTACTGATGAACAGCACACAACAACTGGCCGCAAGCGTCAGGAACGACACAGCACAGGATTAATTCACAAGCAGCAAGGTTGCAGCAGGTTATCCCGGATAGCAGTCAGTCGGACTTTACTCATTATCAGCATCGCATCCGCTGATGCCAACCTTCGGGTCAAGTCGTTTTCAGCAGTGAGAACAACTCCGCGCGGGTGCTGGCGTTGGAGCGGAATATGCCCAACATCGCCGATGTCTTCATTACTGAATTCTGTTTTTCCACCCCGCGCATCATCATGCACATGTGCTTGGATTCGATAATAACAGCGACATCTTCAACCTCTGTTGCGGCATGCATCGCCTTGGCAATATCCATAGTCAGGTTTTCCTGATTTTGCAGCCGGCGTGCGAACATATCAACGATCCTCGCGATCTTGGACAGACCTATTACAAATTTGTTCGGGATATAGGCAACATGGCATTTGCCGACAAACGGCAGCAGATGGTGTTCACAAAGCGAATAGAGTTCAATATCCTGGACCAGAACCATCTCGCCGCAGCTTTCTGTCGGGAAGCGCGCGTCGTTGATGATATCTTCCAGGCTCTGGTTGTAGCCGCGTGTAAGAAAACGCATAGCCTTCGCCGCGCGCTGCGGCGTCTTTTTCAACCCATGCCGCTCCAGGTCGTCTATTTCGCTGATAATGTCTGCGTAGGCTTGTTCCATATTTATATCACGTCGTGTTACTAAAGGGACGCAAGTGTACCCGTTTTGGCGGTGAATTTATATGGATACCAGAGATAATATAATGAAAAAGGCGCTGGCAAGTCCCTTGCCAGCGCCTTTGGTCAGAATGGCTGGATTTACATACTCAACTTTATACCGACAAATCCTGCTCGCGGCGCTCCCGGTCCGACGAAGCGCGGGCTTTCATAGTCCTCAAACTCCTCTACAGCCACCTCGTCCGGTTCCTCGCCGAGCAGGCCAAAGCTCTCGTAGTCTTCGTCAAACAAGTTGGTGACCCGGCCGAAAATCTGGATGTTATCGTTGACCTGGTAACTGGCGCGCAGGTTGACCACAGCATAGCCTTCTACGGGGTTCAGGTACCCGTCTTCATCCCGGTCGTTGCCCTCGTTGCCGCGCAGTTCCTTTTTGGAGGTGTAGGCTACGTCAAAACCGACATTGAGACGTTCGAACAGCAGGTAATCAGCCCCCAGTTTCAACGTGTGTTTCGGCAGTCCCGGTATGCGATCACCTGATTCGACCTCAATGTCATCGCCCAGCGGATGGTTCTCGTTCTCCACTGCGATGAAATCATCTTCAAAAGTTGCTTCCAGGTAAGTGTAGGCCAAGAACCAGTTGATATTATCAGTCGAACCGTTCAACTGACCCTCAAAACCCAGGTGACGGGTCTTGTCCACGTTGGCGAACAGGCCGGTGGCCCTGCCGGTGGTCTGGAACAGGATGTCATCGTGGTTGGTGGTGTGGAAGAATCCCAGGTGGTAATCCGCCAGACCCATATTACCGCGAACACCTGCTTCAAAACTCTTGCTTACCACGTCGTTCAGGGGTGGATCAGCCAGGAACGCATTGGGCAGGCGGCATTCGAAATCAACATCATCCGGGTCGTCGGCAAACAATTGCGCACGGGTATAGACGCTGTCGTTGCAAGCAAGTTCGATCGGCGTCGGGGCACGGTTCGATTCGCTGTAACTGCCGTATATATTGATGTTATCCGTGGGTTGGTACGTCAGACCCACCGCCGGGTTGAAGCGGAAGAAGTCATGCTCGCCGTTCAGTTCGGGGCGCTCACCTGAGAGGTCCTGAAGATCGATCAAGGTGTTGTTAAGGCGTCCGGACACGACCAGGGTAAGCTGTTCCGACAGGCTCATCGCGTTCATGAAGTAAAAACTGGTGGTTTCCGTTTCCGTCTCCAGGTTGGTCCTGGCATCTTCAACGAACACGCCGGTGCCCAGGCCCACGGTGCTGCGGGTTATGGGGTCCAGGTCGGCAATTTCCGTTTCGGAGCGGAATGTGCTTTCTCCCTTGTAATAAGTGAAGCCCACGATCATCTGGTTTTCCATGCCCATCAGGTCGTTCATCAACGTCAACTGGATATCCGTGCCGTAGCTTTCCTGCCGGCGGCTGCTGGTATTGTTGATGGCAACGATGCCCACATCTGAAAGATCGCCGTCGCCATAGGTGTCAACGCCTTCTTCCTCGTCGTGGTCGTCATCGTCATCATGGCCATTGTCATCATCATCGTCATCATGGCCATTATCGTCATCATCATCGTCGTTGCCATTGCCGTTATCATCGTCATCGTCGTCATGGCCGTTGTCGTCATCGTCGTCATCATCGTCATCGTCATCGTCCTCTTCGACCAGCATCCACATGCCGTCATCGTCGAACTCGATGCCAAATTCACTGCCGTCGCCATTGAATGAAGAGCCGTCATTTTCACGATAGAAAAAGTTGAAGTTGAGCTTCATGTTGTCATTGAAGTTGTGGCTGCCGTCCAGGCTGACCATGATCAAGTCGTTCTCAGTGACATCGGGGGCAGTAAAGATTGCATCCCGGTCATCGGCCAGCAATTCTTCGGGAATTGCGCCATTGCCGATCAGTTTGCTGTCGCCATGTTGGACGTTCAGGTTCAAGCGGGACATCGCGCTGCGCCAGCTCAGGCTGCCGTACAGGTTGAGTGCATCGGATGGTGATTCATCGCGCCATCCGTCCTCATCGAAATAACTGACGTTTGCGTAATAGCCCAGCGAACCATTGTTGCCGCCGCTCTCCACTGAGGTAACAATACGTTCAAACGAACCGCCGTATACTTCCACACTGTGGCCATCGCTGTTGAAGCCGTCCTTCATATTCACCGACAACGCTCCGCCCACCGTATTCAGGCCAAACAGCGGATTGGCGCCGCCGATCAGGTCAATACTGTGTATCGCGGATTCAGGCAGCAGGTCCCAGTTTACCGTATCGCCCAGTGGTTCGTTGATGCGCACGCCGTTCTGGTACACCGACATGCCTTGCGACAGGCCCAGCAGCGGCGAGGCAGTGAAACCGCGGTATTGTATATCCGGCTGCAGGGGGTTGTTCTGCGCATCATTGTGGGTGATGCTGGCAAGGTTGTGCCTGAGAAAATCGGATATATCAAGGCTCTGCGACCGATCGATATCCTCTGCCGACGCTGATTGTACCCGGTAAGGTATTTTATCTTCAGATAATCCCGCCCCGTCCCGAGAAGGCGTAACACCGATCACAACGATTTCTTCCACATCTTCCTGCGCCGCGGTGATGCCCGGCATTGAGTTGAATATGATCAGTAATATCAATAGTGCAACATTTGGTATCTTCATGGACAGAGTTTCCCGATTTATTGTAGTGAATTAGGCAATTGCGCCGCCAAGCGGCTAAAAGACGCAATGTAGCCGTTTACTGTTTAAGTGAAAACAGGGAAAAAAGAATAAATGGTTAGGAATTTTTCCTATACAGCATTCACAGGACGCCCACATGTCGGCTATGGAGGTCCTGTGATTTACGTAACTGCTACATTTTTCAGGTCATGGTTTTCGCCAGTGCGAAGATCTCCTCGGCGTCGAGAACCTGGTCGTTGCTTTCGAACAGCTTTGCGATGCAGGCCCGGTGCAGCGCAAGCTTCAGGGTGCCGAAACCGATTGCGCCCCAGCAGGTTTTGCCGTTGCGCACTTCGCCGCGGTCCATCATGTCCACGCCTTCTATGCCCAGCGGTGGGGTGGCGTTGGCGTCGGCGAGCATCTCGATTGATGCGTTGTTCTCCCAGGCTTCCCGGTCCAGTAACTGAACCCCGGCGGCGCCGGTTGCGATCACTATCCGGGCGTCTTCAACGGCGCGTGCCCGGTCTTCGCCGGTTGCCGTGCCCAACGGTGTTATGTCCACGCCGAATCGGTCTTTGATGGCATCGCAGGCCGCTTGGGCGCGTTCCTGGCCGCGGGAACACAATACAACCTCGGCGCCTTCCCGGGTCAGCATCACCGCGGCGCGCTGGCCGACCGGGCCGGTTCCCCCGAGTATCACCACTTTTTTTCCCGCAACGCCGCCGCTGCTCAAGAGCTTGGCGGCCGCAGCCGCCGCAGTGGTGTTGCTGCCGTTACTGTCCAGCATCACAGAGACGCGAAAATTGGAGAAGAAGACCTTCTGCACTGCGTCCAGCAGCTTTTCGCCGGCGACCATGTCACTGCCGCCGATGAACAGCGCGGTGTTTTTCTTTTCCTTGGGGCTGCGGGTAAAGATGGCGCCGTCTACCAGCGCGCGCACGTTGTCCGGGGTGCAGCCGCCATGCCCGATGACATGGTCAGCGCCGCCATCAAAACCGACTACGGTGTCGAACACGGCGGCATGAGGGTCGGTATCCAATTGAAACAGAAGTTTTTTCATTCAGGTATCCTCGTGATTTTGAACTATGGAAGTAGCGGGCAGGAAAGATCAGTGCGCGTCTGCGTCATCTGCGAATAAATCCGTTATAATCTGCGGCTAATTTAATTATGGAGCCTCTGGTCAAGTCTCTCAGAGGTTCCTGCGATACAGGGATGTATCGCCAAATTCAATGACTCAAGTTATTGAATTTGAGAGTAAAACAAAAATCGCATTTTAGTTTTACCGGCTCTTACAAGTCCTGGATGGACAGGTTCAGAGCTTGAATAATAATACATTACCCTACTGATATCTGTAAAGAGGTAAAATCATGTTCCAGCAACAGCAATTGCAGTCATTTCTTGACCAGTTAGCCTCAAAGGCATCTACTCCCGGTGGCGGCAGCGCCGCTGCGATCATGGGCGCTATGGGCGCCGCGTTAGTCAGCATGGTCGCTAACTTCACCGTCGGAAAGAAGAAATATGAAGATGTGCAACAGGAGATGCAGGCCCTGCTGCAACAGTCAGAGGACCTGCGCAGCCGTCTGACCGGCATGATCCAGGCGGACATTGATGTGTTCAACAACGTGATGAGTGCCTATGGTATGGCCAAAGAGACCGAAGAGGAGAAGGCGGCAAGGTCCAAGGCCATCCAGTCGGCCCTGAAAGAGGCGACCGATGTGCCCCTTGCCTGTGCGCAACTCTGTGCTGACGTCATTGAGTTGTGCCGTCCGGTTGCTGAGAAAGGCAACCTCAATGTCATCAGCGATGCCGGTGTTGCGGTGTTGGCGGCCCACGCGGCGCTGCGCAGCGCTGCTTTGAACGTCTATATCAACATCGGCGGCATCAGGGATGAGGCGTTCGTGAATGACCGGCGGGACAAGCTGGAACAAATACTGTCCGGCGCGGACATCGATACCGAAACCGTATATGAACTGGTGAAGAGTAAACTCTAAGGATTAAGTCTCAGGGCTTCCCTAAATAACCACACACTCCGGACAAGCAACTCTGACTCATGCCTGCGTTTCACACCCACATCCTGTATATCCTGTACATCAATGTAGCTTCTGGTAATGCCTCAGGCCTGCAGGATGTTGTGCCGGATGGCCAACCGGGCCAGCTCCGCGGTGGTGTTGGCCTGTAACTTGTTTTTTATCTGAGAGCTGTAGTTGGCGACAGTTTTGTAGCCGATGGACAGCCGGCTCGCTATCTCGTTGGTGTTGAGCCCTTCCGCCAGCAGACAGAAAATCTCGAACTCCCGGGGCGACAGGCTGGAAAACGGCCCGATCTCGTCCCGTGCCTTTTGGAATGCGAGGTGTTGCACCACCCGGTCGTCGATGTAATGCCTGCCTTCCGCGATTTCTTCGATGGCCTTGAGCAAGGTCTTTGGCGCGCTGTTCTTGGTCAGGTAGCCGCATGCGCCGGAACGCAGCGCCTGGTCTACGAATACCGTGTCTTCATGCATACTGAACACCAGGATCCTGGCATTTGGATCTTTGCTGAGGATGCGCCGTATCGCTTCCAGGCCACTGATACCGGGCAGCGACAGGTCCATGACCACGACATCCGGCTTAAGTTCGGTAAACAGCTTGTTAGCCTGCTCGCCGTTGGATGCTTCGGCGATGATTTCCATCTTGTCAGACTGCTTGAGCAGCATCTGGTAGCCGGCGCGCACAACGGCATGGTCGTCGACGAGGAGGATTCTGATTTTGCTGTTTGTGTTTTTCATAAGTGCATTAAACAGGTTCCAGCGGTAACATTATAGCCAAATGCACACCTTTGTTCGGCTCCGTTGCCAGGTCGAACTCGCCCCCCATACTGTCCACCCGCTCCCGGATGCCGGTCAAGCCCATGCCTGAGCGAGTTTTGTCAGGGTCGAAACCGGCGCCGTCGTCTCTGATTTCAAGCGCCAGCCGGTCGCTGTTGCCAGGCAGGTGTTCGAGCAGGATATGGACATTTTTTGCCGCGGCATGGCGCGCCACGTTGGTCAGGCTTTCCTGGATGATGCGGTAGATATTGATCTTCACTGCGTCGGCGGCAGTGGCGCAGTTGCCCTTGATGTCCAGGTGGCAGAAAGTATCGGCATGGGCTGTATTCCAGTCATCCACCAGTTGTTGTATGGCCGGCACCAGGCCCAGTTCGTCCAGCACCGCCGGCCGTAGCCGGCTGATGATGCCGCGCGCCACGCCATACATATCATCGGCCATGTTCTTGATAAGCGCCGCGCTTTCGGCCGCGGCCTGGTCTGCCGCGGCAGGCGTCTGTTCCATGGAGGTGGCAATCGCTTTGATGGCGCTCAGTGACTGCCCCAGTTCGTCATGCACCTCCTGTGCAAGACGCCGTCTTTCTTCCTCCTGTATCTCCAGGGAACGCCGGGTCAGGCGTCTGTTTTCCTCCCTGTTATATAACAGGACGCCGGCGAGGTGATTGAAGCGTTCGGAGATGCGCGTGAACTCAACGGAAGTGAATTTCGGAAGGCGCAGCCGGTAATCGCCTTTTTCAATACGCTCCAGTCCGGACAGAATCGCTTCGATGGGCGCCAGGTCCCTACCCAGGATGAAATAAATCAGCAGGTTTGCCAGAGCAGTGAACAGCAGTAACAGCAGCAGGAAATAACGGGTCTCAAGCCAGGTTTCTGAAATCTCAGCCGACGGGTCGGCACGAATGATAATCTCCGTTCCGGCGGAGCCGATACTCGTGATGACCCGCTTGTATTCCCTTACCGGGGGTTTGACCAGGTTGATGAACCAGCCCGGTGCGTCAGCATCAATCGGTGGCACCGGTTGTAGCGGCTGAGCGGAGCCTGCGCCCAGGTCCAGTGATATGATGGTATCCATGTGGCGCGTCATCTCCAGCCTGGCCAATTCGTGCAGCAACTCGTCGAACAGGTTCATGTCGCCCGAACTTTGTATTGCGGAAACGGATGCGGCGATCATGTTGGACGTCAGCAGCACTGCGGACTCTATTTCCTCCGTAATGGTCTTGCGGGCATTGAAAATGGCGTACGCGCTGCCGGCGCACAACACTGCGATGAACAACAAGGTAATCAGCAGCGCGAGTCGGAAGCGCAGGCTCATGGTTATTTGTAGTCCTGTCCGGTTAACAACATGGAAAAATCCACGGCGTGTACGTTCTTGGTCAACGCTCCTACGGAAATGAAGTCCACGCCGGTCCCGGCCAGTTCCCGGATGCTTTTTTTATCCACACCGCCGGAGATTTCCAGGCGCGCACGGCCCTTATTCATCTCAACGGCCCGCTTTACCTGATCCGGGGTGAAATTATCCAACAAGACAGCATTGGCGCCGGCGTCCAGCGCTTCCGCCAGTTGTGTTTCGTCTTCCACCTCTATTTCGATATGCCGATGTGTTTCACTCGCCTCAGCAAGCGCTGCCGCGATCGACCCGCAGGCCCTGATGTGATTTTCCTTGAGCAGTATGGCGTCATACAGTCCCATGCGGTGGTTGGCGCCGCCGCCGCACAATACCGCGTATTTCTGCGCACTGCGCAGGCCCGGTATGGTCTTGCGCGTGTCCAGTAACCGGGTGGCCGTGTGAGCCAGCAGGGTCGCATACTCCCGCGTCACGGTCGCCGTGCCCGATAGCAGTTGCAGGAAGTTCAGCGCGGTGCGTTCACCGCTGAGCAGCGCCCTGACCGGACCGGAGAGGACACAAACTGTCTGTTCGGGTTCAATAACATCGCCGTCAGCGACTTGCCAGTCAATGTGTATGCGCGCATCCAGTTGCTTGAACACTTCGTTGAACCAGGGAACGCCGCACAATACCGCATGGTCGCGGCTGGTTACTTCAGCCTTGCATACGGCATCCTCCGGAAGCAGCCTGGCCGTCAGGTCGCCTGTTCCGAGGTCTTCATTCAACGCACGCCGCACGGTACTGGCAATATCGGCAGGTAAGTGTTTATCGGCCATAACTGGATCAAGCTTATCCGGCGGGTGAATATAAGGGTGCTCATCATATCGTAAAACAGGACACCCACCAAAATCATATGGAGAACCTGAAATCGATAATTCAGGTTAGGTATACTTTGGGATATTGATTATGAGCGTAAAACTAGACGACAAGGCGCAATGGCTGACGAACGTGCGGCGCGTTGCATCGCCAAATTTTGATGACAGGCCGCAACAGGTTGAGATAAGCCTGCTCGTCGTCCACGGCATCAGCCTGCCTCCGGGCGAATTCGGCACCCGCTGTATCGAACAGTTGTTCTGCAATGTACTGGACCCTGACGCGCATCCTTACTTTAAGGAAATCGGCGGGTTACGGGTATCCGCACACCTGCTGATCGACCGGGAAGGAGAGATCGTACAGTTTGTCCCGTTTCACAAGCGCGCCTGGCATGCCGGCGTATCCGAATTCAACGGACGAGAGAACTGCAACGATTTTTCGATTGGTATCGAGTTGGAAGGCGCTGACAATGTGGATTACGAGGCTGCGCAGTATGACGTGCTTGTTCAGGTGACAAAAGCGCTGCAACAGAAATGGCCGAGTCTTAAGGAGGAGAATATCCGGGGACACTGCCACATCGCGCCGGGACGCAAAACCGACCCCGGCCCCGCGTTTGACTGGGACAGGCTATACACGCTACTGCGTTCTAAACTCTCATGATCTGTTTGCTGCACAACGGCATGTAACTGCTGGCACAGACCAGTACATTCTCCGTACCACTCCCGCAACAGCGGGAGTCCAGTCAAATGATATGTCGCTCAATGAGCGACTCTTTATTCGCTGGATTCTCGTGTTCACGGGAATGGTGCCGGGCATAGGTGATACAGCGGAACTTGCACATAACAAGTTGCGGTTAGAGCACGGATACCATTTCCCCGGGAAATACATTATTATTTCGGCATGAACCTGATCACGGTATTGATTGCGTTGGGGGTGGAGGCCAGGCTCGGCGGCTTCGACAAGTACCGGAACCAGTCGTGGTTTGTGCACTACTGTGACTGGCTGGAACCCCGGCTTTCGGGTGTCGCATTCTGGCAAGGTCCCGGCGGGGTCCTGCTGACCCTGTTCATCCCGTTGGCGTTGCTGGGTGTCCTGGTCTACCTGGCCGGTCAGGTCAATATAGTACTGGGGTTTTTGCTGTCATTTCTGGCGCTGGTTTACAGCTTCGGCCCGGCCCTGGGTTCACTGGTGGACAGCTACGTTGATGCCTTGGCAGGCGGTGACGAGGCTGTATGTCGGCAAGCCTTGGACAGGCTTCTGCCCGGAGGCGGAGACCCTGTGAATGGCGCGATCGACCAGGATCGAGTGATTAGCTCAATCATGCTGCGCGCCCACGAATACCTGTTCGCGGTCATCTTCTGGTTCCTGTTGCTGGGCGCGGTAGGCGCGCTGTTATATTGCCTGGTGGGGAACCTGGCGCAACGCCATGAAAACACTCAGGGAGGGTATGCCGGCGCGGTGAGCGACCTGCATAACATATTGATGTGGCCGTCATCGCGCATGCTCGCGTTGGGATTTGCGTTAGGTGGCAGCCTGGTGAGCGCGCTGGAGAGCTGGCGCTCGGTATCCGGCCATACGCTGGTCGTCAGCAGGGACGTGATTACGCTCTCGGGTTTCGGCGCATTGCATTACCACCCGGAAGGCGAGAAGAAGACGGAACAGGACACCGAGGAGTTTGCAGGCCGTCTCAGGGAAACAATGGCCTTGATCAACCGCACCCTGATCGTCTGGTTGATCGTACTGGGCCTGATGACGATTGCCGGCTGGATCAGTTAAGGAACCTCAGACGATTAAGTCTCACAGAGGCCCCCTAAATTCAATGACTGCGAGTTATTGGATTTGCCCCACAGCGTCAATCCCCAATGTATTCAGTGACGCGCAGGAGTTTGCGTTCGCCGTTCCGGCATAAAAGCACCGAATCATGTTCGTACCAGTCCCCCAGCACGATACGCTGCGCCGCGTTGCCGTTCAGTTCAAAATGGTGAATCCCGGGTTTGTGGGTATGGCCATGGATCAGTTCCATCACGCCGTGCGCAGACATGTACGCTTCCACCGTCGCCTGGTCAACATCAATGATCTCCGGCGCCTTGCCGGCGGCTGATTTTTTCATCAGTGGCTTGATGCCACGGGTCAGAAACGCCCGCAAATGATACGGCATTCCCAGAAAAAGGTTGCGTATCGTCTTGGTTTCAATGAACTTCCGGTACCACTGGTATTTGACGTCACGGGTACAGAGCAGGTCGCCATGCATGATCAGTGCAGGCTTGCCGGCGATATCGATCACACTCGTATCTCCCAACAGCTTGCACCCTGTCAGGTCGCCGAAACCACGGTCCAGCATCAGGTCGCGGTTGCCCCGCAGCAGGTAAATCTCCCTGTTGTGCCGGCAGCAGTCCCGCAGGATATCTATAACTTCCGGGGCGGGAGCCGCACGCTCGTCGTTTCCGACCCAGAAGCGCTCGAACAGGTCGCCGAGAATATACACCGCGCCTGCGTTGCGCGCCGGCCCCTCAAATAAGCGCCTGAACAAGTCTATCTTGTCGGGCCGTTCTGTCGATAAATGCAGGTCAGAGATAAATAACGTGTCCATCACGCGCGTTCTTTTGATACCATGCCCGTTTTGTTTTTCATGGCAATCGATCCCAGATGCTGACTATATACAACTCGCTGACGCGGCGAAAGCAAAAATTCCAGCCCATCGACCCGGGTAAAGTGCGTATGTACGTGTGCGGCATCACGGTCTATGATTATTGCCATATCGGTCATGCGCGCATGATACTGGTGTTCGACATGATCGTCCGTTACTTTCGTTTCCGCGGTTACGAGGTGAACTATGTTCGTAATATAACCGACATAGACGACAAGATCATCAACCGTTCCCGGGAAAACGGCGAGCCTTTTAACGAATTGACCGAGCGCTTTATCCAGGCGATGAACGAGGATTTTAACGCGCTGAACGTCCTGGTCCCCGAGCGCGAACCAAGGGCGACAGAGCACATGGAACAGATCATTACCATGATCGGGTTGCTGTTGGAGAATGGCTATGCCTACCGGGCAGAGAACGGTGACATATTCTATGACGTGAGTGCGTTTGCCGACTACGGCAAGCTGTCCGGTAAGAATGTCGAGGAGCTGCGTGCCGGGATACGGGTCGATGTGCAGGAGGCCAAGGCGGATCCGGTTGATTTCGTGTTGTGGAAGGCAGAGAAACCCGGTGAACCGGCCTGGGATTCTCCCTGGGGCAGGGGCCGCCCGGGCTGGCATATCGAATGTTCCGCGATGTCCACTCACTGCCTGGGCAACGATTTCGATATCCATGGTGGCGGTCAGGACTTGCTTTTTCCCCATCATGAAAATGAAATCGCCCAAAGTTGCGGCGCCGGCAGCAAGCATTTTGTGAACCTGTGGATGCACAATGGCTTCGTGCGGGTCGACAACGAGAAAATGTCGAAATCACTGGGCAACTTTTTTACTATCAGGGAAGTCATGGCGCGCTACCTGCCGGAGGTGATCCGTTTCTTCATACTCTCCAGCCATTACCGCAGCCAGTTGAACTACTCCGATGGGCACCTTGATGAGGCAAAAACGAGTCTGACCCGCCTGTACACATCCTTGCGCGATATTGACCCTGGCGAAGGCGCTCTCGAGCCTGGCTATCGGCAGCGTTTTGAGCAGGTCATGGACGATGATTTCAATACCCGGGAGGCAATCACTTTATTCCATGAAATTGCCGGAGAGATCAATCGCCTGCAGGACAAGACATCGGAACAGGCTGCGCGCCTTGCCAGGACTTTGATACGACTGGGCGATGTATTAGGGGTCTTGCAAATGGCGCCCGCAGAATTTTTACACGCCGCCGCCGGCAACGACGACATCTCCCCGGACCAGATTAGCCGCTTAATCGAAGAGCGGGCGCAGGCGAAGGCGGCAAGGAATTACGCAGAGGCGGACCGGATACGCGCGCAGTTGGATGAAGCGGGGATCATCCTGGAGGACGGCGCCGCGGGCACGACCTGGCGCAGGAAGTAACAGGTTTCATTAACATGGATGTACACGATATACAGAATGTTTATGGTTATCCGCAGCGAAATTCCTATCTCGTATTTCTGTTGAAGCAGGGGTCTTCCACGTTGTGTCAGAGTCAACCGCAATAGCGGGCAGGTTTGTTACAGATGTGTACGGTTTGTTCTTAAGGAAACTCTGAACAAGTCCATCCTGGACTTGTCAGAGTACGGAAAACAAAAATGCGATTTTTGTTTTCCTCACAATATCAATGCCTTACAGTCATTGATATTGCCGATACATCCTTGTATCGTAGGAACCTCTGTCTTAATCAGAGGTTCCTTAACAAATCAATTGACGCGCATATACACACGGCGTATTATTGCGCACTCGTCAGACATGACTCGGGGCATGGCGCAGCCTGGTAGCGCATCTGCTTTGGGAGCAGAGGGTCGGGGGTTCAAATCCCTCTGCCCCGACCAATTTGCGGTATCAAGTGGGGCGGACTTCCGGTTCGCTCCCGCTAAGCCCAGGACTTGCGCCCGTAGCTCAACCGGATAGAGCATCGGCCTTCTAAGCCGAGGGTTAGAGGTTCGAGTCCTCTCGGGCGTGCCAAATAATGTGTCGCCTCCGGCGCCAGGTAATTTGACCGGATGCCGGGTCAGGCCCGGCACAAGCATTAATGGTGAGTGTAGCTCAGTCAGGTAGAGCGCCGGATTGTGGTTCCGGTGGTCGTGGGTTCGAACCCCATCACTCACCCCAGCTTCTGCGAACCCCGCCACCATACCACTCCTGCGAAAGCGGGAGTCCAGTCGAATGCTGTGTCGCCCGATGGGCGACGCTTTGTTTCACTGGATTCCCGCTTTCGCGGTAATGGGACGGGGGCTAAGAGATCTCGCGCGGATTGGCAGGCTGCCATGATATACTTTCCCGCGGGCCGTTAGCTTAGTTGGTAGAGCAGGGGACTCTTAATCCCAAGGTCCAGGGTTCGAATCCCTGACGGCCCATAGTCTTCTTAGCTGGCTGAGGCACAGCAATGACGAGCAAAGGTAGTGAACAGCAACAGGCTGCCGATGTCATCGTAGTCGGCAGCGGGTTTGGCGGTTCTGTTGCCGCCTCCCGGTTGGTTGATGCCGGGAGGTCGGTATTGCTGCTGGAGCGTGGCCCCTGGCGCGATACATTGCCGGTGCGCGAAGCCGGTATCACGAACACCCGGCCGTTGCCCTGCAACGGCGGCATGATGGGTATAATTCGCTCATTGCATCCGCCGTTCGGGCCGAAGCGGGGCCTCAGGCTGAACAAGTCCGGTTTTCTGGAACTATGGATAGGCCGGGGCGTCAAGACCGTATGTACCTCGGGCGTGGGCGGGGGCAGCCATATCTGGGCCGCGATCCTGGAACGGCCCGCCGCGGGGTTCTGGGACGGGCGCGCCGCCGGGCTGGATGACGCGATCATGGCCGATCATTATGACCGCGCACTGCAGGAGTTGCAGGGCGTACAGCCGCCTGATTCATCCCGCGTTCCCAACCATACCGACCACGCCTGGGTGGGCGAGGATTATTTCACCCCGTTACAACCCGGCGAGCAGCCGCCCATGGCCATCCTGTACCCGGAGCAGGAAAACGCATTGCAGCCGCTTACGGACGAACACGGTATTGTGCGCAGACCAATCGATTACCACCAGGAGCACAGCATGTTCGGCAGCCCGGACGGTTCCAAGTCGACCGTGGATGCGCTTTACCTGTTGCCGGCTATGCAGAAGGGCCTGACGATCAAGCCGATGCACGAGGTCCGGTCTGTCTCCCGTGATGGTGAACAGGGTTACCGTCTTAACGTGCGTGACCTGGAAAACGGGCAAGACCAGGTGCTCAGGGCGCATGCGGTCGTGCTGGCGGCAGGCACTATGAATACCAACAACCTGCTGCTGCATTCATGCCGGAACGGTGGCCTGGGCGAACTGCCGGGGCTGGGCAAAGGGTTCGGCGTCAATGGCGACCTGATCGGCTCCTGGCCGGTACCGGAGGATAGTGCCCGCGATTCCGTGCTGGGAACACCTTCGCATGGACGCGTCAAGATCAAAGGACATGAGGAAGGCAATTATGTCATTCTTGCCGGCGGCAATACCCCACCGCTTCCCGGTTTCCTGTATGCCGGCGCGCGGGCAAAGGCCGGACGCGCCTACGATGTGGTGGCCATGTCGCAAGATGCGGCCGATGGTTTCATCGGCATGGACAAGGGACGCATGCACTTTTCATTTTCGATGGACGGGTCGCCCAGCTATGCGGCAACCCTGCGCGCCTTCGAGACACTGGGCGAACTGTCCGGACGCCCGCTGAAGTTTGACGTCGGCAGTGTAATGACCGCCCACCCGATGGGCGGCTGCCGTATCAGTGATGAGACGGCGGCAGGTGTGGTGGACGGGGCAGGGCAGGCACACAGGCATCCCGGTTTGTACATCGCAGATGCGTCAGTGTTCCCGCAGCCGGTGGGGGTGCCGCCGTCTCTCAGTATTGCGGCATGGGCATCCCATGTCGCATGCCACATGCTCAAATAAATCTTGGGTTTTATGTTCTAACCTGCAAGCGAGCCACGGCGCTCCCTGGGTGAAATTGTCAGCATTCTCTTTCCGGTACAGCGTTGCAATTCACGTCAGGACAAGCCCCTACGCTCCCAGGGTGAACTCGTCAGCATGCTCTTTTTTGGTACAACGCTTGAGTACTATGTGTTCACCTGGCCCATCAACTGAAACGATTTGAGGAAATCGATGGGTATCGGAAAGGCGATGGTGGAGCTTTTCTCGCCTGCGATCTCGGTCAGGGTCTGCAGGTAACGCAATTGCATGCTGTTGTTGTTCTTGCCCAGCACCGTGGCGGCCTCCAGGAGTTTCTGGGATGCCTGCAACTCGCCCTCTGCATGGATGATCTTGGCGCGCCGTTCACGTTCAGCTTCCGCCTGCTTGGCGATCGCGCGGATCATGCTTTCATCCAGGTCCACATGTTTGATCTCCACGTTGGCCACCTTGATGCCCCAGGCGTCGGTCTGCTTGTCCAGGTCGGACTGTATGTCATTGTTGAGCTTTTCCCGCTGCGACAGCATGTCGTCCAGCTCATGCTTGCCAAGCACCGCGCGCAAGGTGGTCTGCGCCAGTTGGCTCGTGGCTTCATGGAAATCCTCCACCTGGATAATTGCCCGTTCGGGGTCGATCACCCGGTAATAGAGCACTGCGTTGACCTTGACCGATACGTTGTCCCTGGAGATAACGTCCTGGCTCGGGACATCCATCGCGATGGTGCGCAGTTCCACTCTCTCAATCTGTTGCACGAACGGGATGATAATGATCAGCCCCGGGCCTTTTACCGCGGTGAAACGGCCGAAAGTGAAGACCACTGCGCGCTCATATTCCCGCAAAATCTTGATGAACATCGGGATCAGGATCGCGAGGCCGATGATAATATAGAGATAAGTCAGCATTATGAAGATTCCTCCGATTTTGGTGCTGGTACTGCTTCGATGAGCAGGGTGAGGCCGTCCCGGCCGATGACGCGGGCTTCGTCCCCGCTGCGCATGGGCGTCTCCGAACGCGCATTCCATTGTTCGCCATGAATATGGATGATCCCAGCGCCGCTGAAATCGGCTGCAACCGTGCCTGTTGCGCCGAGAAGCTCTTCAGCGCCGGCTACCACGGGTCGCCGTCTGGAGGCATACAGGGAACGGATCACGATAAGGAAAAACCCCGCAGACAACACGGCTACCGCAGTAATCAACGGCATCGATACGGCAAGATTGCCGCTGTCACGGTCGAACAGCAGGATGGAACCCAGCACGAATGAGATAACACCACCGATTCCCAGGATGCCGAAGCTGGGTATGAACAGTTCGCCGACCATCAGTGCGACCCCCAGGAGCATCAGCCCCAGGCCGGCATAGTTCACCGGCAGCACCTGCAGTGCGTACAGGGCCAGCAATATGGAGATGCCGCCAATCACACCGGGCAGTACCGAACCGGGGTTGGCCAGTTCGAAAAAAAGCCCGTAGATGCCCAGTAGCATCAGGATATACGCGATGTTCGGATTGGTGATGATCGCCAGCAGTTCGTTGCGCCAGTCCGGTTCGATGGCTTCGACGATCAAGCCGCTGGTGTTCAGTGTCCGTTCTGTGTTCTGTACGGTTACTGTTTTCCCGTCAACCTGTTGCAGCAGCTCGGCAATATCCCTGGCAACCAGGTCTATCACGCCGGCTTCCAGCGCCTCTTCGGCGGATAGACTGGCGCCCTCGCGCACGGCTTGTTCAGCCCATTCCGCATTGCGCCCGCGCAGCTCGGCGAGACCGCGAATATAGGCGGCGGCATCGTTTACTATTTTTTTCCTCATCGCGTCCGCATTGCCCGGTACGGATGTTCCGGGTTCCTCTTGCGCGGCTGTATCACCGGCGTTGTCATCAGTGTCCGGCACGGTCTCCGGCGCCGCGTCCGGGGCGCCGGGAGGGGTGGGTTTTTTCGGCGGTTCCATGCCGGGCATACCGCCCATCTGTACCGGCGTTGCCGCGCCGAGGTTGGTTCCCGGCGCCATCGCCGCGATATGCGCGGCATACAGCATATAGGTGCCGGCGCTGGCTGCGCGCGCGCCGGAGGGCGCAACATGGATCGCGACCGGGACCGGTGACGCGATGATGGCCTGGATTATGCTACGCATGGCCAGGTCCAGACCGCCGGGAGTATCGAGCCGGATGATGACGATTTCCGCTCCGGCGTCGTTTGCCTTGTCAAGGCCCCGCTCAATGTAATCGGTGATCGCCGGGCCGATGGCGTCATCAACGCTGAGCAGGATAGCCTTGTCGCGCGCCTGGCCGTGAAGCAGCCCCGCTCCCAGCGCAACAATCAATACTGCAAGTATCCGACGCATGGTTATCCCGGCTTGATGGATCTCTCCGGTGATCAGTGGTGAGGATTCACCGCCTTGATGGTTTTGACAATGTCCAGGAACAGGTTGTTCACCTCCGTGACATCAAATCCGGCAGCCTTGACGTTGGCCACGGTGGTCCGATTCATTTCAGGACCGATCTTGCTGGTAATGAGAGTCATAAAATCCATCATGTATTTGAACGGAACATGGCGGCTGCCGGTGTGTTCGAACATGTACAGTCCACCTCCGGGCTTCAGTACGCGCTTCAATGCTTTCAGTGCTCTGACGGGTTCAGGCACGGAGCAGAACGTACAGGACGTGAAGACCTGGTCAAAATGCCCGTCCGGGTAAGGCATTTCATGAATGTCTGCGAGTTCGGCCTGTATTGTTCCCTGGTACCCGTCGATACGGGGCTGTGCGCGTTTGAGCATTTCCGGGCTGATATCGATTGCGGTAATCGTCATACCGGGCGGGAATGCGGATATATCGAGTCCTGTGCCCAACGCGGCAAACAGCAGCTTGCCAGGCTTCATGTGGCTGAACAGGTCTGTCTTGAACGGGAGCCAGCGCTTCAGTTCACCGTGGCCTGACATCAGGTCAAAGCTTGCCGCGGCCTTGTTCCATTTAGCCTGTGTCAATTGATCAGTCATCAGTCCGGCTCCGTTGTTGCAATGCCGCGCAGGCGTACGTTCACCATCCATATGGTACTGGTCACAACCACCCCCGTCAGGGCGCCAATGAATACCAGTTGTACTGCCGCTACGTCCATCATCGCCAGCCACATGGCGCTGAACATGCCGCTGAACATGCCGGTCAGCATCACCGGCACCATGATTTCCATCGCGCCGAAGAGGATGCCCAGCGCCAGGGAAAGAAAGATGCATAGCAGCATCCCGAGCACCATCATTACGAACATCGCGAGAAACATGTTCCAGTTCGTCCCGATCAGCAGCGCCGCACAAAATGCGATCAAGATGCCTGCAACCACGTTGGAGATGAGGTCGCCAATTACAAAATAAAGTCTGTGGTCCATAATTTAACAATAATCGGTTAGTATGTATCCGGATATATCCGGTTTGTATATATTAGGATAAAACCGCGCTTTTGGGTATCATTAATGGGTTGAACTAAATTTTCTGTTGCCAGTCCAAATATAATATTGTCTAATTACTTTACAATCAGGCGGATAGCTCGTGTGCACAGTTTACATATCCTGGTAATTACCGTTACGATTCTTTTTGCCGCTGCGGCAACAGCGCAACAATCATCCTATATGTCTGAGAATATGCCGGATGACGCCGCGCCGCCGATGATTGTTCTGGACCTTCAAAACCCGGATGTTCAGCCTGAGCGGGAAACCGCGGGGTTGCAGATCCAGGTTCCCTCCGGAAACACCGAATACCGGGACGACAGGCGGTGTATGACCTTCTGTTCAAGGTGGGGAGAAGATTGCGTAATACACCATGCCGGCACCGACCGCACGATCAGGAAGTGTATGCGGACATGCAAGTCCTTCTCCGAGGAATGCCTCTGAAATACGCTTTTCCCTGTAGTGTATAATACAGGGCCACCCCTAGTACTAGATATCATCTGCGAAAGTGGCGGAATTGGCAGACGCGCTGGGTTTAGGTCCCAGTGGGGCAACCCGTGAGAGTTCGAGTCTCTCCTTTCGCACCAGACACCGACAAACAGAGAAGATGACACATGCAGGTTTTAGTTGAGACGACGGGCCCTCTCGAGAGAAGCCTGACGGTTGACGTGCCGGAGGAGCGCATCGTCAGCGCAGTGGAGGAACGGCTTAAATCCATGAGCAAAACCAGCCGGGTACAGGGTTTTCGTCCCGGCAAGGCGCCCATGCGCGTGATCAAGCAGCGCTATGGCCCCCAGGTGCGCCAGGAAGTGGTCGAAAAACTGCTCAATTCGTCTTTTTTTGAGGCCGTGACCCAGGAAGACCTGAAACCCGCGGGCAGGCCGCTGATCGACCCGGTGCGCGATCAAGTCGGCACCGGTCTGTCTTACACCGCGACCTTCGAAGTAATGCCTGAAATCCAACTCAACCCGATCGAAGACCTGCAGGTTGAAAAACCGATCTGCGATATCAATGAAGCCGATATCGATAAAGTAATCGAAGACCTGCGCTGGCAGCGACGCGAATTTCGGGAAGTCGCGCGCGGCGCCGGTCAAGGCGACCGGGTGAACATCGATTACGTTGGCGAAGTTGATGGTGAGGTGCCGGAGCATCTCAAATTGGATGGTGCGGACATCGAAATCGGTGAGGGACAGTTCTTTCCCGGACTGGAACAAGGCCTGGAAGGGGCCGTTGCAGGTCAGTCACTGGAACTTGACCTGACATTCCCCGATGACTTCATCAACCCGGAACTGGCCGGCAAACCGGTAGTGTTCAAAATACAGGTTAACCGGGTCGAGGAAACTGTGCTGCCGGAACTGGACGAAGAGTTTTTTGAGGGCTTCGGTGTCTCTGAAGGGGGAGAGCAGGCGTTCAGACAGAATGTTCGTAAGCAAATGGACCGAGAACTTGAAACCGCACTGCGCAACCGCTACCGGGACTCGATCATGCAAGCCTTGCATGAAGCCAATGTCATTGACGTGCCCAATTCCCTGGTATACGCAGAAAGCGAACGCATGCGGGAGTTTCTGGTTCGGGATATGGAAATGCGCGGGGCAACCAGGGAAGTTGCCACCGAGTTGGTTGCCACCCAAGAATATGAAGAGACGGCCAGGCGCCAGGTCGCGCTGCAATTACTGACGGGAGAGCTCATCCGTTCTCAGGAGTTGAGTGCGGCACCGGAAAAAGTCAGGGAAATCATAGAGGCACGGGCACAACATTATGAAGATTCTGCAGCTTTTATCAATTGGTATTATAATGACGAGAAACGTCTGGCTGAAATTGAAGCCATTGCGCTCGAGGATGAGGTAATCGGTCGTGTTTCGTCTCTGGGCAAAGTAACGGAAACTGCATTGTCGTTTGACGAATTGATGAATAAAGGGCAGACTAGCAGGTAATGGATAAAGCAGACATGAAAGCTCTCAACCTGGTGCCCATGGTTGTAGAGCAGACTTCACGCGGCGAACGCGCCTATGACATCTACTCGCGCCTGTTAAAGGAGCGGGTGGTGTTCCTTGTGGGCCCCGTCGAGGATCATGTCGCAAACCTGATCGTAGCCCAACTGCTGTTTCTGGAATCGGAAAACCCCGACAAGGATATCCATTTCTATATCAATTCCCCGGGTGGGTCGGTTTCTGCCGGCCTGGCCGTCTACGATACCATGCAATTTATCAAACCCGATGTCAGCACCATGTGCGTCGGCCAGGCTGCCAGCATGGGCGCCCTGCTGTTGGCCGGTGGCACTGCCGGGAAACGCTTCTGCTTGCCGCATTCGCGGGTCATGATTCATCAGCCCCTGGGCGGTTTTCAGGGACAGGCGACCGACATAGATATCCATGCCAGGGAGATACTCAAGGCGCGCGAGAGATTGAATCAAATCCTTGTCTCCCATACCGGGCAGTCCGTTGACAAAATACAGGTGGACACCGAGCGGGATAAGTTCATGAGTTCGGATGAGGCGAAGGAATACGGGCTTGTGGACGCGGTGCTGACTGCGCGCGGGTCCGCGCCGGCTGCCGCCGGCAAAGCCGGGAAACAGTGATTTGACGATTTGAAACAGCTTGGCAGTCCAAGTCACCCAAGGTAAGTTATGAGCAGCAACAAACAAGGTAAAACAGGCGAAGGCGACAGGCTTTTATACTGCTCCTTCTGCGGTAAGAGCCAGCATGAGGTGCGCAAGTTGATTGCAGGCCCCTCAGTGTTTATCTGCGATGAATGTGTTGAGTTGTGCAACGACATCATCTGGGAGGAAATCCAGGAGCGGTCGATTTCCGGCGCGGCCAATTCATTGCCTACTCCCCATGAGATCAATGAGATACTGAACGAGTACGTGATCGGCCAGGATATCGCCAAAAAGATCCTGTCGGTTGCTGTCTACAACCACTACAAGCGGCTCGACCAGGGCGTGAAGAAGTCCGATGTGGAACTGGCAAAGAGCAACGTATTGCTGATCGGTCCCACCGGCAGCGGCAAGACCCTGCTGGCCGAGACCCTGGCGCGCCTGCTCAACGTGCCATTCACCATTGCTGACGCCACTACTCTGACCGAGGCAGGTTACGTGGGCGAGGATGTAGAGAACATTATCCAGAAACTGTTGCAGAAATGTGATTACGATGTGGAGAAGGCGCAGACGGGTATCGTCTATATCGATGAAATTGACAAGATTTCGCGCAAGTCCGACAACCCATCCATCACTCGTGATGTATCCGGCGAAGGGGTTCAGCAGGCATTGTTGAAGCTGGTCGAGGGTACGGTCGCGTCAGTCCCGCCGCAGGGCGGGCGCAAACATCCGCAACAGGAATTCCTGCAGGTGAATACCGCAAACATCCTGTTCATCTGTGGCGGCGCGTTCGCTGGTCTCGACAAGATCATCCGCGAACGCTCGGAAAAAGCCGGCATCGGTTTCTCCGCCGAAGTGAAGAGCCTGTCGGACAGAAAGAGCACCAGCGCGCTGATCCAGACGGTGGAGCCCGAGGATTTGATCAAGTACGGCCTGATCCCCGAATTCGTCGGCCGACTGCCCGTGGTGGCGACCCTGGACGAACTCGACGAAGAACAACTTGTGAAGATACTGGTTGAACCCAAGAATGCGCTCACCAAGCAATACGAGCGCATGTTCGACATGGAGAACTGCGAAATAGAGTTTCGTGATGATGCCTTGCGCACGGTCGCCCGAAAATCCATGGAGCGCAAGACCGGCGCCCGCGGCCTGCGTTCGATCATGGAAAATGTACTGCTTGATACCATGTATGACCTGCCCTCGACGGAAGGGGTAACAAAGGTTGTGATCGATGCCGGTGTCATCGGCGGCGAGTCAAAACCACTGATGATTTACGAGGGTGGCGAATTGCCGAAGGCGGCATCCGATGCGGACTAGCCCGGAGAATTTTCTCCTGCCCCTTGAAATCTGTCACAGTTGCCCTTACTTACAGGGTAGCTTCAAAGAGTACCCGGGATTATGTCCACTTCCATAAAACGACCGCTACAGGTCCTCCCCGTTCTGCCGTTACGCGACGTAGTTGTCTACCCGTACATGGTGATCCCGCTGTTTGTCGGCAGAGAGAAATCTATCAAGGCGCTGGATACCGCGATGAACGGCAACAAGCAGATACTGCTGGTTGCCCAAAAGAGCGCCGGCGAGGATGATCCGGATATCGACCAGATTTATGACATGGGTTCCATGTCCAATATTCTGCAGTTGCTGAAACTGCCCGACGGCACGATAAAAGTACTGGTGGAAGGTGCTCAGAGGGCGCGTGTGGTCGATTATATCGAGACGGATTCGATGTTTTTCGCCAATTCCGAGTTGCTGGAGGAAGACAACCTGGACGAGCGGGCCGTTGAGATCCTGCTGCGTCCGGCCTTGAACCAGTTCGAACAATACGTGAAGCTGAACAAGAAGGTCCCTCCCGAAATACTGTCATCCCTCTCTAGTATCGACGATCCTTCCCGCCTTGCCGACACCATTGCCGCGCACATGTCAATAAAGATTGAAGACAAGCAGGCTGTGCTGGAAAAGGTGGATGTGCAGGCCCGTCTGGAATACCTGATCAGCCTGGTTGAGAAGGAAATTGACCTGCTGAACGTGGAAAAGCGCATCCGCGGGCGGGTCAAGTCGCAGATGGAGAAAAGCCAGCGCGAGTATTACCTCAATGAACAGATGAAGGCGATCCAGAAGGAGCTTGGCGAGATAGATGAAGCTCCCAATGAAATGGAGGAGTTGAGCAACAAGATCGCGAAGTCCGGAATGACCAAGGAGACCCGCAAAAAGGCGGAAGCGGAATTGAGCAAACTGAAGATGATGCCGCCAATGTCCGCCGAGGCGACCGTGGTCAGGAATTATATCGATTGGCTGGTGAATGTTCCCTGGAAGAAGCGCAGCAAGATCTCACGCGACATCAACAAGGCGGAGCAGATTCTCGAACAGGACCACTACGGTCTTGACAAGGTAAAGCAGCGCATATTGGAATACCTGGCGGTACAGCAACGGGTCAAGAAACTCAAAGGGCCGATCCTGTGCCTGGTGGGTCCCCCGGGCGTGGGAAAAACCTCTCTGGGTCGTTCCATAGCGCGCGCCACCAACAGGAAATTCATCCGCATGTCCCTGGGAGGGGTGCGCGACGAAGCCGAGATAAGAGGCCATCGGCGCACGTATATCGGTTCTCTGCCGGGCAAGATCCTGCAAAGCATGGCCAAGGTCGGCACCAAGAACCCGTTGATGCTGCTCGATGAGGTCGACAAGATGGCGATGGATTTTCGCGGCGACCCGGCATCGGCGCTGCTGGAAGTGCTGGATCCGGAACAGAACCACAGTTTCGCTGATCATTACCTGGAGGTCGATTATGACCTGTCTGAGGTCATGTTCGTGACCACGGCCAACAGCTTGAATATTCCGGCGCCGCTTCTGGATCGTATGGAGGTGATCCGCATCTCCGGTTATACCGAGGATGAAAAGATTAATATCGCCAGAAACTACCTGATCCCAAAACAACTGGAACGCAACGGCCTGAATGAGAAGGAGATCAACCTGGGCGACGCCTCCATCCGGGAGATCATCCGCTATTACACCCGCGAGGCCGGGGTGCGCAACCTCGAACGGGAGATAGCCAATATCTGCCGCAAGGTGGTTACCCGGTTGCTGCAGAAAATCGATTTGAAGCGGATGGCCGTTACGCCGGCAAAACTGGAGAAACTGATTGGTGTCAAAAAATTCCGCTACGGTCGTGTGGAGGAAGAAGACCGGGTAGGGCAGGTAACCGGGCTCGCCTGGACTGAAATTGGCGGCGACCTGTTGACCATCGAGGCCACGGTAGTGCCGGGTAAGGGCGAGGCTATTCGCACCGGCCACCTGGGCGACGTGATGAAGGAATCCATCGAGGCGGCGCGCACGGTGGTACGCAGCCGAAGCGGCTTCCTGGGCATCGACGAGGATTTCTACAAGGAGCGGGATTTTCATATTCACGTGCCGGAAGGCGCAACCCCCAAGGACGGCCCCAGCGCCGGCGTGGCTATGTGTACCGCGCTGGTGTCGGCCCTGACCGGCATCCCGGTGCGGGCGAATGTCGCAATGACCGGCGAAATCACCTTGCGCGGAGAAGTGTTGCCCATCGGCGGTTTGAAGGAAAAACTGCTGGCGGCGCTACGCGGCGGTATTGAAACAGTGCTGATACCCACCGAGAATGAACGGGAACTGATCGAGATACCCAGGAACATCAAACAGAACCTCGAAATCAGGCCGGTACGGTGGATTGATGAGGTGCTGGAAATCGCACTGCAGCGTATGCCCGACCCAATACCCGGGGAAGGCGAGGCTGCTATCGTGAAAAAGGAATCAGTCGCGCCGGACGACGGTGCGAAGGCGATACTTCCCCATTAGAACCGGCCCGCCGGGATTTTTCGGCCTGGAAATCTTGTATTCAGCTTTCTTTATCTTTTTGTTATAATATGCCTTACGGGTGCTTAGCTCAGTTGGGAGAGCGCCGCCCTTACAAGGCGGAGGTCGTGGGTTCAAGCCCCTCAGCACCCACCACTGTTACGCTGTAGTGGAACGGAGTGGTAGTTCAGTTTGGTTAGAATACCGGCCTGTCACGCCGGGGGTCGCGGGTTCGAGTCCCGTCCACTCCGCCATTTTTCTATGGGGGTCGGAATTTTAAGAGGGTCTTACCCTATCCACTGAATCCGAAAGCACGATATCAGGTTCACTCTACAGGTGTTAAAAACCACTCTCTCACCATCTGTTGAGCTTGAGATAGTAGTTCCGGTGTCATCATTAATGCAATCCGCTCAGGCTCAGTAGGATTCAAATATAGTCTCTATACCTCATTTGGTGATCCTAGACCTTATCCTTGGTCGTTTTGGTATATGAAAACGGTAGTCTAAGTCAGTGACTGGTTTTAACAACCAGTCTCGCGTCATCTGTTGGGCTTGAGAGAGTTGTTCCGGTGTCATCCTTGATTCAAGCCGCTTAATATCAAAAGAAGTGTTACGAAGCTCACTGTACCTCCTGCTGATTTCAAACCACATGTGTGCTAATGCGAGGTTTTGTGTTACGGCGCGGCCTTGCTCATACATCAGCCCAATGTTGTACTGTGCATCTGGATGACCCTTTTCAGCAGCCAGTCGATACCATTTCGCTGCTTTGGCATAGTTCTTTGTTACACCGCGGCATCTATCATACATGCTCCCCAGGCGGTACTGTGCACCCGCAAGACCTTGCTCTGCGGCCAGCCGATACCATTTCACTGCTTGGGCATAGTCGAGTGTTACTCCGCGGGCATGTTCATATACCATGCCCAGGCTATACTGCGCTCTTGCATAGCCCTGTTCGGCGGACAGCCGAAACCATTTTAGTGCCTCGACATCATTCCCAGGGTATAGTTTATATAAATTTAAATACCCCAAGTTGTACTGTGCGATTGCATGACCTTGTTTCGCAGCGAGCCGATACCATTTCACGGCTTCGGTATAATCCCATGTTAGTTCGCCACCTCTTGCCCTACCTTCCTCATCCACATAATAATCCCATTGTTCGGTATCATCCTTCACACCGCGTCCTACATCATACATGAAACCCAGGCTATGCTGTCCACCTGCATAACCCTGTTCCGCAGCCAGTCGAAACCATTTCACGGCTTCAATATCGTTTGGCCTCATTATGCCACGGCCCTCTGAATACATGAGCCCGAGGTAATTCTGTGCGACAGCGAGATCCTGTCCGGCAGCAAGACGAAACCATTTCATCGCTGCATTATCGTTCTGAATTACGCCGCGTCCTTCACCATACATAAGCCCCAAATTGTACTGCGCGGCTGCATGACCTTGTTTGGCAGCCAGCTGATACCATTTCACTGCTTCAGCATCATCTTTCGGTACTCCATTACCCTTTGCATGCAACACACCGAGCACACACTGGGCATAGGCATCACCTTGTTCGGCCGCCGACCGGTACCATTCCAATGTTTTTTCTCGGGGATCAGGTGCTAATTCACAAAACGAGACGTTTTCTGTTTCACCTTGGATGATAACAAGATCATCTGGCGTACTTGATGCAGTCGGACTGATTGCGATTAATACAATCAACGCCGATATAAGAAGATATTGTTTATATTGCATGGGCATTTGATTTTCACATATGGATTTTTAGATAAGCAGATCCTGTTCCCCTCAAATCAAGCAGGCTGGATTGGTATGACCCTATCCATCCTCATGCGTTGCGGGCGCATATGACGTACCGTTAACGGCCATTTACAGAGTATGAGCAGCGGTTCCGGGGCCACCTGAAAAGTGTTCACGTTCAACCGAAACAGGTATTCACGATGAACCAGAAGCCGCATCATACTCTCACTTGAATCGGCCAGGATAATTGTCATTATTAAACCAGGTTCACTTCGCCGTTTTTGCGAGCCACTCTCGCATCATCTTTTTTGAACGTGAACGTTGTTTCCGCGTCATTTTCGACGCAATCTGGTCGCTCATATTGCGATAAGAATCGACATTTCTCCCGGCCAGGCTGTACCACATGTGCGCTGATACAATATCCTGATTGACGCCGCGTCCATCGAGATATATCGTTCCCAGCAAGTACTGCCCACGCGGATCACCTTTTTCAGCGGCTAACCGAAACCATTTCACTGCTTCAGTATCATCCTGTGTTACGCCGATACCGTTCATATATGCGTATCCCAAATTAATCTGAGCGTATGAATCGCCCTTTTCAGCAGCCAGTCGAAACCATTTTACAGCTTCATTATCGTTCTGTTCTACCCCGGTGCCTTCTGCATACATGACCCCCAAATTGTGTTGTGCAAACATGTGGCCCTTTGCCGCAGCCAACTGGTACCATTGCACTGCCAGGGCATCATCCTTAGGCACGTATCGCCCCTGCCGATATATATTGCCCAAGTAATATTGCGCCTTTTCGTTACCCAGTTCAGCCGCTGACTGAAACCACCGCATTGCCTCAGTATGGTCCTGTGGCAGGCCACGGCCTTGCTCATACATCTGTCCCAAATAGAGCTGTGCATCTGTATCGCCTTGTTCTGCAGCGAGCCGATACCATTTCACTGCTTCAGTGTCATCCTGTATCACGCCCTGGCCTTTTTCATACATCACTCCTAAATTGTATTGTGAAATGATATGACCCTGTTCAGCGGCCAGCCGATACCATTCCACTGCTCTGATATGATTCCGTCTTAAACCATTACCTTGAGCATACATGTTCCCCAGGCTGTGCTGTGCTTCCGCATCACCCTGCTCAGCAGCCAGCCGATACCATTTTACTGCTTCGACATCGTCCCGTTTTATCCCGCGTCCTTGTTCATACATGAGTCCCAGGTTATGCTGCGCGACAGCAAGACCCTGTTCAGCGCCCAACCGGAACCATTTCACCGCTTCGGTATCGTCCTGTGTTACACCTAGGCCATGCTTATACCTGAACCCCAAGTTGTTCTGTCCGTATGCATCACCCTGTTTGGCAGCGAGCCGATACCATTTCACCGCTTCGGTATCATCCTGTATTACGCCCCGGCCTTGCCCATACATGAATCCCAAGTTGTGTTGTGCATATGTATAACCTTGTTCGGCAGCGAGCCGATACCATTTCACTGCTTCGGTGTCATCCTGTATCACGCCTTGGCCCTTCTCATATATCTTTCCCAAATTAAACTGCGCGATTGTATGGCCTTGTTCAGCAGCCAGCCGGTACCATCTCACAGCTTCGGCATAGTCCTTCGGCAAGCCATCTCCCATGCTATACAACACCCCAAGCGAACACTGGGCATAGGCATCACCTTGTTCGGCCGCCGACCGGTACCATTCCAATGTTTTTTTCTGAGGATCAGGAGCTAATTCACAAGACGAGACTGATTCCGTTTCAGCTTGGTAGACAAGATTATCGGACACACTTGATGTAGTCGGACTGATTGCGATGAATGCAATCAACGCCGATATAAGAAGATATTGTTTATATTGCATAGCTTTCTACTTTCTAGCATTTTAGGTTTCTAGGCTTTCTAGGGGGTCGCCCTGCGGGCGACACAGTATTCAACTGGACTCCCGCTTCCGCGGGAGTGGTACGGTGGCTACGTTAAGAAGGAGCGCGGGCGTCTAGTTTTCTAGAGCCTTCTAGAAGGTCGGACCTCTCTAACTATTTGTTTCAGTTGGGTTAATATGTCATATACGCCCTCAGAAGGCGCGCTCTGAACAAGTCCTGGATGGACTTGTTCAGAGCTACCGTTATTTATAAATCGAATGATTTGCGTAGCGAAAATGAGACCATGCGCGGCCAGGGACGGACCATACCGGGCGGAACCCAGCCAGGCAGGCCGAGGCGGGATGGCTGGTTGCCGCCGTTGAAGAGGTACGCGAGAGTCTCATCCTCATCCAGCACGTTTTCGATGCTTAATACGGCCGACCAGCCAGCGCCGTCTACCCCGGCTCTCAGGTTCAGGATGGAGTAATCATCCATCTCGCGGTAGGTGATAAAAGTCGGCCTTAACTGGCTTCTCTGTTCATCCACCCAGGAGAAATCGCCACTGATGAATCCGGTCCAATCGTTCCAACCCAGGGGCCGTTCATAGCGGCCGTTAAGACTGAAGGAAAATTCCGGCACATGGGGGATTTTATCGCCATCCATACCGTTGGCTGGTATGGGCGCATCAGCGGTCAGTTCCGCATCATTGTAGTTCACGGTAAACCCGAACTGCAGTCCTTCCATGGGGTAGAACTGGCCTTGCAGCTCCATTCCGATGGTCTCCGCAGAGCCGCCATTGCCCCGGTAGGAGAAGGTCAGTCCGCCCGGTGCGGTTGCCTGTTGTCGGGCCTGAATATCAGTCCAGTCTAGCAAATAAAACGCGCCGTTAAAGATCAGCTTATTATCCATCCAGGCGCTTTTGATCCCGACTTCGTAACTGTCCACCGAGTCGGAACCGAAGCCCGCGGGGATGGTCACGCCGGCAATACTGGCGGCAGTCTGGTCGTTCGGGCCGCCTGAACGGAATCCCTGGGCAAACTGAAAGTAGCCCAAGATGTCATCCGTCATTTCAAAGGACACATTTGCCTTGAAAATGATGTCTTTCTCGCCAAATGCAAGTTGCGGGCCGGGTCCGCTGCCGGGTCTTCCAGGGAAGCCGGTAACCGCTGCGGCGTTTTCCACGAGGTTGAAATCAAACCAGCGGAAACCGCCCGTCACGTTCAGTTGTTCTGTTACGTCCCAGGACAATTCACCGAACAACGCCTTCTCGTCAACTGATGTGTCAACCGTGCGGTCCAGCAATGAAATCGACTCAGGAGTGATTCTGCCGGATACCGGATCCACGGTTATTACCTTGCTCCTGAAGAAACGTTCCTCAGATTGGCGGAACCCGCCGATCAACACCTGGAAAGGACTGTCCCAACTGGAGGCGAAACGGATTTCATTGGTGAACAGCTCACGATTCTGGGGCTGGACGATATATGACTGTCCTGTACCGTCCGCAGGAAATCCCAGGCGGGTGATGATCTCAATCTCTGCGGAGGCATCCCGGTTAAGGTCAGTATCACGCTGGAGCAGGGATGAGGTGAAGATCACATTGCCCCAGTCGGGATCATACTCAAACTTGACGTTGTACATGTTGCTCTTGTCAAGAAAACCGGCATCGGACAAGTCGGTATTGTAGTACCTGGTGGGCGTGGGGCCGCCGTTGAGTGTCGGGCTTGCGGGAAGATCAATCAACTGATCCATCCATCCGGCACGGGCATGGGTTTTTGCGTCCTGGTGCATGCCCATGATTGAAAATTTCAGGTTGTCCGTAACCTGGACAGCCAGTATGCCGCGCAAGGCTTCGGTGTCATCATCATTGGCGTCCTCCCGGAACTGATTATCGATATAACCGTCATTATCGATCTTGATCCCGGCAAACCTGAGTCCCACCCTGTCCTTGACGATGGGTATGTTAACCATAGCGTCCACTGTATAACCCAGTCCGTCCGAGTGGCGGGTGGAATTGAAACCCGCGCCGACATCCATAGAAGCCTGGGTCATATCCGGATACGCCGGGATCCACCTGATAGCTCCGGAAAGTGAGCTTGAGCCGAAAGTCGTTCCCTGGGGCCCTTTTAACACTTCTATACGATCCATATCGAACAGCTTGATATCTATCGATCTTCCGCCATCCGTGGTCAGCATATTTCCGGTGACCACTATTTCATCGAAATACAGGCCAACGGTCCCGGCGCCGGCGGACATGATGCCGCGTACGATGTAACGTTTGTCACCGGGGCCCTGGTCGACAACGCTCAATCCCGGTATCTGGCGGTAATAATCATTGAAATCCAGCGCGCCTGCCTCTTGCAAGCTGTCCCCGCTGATCGCCTGGACGGATAACGGTATATCCTGGATCAATGCATCGCCGCGCTTGGTGGCGGTTACTACAATTTCTTCGATCTGGGACTGCGCCAAGGGCGCAAATCCAAACGTTAGAACAAGTATACAACTGGATAGAACATAACGAACTCCATAAATTAAAAAGCTCTTTGGTCGGTTCATTTTTCATCTCCTGTATTAGAGGGTTGGTAGGCAAACACGCTACGCGGATAAGCCTTGCCTTTGTATACTACGGTTTCTATCTGGTGGATGTTTTCGATGTCTTCCAGTGGATTGGCCATCAGGATCAGCAGGTCGGCCAGTTTGCCGACTTCCACTGTTCCCAGTTGATCCTCAACGCCAATCACCCGGGCGCCGTTGCGGGTAGCCGCCACCAGGGCTTCCATCGGAGTCAAGCCCGCTTGCACGAACAGTTTGACTTCCCAAGGCAGATTGTAGCCCTGGAAGTTATAGCCGACCGGCCCACCGGCGTCGGTGCCTGTGGCAAGCACAACACCTGCCTGGTGCGCCTTCAGGATATTCTCACGAAATACCGGTATCTTCTCTTCGGCCCATTGGTAAACCGGCATATTGGCAACCGCCAGGAAGCGGCGAGTCTCCTCGGCGCGGTATGCAGGGTCCTGCATATAATCGAGCAGAAAATGGGGAACACTGTCGCGCAAAATCGGATCATTCAGATCTGCCGCGGTTTCGTCGTGACGCAGGAACGCCTCCCAGAGGCTGTGGGTGGGAACAAGCATCACGTTATTCTCTACCATGTCCTGCAGGATGGTATCGCCCGGCGGGATCGGGTCTTCGAGCCCGTGGACAATCGCCGTGGAAGACATGGCGACAGCCGAATGGAATTCATCCAGGTTGATGGCATGGGTATAGATGGGAACATCGTTCTCCTGGGCAATGTTTGAAATAGCCATCATCATCTCATCGCTCATCCTGATATAAGTCCCGGAAGCGCCCAGGCCGTCCTCAATGATCACCTTGAAACCATCCGTGCCCCGGCTGATGTAGTCGCGTGCCCGTTCCAGCGCTTCCTCGGGATTTGCCAGGGCGCCGCCATGCCTGCTGCCCCAACCATCTACCGGCGTAAATGAACGGCCCATGGCATAGATGCGCGGGGACAGCAACCGGCCATCTCGCTCGGCCTGACGTTGCTCGAAAATCCAGTCCACGTCTGAGGAAACGTTCAGAACCGCGGTGACACCGTTGTACAGAAAAGCCTTCGGGGTATGTTCGATGATCTGCGCTTTCTCATCGGATGTGAGTTGAAAGACAATCGGCGCATCCAGGTGGACATGTGCGTCGATCAAACCGGGAATCATATATTTCCCGCTGCCGTCAATCGTCTCTGTGTTTGGTGCAGTCGATAAGTCAGCGCCGATTTCAGCAATCCTCCCGGCGGATATGCGTATATCGACACCGACCTGTGGCTGAGCGCCGGTCCCGTCGATCAGCGTGACACGCTTAATCAGGATCTCATCGGCAGGGTCATGCTGCTTGTCCGAGCATGCTGACAGCGCCGATAACAGCACAATAACCAGCCCGGCAAATTTTATCATTAGCCCCCCCCATCTGCAGAAATTGCATCTGCCAACCATTTAATATTGTAGCAAATCCACCTTACAATATACAAAAATTTCGGGTTAGAGTGATTGACAGGTTCGGGGTTTCGCCGTAATCTTTGCACCCGCAATACACTATCAATCAGGCAGGTTTAGCAATATGTTACAGATGATCAGGGATCAGGTGAAAGGCTGGGTGGCTGTTGTCATCTTCACAATTATGATCATTCCTTTCGCGTTCTGGGGCATCAACTATTATTTTGAACAGTCCGGCGGAATTATTGCCATTGAGGTCAATGGTGAGGAGATAACCCTGGCGGACTTCCAGCGTGCCTACCAGGATATGCGCGCGCAATGGCAGTCCATGTCGGGTTCACCGGTCAGGGAGGAAACCGAGCCGCTGATAAAACAACGGGTGACCGAGGACCTGATCCAGGACGAACTGCTGGGACAGGCAGGGAAAAAAGCCGGTCTGTACGTCAGCGACGAGGAGGCATGGCAGCTTATCCGGCAGATTCCTGCGTTTAATGACGATAACGGGTTCAATATGGCCATGTTTGAAGTCACGGCAAGTCAAAACGGCTTAACGCCTCCCGGCTTCCTGGCCATGATCAAAGAGGATATGGCGGTCGATCAGCTTCGCAGCGCAGTGGTCACAACGGAATTTGTCACACAACCGGAGGTTTCAGGCTATTCGGGCATTCTGTACCAGGCTCGAGACCTGTCCTATGCCATGCTGTCCTCCGATGAATTGAAAGAGGCCATTGAGCCGACCGACGAGGAAATTCAGGCCTACTACGAGCAAGAAGGCCGTTTCATGGAACCGGAACGGGTCAGGATTGGCTACCTGGTGTTATCCCTTGCCAAGATTGCTGAAGAGGTATACCTGGAAGACGGGGAGCTTGAGGCCTATTTCGAGGATAACAGGCAGAATTATCAGGTGGAAGGAACCCGCAAGGTCAAACAGATTTTGGTCAACCTGCCGGAGGAACCTGCGGAGGAAACCGTAGAAGAGATGAAGGCGAAGGCCACCGAGTTGTATGAACTGGTCCTGCAAGGCGAGAATTGGGAAGATGTGGTGGTCAATCATTCCGGACAGTATGAAGATGTAATCGAGTTCAGCGAGTTTGGCTTTCTCACAAAAGGCGCAATGGAAGAAGAAGTAGACGAGGTCGTTTTTTCCATGCAGGAGGGAGAGATCAGCGAACCGGTGCAGTCCCGGCTCGGCTTCCACATCATGTCCGTGGATGAAATCCAGGAGGGAACGGATGCCACCCTCGATACCCGGCGCGAAGAGGTGGAGCAGGACCTGCGTCAGGAAAAAGCCGAGCAACAGTTGTATGAGCTTACGGACCGGTTGGCAGGCCTCACCTATGAAAACCCGGATACGCTGGAAGTGGCCGCGGAAGAACTGGGACTGGAGTTACAGTCCAGTGATTACCTGAGCCGGGAAGACCCCGGTGCAGGCATAGTCTCCGAACCGGGTGTGATGGCTGCGGCCTTCAGTAATGAAGTACTGCTGGAAGAGAACAACAGCGAACTCCTGGAACTGGAGAATGACCGTTACATGGTGTTACGGGTACTCGACCACCTGCCCACCTTCAAAACTTCCATGGGCGAGGTGCGCGATGAAATCGTCACGCGCCTGAAGTTCGAGCAGGCCAGGGACCGGACTCAGGAAAAGGGAGAGGCAATCCTGGAGCAGTTACGCCAAGGGAAGTCGAAGGAAGACCTGGCCGGTGAGTTTTCCCTGGAGTGGATAACTGCCCAAGGCGTCACCCAGGATGATGAAAGCGTTAACCGGGCCGTGTTGCGGTCTGCGTTCAGGGCAGGGGTTCCGGAGGGTGACCAGGCGATCTTTGACGGGACTTCCCTTGGAACCGGGGATTATGTTGTCTTCATTGTCCATTCCGTGAGCAGGGCAGACTCGGACGGGATAGAAACTGAGGAACTCGATACCGTGCGCGGGCAACTGCTGCAGGCCCGTACTGCTTCGGCATGGGCGGGCTTCAACGAAAGCCTGCAAGCGGAAGCAGATATCACGATTTACGAGGAATCACTGTAAACCCGTATTCACTGGGAGTGCGGGCGTACCGCCCGCAGGCAGGCGGGGGCAAAATCACACTTCTGTAGATCGGCGTTCAGCCCGGGACAGGCAGGGTGCCTGTGATCGAGCTCAGGATGGCGACAAAACTCACCCTGGTAGAGTGGACGTGCCGCCAACTAGCGAGACGCCTGCGCTTTCAGGGTTTCCCAGGGATTTGCGTCTGCTACCGGAAGCAGATTCTCTCTATCACTGTCGAGCCTACGCTGTCGCCCCAGACATTGACGGTGGTTCTAAGCCGATCCAGGAACCAGTCTACGGCTAGTAACAGGCCAATGCCTTCCATCGGCAGTCCCACGGCTGTGAGCACGATGACCATGGTCACCAGGCCGGCCTCCGGTATGCCCGCGGCGCCGATGGCCGCCAGGGTTGCGGTGATGAATATGACGACCTGATCGGATGGGGCCATGTAAATCCCGTAAGCCTGGGCGATAAACATCACTGCCACCGCCTCGTACAGTGCGGTACCGTCCATGTTGACCGTGGAGCCAAGGGGCAGGACGAATTTCACCGCGCGCTTGTCTACGTTGGCTTCCAGCGCGCACTCCATCGTTAACGGCAGGGTCGCCGATGAACTCGCGGTGCCGAATGCCGTTATCAATGCCTTGGACATGGTCACGACAAACTGGCGGCCGCGCCGGCTGACGACCAGCAGGATAGTCAACAGCACGAAAAAGTGCAGGACCAGTCCAAGAATGACGGTCATCATGTATTTGCCCACGGCGGAGATTTCGCGCCAGAATTGTTCGCCGCCGCCGGTGTCGCCCAACTTGGATGCGATCAGCGCGAAGATACCGATTGGCGCAAAATACATGATCCAGATGACGATTTTTATCATCACCTCGTTTAGCCCGTCAAAAAACGCGACCAGGGGTTTGCCGCGGTCGCCGATAGTTGTCAGGGCGACGGCAAAAAGTATCGAGAATACAATCACTTCCAGCAGCTTTGTTTCGGCGGCGGAAGCGATGATATTGGAACCGATCAATGAGCGAATGATCTCCACAAAGCCAGTGCTCTCCTTGCCGCTGACCCGTTCCGGCACCGCCTGGCTTACTTCCGTTACCCCGGCGCCCGGCTGGACGATGTTGACGATCAGCAGGCCCACCAGAACCGCGATGGCAGTGGTGCAGAAATAATAGAGCACAGTCATCCCGCCCAGGCGTTTGAGACCACCGGTACTTGAACCCAGGGATGCAATACCGCTGATGACAGCGGCAACGATGAGGGGAATGATGGTCATTTTCAGCGCGTCCAGGAACAGTTCACCAACCCATTCGATAGCGATCATGGTGTGGCCGAAGAACCAGCCGCAGAAAATGCCGGCTATGGCAGCGATGAGCAATGCCCATAATAACCAGTTATTGTTATGCATGGTCAGGGAATCCTGTTAGTTGAGATATGGTTGTTTGGGTGGTGGCGCAGTGTTATTCCTGCCCCTCGCTGCCGACCACGTTATAACCGCAATCGACATAGGTGATCTCTCCGGTGACCGCTGAGGCGTGATCGGAACAGAGGAACGCGGCCACGTTACCGACTTCCTCAATGGTAACGTTCCTGCGCAGTGGAGAGACTTTCTCCACATGGTTGAGAAAGCCTCTTAACCCCTTGATGCCTGATGCGGCCAGCGTTCGTATCGGACCCGCCGAGATCGCATTGACGCGTATGCCTTCCGGGCCCAGGTCAGCCGCCATGTAACGCACGTTGGCCTCAAGGCTGGCCTTGGCGATCCCCATCACGTTGTAGTTGGGCATGGCCCTGACCGAGCCGATATAGGTGAGAGTCAGCATCGCGCCGTTACGGCCCTGCATCAGCGGGCGGGCGCCCCTGCCCAGCGCGGCAAAACTGTAAGCGCTGATATCCTGGGCATTAAGGAAACCTTCCCGGGTGATGCTGCCAAGGTAATCGCCCTCCAACAGCTCCCGGTCGGCAAACGCGACGGAATGGACCAGGATGTCAAGCTGCGGCCAGCGCTCACCGAGGCTGGTGAACATCTCATTGATTGCCGCATCGCTGGCCACATCACAGGGCAGTGTGATATCCGAACCCGTTTCCTCGGCGAACTTTTCAACCCGCCCCTGCAGTTTTTCATTCTGGTAGGTGTAGGCCAGTTCCGCCCCTTCCCGGTGCATCGCCCCGGCAATCCCCCAGGCGATGGAGCGATTGCTTGCAACCCCCACGATAAGCGCGCGCTTACCTGTTAACAGACCCATGGTTTCCCCCTCAATGTCCTATTTCTCATGGCATCATTTTGCCATGCAAAAAAGTATTTGTACATCTACGGTTAAGTTTTGCCACAGAGGACACAGAGAACACAGAGTTGATCGGGGGCACTGTTCGGTTTATTGAGTATATTCATAGGGATGCTCCCACTAAATTTGAGATTCTTTAACTCTGTGCCCTCTGTGTTCTCTGTGGCTCATTTACCTGTTGCCAATCGCATCGCGCAGGCCGTCGCCGAGAAAGTTAAGCGAGAACAGTGTCAGCGACAGCAGCGCTGCCGGGAACAGCAGCAACCAGGGGTATTCCTCCATGGTTTCCACGCCGTATGCAATAAGCAGGCCCCAGGAGCTTTGCGGCGGTTGAATGCCCAGGCCCAGGAAGCTGAGGAATGATTCCAGCAGGATGACATTGGGAACAGTCAGCGTCGCATATACGATCACCGGTCCCATGATGTTGGGTATCACATGTTTGCTGATGATCTGGATGCGGGTCAGCCCGAGGCTGACTGCCGCTTCGATAAACTCCTGCTGTTTCACGTGCAGCACCTGACCGCGCACGATACGCGCCATGGTCAGCCACTCCACCGCACCGATGGCCAGAAACAGCAGGATGATGTTATTGCCGAAGACGACCATCAACAGGATGATGAAGATGGTAAACGGTAACGCGTACAGCACGTCCACCGCACGCATCATCAACGCGTCGATGCGGCCTCCCAGGTAACCGGCCAGCGCGCCCCAGGTTACGCCGATAAGCAATGCGACGGCAGTGGCAATAAAGCCCACTGCCAACGAGATTCGGCTACCGTACAGCATCCTGGTGAGCAGGTCGCGGCCGAACAGGTCGCTGCCCAGCCAGTGGGCGGCCGAGGGCGGAACGGGTCCCAGTTCCAGGTTCTGCTCTGCGTAGGAATAAGGGGTAATCCACGGCGTCAGGATCGACACTGCGATAAGCAGCGCCAGCACGAACAGTCCGAACATCGCAGGTTTGTTCTGCTTGAGCCTGCGCCAGGCGTCCTGGCGGGGCGACACGCTGATCGTATTCAGCCGGTCAGCCATTGATGGTCTCGTCCCGCACCCTGGGGTCCAGCCAGGCAAGTATTACGTCGGCAATAAGGTTGAACAGGATGATCAACGACGCAAACAACAAGGTGGTGCCCATGATCAACGTGTAGTCACGATTGAACGCGCCCTGCACGAAGTAGCGGCCCAGCCCGGGGACCTGGAAGATGGTTTCAACCACGAACGAACCGCTTAATAACCCCGCCATTGCCGGTCCCAGGAAAGACACCACCGGCAGCAGGCCCACGCGCATCGCATGGCGGACAATGATCACCGCTTCGGGTAAGCCCTTGGCGCGGGCGGTACGGATAAAATCCCGCGACAAGGTCTCCAGCATGCCGCCCCTGCTTAACCGGGCGACATAGGCGGCATACACTGACCCCAGGGTAACGGACGGCAGGATCTTGTCTCCCGGCACCAGCTCCCAGCCGGCTACGGGCAGCCATTCGAGCCAGATGCCGAACACCAGCGCCAGCAACGGGCCCAGCACGTACGCGGGCAGACAGATGCCCACGGTTGCAAACGTCATCGGCAGATAGTCCTGCAAGGTGTTTGGTCCCAGGGCCGCGCACACGCCGCTGCCGATACCGAGCAGCAACGCGAACAGCAGCGCGT
This sequence comes from Gammaproteobacteria bacterium, assembly GCA_965221335.1. Lineage (GTDB taxonomy): Bacteria > Pseudomonadota > Gammaproteobacteria > Eutrophobiales > Eutrophobiaceae > JAAXHV01. The sequence goes on along the minus strand of CBDCSC010000006.1, from coordinate 620,852 downwards.
AACACCCCAGCTCCAGCGTGACCGGGAAGCCGGCGGCGATGATCTCGTTCACCGACCTGCCGGGATACTTGAAAGACGGCCCCAGGTCGCCGCGTACGGCATGGCTGATGTAATCCAGGAACTGCACATGGATCGGCTGATCCAGCTTGTAGCGTTCATTCAGGTGTTTCAGCACTTCCGGCGGCACTGCCTTTTCTTCCGCGAAGGGTCCGCCGGGCGCCGCATGGATCAGCAGGAAGGTGATAACGCTGACCGCAAACAACACCGGGATGGCCTGTAACAAGCGCCCTGAAATGAATTTAACCATCTGTGGATTGAACCAGGGAGATGTATTTATACGGATGGATGTCCAGTATGTTCGGGAACCAGCCGTGCACGTCCGGTGAGACCAGGGCCTTGCTCATGTAGGTATAGATGGGCATGATGGGCAATTCCGTCATCAGGATGGCTTCCGCTTCCCGGAACAGCGCAAAACGGCGATCCTGATCCGTGGTCGCGCCGGCCTGTGTTATCAGTGCATCATAACGGGGGTTCGACCAGCCGGTATCATTATTGCCACTGTTGGTCATGTACATATCGAGAAAGGTATTCGGGTCCAGGTAATCGCCAATCCAGCCGGCCCGCGCCACCTGGTAGTCGCGGCTGTCGCGTTTGTCCAGGTACACCTTCCAGTCCTGGTTTACCAGCGTGACGTCAATGTTCAGCGCGGTTTTCCACATCTGCTGTATCGCAATGGCAATACGGCGGTGGCCCTCGGAGGTGTTATACATCAGCTCAAGCGGAGGGAATCCCGCGCCGGCGGGATAACCGGCCTCGGCCAGCAGTACCCTGGCCTGTTCCACATCATAGCGAAACCCGTCTTCGGCGCGGTAGCCGTTTACTTCCGGCGGGGTGTAGCTGAACGCCGGAATTTCTCCCGCCCTGGTGATTTTCTCCACTATCTGTTGCCGGTCGATGGACAGGGTCAGGGCCTGCCTGACCATTGCCCGGTCCAGCGGCGGGGCGTCCGTGTTGAACAGGTAGTAATAGGTAGAGAAGAAAGGAAACAGTTTCAGCACGTCCGGCCGTTCCTGCCGGTAGTATGCGACCTTGTCCAGCGGCGTGGTGCCGGTGATGTGCAACTGGCCGGCACGGAACATGCGCTCTTCCGTGGTCGCATTCTGAATCGGGTAGAACACGATCCGGTTCAGCTTGACGCGACCGGCATCCCAGTAATGGTCGTTTTTCTCCACCACGATGCTGCGGTTGAGCACCCATTCTGACAGTTTAAACGGACCGTTACCCACGTGGTTCCCCGGCCGCGTCCAGCCGGTGCCGCGCTCGTCGGGCGCGCCGAACGCTTCAATCGTCGGCCCGTGTACCGGGAAGTAACTCATGTGTGTCAGCAACTGCAGGAAAAAAGGCGTCGGGTTGTGCAGTTCGACCTCCAGGGTCAGGTCGTCGGGCGCCTTCACGCCCACCTCGGCGAAATCCGTAATTTCCCGCCGATGGAAGCGCTCTGCATTGCTGATGTAAAACAGCATGTACGCATAGTTGTTGCCCAGCGCGGGCAGCAGCGCCCGGCGCCATGAATAAACGAAGTCAGCGGCCGTTACCGGATCACCGTTGGACCACCTGGCATCTTCACGCAGGTGAAATACGTATCTTCTGCCGTCATCGCTCACTTCCCAGGCGCGGGCCACGCCAGGCACAAGCTCCAGGGTCTGCGGGTGCCGGCCCAGTAATCCTTCGAGCAGGGCCAGGCACAGGTTATGCTCGATACTGCCGGTGACGACATGGGGATCGAGTTCGCGCGGCTCATCGCCGTTGCCAATGTGCAAGACCCCCGCGCGTGTGCCGCGCTCGACATTGGTTTCGTGATTGAAGCCGCAGGAGGCAATGAGCAATACCGGCGCCAACAGAACCGCGGTGCGCAAACCAGTCATTTTCCTGCACGCATGTTCCGCCGCCGTTGCAGGTCGCCGGGAACGGGGACTGCGTCCAGCAATGTGCGGGTGTATTCGTGTTGCGGATTGAAGATGACGTCTTCGGTCTTGCCGCGTTCCACGATTTTGCCCCGGTACATCACCAGTACTTGCCGGGACAGTTGCCTGACCACGCTGAGATCGTGGGAGATGAACAGGTAGGCGATGCCGTAGCGCGCCTGTAACCGGCGCAGCAGGTCGATGATCTGCGCCTGTATGGTCACATCCAGCGCACTGACAGCCTCGTCGCAGACGATGAACTTTGGCTCCAGTGACAGCGCCCGGGCAATGCTGATACGCTGGCGCTCACCCCCGGAGAACTCGAACGGGTAGCGGCCGGCCATGTCCGCCCGCAGTTCCACCTCTTCCAGCAGTTGCACGGCCTTGTCCTGTTTCGGCATGTCCAGCAGGCCGTGTTCCCTGAGTCCTTCCGTCAGGATATCCATGACCGTCATACGCGGGTTCAGCGTTGAATAAGGGTCCTGGAAAATCATCTGCAGGTTGCGCCGCCAGGGTTTCATGCGGCGTTTGTTCAGGCCGCTTATCTCCGTGCCCTCAAACACGATGCTGCCTGAGTGCGCAGGTTGGAGGCCGATGACGGCGCGCCCCAGCGTGGTTTTGCCTGATCCCGATTCACCCACCAGGCCCACAGTCGTCCCTGCGGTTATGGCCAGGTCGATATCGTCCACAGCCTTGACATGGTCGGTGGTGCGTGCAAACAGGCCTGACTTCACCGGGAACCACACCCGCAGGTTTTTCACCCGGATCAAACCCTTCTCGGCGGCTCGGGTTTTCTCTGTTCTGGCTTTTGTCCGTTGTTCGCTGTCCTCCGGCCCGTAGAGTCTCGGCACCGCGCGTAACAGGGCACGGGTATAGTCATGGGCCGGTTTGTTGAATACCGGTTCGATATCGCCCTGTTCGACCAGCCGCGAGTCCTTCATTACGTAGATTCGATCGCAGACCTCCCAGACTACCGCCAGGTCATGGGTGATCAGCAGCATCGAGGTGTTGTCTTCCTTCATACGCATCAGCAACTTGAAGATCTGTGCCTGAACCGTCACGTCCAGCGCGGTAGAGGGTTCATCCGCGATGATCAAGCGGGGCTTCAGCATCAGGGCCATCGCAATCATCACGCGCTGGCGCATGCCGCCGGACAGGTGGTGGGGGTAGAACGACATTCGTTGTTCCGGGTCCGGCAGACCCACCTTGTCCAACCATTCCACGCTGAAGTTCCAGGCCGCCTCCGCATCCATGTCAGTGTGGAAGCGCAACATCTCAATCAGTTGCCGGCCGACCTTGTGCAGCGGCGACAGCGCAGTCATCGGTTCCTGGAAGATCATACTGATGCCGGCGCCGCGGATGCGCCGCAGGCGTTCAATGGGCAAGGTCAGCAGGTCGTCGCCGTTGAACATGACCGAACCGCTGATAAAACGGGCAGGTGGGCGCGCCACCAGGCGCAGGATGCTTTGCGCGGTCACGGTCTTGCCGGAGCCGGACTCGCCTACCAGCCCGACAATCTCGCCGGGCCGGATCTCGAGGCTGACGTTGTTCACCGCCTCGACAACGCCCTCGTCGGTGTCAAAATGCACCGTCAAGTCGCTGACTGACAGGAGTTTCTCTGAAGTTCTCACAACGCGGTCACTCCAGGCGGGTAAACTTCCTGGGGTCAAACGCATTGCGCACCCCTTCGCCGATAAACACGCACAGGAGGATCACCAGGAACAGGGCCAGGCTGGGATACAGGATCAGCCACCAGGATGGCTGTGCCTGCGCCTGGGCCAGCAATTGCCCCCAGCTTGCCGTGGGCGGCGGCAGGCCGAAGCCGAGGTAGTCCAGCGCGGCCAGGGTACCGATGGCGCCGACCAGGGAGAACGGGAAGAACGTGGTCAGCGGCACCAGCGCGTTGGGCAGGATATGCCGGAACAGTATCTTACGGTCCGGCAGCCCGAGGCACTGGGCCGCCTCGACAAACTGCTGGTTACGCAGGCGCAGGAATTCCGCGCGCATGTAATAGGAGATCGCAATCCAGTTGAACAGGCCGTAGACGACCAGCAGCAGCACAAAACTGCGGCCGTAGACCGAGCCCAGCAGGATGAGCACGTACAGAAACGGCAGCGCTTCCCAGATCTCGGTCAGGCGTTGTCCGGTCAGGTCGATCCTGCCGCCGTAATACCCCTGGATGGAGCCGATAACCGTGCCGATCAGCATGGATGTCACGACCAGCAGCAGACCGAAGTTGAGCGAGGTGCGCAGGCCGTAGAAGATGCGCGCCAGTACGTCGCGCCCGCTATCGTCCAGACCGAACAGGTGTGGGCCGACCGGGCGGAACGGGAAGCGCACATCCTCCTTGATGAACGAAATACGATAATCGCTGCCTGCATGTGCCACGCGCAGGTCGCGCACAGGGTCCGTGACCCGCGTTGCGGCGCGAGTGCGTATCTCTTCCCGGAGTTCCGGTGGGATCACGCCCCAGAATTCCCCGGCAGCGCTGATTTGGCCGCTTTCAGGATTGTATAACCAGGTCTCTTGCAGAGTCCCGCCGGCATGTTCCCGCAACACTATCCTGACGGTTTCAGGCGGCCTGTTGCGTGGCTTGTACGGGGACAGGCTGAGTTCCACCCCTGGTGTGTCCGAACTTTCCTCGAATACCTGGGAATATGGTCTTGCTGTGCGGTTGGCGAAACGCAGTTCCAGGGCCTCAATGAACGATTCGGGCAGTGCATAAACGGTACGGATGTCCAGTCCCGTTAGCTCACTGTCCGACCGTGGGAAGAACCACCCGGCGCGCTGCTCGCGGCGCACGTAAAAGTCCCGGTCGATATTCACGGAAGCCACCCTGGGTGCGCGCCGCACCTCGATCTCCACCTCGTTGCTCACCGGAACGGAGGCGGCGGGGATGATCTCATTGGGGCCAAACGGGATCAGTGGGAACACCATGTAGTTGTCCGGGTTATCCCGGAAGTTTGCAGAGGCGTCGATGCGCTTGTAATCGGGACGGGTCAGCAGGCCATTGCCGGTGAATGTGTCCTCCGGGTAGAAGAACAGCACCGGGAAATAGGAATTGCCTTCATAGCGTACAAACAGCGGGCGATCATTGCAGATTACCTCTGCCACCAGGCTGGCCAGGTACAGCAATACGATGATCAGCAGCGAGTAGTAGGCGCGCCGGTACTCGCGAAATCGCTGCAAGCGCTTGCGCGTGATGGGGTCGAACCAGTCAGTCATATTCATGCGTCAAAATGAATTCTCGGATCGATGAACATGTAGCAGACATCGGAAAATATCCTGCCGACCAGCGCCAGCAAGGAAGTGAGCGCGAGGATGCCCATGAATACCATGTAATCGCGGCTGACGATCGCGTCCAGGCTCAGCAGTCCCATGCCCGGGATTTCGAACACCTTTTCGATCAGCACCGACCCGGCAAAAATCAGCGTAAAGATGCTGCCGAAGCCCGTGGCAATCGGGATCAGCGAGTTTCTGAACGCATGCCCCCAGATCGCCCGTTGGAACGTGGCTCCCTTCGCAAGCACGGTGCGCACGTAATCCTGGCTGATTTGCTCCAACAGGCTGTTCTTCATCAATAGCGTGAGTACCGCAAAGTTACCGATCATGTAACAGGTGACCGGCAGGAACATGTGCATGAACAGGTCTTTGGCCTGCTCCATCGCCGACAGTTCAGCGAAGTTCTCCGAGGTGAAGCCGCTCACGGGAAAGATGTCCCACAGGCCTTCCGTGGTGCCGGAAAAGAACATCTTCAGCAACATGCCGAACGCGAACGCGGGTATCGCATAGCCGATGAATACCAGCACGCTGCTGGCGGTGTCAAACCAGGAACCGTTTCTGACGGCTTTTGCTATACCCAGTGGGATGCACACCAGGTAGGTCAGGAAAAAACCGGTCAGGCCGAAGATAAGCGACACCGGGAAGCGCTCGACAATGAGCTGCAGCACGGTCTTGTTCGGGTATTTGTAGGAATCGACCGCCATACCGATACGGTCGGTGACCAGCCACTTCCAGTAGCGTTGCAGCAAGGGTTTGTCAAAACCGAAATGTTGCTCCAGGGCCTTGCGCTGTTCCGGGGAGATACCGCTTGGTCCGGCAGCCGCGGCTGCGTCCACGGAACCGTCGCCGACTCCGCGCATCGCCATGATTGCCTGCTCTACCGGCCCGCCGGGAATGAACTGGCACAGTGCGAAACAGGCAAAGGTAATGCCTATGAAAGTCGGGATCACCAGCAACAGACGCCTGATGATGTAATGGGTGCGTTCCATTATTGCATGAAGAACTCGTCAAAACGGATGATTTCATCCCGACCGGGCAGGGGCAGCCCCAGCTCGCGGGCGTAGTCGAGGTCGGCCGCGGAATCCTCGTCGTACCACCAGTAGGAGTAGGCGCCTGCCGCGCCGGTATACTTGGGCAGCACGGTATCAGGCGTGCCGAACTTATTCCAGTACAACAGGCGCCGGTAATCCAGGTTCCAGAGCAGGATGTAAGGGATGTCATTGGCCAGAATGGTATCGATCTCCCGGATCACCGCATGGCGCTCGTTGATGTCTAACTGTGTTCTTAAGCTTTCGATCATTGCATCCACGTCGGGGTTTTTGTAGCCGGTGATGTTCTGACCGCCGTTTCGCTCCGCCTCCCTGGAATGCCACAGCGACTCGGGGTCCTTGAACAGGGACGCGCTCCAGGCGGCCCAGGTCATGTCGAAGTTGAATTCATCCATGTCCTTGATCCAGGCCGCCCAGTCCTTGCGCACGATCTCGAGTTGGATGCCAACATCGTTCAGGTCTTCCCGGTAAATGGCCAGGAACTTGTCTGAGGTCTGGTTGCGGGTCAGGAAATGGATGATGAAAGGTCGGCCGTCTTTCTCCAGCAACCCCGTGTGCTCGTTTACCTCCCAACCGGCTTCACTGAGCAGGCGCCGGGCCGTATCCTTGTCATGGCGAATGTCCGGCCCCCGGCATGGCATTTGTTCATCGTACAGGTCCTCGAAATAACACCGGTGCAGGAAATAGGATTCGTACATGATTGTCCGGTTCATCCGGTCCCGGTCCAGCAGGTGTGCGAGCGCGAGCCGTACCCGCCGATCGGCAAACTTTTCCCGCCTCAGGTTCATCGCAAAGCCCTGGAAGCCGATAGGGTTGTAGTTGTACACCTCCTGCTTGATAATCCAGTTGTTGTCGTAGGCCTTGCCGCGGGTTTCCGTGGCCCAGCGCGAAGCGGTGGAAACCTGGAAGAAGTCCAGGTCGCCGGTCTTAAATTCGGCAAACGCGTTCTCTCTCTCGGTAAAGAAGCGGAACTTGAGGCGGTCGAAATTGCTGGTGCCATCCGTTCTCGGCCTGCTCCGCTGCCACCAGTCCTGGCGGCGCTTCAGCGTCAGGGCAATGCCTTCGCGCACCGATTCCACGGCATAAGGGCCGGATACCACGGGGAACTCGAAGTTGATCTTGTTGAAATCCCGCTCGCGCAACGCATGTGCCGGCAGTACATGGAACAGCCCCAGTGACACCAGGTTTTTCCAGTGAATTTCCTTGGCAGTGAAACGTATGGTCCGCTCATCGATCACCTCGGGGGGGTGGAAGCGCTCAAAGCCTATCTTGTGGGGTCCCGTGAGGTTGTTCGGATCCATGACCGCGGCATAGGTCCAGGCAACGTCATCGGCGCTGACCGGCACGCCGTCGCTCCACCTGGCCCGCTCATCAAGCCTGAACTCAAAGGTCCGCCGGTCCGGAGAAACGGACCAGGACCTGGCCAGTTCGGGTTCGAATTCAAGCGTGACCTCGTTCACCGTGAGCAAATTCTCATACAGCAGGTTGAATATGTAGCTGGACGTGACCGTGGTATCCAGGTAGTAATTGAAACTCCTCGGAAACGGCCCGGCCCCGAAACTGAACTCTCCGCCGGGGTAGGCATCGGCGCCGGCAAGCGGTGACATCCGATCTTGCCACCCATCTACCGGAAATTCCTGTGCGTTCACTGCGGGAAGCAGAACGAGCAGACTACTCAGCAACAGGTAGAGTTTATACATAACGGGATTGGTATGGGACGCATGTCAGGTAGTAAAATTTACACGGCAAATGATAACAGAGATAATATCGTCTGCGTAATCATGTGTTTGTGCTGCAGATATTTTATTCCGCATAATTTCCTAATCAATTGTGATATGACAACTCTGCTGGATGTAAATTCCCTGAAAGTCAGGTTCGCTACCGAAGGTCATTCCGTTACGGCCGTTGACGGCGTGGATTTTCATATCGAAGCGGGCGAGACGCTGGCGCTGCTGGGCGAATCCGGCAGCGGCAAGTCAGTGACCGCGCTGAGTCTGACCCGGCTGTTGCCTGGATCGGCGCAGATCGGCGGCGCCATTCGTTTCAGGGGCAAAGAGCTGCTTGATCTGTCTGCCGGACAGATGCGTGACATCCGGGGCGGGCATATTGCGATGATCTTTCAGGAACCGCAAACCTCGCTCAATCCGGCGTTGACGGTGGGGCGGCAGGTGGGGGAGACCTTGCGGCGGCATCGCGGGCTGCGGGCGCGGGCACAGCAGGATAAAGTAATGGAATTGCTGGATGCGGTGGGGCTGCCGGACCCGGCGCGGCGCATGGCAGACTACCCCCACCAGTTCTCCGGCGGTATGAAGCAGCGGGTAATGCTCGCGATTGCCCTGGCAGGTGAGCCGGAACTGCTGATAGCTGATGAACCGACTACCGCGTTGGACGTCACCACCCAGGCGCGCATCCTGGAACTGCTGAAGCAGGTCCAGCGCGCCAGTGGCATGGCCATGCTGTTCATCACCCACGACCTGGCGGTCGCGTCACAGGTGGCGGACCGGGTCGCGGTAATGAAACAGGGCAGGATCGTGGAGACAGGCTCCACCCGCGAGTTCTTCGAACAACCGCAACACCCGTATTCCAGGCAACTGCTAAACTGCTTGCCCGACCCCACCGCAGTTCGCCGTTCGGAACAGCCGCCCTCAACCGGCAAGTGCTTGCTCGAAGTATCCGGGTTGCAGGTACGTTTCCCGCTGCAGAAGGGTTTATTCGGTCGCGTTGCCGGCTACCTGCCGGCCGTGGACGGCGTGTCCTTGCGGCTCAGGCAAGGGCGCACCCTGGCTGTCGTCGGCGAATCCGGTTCCGGCAAGACGACCCTGGGCAAGGCCATTTTGCAACTGCTCAGGCCCGCTGCCGGTACAGTCAACCTGGAAGGAGACAACCTGTCGGCTATGTCCCCGGAACAACTGCGCCGGCGCCGGGCACACATGCAGGTGGTGTTCCAGGACCCGTTCTCATCCATGGACCCACAGATGATGGTCAAGGATATCATCGGCGAAGGGATCGCATCCCTGGATGGGGCGCCGAGCGCTGCAAGCCGGCAGCAGGCCGTCGATCAACTGCTCACCCAGGTTGGACTGGAGCCGCAGCACAAATTCCGCTACCCGCACGAGTTCTCCGGTGGCCAGAGGCAGCGTATTTGTATCGCCAGGGCGCTGGCCGTGAGGCCGAAGCTGCTGGTATGCGACGAACCCACCAGCGCCCTGGACGTCACGGTACAGGCGCGCATACTGGAACTGCTGGCGCGCCTGCAACGGGAACTGGGACTGGCTTACCTGTTCATTACCCACAACATCAGCGTAGTCGCCGGCTTCGCCGATGAAGTGGCTGTGATGTACCGGGGCCAAATCGTGGAGCAGGGCGCAACCGCGGCAGTCCTGACTGCTCCACAGCATGAATACACCAAAGCCCTGCTATCGGCAGTACCTACCATCAACGGATAATGTAATCCCGGCACCACTCCCGCGAAAGCGGGAGTCCAGTCAAATACTGTGTCGCCCGAAGGGCGCCTCTTTGTCATACTGGATTCCGGGTCAAGCCCTGAATGGTGAAAGGCGTTACACCATCAACGGATTTTTTTCATGAGGTGGATGCTGTCCGAGAGCAGAGAGACGCTTATATCTCCGCCCTGGGCAAGCCCGTTGCGCCGGGCGACGTGGGTCGGCACCGTCAGGTGAAGTGACTGGTCTCGGCCGGTTGCCATGGTGATCGCGGTGTTCTCTCCCAACGGCACCAGTTCCTCGATCTGGCCCTTTACCGGGTTTTCCCGTTCTCCACGGGAGGGGCGGTCGCGGCGGTGCAGGATGATGCTGCCGGCAGGGATGACCCAGTCCGTTTCCGTACCAGGGTCGAATTCGGTACGATGGGGCGCATCCAGGGTATGGCCGTTCCATTCGACGCGGGTGGTTCCGCTCTCAGAATCGTGCTCGACGATCCTGGCGCTGAATATATTGTAATGACCGATCAACGCGGCGACATCGGCGCTGTCAGGCTGGTTCATCACCCGGTCCGGCGTGTCGCTTTGCAGGGTCTTCCCGCGGCGGATGACGCACAGCCGGTCGGCGATGCGGCGCGCCTCGTTCAGGTCATGGGTAACATGGATGATCGGCAACTTGAACTGCTGCCTCAATGTGACCAACTCGCGTACCAGTTTCCTGCGTGTCTGCTGGTCCACCGCGGAAAAAGGCTCATCAAGCAATAACACGCCGGGGTCCCGCGCCAGCGCCCGGGCGAGGGCGACCCGCTGCTGCTGGCCACCCGACAACTGCTGCGGGTAACGCCCTCCCAAACCCTCCATATTCATCGTGCGCAGTAACTTTTCGGCGTGGGCGCGCTTGCTGCCGGACGCATGCCGTTGCAGCGCGATCATGATGTTCTCCAGCGCCGTCATGTGCGGAAACAACGCGTAATGCTGGAACACCATACCTATGCGCCGCTGCTGAACGGGGAGGTTTATGCCGGCCGCGGTATCCAGCCATTGTTCTCCATGACAACGGATATTGCCGGTTTCCGGTCGGTACAGTCCACTGACGGCCCTCAATATCGTGGTTTTGCCGCTGCCGGAAGGGCCCAGGATGACCAGGATTTCACCGGTGTTGCACGACAGGGACACATCCAGCGGAATGGGACCGTCCTGCCGCAAGCGCACCTGGATGGATTCAGTGTCGTTCGTCACGATTGTTGCGGTCGGTCAGAAAATAGATCAACGTGATGGAGACCAGTGAAATCAGCAGCAGGGCGGCGGACATGGTCGCGGCCCCGGCGTTGTCGAAGGCCTGGACCCGGTCATAGATGGCAATGGCCACGGTGCGCGTCTCGCCTGCGAGGTTGCCGCCTACCATCAGGACCACACCGAATTCACCCAGCGTGTGGGCGATGGTGAGGATGCCGGCGGAGACGATCCCAGGCCAGGCCAGCGGCAGTTCGATGCGCCAGAAGGTCTGCCAGCCGGATAGCCCGCTGCACCAGGCCGCCTCGCGCACATTGATTGGAATGGATTCAAAACTGCGCTGTACCGGCTGCACGGCAAACGGGATATTGAAAATGATTGAAGCCAGCAGGATGCCCTCGAACGTGAACACCAGGGATTCACCGGCCACGGATTCGTACAGCCTGCCGATGGACGAGAGTTCTCCCAGACCTATCATCAGGTAGAAACCCAGTACCGTCGGTGGCAGTATCAGCGGCAGCGCGATCATCGCCTGAATGAAATTCCGTCCCATGAAGCGTGACCAGGCGAGTTTGCGCGCAATGATAATCCCCACAGGCGTCAGGATCAGCGCGGTGAGTCCGGCCAGCATCAGGGAAACGTTAAGGGCTTGCCAGTCCATGCCGGTATTCACTCGGCCAGTGTATAGCCGTATTTCCTGAAAATGTCCGCACTGGACATGGATGAGAGATAGTCAAAATATCGGGCGCCTTGGTTATTATTGTCATCAAGCAGAACCGCATATTGGGTGATAGGCGGATGCCAGTCTTGCGGGAGCGGAAAACCATGGCCCTTGCCGGCGAACTGCTCCAACGCCAGGAAAGAATTAGGGATGATACACAGGTCTACGCTGCCGGACAAACAGAATTGCATGGCCTGGGCCGCATTCTCTCCGAGCAACAGCTTTTTGTAGTTCACGACCCAGATACCGGCATTGGTCAACGCTTCCCTGGCAGCCTGGCCGTAAGGCGCGTGTTCAGGGTTGGCGATGGACATCCTGCGATACTCGCCGTATTGCAATATCTCCAGTGCATCGGTCAGGGTTGCCGGTGTTTCCAGTTTCGATGCTTCCGGGACATACAGGTTGAGACGTCCATAAACCAGCGCCCTGGAGGCGATTATCTGTTCGCCGCGGGTGCGGATGAAGTCCACGTATTTCTCACCGGCGGAGATGAATACCTGGTACGGCGCACCCTGGACGATCTGCCTGGCAAAGTTACCCGATGAGCCGAATGTCAGGTTCGCCCGGTTTCCCTGTTCCCGGTAAAACGCATCGCTGATTTCAGTAATGGTATGGGTCAGGTTGGATGCAACCGCGACGTTCAATGGCTGTGCTTGTGCATGCTGGAACCACAGCAGCAGTAACAGGTAAGGTAATTTACGCATGGGTAAAACTGTATCAGGATACTACAGGTTCGCGCATCGTGACGAATTCTTCGGCTGCGGTGGGGTGGATGCCGATGGTGGCGTTGAATGTTGCCTTGGTCGCTCCGGCCTTCAGGGCGATGCCTATCCCCTGGATGATTTCGCCGGCATCGGCGCCGACCATGTGTACGCCCAGGACACGGTCGCTGTCCCTGTCGACGATCATTTTCATCAGGGTTTTCTCGCTGTTACCGGTCAGCGTGTGTTTCAGGCTGGTGAAGCGGGATTTGTAGATATCCACGTTTTCGTATTGTTCCCTGGCCTGTTCCTCGGTCAGGCCGACCGTGCCCAGGTTGGGTTGGCTGAAGATGCAGGTGGGGATATCGCGGTAATCAACGCGCCGTGACAGGTTGTTGAACAGGTTGTTGGCCAGCGCCGTGCCCTCGGCGGTGGCGACGGGAGTCAGATTCATGCGGTCGGTCACATCGCCGATCGCGTAGATGAAAGGGACCGAGGTGCGGTATTCGTCATCGATCACCACCGCGCCCTTGTCGTTGAGCCTTACCCCGACCGTCTCCAGGCCCAGGTTTGCGGTGTTGGGCCGGCGTCCGGTCGCGTACAGGACCAAATCTGTAGATATTGGCTTTGTCCCGGCTGAATTGACCCGGTAGTGGCTGTTTTGTTGCTCTATGCTGCTGATTTGGGTACCAAACAGGAGTTTAATCCCCTTTGCGCGCAGTTGTTCGGCAAGAAACTGGCGCATCTCGCCGTCAAACCCGCGCAGGAACAGGTCGCCGCGGTAAACCAGGGTGGTGTCCACGCCAAGTCCATGGAAGATGCCGGCAAATTCCACTGCGATATATCCACCGCCGACAATCACTGCGCGTTGCGGCAGGGTATCGATAAAGAATGCTTCGTTGGATGATATCGCGTGCTCCTTGCCGGGAATGTCCGGAATATGTGGCCAGCCGCCGGTCGCCACCAGGATGCTCTTGGCACTGATACTCTCGCCGTTGACCTGGATAGTATTCGGTCCCTCAATAATGGCCCTGCCGTCGTAAATGTCTACATTATTATGTTTAAGTAAGTTATCATATATATTATTTAGTCTATTGATTTCATTGTTTTTATTATTCAGTAGCACGTTCCAGTTAAAGTTCGGTTCGGAAACCTGCCAGCCATAACCCGCGGCGTCCCGGAATTCCTCGGCATAATGCGCGGCATAGACGAACAGCTTTTTCGGGATGCACCCGACATTGACGCAGGTGCCACCCAGGTAACGTTCCTCGGCCACCGCAACCCTGGCGCCGAACCCACCGGCCATGCGCGCCGCGCGTACGCCGCCCGACCCGGCGCCGATCACAAACAGGTCATAATCAAATTCAGCCACGGGTCTTCTCCTTGCGCTGTTTCAGGTAATCCACCGTCTTTTTTGCCAGTAGCGGGAAGATGCCCAGCAGGACGAAAGACAGGATCAGGGTCGGGGATGCGATATCCTTGAGTTGCTCGATTTTGGCGATCTGTGTGCCCGCGTTCACGTACACGATGGTGCCGGCAAGCATCCCGGCCTGACTCACGAGGAAGAAGGTCAGCGCCCTGATGGGAGTTAAGCCCATGACCAGATTGATGATGAAATACGGGAAGATGGGCACCAGGCGCAGCGTGAACAGGTAAAATGCGCCTTCCTCGGCAATCCCCCTGTTGATGGCCGCAAGCCTGTTGGCGTAGCGCTCTTGTATGGTTTCCCTGAACAGGTAACGGGATAACAGGAAAGCCAGGGTCGCGCCGATGGTGGACGCAAAAGAGGAGATGACGGTTCCCCACAACAGCCCGAAAATGGTGCCGGCGGCAAGGGTGAAGATGGTCGCGCCCGGCAGCGACAGGCCGGTAATCAATATATACAGCAAAAAGAACGACACGACCGTGATTAACGGTTCCTGCGCATAAAAGGCATCCATCGCGCCTTGTTGTGTCTTCACAAATTCCAGGTTGAAGTACCGTCCCAGGTCAAAGATAAAGAACAGCGCCACCAGTATGATGATCGTTACCAGTAACGTGATTTGGGTCTTGTTCATCGGCTTTTTCGGAGGGTTAACTTAATCTGCCAGCAGTTTCACCCGGACTGATTTCACTGCGTTGTCCGTCACCTGGGTGATCTCGAGGGTGTAGTTGTCGAGCTTCAGGGTCATGCCGGGTTCAGGCATGGTTTCGAGGCGCTCGAGCACCAGGCCGTTCAGGGTTTTCGGCCCGCCGGCAGGCAGTTGCCACTTCAGTTCGCGGTTTATGTCCCGTATGGTGGCGCTACCGTCAATCATGAAAGAACCATCGTTCTGCCTGACGATGTCCGGGCTGTAGGTTTGGATGTCGGTCGTAAACTCGCCGACAACCTCTTCCAGGATGTCTTCCACCGTAGCCAGGCCCTGTATGGTTCCGTATTCATCGACCACGATCCCCAGGCGTGTTTTCGCCCGCTGAAAATTCAGCAGTTGTGCATTCAGCGATGCGCTGAGCGGGACAAAATGGGGTTCTTCGGCAACCTGTATCAGGTCTTCCCGGGTAATATCATGGGGATCTTTTAACAATCGTGTGACGCGGCGCACGTGGATGATGCCGATGATATCATCCAGGTTGTCCCGGTACAGGGGGAGGCGGGCATGCGAACTCTGGCTGATGTAATTCAGAATCTCGGACAGGTCGTCGTTGATATCGATGGCGATGACTTCGTTACGCGGCACCATGATGTCTTCCACCGTGACCTGCTCCAGGTCGAGGATGCCATGCAGCATTTTCAAGTGCTTGGAAGGAAGCATCTTGCCCGCTTCAGACAGTGCGGTTTTCAACTCTTCCCGGGACAAGCTGGTTTGGTGACCTTCGTCCAGTTTGAAACGCAGTAACGCAAGAAAATGATTGGACAGCCGGCTGATTGTCCAGACAAAAGGTTGGCAGATGACCGAAAGCGGCTTCAGGATATAGGATGCGGGAAACGCGAATCGCTCCGGGTGGTAGGCCGCCATGGTTTTCGGCGCGGCTTCGGCCAGTACGAGAAAAACAAAAGTAAGTATCACCGGCCCCAGCGCGTAACCGATATCTCCCATCAGTCTGACGGCAATCACCACGCCCAGGGTGGCCGTGTAGAAATTGACGATGTTATTGCAGAACAGTATCAAGCCCAGCAACCGGTCCGGCTGTTCCAGCAGGTTGGCCGTGTTTATCGCGCCCTTGTGCCCGTCATTGGCGAGATGGCGCAGGCGGTAGCGGTTTACCGCCATCATGCTGGTTTCGGAACCGGAAAAGAATGCGGCAATCGCGATCAGCAGGAACAGTATGCCTGTCAATAGATATATGGAAACATCTTCCATGGATATGGCCTCGTTGAGTAGGGAATGGATATTGTCTAACTACACCTGCCGCAGGATCAGCTCCAGTACCAGCTTCGACCCGAAATAAGCCAGCAACAGGGAGGCAAAACCGCCCAGGGTCCAGTGGATCAGCTTCCGCCCGCGCCAGCCGCGCGCCCATCTTCCCCAAAGCACGACGGCAAAAATAATCCAGGCGATAATCGACAGGACCACTTTATGGGAAAGCTGTTGCCCGAGCATGTCGTGCATGAACACCAGGCCTGTTACCAGGCTCAGGCTGAGCAGGAAGAAACCGATGGTCAGGGTCTGTACCAGTAATTCCTCCAGCACTTGCATCGGCGGCAGGATGTTCATGATCTGCACGGGTTGCCTGTTGCGCAGCCGGGTTTCCTCGAACGCCAGCAGCAGTGATTGCAGCGCGCCTATCGTGAGCAGGCTGTAGGCGGCGACCGACAGGATAATATGCATTTTCAGACCGGCAGCGGCGCCCCCGGGGATGATGCTGGCGCTGGGCACGACGCTCTGCAGCGCAAGCGCCAGCGCTGCGACAGGAAAGAAGATCACCACCAGGTTGCTCATGGCCCTGTATAAACCGATGAGAACGGCCAGCACTGCGATGACCCAGCATACCAGGGACAACGCATGGAAGAAGCCCAGGTTGAACCCCGTCTCGACCAGGATTTCCTGGTACAACACCAGTCCGTGCCCCGACAGCGCAAGCCCGGCGAGCGCGGCAATGCTGTGGTTGAAGGCTTCCGTCGTCAGCCGCAGACGAAAAATCCTGTTGCCCAGCCAACCGGCGGTCAGTAAATAGAGTAAAATTACGGCTGTGTTAATGAAGGTATCGGCTTCCACACTGTAAACCTACCATAAACAGGGGATGGCATGTTTGAAAATTTAAGCGGACGGTTTAACCGTATTGTTCAGCAGCTACGGGGCCATGCGCGGCTGACGGAAGACAATATCGCATCGACGATGCGGGATGTGCGTATGGCGCTGCTGGAAGCGGATGTGGCCCTGCCGGTGGTCAGTGCGTTTATCGAACAGGTTCAAGGCAAGGCAGTAGGAAAAGATGTGGCAGGCAGTCTCACCCCGGGGCAGGCGCTGGTGAAGGTGGTACGGGATGAGTTGGTTCATCTGATGGGTGACGAGAATGCGGAGCTGAATTTGAATGTACCGCCCCCGGCGGTGATCCTGATGGCAGGTTTGCAAGGATCGGGCAAAACGACCACGGTGGCGAAACTCGGCAAGTGGTGCCGGGAGAAGCACAACAAGTCTGTGGCCGTGACCAGTTGTGACATTTATCGCCCCGCGGCCCTGGAACAGTTGCAGGTGCTGGCCGAACAGAATCAGCTTGATTATTTCGCCGCCGTATCCGGGCAACAGCCTGTCGCCATCGCCGAGGCGGCGCTGAAACATGCCAGGTCGAGTTTTGCCGATGTGCTCATCGTCGACACGGCAGGCAGGTTGCACATCGACGGGGAGATGATGGCGGAGATACGGCATATACATCGTGCGCTGACCCCGTCCGATACCCTGTTCCTGGTGGATAGCATGATGGGGCAGGACGCGGTTAACGCGGCCAGGGCGTTCAGCGATGCGCTGGCGCTGACCGGCGTGGTGTTGACCAAGGTGGACGGCGACGCTCGGGGGGGCGCGGCGCTGTCGGTGCGGCATGTCACCGGCAAGCCCATCCTGTTTCTGGGTACCGGAGAGAAAACTTCGGAACTGTCTCCGTTTTATCCCGACAGGATAGCGTCCCGCATCCTGGGCATGGGCGATATGCTGAGCCTGATCGAGGAAGTGGAGCAGAAGGCGGACAAGGAAAAGGCACAGAAGATCGCCAGGAAGCTGAAAAAGGGGAGGGGGTTTGACCTGGACGACTTCCGCGAGCAGTTGATGCAGATGCAGCGCATGGGCGGGCTGGGCGGTTTGCTGGACAAGTTGCCGGGGATGCCGCAAACATCGATGGACTCCATGGGCGGACTTGCCGGCCAGGAACGCGAACTGGTCAGGTTCGAGGCGATCATCAACTCGATGACGCCCGGAGAGCGGCGCTTTCCCGCGGTCGTCAACGGTTCCAGAAAAAAACGTATTGCCTCCGGTTCGGGCACGCAGATACAGGACATCAACCGCTTGCTGAAACAGTTCACCCGCATGCAGAAGATGATGAAGAAACTGGGTAAAAAAGGCGGCATGGAGAATATGCTGCGCGGCCTGGGCGGCAATATGCCCCGCGGCGGACTACGCCGTTGAATTCACTTTGTCGCACACCCAGGGAGTGCAAGCGTCTCGCCCGCAAGCAGGCGCCTGCCTGCCATAATACGCTACCCGTCTGAAGACTCTTTGACGACAGAATGGAATGGCGCTGGATGGAGACTAAAAACTGCTATTTTGCAGTCAATATGCGATATGCCAGCAGTATGGAAAACGCAGCAAACCAGAACAGACTCCACTCAGCAATACTCAGGGACAAAAATGTCCACAACGTTTCGGCGCACTCGCCCGACCCGGTCAGAATCAGTTCGAGCGCATCCGCAAGCGGAAACGCCTGGAGTATGAAATCCAGCCCCGGCCCGCATTCAGGCACCTGCTCCGGCGGCAGATGTTGCAGCCATACCTGGCGCGCGGCTATCAGCGCACCGGCCAACGCGCATAACAGGCCCAGCGCGCAGTAACTGCGGCCGGCCTTGCCATGAAAGAATCCGACCAGACAAACAATGCCGACACCGAAGTATGCGCCCCGTTGCAGGATGCACAGCGGGCAGGGGTCGAGACCCTCCACAAATTGCAGGTAATAGCCGAACCCAAGCAGCGCGATGCAAGCCAGCGCAACCAGCAACAGATAAAAACGGTGGTTCAATTGCAGCAGCATAGTATTATTCTAAAGTGGGTCGCCCATGTTAGCAGTGCAAGTCACTGGTTCTGTTATAGATAACTGTTAAAAAAGTCAATAATTCGCGCTTCCAGCCAGTACGCAGCATACCCCGGCATCCTGCCGCTGACAAATCCTATGTGTCCGCCGGTCTGCGCAAGCTCCAGTTGCACGGATTCGGACAGCTCGTCCTGTGTCGGGATAACGGCGTCATTCATAAACGGGTCGTCCCGGGCATGGAGCAGCAGCGCGGGAACAGTAATGGACTTGAGAAACTGCCGGCAACTGCTGCGCGTGTAATAATCGACCGCACCGGCAAAGCCATGCAACGGGGCAGTGACCTTATCGTCAAAACTGAAAAAATCGTTGAGACGGGGTAGCTCATCCAGGTTAAACGGGGCTTGTTGGACGCTGAATTTCCCGGCGATCTTCCGTTTCAGCAGGCCGAGCAGGCGCTGCTGGTATACCCTGGAGAAGCCTATATTGAGCCGTTTTGCCCCTTCTGCCAGCACATAAGGGACGGAAACGGCGGCCGCGGCAGCCGCCTTCCCGCTGCGGTCCGCTTCTCCCAAATACTTCAGCAGGGCATTGCCACCGAGCGAATAACCCACAGCCGCGATGGGGACGCCGGGATATCGCTGTTGCAAATGCTCGATCAGGAAACCGATGTCGCCAGTGTCGCCGGAATGGTAGCCGCGCGGCAACCGGTTATGTTCGCCGCTGCAACCGCGAAAATGCATGAACACCCCATGCCAGCCACGCCGTTCAACGGCTGCCAGCAACGGCTTTGCGTAATGGGAATCGACACAGCCTTCAAGCCCATGAAATACCGCCACCATCGGAGAGCCGGCGTTTGCAGTCAGGCACAGGTCAACAAAATCGCCGTCCGCCAACTCCAACCGTTCACGGGTCAATGCCAACCGCGGGCTGCGCCGAAAAAAATAAGGCCACAGGGTTTGCAGGTTCCCACCCGGCAACCACCACGCAGGCTTGAACCGGCTCGCTACGATCTTTCCATGTTTCATAGGCAGCTATTATACAGGCGGCATTTACGCCAGGTGATCGATCTTGACTCCTATTCTGTGTTTATATACTCTGAAAATACCCGTTCGGATACGAAACGGACATTCTGCAACTGATTAAGGAGGATATGCCATGTCAAAAGATTTGATCGCAACCATCGGTGTCGGCGTAAGCCTGGCCGGCCTCATACTGTACAGCCAACATAACCTGAGAGCGGATCTGAGAGCAGAGATGCTGGATCTGCGTGAAGAGACCCGTGCGGAATTCAAGGCGGTGCGGTCGGAGATGAAGGCCGAGTTCAATATACACCTTGAGGCAGTCAACCAATTACGCGAAGACGTAAGCATATTGCAGGGACGCGTGGCGCGCCAGGAAGGATTCCTGGAAGGGTTACGTGATGCCATCATCGGATCGCACGAATTGGTCGCCGGTCAGGGTTAGACAATCCCGGACCTTATCATCCCAAGTGGTCAACGGTGCCTTGCATGCTGTAACAGCGAACTGGAAAAAATAAAACCGATTGAGACGCCTGCAGTGAATTTATCTCTGGTGTGATATTGCCTGCTGCTTCAAAGCAGGTTATCCAATTCCAGTTGTCTCCGTTATAGCATTGAGAGCTCGGTTCGGACAGCCTTCCGCGACCACCTGTCCGGCCTTGATAAACGGCAGTTCCAGGACTATCAATAGTTGCTGGTCTTTGCCGGAGGTTGCCGAGTTTATCACTGTGCCGATATTTCGTTCTTCCCCCTCCGGTAGTAGTCCGGTGCCGGGCGCCAGAAGGGCGCTGTTGTCCGTTATTGCATGGCAAAGGCGCCGTTTGACTGCGCCGCGGTAGCGCAGCCTGGCGATGATCTCCTGGCCGGGATAACAGCCCTTGGTGAATGATATCGCGTCCAGCTTGTCCAGGTTCAGTTCCTGGGGCAGGAAGCGGCCACTGGTGTCGGGGTAGAGCAGGGGTATGCCCTGGCTGATCAGCGCTGCCTCCGGATCATCGCCTTCTATCCCGGGCAGAGGTAGCCATTTCGCAGCATCTTCCTGTGCTGGCTCATCAATAACCACATCGGCTCGCAACACGAACATTTTCAGACGTTTGATGAATATCTCTGTGATATCGCCCGGTACCAGCAGCAGGAAATTCTTATTCTGCCGCGCCAGGATAAACGTGGCGATCACACGGCCTTTGGGATCGCACCAGGCGCTGAGGCCGGCGCTACCGGAGGCAAGACTGGTGACATCGGTGGTCAATTGCCCGTGCAGGAATTCGGCCGCGTCCGCGCCTTGTATGCTGATTGGCGACAGGAAACCGGCTAACTCAGCGCTCATGACTTTTCATAACGATTCTGTCACTGGATAGTGAACGTTTCCCATCCACTATGGCGCTTGAAGAAGCGCTGCGAGAACAGTCATTGATTTTAGCGATGATAGGCAGGTAGTCGGGTTTGGCCGGTTCGGATTGCCCGGTGATCCAGGCGTACAGATCTGGGTCGGCTTCATTGAGCAGCGCGCCGAACAGGGACTGTTCCCTGGCGTCCAGGTGGGGGTAGTCCTGTTCCAGGAAGCGCAGCAGCAACAGGTCCATCTCCCGGGTACCGCGGCGGCAGCGCCAGCGTAACTGAGCGGTGCTGGTGGACGCCGGGGTCATTAGAGCATTTTTGTCGCCAGCAGCTTCTTGATTTCGGCGATGGCTTTGGCGGGGTTCAGCCCTTTCGGGCAGGTGTTGGTGCAATTCATGATCGTGTGGCAACGGTACATGCTGAACGGGTCTTGCAGTTGCTCAAGCCGCTCATCGGTGTTCCCGTCCCGGCTGTCGATAATCCAGCGATAGGCCTGCAACAAGGTGGCCGGTCCCAGGTAACGGTCGCTGTTCCACCAGTAACTGGGGCAGGAAGTGGAGCAGCAAGCACACAGGATGCACTCGTACAGGCCGTCCAGTTTTTCCCGATTCTGCTTGGTTTGCAGGCGCTCACCCTGTTCCGGGGCAGGCGTATCGGTCTGCATCCAGGGCTTGATACTCGCGTACTGGGCGTAAAATTGGTTCAGATCAGGGACCAGGTCCTTGACCACCGGTGTATGGGGCAGAGGGTAGATATTGATGTCCTTTTTGATGTCGCCGATGGCTTTCGTGCAGGCCAGTGTATTGGTGCCGTCGATGTTCATTGAGCAGGAACCACAGATACCCTCACGGCAGGAACGCCGGAAGGTGAGGGTCGAATCGATATCGTTCTTGATGTGGATCAGCGCGTCCAGGACCATCGGGCCGCATTTGTCCAGGTCGATCTCGTAGCTGTCCATCCTGGGATTTTCGCCGCTGTCCGGGTCCCAGCGATAGACCTGCAAGGTCTTTTTTCGCGCTGCGCTGTCGTTTAACGGAAACGAATTTCCCGGCTTCACTTTCGAATTTTCTGGTAGCGTAAGCTGTGCCATGGTTTACCTCTTTCTTTTGGCCACAGAGACCACAGAGTGCGCAGAATGTCTGTGCCCTCTGTAAGATTATAATACAAGATTCAATACACCCGTTTTTTCGGGGGGATCGCCTCCACCTCGTCCGTCAGCGTATGAAGGTGTACCGGCCGGTAGTCGAAGCTTACCTCGCCGGTGGCGGGGTCCAGCCAGCACAAGGTGTGCTTCATCCAGTTCTCGTCATCCCGTTCCGGGTAATCCTCACGGGCATGGGCGCCGCGGCTCTCGGTGCGGTTTGCCGCGGAGCGGATGCTGGCCTGCGCGCACTGCAACAGGTTCTCCAGTTCCAGGGTCTCAACCAGGTCGGTATTCCATATCAGTGACCGATCTGTGGCGCTTACCTGGTCAAACGAGCGGTAGATGGCATCCATTTTCGTGACGCCTTCAGCCAGCACTTTTCCGCTGCGGAAGACGGCCGCATTGGTCTGCATCGTGCGCTGCATGCTGTTGCGGATCTCAGCGGTACGCAGGTCGCCTGTTGCGTGACGCAGGCGGTCGAAGCGCGCCAGCGCAGGTTCGGTGGCCGCCGCGCCCAGCGCTTTGTGCGGGGCGCCCGGTTTGATGTCCCTGGCGGCGCACAGGGCCGCGGCGCGGCCGAATACGATGAGGTCCAGCAGGCTGTTCGATCCCAGCCGGTTGGCGCCGTGAACCGATACGCAGGCCGCTTCGCCGATAGCCATAAGACCGGGAACGATAGTTTCCGGGTCGCCATCACGCAGCGTAACCATCTGCCCGTGGTAATTTGTCGGGACGCCACCCATGTTGTAATGTACCGTCGGGAGCACAGGGATGGGCGCCCTGCCCACATCCACGCCGGCGAAAATGCGGGCCGACTCGGCAATGCCCGGCAGGCGTTCGTTGATCACATCCGTTCCCAGGTGTTCCAGGTGCAAGTGCAGGTGGTCCCGTTCCGGGCCGATACCACGGCCTTCTCTGATCTCTATGGTCATGGAGCGACTCACCACGTCCCGCGATGCCAGGTCTTTCGCATTCGGCGCGTAACGCTCCATGAATCTCTCGCCCTCGGAATTGGTCAGGTAACCACCTTCACCGCGTACTCCTTCGGTTATCAACACGCCGGCTCCGTAAATCCCGGTGGGGTGGAACTGGATGAACTCCATGTCTTGCAACGGCAGACCCGCGCGCAGGATCATCGCATTCCCGTCCCCGGTACAGGTATGTGCGGAAGTACAGGAGAAGTATGCGCGCCCGTAGCCCCCTGTAGCCAAGACCACTGTATGCGCGCGAAAGCAGTGCAGGGCGCCTTTCTCCAGGTCCCAGGCGAGCACGCCTCGGCATACGCCTTCCTCGTCCATCACCAGGTCAATGGCAAAATATTCGATGAAAAACTCGGCGTTATGCTTCAGCGACTGCTGGTACAGGGCATGCAGGATGGCATGGCCGGTGCGGTCAGCGGCGGCGCAAGTGCGCTGTGCAATGCCATCGCCGAAGTTGGTGGTCATACCGCCAAACGGGCGCTGGTAGATCTTCCCATCCGTGGTGCGTGAAAACGGCACGCCGTAATGCTCCAGTTCTATCACCGCGGTGGCGGCCTCCTTGCACATGTATTCGATAGCATCCTGGTCTCCAAGCCAGTCCGATCCCTTAACGGTGTCGTACATGTGCCAGCGCCAGTCGTCCTCGCCCATGTTGCCGAGCGCTGCGCTCATGCCGCCCTGGGCTGCCACGGTGTGGCTGCGGGTGGGGAATACCTTGGTGATGCAGGCGGTCTTGAGTCCTTTTTCGGCCATGCCGAAGGTGGCGCGCAGGCCGGCGCCGCCGGCGCCGACAACGACCACATCGTATTCATGCTGGATGAGTTCGTAGGCAGAGGCCATCGATCACATCCCCAGGGTAACCGCGAGTACGGCCAGTATCGAGGCCAGCGCACACAGGGCGGCGATTGCTCTTGCCAGTGTGATCACCAAGGTCTTGCGTCGCGCGTCTGCGACGTAGTCCTCGATGATCTCCTCCATACCGATAACAGCGTGGTAGAACAGGGTTGGCGCCAGCAGGATGAACAGGATGGCGGTAGTCGGGGAGGCCAACCAGGCGCGCACTACGGTGTAGTCCAGCGAATCCAGCATCACAACGTCATAGATGAACCACAGGCTGAGAGGAAGCAGGGCAACGGCGGACAGTCGCTGGCACCACCAGCGTTGGACGCTGTGCGCGCCGCCGCTGCTATTGCCGAACAGCAGTCCCTTGATCATCGTGCGTATCCGGCCCAGAAGGTAAGCAGCGTGAGCGCCAGTGTTGCCGCGACCACTGCGTAACCGCTTCGATAGGCGCTGGTGAGTTCCAGCCCCAGCCCCAGGTCCCAGAACAGGTGGCGGATGCCGTTACACAGGTGGTAATAAAGCGAAAACACGAAGCCGAAGACGATAGCCTGCCCGTACCAGGCGCTGACATGTCCGCTCACCGCTGCATATGTTCCGGCGCCTGCGGCGATGGCTACCAGCCAGGCGCTCAGCAGTATCGCGCCGGCGCTGAGCAATACGCCGGTGATGCGGTGCGTAATCGACAGCACCGACGTCAGTTGTGGTCGGTACTGCAAAAAGGGCGATAGTGGTGTCTGCGGGCCAGTCATCGGATACTCAAAAAAAGACGTATTATACCGAAACGATATTTTTCTTACGCATCAATTCTCGGTTCCGCCCACGCGGGTAAGATCAAACACGGCAAACAGCGGCAAGTGATCCGAATAGTCGTCTGCATGGACATCAAAAAATGTCTGGCGCTCAAGCAGCAGCCCATCCAGAGCCTGGTTGTAGATAATGTGATCGATCGCGAACGGGTATCTCGGATTGAACGGCCGCGGGTGTTTGATGCCGTGCAAGGCCTTTTCCAGGTCGACATATGAGCCGCTGTGGCCGCCAGCTTCCAGGTACAACCACACCTGGTCGCTCAACTGGTCAAGCTGGCGGTTGAAATCACCGGCAACGATGAAATACTGTTTCAGGCGGGCGCGGGTATTGATCCAGCCGGACAATACTTCAACCTGTTCACGCAGCAGCGGACATGGCGACCCTGGCTTGTTGCCGCTCAAGGACTTGTAAGTGCAGCCTGATTTAAGGTGAACAGAGAGCAGGTGCAGCGGTTCAGGGGCGCCGTCAGCGGGCGTAATCGGCGCCAGCACGATATGCACGCCCCAGCGGCCGGAGTCAAGGCTGCCCCGGAGTTCCCGCACATCGGGCTGCCGCACTGCTTCAAGTCCCAGCCGTGTGTTGATATCGTTGCGCACGGCAAATCCTGTTCGCTGCATCAGCCGCTTCCGGGCTATATCGTAGCATTCAGGGAATTCTACGGTGGGACGTTCCGAGATATGGATGTCATAGTCCGATGCGGGAAATACTCTCTGGGCCGCGCGCAGGTTTTCCACTTCCTGAAAGGCAATCACGTCGGCGCCTGACTGGGTGATATAGCTGCGGATGGCATTATAGCTGTCTGTCTTGCGCGGCCGGCAACCCTGGTCATCAGCCGCCGCCAGGTGCTCAATATTCCAGGTTGCCAACGTCAGGGTCCGGTCTTCGGCGGCGCAAAGGAGAGACGCCAGCAGCAACCATAGCGCGCAAAATAACGCTGACGGCGCGGGCGGGATGTTCAGAAATCGATACAACGGCCTTTTCTTTCCCAGTCTCCGTAACGGGTGGGTTCGAGTCCTTTGGGGCCGCCTTCCTCCCGGCTTTCTTTTTTCTTGCTGTCCTGAACCGGGACAGCGCGCCGGGCACGGCTTGGCTTTTTTGCAGTGTCTTTATTAGTCATGGAGTTCAATTCATTCAGATCCTCCTGTAGTTTATCAAAATCTCCACAATCCTGTTATAGTCGGGGAAGGTATATATGACAGGTTTCGGACTTGTCAGTTAAGGAATCTCTGAGATTAAGTCAGAGCTTCCTTAACAGGAAGGCAGGTTGCCTTGAAGGAAAGATCATACGACAACACACAAGCAAGTATGGAAGAAAAAGGAATGCCGGATGCGACCAGCAGGCAATCGCCGCTGGAGTTACCGATTTTCATATATTATCGTCGATCAAAGCGAGTAGCGCTGCTCAATACGCTGGCTCACGTTGGCGCGCTGCTCTGCCTGTTCCTGGCTGATCTTGGCGTCGCAACAACGGGGTTGATCGGGGCTTGCTTACTGGTTCATTACGGTGTTTATCTGAAACGGTTTTTCTCGCCGGAGGCTATCTGTTTCAAACTGGATCAGAACGATCGCTGGCAGCTTCTGCGGAAAGAGCAGGACGCGCTGGATTTGACATTACTGCCGGGCGCACTGGTCCACCCGCAGATTATCGTCATGTGCTTTAGGGAGCCAACCGGCAGAACCCGCTCTTGTGTCCTAACCCACGACAACCTGGACAGACGGACATTAAGGCGTCTACGGGTGAGATTAAGGTGGCCAAGGTGAGCGGTATGACCGTCACCCGGAAACCTACGCAAGCGGCGTGTCAATTGCAGATATTCGGGTTAAATCTGTTATTTCAGAGTTGCGAGCAGTTCCAGCGCCGGCGCGACGCGAATGCCTTCTTTAGTGACATAGTCCTTGTTCCCTGATGCCGATATCTGCCAGGCCTCTGCGTCCTGGAAACGCTGTTTCAGGTATCTTAATGGCAAACTGACACTGCGATCCGATGATTTGCATTCGACCAACAACTTTGGTTTGCCGTTCTCAACTACAACAAAATCGACTTCTCTCCCTTCGATATCGCGAAAATAGCGCAGCTCGGTCAGGTAACCTTCCGTATCAGCGCGGAGATCGACCCACTTAAGCAGATGGCATGCCACCAGGTTCTCAAATCGAAACGGCAGGTCCGGGATCAAAGACCAATCAAAATGGTAGTGTTTGCGAGCTTTTCTCACTGCCTTGATCCTGGGAGAGCCGAATGGTGAAACGAAAAAAATAGCATACAGCCTTGCCATTATTTCGAGCCATTTGCTGGCCGTTTTGTGGCTGACCCGTACCTGATCGGCAATACGATTAACCGATAGCGGACTCCCGGTAAGCTCCGGCAAGCGCGTCATCAACAGCTCAATGCTGCCCAGGTCCTGCACCTGCTCCAAGTCTACGAGTTCATCGCGTACAAGACGGCTGCGGTACTCATTAGACCAGCGGCGCGCCTCTGTTTCAGAGCCGCCAAGAAATGGTTCCGGGAAACCGCCCAGCGTAAGCAAAGCGGTGAAATCGGTGATGGATGACAGCTTCAGTTCGGCGACGCTCAAGGGATGGAGCCGCAGGTAGTGATAGCGGCCCTGTAAGGAGTCGCTGCCGAAGCGGTAATAATCCAAGCGCGCGCTGCCGGTAACGAGAATCTGCTGGCCGGCCTCGCGAACATCATATATTCCTTTTAAGTAATTGCGCCAATGCCGATATTTGTGAATTTCATCAAAAACCCAGAGCTTTGATTTGGGTAAAACCTGGCGCAAAATTCGATCCCGATGCTCGGATGCGTCCCAGTTCAGATAGCCTGATCCAGATTTACCCAGGATATCCCGAGCGAGCGTCGTTTTTCCGACTTGGCGCGGGCCGCCAACAAATACCATCTTTTGCTCCAAGTCGCGGCGTACTTGATCTTCAAGATAACGTTTCATTCCTTGAATTATTCCATGTTATTGGATAGGTGTCAAAAAATCTTGCAATATTTTTTGACTTCTGTCAAAAAATCTGGAAATTATAGAATGCTTGTTATTTTACCGATCATAATAATGACAATGGTGGACTATCTGCCGCTACTTATGTGAACTGCTCAATTGCCGGGCAGTTCTCCATGCGATCCAGAGTTTTCGGATGGGGGTCAGCGCGATGCGGTGGTGGGTGATTGGTTCATGGGCAGTGCGGTATTCACGGCACAGCGTGTCCAGGATCTTCAGCAGGGTGACAGAGAACAACGGGGCGCTTGGCCCGTTTTCCTGCAGGGAGGTGAGGCACTTTCGTATGTCGTTCCCCAGGCGCTTGAACAGGTCGGCAAACAAGGCTGATACGGCCTCACCGGCATTCGGCTGCATAATGCTATCCGGGTCCAGGCTGTGCTGCGCGAGCAGGTCGGACGGCAGTACGTTCAGGCCCAGTCCTGCGAAATGCCGGGTATGGTGCAGCAGTTCGAATGCGCCGTGGCAGGCGCCGGCCAGGGTTATCAGACTGTCCCGCTGTGTGCAACCGCAGGCCAGGCACGCCGCATTCCAGATATAACCGGCGGCGGCTTCATGTTGCGCCAACCAGTCCTGATACGGACCACTCTCCGGCGTATCGAGAAACCGCGCCATCGTCGCAATACAGCCCAGCATTTCCTGTTGTGACAGGAACCCCGTATGTTCAAGTTGGGACAACTCCAGGGTAACCGGGTGTCTTGCCGTGCCGGTGAACAGCCTGCCGATTTCCTCGAACCACCAGAAAAGGGTAACGCGTGCCGCGCCGGGGTCCGATGACTCATAAACTGCTTCATTCAACTCATGCAGGAACGCAAACAATGCATGCACTATGCGCCGGGTCTGCGCGTCGTGATACAGGGTGGCGTAATACAGGTTGGAGCCATCAGGCGCGGCTTTATTGCGACAGTACGCTTCCGGGGTCATCTGCCGCCGACTCTGAGCCAGTCCAAAATGTCTTCCGGGTTGTCGATGAAACCGTCCGCGCCCCAGTTCTCAGGTTGCTCGTTGGTAGCAATGTAGCCGTAGGAAGCCACCAGGGTCGCCATGCCGGCGCTTGTGCCCGCGCTGATATCGCGCCGGTCGTCGCCTATGTACACGCTTGCGTGCGGTTCACACTGCAGCAGTTTACACGCATGAAGCAGTGGGGCAGGGTGCGGTTTGCGATGTTCCAGTGTGTCGCCGGAGACGATACATGGGGTACGCGAGTCCAATTGCAGCGCTTGCGTCAGCGGATCGGTCAGCCACGCGGGTTTGTTGGTGACGATGCCCCAGGGCATCCCGGTTTGCTCAAGCCTGTCCAGCACCAGTCCCATACCGGGAAACAGGCGGCTGTGCGTGCTGAGGTTATCCCGGTAGATTCCCAAAAACTCATCGCGCATCGGAATGAAGTCCGGGTCGTTCTCACCCAGACCGAACCCGAGTTTCACCAATGCGGCGCCGCCCAGGGAAACGCTTGGACGTATCATTTCAAAGGGCAGCGGCTCTTTCGCGTGCTGGACAAGGGTCTGGTTCAGCGCCGAGGCCAGGTCAGGGGCGGTGTCCACCAGGGTACCGTCCAGGTCGAACAGAACGTTAGCTATATTGTTGCGCATGCTTGTATCGATTGGCCTGGCGCTAGATATTGATCAGTTCGCCAGGCGTGCGTGGAGCAGGTAGTTGATGCCCGGATCGTCGATAAGTGCACAGTACCTGAGGCCGGGGATGTAGAGCATGCCCCTGATGTCAAGCACCTCGAAGCCGGCGTTCTGTAGCCAGCGTTTCAGTTCCGACGGGCGAATGAAACCGGCATAGTCATGGGTGCCCTTCGGCAGCAGCCCGAACAGCCGCTCGGCGCCGATGATCGCGCCAAGATAGGACCTCAGGTTGCGGTTGATGGTTGCCAGGAACAGGTGGCCGCCGGGAGCCAGTACACGGGCGCAGGCGCGCAGCAGTTGCGCGGGATCCGGCACATGCTCCAGCAGTTCCATGCAGGTAAGCACATCGAAACTGCCGGCAGTGTCCGCGGCAAACTGTTCCAGGCTTGCGCTGGTGTATTCTATCTCCAGGCCGTTTTCCTGTGCATGCCGGGCAGCTATGCGGATGACTTCTGCCCCGGCATCCAGCCCGCGCACGCTTGCGCCGGCCCGCGCCAGCGACTCCGTCAGAATGCCGCCACCGCAGCCGACATCCAGCACGCGCCTGCCGTCCAACGCCACGTTGTCGCTGATATAGGCCAGACGAACCGGGTTGATATCGTGCAGGGTTTTCATCGGACCTGCGGCGTCCCACCAGTCACGGGAAAGACGTTCGAATTTTTCAACCTCGTCCGGGTCGATGTTATGCTGGCGTTCGGTCATGGACAAAACTCAAGCCGAATTGCCTGTGGGGGTTGTCATATTGCCTGGTTTAAAATAACCTAATGTACGATATTTCCTTATTACAACGTGATATGTGGTGAACAATGGCGTCTATTGTAGATGATACTGCCGGTGACCCTCAAGAAGTTCAGGCGGGGGCGGGCGCTTCGGGCTGGAAGATAACCAAGTCGCTGCAGCGTAAAGAAGCGCGCCTTGTCGAGCTGATGTCCCGGCGCTTCCATGATAGCGGGGTTTGTTTCGATGTGGTCACGCTTGACGGCAGTGAACATCGGCTTGGTTCGGGTTCGCCCCGATTCAAACTCAAGATTTCCGATCCAAAAGGTATTCGTGCGATTGCGTCGTTTGATGAAGGAATTATCGCCAATGCCTATATCAATGGTTGGTTCGACTTCCAGGGAGATATGATTGAGGTGTATGACCTGCGCGAATCGCTGCAGGATCGCCACCTGTTCATGTCGCTCTGGCGTTTCCTGGCCCCATTGCTGCTGGGCCAGGTCTCGGTCAACAAATCCGCGATCAGCACACACTATGAGCGCGACCATTCGTTTTATCTCGCGTTTCTGGACGAGGAATTCCGCTGTTACACACAGGGCGTGTTCGAAACGCCGGATGAGCCGCTCTCCGATGCGATACGCCGAAAAATGGATTTTATCGCCGAACAATGCAGGATGACGCCCGGCAGTGAAGTATTGGATGTGGGTGTGGGCTGGGGTTCGTTTGCGGAATACGCGGCCCGCAGGGGTATCAAGGTAACCGGCGTTACCATTGCACAGCAGTCCCTCAAATTCATGCAGGAACTCAGTGCACGGGAAAACCTGCCGATCACGACTGAACTGGTCGACATTCTGGAATACGAACCGGATAGACAATTTGATGCGATTGCCATCCTGGGAGTTATGGAGCACCTGCCCAACTATGACGAGGTTCTTGCGTGTTTTGACCGGTTACTCAAGCCCGGCGGTTATGTGTTCCTTGATGCCAGCGCCGAACTGCGTAAACATGAGAAGTCATCGTTTATTACCCAGCACATCTATCCCGGCAACCATACTTTCTTTGCGCTGCACGATTTCCTGAAATCGCTGACCTCGAAGCCGTTTCACCTGAAGGGGGTCTGGGATGACCGCTACAGTTATTACCTGACGTTTGTCCACTGGGCGCGGCGTTTCGACTCCAACCGGGATTTCATCATCGACAAATTCGGCGCAGCCGACTACCGCCGCTTCCGCCTGTACCTGTGGGGATCGGCCCACTGCTTCCTGCGCAATAAACTGCAATGCTACCGCGTGGTATTGCAAAAACATGAGTGAAATAACAATCCGCTGATAATTAGGAGTCCAGTTAAATACTGTGTCGCCCGGCGGGCGACCCTTTGTTTCACTGGATTCCCGCTTTCGCGGGAATGGGAAGGGGACGCTTCTGTGAACACTGCCACCGTACCACTCCTCCCTGCACAACGCCATACAGAGGTAGGCTGAAAAGCGGGAGTTCAGTTAAGGAAGCTCTGACTTAATCAGAGGTTCCTTAAATTCTGTGTCGCCTGAAAGGCGATTCTGAATTACTTACAGGTTTTGCAGCAGGATGCCGCCCCGTTTTTTGAAGCGTTCATTGGCCAGTTCAGTGAAGCGGTCTATGATACTGCCCTGCACTGACGGGCGCGCCAGGATGGCGTCGCTCCAGGCCAGGACGCGGCTGCAGTGTGGCGGGATTACGTCCGCGATCAACTGCTTTAACAGGTATTCGATGCGGATGAACACCGGCGCGTAAGCCGCGTCGATGAGCGAGAAGTCCGTACCGTTGAAGAACGGGGCGGCGTCCAGGTTCCTGTCCAGGAATTCGAATTTGTCCCGCAATGCTTGCAGGGAATCCTCCACTACCTCGTTCTCCTGGGTAATCAGCATCCGGAAGGACAGGTTGGACAGTTCCGTGCCGAATTCGATCCAGGCCCGGTTCAGGGCTTTTTGCAGCGGGTCCCGGGGGTGCATGGATGGCGGGGTGATCTCATCGAGGTATTCGTTGATGACCGCCGATTCGAACAGGATGTTGCCGTCAATTCGCAGCACCGGCACCTTTCCTAAGGGCGAGATTTGTAAAAACCAATCCGGCTTGTCCGCCAGGTCGATGTTGGTGCGTTTGAACGCGATGTTCTTTTCCAGCAGGGTAATAACGGAACGCTGTACAAATGGGCACAGGTCAAAGCTTATTAATTCGATATCCATCGCGATAAAGTGTGTACGGCGCCGGCTAAAAAAGCAATAATAACGGGATTAACAGGAAACGGCATTATAACGTATCCCGGAACAGACGTACCGACAAAAACCTAGGACTCCTGCAATGACTGGCGAAACCCCTGCTGAAAACGACATGTTGAAGCGCATTTTTTCGATGCAATCGGATTTGAATGATTATGTTTTCAAGAAGAACAGCCTGAAGGATATGTCAGGGAACCCGCTGACCATGGACACTGTTTTTGCCGGCGCCAGCCGGGGTGAGCTGAGAGTGAATGACTTGCCCAATGTCTGGCTGTCCAACTATTCCAGGGCAATGCGCGAGGAGATACTGGAGCTTGACGAGGAACTGCTGTGGAAGTGGTGGAGCAAGGATGAGATCGATATACAGAACATCCGGGTCGAATTGATCGACATTTTACATTTTCTGGTCTCCGCACTGATCTGCTCGGGTCTTACACCGGAAAAAGTGTATGACATATACTGCCAGAAGCACGCGGTCAACCTGAGCCGGCAGGACAGCGGCTACAGTATGGAAACGAAAACCGAAGAGGACAATAAAAATATTGGTTGAAGCAGGATCGGTGCCGTTCTCTTTAATGGGAATCCAGTGGGCGGACAATTTCAGACTAAACTACTGATTGCAGAAACAAACAGGCCCATTCATGCTTGGAATTTATCGTAGAAGCAGTTTCCTAGTACTGCTGTTATTTACTACCACAGGATGTATCGCTCAGACCGAATTCAAGACCGGTTCGGTGACGATCGCGACCAAATTCCGCGAGATCGCTTACCGGATTGAGGTGGCCGATACTAACGACCTGAAACGTATAGGGCTGATGTACCGCGCGTCAATGCCTGAGAACCAGGGCATGTTGTTATTGAATGAAATACCCCAGCGTATGAATATCTGGATGAAGAATACGTTTATCCCGCTTGATATAATCTATATCGACAGCAACGGGCTTATCGTC
Source organism: Gammaproteobacteria bacterium (assembly GCA_965221335.1). Taxonomy (GTDB): domain Bacteria; phylum Pseudomonadota; class Gammaproteobacteria; order Eutrophobiales; family Eutrophobiaceae; genus JAAXHV01. The sequence continues at coordinate 587,561 of CBDCSC010000006.1, read as the reverse complement.
AAGATCGTTGAGAATGCCCTGACGGAATCCACTTCCGTGATGCCCTCCGACGGCAAGGTGATGGCTGTACTGGAGTTGAACGCAGGGCAGGTGCGTAAACAGGATATCGCGGTCGGGGACCGCGTCACCTACCAGGTATATTAACGAACCCTATGAAAATAATTCTTGCGCCCGATTCATTCAAGGGCAGCCTGACGTCTATGGAGGTTGCCGAGGCTATGGAGGCCGGTATCAGAAGAGTGCTGCCGGATGCGGATTGCATCAGGATACCCATGGCCGACGGCGGAGAGGGCACGGTGCAATCGCTGCTCGATTCAGTGGGCGGGGACTTGATCTCCTGCAACGTCAGGGGGCCTTCGGGGCAAACAGTTGAGGCCGAGTACGGCATGCTGGCAACCGGTAACACTGCGGTCATCGAAATGGCGGCGGCATCCGGGCTGGCCCTGGCGCAAGGCAGCGGCAGGAATCCGTTGCTGACGACATCATACGGCACCGGGGAGTTGATCCGTGATGCGCTTGACAGGGGGGCACGGAAGATCATACTGGGGATCGGCGGTTCTGCCACCAACGATGGCGGAACCGGCATGGCGCAGGCGCTGGGAGTCGTCTTCCGCGACGCGGACGGGCGCATTATCACGCAAGACGGCGCCGGCGGGATGCTGCACAGAATCGAATCCGTGGACCTGGACGGTCTTCACCCCGCACTGCGGCAGGCGCAAATACTGGTTGCCTGCGATGTGGAGAATCCTTTGACGGGTGAAAACGGCGCCGCCCGGGTGTTCGCACCACAGAAAGGCGCGGATGCGGCCATGGTGGAGACCCTTGATGACAACCTGAAATACCTGGCCGGGGTGATTGAACGGGAACTCGGAGTGGATGTGGACCCGATCCCGGGCGCCGGCGCGGCAGGCGGGATGGGCGCCGGGTTGCTGGTGTTTGCCGGCGCCGAACTGCAGCGAGGCATTGAGATCATCTGCAAGTCTACGTCGATAGAAAAACACCTGCGCAACGCCGATCTGGTGCTGACCGGCGAGGGCAGGGTTGACTTCCAGACCGCGTTCGGCAAGACACCGGCAGGAATCGCGCAATTTGCCGGCAAACACGGTGTACCGGTGGTAGCCATCGGCGGAGGACTCGCAGATGACGCCAGGGAAGTCTTCAATCACGGTATCAGCGGCCTTGAACCCGCCATAGCCAGGGACATAAGCCTGAATGAAGCGTTGGCAAATTCACGAGACTATATCGCCAACGCATCCGAGCGGGTTATCCGGCTGATAAACATCGGGCAGACCATGAAAACATCCGTAGATGACACAGAATAATCGCAGATGATTCACATTCTGATAAACAATACTATGAACCATAAAGACCACAGTTCACACATAAACCAAAACTATTAATCCTGTACATCCTGTACATCCATGTTAATAATAAAAAATCCATGAACTTATCGAAATTTGCAAAACGGTTTTCAGAGCATTCAGGCATCGTGATGCTAATGGATGACATGGGCGAGGCAATGGCCGGGGAGCAGGAAGCGCTCATGCTCGGCGGAGGAAACCCGGCCCATATCCCCGAAGTGCAGGCATTCTTCCGGGAACGGATGCAGCAGATACTGGACCAGCCCGGCGAGTTTGCCCGGGTGGTTGGCGATTACGACCCGCCCCGGGGCAGTATGAAATTCCTGGAAGCATTGGCAGACCTGCTGAACCGTACATACGGTTGGGGATTGAGTGCGGAGAACGTGGCGCTGACCAACGGAAGCCAGTCGGCCTTTTTCCTGATGTTCAACATGTTCGCCGGCGAGTTTGGCGATGGCCGCGCCAGGAAAATCCTGTTGCCCATGGCGCCGGAGTATATCGGTTACGGAGATGTCGGCCTTGCAGATGGTATTTTTACCGCACATAGGCCGACAATTGATAAATTTCCGGATCGCACTTTCAAATACCACGTGGATTTTGATCATTTGACCGTGGATGATTCGATCGGCGCAATCTGCGTATCACGACCCACCAACCCTACCGGCAACGTATTGACCGACCAGGAGGTAGCCAGGTTGATCGAACTCTCCGCGGACCGCAACATACCGCTGATTATCGACAATGCCTATGGCATGCCGTTCCCGAGCATCATCTTCACTGAGGTGGAATTGATCTGGAATGAAAACATCATCCTGTCGATGAGCCTGTCCAAACTTGGTTTGCCGGCTACGCGCACCGGTATCGTCGTCGCCCGTGCCGATATAATCAAAGCCTTGGGCAACATCAACGGTGTATTGAGCCTGGCGCCGGAGAGTGTCGGTCCTGCCCTGGCGTGCGACCTGGTTCGGTCCGGCAAGGTAACTGAAATCAGCAAATCACTGATACGGCCGTATTACCAGGCGAAGGCAGAACGGGCCACAGCGCTGCTGCACGAGGAACTGGCGGGCGTTGATTATTATATACACAAAGCAGAGGGAGCGATCTTCCTCTGGCTGTGGTTCCCCGGCTTACCGGTCAGCAGCCTTGAACTGTATCGCCGCCTGAAGCAGCGGGGTGTGCTGATCATCCCCGGACAATACTTCTTCCCGGGGCTGGATGATGATCCGTGGCCGCACAAATATGAGTGCATACGCATTACTTATTCGATGCATGACGATGTGGTGCGGGAAGGCATTAAAATCATTGCGGAGGAGGTGAAGGCATTATGATAAATCTCGACAACAAGGTCGCGCTGATTCCCGGTGGAGCGACGATGATCGGCAAAAAGATTGCCCATGAATTCATCAGCGCCGGCGCAAAAGTAACAGTGTGTGATATCGATACGGACGGCGGTCATGAATTGCAACAGGAAGCCGGCGCTGTGCTGAAGTTCATTCACGCCGATATTACCGACGACACACAGATCGATAGCGTTATTGAACAGACGATCGAACACGGGGGCGGCATCGATTTCCTGGTGAATGTCGCCTGTACCTACCTGGACAACGGTATCGACTCGACGCGTGCAGAATGGCTTGAGGCGCTGAACGTGAACCTGGTCAGCGGTGCGGTATTCGTGCAAAAATCGGCGCCGTACATGCGCCGGCGCGGCGGGGGCGCAGTGGTGAATCTCTCCAGTATCAGCGGCAAACAGGCACAGCCGGGACGGTTACTCTATGCCGCATCAAAAGCCGCGGTTATCGGCGCCACCCGGAACCAAGCGCTGCTGCTCGCGGAAGACAATATACGCGTTAACAGCGTGTCCCCCGGCTGGGTCTGGTCGAACGTGATTCGTGACATGACCGGTAACGACCGGGCGAAGGCGGACCGTATTGCCGGAGAATTCCACCTTTCCGGCCGCGCAGTGGACCCGGAAGAGGTCGCCCGAACCGTAGTGTTCCTGTGCTCCGACGCCGCGTCCGGCATCAACGGCACGGATGTACCCGTTGACAGCGGCTACTCTGCTATCGGTGCCGAGCAGAAAACGGACAAAGTTGCACAATTATCAGAAACCTCTGGTTAAGGTGAAAGAGTACTGGTACACCATTCCCGTGGAAACGGGAATCCAGTAAGCAACAACACGCCTTATAAAGGACAATAGGACTGCCTTGCTCAGGACGTTTTGGCTGGATTAATATCTGAGCAAGACTGCGATCCCGCTAACCGGGTTTGCTGAGTTCCGGCAGCCATAGCGCGATGTCGGGGTACAGCAGCAGTAACAACAACAATAGCGCTGAGCATCCCATAAAGGGCAGGGCGGCCAGCCAGATGTCCTGCATGCGTGTGCCGGGCGGCGCAACGCCTTTCATTACGAACAACAGCAGACCCATCGGCGGCATGGTCAGGCTCATTTCCAGGGCCAGCAGCACGATCACGCCAAACCAGATCATATCGAAACCGAAAAAATGGGCCAGGGGGACAAACACGGGCAGGGTCAGCATCATCATTGATAACTGCTCCATAAAGGCCCCCAGCATTAACATCACAACGAACATGATGAGCAATGCTGCGATGGGCGTCAGTGTCAGCGCGCTGACCCACTCCACCAGGCCGGTGGTGGCGCCTGAAAAGGCCAACGCCTTGCTGAATGTCGTCGCGCCGAGAATGATCATGAACATCATGACTGTAACCCGGGTGGCGCCCAGGAATGATTTCGTGATCACGTCAATGGAGAGACAGCGGATACATGCGGCGAGCAGCATTACCCCGGCCACACCGCAGGCTGCCGACTCGGTGGGAGTTGCCCAGCCCAGGATGATCATGCCGACTACCAGGAAGACGATGAAGCCCATAGGCAACACGTCTCTGGCGACCAACAGCAGTTTCATTTTAAAGGGTATTTCCGTTACTTCGTATGCCGGGGCCGACTCCGGGTCGATACGGATGCTGATGATGATGTAAATTCCATACAGCAGCGCCAGCGCCAGCCCCGGGACAATTCCGGCGATGAGCAGCATACCGATATCGATATAGGCCAGGCTGCCCAACAGAACGGCCAGCGCTGAGGGCGGTATGAGTATGGCCAGACCGCCAGTGCCCAATATCGGCCCGATTGACAGGCGGTTTTTGTAACCGCGTTTTTTCATTTCCGGGACCATCAGGGTTCCCAGCAGCGCTGTGGAGGCCATGCTCGAACCGGACAGCGCGGCGAACATGGTCCCGCCGCCGACAGTAATGAATGACAACCGTCCCGGCAGGCGTCCGAACAACTTGTCCAGCGCGTTGAATGCCCTGAAGCCCAGTCCGGAATGAAAAAACATCTCTCCCATGATCAGGAACAGCGGAACCGGAACCAGGGAGAACCGGGTCAACGCGTTTGCTGCGTTGCGGACCAGTTGCGCCAGTCCGGCATCGCCTCCCATAAACAGCATTACGCCAATCAGGTCGGCGCCCAGGAACGCGAACGCGACCGGTATTCCCAACGCAATCAGGAAAATCGTGATGCCAAGCATCAGCGCGAACGCGGCGAACCAGATCAGTGACATTTGCCCGATTTCCCAGGATAGAGTGTCATTCTTTAACCCCGATCTCGGCGTCGTACATATTGTCAAAGCCCAGCAGGTAGCGGCAGAATTCGACGCTCAACAGCGCGAACGTGATGGGCATAACGATGAAAACCAGCCAGCGCGGCATATCGAACGAGCGCACTTCCTCATCGCCCCGGAGCCAGGTCTCAAACGTGACCAACCCGGCGTAATAACAGATAACGGCGCAAGTAAGCGCGCAAATCAGGTAGCTCAGCCGGAAGATCAGTGGTCGTAGGGAGGGCGATATGATCGCGCTCAGCAGTTGTATATAGATATGGCGTTTTGTCCGCGCCAGCCAGGGCGCGCCGAGCAGGGTGAGGTAATACAGGCCATACTCCGTGTATGCCAGGGTATGAGGGAATGCCGGCAGACCGGTCAGACGCGCAATCACGTCATAGAGGATCAGCAGCGTTACCGTGGCAAGAATGATCGCGCCGGTCGCAAAAAGTCCGAACAGAACCTGTTCGTAGATGCCTTGTGGTTTATCGTTCATGGCCGGTTTGTATTTCACGAGGAAAGATGCGTTGCTTGCCTCATTCCATTTCCCGATAAAACCCGTTTCGCAGTTTCCCGTAGTATTCGGGCGAGCGGACATGCAGACGATTCCAGATTACGTCGTGGGCAAGTTTTCGGTATTTCCTTTCGCCGTCTCCGTCAAGTTCAACCACCTTCATACCCAGTGCCCGAAGACGCGCATCCTGTTCTCGGGTAAGCTGTTCGAAACGCCGGTAACTGTCTGTTTCATACTCTATCGCGGCGGCCAGCAGTGTGTCGCGAACCTCCTTCGGGAGCTGCGCCCAACGCGCCTGGTTGAAGATGATACCCATATCGCTGGAAAACACGCCAGGATCAATGCGATATTCGAGGTGCTGGTGCCAGGAGGCATCATGCAGACCGACGATTGGCCAGCCTATCCCCTGGATCATGTTGCGCTCCAGGGCCATATAGATGTCCGGCGCGGCAACATTGACGAACCGGGCGCCAAGGCTACTGATAAAATCCCGCCATACCGGGCCGCCGCGGATGCTCCACCCGCGCAGTTCCGGCATTCCCTCGGTATTGATTACCGGACGCTCCCGGGTGAACACGTGAAATTCAATGAACGCGGCGCGGGCCAGGTAACGCGCCCCCAGTTTCTCCTGGTGTATCCTGTCCATCAATTCAATCGCGCCGTTGGCTCGGGTTTCCCAGGGAAGCACATTACTGGCAAACATAGCTTCGACCTCCGGCAGCAGACCCATGTAGTAGGTTGCCGGGCCGTACACCATGTGCACTACGCCGGACCTGACGGCATCGGCCTGCTCAAACGTTGGCAACGCCTCCGGCCCGCCAACGAAGATTATCCTGAATTTGCCCTTGCCCGCCTTGTTGACCTGGTTTATCCACTGTTCGAAATCTCTGGTATAGTCGGTCTGTCTGGGCAACATGCTTACAGCCCGAATTATTTCAATGTCCGATTGCGAGCCGCAGGCGGGCAGCGCCAGGATGGAAGACAACAGCAGCAATTTGATAAGATAGACGGGAAACATGAGATAACCCAATATAGCACACACAGGTTAAATCTCGGCCGGAGACAAACAGGGTATATGATATCGGCTGGAATTTAACCAAATGACAGTGAATTATCACCTGATGACGACCGGAGTCCTGGTATAATTATGAGAGCCAGGTTGGATAGTCGCAACCGGCCGGAGTTGCCGCCGACACACTATCTGGATAACCGTATTTACACCAATCCAAAGGTGTTTGAAACGGAAACACGCGCGGTTCTGTCGCGAACCTGGCGTTTCATCTGCCATGCGTCCGAGCTTCCCAACCCACACGACTTTCGTCTTGCACAAGTGGCTGGTCATGAATTGATCCTGGTGAGGGGAAAAGACCGGGAACTGCGGGCCTTTTACAACAGTTGTGCGCATCGGGGCGCCCGGGTCATCCGCAAAACGCGCGGCACCCTGGAACAAGGGCGGATGACCTGTTTTTACCATTTGTGGAGTTATGACGAAAAAGGCCAATGCGCGGGAATTTCCCGGCCGTCGGGATACCGGGACTCATCCGTCCAAAAAGAAGATACCAACCTGAAAGCCGTGCGTGTGGAAACGCTGTTTGATCTCGTTTTTATATGCCTGGATGACGAGGCATGTTCCCTGCGCGAGTACCTGGGAGAAGCCGTTATCGAGGCTATACGCACGCCGTTCGGACTCGCCGATCTTGAAGTGTTCCACCTGCATCGAACGGAAATTCAGGCCAACTGGAAACTGTTCGTAGAAACGAACTACGAGGGCTATCACGAGCTGTTACACCTGTTGAACCGTACCACCGGCGTTGCCCAGCAGGAGTACCGGAAGCGGCAATGGCGTTGTCACCAACGGGGCCATGTCAGCTTCGACCATGCCAGTATCAGTTATGGAAACCTGAAGTATGAACAACGTGAGTCCGATATGATGCCCGGCATGGCGCCGAATGGGCATGTGGTGATCAACCTGTTCCCGGACATGTTGCTGAACTGCCGTTCCACCGTGGCCCGGATTGATTCGATCATGCCCTTGTCGCCGACGCGCACTTTGCTGGAATGCCGGGGCCTGGGCCTGGCAGAGGACACCGAAGCGGCGCGCGCTTTGCGCGTACGCCACCATAACCAGGTGTGGGGACCCACCGGCATCAACCTGGCGGAAGACGTTTGGGCGGTTCAGGCGCAGATGCGCAACATGGAGAACGGCAGCAGCCGCTACAGTATTATCGCGCGGGAGGAAGACGGTCCAATGAGCGATTCCTCTATGCGCAACTTCTATAAAGAGTGGAGCCGCCTCACGGGTTATCAAGCGCACGATCTCAACGCCGGACATGAATAGAGCTGCGACATCCGTGGAGGCTGGCACGCAACTTGAATTGGATCGCCTGATTCACGCCTCCGCCCGTTTTCTGGACGACCATGACTTTCCCGCCTACCTGGATCTCTACAAGGAAGAGGGCATTTATACGATTGTAACCCGCGCGCCCGAACTACCCGAACCCATGATCTGGATGCAATGTCAGCGGGCGGAATTAAGCGAGCGCATTAACGCGATGCCGGAACATGAATGGGAGATTGCGGAAGTGGAGCAAACCCGGGTAATATCAGTGGATGTGATGCAAGTGGACGAACCCGGCGCGCATACATCCAGCAGCTTCGCGTTGTACCATACCGATCAGCAAGGCGTTACGTCCTGTTATGCGGTGGGCCGATATGACGATTGCTGGGAAAGAGTGGCTGATACATGGAAGCTGAACAGCCGCCGGGTCGAATTGAAGACCCGGCAGCTCATCATGCTTTCGCCTTTGCCAATATAACCCGAATATCCCACCGGCGGCGATGATATCTTCCGATTGATCCCGGACATCGCCTCATACTGTATTATGCGGGATATCCGGGATGGAATAATTCGATTTCCTCAGAAGCGGTATTCGCCGGTCAGGTACCAGGCAAAATCACGGGCCAGAACATCGTTTTGCGTACGCGCCGACCCTGAGAGTTCCGTATAGATTATGCGGCGCTTGTCGAAGATATTATTCGCATGGAAAATGAGCGAAAACTTGTCATTGGCGCTGTCCCAACCCACACTGGCATTCATCAGGCCATGGGATTGCATAACACTGCCCGGGTCGTTGGCCGGGTCAAAAAACACCTTTGTACGGTAGCTGTAATCCAGGCGTGCGATAAGCGTGCCCATATCGCCCAGGCCAAACTCCTTGATGAGCGAGGCGGCCAGTGACCAGCGCGGCACCTGCGGCAACCTGTCACCCTTGGCGGGACCGCCGGTGTTGAACACGCTGGGGTCGGATTCTGTGATTACCGCATCGAGATGACCGATGGCCATTTCGAAAAACCAGGTGTCAAGAGGTGACCAGCGTGATTCCAGCTCAAAACCCTTGATCTCGCCCTCGCCGGCGTTGTCAAGCTGCGGAGCGATGCCTTCGGGCGCCAGGGTTTCCAGTTGAATGTCCGTATAATCGGCATAAAACGCGGCAGCATTCAGGACAAAGCGGCCGTCCGGTGTGCTGAATTTGAAGCCGAGTTCAAATGACTCCACGAACTCCGGGTCGTAGGTGGGCGCCGCGGCGCCGAATACACCGGCATTACGCTGCTGCACCCCGCCGCTCTTGAAACCTTCCGAGTACGTGAAGTAGGTCATCAGGTTGTCGTTCCAGTCATAGGAAATATTTGCCATCGGGGTCCAGTCGTCGGCTTTCAAGGTAGTGGTGCCGTCGGCAATCAGCTTTACCAGGATGCCCGGGGGAGCAAACACCGGCACCGCGGATTGAACATTCACGACGTCAGTAGTACCCGTTGGAAAGTGCGGGCCGGGTGTACTGTATCTTCCGTCACTGGTAACGATGAAATCTTTGGTGTCGTCGGTGTAGCGCACACCTGCGGTAATATGCAGTTTGTCGGTTACGTCAAACGTACCCTGGGCAAAACCGGCGATACTCTCGTGGTCGAACTTGGCGCCGCTTTCTATATCAATATGGGCAAAATCCACCGGGTTGTAGTTATTGCCGTCTTCCGTGAAATAAAAGCCCCCGACGATCCATTGCAGGCGATCGAAAAAGGCTGTGCCCTGCAGTTGGATTTCCTGGGTAAACTGTTCCTGCTTATAAATCTGATCCCGTACCCAGGACAGGTAGTAGGGCGTGTTGTCGCCATCATGGGCAAAGGTGCTGTCGACATTGCGGTAAGCGGTGATCGACTTGATTTGCAGGTTCTCCGATATCTGCCAGTCAACCGTACCCGAGAAACCATAAATATCGTGATTGGAGAAAGTCGGCATCGTGCCCGTATTCTGATTCAACGCTATGTTGTTGGCGTTGGCGCAGCCGGAGGTCGTGCCCGCGGGATTTGCAGGCGTTGCATCGCAATTACTGAACTGCCTGACAAAGGGTGTGCCTGGGTTGTTCAGACCCGCGCCGCCATTCGCAGGATTAAATGGCGAATTGGCGCCGAGTAATACGTTATGGTTGTATACGCTTTGCCCGGGAGCATAACTGACGACTCGGTCGGGATTTTGTGTGGTCACGCGAGCCTGACCGTTTTCCCGATCACGGGAGTAGTCGCCGCTGATATTAACCTCAATGTTATTATTCGCTTGCCAGCGAAACGCGCTGCGAACGGCGAAGGTGTCATCGTCCCCGGTGTCCATGCCATCGAGTGGGTTTACCACGAACCCGTCCTGGTCGAACTTGGCGACGGTTGCATTCATGTAAAGATTATCGCTGAGCGGCACGTTGACCTTGCCGAGCAGGTCAAGCCGGTCGTCGATGCCCATTCTAATGCGTACCTTACCCTCGAATTCCTCATGGGGCTTCTGGGTGTGGATCGCGATGGCGCCACCCGTGGTATTACGGCCGAACAGCGTGCCCTGCGGGCCGCGCAGGACTTCGACACGCTCGATATCGATGATGTCCAGCACCGAACCGACGCTGCGGGCGTAATATACCCCGTCCACGTAGATGCCCACTCCGGGGTCGGCGGAAGGCAGAAAGTCGCGTTGTCCGACTCCTCGCAGGAACACGGCCGCGCTGTTGCCGCCGCCGCCGTTGGTGTTGATATTGTCGAACGACATATTCGGCGTCAGCCCGGCGATTTCATCAATCCGCTGAACACCGCGCGCCTCCAGGCTCTCGCCACTGAACACAGAGACCGCAATCGGGGTATCCTGCAAACCCTCCTCGCGTTTCCTGGCGGTTACGGTTATTTCTTCCATCAGCGCACCAATGCCGCTTTCCTGGGCATAAACAGCAGTACCCGGCTGCAGCAGGAACGGCAGCGCTAAGATTGCCGCCAATACATTTCGTTTGAAGATCAACATGGCCCGATAACCAGCGCTATCGGCAATTTCGGAATTACCCATTGGCTCTACCCCAGTTATAATTATGGAAACTCTGAACAAGTCCATCCTGGACTTGTCAGAGTACGGAAAACAAAAATGCGATTTTTGTTTTCCTCGCAATATCAATGCCTTACAGTCATTGATATTGACGATACATCCTTGTATCGTAGGAACCTCTGACTTAATCAGAGGTTCCTTATCTTGTCGAAACAACCATAATAGCAAAATCGGGTAATTTCAGTCAAATCAGGATTAAACACCGCATACGTTAGATATGAATGTCCACACGGCAAACCAGCGCACCTGAGTCGCTGGCTTACTTGCCTGCCAATGCCTCCCTGTTAAAGCCCTGTTGGCAGTTCAGATTACCAATATCTCTGCACATGGGATATGGTTATGGAACCTCTGATTAAGCCAGAGTTTCCTTATATTCATTCTGACGGTGTAATCGCTAAAATGAAACTTGCAAGTATAAGATACGAAAACAAGGACAGAGTCGTTGTCCGCTTTGATGACCTGTACGCGCTCAGCCTGGAAACGCTGCTGACTTCGGCAAAGCCAAAGTACGCGGGATTGGCGTGGCAAAACATGATGAGTGTTATCCGCGGCGGGCCGATACTATTGGATGATATCAATGCAGCTCTGGCTCATTTCAAACAGGCTCCCGACACCACACATTTAATACCGCTGTCGGATGTCGGCTGGCATCCGCCAATACGCAATCCGGGAAAGATATGTGGTATCGCAATGAATAACTCCGCCAGCAATGAACGCAAGATACGCGCCCCCGATCATCCTGCCTTCTTTTTGAAGCCGGCCTCGTGCTTGATCGGACACAAGCAGGCAATCAAAATCAGACCCTATTACGGCAGCGTTCACCCTGAGCCGGAATTAGCGGTCATTATCGGCAAGGAGAGCCGGAACATTGCCGCTGTTGAAGCGCTGGATGCTGTAGTGGGTTACAGTATCTTTAACGATGTTACCAGCAACACCATGCGCGCCGAAGACCTGTTCCATTATTGGGCGGTCTATGCGAAAAAAGACCAGCCAAGCGAGACGGAACGTATCGAGCAACATCTTTCCTATGCGGGCCGTTACAAGGGCAGCGATACCTTTGGCAGCCTCGGCCCTTGGTTGGTGACAAAAGATGATGTTGAACAACCCGATGATCTGATTGTCCGTTGCCGCATGTGCAATGACATCGTCGCAGAGGACAGCACCCGATATTATAATTTCAAAGTGGCCGAGATCATCAGTTTCATCAGCCAGTTTCAAACCCTGCAGCCGGGGGATATCATAGCCTGTGGCACGGCATTCAAACCGTCTGCAAATCGAAAATCCATCCACTGCGCCAATTTTCAAATCATCGCCGGTCCGGTAGCGGTTACCATTGAAGGATTGGGCACACTGGAAAACCCGGTTGAGATTGAAGATAAAGAGATTGGCCAATGGCGGCTGATTCCTGCCGATTAAACGCCAGACTTTTGTCAGCAGAAGGAGAAACGAAATTTTGGTTGGAACCGAAAATTGAAACAGTACCGCGTTTCGAGACAGGATCGAAACCAGAGAATAAATCGCGTATAATGTAACAAATCAGGAGGAGCACAGTGGCATTATCCAGTGTCAATACATATCTTAGTCCTGAAAACGAAACTGCTGTCGTACAACTGCTGCAGAAATACGAAGATAGCGCGTTAATCGTTGCCGGGGGTACCTTTTTACACGGGCTCGCAGCCAGGGGATTGTTGACGGGCATAGAGGCATTGATCGACATACAGAATGCAGGTCTGGATTACTTTACGGCAAATTCCGAGGGCATTGCTATTGGTGCTGTGACCAGATTTCTTCAGTTGGAACAGAACTACAACGTTCAGCAGCAACCGTGGCTGGGCGCAGTGAAAGACGCACTCGATTACCCGCCCGTTCAGATTATGAATTCTGCGACGGTTGGCGGTTCAATTGCGGCAGCCTGTCCGTTCTTTGATTTGCCCGTAAGTTTCCTGGCGCTTGACGGCGCGGTGCGCGCACATGGCCCTGATGGTAGTCGTGATATTCCCATGGAGGCATTTTTTTCCGGCCTGTTTGAAAATTGCCTGGCCCCTGATGAGTTCGTGACCGCAATAACGCTTCCTCAACCGGCGGCAAACAGCGCCAGTGCCTTCATCAAACTCGAAACCAATGCCAATGACCTTGCCATACTCAATGTTGCCGTAGCCCTGACCCTGGACGATTCAAACACATGCAGCCTGGCCAGGGTATTTGTTGGCGGAGGAACTGGTGAAACACCGGTTAGGGCAACTACCGCCGAGCAGGCGCTGACTGGCGCCGTTGTCAACGCTGAAACCGTCGACAAAGCTGCGCAGGCGGCAAAATCTGATGTCGATCCTATCTCAGACCACAGGGCATCAGCAGAATATCGCACAGAGATGGCCCGTGTGCTGGTGGCAAGGGCAATACGCAAAGCAGCCGAGCGTGCCGGTTGACGGGAGAACAAGAATGAAACAGGTAATTTCACTTGATATTAACAGCGAACTGCATGAGGTTGCAGTGCAACCCTATGACAGTTTACTGGATACGTTACGCAGGACAGTCGGGCTGACGGCATCAAAAAGAGGCTGTGACTCCGGCGGTTGCGGATGTTGCACCGTGCTGGTTGACGGTAAGGCCGTGTATTCCTGCATGACACTGGCAATGCAGGTCAGAGACAAGCATATCACCACGGTGGAAGGGCTGCGTAACAAGGATGAGTTGGACGCCATACAACAAGCCTTTATTGATGCCGATGCCGTGCAATGCGGTTATTGCACATGCGGGATCATGATGGCAGCAAAGCAGTTGCTTAGCGAAAACCCGGATCCCAGTGAAGATGATATCCGCAAGGGCATATCCGGTAACCTGTGCCGATGCACCGGCTATACTAAAATTGTAGATGCCATCAAGTTGGCGGCAGCATCTATGTAAATCATATTCGCCCGGTTGCCGTTCAGCCCATATTCTTATGCATGGTTTTATGCATGGAAGTAAGGCTATGCAGATAACAAAAGGCATCCTGCCCTGGCAGCACAAACAGTTATATGTAAGGAAGCTCTGAGACTTAATCTCAGAGGTTCCCTAATTATTCCTTGAAATACGCGTTTCGGACGGAATTATCTGCCGGATTTGCGTAAATTCTGTACGGAAAATATTTTTGGATCTATTCCATCCTCTGTAATGAGTGACTTGAACTGCAAGGTCGTACAATGCAGGGCCTGGACATCGATAAAGGAGGCAAAATCATCCAGAGCAACGCCTTTGCCATGATTACCTGGAAGGTGATAATCAGAATGGGCTTTGCCTATGGGAAACCATTTCCACAGATCGCCCTTCCTGTCGTATATGAGCAATGTAGGCATTGTGCTGGTCTGGGCATCCATGTTTATCTCACGCTTGCTCAACGGGTGTTCTGAATTTTTTGGATACCCGTTCAGAAGATAAGTCTTGCGCAACTGGTAGGTCACCTTGGGAAAACAGTTACCTTTACCATGTGCCTCAATAAACCGGTATCCATCGAGATCATTGGACGGTTCGTCCGCCAGGTCCATCTCGTTGTGATAGTAGAACGGAACCAGAAGATTTCTTGTGCCGCCAAATTCCCAGTTGTAGTCGGTCACACGGCTGTTGTAGCCTTCAAAATCCTCGATCATGATATCTGCTCCCAAAAATGCATCAGTGACCTGTCCCGCGGCCAGCCGCCGCACGCGGCGCTGGAAACCCAGGTACAACCACACATCATCACGCCTTAGGTCATTGCGATACCGGTGGATCAAAAGTTGGGTATTCTTGATATCGAAGGGTTCTTCTGCATACAGATACAAAGAGCGATAGATATTCGAAGGATTTTTTTCCAGCGCCGGTTTGGGATCAAATGTCACCCTTTGCTGCCATTTCATGAATTTGGCGCCAAATTTTATAACTCTCTCTATCTTATCTGTCTTCATATCCCGGAAGGTCCACCAGAAAGGGTAGATATGCTCGGCATCGCCGGCATTGAAGCCGTATTGGTAATTCCAGATCAGTTTTTGTCCGGCATCGGGGTCATTGATATCCGGTTCTTCCGGAAATGGGCGGCCGGCAATGACATTCTCCAAGGTGCCGTCTTCCAGTAATTTCACCCCTTCAGAGTGGTTCCGGGTAGCGTTAATATAATCTTCACTTAGCGCAAAATCGGTCGTCGGCGCTGTTGTTATCTCAACCCATCCGTCCTTGATGAATCGGTACAGCGCTGCATCAAGAATTTCCCGGAACTGCTCCACATTATCCTGGTTGATTACAATTCCGGGCTCATACCCCGGATAGGATGGAGTCCAGTTATTATATGGGTAAAACGATTGCTGGATGACCTCCTCCGGCGGCGCGGCCTGTGGCATTGTGGAAGTCAACAGGATTACAAGCGAAATCAAACTTAGCCGTACATGTTTCATCTTTGTTATCTCCTCAAACCGTCATGATCAGAAACGGTATCGAATCTGGATTTGGAACTCGTCCTCGTTCTGTGCATTCCCTATCGGCCCGGCGCGGAATAACCCTAGAGGATTGATACTGCTGGTCCTGAAGCCGGTCTGGCCGGTCGCCGATGCCGGTGTTCCGGCGCCCTGCGTACCTTCCAGCGGGTCTGTAAACGGCGGGTAAATATTACAGGTGCCGCAGTCATCAAATGGATTTTTTGCTCGGCCGAATTTAAGGTTTGCGCCGAGAACGAGGCGCCAGTTATCATTAATCAGCCAGTCAATGCCGGGGCTGATCGCCGCGGCCTGCGCCTCAAAATCGTAGGCTGCGATAACCCGCGGTTGTAACCGGTCATTCAGGTAACCGGTCTGGATTAGCAATGTGGTGAAGAAGTTATCCTCCCAGTCGGAAAAACCCGCCGGTCCGGCCGGTGTATTGATATATTCATGGTCCAGCAGGTGTTGCCCGAAAACCTGTGCCGAAATATTGAATGATCGGTTTGGATTCAGTGCCCTGATGAATGTCGGTCTGTCCCAGCCTATCACCCAGCGTACGACTTTCGACCTGGAATACAGTCCCGGGGCCAGTGTATTGGCAAATTGCTCCCCATTCGTGTGTGCGACTTCCACCCTGAAAGCTGATTTGAGCGCTTCAACGTAGAAATCCGCCGAGGCGCCGAGCAGGAGTATGCGCGGAAAGTGAATGTCGAATGAATTGCTGTAAGGCCGCGCTCTTGTGGAGAGGTACGGCTCGCGCGCGAGAAACTCGGCGCCGGGTATAACGGCAACCAGTGTCCCCGGCGGGGCCGGAGGTGGAGCGAAAATGGGCGTTACGCCTGCTCCGCAACTCACCGGGTCAAGCGCCGGGTCGCACAGGAACGGATTGATGGTTTCAGGCCCTGCGTTACCGCCGTGCAGGGAAGGGAGCTGAGAATGGTAATAGAGCATGTTTACAGAGAATCCCATTCCCTTATAGACACCCTCGATGCGAAAACCGATGTCGCTGTTGTCGAGTTCCCAGTCCGGCAGCATGGCGCTGCGTATGCCGATGGTATGCGCCGGAAACGTTGCCGCCAAACCGCCTGTGGAGAAGGCTGCGCCCGGTTGCTGTAATCCGAGGGCGTTCAGGCCGAAACTGCCGTTGGGCAGAAGATTTCCTACTGTGCAACCGACCTGCCAACAGGTCGCCAGGGCGCGGAACAGGTTACCCGCGCCCAGTATGGAATAGGGCTGTCCGCCCTGGCCGAGGTTGTTGGGGCGAAACTGCTCGAACTTCCAGATAAACTGGAAATTCAAATCATCGAAGGTATCCGTAGCGCCCAGGCGGTATTCCGATGAGAATATGCCCATGGGAATACGACTGTCCTCGAATTCCTCGAATATATTCTGGATGGAGGCATCAAACGGGTTGACCACATCCAGCACCCGGAACAGGTCGGTCCTGCCCCAGACTACCTGCTGGCGACCGATGCGAAAATTCAATTCCGTACCATTATCGAAGGGAAGCGTCGCATCAATATAGATTTCTCGTAACCAGTCCAAGCGGTCGTTAAATTCGGCAAAACGCAGGTTATCTTCATCCGCATCCATGTAATCCTCTATGCAGCCGCGTGAATCGATGTTGCAAGGTCTTACGGGCGTGGCAAACTGCAGGCCGAAACCTGGCGCGCCGCCGGTTGCCGTGTAGTTGTCGCTACCGAGGATACGCAATCCATCGTTCGGGTTTATGCCACCATTGGGACCCAGAAAAAACCCGTTCAGATAGGGTGAAGTGCCCGCCAGGGCGGGGTTGGTCCCTGGAGTAGGTATGGCGCCGATGCCCGTCAACGGTGGCCCGGGCAGGGCGCCCCATGGCACCTGGTTCAGGAACGGGAGCCCGGTTCTTGCCGTCAATGAGGAGGCGCCTGCGCTTTGCAGGTACACGGGACTGCCGGCCGCATCGCCGTAATCGCTGTCATTCAGGTCATAGACGGCATCGTATGTCGCTCTTAACGTGCCGCTGATGGAAATATCGGAAAACGGCCCGACAGGGCGTAATATTTTAGTGAATTCAAGTTGGGCGCGGTTGCGAAGCTTGGACAAGCCTTTCCTGTTCCCGCCTTCCCGGTAATGCGTGGTATTGTCAACATATCCGTTTACGTTAAGCGTTCCATCTTTGGATCTCCACGCATGGGCATCCTGTCCGGGTAATGCCATAGCCAATATTCCAAGTGCGACGAATAATACAGATTGTCGATGTCGTATCATCTCTCCCCCCATTTTTAACTATCAGTTTTGTTCATGCTTGCGCATTGGACTTTCTCTCCCTCCGCTGCAACATCTTCTGCGTGAGCTTCGGCGCAACACCCGGACGGCTCCATGGGCATACGGCGAGGCAAAGTCCGCAGGCATAAAGCTCATTAAACGCCGGCACACATTTATCAAAGTCCACATACCATTTTATATCACCCCTGACCATATGTTTTTCATCGCTGATCGCATCGGCCGGGCAGTCACGAGTACAGAGTTGGCAACTCATACAAAAATCGTCTACACCAATATCTCGGGGCTTGTCCGGTATCAGCGGCATATCGGTGAGGATGGGCGTCAAACGAAAACTGGAACCCAGTTCATCGCTGATCATGGAACCGTGTTTGCCCAACTGGCCCAGGCCCGCCTCGATGGCAGCCGGGATCACCAGGAACAGGTGATCATCGCTGAGTCCTCCCTTAAATGATGCATAATAACCCTGTTTGCGTATCCAGTTTGCCAGCCTGTAGCCGGTTTCCTGCCCTTTAACGTAGGATTTGATTACTTCACGGCATTGCGAAACAAAATCCCCTTTGATGTTTTTGGAAAACTCATCGTAATCCATGCGTCTGCCCAGCATGATGACCCATTCACCTCGGGGTATTTGACGATCCGCAAACACCCATTCAGGATTCATCCGACATATTCCCACCGCATGTATGTCTTCATCAGCCAATGCTTTTTCCTTGACGGTTTTCGTCCAGTTTTCCGGTGTGTTCTCCTGCTTTTGTTTGGCTGGTTTCTTAAGACGTTTAATATTTTCCGTGATCCAGTGTTTGAAATACCAGTTGGATATCCTGAAGTCATACATGCATTTGTGTATGAACCACTGCTCTGCCAGGCCGAAGGGATAGAACGGGTGATGTTTGTGATAGGACTGAATAGGACGGTAGCGCTCGCTATCACCGACACCGTTTACTTTGTTGCCCGAAGCATGCTTAGGCCAGATAAGTTGATGAAATTTGGAGGGAATATATCCATCATCCGTAATTTCGCCGGAGAAAAAGCCCATCAGTCCGATCCTCCTTCAATATAATCAGGTTGATTGCGCCAGGCCCGCTTGTTTATCCCTTGCCAGATTGCCAGCGCCAGCATGGACAGGTAAAAGGGGGCCGAACCCAGATCCAGAAACAACGGCACCCAGAGTAATGCTACCCTGTCGCTCAACGCCATCCAGGGTAATATCAACAACCCCAGACAGCCGGCAACTCCACCTACAATAGTCACGGGGGCCGGTCCCGCATCCAATCCTATCCGGACATTCCGAAACAGAAAACGCAGGTTGGTCGTTGCGAAATAAAACCAGACAAGCAGCAGGGGAACTGCGATAATCCAACGCAGGATTTCTATTATGTACATAAGATTTCAATAATCCGGGTATATGCAATTATTACTGATTGAGGCTTTCATCTGGTATATTCATTTTGCGCGTGGTTCAATCGGTGAAAACTGAGGTTTGATTACTCCCACTTCCGGGTTGTAGTTCAAAAAGGCATCTTCTACTACCTTGTAGGCATGGCTGCGTATCATCTCCGACTGGGGCACATGACTCCACTTCGGGAACACCTTGCGCGCGATAGTTTCGGCAGATTTATCAACGAAATTGCCCCAGAACACGCCGGCTGTCAATCCTGTACCATGTCTGTTGATCGCTTCCTGAATCGCTGAACCCGTCGCCCATGAGGGGGCAATTTCAGTCATATAGGCATCGTAGAGATCACCCAGGTAAGCGAAGGTTGTCTCTATATCCCGTTTGTAACCGATATTGGCATGCCCAAGGTTGGCAAACTGCCAGTCTTCGCCCAGCACATGACGCAGAAAATCAATCCAACCGGTCATGTTGTAGGAAGAGCTGACGTAGGCCAACGGCACGCGCCCGGGATAATTGAAATCCACGTATGTCACCACACCATCTGGCGTCAGAATATAACTGTCTGCTGCGCTGTGAGCAGAAGCAATGGGAGTGCCCATGACAAATTCAAAATTTTCAAAACGAAACGTCGAACGGCCATCCGGTATTACATCAGTTGGTGGCGCCGTATTGTTCTGATGCGCAGTTATCTCCCGGGCAGCGCTGGCGCTGGCAATGATGCGGAGATTAATGTCCTGCTCTTTCAAAGCCGCTTGTATGCGATAAGAACCACCGACATGGTCCGTGTGCATATGACTGTAGACCAGCGCTTTTACTGGCAAATCAGTAAACCGTCTGATAGCTGCAAACATATCATCGGGTACCACCGTGTTGGAAGCATCTACGACCAAGACTGCTTCATTACCCACAAAAACGGTACTGGCAAAAGCATTGCAGATCATCCAGTAGGTCCGTTCGGTGAGGCGTTGCACATACCAGCGTCCGGGTTCGCCGAAGTCCGGTACGGCAACACGCTGGCCGGGTTTCAGTTTTTCCGTAACACTCGCATTTACGTATTCATCTTCAGTTGCATTCCACGGGTTAATCAGTGCTGCGGCTTCAATGTGTTGATGTGTAAAATCCTCCGCAATAACGGGCGGAGACACCAGGAGCAGGAACATATACAAGAATAAACATCCGGGATATGCTTGTTTTTTCATTTTCTTCCAAATATTTTGCTGCGTAAATTTTATTAGTTGACCTACGCCCCGTACCATTCCCGCGCAAGCGGGAATCCAGTGAAACAAAGGGTCGCCCAGCGGGCGACACAGAATCTGACTGGACTCCCGCTTTCGCGGGAGTGGTGTGGTGGAATATCCCGGTCTGTGCCAATAGTTACATGCAGTTGGGGCGTGCAGAGACCTGATCATGAGGGTTTCGGTAAACAGAATTGAAACAGTTCTGTATGTGGCCTACACGCGATTGACGTCTGTGTCAGGATAAAATTCGGCGAAAATAAACCAGAATAATCGACTCTTCAGTGTGTTGACACGTTCAAGCTTTACCCCGGCTTTGGTATTACCAAATATATCTATATCTGTGACAGCCTCATCCATGGTGTTGAAAAATGCAGAAACCGCATCAAACTCGGGATCATAATCAATAACAATAGGTTTCCCGCCAATTTCAACATTTATGTTATTACCCTGCTCGATGATGAAGTCCTTTGAATAGGCCACGTGATCATCACCGATGCTGACAGAGTAGATTAACTCTTTCATAGGCAGACGCCTGTCCTTGAATTCAATGGTCGGAAACGCCGGTTTTTCGTTATCAATCCAGTTCAGACCCACTCCCCACAGCATCATCCCGTGCCTGACCACCCTGTCCCAGACTGCAAGTATCGGATTCTCACTGAAACCTGCTATTTCATTGATGAAAACCTTGCCGTCGGGATATAGCCGCTTGAATGATCCGAAAGGCATACGAATTGTCGGCCATTCTTTCATTTTTACCTGTCTTGGATCGCGTTCCATCGTGCCCCAGAGCTGCTGGATTGCCTGCCCGCTGTGTTTATCAAATAAAACCAGGTTGTTTTTCAGTTGGGTCATGACGGAAAGATCCAACTGTTGCCCATCGATAACCGGACTGTATGCAATACCCAGGTTTGTCAGCCCGCAGTAGGTCATGATGACATCTTCGCCACCGATGGTGTCACCCTGCGCAACATGGGGCTGGAGCAGGTAGTAGTCCGAGTATGCGTAGGCACCGTTGTCGGTTTCCAGGACAATCACATCGATATCGTCAGCAGACACATAGGATTCCGGCCCGAAGTGAGCCAAGCGCAGGCTTTGTTCCATGTATTTCGGGGCTTCCTCCACCGGCACGAACTTCGCTTCGTGTTGTTGGGAACGAAACATCCATTTCGGGTTGACCATTCCCGAATAAAAATTAAAGACAAAGACGAATACGAAAAACCCCAATAGCAGATTCGGACAAATCTTTTTCTCCGTTCTCCAGGTCAATAATGAAACCAACAAAGCCAGGATGGCGATGCCGGCAATAATATGCCGGTTGTACCAGACCATCATCGTGAATTCCCGTGATGATTGAACTACCCACTGACTGATATCCGCCAGGTCCTTGAATATGATAAAAGCGCTGAGCTGCGCAATCAGCATGGATAACCAGAATACTGATTTTCGTTGTTTTATGGACATATCAAAGTTTCCCCAAAGCCTTTAATACCTTCTCCGGAGTGACAGGTAATTCTGTTATTCTGACGCCAATCGCATTGTAGACGGCGTTGGCAATCGCCGCAGCGGGAACAATAAGGCATAATTCTGACATGCTCTTGGCGCCGAACGGACCCGAAGGTTCATGGGATTCGATAAAAATACTTTGAATTTCTGAAGGCATTTCCACCGCCGTCGGTATTTTATAATCGAGAAAATCACCGGACAAACATGCGCCGGTATCCTGGTCAAATTGTAAATTCTCCATCAGCGCATAACCCATGCCCTGTTGAAACCCGCCTTCCACCTGGCCTTGAGCAGCTTTTGGATGGAATACCTGGCCCATGTCTGCGGCGTGAACAACACGCAGAACCCGTACTTCGCCGGTATCCGTATCCACTTCAACTTCAACAAACTGGGCGGCAGCAGGTGATGGGTTTGTCGGCGGCGCCTGGCTGGCGCTGCCGATTACAGTTCCCTTCTCCTCAATGGTTGTTGGTATCGGTCCTTGATCCGTCATCTGGACGAATGGCGCTTCGGCCCGTGATACGATATCGGTAACCGGCACGCCAGAGTCCGGTACGCCCTTAACCATTACCTTGCCATCTTTGAGATACAGATCATCCGGGTTCGCTTCCATCACTGCGCTGGCGACCTTGAACAGTTTATGCTTGGCTTCGACGGCTGCGGCTTTCGTCGCCAGACCGGCGGAATAAGTTGCGCGACTCGCATGCGTCGGCGCATCAAACGGAGCTGTATCGGTATCAGCATAAACCACCTTGACATTTTCCGGCTGCAGGCCCAGTTCTTCTGCCACCACCTGGGTCAACATGGTGTTTTGGCCGGAACCAAGATCAACACAGGATGAAACAACGTCGGCAGTTCCATCGCGGTTTAATTTAACTGTGGCGCCGGAATGTTCGTAAATATCAGGGAGGCCGACACAGCCACTGACCCACAATGGATGGCAAGCAAATCCCATGCCGCGCTTTTTTGTCCCTGCCGCTGTGCCCGCCGGCTTTCTTTTATGAAATCCTATTTTTTCCGCTCCCTGTTTCAGGCAGTCCTCAAGCCGGTAGCTGTCCAGTTTATGGCCTTGTAATACCGGGTGAGGGTCACCCTCTTCATATGTATTTTTCAAGCGGAATTCGATGGGGTCCAGCCCTAACTGTTCACAAATTTCGTCATTTTGGGATTCAACCGCAAAACAACCCTGCGGGGCGCCATAGCCACGGAAACCGCCGCCAATAATATTGTTCGTGTAAACGGAAAATCCCTCCCAGGTCTGGTTTGCGCATTTCCACGGAAACAGAATTCCATACAGGCCATGAACCATGATCACTTCGGCGCCATGGGTTGCATGAGCGCCGGTATCCAGTATGCTTTTTGCATAGCGCGCGGTAAACGTACCGTCATTTTTCACGCCGGTCTTAAGATGAACCTTAATTGGATTGCGCGTGGTGGAAATGAAATCTTCCGCACGGGTATGTTCCGCCCGCACAGGTCTGCCGGTTTTCAGACTCAACAAGGCCGCAATAGGCTCGATATGACCTATATCCAGTTTGCCACCGAACCCTCCGCCAATATATGCCGGCTTTACGACATTTATCTTACTCTCAGGGATCCCCAAAGCTACAGCCAGTTTTTCTCTCAGGCCAAAGGTATGCTGCATCGATGAATGCACGGTTATCCGGCCATCCGTTTCACAATCCACCACACAAACCCGAGGTTCCATGTAACATGTGTGTACGCGCTGCGTCTTGTAGACGCCCTCAAAAATGTGATCTGCCTCCGCAAAGCCTGCCTCCAGGTCGCCAAAAGAAAATACAGGGTTTTTGGCAATATTGTTTGGAGACGCGTCATATAATTGCGGGGCGCCGGTAACAACTGCATCTTCCGGGTCAAACACCACCGGCAACTCCTCGTACTCGACTTCAACAAGTTCCAGGGCCTTTTCCGCGGTATCGGCAGTTGTTGCAGCTACGGCTGCAACAGGTTGTCCTGCCCAGCGGACACGGTCGCTCATTACAACAAAATCCTGTACCAGGCTTTTGGCGTGCGCAGGGGCAAAATAAATGGGGGTAAACTTGTTTTGTGGAACATTTTCATGGGTAATTACGGCTTTAACCCCGGGCATTGCCTCAGCTTCACTGCTGTCTATGTTTACAATCCTTGCATGTGGATATGGGCTGCGTAACAATTTTGCATGCAGCATGCCTGGCAGACTGAAATTGACCGTGAAATGCTTTCCGCCCGTTACCTTATCAATCGCATCAGGCCGTTTGACGCTGCGACCTACAACGTTTAGCTCTGTCATGCCGGGATTATCCTCTGTTTTTTATTTGGAAGCTCTGACAAGTCTGGTGCTCTTTCAGTGTCTTCCGAGAATAGTCAAATCACATGCATCTCACCATAACCGAGATGATTTATTAACGCAATAACAGGATCATTTACCGGAGCAACAAGTTTTTTGGAGAAAACTTGATTAATGGTATAAGATTATCCCAAAGAGGGTGTGCCGGGACAGTTTCATCAGCGCGATATAATGATGAGGATTCAAATGCCGCCGGTATACTTTCCAGTGGGGGTTTTCCTGCGATGACTAAGATAACATCCAAATGACCACATTGAGGCATTCGGGGGATACAAAAATGATAAACAGAACCATCCATACATCCAATCATCCGATCCATATATTGCGGCAGTTGAGTATTGGTTTCGGAATCATCATGCTGGGCTTGTCGAGCGCGGTCGTGGCGCAAGACAGCGTCGGGATCGAAGAGGTGGTGGTCACCGCGCAACGGCGAGAGCAGAACCTGCAGGATGTGCCGATCAGTATTTCCGCATTCAGCGCTGATGCTGTGGAAGCGTTCATGTTTAATGACGTGACCGAATATGTTACCCGCACACCCAATATCACCTGGAAGTCAGATGGCTCGAAGTCTCGCCGGGAACTGAGTATACGGGGGGTAACCAATTTCCTGGATGTCAATTCCCCGCTCAGGCCCGCCACTTTTGCGTTTTACCTGGATGATTTCAGTATTGTCGGCAGTTCCAGTAACCCGCCGATCATGGATGTGGAACGCATTGAGATATTGCGCGGACCTCAGGCGACATATTTCGGCAGGAATGCCACGGGCGGCGGCATCAGCATCACCTCAAAAAAACCGCATAACGAGCTCGCGGGTTCGGTGATGGTGGATTATTCCAACTATGACACGAAAGACATTGAAGGTGTTGTCAATGTCCCGATCGTAAAAGATATGCTGGCCATGCGCGGCAACATAAAGTACACCGAATCTGACGGAAATATCAAGAATATCAACCCCGTAGGCGGCGGTAATGATTCAGAATACAAGTATGCCAGGGCGACCGTTCGTTTTACGCCGACCGAAGACCTGACGGTAGATGTGACGGGAACGCTTGCGTCCGAAACCACGGGCATGCGTGAAGGCGTACCTTCCGGGGCCTATTCCTATTTTGCACAACGCCTTTACGGGCGTGATTATGCGCGTTTCCCGGATGCTGATGGCGACGGTTTAACCGAGCCTACGCCCGATGGCGTCGGTTTCTGGCCGGAAAACAGGAACAAGGTAAATTTCAACTTTCCCCAGGAGGTTGGAACCACGTACCGGATGATAACCGGACGCGTGGATTATGAACTGGGTGACGTGTTGTTGACCAGTATCACCGGCCATATCAGCTCTGATTTCAACCTGAACGGTGATGTTGATGGTTCCAGTCTTGATGCCTGGAATGAGTTCAGAAATATTGAGCGCAACAGTTTCAGCCATGAAATGCGCATCCGCAGCGCCGACGACTCGGACCGCTTCCGTTGGAGTATCGGCGGATTGTATGCCGAAGATGATGGGCATATCTTCAGCCAGACCTATGCCGGCAGTGACAATGCATTCGGTTTGCCGGCCTGGACGCGTATCGGTTTCACGAATAATGTGGATGAAATTGAAGGCTGGCACTTGTTCGGGCAGGTCGAAGCGGATTTCACGAAAAGATTGACCTTATCCTTCGGCGGCCGTTACAGCGAAGAGACAAGAACGGCAAGTCAGAACTTCGTTTCGGTGACTGGTGAGGTTACAACCATTGCCGTGGATAAAAAATTCACCAGCTTTTCTCCCAGGTTCTCGCTTAATTATGCGATGACCGATGATATCAACTTGTACACCACCATAGCAAAAGGCTTCAAGTCAGGTGGCGTAACCCGATTTGGTACCGAAGGGATACCTTACGATCCTGAGATAGTATGGAACTACGAAGTCGGCACAAAAGCGGATTTCTTTAACAACAGGCTAAGAGTGAACGCGGCAGCCTTTTATATGAATTGGAGCGATATGCACGTAAGCTTCCTGGTGCCGCAGTTGGGAGAGAGCGCCGGCGGGACATTCATCAGTAATGCCGATTCGGCCTGGTCAAAAGGCGTGGAATTGACCCTCACCGCGCTACCCGTTGATAATTTAATCGTAAACCTGAATGTCGGCTATCTCAAGGCGGAACTCGAGAAGGCGACCGTGTTTATCCGCGATAATGTTTGTAACCACGTACCGCCATCTACTGAATGCAACCATGTATTGGATGGCAGCACTACACCGATGTCGCCGAAATGGACCCTGGCAGCCGATGCCGAATATACGTTCAACATCAGCCCGACTTACGATGGCTTTGCCCGGGTCGAGTGGACCTACCGGGATAAGGTGGAGAAAACCCAGGTGGAAGACCTGTTGCAGGACGATGTGTTTCCCTGGTACGTGCCAAGTTATGACTTCTTCAACGTGCGCGCCGGCGTCCGGCATAAGAACTTTACTGTCACCGGTTATGCCGAGAACGTGTTCAACAGCCATTTCTACCAGAATGCCTATCGCAAGGCATGGGCCAGCGGTGTGTCGCTTGAACCGTCCAGGAGGAGTTACGGTATCCGTGTCAGATACACTTATGGCGAGTGAGTAGGCTGTAACAGTTCCGGTTTCCGTTATTCTGTGTTAGCAGAATGCACAGGGACCAGTGCTATACCTGATGGGGGGTGTGAAATGAGCATGGCCCGAATGCGTACCAGTCTCATATGCCTGGTTTTTCTTGCAGTATCCGCTTATGCAGTCAACTCGATTGCCGCCACCGCCATCGTCGGCGGCACAGTGGTGGACCTGGACGGTAACGAACCGCTGAAGAATGCCGTTATCCTGGTTGAGAACGAGAGAATCTCAGCGATTGGCGCTGCCGGCAGTGTAACAGTTCCTGCTGATGCCGAGATCATCGATGCCGGCAACACCTGGTTGATCCCCGGCCTGATGAATATGCATGTTCACCTGGGATTGGTTCTGCCCGGCAAGATGGCGGCAGAGTTGGCGAATGAAAGTGAAGCGGCGCTGGCCTTGCGTATGGCGGCGGCGGCGCGTGAGACTTTGCAGGCAGGGGTGACCACCATTCGTTTACCCGGCGACCGGGCGCATGCCGACCTGGCCTTGATGAGAGCGATCAACAAGGGACAGGCACACGGGCCGCGCATCTTCAGTTCTGGCGAAGCGTTGACGATTACTGCGGGTCACGGATCAAAAAGCGGGAAGGAAAATTATGATGGGCCGTATCAACTGATCAAGGCCGCGCGCACGCAAATCAGCGCCGGGGCAACCTGGATCAAGATATTGATATCGGGCGGTATAGCGACCGACGGGGGCGGCCTTGCCGCCGCACTGATGACTCCCGAGGAAGTCCATGCCGTTATCGACGCGGCGCACCGTTTTGGTGCAAAAGTCACCGCTCACTCCGGTTCGCCGGCAGCGACGGACGTGGCGATAGACGCCGGACTGGACTGTGTCGAACACGGTTATTTTCTTGACAGAAAGATCCTCAAGAAAATGAAAGAGCACGGCACCTGGCTGGTGCCGACCATCGTCGTCAGCCAACCGGCTACGGAGCCTTTTTTTGAACGAATTGGCTCGCCTCCCTGGTACCTGGAACGGCGTAATGCAGCCGGCAAATCGCACTGGCGAGCGCTGCAGATGGCAATCGAGGAGGGTGTCAATATCGCGTTGGGAACCGACCAACTACCGGCCGAACCCAATGATGGCACAACGGCTACCGCTCGCGAAGCCCAGTACTATGTGGAAGCAGGTATGACGCCATTACAGGCGCTGCGCTCGGCGACGATAGAAACCGCCAGGCTGCTGGAAGCGGAAGACGAAATCGGCTCCCTTGAAGCCGGCAAGTATGCCGATATTGTCGCAGTGGACAAAGACCCGACCGAAGATATCAAGGCGCTGCGCAACATCTTGCTGGTGATGAAAGGCGGCACAGTTTACCGAAATAAGCTGGAGCAATAACCAACTCTACATGGACGCGCCCGTGGTGTTTCGGCTATCGCCTGGAGAGAAAGCCCGAATCATCGCTCAGCGAGATCAGGTCATTACTACTCATACCAGGATATAGATCAGGGCCGCATAACGCGCGGCCTTACCTACGGCAATGAAAATAATCGACCAGGTCAGGGATAATCGCAACAGGCCGGCGGCAAAACACAAGCCATCACCGATGATCGGCAACCAACTGAACAACAGCGCAAGCAGGCCCCACTTGCGCAGTAATTCGATAGCCTTGGGATCATGGAACTTTTTCGCGAAACGCTTGGATAAACGGGCTGATGGCAGATAGCCGAGCAATAATGTGGTTATGGCCCCTAATGTATTTCCCAGTGTTGCGGTCGCGCCCAGCCAGTAATACGAGATATCGGTGTTTAACACCAGGTATGCGAGCACGGCTTCGGAGCTGCCCGGCGCCAGCGTGGAAGAGACAAAAGCGCTGATGAACAACCCCAACAGCCCGGTTTCCCAAATTACATTTTCCATCAGAATGAGCAGATAAGGCTTACTTAAACCAACAATTATATCTGGATATCCATCATGTCAAAGCACAATATACTTCACCAGTTTAATCAGGTGCGCCGTAACCTGTTGGCAGCGTTGACAGGCGGCGCAGTGTCGGGCGCATTTGCCGCTGTCATTCCCGCAGCCCGCGCTGCCGACGGCGCTTCGGAAACCAGGGGACAACCAGCGCGTACGACCGTAGACCTCGATAAAAAAGGGATGCAGTTAATCATCACCGGTTCGGGGTCGGCCTTGCCGGACCCGCTGCGTGGCGGCGCCAGTTGTGCCGTGGTCGTAGATGGCACAGTATTGCAGTTTGATTGCGGGCGCCGGGTTCTGGAAAACCTGATGCTGGTCGGGATCAACCCGATGAAAATCGATCATATGTTCTTCACCCACCTGCATTTTGATCATATTTCCGATTACGACTATTTTGCCATCACCAATTGGATTGCCGGCAGGGAGGAGGATGTCCAGGTTTACGGTCCTATCGGTACCGAGCAGATGTCCGCAGGCGCAATCCAGTATATGCACGCGCAGAATGTTGATTTTATCGAGACCATCGTGAAGTATTGGCCTCCGCACATGAGCAAGCGTCCACGCAATGACCCGCCTTACCGAGTGCAGGATATCGGTTCCGGTACAGCGCTGGAAACCGACTACTTCAAGGTTACCTGCGTGGAGACAGAGCATTACCCTGATCCGTCAATGAAAAGTCTCGGTTATCGCGTCGACTCTGATTACGGCTCTGTCGCCATCAGTGGCGATACCGCGGTGTCCGAGGATATGAAAACCCTGTCAAAAGACGTCGATATACTGGTGCATGAATGTGTCAAACCGGATCTTGGCATGACGCCCGGTGGCAAGTTCAGTCTCAAGGACTTTCACCATGAAGACCTGATGGAAGAACGCCCCCAGACCGGCCACACCAGCCCATCCCAACTGGGCAAGTTGGCCAGCGAAGTGAATGCGAAAAAGCTGATTGCCTACCACTTGGCGCCGTATACCAGCGTGCCTGCGGCTATCGAGATGTCCAGTCTTTACCTGGGTTCCGGTCCGGGATACGCGATCTGGGGTGAGTTTATCAACGCGATGAAACAGCATTATTCCGGCCCGGTTATCCTGGCTGAAGACCGCATGGTATTCAATATAACCAGGAAGCCCGCCGGGTCTTCCTGACTGCCGTAAACCCGAACAGTGACTGTTATTCTGCCCGTTGTATCATCTTCAGAATCTGTTTGAACAACTCGCTGTTTGGATTGGCCAGCGACAAGACCGTATCCTTGTGGTCCTCGCCGTCCAGCAGCAGGTAATGCGCATCAACACCTCCGGCCTTCAGCGCAGCGACAAATGCGCTTGAGGAGTCCTGGTATTTCTCTTCGGAACCCACGGCAACCAGGAACACCGGTACCGGGTCTTTGATTTGTAAAATGGGGCTGGCCTGTTCCTGGAGTTCCGCTGTCGGCGCATAAGCGTATCGTTCGCCGGGACGGCCTCTTTCACGCATGTCATAAGGCCCGCTGACGGGCACAATGCCTTTAATAATGGTCCTGGGCATGCCCATCTCCGCTAGCCAGGCGCGATTAACGCCGATATCGGCGGACAGGATGGCGCCGGCCGAATGACCACCGACGTACATTGCCTGCGGGTTACCGCCGTAGCCTGCGATATTTTCATACAACCACCTGATTGCGAGTTTTACATCATCAGGCTGGTCCGGGTAATGAAACCCGGCGCCGGTGAGCCGGTAGCTGGCTATGGCTGTGATCACGCCGTTGTTAAGAAAAGGTTCGGCAATGAAACCGTAGTGCGCCTTGTCTCCCTCACGAAAACCACCGCCATGCAGGAACAGGAACACCGATGCATTCCCCGGTTTGGCCCCGGGCAGGTAAAGGTCCAGTCGTTGTTTGGGATCAGTCCCGTAAGCCAGGTCCAAATGATGTGGAAATGCCTCCCTGATTTCGGCGGTGCGTTGATTGCCGGACTTGTAAAAACCGGTCCAGTCGATAGTGAATTCTTCCGGGTGCTGCACGGTATAGTATTCAGACATGTCCTGTGCCTGGCCGGCGCCGCTGACAAATGTCAGCAAAACAACCAGTACCAGTAGTATTCTTGTTGACATCGGATCATCTCCCCTGGTTTGATATGACAATCATACAACATCAACGATGACTATGTGGAAGCTCTGACTTAATCAGAGTTTCCTTATGTTGATATAATTGGGCGGCTGCGACCCTATTCCAGAACCAGGAGTGAAATGAAATTAAACGTTGTCTGAAAACGATACTGGCGATTGTCTGGTTAGCTGTGTTGCTGGCGCCGGGGTTTGCGCCGGCCGAGACTGTCGGGATCACCGATAATCCCTGGCAGGAGGCGGTGATCAGCGTTACCGACCTGGACAACAGCGCGCGGTTTTTCCTGGAATTGGGTGATTACGAAGTGCGTGCGCGTGGCGCTTTATCCAGGTCTGCGCTGGCGATCTGGGCGCTTCCGCAGGCAGCTTCCGCGGAAATGCTGGTGTTGGGAAAGCCGGACGAACCGCGTGGGGCATTACGGCTGATCCGGTTTGATAACGCAGGGCGGCGCATACCGATGCGCCCCGGCGCCCGCGCGTGGGATACGGGTTGTTATTTCAGCCTGATGCTGCGAATGAAGGATATGCAGGCGATCTATGACGCTGCGATTGCGCTCGGATGGTGGACGGAGACTCCGATAACTTATCTCGAGTTTGGCGCCTCCCGTCTGAACGTAGTGATATATCGCGGTCCGGACGGTTTACAGGTGCAGGGTTATGAGCGTCTGTCGCCACCGCTGCCCGAGACTATCCCGCCGTTTGCGCGCTTGACCCGGCCGTTCAACATTATGCAGATGGTGCGTGACCGCGCATCTGCGTATGACTTTTTTACCCGGGTGCTGGGTTTTGATACCTTCTACCACGGCGCGCCTTATACCGCGAAGACACCGACGCCTACGCCGCTGGGTCTGCCTGTGAACCTGACGACAAGCGTTGCTTACCAGGCGAGTATTGTTTATCCGGTTCCCGGCGAATTTGGCAGGATGGAAATGATAGAGATCATGGGGCTGGACGGATATGACTATGCCGATCGTTGTGACGCGCCCAACCTGGGCATTCTTGCTGTCCGGTTTGAGGTTGAATCAGCGCAGGAAGCGGCTAATCTCATCAACGCCCGCGGCTGGCCCTTGCATACACCGGTAACCCGCGCCGGCATCACCTTACTTGGCGAAGTCGATCTTTTTTCAGTGAAGACGCCAGACGGCGCAATAATTCAATTCTACAGCCGGACTTCCCGCTGAGTCAGCCTGTTAATATCCGCAGGTACTCGGGCAGCTTGATCATTGATACGGTGAAAGATACCACCAGCGCGGTCGCCAGCATGCCGTTCCTGACAAGACTGCTGGTGTGTTCACCCATGATCGACTTTTTGTTTGTCATGATCAGCACTGCGACAAATGCCATCGGCACTACTATCGCGTTAA
Organism: Gammaproteobacteria bacterium; assembly: GCA_965221335.1. Taxonomy (GTDB): domain Bacteria; phylum Pseudomonadota; class Gammaproteobacteria; order Eutrophobiales; family Eutrophobiaceae; genus JAAXHV01. The sequence continues at coordinate 555,481 of CBDCSC010000006.1, read as the reverse complement.
GTACCATAATCAGCAGCAGCTTGAACAGGGCAGGGAATGTCCATAGTGGCGCTGATACGGCTGTTATCAGGATGCAGGCGGTTACCGTTGTTTTGAAGCGCCTGTTCTCTTCTGAGTGATGCCAATCCTGGCCGAACATATCGAGAATCCAATAACTGACAACTTCCATCGTCACCACGAAAGTGGTCAGACCGGCCATGACCATTCCTGCGGTGAATACCATCGGCCCCAGGAATTCAAAACCCTGCGGAAACGCGCGCACCAGTATTTTGCTGGCTTCGTGTACCGAATCAATCTCTGCATGATGCGCGAGAGGAAACAGCGCAAACCCGCCTGCAATAATGATGAACAGTGAATTGCCGCCATAAAATACACCCAGGTTCAGTGTGGATTTGCGCAATTCGCGCTTGAGATCCACCGGCTCTCGGTGGCGATTGTCCGAACTCATGTAGGATACGCCCAGCAGCGAAGCGGGCGCCAACACGCTACCGATAATCGCCAGGATGGAAATGCTGCTGCTGCGCACCGTACCCTGGGAAGGTACCGGCAGGTCTTCCGGGAGGCTGGGAACGAAACCGGCCAATATCGCGCCGATCTCCTGGAATCCACGTAGGGCAACGATGAGAAAACAAACGAACATCAATAGCATGACTGCGGTCATGAACCGCTGCATGCGCTGGTAACCTTCCGACGTAAGCAACCATATGATAATCGCCGCAAAAGCCAGGGATACAATGAATTCCACGGCCTGGTACTGGCCATGTCCGGGTGCGGCAGCGCCGTCTGGGGGGTGATAACCGAACAGGGACATGGCAGAAGATGTCATTACGGACATCTGTCCCATGCCGACGAGCAAGTGTACCGGCAGCAGGATCGCCAGCATCAACCAACCCACACCGGGGTGGATATGTTCTGCAACCAGGGAGAACATGCCCTTGTTATTATTGACCAGTCCGATACGGGAGGCCGAATCGACGGCAATCACGAAGAACGGCACGATAAACAACGCGACCCAGAGCAGGTCATAACGGAACCAGGCGCCGGCGAGAATAAACGTTGACGCTGAACCGGCGCCCATGGTCGCCGCGGCCATTACCGCCGCGGGACCGGCCAGGCGGGAGAAATATGTGAGAAACTTTTGCATTGTGATTCATTATAATGAATTCCGATGGTATGTCTTATTTATCCTGGCACGTTTGCCAGAAACATATTTGGTGCGATAATTCGGCTATGAAAACACAGACATTGAACTTTAGCGTTAACGGTCAGGATGAAACCTTGGCGATCACCCCGCGTACCCGTTTGCTTGATATGTTGCGCAACGAGTTGGGCTTGGTCGGTACCAAGGAAGGTTGCGGCACCGGGGATTGCGGCAGTTGCACGGTACTGCTGGATGGGGCGCCCGTTAACTCGTGCATGGTATTGGCGTTGCAGGCCGACGGCCGCACTGTGACCACTGTCGAAGGACTGGGCAAACCCGGCGCATTGCATCCGGTGCAACAGGCGCTGGTTGAATCTGGCGGCATACAATGCGGATTTTGCACGCCGGGCATGGTGGTATCGCTGGCCGGCCTGTTTGAACGCAATCCGCACCCGGATGAGGAGGAAGTTCGAGAGGCGATTTCCAGCAACCTGTGCCGATGCACCGGTTACAACAAGATTTTGGCCGCAGCAAAAATGGTGAGTGACGGAAACGTATCGGCAGGCACGGAGAATGGTGCAAATGGGGCAATCGGCGCCCGTATGGTACGCACCGATGCGGTGGAAAAAGTCACCGGGCGTGCAATTTATGCCGAAGATGTGCAACTTCCGCGCATGATTTATGGCGCGCTGGTGCGCAGCCCCCATGCCCATGCGAGAATTCTTGGCATCGATACCAGCGCGGCGCAACAAATGCCGGGGGTGAAGGCGATTGTCACCGGACAGGATATCGAGATGGGCTATTACGGCTACGAGTTGCATGACATGCAGGTGTTTGCGTCGGACCGGGTGCGTTATATCGGTGAGCCGGTCGCAGCGGTCGCGGCGACGACGCCCGATGGCGCGCGCGAGGCGGCAGCCCTTGTCATCGTGGAGTACGAGGAGTTGGCGGCAGTGTTCGACGCTGAAGAAGCCCTGTCCGACGATGCGCCATTGGTGCATGACGATGCAAATGCTTACCGGTTTGACTGGGAATCGGAGCGTAAAGGCAATCTCTGCTATAAACTCGAATTGGCAAACGGAGATGTCGACAAAGGGTTCGCAGAAGCAGACCAGGTGATCGAAGCCGAGTATCAGACGCCGGAAGCCCATGCCGGCGCGCTGGAACCGCACAGTTCCACTGCAATGGTGGATCCAAGCGGCCGCATCACGATCTGGACCACGACGCAAAAGCCTTTTCTTTTCCGCACCTACCTGGCTGCCGCGTTGAAGCGGCCACTGAGTACCTTCCGAATTGTACCCACCCATATCGGTGGCGGTTTCGGTGGCAAGCTGTTTCCCTGTCTCGAGCCTTACGTCGTCCTGCTCGCCGAGCGTGCCGGTTTGCCGGTGCAAATGACCCTGACTCGCACCGAGGAGATGGCGGCAACGCTGTTGCGTCATCCGTCCAAAGTACGCTTCAAAACCGGTGTCAACAACGATGGCGAACTGGTCGCCCATCAGGTGCGGATGCTGTTCAATACCGGCGCTTACGGTCCTTATGGTCCGAATACGGCAGCCCTGGGCAGCCTGATGGCGGGCGGTCCCTACCGGATACCCAACCTCGAGATTACCGGCCTGGTGACGTATACCAACAATGTGCCGAATGGCTCCATCCGCTGTCCATCGGGCCCGCAAATGACCTTTGCATTGGAAACCCATCTTGACAAAGTGGCCCGCGCGGTCGGTATGGACGGCCTGTCATTCAGGCTGAAGAATGCCTGGGATGAAGGCGACAGTACCTGCCTGGGACAACAGCTCAAGTCAGTCAGCATTAAGGAATGCCTGCAAAAAGCGGCGCAAGCGGTGGATTGGCACAGCCCGAAAAAGCCGGGGGTTGGCAAAGGGCTGGCCTGTAACTGGTGGGTCAGCGGTACCTGGGCGACCCAAGCCCTGGTCGAAACCAATGAAGATGGCACGTTTCGGCTGATCTCGGGTTGTGTGGACATGGGTACCGGTGGGATGACCACCAGCGTCTTGCAAATGGCCGCCGATGGCCTGGGCGTGCCGGTAGACGCAATCCACCTGGTTCGCGGCGATACCGATACGTTACCCTGGGACCATGGTCATGGCGGCAGCCGCATGGTGTTTACCATCGGACGCTCGGCTTATGAGGCGGCCAGGGACCTCAGGCGGCAATTGCTGGAAGAGGGCGCGGCGCACCTCGAAGCGTCACCGGATGACCTGGTGTTGGAAGGTGATCGGGTCTTTGTGCGCGGCGCTGACGCGCACTCGGTCACATTGGCAAAACTGTGTTACGACAGGCACAAGAAACACGGCGGACCAATGGTCGGTGTCTCTTCGGTCCTGGAAGAGCAGCCACCCACGCTGAAGGAGCACCCGATAGGTGGTTTCACCGCGACCAGTTTTTGTGCGCACGCCGTGGAGTTGGCAGTTGATGAGGACACCGGAGAGCTGGATATCAAGCGTTATGCGGCGGCGCACGATGTGGGCAAGGCCATCAACCCCACCGGCTGTGAGGGGCAGATCGAAGGTGGTATCGCAATGGGGTTGGGATTGGGGATGATGGAGGAACTGCGTGAGGTCAACGGCAAGGTGTTGAATCCCAGCTTTGCCGACTACTTGTTACTCACTGCCGAGGACATGCCACCGACACAAACGATTTTGGTCGAAGAGCCGGCAGTCGAGGGCACTCACGGCGCAAAAGGCGTGGGTGAACCTCCAATTGCGCCACCTGTTGCCGCACTGGCCAATGCCTTGACCGATGTCGCGAATGTGGATGTGCAACGTTTGCCGCTGACACCGGAAGAGGTTTCTTCTCTTATCGCCGCCAGGAACAGATGATTAACAACTTTGACTTTGTCCGGCCGGGTAATCTGGCAGAGGCCTTGGACCTGTTGGCCGCTGAGGGCCGTATCGTGCCATTGGCAGGCGGTACCAATGTGCTGGTGAATATGAAGCTCGCCCCGCTTGCAGCAGACCTGGTAGTTGACTTGAGCGCGCTGGAAGAGTTGAAATCCATCTCGGATCACAACGGGCGCATACGTATTGGCGCCGGCGTGACATTTGCCCGCTTGTATGAATGGCGTCCGGGTGGCGCGGTGCAAGGGTTGCTGCAACCAATGTGCGCTACTTTTGCCGGTCCGCTGATTCGTAACCTGGCCACCATCGGCGGCAACATTTGTGATGCATCCGCCGCCGCCGATGTGTCCCCCGTCCTGCTTGCCCTGGACGCGAATGTCGAATTGGCAAGCGCAGCCCGCGGCCGTCGCACGTTGCCGCTGGCCGAATTTGCCAAGGGCGTGCGCAAGACTGCCCGTGACGCCGATGAGCTGCTGACCGGGGTTGAATTTTCAAAGCCTGAAGCGGATGAGCGCTGGTTTTACTATAAACTGGGCAAACGCAAGGCAGATGCGATCTCCCTCGTCAGCGTTGCCATCAGCGTCCGGCTTGAGGCGGGCAAGGTTGAGCGGGCGCGTATTGCTTTGGGTGCGGTTGCGCCGGTTCCAATCCGAACCCCGGCCGCCGAGGAACTGCTGTTGGGCAAGCCACTGGACGAACCGGTTATCGGCGCTGCCGCCGTTGCCGCGGCCAAACAAGCCCGCCCGATAGACGATTTCCGCGCCGGCGCCGCCTACCGGCTGCAAATGGTACAGACCCTGGTACAACGGGGGCTGGCCAGGATAGCGGAACAAAATTGAAACATCCGCAACAGCGCTTTCCTTTTTTGCCAATAACTCTTAATATTGGCTGCAATTCATCCATAATTTCCAGAGCGTGAAGCAGGCATCAAGAAAAAAGCAACCCGGTACCCTTTCAGGGATCCCGGTCGTCAGGTATGCCAGGGAAATCGGTTTCATTTTCATAGTGGCCGGGGCGCTTTTTGTCGCGCTGTCGCTGTTTACCTACCACCCTTCTGACCCCGGTTGGTCGCAGGCGGTCAGCGTTTCTGAAATCCGGAACGACGGTGGCATCGTCGGCGCCTGGATCGCGAATATCCTGCTTTACCTGTTCGGTTACCCGGGCTACCTGTTCCCGCTGGTAATCGTCTTTGATGGGTGGCGTATCTTCAAATCGCGCCGGGCCAATGCGCCGGTCTCCTACCTGCTTGTCGCTATGAGGAGTTGCGGTTTCATCCTGGCGCTCTGCGGTTGCTGTGCGTTGGCCTGGATGCATTTGCGCGCCGGCGCACACTTGCCGCCGCACTTGGCTGACCAATCCAGCAGCGCCGGCGGTATCCTGGGTTTTGCCCTCGGCCCGATCCTCTATGGTGTGTTCGGCTATGCAGGCAGCACCTTGCTGATGTTTACGATGTTACTGGCCGGATTGACGATGTACTCCGGCTTGTCCTGGTTGTGGCTGATCGAAAAAACCGGATATATATCGATAATATTATTCGATAAATTAGTAGCATATAGTAATATACTAACCCAATACATTAAATCTGTTGAAGCCAAGAAGGCGCGCGCGGAACTGGTCCGAAGCCAACAGCGTAAAAACAGGGACAGGCCGCGGCCGCGTATCAAGTCGGTAGTCAGCCAGGTGGAGGCCGGTACCCGCGCCGAGGCTGAAAAGCAGGAACCGCTGTTCGAAATACCGCCGGATGCGGCCTTGCCGCCGTTGAACCTGCTTGACAAGCCCCGACCGTCCCAGGGCAGGTATTCGGAAGCGACCCTGGAGGCCATGTCGCGCCAGGTGGAACTGAAGCTGCTTGACTTCAATATCCAGGTGGAGGTGGTGGCCGTCAATCCCGGTCCGGTGATTACACGATTTGAACTGCAACCGGCGCCGGGCGTAAAAGGCAGCCAGATCAGCAATCTTGCCACGGACCTGGCCAGGTCGTTATCGGTAATCAGCGTGCGCGTGGTCGATGTGATTCCGGGCAAATCCGTGATCGGACTGGAGATACCCAATACCACCCGCGAACTGGTCACCTTGAGTGAAATACTCGGTTCCAAGGAGTACGAGGAGCTCCATTCGGCTACAGCCCTGGCGCTAGGCAAGGACATCAGTGGTCATCCCGTGGTCATGGACCTGAGCCGCATGCCGCACCTGCTGGTTGCCGGCACGACCGGGTCGGGCAAGTCCGTTGCAATCAACGCGATGATCCTGAGTCTGTTGTACAAGTCTCCCCCGAAAAAAATCCGCTTGATCATGATCGACCCGAAGATGCTTGAGTTATCCGTTTACGAAGGCATCCCGCACTTATTGACGCCGGTCGTCACGGATATGAAGGAAGCGGCAAACGCGCTGCGCTGGTGCGTCTCTGAGATGGAGCGTCGCTACCGGCTGATGGCGGCGCTGGGTGTGCGCAATATCAATGGTTATAACAAGAAGATACACGACGCGGCCAGCCGCGGCCAGCCGTTGAAAGACCCGTTCCATACGCCAATCGATGACGAGGATAACGCGCCGGAGTTGGAAGAACTGCCTTTTGTCGTGATCCTGATTGACGAGTTGGCGGATATGATGATGACGGTCGGGAAAAAAGTGGAAGAACTCATTGCCAGGTTGGCGCAGAAGGCCCGTGCTTCCGGCATCCACCTGATCCTGGCCACGCAACGCCCGTCCGTGGATGTTATCACTGGACTGATCAAGGCCAATATTCCCTGCCGTATCGCATTCCAGGTATCCTCCAAGGTGGATTCGCGCACCATTCTTGATCAGATGGGCGCTGAGAACCTGCTCGGGCACGGCGACATGCTGTTCCTGCCGCCGGGCACCAGCGTGCCGATCCGGGTACACGGCGCGTTTGTCGATGACCACGAGGTGCACAAGGTCGTCGAGAACGTGAAGAGTCGCGGCGGTCCGAACTACCTGGAGAACATCACCCTGGACCCGAATAATGGCGGGGCAGCGCCAATTCCGGGGCTTGAGACCAGCCCGGACGATGCCGATCCGCTTTATGATGAGGCGGTGAGGATCGTTACCGAAACCCGCAAGACATCCATTTCCTATATCCAGCGCAGGCTCAAGATCGGCTATAACCGCGCGGCCCGGCTCGTCGAGGAAATGGAGGCCAGCGGCCTCGTTGGCCCACTGGAAGCCAACGGCAGCCGGGAAATACTGGCGGGACCGCCACCGCCAGTGGATTGAACGTATATCATGCGTAATATTTGCGCAATAGTCCTATCCCTGGCAGTGAATGCGGCGGCCGCTAACCCGCTGGATATATTTCTCGATGATCTGGATACCTTCTCGGCAGATTTTCGACAAGTGCTGCTCGACTCTTCCGGCGAGGCGCTGGAATCATCCCGGGGCGCGCTGCGTCTGCGCCGTCCCGGTATGTTTTACTGGTTCTATCGTGAACCGTATGTCCAGAAAATCATCAGCGACGGCGCCAACCTGTGGATTTACGAGGCGGACCTGGAGCAGGTCACCATCAGTGATGTATCTGAGTCCATAGAGGATACCCCGGCGCTCATTTTCGACGGCGATACAGACCTGGACGAGTATTTCACCATCAGGCAACTGGAAGACCAGGATGGCAGTGTATGGGTGGATTTGATCCCGAGGAACCCTGAACCCCACTATCGCCTGCTACGCCTGCTGTTCCTGGGCGATGAGCTGGGGGGCATGACGCTGTTCGATAACCTGGGGCAGACCCTGCTGATCTCCTTTGAAAATGTGGTGCGCAACCCGGAATTGGACCAGGCGCTGTTTACGTTTACACCCACAGACGAAATGGAAGTCATCGACGCAAGACAAGAGAACTAGCCCGGAGTCGTGGCTTCTGCCAGTAACGAATATCGCCCCCTGGCGGATCGAATGCGGCCGGAAACCCTGGACGGGTTTGCCGGGCAGGAACACCTTATCGGACCGGGTAAGCCGCTGCGCCGCGCCATTGAACAGGGCCAGTTGCACTCCATGGTATTCTGGGGCGCGCCCGGAACGGGTAAAACCACGCTTGCCCGCCTGGTAACCAGTTCCTGCAGTGCGCAATTCCTGACCCTCTCCGCGGTGTTGAGCGGCGTTAAGGAGATCCGTGCGGCCATAGAAAAGGCGCGCCAGTACCGGGATATGTACCAAAAGGACACTGTTCTGTTCATCGATGAAGCACACCGCTTCAACAAGTCGCAACAGGATGCGTTCCTGCCGCATGTGGAGGACGGCACCATCACCTTCGTCGGCGCCACCACCGAGAACCCGTCGTTCGAACTGAACAACGCACTGTTGTCCAGGGTGCGTGTCTATGTGCTGAAACCGCTTACTGTGGCGCACCTGAAGCAGGTAGTCATGGAGGGATTGCAGGACCGGCAGCGTGGACTGGGCGACAAAAACCTTGAGATCACCGACGAAGCGCTGCAACTCCTGGTATCCAGCGCCGACGGCGACGCCAGGCGCGCGCTCAACCTGTTGGAGGTTGCCGCAGACCTGGCATCCGCGCAACAGGTCACCGATGAGCTGGTGAGCGAAGTGATCAGCGGCGCCGGCTACCGGCGTTTCGACAAGGGGGGAGAGGTATTTTACGAGCAGATCTCCGCGTTGCACAAGTCCGTGCGCGGTTCGGCCCCGGATGCGGCCTTGTACTGGTTTGCGCGTATGCTTGATGGAGGCTGCGACCCCCTGTATATTGCCAGGCGCGTGGTGCGCATGGCCTCTGAAGACATAGGCAATGCAGACCCCAGGGGACTGCGCCTGGCCCTGGACGCGTGGGAGACCCAGGAGCGACTGGGTTCGCCTGAAGGGGAGCTGGCGATTGCCCAGGCCATCGTTTACCTCGCATGCGCGCCAAAGAGCAACGCAGTGTACAAAGCGTATAATACGGTAATGGAGGACGTGAAGACCACCGCATCGGCGGAAGTGCCGGTACACCTGCGCAATGCGCCGACACGGCTGATGAAGGAACTGGGGTACGGCAAGCAGTACCGCTATGCCCACGATGAACCGGAGGCTTATGCGGCAGGCGAGAACTATTTCCCCGAGGGCATGACGGAACGCCGGTACTATTATCCGACAAACCGGGGTCTTGAGACACAAATTGCAGAGAAACTGGAGCGTCTGCGGGCGCTGGACAGGAAAAACAAAGGGCAGTGATGGTATGTATCTGTCCCGATAACTGAAACATGCTTGATCCACATCTATTACGCAAAGATCCGGATGCCGTCAACCAGGCGCTGGCCAAGCGCGGCTTCGCGCTGGATATCGGCCGCTTCCGGGCGCTGGAGCAACAGCGCAAGGAGACACAGGTCAACACCGAGGAATTGCAGGCGCAGCGCAACCGCCAGTCGAAGGCAATAGGCAAGGCCAAGGCCACGGGAGAAGATATAGAACCGTTACGGGCACAGGTCGCCTCTTTGGGTGATGCTCTGAAATCCGGCCAGGCGCGCCTGGAGGAGATTCAGCGGGAACTGAATGAATTTCTGCGCAGCGTCCCCAATATCCCCCATGAAAGTGTGCCGGCCGGCGACAGCGAGGACGATAACGAGGTATTACGGGCCTGGGGGGAACTGGAAGCGCAGGATTTTACACCCAGGGACCATACGACCCTGGGCGAGGCGCTGGGGCTGATCGATTTTGAGAGCGCCACCCGCATCGCCGGATCCCGTTTTGTGGTAATGACCGGCGCAATCGCCAGGCTGCACCGGGCGTTAATACAGTTTATGCTGGATGTGCATACGCGTGAGCATGATTACGTGGAGATCAATGTCCCGTACCTGGTCAATCCCGACAGCTTGTTTGGCACCGGCCAGTTACCCAAGTTCGCCGAGGAGCAGTTTCACGTTGAAAAACAGGACTTGTACCTGATACCCACCGCAGAGGTGCCGGTAACCAACATGGTCAGGGACGCGATACTGGGCAGCGACGAACTTCCGCTGAGGTATGTCTGCCATTCACCGTGTTTCCGCAGTGAGGCCGGGTCTTACGGGCAGGATACCCGCGGCATGATACGCCAGCACCAGTTCGAGAAAGTGGAGTTGGTGCAAATTGTCCGGCCGGAGGATTCCTACCGCATCCTGGAGGAACTCACCGACCATGCGGAAACCATCCTGCAACGCCTGGAACTGCCGTACCGAACCGTCGTCCTGTGCGGCGGCGACCTGGGCTTCTCCGCGGCCAAGACCTATGACCTGGAAGTATGGCTGCCCAGCCAGCGGCGTTACCGGGAGATCTCCTCGTGCAGCAACTTCGAGGACTTCCAGGCACGGCGCATGAGCGCCCGCTGGCGCAATCCCGCCACCGGCAAACCGGAACATGTGCACACGCTCAACGGCTCCGGCCTGGCCGTAGGCCGCACCCTGATAGCCATCATGGAAAACTACCAGGACGAAGCCGGCCACATCCACATACCGGCAGCGCTGCATCCCTACATGGACGGAATGACGGTTATTGAGTAGCAACCGCCAGTTTCACCCCGATTTGTAATTACGAACTGAACTCCCGTACCAGGGCGCCGATGGATTCCTTCGCGTCTCCGAATAGCATGCGGGTGTTTTCGCCGAAGAACAGTGGGTTGTCTACACCGGCAAAGCCGGCTGCCATTGAACGCTTGAGTACGAATACCGTCTTCGCGTAGTCCACATTGATGATGGGCATGCCGTATATCGGGCTTTCTTCCATCTCCCGGGCCGCGGGGTTGACCACGTCGTTGGCGCCGATGACGATGGCGACATCCATCATCTCCATGCGCGGGTTGATATCTTCCATCTCGATCAGCAGGTCGTAGGGCACATCCGCTTCCGCCAGCAGCACGTTCATGTGTCCGGGCATGCGGCCGGCCACCGGGTGAATCGCGTAACTGACTTCTGCGCCGTTATGTTCCAGCAATTCCTGCAGTTCCTTCACTACATGCTGGGCCTGGGCCACAGCCATGCCGTAGCCGGGCACGACGACGACACTGCTGGCCGCCTCCAGGATGTAATACGCATCGTCCGGCGTGATGGGCTTGACCTCGCCCTCCACCTTGGCCAGGGCTGTCTTTACCGCGCCGAAACCGCTGAACAGTACGTTGGCCAGCGAGCGATTCATGGCCTTGCACATGATATTGGTCAGGATGATGCCGGTGGCGCCCACCAGGGAGCCGGCAACGATCAAGATGTTGTTGTTGATGGCGAAACCCGCGGCACATGCGGCCAGGCCGGAATAGCTGTTGAGCAGGGATATCACTACGGGCATGTCAGCGCCGCCGATGGGAATCACCGCCATGACGCCGAACAGGAACGACAGCGCTATCAGCGCATACAGCAAGGTGGTGTTTGACGGGTCCATACAGAACATGACGCCGACGACAACGATGGCCGTCAGCAACAAGCTGTTGAACGTGCGCTGTCCGGCAAAGATGTAGGGTCGCCCGGGTATCGACTCGCTCAGTTTGCCGAATGCGATAAGGCTGCCGGTGAAGGTCAGGCCGCCGATAAGTATGGACAGGAAGATGGTTACGACGGTGAAGGTCGAGATTGCGCCGGAATGCAGCGCGGCCCAGCCGACGAACAGGCTGGCGATACCACCAAAGCCGTTGAATATGGCCACCATTTCCGGCATCGCGGTCATTGCCACAAGCCGCGCGGCCAGTGCGCCGATGATGCCGCCCAAGACCAGCCCCAACGCAATCCAGCAAAAATCGACGATGGAATGGTCCAGCAACGTCACGACGATGGCAAGCAGCATGCCCAGTGCGGAGACCAGGTTGCCGTTGCGCGCGGTAGCCGGCGAACTGAGCATCTTCAGGCCGAAGATAAACAGCACGGCCGAAGCGACGTAAGACAGGTTAATCAGCAGTGCGTTACTCATTGATCGCCACCTTCCTTCTTCTTGAACATCGACAACATGCGGTTGGTCACCATGTAACCACCGACCACGTTGATGGAGGCGAAGGTCACGCCCAGGGTGCCGAGCAGGGTCGCCATTTCGGCGCTGCCGGCGCCGGCGGAGGTCAGCGCGCCCACCAGGGTGATGCCGGAGATGGCGTTGGCCCCGGACATCAGCGGTGTGTGCAGGGTGGCCGGTACTTTACTGATCAGTTCAAAGCCCAGGAATATGGACAGGACCAGGATGAATGTGAGATATACGGCTTCCATTGATGGTTCCTCAGCGTTACAGGTTTTTGATGGTTTCGTTGACGATGGCGCCGCCGTGGGTGATCAGGCAGCCCTGGATGATGTCGTTCTCGCGGTCAAGCACGAAGGACTTGTTTTCCTTGTCCCAGTATTCATTTACCATGTTGAACAGGTTGGATGAATACATCTGGCTCGCGTCCCGACACACGAAGTTTGGCCAGTTGCCCTGGCCGATAATGGTGACGCCGTTAACGTCGACTTCCTGGCCGGCAACCGAGCCTTCCACGTTGCCGCCGGTTTCCGCGGCCATGTCGACGATCACGCTACCCGGTTGCATGGCTTCGACCATGTCGGTGGTGACCAGCACCGGCGCTTTACGGCCGAACACCTGGGCGGTGGTAATGACGATATCGGAATCGGCAATGGCCGCCTTTTGGCCCTGGCGTTGTTTTTCAATCTGTTCAGGGGTCAGTTCCCTGGCATAGCCGTCTTTGGTTTCACCCGTTTCGCCCAGGTCTATCTCCAGGAATTTTGCGCCAACAGAGCGTACCTGCTCGGCCACGACCGGGCGGGTGTCGAATGCAGTCACCTTCGCGCCCAGGCGCTTGGCGGTGGCGATGGCCTGCAACCCGGCCACACCGGCGCCGATCACGAATACCTTGGCCGGTTTGATGGTGCCGGCGGGCGTCATCATCATCGGCAACAGGCGGTCCAGGCTGTTGGCGGCCATCATTACCGCGACATAGCCGGCCAGGTTCGCCTGGGAGCTGAGCGCGTCCATCTTTTGTGAAAGGGTGGTGCGGGGAATCATTTCCATGCTGATGGCGCTGACGCCCTGTTGCGCCAGGGCATCCACCAGTTCGCGTTCGTTGAACGGGTCCAGGTAGCTGATATGGATGCAGCCCTGTTTTATCCCGCCGACCTCGTCGGCCTCCGGTTTGCGGATACGCAGGATAATGTCGGATTGTTTCAATAGTCCGTTGCGATCAGCGCTGACCGCAGCGCCGGCTTCGGTATATTCTTCATCGGCATAGCCGGAACTTTGTCCCAGCGCAGACTCAACTGTGATATCAGCGCCGAGTTTGACCAGTTTCTTTACCGTATCCGGGATAACGGCTACGCGATTCTCACCCGGATGGGTCTCCTTAAGAACACCAATTTGCATAAAAAAAACCCCTCTGGCAGGTTTGTTGACGTCAGGTATTAAAACGCCGGGTCTGTTCTCGTCAGCATCCGAAAACCGGCGTTTCTACATGGTGTGTGATGGCAGATTACAACCATCATTGCAAAAACGGCGCTAATACTAACACATATATCGGTAGAAAAATACCTGTTTGTGAAGCGCGACTTGTTGCGGGAATGGCAAGTATTAGCGCATAATACTGAATAGAATCCTTACTGGTACTCTTTCAACTTAATTTTGACATGTTCTGCGGGTCGAGAAGCGGTTGAGCGCAAGGCGCGGTGCGCAGGGAATGGCGCGCCCTTCCCAAGCGGCGCAACGACGCGGGCGACCGCTTCCCGGCCCGCCCGCAGGGAGCCACACAGCGACGCCAATACGGCGTTGCAGCCCTTGGCAAGGACTCGCCATTCCCGGCGGGCTGCGCCTTGTCTTGGCGTCGCTGTGTGACTCTGAACATGTCAAAATTAAGTTGAAAGAGTACTACCATGGGAGGATATTATGACTGACGTGTTACGCGCCAAAATAGATTACGCCCTGGAAGCCGGTATCACATCTTTTGGACATGACGGCGAGGTTTATTCAGACCTGCGTTCTTATACAACCAGTTCGGGGGTAAAAGGCCATCTTTTCGACCACGGAGAGAAAAAAGATCCGTATCTGAAAGTGTACTTCATTTCCGAAGATGGCAGCTACCTTTCAGTCTGGGAAAGGGGTTATGGCACCGAACACCTGAGGTTTAATACAACTGTCAATGATGATCCGGAACAGACTTTAGATGACCGTTTCACCAGTTTGAATGACCAACTTGACGAAGCCGTTTTTCATGCACGCTTGCAAACTGCTGTTGACGCCTATGAGGAGACCGGTGTGCCCCAGGAATTTGAATGGAGAGGCAACAACTACACCAATTTGCATGACCTTGACAAGTCTCATGTGGACTACCGGTTTGACTACGGACAAGGCGCTCAACTCAAGGTTTTCGTATTCGCTGAAGATGGTTCTTATGTTACTGGCTGGTCCAGAGCCGGACAGAAAACTTTTGTCCACCCGGACAGAACAGAAACAGACAATTTATATCAGCGTCTGCAGGAAGTTGATGAACTGTTGCCCTCGTCTTACGCTGCTCCACTTACTCTGGAGGATCACTTAGACATTATTCAGGAAAAAGAGAGTGCTTCATACGAAACACTGATCCATGGATTTCAGATTGCGGGAAGAGATATGTTGGTAATCTGGCGACCAAGTTATGATATATACAATATATTCCCGGATTATGATTTTGTTAACTCTGACTACCTGAACCTGATTGAGTTGACAGGAGATCGAAAGTCTTTTTTCATTGAAAACGTGTCTGGAGATATAGCCATATCGTATCAATGGGATTGGTCTTCGACCGGTGATGCTGAGGTAGGAAGTATTTTATACGGCAATGGCCTCAAAGATACTTTGTATTCTCGCATGCAGATGATTGAGTACGAATTGAATGTGGACTCGAAACTGTATTATGACTTGTGGTTGACTGCCAACTTTGTGCAGGCCACAGATGGCGATAGTATCAAGGTTGTTACGGCGGGTATAGGTACCGACTTGTTTGGTAACCTGGAGACTACGGACTTTGACGCCATTATGAATATTGATCGTGATGGAGTTGAACTACAAAGCTTCAATTTCACCAGTCAGGCGTATAATCTATTAGATTATGGAGAATTCTCCGATGTTGAGGGCAGTTTTGATCGGGGAAGTTATAACTTCTATCTGGAGGCTTATGATGTTCTTGGTTATAGCGAGACATTTATCTTCGACATAGAAATTACTGAACGTCAGAATGGGGGGTATACGTTCAACCTCGATACCAGCATCACCAATTCCATCGTCTCCGTCGAATGTTCAGCAAATGCTGTGATGAACGAGGACCTGAGGGTGGTTTCCCGGAACGTTGACTGTTCTGACAATGATGTAGAAAGTGATATCGAGGATGTGTTGGATGAGACTTTAGTAGGATCTCTGGAGTATCTGCAGGATGAAAATCTGGTAGAAGCGGTTAGTATAGGAAACAGTGTTGGTTTTGTTGATGAGACCGCGCTGGTTTATGTCGGCGCCTTCGCGCCGATAGATAATGATGACTGGTTCCTCTGATCCTGTTGCGTTTTAGCGGCGCTCTTGTCCACTCAATCAAAAAAGCCATGACGACAATCCGTCATATCATTTTCTGAAACAACTAGCCTGTGAAACTCGGACTTTCTATCGGTTATTCGCGAAATGAGCTGAAACTGCCCATGGATGAAATCCTTGAGGCGGAACGGCTTGGATTTGATTCGGCGTGGACCGCGGAAGCTTACGGTTCCGACGCGTTGACTCCGGCGGCCTGGATACTGGCAAGAACCTCCCTTATCAACGTTGGGACCGCCATCATGCAGGCGCCTGCACGTACCCCGACCTCGACGGCAATGAGCGCGATGACGTTACAGAGCCTGTCCGGTGGGCGCTTTATCCTGGGCCTGGGTCCATCCGGCCCGCAGGTGGTGGAAGGCTGGTATGGGACGACCTATGCCAAACCCATGACGCGCCTGCGCGAATATATCGATATCGTGCGCCAGGTGTTTGCCCGGGAAGCGCCGGTGCAGTATGACGGTTACCATTACCAGTTGCCTTACCGGGGTGAGGACAGCACGGGACTGGGCAGACCCTTGAAAAGTATTCTGCATGGCGACCCGACTATGAAGATTTATACAGCCGCTATCACCCCGGGTGGCATCAGTCTGGCTGCGGAACTGGCGGACGGGTTTTTCCCGATATGGATGAACCCGGACAGATATGATTTGTTTGCCCCGGCCATTGAAGCCGGGTTTGCCGCGGCGGGGAACGGCAAGAACAGGGCGGCATTTGATGTGGCGCCGTTTGTACGCGTCAGCATGGGTGAAGACCTTGAACAATGCCGCAACGAGGTAAAACAGGAACTGGCCTTGTATATCGGCGGCATGGGCGCTAAGAACAGGAATTTTTACAACGACTATGCCGGGCAATTGGGCTATGAAGCTGCTGCCGCAATAATCCAGGAATTATTTCTGCAAGGCAAAAAATCCGAAGCCGTCGCCGCGGTGCCCGACAACCTGGTGGATGATGTGTCACTGGTCGGCCCGCCCGATCGGATCAGGGAGCGGCTGTCGCGCTGGAAGGAAGCCGGTAAACGCGGGGATGTCGGTTCCTTCCTCGCCTCCGGCGCATCGGCTGAAGCGCTACGCTTGCTGGCGGAGGAGTTGCTCTAAGCGGTATTGACCTCATTGCCATGTGACATTTTCAGAAAATTAGACATTGATATGTACACAGATATGTGTACGATGGGGAATGAAAAGGAGAGAGTTGGAAAAGGCGCTTTCCAAACAGGGGGGTATTTTTTGAGGCATGGAAGAAATCACGATGTTTGGACTGATGGTGAACGGCAGGAGGTCATACCTCGGCACACAGAAATTAATGAGATTCTGGCCAGGACTATTTTGAAACGGGCAAAATAATGAAATTTCAAGGTAATATCTTTAATGACGGCGCATTTTGGCTGGCGGATATTCCGTTCCTTGAACTGATGACGCAGGGGCGAACGAAAAAAGAACTACTGCTGATGGTCGAAGACCTGTTTATTACCCTGGCCGATAAAAAAGGGTTTGAGGTCTGTGTCGAATGCTCCAAAGACGGGATTCTTGAGGTTGGTTCGAATGATAATAAAGTGATGATCGGTTTATTGCTTAAACGAAAAAGACAGTTAAGCAACCTCACTGTTCAAGATGTGGCCGACCGTCTCGGGTCAACATCCAAGACTGCTTATGCCCGCTATGAGCAGGGAAAAACTCTGCCCAGCATAGACAAACTACAGGAATTGCTGAAGGCTACCGGTTCGGTTTCCGATGTAGTGCTTTCTCAGGCCCAACTCGTATAACAGAAGGCACGGTACTGATAACAGAATCGGCCGGTGCGACAGGTCACACCGGCCGGATTTGTATTGAGCGCCTAGCGCTCCTGGCCAGCGAATATTGCCAGGAAGTGGAGCAGGCTGGTGAACAGGTTGTAGATCGAGACGTACAAGGTGATGGTTGCCATGATATAGTTGGTTTCACCACCGTGGATCATCTCGCTGGTCTGGTAGAGGATCAGCCCGGACATCAGCAGGATGAAGATGGCAGATACTGCCAGCGCCATGCTCGGTATGCTGAAGATAACCGCGCAGATTCCCAGCAAAAACGCGACCAGGATCCCCACCATCAGGAACCCGCCCATAAAACTGAAGTCCTTGCGGGTCGTCAGCGCATAACCGGACAGGCCGAGGAAGATCACACCGGTACCGCCCAGGGCCAGCATTACCAGTTGCCCGCCATTGCTGAAGAACTGCAGGTAGGCGTTCAGGAGTGGCCCCAATGTGAGGCCCATGAAGCCGGTCAGCGCAAATATCGCGGCCAGCCCCCAGGGGCTGTTGCGCAACGCGGACGTGAGAAACAACAATCCGAAATATCCGCCCAGAGTAATCAGCATGCCCATGAAGGGCAGGTTCAGGGCCATGGAGACACCCGCCATCAACGCGCTGAACAGCAGGGTCATCGACAGCAGAATATAGGTGTTGCGTATCAGCTTGTTCGTCGCCAGTACCGACGGTGCCGGACGAGCGACTGCATACTGTTGGTTCATTTCATACCTCCGATGGTTAACAGGATACTCTGATAATATTATGGGTAATGGCGTTGATTTTCAAGGCATCTCGCGTAAAATATGGCGCCTGTTCCAGACAAGTGTGGTAGAAACGGGTAGGTCGCAGTGCACCGGCAACCGGTGCGTACAAACTTGATGAGTTGATAAAGGATCGACGACTCGAAACGGAGAGGTGGCAGAGCGGTTGAATGCACCGGTCTTGAAAACCGGCAAGGGTTGATAGCCCTTCGTGGGTTCGAATCCCACCCTCTCCGCCATACAAACGAACCGGACAGCATCAAACATCGGCACGACGGGCAGGACTGCCCGCAAAGCCGCGCTGTTGAGGCGGTTTGATGAAACAGTTGACCGCATATATCAGGTCTGCATCCGCCGGGTCTTGAATATAACTCCCGAAATTGTTTACTATGTATGCCTTAGAATGAATAATCCATGCAAGGTCTCTTGGCCAAAGTGGGAAAATTTCGCAAAAGGGGGAATAAACCAGTGGAAGCTAAACTGATAACACGCGCACTGTCTGTTTTTTTTGTCGTCATTCTTAATCCGTTACCTGTTGGCGCACAGCTTGAAGAAATCGTCGTAACTGCCCAGAAACGGGCCGAATCTCTGCAAGATGTGCCGATCTCCGTGCAGGCATTTACCGGTGACAACCTGGATGAACTGGGCGTGCAAAGCGCTGAGGAGATCATGCTGCATGTGCCCAATGCGGCGGTTTTGCCCCAGGGCGGCTCGAAGATAAATTATTTTATCCGCGGCGTGGGCACTGCGGATTTTCACCTGAACGTGGTCGGCGCAGTGGGTGTATACCTGGACGATGTGGCCCTGAACTCGCCTTTTGCCGTGACCTTCAACACTTTCGACATGGAGCGGGTGGAAGTCTTGCGCGGCCCCCAAAACACGTTGTTCGGGCGTAATACGACTGCCGGCGCGGTGAACTTTATCAGCCGCAAACCGAATGTGGATGAGGGGTTGAACGGGTATCTCGAGGCCGGTTATGGGCGTTATGATCAATTCGACATAGAGGCCGGCGGTGGTATGGCGCTGGGTGAGAACGCGGCGGCACGTATTGCGTTTTCCAGCAACATCCGGGATGGCGCGTGGGATAACCAGACCCTGGGCAAGGATACCGGGAACTACCAGCGCCAGGCAATGCGAGGGCAATTCCGCGTGCAACCCAGCGACAACCTGGACTTGCTGTTAAATGTTCACGGTGGCATCTCCCGCAGCAACCCGGATCCCTATAAGAATGTCGGACTGCAGGACCCCGCCAATCGGACGCAGCGCTGTTCCGTTCCTGCTGATGATCTTGTCCCCCAGAATAATCCCAACTGTATCGATTCGACCGGTTTCAACCACCAGTTCCAGGATTGGGAAGATGTGTACGGCAACCTGGAAATGAAAGAGAATGTCGATTTGTGGGGGACCTCGTTCAGGGCGGAATGGGACCTGGACGCATTTACGGTAATCTCGGTCACGGCTTACGAGGAATTTGAAGTGGAATTCGCAGAGGATTCGGACGGCAGTCCCAACATGGGTTTCCAGTTCTACCAGGATGGGGAATACGAACAATGGTCCCAGGAACTGCGGTTGCAATCCGCGGCCGAGGGCGACCTGCGCTGGATTGCCGGGTTTTACTGGTTCTTGGAGGAAGGGGAATACGCGACTGCGGTGCGCAGAACGCCGGCCCCGCTGGCCCCCGCCGGACCGAGGAATTTCAACATCCTGCCGAATACCATTGTTACCCAGGATAATGAGGTGTATTCCGTTTACGGCCAGGCCGAATACGATATGCAGCCCAACCTGACAGCCACAGTCGGATTGAGGTGGACCAAGGAAACCAAGAAAGGCCAGAACAATCCTTCCGTGCGTTGTGTCGGCGCAGGTGGGCCGCCGTTCTGCCCGCCGGCAAGCAACGATTTCCATCCCAGCCTGGATGTGATTCCGAACCTGCCGGGTGTATTCTTTCCGCCCGCGGAGACTCTGGATTATGATTCGACGGATTGGGGCGCACGTTTTGCCCTGGACTGGCAGGCCAGCGATGACGTGCTGCTGTACGGCAGCATTTCACGCGGCTTCAAGGGCGGCGGTTTCAGCCTGGCTGCCTTGCAAGCCCTGACCGGCAACGCCGCGGAAAGCGTGGAACCGGAAATTTTATGGGCCTACGAAGTCGGGGCCAAAACTTCCTGGATGAATAATTCCCTGCAACTGAACGGCGCGATCTTCTATTACGACTGGAGCGACCTGCATTCATTCCAACCCTTGGTTGATCCTGTATCCGGCGAGGCAATTCCCCGTTTGCTGAACGTGCCTGAAGCAAGCCTGAAAGGCGGGGAAGTCGAACTGCAATGGGCGCCTGAAGGGGGTTGGTTGCTGATCGCTGGCGTTGGCCTGCTGGATGGCGAGATCGACGACCCGGGCGCGATACTGGGCGTATTTGAAGGCAACAACCTGCCGAATACGCCGGACCTGACGTTTAACGGCCTGGTCAGAAAAGAGTTCGCCGTGGGCGGTGGTGTGTTCTCGGTACAGACCAACTGGTGGTATAAGGATGAGGTTACTTATGACCTTGCCAACGCGCCCAACCTGAGTCAGCAGGATGGAGTCTGGAACCTCGACGCACGCGCCGCATTCCGGTTCGGTCCCGGCGAGCGTTATGAAATAGCTGCCTGGGGCAAAAATCTGAACGGCGAAGAGTACTGCCGGGGAGCGACCAGCCTGCAGGGCCTGGTGGAATCCAATATCTGCCTGGGCAACCTGTCCGATCCAACGTATGGGGTTACCGCGGCGATAAGGTTTGAATAAAGGACAAGGGAGATCAAGAAGTAAAATAACGGGGGACAGCCAAACTAAACATATGGGTGTCCCCCGGATTGCTTTAAATCACAGGAATTCGCGCAGTTCCGCGACAAACTGGTCAAGCTGATCATGGTGTGGCCAATGGCCGGCATTTTCGTACAGTGAGACCTCAGCATTGCGGAAACAGGCGAGTCTGCCGTCTTCAGCAGGATTGGATGCCCAACTGTCCTTGCCATAGATCATACGTGTGGGGCAGGTGATCGAACCCCAGAGTTGCCTGATAACGTCCGGTTCCAGGTCGACGGGCGGGAAGATGCGCGCGCAGTTATCGAACTTCCAGCTATAACTGCCATCTTCGTTCTGGATGACGCCATGGTGAGTGAGGTGGCGCGCCTGTTCATCTGTCAGGTAGCTGTTCGCCGTCTTCATACGCTGGTATGCTGCTTCCAGTGATTGGTATCGTTTCGGTTGCCTGCCGGCAATCTGCCGTCTTTCATCTATCCATGCGCGCAGGCGTTCCGCCATGGATGCGGCTTCCAGTCTTGCCATGTGTTCGGGTCCCAATGCCATGCCCTCGATCACAACGAGTTTGCGCACCACCTCCGGATACAGGCCCGTGTAGCGCAATGAAACCGAACCACCCAGGGAATGGCCGATGATCGTGACCGGTTGCAGTTCGAGCTGGTGTATCAGTTGGGCCAGGTCATAGACAAAGGCCGACATGGAATACGTTCCGTCTGGCGACCAGTCGCTGTCGCCATGACCTCTCAGGTCGGGCGCAAGCACATGCCAGTCCTGCGCCAGTGCGCGCGCGGTCCAGTCCCAACTTCTGCAATGATCCCTGTTGCCGTGAACCAGTATCAGCGGAGGGGCATCCGAATTACCCCAATCAACATAGTGCAGGCGCAGTCGCTGGGAAATGTATATATGCGATGTGGGGCCGATGATCATGACAAGTTCTTAGGGAACCTCTGATTAAGTCTCAGAGGTTCCTACGATACAGGGATGTATCGTCAATATCAATGACTGTAAGGCATTGATATTGTGAGGAAAACAAAAAACGCATTTTTGTTTTCCGTACTCTGACAAGTCCTGGATGGACTTGTTCAGAGTTTCCTTAGGAAAAACCGGTTGAGGTATTTTGTATTGGCAACAAAGTGGTGCGCAGTATAACAGAATGGCCAGAGTCGGGCAGCCGGAGCCGTTGCAGGGAACCGTTTTATGCCTTCATTGTGAATACGAATGAGTACGGCCTACGAAGCAAGGCCGGCATTTGCTACATGTTATACTTACCGGAATAAGGAATTCACCACAATCTTACGTTCATTTGACCGGCTTTGACTACAAGAAATCCCTGGAGCAGATGACCCACCATCCGGGTGTCTACCGGATGCTGGATGGGGACGGGACGCTGATTTATGTGGGCAAGGCGAAGGACCTGAAAAAAAGGGTCGCAAGCTATTTCGGCAAAAAGCCGGAATCTCCCAAAACACGGGCGCTGGTCAAGCAGATTCGAGATATCAACGTCACGGTTACGCGTACCGAAGCCGAGGCCTTGTTGCTTGAGAGCAACCTGATAAAACGGCATAAACCGCGCTACAACGTGGTGTTGCGGGATGATAAAAGCTACCCGTATCTCTATTTATCCACAGACAGTGAATTTCCCCGGTTGAGTTTCTACCGCGGCGCCAAGTCGGGCAAGGGACAGTATTTCGGTCCTTACCCCAGTGCCAGGTCCGCCCGCCGTACCCTGAACCTTACCCAGAAGCTGTTCAAGATCCGGCAATGCGATGACAGTTTTTTCAACAACCGCTCCCGGCCCTGCCTGCAATACCAGATCAAGCGTTGTACCGCGCCATGTGTGGAACTGGTAGGCCCCGAAGCTTACCGGGAAGATGTGAAACATACGGTCATGTTCCTCGAAGGGCGCAACGAGGAGGTGATCCGGGAATTGACGAGGCCCATGCAGGCGGCGGCGGACAAGTTGGACTATGAGCGTGCTGCGCAATACCGCGACCAGATCGTCAGCCTGAGGAAAATTCAGGAAAGCCAGTATATCAGCGCACCCAAGGGGGAACTCGATATCGTCGCTTGCCATATGCAGAGTGGGTATGCCTGCGTGCAGGTCTTTTTCATACGCGGTGGACTGAACCTGGGTAACACGGCCTTTTTTCCGACCCATACCGGTGAATTAAGTGAAGACCAGGTGCTTAATGCGTTCCTGCCCCAGTTTTACCTTGCAGGAACCCGTAACCGGCCGGCGCCGGGCGAAATCCTGGTGAGCCACCAGGTTGCGGATGCGGAAGCGCTGACAGTCCTGTTGAGTGAGAGGAGGGGTAAAACCGTCAGGATCAAGCATAACCACAGGAGCGAGAGAAGAAAATGGGTGGAAATGGCATTGAACAATGCGGAAATAGCGTTGAAGACGCGTCTTTCTTCCAGGGACAGTTACCTGTCCCGGTTCGAAAAGTTACAAGGTGTGCTGCGCTTGAACGAGCCGGTCGAACGGATAGAATGCTTTGACGTCAGCCACTCAAGCGGTGAAGCAACGGTCGCCTCCTGCGTGGTCTTCAACCACGAAGGCGCGGTCAAAACCGACTATCGCAAGTTCAATATCAGGGACATTCCCGCCGGCGATGATTACGCGGCGCTGTCCCAGGCATTCAGCCGGCGTTATGCACGCATCAAAAAGGAGGAGGGGAAACTCCCTGACCTGGTGCTGATAGATGGTGGTAAAGGCCAGATCAACTCCGTCAGGACCGTGGCAGAAGAACTGCAGCTTGACGAATTACTGCTACTCGGTGTGGCCAAGGGCAGGGCAAGAAAGCCCGGGATGGAACGGCTGGTGTTATCCGACGGAAAAAGCGAAATGAGCCTGCCGCCGGGTTCATCGGCGCTGCACCTGATCCAGGAAATCCGTGATGAAGCCCACCGGTTTGCTATCACTGGCCACAGGCGGCAACGAAACCAGAAACGCACAAAATCCATGCTGGAAGAGGTGGAAGGAGTGGGCGCAAAACGGCGCCGCGACCTTATTCGTTACTTTGGCGGACTCCAGGGTGTTTCCAGGGCCGGTGTGGAAGAACTTGCACGAACGCCCGGAATCAGCAACAATCTGGCAAAAAAAATCTATGCATCATTCCATGGGGACGAATAACTGTTCCTGAAAATCAGCATGTGCGAGCAATGAACCTGCCAAATATTCTTACACTTTTTCGCATCGGGTTGATACCCGTTTTTGTCGTCGCGTTCTATCTGCCGTTCGACTGGAATAACCAGGCGGCCTGTATCATTTTTATCGTCGCGGCGCTGACTGATCTGCTGGACGGTTTCCTGGCGCGTAAACTGCAACAGACCTCCAAACTCGGTGCGTTTCTCGACCCCGTCGCCGATAAGCTTATGGTGGCGGTCGCGCTGGTGCTGCTGGTCGAGCGCAACCCCGGCATCCTGCTGTCCTTACCGGCCGCGGTGATCATCGGCAGGGAGATCGCGGTTTCAGCCTTGCGGGAGTGGATGGCTGAACTGGGCGCGCGCAGTAATGTGGCTGTGTCCGTCTATGGCAAGATAAAGACCATCGCCCAGATGGCCGCGTTGCCATTGTTGATATACCATGACACGCTTTACAGCGTGCCCGTCTATGGGGTGGGGTTGGTCCTGTTGTATATCGCTGCGATCTTGACCCTGATATCAATGTGTCAATACCTGGCCAGCGCATGGCCAAAACTGAAAGAAAATATATGAAATCAGTCTTCGGGCAAGGTTGGCCTGCAAACGTCGAATTGAACCTGCGCGCCGAAGCCGGCAGGACGCGCCTGGCGCGTTGCGCGCACAATGGTCCCCTTTATGTGCAAAAACCCTTTTATCCGGAAGGCAAAGAGCACCCTCACCTGTACCTGTTGCATCCGCCTGGCGGCATCGTCTCGGGCGATAGTCTGAATGTCAGCGTCGATATCTCCGCTGCCTGTGGCGCTTTGATTACCACGCCAGGCGCCACCCGGGTGTACCGCGCGCGTGAAAACAATCCGCTACAACGCCAGCGCGTCTGCCTGCGACTTGATGCCGGCGCGGCGCTCGAATGGTTTCCGCTGGAAACCATCGTATTTGACGGCGCCTGGGTTGAACTCGAGACAACCGTAGAATTGGACCGGGACAGCCGTTTTATCGGTTGGGAATTGACATGTTTCGGCTTGCCCGCAAGCCAGCAACGTTTTAACAGCGGACGTTTCAAACAACGTTATTGTGTTATACGGGAGGGAGAACCGGTGTTTACCGAGGCGTTTTGCCTGGATGATGATAACCGCGCGCTGATGCTGGATGGTCCGGCAAGTCTGCGCGGCGAACCTGTTACCGGTATCTTTCTGGCCGGACCTTATGCTGTCGAAAAACGCGTGCCCCTGTTACAATTACTGCGCGAGACCGTCACGGAGCAGTGCGTAGCGCTGAGCTGGCTGGACGATTTCCTGATAGGACGCTATCTCGGCGATAGCGCGTCCAATGCGCGCAAACTGTATACTTCCTGGTGGCGCTGCCTGCGGTCGCCGCTGCTGGGTCGGGCCGCTTGCGCGCCGCGCATCTGGTTTACATAAAACAACAACAAAACATGGAATTATTACCAAGAGAGAAAGACAAACTGCTGGTCTTTACCGCCGCTTTGCTCGCTGAACGCCGCTTGAACAGGGGCCTCAAGCTCAATTACCCGGAAGCCGTCGCTTACCTGACACTGGAAATCATGGAAGGCGCAAGGGATGGGAAAACAGTCGCCGAATTGATGAATTACGGTAAACAGGTTCTGCGTGCCGACCAGGTGATGGACGGCGTGGCGGAACTGATTCGCGAGGTCCAGGTGGAAGCCACTTTTCCTGACGGCACTAAATTGGTCACGGTGCATGATCCTATTGGTTGAAGAATATGATTCCCGGTGAAATCCTCGTCGCTGAAGGTGAAATCAGCTTGAATCAGGGACGTGAAATCCTGACCTTGGTCGTCAAAAACAGCGGCGACCGTCCGGTGCAGGTTGGTTCCCACTACCACTTCTTTGAAACCAACTCCGCCTTGCTGTTTGACCGGGAGAAGACTTGGGGATTTCGTCTGAATATTGTCTCCGGCACAGCGGTCCGATTTGAACCGGGCCAGGACCGTGAGGTGGAGCTGGTGGCCTACACCAGCGCCCGTAAGGTCTATGGGTTCCGCGGAGAAATCATGGGCGCGCTGGATGCTGCGCCGGATACTGACCCCTGAATGCCAGTAGGAGACCCAGGAGACTTTTCGCAGATAAGGATGAACCATGAGCAGAATTGACAGACAGTCTTACGCAGCCATGTTTGGTCCGACTACCGGTGATCGGGTGCGGTTGGGCGACACCGCGCTGATCATAGAGGTGGAAAAAGACTTTACCCACTACGGAGAGGAGGTCAAGTTTGGCGGTGGCAAGGTGATTCGCGACGGAATGGGCCAGAGCCAACGCGGTGGCAGAGAATGTGTGGATACGGTCATCACCAATGCGCTGATCCTGGATCACTGGGGCATCGTCAAAGCCGATCTCGGCATCAGGCAAGGGCGCATCAGCGCCATCGGCAAGGCCGGCAACCCGGACATACAGGACAATATAAACGTATTGATCGGTCCGGGCACTGAAATCATCGCCGGCGAAGGGCAGATATTGACCGCCGGCGGCATAGACGCGCACATCCACTTTATCTGCCCACAGCAGGTGGAGGAAGCGCTGATGTCCGGTGTGACGACCATGCTGGGCGGCGGGACCGGGCCGGCTACCGGTACGAAAGCAACCACTTGCACGCCAGGCCCCTGGCATATCGGCAAGATGTTGCAGGCCACTGATGATATGCCGATGAATTTCGGCTTTCTTGGCAAGGGCAACGCCAGCCTGCCCTTGGCTTTGGAAGAACAATTGACAGCCGGAGCCTGCGGCTTGAAATTGCACGAAGACTGGGGCACGACACCCGCGGCAATAGACACTTGCCTGAATGTTGCCGAGCGTTTCGATGTCCAGGTTGCCATTCATACCGATACGTTGAACGAATCCGGCTTTGTGGACGATACCCTGGCCGCGTTCAAGGGGCGGACTATTCATACCTACCACACCGAAGGCGCCGGCGGCGGCCATGCGCCGGATATTATCCGCGCCTGCGGCGAGCCTAACGTACTGCCGTCATCCACAAACCCAACCCGGCCCTATACCCGTAACACGGTGGACGAACACCTGGATATGTTGATGGTTTGCCATCATCTGGACGCTGCCATACCTGAAGATGTGGCTTTTGCCGATTCCCGGATTCGCAGGGAAACCATCGCTGCGGAAGATATTTTCCATGACCTTGGCGCATTCAGCATGATCGCTTCGGATTCCCAGGCCATGGGACGGGTGGGCGAGGTGATTACCCGCACCTGGCAAACCGCACACAAGATGAAACTGCAGCGCGGCCCGCTGGAAGGGGACACCGAACAAAACGACAACCTGCGCGCCCGCCGCTATATAGCCAAGTACACGATCAATCCGGCAATCACTCACGGTATCGCCCGTGAGATTGGTTCTGTCGAGGTTGGCAAGCTTGCCGACCTGGTATTGTGGAAACCCGCTTTTTTCGGCGTCAAGCCCTCGTTGATTATCAAGGGGGGGTGTATTGCGGCAGCGGCCATGGGCGATCCCAACGCGTCGATTCCAACGCCACAACCAGTGCATTACAGAAATATGTTCGGCGCTTTTGGCGCCGCGCCGCGCAATATATCGGTCACATTTGTCAGTGGCGCTGCAATGGAAGCAGGCGTGGCAGAGCGATTGCGGCTGGGACGACGACTGGCAGCCTGCCAGGACTGCCGTTCTGTGACCAAGGCTGATATGATACATAACACTTGGATGCCGGCTGTTACGGTAGACCCGCAAACATATGAAGTGCGGGCTGACGGCGAGTTGCTGACCTGTGAACCGGCTGAGGTATTGCCGCTGGCACAGTTATACAACCTGTTTTAACACGAACCATGCTGGAAGTGTACGAACGTCTGCCCCATCTTCAATCCGGTTCCGGCGCCGAGGAATTGCCTCTTGATCACCTGCAAAGGGAAAAAGGCAGGTTCAAAACCTTCCTGGCCGATGGCACTGAGGTGCGCGTTTTCCTCGAACGCGGCAATGTCCTGGGCATTGGCCAGGGGCTGCGTAGCGTATGTGGCCGAGATTTGGTGGTCGCCGGCGCTGTAGAGCCCGTCACCCTGGCGCGCGCCGGTGATTGGTCTTTATTCGCCCGCGCCTGCTATCACCTTGGCAATCGGCATGTCCGATTGCAAGTCGGGGAACGCTGGTTGCGCATGGTTCGCGATCACGTGCTTGAAAAAATGTTGGCGGAAATGGGCCTGGAAGTCATTCAGCAGAAAGCGGTTTTCGAGCCGGAACCAGGCGCGTACAGCGGTGGCGGTCATGCCCACCATTAGCATTACTGACAACGCCTTGTTACGCCTGCTGCAATTGAGCAGCGCCGCCTTGCCGGTAGGCGGCTACTCCTTCTCCCAAGGTCTCGAAGCGGCAGTGGAACAGGGTTGGTTGCAGGACCACGCAACACTGCAGGACTGGTTGTCATTGCAGTTGAGCGAGGGGCAGGCGCGAGTTGACGCGCCGTTACTGCTGCGCCAGGTGGATGCGGCCAAA
The DNA here is from genome assembly GCA_965221335.1 of Gammaproteobacteria bacterium. Taxonomy (GTDB): domain Bacteria; phylum Pseudomonadota; class Gammaproteobacteria; order Eutrophobiales; family Eutrophobiaceae; genus JAAXHV01. The sequence continues at coordinate 527,013 of CBDCSC010000006.1, read as the reverse complement.
CGCCAGGACACCGGTGACCTGCGCCGCTGGGATGCCTGGATTCTGAGCTGTCGGGATACGACTGAACTGCGCGCGGCAGAAATGGCAATGGGCGCGGCCCTGTTGCGTCTGGCGCCGGCTTTGAATATCGCACTTCCCTGGCAAACGCCGAGCGGGACAACGTTCATCACCAGCTTTGCGATGCTGGCCGCACATTGGCGCATCACTCCGGAACTTGCGTGCCATGGCTACCTTTGGAGTTGGTTGGAAAACCAGGTCAGCGCGGCAACCCGATTGATGGCGCTGGGGCAGACCGCAGCCCAGCGGTTGTTGAGCGACCTGATGCCACAGTTGCCGGCAACCGTCGCTAAAGCCAGAGAGCTTGCCGATGACGAGATTGGCAGTTCCCTGCCGGCCCTGGCGTTGGCCAGTAGCTGGCACGAGCAGCAGTACAGCCGATTATTCAGGTCCTGAGATGACAATGATGACAAAACACGCATTGAGGGTAGGCGTCGGCGGGCCAGTCGGTTCCGGGAAGACCGCACTGTTGAAGGCTTTATGCCAGGCGCTGCGCGACCGCTATGACATTGGCGTCGTTACCAACGATATCTATACTCATGAGGATGCGGAGTTTCTGACTCGTCATAATGCGTTGGCGGCAAACCGGATCATCGGCGTTGAGACCGGCGGTTGCCCACACACGGCCATTCGCGAGGACGCATCGATGAACCTCGCGGCCATTGATACGTTGCAGCAACGGCATCGCAAACTGGACCTGGTATTTGTCGAAAGCGGAGGCGATAACCTCAGCGCCACGTTCAGCCCGGAACTCTCTGATCTGACACTGTATGTAATTGATGTGGCAGCCGGAGATAAAATTCCGCGCAAGGGTGGGCCGGGGATCACCCGTTCCGATTTACTGATCATCAATAAGATCGACCTGGCTGCCAGCGTCGGCGCTTCGCTTGAGGTCATGGATCGGGATGCCCGCAGGATGCGCCGGGATAAGCCGTTTATCTTCTCCAATCTTAAGACTGGCGAGGGCCTGGATGCGATCATCCAATTTATCGTATCTGAGGGCATGTTGCCGGCGTAAACGCGCTTGAAATCTTCCAGAATGGCGTTACAATTCAAGTACGGTCTGGGAAGATATTTGAATTGCACCAAGGAAGGGTAATACATGAATGACCAGCGCGGGAATAGCTCAGTTGGTAGAGCGTCACGTTGCCAACGTGGATGTCGCGAGTTCGAGTCTCGTTTCCCGCTCCAAACAGATACCCTGAGCAGGGATAACCCCGGGCTGGCCCCGGGGTTTTTGTTTGTTCTTGTTTATTGTTCATGACCGGACACTGCCCGGATCGCCCGCAGGCAAGTTTGTGGGCATCGGGTGGATGTTTGGTCTTAACAATTTCGGGTATATCCCTTGGCTGGGTGGCAGAGTGGTTATGCAGCGGCCTGCAAAGCCGTCGACGCCGGTTCGATTCCGACCCCAGCCTCCAGTTTTCTTCTTTAAAACAGCGAGCTGTCAACTCCTGAGACCGCAGGCGATCGGCCTGCTTGCGGACGGGACGTCCGCGCTCCAGGCGGCGGCTTAACGATAAATCCTTTTCGGCAACGAGATAGCTATGTATTTTGAACATTCAGAAAAGACCAATAAACTCATAAAGCAGGTTTCCGAGTTCATGGATGAATATGTGTATCCGGGCGAGCGAATTTTCACCGAGCAACATCTTGCTCAGGCAGATCGCTGGGACATTCCTCCCATCCTGGAAGAGTTGAAGGAAAAGGCGAAGGCGCATGGCCTGTGGAATCTGTTTTTGCCTGAAAGTGACTTCGGCGCCGGACTCACCAATGTCGAATATGCGCCGCTGTGCGAAATCATGGGTCGCTCCTGGATTGGCCCGGAGGTTTTCAACTGCTCGGCCCCGGACACGGGTAATATGGAAGTGCTCGACCGGTATGGCGATACCGCTCAGAAGAAACAGTGGCTTAAGCCCCTTCTTGCAGGTGAAATTCGTTCCTGTTTCGCGATGACCGAGCCGGCTGTGGCATCATCCGATGCGACAAATATTAAAACTGAGATAAAGCGCGACGGTGATGATTATGTCATCAATGGACGTAAGTGGTGGTCATCAAGCGCGGGTGACAAGCGCTGCAAAATCTTCATCGTGATGGGGAAAACCGACCCGTCAGCGCCTAGGCGCCAGCAACAGTCGATGATACTGGTTCCGACTGATACGGAAGGCGTCAAGATAATTAGACCGCTGACGGTATTTGGCTATGATCACGCTCCCTTCGGTCATTGGGAAGTCGATTTCAATAATGTTCGTGTGCCAAAAGAAAATATGATTCTGGGAGAGGGGCGCGGATTTGAAATTGCGCAAGGGCGCCTCGGCCCTGGGCGAATCCATCATTGTATGCGTGTTATCGGCCAGGCTGAACGCGCCCTGGAGTCAATGATTGCTCGTGCAAAATCGCGCGTTGCATTCGGCAAGTCTCTTGCTGAGCAGGGTTCGGTGCGTCAGGCGATTGCACATTCCCGCATTGAGATTGAACAAGCACGACTTCTTTGCCTCAAAGCCGCGTATATGATGGACACCGTCGGAAATAAGACGGCAAGGTCGGAAATCGCAATGATCAAGGTTTTAGGTCCTAACATGGCGCAAAATGTATTTGACCGATCTATTCAGGTTCATGGTGGGGGCGGCGTAAGCGATGACTTCGGTTTGGCTCACCAATTTGCAATGGTGCGGGGAATGCGGATTTTTGACGGGCCTGACGAAGTACATTTACATACTATTGCAAAACTGGAACTTGCACGAGCGACAGAGCTTTGGGGGCACTGAACATATGAACTTTCTGGCAGTTTCGCAAAGTGATATCATTGAACGCAAAGTCGTGATTTGGGTTATATCTCTGTCGATTTAGGACGAATAAGCTGAATGTATTACAGTTGTCTTATTCTTTCTCAACTGCAATCTTCCCCTAAGCTGCCATTAAAGCCTTCTTTTTTAACATTTTTGACAAGAGCTTAGGTCTGACATTTGGTCGACGTGCTCATCTGCCAAGGATTCATATGGCTTGTCCGCGTATTCACGATAGATTGCCATTGAAGCATTAAGTTCTTTGCTGACTTTGAGCATTGTCCACGTAATGAGCTGCCACCACACGCGGTTGAAGGGCACTTTGATTATGCCAAACCAGTGACAAATGGGTGTGGGGCAGCGTTTTTCTGTCTCACCAAGACCGTTTATTTCGCTTCCCGTAATGTCTTTAGGTTTAAACAAACGGTAAATTAGAGAAGGTTTATATCTCCCCTCAACTCTCTCTCCCCACATTATGCCCATCAAGAAGACCTCGGGTGCAAACTAAGCGCCGCTTCAATATATTCCTGAGGCGGCTTTAGAAAGCAACCTGCGCGACTCGTCGGGTATTCTCCCAGTTGCCTGAGCTGAATTGCCATTTCTGCCTGTTTCATTACTACTGAGAGCCCATTCATTACAGGGACTTCACCAATATACAGCCCACCTGCCGCCGCACAGGCAAGCATGGGAATACCACCTGCAGGAATAATCAATTCTGCGCCGTTCCGAATAAGCAATTGTGCCTGTTCCTTTAAAGAAGCCATCGTCGAATCAATCCGGTCCGGATCATCGAAGAGGGCAGTAAATTCACCGGGTTCGAACTCAAGCGCAGCCACATCAATGATACGTTTTTCTAACCCATAGGTGGAAATCTGCTCCCTATGATAAGTAATAAAACGAGGATTGATGGTTATCAGTCCGATTCTACGCGCCAGCAGGCAGGCATGTAACATGCTGGATTCGCCCAGACCGAGTACGGGAATATCGACAATGGACTTGGCTTCCGCAAGCCCTGAATCCTGAAAGTGACCAAGAATGACTGCGTCAAAGCCATTTTTTTCTGCTTCGTAAACTATTTGCATTGCTTGGTAACCACAACGATATTCCATAACACCATGCGCATAATCATCCGGAGGATCCATTTCGCTAATTATAAGTTCCGTATCCTCGTTTTTTATCTTGTTAAGATAAGCAGCCAGGTGACGGATATATGGCTCTGACATAGCTTTATTGACGTAGCTTTGGTATAAGATCTTCATTTCAAAACAATCGACCTGACAACATTGTTGTATTGTTCCCGTAAATTATTCGATCTTTCGATATTTTCAGTTAAATAATGAGATACCTGGGCGGAAATCAACTGTGCTAACTGGAAGTCCTGGCGCTGTTTGTATATTTCATCCGGCGCTACATTTTCCTTCACCCACTCATAGTGATTATCAACACATTCATTCAACTCCTGAACACCTGTGTTATCTTTGCAGGATATTTTGATAATTTTGGGATGCCAGGAATTCTCATCTGTCGTAAGCTCCAGAACACCTCTTATATCCCGCTCCAATAACTCGGCTCCCCCCAAATCTGTCTTATTGATCACAAAAATATCGGCTGCTTCCATTATGCCTGCTTTCATTGCCTGGATGATGTCGCCTGATTGCGGATGTAATACCAGGACTACCGTATCCACCAGGTAACGGATATGATGTTCAGACTGGCCTGTTCCTACTGTTTCCAGTACAACATCGTCAAAACTGTACTGCTCGAATACATCAAGAAGATTAACAATATTATGACACAATCCATTGCTGTTTATGGTATCCGGAATGGATCGAAAATAGAAGCGCTCATTATCGATAACTGATTCCATTCGAATACGATCACCAAGAATAGACCCCTGCGATATCGGGCTGCTTGGATCAATCGCAAGCACGCCAATACTATTACCCATTTTCAGTCGGAATTCAGCCCAACTCGCGATCAATGAGCTTTTCCCGGTACCCGGCGGACCGGTAATTCCTGTCCTCTGAGAACGATCGGGCTGCGTATCTGTTTGGGGCTGATCCAGAATGTCCCGGATACTCGCTTTAGCAATCTTACTGAGGGTACGCGCCAGTTCAAGCCGGTTATTATATGATTTGTAAGGCAATGCCATCAGATATCAGCATAATATAATTGTTTTATTCTGTAGTGGCCCTGTCCGGCCTGTTGAAACGTTCATCCCAGTAACTGATCGATTTTTGCAACGATGTCATCCAGCGGCATTTCCGCGGTAAATATCGCCGCTACGCCATATTGTTTCAGTTCGTCGTAATCCTGAACAGGAATGGTACCACCGACAAAAATTTGGATATCCGCGGCGCCAAGCTCGTCAAGCTTTTCCCTGGTCGCCTTGACCAGTTCCTTATGACTGCCGCTCAAAATACTCAGTCCCACCACGTCCACATCTTCGTCCACGGCAGTTCTGGCAATATAATCCGGTGTTTTTCGCAGACCCGTATAGATGACATCGGCGCCGGCATCGCGTAATGTCAACGCAATCACCTTTGCGCCGACATCATGGCCATCCAACCCGGGTTTTCCCACCAGTATTCTTTTGCCCTTAATCGACATATCGTATTGTTCCCATATCTGCTGAATTAAAGCCGTATAGGCTCTTTGAATTCACCCCATTGTTGCTTGAGACTCGATACCATTTCACCGACCGTGGCATAGGCATGGCAGCAATCAACGATATACGGCATCAGGTTTTCGCCTTCAGTGGCCGCACAATCTTCAAGTTTTCGTAACGTCTTGCGTACTTCGGCATTGTCACGTTGGTCTCTTATCGCATCGAGCCTGCTAATGATCTTGTCGGTAGCCTGGCTGTCCAGTTGAAAAATTTCACCGAAATCATTGGCCTCATTCTCGCTGCGGTAATAATTTTCGCCGACGACCACATCTTCTCCGCGATCTTTCCGGACCTTGCGCTGGTGCGCACTCTCGGCAATTCTGGATTGTATGAATCCCTCTTCGATGGCTTTCTCCACACCGCCGTACTCCTCCAGTTCTTTGATGATATGTTCCGCTTGCTCTTCCATGCGGTCTGTCAGCCATTCCACGTAATAACTGCCGCCAAGCGGATCCACTGATTTTGTTATCCCGGTTTCATACGCAACTATCTGCTGCGTCCTCAATGCGGTCTCGGCGCTGAATTCCGTTGGGATCTGAAAGGCTTCATCGTAGGCGCAGGTAAATACCGATTGTGCGCCGCCGAGTACGGCGGACATGTTTTCCAGCGCCACCCGGGCGATATTATTATACGGTTGTGACGCGCTGAGGGAGGACCCGCCACAGACTACACCGAAGCGGAACATCAGCGCTTTCGGGTCCGTGATGCCATAACGCTCTCTGAGCAATCTTGCCCACAGCCTTCTGCCTGCGCGAAACTTGGCAATCTCTTCAAAAAAGCCCATGTGCACATAAAAGAAGAAACTCAACCTTCGGGCAAATTTGTTTGGATCGGCGCCGCGTCTGACCAATTCATCAACATACGCCAGGCCGTTAGCCAATGTAAAGCCCAACTCTTCAGTTTCATTCACCCCCGCATCCCGCATATGCGCGCCGGCAATGCTTATCGGGTTGAACCGGGGTGTTTGTTCATTGGCATAAAGTATAGAATCCGCGATGAGACGCATGGAAGGCCGCACCGGGAATATCCATGTGCCGCGTGCGGCGTATTCTTTCAGGATGTCGTTCTGTATCGTCCCGGTCAGCGCACTGCGCGGCGTATTTTTCTTATCGGCGACCGCCAGGTACATGGCATAGATAATAGCCGCCGTACTGTTGATGGTAAAAGAGGTTGATATTTTGCTCAGGTCGATGCCGTCGAAGACTATTTCCGCGTCCGCCAGGTTGGACAGTGAGACGCCGACTTTGCCTATTTCGCCGGTGGCCATCACGTCATCCGGGTCGTAACCGCATTGGGTCGGCAAATCCAAGGCCACGGACAAGCCGGTCGAACCTCTGTCCAGCAAGAACCGGTAGCGTTCATTGGTTTCCTCCGCGGTACCAAACCCGGAATACTGCCGGAATGTCCACAACCGCCCGCGGTAGCCATCCTGAAAAATGCCTCTTGTATAGGGATATTCGCCCGGCATTCCTATTTTACTGCTGTCAATCATGTCATCCGTTACCAGGGCCGGCGTTTCTTCTCCGGTTATCGCAGTCAGGTTTTTTCCCGGTTCGGGAGGCAATGGTTTTGCGCTTTTCGTATCGGTTCGCATGTTGACTTGCATCACTTTTTTTTCAGGATATTGGCTGCTGCCTGCCAGTGTTCATCGTGCAACCAGGATTCAATGAAGTTGTTTGTTTCAAGTTCGCGTAATGGCTGCGCAAACACGTTGCGCGCCCGGTTTCTCAGCGCTTTGTAGCTTCGCATCACGGTTGTGCTGCGCGCCAGAAGAGGCAAGATAAAATCTTCCAGGCAAGCATCAAGCGATTCGCCGCTGCGGCAAATAGTATCGATGACACCCAGTTCCAGCGCAGCTTTGGCGTCGAGAATCCTGCAATCGACAAGCAGACGTAATGCCGGGGCTGAGCCAATTCGTTCGATTAAATCGGCGCCGCCGCCCCAGGCCGTGGTGATATTGAGTTTTCCCTGGACAAAGCCAATTTTTGCCGTTTCAGCCGCAACCCGGTAATCACAGGCCATGGCCAACTCCGCGCCGCCACCCAATGCCGTACCGTTGATGGCCGCGACAACGGGCACACAGAAATTACGAATGGCATCCAACGCTGTTTTACCTGTATCGACCATGTCAACAGTCAGTTCGCGCGTGCGGACAGAGTCCAAATCTTTGAGATCACCGCCCGCAGCAAAACTCTTCTCACCGGCTCCCGTCAATACCGCAACCAGTATGGAATCATTTGATTGATGATGATTGAACACATGACCAATTTCTTTCAGGGTTGCGCGGCTCAGCGCATTACGCTTTTCAGGACGATTGATCGTTACATACAAAACCTGTTCCCTGATTTCGACAGAGAGGTCACTGCTGGTGGAACTCATCTTAATTATTCTAATACGGATATGGCGCCTGTGGATGCGATGATCGCGCAGAATTTGTTGTCCCTATGCATGCCTGCGAATGAAAGCATAGTGATGATACCATAATGGCTGACAATGGGTTTTTGGAAAGAGTTGTATCAGTTTCAATCTCCCGTTTAATCCTTTTCATGGTTATCCTTGCAAATTAGAAATAGATTTCTATTTTGAACAAATTCCGGATGTCTTGTCGGCACAGACAAAACATTTCGATTGATGGGACCGAAAAAGCGGGGTAGGATTTCTACCCCAGCCTGCCGAACATGTCAGAATTAACTGAAATGGGTATTATTCTTTCCCGATCCAAGCCCGGGTGGTGAAATTGGTAGACACAAGGGACTTAAAATCCCTCGGAGGAAACTCCGTGCCGGTTCGAGTCCGGCCCTGGGCACCATTTACATCAATGGGTAGGGGGCAGGAGACACTGCCCGAGATTAGGGGTTAATTCCACTACCTGAGGAAACTCTGATTAAGTCAGAGTTTACCTAAAACGGTTTCCGGCCTCCTGTCGCCCAATCGAGCAGTTCCGCAGTATGAACAAAGGGAACATTGGTGAACTGGCGCAGGTGCATCATGCAGGCCAGGTTACCGCTAGCGACTGCGTCCACGTTTGCTTGATCGATATGCGCGGCCTTTCTTTGGCCGAGTTCCGTTGCAATGTCCGGTTGCAGGATATTATAGGCGCCGGCAGAACCACAGCACATGTATTTCTCAGGGAGTTCCAGCACCGTGAAGCCGGCTTGTTCCAGCAGGGTCATGGGTTGTCGGTCAATCTTCTGGCCATGTTGCATGGAACAGGGACTTTGGTAGGCGATGCGGACCTGTGCGTGCTCACCATTGCCGTTGGCGCTGTGCTGAACGGGCAGGAATTCCGTGATGTCACGGGTCATGGCGCTGATTTTTTCGGCGCCGGCTGCCAGTTCCGCATCGTGCCGAAACAGGTGGCCGTAGTCCTTGAGCATGGTGCCACAGCCGGAAGCATTGACGATCAACGCTTGTAGGCCCAGTTCATCAATTTGCTTCAGCCAGTCGGCGATGTTGTCTCTGAAACGGCGGTGCGCCAGGGCAGTCTTGCCCAGGTGGTGTTCGACCGCGCCGCAACAGGCCGGTTCCGTGAGCAGGTGCACACGCCAGCCGTGCCGTTCCAGCACGCGCGCGCTGGCAGAATTGATGTGACGGCCCATTACCTGCTGCACGCAGCCGCCGATGAGGCCGACTGCCTTAGCGGCGCTGACCGGGTTTTCAGACCTGTTGCTGTTCCTGGTCGCGGCCGGAGGGCGAAGATTCACCGCGCTACGAAGCCGCGTTGGCAGCAGTCGCCGGAGGGGTGAAAGCAACCGGGACAGGTTAAACAGCAGGCGGAACCGGTTCGGGTAGGGCAGGGTTGAGACCAGCAGTTTGCGCAATAGCCTGTCCGGGAGCGGGCGGCTGAATTTTTCCTCGATATACCCGCGCCCCGTATCCACCAGGCGCATGTAATTCACACCGGAAGGGCAGGTAGACATACAGGACAGGCACGATAGGCAGCGGTCTATGTGTTTCACGACTTCTGCAGAGGGCTCCGCTTGCTGTTCCAGCAGGTTTTTCAGCAGGTAGATGCGCCCGCGCGGCCCGTCCAGTTCATCGCCGATCAGCTTGAAGGTAGGGCAGGTGGCGTTGCAAAACCCACAGTGAACGCATTTGCGCAGGATGCTGTTGGCTTCATCCAGTACGGGGTCTGCCAGTTGGGTTGCCGAGAATTCAGTGCGCATGGAGTCTGCCCGGGTTGAAGATATTGCCCGGATCAAAACCGGTCTTTATTTTTCCGTTCATGCGTTTGACGGATGAGTCCGCGAAGGAGTAGATGCCGGTACGTTGCTTCATGGCCTGAGGGGCGCGATACAAGATAGCAGCGCCGCCCAGGGTGTTGACTTCCCGCCTGATGGTTTGCAGTTTGTCCTCCCCGCCGGCATGGCAGATACCCACCCATATCCAGCCACCGGCTGCGTCCAGGTACCACAGACATCCGTTCAATTCATCGATGAAGCGGGTCAAATTCCACGCAGATGCCGGGGGGAGTGAAATCTTCATGATGGATGGAGTCCGTTTTTGATCGGCCAGCAGTCTTGCATCGCCGATCCATTCCCACGCAGATAGCGACTCTGCTTGTTCGAAAATGCTGTACTGACTGGGGCCGGGAAGCCATTTCCTGATGGATTGCATGCGTTCGTTGACGGACAGTTCCGTTCCTTCCAGCCGGATCAGTGTCAGGGACTCGCCGGGTTTGGATATATCATCTTTCCCGGTTGTGCTCAGCGTCTCAGCGGGGAGATATGCCAGACCGGATGGCTCACAGGGTGTGGAAATTGCCTGCGCCAGCAAGGCCGACCCCAGGCGTGCCGACAATCCCCATACGGCAAGACTGCGTGATACCGCCGGCGCCGGCAGAACCTTGAACGTCAGTTCTGTGACTACTGACAAGGTACCCCAGGAGCCGGCAAGCAGTTTGCTCATGTCGTAACCGCTGACGTTCTTGATCACCTTGCCGCCGGATTTCCAGAGCTCTCCGCGCCCGTTGATCGCCCTGACCCCGAGGATATGATCCCGTGCGCCGCCCGTCTTGAACCGGCGCGGACCGGCCAGGTTGCCGATGAAAACACCACCTATAGTGCCTTCGTCATCGACATGGTACATCCTGTTCAATGCCGGTGGCTCAAAGGCCAGGTACTGGTTATGTTTTGACAACGCGCCGGTTATCTCGGCGAGCGGGGTGCCGGGCAGGGCGGTCATGACCAGTTCTTCAGGGTGGTATTCCAGGATTCCGGATAGTCTTTCCATGCCCATCACACAATCCGCATTGACCTGCAAACCGAAGCCCTGCTTGGTATTTTTTCCCTGGATTGAGATGGTTTTATCCTCAGCAACAACCCAGCGCACCAGATCATGAGCCTGTTGTTCTGTTTCCGGATAGAAATGCTCGTTCATCTGTAAGGTTCGCCTTGCAGGCGACACAGTATTAGACTGGACTCCCGCTTCCGCGGGGGTGGTACGGGGGACTGCCCTGGTCTGTGCCAAAATTTACGGGCGATCGGGGCGTACAGAGTTCTGGCCATCAGCGGATAAATCATCAAAACCTGGGTATGTCAGGAAAAGGAATATTACCCTTGTGCACATGCAGCTTTCCGAGTTCCGCACAACGGTGGAGTACCGGGAAGACCTTGCCGGGGTTGAGCCGGCCCGCCGGGTCAAACGCGCACTTGACCCGCTGTTGCTGTTGCAGGTCTTGCTCATTGAACATCGTGGGCATCAGCTCCCGTTTCTCGACGCCGATGCCATGTTCGCCGCTGAGCACGCCGCCGACCTGAACACACAGGCGCAGGATATCTGCGCCGAACTGTTCGGCTTTTTCCAGTTCTACGCGGTCATTTGCATCGAACAGGATCAGCGGGTGCAGGTTGCCGTCGCCGGCGTGGAACACATTGGCGACACGCAGGCCGTAGTGGTCCGACAGTTCCCGTATCCGGGTCAGCACATGGGCAAGTTCGCGTCGGGGTATGGTGCCATCCATGCAATAGTAATCGGGCGATATGTCTCCCAATGCCGGGAAAGCCGCCTTCCTACCGGCCCAGATACGCGCGCGTTCCTCTTCGGATTCACTTACCCTGATGAAGTTGGCCCCGCAGTCTTCGGCAATACGCCGGACCTGCTCTACCAGCTCAGTCACCTCAGCCTCGGGACCGTCCAGTTCCGTAAGCACCAGGGCAGGGCAGTGCACCGGATAGCCGGCATGAACAAAGTCCTCTGCGGCCTTGATCGCAAATTCATCCATCATCTCTATGCCGGCGGGAATGATGCCGGCGCTGATGACACCGGCTACGCACTCTCCGGCATTTTCATTGTCGGGAAAACCGATCAGCATGGCTCGGGCCGACTGCGGTTCCCGTATGATCCTGACCGTTACTTCCGTGATCACCCCCAGCAATCCTTCGGACCCGGTAACGATGCCGAGCAGGTCATACCCTTCCGGATCCAGGTACTTGCCGCCCAAGCGCAGGATTTCTCCGTCGATGGTGACCATTTCCAGCCCCATCACGTTATTCGTCGTCAGCCCGTACTTCAGGCAATGCACGCCGCCTGAATTTTCACTGACGTTGCCGCCGATGGTACAGACGATCTGGCTCGATGGGTCCGGGGCGTAGTAAAACCCCCTGTGGGCGACAGCTTCGGTGATCGCCAGGTTGGTCACACCTGATTGGGCGACCACGCAACGGTTATCGAAATCCACTTCGAGAATCCTGTTGAACTTGCCCAGGCCAAGAACAATGCCATCCGCAAGAGGCAAGGCGCCGCCGGACAAGGAGGTACCGGCGCCCCTGGGCACTACCTTGACATTCAGGCTGTTGCACAATTTCAGCACGTCTGCGACCTGTGCCGTCGTTTCCGGCAACACGGCCAGCATAGGCGGCTGCCGGTACGCGCTGAGGGCGTCTGTCTCGTAGGCGCGTAACGCCGCCTCATCGACAATCACGCATTCATGGGGCAGAATTTCCTGCAGCCCGCTGATCAGCGCCTGTCTGGTTGCCGGCGCCACCTCATCTATCGTATCAGCTTGCATTCAACCCCATTCCCGCTCACGGAGTTCCACCCGGCGGATCTTGCCGCTGACGGTCTTGGGCAGGGAATCGACAAACTCGATCCTGCGCGGGTACTTGTAGGGCGCGGTAACCTGTTTTACATGCTCCTGGAGTTCCTGTTTCAGCTCACTGGATGCGTCATGGCCGGGAGCGAGGATCACGAAAGCCTTGACCACTTCGCCCCGGGTCTGGTCCGGACTGGAGACGACTGCCGACTCTGCGACCGCAGGATGTTCGATCAATGCGCTCTCCACCTCGAAAGGACCGATGCGGTAGCCCGCCGACAGGATCACGTCATCCGCGCGGCTCACGAACCAGAAATAACCGTCTTCATCGCGGTAGGCGCGATCGCCGGTCACGTACCAGTCGCCCCGACGCGTTGCCGCGGTGCGTTCGGGATCGTTGCGGTACTCACGGAAAAATCCCTGGGGCGCCTCAGGCCGGATACGCACGGCGATGTCTCCTTCCTCGTGTGCTGCCAGGATATCTCCGGCATCATTGATTACTTGCAGGTCGACCCCCGGCGCCGGCATGCCCATGGAACCGGGCCTGGGTTCGAGGCAGGGGAAGCTTGCGCAGAGAATCACGGACTCGGTCTGCCCGTAACCGTCGCGGATTGTCAGGCCGGTCGCTTTGTTCCAGGTTTCGATGATTTCAGGGTTAAGTGGTTCGCCAGCCCCGGTGCAATGCCGCAGCGTCGTGAAATCGTAACGGTCGAGATCCTCCAGTACCAGCAGGCGGTAAATGGTCGGCGCGCCGCAAAATGTGGTAACCGGATACTTTTCCAGCAGTTCCAGGGTGCGTTGCGCGTTGAACCCGGTCGTATGATGGATGAACAACGTCGCGCCGCATAACCAGGGACCGAAGTAACTGCTGTATGCGGCCTTGCCCCAGCCGGTATCGCTGACATTCCAATGTAAATCGTCAGGTTCCAGGTCCAGCCACAATTCACCGGTTATCCTGTGTCCTATCGCATAACTGTGAGTATGAATGCACATCTTGGGATAGCCAGTGGTACCTGAGGTGAAATAACAAATGGCCTCATCCTCCGCAGCCGTATCGGCGGTCTCAAACTCGGACGCTGCGAGTGAAACGGCCTCTTGATAGTCGATCCAGCCGTCATATTCGCCGTCCGTGACGATGCGCGCGATCAGGGTAGGGCAGCGGTCAGCCACTGCGTCCACCTTACCGGCGTTGGCGCTGTCGGTAATCACACAAGTGGCCTTCGACGCGTTAATCCGGTATTCCAGGTCTTTTTCCGAGAGCTGCACGGTCCCCGGCGATATCACTGCGCCCATACGCAAGGTGGCGGTAAAGGTTTCCCACCAGGGTATGACCCTGGGCAGCATCACGATCACCGTATCACCTCTGCGGACACCGGCCGCAGTCAGCACGTTGCATAACCGTTTCGATGCGTCGCTGATATCACCAAAACTCCTGCTGATTTCGGCGCCCGTATCATCCACCCAAAACAGCGCGGTCATTTCAGGGTCCCAACGATCGATCACATCACGCGCGAAATTGTATTTTTTCGGACGCTCCCATTGAAACGCAGCGTATGTTTCCTGGTAGTTCTGCATGTTGTAATTTGTTGCTGTCATAACCGGTTGAACACGTTAGTGAAAGTGAACTCTGATTAAATATAACTTTGATTAAGGCTGATTATACTATTTATCTGGTGTCATCTGTTCCAGTCGTTGCCGGCATTGCTGTTTGAATTCCTGTAATTCCTGCATGACGATCCGTATGTCTTCCAGTTGTCTCTCCAGCAGGTTCATCTTATCCGTTATCTTGTCCAGTATGTGATTCAACTGTGCAACCTCGCCCGGTTCTGAATCATACAACCGGAACATCTCTCCTATCTCATTCAGGGAAAATCCCAGACGCTTTCCGCGCAATATCAGCTTCAGTCGAGTGCGGTCTCTGACGGTATAATAACGCCTGCGTCCTTCTCTGAGCGGACTCAACAAACCGGCGTCTTCGTAGAACCGGATGGTGCGGGTGGTGATGTCAAACTCTTTAGACATATCTGAAATTGAATACAACTTACGCCTGTAACTAACTGAAATATCGACTTTATCTGTATTTATAGACATGATGTAACTGATGATTCTCAAGAATATTGATTGACGTTTACGTAAACGTAAATATAATGTATCCAAGCTCATATTGCAAATAACAATGGCGACTACCACATCTGAAACCAAACAGTCTGTGACGGCACCGCGCTTTGTCACTGCGGCCAGCCTGTTTGACGGTCACGACGCATCCATCAATATCATCAGGCGTATCCTGCAGCAGTCCGGGGCCGAGGTAATCCACTTGGGACATAACCGTTCCGTGTACGAGATTGCAAGAACAGCCCTGCAGGAAGACGTACAAGGTATTGCCGTCAGCTCGTACCAGGGCGGACACGTGGAATATTTCAAATACATGGTGGATATGCTTCGGGAGCACGGCGCCGGGCATATCAAGGTATTCGGTGGCGGTGGCGGTGTGATTATTCCGGATGAGATACGTGAATTGCAGGATTACGGTGTCCAGCGCATCTATTCACCTGAAGACGGGCATAACCTGGGATTGCAAGGAATGATTGACGACATGCTGAATACGAGTAGAACAGATACCTGTAATGCGCATGCCGTTACACCGGATGAGTTGTTGAACGGGGATGAAATTATCCTGTCCAGGGTGATCAGTGCGATTGAAAACAACGGCCACACCGAAGAACAGGTCGCAGAGCTGGGCCGCCAAGTCTCAGCAAAGGGCGTGCATACGCCCGTATTGGGTATTACCGGCACAGGTGGCGCCGGCAAATCATCGCTTACCGATGAAATCATCCTGCGGTTTCGCCTGGACAGTCGGGATAGCCTGAGAATCGCAGTGCTGGCGATTGATCCTACCCGCAGGAAGACAGGTGGAGCGTTATTGGGTGACCGTATCCGTATGAACTCGATTTACCATGAAACGATATTCATGCGTTCCCTGGCCACCCGTAACGCCGCAACGGAAATTCCGGAATACCTGCCGGATATCATAAACGCTGTGAAATTGGCCGGATTTGAACTGGTTATCGTCGAGACACCTGGAATTGGGCAGGGTGATGCCGGTATTGTTCCCCTGGTTGATGTCCCCTTGTACGTGATGACGCCTGAGTTCGGCGCCGCCAGCCAACTGGAAAAAATCGATATGCTGGATTTTGCCGAGGCTGTGGCTATCAACAAGTTTGATCGCAAGGGCGCCGAAGATGCCCGCCGGGATGTTGCCAAGCAATTGCAACGCAACCGCGAGCAGTTCACAGTAGCCCCGGATGATATGCCTGTTTACGGCACCATTGCCGCAAAATACAATGATGCCGGGGTGACTGCTTTATACCAGGGACTGTTGCCTGCTCTCAGGGACAAGGGGCTGCCGGAATTCGAGAGCGCCTTACCTGTTGTGACAGACAAGACCTCTAGGGAACGCGCTGTTATTATTCCGCCACAGCGCCAGGGTTACCTGGGTGAAATTGCCACCGCCGTTCGGGACTATCGCCAGCATGTAGACCAGCAGGTGGGTATTGCGCGGGATGCGCAGCAACTGCGCGCGAGCCTGGCGCTGTTGCAGTCCGAAGGCAACGGTGTTGAGCCGACTACCGGCGAACAACTGGCGCGTCTGGCCGCACAGAAAGAAGAAAGTCTTGACCCGCGCTGCAAGGAACTGCTGGATAGTTGGCCTGAACTCAGCGGGCAGTACCAGGCTGACGAGTTTGTTACAAAGGTACGGGACCGGGAATTCAAGACACAAACTACATACACGACGCTCTCCGGAACCGTGATTCCCAGGGTTGTTCTGCCGCGCTATTCCGACCATGGTGTACTGCTGGGCTGGCTGATGAGAGAAAACCTCCCCGGTTATTTCCCTTATACCGCCGGCGTGTTCCCGTTCAAGCGGGAGAATGAAGACCCGACCCGGATGTTTGCCGGGGAAGGAGACGCATTCAGGACCAACCGGCGATTCAGGAAGCTGTCTGAACATTCCGGCGCCAAGCGCCTATCGACCGCGTTTGATTCAGTGACCTTATACGGGTTCAACCCGGACGAGCGGCCGGATATCTACGGCAAGGTCGGTAATTCAGGCGTTTCCATCGCCACGCTTGATGATATGGAAGCCTTATATGAAGGCTTTGACCTGTGTGATCCCGATACCTCCGTTTCCATGACGATCAACGGTCCGGCGCCTGCTATCCTGGCCTTCTTCCTGAACACTGCGATCGACCAGCAGGTGCGGAAATTCAGACAGGAACATGACCGGGAACCGGATGCAGAAGAATCCGCCCGCATCAGAATGCATGCGTTGGAGAATGTGCGCGGCACCGTGCAGGCCGATATCCTGAAGGAAGACCAGGGCCAGAATACCTGTATTTTTTCCACTGAATTCAGCCTGCGCATGATGGGAGATATTCAGCAGTACTTCATCGACAATAACATCCGCAACTTTTATTCGGTGTCGATTTCCGGTTATCACATCGCTGAAGCCGGGGCGAACCCGATTTCACAGCTTGCCTTCACCCTGGCCAATGGATTTACCTTCGTCGAAGCCTACCTTGCCCGTGGGATGCATATCGATGATTTCGCCCCCAACCTGTCATTTTTCTTCTCCAACGGCATGGACCCGGAGTACACGGTGCTCGGCCGGGTAGCCCGGCGTATCTGGGCCGTCGCGATGCGGGACCGGTACGGCGCGGATGAACGCAGTCAGCGGCTCAAGTATCATATCCAGACCTCCGGACGCTCCCTGCATGCCCGGGAGATGGCGTTCAACGATATTCGTACCACCTTGCAGGCGCTGATTGCCGTCTACGACAACTGCAACAGCTTGCATACCAATGCGTTTGATGAGGCAGTCACCACGCCCACGGAAGATTCGGTGCGGCGCGCTTTGGCGATCCAGTTGATCATCAACAAGGAATGGGGCCTGGCGATGAACGAGAATCCCAGCCAGGGTTCGTTTATCATTGAGGAACTGACCGACCTGGTGGAACAGGCGGTGCTACGGGAATTCGAGCGCATCTCCGAGCGCGGCGGCGTGCTTGGCGCGATGGAGACCGGTTACCAGAGAGGTAAAATACAGGATGAATCCTTGTATTACGAGCACAGGAAGCACGACGGCAGTTACCCCATTATCGGTGTGAATACATTCCTGAATCCGGACGAGGATGAACATTCCGTTGCCATGTTGAGCCGTTCAACAGACGAAGAAAAGCAAAGCCAGTTAACGCGTTTGCAGGATTTTGAAGACAGGAACAGCGACGAAGCGGCACGCGCCCTGGAACGCATCCGCGATGCGGTGATCAATAACGACAACGTGTTTGCGGAACTCATGGACGCGGTACGCTGTTGTTCCCTGGGCCAATTGACCGACGCGTTCTTTGCCACCGGTGGGCAGTACCGGCGCAGTATGTGATACCCCGCCGTGATAGCGCAGGCGCAGGTGAGGGAACGCCTTGGATATACCCTGTTATATCTGAAATACGCGCTATACTTTGTAATAGTAGTACACGCGGAGAAGTACCATGAATTATCGCCAGATTTTCACCATATCCAGGCTCTGGATACTATTCACCCTTTCCATGATCGTGATGTTCGGAATTCTGCTGCTTGTGGGTGGCAGAGCGTTCCAGGAAGCGCCGCCCATGCCGAAGGCGGTGGTCGCAGTTGATGCAGATACCACGAGGGTAATCTTTACCGAAGACGATATCCACGCAGGCCGTGATGTCTGGCGCCGTTTAGGTGGTATGGAACTGGGTTCTATCTGGGGCCACGGCAGTTACCTGGCGCCGGATTGGACCGCAGACGTATTGCACAGGGAGGCGCTGGCAATGCTGGATGCGGACGGAGAATTTGACTCGCTGTCCGAACCGGCCAGGGCCGCGCGCATTGCGGAGTTTGCCGCCAAGTTACGCGTGAACACTTACAATTCTGAGACCGGATACATCACCATCTCAGCAGCGCGGGCGCAGGCCATAGAACATGTAACTACACATTACCTGGCGCTGTTTGGCGGCAGTGGCGATGGCCCCGACGCTGAAGCCCTGCGGGAAGCGTTTGCGATCCCCAATGCGCCCCTGGGCCCGAACCCCGACGAGGATATCCGCAGACTCGTGTCCTGGTGGTGGTGGACTTCGTGGGCATCCGCCACCTTGCGGCCCGATGATGTGGTCACTTACACCAACAACTGGCCCCATGAACCGCTGGTGGGCAACAAGCCGAACAGCAGTATTTTTATCTGGTCATTTATCTCAATTGTATTGCTGATCGCCGGCATCGGCGCACTGGCGTGGTTTTTCCTGCGCGAACGTGAGGAATGGCAGAAAGATGTCGAGCCGGCCGAGGGTTATCCTGAAACAAACCCGCTGTCAGCGATTAACCTCACGCCTTCGATGAAAGGGATCGTTAAATATATCTGGGTCGTTGCGGCGCTGCTTGGCCTGCAGATCTTCCTGGGGGCAGTTACCGCACACTACGCGGTTGAAGGCCATGAGTTCTATGGCATACCTATCTCCGACTTTGCGCCGTATGCGCTGACCCGTACCTGGCATGTGCAACTGGCGATACTCTGGATTGCCACGGCCTGGCTTGGCGCCGGCCTGTACCTGGCGCCCCTGATTGCCGGTTTTGAACCTCCCTGGCAGAAGCTGGGCGTGGATGTGCTCTGGCTGGCGCTGGTGATCGCGGTGCTGGGTTCGCTGGCCGGTGAATGGCTGGCGCTGACCGGGCGTATGACCGATCCGGACATGGTGTACTGGTTCGGCCACCAGGGCTACGAGTTTCTCGACATGGGACGCTTCTGGCAGATACTGATCTTCGCCGGCCTGCTGATCTGGTTGGGGCTGATGGTACGCTGTATTGTCCCCGCTATTCGCGCAAACCGCACGGACAAGCACCTGCTCATTCTTCTGCTGTTTTCATCAGCCGCCATCGGCCTGCTGTTCGGCGCCGGTTTCCTCTACGAGCGGGATACGCACCTCACAGTAGCCGAATACTGGCGCTGGTGGGTCGTTCATCTTTGGGTCGAAGGCGTGTTTGAGGTGTTTGCCACCGCCTGGGTCGCATGGGTATTCGTCCATATAAAATTACTGCGTGCGTCGACCGCGGCAATATATGTGATGTTTTCTGCGATGATCTTCCTGGGAGGCGGCGTCCTGGGCACGTTCCACCACCTGTATTTTGCCGGCACCCCGGAATCGGTACTGGCGTTGGGTGCGGTCTTCTCCGCCCTTGAGGTGGTGCCGCTGGCCTTGATCGCCTTTGAGGCCCACGACCACTGGCGCGCGGAACGCAATGCGCCCTGGGTCATGCGCTACCACTTGCCGCTGATGTTCTTTATGGCAGTGGCATTCTGGAACCTGGTCGGCGCCGGCGTGCTTGGCTTCCTGATAAACCCGCCGCTGGCGCTGTACTACCTGCAGGGATTGCTGACCACACCGACCCATGGCCATGCTGCGTTGTTTGGCGTCTACGGCATGCTGGGTATTGGCTTGCTTCTGCTGTGCCGCCGCGACCTGCCGCAAGTGAAAGATGCCTGGTCTGATCGCACCCTGCGCTGGGTATTCTGGCTGTTCAATGGTGGTCTGGCGCTGATGGTTTTCGGTTCACTGCTGCCCCAGGGCATCATCCAGGCGCTGGTATCGTTCGACCAGGGTTACTGGTTTGCCCGTTCACCGGAATTGCTGCATTCACCGTTAATGGAAACACTGGTCTGGTTACGGGTACCCGGCGACATCGTGTTTGCGGCAGGCGCGGTACTGCTCCTGGTTTTTCTCGCTCGACTGGAATTACCCCAGCGTTTTTGAAACAATAAGACAATCAAATTATGCGCTTGAACTTCAACTTTCTGCAAACAGTCCGGGGGTGACCATGCAACAGGCAGACAAACAGAAGTATCTAACCATCGCACTTTATGTTTTCGGGATTGTCTACCTGGTCGGTGTGCCCGTCCTGATGATGGGATTCGAGGCATCAGGCTGGACCTGGACGCCGAGGCAACCGGAGTATGAACAGATGATCATGGGCGTCTACGCCACTCTGGGAGTATTCCTCATCATGGCGGCAAAAAATCCAGCGGAACATACCAGCCTGATCTGGTTCACCGTCTGGTCGAATATCGTGCATGGAGGAATCATGCTGTATCATTCAATCATCGATGAGACCGAACGCTCCAATCTCACCGGTGATGTACCGGCACTGTTCATCGTTGCGATAATTCTCTGGTACCTGATGCGGGGGAAGAGCGAGTCTGCGGAGGAGTGACTGAATAAGGCCGAATCCTGCTGTAAGTCGCGTCACCCCTGAGCACATAGTTCAGCAATAGCCAGGCGTGTCCAAGCTGATTAATTGTTCAGTGGTTCGTTAATCCGCTGATGTCATATTATTATTGAAATAGCTCCCAATTTTTCCATAACAGCTTCATGAAAACTACTATTGATATTCCCGATAAAGAATTACTGGATGCCATGCAGTTTACCAACGCAAAAACCAAGCGCGAGGCCGTGGTGACAGCAATTACTGATTTCAATCGACGACAGCATATCGCGAGTCTGATAAAACATACTGGCACCTGTGAAGCATTAATATCTGTTGAAACGCTACAACAACAACGTCAGCAGGGTCGGGTTGGTTGATCTATAGCAGGAGTACAGTCAAACACTATGTCGCCTGAAAGGCGAGCCGCTGTTTCACAGGATTCCGTAACCTGCCCTCGTGAAAATGGAGGTTACATAGGCTTCTGCTCATTGTCACTTTTGCCCGGCCGGGCTTACTCAATTTTACCTGATTTTGCACAAAGCGCTGGCATGTAGATGACAAGTTTATAATTCGGCCAAAATATAGTTCAGATCAACCTAATCTGGCCAAGCCGATATCAATGTGTAACTCTCTTTCATAAAGCGCTCTCAGGTTCACCATTCCCGTGACAACGGGAATCCAGTGGACAAAAAGACTCCTTTTAACAGTTCATAATTAGTGAACTATAGTGCATAAATTGAGAACTATATTTATGACGTACCATGAACCAGTTAAGCAACGTGCTGTTTACAACTACCCAACAAAACGTGTTGTGCCTGTTATTCTGTTAAAACCGAGAATGGATGTGACAGGTAACAGTCATGGGCTTGGATAATCTGGTTGGCATATCGCTTGATAGAAGCGACCCTGTTATGATCCCTAGCAACTGGATATTATCAATGAAGTTGCCACCTAACAGCTATAAAGCCGAATGAGCTTGTTAAACAGTCGAGCGAACGCGTCTTGACATCCCCAGATTTTGAGAATGGAGCATTCTGATGCGTCTTTCGTGGAACGAAATCCGCGCCCGCTCAGTCATCTTTGTACAGCAGTGGTGGAACACTGTAAGCGAGCGCAGCGACACCCAGAGCTTTTACAACGAGTTCTTTGAGGTCTTCGGGGTTAAACGCCGCTCGGTTGCGCGTTATGAGCAGCATGTAAAGAAACTGGACAATCGTTCAGGGTTTATTGATTTGTTCTGGCCAGGGGTTTTGCTGGTGGAACATAAAAGCGCTGGGCGCCAGCTTGCTGACGCTTATGAGCAGGCTGGAGACTATTTTGATGCCCTGCAAGAGAACGAACGGCCCCGTTACATACTGGTCAGTGATTTTCAGAGTTTTGAACTTTATGATCTGGACGAACGCAACCATTTGTCATTTCCACTCAAGGATCTACCTGAGCATGTAGAGGATTTTGGTTTCATTATCGGCGTACAGCGCCGCGCCTTCCGGGAGCAAGATCCAGTAAACATCCGGGCGGCGGAGTTGGTCGGGCGGTTGCACGACACTCTCGTTGATGCGGGTCACCGGAGGTATGACCTAGAACGCTTCCTGGTGCGATTAGTGTTCTGCCTGTTCGCGGATGATACCGGCGTATTTGAGCCTCGCGACATCTTTCTGGATTTCATTGAGACGCGCACAAGCGAGGATGGAGCCGATCTTGGACCTTGGCTTGCGCAATTGTTCGAAGTGCTCGATACGCCGGAAGACCAGCGCGCCGCGACGCTTGACGAGGATCTGGCACAATTTCCCTATGTGAATGGCGACCTTTTCAAGGGGCCTTTATGTATGTTCTCTTTCGACTCGGCTATGCGCGCCAAGTTGCTCGACGCCTGCAATTTCAATTGGTCGGATATTTCTCCTGCGATTTTCGGAGCGCTGTTTCAATCGGTCATGGATCCGGTAGAACGCCGTACACAGGGCGCGCACTATACAACAGAGAGGAACATTCTCAAGGTGATCGAGCCACTGTTCATGGATGAACTGAAGGCCGAGTTCGATCACTTACGGAAGCGACGCGGCAGTAATCGCATTGCCGCGCTTAAGCAATTCCAGGCCAAGCTCGGCCGGTTGACATTCTTCGATCCGGCCTGTGGGTGTGGCAACTTCCTCATCATCGCATACCGGGAGCTTCGACAGCTCGAAATCGAGGTATTGAAAGAAATCCATCCAAAGACGGACCTCGGCAGACAAACCGATATCGCGGCGACAACACTATCATTGATAGATGTTGACCAGTTTTACGGTATTGAGATTGGGGAGTTTCCTGCACGCATTGCTGAGACTGCGCTGTGGATGATGGATCACATCATGAATAACCGGCTGAGTCTAGAGTTTGGTTTGACCTATGCGCGTATTCCGCTCGAAAAGTCGCCACACATCGTTCATGGCGATGCATTGGAAACGTACTGGGCCGAGTTGCTGCCACCAACTGACTGTTCCTACATCTTAGGTAATCCACCATTCGGAGGAGCAAAGTATCAGACGCCAAAACAACGCGAACAAGTCCGTAGAATCGCTGCACTTGGCAAAAGCGGCGGTACACTCGATTATGTTGCTGCGTGGTTCATTAAGGCGGGTGAGTACCTGAATGCAAGTGATGCCCAGATCGGTTTCGTCGCAACCAATTCGATTACGCAAGGCGAACAGGTTGCACAACTTTGGCCGACTCTATTTGATCGACTTAATCTGGAGATTAAGTTTGCTCATCGAACTTTCGCATGGGGCTCGGACGCACGGGGCAAAGCCCGTGTTCATGTAGTCATCGTCGGTCTTGAGCAACGCGAAACGGCACGAGAGGATAAACGTCTGTTCAGCTATCCCAACATTAACGGCGACCCCGTGGAGAGCCGTCACGCGGTTTTGTCGCCATATTTGTTCGATGCTGGCGGGCTGTCCAATCCACATCTGGTGGTGCAAGAGGAGAGCAGGCCGATCAATGGGATGGGGCGGTTGATCATCGGTTCAAAACCGATAGACGGTGGAAACTATATCCTGAACGTGAAACAGCGAGAAGAATTGGCGGTCGCAGAACCCAAGGCTTCGTCCTATGTCCGTCCTTTCGTTGGTGCGCGTGAGTATTTACAGGGTAAGGAGCGATGGATTCTGGCTTTGCATAATGCGCCACCTGAAGAACTGGCGCAACTACCGCTCGTGCGCAAACGAATCGCTGCTGTCCGCGCTTATCGGGAGGCCAGCAAGAGCGCTCCAACGCGTGAACTTGCGGCTATGCCGACACTTTTTCATGTCAATGTCGTTCCAACCTCGCCGTTCCTGGTAATTCCCGAAGTCAGTTCAGAGCGGCGGGAATACGCGCCCATCGGCTGGTTGGAACCGCCAGTTATTCCGAGTAACCTTGTACGAATTCTAGAGAACGCGACCTTGGTTGATTTCGCATTACTGACTTCTGCGATGCACATGGCATGGCTGCGCCATATCGGCGGGCGGTTGGAGAGTCGATACCGTTATTCCATCGGCCTCGTCTACAATACCTTCCCGATGCCACCTGAAAGCACTGACCTGAAGAAACTCGAACCGCTGGCTCAAGCCGTACTCGACGCTCGTGCTAGCCATCCAGGGGCTACGTTGGCTAATCTCTACGATCCCGACCTGATGCCGCCTAACTTGCGGAACGCACACCAGGCACTTGATCGTGCAGTGGACCGCGTCTACCGGCGCAGCGGGTTCGCGTCCGAGCGCGAACGAGTTGAGCATCTGTTCATGCTCTATGAAAACATGCGCGCACCGCTGGTGACGAAGATGAATGGCAAGCGTTCCAGAAATCGTTAATTGACGGGTCAACAACGGCTGCCTGAGCAATCATACGACGAACTCTGTTTGGTCCGCTGCTGAGAGAGTAGAGGCAAGGAGGTTTCTTGTCACCTACCAAAATCTGGCTCTCTACCTGACAATTAACTCATGCCGCCGGATTTGACTATATCTATCTCATTATACGAGACTGCAAGGTATCATTCTGGCGTATTTTACCTCCCTGCTTCTCTGGCAGCTAGTTCGATCCACTCGCCTAAATTATCGCGTCCGCTATGATTCTTCCAGTCATAGGTTTTGTATTCTGATAATTCAAGCCAGGATTTGGCTATAGAATAATCAAGTATATCCTCGTTCCATTCTTTGCTATAATCAGCTAAGGGATTGATGCCTTGATGACACGTATTGCCGTTTTTGTCTTTTAAATGATGAATATAGATGCCCAGCAAGCCATTTCCGGTCCTGATACTTTCTTTTATCTCATACCGCACCCATCTGCTGTTAGCAGTCTTACTTCCAATAAGAACACAAGTCACTGACGTTCCCCTCATCTGCTCGCCTATCCATCTTTTGATTGCTTGATCAGTTTGCCTTTTGGCCTTCTCAATATCAGCAGCATCAACAAAACCTGCGATTTGGTAATTCCCTTTCGCAACCCAACTGTTGCGGACCTGATTTACACGCCACACATCATCCCAGTCGAAACTGAAAAATACTCGTCTCATTCACTCAGGGAGAACATTGTCGCACGACATAAACCAGGTGTAGGTAACGTGCCGACATGGCTTTTCTGCCACACAGGTTTCAGAGCAAATTGCTTAAGCGCTTTGCTGAGCAGCAAACGGGCAGCCTCGACATGAGAACAGTCATCATCAAATAACAATTTGACCTTGATATTTTGCATTCTGGTCACTGATGGTGTTGTCCGGGGATTAACTAAATTATAGCTGTTATTCTCCAAATTTTGAGCATGTAAATCCCAATCCCGAATTGCGACTACAAAATAGTTGCATTACGCATCTGCCGTTCTATAATGTTTTGATGAGCAGAAGGGAGAAGTTGAAATCCAAGTTATGGGATGACAATAAATCGATTAGCTGGCAGGAGATATCTTTGGGTAATAAAGCAATACAAGGCCAAGGATCAAGAGTGAAATTCGATGATGGAGATCAGGAACATATCATTAACCTGCATCGACCGCACCCGGGAAATGAGGTGAAAAAGTATCTGCAGAGGTTGGTGCTGATCAAACTGAAAGATGCGGAATTATTATGAGCTTATTCAAATACAAAGGGTTTTACGGTTCGATAGAGGCCAGTGTTGAAGATAAATGCTTATACGGCAAACTGGAGTTTATCGAGCCGTTGGTCACTTACGAGGGGCAAAATATGCTGGAGCTGGAACAGGCATTTGAACAAGCTGTTGAGGATTACCTGCTCGATTGCAGAGAGGCTGGAAGAGAGCCAATCAAGCCGTGCAAAGGCTCGTTTAATGTGCGTATCGGTCCGGCGTTGCACCGACAGGCTCTCACCGTTGCAAAAGAGAAAAACCTGAACCTGAATGAATTTGTCAAACAGTCCATTGAACGCGCATTGACATACCCGGCTTTGGAGGGAATAAGCGAACCGATTGTGTCAGAGTACAAATAAATTGTTGGCGCTGAGACTGTGACCGTTCCCATGCAACAAAAGTTATCGAGTCTGTATAGCGACTTCGACAGTTCAGACCATCGTATATACACCGGCAACTGTATTGAGATACTGTCTGAATTGCCGGAGAAATCGGTCAACCTCATTTTTGCCGACCCACCGTATAACCTGCAGC
Organism: Gammaproteobacteria bacterium; assembly: GCA_965221335.1. Taxonomy (GTDB): domain Bacteria; phylum Pseudomonadota; class Gammaproteobacteria; order Eutrophobiales; family Eutrophobiaceae; genus JAAXHV01. The sequence continues at coordinate 500,559 of CBDCSC010000006.1, read as the reverse complement.
TCAAACAGGAGTTATACAGGCCCAACCAGACCTTGGTAGATGGTGTCGACGATGCTTGGGATCAGTTCTCTTCTTTCGAGATCTATGATGAGTTCACCCGGCAATGGCTGAGCGCCTGCCGGCGAGTATTGGCCGACGATGGCGCGATCTGGGTGATCGGTTCTTATCATAATATTTTCCGGGTGGGAAAGATCATGCTGGACCTGGGCTACTGGATCCTCAACGATGTGCAGTGGCACAAGACCAATCCCATGCCGAACTTCAGGGGAGTGCGCTTCACGAATGCAACAGAAACCTTGATCTGGGCGAAAAAGTCGGAGCAGCAGAAACAATATACCTTTAACCACCAGGTCATGAAACAGCTTAATGACGGCAAACAGATGACCTCTGTCTGGCGTATTCCCCTGTGTACCGGAGCTGAACGCATCAAGGATGAATACGGCAAAAAAGCCCATTCAACACAGAAGCCCGAGGCGCTGCTGCAAAGAGTTATCCTGTCCAGCAGCAATGAAGGCGACCTGGTACTGGACCCCTTTCTGGGCAGTGGCACCACCTGTGCGGTGGCAAAAAAACTGAACAGGCGGAGTATCGGCATAGAGCAGGAACCACGCTACGTGGACATAGCAGAAAACAGGTTGAAATCGATCAACGCTGAGCTGTTTCAAGACATGCGGTTAGTGGAGCCCCCACCAAAAAGATTACAACGGGTCAGTATGCAACAGCTTGTGGAAGCCAGGTATATACGGGAAAACCAGTGTCTATACACTAAAGACAAAACCTGTTCAGCCATTGTTTTACCCGATGGGAAAATACAGAACAGCATAGGTACCGGCTCAATACACAAAATAGGCGCGCTGCTGAATAACACCGAAAGCTGCAATGGCTGGATGTATTGGTACTACGAGGATAAAGACACATTGAAGCTTCTGGATGAAAAGCGGAGGCTTTACAGGAAAAACAAAGGAATCACATTCTTCAGCCAGGAGGTGCGACTGGGGACCAAAATGAGGTGAATGAGATGGTCAGAGAGCCAATCCATCCGGGAGAGTTTCTGAAGGACGAGTTGCTCGAAATTCAAATTACCGCGACTGAATTGGCGCGCCGGATTAATGTGCCTGCTAACCGTATTTCACAGATTGTGCGAGATAAGCGTGATATTTCTGAAGATACGGTGTTGCGTTTAGGTCGTTTTTTTGCAACCGGGCCTGAACTATGGTTGAACCTGCAAAAGGCTTATGATCTGGACAAAGCCAGGGCAGTGCTGGAGAAAGATCTGGGCAAGGTTCAATGTTGGCAAACTGAGGTTCATGAAAACGCGTGAATGTGTGGGATATACAATTGTAATCTATATGTATCAATGATCATACCCCCCCACTTTCACGCAGTATACAACGATTACAAGGCATCAATGTTAGAGGTTGAGCGAGCAGAATATTTAGGTGATTACTCTATTCATCTGGTTTTCAGCAATGGTAAAACCGGCACGGCAAACCTTGAATCAACAATATTCAGTGATAAAAGACCTGTATTTTCCATGCTGAAAGAAAAATCACTATTCCGAAAATTTCAAGTCAAGAATAATGCAGTGGTTTGGTCTGATAAGTTGGATTTAGCGCCTGAATACCTGTTTTTTCTTGTCTTCAAGGATGACCCTGATTTACAGGAACAATTCAAGGCATGGGGGTATGTTACCGAGTCATAGCCCATTGACCCTTCATCCAACTGAAATTCACATGCCCAGGCTATAGCCGAAGTTTCCCGCGTAGCGCTGTGTATCTTTGGGGTCATTATATCCGGCAGACCAGTAAATCTGCATGCGTCAGCGGTTAAACCCCTGCCAGGGGGAGGCGGAGCGATGTAGCGTGGATAGGAGACACCGCCTTCCCCCTGGCGCCAGGTTATCCTTAACGCGGCCTGGATAGCCAATCAGGCCATGTACGGCATGGTAGGGGCGCTTGTGACACAGCACAAGCTAACGTCCGAACGTTATGCTGCCGGTATCCCGCAATTTTGCACACCTCTATACTATCGGCGGGCCGTCTGTCGCACATTGCGTTCGGATAGGTACGATCTTACCGGCGCGCAAAACGTTGACAAGAAAATAATTGGCAAAATTGTGAGAAAACTCACATTTTGTGAAAAAAATAGCGCCTGAGTTTGCTTGGCTCGCCTCCGCCAGCCCATTTCAGGCATAGTTTTTACAATATAGGAACAAAAATCGAATCTCATTCTTCAGCCAGTCCCATTAATCATCAGAAAGACAAACAGCACAAAGATGATTTCTGTTCCATAAAATATATTCAACGTCAGAGAAAAAATGGCACAGGGCCAGTTCCGCTTTGGCTTGTTCGTGTGTTTTGCGAGGTCCATTTTAAAATCGGTGTCAGAACGAGTACGGATGTCATCGTATACATCTCTAAACAGCCGCTCCTGCTAAAGGAAATACCCATCCAGTAGCCAGAACCCGACTACCGGTAAAAATAATAAGAGTATAAAGTAGGGGTGCGGCAGGCCGAACCTCGCTGCCAGGACAGTAGCAGCCACAATCACGGTCATGCTCCAACCTTTCAAGAGAAAGGAATCATGCCCCAGGCGGTTAATCACGCCCTGGATCATCTCCAGATGTTTGACAACTTTTTCTTTCCCATTCATCAATTTACTCGCTAGTTAAAACAATAGCAGGTGTCATCTATTTTTGCCTCAGATTTGACAAATACAATACAATTGACATATCCGAGATTGAAGCTATGATTTATCATCGTAATATATATGGAGAATTCGATGGAACAATCTACGGTTTTCAAAAGTAATCGGAGTCAAGCCATTCGACTTCCCAAGCCTGTTGCATTACCTGCCTCGGTGAAAAGTAAAGCTGGGCAATGCGCGACTGATCACACCCGCCAATGAGAGCTGGGATCGTTGATTCAATGAGCCAGGGGTATCGGATGATTTTATGTCAAAGAGAGAACAACCGGCAGCACAACGGTGACACTTGGCGAATTTATGGCGTAGAAAAATCATCATAACCGAAACAAATATGAACGATATAAAAGGAATCACTGCAAAGCTGGAGGTCTTGTAAATCAAATGAAAAACTCCCTGAACTATCGTATGCGCAAGCTGCTTGGTTGCCTGCTTGCATTATTCTCCGTGGTGGCGTGCGAGCCTGGCAACGAGGCCGACACATCGACACAACAGAACGTAGCATCTGCAAATTCGGATAAGCTCATCCTGGTGTCCGGCGCCACCGGCAGGCAGGGGGGAGCGGTGGCAAGGGAATTATTATCCCGCGGTTATCAGGTGCGGGGGTTGACCCGTAACCCTGACAGCGACCGGGCGCGCCGTCTTGCCGATCTTGGGGTTGAGATGGTGAAGGGTGATTTCGATGATATGACAACATTGCACCAGGCAGCGCAAGGGGCTTATGGCGTCTTTTCCGTGCAGAATTTCTGGGAACATGGCAAGCAGGCAGAGATCAGGCAGGGGATGAATTTTGCCGACGCCGCGAAGCAAGCGGGCGTGGAGCATTTTGTCTATTCATCGGTTGCCAACGCAGATAAAAATACCGATATTCCCCATTTTGACAGCAAGTATGAGATTGAAAAACATATTCAAGCCATACAACTGCCTTATACGATTATCCGCCCCGTCTCGTTCATGGAGAACTGGGAATATTCCCGCGCCGAGATTGAAAACGGGTTTATTTACGGGCCATTATCAGCGGACACGCCCCATCAGCACATCGCGGTGAAGGATATCGGACGCTTCGCTGCCGAAGCATTCGACAATCCGGATCAGTGGCTGGGTGTTTCACTGGATATTGCCGGTGATACATCCACCCAGCAGGAAATTGCCGGCACATTCTCCCGTATTACCGGCAAGGCAATCACCTATGTTCAGATACCATGGGATGAGTATGAAGCGCAACAGGGCGAAGAAATGACGATTATGGAGAAATGGTTTGAAAACACAGGCTACAGCGTCGATGTGGACGCACTGCGCAGCAAGCATCCCTGGCTCATTTCCCTGGAGCAATATTTACAGGAAAATGACTGGTGAGCCGGATAAGCTTTGGCGTTAACCCTGGGAGCGCAGGCTGTAGCCGAAGTTTACCTGCTTAGCGCTATATATCTTTGGGGTCATCATATCCGGCAGACCAGTAAATCTGCATGCGCCAGCGGTTAAACCCCTGCCAGGGGGAGGCGGAGCGATGTAGCGTGGATGGGAGACACCGCCTTCCCCCTGGCGCCAGGTTATCCTTAACGCGGCCTGGATAACCAATCAGGCTGCACGGCATGGTAGGGGCGCTTGTGGCACAGCACAAGCCAACGTCCGAACGTTATGCTGCCGGTATCCCGCAATTTTGCACACCTCTATACTATCGGCGGGCCGTCTGTCGCACATTGCGTTCGGATAGGTACGATCTTACCGGTGCGCAAAACGTTGACAAGAAAATAATTGGCAAAATTGTGAGAAAACTCACATTTTGTGAAAAAAATAGCGCCTGAGTTTGCTTGGCTCGCCTCAGCCAGCCCATTTCAGGGATAGTTTTTACAATAAAGCGGAACCCACAGTATCTGAATCAATCAACAACGAATGCGACTTGGCCGGCTCCTGGCGCCAGTGGACCACTCATCAATTCCGACGTCGAAACCACTTTCCCGAAGTGGTAGGCAAAATTAGTCAGGAACACTTTTTGCAAGGTGTCGGAATCTACGGCGCCCCAGCCTTGGTCGGCTATGCCGGATGCGGCGGTAACATCGCTCAGCATGTAAACATTATAATCCCGTGATACGGCGTCCCTGGCGGTGGATTCTACACAGGCACCGGTTGCCACGCCGGCCATAAGGAGATTGCTCACGTTCAATTCCTTGAGCGTTGCCTCCAGCCTGGTGTATATGAAGCCGGATTGTCTGATCTTCTCGACGACCGTGTCGTCGGCCTCAGGGGCAATATCGGGCCAAATGGTGACGCCTTCAGTCTCCGCTCGTAGAGCTTTCCCGTCTCGTATCAGGGGGAAACGATCCGCCAATCTGCCCTTGTCATGGGCCTCCGGATGGTGGACATGGTTCAAATAGATGATCGGCAGATTTATCGAGCGGCAATGTTGGATAAATCTCGACAGCTTTGGCAGCATTATCCGTCCTTCCTGAGTCTCAAATGGCGCTCCGACCTGCAAAAAGTCCAGGCTCATATCCACGATCAGCAGCGCGGTATTGTCGGGAGAGAGTTCCGGAGGCATTCAGGTAACCTGTAAGAGTTGGCTCAGATGAACACCTGCAAAGGTTCGTGGCAGGCGTCGCAGTTGATCAAGTCCACTCGCTTGAGACTGATTTTAAAATCCTTATCCACCCGGCGTAAACAGTAACGGTAGGTACCGGCGAACAGGCGTTGTTTGCCCCGTTGGTGTTCTGTCATCTGGAACCGTGTGGTGACAATTATCTGACCTGAAGCGGGATCGATATCTTCAATCATCTTGTCACCGGTGACATGACTCGTGGTCACGGGATTATCCAGAGAATGTGCCCGCGGATGGCGCAGTCTGGCAATGCGCATTTCCATCAGGTCGCGGTCCTCATATAACAGGGAAAGTTCGTTGACGGGGTCTGTCTGGCCTATTGTTGCCGGTACCCAGTATCGGCAATCGTCGGTGAACAACGCCAACCAGTCATCGAAACGGGCCTGATCCAGGTATTCCGTTTCCCGGTACAGCAACAGTTCCAGCGCACGCAGGTCAGTCTCAGTCAGCGTTCCCGGTTTGATGTGGTCGGCAACTATCATGTTTCCCGGCACATACAGGCCAGCCAGGCCCGGTACTGGTTGCGGATGTATTGCTCGCTCAGTGCGGACTGCGGTGAGGTGTCATCCACATCCGGATCAAAGCGGCTATGCTGGCTGACCCATTCACTCCCGGTTGCGCGCAGTCCTTCCTGCACGCGGCGGTAGGCCTCCAGGTCATCAGGCTTGATGAGCGAGGAGGGAGAATGAACGGTATTGGCATAGATGATATTTCTCCGGTTGATTTCTTCCGGCGCGCCGTTCCAGCGAAACACGTTAACCTCAATGGCTGTCCTGTCTACCGACAGCGGTTTGATCACCCGCAACTGCAGGAAGCGCGGGTGGGCAGAGGCGCCCGGATAGAAGTTGACGTTGTGCAGGTTCATGTTCAGGATTTGGTTGGACTGCTGTTCGCCGTAACTTGCCTTGTGCCGGTCTACATAGTCCCGGTAGGCAGGATCGGCGAGGGTGTCAGGATTGCGGAACCCGCGCATATCACTGTGGCCGTATGCATAGCAGGTTACTTCCAACTCCTCCATCTGCTGATAATCCTGGGCGTTTGCCTGTACCAGTTTAAGTGCGAGGGGAGTTGTCTTACCCGATATGTTTGCGATTCGGTCAATTTGTGTCCGACTTGCATCGATCGATGACCGGTGTACGTGCAACGGGTGCATGCCATCGTGAAGGTTCTCCAGGTATATCTTCCAGTTATTCCGGTACAATGCCCTGAACGAACCTGTTACCGCTTCTATCTCTCCTTCCGGCGACCGGTCCACCATGTTGTCCAAGGCGCGCCGGGCGTTGCCCAGGTAGTCCATCAGACCGGGAGTATCCTGGGCCAGGTTCGCAAAAATGAAACCGCGGTAGCTTTCTGACCTTATCTCAGACAGCCTGTAATCATTCCGGTTAATCTCAACATCCGTATCCCGGTAATTGTCCCGGCAAGGTATCGAAAGCAACTCGCCGTCGGTCCCGTAGCGCCAACCATGATAGCTGCAAGTCAATGTTCTTGTGTGACCTTGCCTGCGTTCCAGCACCTTCGCGCCCCTGTGGGCACAACGATTGTGCAAGACCTTGATGCTGTTGTCTTCGTGACGGATAACGATAATGGGATTGCCGGCAATATCGGTGGTCAGGTAGTCTCCGGAGTTGGGTAACTGACTCTGATGGCACAGGTATTGCCAGCAACGGGAAAATATACGTTGCAGTTCCTGCCTGAATATTGCCGGGTCTATATAGACATCTTTATGGACACAATCAGGGCGTATCAGGGCGCGAAGCCGGGCATTGTCATACCTGTCTGTCATTTTGCTATTGGACAGCGTCAGCTACAGAACTTAAACTGCACTAACTGTGGATACTCTCACCATGCATGAGTCTCCTATAATAACGTACTTAACCCTACTGTGGAAAACCGCATAACCTATCGCGGCTGGTGGATCGTGGCGGTGACGGCGGTTGCGATGTCCACCGGTCCGGGTCAGTTTGCATTCGGCGCCCTCGCACTGTTTATCAAACCGTTTGGTGAAGAATTCGGTTGGGACCGCGGGCAGGTGAGCCTGGCGGCAACGTACTTCACTATCGCATTGGCGCTCAGTATCCCCATTATCGGCCGGCTGGTGGACCGCTTTGGCTCCAGGAATGTGTTATTACCCTCAATCCTGGTCTTTGCCGCGCTGCTTGCGTTGCCTGCGGTGTTCGTCGATGCCCTGTGGAAACTGTTTCTCCTCTATATCCTTATGGGTTGCCTGGGCGCCGGCGCCAATGGGCTGCCTTACCTGAGCACTATTACCACCTGGTTCGACAGCCGGCGCGGCCTGGCAATCGGGATCGTCATGGGGGGCAGCGGCATGGGGTTTGCTTACGTTCCGCCGCTGGTTCAGTATGTTATCGATACCCATGGCTGGCGCGGTGGTTATCTCTTCCTGGCGGTAATTACGCTGATTGTGACCGTGCCGTTGGTATATTTTTTCCTGCACGATGCGCCGGCAGCACAGGGCAGGGCAGGGGAGCGCGGGATACATCACGAAAAGAGTTCCATGGAAATCGTTCCGATGCTGAAATCACGCTTGTTATGGCAGTTATTTCTGATCTTCAGCCTGTTGTCATTCGGCTTGTACGGCGTATTGGCACACCTGGCGCCAATGATGTCCGATCGCGGTATGACCACAGCCGATGCCGCGTTGGTACAGTCTACCCTGGGCATTGCCATCGTGTGCTCGCGTATTTTCATCGGGTATTTGATCGATCGCTTTGATGCCAGACGGGTCGCCGTTACCTGTTTTCTGATCAGCGCTATCGGTGTGGGCGTGCTCGCGTCCGGCGCGGTAAATTCTCTCGCCTTTTTTGCGGCGCTCTGTGTGGGTTTGAGCCTGGGCGCTGAGATCGATATGCTGGCCTACCTGACCAGTCGCTACTTTGGGGTCGCCAATTTCGGCAGGATTTACGGTATCCTGTTTGTATCGTTTCTTGTCGGCACGTCACTGGGCCCTTACGCGTTCGGCCTGACTTTTGAGAACTACGGGTCATACCGGGAGGTATTGATGTATGCTGTGCTGGTCATCCTCGTTTCGTCTGCGTTAACCTTGAGCCTTCCCGGTTATGATAAGACGGTAAAATAACATGGTCTCATTGCGCTAATATTCCGTTATGACTGACGCAGCATCGACCATGCCGGCGCCGTACAGCTACGGATTCAAGGCTACAACCTGCCTGCAATCTGTTCTCGTTGGCTGCAGCCTGATTGTTCTGGCCACCATCAGCGGGCCGTCTTTGGCAGAAGGTGAGCCGGTTGATTTTCAGCAATATGAACCTGAAGCCGAAATAGCAAGGATAGAAAACGCGGAGGCGCCGGTGATTGACGGCGATATTTCCGACCCGGTCTGGTCGAAGGCAACCCGCATTGATAAGTTTTACCAGATAGAGCCGGTTCTGGGTGCGGAACCTTCGGAAATCACGGTCGTTTACATCGCATTCGATGAAAATAACCTGTATTTCGCGTTTTATTGCGGAGATTCTCAGCCTGACCAAATTATGGCCACCGTGATGCAGCGGGATCGTAAATTATGGCAGGACGATAATATTCGTGTGTTGTTGGATCCGTATGACAGCGCCAGGGATGCAATGGCCTTTCTGGTCAATCCCCTGGGCACACAGATGGACATGGTGCTGGAAAACAACAGTAACTATTACCCGGAATGGGATGCAATATGGGATGTTGAGGCAATGCGAACGGATGATGGCTGGACCGCGGAAATGGCAATTCCGTTTCGCAGTATCTCCTATGATCCCGACGCCGATAAGTGGGGCTTTGAGATCATTCGCCAGATCCGGCACAAGAGCGAAACCGTAAGGTGGTCCCAGATCGATCAATTCCTCAGGCCATACGATGTTTCAAGAATAGGTTTGATCACCGGGATACGCGATACCAACCGTGGCCTGGGCCTGGACATACAGGCGTTCGGAAAGGTCAATTATGCAAGGGATTGGATGCAGCGACCGCGGGATGACAGTTTTACGCCGGAGGCGAGCGGCAACATATTCTACAAAATCACGCCATCGCTTACGGGGACCGTGACGCTAAATACCGATTTTTCCGATTCTCCTCTTGATGAACGCCAGGTCAATACGGGCCGGTTCTCACTGTTTTTCCCTGAAACGCGGGATTTCTTTCTCCAGGACAGGACAATATTTGAATTCGGGGGCAATGCAATGACCCCGCCCACCACCGCTATCAACGGACTGCCGTTCTTCAGCCGTAAGATTGGCATCGTCAATGACGAGGTGGTGGACCTTGTTGCCGGAGGCAAACTGTCCGGCCGGATCGGAAACCTGAATGTGGGCGCGCTGGGGGTAAGAATGGACAAGACGGACAATATCAATGCGGAAACCCTGAGCGTTGCCAGGTTGTCCGCAGATATCCTTGAGGATTCACGCATAGGAACGATTGTGACGCATGGTGATCCGGACGGCACGGGGAGCAACACATTGGTCGGTGTCGATTTCCAGTACCAGAACCCCAATTTGTTCAATCGGGGCCGTTTTGTCGCCGATTTCTTCTACCAGCAGAGTTTTTCCGGCGATAAGCTGGGGCCTTCGAGAGGAAAAGATGATGACATGTACGGTGTTTTTTTCGGATATCCGCACGATTCATTACGCTGGTTCATCAGCGGGAAAGAAATAGGAGAGTGGTTTGAGCCTGCCCTGGGATTTGTCAACCGGCGCAATATCCGTGATTACAACGGGGACTATGTCAGGCGCAAGCGGTTCCGGGACAGTTGGATTCTGTGGTGGGAGGGCGGTGTGTTTGGCAATGTTGTCACCGACCTGGATAATGACGTGGAGACCCATAAATTTACCCTGTTCAGCGCGCTGCGGAATCAATCAGGCGATGAATTCAAGGTCAAAGCCAGCAACTTGAGAGAGGTTATCAATCAAACCTTCCTGATAGCCGGGGAGCTGCCCGTCCCTATCGGCGATTACCACTTCAACCAGTTCAATTTTGTTCTGAACTCTTCCGAATCAAGAAAAGTAATAGCAGATATAGACGTTACCTGCTGCCGTATGTTTGATGGCGATTACCTGGGTCTGAGTACATCTCTGGAGTTCAGGGTTTCCAAGCATTTTCGCTTGACGGCCAAACACAACATGGAAAAGTTTGAGTTGTCTGCCGGTGACCTGACGGTACATATTGCCTCGTTGGATACCAGCATCAATTTCACGCCCGACATGCAGATCGATACCCAGATGCAGTACGATAATATATCGGAGCGATTTTCATTTTCAGCAAGGTATCGCTGGTTTCCAAGACCGGAAACCGAGGTGTTTATCGCATTAGGCCAGAGCGCGGAGATGAAAAGCAGCAACTTTCCCAGCCATTTTGATGCAGACCGCACCGATGTTACGCTCAGGCTGGGGCATACATTCAGGTTTTGATAAGACCAAGCCCGGTATCTGCCGGCACAACAAATGAAATAAGGAGAAAATCCAATGCAATGGCTGTTGGGGAAAGATAACAACCCGATTGACGTAAATTCACGCAGGTCCATCATCGCAATTGTCTATGTCGCGGTGATTGCGCCCTGTGTTTTCATCCTCCAGCCCGGTTATGTCCAGGGCCTGGTTCAATACCTGTCATTCAGTGATGAACAAGCAGGTTATATCGCGTCGGCGGAAATGTTCGGCATCGCGTTCACGACGGTCCTGCTCATCTTCATGGAGGCGCGTTTCGACTGGCGCAAGCTGACCGTGCTGTGTCTTATCGTTGCCACCGCAGGCAACCTGCTGTCCTTGTCCCTGGTTGACTTCGAGTCCCTGATCGCAGTGCGCTTCCTGACCGGCATGGGTTCCGGTGGGCTGATGTCGCTGACCTTCGCGATGATGGGTCTTACCGACAAATCCGACAGGAATTTCGGCTACATCATCACTTGGGTGCTGATCTACGGCGCCCTGGGCATACTGGTTATGCCTGCCGCGTTTGCCACAATCGGCATGGATGGTGTGCTGCTGTTCTTTGCCCTGTTCAATATTTCGGGACTCTGGTTCGCCCGCCACCTGCCGCGCTCCGGTGTTCATCACCTGGACTCATCAGTGCCTGAGAAAGCCGGTTATTCCGCGCGCCTGAAAGGCTTGTCCCTGCTAGCCATCCTGGTCTACAACACCTCCATAGGTATCGTCTGGGCCTACCTGTTCCTGCTTGGGCTGGAAGCGGGTATTGCCGAGCAGACCGTGGCGAATGTCCTCACAGTCTCCCAGTTCCTGGGTATTGCCGGTGCGTTTGTCGCCGTGGTTTTACAGTTACGTATCGGCCGTATCATCCCCCTGCAGGTGAGTATCATCGGTACGGCCGTCGGTATCTATATCCTGGTGGGAGAAATCGCCTTGTTCCAGTTTGCCCTGGGAGTGTGCCTGTTCAACTTTCTGTGGAATGTGAGTATGCCATACCTGTTGGCAACACTGGCTTCGTTCGACCGCAGGGGGAAGGTGGTAATTTACGGTATCTGCATGCAGACGGCAGGCTATGCCATTGGCCCTTTCATCGCCGCGACCATCCTCGGCAGGAGCAGTTATGATAATGTTTACATTGTGGCAACGTTACTGTTTATCGCCAGCGCCATCGTATTGCTCCCGGGTTTGTTGGCACAGAAAAAACATCTTTGACACGATATAACGGGAACATGACCATGTTATTGATAACAAAAAAACGGCTGCTGTTACTGCCGATATTGTGCTGTTTGCCATTTCTGGTCAATGCGCAGAACGAAAATCCAGAGGAAATTGCACTGAAGTTACGCGAAGCCGGGATGCGATCCGGCTTGGCCTGGGAGATTGTGGAGGGGTTGACGACCGAAGTGGGGGCGCGCCTGGCCGGCACGGAGGCCGATCATCGCGCGGTCGAATGGGCTGAACGCAAACTCGAGTCACTTTCGTTCGACAGGGTATGGCTGCAGCGCATTGAATTCCCCGTGTGGACGCGCCATCATGAAGTTGCAAGAATAGTTGCGCCGTATCCGCAGGACCTGCATGTTACTGCGTTGGGCTACAGCGGGTCCACCGATGGAGAGATCACCGCGGAGGTTATCGGTTTTGCCGATCTGGACACATTTCGCAACGCACCTCTCGAGCAGGTCAAGGGCAAGTTCGTATTTATCAATCAATTCACCGAGCGGACACGAACCGGCTCCGGGTACGGGGATGCCGTGAATGTACGTTATGCTTCAGGCTTGCTTGCCAAGGAAAAGGGCGCGCAAGGCGTACTGATACGTTCGATCGGTACGGACAGCCATCGGTTTCCGCACACAGGTGTGTCCACCATGGCTAACGATCCCTTACCGGCCGTTGCCCTGTCCGCGCCGGATGCAGATCAACTGGCGCGAATTATGAGCCGGGACGAGACAATCAGGCTGTCTCTGGACATACAGGTCGAATTCAGGGAAGCAGGCCATTCCTGGAACGTTATAGCCCAGATCGATGGCCGGGAAACCCCGGAAAAAATCGTCCTGATCGGTGCACACCTGGATTCCTGGGACCTGGGAACCGGTGCTGTGGATGACGGCGCCGGCGTCGCCATAACCGCTGCCGCGGCACACCTGATAGGCGAATTGCCGCGCAGGCCCCGCAGCAGTATCCGCCTGGTCCTGTTCGGGAACGAAGAAGCCGGCTTATGGGGGGCGAGACAATATGTAACAGCCCATGCCGAAGACCTGAAAAATCATATTTATGCCTCCGAATCCGACTTCGGCGCCGGACCGGTGTGGCGTTTCGATACCGATAACCCCGTATTGATGGATACGGCCATGCCCCTGCTTGAAGTCCTGGGTATAGAGAGAGGGCAGGCCGCCAGTTCCGGCGGGCCGGATATTGTACCGCTGCATGAGCGCGGCGTGCGGATATTCAGACTGCAGCAGGACGGCACCGATTATTTTGATTATCACCACACGGCCGACGACACCCTGGACAAAATTGACCCCGATCAATTGAAACAAAACGTCGCCGCCTGGGCAGTGGTAACCTGGCTGGCGGCAGAACTGGCCGATTCATAGGGTGCTGAATTTAGAGAGTCTTTGAGAGTTAATCAGAGGTTCCTTCGGTTAATAATTGTAACTATTTTCAAGAGATGAACATGAATTACCGAAAAAAAATCTGTTTTATCGCATTCCTGCTGGCTGGTATCAACCTGTCAATCCCCGACTCCGTTTACGCAGGTGAATTTCAAATTGATTCAAACGAATTGAGTGGCCTCAGCTATCGACTGGTCGGCCCTATGCGCGGTGGGCGCGCTACCAGGGTTGCCGGGATCAGTGGTGATCCGGCAACATATTATTTTGGAACTGCAGCCGGCGGTGTCTGGAAAACGACAGATGGCGGTATCACCTGGTTTCCGATTTTTGACGGCCAACCGGTCAGCGCTATCGGTGATATTGCTCTAGCACCATCCAACCCTGACATCATTTATGTTGCCACCGGTGACGCCAAGTCACGCGGCAATGATTCTCACGGTAATGGGGTATATAAATCCGTTGATGCCGGTGCAACCTGGCAGCATATGGGACTGTCCGGGGTCAGGCAGACAAGCCGCGTCATCGTCCACCCGGAAAATCCCGATATTGTTCTCGTAGCCGCGCAAGGCGGGTATTATGGGCCTGGCAAGGATCGTGGCATCTTTCGTAGCCGCGACGGTGGCAAGACCTGGGAAAAAGTCCTTTACGTCGATGAAAATACCGGCGCATACGATGTCGACTTCGTGCCGGGAAGTCCTGACAAACTCTATGCAACTACATGGCAAATGCTGCGTAATCCCTACAGCCTTTACAGTGGGGGTCCGGGAAGCGGCCTTTATTATTCTTCTGACAGCGGCGACACCTGGAAAGAAGTAACAGGAAACGGTTTGCCGGATGGCGTGCTGGGCAAAATTGGCGTCGCAATTTCACCGGCAGACCCCAGTCGCATCTACGCAGTGATAGAAGCTGAAAAAGGCGGGCTTTATCGCTCCGATGATCATGGCATTAACTGGAAATACATAAATCCAAGCCGCTCACTCTGGAGACGCGCCTGGTTTTTTATGGACATCATTCCACACCCACTGGATCCTGACACCATTTTTGTCCTGAATATTCAACTTGAAAAATCAGTCGATGCCGGTAAGACATTCACACCGATGAAAACAAATCATGTTGATCATCACGATTTGTGGATGGACCCTGGAAATCCTAATCGCATGATCAGTGGTAACGATGGCGGCGCCAATGTATCTGTCAACGGGGGACTGGGCTGGGCCCGATCCGATGATAACCAGCCTACCGGACAATTTTACCGGGTCATTACCGATGATCGTATTCCCTACTTTATTTATGGCGGACAACAGGACTGGGAGACAATCGCTATTGCCAGTCGCGGCAACTGGAATGGAATCAGTTACCGGGACTGGTATCCCGTAGGTGGTTGTGAAATGGGCTGGTCGGCGCCTGATAAGAGAACAAGCAATTATGTTTATGCCGGTTGTACGGATGGTGGTATCAGTCGTTACGACCGCAAAACCCAACGCAACCAGTCGGTAGACCCATGGCCGCTTACCAATATCGGACATGGCGCCAAAGATGCCAGGTTCCGTTTTCAATGGACCTCGCCGATACTCGTCTCCAATCATGATCCAAGCGTAATGTACAGCGGCGCCAACATGCTGTTGCAATCCAATAATGACGGCATGAACTGGGAGGTCATCAGTGGGGACCTGACGCGTGATGATAAAAGCAAACAAGAGCCATCGGGCGGCCCGATCAGTAAAGATAATGTTGGCACTGAAGTATACGGAACCATCTATGCGCTGGCTGAATCGAGACTGAAGAAAGATCTGCTCTGGGTTGGTACGGACGATGGATTGGTTCATGTTACCGAAAATGGCGGTAACAAATGGAACAATATTACACCTCCTGAAAAGCTCGTGCCCAAATGGAGTCGTATTAATTCAATCGAGGCATCTCAGCACGACCCTGCCACAGCTTATCTTTCAATCCATCGCAGAGAGTGGAATGAATATCGTCCCTACGTATTGAAAACCACTGATTATGGCGCCACTTGGGAATTGATTACAAATGGTTTGCCCGAAGACACGATTGTCCGTGTATTGCGCGAGGATTTGAAACGGGAGGGCTTGTTATTTCTCGGTACTGAGATGGGAATATACTTCTCACTGGATGGTGGTAATCTATGGCAATCACTGCAGCTAAACCTGCCGGTTACTCCTGTTTATGATTTGACCGTCAAGAATAATGATCTCGTAGTTGCAACACATGGCAGAGCCTTCTGGATACTGGATGACATCTCGCCGCTGCGCACACTGACAGCGGAACTGGCTGCAAAACCGTCCCATATTTTTTCACCCAGCGCCACTGTCAGAATCCGGGATGATTTTTCAGTTCCGGCCACACCGTCAGGCCAGAATCCTCCACCGGGCGCGGTGATTTACTACAATCTTGGAAAAATACCGGAAGAGCCTGTAAGAATATCGATCATCGATAGCGCAGGTAACACGGTGAATACCTTTTCTTCATCTCCCGACACAGGTGAATCGCTGGAAACTCACGCTTCGGTAGATATGGGTGAATATTACAGCAGGTCATCCCCTCTTTCTGTAGAATCCGGACTGAATCGCTTTGTCTGGGATCTTCGTCTCCGCGGCCCCACGGGAATCGCCGGCAGTATGATCTTCTGGCACCCGCCGAAAACACCCCCGGTGGGACCGTTAGCCTTACCGGGCGAGTATACAGTTCACATGGAAGTCGATGGCGTTGTATCGACTTCAGCGCTGACTATAACAGCCGATCCGCGTATTGCATTTCCGGTGGAGGAATTACGGAAACAGTATGATCTGCACCTCAAGGTACGCGACACACTCTCTGAAATCAGTGAATCGGTATTGGGCATTCGAAGAGTTTACGATCAAATTGATCGCATTTCTTCGGAAGCTGAAAATAACAAAGAGGCCAATAACGTCAACAGGGCGCTGAAAAAACTACGGGACAATTTGATGGCCGTGGAGTACGCACTGACGGAACCCCGAATGCAAGGCCCAGCGGATGCATTTCATTTTCCTATCAGGCTGGATAACCAGCTAATGCTCCTCATCGGAACTATTGCCAATTCAGACAGAGCGCCAACTCACCAGGCCTATGAAGTGTACGAAGTGCTTAAAGGCAGGGGAGATGAACAACTGACGATGTTAAAGAAATATCTCGATAACGATGTTCCTGATCTCAATATAATGTTGAGAAAGGCCAGTCTGAGTACGATTAACGTCGGCACACATTAAAGATAATCAAATATAGTAAACTGGTCACAGTGGTGTTGAAAAAACAACTATATATCAGGGGAAAGAGGTGAAGAAACCTGCTCTCGCAGCTTCCGGAAATGGAGACTACCCCAACCAGGTCTATGCCTGGTACGTCGTCAGCGTTCTGACGGTAGCCTATATTTTTTCGTTCGTCGACCGGCAGATCATCAACCTGCTGGTGGAACCCATTCGGGAAGATCTGCAGCTTACCGACACACAGATATCACTGCTGCAGGGAATTGCATTCGCTTTGTTCTACACACTGATGGGTATTCCGATCGCGCGCCTTGCAGACGTCTCGAACCGGCGCGCGATTATTGCCGCCGGCGTGTTCCTGTGGAGCCTGATGACTGCCCTGTGCGGCCTGGCAAAATCATTCGGACAGTTATTTGCCGCGCGGATAGGGGTGGGGGTTGGTGAAGCTGCGTTGTTGCCACCTTCCTATTCATTGTTCAGCGATTATTTTCCGCCCGGCAAAATGACGCGTGCTATCGCAGTCTTTACCGGGGGCAGCTTCCTCGGCGCCGGATTGGCATATATTATCGGGGGCTTTGTTGTTGATTTCGTGACCCGTCTTGATGTCGTAGAGGTTCCGGTATTGGGGCAGATTCGCGCCTGGCAAATGGCGTTCATCGTTGTTGGTTTACCTGGAATATTACTGGCGTTACTGGTGCTGTCACTGCGTGAACCGGCCCGCAGGGGACTGCTTGGAAGCCGACCAGGCACAGTGCCCAAAGGTATTCCGATCAAGGAGATCATTGCATTTTTAGGTAAAAACCGGCGTACCTACGGCCATCACATGATCGGTGTTTCGATGTTTGTCCTGCTCGCCTATGCGGTTCTGGCCTGGACTCCGGCATTTTTCATTCGCAAGTATGGCTGGACACCGGGACAGGTAGGTTATGTCTACGGAAGCATACTGCTGGTGTTCGGTACTTCCGGCGTGGTGAGCGCGGGATGGATGGCGGATGCATTGCGTCGGCGCGGCTATACCGACGCCAACCTGAGGGTTATCATGATCGGCGCGCTCTGTTGCATTCCTTTTGGTATTGCCGCGCCCCTTGTGAACAATATATGGCTGGCACTGGCGCTCATGGCACCGTTTACATTTTTTTGGAGCCTGCCGCACGGTATTGCTCCGGCCGCGCTGCAACCGGTCACGCCGAACCAGATGCGCGCCCAGGTGTCCGCACTCTACCTGTTCAGCGTCAACCTGATAGGGCTTGGCATAGGTCCAACATTTGTTGCCCTGTTGACGGATTATCTTTATAAAGACCCGGCACTGGTCGGTTATTCGCTGGCAACTATAGCAGCAATCATGGCGCCATTATCGGCGCTCATTCTTTACACGGGATTGAAATATTACCGGGCCAGTCTGGCGCAGGCGGAGGCAGGATGGCAGGATATCTA
The DNA here is from genome assembly GCA_965221335.1 of Gammaproteobacteria bacterium. GTDB lineage: Bacteria > Pseudomonadota > Gammaproteobacteria > Eutrophobiales > Eutrophobiaceae > JAAXHV01. The sequence continues at coordinate 482,543 of CBDCSC010000006.1, read as the reverse complement.
GAAAAAACTATCATTAAAATCCATCATTAATTGACAATTCTATCGCTGATCACTATGCTTTATCGGAGTTGTATCACATTTCAGGGGGTAAATGATGAATACAGGCAACACCGGTCAGTTTTCAGTCTCAGCCGTTCCTTCAAAAAATATTATCCTTTCTTATCATATATATACACTTGTTTTTTCAAGTCTACTATTGATTGCTACTCCCGTTTCCGCACAGATAGAGGAAATCATTGTCACTGCGCAGAAACGTGAGCAGAATGTCCAGGACGTATCTATTTCAATAACGGCATTCACCGGTGACACTTTGCAGGACCTGGGTGTCGCCCAGCCGCGAGACCTGGCGCAGTTCACGCCCGGGTTAACGGTTAACGCCACATCCACTTACGAGGGCGATTCGGTGTTTACCATCCGCGGGGTGGGGATGAACGACGTCACCAGCGCACAGAATCCGGCCGTGATGGTCTACCTGGATGAAATCGCCCTTCCGTCACACGTGATGCTGGGATTCCAGGTATTCGATGTGGACCGGATTGAAGTATTGAAGGGGCCGCAAGGGACATTGTATGGCCGCAATACCACCGGCGGTGCAATCAAAGTCGTGCCGCGTAAACCGACCAAGGAGTTTGATCTACAGGCGCGTTTTGATTACGCGGAATACGACCGAACCGATTTTGAACTGGGTATTGGCGGGGCTTTGAGCGACATGCTGTCGGTGCGGTTTGCCACGAACATAAACGTATCGCAGAAAGGCTGGCAGACCCTCGAGACAATTCCCGAAGTGCCGTTCGGGCCCGGGGTGGACGCGGATAACGGTGAAATAAACAGGAAAGCCTATCGTGGAACGCTATTGTTTGAGCCATCGGAAGATTTTGACATCCTCATTACAGGCGACTATTCAAAGGACAAATCCGAGGTAATGGCATTCAAACACGCAGGCAATCTCAGGGCGGATGGCAACGGCTTTTGTTCGTATGCGACGGAAGGGATACGCAATGAAGTGGAATGCGCTTCGTTTGCCCAGATACGCGACCGCACGGGTGGCACGCCCTTGACGCCTGAGAGAGAGATCATCCAGGACCGTAACCCGGATGTGCGTACGGTGCTGGCCGAATTCTCGTCGGGCAATCAGATAGATGCCGAGTCCTGGGGTATTTCAGCTACCGCCAACTGGGATCTCGGCCGGTTTACCGCCACGTCCATCACCGGTTATCGTGAATTTGAGCGATTTCAGCCTTTGGATCAAGGCGGTTCACCTGCGTATATCCATGAAGCCAGGTACTATGAGGATATCACCAGTTTTACCCAGGAAATACGCCTCACTTCCGATGACAGTTGGGGTCCGGTGAACTGGATTGTCGGCGGGTACTACAGTAATGACGATAATGATTTCTTCTCCGATACCGATTTTCGCGACCATGCCTCGTTCTCAGGTTTTTTTGAAAGTGGATCAACTCAGGAAACCGAGGGTATTTCCGGATTTGCCCAGGTGGACTGGCGCATCACAGATCAGTTCAACCTGTCATTAGGCGCCCGTTACACTTATGAGGACCGTGAGTTTACCTTTGGCGGTAAGATAACCGGGAGCGGGCCGGTGCCCTTGGCTGAGTTTATACACCCCCCAATCGACACTGAAGAAGTCGGTGGCAGGGTGGCGCTGGAATTCACCCCGAATGACAACCTGCTGCTCTATGCCAGTTTCAACCGCGGATTTAAAAGCGGCGGTTTTCCGGCGGCAATTGCGTTCAGCTACAACCAACTCTTGCCGTTCGAATCCGAAGAGCTGTTGGCATACGAAGCAGGCTTGAAGTCCTCGCTCCTCGATGGGGCCGTGAAGTTCAATGCAGCCGGGTATTTTTACGACTGGAGCGATATGCAGGCAGTAACGGCAGTTGACAGGATCGACCCTGTCTCGGGCCAGAATGTCCGTGTGATCGTATTGTCCAATGCAGGTGACGCGGAGATTTACGGGGTCGAGGCGGAAATCACCTGGCAACTTACTCCGGAGTTGCTGGTCTATACCGGTCTTAACGCGATGGATGCGGAAATCACGAGCGGGCAGTACGACGGCCAAACTCCCGCCCATGCGCCTGATTTCACCATCAACGGCCTGGTCAGCTATACGGCATCGCAGGCAATCGTCGGCTTCCGGCCATTTGCCCAATTCGATTACAGCTATACCGATTCAAACCAGTTTATCCTGCCGAATCACCCCGGCGCCGTGCAGAATTCCTATACGCTGCTCAATGCCCGTATAGGTATACGGTCCGATGACGGGCGCTGGGAACTGGCGGGCTGGGGTCGCAACCTGTCGGACAAGGTGTACTTCAGTGAAATATTCGGGCCTGCGTCAGGCTTTCTGCCCGGACGTCTGCACTACGGTCCGCCGAGAATTTTCGGGGTAAGCCTCAGTTACAGTCATTGATCCATACGTCGCATGGCCTTCTGACGGAGAATGTGCGACGTCCGTTTGGCTTACAGAGAGTGGGGAACCGGCACGCCGCCGGATCTCCGCTCATGCGGTAACGACGAGGAGATGCGGCAAAATGGTTATCATCAAGAACATTATTTCTTTCATCGCAGGTTTTTTACTGTTTATCGCAGTCCCCATCAGCACAGCACAAACGACCGATTTCACCACCACGGATGATACCCGGCGCGTGCCGGTTCCCCCGCATGATTATTCCGATGCCCCGCTGCTGGTGTTACAGGGAGGCACGCTGATAAACGGTACCGGAAATCCCTCCATTACCGACGCATTGGTCGCGATACGCGGCGATAGGATAGTTTATGCCGGCGCCGCGAGCGATGCACAGGTTTCAACTGAAGAAGGTCAAGTTGTCGACACGTCCGGATTTTATATCGTGCCGGGCCTGATAGACCTGCATATCCATTTCACCCAGCAGCGCGGTATGGATTTCAGCCGTTACCGCGACTCGGATGCGGCCGCGGCGATACGCGGGGTTTTATTATTGGGGCAGTTGGCTGACGCCGGGATTACCGCGGTGCGTGATGTCGGCACCTCCAATGATGTCGCACTGCGCATCAAGGAGGCGGTCGAACGGCGCATGGTCGACGGGCCGCGCGTATTATGGAGCGGCAATCTGATTGCTGCGAGAAGCGGGCACGCGGATGAAATCACGTCGACCGCTACAGGCAGGCCGAAGAGTCTGGCGCCTTCCACCCGAGTACGTGTCGCAAGCGGTCCCTGGGACTGGAGGTTGGCAGTTCGGGAACAGATTCGCAAGCATGCTGACTGGATTAAGCTGACTTCTCCGTACACCCGTGAAGAAGTGGCCGCTGCCGTGGATGAAGCCCATATGCTGGGTATCCCCGTTGCTGTTGATTCGTTCGGGAAATATACCGAATGGGCGTCCGATGCAGGTGTGGATACGATCGAGCATCCGTTGCATATGAATGAACAGGTCATTGCCGCCATGGCGCGTAACGGGACGGACTTTGTTCCGACCCTGACTGCTTTCTACAACGTGGAGAAAACCGGCTATCCTTCGGCAGGGATACCCTCCGGTGGATTTTTCTTTACTTTTTCCCGCCGTTACCCGGTCATCCATGCGCAGCATCTCGAGGTGGTCGGACTGGCGCACAAGGCCGGCATTCGCATCGGTGTGGGTTCCGATATCCCTTTCGAAAACGATGTGCGCTATCCCCAGGATTATTACGTTGAACTTGGCCTGTTGAAAGACGCGGGCTTGTCAGATGAGGATGTTTTTGCCTCAGCCACCCGTGTCGGCGCAGAGATATTGAAAATGGAAGACAAGCTCGGTACGTTGGAGGCAGGGAAGCTGGCGGACATACTCGTGGTCGGCAGTAATCCCCTGGACGACATACAAAACCTTCAGGATGTGAAACTGGTCGTTGCCGACGGCAGGGTGATACGGAATTTCACGAATGGAAACAGGTAATGAGCCGGCGCTGAGCCCGGATTGACCTGCTGAGCGCCTGCCAAACCGGGAAGAAGAGTAAATGAGTCGATACATCAGGTTTGCCGAACCGCGCTCCGGACTGTCGGCCAGGTGCGTATTGCTGGATGACAAAGCCCCTTGTTCAACCGATTTTTTATGGCGGTTGGCGCAAACCAGGCCCACCTACGATGCCATTCACGCGATGTGGACGGGACCGGAACTCTCCTGCCCGTTACCTGCATCTGTGCTGCCAGATGGGTTCGCGCAAATCGACCTGCCACTGGAAAATGCCAGTTCTTTCCCCCGGGCAGGGGAGATTGTGCTTGCCTATGTCGCGCCTGGCAGCATCAAGGGGCTGCCGCCAGGAGCCTTTTTTGATATCGGTATCTTTTATGGGGACGGGGGGCGCCTGTATTTTCCGTTCGGATGGTTGATGGCCAATATCTGCGCCGAGATTGTTCCGGAAGATCTTGCCGATGCCGAAGCCGGTATTACCGGGATCAGGAAAAACGGCGCGTGCAGGTTGTCCATAGAACCCGCCTGACTGATTGTGAGTGACAATGCGCGCAGTCGAGGTCGGAGAACATACGCTGTGGAACGAAATTACACCAACAGGGGCAGAATTTACCGCTTTAACCGGTAGCCATGAAGCGGACATTGCAGTCGTAGGCGGAGGGGTAGCCGGTCTTTCACTGGCATACCATTTGACTGAAGCGGGCATATGCCCCACCGTACTCGAGGCCGCAACACCAGGCAGTGACGCCACCGGGAAAAGCGCCGGCATCGTCGTATCGTTTCCGGTCCGTCACAGCCCGTTGGAACTATTACAGCGCCATGGTGAGGAAGAGGGCAGGCGTCTTGTGAAACTGATTGGAGAGTCCGGCAGTTATGTTTTTAGGTTGATACGCAAACTGACCCTTGACTGCGGTACACAGCAATCAGGTTTCCTTGCACCGGCAAGAACAGAACAGGAAGTCAGGCGCATCAAACAACTAGCTTCGGAGTGGCGTTCGCTGGGATACGGGATTGAGACGCTGGATCGGGATGGAACTTGCCATCTGACCGGATTGGATGCCTACCAGGGAGCGCTTCTGGATCCGAGCGGGGGCAGCGTCAATCCGCTGGCGTACGTACGGGAACTGGCGCAGGTTGCAGCGGGGCAGGGTGCTCGCATATTCATCAATAGTCCGGTGCTGAGAATACATGATAACGGCAATGGATGGTGTCTTGAATCGGATAATTTCCGACTCAACGCAAAACAGGTCGTACTTTGCGCAGGCGGGGGCAATCGCGGGCTGGCTGCGCGTCTTGCACGCACTATCCTGCCGTTCAAAGTATTCCAGATGGCTACCGAACCCGTGGACAGCACGGTGAGGCAGGCAATCCTGCCTGAAAATCATGCCATGACCGATATCAATCCGAATATTTTCTCGTTGCGGTATGATAAGGACGGCCGCTTGATTACGGCCTGCCCGGCATTCATGTTCAACAATACGGAGCGTCGGATTGTTCGTTATGTCGGGGAACGGCTGAAGAACTTCTCTCCTTTGCTGGCTTCGGCTCGTATACGCCATCTGTGGCAGGGAACGACCTGGATAGGCCGGTCGATTCTTCCCCGGTTTACCCGGCTCTCGGAAGGCTTGTTTGCCGTTCAGTCCTGTAACGGCAGGGGGCTTGCCATCAACACGATGCTTGGTCGCGAAGTGGCAGGTTTCCTCAGTCAGGGACTCGCGGCAAATTCAAACCTGCTGATCCAGGATCCGGATGTATTTCGACGCCACGGCCTGATGTCACACCTGCCGGCGATACTTGTCAACAGCGCCAGACTGAGGTCCCGGGTGATGCATACATTCACGGGGCTTCAACAATACAACTGAATGCTTTTGAGTTTCAAATCGAAAATGGAACAATAACTGATCAATTCCGGAGAACGTCATGAAACACATCTACAATATTCCATTCATGCTTATTGTTGTCTGCGCCATTATCCTTAATGGTTGTGCCCAGGATGATGCAGACCTGATCATTCACAATGCAAAAATCGTCACTGTCGATGGAGACTTTTCCATTGCCGGGGCCGCATCGATCAAGGACGGGAGGTTCCAGGTTGTCGGCACGGAAAGTGCAGTCATGCAAGACGCAGGGCCAGGTACGACTATCGTCGATCTTGGAGGTAAAACGGTGCTGCCCGGGTTCAATGATACCCATAGCCATATGACAACCATGGGTATTAACCTACCGACCATGATCGACCTGACCGAGATAACTTCCATAGACGACATAAAACAGGCGGTCGCTGAGCGTGTTGCGGTCACTGAAAAGGGTGAGTGGATTTTCAGCGAGGGCGGCTGGTGGCAGTTCATGCTGGAGGACGGTCGCTTGCCGAACCGGCATGATCTGGATGAAGTCTCACCCGATCATCCGGTCACATTGAAAGGCGGCCATTATGTCATTGCCAACAGTATGGCCCTGGAACAGGTGGGATACGGTAGGGACACCGAGAACCCGCCTGGCGGTGAAATATGGAAGGATGATAATGGTGAACCGACAGGATTTGTTTTACGAAGCGCGATGTACCCGTTACTGGATCATTTTGAGACACCGGACAGGGAGGTGCAACTCGATGGAATACGGCAGGCGATCAGGCGGGTTAACAGTTGGGGTATGACGAGTCTGAGAGAACCCGGCGGCAGCAAAGAGCTTGTCGATATGCTGCGCGAGCTGTATGAAAACGGGGAACTGACCATCAGGATCGACTGGTGTTATGACGTAGACCCCAATACCCCGGAAGAGGAAATCGATGCGATGTTCGAAACCCTTGGCCAGCCGGAGGAGCGTTGGGGAGACGGCATGTTCAGGACCGGCGGCCTGGCCGAGATGATGCTGGACGGCGCTGAGGAGTCAGCCCAGATTCGCACTGAATATGTAGGACGGCCCGGTTATCACGGACTGCGGCTCATAGAGCAGGATCAACTGAACCGGTTTGTACTCGCGGCCGCACGGCATGGATGGCGCCCAGGACCTCACGCTGTGGGTGATGCTTCCATCGACCAGCTACTGGATGCCTATGAGTATGTGAACAATCATATCGATATCACCGACAGGCGCTGGATAGTCGATCATGGCATCCTGCTGCGCCCCGACCACTACGAACGCGTCAAGCAACTCGGCCTGATAGTGCTTCCCCAACCCAGGCATCTCTATATTATCGGTGACAAGTTCATAGAACACTGGGGTGAAGAACTGGCCCACATGTCTTATCGGCTCAGGGACTGGATCGATAACGGTGTAACACTCTCACTTGGCGCAGATAAACCGGTATCCTCCCGTTCAAGACCAATCATGCAGATTTATATCGCAGTTACAAGAGGAACAGGGTGGGGCGGGGTACTGGGTCCGGACCAGGGACTGACCCGGGAGGAAGCCATCCGCGGTATTACACTGGATTCGGCCTACACCAGCTTCGAGGAAGATATTAAAGGCTCAATCGAGCCCGGAAAATATGCAGACTTTGTGGTGCTGTCGGACGATATTCTCACTGTTCCGGACGAAGATATCAAAAATATAGACGTGGAGACTACCGTGCTCGCGGGGAACGTCATTTACGGCGCATATCCCGCCCAACAATGATGCCGTTTAACAATCCATACCCGGTAACAAGAGGTTAATACGATGCTATTCGGAATGACTCAGAAGTTATGTTTGGCGGCTGGAACGACAGCAGTATTACTGTTTTGCTGTCATACGGCAGCGGCGCCGTATTGGATAACGGGAGGTACTTTGATAGCATCACTCAGACAGGGTATTTCACCATGACAAGAACAACAACAAAAACCATCGATCTGAACAGCATCCGATCATTAACGGCGGCGAATTACCTGGGCAGCATCGGCGCCTTGACGATTGTCATACTGCCGGGGATTGTCGGCGTGATTGCCGATACCTTGCAACTGGACCCGGGCCAGGTCGGCCTGGTCATGTCGGCGGACATCATCACCATGGCGGCGTCCATGGGCGTCACGGCATTTCTTATACACAAATTAAACTGGAGAGTGCTGGCCGTAACAGGACTGGTGCTACTGCTGGCAGGCAGCCTGTTATCGATCCGGGCAGATACTTATCAAGCGATGGTGTTTGCGCGCCTGGTAGCCGGCATAGGGGAGGGCATGTCAGTCTCCGTAGCCTTTGCCATATTCGGCGGTACGCGTAATCCGGACCGGCAATTCGGCATTTACCTGGTAGTGATTTTAAGTATGGCGGCAACCTTGCTGTACTTTATTCCCGGTCTCCTGGCCTCAGGCGGTAAGGCATACGTGTTCGCGATGATCAGCCTGCTTGTTGCGCTTAATTTCCTGTTTGTGCCCTGGTTGCCCATCTCTCACGGTGAGGAACACAGCAGTTCAGACGATGCCAGTGCGCCCTTGCCTTATCTGCTCGTCGGGCTTGGACTGGCGACCGTGTTCCTTTATTTCATGGCACAAGGGGAGGCCTGGGCCTTTATGGAACGCATTGCGGCAAACGCCGGACTGTCCGGACAAACTATCGGCAACAGCCTCGCACTATCCAATGTCGGGGGAGTCGCCGGCGCTTTGATCGCGGCGTCAGTCAGTATTCGTTTCGGGCGGGCATGGCCCATCATCATTAGCGCCGTGATATCAATCGCCGGGCTGGTGTTGTTGCTTGGCGATATCAATGGTCTTAGTTTTGCCACCGCGACGTTATTGTACTTATTTGGCTGGAACCTGACACAACCTTATTTCTCCGGGATCATGGCGGAACTCGACCCCAAAGGACGTGTGGTTGTCATGATGGGAGCCGTACAGACTGCCGGACTGGGACTGGGTCCCGGCGTGGTCGGATCGATGATCCGCGGCGATGATTTTTCAATCGTCAGCATCCTTGGTATCGTCCTGATTCTGTTGAGTTTAATCACGGTCCTGAGCCTGTTGTATTTACAGAAGCTCTGAACAAGTCCATCCAGGACTTGTCAGAGCACATCCTTCACTGCTGCGGAACAGGCCTTTCGTCAATCCACGAGGCCTGGTCCGCGCTGAACTTGTTATCGCAGCCCGGGGCAGGGCACTCCAGCAGACTTTCCGAGTGTCTTAACTCCCATTCCGCGTACCAGCGCATCGCGCACTTCGGACATTCCACCCAGAACAGTCTATGCATCGATCCAGTCCTCCAGTTTAATGGCCGCCATCGCCGCATCCGGTACCTTGAAGCGTTCCGGGAAAGGATAATGCGTTGGTGCGGTCGCATCGATCACAACTTTCTGAAAACCTGCCGCGGTATTGAACAGGGTCCATGAATTTTTTACCAGGTCAACATCCTGCGAGGGGTTGGTATAACTGGCCAATGCCCACAACACCATTTTTTCATCAAATACGTCAATATCTTCATCAACAACCACGATATAGTGAAAGAACGGCGACTCCAGCAGGGTGGCATGGCCTACCTGTTTGGCTAGCCCGGGCCTGTTATTCTTTATCGACACATAACAACCGAGGCGCGAACATAGCGAGTGGGGCATGTGTACGCCGACGATATTGCCGAAGCGTTTCTGCAAGATGTTGTATATGCTGCCTTCCTTGGGTATCGCACTGAGGTTCCAATGGCCCTGGTGGCCTGAGAAGATGTCCTGCAGAATAGGGTGCTTGCGCATGGTAATGGCTTTCACGTTAAACGCTTGCCTGATGCATTGTGCCTGGTAAAAACGGGTCACTTCGCCGAAAGGATCAACCACTTCGGACTCATCCGGCGGCACTTCGCCCTCAATGATGATTTCCGCATCGGCAGGCACCATAAACTCCTCGCCGCAGGTAATTGACGGCGCCAGTCTCAAAGGCTCTCCCATGAAACCGCCTATGGTTGCATAATCGTCATTACCGAACGGCGTGGCTGCAAGGGATCCTAAGTTAAAAGCAGGGTGGTGCGCGAGAATGTTCATAACCGGTGCAGGTCTGCCCAGTTCCTTGTACCGGGCCAGTACCCGCGCCAGGTGTAATGAGTGCATGGAGGCTCCCATACGCACAGGACTGCCCTTGTAGAACGTCTTGGCAAACGAAAGTTCATAAAATCCCTCATCTGGGTCCTTAATGGCAACAACCATGGTCAGGACCGGACCGAGATCTTTCTCATAATGCCTCACTATAGGCAATTTGCGTACGTCCACATCAGAACCGGTCATTACCTGTTCCTGGACAGGCGGTGTCTCAACACATATCGACGGTTCAATCGAAGCATTGTCGCGTGTTGCCATTTCCAGGCTCAAGGGCAGCAGGCTTTCTTCAGGCGGGTGGTCGATAGCCCGGGCAATGCGTTCACGGGTAGCAAAGACATTCGAGACCAGCCGTATCCCCGATGGTTCACCGAGGAGATTTTTCGGATTTTCAAAAATCACGGCAGAGGTATCACCACGACGCTCCAGGTGTTCAAGAATCGCGGTCACTTCAAACGCATCAGGGTCAACAGACCTCGACACCTTGGTCAGCTCACCAGGCACCCCAGATACCTGCTCAAGAAATGTTTCAAGAGATTTAGGCATGATTATCCTTCAGACACTATTTCAAGATGCCAGTATATCATCTTCAAAACCCTTATGATTAGCGATATGCACACTCCAATTACATAAAACTATCGGGGCCAACGCATACTTTATGTTTCACCGCTTTTCGTCGCAGAGTGGGCGTCCTGCCCGCGTCATACGGACTGGCAGGTAACCGCAAGCGGGCGAGACGCCCACGCTCCTGTAGAAATAAGTGAGCGATATACCGACACAGTAGGGCCGGACTTCGAGTAGCATCGCACCCCCCCAAAAAACCAACAAATATGTTATGTGAAATAGACAAAGTCAATTTAACATAATATATATTATGCGTAGTTTATAATTAATCTCGGAATAACTATCCCGGCTCATTCATCCATGATAATATCAGTGATAATTCGAGTCGGGGAACTCTGCTTTGTCCAGCGCTCCCCTTAGATGGAAACTACGGAGATGATTATGGAGGAAATCAGATGATCATCACTGATACACAGAAAGCGGTACGTAAGCTGGAGGCAAGTGGATTCAGCCAGGTACAGGCGGAAGCAATGGTACAGATTCTTAACGAGCACAGTATGGAATTGGTCACCACAAGCGATTTGAAAATTGCCCTGTCACAACTAAAACGAGAGCTGGTTATTACCCTGGGCGGTCTGATGCTCACACTAACCAGTATCATCCTGGCCGCGATGCGCTTTATATGAGACAGGGATATCTGCGTGTTCTTGTAAACACCCGATGTCCCCGGCAGGTTCAATGAAATTATCTCCCTTGCTCATTTTATTCCTGTTGCAACTCGCACTATGTGTACGCGCAGATTCCACATTACGGAATGAGATTCAGCGCGATTACCCCTACCTCGAGTCGCTGTATGTGCATTTGCACATGAATCCTGAATTATCTTTCCAAGAGGAAAAAACCAGCGCCCGCATGGCAACGGAGCTGCGCAACCTGGGCTTCACGGTCACAGAGAATGTCGGCGGTTACGGCGTCGTCGGTGTAATGAAAAACGGCGCTGGTCCTACGGTATTGTTAAGGGCGGATATGGATGCCCTGCCCGTGGTTGAAAAAACCGGCAAAGCGTATGCCAGCAACGTGACGACAGTTGATGCGTCTGGTAATACCGTCAATATCATGCACGCCTGTGCTCATGATGTAAATATGACGGTATTTATCGGCGCTGCCAGACGTCTGACGGCCATGACCGACGAGTGGCAAGGCACGCTGATCATGATTGCTCAACCGGCTGAAGAAGTCGGCGCCGGTTCCCGCGCTATGCTCAAAGATGGATTATTTGAGCGTTTCCCGCGACCGGATTACAATTTTGGGCTGCACGTCAGTGCTTCCGAACCAGCCGGAAAGGTTATATACACCAAAGGCTATGCCATGGCCAATGTCGATAGTGTCGATATTACCGTTTACGGCATCGGCGGACATGGCGCCTATCCGCATCGCACCAAAGATCCTGTCGTGCTGTCAGCGCAGATCATCAATGCGCTGCAGACCCTGGTTGCACGCGAGTTGAAACCCATTGATGCCGGTGTGGTCACGGTCGGTTCGATCCACGGTGGCACGAAACACAATGTTATCCCGGACAAGGTGGAGTTACAGTTGACGGTGCGATCCTATACGGATGAAGCGCGAAGTTTATTGCTAGAAGGGATAAAGAGGATTGCAGAAGGCCAGGCCCTGGCTATGGGCCTGCCGCCAGAGAAGTTGCCGGTAGTGAAGATCAAAGACGAATACACTCCTTCCGTCTACAACAATCCGGAACTGACCGAGCGTATTATCAACGTATTAAAGACAGTGTTTGCCGAGGAACGACTTATCCCCGGCGAACCCGTTATGGGTGGCGAGGATTTTGCCCGATACGGCCGGGTGGAACCGAAAATCCCCAGCTTGTTGCTATGGATTGGCGGAGTAGAGGCTGATAAATTTACCAAGGCCATGGAATCGGGTGAGGCCCTGCCTTCCCTACACTCTCCTTTCTTTGCCCCGGACCCGGAACCGACGATCACAACCGGCGTTGAGGTAATGACCCGTAGCGCGCTGGAGTTGTTGGGCAAGCCCTGAAATGGGTCTATATATTTCAGTCTGTTGCCAGGTTTGCGTCAGTATTGTTCAAACGGGAAACAGACGATATCATAAACGAGCAGCGCCCCGCGGTTATAGGCATCTTTAAGCCATTCTTTAGACTTTGGACCGTGGGTTTTATCCGGGAGGAATACATCCAGCAGGACATTCGTGTCAACGGCGCTGATCACCTTCCACGAATTTCTTCAATGTAATCATCAGTGTTTCCGTTATCTTGCAAAATAGCGTACACCCGTTCTACCGGGTGTTTTGATGCCGCGCGTTTCTTGATTAGCAGGCCGTCACTAGTTGGAGTTATCTCGACATCGACGTTACAACCCAGACCGAAACGGTCCCTCATATGTTTGGGAATGGTAATTTGTCCTCGTTCAGAAATACGCATACTTTTCAAATATTAATAACAGTTTCAGAAAATCATATTCTATCTATCGCATTAAAGCAATAGCAATCCTTCGATGCTTCGAGGGACATCTCAAGGAATAAGTATCGGCGAGCCGATACTCGATCGGTCTTCCAGGTGGCGATGTGCGTCTGCGGCGTCTTTCAATGCAAAAGGCTTACCTGTTTCCACCTGCAGCAAGCCGTTGGTGATGGCCGTAAAATAACGTTGGGCTGACAGCAGTAACTCCTCCCTGTTGTTGGTGTACCCGTATAATGTTGGACGCGTCAGGAACAGGCTGCCGCGCTTGGCCAGTTCCAGCACATCCAGGGAGTCCGGTTTGCCGGAGGCGTTACCGAAGCTGACCATCATGCCTCTGGGTCTGATGCAGTCCAGCGATTTCATGAATGTGGACTTGCCGATGGAGTCATAGGCAATATCGACGCCCTCCCCTTCAGTCAGTTGTTTGACTTGCGAGACAAAGTCATGCTGGTGTAACAGGACTTCGGAACAACCGTTTTCCCGCGCAATCTCCATCTTGTCTTCAGAACCCACTGTGCCGATTACCCTGACGCCAATCCTGTTGGCCCACTGGCAGAGTATCTTTCCGGTTCCGCCGGCCGCGGCATGTATCAACGCCGTCTCCCCTGCTTTCAGCTCATATAGCCGGTGGGTTAGATATTCAGCGGTAAGGCCCCGTGTCAGGGTGGCGCCGGCTACTTCGTCGGGTATATCTTGCGGCAACGGCGCCAGCAGGCCGGCATCAATCAGACGCCGCTCTGAGTAAGCCCCCAGCGGTTTTGAAGCATAGGCGACCCGGTCACCGGGCTTGAATTCGCTGACACCGGTTCCGACCGCTTCAACCACCGCGGCAGCCTGGTCGCCGGGTATCAGTGGCAATTCAGCCGGATAAAGCCCGGAACGATAATAGGTGTCGATATAGTTCACCCCAATAACGGTGTTGCGCACCATTACTTCCCCGGGGCCCGGGTCTCCAACAGGATATTCCTGGTAAGACAGGACGTCAGGTCCGCCGTATTCATTGATAAAAATCGCCTTGCTCATGATCATCCTTCCCGGTTAGCATGTGACTGATTATTATGCTGTGCTGAAAAAATATAACAAGCGTGATTAATGGAAAAACTCATTACCAGGACAGACCTGGCAAGCGTAAGATATTAGGAGGTTAACTGTCATGACAACTTCCCTGATCTGTGCCTCTCATTCGCCATTATTGTATTGTTATGCCAGGGAGCCTAAAGACTGGGACGGGCTGCAACAGGCCTTTGCTGCGCGTGCACAAGCCATTGCGGAATTTGACCCGGAACTGGTGATTGCCTTTGGCTCGGATCACTTCAACGGCTTTTTTCTGAACACGATGCCGGCTTTCTGTGCCGGCCTGAACGCCGAGGCAGCGGCGGATATAGGCGGATTCGCAGGCCCGCTGAACGTGCCCGAAGAAACAGCCACATCCTGTGTCGAGTACTTGCGCGCCAACGATATTGATATAGCGGTATCCTACGGCATGACCGTCGATCATGCCTTCTCCCAGACCATTACCATCATGCTCGGCAGCCTGACCGCGCGTCCTGTCATTCCTGTTTTCATCAACTGTATCACCAAACCGTTTGTGCCCTTCAGACGCACCCGACTGCTGGGAGAGGCACTTGGACGTTTTGCCGATACCATGAACAAGCGGGTGTTGTTTCTTGCCTCAGGTGGCATGTCACACCACCCTACCCGTTATTATCCCGAACATGGCGCCGGGGATCCGGAAGTTGAAGCCTGGAAGCTGTCCGGCGGCGATGATCCCGCATCACTGACTGGATCGCAATGGCTTGAACGCCTGGAGGTCATGCACCACGAAGGCGCGAAGATGATCGCGCGCGGGGAGCGCACTGCGAGTGATATGCGGTTGAATGCGGAATCGGACCAGCGGTTTCTTGACTTGTTTACCCGGGGCAAGTTGCAAGAATTCGATGACTGGGACCCGGATCAACTCATTGAGCAAGGCGGTATCGGCTCAATGGAATTGCATACCTGGATTGCCGCCGCAGCCGCGCACAACGCAAGCGGTGGCGGGCTGCCGGTCCGGGATTTTTACAGCGTTATGCCGGAACTGGGTATCGCCGCCGGCATTGTCCATGCGGATTGATTCGAAGTCTTTGAACCTGTACGCAAGTCCAAACAAGAACCTGGAATCTCAGGCGTTCCGCTTGCTTGTGGGCGAAACGCCCCGCGCTCCCAGGGAGCCAGCAAAGCGCCGGGGGCGAACGGATCAACATACTGCTCGGCACACCTTACGTCCGGCCCCGGACAGGTAGTACCAGCCGAAGCGATGTTGTTTCAGAAATCTCTGCTCACGCCGAATCCAATCGTCCTTGGCAAACCGCGACTTAACTGGTCCGGTTGCACACGGTCTGGATCAATATTCGTGATCACATCGTCATTAAACAAATTCCTGGCAAATATACTCAAGGACCAGTCATTCAAATCATAACCCAAGGTCAGATCTACAATGGTATAGGACGGCAGAGTGCTGATGGTCGGTTGCGAAGAAAACTCGTTGCCGGAACTCCCTACATGGCGCACATCGGCGCGAATAAAACCAAAACCATTGCCTAACGGCATGCCGTAATCAACGGAACCGGAAGCAGTGAATTCAGGGATATAAGGCGGCTCGTCTCCATCAACATTAATGCCGGGAATGGATTTATTAACTTCAGAATCCACGTAGGAAAAACCGAAGCGCAGCGTTAACGCCTCTGAAGCCAGGAATGTAAAGTCGCCTTCAAAACCGATATTTCTGATCCTGCCTGAGTTCAACATCTGAAAAAAACCACAATTCAATGGAACGTTCGTTTGAATATCGTCAAACTTGTTGTAATAACCGGCCAGGTTCGCGATCAGACGGTTATCAAGCCAGGCTGTTTTGGCGCCAAGTTCATAGTTTTTCAGGTTATCGGAGTTGAACGGCGCATTGTAGGTAGACCCCAATGCCTCTACTTCCGCCCGGCAAACCTCGGGAATAAACCCGTTGATGCCGCCCAGGCGAAAACCTTCCGAATAGGTGGCATAAAGCATGTGATCCTCGGTAACGTCAACTGACACCTCCACTTTCGGTACCCAATCATCCTCCTTGAGGATGTCCTCGTCCACCGTCACACCGCCATTGGCAACTCCGGACCCCAAAATGTACACATCGTTCTCATAATCAAAATAACGGAAACCGAGCTTCAACCTGATCGCATCAGTGATACTCAACGTGGCCTCGCCAAAGGCTGCGAACTGCTCCGAATCGATGGTTGTCACGCCGTCAAAAACGGAGTTCGCGACCGCGCCGAAACAGGGTCCGGTCAGGGTCGGGCACGGCGGCGGGCCGCCTATGGAAACAAAAAAAGCGTTCAGCCCGGGGGTCGGTTGCGTTTGCAGGAACTCCCTGTTGTTGGCTTCGTAATAACCGCCGATCAACCATTCCAGGCGCGTATCATAGTTTGAGGACAGGCGTATTTCCTGGATCACGGAGTCGCTGGTATCCCATGCCTGGTAATCACTGTAGGGAGCACGGATCGGCGTAACTGCCAGCACCCGAAACGTATCGTCCAGGCTCTTCGTGATTTCCGTATCAAAATACGAGGTGGCGGAGGTGAACAAGACCGGCCCCAAATCGTAATCGAGATTAAAGTTGAACGCGAGAAATTCCTGGTGATAAAAATCCTGTACGACCTTGACGGTCTGCATTTCACGGGTCACTGCGGCGACTTGCGCATCGGCGGGGTTGGGCAGATATTCGTCAGACGCGCCGTCCGCTTCCAGGTTGTTGTACATCAAGGCTGCAACGGCATTCAGCTTGTCTCCATAATATGCCAACTGTGCTCTTGCTCCGACGATATCCTCGCTGTTGTAATCCTCTTTCTCAAAGCCCGGCGCCACATTGTCGATAAACCCGCCTTTCGAGGTATTGTACGCGTTCAGACGCAGCGCGACCTTATCCGAGAAAGGCACATTCACGGACGCTTTTAGCCGGTGGTTGATATCACCGTTCTTGGTATGCGAGACATTGGCGCTGGCATTGCCCGAAAACGTCTCGGTATCCGGCTTGGCGGTAACGACTCGAATCGTGCCGGACATGGAACTGGCGCCATAAAGCGTGCCCTGCGGGCCGCGCAGGACTTCTATCCGCTCAATGTCGACGACGCCCAGATCTGGGTTATATCCCGCCACGGAAATGGGCATTTCGTCAATATACAGCCCCGCCAGCGACCGGGTTTGGGGCGCGTTATGGATTATTCTCTGTGAATTGACTCCCCGAATCACGATCTGCGATTGACCCGGCCCGGAGCTGACTGAAGTCAGTCCCGGCGCCATTTTGATGTAATCTTCAAACCCTTCCACCAGTGTTTTTTCCAGCGTATCCCCGGTAATTGCGGTAATACTGCCGGCAGTATCCTGAAGTGACGCGGCGCCGCGTTTGTTCGCAGTCACAACGATTTCTTCCAGCGTAGCGGTGGTTTGCCCATAAGCATAACCGGCAAAAACCATAACAGGGAGTAAAAGATGCAGCGGATACAAGTAGGATTTAGATTTTTTCATAATAGTCTCTCCGAACTGCTGGTCATCATGAAAGTACATACCAATTAGCAAATTTAATCCAATACCATTATTTGCCTATACTATTAACTAATGGAATAGTCGCGAATTGCCTCAAGTGAAGCATTCTTTATCCTGATAGCAGCATGAGAATAAAGTATTGTACGCTCTCCTGCAAACCCGGTATAGATAATCGGCAGACAATTCAAACGAAGAAACCTGTATGAGAGTTGCTTTAACGACAATTCAAAACCGGCGCTACGATGTGATCATTATTGGGGGAGGCATTAACGGCGCCAGCGCTGCGCAGAACCTGGCGGCGGCAGGCTACGACTGCCTGGTTGCCGACAAAGGGGACTTTGGTTCGGGCGCCACCGGCAAATCAGGCCGGATGCTGCATATCGGACTGAGATTCTTCGAGGCAAAAAATCCGCTAAGGCATTTTACTCGACACCCCGGCTATTTCTTGGATGCCTTGCGCGGCGCGCGGCAGGCCATGCGCGGCGTCAGTGAGCATATGGCGAACGCGGGCAAGCGTATATTTCAGTACAGGATGTGTTTCCCTGTTTATCGTGACAGTGATTTCAAAAGTTGGCATTTGCAGGCAGGCCTGAAGTTATTAAGCTGTCTGGGCGATGGTCGCATCGCGCTGGATCATGAAGTAATCAAACACAACTATGCTGAGAAAATACCTTTCTTCGAGGATTTTCGGAACGCTGGCAAGTTGCAGGCAATCGCCTGTTACAATGAATTCAAGTTTGACTGGCCGGAGCGCTTTTGCATAGACATGTTGTTGGATGCGCAACAGCATGGCGCTGCATTATTCAATTATTGTATAGCCAGTGTTAAAAAACAGGATGCGAATGGCGATTGGGTGGTGTCCTTGCGCGATGCGGTAGACGAGCATATTTCTCCGGTAGAGGTGACTGCGCCGATCATTTTGAACATGGCAGGCACTTGGGCAGACAGCGTTCTTCCAACCTCGCAACATAAAAAGCCACTTGTACATATGACTAAAGGCGCCCATATCGTGGTGAAAATGCCCGCAACCTACAACGGTTTTGGTATTGCTCACATAAACAGGTATGGAGAACCTTTCTATGTTCTGCCGTTTCACAAGAACCTGTTTTCGGTCGGCGTAACCGAAACGCCTTTTGCGGGTGATGCAAGCAATGTGTGCTGCACCGATGACGAAATCGACTTTCTCATAGAAGAATGCAATTCGCTGTTACCCGGACGCCGGCTGAGGCGAGATGATGTGGTGAGCAGTTGGGCTGGCGTACGCCCGTTGACACAAAGCGACGGTGACCCGGTGGGAGGACGCAAACGCCTGCTGCATGACCTGACTGCAAGCGGGTTTCCCGGTATTTTCGCGCTCACCGGCGGGCCGATTATGAGTCACAGAAGCACAGGGCGATTGATTCTGGACGCCGTAACGGCGCGATACCCTCCCCCGGGCACAAAAGGCCAGCCCAGTTATCAGCCATTCGAGTTTTCCGCGGCTGACGATTCACCTGCCTTTCTTGCCGATGAACCGGAGATCCGCATTGCGGATTTGGAACACAGCGTGACGCAGGAATATGCAAGAACCCTCACTGATGTGTTGCTCAGACGCACAAGCCTGGCGTGGCGGCGCAGGCTGACCTTATCCGAAGCCCAAAGCGCAGCGGAAATTGTTGCCCCACTCCTGCACTGGTCCGATGAGGAGCAACGCGCGCAGGTGGAACAGTTTATCGCGTATCAGAAAGAGGCCTTTCGAATTCCCGATACAGGATGTATTACCCGGTAAATAAAATGGAAGACCGCTACAAATCAGTACTTGAACAATCCCGGGGATTGCCTGGCGATTGCTACACTTCGGATGAAGCATTCAAAGCTGAATTGGTACATTTCATATCAAAATCCTGGGCCTGCGTGGGTGTGACCGGTGATGTGGCCAAATGTGGAGACCTATGGCCAACGACATTTGCCAATCAATCGCTGCTTCTGACGCGGGCGAATGATGGCAGGATACGAACGTTCCACAATATCTGCCGGCACCGGGGCGCCGCCCTCTGCAGTGAAATGAAACATCAACAGGCGCGTATTATTTGTCCCAATCATGCCTGGTCTTATGCACTGGATGGCGCGCTGTTGGCAACGCCTCATGCCGGCGGCGCCGGCAGGCATCACTGTGAGGGCATGGATGCAGAGAACCTGAACCTGGTGGAAATTCCTACAGCAGTGTGGGGACCGTTGGTCATGATCAACTTGAACGGGGGCGCCGGCTCTCTGGAAGATGCCATGGAACCTATAAATGACCGTCTGGGCAATCCGGCGATGGGTTTGTTACGCACCGGTCCTGATTATGATTTTACCTTTGACGTCAACGCCAACTGGAAACTCGCCGTCGAAAACTTCGTCGAAAGCTACCACGTTCCGATGGTGCACCCGGAGTTACAGCGCGTGAACCCCATGGAAGATCATTACCAGATACTGGGTGGCGATCATTACATCGGACTGGGTGGTCGCGCCGATGGTGTGGCCAGGTCTTTTAACCCTCCCCTTCCGGTTTTTCCCGGTTGTGCCGACACGGATAAATATGAAGCCTTGTATATTGCCCCCAACCTGATGATTACCTGTTTGCCGAACTTGTTCAAAGTGATTATCCTTAATCCCCTCGGGCCTGTTCGTACCCGGGAAAGACTGGTTGTTTTTTTCATCGGCGATGAAGCGATGCGTGAAGATTTGAGTGAAGCGCGCGCCACAGTGATGAAAAACTGGTCCTTGAATGTCAATTATCAGGACATCGGCATCATCGAAAAAATGCAAACAGGCCGTTCTTCAACAGCATTCGATGGCGGACGCTTCATGCCAAAGCAAGAACAGACCTCACTTCATTTTCAACAAATGCTGGCAAAGCGAATGATGGCTGAGCTTGAACCAACATACCAGCCACCGGCTGACTTGCCTATAGCGAACATTTATCATGATTAGATGCATACCGTGATACTGATTAGATGCATACCGTGATACGGCGACTGTGGGCAGGTTTGCTGCTTTCAATATTGGTCGTGGTTCCGACCCGGGGGGAACAGGTATGGCACTTCCCTACTCCCATCTCTGCAAATGCGTTTGTTACCAGGCATCATATCGAGTTTGCCCGCAGGGTTGGGAACGAGACGGATGGCAGGCTGAGAATTGTCGTTCATCCCGGGGGGTCATTGTTCAAGGCCGCGGATATCTTACGAGTAGTGCGAACCGGACAGGTGCAGATCGGTTCTACCGGCCTGTTTTTACACCCGTCTGAGCATCCGTTATTCGAGCTCAGCAACCTGCCATTCCTGCTCATGGACATGGAAGAAGCCAAAAAACTCATTACCTTATCAAGACCCGCGTTGGAGGAAGTCCTCAGACAGAAAAACCTGAAGCTTATCTACCGGGCATTGTGGAATCCTCAAGGACTGTTCTCCGCTCACCGCCTGGAAAGTCCTGAGGACTTGAAGGGCATGAAGATACGGACTTATAACCGGACAACCACCAGAATAGTCCAGCTAGCCGACGGGATTCCGACAAAAACAGAGCCTTCAGAAATAGCTCTTGCATTTTCGACTGCGGTCATCGACGGCTCGTTTGCGTCGGGCGTAACAGGCGTGTCCCAGAAATTATGGGATTATATCGATTACTATTACACCATGAATGCCGGATTTCCGACTTCTTCCGTCATCGCAAACCTGGACGAATGGAACCGTCTCGATGCCGGGATACAATCCACAGTGCTTCAGATCGCCGCCGAAACAGAGCAAGCAATTTGGTCAGAGATTATCGCGATGGAGAATGCAAATAATACGACAATGCGCGAGGCAGGAATGAAGGTGCAGGATATCTCCCCGGAGCTGGCCGGCTATTTCCGGCAAATAGGACAACGGATGGCTTTGGAATGGACACAACGCGCCGGCGCTGAAGGCGAAACAATTCTCGGAAAACTACGCGGCCGGTAGACATGCTTGGACTATAATCACCAAGTCCCTATGAGAAAGCCCCAATGATGAATCCAATGCGCAGGCATGTTGACAATATCCTTAATGCCGTTTACCGCGCTTGCGGTTACCTGGCGTCTTTGTTTGTGGTTATGACGCTTGTAGCGACGCTGATCAATATAGTCGACAGAATACTTGGAAATTACACTCCCGGGACGAACGAGTTTGCGGGGTATTGTGTTGGCGCTGCCGGCGCTTTGGGATTGGCTTACGCGTTTGGTCAAAACAGGCATATCAGGATAACGCTGCTGCTCAACAGGACCCAAGGCGGTGTCCGTAAGGTGATCGAAGTGATCAGTTTGTCGATTGCTGCCGTTCTTGGTTGCTTTATGAGCTTGTACCTGGTCAAAATGGTTATTGTCTCAATACTCCTCAGAGACCGCAGCACGGGAACGGACGAGATTCTGCTTTGGATCCCACAAGCGCCGATGGCGTTCGGATTCTTTGTCTTCACAGTTGCCCTCATTCATGCACTGTTGATTGCGCTTTTTCCTGCAAGTCGCAACAGTGATTAGCCACTAATCCAACGGCGGATATCATGGAAAATATCATTGCGGTTGTTATTCTGATTACCGCGCTGCTTGCTTTTCTTGGACTGGGCGTTTGGGTCGGGATGGCGCTGCTGGGAACCGGCATGGTTGCCATGTTGCTGTTTACTGACATGAATTTTGGGGATGCGATGGCGACAACCATCTGGTCCCATGCGGCCACCTGGAGCCTGGTCTCTTTACCCCTGTTCATCTGGATGGGTGAGATCTTGTTTCGCTCAAAACTGTCGGAAAATCTGTTTTCAGGCTTGTCGCCCTGGTTACGGCGTCTGCCCGGAGGCTTGTTGCACGTGAATATTCTTGGCTGCGCAACGTTTGCCGCGTTGTCCGGTTCCAGCGCAGCAACATTGACAACGGTCGGCAAGATGACGGTTCCTGAACTGAAAAAACATGGTTACCCGGACTCGCTGGCGTTGGGAAGCCTCGCCGGCGCCGGGACCGTGGGTCTGCTGATACCTCCGTCGATCACCATGATTGTCTACGGCGTAACGGTGGAAGAATCGATCGGGCGCTTGTTCATCGCCGGTGTTCTTCCCGGTTTGCTGTTGTCGCTGTTGTTCTCCTGCTACATTTTCGGCTGGGGTTTGTTTACCGCACGGGGGCAGGCATTGCGCGGAGCTCGGGCCAGCATGACAGAAAAGACAAGAGGACTGATGAAGCTTGTGCCGGTAGTGTTACTGATAGGGGCGGTTATCGGCTCCATTTTTTTTGGCCTGGCCTCGCCGGTAGAGGCCGCCGCCGTCGGGGTGATCGGCGCGCTGGCGCTGTCTTTTTTCCAGGGCAGTCTGACCATTAACACCCTGCTCCAATCACTGGATGGTACGGTACAGGTAATGTCGATGATCATGTTGCTGATTGCCGGCAGTTCTTTTCTCGCGCTAGCGATGGCGTTTACGGGCCTGCCGAGCGATCTTGCGCGCTGGATAGGCAGCATGAACCTTTCGCCAACAATGTTGATAGCCGTACTGACAATGTTCTTTTTATTCCTCGGCATGTTTTTGGATGGTTTTTCCATGATCTTGCTGACAATGGCTATTTTGGAACCCATGGTGCGCGGCGCCGGCATTGACATGATATGGTTTGGCGTGTTTATCGTGCTCGTCAGCGAAATGGCATTACTGACCCCACCAATCGGCTTTAACCTGTTTCTCGTGGACTCTATGAGCGGAGCCGGAATTGGCACGGTGTCAAAGGCGGCATTCCCGATGTTTCTGTTAATGCTGTCAGCAATGATTCTGCTTGTTTGCTTTCCAGGACTAGCGCTTTGGCTACCGGAACTGATGACCTCAGGCGGGTTATAGCCATGAAACTGAACATGAAACAGCTTGAAGTATTTGCGGCCGTGATGGAGCATGGTTCGACGACCACAGCCGCCCTGCATTTACGCATTTCGCAACCATCGGTGAGTAAACACCTGAAATTATTGGAGACGAGTAGTGGCATCAACTTGTTCGTGCGCAAAAATAACCGTTTGCTGCCGACCGCTGAAGCTATAGTGCTGTATGAAGAGGTCAAGCGCGCTTACGTGGGTGTTGCCCATATTGAAAACTTTATCAAAAACCTGAGCGGCGATGTTAAATACGATATCGGTATTGGCTCGATGCCGATGATGTCATACAAATGGCTGCCACAGGTTGTTGCCGGGTTTCTTCGTAACTACGATTATTTTTCCGTTTCGATCCTCACAGGTACCACGCAGAGCATCGTCGAATGGGTTGCATCCGGGCGTGTCGACTTGGGTTTTTGTATGCAAATGGGAGATAACTTTGGTGTCAAACAGGAGTTGTTGATCCAATCCCCGCTGGTTTGTGTGCTGCCGCCAAACCATGAAAAACTGGGTCAGTCCCTTATATCCTCAGGTGACCTGAATGGAGAAACGCTGATCACGTTGACACAAACCGATGATTGGAAATCGGAAAAAGAAGACTGGCGATTGGCGGTAAAAAACAAGCTGGATTTTGACAGGGTTAAACCAAGAAACACAATTTCTGTATCGACCAGCCACGAAGCATGCGAATTTGTGAACTGCGGGCTGGGTATCGCACTCGTTCCTGCGTTTACGGCAATAGACCATGAAGACAAGGGAATACAATGGCTTCCATTTGACTTTTCATATAAATTCGATATTTTTTTGACGCTGCCAAAACGAGCAAACCAGTCGACCCTGGTTGGCAGCTTATTGGATGAACTGAGGAAAACAGCGGCAAAACTGGAATCTGATATTACAACCCGGATTTCGGGTTAACCCGGATCGGATTCAAGGATCGGCATACCACATCGTCGATAGAGATTGGAGAGCGCCGTGTGACTGCTGAAGAACTCGTACTCGCAATCGAAATACCCAAAGTGGCATTTTCACTCACTGAGCGAAAAGATATCCACATTGGCTTTTTTCGATGCTTTCAGTAAATACATGTCCAAGGTGGCTAATGCCAGGTTTTCTCTGACAGCCAATTCCAGATAGGCGGCATCATAGCTACTGAGTTTGTAGGTTTTTGCCAAT
The DNA here is from genome assembly GCA_965221335.1 of Gammaproteobacteria bacterium. Lineage (GTDB taxonomy): Bacteria > Pseudomonadota > Gammaproteobacteria > Eutrophobiales > Eutrophobiaceae > JAAXHV01. Next base: position 457,937 of record CBDCSC010000006.1, on the reverse strand, counting down.
GCAAATGTTCTGCCTAATGCCTGTCTGTCCGTCTCCGGGTCAACCTGTATAGGCAGCTTTTCCAACTGAGAAATAAATCTTTCTGTTTCAACACCAGTAATATCATGTTTCTTTTGGGCGTTTAATAATACATTCGCTGCTTCCAGACGCCATAGGTTTGGAACAAGAGCAGTGTGGTCCGATAAACGTTTTAGAACTGTTTCAGCATATTCCTGGCCGGCGGGTTTCTCACTCTTTAATAGCCAACGCATCGCCACCGAATTATCCAGTACAAATAAATTCATTTACGTCCAAGTTCTTTCATCTCTACCAGAGTTGTGTCAGAGACCGGGTATTTTTTTGCTATCAGAATATTATTAATAGCCGTCTTGATCCTGAGTTGCGTTGATGTGCGGCTGGGAGCCAAATCGGCTACCGGTTTGCCACGATTTGTAATAGTAAAGCTCTCACCCGCTTCGACCCGTCGCAAGATTTCAGAGAGGTTTGTTTTTGCTTCATAGGCGCCTATTTCTTTCATCGCAAAAATACCTTTTCTTTATGCTTCAGACCAGTGTACTAGTCTGTTGACAAGATGTCAAACTATAACAACTGTCAGACTCTGTGTTTGCACTTGCACGCAATCTCAAACACGATGGCCGGATTTGATGGGAACCAATTTTTATCGAAGATCCCGATATCTTTATATGGTCGTCATCTCAATACCTATCAGGTATGGCAAAATAGGGCACTTTTGGGTGCACCCAGGCCTCAAACTTTCATCCTAAACCCTCATGATCATAGCTCTGCACGCCCTGACTGCATGTAACTTTTGGCACAGACCGGGATATTACGCCGTACCACTCCAGCAAACCCCGCCACCGTACCACTCCCGCGAAAGCGGGAGTCCAGTCAGATTCTGTGTCGCCCGGAGGGCGACCCTTTATTTTACTGGATTCCCGCTTGCGCGGGAATGGGATAAGGGCGTAGGTCTGCCAATAAAATTTAAACAGCAAAGTTGGGCAAGATTATGTTGGACAAACCATTATCTCCTGATTAGGATTGCAGCATGAATGCGAGTTTCAAGAACCACACTACCAGACTAACTGGTCTGATTGGCTGTCTCCTATTTTTTACATTGGGCAATGTGAATGCCATGTCTTATTTATATGTATGGCATATCAACGACCTGATCAAAGCCGATACAGATACCATTCATCTGACCACCAGCCATGATAAATCCTTGATAAAGATCGAAAGAATGCAACTGATTTATCTGTATTCTGTAATGAAGGCCATGGAAGAAGTCGCTGAAACTGATGCTAGGTTATTTTTGGTTGACGGAGGTGAATTTGCTAATGCTTTTGCAGGCCGAAAGAGGCTGAGCATATATCCTGAAGCAGTCGAGATCTTATACCGAAAAAAAGGTGGTAAGCAAACGGCCTACATTCAGGGCACAACGTTCTCCAGATACACGGACAAGGAAACCACCCAATTCTTCAATGTCATCGGCATCAATTTCAAGATGCTGGACATACTGGGCACTGACGTGCATATGGCCGCAGCGCTTATTGGCCATGAATTAGCCCATCTAAGGCTTGATCACAGCGCTGAGCATAGGGACAAACCACCTCGCCACCAACAGGATGTTGACAGTAGCAGATACCGGCGCGACAACGAACGTGAAGCTGACTACCTGGGTATAATCTGGGCCGTGGAAGCCGGTTATGATCCGGAAGGCGCTGTTAGGCTACGTGATAACCCGCGCAGAAAAAGTGGCGCCTGTAGAGGATACTGCATCAGTCACCCTCTCTCTATTGAACGAATAATAAAGACGAAGTCACTGGCACGCCGACTATCACGCAACAACTAATGATTGCGTCGGGAAAGTACGAAACGGTAATCTATGCAGGTTCCATTCGGCCTGCTCCGTCGCATTCCGAAGACCCGTTTACGGTGGAAAATGACTAAGCGTATACAAGACCACTTTCGCTTTTGATAAAAGGCTTGATCTCAAATAAGGTCTGCTCAAGGGCCTTGATTATCGTATCTATATCGTCTTCCTGCATGGCGGTTGAGATATGGCCAAAAATACTTGGACTGGGGAAAAGGTATACACCGTGATGTCTCATCCCCAGAAATAACAGGTTTCTTATTTCATCGCCCGCTCTTGAGATGGCCATGCCGACGTCATGGGGATTCCTGACAGGTTGGTCGGTCCAATGTACCCAAAATGAATGTGCGGTTCCTGTTACCTGACCATGAATTCCGGCTTTGTTAAATGCCTGATTCATCCCTTTTCTGAGACGCTGACCTAACATATTACGTTGTTCGATAAGTTCCGGTGTCAAGTGACGCATGGCAGTTAAACCGGCTATCATGCTCATGGGGTTACCGGCGGATGTGCTCACCATTAGCACGGCATCATCTCCCCTTTCCGGATTCCACAATTCCATAATCTCCTTTCTGCCGCCCCAGGCCCCTATGGGAAGGCCCCCACCAATACCTTTCCCGATGGTTGTGAGATCCGGTATCACACCATAGTGTTTCTGAAGGCCTCCATTTTCGAATGGCAGGGTAACAACCTCGTCAAAAATGAGGACAATATTGGCTTCCCGGGTAATATCTCGAATGGTCTGAAGAAAGCCAGGTTCGAACGGAATACTGCCCGACGGGATGATAAAAGGCTCGATGATTAGCGCTGCTATTTCATTGGAATGGACTTTAGCAATTTCCCTTAGTTGGTCTGTGTCATTAAAACGAAAGAGAATGACATCGTTTAACTCACTCCCTTCGCAACCTATCTCAGGCGAGATTTTCAATTCCTCCCTGTCGAGGGAGCCACCAAAGGAGTTGATTTCGCCAATATTATGATTCCCATGATAGCCACCCTCCAGCTTGACAATCTTTTGTTTTCCAGTGAAAGCCCTAGCCGCCCTAATCGCCATACTGGTAGCTTCACTTCCTGAAGAAACAAACCGAATCTCATCAAGAGAGGGTACCCATTGACAAAGATGTTCAGCAAATTCGATCTGGACCTCAGTGGGCATGCCAAAACCCGTACCTGACTGAAGCTGATTATCGAGCGCTTCAACTATCGGAGCAAAACAATGCCCATGAATGTGCATATAGTAGGCGTTGACACAGTCCAGGTATTGATTGCCGTCTACATCGTATAAAGAGTTTCCTTTACCATGGTCTATAGTGATGTGGTATGGGGGATTATAAAAATGCCCATGAGTATCACCACCGGGCATGATCCGGCGGGCCCGCTCCGCCAACCTGGCCGAGTTTTGTGTGTTTCCCAGATATTTCGCTGTCAGAGTTTCGATGCTCATAATCATCTTTCTTAAACGTACCTTGTGGTCTACCTGGGATCGCTGGCGTTCCGCTTGCCTGCGGGCGAGACGCCCGCGCTCCCGGGGGCCAGCAATGTCTCGGCGGCTTTTTTGTGGCTGGCAAGCAGGGCCGGGACCCGTTTCGGGTCCGCCCTGCCCCAGCCGCATTCGGTACTGATACCGAAGTCGTTAACGTAATCGCGGGCGACCTTGATGCGTTCTAGGTCGCCGGCTTCATCATCATGGTGGATCAAGCCGAAATATACTTTTGTTGAACCGGTGAATTGCGTTAACGGTTCGAAATATGCCTGGTCAGTACGGTCCTTGGGAACTGGTATGTGCAGAAAGTCGACGCGCCTTTTGGCGCCGCCGATAATGATGTTCATCAGTTGCACCAGTATGCCAGCATCTTTCGGCATGACCAGGTGCTCATCATACGGGGTGCCATAGCACAGGTGGTACCCGAGTGTGACCTCTTCCGGCACGGCATCTCCCAGCGCTGCCAGTTCGGTAAATATCTGTTCCTGGTAGTCCGGGGGACGATACGGGAAGTAATCTTCGAACAGCAGCACTTCCTGGCAGACATCGTATTGTATGCACAGGTCTTCATGGGGGATTAGCTCAAGTATCCTGTTCAGCGCTTTCAGCAGCGATTTTTGGTAGACACGCAGGTAATCGTCATAGGACTTGGGGCTGATGTACATGTAACAACTGGCCATTGGTGTGGGCAGGCATACCTGGAAGCGGACTCCGGCGGGTATCGCGCCCTCCTCCCGCAGTCGTTTGAATATGCCATAAGAATAATCCGCTGCCTGGTCATAACCGGTTTGGAACTCGACCTCGTCCGGGTTGGCATCTTGCCTGAAGCGCAACAACGGCAGGGAACGCAGCAATTTGCCGTCCCACTGGTATATCGACAGCTCCGGTTCAGTAGAATCGATCTCCATGGCCGGATGTTCCAAAAGCATGCTTCTCTGAAAATAAATCCAGCGTGACCGCTCACCGGTCTCACCGTCCGGAATATTCTGAAGATAAGGGCCCAGCGACGCGCTGACATCGCGAAATACCTGTTCACAATTGTCCATCGCGATGCTGCCGACCAAATGGACGCCGGCGAACTTGTTTGATTGTTTCATGGTTTTATTCCCGCAGGTGGACAAGGCCGGCTGACGGCGCTGTTGCAGTGGTTGTAGCAGTAGTTGTATCTGGGCTTGCGTGAGGTATGATGCATGTCGTGTGATTCAATAACACAATGCAGATGTCCAACGATAACACAATACGCAAGGAATTTCCCCAGGCAGAAGGGCTGATATACCTGAATCATGCGGGCGTGGCTCCGTGGCCGGAGCGGACTCGCAAGGCGGTGGTCGAATTCGCCCGCGAAAACGTCACTTATGGCGCCAGCCGGTATTACCTGTTCAGTGAAACAGAAAACCGCTTGCGCCGGCAGGCCAGGGAACTCCTGCACGCGCCTTCCGTTGATGATATCGCGCTGCTGAAAAATACCTCCGAGGCCTTGTCGGTGGTAGCCGCAGGCATCAGGTGGAACCAGGGCGATAACGTGGTGACCTCTGCCGAGGAATTTCCTTCCAACTGGATTCCCTGGGATGCGCAGAAGACCTATGGCGTGAAGCTGAAGAAGGTGAACATCAGGGAGACGCCATCAGAACAGGCACTGATTGATGCCTGTGACAAGCGCACCAGGTTGCTGAGCATCAGTTCCGTTCAATTCAGCAGCGGCATCAGGCTGGACCTGGAATTACTGGGAGAGTTCTGCAAGACAAACAACATACTGTTCTGTGTCGATGCGATCCAGAGTATCGGCGCCCAGGCGGTCGATGTGCAGAAAATACAGGCTGACTTCGTGATGGCTGACGCCCACAAGTGGATGCTCGGCCCGGAAGGTATCGCCCTGTTTTATTCCAATGAAGCGGTCCGGGATGAGTTGAACCTGTACCAGCACGGGTGGCACATGACGACTACGCCGGATGATTTCGACCTCCGTTCCTGGCAACCGTCACCGACCGCAAGGCGCTTCGAACCGGGTTCCAATAACCTGCTGGGCGTCTTTGCGCTGTCTGCAAGCCTAAGCCTGGTTGCTGACCTGGGAATCGCGTTTATCAGTCGGGAACTCGAAGCCAGGGTGTCATACCTGGTTGAAAAAATGATACAAAATGACCGGATACGCTTGATCACGCCGACCCGGGCAGAACAAAGGGCTGGAATCGTAGCTTTTCAGGTCATTGGAGAAGATCAGGAAACGCTGTTCAAACGGCTAATGGAGAACGGTGTGATTTGTGCGCTACGCGGAGGCGCCATTCGCTTTTCTCCGCATTATTACAATAGCATTACGCAACTTGATAAATCACTTGATATCCTAGGAACCTCTGATTAAATCTCAGAGTTTCCATTATCCTCATTATAGTTCCAGGCTGAACAGTCTTGCAAAATTCTGCGTTGTTGCGGAGACAACCTCTGGCACTTCAATGTCCTTCAATTCGGCAATTTTCTCCGCCACGTGGCGTACGTAAGCCGGTTGGTTCAGCTTGCCGCGGTAAGGGACGGGCGCAAGGTATGGCGCATCGGTTTCGACCAGGAGCCGGTCCAGGGGGAGTTCACGTGCAACATCTTGCAGGTCTTTTGCATTGCGAAAAGTGACGATGCCGGAAAACGAGATGTAGAAATTCAAATCTATCGCCTGTTTTGCCGTTTCCAGGTCGTCAACGAAGCAATGCATTATCCCGCCGATAGCATCCGCGCCTTCCTGAGCGAGAATTTCTATTACATCTGCTTTTGCTTCGCGGCTGTGGATAATAAGCGGCTTGCCTATCTGCTTAGCTGCACGGATATGTATGCGAAACCGCTCTCTCTGCCAATCCAGGTCGCCCTGGCTCCTGTAGTAATCCAGTCCTGTTTCGCCGATGGCGATGACATCGGTATCATCGGCAAGTTCCAGCAGTATTTTTTCTGACAGCTTGATTTCACTGTCGGAATTTGGATGTACGCCCACCGATGCGGATATATCTGCGTGCGTATCCGCCAGGTACTTGATGGCAGGATAGGATTCAAGGTCTATCGATACACACAGCATATGCCCTACCCCGGCCTCCCGTGCCGCGCCGATGACCGCATCCGCGCCCCCTTCCATCTCTATCAGCGGGATATGGCAATGAGAATCGACTAAATACATATTTTTCAATGATTGTTGCTCAATTTTGTTATTCGTGGTGAAACGGCAGCGCGTTAATCAGCATTAATCTGCGTTATCTGCGGAATTATTACTGTGGATTGACTGCCAATGCACGATTATTTCTTCCAGCAGGCTTTGCTTGTTGAGGTTGGTCTCACCGGTCAGAAGATGATAATTCTTCAGGGTTATATCGTAACAGTCAAGCAGGCTGCTGAGGGACAAACTGTGTACGATACGCCGCAGTTCAGTGTCAAACACGGGTTGGCGGGTGGTTTTCCCTGCTCCAGGTGAGTGCATCAGTGCGCGCATCAGGGTCATTTTACTGAACAGCAGCAGCAACCGCTTCATCGTTTCTGTGACATCATCCTTGTGCCATTTTTCTGCCATCCTGGCAGGGTCTGTTTCCGGCCGGCCGGCCTTCTGCAAATCTTGCAGCATCTCCTCCCAGCTTTGCAGCGCGCCCATTTCATCCATGTCCAGGGCCTTGAGCGGCGCGCCGCCGGCAAGTTCAAGCAGGTCATCGGCGCGCGCGGGGTCATTAACCTGTTTGCCCAGCCATTTGGATGCCGCTTCCCGGTCCGCCAGGTTGAAACTGATATTCTGGCAACGGCTGCGCAGGGTTACCGGCAATTTTGCCGGTTGATAGGAGACCAGTATCAACAATGCCGACGCCGCAGGCTCTTCCAGGGTTTTCAACAGGCTGTTGGCGGAGTGCCGGTTCATTCCCTCGGCCGGTTCAATAACTGCGATCTTATGTTTGCCGTACTGGTTGCTGAGCTGTAAGTAGCTAATCAGGTCACGGATCGCGTCCACCTTGATCCTGGAATCCTGCTCTTCCGGGCTAATCAACCTGATATCAGGATGATTGTCGGCTTTGCACAGGATACAGGAGTGGCACTGGCCGCATGCTGCTCCTTGCACAGGCGCTTCACATAACAGGTAGTGCGAAAATTCCAGAGCAAATTGCCTTATGCCGCTTCCCGCTGCCCCGCTCAACAACAACGCATGCGCGAGCTTGTTGCGGTCGGCGGCAAGCCTGACCTGCTCCCATTGATTTACCTGCCAGGGGTATGGCATGTTCGCTTAACCGGAATTATTCGGGCAGACATAGACCCTGTGTCTCAAGTATTGTGCGTATTTCAGTTGCCACTTCGGCAGGCTCCCTGGTCGCATCAATGACGCGGATTCGTTCGGGATATTGAGCGGCCAGGTCCAGGTACTTGCGCCGGACTCGCCGGAAAAAACTGATTGTCTCCGCCTCCATCCGATCAGGTTTACTGCGGCCGGTGATGCGCTCAAGGCCGACCTCGACCGGGGCATCCAGCAGCAGGGTCAGGTCCGGTCTGAGCGTACCCTGCACCATGTCCTGCAGCAGCGCTATCAGTTTATCATCCACGCCGCGCCCTCCTCCCTGGTAAGCAAACGTGGCATCGGTAAACCTGTCGCATAGTATGATTTTACCTGCGTTGAGAGCAGGCTCAATCACGTCGCGCAGGTGTATGCGCCTGGCTGCAAAGACCAACAACAGCTCCGTTATCCCATCAATTCCGTTATTCCCGGCTGTCAGCATGATCTCACGTATGGCTTCTCCGGAACCGGTGCCGCCAGGCTCGCGAGTCATCACAACGTTCCCGGGATTCCTGGCATTCAGGAGGTCAAAAGCTTCTCGCGCCTGGGTGGTTTTGCCTACTCCTTCTATACCCTCAAACGTTATAAAACTCCCTTTAACTTGTCTTTTTTTCGTCATGCTTCGTTGGGCTGCCTCATTCCCTCGCTCTTTCGTTGCCCGCCTCGCCTGACAAAAAAAATCCTGCGTTAAAGTAATTTGTATTCGTCATGCTTCGTTGGGCTGCCTCATTCGCTCGGTCATGTACCAATATGTACACTCCCTCGCTCTTTCGTTGCCCGCCTCGCCTGACAAAAAAAATCCTGCGTTATAGTAATTTGTTTTCGTCATGCTTCGTTGGACTGCCTCTACGGAACCTATTGTAATTGATACTTTGCTACCGCCCGGTTGTGTTCCGCTAGCGTGCGGGAAAAATAGTGACGCCCGTTATCTCCTGTTGCGACAAAATACAGGGCTTCGCCGGCCTCCGGTTGCAAGGCTGCGCGAATGGATGCTCTTCCCGCAGCGGCAATCGGTGTAGGGGGCAAGCCTTTGTAACGGTACGTATTGAAGGGCGAATCGATATTCAGGTCCTTGTGTCGGATATCGCCGTCAAAGTTTGCTCCCAGTGCATAGATCACGGTAGGGTCCGTCTGCAGTTTCATGTTTCTTTGCAGGCGGCGTATGAACACGCCGGCAATCTTTTCCCTCTCGTCAGACACCGCGGTTTCTTTCTCAATCAGCGACGCCATGATCAACGCTTGATACGGCGACCGGTAAGGCAACCCGGTCATGCGCATCGCCCATTCTTCGCTCAATACCGTTTCCATCTGTTTGAATGCGCGGCGCAGGAATTCAACATCAGTAGTCCCGGCCGGAAAATAATAGGTATCGGGAAAAAAACGCCCTTCCGCCGAATAGCCGGGATAGCCAATTTCCGCCATCACGCGGTCCGGGTCCGTTGCTGCCAATACCCTGCTGATATGCGGATGCTCATGAAGCGCAGCCAGGATCTGCGAGAATGTCCAACCTTCCGGTATCGTCAGTAAATGTTGGGCTACTTTTCCCGAAACTATCATATCGAGCAGCGCGCGCGCCGTGGTACCGGGTTCAACCTGGTATTGTCCGGCTTTTACCAGGCCTTCGACGCCGCGAAATTTGCCTTCGAGCTGAAGGTAGTACGGATAGTCGAACCAGCCCCGTTGCGCGACCTCGTCGGCAACCGAATGCAGGGACATGCCCGGTTCAATCGCGAAAAGTTCGGACCGCTCAAGCTTGAGTGGTGCGTTCAACACTCTCTGCATGTCCTGGTACAGCCACCATCCGATTAGCGCGACCAGAACAGCCGGGATGAATAACAGTTTCTTCATCATACTGTTGCAATAACCTTATCGGCGGTGAGATTCTTGATCAGCGTCAGGGCCGTATCGATATTGTCGAACATTTTAGTATTGATGCGACTGACCGGCCAGATGCCAATCACACTGTTACAGTAGAATACTTCATCTGCGTCATACAAGTCTTCAGGCTTTATTTCCCTGATTGCCGTTTCAATGCCCGCAGCGTTATTGTAGTCGATGATTGTGTTTCGTATCACACCTTCAATACCGCAACGGGAGAGGTCCGGGGTAACAAACCTGCCATTTTTTACCATGAACAGGTTGCTCATGGAACCCTCAATGACATTACCGTCCAGGTCCAGCGCTACGCCTTCCGGGCAGGACGTGTTAGCGACTTCAGCGCGCAGCAACACCTGTTCCAGCCGGCCGAGGTGTTTGATGCCGGCAAGGTCAGGCTGGTGAGCAACGCGGCGGGAACAGATAAATGACGGGATGCCGGCGCGGTAATAGGATGCCGGGTAGGCCGGACGCTCATGGAGCGTGATGATCCTGTTGGGCGAAATGTTGTCGGAAGGCGCATAGCCGCGTCCGCCTGCACCGCGGGTAATGACGATTTTCAGCACGGCCGATGCCTGTGACCGGCTAAGCAGCCGTGCCTCGCGTTCCAGCAGACCCCTGTCCGGACAGGCAATAGACAAATGCCGGCAGCCTTTCTCCAGCCTGGCAAAATGCGCATCGCCGCACAGCATCTCACCCGATTGAACTGCTATCGTCTCGAACACGCCGTCGGCGAATTGAAGACCGCGATCGTGAATGGAAATGACGCTGCCGGGCTCGCCGTTGACCAGTGCGCCGATCACGTCAACTCAAACGCGTCCCAGTATGACACACCCGTTGGTACCACCGAAGCCGAAGGAATTGCATAGCACGTGGTTCAATTCCATCTCCCGCGCCGCATGAGGAACATAATCCAGGTCACAGGCAGGATCGGGATTATCCAGGTTAATAGTGGGTGGCGCCACCTGGTCGCGCAAGGCCAGTACGCAGAATATTGTTTCGACACTGCCGGCAGCGCCAAGCATGTGGCCGGTCATGGATTTTGTGGAACTGACGGCCAGGCGCGTTGCATGTTCGCCAAAGACCGCCTTCACGGCATTGCTCTCGACAATATCGCCCGCCGGCGTCGAGGTACCGTGGGCGTTGATGTAATCTATGCTGGTCTTGTCGATGCCCGCATCGTCCAAGGCCATCTGCATGCATCGTATCGCCCCTTCTCCGTCTTCAGACGGCGCAGTCATATGATACGCATCGCCATTCATTGCAGAACCGGCAATTTCGGCATATATATTGGCGCCCCTGGACCTGGCGTGTTCATATTCTTCCATGACGATGACACCGGCGCCGTCGCTCAATACAAATCCGTCCCTGTCCTTATCCCAGGGCCGGCTCGCTTGCTGTGGTGTGTCATTACGGGTGGATAATGCTCTTGCATTCGCAAATCCGGCCATGGACGTGGGTGATGACGCAAACTCGGCGCCACCTGCCACCATTACATCCGCAGTGCCATACTCAATGAGCCTGGCGGCCTCACTAATATTATGGGTACCGGTCGCGCATGCGGTGACAATGCAGAAATTAGGTCCCTTGAAACCATATCGAATAGACAGGTTACCGGAGATCATGTTGATAATATTTGCGGGCACAAAGAATGGCGAGATACGTCTGGGACCTGCGTCCCTTATGGTTTCTTTCGCCTTTTCTATACCGTAGATACCGCCTATCCCCGAACCTACGGCAACACCGACCCGGTGTGGGTCCACGTGTTCCGGATCGATACCCGCGTCACTGACAGCCTGAATCCCCGCAACCATACCGTAATGGACGAAGGTGCCCATCTTTTTCTGATCTTTCCTCGGGATATAGGGATCAAGATCAAGGTCTTTTATCAATCCGGCTATCCTGACGGGATAGTCGCTCGCATCAAAGTCGGTGATCGCGGAAATCCCGCTGCTGCCTGTCAGCACATTATTCCAGGACTCATCCACCGTATTTCCCAGAGGAGTAACCAGACCAAGGCCGGTAATAACAACCCTTCGCTTGTTCACTGTCGGGAAATGGTAATTATTGATATGAAAAAAGGCCGCTTTCGGTCAACCGGGTTCAGCGGCCTTGTCAGGGACTTAGTTGGAGCGATTATTCAAGATGTGTATCAATATAGTCAATTGCCTGTTGAACGGTTGTTATTTTTTCTGCGTCCTCATCAGGAATCTCGATTTTGAATTCTTCTTCAAGAGCCATTACCAGTTCCACTGTATCAAGTGAATCAGCGCCAAGATCATCAACAAACGATGCTTCACTGGTAACTTCCTCTTCTTTTACCCCCAGTTGCTCAACAATGATTTTCATCACTCGTTCTTCAACATTGCTCATGTGATATAACCTCCTTCTACGGTACCAAGACCACAAGCCGGTGTACGATAAGCCAAATAATCCTTGCTTTCAAGTTGTTTTTTGGCAATTTGAAACACATCTATGCAACAAACAAGGAACCTTTGATTATGTCAGGGTTTCCTGCGGTACAGGGATGTGCCGTCAAAATAAAAGTATTGTAGCGCCTGTTCATTATAGTCTGAATCAGGGCAGATAGAAAGTGTTCCCGCAAGACAAATGCCGGTAACAGCTCACGCCATATACATGCCGCCATTGACATTCAGTACTTCGCCGCTGATATAGCCGGCAGCCGGTGAAGCAATAAATTCAACGGCATAAGCAATGTCATCGGCAATGCCGAGACGCCCGAGAGGGATTTGTTCAAGCAGTTTTTCGCGCTGCCCGTCTGCGAGGTCAGCGGTCATGTCGGTATCAATAAATCCCGGCGCAACACAGTTGACAGTGATGCCGCGGCTGCCGGTCTCCTTGGCCAGTGCACGGGTGAAGCCTATGATGCCTGACTTGGCAGCTACGTAATTGGTTTGTCCGGGGTTTCCGGACAGAGCCACGACGGAGGTGATATTGATAATGCGACCATAGCGCGCCTTGACCATGTTGCGCAGGCATAATTTGCTCAAGCGATACACGGCGTTCAGATTGGTATTGATGACATCATCCCATTCCTGTTGCTTCATCCTCAACATCAGGTTATCGCGGGTGATGCCCGCATTATTCACGAGAATTGACGGCGTTATGGACGCCAATTTCAATATTTCACCCAGTTGCGCGACCGAATCATCGGCGCTGATGTCCAGCACGAAGCCACGGCCTTCCAGTCCTTGTTCACGGAAAAATTTATCGATCCCGTCAGCGCCGGATTCAGTTGTTGCCGTGCCTGCAACGAATGCGCCGGAACGGCCAAGCCGCGCGGCGATTGCTTTTCCTATGCCCCTGCTTGCGCCCGTAACCAGGGCAACCTGTTGTTTGAGATGTAAATCCATCCGTTGATTATATCAGTAACGCTGCGTTCAAGGTGTCCGTGTCAGAAATGTTGGCGCAGACAATATTTTTATCGATTCGTCTAATCAGGCCGCTTAGCACCTTGCCCGGGCCGCACTCCATGATTGTGGTAATCCCCAGTGACTGCATTGCCGCGACACATTTTGACCATAACACGGACTGGTGCAACTGCAGAACAAGCGCTTGTTTTATTGCGTCGGGGTCGGTGCGTGCTACGGCATCGACATTTTGTATAACCGGGATGTCCGCAGGCGCAAAGGTAATCTCACTTGCCAGCAATCGCAGTCTTTCCGCAGCCGGCGCCATCAGGCGGCAATGGGAGGGCACGCTGACCGGCAAAGGCGTCACTCTCCTGGCGCCCGAATCCTTGGCCAGGTTGCAGGCCCGCTCCACCGCCGTGGCATGACCGGCAATGACCACCTGTCCCGGAAAATTGAAATTGGCCGCCGCAACAACTTCATCGCGGGCAGCCTCGGCGCAGACCCCGATTACTGTCTCATCATCCAGGCCGGATATCGCGGCCATCGACCCCGTACCACCGGGAACAGCTTCCTGCATAAACCGGCCCCGTTCGGCTACCAGCGTGACGGCGTCGGTAAAATGTATGACCCCGGCACAAACCAGCGCGGTATACTCACCCAGGCTGTGCCCGGCCATGTATCCCGGACGGGCACCACCCTGCTCCTGCCAGACACGCCAGGCGGCATAGCCCGCAGTCAGCAATGCCGGCTGGGTATATTCTGTTTGATTCAGTTTTTCTTCGGGCCCGTGCCGGCACAGGGACAACAGGTCATAGCCCAGTTTTGCCGAGGCCTCGGCAAATATTGTGCCCGCCAGCGGGTAGTTATCCACCAGGTCGGCGAGCATGCCCACGGATTGGGAACCCTGTCCGGGGAAAACGAATGCGAAGTTGTCTGCCATATGTAGTAACCGTGCTGTCAGGGTTAAGGAACCTCTGAGGATTAAGTCCGGAGTTTCCCTTAATACTTGAGAACTGCCGAACCCCAGGTAAAACCACCACCTACGGCTTCCATGAAGATCACATCTCCATGCTTGATGCGCCCGTCACGAACGCCGGTATCGAATGCCAGGGGGATGGACGCAGCCGAGGTGTTTCCGTGCTCTCCCACGGTCAAAATCACGTTATCCATGCTGATGCCCAGCTTCTTACCGGTAGCGGCAATAATTCGCTGGTTTGCCTGGTGCGGCACAAGCCAGTCTATATCCTTTTTTGCCAGGCCGGTTCCGTCCAGTGTCTCACCCACGATCTCATCCATTTTCTGTACGGCAAATTTGAATACCTCATTGCCGCGCATGCGGATGAAGGGTTCCGCCGTCGGATTGGAAACACCTGACGGCACTGTCAGGTATTCGCTGTAATGTCCATCGGCGTGCAACAATGTCCTGTAGATCCCGGGTTTGTCACTGCTGTGCAAGACTACCGCGCCGGCGCCATCACCGAATAACACGCAGGTCGAGCGGTCTGTCCAGTCCAGTATCCTCGAATTCATGTCGGCGCCGATAACCAGCGCGCAGCGGGTCTCGCCACTGCGGATAAACTTGTCTGCAATATTCAACGCATAAACAAAACCGGAACACACGGCCTGTACGTCAAATGCCGCGCAGCCGTTGCGCAAGCCCATTTTCTTCTGCAGCAAGCAGGCTGTGCTGGGGTAGACCAGGTCGGGCGTTGAGGTGGCGACGATAATCAGGTCAATGGCGCCGGGCTCCGTAGCGGCCATATCCAGGGCCCTCAGCGCCGCATTCAGGGCCATATCGGACGTGGTTTCGTCCTCCCTGGCAATGTGCCGTTGTCTTATGCCTGTTCTTGAACGAATCCATTCATCGCTGGTCTCCACCAGGCGCTCCAGCTCCGAATTGAGCATGATTCGCTCCGGAAGATAGCCGCCACAACCCGTGATTTGGGAGTAATACACCGGTCAGTTTCCGGTTAACAGCGCTTCCAGCCGGGAGGTGATGCGCGCCGGTATATTTTTTTCGACTTCAAGAATTGCCTCCTCTATCGCATGCGCAAATGAAACCCTGTCTGCGCTGCCGTGGCTTTTGATTACAATGCCGCGCAATCCGAGCAGGCTGGCGCCGTTGTGGCGCCTTGGGTCGGTGTTTCTGCGAATGGACTTCAGGATCGGCATTGAAATAAGCGCGACCAGTCTGCCATAGAGGTTTCGCCGAAAACTGCTGGTAACATGATGCAGGAAAAATTCCGCCACACCCTCACTGGCCTTCAGTGCGATATTGCCGACAAAACCGTCGCACACGATTACATCCGCGTCACCTGAATAAATATGGTTACCCTCGACAAACCCCATGAAATTGATATGGCTCCTGTCCAGCATGATTTTTGCCTTTTTCACGCGATCATTTCCCTTGTTTTCTTCAGTGCCTACGTTCAATAAAGCCACTTTCGGCGCGGCGATATTTTCAACGGCCGCGGTCAATTCCGAGCCCATCACCGCAAACTGGAATAATTGTTCCGGGCTTGAATCAACGTTTGCCCCCAGGTCCAGGATATGGGTGTTGTTGTTGATGCCCGGGATGATAGTGCAGATGGCTGGCCGGTCTATTCCCGGCAGCATTTTGAGAATATAGCGGGAAATTGCCATCAGCGCGCCGGTGTTGCCGGCGCTGACACAGGCTTGTGCCTGCCCGTTTCTGACTTGCTCGATGGCAACCCGCATGGATGATTTCTTCTTGTTGCGCAGTGCAGAGGAAGGCGCTTCGTCCATTGTTATGGCCTCGGGCGCATGTACGACCTGAACGCGGACAGCCAGGTCGTGACGCAGGTGCGCCAGCCTCGGTGTGATGATATCCGTCGGTCCCGTCAGCAGCAGTTCGAGGTCCCGGTGTTTACTCAGTGAGTATATCGCTGCTGGGACAATCTCTCCTGGGCCATGGTCTCCTCCCATGGCATCGAGCGCAATACGGTAGCCCATTTCAGATCAGTAACGATCTCAAATGGTATTGTTTAAAGCGCCCCTGATTGAGTCAGGGGTTCTTTAAACATCCTCTTCCTCGGTATCCAGCAGCACTCTTGTTCCCCGATAATACCCGTCGGGGCTGATATGATGGCGTCTGTGGACTTCGCCCGTGGTGGGATCAATTGATAAGCTGGGGGGCTTCAGCGAGTCGTGAGCACGCCGGGAATCCCGTTTTGCCTTTGATTTTTTTCTTTGTTGTACAGCCATAATCAGGTTCTCCTGTTAACCGGATTTTAGTGTCTCCAATACTTGAAACGGGCTCGTAACGGCGCCATACCGGCGCGGTATTGCCACATCAGCCGCTGGGCAATCCCCCGGCTCGTGCATCGGCGAAATCGGCAAGCCCAGTAAAATTTCCTCTTCAATAAAATCTGCCAGCAAGATGGAATCCTGCACCAACAGCAGCGGTTCCAGCGATGCGGGCAATTTATTCGATGCGCCTTCAACCAGTATGCCGACATTGATTGTATCCGCCAGTTTGACCTTCATCGGTTCAAGGCAGCGCTGGCAGGTCAACAGCAAATCGGTGTCATACCTGCCGGTAATACAACTCAATCCGTCCTCGGTACGGCAAAAATCCAGTTCAAGGTTAACCGCACCTTCGGTGCCTGCCAATAGTCGCGCAAGGCGCTTCATGTTACGCAGTGCAAGTTGCCCCTGCAGACGCACATTTTCTTTTGCAAAGCGCTCGGGTGCAATGGATTGGGGCAGTTCCGACGGCATCAGAAGCGCAAGTTTAGCGATTGCGGGACGTACTGTCAAACAATGGAAAACCTGTGGGAAAGTCGCTTACCCTGTTGACTGCAAAGCAGTTCATGGATCATCATGTAATAATGGCGGATATTCAACTCATCCTGGCTTCTTCATCGGCCCACCGCAAGGCATTGCTTGAGCGCTTGCGGCTTCCTTTTCGGATTCACCCTCCGAACATAGATGAAAGCTGCGGAGATGGTGAAACCGCGGAGGCCTTGGTGGACAGGCTGACGCTCTCCAAGGCCCTGGAAGTGGCAAAAGTATACGCTGATGCGCTTATTATCGGCTCAGATGAAGTGGCTGCGGTAAACGGGCACATCCTGAGCAAGCCGGGGGATTATGCGAGCGCAGTCGAGCAGTTGAGAATGATGTCGGGGCAGGTCGTGAATTTCATTACCGGTGTTTGTCTCATCAACAACAGGACCGGACGCCGGCAACTTGACAGGGTCAACACGCAGGTTCACTTCAGGCAATTAACCGATGCTGAGATAGACCGCTACCTGGAGCTGGATGAACCCTACGATTGTGCCGGCAGTTTCAAATCGGAAGCCGCCGGTATTACCCTGGTTCACAAGATAAGCGCTGATGACAATACTGCCCTGCTGGGGCTGCCCGTGATAAGCCTGTTGGGGATGCTACGCAATGAAGGTTATGAAATACCTTAATAGTTTACTTTATATAATGATAGTATACTATTGATTAATATAGCTTATAGGTGTTTATACCTTGCTTCGTCAGACCAGAAAAGAATGACCCCAGTTCGCGTGAGAACTGCTCCAAGAAAGTGTCCTGATAAGTAAAATCCACTATATCTTCGGCACCGATCACTTCCCGGGCAACATATTCGGCGTTACCCAGTTCGTCCACCAGGCCTAACTCCAGGGACTGTTCGCCGGTCCACACCAGGCCGGAGAAAATTCTTTCATCATCACTCAGGCGTTCTCCGCGCCCTTTCTTCACGGTTTCCACAAACTGTTGATATATGTCGTTCAAAAGTCGGTCAAGATGTTCCAGGTCGGCGTCGTTTTGCGGCGAG
This sequence comes from Gammaproteobacteria bacterium, assembly GCA_965221335.1. Lineage (GTDB taxonomy): Bacteria > Pseudomonadota > Gammaproteobacteria > Eutrophobiales > Eutrophobiaceae > JAAXHV01. The sequence continues at coordinate 440,249 of CBDCSC010000006.1, read as the reverse complement.
AAAGGGTCAAGAAAGGCCTTGTGTTCGCCGGCATGATAAACCCGCCGTTCCACACCCAGCTTGTTCAGCGCGTCCACAAACCCGAAACCAGCCATAATGACTCCGATTGAACCGACCAGGCTGGCCTTGTCGGCATAGATTTTATCCGCCGCCACGGCGATATAATAGCCACCTGACGCGCACAGGTCGCCGAGCACCGCGTACACCGGAACGTCGGGATAGTCAGTTTTCAGGCGATTGATTTCATCATTGACATGACCTGCCTGCACCGGGCTTCCCCCGGGACTGTTGATACGGATAATGACGCCGGCTGTGTTGTGATCTTCAAAAGCCGCCCGCAGGCTCGCGGTCACGTAATCAGCCCTGGCTTCTCCACCGGCGGCAATAATGCCCTGTACATCTATCAGCGCGGTATGTTTCCCGGTGCTCAGGCTGCCCGGGGAGATATCCATCCGATCAACCAGGTAGACCGTCAGGAACACGGCCACCACCAGGGCCATGAACAGTTTGAAGGCAATGTTCCAGCGCCTGGCCCGCCGTTGTTCGGCAAGGAATTCCCGGGCCAGCCGGTTTACCAGGGCCTGCTCGAAATGCGGGTCAGTTTCACCGGTATTGTTTTGCCAGGGATCATTCATCTCGGTGCCGGATAAAGCGGTAAACAGTTATTCTTCAGTTGTCACGGTTGCGGGTGTTTCCTTTTTTTCCGTTACCTGCGGACGCGGCGCGCTGGCGTCAGTGGTTTCAGTTGCCTGTTTTTTCTCGCGCGTATTCCTGTTTCTCGAAGACGAGCGTGACTGCCTGTTGTCGCTGCCGGACTGGTCCCGGTTTCCCTGCCTGCTGCGCTGGCTGTTGCCCGCCGCATTGTCACTTCTGCGCCCGCCCCTGCGTTGTTGTTGGCGTCCGGCGTTGTTTCCGCCATGCCTGCTCCGGCCCCTGCCGCGCGAACCCTGGGGTTTTGTTGGTTTTGCAGGCGGTTCCTGTTTTTCCGGCACTTCGTCATTATTGAACAACTTGTTCACCAGTTTGCTGATCAACCCCTTTCCCTTGGCAGGCTTTGCCGATGGCGCAGGCCTGTCAGGCATCACCTGGGTCAATGCAGGTTTTTCAGGCGCTTTTCGGCTTTCTCTGGATACCTGTTGTGTGGTCTCCTGTTTTGCCTCAGCGAAACGATAGCTCTCTTTCTGGGATGAATCCAATGCCGACTCGGACAGGTTGATGCGTTGTACCAGGTATTGCGGCGTTTCCATCGTAGAATTGGGACTGATGATAATCTCCACATCCAGCCGTTGTTCAATTTCGCGGATGTCCTGGCGTTTTTCGTTAAGCAAGAAGGTAGCTGCCTCGACCGGCAGTTGGGCTACCACTTTCGCCGTCGACTCTTTCATTGCCTCTTCCTGGATTATTCGGAGAACCGAAAGAGACAGGGATTTTGTGCCGCGGATGGTTCCCTGACCATCGCAGCGCGGGCAGGGACTATGGCTTGATTCGCCGAGAGACGGTCTTAAGCGCTGGCGCGACATTTCCAGCAGACCAAAGCGGGAAATACGCCCAGTTTGCACCCTGGCGCGATCCACCTTCAGCCCGTCCCTGAGGCGGTGTTCAACGTCGCGCTGGTTCCTGTTGCTGGTCATGTCAATAAAGTCGATGACAAACAGGCCGCCCAGGTCACGCAGGCGTAACTGCCGTGCGATTTCATCGGCCGCTTCCAGGTTGGTATTGAACGCAGTCGCTTCTATGTCTTCACCCTTGGTTGCGCGCGCAGAGTTGATGTCTATCGATGTGAGCGCCTCCGTATGATCGATAATAAGCACTCCTCCTGACGGGAGTTGTACCTCCCGGGCAAACGCGGTCTCAATCTGCCCCTCAATCTGGTAGCGGCTGAATAACGGATCGCTGCCTGAATACAGTTTCAGTTTTTGCAGATTATGGGGCATAACCTGTTGCATGAAGTCGCGCGCCCGGTGGAACACGTCATTATCATCAATCCATATCTCGGCAATATCGTTCCTGAGGTAATCCCGAATTGCCCTGATGATGACTTCACTTTCCTGGTAGATCAGAAACGGCCCGGATTTTTCCCTGGCGGCAGTCTTGATGGAGTCCCAGAGCATATTCAGGTAATCCAGGTCCCATTGCAATTCCTCTGCGCTTTTGCCCACGCCGGCGGTGCGCAGTATCAAACCCATGCCCTGGGGTATTTCAAGAGTGCTCATCGCTTCCCGGGCATCACTGCGATCGTTGCCTTCTATCTGTCTGGAAACGCCGCCTGCCCTCGGGTTATTCGGCATAAGCACCAGGTAACGGCCGGCAAGGCTGATGAACGTGGTCAGCGCCGCACCCTTGTTGCCGCGCTCTTCCTTTTCCACCTGGACAATATACTCCTGCCCTACTTCCAACGCGTCCTTGACGCTTATGCGGTTACGGTTATCATCGCTGTTCCTGGATTTGAGCAGCGAACGGGCGATTTCCTTGAAGGGGAGAAATCCGTGCCTTTCAGCGCCAAAGTCGACGAATGCGGCTTCGAGGCTGGGTTCTATCCGGACTATCCGGCATTTATAGATATTCGACTTTTTTTGTTCTCTGCCTGTTGCCTCGATGTCGAGATCATACAGACGTTGGCCATCCACTAGCGCCACCCGCAACTCTTCCGGCTGAGTTGCGTTAATCAACATTCTCTTCATTGTAAATATCCTTTACACAATGGCTCAACCATAGTGCGACATGTAGTCGCCGGCCGGTTGTTACGGCCGGATACCGGGAGCCACGTTAATCTGTTATCGCGCTGTTATGCAGCGGCGAAATCTAATCCCGGGTTTGCCATCACGGGCATATCGTTATGCCTGGCAAAGTTCAGTCCCCGGGTTGTCAATGTACTTTGTTTGCTGGGTCATAACCCCTTTGGGTTAGAACCTGTTAATACGTTTTCCTGCAAAACTGTTGTCGCTTGTTCATTACTTTTCTGCGACGGCAGGACCATGTTCATGGTCTCAAGCATTACCCGTTGCAGACACGCGCCTTGTTATGGCTTATTCTTGCAAGATGTCTGATTATCAGTTCAAGCAGTGACACTATAACAAACTTAGTGTGTTACGGCAATATCATTATTAAAAATGTCACATTCGGACAAGAAAAAAAGCAAGCCCGACTACATTGCCATCGGCGCTGAACAAGCCGGACGGCGTATCGACAATTTCCTGATCTCGCGTCTTAATCGGATACCGAAAAGCCGGATCTACCAGATGCTGAGGCGCGGCGAGGTCAGGATAAACGGCGGACGGATAAAACCGGAATACCGTTTGCAGGCCGATGATGAAATCCGTATCCCGCCGGTTTTTGAACAGGAGTCCGCAGTTCCGCAGGCGCCCAAACACCTGGTCGGCATGATGAAAGAATGCATCATATTCGAGGATAACAGGCTTGTCGTCATCAACAAGCCAGCCGGACTCTCCGTACATGCAGGCACCGGCAGTTATTTCGGTGTAATAGAGCTACTGCGTGAATTATTACCCGGCGAGGGCAATCTGCACCTGGTCCACCGGCTGGATAAGGAGACTTCAGGCTGCCTGCTGGTGGCAAAAAACATGGGGGTACTGCGCCTGGTCAACCAGGCATTGAAATCCGGCAAGGTCCGGAAAGACTATGACGCGTTACTGCTTGGCCGGTTAAAACAAACGCCGGTCAAGGTGGACAGCCCATTGCGACGTTACAGAAACCATGATGGAGAAGGTAAAGTCAGGCTTGATGAACATGGCAAGACTGCGTTGTCCGAGTTCAAGGTGGTAAAGGTGTTTGCGGCTGCGACCCGCGTCAAAGTCAGGATCGGTACCGGACGCACCCATCAGATCAGGGTGCATGCCGCTTCGCTCGCACATCCGCTTGCTGGGGACAAAAAATACGGCGACAGGGAATTCAACAGGAAAATGCGGGCGCTGGGCCTGAAACGCATGTTCCTGCATGCCGGCAGAATCGTCGTGCCCGAACTCAAGGCAAGCGGAGAATACCGGTTCGATGCACCGCTACCAGCGGACCTGGAGACAATACTGGGCAAACTCTGAGATAAAGCATCATCGCCGAGCCTCATCCATCAGCGCCTTCATATCCTTGACGGCCTGATACAGGCCGGAAAAAATCGCCCTGGCTATGATGGAATGGCCTATGTTGAGTTCGGCGACCTGTTCGATCGCGGCAACAGGTTGGACATTATGGTAGTGCAAGCCATGCCCGGCGTTGATTTGTAATCGCGTTTCAGACGCATGCTCGACGCTCCGGACAATTTTATCGAATTCATTACTGTGTTGTTCCGGGTCAGTGGAATCGGCATAGTGTCCGGTGTGGATTTCAATCATATCGGCGCCGCTCTCGGCCGCCGCATTGATCTGGGCTGCATCGGCATTGATGAACAGCGATACCCTGGATCCATTTGACTGCAGCAGCGCGCAGGCATCTGCTATCCTGTCCACCTGCCCGGCCACTTCCAGCCCGCCCTCCGTGGTCAATTCTTCACGCCGTTCCGGAACAAAACAGCAATATTCAGGCCGCAGTTTTTTCGCAAGAGCGAGCATTTCCTCCGTCACTGCCATTTCCAGGTTGATAGGGATGGTGAGCATCTCCCGTAACAATTGCACATCTCTTTCCTGGATATGGCGGCGGTCTTCGCGCAGGTGTACCGTAATGGAATCGGCGCCCGCCTGTTCGGCCACCAGGGCCGCGTGGACCGGTTCCGGATAACGGGTCAGCCTGGCCTGGCGCAGGGTTGCCACGTGGTCGATGTTAACGCCCAGTTTTATTGGTTTCATGGAGTGTGCCGCGGTTCTATGTTCATGCCAAAACGATAAAGCTCCCGACTGGCCAAGGGCTTGTCGCCCAACAGTCCGCCCAGTGTCTTGCGCATCAGTTGCTTGGCTTCAGACAGGACTGATTCATCGTTGAGGACTTCTTCGGCCAGGGCCAGTAATGTGCGTCCGGAAATTTTCACTGCGTCCGGAGCAGTTACCGCGCCGGGCGCCGGGCCCTGTTCCGGTAGATAAGTATAATACTGATCGGGTTTGATGGCATTCCCTGCACTATCTGTTTCCAGCGCCAGACCGTAGCCCAGCGCCTCCAACAGGCGTTTTTCGAACAGCCTGAGAGTGACCTGCTCGGTCGTGATATCAGCCAGTCTGCCCAGCGTATCGGTATAGGCATCAAACAGTTCCGGGTGAGGTTCGTGCCTGTGCAGCAGTCTGACCAGCAGTTCATTGATATAAAACAGCGTCAGCAGGCCGCCTGCCGCCTGTGAATTAATGCCTTGACAGGGTTCCACCCCGGTCAGCGTGCCCAGGTCCCGGCGCATCGTCCAGGCAATATTGACCTTTCTTCCCGGTTGCAACAACGCGCGCTGATCGTTTTTGCGCTTCTTGGCGCCCTTTGCCAGCAGGCTCAACCTGCCGTACCGGCGTGAAAACACATCCAGCAACAGGCTTGTTTCACGATAATTCCGGTTGTGCAGGATATAACAAGGATTGAGTGCGGCTCTCACGATGGTTTGCCAGAATATCTGATATATGGGCTACGTATAACCGAGTATCTTCAGCGCCTTGACATCTTCGGTCCAGTTCTTTTTCGTCTTTACCCAGGTTTGCAGATACACTTTCTTGGTAAAGAATTTTTCCAGTTCGTTGCGCGCATCGGCGCCTATTGATTTTAACATCCTGCCGTTCGCGCCGATGAGAATGGAACGGTGCGAACGGCGTTCCACCCAGATGGTCGCACCCAGACTTAACAGCGCCGGTTTCTCATCGAATTCGTCAATGGTTACGGATACCCGGTAAGGCAGTTCCTCACCCAGCCGCTCCATCACTTTTTCCCTGATAAATTCAGCGGCCAGGAAACGAGCGCTCTTGTCGCTGATTTGGTCGGCAGGAAACAGTGGTTCCCCGACGGGGAGCATTGCAGCAATCCTGCGTTCGAGCAAGTCGACATCACGTTTGCGCCGGGCGCTGAGCGGCACGATCTCCGCTATGGACAGTTTTTCTTTCAGTGAATGCATATAGGGCAGCAGCGTTGTGCGTTCCTTGAGCAGGTCCAGCTTGTTGATCACCAGGAGCACCGGTACGCTGATTTCTTTCAACATGCGGGCAACCAGTGCGTCATCCGGGCCCCACTTCAGCGCTTCGACGACGAACAGCACCATGTCCGTATACGCCAACGAGTTGGTGACTTCCCGGTTCATGTACTGGTTCATCGCGGTGTTGTGTGCAGTCTGGTAACCGGGCGTATCGGTAAAGACAATCTGGTAGTTTGATGTTGATTTGATTCCGCGAATCTGCCAGCGTGTGGTTTGCGGCTTGCGCGTGACGATACTGATTTTCTGGTTGATCAACCGGTTCAACAGTGTCGATTTGCCGACATTTGGACGGCCGACGATCGCGACGTATCCGGCCTTGAATTCCTGGTCTTTATTCTTGCCCTGCATCCGGAGATATCATCTGCAATGCCGTTTTTGCCGCCGCCTGTTCCGCATCCCGCTTGCTTCTGCCTTGTGCGACAACCGGCTCGGCAATGCCGTCAACAGCGCATTCTATGGTAAACAGTTTATCGTGCGCTTCGCCTTCCTCAGCAATAATCTGGTATGCAGGCAGCGATTTTTTATTGGCCTGCAGTAATTCCTGCAATTCGGACTTCGGGTCTTTGGGAATATTCTTGAGCGTCAATTCATCGAGCAGCCCGGCATATAGTCTGAGGATGAACATGCGGCAGTTTTCCAGGTCAGAATCCAGGTAAACGGCGCCAATCAACGCTTCCATCGCATTGGACAGCAGTGACTTCTTTTGCCCTCCTCCGCTTTTGTGCTCGCCGAAACCGAACCTTATGTGTCTGCCCAAGTCCAGTTGCATCGCAAGTCGTGCGAGTGTTTCCTTGTTCACGAGAGACGAGCGTAACCGCGTCAGGTCGCTCTCTGCGGCCTCGGGAAACCGGGCAAACAGCACATCGGCAATGAACATGCCGAGCAGGGCATCTCCGAGAAATTCGAGTCTCTCGTTATGGTTCCTGCTGAAACTCCGGTGAGTCAGCGCCTGGTCCAACAATGTTGCATCGCGAAACTCATAGCCCAGGCTATTCTTGATATGCAAATTCAAATCCATGCCGGCGTCGTGTGCGTTTACCGTATCGACGAACCTATGCGTTTCCAGTCCATATCCCAGCTTGCCAGGTCGAGAAAACTGTCGCTGCTCCAGTTCATCCAGATATAAAATGCCCTGCCCACGAGATTTTCATCCGGAACCAGGCCCCAATAACGGCTGTCCCTGCTGTTGTCACGGTTATCGCCCAGCACAAAATAATGCCCGTCCGGAATCATACGGTCAATTTCAACGGATGCGCGCTGCAAGGGGTTGATGAGCACTTCGTGTTTCTGTTCACCTAGCTGTTCTTCCAGCAGGTATGAACCGTTCTCCCTGCTGCCTACCCCGTCACTGTGGTAAACCGCTTTCAGGTCCAGCGCGATTTCTTCCCCGTTGATGACCAGGTGTTTATCCTTGTATTGCAAGCGGTCACCGGGCACGCCTACCACCCGCTTGATGAATGGAATCGCGGGATCTTCAGGATAACGGAAGACTACGACATCGCCCCGTTCCGGACGTCCGTTACCGAACACCTTCGTGTTCAGTACCGGCAGGCGAATACCGTAATCATATTTGTTGACCAGGATGAAATCGCCGCGTAACAGTGTCGGCATCATCGACGCGGATGGGATACGGAACGGTTCGACAATGAACGAACGCAGGATGAGAACGATCAGGAAGACCGGGAATAACGAACGGGCATAATCGACGATTAAAGGTTGCGCGCGTCCTTCCGTCGCGGAATGTTTTCTGCCGCGGGCAAACAACAGCGCGTCAAGCGCCCAGATTACGCCGCTGGCTGCGGTAAGCAGTACCAGTAAGGCGGCAAAATCAAAAGTCATTATTCTCCTCCGACATGCAGAATTGCCATGAATGCGGACTGTGGAATTTCCACCGAACCCAGTTGTTTCATTCTTTTCTTGCCTGCTTTTTGTTTCTCGAGTAGTTTTCGCTTGCGGGTAATATCCCCACCGTAACACTTGGCGGTAACATTTTTCCGCAATGCCTTGACGGACTCCCTGGCGATGATCTTGGAGCCTATCGCAGCCTGTATCGCTACCTCGTACATTTGCCTGGGTACAAGCTGCTTCATCTTCGCTGCCAGTTCCCGTCCGCGCCGTTGTGCAAGGTCCTTGTGTACGATACACGACAACGCGTCCACGCGGTCACCATTGATTAACACATCAAGCTTGACCAGCGGCGCTTCCCGGTAGCATTCAAAATGATAATCAAACGACGCAAATCCTTTGCTGACAGATTTTAACCTGTCAAAAAAGTCCAGCACAATCTCGCTCAGGGGCAGGTCGAATGAAATGGATACCTGGCGCCCGGCAAAGTGCATGGTTTTCTGCTGCCCTCTTTTCTCGATACACAAGGTGATCACGTTGCCCAGGTATTGCTGCGGGGTCAGTATATCAGCCCGCACTATGGGTTCCCTGATCGCAGCCAGCTTGTCTGTACTCGGCAAACCCGAGGGATTGTCCAGGTATATTCTGGCACCGGCAGTGGTATCAACCTCGTATACCACCGTCGGTGCGGTGGTAATCAGGTTCATGCCATACTCGCGTTCCAGGCGTTCCTGGACGATCTCCATGTGCAGCATGCCCAGGAATCCGCAGCGAAAGCCGAATCCGAGCGCCTGGGAGGTTTCCGGCTCGTAATGAAGCGCAGCGTCGTTCAGTTTCAGCTTGGCCAACGCCTCGCGCAAGTCTTCAAAATCGCCGGAATCGATGGGAAACATGCCGGCAAACACACGCGGTTTGGCCGGCTGGAAACCGGGGAGCGCCTGCTCGGCGGGACGTTTGCCGGAAGTGATGGTGTCGCCCACCGGCGCTCCGAGGATTTCCTTGATACCGGCGACAACATAGCCGACCTCGCCGGTTTCAAGGCAGGTTGCCGGGGTTCTCTTGGGGGTGAAAGACCCCACTCCGTCGACAACATGATCCTGCCCGGTCGAAAATATCCTGATCCGGTCACCCACTTTCAGGCTGCCCTGGATCACACGTACCAGGGAAATGACGCCGAGATAGTTATCAAACCAGGAATCGATGATTAACGCAGTCAGCGGCGCGTCGGGCTCACCCTTTGGCGGTGGTATGCGTTCGATAATGGCGCCGAGCAGGTCGTCAAGACCGGCTCCGGTCTTGGCGCTGACCATAATGGCGTCTTTTGCGTCAATCCCGATCAATTCCTCTATGTCCAGTATCACCTTTTCCGGGTCCGCTGCCGGCAGGTCAATCTTGTTCAATACCGGTACGACTTCAAGGCCGTTGTCGATGGCCGCAAAACAATTGGCCACCGTCTGCGCCTCCACGCTCTGGGAACAGTCCACAACCAGCAGCGCGCCTTCACAGGCCGATAACGAACGGGACACCTCATAGCTGAAATCGACATGGCCAGGCGTATCGATAATATTGAACTGGTATGTATGGCCGTCCTTATGCGTGTAGTTCAGGCGCACACTCTGGGATTTGATGGTAATACCGCGCTCTTTTTCCAGGTCCATTGAATCCAGCACCTGCGCGGACATTTCCCGTTCACTCAGGCCGCCACATACCTGGATAAACCGGTCCGCCAGGGTGGATTTACCGTGATCGATATGCGCAATGATGGAAAAGTTTCTGATCCGTTCCATGGTGCTACCGGATAGTTATAAAGAAAGCTCTGATTATGCCATCAGAGCTTTCTTAACCATATCGCGCCGGCACAGCAGGCTACTTTTCTTCATCTCCGGCCAGTTTGAATGCCAGGAAGGTGGGCGCGCCGCGCCGTTGTATCAGCACCGGTATGGGCCGGTCGCGCGGTAACCCGGCCAGGATTTCAGCAAACTGTGAAACGCTTTCAATATCTGTATTATTCAGCATCAACAGCACATCGCCCTTGCGAATTCCGGCATCAGCGGCCGGCCCTTGCATCACTTGTTCGACGATAATTCCACGTTCCGGCAATTCCAGCCTTTTTCGTTGCTCTGCGGTCAGTTCCCGTACCACAATATTCATCTCATTGGGGGCTGCAGCCGGTCCACCGGGCTTGCCGGCGCTTGCGATGCTTTGCTCTTCGGGCAGTTCGGCAATCAGCACTTTCAACTTTTTCCGTTTGCCGCCGCGGATGATCTCCAGCGGCACATTGGTGTTGATTCTGCTGTTGCCGACCAGTGGCGGCAGGTCGGAGGAAAAGGCGATCCCGGCGCCGTCATAATTGACGATAATATCCCCGACCTCAATACCTGCATCTGCCGCCGGACTGTCGTCCAGAACTTTTGCGACCAGTGCCCCGTGTGGCTTATCCATCGCAAAGGATTCGGCAAGCTCCCGGGTGACGTCCTGAATCAGCACCCCAAGCCAGCCCCTGGACACATAGCCGGTCTCGCGCAACTGTGAATACACGTTGACGACAACATCGATGGGCACTGCGAAAGACAGCCCCATGAACCCCCCGGTACGGCTGTATATCTGCGAGTTGACCCCGATTACTTCGCCATCCAAATTAAACAGGGGGCCGCCGGAGTTGCCGGGGTTGATGGCGACATCAGTCTGGATGAAAGGTACGTAGTTTTCATTGGGCAGACTTCTGCCGATTGCACTGACAATACCCTGGGTAACCGAATAATCAAAACCGAAAGGCGAACCGATTGCCAGTACCCACTCCCCCACTTCGAGGTCGGCGGACTTGCCCAAGCTGACCGCCGGCAGGTCTTCACCATCTATCTTCAACAGCGCTATATCACTGCGCTTGTCGGTGCCGACAAGCTCAGCAATAAATTCCCGGCGATCGCTCATCCTGACGACAATTTCATCCGCATCATCGACCACGTGATTGTTGGTAATCACGTAGCCATCAGCCGAGATGATGAAACCGGACCCGAGAGAGGCCGCCTTTCTTGGGGTTCCCGGGTTATCGGGCATCTGTTCTTCAAAAAACTTGCGGAAAAAGTCATAAAACGGGCTGTCCTCGGGCACATCCGGAACCAATGACCGACCGGATTCCGGAGTGCTTTTTTTGGCCGTGGTACTGATGTTCACGACCGCAGCGGAGTTCTGCTGCACCATTTCGGTAAAGTCTGGCAGCGTATCCGCAGCGGCGGCGGCCACGGCGAACAGCAGTAATGCCCATACCAGGCCGTTCCTTGCCGTATTCATCGGCAGTTCACCGCGGATTGTGCGTTGTTTGCTTCATTACCCCTGGCCTGTTGCCCGCCCCTGGCCTGTTGCCCGCCGTCCGGTGCCGCGCGCGTGTTGTCTCTTGCTTGCCCGCTGCATTCGGCGCTGATGGCGCCACTGCCGGTACTGACCTGGCGCACCGGCGCATAGACCTGGCCCGCGCCATTGCTGCCGGGTGCGGATTGCACCAGGGTGTCCTGCGGCAGTTCATGCGGGCCGCTATGTTGTTGCTGTTGTATGCCCAGGATGGCCAGCGCCGCGACCGAGGCCGCGATTGCGAACCCGGCAGCGGGCTTTGCAATGGATTGGGATAAGCGCCCGGGCGCGACAATCGCAGGTTCACCTGCAACGGACCTGGAAATCTTTGTAGCCAGATCCCTGTCCATGTGTTCGGGGAGATTGCCTTTGAGACAATCCGATACCAAATGATAGCGGGACCAGGTATCCAGCAACTCGGGATCCTTCAATATCGCTCCGACCTGTCTTTTTTGCAGATCATCAATCTCATCATCCATGAATGCGGACAACTGTTGTTTTTTCGTTTCGTTCATAAAATCAGTCGATAAGTAATGGTTTCAATTGTTTATCTACCGCTTCCCTGGCGCGGAAAATACGTGACCGTACCGTACCCACCGGACATTCCATGACCGTGGCAATTTCCTCGTAACTCAAGCCTTCTATTTCACGCAAGGTAATCGCCGAGCGCAAATCTGCGGGCAAGCCCTCTATCGCTGCCATTATAGTCTCTTCAAGTTCACGTGTAAGCAGCAAACGTTCAGGGGTTGCCTGTTCTTTTAGAGTATCACTCTGGTCAATTTGTTCCATTTCAGTAAAATCCGCTGCCGTCTCAAACGATTTGCGCGAGTTTTGCGCGAGGAAATTTTTTGCCGTGTTCACCGCGATACGGTAGAACCAGGTATAAAATGCGCTGTCGCCGCGGAACCTGGGCAAAGCACGATAAGCCTTGATAAACGCTTCCTGGGCAACGTCACTGGCGTCGCTGGGATCACGGACGAAGCGGGAGATCAGGTTCATAATCCTGCCCTGGTATTTCAGCACGAGGGCGTCATACGCGGTCTTGTCACCGCGCTGTACCCGCGCTACGAGTATTTCGTCGGAAGTATTTCGGTCCATGGTTACGGCTGTCTTGCTGTAAGTGGTTGACTTGCAAACGGCTGAAAGTAATTTGATATACCAGGATAAACGAGTGATTATATGTTGGAAGGTGCTATCAAGTCCATCCGCTTTCAGGCAGGCTACGGAATCCAGTGGAATGATTTCGTATAATACACCTGTATGATGAGCAACCAGCACCATTCCGATGTACTGGTAATCGGTAGTGGCGCGTCCGGTTTGAGCCTGGCGCTGCAACTGGCGAACCATGTTCATGTCACGGTCATCTCCAAGGCGGAACTGAAGGAAGGCGCCACGTTCTATGCACAGGGCGGCGTATCGGCGGTCCTGCACGCCCGGGACTCCGTCGAAGCCCATATTGCCGACACGCTTGAGACCGGTGGCGGGTTGTGTAACCCCGATATGGTCCGGTTCGTCGTGGAAAACGGCAGGAACAGTATTGAGTGGCTGATTGGGATGGGGGTCAATTTTACCCGGTTTCCCGATTCCAGCGGGCCAGAGTATCACCTGCACCAGGAAGGCGGCCACAGCCACCGGCGTATCGTGCACGCGGCAGATTCCACCGGCAAGGCCATTGAGGGAACGCTTGAGGCGCGCACCCGCGCTCACGACAACATCGAACTGTTCGAATTCCATACCAGCCTCGACCTCATCCTCATCGACGGTCGCTGTGCCGGCGCTTACATATATGACCAGGAGCAGGATCAGGTGCGGGTTTTCAGGTCCAGGTTTACGGTACTCGCCACGGGTGGCGCCGGCAAGGTTTACCTGTATACCAGCAATCCGGATATATGCACCGGTGACGGCATAGCCATGGCCTGGCGCGCCGGATGCAGGGTCGCCAACATGGAGTTTGTCCAGTTTCACCCGACCTGCCTGTATCACCGGGAAGCAAAATCATTCCTGGTTACCGAGGCATTGCGCGGAGAGGGCGCGAAACTGTTATTACCGGACGGTTCCCGCTTCATGAAGAAGTTCGATGCACGGGAAGAACTGGCGCCCAGGGACATCGTCGCGCGGGCCATTGATCACGAGATGAAACGCCTGGGCAGTGAATGTGTGTATCTCGACATCAGCCACCTGAACAAGGACTTCATTATTGACCACTTCCCGATGATATATGCCCGCTGCATCCAGTACGGCTTCGACCTGACCCGGGAAGCCGTACCCGTGGTGCCTGCCGCGCATTACACGTGCGGGGGTGTGGTCATTGACAAGAACGGGCGCACCGATGTCGATGCGCTGTATGCGATCGGCGAGGTGTCTTGTTCAGGACTCCATGGCGCAAACCGTATGGCAAGCAATTCTCTGCTCGAATGCGTGGTATTTGCGCATTCGGCCTGTGAGGATATCCTGCGGTGCATTGATCGCACCTCCGCGTACACTGCATTGCCCGAATGGGACGAAAGCCAGGTCACGGATTCGGACGAAGAAGTCGTGGTCTCCCACAACTGGGATGAAATCCGCCGTTTCATGTGGGATTACGTCGGCATCGTGCGCACCGGCAAACGCCTGCAACGGGCCAGGCACCGGATCAAACTCCTGCAGGACGAAATCCATGAATATTACGGCAACTTCCGTATCAACAATGACCTGATAGAATTGCGCAACCTGTCACTGGTGGCAGAGCTGATTATCGAATCGGCCCTGCGCCGCAAGGAGAGCCGGGGTTTGCACTATTCGCTTGACTATCCTGTGTCAAACTCATCCGTGCCGGGCATTGACACGGTATTGACGCCGTAATCTCCTCCCCGTCAGTTCAGCATCTCGACCAATTGCGCATCATCGAGAATGTCAATTCCCAGGCTGCGCGCCTTGTCGAGTTTGCTGCCCGGGTTCTCGCCGGCAATCAGGTAATCCGTTTTGCCGGACACGCTGCCGCTTACTGTTGCGCCTCTTGAAACCAGTTTTTCCGTGATTTCCTTGCGGCCCAGTGACAGCGCGCCCGTGATGACGAAAGTTTTACCCTCAAGATCGGAAGACTGCTCCGCTTGTGGATCCTCCCAACTCATGCCTGCAGCCGTCAGCTTATCCAATATCGACGTATTGCGCCCATCTTCGAAGAACCTGACGATATTTTCGGCGACTACCGGCCCGATGTCTCTTACTTCGCAGAGCTCTTCCACGGTGGCATGCCTGAGATCATCAAGGTTGAAGCGCTGAGCCAGGCTACGGGCGGTTGTTTCCCCGACCTCCCTGATGCCAAGCGCATATAAAAAACGGTCAAACCGGGTGTTTTTACTTGCGTCAAGCGCCCGGAGCAGGTTTTCCGCGGATTTATCCCCCATTCTTTCAAGACCCGCGACCGTTGCGTGTTCCAGGTGGTACAGGTCGGCGATATTCCGAACCAGCCCTGCATCAAACAATTGTTCCGCAAGTTTCTCACCCAGGCCGGCTATATCCAGTCCGGAACGGGAAGCGAAATGGATGATCGACTGGACACTTTGGGCGCGGCAATGCAAGCCGCCGGTACACCTGACCACGGCCTCACCCTCTGCGCGCACGGCCGGCGATGAGCAGACGGGGCAGCTACCCGGCATGCTGAACGCTTCGGTCGCATCCGGACGTTTCTCAGGTATTATCCTGACCACCTCGGGAATGACGTCGCCGGCGCGCCTGACCACGACCGTGTCTCCCCGACGCACATCCTTGCGCCGCACCTCGTCCTCGTTATGCAGTGTCGCATTCGTGACCGTCACACCGCCGACATGTACGGGTTCCAGCCGCGCTATCGGCGTCAGCGCACCGGTGCGGCCTACCTGGATTTCAATATCCTGCACCACGGTAACCGCTTCTTCAGGTGGAAATTTATACGCGATGGCCCACCTGGGCGCCCTGGATACGAAACCCATTGCAGCCTGCAGCGCCAGGTTATCGATCTTGAACACAATGCCGTCTATTTCATATGGCAGAGACGATCGTTTTGCCGACAAGGCGCGGTAAAAATCGGCACACTGTTGCACGCCGCTTACGCGTTGGCTGTCAGCGGATACCGGCAGCCCCCAGGATTTCATTGATTGCAGTACGTCGAAATGGGACACAGGCAGTTCCATCCCTTCGACAATGCCTGTTCCATGGGCAAGAAACTGCAACGGCCGTTGCGAGGTGATCCTGGGATCAAGTTGACGCAGGCTGCCGGCAGCCGCATTTCTCGGGTTGGCAAACAGTTTTTCGCCCTGCTCCCGCTGCCTGTTGTTCAATTCCGCAAAACCGGCTTTCGTCATGAACACTTCGCCCCTGACTTCCAGCCTGGCGGGATTGTCGGCCAGGCGCAATGCCAGCGGGACGCTGTTAATGGTGCGGACATTGGACGTGACGTCCTCGCCGGTCGTTCCATCCCCGCGGGTGGCGGCACGGACCAGTTTGCCATGCCGGAATAACAGACTGATCGCCAGGCCATCCAGTTTAACCTCAGCCGTGTAGTCAATTTCAGCAAGCTCAAGTCTCTCCCTGACCCGTTTGTCAAACGCGGCCAGTTCCGTTTCGCTGAAGGCATTGTCCAGCGACAGCATCGGCAGCTCGTGGTTTACTTCCGGGAATTCACTAAGCGGGCGGTCACCCACACGTTGCGTGGGCGAGTCTGCCGTGACCAGTTGCGGATGTTCGTTTTCGAGGTTTGCCAACAGCCGGTACAGCCTGTCATATTCCGCATCGGGAACCGCCGGGTCATCCAGCACATGGTAACGGTAGTTGTATTCGTTCAACTGCCGTCTGAGTTCGGCGATCCGGCTTGCAGCCGAAGACATGATTAGCTCACTTCCGCGTTCCGGAACACTACCGGGAAATCTCAGGCGGAAGCAGCCATTTCCACTGCTTCATCAATATCTACCGACACCAGGCGCGAGACGCCTGCCTCATGCATGGTCACCCCGAGCAACTGCCGGGTAATCTCCATGGTAATCTTGTTATGGGTGATAATAATGAACTGCATGTCTTTGGACATTGTTTTCACCATCTCGCTGAACCTTGTGACGTTATTGTCGTCCAACGGCGCATCGACCTCATCGAGAATACAGAACGGCGCCGGGTTCAATTTGAAGATGGAGAATACCAGCGCCACCGCGGTCAAGGCTTTTTCTCCACCGGACAGCAAGTGGATATTGCTGTTTTTCTTGCCGGGCGGCCTGGCCATCACGGTGACGCCTGTATGCAGCAGGTCCTGACCCGTCATTTCGAGGTAGGCATGCCCCCCACCGAACAACAGCGGGAAGTTTTCTTTCAGGTTCGCGTTCAAGCGGTCGAACGTGTCCTTGAAACGGGAACGGGTTTCCTTGTCAATCTTGTGAATGGCGTTTTCAAGGGTCTCCAGGGCAGTGGATAAATCGCCGTATTGCCTGTCCAGGTAGGTCTTGCGTTCGCTGATTTGCTCGTATTCATCTATGGCCGCCAGGTTGATCGCGCCCAACCGTTGTATTCGCTGTTCAACGGTGTCTATCTGTTGTTGCCACTGTTGCCTTTCGGCTGTCTCATCAAGGCCGTCGAGCAACGAAGCCGGGGTGTGCCCGGCGGTTGCCAGCCGTTCTTCCAGGGTTTGCACCCGAACCAGTATTTCCTGGCGCCGGATCCTGGCCTGTTCCAGTTCAGTGCGCAGTTCCTGTAATGACAGTTCGCATTCAGCGCGTTCCTGCTCCTTGTCCCGGTACAGCTTTTCCTGTTGCTGGACACTCTCCCTGGCCGCAGCCAGCGCTGCTTCCAGGGCCACCTTCTCAGCCAGCCTGGTATCAAGGGTTGCACGCAGTTGCTGCATTGGGCCTTGTTGCGAGTCCCTTTCCGTTTCCAGTTCTCCGATACGATCCAGTATCCCGGAAAGTTGCGCATTGCAACGCTTTATGGACTGTTCCGCAGAGGTCTTTTGCGCCTTCGCGGACTCCAGTTGCAACGCGATGGTATGACTTTCTTCGTTTGCCGCCTGCCAGCCGGAACGGGCTTCGGCCAGCACACTGTCATGCTCCGACCTGGCGCGTTCCAAGCGTATCCGCTTTTCCAGCAACTTCTGCCTGGATTTGTCATCCTGTTCCAGTTGCAGAGTCAGCGCGTTGATTTCAACCTGGTCCTGCTCCACTTGGTGTTGCAGCGCCTCGCGTTCCCGGGCAATCTGTTTTTCCCTGTCTCGGGCCTGCTCAAAACGGGTCTTCAATTCGGTAAACTGCGCCCTGGCGGCCGCGGTGGCTTCCTGCCTGTTATTCAACTGCTCCAGTAACAGGCCGGTTTGCTGTTCCCCGGCGTCGATGAGCCGCTGATTCTCCGCAGCCTCCCGTTCCAGCAGGTTGATCTCATCGTCAAGTTTCTGCCTGGTCTTCTTCAGGCCTGAAAGCTCCTGCGCGCGCGCCAGCGGGCCAGGTTCATCTGCGGCAGTGCGATGAATCCTGGTCCAATAGTTGTTCATCCAAACGCCATCCCGGGTAATCACTGATTCAGTCTCGTCCAGTTCGCCACAGATTTCTTGAGCCTGCTGCATCGTTTCAGCCAGGTAAATCCTGTTGAGAAATGCATCCAACGGGACTTCAGAGGTAATTTTGTCGATAAGCCTGGACTGGTTTCGGGGGGTGTATTCGATATCGCCGGCATTATCCAGCAGCAGGCCGGCCCTGCCGCTTTCAAGGGTTTGCAATGCAACGCCGGGACCGTGCAGGTCGGCAACACTGATGTCCTGCAGGCGTTGGCCGGCAACCGTTTCCAGCGCAGTTTCCCAGCCTTTTTCCACGCTCAAACCCTGTATCAGGCGCGGTGCCTGCGCCAGCCCCTGGGCGCTTAACCAGCGCTCTAAGGATGCCTTGGAATCAGGCGATTCTTCCTGTTGCAATGTCTCGAGAGAGGCAATCCTGCTCTCATTCTTCTGGTAATCCGTACGTAATTCCAGTATGCGCGCATTGATCTTCGCCGCCGTTGCCCGCCGGCGTTGCAGGTCTGCTGAAGTTGCGCTGAATTCTTCTTTGTCATCGCCCAGCAGTTTTTCCGTTTCAGAACTGGTCGCAGACAACTGCGCGATTTCCGTTTCCATCGTGTCCGAAGCAATCGCGCCCGCCTCTTCTTCCAGGCCGTTGATTCGTTGTTCCAGGCCGGACAGTCCCGACAGCAACAACTCCTTGCGCGCAGAGTTGACCTCCATTTGCTTGTCGATCACTGAGATCGAATGATTCAACTCATCCCAGTCAAGCTGCAGACTTTGCCCCGAGACCTCCGCGTTGCGCAACGCGTCGTAGGTCTTGATAGCGGCAGTCTCTGCTGCCTCCAGGGCCGGTTTCAGTGATAGATAGTTGTTCGTGGCGTCATCCAGCTCCCCGGTATCGTCCGCCAGTTGCTGTTGCAGGCCCTGTTCGGCTTTGGCGGCCTTGGTGAGTTCTGCCTTCAGCGTTTCCAGGCGCTCCCGAACGTGGTTAATCCGCTGTTCCGTGTGTGAAATGTCACTGCCGGCCTGATAAAAGTCGGCCTGGGCCTTGTTGAAGGCCCCGTTTGCCGTGGTATAGTTTTCACGCTGCATTTCCATATCCGCCTCCACCCCGCGCAACCTGGCCAGTCCTTCCTCAACCCGATTTTCACGGGTACCGACCGCCTTGCCTCTCTCTGCTTCGGTGACGGATAACACTTGCCACTCCAGCGCCAGCAGTTCCGCTTTCAGCCGGCGCTCATCGTCTTTCAGTGTCTTGAAGCGTTCGGCGGCCTTGGCCTGCCGTTGCAGGTGCTCCAGTTGTTTTTCCAGTTCTTCCAGAATATCCGTTAACCTGCTGATATTTTCCCGCGTATGCTTGATCCGGTTTTCCGTTTCCCGGCGCCGCTCCCTGAACTTGGATATGCCCGCCGCTTCTTCAAGAAAGACCCGCAATTCCTCAGGCCGCGCTTCTATGAGCCTTGAAATCACGCCCTGTTCAATAATCGAGTAGCTGCGCGGGCCGAGTCCGGTACCGAGGAAGATGCCCTGGATATCCTTGCGCCTGCAACGCGTGCCATTTAAGTAGTAGGTCGAGATCGTATCCCGGTTTAACTGTCTTTTTATCGAAATTTCGGCATATCCGGCATACGCGCCGCCCACTTTGCCGTCGGCATTGTCAAAGATCAGTTCCACCGAGGCCTGGCCCACCGGTTGCCTGGCGCCGGAGCCGTTAAATATTACGTCTGTCAATGACTCGCCGCGCAGGTGTTTGGCGGAACTCTCACCCATCACCCAGATGACCGCATCAATGATATTGGACTTGCCGCAACCGTTGGGGCCGACGATACCGACCAGATTCTCGGAGACCTGCAAGGTGGTAGGCTCGACAAAGGATTTGAAACCCGCGAGTTTGATTTTGCGTAGCCGCATGAATGCTTACGATACCTTTTAGCGCGAAAAGATACAAGAAAACAATAACTCCGGACCGGACCAGGCAGGGCCATGCTGCGTCATGTGCCGATATCCATTGACACAAAATAAAATATAATATCAACTAGTACTCTTTCCGGTTAATATTGCCGTGCATTTCGGCGGAAAGTGGATATATAAGATGAAAAATGTCGCCTCCGGGGAACATTCCCCCAACACAACTCCAATGAGCAGGAAAGCTGCGGCAGGAGACTACATGAATCCGGATCAGGTCGCGCACTTCCGCAATATGCTGACCGATTGGAAACAAGCCCTGATGGAAGAAGTGGAGCGAACCGTTCATCACATGCAGGATGAAGCATCCAACTTTCCCGACCCCAATGATCGGGCTACGCAGGAAGAGGAGTTTGCCCTGGAGTTGAGGACGCGCGATCGCGAACGCAAACTCATCAAGAAAATCAATGAGTCGCTGATGATGCTGGATTCAGGCGATTACGGCTATTGCGAGGTTTGCGGCGGGGAGATAGGGATCCAACGCCTTGAGGCAAGACCGACGGCAACCCTTTGTATTGATTGCAAAACCCTGGATGAAATCAAGGAGCGCCAGATGGGGTGAGCAGGTAGAACCAGCCCCGCTAACTCTTCCGGGCTCGCGTTTCTACTTGACCGCCAACCCCAGCAGTATGGTGGTGGTACAGTGGTAGATGTTGTTGCTGGACCCCATACACCAGTTGATGTCATTGCTCTTGGACGGAAAGTAATTCGGCAGGTCTCCCTCGTTCCGATTGCACATGCAACGATTACAGGTGCTTTTCCCGCAACAATCGTTGTAGGCGATAATATAATCGCGCCCATCCGCAGGGTTCCTGCAGGTGCCTACCCAGGTCATGGGCGCCATTTCCGTACCGGGCGGGCAACTGGTATGGCTGCCGCCGCAGCAGCCGCAGAGGAAACCGTCCATGCCGCAGTTGCGCCAGTACTCGCATTTCAACGGATCGCCTTCCGGCCCTGAAATGGAACTGTCATCCGGTGCATTATCCGCCCTGGCGACGGGCAGCAAGGGCACGGCGCCGGCGCCGACCAGCAGCATGCCGGTTTTGCGTAAAAAACTCCGGCGCGATGTGCGGCGCGCCAGGGATCGTGTTCTGTCTTGAAACCAGCGATCAAAAAATCTCATTATTCACCCTCGTCGGCGGGATAAATGGATATGAATATCAGGGCGCCATCTATGGCAACGGCACCGGATCAATCAATGCCGGCGAGATCCCCAGTTCTCCGGCTGAACGCAGGAATTCGCCGCTGTTGGCATCATAGATATCCAGGTTACCCATATCTTCGGTAATCGTATACAACAGCGGGCTGTCATCCCGGCTCACCGCGATGGACATACTGGGACGCCGGGTCCTGATTTTCCTTACCCGCTCCCGGGTTGCCAGGTCATAGACCCAGATTTCCGGACCGGGAGCCTCGTAGGAGTAGAAATCACCCTGGTGCATTACCATGTAGAGATGTTGGGATGCGTGGTGCAGGGTGACAGCCTGCATTCCTCCGATACGCCAGTTATCCTTCCTGTCTTTCTCATCCAAGTACCACCAGGCATCGGCAAAGACCGGTCCTTCAGCGGAAATTTCCACCGGATGAATTTTTCCCCGTACCGACATGAAATACCAGGTATTGCCGATACGCACGCCGGTCTCGAGGATTGGATCCTCCAGTGCGTTAAAAAAGGGTTCACTCCTTTGGGCGCCGGTCTGCACGCCTTGTTCGTCAAGGTCGATCAGCAGCAGCGCACCGTCGCTGCACAGTGCAAAAAAGCGCTTGTCGCCCGCGGCGTAGGCCATCGCGCAACCGGGGATCATGACTTCGCCGGTAAACCGGCGCTCTACCACATCCACGATACTCAGTGACGCCGCCGGCGTCAGGTTAAACACTGCCATAAAGCGATCATCGTCAGTCAACGCCGAATTTGCCAGCCTGGGCAGGGTGGATACGCGCTTTGCGGAGGTCTCAATTTCATCAATGGGCAATAATGTGAACGGGTCGTAGATACTGATGACATCAGTACGCACGCCGCGGGTCGTCCTGGCATAGTAGGTTTCAGCCGAATAGACTTCCCGGTAGTGCCCCGGTATATTCAGCGCATTGAAGGAATAACCGGTGTTCAGCATACCCAGCAGCCGCGCCGTATCGCCGTCGTACAGGTAGGCGCGCCCGTCCGGCATCGAATCGGCGGCCATATCGTAGATCCAGACCCAGTGCGGATGCTGCACCTCGGGTAACACCGTGACCTCGCCGAATATATCCTTGGGCAAGGGTTCCTTGCTGACATCCACATACGTGGTACTGGCGCCGGCTGAGCTTGGGGTCGAAGCAGGTTCATCCGCCGGCTGTTGCCCATCGCAACCTGCCAGCAATAGCAGAAGAAAATAACAACCTACCCTGCTTCGGGAAACCGGAAATTTGCCCATGAAGTCGTTAACCCGCCTTTATAGTCTGTTTATCATCTATAAAACCCATCCAATATTCAAGCGCTTTTTTCCAACCCCTGAATATGCGGAGCCAGTGACCTTGGAGGGTCAAAGAGCCAGCGATCCCAGGCTGGCGCCGCCGCAGATGTACCAGGTCTGTCCGGTGATAAACCCGCTGTCTTCCTCGCACAGGAACTTGACCACACGGCCGATGTCTTCGGGCGTCCCCAGGCGTTTGACCGGAACGCTCTGCGCGATCGTGTCTTTCTGCTCACTCTCTTCAGGGACCAGTTCATGGAACATGTCGGTCACGATGGGCCCGGGAGCGACGCAGTTCACGGTTATCCCGTCCTTGGCCAGTTCCAACGCCCAGGTGCGTGTGATACCGATCTGTCCTGCCTTGGTCGCGGCGTAATTCGTCCTGGTGACCAGGCCCAGTACACCGCGTGATGAGATAAGAATGATACGACCGAACTGCGCGCTGCGCATCGCCGGAATGAATTGCTGTGCAAGCGTTATCGCACTTCCGATGTGCAGTTGCGTGAGGTAATCCAGGTCTTCGAGTTTCACATCTTCCAGCAGGTCCGGTCTGATCACACCGGCATTGTGAATGAAGTTCGTTACCGCATGGTTTTGCGCGATCTCACTGCCTACTTCCCTGGTAGCCTGCTCATTAGCCAGGTCTGCCGTGTAGTTTACCAGGCGTTCGTGCGAAAACTCCGGGGCCTGCCGGGAAATGTTCACCACCAGGTAGCCGCTGTCCAGCAGGCGTCGGGTAATATCGGCGCCGATGCCGCGGTTGCCCCCGGTGATCACGGCTGTTTTATGGTCTTGTGTCATGCATCACCTCTTGAATTAGGGAACATCTGGGATTAAGTCCTCTCAGAGGTTCCAACGGTACAGGGATGTGCCGTCAAAATCAATGACTGTAAGGCATTGATTTTGTGAGTAAAACAAAAACCACATTTTTGTTTTACGTGCTCTGACAAGTCCTGGACGGACTTGTTCAGAGCTTTCATAATAAATTATTAAATTCATCAGACAGGTGCGTATCCCGTGCGGTCGCAAAGAATACGGTCTGGCCGGACCTGTCCGGCAAGCCGGTTACCTGCACTGCGCACCCGGCCTGCAGGCAGGATGCCGCCAGGTAGACGAACATAACCGGCCCGCAATCGAGTTTCACCAGTCCCGTATGCAGAGGGAGCCGGTCCCTGAAAAACGGATGATTGCTCGCCCGCACCCTGGTCCAGGCCAGTACCTCGCCCAGTGGGCTTACCTGGTCCCAGTTCAGGGCATCGGCAAGGCATTGGCTGCAGAACTCCTGCGGGGGATATTGTACATGTTTGCACGCGCTGCATACCTGCAACCTGAACACGCGATCAGCGCTGGCCTGGTTGGCCTGCCGCCAAAGAGGCGAGCGCGCAACTGGCGGGATAGCAGGCCCAGTCATGCGTTGCCTCTGCCGAGTATCACCGCGCTGGTGCATAAACACCGATCATAGTTGACCATGCCGTAACCGCTGGCGATACCGGCTTTCGCGCCGGGAACCTGGTTGGGTAACCCGGTTGCGGTTAACTGGCGGATCGCCTCCACCGTGCCCAGAAAACCGGCGCCGGCGCCGGCCTGTCCCGCGGACAACTGGCCGCCGCAGGTATTATGCGGCAACCCTCCCCCGTTCCAGGTCAGCGGGCGCGTGCGCACAAAATCCGCCGCAGCGCCTTTTTCACAAAACCCGAGGTCCTCCATCTGGATCATGGAAATTACCGGATAATCGTCGTATGTTTGCAGGAAATCAATACATTTGGGCGTGAGTTTCGCCTGCTCGTACATCTGTTCCCGGTACAGGCGCCAGCCGGCGCGAAAGTGTACATCGTCATCAGGCCAGGCGTTGTGCCGTTCACCGGCTGCAAGCAGCCTGGCATATGCCAGACCCAGAGATCTGGCGCGATCAACCGACATGACCAGAAAACCGTCGGCGCCGGCAACCGGCATCACGCAGTCATACAGGTGCAACGGTTCGCAGATAGGCCGGGCACCCAGGTAATCCTCCATGGATAACGGCTTGTTGAACATTGCGCGGCCTGCGGCCAGGGCATTCTCTCTCTGGGCTATGCAGATGCGGCCGAAATCTTCCCGTTGCGCCCCGTATTGTTCCATGTAATTGCGTGTGATCATCGCAAAAACCGTATTCGGCCCACCGGCGCCGTAGGGGTAGACCGCGTCCGTTGAAAACCGGCTGAAATTTTCCACCAGTTCCGCAAACGTGTCCGCGGTGGCCGTATCGCCGCCGATACAGGCCACGATATCGGCATCACCGGCCTGTACCGCACGGGCCGCGCGCTGTGCCGCGACCGGACCGCTGGCGCCGCCCATCGGTATCTGTTCCAGCCAGCGCGGGGAGATATCCAGGTATTCGGTCATGCTGGCGACAGTATCGGGCGCAAGGGTGAAACTGGCTATGGCCAGGCCGTCAACATCGTGTTTTTTCACGCCGGCCTGCTCCAGCATGCGGGCAAACGTCATGCCAATGAACCACGCCGCGCCGTGTTCGCTGCGTTTCAGATAAGGCAAGCTGGTTGCGGCAACCAGCGCGACATCATCATACGCTAACATTTCTCTTCTTGCGCTTGCGCGCCCTGAGGTCTATACAACGGCCCTCCTCCACCCACTTGTTGGCAAGTGCCTTGATTTCGCCGCGTTGCAGTTTCTGTGATGCGGTCATCGGCAATTCCGTCATGAACAGGTACCACGCGGGCGCCTTGTAATACACCAGTCTCTGTGCGCAAAATGCAAACAGGGTTTCAGCCAGCTCCTGTTCCGCAGCGCTGTTCCCGCGGTGGGTTTCGCTGAGGATGAGGCAAACGCCTACCTCTTCGCCGCGCAGCTCATCATAAACAGGCGTCACCGCGCAGTTGGCGACAGCAGGGTGCTGGAACAGCACGTTCTCCACTTCCACCGCAGCGATGTTCTCGCCGCTGCGCCGGATGATGTTCTTGCGGCGGTCCACAAAATGAAAGGAACCATCTTCACTGACGCGCACCACGTCACCGGTGTGGAAGTAACCCCCTTCCCAGACCCTGGCTGTTTCCTCCGGGTTTTTGTAGTAACCGGAGAAAAATCCCTTGCGCGGGTTGTCGCCGCTGGCGCGGATCAGCAGTTCACCCGGCTCACCTGCTGCCACGTCATTACCTTGCTCGTCAACCAGGCGGTAGTCGACGGCATCCGGCGCCTTGCCGATACAGCGGGTGCCGATATGGCGCGGTTCCTTGTTGGCCGTTATACAAACGTAGGTGCCGGTTTCAGTCATGGCCCAACCTTCAACAAGCGGAAAGCCAAAACGTTCTTCAAAGCGTTGCAGGTGTTTCGGGTCTACCCCGGCGCCAAAACCGAACTTGACCTGCCGGCCGATGTTGTCATGTTCGGTCTCCGGTTGATTCAGCAGGATTGCCGGGATTACCCCCAGGTAATGCAGGCAGGTGGCCCCGGATTCACGTACCGTTTCCCACCAGGTGGACGCATGAAAACGGTCAAGCTGGATAACGCAGCCACCGCTCATGATCATCGCCATCATTGAACACAGCGCGTTCATGTGCACCAGCGGCAACGGTGTCAGTAACCGTTCCTGCCCATAGGTCAGCCGGCAGTAACCATCGATATTGGCATACCATTCGCCCATACAGGTAAAGTATTCGTTGCTCAGCATGCAGCCCTTGGGCGTACCGGTGGTCCCGGAGGTATACAGCAACGCCACTTCCGTATCCTTGTCCGGCGCACCGGCAGCGGCGGTTTCGTTGCAGCGTGGCAGGCGGGTTATCGATTCGGTATCCGTAATCGGAATCGTTTTATCTCCACCGGCCAGCGCTGCCTGCACCTTGTCCCGGTAACAGGGCAGAACCAGCACCAGGCAAGCGTCACTGTGATTGATGACATAAGCAATTTCCCGTGGCAGGAAGCCGGAGTTGACCGGCACCACGCTGGCCCCGATCCTGTTCAGCGCGAGAAAATGCAGGAAAAATTCGGCCCGGTTGTCCAGCATCACAGCGACGCGCATGCCATGGCCATACCCGGCTGCCGCGTAGTGTTCACTCAGTTCATCCGCAGTTTGCAGGGTCTGGTCAAACGTGTAATCAACAGCGCCGTCGTGATATTCCCCGGCAGCCTGGCGCGGGATGTGCAGGAAAGCCTGCGACGGGACCTCAGCCCGGGTCTTCAGAAACTCTTCGTATACGGTCGTCATTCAACAATCCTGGTAACGCTTCGGCCCTTCTTGGAACAGCCAGCCAACCCGTGAACGGGGCCGCTGTCCGGTAAACGCACCCGCTTGCACCACGGCGCGCGCGGTTTTTATCGGTGATGGAAAAAAACCAGGCAAACAAGCCCTCGAAAAAAGTCACGGCAGTTGCACCTGAATTGCCGGCAAGCGGCAGATTCAATGGATTTCCCTGATCCGGACCATGTTTACAAGTATATCAATATGTTTTCAAGCGGCGCGTCGCAGTTGAGCAGGTCGATACGCTTGGCGGCAATCCTGAAGCCGTTGTCCTCAATGCGCAACCTGTGATGATAGCTTCCGGCAAACACATCCTGTTTTTCGCGCCGGTACTGCAGCATGATGAAACGCGAGCTGACACTGCATTCCGCAGCGCTTTCATCCATGCCATCCAGCATGACGTTGCTCACCAGGTGCATACTGCGAGGCATGGGTTGCAGGGAAAAAGCGTTCGGGTGCCGGTAGCGCTTGATACGCACCGCTCGCAATAATCCCGTCTCGTAGATAAGCGAAACATGGTTGTGCGGGTCTTCCTGGTCCGGCGTTGCCGGCACCCAGTATTCGCCGTCTTCCAGGTACAAGTCGTTCCATTCCTCCCAGCGCTGCTCATCCAGCAGGCGCGCCTCGTGGTACAGGAATTGTTCCAGCGATCTGAGATCAGGCGGGCCGGCTTTCACTGAATACTGACCATGTAGTCTTTCCAGGTCTGGAACTGGTGGCGGAAGACCATGTCCGAAGTGCCCGCCGCGTGCCTGGTACCATCATCGTCCACTTCGTCCTGGCCCAGGTAGCGGTGCTGGCTAACCCATTCATTCCCGTCCTCTGTCTGCAAGCCGTGCTGCAACCGGTGGTAGGCTTCAAAATCGTCGGGACCCACTAGGTTGGCATGGGAATTGATCAGGTTGCAATAGGTGATGGAGCGTTGGAACAGCTCTTCAGGCGCTCCGGCCTGCCTGAACACCCAGGATTCGATCACGGTCCTGTCTACGGCCACCGGTTTGACGACCCGTATCGAGGTAATCGCGCCTTTCAGGGTGAAACTGGGATACACCACGGTGTTATGCCGGTTTACTGCGAGGATTTCCCGGGCCTTTTGTTCACCGTAGGTTTCGATCAGGGCATCCATGTAGCCGGGAATCGGCGAATAGGCCGAGTGAATGCTGAATTTGCCGCCGGTGACGCTGTGCCCGTAATCCCAGGCCGTCAGGCCCATCTTTTCGAAAAAATCGTGGTTGTTGGTGAACGGCGCGAGCATCTCGAGTTCGAATGGCACGGGGTCGCCCTCTTGCAGCCGCTCATCGAAAACGCGCTTCGCCGTGCCACTGGAAGACTGGTGTACGACCATCGGATGCATCGCATCGTTCAGGTTCTCCACGAACATCTTCCAGTTGGAATCGTGCAAGTAACGGAAACAGCCCCCGGCTATTTCTATGCGGCCTTCAGGCGAGCGCTCCACCAGGTTGTCGATGGAGGCCGCTGCGCCACTCAACCAGGTCTTCAGGTCCGGTCCGGTGGATGCCAGACTGGCAAATATCAAGCCGTGGTAGCTATCAACCCGCGGCACCTGCTGCATGTTGGATTCAGGCCTGCCCTTACCGAACCCGGCATCGCGGTAGCCCTCTTCCCTGGGGATATGGATTAAGGTTCCGTCGGTATCGAACACGTAACCGTGGTAGCTGCACCGCAACTGCGGCAGGTTACCGCAACTGTCTCCGACCACCTGGGCGCCCTTGTGGCTGCAACGGTTGAACAATACGTACACGTTGCCGTCCCGGTGCCGGGTCATAACGACCGGCTGCTTGCCGATACTGGTGGCAAAATAATCTCCCGGCTGCTTTACCTGGCTGTCATGGCCCACATAAATCCAGGACTTGTTCCAGATCCGCTCCATCTCCAGGTCGAAGATATCAGGGTCGGTATAGACTTTTTTGTGAACGCAATCTTGTCTTACCAGGCCTGCCAGTTCGTCATTGGTGTAATGTTGCATCGTCTTTCTCCGGTAGCAGCTACCTTCAGCATCAGCTAATCAGATTATAACCCATTATGAATCCGATGCCACATCCCCTACGCCGGCCTGGGATCGCAGGCGTCTCGCCTGCCTGCGGATAATTTTTATCTGTCTTTCCAATTCCTGATTCAGGCAATACATCCCTGTATCGCAGGAAACCCTGACTTAATCAGAGTTTCCTTTATAATGTAGCCCATCGCTTACACTGGTAACTTTTATTTCCGGTCAGGAAAACATCATATGAAGGCCTATTTCGAAAACATGCAGCGCTTTGGCAAGGAATTGAAACCGGGCCGGATCAAGCGTGCCGCGGCAAGTATGGAACAGTTGAAACTGGTTGAAAAGGACATCGCACAACGCCGGAAAGATATCGAGAATGCGGGGTTCTCCACCGAGCAGATCAACCAGCGCGGTTCGATGACCGTATGGCAACGCATTGACTACCTCATCGACGCGGGCACCTGGCGGCCGCTGCACAGCTTGTATAATCCCTCGGACAACGCCAACGGCTCGACCAACGTGGTGGACGGACTGGCCCGGGTGGGTGGCCGCTGGGCGGTGGTGATCGGTTTTGACAACAAGGTGCTTGCCGGCGCCTGGTTGCCGGGCCAGTCGGAGAACATCCTGCGTGTAACCGACCTGGCCAAGCGGCTCAATATCCCGTTAATCTGGCTGGTCAACTGCAGCGGAGTAAAACTGGACGAACAGGAGAAGTTCTACGCGAACCGGCGCGGGTCCGGCACGACCTTTTTTCGCCATGCTGAATTGAACCAGATGGGCATACCGGTACTGGCCGGTATTTACGGCACGAATCCCGCAGGTGGTGGTTATCAGGGCATCAGCCCGACTATTCTGCTGGCGCACAAGGACGCCAACATAGCCGTCGGCGGCGTCGGTATCGTCTCCGGCATGTCGCCGAAAGGGGGCTTTAGCGCTGAAATGCTGGAAGAACTGGTTGAAAAGACGCGCACGTTCAGCGCCGAACCGCCGGGCGGAGTTGATACCCATTATCATGAGACCGGTTTCTTTGCCGAGGTGTTTGAGGAAGAGACCGGTGTGCTCGATGGCATCAAGGACTACATGGAGGCCATTCCCGCGTACAAACCGCGTTTCTTCCGGGTCGCCGAGCCCGCACAACCGGCCTACGCGGCGCAGGACTTGTACTACCTGTTGCCCGGCAACCCGAAGGAAGTGTATTCATTTGATGAGATCCTGGCCCGGGTGGTGGATGCCAGTGAACACCTGGAGTTCCGACCGGACTACGGCCCGGAGGTCTATACCGGCTTGTGCAGGATCGATGGATTTGCGATCGGGTGTATCGGCAACCGTTCCGGCTACCTGGGCAAGGGGTATCCTGAGTATGCGGACTATCCCGGTATGGGAGGGAAACTGTATCGCCAGGGGCTGATAAAGATGAATGAATTCGTTACCCATTGCGGGCGCGACAGGATACCGGTCATCTGGTTCCAGGATACCTCAGGCATCGACGTTGGAGACCTGGCGGAAAAAGCCGAGTTGCTGGGCCTGGGCCAGTCACTGATTTATTCGATACAGCAGACCGACGTGCCGATGATGCTGGTCGTGCTGCGCAAGGGCACGGCCGCAGCCCATTACCTGATGGGAGGCCCGACTGCGAATCGCCATAATGCCTTTACGCTGGGCACGCCCGCGACCGAAATTGCGGTCATGCACGGAGAGACCGCGGCGGTCGCGATGTACGCAAGGCGCGCGGTCAAGCAAAAGGATGCCGGCAAACCGCTGGATGAGGTAGCCGCGAGGATGAATGCCCTGGCCGAGCAGTACCAGGAGCATTCCAGGCCCGAGTATTGCGCGCGCTACGGCCTGGTCGATGAGATCGTGGACCTGGCCGACCTGCGCAATTATCTCACCGCGTTTGCCGGGGCGGCCTACCAGAACCCGCATTCCATCTGCCCCAGGCACCAGTTGATGCTGCCCAGGATCATCCGGCAGTAGTAGAACCAGGATCATGGAACAGGCCCTGGATATTTTTCTGAACGGTATCGGCGGTGTGTTCGCCGGCATGGGGATGTTGTATGTCGCCATCAAGCTGTTGGCGCTGCTGGCGCCTGACGGCAAGACGGAAGACAAGCAGGACTGATGGCGTTCATAGAAAACATGGGCCTGTTTGCCGTCACCGCAGAGTTGCTGGTGATGTGGCTGATAGGGTTGGCGCTTATCTACCTGGCTGTGGCAAAGGAGTATGAACCCCTGTTACTGCTGCCGATTGGATTCGGCATACTGCTTGCCAACCTGCCGCTGACCGGTTTGATGGATCCCGGTGACGGGCTGCTCTGGCGTTTCTATCACCACGGCATCGAGTGGCGCATCATCCCACCGCTGATCTTCCTGGGACTGGGCGCGCTCACGGACTTCGGCCCGCTACTGTCGCAACCCCGGCTTATTTTTCTCGGCGCCGGCGCCCAGGTAGGTGTTTACCTGACATTCTTCCTGGCCTGGTGGATGGGCTTCGACCTGCAGGATGCAGCCACTATCAGTATCATCGGTGGCGCGGACGGGCCTACGACTATCTTCCTGGCAGCCGAACTGGCGCCGCACCTGCTCGGCGCCTGTGCTGTGGCCGCGTATTCCTACATGGCGATGGTGCCGATAATCCAACCGCCCATCATGCGCTTGCTGACCACCGAAAATGAACGGAAAATCCGTATGCAAAAGGGGCGCAAGGTCGGCGCCAGGGAAAAACTGCTGTTCCCGATAGTTGCCGCACTGGTGATTATCCTGCTGGTGCCGGCCTCGGCGCCACTGGTGTCGATGTTCATGCTCGGCAACCTGTTCCGAGAATCAAAGGTGGTCGAACGTTTAACCGACGCCGCGAAAAACTCACTGATGAATATTGCAACGATATTTCTCGGTATCAGTGTCGGCGCCACGATGAGTGCGGAACGCTTTTTGCAAACCGATGTCATACTTATTTTCGTGCTGGGACTGTTCGCTTTCATGGTCAGTACCGCAAGCGGTATACTATTGGCCAAATTGATGAATATGTTTACCGCAAATAAAATCAACCCGCTGGTCGGCGCGGCCGGCGTGTCGGCGGTGCCGATGGCGGCCCGGGTCGTTCAGAAAATCGGGGCGCAAGCGGACAAAAAGAATTATTTACTGATGTTTGCGATGGGACCCAATATTGCCGGCGTAATCGGAACCGTTATTGCAGCCGGCATATTTCTGACAATATTGAACTAAGGAAACTCTGAGACTTAATCAGATGTTCCCTAAATGCGTGGAGGACAATCATGACGGAAGATGTATTGGCGCCCCTGGCGGGCACTATCTGGAAAATCACGGTGGCGGAGGGAGAAGCCGTCGAGGAAGATGACGAAGTGCTCATCATCGAAGCGTTGAAAATGGAAACCCCCGTGTATGCGCCTTGTGACGGCAAGGTAAAGAAGATACATGTGAAGGAAGGCGATACGGTGGAGGAAGATCAAGCACTCATGTCCATTGAGACTGAATGAAAGAGAGGTTACCGTGTTTTTTGAGTTGACAGAAGAACAACAACTGGTGCAGGACACCGCTAGACGCTTTGCGCTGGAGGACATTGCACCGACCCTGGAAGAAGAAGAGAGAAACCAGGAATTCAAACTCGAACGCGTGGCGCAAATGGGCGAGCTCGGTTTCTTTTCCTGCGCGCTGCCCGATGAACTGGGCGGGAACGGGATGGGCTTCCTGGAATCCGTACTCATGGCGGAGCAGGTGGCCCGGGTGTCTGCGTCCTGGCGCTTGCCGTTTAATATGCAAAACCTCGGGCCCCCGCTCTCAATAGCGAAATTCGGCACCCGCGAACAACAGGAGAAATATATCCCGGGTTGGATCAACGGCACGAAAATTGGTTTTTTTGCGATGACCGAACCCGATACCGGTTCGGATGTCGCCAGCATGAAAACCTATGCCATCGACAAGGGCGATCATTTTGAATTGCATGGCAGCAAGATCTGGATATCCAATGCCCATATCGGCGATGCCGGACTGCTGTATGCCTACACGGACAGGGAAAAAGGCAACAAGGGCATCAGTTGCTTTATCATCGAACCCAAGAATCTCGAAGGTTGCACTGCCCGTCCCATTGAGACCAAGCTCGGTCTGCATTGTTCTCCCACCGGAGAATTCGTCTTTACCGGCGCAAAAATACCTGCAAGCGCCCTCCTCGGCAAGCTGAACGACGGTTTCAGGATGTGCATGTGGCAACTCAATAACACGCGCATCGGCTGCGCCGCCGGCGCCCTGGGCGTCGCCGGTGGCGCCCTGCAGCTTGCGATCGACTATGCCAATGAACGCAAACAGTTCGGCAAGCCCATTTCCCGCCACCAGATGATCCAGTCCCAGATTGCGGAGATGGCAGTGGAACATGAGGCCGCGCAGTTACTGGTGTACAAGGCCGCCTGGCTGAAGGACCAGGGCAAGCCCAACCAGTACGAAACCTCCATCGCGAAGCTGGCGGCATCGGAAGCGGCCGTGCATGCGGCGAATGAGTGCATGAAGATCTTCGGTTCCTACGGTTATTCCACTGAATATCCCGCAGAGCGGTTCTACCGCGACGCCAAATCCCTGCAAGTGGTAGAGGGGACATCGAACATACAGAAAATGATCATCGCCGGCATGGCCTGTGGACATACCGCCAACCGCTGATTGACGCAGGCTGATGAAGGTTGCGCTCAAATCCCTGGGCTGCCGTCTGAATGAGGCTGAGCTGCAACGCTGGGGAGCGGATTTCCATGCGCATGGCCACCAACTGACCAGCAGCGCGGACGATGCCGACCTGATCGTCGTCAACACCTGTGCGGTAACCTCGGAGGCGGTAAAGAAGTCCAGGCAACTGATCCGGCGCAGCCGGCGCCGCAACACCAAGGCCAAGCTGGTCATCAGCGGTTGTTATCCCAGCCTGCAACCCGACTCGATAAACCAGTTGCCGGGTGTGGACCTGGTCGTCAGGAATGCGGACAAGGATCGCCTGGTGAACATCGTAAAACAGCGGCTTGACGTGGAATCCTTGCCGGTTACCCCCAAAGAGGCGGATGATACCGCCCTGTTCAGCCGGGGCCGTAACCGGGCCTTCATCAAGGTGCAGGATGGCTGCCGGCATCGATGCACGTTCTGCGTGGTAACCCTGGCCCGCGGTGCGGAACGCAGCCGGACGATAAAAGCCATCATCGACGAGGTGAATGCCTTTCACTCAGGCAAAATACGCGAAGTCGTCCTGACCGGCGTACACATCGGCGGCTACGGCCACGACCTGGGAACCGATTTGACGGCGCTGATCAAAACCATTCTGGCTGAAACCGATATTCCCAGGTTGCGCTTGGGCTCGGTAGAGCCGTGGAATATCGGCGCTGACTTCGTTGAATTGTTCGATAATCCAAGGTTTATGCCACACCTGCACCTGCCCATGCAAAGCGGCAGCGACAGCGTATTGCGGCGCATGGGCCGGCGTTGCAAACGCGCGGACTTTGCACGGCTCGCGCATAATCTCAGACGGCATGTTCCCGATTTGAACATCACCACGGACATCATTGCAGGATTTCCCGGTGAGACCGAGGCAGAATGGCGCCAAACCCTGGATTTCTGTCGGGAAACCGGTTTTTCCGATATACATGTTTTTCCCTATTCATCCCGGGCCGGCACGAGGGCTGCCTTGTTGCCGGATCAACTGCCGGCCGGGATAAAAAAACAACGTTGCAAGGCATTGCATCACCTCGTTGTGGAGTTGAAACAGGACTACATGCGACGCTTTCGCGGCAGAGAGCTGGAGATCCTGGTAGAAAACGATACGGGAGAACTGGACGGGCAGAGAGTAGGCTTTGGTTATTCCGCGAACTATTTGCGTACAGCCATTACGGTGTCCGGCTCAGAGCCTCGCCCGAATGAGATCGTAACCGCGCTGGTCACAGGTTACCATCATGGCAGCGCCACACTGTTGGCGGATGCGCTGCGCGTCAGGGAGACTGCTGAGAGGCCAGGTACTCCTCCACCTCTGTCTCCAGGGACTTGAGCCTCTCGTTGACCTCCCGCACCTTCTCTATTTCACGGGTAATTTCGCCCGGACTTGAGAACGCGCCCAGCAAGGGGGGATTTTTCAACAGTGCGTGACCTTGCTGCATCTGTTCCTGGATCGCCCTCGACTGCTCTGCCTCCACGCGCAGTTTCCATAACCGGGAATTGAGTCTTCCAAGTTGTTTTCTTACTGCCGCGCGCGCCTGTTCCAGCCTGTCATACTCGGCGCGCATCGCCGCCCTGCGGCTGCGTGCTTCATCGTCTTCGGTTCCCGGCGCGGGCAGCGCAGCAGGTGGCGCTTGTGCCTGACTATTGTCATCGGGTATGGGGCTGTTGCCCTTCACTGTCCTCTCCAGGCTGATGAACGAATAAGCCGTCGCGCCGGTAATCAGGACAATTGCGATAAGAATGAGGTTTCTGCTCACTATGCAGCAAACCGTACCCCGGTTCCTCCCAGTCCGCAGTAGCCGCCAGGGTTTCTTGCCAGGTATTGCTGGTGGTAATCTTCGGCGTAATAAAACGCCGGAGCACCTGTTATCTCAGTGGTAATAGCGCCATAGCCGCGGTGCGCCAGCCTTGCCTGGTAATGATCTCTAGATTCCAGCGCGTCTTTTCCCTGTTCGTCATTGAAAGTATAAATTCCGGATCGATATTGCGTGCCGATATCATTGCCCTGGCGCATGCCCTGGGTCGGATCATGTGATTCCCAGAACATCCGCAGCAATTCCCGGTAGCAGATTGTCCGGGGCTCATAGATTACCAGCACGACTTCATTATGGCCGGTCATTCCGCTGCAAATCTCACGATAGGTGGGATTTGGGGTGTACCCCCCGGCATAGCCGGCAGCGGTAACGTAGACGCCGTCAAGCTGCCAGAATTTCCTCTCTGCGCCCCAGAAACAGCCCAACCCGAACATGGCCCGCACAGTCTCTTCCGGGAAAGGCGGTTGTAACGGACGGCCATTGACATAATGCCGGTCGGCGGTCGGCAGCGCCGTGGCGCGTCCCGGCAAAGCCTGATCCATGCCGGGCATTTTCGTTTTATTCATGTCTGTGTATTAACATTTTCAATCGTAAAATTATTTTAATATTCATGTTGTTAAATTGGAAGCGCCGGATGTGATGGGGTAAGAGCATGATGGGGTAAGAACATTGCCAGTAAGGTAAAAGCCTGTTATTATTTCGACCATAATCAGAAAATAACCCGCGGGGGCCAGAAACAAAACCAATAGCCCCGGAAAAAAATCATAGGGAGAGTTTTATTGAATTATGCTGCTATTGCCAGAAGGCCTGAACTTGTTCCAAGCACAAGGTTCAAGGTATATACGGAAAAACACCTCGACCAAATAAGCCAACTGGATGTCCTTCCCTCACAGTTGCGCGATGAAATCCGTACGGTTGCTAAAATCCTGCCGTTCCGGGTCAACCAGTACGTTCTGGATACGCTCATCGACTGGGACAATGCCGAAACCGATCCCATGTTCCTGCTTACTTTCCCGCAAAAGGACATGTTGGAACCGGCAGCATTCAAGCAAATGTCAGAGCTGCTGAGCGCCGGCGCTGATGCAAAAGCGATCCAGGCGCTGGCTGCACAGGTGCGCGCAGGCCTGAATCCTCACCCCGCCGGACAAATGGAATTGAATGTGCCGAAACTGGATGGCGAGCCATTGAACGGGATGCAGCATAAATATCATGAGACCGTACTGTTTTTTCCGTCCCAGGGGCAGGTCTGCCATTCCTATTGCACCTTCTGTTTTCGCTGGGCACAATTTGTCGGTGACAAATCCATCCGTTTCTCCTCGGCAGAGGCGGACACGCTCTATGCGTACCTGAAACGGCATAAAGAAGTTTCCGACCTGTTGCTTACCGGTGGTGACCCGATGGTAATGAAAACCCACCACCTGAAGAATTATATTGAACCCCTGCTGGATCGCTCCCTGCACCACGTGCAGACCCTGCGCATTGGCAGCAAGGCCCTGACCTACTGGCCGCATCGTTTTGTCACGGATGAAGACGCCGATGAATTATTGCGGCTGTTGGAAAAACTGGTGAAAGCAGGCAAACATGTTGCTTTCATGGCGCATTTCAACCATTGGCGCGAACTGGATTCGTTCATGACCCGGCGCGCTATCCAGCGGATCCGCAACACGGGCGCCGAAATCCGTTGCCAGGGACCGTTACTGGACAAGATCAACAATGACCCAAAGGTATGGGAAATAATGTGGCGGGAACAGGTGCGGCTGGGCATGATACCTTATTACATGTTCGTGGAACGGGATACCGGTGCGCGGCGTTACTTTGAAGTGCCACTGGTAAGAGCGCTGGATGTGTACCAGCAAGCGTACCAGTCCGTCTCCGGGCTGGCGCGCACGGCACGCGGCCCCTCGATGAGTGCCTCACCGGGGAAGGTTCAGGTACAGGGCATAACCGAAATCAATAACGAGAAGGTGTTTTTGCTGCGCTTCCTGCAAGGGCGCAACGAAGCGTGGACGCAGCAGCCTTTCTTTGCCGAATTTGATGCGACCGCAACCTGGCTGGATGACCTGAAACCTGCTTTCGGAGCGGAACGGTTCTTCTTCGAGGACGAATACCTGCAATTATCCGGCGAGCGCCTGGCCGGCTGACGGCCGGCCGGACATCGCCGAACAAAGTTTTCTCAGGTTCTCAGGCGTCGCTGAGCGTAGCCAGGGCTTCCTGCCAGGGCGCCGAGCCAAGGAGATTTCCTGACCAGCGAGTGATTTCCGTATAACCATCCAGCGGCAAAGCCATCATCTCCGCATGCACCAGCCAGGATGCCACGGCATGGTCGGCAAGGGTTATCGAATTGCCCACCAGGGATTCACGACCTTTGAGATGATCGTTCAACAGTGTTGCCAAATGCTTGAATTCCTCTTCACCTCTTGCCAGTTGCGCCGGGTCGGGTTCACCCAGGTTCATGACCTTTTTTACCAGGTTTTCAAAGATAAAGATGCCACAGACTGCGCCCCAGTGCGCATAGTTCCAGTATGACCACTGAGCCATCCTGGCCCTGTCCTGCAAATTATCGGGAATTAAATTATTGTCCGGTTGTGCTTCGGCCAGGTATGACATGATGGCGCCGGACTCCCACAGTACAAAGTCACCGTCCACCAGCGTGGGAATCTTGTGATTTGGGTTCAGAGCGATAAAGTCGTCGCTCATCTGCGCGCCGCTGTGCAGGTCCACCTGGATCAGTTCCAGCTTGATGCCGAGTTGGTTGGCTACCGCCTGGCAGCGTAACGAATTGGGTGAAGGCGGGAAATAATAGAGCTGCATTTTCTGTTCCTCCTGGCCTCTGTGGTTTATTGGTCGCCGACAAACGGGTTGGACCGGCGTTCATGGCCAAAAGTGGAAACCGGGCCGTGACCCGGTACGAATTGTACATCATTTCCAAGCGGCCAAAGCCGGTTTTTTATGGAATCAACCAGGGTTGCATAATCGCCGCGGGGAAAGTCCGTGCGGCCTATGGAGCCGTTGAACAATACATCCCCAACGATCGCGATGTTCGATGCAGGCTCATAAAATATGATGTGCCCGGGGGTATGGCCGGGGCAATGACGCACCGCCAGCCGAAGCGCCCCCACGGTGACCTCATCGCCGTCTTCAAGCCAACGATCCGGTGTAAATGGTGATGAAGCGGGTAAACCGAACATCGCACCCTGCTCTTCCAGCAGGTCAATCCAGAATTTATCTTCCCGGTGCGGTCCCTCAATCGGCAATCCCGTGGAAGCGGCCAGATCAGCCACTCCGCCGGCATGGTCGAGATGCGCGTGCGTCACCAATATCTTCTCCGGCGTAACACCCAGTGCGTCCACCTGTGCCATGATCCGGTCCAGGTCACCGCCGGGGTCGACAATAGCGGCCTGGTTTGTGCTTTCACATTGCAGGATCGTGGAATTCTGCTGAAAAGGCGTGACGGGTATGATCGTTACTTTCATTTTCCGGCTAAATTTTCACCTTTACATAACTGCCGGGCGCTTCTTCGATGACGGTCTGGCCGTTGGCGCCGGGTTGGCGCGCGGGGACTCTTTCCCCGGTGTACTGTTCCAGCCATTCCTGCCAGTCCGGCCACCAGGAGCCAGGATGCGGCTTGGCATTGGCGCGCCACTCGGCAGCAGAGACATCAACCTCAGGGCCGGTGTAATAGCCGTACTTGTTTGCAACGGGAGCATTGATGATGCCGGCTATGTGCCCGGACTTGCCCAGTACGAACCGCACCGGCCCGGACAGCAATTGTGCGCCCAGGTAAGTGCCGTCCCAGGGGGCAATATGATCCTCTTCCGTTGAAATAAAGTACGCCGGGGTCTTGATAGCGCTAACGTCAATGGGAATGCCGGCAACGTTGAACCCTCCCGGTTCCTTGAATTCATTCTTCAGATACATCGTGCGCAGGTAAGTGCTATGCATCTTTGCCGGTAAGCGAGTGGAGTCGGCGTTCCAGTAAAGCAGGTCGAATGGAAACGGATCTTTGCCGAGCAGGTAATTACGTATGTAAAATGACCAAATCAGGTCATTGGCGCGCAACATGTTAAATGCGGCGGCCATTTCCCTGCCATCATGGTATCCCTTTTCATTCATCGTCTTTTCCAGGTTCTCCAGTTGCTGCTCGTCGATGAACACGCCCAGGTCTCCGGGAATTGAGAAATCGATCAGTGAGACAAAAAACGTTGCCGACGCGGCGCGGGTGTCGCCTTGTTCCTGCATGTAAGCAAGGGTTGCCGCCAGCAAGGTGCCGCCTATACAGTAGCCGACCAGGTTGATGCCGGACTCGCCGGTGGCCTGTTCCACCGCGCCGATAGCCGCGAGCGCCCCTTCCGTTACGTAGTCGCTGAAATCCTTGTTCGCCAGTTGTTCATCGGGGTTGACCCAGGAGACGACGAATACCGTATGCCCCTGGTCCGTCAGCCACTTGATCATGGAATTCCGGGGTTGCAGGTCTAGCACATAATACTTGTTGATCCAGGGCGGTATGATCAGCAACGGTTGCTTGAATGTCTGTACCGTAGACGGCTCGAACTGCAGTAACTGAAGCAAGTCGTTCTGAAAAACCACCTTGCCGGGAGTAACGGCAATATCCTTGCCCAGCTCAAACGCATCCTTGTCCGTCATGGTAATACGTAACTGACCCGAGTCAGCATCAAAATCGTCAATAAAATTCTGCATGCCCTTGAGCAGGTTGTCCCCCTTGGATTCCAGGGTGGCCTCCATGACCTCCGGGTTGGTCAGGAAGAAGTTTGTCGGAGACATCGCATCGACGAATTGCTTGGTGTAAAAACGCGCCTTGTTGGCGCTGGTTTCATCCATCCCTTCGGTATCAATAATCATGGACTGGATCGCATCGGCGGTAATCAGGTACGATTGTTTGATGAAGCTGTAAAAAGGATTCTCGTCCCAGGCCGAGTGTTTGAAACGCCGGTCGCCATTATCGGGTTGTTTGATCGGGTTGCTCTCCTTGCCCAACATCGCGTTCGCGGTACTCAGCCAGATATCGGTATACGCATTCCATGCGCGCGCTTGTGCCTCGATAATTTTCTCCGGATTTTTCATCATCGTCGCAGAGAGTTCAAGAAATGCCTGCCCTATTCCAAGCGCATCGAAGTTTTCACCGGTAAATTGGCTCTGGCGTGTCAGAAAGTCCTGTACCAGGTTATTGTACTGCCCGGCAATAGTGGTAATGATTCCTGCCAGTTGTTCTGTATTGAATGCGGGCTGGTTGCCCTGCTCTGTTTCGCTCATGTTATCGTTCTACCGTCGATTCCAGTTATTGTGCGGCGCATCATAACGTCAACAGGTTGCTTTGTCAAAACCCTAGCCTCGCGCGCCGGATGGCGCCAGGTAACGCACACGAGTAGCGTTCAGGATCGAACGATGAGCTCTATCAAATGACTTCGAACAGGCCCGCGGCCCCCATGCCTCCGCCAACACACATGGTACAGACCACGTAGCGCGCGCCGCGGCGCTTGCCTTCGATCAAGGCATGAGCCACCATGCGGTTTCCGGACATGCCGTATGGGTGGCCAATGGAAATAGCGCCGCCGTTCACGTTGAGGATTTCATCGGGGATGCCCAGTTTGTCGCGGCAATACACCACCTGCACTGCAAACGCCTCGTTCAGTTCCCACAGGCCGATATCATCCATGGTTAAACCGTTTTGTTTCAGCAACTTCGGCACCGCATAGATCGGGCCAATACCCATTTCGTCGGGTTCCAGCCCGGCAACTGCGATGCCGCGGTAAATTCCCAGCGGTTCCAGGTTTCTTTGCTCGGCCAGGCGTCTGTCCATGAGCACACAGGCAGAGGCGCCGTCGGACAGTTGGCTGGCATTACCGGCGGTAATACATCCCCCCTCAATTACCGGCGGCAGTCCCTGCAATCCGTCAAGGGTGGTATCCGGACGATTGCCCTCGTCCTGTTCGAGGACAACCTCCCGGTAACTTACCTCACCGGTTTCCTTGTTGAGCACGGCCTTGGTCGTCTTCAGGGGCGCCAGTTCAGCATCAAATTTACCGGACTGCTGGGCCGCCGCGGTGCGCTGCTGGCTTTGCAGTGAGAATTCATCCTGGGTATCCCGGCTGATACCGTAACGCCGGGCGACAGTTTCTGCGGTTTGCAGCATGGGCATATAGGCATGCTTGTTCATCCGGACCACGCCATCATCAGTACTCTTGTTAACCAGGTTAAACGCATCGTTCTGAACCAGGCTGATGGACTCGATGCCTGCGGCCACGACTGCGGGCGCATGATCCAGTATCACCTGTTTTGCTGCGTTCGCTATCGCGATCATCCCTGATGAGCATTGCCGGTCCAGGCACATCGCGCTGGTCGTGGCCGGCAGACCGGCCGCCAGCGCGCTGGTCCTGCCGATATTCCAGCCGGTAGTCCCCATCTGCATTGCGCAGCCTATGATGACATCATCAATTTCTGCCGGTTCCAGTCCGGCCCGGCGCACGGCTTCGGCTATCACGTGACCGCCTAGAGTGGGCGCTTTGGTATTGTTGAATGCCCCGCGCCAGGCCTTGCCGATAGGCGTCCGCGCGGCGGCAGCGATAACTGCTTCTCTCATGGTATGTCCTCAGTTAAGGTCCGGGAACAGCCATGGCCTCTCCACTGCCTTGTGCTGTTCATACTCCCGGATCAGATCACCGTGCTCCAGGGTAATGCTGATATCGTCCAGGCCCCGCAACAGCCGTTCCTTGAGTTCAGCCTCCACATCGAAACGCAATACCCTGGCGTCGGGAGTCGTGATGGTCTGGGGCTGCAACGAGACGTTCAGACGATATCCTTCGTTCGCTTGTACTTCCTGGAACAGTTGCTCAACCTGTTGTGCCGGGATTTTGATGATCAGCAAGCCGTTCTTACCCGCATTGGAAAAAAAGATATCGCCGAAACTTGGCGCAATAACACATCGAAAGCCGTATTCATACAAGGCCCATACCGCGTGTTCCCTGGAGGAACCGCAGCCGAAATTGTCCCGGGCGAGGAGTATTTGCGCGCCCTGATAACGGGATTGGTTTAATACGAAATCTTCGTTCAACGGGCGTCCACTGCAATCCTGTTCCGGCTCCCCCACATCGAGATAGCGCCAGGCATCGAACAGGTTCGGGCCAAAACCGCTGCGGCGGATGGATTTGAGGAATTGCTTGGGGATGATCGCGTCGGTATCGACATTGGACCTGTCCAGCGGGGCAACCAGCCCGTCAATCGTAGTAAAAGCCTGCATGGTTATCCCGTAGACAATAATTCCCGCACATCGATAAAATGGCCGGCAATGCCCGCGGCCGCCGCCATGGCCGGGCTTACCAGGTGCGTGCGTCCGCCTGCGCCCTGGCGCCCCTCGAAATTGCGGTTTGAAGTGGATGCACAACGTTCACCGGCGCCCAACCTGTCTTCATTCATGCCCAGGCACATCGAGCAACCGGGTTCGCGCCACTCAAAACCAGCGTCCGTAAATACCTTGTCCAGTCCTTCCGCTTCTGCCTGGCGCTTGACCAGGCCTGAGCCGGGGACAACCAGGGCCTGAGTGATGTTGTTTGCGAGCTGTCTGCCGGCAACCACCCTGGCGGCGTCGCGCAGGTCCTCGATTCGTGAATTGGTGCATGAACCGATAAAAATCTTATCCGGCCTGATGGCGCTGATAGGGGTACCCGGAGCGAGGTCCATATAGGTCAGCGCGTTGATCATGCCTTCTCTCTTGACCGGGTCCGGCTCATCCTCCGGCGCCGGTACCGAGTCATGTACGGACGCAACCATCTCCGGTGACGTCCCCCAGGTAATACAGGGCTGTACCTTGCGGGCGTCGATCTCCACGGTTTTGTCAAAGTGCGCGTGCGCGTCGCTGTGCAGGTCTTTCCAGTATGCGACAGCCGCATTCCAGGCATCCCCGGCAGGCGCAAACGGTCGCCCCCTGACATAGTCGATGGTCTTGTCGTCAACGGCAACCAGGCCGGATCGGGCGCCGGCCTCAATGGCCATATTACACAGTGTCATGCGCGCTTCCATCGACAACGCGGCAACTCCCTCGCCACAGAATTCGATAACAAAGCCGGCGCCGGCCGCAGTCCCGACCTTGCCGGTAATATGCAGGATCAGGTCCTTGGCGGTGATTCCCGGCTCTAAAGTGTTCGTCACGTTGACGCGCATATTCCTTGATTTTTTTGCCACCAGCGTCTGAGTGGCCAGTACATGCTCCACCTCGGACGTGCCGATTCCCATCGCGAGCGCGGCCAGCGCGCCATTGGTGGTGGTATGGGAATCGCCGCAGACTATGGTCATACCAGGCAGGCAAGCGCCTTGCTCGGGGCCGATTACATGTACTATGCCCTGGCGTTTGTCCGACAGTTCAATATACGGAATACGCGCTTCCCTGGCATTTCTGTCCAGTGTCTCCAGTTGCTTCTTTGATACGGGATCATGTATCACGTCCCTGTTATGCGTGGGCACGTTATGATCGGGCACGGCAAGGCCGGCGCCGCGCCGCCAGGGTTCGCGCCCGGCCAGTTTCAGTCCTTCAAAGGCCTGCGGCGACGTTACCTCATGCAGCAGGTGGCGGTCTATATACAACAGGCAGGTGCCGTTACCGAAGTCCTTGACCACATGCTCATCCCAGAGTTTGTCATAAAGTGTTCTTGCTTTCATGGATATGCTAAAGAGTACTATCTCTGCACCAGTTTTTTCAGGTACAATAAAGACTATATTAACATAGTATTCGTATGCCATTCGTGATCCGGTTTTTCCTTCCCGCTGTTTTTTTTCTCGGCCTGGCCGT
Organism: Gammaproteobacteria bacterium; assembly: GCA_965221335.1. Classification (GTDB taxonomy): domain Bacteria; phylum Pseudomonadota; class Gammaproteobacteria; order Eutrophobiales; family Eutrophobiaceae; genus JAAXHV01. Next base: position 396,497 of record CBDCSC010000006.1, on the reverse strand, counting down.
TGCAATCGGCAACGCAACCGGCGCGGAGGACACTGAAGAACAGCCCGCCGACGCGGTTGCGGAAACCATCGATGCCGCGTACCAGGCATTGCAGAACCAGGAGTACGACACCGCCTATGACCTGTTTTATTCTCTTGCCGAGCAAGACAATGCCCGCGCCCAGTATGAAATAGGCACGCTTTATCACCGCGGTGCGGGCGTGGACGCGGATGTTGCCCGGGCTGCGCGCTGGTATACCAACGCCGCTGAACTGGGCTACGCCGATGCACAATACCGGGTCGGCAATATGTACATGATGGGAGAAGGCGTTCCGCAGAGTGATTCCGAGGCAATCCACTGGTATGAAAAAGCGGCGCAACAAGGCCACCAGGACGCCGGCAGAAACCTGGCCAGCCTGCGGCGTATCAGCAACGCAAAGACCAGGCAGGAACTGGAACAGGAGGCCGCATCCTTGCCGCCGCTGGTGGTAGAGAGACGGCCCGCCGACGGGAGCAAGCCGGCACAACGAGGATTTTTCAAGCGCTGGTTCGGCAGGGATAAAACAACCGAAGCGGTGGCCGAAACGGCGGCAAAACCACCGGCAAAACCGCCGCTGGCTGTGCAAGCCCCAGGATCGGAAACAGGTTCGACACAGGGATCGACACCAGGTTCAGCACCGGAAAAAGCCGAGAAGAAGGGTTTTTTCAGCCGCTTGTTAGGCAACGAGGAGCAGGTCTTTGCCGGCACACAGGACCCGGCGGGCGCGAATACTGAAGGCGCAGCGCAAAGCCCTGCGCCGTTGTCGAATTCCAGCGCCGTATCCAACTACGAATTGGGAATGGCCTACGCGCTCGGTAATATTCTCGACCAGGACTCTGCCAAAGCGTTTGAACATTTCACCAAGTCGGCACAGGAAGGGTACTCTCCGGCCCAGTACCGCCTGGGCGTGGCTTACGCCAACGGTGAGGGCACTGGAAAAGATCCGGCCAAGGCCATCGAATGGTATGAAAAATCCGCCGGACAAGGCTATGTCGACGCGCAACGCAGCCTGGCGCTGATATACCTCGATGGTCTGCAAGACATTGCCCCGAACAAACCGCTGGCCCTGGCCTGGTATAACCTGCTGGCCGAGGACGGCAACCAGATGGATACCCACCGGCGTGATAAGTTGTTACGGGAGTTATCGGAACAGGAAATCGGCAAGGCCGGGGAGTTGGCGGCAGCAATTCGCGAACGCCTGGAAGCAGGCAGTTGAATCGGCTGCACAAGCCTGAATATCTCGTTAAGTACTTAGCGAGATAGTCCGGCTAGTCGATATTCTGCAACGCTTCGATTGCCTGGCTCAGTTTGCTGACCGGGAACACCTTGATCCCAGGCAGGTTTTTTCCGGGGGCGTTGGCGGCGGGGATAACAGCCCTGGTAAAACCCTGTTTTTTTGCCTCATTCAGGCGCTCCTGCCCCGCTTGTACCGGCCTGATTTCTCCGGTCAGGCCAACCTCTCCGAATACGATCAGGTCTTTTGCCAGCGGCCGATCACGCAGGCTGGACAGGATCGCGATAAGAACGGCCAGGTCTGCCGCGGTCTCCGTGAGCTTTACGCCGCCGACCACGTTGACAAATATGTCCTGGTCCCAGGTAACAATCCCTGCGTGTCTGTGCAGGACCGCGAGCAGCATCGACAGCCGGTTTTGCTCCAGGCCCACGGTAACCCGGCGCGGCTGGTTGCTGTGGCACTGATCCACCAGCGCCTGGACTTCCACCAGTAGCGGGCGGCTTCCCTCCTGCGTAACGAGTATCGAGGTGCCGGCAGCCGGTTCGCCACGAGTCGTCAGGAAAATCGCAGATGGGTTGCTGACCTCTCGCAAGCCCTTATCGGTCATTGAAAACACACCGAGTTCATTGACCGCGCCGTAACGGTTCTTGATGGAACGAATCATGCGATAGCGGCTGTTGCCGTCACCCTCAAAATACAACACCGTGTCGACCATGTGTTCCAGCACCCGCGGGCCCGCCAGCGCACCCTCCTTGGTGACATGCCCTACCAGTAACACCGCGGTTCGGGTCTGTTTCGCAAACCGCACCAGCCTGGCCGCACACTCGCGTACCTGGGCAACCGAACCCGGAGCGGATTGCAGGGCATCGGAGAATACCGTCTGGATGGAGTCGACCACCAGCACCCGGGGCTTGTGCTCGCGCGCAGCGGAAAAGATCTGTTCAAGGTGGGTTTCGGCCAACACATACAGATCGGAGGCTTGCAAGCCCAGCCGGGTGGCGCGTAGCCTGATCTGTTCGATGGATTCTTCGCCGCTCACGTACAACGTGTCGGCATGACCACGGTCGGACAACGAAGACAGCACTTGCAGCAACAGCGTGGATTTTCCTATGCCAGGGTCGCCACCCAGCAGAATGACCGAACCGTTGACCAGGCCGCCACCCAGGGCGCGGTCGAGTTCTTCGGACCCGGTCGGAATACGCGGCTGTTCGACCAGGTTCACTTCTTGCAATTTGCGAATGACAGCCGGTTCAGCGCCATAGCCGCCGAACCGCTCACCGGTCGCAGTGTTCTGTTCGAGCGTTACCTCGGCCAACGTGTTCCAGGCATTGCAATCGGGGCACTGCCCGGTCCACTTGAGTGTGACCGCGCCGCATTCACTGCATTGGTATCGGGTCTTTACCTTGCGGCTGGGATCATTCATCCCTTCGCATGTATTCAGGATCGTCGGTATGGTTTTCAAAGCGGGTAAACTGACCCAGGAACGTCAGTTTTACCGTGCCGATGGGACCATTGCGTTGCTTGCCGATAATGATTTCCGCGATACCCTTGTCCGCAGTCTCCTCATCATAAACTTCATCCCGATAAATAAATACGATGACGTCCGCATCCTGTTCGATGGCGCCGGACTCGCGCAAGTCGGACATCACCGGCCGTTTATTGGGACGTTGTTCCAGGCTGCGGTTGAGTTGGGACAGTGCGACCACGGGCACCCCCAGCTCCTTGGCCATGGCTTTCATCGAGCGGGAGATTTCGGATATCTCCGTGGCGCGGTTCTCCGAGGTGCCCGGAATTTGCATCAATTGCAGGTAATCGATGATAATCAAGTCCAGTCCGTGTTCCCTCGCTATGCGCCGGCACCTGGCGCGCAGTTCGGCCGGGGTCAGCGCCGGCGTATCATCGATAAACAGCTTCTTGTCCTTCAGCAGGGCTACCGCGGAGGTCAGGCGCGGCCAGTCGTTATCGCTCAGTTTTCCGGTGCGCACCTTATGCTGATCCACCCTGCCCAGGGACGACATCATGCGCATCGCCAGTTGCTCGCCGGGCATCTCCATGCTGAACATGGCCACGGATAACGCTTCCTTGATGACTGCGTTTTCGGCGATGTTGACGGCAAAGGCGGTTTTCCCCATTGAGGGCCTGCCGGCGACGATGATCAGGTCCGACTTCTGCAAGCCGGCAGTGCGTTCGTCAAAATCGTCAAATCCGGTGGCGACACCGGTCACGGGTGTTTTTTTGCGGTACAGCTCATCCACCCTGTCCAGGGCATCGACCAGCAGGTTCTTGATGGTGCTGTAGACGCGTTTCCCCCTGGTCTCCTGCTCTGCAATCTCGAAGATGGTCTGTTCAGCAAGGTCAAGCACTTGTTCGCTGCTCAGGCCTTTCGGGTTGAACACGGTTTCGTTGATTTTTACTGTCGCAGATATCAGTTGTCTGAGTATCGAGCGTTTGCGAACGATATCGGCATAAACACCGACATTGCTTGCGCTCGGCGTGTTCTCTGCGAGTTCGGCAAGGTAGGCCAGGCCACCGGCGTCATCCAGTTGCTGGTGCGATTCCAGCCAATCGGCCACCGTCACCAGGTCGAAGGGCTGTCCTTCCCCATCCAGGGTATTGATCGCATTATAGATAATCCTGTGGTCCTGGCGATAAAAGTCATCCGCTTGTATCCGCTCGACAACCTTTATCAGTGCATCCTTGTCCAGGAACAGGCCGCCGAGCACTGACTGCTCGGCTTCAATGGAATGGGGAGGGATCTTCAGCGCCCTCGTTTCGGGGTCCGGTGCGGTATAGGCAGGCTCGGCCATATCAGCAATGGCGACTCTGTTCAATCCTCGGTACTTTCTTGATCAGCAGCAGTTTCCTGGTCTGCGGTACTCTCATGCTCTACGGCAGTTTCCTGGTCTGCAGCACGCTCCTGATCTGCGGCAGTTTCCTGGCCTGCGGCGCTTTCCTGGCCTGCGGCGCTTTCCTGGTCTGCGGCGATATACAGCTTGATGTGGGCGCTGACATCCGGGGCCAGGTGCAATTCAACTTCATAGTCTCCCAATGACCTGAACGGGCCGTCCGGCAGACTGATCTCGCGTTTCGTGACTTCCAGGCCAGCCTCGGTAATAGCCGTTGCGATATCGTTCACGCCCACGGAACCATACAACTTGTCCTCAGAAACAACCCTCCGGTACAGGGTAACTACCAGTTCATTGAGTTTATCCGCCCTGCCCTGTGCCGCATTCAGGGAATCGGCTTGTGCCTGTTCCAGTTCCGCCCTGCGCGCTTCAAACTTCTCCACGTTTTCGGGTGTCGCGGGCACCGCCTTGCCACTGGGAATAAGATAATTCCTGCCATACCCGGGCTTGACGCTGACCTGTTGTCCCAACTCCCCCAGTTTGCCGATTTTCTCCAGTAATATCACATGCATTGGTTTACTCCTATGTCTCTCACTGGACTCCCGCTTTCGCGGGAATGATACGGGGGTACTCACATCAATGCCACCACCATACCACTCCTGCGAAAGCGGGAGTCCAGTCTGATACTGTGTCGCCCGCAGGGCGACCCATCGTTTCACTGAATCCCCGTTTGCACGCGAATGGTACGGGGGCACTCACATCAATTTCTCCACCATACCACTCCCGCGAAAGCGGGAGTCCAGTCTGATACTGTGTCGCCCGCAGGGCGACTCATAATATTAACACTTATGCGCTGTTATCGTCGAGCAGGATCGGCTTCCCGTCCAGGCACGCGTTCACAATTCCGACGCAACTCACAAACAGGACGACGATGTGAGGCTGAATAATAAACAGGCAGTATATCCCAATTAACCAGACCTTCGAGCGCGCCTTGGTATACAGGAAACCATGTATCGCGGACAAGCCCTGGAACAGGTACAGGACCAGCATCAACAGCACGCAGTCCCGGATAGCGACCGATGTGAGGCCCGGAGCAAGCAATAATGCCATCAAGCCGGCCAGCGTCGGGAAGACCAGGATGCGGGGTAGTCTCAGGGCATAGAATTCTTTCCGGAAACCGCCCGGGTTAAACAGCGCCGACTGCCACCAGCGCGCCAGCAGCAGCGTAAGGATCAGGCTGGCGACAAAACCGGATGCGAAAATGGCCGACAACATCGGGCTGATGACCTCATAGGCCTGCTCAAGCTGTTCCTGGGCCGGTCCGGATGCCGCATATTCTTTCCAGGTTTCAAACCATTCCCGCCACCATTTCTGAATGTCTTCCAGCATGACGTAAATGACCACAGTAAAAGATATCCCGAACGTGCCGGCACACAGGACCATCAATCCCTGGGATTGTGTGCGCCTCAGTATCTCCGCGCACATTATCACGGGCAACCATACGGTGAGCATAAAGGCCAGCGGGATACCGGCTTGCAGGTTTAACGCCAGCGCCGGCAACAGTATCAACAACAGGCAACCCGCTGCGACCTGCAGGCCGATAACAGACCCCTTGCGCAGGGCAATAAGCCCCATCGGCGCGCCGCTGATGAAATAGGAAAAGGGTGAGACCAACACCGACAGCGCACTCAGCACGCTGACAGCCAGCACTGCGTGCAGGCGCGTTCTCAGCATGAAGTTACCAAGCCACCTCATATCAGAACCACCGGTCTAACAGGCGCCGGCACACGACTGACTACCAACTCATCCCGGGAACGCGGGCGTCTCGCCCGACGGCAGGCAGAACGCCTGCGATCCCAGCCAGACGCCGGTGTTTGGCGTTGTGCCGGGTTAAAACCTGAGACTTCGTGTTTGAGCTTACCTGCAAGTTCAAACATGATGTCTAGTGTGCGTCGCTGTAAGGCAGCAGTGACAGATATCTCGCGCGCTTGATTGCCGCGGCCAACTGGCGTTGGTACTTAGCCTTGGTCCCGGAGATCCTGCTGGGTACGATTTTACCGGTTTCTGTAATATACGCCTTCAAGGTATTGATATCCTTATAGTCAATTTCATCAACACCGTCTGCTGAAAACTTGCAAAACCGTTTTCTTCTGAAATATCTCGCCATAATTCACCTAAAATTGTCAGTAAAAAACCTCATGATTAGAGCATTTCCCTGAACCACTCCCGCGAAAGCGGGAGTCCAGTCAAATTCTGCGTCGCCCGCAGGGCGACTCATAATAATAAACTCAATCAAGCGTCCGCTTTCTCCGTTTCGGCCTCTGTAGCGTCCGTAGACGGCTCCGGCTGCGCGTCCGCCTCGTTGCCGTCAGCAGCCTCCGCTGCGTCCGCGGACGCTTCCGGCTGTGCCTGCGTCTCATCACTCCCATCAGCCTCCGCTGTGTCCGCGGGCGCTTCCGGCTGTGCCTCCGTCTCATCACCCGCATCAGTCTCTGCTGCAGTATCGGAGTCAACCTGCTCCGCATTTTCGCTGTTGCTGTTATCTTTATCGGCGGGCGTTGCGGTATCCGGCTCATGTTCCTGGTCCTGCTCCTCGCTCCTGGCAAGTGGAGACGGGGTGGTAACCGCAGTATCCTTGCGGAAGACGAGATCACGGATAACGGCATCATTGAACCTGAATGCGTTATTCAATTGGTCCAACGTAGCCTGGTCGCATTCTATGTTCATCAACACATAATGCGCTTTGTGGATTTTGTTGATCGGGTAAGCAAGCTGGCGCCGCCCCCAGTCTTCCAGGCGGTGGATTGCTCCCTGGTTCGACTCGATCATCGAGCGGTAGCGCTCGATCATCGCAGGAACCTGTTCGCTCTGGTCCGGATGGACCAGAAACACGATTTCATAATGTCTCATTGTCATATCCTCATGGGTTCAGCCTCCCGACAAAGCGGTGAGGCAAGGATTAACGGGCAGTATAAGGTAACAGTGCTGAAGTTGCAAACCAAACCAACGATTTAAGGAAGCACTGACTTAATCCTCAGAGGTTTCATAATATCGCTATACAGGTATCCTGTCAGGCCAAGTACTTCGCTCCTTCAATGCCGTTTAAACGGTTATTCACTTCACCGGGAGTGCGGGCGCCAGCCCGCCAGTCTGATGCGGGCGTGATGTGCGCACTCCCGGAAGCGGTAAAACAAACATATGCGGTTGCGGTGGACATCCTGTATATCCTGTGTATCACTGTAAGGAATAGCCAAACTGGTATTTGAACATATCAGCGAATTCCTGCTGGTCAAAACGGTGGTTTTGTGTCCCGCGTACTTCAATCTTGCTCTTCCCCATCAGGGACGCGATCCTGCCGGTGGTTTCCCAGTCCATGCCATGCATCAGGCCGTGCAGCAGGCCGGCGCGGTAGGCGTCGCCGCAGCCGGTCGGATCGGTCGTGCGTTCGGCCTTCGCGGCCGGTATTTCGATGCGGCCGGCGCGGGTATGAATCATCGAACCCGACGCGCCGCGGGTGACAATCAGCGCATCGACACGATCCAGTACGCTGGTCGTGTTCAGCCCGGTCTTGTCTTCAACGAGCTGCCATTCATAATCGTTGAAGACCAGCCAGGTCGCATGCTCAATACTGTCCAGCAGATCGTCTCCGGTCAGGACGGTGACGTTCTGGCCGGGGTCGAAGATGAACGGGATATTCTGCTCTGCAAACTGCCGGGCATGCTGCAACATCCCGTCCTTCCCGTCCGGGGCGACAATACCGATACTGATGCCTTGCGCCATTGATACCTCGTTTTGATGGGAATGGGCCATGGCACCCACCTGGAAAGTCGTGATCTGGTTATTGTCCAGGTCGGTGGTGATGAAACATTGCGCGGTATAGGTATTCTCCATGACCTGCAGGTGCCGTTGATCGATACCGTTTTGCTCCAGCCATTGCCCGTATTCGGCAAAGTCAATACCTACCGTGCCCATCGGCAGGCAATCCGCTCCCAGCAATTTCATGTTATAGACGATGTTTCCGCCGGCGCCCCCGAACTCGTGCTCTATGTCCTGGACGACGAAACAGACATTGAGCATGTGTATCTTGTCCGGCAGTATGTCTTCCTTGAAGCGTCCCGGGTATACCATGATCCGGTCATAGGCGAAAGAACCGCAGACAAGCGCAGTCATGCCGACAGCAACTCCGCCGGCCTCGTTACGGACCCCGGTTCTACGTTCATACGTCTGCTGATGACCGGCGCCAGGTAGCGTCCGGTATGCGAATGCGCCAGTTCGGCGATGGCTTCCGGGGTACCGGCGCCAATGATCTCGCCACCGCCGTCGCCGCCTTCGGGACCCAGGTCGATAATCCAGTCAGACGTCTTGATGACATCCAGGTTGTGTTCGATCACCACTACCGTGTTGCCGTGATCGCGCAAACGGTGCAGTACGCTCAGCAACTGGTTCACATCATGGAAGTGCAGGCCGGTTGTTGGTTCATCCAGCAAATACAGGGTTTTGCCGGTATCGCGCTTGGACAGCTCCCGGGACAGTTTAACACGTTGCGCTTCACCACCGGACAGTGTGGTGGCATTCTGACCAAGCCGGACATAGGACAGCCCCACGTCTACCAGGGTTTGCAGCTTGCGGGCGATGATTGGTACTGCGGAGAAGAATTCGAGTGCGTCTTCAACCGTCATATCAAGTATTTCATGGATGTTTTTACCCTTGTAACCTACCTGCAGCGTTTCCCTGTTATAGCGTTTGCCCTTGCAGATATCGCACATCACGTAAATATCCGGCAGGAAGTGCATCTCCACCTTGATGAGACCGTCCCCCTGGCAGGCCTCACAGCGGCCGCCCTTGACGTTGAAGCTGAAACGCCCGGGTTTGTAGCCCCTGGAACGGGCCTCCTGGGTGGCAGCGAACAGTTCCCTGATCGGTGTGAACAGGCCGGTGTAGGTAGCGGGATTCGAACGCGGCGTGCGGCCGATCGGGCTTTGATTGATATCCACCACCTTGTCGATGTATTCGAGTCCGGTAATGGAACGGTATGGGGCCGGTTTTGCGCCGGCGGCGTTCAGTTCTCCCGCGGCAATCCGGTACAGGGTATCGTTGACCAGGGTTGATTTGCCCGAGCCTGACACCCCGGTGATGCATGTCATCAGCCCCAAGGGCAATTCGAGCCGAACCGACTTCAGGTTGTTTCCCGTCGCGCCGGATAATGTCAGCATCCGTTCCGGATCAGGTTTGACGCGCTGTAACGGTATTTCGATATATCTTCTTCCGGACAGGTAGTCGCCGGTTAGTGACTCCCTGCACTGGGCGATATCATCCGGTGCGCCTTGTACGACCACGCTGCCGCCGTGCACCCCGGCCCCCGGCCCCATGTCAATAACATGGTCGGCGGCGCGGATGGCTTCCTCGTCATGCTCGACTACAATTACCGTGTTGCCCATATCGCGCAGTTGCCGCAACGTAGCCAACAGGCGTTTATTGTCCCGTTGGTGCAAGCCAATTGACGGTTCATCCAGTACATACATCACACCAACCAGCCCCGCGCCTATCTGGCTCGCCAGTCGGATGCGCTGCGCCTCGCCGCCGGACAGGGATTCGGCGCTCCTGTCCAGGGTCAGGTAGTCCAGCCCCACGTTGACAAGAAAGCGCAAGCGGTCTTCGACTTCCTTGAGAATGCGCATCGCAATCTCACCGCGGCGTCCGGGAATGGCCAGCCGCTGGAAAAACTCGCGCGCATGGATCACGGTCATCGCGCTGATCGCCGGCAGGCTGGTGTTGTTCACGAATACATGCCGAGCCGCCTGGTTAAGCCGTTGGCCGGAACAGGCAGGGCATGGTTGGTTGCTCTGGTACTTGTTCAGCTCTTCCCGGATCATTACCGACTCGGTTTCCCGGTAGCGCCGTTGCATATTCGGAATGACGCCCTCGAACGCGTGGCTGCGCCGCACTATGCCGCGCTTGCTGTGCAGGTACTCAAACACGATTTCCTCGGCGCCGCTGCCGTACAGGATTATCCGGCGAATATCCTCATCCAGTTCTTTGTATGGCGTATCGATAGCGAAGCCGTAGTGTTTGGCCAATGACTTGATCAACTGGAAGTAATAGGCATTGCGCCGGTCCCAGCCGCGGATGGCGCCGTCGGGCAGACTCAGCGCACGATCCTGCACGATCTTGTCGGCATCGAAATACTGTATCATCCCCAGCCCGTCACAACGCTCACAGGCGCCGACCGGGTTATTGAACGAAAACAGCCGGGGCTCCAGTTCACTCAGGCTGTAACCGCATTGAGGACAAGCGAACCGGGTTGAGAATACCATCTCGTCTGCCTCGTTATCCTCCATGGAAGCAATGATTGCCAGGCCGTCGGACAAGCGCACCGCCGTCTCCAGGGATTCAGCCAGGCGCAGACCGATGCCGGCGCGTACCCGGAAGCGATCCACGACCGCCTCGATAGTGTGCTTCTTGCGCAGCGCCAGCGCCGGCACGTTATCCAGCTCCAGTACTTCTCCGTTAATGCGCGCACGCACGAAACCTTCAGCCCTGATGCGCTCCACGACCTGCTGATGCTCGCCTTTTCTCCCCTGGATAACAGGGGCAAGCAGCATTAACCTGCTACCTTCCGGTTGTTCCAGTATCAAGTCCACCATCTGGCTGATGGTCTGGGCTGCCAGCGGGGTATCGTGTTCGGGGCAGCGCGGCTCGCCCACCCTGGCGTACAGCAGGCGCAGGTAATCATGAATCTCCGTGATGGTGCCCACGGTGGAGCGCGGGTTATGCGAGGTCGATTTCTGTTCTATGCTGATCGCGGGAGACAGTCCTTCAATATGGTCTACGTCAGGTTTTTCCATCATTGACAGGAACTGCCTGGCATACGCGGAAAGTGATTCGACATAACGCCGTTGCCCATCAGCATAAATAGTGTCGAACGCCAACGACGACTTGCCGGAGCCTGACAAACCGGTGATCACGATCATCCGATCCCTGGGAAAATCCAGGTCGATGTTCTTCAGGTTATGGGTCCTTGCGCCCCTGATCCGTATGGTGTCCACTATGCTATGATAAATTTGGCCAGAAACAGATTAACTTGTTAATATAAGGGATGCCGGGCACGAGTCCAAGTCGAATTTGTGTCCGGGTGAAAAATGGCAGTATCGGAATTGTTAACTTTACGATGATAAAGGAGTTGAATTATGGCCAGAGGAATTAACAAAGTCATTCTTATCGGAAACCTGGGAAACGATCCGGATGTGAGGTATACCTCCGGTGGCTCGCCCGTCGCCAATATCAGCCTGGCGACATCTGAAACATGGCGAGATAAGGAAACGGGTGACCAGCAGGAGCGAACCGAGTGGCATCGGATCGTGTTTTTTGGCCGGCTGGCGGAAGTCGTGTCCGAATATTTACGCAAAGGGTCAAAAGTCTTCGTCGAAGGACGTTTACAAACGCGTAAATGGCAGGACCGCGATGGCAATGACCGCTATACGACCGAAATCGTGGCCAACGACATGCAAATGCTGGACAGCAGGGGGGGCGCAGGAGAGGAATTTGCCGGTTCTGGTTCTACCGGACAGGCGCGCCAACAATCCGGCACACCCCCTCCCAAGCAACAGGAAACTTCTCCCGACAGTGGTGGAGAATTTGTAGACGACGACATCCCGTTTTAATGGATGATCGGCAAATAAACCCGACCAGCGCCCCGCGTAGCTGCATGCTGCACAGGGCGCTTTTTTATTTCTGATATTACCGGCATTGGGCAACCTGCAAGCGTTATGGACCTGCAAAATCATTTCCTGAGAATCTTTGCATCAATTGTGACCCTGATGGTGATATCGCTGTTACTGTACATTGAGGTGCTGGATAACCAGGCCAGGATAGCCGAAGCCGCCGACAGGCGGTACCGGTCATACCTGTTGGCTGATGAATTGCGGCAGAGTTCAGACGACCTGACCCGCATGGCCAGGACTTATACGGTGACGGGTGATCCGAAGTTCAAGGAGTATTTCGAGCGAATACTGGCTATCAGGAGCGGCGATGCCCCGCGCCCGGTGGATTATCATAATATCTATTGGGATTTCGTTTCTGCCACCGGCGTATCGCCGCGCGCGGACACCGCGCCCAAGGCTTTGAAGGACCTGATGAAGGACGCCGAGTTTACGGAAACCGAGTTCACCCTGTTACAGGAAACGGAGTACGAATCCAACGAACTCGTCGCGCTGGAAAACCGGGCCATGAACGCGATGGTCGGCATTTTTGAGGACCGGATTGGGGATGAAACCCGGGGCGTGCCGGATCACGATATGGCCCGCTCCCTGCTGCATGGTGAGCAATACCACCAGGCCAAGGCAAAGATCATGAACCCGCTGGATAAGTTTTTTGCGGCCATCGATCACAGAACTGCCGGAGAAATTGCCGTTTACCGCGACAAACAACGGCGTCTCAACGTGGTGTTGATGGTCACCCTGGGCGTCTCTGTTGCGCTTGCGCTGATCTCCCTGGTGCTGGGCACAGCGTCGTTAATCAAGAAGGGCGCGCAGACCGGCAAGTCGAGGCTCGCGCAACGCCTTGCAGCCAGCGGTTATACGTCACCAGAGACCGGAGGAAAAGCCTCTGCGCGGGACGCGCTGGTCAAGCGACTCACGACCAAGGCTGATTCGTCCGCGGACGGGGATGGAAAAGAAACAGCTTCCGATGCTTCTTCCATGCAGTATTTTCTCAGGACTTTCTGGCAAAGCTGGCCACTTGTAGTCGCCGCCGCGGTCGTCACCTTCCTGACCCTGGGACTTTCCTGGTGGTTCCTGGGTGAGAACAGGATTCAGTCCTACACCAAGGTACGGGACGAGTTGAAATTTACCCTGGACGCGACCCACAGCGCGGTGCTGGACTGGATCCACCAGACCAACCAGGACGCAAATAATTTTGCCGCTGCAGTCAGTCGCCAGCTATCCGATGAGTCCATGCAGGTATTAAAACGCTCCCCCTGGCACGCGCTTCACAAGCAACTTGCAACTTCAGCCTTTCTGGAAACCGGCGCGACGGGTGATAACCCGAACGCAGAAAACCTGCGCCGCACCGCCCCGGCATCGAGCAGTACCGACCCGGGTGGTTTTGAAGACTACCTGATACTCGATAACGACGGCATTGTAATCTCCGGCAACGAGCCAGAACTCATCGGAAAACAGATTTCGTTACCTCCGGGCACGATGGAACGGCTGCTTGCCCAAAAGACCCTGGTCATTTTTCCGAACCGGCAAGCCAACAATGATTTAATCGCGCAGCGTATCACTTTCGGGACAATATTGGATGATAACAAGGGAGCAGTCTTTATTATGGCGTCCCCGACACATATGCTGGCTAAAATCCTGAGGCGCGGCTATTCCGGAAATTACGGTGAAGTTTACCTGGTCGACGGAGCGGGCCGCTTTATCAGCGAACCCCGCTGGAAAGAACAGATACTGGATCAAGGTTGGCTGGGACCTGGCATCCAATCCGTAGTGGGAATGCCCGCCAGTCTTCGGGATAAGGCCGGCGGACCTGCCCGGATTCCCCTTTCCGTCCGGCGCGTCATTGCCGGAGACAGCAGCAGCGCACTGGATGAGTACGACAATTACCTGGGGCAGAAAGTGGTGGGTTACTGGGTGTGGAACAATACCTATGGTTTTGGCCTGATCAACGAGTTCGACAGCGAAGAAGCGTTTGCAACATTCAGGGCTTTTGCCAGGCAGACCATGGCGGGAAGCGGGTTCACCGCAGCGTTGATCCTGACATTGACCCTGATGTCAATCTGGAGTCGAAACAAGGTCAGCCGGGCTAACGAGCAACTGTCGGGCGCGTTCAAGACAATCAAGTCGCACAATGACAAGCTCGCCCAGGACCTCAGGATAGGCCAGAAAGTGCAGATGGACATGTTGCCGAACCCGCTCAAGGGCGAAGGTTTTACCCTGGAAGCCTTCCTGAAGCCGGCACAAAGCGTTTCCGGCGATTTTTATGACTTTTCAATGATAAGACAGGGAAAAGTGTATTTCTGTGTCGGAGACGTTTCCGGAAAAGGCATCCCCGCGTCCTTGTTCATGTCGAGAACCAAGGCCTTGCTGAGCAAGGTACTGGACCAGACCGACCAGACAAAAGACATCATTACCCGGGTGAACAACGAGTTATCCCTGAACAATGACAGCAACATGTTTGTCACACTTATCGTCGGGGTTATGGATATGAATACCGGGAAGTTGCTGATAACCAACGCAGGACACAACCTGCCTTATATCAAGAAACACACCGGTGAACTGATATGTCTCAAAGAAATCCAGGGACCCCTGGTCGGCACCTTCGAAGACATTGAATTCACACAGCAAACCATTGAAATGAGCAAGGGCGATATGGTGCTGTTCTACTCCGACGGCGTAACCGAGGCACAGAATATACGGGATGAATTCTATGAGGATGACCGCCTTGAAGGCTTACTGGAAAAAAATGAATTTGCCAGCGCAAAGGATATGACCAACTCCGTTTTCAGAAGTGTGATCAGGTTTATCGGAAGGGCGGACCAGTTCGACGATATCACTGTCCTCTCCTTTCAATACACCGGCCTGTAACAACAGGTTAAAACCTGACCTGCGCGTACAGCCAGTAAATGGTTTTATCGGCGCTCTGGACCGGGTTTCGGGTTGTGTTCAGCGCGTTATGATCGGCATTGTAATCAGCATATTTAAACCCGAGGGTGTAGTGTTTCAGAAACGTCTTTTGCAGCAGGAAATTGAATTCCTTCCCGAAATCGTAGGAATCCCTGTCAGCTTTCAACCTATGGTATGACAACGCCAGTTGTGCGGTATAAACCGTGGCGCTGAAGTTGGCATAAGTATCCTTGATACCATCACCGGGCGTGATCAGGAAACGATCGGCCCATCCCTGGAAGGCATGATTGGTGCCGAGTATGGTCACGAACCGATCGGCGCCGCCTTCACCATCGAGCAATTCACGATTTGCCGTCAGGCACAAGGATTTCACCGGCCCTGCGCCGTCCCAGGCAACCCCGCCGGCGAGCAGCAGATAATCCGCATCGATATCTGCCCTGTTGCCCGCCCGGTCGTGCTGGCTCGCATACTCAAATGTATACAGGATTCGCCAGCGCTCGGACAGGGACCAGGCGCCGCTCAGACGAATACCCAGGGTGCCGGTGGAAAAGGCGGCGGCGTTGGCAAAATCCAGCCAGTAACCATAGGCCTCTATGTTGGCCTGGTCATACCTGTCAAAACGGATATTGAGCAAGTGCGAATTGCTGTCAAATTTGTCCAGCGGACTGGGCGCTCTGCGTCCGAAAATTCGATTCACCCGCCAGATATAGCCATAACGGACCCTGAGATGCGCCGTTGGCGTGGCCTCTACGGTCAGTGCGTCGTGAGTCTGCCAGTTCTGCCGCCAGAGTACCGTGCCCAGGTAGCGATGCAACGGCGCCTTACGCCAGGTGATGATTTGCCGACCGAGTTTTACTTGCGTATGCGGCAGACCGTTGAAGCCCAGCCACGCCTGGTTCACCTCCGTACCATCCGGGTCGGCAACCATCGCATAGCGGGTTTTACCGTTGGAACCGTTGTTAAAATCATCGGGACCGATTTCACTGATATGCTCAAACTCAATACCGGCGTTGAAATCATGGAATGACGCCGTCCGATAACCCAGGACTGCCCTGATAGTCGAGGCTTTTGCCGTGCGCAATCGATAACCGTTGCTTGACTTCCCTTCATCTTTAACCTGTTCGTAACGATACCGCGCAAGCATATGGAATTGGCCGCCCGTCAGCGCGTCCCTGAAGCTTTGACTTCCAGTCTGATCCTGCGCCCTTAACGACCCGTATGGAAAAGCTGCTGCGAGCATACTCACAGCGAAATATATGAACAAACGGTGACGGCCTTGCATGATACTTTACCAAACCCTCATTATCAGAACTTCGTACATCCCGGTCGTATGTAACTGGACCAGGGCATTCACCCGTACCACTCCCGCCCCTGCTCAACGCCATACAGGGGCAGGCTGAGAAGCGGGAGTCCAGTCCAATACTGTGTCGCCCAGAGGGCGACCCCTTGTCCCACTGGATTCCCGCTTTCGCGGGAATGGGATCAGGAGCGCTTTCGTGAACACCGCCACCGTACCACTCCCGCGAAAGCGGGAGTCCAGTCAATTACTGTGTCGCCCGCAGGGCGACCCGTTCAGTAAAACTTACACAACAAAAAAACGGAATTCCTTGATGCAGATCAAGTTTTTATCATCAGACTTACATCAATAATGGCGCCATGGTGAAATGGTTAAGAATACTGGCCCTGTTCTGCTGGATCGCGCCGGGCGCGTCCGCAGCGGATTTTCTTGAAGAGATTGTTGTCGTCGGCAGCAAAACCGAACAACCGCGCTGGGGTGTGCCGAACCAGGTGGAAACATTTGATCGCGCACAACTGGATTCGCAGCAGATCGCCGATTTCAGTGACCTGGCGCGCTACGCGCCGGCGCTGGAAGGCGATTACAACGGCAGCCGGTTTGGCTATACTGGCATCTCGATTCGCGCTGTGGGAGACAACCGTGTAGCCCTGGAGCAGGACGGCGCGCCATTGCCGCAACAGTTTGACCTGGGCAGTTTTGCCGACAGCGGCCGGCTTGCGCTTGATCCGGCTGTTATCAAGCGTATTGAAATTCTGCGCGGGCCGGCGTCAGCCTTGTACGGCTCAGATTCGATTGGCGGCGTGGTTATTATTACCAGCCATGACGGCGCCGACCTGCTCGCGCCGGACAGGCAATATCACTGTGGTGTAAACGCCGGCTATTACCGCGCCAATAACTCAAAACACGGCAGCGCCCGCTGCGCGTGGGCGAATACCACCGGCAGTTTGCTGCTGGCGGTCAGCCGTCGCGCCGGCCGGGAAACGGAGAACCAGGCCCGCGAGGTGGAAACTGACCGGATCAGTTTCGAGCAATGGCATGGGTATGCAAAATGGACACACCGGTTCCATCACGGCGGCAAACTGCGCTTGGCCGCGGATTATTTTGTACGCGGCACCACCAGCGACCTGCGCGCGCAACTGGGATACGGGCGTTATTCCGGCACCACAAAACTGCTGGGAGACGACGCCCAGGACCGCTACCGGATTACCCTGCAATACGAGCTGACAGTATGGCCTTGGGTTGACCGGTTCAACCTGGCCGCGTATTACCAGCATAATGCGACCGATCAACAGACCGAACAGTATCGCACAAGTGTTCAGGGGCCGTTATTACTGGACAGGCATTTTTTTCTTACCGAGCAGAACTACGGCGGCGAGGTCAAGGTCGGCAAAGACTTCAACATCGGCAAAGTGTCCAACATGCTGATGGTCGGCGTGGAATGGGACCGGCAACGCTTGCTCGAAAGACGGGAAGCGACCCGCACCAACCGCAGCACGGGACAGACGACGAACACTGTATTGGGAGAAACTTTTCCCCTGCGGGATATGCCCGAAACCACGACCGACAAGCTGGGATTGTTCTTTCAGGACGAGCTCCAGCTGTCCAACCTGAGCCTGACACCTGCGTTGCGTTGGGATTATTTCGACCTAAATTCAGCTACCGACTCCTATTTTCCCGACGCTACACTGCTGACTGACCTTAACTACAGCGACCTGAGCGCGCGCATGGGCCTGGTCTGGCGCTTCAGCAAGGCCTTTTCAGTGTATGCCCACTATGCCGAGGGGTTCCGCGCGCCACCGGCGGAAGACGTTAACCTGATTCTCGATATCGCCCTGTTTAACTATCGATCGCTGGCCAATCCCGATTTGAAACCGGAACGGTCGCGCAACCTGGAAGCCGGTTTTCTTCTGCATCGGCGGGGACTGTCGGTAGAAGCCGGCGCTTACCATACGCGTTACCGTGACTTTATAGAAACCCGCGCGTTCATCGGGCCTGATCCGGATACCGGCGGATTGCTGTTTCAATCGCGCAATCTCGAGGCGTCCATTATTTATGGCGTTGAAGTCAACCTGAGCCAGTCGCTGGGCCGGTTGCAAAACGCACTGCAAGGATGGCATGCGGACGCAGGTTTGCATTGGGCGCGCGGCGCCAACACGATCACTGACGCACCGCTGAATTCAGTGAATCCGCTAAAAGCCGTTCTGGGGTTGCGCCGGGAGGTCCCGGACTCGGCTTTTTCAAGCACCTTGCGCGTGACCCATTATTCCAGGCAGAAACGAACGGATTTCAGCACCGGTGAATTTTTTGTGCCGGCTGCAGCAACAATAGTCGACCTGCTCATCTGCTGGAAGCAGTCGCGACACATACGCTGGTTTCTCGGTCTGTACAACCTGGGCAATGAACGCTATCGGCGCTACGCGACAACTCGCCGGATGAAACCGGATGATCCGCGATTGGAAATCCTGACGCAACCGGGGATTAATGCAGCGCTGACCTTGCATATCGATTATTAAAGGGTCGCCCTTCGGGCGACACAGTATTTAACTGGACTCCCGCTTCCGCGGGAGTGGTACTGAGGTGTGATACATGGAAGCGCCCCCTCCCATTCCCGCGCAAGCGGGAATCCAGTAAAACAAAGCGTCGCCTTCGGGCGACACAGTATTCGGCTCGACTCCCGCTTCCGCGGGAGTGGTACTGAGGTGTGACCTGGTCTAGGTCAACCGTTACATTCCGCCAGGCTTGGAAGTGACCAAATCATCAAGGTGCAATGAAAAAAAACCCGTTCACTTGATTTAAATCAAGACCTGCATCAGACAACCTTGTAATGATCTTAGGGAAACGTTCTGTTTACAGTGGAGAAGACCTATGAAACAGACATTTGGACTCCTGACATGCGCGGCTTTGGCTGCTGTCAGCGTAGCCTCATATGCCGCCGCCGATAGTAGCGCCATAGATGGTAAAGCCGTCTATGAACGCGTGTGCGCTGCCTGCCACCAGGTTGACGGGATGGGGATGGCTGATACCTTTCCGCCTCTCAATGATTCCGATTACCTGCAAGCTGATACAGATCGAGCGATCGCATCGGTGATCAACGGCTTGAGCGGTAAAATAGAAGTCAACGGCCGTGTATACGATGAAGTGATGCCGCCGATGGCTTATCTCAGCGATGCCGACATCGCCGCGGTGTTCAGCTATATCTTGAGCAACTGGAATGGCGGCGGTGAAGTAAGCGTTGCGCAGGTTATCGCAATGCGAAAGCAGTCTCTTGTCCAAGCGCCCAGGCCAAAACATCCGCTCGCCGCCGAGGAGCAACTTGCATACCAGGGCGCTCCCAGCCCGATAGAGGCGGATCAAGCAGACAATATCATCGAATCCGACGGGCCGCCTATGCGTGAAACTGAATTTAACCGGGCAAAACAGATCTTCTTTGAACGCTGTGCCGGTTGTCATGGCGTATTGCGCAAAGGCGCAACCGGTAAACCGCTGACCCCCGACATCACCCGCGAAAAAGGTACCGCGTACCTCAAGACCTTGATCACCTACGGTTCTCCGGCGGGCATGCCGAATTGGGGAACATCCGGGGACCTCAGTGATACGGATATCGACATGATGGCCAGGTACCTCCAGCATCCGCCACCGGAACCACCGGAGTTCGGACTGGCGGAAATGAAAGAGAGTTGGCGTTTGCTGGCGCCGCCGCAAGCAAGACCGAACAGCCCCCAACACCAACGCAACATGGATAATTTCTTTGTCGTGACCTTGCGCGATGTGGGCGAGGTGGCTGTGATAGATGGCGATACCAGGGAAATCGTCAACTTCATCAAGACCGGTTATGCGGTACATATTTCCAGGTTCTCGGCATCCGGCCGCTACGTTTATACGATAGGCCGCGATGCAAAAGTGGATATGATCGACTTATGGGCTAATCCGCCCGCCAAGGTGGCGGAGATCAGGTTCGGTCTTGAAGCCCGCTCGGTTGAAACCTCAAAATATCATGGTTTTGAGGATCGTTACGCGGTAGCCGGCTCCTATTGGCCGCCACAATATGTATTTATGGAAGGCGCAACCCTGGAACCGCTGAAAGTAGTCTCAACCAGGGGGATGACGGTGGATACACAGGAATATCATCCGGAACCCCGCGTTGCTGCGATCGTCGCTTCGCATCAACATCCCGAATTTATTATCAACGTCAAGGAAACCGGCAAGATCCTGCTGGCCAATTACGAAGACCTGAACAACCTGAGCGTCACCGCGATTGACGCAGCCCGGTTCCTGCATGACGGCGGCTGGGACAGCAGCAAACGCTATTTTCTCACCG
This sequence comes from Gammaproteobacteria bacterium, assembly GCA_965221335.1. Lineage (GTDB taxonomy): Bacteria > Pseudomonadota > Gammaproteobacteria > Eutrophobiales > Eutrophobiaceae > JAAXHV01. The sequence continues at coordinate 376,159 of CBDCSC010000006.1, read as the reverse complement.
CGGCCAACCAGTCAGACAAGGTTGCGGTCATAGACTCCAGGGAGAGGAAGCTCGAAGCGTTGGTGGATGTGGAAAAAATACCCCACCCCGGGCGCGGCGCCAATTTTGTCGACCCGCAGTTTGGGCCGGTCTGGGTTACCAGTGCGCTGGGCAACGCGAATATCACTTTTATCGGTACTGACCCGAAGCATCATCCACAATATGCGTGGAAAGCGGTACGGGTGTTACAGGGACAAGGAGGTGGCTCTCTGTTCGTTAAAACCCATCCCAACTCAAACAACCTGTGGGTGGACACACCTTTGAATCCCAATGAGAATATTTCACAGAGTATAGCCGTATTCGACATCGGCGCCCCGGACAACGGGTTTGAGATCCTGCCGATTGCTGCCTGGGCCGACCTGGGTGAAGGAGCGAAACGTGTCGTGCAACCGGAATACAATGCCGCCGGCACGGAAGTGTGGTTCTCGGTATGGAACGGGAAGGAGCAACAATCCGCGCTGGTGATCGTGGACGATAAAACCCGGAAACTGAAAAAAGTAATAAAACACCCGCGCCTGATCACCCCGACGGGTAAATTCAATGTCCGTAACACGGTGACCGACACCTACTGAACCGTAGCTGCTGCAATGCGCAGACAATCGAATAACAGTTTGCTAAGCTAGTACTATACGCCTTGTGCCAGTTGTTGTGATGTAAAATGACTTATCCAGATGTATCGCCCGTAAGAAATATAACCGGTAATGTTATTTCCGTTAACCCACTGGAACAGTTGTTCAAGTTCGATTTATTCCAGGGTTTGAACCCTGTACAGCGTTCAAAAATTCGTTCCTCAATCCGCGCTATCCGTTTGCGGCAAGGACAAACACTGTTTGAACAAGGCGCCGCAGCGAAGACATTTTATTTTGTTGTCAGGGGTTGGGTAACGCTATACCGGTTGCATGAAAGTGGCGCCATTACCGTGTTTCACGTTTGTGGCGCCAACGAATCATTTGGAGAAGTCGCCGCGCTGACCATGGACAGCTATCCGATCACGGCAGAGGCGGCTACCGACACGATCATTTTTGCAATTCCTGCCGGCGCTTATCGTTTCCTGATAGAGCAGGATGCGAGCTTCGCGCTACGCGTTATCCAGGGCCTTGAGCGGCGCGTTCGTAACCTGATCAACGATTTTGAACGTTGCCAGCATGTTTCCGGCGCCAACCGGCTGGCGTCATTTCTGCTTGAGCTGACCCGGCGCACACGATCCGATAACGGCCATTATAAGCTGCCGTTCAGTAAACAGACGCTGGCGGGGCTGCTCCATATCCAACCCGAAACCCTGTCCCGCGCGTTTTCGGAATTACGCAAATACGGTGTGCAATGCACGCGAAACGGGTGTGTACACATTCCGGACCTGCGGTTACTGGATACTTACTTGCGTGAACAGCGCCAGGATCGGCACTAACCCGGGATTGCAGGCGTCTCGCGCTCAGTTTTTGGATTTTATGATGACCACTATGTTCCCGTCCTGTGAACCATAGTATTCCACCTTATCATTGAGGCTTTTTACCAGGTGGATGCCGAGGCCTCCCTGTTTCTCCTCTTGTAGTTCTATCTCAGTTTCCGGATCAGTTTCCGGTTCCGCCATTATCTCAGGCTCCGGGTCTTTCCCGCCCAGTCGCGGCGCCGGCGCATCCCTGAACAAATCAAAAGGAGGCGCTTTGTCATGCAGGCTGATCCTGAGTTCAGGCCCGACATCTTCGGCCTCTATTGCGACAGAACCCTCTTCAGCTTCCTTGTAACCGTGGGTAAAGGAATTGACAATCAGTTCTTCCAGGGACAGTTCCAGTTCAAATATCTTGTTTTCATCCAGGTTCAGTTGTTCACAGTAGGATCGGAACTCTTCGGAAAAAACGGAAAGATCAGATAGTTCGCTCAGCACCCATTTGATTGTCTGCTCGTTTTTTTTCATTAACCAATCCGCTGAAAAAAAGGATAAGTGTGTTGTCTATCCTGTTTCGCTTGTATGCTTCATGTCCATGAAATTTATTTTACCCGGGTAAATCGATATTATATAATTTTACCGGGGACAAAAATATATCAGACAGTCTACTCGAGCAAAGTATAATATACTGGTTATATTCAGGCCAGTCATTTCACAAGAGATTAAATCATGAGCGAAATTGAAACAGTAAATCAGGAAGGTATAGTGATACTTAACCTGAAAGGTAGGGTAGATGCAACCAATTCGGGGCAGGTCCATGACAAGGTCATGGAAGAAATCAAAAACGGTTGCAACAAGATGATCATTAATTTCTCGGACGTAAATTACATTTCCAGCGCCGGATTGCGAGTCCTTATATTTGCCACGAAGAGCTTTGCCAAGAGTTCCGGATCTTTCTCAGTGTGTTCCCTGAATGAAAACATCATGAAGATATTCGAAATCAGTGGCCTGGTGAACCTGTTTACTATCCATGATGACCTGGCAACAGGAATCAGTTCACAAAAAGACTGAAAACGGGGAGCGACTCTTTTATTACTTCTGCCTGAGCCTGTAGACAGGCGCTGCGCCGTCTGCTGCTGTCTGGTACTTGACGCTAAAGCCCGACAACCCTTTCAGCGCATCGTCCATATCCTTGTCCTCCCGTACCTGAAACGAGTCGACCCCGCAGCGCTGCATGAAAAATAACTGGTCTCTGAGCACATCCCCGACTGCGCGTATCTCGCCGCGATAATCGAACCGATCGCGCAACAACCGGGCATGGGAATAACTTCGCCCGTCGGTAAACTTCGGAAACGCCAGCGCAACCAGTTCAAACTGGTCAAGTGAATCAGCGATATCCTCCAGACTGTCATCGCCCTTGAGGCAAACGGCAACCTTGCCGTTATGCCGGGCCAGCAGTTCACGGTTGGCGCGCCAATACACCAGCGGGACGATCAAGTCGCCTTCAGGCAATGCTTGCAAGGTGTCCGGATCAGCGATTCTCTGCCAACCGTCTTCCACCACCGCGCCAGACTTAATAACCCGCAACGGCCTTGAGCTCCTCTGACTGTGCGGCTGCGGGCGTATAGACCCTGTCCTTGAATGGCTCTATTCCGATGCGCATGTAGGTTTCCAGGAACTGCTCCTCGCCTTCCCGCTGTTCCAGGTACACCTGCAGGATCCTGTCTATGGTCTCCGCCACTGCTTCCTTGGCGACGGCGGGGCCCAAGCGGTCTCCAAGACGCGCAGCATTGCCCGCAGAGCCCCCCAGCGTCAGTTGATAAAATTCCTGGCCTTTCTTGTCAACGCCCAATATGCCGATATTTCCTACGTGATGATGCCCGCAGGCATTCATGCAACCGGACATCTTTATCTGAAAATCACCAACATCATGCAGGTAATCTAGTTCGGCAAACCTGTCATTGATCTGCGCGGCAATATCGATGGAACCGGCATTGGCCAGGTTGCAGAAGTCCAGCCCGGGACAGCAGATCATATCGGTCAGCAGACCGATGTTGGGTGTCGCCAGGCGCTCTTTTCTCAGTGCATTCCAGAGCGGGTACAGGTCTCCCTGCCTCACATGAGGCAGGACCAGGTTCTGATCATGGGTGACGCGTATCTCCGAATGGCTGAATTTGTCCGCTATCCCGGCAATAAAATTCATTTGTGCGCCCGTAGCGTCGCCGGGGGCAACGCCGGGGTGTTTGAGCGACAGGTGCACCGCGCGATAACCGGGCGCCTTATGGGCTTTCACATTGCGTTGCACCCACAGGTTGAAATCCTTGTTCAATACCAGGCGTTTGGCAAAGGTTGCGTCCTCGGCAGCGGTTTTATCATACGCCGGCGCAGTGAAAAAAGCCTTGACCCGGTCGATTTCAGCCTGGTCGAGCAACAGCGCCGTGTCCTTGATTCTGCGCCATTCAGCTTCAACCATGCCGGTAAACTTCTCCGCACCGACCGCATTCACCAGGATCTTTATGCGCGCCTTGTGCATGTTGTCGCGCCGGCCCAACTGGTTGTACACCCGCAGAATGGCTTCGAGGTAAGACAGCAGGTGTTGTTTGTCCAGGTAGTCACGAATGCAGGTTCCGAGGTACGGTGTACGCCCCAGGCCGCCGCCCACAAATATTTTGCAACCGATGTCACCCGCTTCATTCCTGACCAGGCAAATGCCGATATCATGTATCTGGACTGCAGCGCGATCATTCTCTGCGCCGGACAGCGCGATCTTGAACTTGCGCGGCAGAAATGAGAACTCCGGATGGAACGTCGACCACTGGCGAATGATCTCGCAATAGGGTCGCGGGTCTTCGAGTTCATCCTCGGCAATACCGGCAAAGTGGTCGGAGGTGATATTGCGTATGCAATTACCGCTGGTCTGGATTGCATGCATTTGCACGCTCGCCAGGTGCGCCAGGATATCGGGTACGGTTTCCAGCCGCGGCCAGTTGAACTGTATATTCTGGCGGGTACTGAAATGGCCGTAACCCTTGTCATATTCATCCGCAATATACGCCAGCATACGCAACTGCTCGGAAGACAACAGTCCATAGGGAATGGACACGCGCAGCATCGGCGCATGCCTTTGGATGTACAGGCCGTTCATCAGGCGCAGCGGACGATACTCATCCTCGCTGAGTTCACCGGCGAGGTAGCGCTGGGTTTGATCGCGAAACTGCGCGACCCGTTCATCTACGATCTGCTGATCGTATTGGTCATATTGGTACATAAAGGCTGTAAACTGCTCACAAATCAACAGGGCGTGCAGAATAGCAGTTAAGCCTTATGCAGAAAAGTGCTTAATTATACTATATATATGACAAAATGATATAATAGAATAAAAACGCCTATTCGTCTTCCTGGGACGGTTTGTAGGCGGCTATCAGTTCTTTCTGTGTTTTACCCGGCACCGGGTCATAGTGGCTGAAACTGAGGGAAAACGAACCGACCCCACCGGTCATGGATTTCAATTGGGACTGGTAATTGTCCAGTTCACTCAAGGGTACGCTGGCAGAAATTGTCGACATGCCCCCTGCCAGGGCTAGCGTATTGCTGATGCGCCCCCGTTTGCCGGAGATATCTGCGTTGATATCGCCCATCGCGTCACTGGGTGCGGTCACATTGATGTCCACGATCGGTTCGAGCACCACCGGCCTGGCCTTGTGAAACGCATCGAGGAAGGCTTTTTTGCCGGCGGCGATGAAGGCCACTTCCTTGGAATCGACGGGGTGATGTTTACCGTCATAGACCGTCACCCTGATGTCCTGCATCGGGTTCCCGGACAGCGCGCCGTCAGCCAGCGCCTGCTTGATGCCTTTCTCCACGGCAGGGATCAAGGGTTTGGGAATCACCCCTCCGACTACCGCATCCACGAATTCAAAGCCTTCTCCCCGGGGCAAGGGTTCGACCTTTAAGAACACCTCGCCGAACTGCCCGGCTCCCCCGGTCTGCTTCTTGTGCCGGTGGTGGCCGTCGGCATTGGTGGTAATGGTCTCCTTATAGGCTATTTTCGGGGGGCGCGTGCTTACCTCCACGTTATACCGATCCTTCAGTTTTTCCAGCATGATACGCAGGTGAAACTCCCCCAGGCCGCGGATAACGGTTTCATTCGTTGCGGCATTATGTTCCACCATGAAACTCTGGTCCTCGGCCCCGAGTTTATGCAGCGCATCGGAAATTTTCTGCTCATCTCCCCTGCTCTTTGCCTGTATGGCCAGGCCGTACATCGGAGCGGGCATATCGACGGATTGCAGGTACACCTGGTCCTCGTCATGGGAGTCGTGCAACAGCGCGTCAAAATGGATATCTTCGATCTTGGCAACACCACAGATATCTCCCGGCACACCCCGGTCGATCTCTTCGTGCTCCCTGCCCTGCAGTTTCAGCAGGTGGCCAACCTTGAACGGTTTACGGCCGTCTCCGATATACAACTGGCTGTCCTTCGTCACCGTTCCCTGGTGTATCCTGAACACGCCCAGCTTGCCGACAAAAGGGTCGATATTTACTTTGAATACATGGGCAATGACGTGCCCGTTGGGATTCGGGCTGATTTCAAGCTGTTGCGCATCATCTCCTGTGCCCGAGAACACGGGCGGCGGGTTGCTCTCACCCGGATTCGGCATCAGTCGGGCAAATATTTCCAGTAATTCCGGCACGCCGGCGCCGGTTTCGGCAGACACGAAACATACCGGAATAAAATGGCCTTCACGCAACGCCAGTTCAAATGGTTCATGAAGCTGTTCCGGACTGATATCTTCACCCTGTTCCAGGTACTGCTCCATGAGTTCCTCATCAAGCTCAACCACCTGATCAACGATGTTGGTGTGGGCCTCGGCCACCGACAGAAAGTCGGTTTCCTCTCCTTCAGACTGGAAGAAACAGTCTGTAATCCCTGCGCCTTCACGGCACGGCAGGTTCAAGGGCAGGCATTCGCTACCATAAGTTTCCCGGAGCTGTTGCAGAACAGCTTCCAGGTCAACGTCTTCGGCATCAATCTTGTTCACAATCAACAGGCGGTCCATGCCCCGCTCTGCCGCCTGATCCATAATTTTACGGGTCACCATTTCAACGCCGGCCTGGGCATTCACGACCACAGCGCAGGTCTCCACCGCCGGCAATGCGGATAATGCGCGGCCGATGAAGTCAGGATATCCCGGCGTATCGATCAGGTTGATATGGCTGCCGTGAGCATCGAGGCTGACTATGGCGCTGTCCAATGAATGCTGGTGGGTTTTCTCTTGCGGATCAAAATCGCATACCGTCGTTCCACGCTCGACCGAACCTTTCTGGTTAACTGCGCCGGCGCTGTGAAGCAGCGCTTCCACCAGCGTCGTCTTGCCTGAACCGCTATGGCCGGTGATGGCAATATTGCGAATATTTTCAGTTGCATAGGACACCAATGACACCTCCTTTAGATTATTCTTGTTCCCCCTGACCGGAAAGTTACTGAACGCCTGACAAGTTTCATCAGCGTGTTCATAATAGCATTAATCGAGTAAATGTGCCCGGCCCAGGTAGTCATGTGATTGCATTTCCGTGAGCCTGCTCGCACAGCGCCGGTATTCCCGCGCCAGCCGTTTACCTGTGTACAGTTCCTGCGCCGTCACTTGTGCGCTCAGGATCAGCTTGACGTTGCGGTCATAAAACTCATCCACCATCGTGATAAAGCGTTTCACCCTGTCATTATCCATATCATTCATTTGCGGGATGCCTGACACGAATACCGTTTGAAACTGCCGCGCAATCTCGATGTAATCGGCAACACCACGCGGGCCGTCACACAGCTCGGCGAAGTCAAACCAGACCACGCCGGAAGCGAGCCGCTTCACTTTCAGTTCACGGCCCTCTATTTCAATGGCGCTGTCAACTTCAGCCGTTTCAGAGGCAATCTTGGTGAAACTCCGCAACATGGCTTCACTGCTGTCTGCATTCAGCGGATAGTGGTAGATCCTGGCCTGGTCCAGGTAGCGCCGGCGGTAATCCACATCGGTGTCCAGGCTGAGCACAGTATTATGCTGTTTGATCAGTTCGATTGCCGGCAAAAAACGTTCCCGCTGCAGTCCGCCCCAATACAACCTGTCCGGATGTTCATTGGAGGTGGCAACCAGGGTCACCCCGCGCCGGAACAGTTCACGCAATAACCCGCCCAAAAGCATCGCATCGGTAATATCGGAAACATGGAACTCATCAAAACAGATCACGCTCGTGTCCCGGGCCAGTTTGTCCGCAACCAGTCTGAGCGGTTCCTCGACATCTGCTAGCTGTTTCAATTCCGCGTGTACCCACTGCATATAACGATGGAAATGCACGCGCAGCTTACGCTCAACTGGAAGGCAGTCGTAAAACATGTCAGCGATATAGGTCTTGCCGCTGCCGACGCTGCCCCAGAGATAGATACCGGTAACAGGTTGCCTGCGGTGCGCTAAAAACCGGGCAAAAAGCCGCTGCAGGCGGTTTCCGCAGGCTGCTGCCGTCAAATCGTCGTATAATGCCTGGAAACGGTTCACAATCGGGGGTTGCGCCGCATCGGGCATGATCCTGCCTCTTTCGATATCGGACCGGTAGCGTTCTAAGGGAGTCATAAGTTACAGATGTTACTCGGTATAGCAGGCTTTATTCTACTACTGGTATTGATCCTGGGTCCTCACCTTTGGACGAAATACGTATTCAAGCGCTATGATAACGTACTGGAGGAGTTGCCCGGGACCGGCGGAGAGCTGGCCCACCACCTGGTCACGCGCCTGAAACTGACAGGATGCAAGGTCGAGGCGCTGGAGCATGGCGGTGATCATTACGACCCGGAAAGCCGGGCCGTGTGCCTGTCCCCCGGTGTTTATGAGCGAAAATCCCTGACCTCGGTAGTGATTGCCGCACATGAAATCGGCCACGCATTGCAACATCAGTTCGGCTTCAAACCGCTTTTCCTGCGCTGGAAACTGGCCAGGTATATCGCCTATACCGAAAAAACGGCATCGATCATCCTCGTCAGCTTCCCGTTTGTCGCGGTGCTGATAAAATCACCCTTAGTCGGCGTGCTGATGCTTGCTTCGGGCATCCTGATCCTGGTGCTGCCGGTGATCTTTCACCTGGTGACCCTGCCGGTCGAGTGGGACGCCAGTTTCAACCGCGCCCTGCCGCTGTTGTTTGAAGGCGATTACCTGCCGCGCAGCACAGAAGCCATCGCACGCAGGATTCTCACCGCCGCCGCGCTGACTTATGTTTCCGCTTCGCTCTCCAGCCTGCTGAATTTCTACCGCTGGATCGCATTATTACGGCGTTAAGAGCCAAACGCATTTTCCTATACGACGCCCGCGACCGGCGTCACATAATCACTCCCGCAACCAGCGCCACAGAACCACTCCCGCAACTAGCGCCACAGAACCACTCCCGCGAAAGCGGGAGTCCAGTCATATACTGTGTCGCCCGAAGGGCGACTCTTTGTTTCACTGGATTCCCGCTTGCGCGGGAATGGGATAGGGGTCGTTCACGCACACCCCGCTGCGGTACCACGCATGCGACCAGCGCCACAGAACCACTCCCGCGAAAGCGGGAGTCCAGTCATATACTGCGTCGCCCGAAGGGCGACTCCTTATACTTACACACAAAAAAATTAGTTTGGCATTCTTCTCAAAAATACACTACACTTTACAGACCGCATTAATCAGGACAATCACGGACGCCTTAACCAGGACCACTCATATGAAGACTACCCTCGCTTCCCTGCTCGCGTTGCTTATGCTATTCACCGCAATGCTGACCTCATCCCTGGCCACCGACAAGCACACCCGCCTCGACCACATCGACGGTGAGGGAAGCTTCTCCATGGGCACTCCAACCAGTAATGTGATGATTATCTGGGACACCAACGATCATAACATCCTCAAACGCCACAAACCCGCCGGTAGCGACGGAATCCTCATTTGGCAGACTCCGACTCGCAAAGGGCTGGGCAACAACGGCTATCCGATCCCGATGTCGTTTAGCCAGGAAGATCAGACCGGCGCGTTGAATCGTTATCTCAGTAACAGTCGTTCGGCGGAACACGCCTATTCCTGTCCGGGGAACTGGGTAATGGATCAAAGCGACGCCGACAGCCGATGCAATAACAAAGCAGCCGGCGAAACGGTCCCGGTGACGGAACGGTTCCAATGCTCCGACATGACCAACGTCATCGGCGATGTGCCCACCGTCACCCGACAGCGCGACTACGCCTGCCCTGGCATGGACGATGTTAACAACACGCGCTGTACGGGTTGGAACGTCGGCAACTGGAGTCCATCGCGCAGCGCGAAATGCAATGGCGTGAGTTTCACACAACGTCGCAGCGTGTCCAAAACGCCTGCCGGTTGCTCCGGAACTCCCAGCGTCACCCGGCCTCTATCTTTGCGCACTAAGACCGGTACGAAAACCACAGGCAACTGCGCCCAATGCGACGATTGGATTACCGATAGCTGGAGTCCCGCCAGTGACAGCTACTGCACAACCGAAATTAAGACGCAGTATCGCACTGTCAGCAAAAGTCCAGCCGGCTGCCAAGGCATACCGAACGAGGCAAAACCCGCCTCTTCCCAAACCAAATCGGGCACAAAATGTTGTGGCTCGGCTACCAGTTGGCGAGAGCCGACGAGCGCTGTCTGTGACGGAGTGAATTTCACGCAAACCCGCACCAACAGTTGCGGCCAAACAGAATCACGTGCGGCGACAGGCACAAAATATTGCCCCGCTCAAGAACCATGCGTATGGATAACCGGCAGTTGGTCCCCGGACCCGGCTGATTATTGCAAAGGGCAATCCATCACGCTGAGGCGATCGGTCACCAAAGGACCGCAAGGGTGCGCCGGCGAGCCAACCAACAGAAAACCCAATAGCATAAAAACAGACACCGGGACAAAGCCTTGCAATGCCGTGTGTTATGGGCGCGCAATTTCGGGTCAAAGCAGCAACTGGGGCGGCGTTTGCATAGTGCAAACAAGACAACACGGCCAAACAAGCGGTAGTTGCTCGGCCGGCTATGCAAATGCTTGTAATTACAGGTGCAACAATGGCGCATGGACAAAAATGACAAACGATTGCACAGGATATCGATGAAACTGTGCCGCCCATCCCTCATACCACTCACGCCCCTGCTCAACGCCATACAAGGGCAGGCTGGGAAGCGGGAGTCGATTCGAATACTGTGTCGCCCATCCACCATCCCACTCCCGCGAAAGCGGGAGTCCAGTCATATACTGTGTCGCCCGAAGGGCGACCCTTTATCTCACTGGATTCCCGCTTGCGCGGGAATGGGATAGGTGTCATTCCCGCGCGCCCAGGGAGTGTGGGGGTCAGCCTTTACCTATACCCCCACTGCAGGTTCAACCACAAACTGTGCTCCGGAGTTGCGTTCCAGAATGATTCCTCGCGCATGCCTTCAAAGCCCAGTCTAAGCACACTGCCGCCCAGCAGTACGTCGCTCATCTCCGCGCCCAGGGTGAAACGGCGGGAACTCTCGCCTAAGCCCGTGGCGCTGCTGTACAGGGTCCACAACCGGTCCCGGACAAACAGCCCGTAGCCCAACTCTGTCTGCATACTGAACTGGTACTCATCCGCACCCGGACTGCGCTGCCCGCGCACCATGTCATCGATGTTGCGCTCCCACAACCGCTGGGCGCCACCCTCCAGGCTGCCCAGGCTGCGCGTGGGGCTGTAATGCGGACTTAAGCGCAGCATCCAGCCCGTGCCGTCCGCCTGGTACGACTTCTCCAGCAATGCGCTCGCCTGCCACTCACGATAATCCGAATTCGCCAGCAAACCGCCGCCGCGCAGTTGCGCCAGCCAGCCCGTCTGCGTGATATAGCGCAGACCACCGGCCAGGTCCAACCCGGCCCCACTGTTACCATCGCCCTCGTCTACCCGCACGCCCAGCTCGGCAAACTGCTCAAACTGCCCCGCATCCACCACCGAGGTATGGCTGCCCGCAAACACCGCTCGCAAGCGTTGTACATCCACGTCCGGCGCGTCCTCCGCCGACATCGCCGCATACAGCATCTCGCTGCGGAAGTCCAACTGCCAGGCGCCATCCTGGTACAACTCACCATTCAGACCCAGCGCCGCCATGTACAACTCCAGGTCGGACTCCTCACGGTATGTCTCCTCATCCACCGTCAGGTCCAGGTCGCCCGCCGCATAACCCAGCGTGCCCCAGACACTCAGGTTCTCCGACACCAGCCAATCCGCATACGGATGGATGCCCGTCAGACTGACATCGTAATCGCCTGTCAGCGCGCGCCCGTCAGCGTCGCGGTCGGTATAGTCAAAGCGCGCCTCGGTGCGGGACAGGGCCGCGCCCACCAGCGCCTGCTCACTCACGCGCATATCCGCGCCCAGGTGGAAACTGGCCACGCCGCCGTCCCAATCCACCGCACCATCGCCCTTGCTGCGCAACTCGTTATAGCCGCCATCACCCCAGAGTGTCACCACTTTGTCCGTTGTACCGCCGCCTCCATCACCGGCGCCGAAATTCAACGGCAGCACAAACGATGTCCGGCTCAGCAACTGGCGCAGATTCACCTTTCGCCGATGCTCCCAACCGCCCGGCGTGTCGAAGACCTCGAAGACTTCCGCCGCCGGCCGCAACAGCGCCGCGGTTCCCATGCCGGTTGCAGCGCGCTGAGACCTATTGTCCATGCCCGGGTAGTCTTCCCGGGTATTGCCCGCAAGCAACTGCCCCGCGCTTAGCTGTGCGGCATCTTCATCGACACCCTGCGCCAGCAAGTGCCCTGAAGCCAGAGCCATCTGACCGGCTACCGACTGCGAAGGCCTTTCATTGAGCCCCAGTGATGGCAACGTGATCCCGATTTCTGCATGGGCGTCAGTCACCGGCGCACCGGCGACCGCCAACGACGGCAACGGTGACGCAACTGAAGCAGGCTGACCCGCCAGCGGGCGCGCCAACACTTCTTCGATACCCAGCAGCGGCAATGTGATCCCGATCTGTGCGTAGGCGTCATTCACTGGCGCCAGGGCAACCGCCAATGACGGCATCCGTGTGGCCACCGGGACGGGCCAATCGGCAGCCGATTGCGCAAACGCTGCGTCGATACCCAGCAATGGCAACCCGGGGCCGGTCTCTGCACCGGTTTCAGCCGCCGTCGAACCGGTTGCCGACTGCGTAAACACTGTATCAATACCCAGTAGTGGCAATTTGCTCCCGGTTTCTGCGTAGGTTTCACCCACTGGCGCTCCCGCGCCAGCCAGTGACGGCAACGGTGTGGCAACCGGCGCTGGCTGACCTGCGCCTGAGCGCGCCGGTCTCCGTTCCGGAGCCAGTCCTGCACGGCCGGCTTGCGGCCATGCCTGTGAATGTCCTGAAGATGGGGCTAACCGGCCCGCTGCGGGCGGCGCCTGGAATGGCGCTGAAACAGAACCGGCCCGGCTGCTCATCCCTGTCCCTGCGCGGGCGTTCCTTATCCGGTCGCTGAGCACCTGTGTCGTGCGCCCGACCACCGACCGGGTCAACTGCGGCAGTACATCCTCGTGCACTCCGACCAAATCGGACTGCCCGATGCCCGCTTCGGTTACCCGTACATTAAACGTATCACTCACCGTGCCGCCATGGCCATCGGCGGCGGTCAGCGTCACGGATGTCGTTCCCACGGACAGACCTGTCAGGATCAGGACAGTGTCGGAGACGCTCACCGTCACAATTGCGTCATGGTCCGCGTGCGCCATGTAGGTCAGCGGATCGCCGTCCGCATCGGTGAACACACCGCTCACATCAACCTGCTCTTTGTCTTCCACCTCGATCTCGCGGTCATCCAGGGGATCCGTGACCGCCGGCGCCCGGTTCGGATCAACAACCGTCACCATGAAAGTATCCTCCGCGGACCCACCCCTCCCGTCAGATGCCGTCACCGTAACACGCGCCGTGCCCACGGCGACGCCGGTCAGCGTCAGGGTATCGCCCGACACCGCCACCGTGACCACGGATTCATCCGCAGAGACCGCGGCATAGGTCAACGCATCCCCGTCCGCATCGGTGAACGCGCCACTGACATCAACCTGCCGGGTCTCGTCCACCTCCAGTTCCTGGTCCGCCAGTGGCATGACCACATCCGGCGCCTGGTTCATGCCGGCGCCCGCTTCTATAACCGTAACCGTGAACGTATCACTGGCCTCACCGTCCCTGCCGTCAGCGGCCGTCACCGTAACATTTGTCACGCCCACGGTGATGCCGGTCAGTGTCAGGGTATTGCCTGATACCGCCACCGTGACCACTGCGTTATCGTCTGAGACCGCGGTATAGGTCAACGCATCGCCGTCCGCATCGATGAACGCGCCACTGACATCAAGCTGCCGGGTCTCGTCCACTTCGATCTCCTGGTCATCCAGTGGAATCACGACTTCCGGCGCCCGGTTCATGCCGTCCGCCGAGTCCACCACCGTGACCGTAAACGTGTCGCTGGCCGCACCGCCTTTGCCGTCAGACACCGTCACCGAAACACTCGCCAAACCGACCGAGACACCGGTCACAGTCAAAAGACCCGTCTCATCCACGCTCACCGTGGCGAAGGACGGCGCATTGCTTGCCGTCCTGTACGACAGCCGATCACCGTCCGCATCCCTGAACGCGGCGGCGGCATCCAGCGTCAACGTGTCATCCACCACCACGGTCTGGTCCGGGATGGGCGCCACCAGGATCGGCGGATGGTTCGAGGAGGATTGTGTGAAGTTGTCGGTGACCGTGACCGCGACCTCGCCGGTCAGATCATCATAGCCGCCACCGGCAGCGCCCAGCGTGACCGTGACGCTATCGTCGTTGCCGTCATTGTCGCGCGCCGCGCGCAAGGTCACGGTCTGGGGCGTTGCATAGTCCGTGAGCGTAAACGTCAGGCTTGCGCCCTCGCTCACCGACACATCGCCGGCGCCGGACACCGCGACCGTCACGGTGTCCGCCGGCTCGTGCTCCAGGGCCACCGTAAACGTGCCCGTGCCGCCTTCGAGCAGCGTCAACTCAGTCGGGGTTATCGTGAGCGCCGCCATATCATCGTCCGTCACCGTCACCGCGACCGTCTCATCGGCGTCGTCAAACTCCGCGCCGGAAGAATCCAGCGCCACGCTGGTGGACTCGTCCTCGGCGTTGGCATCGTCCACCGGGGTAACCGTCACCGCCTGCGCCGTGGAGTAGTTGTCCGGTGTGAACGTCAGGCTCGCCGGACTCACCACGGCCGCGCTCGTATCCAAGCTTGTTACCGCCACCATCACGTTCACACTCGGTTTGACACTGAGCGCGACCGTGAATGTCTTCGCATCGCCGCCCTCGGTCAGCGTCACCGGTATGTCCGTCAATGTCAACGACGCGGACTCATCGTCCGCCACCGTCACCGCGACATCCTCATCGGCGTCGTCAAACTCAGCGCCCGATGCGTCCAGCGTCACCGTTGTCATCTCGTTCGCCGCATCGTCATCGCTCTGCGGGCTGACCGTCACCGTCTGCGCCTCAGTATAGTTGTCCGGCGTGAATGTCAGGGTGTCCGGACTCACTGCCGCCGCGCCCGTGTCCAGGCTCGTCACCGACACCGTCACGTTCGCGGTCGGCTGCGCACCAAGCGCCACCGTGAACGTCTTCGCTGAGCCGCCCTCGCTCAGCGCCACCGGTGTATCCGTCAGCGTCAGTGATGCCGTCTCATCGTCCGCCACCGTCACCGCCACCTCTTCATCGGCGTCGTCAAACTCGGCGCCCGATGCGTCCAGCATGACCGTCGTCGTCTCGTCCGCCGCATCGTCATCATCCTGCGGCGTCACCGTCACCGTCTGCGCGGTATTGTAGTCGTCCGGGGTGAATGTCAGGGTGTCCGGACTCACTGCCGCCGCGCCCGCATCCGCGCTCGTTAGCGCTACCGTCACGTTCGCCGTCGGCTGCGCGCTGAGCAAGACCGTAAAGGTCTCCGCCGCGCCCCCCTCAGTCAGCGGGAGACTGTTGCGCGACAGGCTCAGTGAGGCGCCTTCGTCATCGGCCACTGTTACCGCCACCTCACTGTCGGCATCATCAAACTCGGCGCCGGTCGCATCGAGCGTCACCCGGGTACTCTCATTCACCGCATCGTCGTCGTCTTGCGGCGTCACCGTCACTGTCTGCGCATCAGTATAGTTGTCAGGTGTGAATATCAGGTTTTCCGGGCTGACCCGCGCCGCGCCCGTGTCCAGGCTCGCGACCGCTACTGTCACGTTCGCCGTCGGCTGCGCGCTCAGCGCCACCGTGAACTCGCCCGCAGCGCCGCCCTCGGTCAACCCGAGGTTGTCCGGCGACAGGGTCAGCGTTGCGGTTTCGTCGTCCGCCACCGTCACCGCCACCTCCGCATCGGCGTCGTCAAACCCGCCGCCCGATGCATCGAGCGTCACCCGGGTACTCTCATCCGCCGCATCGTCGTCGGCCTGCGGCGTCACCGTGACCGCTTGCGCGCGGGTGTAGTTATCAGGCGTGAACGTCAGGGTGTCCGGACTCACCGCCGCCGCGCCCGCATCCACGCTCGTCAATGCCACCGTCACGTTCGCCGACGGCTGCGCGCCCAGCGCGACCGTAAACGTCTTCGCAGCGCCGCCCTCGGTCAGCGCCACCGGCGTGTCCGTCAGCGCTAGCGATATCGTATCATCGTCATCCACCGTTACCGTCACGTCCTCATCGGCCGCGTCATAGTCGCCGCCGCTCGCATTCAGACTCAGTATCACACGCTCGTCCGACGCATCCAGGTCATCAAGCGGGGTGACCGTCACCGTCTGCGCAGTATTGTAGTTGCTGCGCCGGAACATCAGCGTCGCCGGACTCACGGTCACCGCCCCCGTGTCGCCATTGGTCAGCGCCACGTGCACGTTGGTAGTCGGCTCCGCATTGAGCGCCACCGTAAACGTCTTCGCAGCGCCGCCCTCGGTCAGTTCCACCGGCGTGCCGGTCAGCGTTAACGACGCGGTCTCATCATCGGACACCGTCACCGTCACGTTCCTGTCGGCATTGTCATAGCCGCCGAGGCTTGCATCAAGTGTGACCATGACCCGCTCATCCGCCGCATCCGGATCCGACACCGGACTCACCGTCACTGTCTGCGGGCGATTGTAGTTCGCCGTGTTGAACGTCAGCACCGCCGGACTCACTTCCACCGCGGCAATATCGCTGACCCATAGCCCCACGGAGACAAGGGTTGTGGGCTGAACGCTGAGCGCTACCGTAAACGTCTTCGCAGCGCCCCCCTCGGTCAGCGCCACCGGCACGCCCGTCAGCGCCAGCGACCGGATCTCATCGTCAGTCACCGTCACCGTCACGGTCCGATCGGCATCGGCATACTCAGCCGCGTCGGGCTCGAGCGTCAGAGTCACCCGCTCATCGGCCGCATCCGGATCATCCTGCGGTACCACCGTCACCGTCTGCGCAATATTGTAATTATCCGGCGTGAACGTCAGATTCCCCGTACTCGTCCTCACCGCACCCGCATCACTGGTTTTGACCCTCACCGTTATGTTCGTCGTCGGTCTCAGCGTCAGCGCCACCGTAAACGATTTGTTCGGACCGCCCTCGAACAGCGCCACCGGTACGCCCGTCAGCGCCAAAGCCGGCGCCTCATCATCATCCACCGTGACCGCCACGTCTTCATCCGTATCGTCATATTCGGCGCCAGATGCATTCAGCGTCACCGTCACATTCTCATCTACGGTATCATCGTCGTCCTGTGGCGTAACCGTTATCGCCTGCGGAATGTCAAAGTTGTTCCGCTTGAACGTCAGGCTCTCCGGACTCACCACCGCCGCGCCCGCATCGGCGCTCGCGACTGCGACCGTGACAGTAGTCGTGGGCCGGGCAGTGAGCGCCGCTGTGAACGTCTCGGCATTGCCGCCCTCGGTCAGTGGGATGCTGGTATCCGACAGCACCAGCGCCGGCGGTGGTTTCGGCGTCGCCGTGGCCGGGTCTGAGGCCGGGCTTTCCAGTGTTGCCGTGGCGGCTCGTATCTGGAACACGTACTGCCGGTTGTTGAGCAGCCTGGTCACCGTGTGCGTGGTGGTCGACGCGCCGCTGTTTTCCATGTCGGTCCAGGCATCCGTGGCATCGAAACTGTTGCCGAGCTTGTAGCGTAACTGGTACTTGGTGATCCGGGTATCCTGCGGGTCGTCCCAGGACAGTACGACCTGCGCATCGCCGCCAGTCGCGGTAAGATTGGCCGGCTTGGCCAGGCCGTCGTCATCGTCCACCGTGACCCGCACCTCGCCGGCCGCCCGGGTAAACTCAGCGCCGCTTGCCTCTAGTGCGACCGTCACCTGCTCGTTGTTTCCATCCGGATCCTCCTGCGGCGTCACCGTCACCGTCTGCGCCCTACTGTAATTACCCGGCGTGAACGTCAGGCTCGCCGGACTGACCGCCGCCGCGCCCGGGTCGTCGCTCACCACCGTCACTGTCACGTTCGATTCGGGCTCGGCGCTCAAGGCCACCGTGAACGTGTCCGCCGCGCCCCCCTCGGTCAAGGCCAGCTCGGTCGGCGTGACCAGCAGCGCATAACCGACGGTGAGATGGATATCATAATCATACCTGATGCTGCCAATGCCTTCCCCCGGCAGGTTGTAGTCATTCACAGACATCACGATAATTGCGCTGCCGGAGTTGGCCAGCGGCGTAATGCGCATCTTGTTCTGACCGTCGGCGTAATCGTACTGGTCCCGGGAATTGACCACCACACCGCGCACCACATTCTCCACCCGGAACACGCCACTCGGCGCCGGGCCGAACGAGGTCGAATACTCGTCATACAAGGTCTGCCATGCATGCGGCCAGTCCTCGCCGGAATGGTCGCGCATCGGCCGGCAATCATCGGCGAAGATCGCAATACCAAACTCAATCGGGTCGCCATTTTGCGACAACCAGACATCCCGACGCCCCGGCGGCGCATCGGGGTCTAACACTATCGGCCCGCGGGCACTACAGCCGGCGGTCTTGAAGTTGAGCCACCCGTCCAGAATATTCGGCGTTGCCGATGCCTGTGGCGAGGGCACCTGCCCAACGCCATCGACCACTGCGCGCACCTCGAACGTCAGGGACGACCCGATGGGCAGGTCGGACACGGCATGGGTGCGTGTGCTGTGGTCTTTCAGGCTGCCACGGCTGTCCCGGATATCGACCCAGCGCCCGAAATTGCCCGAGCCTTGCCTGGTGCGGTACCGCCAACCGTCAATGGTCTCATTCGCCGTCATGGCCCAGGTCAGGGTCACCACGTCCGGTACCTCGGTCGAGGCCCTTGCCGTCAGGCTTGTCGGCGCAGCCACCGATACCGGCGTCGCCGTCACTTCCGCCGATTCGGGGCCGGGGGTGTTGGCGCTCATTGCCCGAATCCGGAAGGTGTATGCCGTGTCATTGGTCAGCCCGGTGACGGTGTGGCGGGTGGTGGCCGCACTGCTGCCGTCAATGTCCGCCCAGTTGCCGTAATTACCGCTGCCTGCCTTCTGCCGCACCTGGTAGCGGGTGATGCTGTTGTCGCCGGGGTCAGTCCAGCGCAGCGCCACCTGCATGTTGTTCGCGGTCGCGGTCAGGCCGGTGGGCTGGGCGGGTGGTGTCGCCGGCGTCGCGGTCACTGCCGCCGACTCGGGGCTGTTGCCGATGGCGTTCACCGCCCGAACCTGGAACGTGTACGCCGTGTTGTTGGTCAGCCCGGTGACCGTGTGGCTGGTGGTGTTCCTGTTGCTGCCGGTGAAGTCTGTCCAGTTGCCGTAGTTATTCTCATCCGCCCTCTTCTGCCGCACCTGGTACTTGGTAATGCTGCTGTTGTTCGGGTTTGTCCAGCTCAGTGTCACCTCGGTATCGCCGGCGGTAGCGCTCAATCCAGTTGGCTGGGCCGGCGGCGGCATCGGTGTCGCAGTCGCGTCTCTGGTTTGCATGTGACCGCTGGACCTGATTTCGAATGTGTATTCGACGTGATTGGTCAGCCCGGTCACCGTGTGGCTGTTGGTGAAAAAGTCACTGCTCATGTCCGTCCAGTTGCCGTAGTTACCGCCGCTTTGCTTCCACCGCACCTGGTACCTGGCGAAATTGTTAGGAGGGTTCTGCGGGTAACGCCAGCTCCAATTC
The DNA here is from genome assembly GCA_965221335.1 of Gammaproteobacteria bacterium. Taxonomy (GTDB): domain Bacteria; phylum Pseudomonadota; class Gammaproteobacteria; order Eutrophobiales; family Eutrophobiaceae; genus JAAXHV01. Next base: position 356,618 of record CBDCSC010000006.1, on the reverse strand, counting down.
AGCGTCACCGTGGTATTGCCTGCGGTGGCATCCAAGTCAAACAAGAAATTGGGACGTGTATCCGGGTCGTACAGTTCTACCGTCACGGCAGCCGATGCGGCGCTGTTGCCTCTAGCGTTCACCGCCCGGATCCTGATATTGTATTCGGTGTCGTTGTCCAGCCCGGTGACCCAGTGACCGGTAGTGGTCGCGCTGCTGCCGGCAATGTCCGTCCAGTTGCCGTAGTTGGTCTCGTTGCTCTTCTTCCACTGTACCTGGTACTTGGTGATGCTGCTGTCGCCCGGATCAGTCCAACGCAGCTCCACCGCCATGTTGTAGGCTGCCGCCCTCAGGCCGCTCGGCCGGGCGGGCGGCAGCCCCGGTGTCGCTGATGCTTCAGCCGATTCGGCGCTGTTGCCCTGGGCGTTCACCGCCCGAACCCGGAACGTGTAGGTGGTCCCGTTGGTCAACCCGGTAACCGTGTGGCTGGTGGTGGCGCCGCTGCCGTCAATGTCCGTCCAGTTGCCGTAATTACCGTTGCCTTGCTTGCGCCGCACCTGGTACTTGGTGATGCTGCTGTCGTTCGGGTTTGTCCAGCTCAGTGTCACCTCTGTATTGCCTGGGGTAGCGCTCAATCCTGTTGGCTGGGCCGGTGGCCCTATCGGCGTCGCCGTCACGGTCTCCGCTTCGGAGCTGTCACCGCCGGCGTTCACTGCCCGAATCTGGAAGGTGTATGCCGTGCCGTTGGTCAGTCCGGTGACCAAGTGGCTGGTGGTGGTCGCGCTGCTGCCGTTAATGTCCGTCCAGTTGCCGTAATTGCCGTTGCCTGCCTTGCGCCGTACCTGGTACTTGGTGATGCTGCTGTTGTCCGGATCAGTCCAGTTCAGCCTCACCGTGGTATTGCCGGCGCTGGCTTTCAATCCTGTCGGCCGGTTCAGCGGCGGCGCGTTGGTCGAGAAGGTAATCGTCTGCGAAGCGCCAAGATTGAATACCAGCTCGAAATCGTCATCGTTCAGATTTTGTTGCAAGGTGTTGTTGAAGGTCGCGCGTGTTCCATCCACATCGTAGGTGTTACCGTTTATCAGCGATGTGCTTAGCTGGATTCTGTTATTGACGAAATTAACACGAATGAATGTGTTGGAGCTGAAGCCGCCTCCACTGGGAGCACGATCTCTGGTGCCGGAATATGGGGACGGTAACTCTAAAGACACGCTACCAACGTCGTATGTCTTTCCGGTTCCGGATGTGCCGCCGATAAACCAATTGGCATTGTCCCCCTCGAATCGAAACGTGTGGATTTCGATCGTCGACTGATTACTGCGAAACGTATAGTCAGATAGATCCAGACTGCCGTAAGCGTCTATCGTGCTGTTGGTGCCGTCGTCATGGAAATGGAACCACAGTTCGCCCGCTGACTGCGCCAGCAACGGCTGCGGACAGAACAGGCTGAGGACCAGCGCGAGTGCCGGGAACAGGTGTAGCGTGCGGTGTAGCATTGAACTGAGCGCGTTGGCGCGCGCAGGCACGCAGGTGCGGATGCGAGAATGGTCGGGGGGGGGGGGGGGGGGGGAATTAGATTCACGCAAGGGCAGCATCTTGATGCTGCGCTCGTTGTGAGTCAAACTGTCTTGTATCGCCATAGTGTCCTTGTCCTATCCTAATTAAAATAAACAACAAGGTTTTACAGCTAATCCCCTAAATTTTATGATAATACAGATTCCCATTAAATCCTAGTATAGGAAAAAAAGAATAAAATATTGGGAATTTTTCCTATGCCATTTTGATGCAAGAATAGAAAATTGGGAGTTTTTCCCATACCGCCTTGACGAGGGCAGCCTTTCCAATCCTCAACGCGTGTGAACCGGCCTGCCCTCACCGACTCCCGGGCAACTCATTACTACTCCCGCGCAAGCGGGAGTCCAGTTAAAACTGTGTCGCCCGAAGGACGACCCCTTGTTTTACTGGATTCCCGCTTGCGCGGGAATGGAACGAGGGGCTTTGCGCCAGCCTGGGCTCGCAGGCGTCTCGCCTGCCTGCGGGTGGGACGCCCTTGCTCCCAGGGGGTACAAGCATTGGGCACAAACATTGGTGTTGCGCTTCCGGGCACGCTCGTAGGCAGTTTCCTCCCCGTCCGGGCCGAGCCGGCTTACAAGACAAACTTATTTAACGTAAATATGAACCCAACTATCAAAATCAACTGGCCCACCATCCACTTGGCCATATCTGTCTTGGCGTGACTGATGGCAACATCAAGGTCCTGCTTGGTGGCCATGTTCTGGCGAATATCTTCGAGCTCTTCCTTGGTGGCCATGTTCTGGCGAATATCTTTGATCTCCTGTTCAACCTTGTCAAAACGCCGGTCAATTTTTTTGATGTCCGCTCTCGTCGCCAGGTTGTTCAACAGGTCACCCTGCTCTGCCGCCAGCGCTTCCGCCTGCTGCTCGTAAAACCGCATGCTGTCATCCGTTTTACGTATGCATGTTCGTTGAACATGAGTATGTCTTGCTCCGGCGTAAAATAATGCGTCTCTGCAGCTTGTGCTACCGTTGTTTCATTCATGGCGTAACTCCCGTTATTCCGTTCATTAGTTAAGTAAATGATCGAGTAAACATTTCTGTTTACTGTTGGTAACTGATGTTAGTGGTCTGTTACAGGGTTGTCAAGGTGAGGTGATGGTGGAATAACAGAATAGAACTGGTGATGGAATAGCCTGTGGCAAATCCGGGTTAAATCAGCCAATGCCGGGTGGGCAGGTTCAGGCGGAGTCGTCCGTAGACTTCCTTGATAATTCCATCGTGCATGGCTTCGTGCATGGACATCGCGTTGATGTCCCGATGATAGCGTTGCATCCGGCTGCGTTCATGCAGGGATGACCCGCCGGAATCCTGGAACAGGCTGTTCACCGCTTCCCGGCACATATGCATCGCGTGCACGCCGAACATCCTGATGCGCGCACGCGCTGCGGAACTCAGTATGACCTTGTTGTTGACCGCAGCATCATAGCAGAGGTCGCAGGCATGGTCGGTCAGCAACCTGGCCGCCTCAAGTTTCGCCGTGGCGTCAGCCAGGACGCGATGGGTTGAAGACAGGTGCAATTTAGGAACCTTGTCGGTATAGACCATGGGGCGGGCGGAACGGGTTTGCAGCAGTTCCTCATAGCATTCCAGCGCGCCGGTCGCGGCGCCCAGGGTGGTGCCGGCGCTCAATGAAATCACCAGCAAAGGAGCGAACGGCGCCCGATAGAGAAGCGGCCTTGACGCTCCCAGCTTGTGCGCCAGCGCAGTTTCCGCTTTCAGGACCCTGTGTTCCGGCACAAAATAGTCATCAGATTTGAGACGCACACTGTTGCTGCCTGTCGCCCGCAGACTTGTAACGTGCCAATCATCGTTGATCGCTATATCTTCCGGCGGCGTCAGGAAAAATGCTTTGTCATGTCCGGGCGGCATGCCGGGTAATTCCGCACCCAGCAGGAACCAGTCCGCATGATGGCACCCGGAACCGAAGGGCCAGACGCTGTTCTTCAGTACGTAACCGCCATCGACGCGGGTTGCTGTGGTGCGGTCCGGTAATATGCCGCTGATTCCGGCGTTCGGGTCGGCGCCGAATACCTCTTCCTGGGCCTGTTCGGAAAACATCCCCACTACAAAACTATGACAGGACATAACGCTGTAGACCCAGCTTGATGAGGGACAGCCTTTGGCAATCTCCGCAGCGATACGCCAGAAATAACGGGGATGCAGTTCATAACCGCCGAAGCGCGCCGGTGCATAGGCGCGGAACAGGTCGGCCTGTTTCATCGCGCGGAAGGATTCTGCATGGATATGCCGCTGTTCCTCTGCGGCGGCGGCGCGCTCTCCCAGGGCGGCTGCCACAGCTCTGGCCCGGTCGATCAGGGTCGTTGCCAATTCCTGTTGATCATTCAACGCAGTGTTCATCGTTAACGGGCATTGTGTTTGCTGGCAGGCAAACTCGAATACCAGGGAGTGGGACGTCCGTTCAGGCTCAAAGGGAGTTATGTGTGCCGTCACAAAGATGGGAATTGCCGCTGTGCTTGCAACCGCAGAGCCAGAGCGTTTTTGTGTCGTCTACTTCAAACCGCACCGGTGTGAAGTCGGAGCCGGCATGCGACCCGTCACAGAACGGCTGATTGGCGGAGCGGCCGCATTTGCACCAGAAATAAACACCGGCCTCCAGTTCAACCGCGTAAGGACTCTTTTGCGGGCATTCGGGTTCACTCATGATTCTTCCCCCTTGGTTGTTCAATGCGTCTGAAAATAATCTCACAACCAAGAGGTTTCAGCAAATGAAATCGCTTATCTCAACAGCCCTGCCGCCTGAATTCATACAGGCACACGCCCGCAGCGACGGACAGGTTCAGGCTTTCCACCGAACCGCGCATCGGAATCCTGACCAACTCGTCGCAATGTTCCCGGGTGTTGCGCCGCAGGCCCGCCTCTTCCGAGCCCATCACCAGAACTGCGGGGAATCGGATGCCAACCTGGTAAATCGTCTTGCCGGCGGAGCCGCAGGCGCCGATAATATGGTAACCGGCAGTGCGCAGTTGCCTCAGCGCGCGCGCAAGGTTGGCGACCTTGATGACGGTTACGTTTTCCAGCGCGCCGCTGGCCACTTTGCTGACAACGCTGCTCAACGGCGCGCTGTGGGACTTTGGCAACAGCACGGCATCGACACCGGCTGCTTCTGCCGTCCTGATACACGCGCCCAGGTTATGCGGGTCCATCACCCGGTCCAGCGCCAGTATCATCGCGTCAGGTTTCGGCGCGGTTGCGCACAGGTCATCAATACTCAGGCGCTGTGCCGGGTCAGGTTGCCGGCATCGTGCCGCGATGCCCTGGTGGTGGGTCGTGTCCAGCATCCTGTCGAGCTTGGCGGGTGAAACGGGCTGCACCGAGATGGTATTGCGTTCACATCCGCCCAACAACTCGTCCAGTTTTGCCGAGCGCTGCTTGCCGCTTGATATGAATACCTCCAGCACATCCTGGGGGCGCCGTTCCAGAACATGCCTGACTGCGTGATAACCACAAATTAGCTCGATTTTTTTTGCTGGCATTACTCGACGTAATCAAAGTCGATTTTTCTCTCATCCACGTTGACGCTGAGCACGCTGATCCGGATCCTGTCGCCCAAAAAGAATTTCCTGCCTGTTCTCTCTCCTGTCAGGCAATGGGCTATGGGGTCAAAATGGTAGTAATCGCTGGGCAATGCGGAGATATGCACCAGCCCTTCAACGTAGATATCGTCCAGTTCGACAAACAGGCCGAACCCGGTCACACCGGAAATAATGCCATCAAAGACCTTGCCGGTCTTGTCCACCATGAATTCACATTTCATGCGCGCGGCGACATCCCTGGCGGCTTCTTCGGCTCGGCGCTCAGTCATCGAACATTCGCTTCCCAGCCGGTGCATAGCATTTTTATCATATTCATACGGTTCGTTCTCTAGAATATGCCGGATCGCCCGGTGCACAAGCAGGTCAGGATAGCGCCGAATCGGCGAAGTAAAATGCGTGTAATGTTCAAAAGCCAGTCCAAAATGGCCCTTGTTGCTGCCCTCGTAAACCGCCAGCGGCATACTGCGCAGCAGCACAGTCTCAACCAGGTGCCGGTCCTCCCGGCCCTCGACCTGTTTCATGATCCCGGCATAATCCTTAACACTCGGATCAAGCCCGCCCCCCAATTCAAGGTTGAAATCGGCCAGGAACCGGTTCAGATCATTGAGCTTGTCCTGTTTCGGCACCGCATGGTTGCGAAAAACACATGGCACCTCGTGCTTCAGCAGGAATTCCGCAACGGAAATATTGGCGGCCAGCATGAATTCCTCGATCATCCTGTGTGAATCGCCGCGTTCAATGGCCCTGATATCGCTCACATTGCCCTGGTCATCAAAAAACATCCTGATTTCATTGGAAGAAAAGTCCAGTAGCCCTTGCTGTTTCCGGTGCGCGCGCATTGCCTGATACATCTCATGCAGCTTCTGGAGGTGGGGAATAACGGCTTTGTATTGCTTGCGCGCCGTTTTGCCGGCAAGCAAGTCGCTCACCAGGTCATAGGTGAGTCGGGCCTTGGACCTGATCACGGCCGGGTACAAACGGTACTGCTTGATTTGCCCTGTTTCGCTGATGCGCATATCACATACCATCGCACACCGGTCCGTGTCCGGCTTAAGCGAGCACAAGTCGTTGGAGAGCAGTTCCGGTAACATGGGTACGACCCTGTTGGGGAAATAGACCGAGTTCCCACGCTCATGCGCGACCCTGTCAAGCGCTGTTCCGGGCTTGACATAGTGCGACACATCGGCGATGGCAACGACCAGCCGCCATCCCTGTCCCTGCTTCTCACAATAGACTGCGTCATCAAAATCCCTGGCATCCTCGCCATCTATCGTGACCAGCGGCAACTGGCGCAAGTCCTGTCTGTTTTTCACCGGTTGTTTGCGCTTCAGGCCGGCCAGTTCACCGGTAACCTCATCCGGCCACTGGTATGGAATTTGGTAGGCGCGAATAGCGATTTCAGTCGCCATGTCGATGGAACCTGAATGGCCCAGCGTCTCCACGACCCTGCCCAAGGGCTGGGTGTGCTGGTCCGGCTGCCGGGTGATCTCAGCCACCACGAACTCGCCCGCTTTTGCCTTTTTTCTCTGCTGGGGCGGGATCAGGATATCCTGGTGAATATGTTTGTTGTCCGGTACCACATAGGCGACGTTGCCTTCTTTTTGAAAACGCCCGACGACTTTCAGGTTGACATGCTCCAGCACTTCGACAATCACCGCTTCCCTGCGATTGCGCCGGTCATACCCGCCGTAACGCACTACCACATGGTCGCCATGTAATACGGCGCGCATCTGTTTCAACGACAGGTACAGGTCCTCGCCGCCTTGATCCGGGCGGAAAAACCCGTAACCGTCCGCATGGCCGATTACCCGACCGGCGATCAGGTCCATCTTGTCGAGCAGGCCGTAGCCATCCCTTCGGTTTCGTATCAACTGCCCATCCCGCAACATGGCCTTGAGTCGCTTGCTCAACGCCGACCGCTCCGCTGAACTCTTCATGTTGAATGCATTCGCGATCTCAGCCAGTTGCCGCGGCGCGCCGGTATTTGTCAGAAATTCAAGGATTTCAGTCCGTTCCGGGATTGATAACACGTATTCCTGCTTGGTTTTTTTCTTTTTCATATCACCGCGTGCATCCGTGACTTGTACTATCTAAATAAATTTTGTCAAAAATGTGAGTTTTATCACAAAAACGCGAAAGTTTTCATTGCCGAACAGGAAATGTTTTCTCAGAATGGGCTGAAAAAAAACCCGTCCCCCTAAGGAGACGGGTTATTCTGCCCAGGTGGTGAAAACGGTAAACACAGGGGATTGCCACTCCCCCGGCCTCTGTAGAAATACCTACATGCCTTACGGGTTCGAGCCCCGTCCTGGGCACACCAATGGCACCAACTGTAATTATCGTAGACAGATGAACAGTTGTCAATAACAATAGAAAGCAGATAGTGATTGACAGCATTGATCGGTAACGGTAAAGTTCGCCGTTCCTGGAAGACCGGATTTTATTCCAGACTTTGCCGAGGTGGCGGAATTGGTAGACGCGCTAGCTTCAGGTGCTAGTGGGGGTAACCCCGTGAAGGTTCAAGTCCTTTCCTCGGCACCATTCCAGTGACCTCTGTTCTGACGTTTTGACTCATTATCACGCGCGCCATCCCTGCTACAAAGGATGCTCCAGCAAAATTGTGTCGGAACGGTCCGGGCCGGTGGATATCATCGCAATGGGCGCGTCGCACAATTCCGCTATCCGGTTCAGGTATAACCTCGCGTTTTTTGGCAGGTCGTGATACTCTTTCATACCCCGGGTGGTGTCTTGCCAGCCGGGCAGTTCTTCATAGACAGGCTCGCAGCTAGCCAGGTTGCCGTTACCCGGCGCGGTGTGCTTCTGATCGCCGTTCCGATACGCGTGGCAGATCTTTACCGTGTCAAGCCCATCCAATACATCCAGCTTGGTGATGCAAAGCCCTGACAGTCCGTTCAGTTGGACCGAGCGTTTCATGGCTACCGCGTCAAACCAGCCGCAGCGGCGCGGGCGTCCGGTGGTAGCGCCGAATTCCTGCCCTTTCTCCCGCAACAGCGCGCCGGCGGAATCGGTCAACTCGGTCGGAAACGGACCGGAGCCTACCCGGGTGGTGTACGCCTTGGTGATGCCCAGCACGTAATCGAACAGGCAGGGGGCAAACCCGGAACCGGTCGCGGCGCTGCCGGTCGTGGTGTTGGACGAGGTGACGAAAGGATAGGTGCCGTGGTCAAGGTCAAGCAGCGCGCCTTGCGCGCCCTCAAACAGCAGGTTGCCGCCCTGCTCCCGAATACGGTGCAGCATCCCGGCCACATCCGCAGTCATCGGGGCAACTTCCGCGGCAAGCTCCTGCAGTTCATCCAGCGTTTGATCGTAATCCACCGTGCCGGCCCGGTAATAGTCCTTGAGAATAAAATTGTGATAGTCGAGCAGTTCCCCAAGCTTGTCCCGCAGCGTGTCGGGCCGACCCAGGTCGCCCACCCGTAGCGCTCGCCTGGCCACCTTGTCCTCATAGGCGGGACCGATGCCGCGCCCGGTAGTACCCAATGCCGCCTTGCCGCGGGCATCCTCACGCGCATGGTCCAGCAGGATATGGTGCGGCAACAGCAGAACGCAGGCTTCACTGATGTGCAACCTGTCCCGCGCACTCACTCCCCTGTCTTCCAGCATCGTGATTTCATCGAGCAGCGCCCGTAATGACAAGACTACGCCATTGCCGATGAAGCAGTGCACACCCTGGTGCAGAATGCCGGACGGTACCAGGTGCAGAATTGTCTGCTCCCCGTCGATCACCAGTGTATGGCCGGCATTATGGCCGCCCTGGAATCTGATCACGCCCTGTACCCGTTGGGCGAGCAGGTCGACGATCTTACCCTTGCCTTCATCACCCCACTGCGCGCCGACCACAACGATGCTGCGACCCGCGGATTGCGCGTTTACGGCCATTTATATCTTCCTGACCTGCCAGCGTCCGTGTTCCAGGATGATCTCGCGGTCACAGGCAGTCGCGCCCGAAGCGGGCGCCGGTTCATCGCCCGGTAACCTGTACACTACGATCTCCCCTTCTTCCCTTAACCTGTCCACCAGATCATACAGCCCGGGCACTTCGGAATTGGGCGCGCTGATCCCTTTTTTGGGCGTATACGATTGTGTTGACAACGCAAACAGTTTAGACGCATCGGCGCTGAAACCGGTCGCCGGTCGCGCCCGGCCGAAAGCCTCACACACGTCATCGTATCGCCCGCCGAAGGCTATCCCCTCACTTTCTCCCGGTACGTAGGCGACAAATGTCATGCCCGTGTGGTAGTGATAACCCTGGAATTCGGTCACGTCAAAATACAGCGGGGCGTTACTGATCTGGCGCGAGGCCAGTTCTGCGATCCTGTCCAGTTCGTCCACGTAGCCGCACAACGATTGCGCACAGGGCCTGAGAATGTCCCTCACATCGTCCAGTATGCCCGCATCTCCCTCCAGTTCCATCAGCGTGATCAGGGCTTTTGCAGACGCAGCATCCACGGACCATTCCTTCAGCATAGTTTGCAATTCATCCGCCGCTTTTCTCTGTACGCAACCGAACAACAGGGCTTCCCGCTCGGGATCCAGTTGCATCGGGCCTGTCAGTCCCTGCATGATCCCGACATGCCCGATATCGACATGCACATCATGCAGTCCCGCAAGCTGCAATGTCCTGAGCATCAGTGCGAGAATCTCGGCATCGCTTTCGATGCCGTTATGCCCATAGAGTTCCGCCCCAACCTGCAGCGGTGAACGCGCGCCGCCAGGGCCGCCGGGCAAGGTGTGCAGTACGGAGCCGATATAACACAGCCGGCTCGGTCTTCCGCGTTTGAGGTTATGGACCTCGATACGCGCAACCTGGGGAGTGGTATCCGCTCTTATCCCCATCAATCTGCCGTTCAACTGGTCAATCACCTTGAATGTCTGCAACTCCAGGTCTTCATCGGTGCCGGTGAACAACGTATCCAGGTATTCGATCAGTGGCGGTATCACGAGTTCGTATCCCCACGCGGCAAACTGGTCCAGGATGCGCCGGCATAACGCATCGAGCTGCGCCGCCCGCGGCGGCAGCACCTCCTCGATCCCTTCCGGCAACAACCATTTGTTTTTAGCCCGCATTTTCAGTCACATCTCGGCCAGCCGGGAGCGTCCCGTCCGTTGTTCGATAAGCAAGTTCAGCGTACGAGATACAGCAGAATTACGCCGATCAGCATACTGCTCACGCCCACGAATCTCAGGCTGGTGTTGTCCAGTTGTGAGGCCGCAAGAAATACCCGCTTTATCCAGTTCGGATTAACAAAAGGCATAATTCCTTCCAGAATGAAGACCAGCGCAATCGCACTCAGCAGTTCCGTCCACATGGCTGCCGGACCGTGCCGGGAGCGCCCGGCTATTCACCCTGGTAGTTATTGAAGTATTTGAAAAAATCGGAATCGGGTTCAAGCAGCAGGATATCGCTGTTATTGCTGAAGCTGTTCCGGTAGGCATTCAGGCTGCGATACAGGGTATAGAATTCCTCGTCCTTGCCGAATGCGCCGGCATAGATTTCGGTAGCGCGGGCATCGCCCTCACCGCGCACTGTTTCCGCATCCTTGTAGGCATTGGCCAGTATGATCTCGCGTTCCCGGTCCGCGTTTGCCCTGATCCGTTCGGCAGCCTCTTCACCGCGGGCGCGGAAATCCTTTGCCACCCGTGTGCGCTCGGCCCGCATCCTGTCATAAACCGACCCGCTTACATCTTCCGGCAGGTCTATGCGCTTGGTCCTGACGTCGACAATGGATATCCCGAGTTCTGCCTGCAACTGGTCCGTGGTAGCCTCTACCACATCCAGGATTTCGCCGCGCTCTCCCGCCACCACTTCCTGTACCGTGCGCTTACCGAATTCGTCACGCAGGGCGCGGTTGATACGCTGGCCCAGCAATCCGTTCGCATAATCGACATCGCCGCCCCGCGTCGCCACGTAGAATTTCTCTACATCGGAAATGAACCATTTTGCGTAGTAATCGACGATCACGTCTTTTTTCTCGACGGTAAGAAACCGTTGTGGTTCCTGGTCCAGGTTCAACAGGCGTTTCTCGAACTTCTTCACCGTGTTGATGATGGGAATCATGTAATGCAATCCCGGCTGATGGTCGGATCGCTGGATTTCCCGGAACTGGAACACGATGGCCTGCTCGTACTCCTGTATCCTGAACAGTGAAAAATAGGCTACTATGGCGAGCAGTATAATGGGCAGAATGATTCGCAACATGGTTATCTCACTCCTCGCGCCCGGTTACCGGCGCTCTCGGCGATGTCTCTCATTGTCTGGGAAGCGGGGCTGCCGGAATTCATTTCCCTCGGCAGACTCAGGGTGGAAGAACCGCGCTGCATCAATTTGTCCAGCGGCAGGTACATCAGGCTGTTGCCCCCCTCCGCATCCAACAGCACCTTGTTGGTGCCGGACATCACGGATTCAATGGATTCCAGATAAAGGCGCTTTCTGGTAATTTCCGGCGCCAGTTCATACTCGGCCAGCAACTGTTCAAAACGCGACGCGTCACCTTCCGACTTGGCGATGACCGACGCCTTGTAGGCATTGGCCTCCTCACGCACGCGTGCTGCGGCGCCGCGCGCCCGCGGCAGGATGTCGTTACGGTAGGCTTCCGCCTCGTTGACAAGTCGCTGTTCATCCTCCCTGGCCTTGATGGCATCGTCAAACGCCGCCTTCACTGCCTCCGGCGGCTTGGCCGGTTGCATTTCAACGGTGACGATGAGAATGCCCGACTTGTAGTCATCAACCAGTATTCTCTGCATCAACTGCTGTTGCTGCTGGGCAATCTCACTACGCCCTTCGGTCAGCACATAGTCCAGCTCACTCTGGCCGATAATCGCGCGCACCGCGCTCTCGGCAACCTGGCGCAGTGTCATCGCCGGGTCTTTCACGTTGAAAATAAAATCCGCAGGGTCATTGATGCGCCATTGCACCGCCACTTCCACATCGACGATATTTTCATCCTGCGTCAGCATTGAGGCCTTGTGTGTGATGGAACGCACCTGGCCGACGTTTAGCGTTATCACCCTGTCGATCAGGCTGGGAAAGACAAAGTTCAAGCCCGGCTGCAGAATTCTCTCATAACGGCCGAAGCGCAGCACGACGCCGCGTTCCTGCTCGTCCACCAGGTACGTGATGTCGACCAGCAGCATCAGCACCAGGACGATAACGACGATCAGCCACGAGAAAGGAAAGCCCTTGCGTTCTTTCTTCTGCTTGGACGACTTGCCGCCGAACAGCCCGCTGAAGCCCTCCTGCATCTTGCGAACGATATCATCCAGGTCAGGCGGACCCTCTCCCCTGCCTCGGTTGCCCCAGGGATCCTGGTCTCTGTTGTCCGGTGACTCATTCCAACCCATACGGTTTACCTCAAATTGTTAAAAAAGCCTTAAGCGAACTCCGGTTAAGCCAGAGTCGCCTGCGATACAGGGATGTATCGGCAAATCCGATGGCCAAAAGCCATTGAATCCGCCAGCAAAACAAAAACCACACATTGTTTTGCGTGCTCCGGTAAGTCCGGGATGGACTTGTTCAAAGCTTCGCAAATAGTTTACCACATTGCCCATGCGTCCGTCCGGAAAAAGGACATGACGGTCAGTTCAATACCTGTTGTATCAGGTGTTTCAGCTCCGGAATGCCATCGCCGGTGAGTGCGGACACCCATGCCCGTGCACAGCTACCATTATTGCTATGCTCAACATACGGCTGGCCAAGCCCATTGCCGGGCGTAATGCCGGCCCGGTCTATTTTATTGAATACCAGCACTTGCGGAATGGAGGTGGCGCCGAGTTCTTCGATCACCTGGTTTACTTCGTCAATGCGCAGACGGTTATCATCATTGATATCGACCACGTGCAGCAGCAGGTTCGCGCTTTTTATCTCGTCCAGCGTCGCATGGAACGACTCCACCAGGTCATGGGGAATATGCCGGATAAAACCCACCGTATCGCTGAACAGTACCGACAGGTTGTCCGCCAGGTGGGCTTTCCTGATAGTCGGGTCCAGGGTCGCGAACAGTTTGTCGGCGCAATAGACATCCGCACCGGTGAGGCGGTTAAACAGCGTGGATTTGCCGGCGTTGGTATATCCCACCAGGGAAACCACGGCCGCATTGTTGCGTCGGCGCAGCCTGCTGCCCTGGTCTCTCCGGCTTTTTACCTTATCCAGGCGGCCGCGAATCGTTTTGATGCGTTTACCGATCAGGCGCCGGTCCGTTTCGAGCTGGGTCTCACCGGGACCTCTCAGGCCAATACCGCCTTTCTGCCTTTCCAGGTGGGACCAGCCCCTGACCAGGCGGGTGGAGATATGCTGCAGTTGTGCAAGTTCAACCTGGAGCTTGCCCTCATAGGTCCTGGCGCGCTGGGAAAATATATCGAGAATCAAACCCACCCGGTCCAACACCCGGCAGTTGATTGCCTTCTCCAGGTTACGCTCCTGGGCAGGTGATAGTCCATGATTGAAGATCACAATGTCTGCCCGATGGGTGCCGGCCGATTGCTTGATCTCCTCCATTTTGCCGGTGCCTATAAAATATTTTGCGTCCGGACGGGCCCTGTTGCCGGTAATCGTCTGCGAGGGTATCAGTCCGGACGACTCGGTCAACTGCACGAACTCATGCAGTTCTTCATTGTAACGCGGGTTCTGAAAATTGATATGTACGAGAACGGCGCGCGGCCTGTCTCTGTGAGTTGTATCAACCGTATTAATGCCTGTATACCCTCCTGACGATGTGGTAGATGACAAAAGAGAGCATTATATCGTCAAACAGACGGGTGTTTCATGGTATGTTATCGAATAACGGGCAACCAAGGGGAGAACAAATGAAAATGAAATCCATAACCGGCGTACTGGTCCTGTGGCTTTTTTCAGGACTGTTCAATGCACAGGCAGATATCATGACGGTGGAAGACCTGCTGGCAGAGCTGTCATCAGGCGAACCGGGCATGAAGATTGCCTACGGCAGCGACCCGCTGCAATTCGGCGAACTCCATGTCCCCGAAGGTGACGGACCTTTTCCTGTCGTCGTATTCATTCATGGCGGTTGCTGGCTGGCCATGTATGACATCACCACCACTCGCCCGCTGGCATGGGCGCTCCGTGACGAGGGGATCGCGGTATGGAACCTGGAGTACCGCCGGGTTGGTAACCCGGGAGGCACTTACCCGGGCCTGCTGCTTGACATCGGCGCAGGTGTCGATTACGTGAAGACCCTGGCCGCGGAGTATCCACTCGATACTGCGCAGGTAGTCGTGATGGGCCATTCAGCCGGCGGTCACCTGGCGTTATGGGCGGGGGCGCGGGCTAAAATTCCCGCTGACCACGACTTGTACCAGGCCGACCCACTGCTGCCGGCCGGTGTTGTAGCGCTGGCGCCGGCGGCGGCGCTCACGCAACTGCACCAGCAAGGCACTTGCGACAACGTGATCGACAAGCTGATGCACGGGTCGCCTGCGGAGTATCCCGACCGTTACGCCTATGCCGAGCCGGCGCGTATGGCCCCTATCGGCGTCAGCCACACCGCGCTGATGGGTGTGCACGACTCGAACTGGACCCCGTTCGGCGAGGCCTACGTCACCGCTGCCCGCGCTATTGGCGATAATACGATAGAACGCGTGATGGCCCCGGAATCCGGCCACTTCGAAGTCATCAACCCGAACAGCACGACCTGGCCCCTGGTACTTGAGGCAGTGCAGAGGTACTTGCAGTGAAGCTTGCCGCTAGTCGCGAGTCTTTGCGCGCTTTTCCATACGCGCTTTGCGCTTGCTGCTCAGATCATCAAACTTCTGTAACTGCTCTTCGGTAAGCACGCCGGCAAGACGCTGCCTGGTTTCTTCGTGCAGGGCTTGCATCTGCGGTTTTACCTCTTCGAATGCGGGTTGCATGATCTCCTTGCGCTTTTGTCGTTGCTCTTTCAGTATTTCAGCAACGGGTTGTCTCTGCTCCTCTGTGAGCTCCAGTTTGCTGATCAGCCTGTTTTTGTATTTGCCGCCCTGCTTGCCACCAACATGGTGGTCAGCCTGGGCCATTATGGGTAGTAAAAATATGCTCAGGACAATTGCGCTTAGTTTATGCATTATGGTTTCCTCTGTCGTTATTTGAAAGTATTGAGTACGAATAGTGTAATCGATTGGCAGGCATCATGGAAAATATATTGATTTGACCGTAAACTTGAAAAAAAGTTTCCGGCATCTTGCCTTCAAAGTGGAATAAAAAAAATGAACGAGTTTCTTTCCTTTCTGGACGGTATCCTCGGCGCGGCCTGGTATTTTCCGTGGCTGTTGCTGGGTGTCGGCGTCTTCTTTACCATTTACCTGGGTTTCCCGCAGATACGCTACTTCAAACGCGCCTGGTTGACGCTGACCGGGCGCTATACCAGCGCTGAGGCTGAAGGCGACACAACCCACTTCCAGGCGCTGTCCACTGCCCTGTCCGGTACCGTGGGCACCGGTAATATCGGTGGAGTGGCCCTGGCGCTGCACCTGGGCGGCCCCGCCGCGCTATTCTGGATGTGGGCTACGGCCTTCGTCGGTATGACGACCAAGTTCGTAGAGGTAACCATTTCCCACAAGTACCGGGTCAAGGATGCAAACGGCGAAATGGCGGGCGGCCCGATGTACTACATGGAGCGCGCCCTCAACATGAAATGGCTGGCCGTGTTCTTTGCCATCGCGACTATTTTCAGTACCCTGGGTTCCGGCAACATGCCGCAGAGTAACAACATGGCATCCGGGCTGCATACTTCCTTTGGCATTCCGACCTGGGCCAGCGGCGCGCTGTTCGCGTTTCTGCTCGGCCTGGTTATACTGGGAGGCATTCGCCGTATCGCCAAAGTGACCTCCGCGATCGTGCCGCTCATGGGTCTGCTTTATTTCGTCGCCGCGCTGGCTGTGATTGTCGCCAATATCGGTGAGGTTATTCCGGCATTTATCAGTATATTTGGCAGCGCCTTCACTGATACCGCCGCGACCGGCGGGTTCCTCGGGGCCACCTTCGCTTACGCATTCAATCGCGGCGTCAACCGGGGCCTGTTCTCAAACGAGGCGGGTCAGGGTTCGGCGCCAATTGCGCATGCTTCGGCGCGCGGAGACGAACCGGTGTCCGAAGGCATGGTCTCCCTGCTGGAGCCATTTATCGATACCCTGGTGATCTGTACCCTGACGGCGCTGGTCATCCTGTCCTCGGGTGTATGGAAGGAGAAGTTTGACACTGATTTTCAGGCATTCGACACCCGGTTCATCAGCGGCGTCTATACCGATGACGATCCGGCGCAGGTAGAGGCATTGTTTCAATACCTCAACGCCATGACACCGGCAACCAAAGCAGTTGAGGCAGCCAACGGCAGATTCAACGTCATTGACGGGCGTCTTGCAGATGGCGGCATCACCATCCTGCACAACCGTTCCATTGCTGAGCAGGTATTTTTCCATATCGATGGAGAGCCCTACAACGGGGATATTGTGATCAAGGACGGCTCTCTAGCCACTGACGTCTCCCTGCGCGGCAGATCCTTGTTACACTCCGTACCGCTGACGGTAGAGGCGTTCAAGCGCAGTTTCCTGGGCGATTACGGCCAGTACGCGGTTACCCTGGGCCTGATGCTGTTTGCGTTCAGCACCGCGATCGCCTGGTCCTACTACGGCGATCGCGCCATTACCTACCTGTTCGGTCTGCGCTGGGTGCTGCCCTACCGCCTGTTCTACTGCGCGGCGTTCTTCATTGCCGCGGTGGTAGACACATCCATGGTATGGCTGTTCTCCGCCGTGACCCTGGCGCTGATGGCGCTACCGAACCTGTTCGGCATCATGCTGTTGCGCCGGGACATGAAACAGACCGTACGGGATTACTGGCGCCGCTTCGAACGCGAATGAGTTGGTACAAATTACGGGATGTTCGATGAGCAAAAACGTAGAACTATTCGATAACTGGCTGCGCACTGCGTTCGTCGAGATGAATACCGAGTTGGAGGAGATTTATTTCGCACAGGAAGATCGGCAGGCCGTCAGCGGAGTTGGAGAAACCATCAAGAAACGCCTGGTCGGGGAAGGCAACAGCCATATCGCCCCGCTGCTCAAGGAAGGCAATACGGATGAGGGGTTCGACAAGCAATACAACCTGCTCGGATGCGTCGGCTTTTTCATGGCCGCATGCCGCCGGCATGATATCACCGAACCGTCACGGGAGACGACCTCTCCCCTGGTCGAGGCCTCTGCTCTCGCGCTACACCTGGCTACCACCCTGGGTGTGACCCCGCGTTTTGCGACCAGTCACATGGCGACTTTCAATCCGGCAAAAGACGGTGTTTACCGCTCGTTCACTTCATTAAAGGATGAGTTCCTGTTCCTGGATTACAACATTCTTGGGATATTCGCGTACCAGCGCGCTGCCGACGCGCTGTGGCGCATCCTGCCCATGGGCATATCCCATCCCCTGGCCGCTCACCTGTTCGGTCTTGCGAAAACCGCGCTCGAAGACGTGATCCGCTTCAACGATTGCCTGTTTGACGAACTGGATACCGATCGTTTCTTCAACTGCGTGCGCCCATACTACAAACCCTACCGGGTCGGACCCAATGTGTATCGCGGCGCCAACGCCGGCGATTTTGCCGGCATCAACGTGATCGACCTGCTGCTGGGCCTGTGCAGTGCGGATAATCCGTCCTATTCGCAGGTGCTGGTAGACAAATTCCTGTTCATGCTGCCCGAAGAGCAGCAATTACTGCGGGATTGCATGCGGCGAAAAAGTTTCCTGGACCAGTTCCTGGAGGACATGGACAGGCACCGCGACAAGGACTGGTTTCAAAATAACCTGACCGCGTACCTGGAGGTCGTCGACCTGCATGGCCGCGGCGCAGCCTCGCACCATGATAAACTGGTGCAGAAGTTTATCGAGAAACCGGCCGCCGAACTGCCCGAGGAAGGACTGGTGAATATCACCGCCAGTGGACCGCCCCTCCCCGTGCTGCTGAATGCGCTGGAGAAACTACGCGATCTGAGATTGGCTGCAAATCGTGACGACATACCAAGCCGCCATGCGGACCTGCAAAAACTGAAATCCTGCCTGGTATAGAATGTCCCCCGGGCCCTGGGAGCGCAGGCGTCTCGCTAATCATCCACAGTCAATTGTTCCATCAAGACTTCTAAAGGCATGGTCTCCACATTGTCGCCCTGTACAAAACTGTGCTCGCCGGGATAAATCACCAGGCGTCGTTTTGCTTTGATATCCTCACTGCCGATATGGAATCCGGCGGAAGGCTTGGGCCGTGTCGCTGCACGTTTTATTTCGATTGCCCAACGCTGGTCGGGTGCGAATTCAAGGACCAAATCAATCTCGGCGCCTCTTGCAGTGCGATAAAAGAACGGCTGCACCCACTCAGGCGCGGCGGTCAGAATATTTTCCACAACAAAACCTTCCCAACTCATCCCGGCAACCGGATGACCCAATACGGCATCAAGCGAGACGAGGTTAAGCAGGCTGTGCACGATACCGCTATCGCGCAGGTAAATTTTCGGTGAGCGCACCAGCCGCTTTTTAATATTGCCGTGCCAGGGTTGCAGGCGCCTGATCAGCAACAGGTCAACCAGCAAGTCCAGATAACGATTCACGGTTCGGGTATCTACTGCCAATGATGCCGCCAGGCCTGCCGCATTCAGCAGACCTCCCTGGTTGTGCGCAAGCATCGTCCAGAAACGCCTGAGTGTCTCACCCGGCGCCCGGGAGTCGAACGAGGGAATGTCCCGTTCCAGGTAGGTTCGAACAAAATCCCTGCGCCAGGTCATGCTCGACCTGTCGGATTTGGCAAGGAACGCGTTGGGGAAACCACCGCGTAACCAAAGTCTGTCTTCTGACTTGGGGATACCGGCAGCAATTGTTTCCAACAGGTTCAGAGGCCCCAGTTCTCGGTAACTGACGCGTCCCGCCAGCGATTCAGAGGTCTGACGCAAGAGGTCGATTGAAGCTGAGCCAAGCAGCAGAAACTTTCCGACGCCACGGCCTTCCTGGCGGTAAGTATCGATTAAACCCCGGATTGATTCGAACAAACCCGGGACGCGTTGGATTTCATCCAGGATGACCAGTTTATCCGCATAGCGTGAAAGCATGGAACGCGGATTTTCGAATAAAGGTGTGGTCTCAGGCTCTTCCAGATCAAAATAAACAGAGTCGCGGGTTTTTGCAATCTGCCGCGCCAGTGTGGTTTTGCCTACCTGGCGCGAGCCAAGTAACGCAACAGCGGCCTGTTCAGACAAGAGCTGTTCAATGGCATGATGGACGTGGCGATTTATCATGTTGTAAAATTAGCATTATAATGCATGTTTTACAACATAAAATGAACGAGCCTCTGAGTCTTAAATCACTGAGGCTACTCAATGCTGTTACAACCCGGCAATCCGGGTTACATATCTGACATATCAGGCATGCTCAACACACCGAGTTGTTGCAGGAAATCGAGGTTGTCCGGCGCCGCCCAGTCTGCGCTGATCTTGTTGTTTTCTATCAGGAAAATGGAAATGCCGGTTAATTCTACCTGATTTCCCGTTGGCTCCTCGCCCATGAAAGATGCCACGTGTTTGCCCTGCCCTGTCCAACGCACAGTCACCTTGTCACCATCGCACAACGTATCGTGCATTTGGAAATGCCAGTCTTCAAAGCTGGCATTGTTTTTCTGTACTATTGCCTTGAGACCATCAAGGCCGTCCGGAAATCCCGGATAGCTGAACCGGAAATTTTCGGCAATTACCTCATCCAGCACGGCCATATTGCCACCGCTGAAGCCCTGAAGAAACAATTTCTCCACCAGCGCCTTGTTGGGAGCGCTGCAGCCGGGCGCCGGACCGACCAGGTGCGGCGGCAACCCTGCGATCAACGGTTCCGGGACACCCAGGGAACGCGGTCCGAAAATACCGAAACCCGGGCCGCGGGTCCACCACAACAACATCTCACCCCCGTAATCGGGAAATGCTGCGGTCATGCCCCGGATGATGTCAGGTAACGGCACACCGGGTTTGGCATGAGATTGATACACCTGCATGTAATGGATGGTATCATCTATCAGGCTCGCGTCACCGTTGGGACCATGTCCGGGGTAAACCGTCTTGATGGGACCGGCGGTCTTCACCAATTCCAACGCCTCTATCCAGCCGGAGGGATTACTCAAATCGGCAAAATAGCTGTGCATACGGGAGAAGATCAAGTCACCGGCAATTAACACCTGCTCGGAAGGCACATAATAGGCAACCGAGTGTTCTACCTCATTCGCCGGCAGGTCGATCACGCGGATCTCCTTATCTTCGAGCAACACCGTATCACCTTCAAATACTTCCGGCACGACCGGTGTTGTGGGCACATCATCGCCAAACAGCGGTTGCCAATGGATCCACTTGGCTGCAAACTGGTTGGCAATTTCATCCCGGGTGCCCTGGCGCGCCAATACCTGAGCCTGGGGAAACTGTTCCAGTATCGCGGCCAGCCCCCAATAATGGTCCGGATGGCCGTGGCTGATCAGGACATGCGTCAGTTCCCTGCCTGAATCAAGAATCATCCCGGCGACATTTTTCGCATCAGACAGTTTCCATTGCGCATCTATCAGCACGGCTTGTTTCTCTCCCAGGATAATCACTGATTTCTCACCGACGCCGCTGAACTGCGCATCGTAAGAGAGAAACTCAAGCCCACCTGCAAAGACCGGTCTGCCCAGCGCAGAGACTGATATGAGAACAGCTACCGACAAAGAAAAAAAAGCGGATTTGCCTGTATTACGCATCATTTGCAGCACCCCCCAAGCTGAGAAGATCGTTTGTGTTTTTGATTATACAACACCACTCACTCCCCTGCTCCTGGTTCTGATTTTGCTGGAGTGATGCGGTGGAATGCCCTGGTCTGTGCCAAAACACATACAATCGGGGCGTGCAGCACCCTGAGCATAAGGCTTTATCGTTCATGAATTATTTGATTGCAATGCAATCATCGTATACTATACATGGTATTTCAAGACAGCGGCACGATTATGGCTAGTATCACAATTCGCAATCTGGACGATAAAGTAAAACTACATCTCAGGATGCGCGCAGCCGGACACGGGCGTTCTATGGAAGAGGAAGCCCGCCAAATACTTGCCAGCGCAGTTGAGCAGGATTTAAAGCCGGAGAAAGGATTAGGAGCCGCCCTGCATGAACTCTTCAAACCTCTTGGCGGTGTCGAACTGAAAATATCACCCCGCGAGCCGATGCGCGAATCGCGCATGTTCGAATAGTTCGGCCTTGTTTATTCTTGATACCAATATCATCTCTGAGGTAATGCGTCATACGCCAAGTTCCGAAGTAATGGCTTGGTTGGATGAGCGTCCCAAACACGATTTATACGTGACTGCCGTCACACAAGCAGAGATACTCACTGGCATAGCGTTCCTGCCCGAAGGTAGGAGGCGAAGCGAACTTGCCAATGCAGCAGGAAATGCTTTTAACTATCTTTTTGCAGGGCGGATGCTCACTTTCGACAGCGCCGCCGCATACGCCTATGCTGAAATTGCTTCGACACGTCGCAAAGCCGGAAAACCGATATCGCAGTTTGATGGACAAATTGCGGCCATAGCGCACTCAAGAAGTATGGCTGTTGCGACGCGGAATGTGTCGGATTATGAAGATTGTGGCATCACTGTTATCAATCCATGGGATAGCAGATAAATCTTACACCTGACTGTCTATCCATTACGCATCAATCAGCACAGCCTGTTGCTCTCCAAGGATAATCACCGATTTCTCATCGACGCCACTGAATTGCACATCAACTGAAGCGCTCCCAGGGTGGCGCCGGGGTTTCTCCGCGCAGCGTTTGGCTACAGCCTAAGCGATATTCATTGAAGCGCCGCCATAGGACGTTCTCAAAAATTAATTCGCAGTGTGCGGTATTACGGCTCTCGTGTGTCTATTATCATATGGTCCGACTGCGGCATGAATACGAACTATGCATAAACACAGGAAACGACAACCTGCCTCGGTGACAGTTTCATTCCTGGAAAACGCCACGTTTCTACGGAAATTTCTGGCTCGTTATTTTACTGAACGCCAGGATATAGAAGACGTTGTGCAAGAGACTTACCTGCGAGCATACAACGCCGAGCGGCAAAAGGTCATTAATCACCCCAAAGCGTTCCTGTTTCGGATAGCCAGAAATATTGCGATAACAACACTCAACAAAAAGTCCAGGCAGATTACCCACTATATTGAGGATTATGAACTGCCGATAACCATTGAGTCGGAAAATACCGTCGAACGCGAAGCCGAAGCCAGACAACATATCGGCATTTATTGTGAGGCCGTAACCGCCCTGCCGGATCAGTGCCGGCGAGTATTTCTGCTGCGCAAGGTGCATGGCTTGTCCCACAAGGAAATAGCGAAACGAATGAATTTGACCCTCAGTTCAATTGAAAAACACTTATTGAAAGGCGTACTGAAATGCCGCGCATATATACGCGAGCGTGAACACGGAAAAACACATGAGGAAGCCAGTGTAGCGATCCAGTCCGTCACCCTGAAGAGAAACCAATGACAGATAACATCTACGTATTTCCCGATAAAAACCTCATCGAAACCGAGGCCGGTGAATGGCTGGTGCGACTCGACGGTGATACCCGGTTATCAGACGATGAAATAATGCGGTTGCGCGCATGGCTTGAACGCAGTCACGCGCATCGTGAAGAACTCGGCAAGCTGCTCCATTTGTATAACAGGATGAATATTCTGACGGAATTGTCGGTGCCGTTGGGAAAGCCGGTTACCGGTAAGGCTGTCTCAAACCAAAGACTGTTTACCTGGGCCGGCATAACGGAGTTTGTGTTTAATCGAAATCTTGCCGTGATTTTAATTGCGCTTGCAGTCCTTGTGCTGGCGCTCAACCAGCAACCCTGGAAACATAATGCTTCTGAGGCAGGCGTCAATACCGTTTATTCCACGAAGGTCGGAGAACAAACTCTCGTGTCTTTGCCGGATGGGTCCACCATTCATATCAACACAAACAGCGAGGTTGAAGTGGAATATCGCGAAGCCGTTCGCAATGTCCACTTGTTGAAAGGAGAGGCTTTTTTCAATGTGGCAGAAATTCCACGACGACCTTTCCATGTCTACGCCGGAAGCGGGCGAGTTGAAGCCGTAGGCACTGCGTTTACCGTCAGGTTAAACAAGCATGGAGTAGACGTTCTCGTTACCGAGGGTCGCGTCAAACTGTCAGCGCTGGAGGAGCGGTTCGAGCGCCAGGTAATTTCAGAAGATGATTACGAACACACCTTGGGAACTTTGGATGCAGGTCAGGCTACGACCATTCGCGCGCTGGCTTCGGAGCAAGAGCAGGCTTCATACAATACGATTGAATTGGTTCAGAATATGGATGAAACGGAATTATCCCTGCGCATGTCCTGGCGCAATGGTTTGTTGATTTTCACGGGCGACCCTTTGGAGGATGTCATTAATGAAATCAGCCGCTATAGCCCGGTCACTATACAGATCATCGATCCCGCATTAAAGGCTATTCGTATCGGAGGACAGTTTCGAATAGGCGATGTCGATGCCATGCTGCTCTCCCTGGAAACAAATTTTGATTTACGGATTATCCGCCTGCGTGATGACTTTGTTCAGATTGCATCCGCCGAATAATATATCAATACCTGGGGGTGTGGTTTTTCGTACTTCAAACGTTTATTTATTGTCAGACAAGCGTGAAAGCACCTCACCGATATTATTTTAGCAAGCCGAACGCAACTGGAATGCGGCGCGTATCGAAACGCTGCAAACGCTTGGGCAGCTTGATTTGCCTGCTATTACTGTTTACCAGCGCTGCAGGGTATGCTGGTGGACAGTTCAAGGACGAAACAAGATACGATGTGGATATCCCGTCGACCAATGCCGCTGATGCGCTGAACAGCCTGGCAAGGCAGACCGGAATCACTTTGTTGTTTCCTTATGATCTGGCCAGTAACAGCAGGGCAAATTCGGTCAGAGGACGGCACACGATACAACAGGCGCTGGATTTAATGCTCTTGGGAACGGGGCTTTCAGGCAGACGTTCTGATAAAGGCGTGCTGATCATTGCACGTACGAGTTCGGCATTGTTCGATAAAGAGGATAAAACCGTGAAAATGAATGAACAACAAAAAACCGGGTCGGGGAAGAATATATCACTATTTGCAGGTATAGGCGCGCTGATGGCGGCAGTTGTAGCAGTTCCCGACGCCAGTGGACAAACTCCATCTGAAAACGGCGCCAATTCTACCGTCCTGGAAGAAATTATGGTCACTGCACGCAAGCGCGAGGAAAATCTCCAGGATGTGCCGATTTCCGTGACAGCATTCAACGCGGATCAGATTGAGCAACTGGGAATCGACAGCCTGCTCGACCTCGATACTCATGCCGTCAATATCTCACTGGGCGGGGGAGACAATACGGCCGGCACAAATTTAGTGCGCGCGACCATCCGCGGTGTTGGCACCCAAGTTCGAATCAATACGGATGGCGCCGTCGGTTTATACCTTGATGGTGTGTATGTGCCGAGAATGAGCGGAACAATGGTTGATCTGTTCGATGCCAAAAATATAGAAGTATTGCGCGGACCTCAGGGGACTTTGTTTGGCCGTAACACCACGGGCGGAGCCATCCGTTATAACTCGAACAGACCAAGCATGGACAAGTTCGAAGGTTATATCAAGGCCGGATATGGATCCCGTGACCTGGTTGAAGTGACCGGCATGGCGAACATTCCCTTGGGAGAGAAAGCGGCCATACGAGTCAGTGCCTATTCCCGGGATCAGGATGGTTACGTGGATAATCTGTTGGGAAATATCGCCCCGGCTGCTAACCCCGCTGCCCTTCAGTATCAGAGCCAAGGCACCCAGAAGCTCGGAGATTATGATAACTGGGGGGTACGGGCCAGTTTGCGCATCAGACCGGTGGATACGCTCACCGTTGATCTCACCGGCGCATATATAGAAGATAAAGGAAATGGCCCCGCGTTCAAGATTACTGACTGGGATATCAATGCTCTTCGCGGAGAAGGCGAACCATGCCGGATAATCGCACGAGGCATTTTGAACGCAAGAGAAGTCCGGGGTGCGCCCGGCTCGGTTTGCACCATTGCACGTGCGAGAAACGCTGAATTTAACGGCGTGGCTGAAAACAACAGCGCGCTAGACCCTGTATTGAATAATTCATTCGGCGTACTGGATGGCGATAATACACAGGGCGGCATAACGAATTCCGAAGAAATTATCACGGAAATCTTCACTGCAGAGATCAGTTGGGATATCAACGACTACCTGACCGTGACAAGCCGCACCGGTTACCTGAACATCAAACCTTTGCTGATATATGACAATGACTATACGCCTGTCATCTGGCGCGAGCGAGTGCGTGACTATAACAATGACAGCTTTTCCCAGGAAGTTATATTCAACGGCAATCATGAGCGCCTGGATTGGACTGCGGGTCTGTTCTATTTCGAGGAGACTCCTGACGAAGTTACAACCGGGTCCGACGACGGTGTCCCGGATGTCTTTATTCGCCGGGAAACGCTGGATGCGGAAGCTATTGCCCTTTTTGTTGAAGGGAGCTATCAGCTTTTGGATGATCTCAGCCTGACCCTGGGCTATCGCTGGACTGAAGATAAAAAGGAACTCACGGCATTTGGAGACGAGCAAATTCGCAGTCGGGATCGCAACTTTGATCCAACCAGCAACCCGGAGATTCTCGCGCTGATCAATGGCCCCGGCATTCCCTCATCGGCATCCGCCAGCGACACCTGGAACGAGTCAACATGGCGCGCCAGCGTCCAATACCATTGGACTGACAACCTGATGACCTATTTCACGGCCAGCACCGGTTTTACCAGTGGCGGTTTCAATAATGAATTGGAGTTGAAATTCGGACCGAGTGGAAATTTCGGGATTGTGCCGTTTGAAGCGGAAGAAGTAGACCTGTACGAGGCGGGATTTCGTTCTACCTTGGCCGATGGGCGGATTCGCTTCAATGCAACCGGTTTTTTTCAGGATTGGTCCGGAAGACAACTCAGAAAACTCCAGCCTGACGGCACCAAGTTTATTACCAATGCAGGCAACGCGGAGACCTATGGCGCTGAAATTGACGTGATGGTCGTACTTTCGGAAAGCCTGGATATCGCCGCGGCTGTCGGCATCCTTGATGGAGAATGGACAACCGTAGCGCCTGAGGTATCCGGCGATGTTCTTATTGATTCCGAGTTGGCCAGGCTGCCTGACCTGACTTTTTCGCTGGCTTTGAATCATACCGCCCGGTTGGATTTTGGTTCAATCCGGACCAGCGTGAACTACGGTTGGCGTGCCGATCAGTACTCATCCGATGCGCAAACAAGAACGATTAAAATCGATTCCTATGGACTTGTCACAGGCAGGATTGAATACACGACAACAGATGAAAAATGGGCTGTGGCATTATCCTGCCGGAATTGTCTGGACGAAGACTATATCAATACGGGAGTCGATTTTACCGGCACCACGCCGAACCAGGCAAGGGTGGGCGACCGGGGACGGGAAGGTTACCGTGTTGAACAAATCGGCGAGCCATTGGGATGGTTCCTTGAAGTCAAACGCTCATTCTGAGGGCAGGCCGCACGAAATGCTCCATACCAATACATTGCGAACCGTTCTGGCATGGTTATCCGTGTTATCCGTTGCACAATTTGTACAGGCTTATCCTTCCGTATACCCCACCGGTGTGACCCGCTACGATCCTGAAAAAGCCTATAATGCCTATACCTTGCTTCCGCTGGTCTCGAACTACGGCGCGGGTAAAGATGTGGCGCGCAGCCCGGAACCGGCCCGGCTCATCGATATGAACGGCAATGTCGTTCATGAATGGAAAGTCAGCAGTTGGCAACGCTATCGCCTGAATCCCGGAACCTGCAGCCTGTCAATGATAGAAGAAAGCGAGCAAAGAGGTTTGAACCACATCGTTGACTACGATTGGGACAGTAACGAACTGTGGCGCTGGCGACCGGAGCAGTCCGGAATCGGGGGCAGGATGAGCGCACAGCAGTCCCATATGCTGCATCACGATTTCGAGCGGCATCCCAACGGCGACACGCTGGTCATGTACAGCGTGCAAGTGCCGCAGGAAATTCTGGATACGGTCGAAAACGTTGATTATCCGTATTTCGGCAAGATAAACCGTAAAGGCCTGCAGTTGATAGGCGACGAATTAGCCTATGTCACTCCGGAAGGTGAAATAACCTGGACCTGGGCAGCGCACGACCATATTGATATCAATGATTTTCTGCCCGGGTGGAAACGCCTGATTGACTGGTCACATGGCAATGCGGCCAGGATTATCCCGCAAAACAAGTGGTATGATGCGGGCGACCAGCGTTTCAAGCCCGGAAACGTTGTATACAATACCCGCAACCTGCCCCATTTCTGGGTGATAGATAGAGATTCAGGGGAGATTGTATATAAAGGCAGCCATCGTTACCTGGGCGGCTTTGCCGGGCAACACGAGGCGCATATGATCGCGCCCGACCTTCCCGGCGCCGGAAATTTCCTGGTATTTGACAATGGCGCATACTCGCCGGATGAGGCACACCATGGCGTGTCGTTGATCGTGGAAATTGATCCCTCCACGAACAGGATAGTCTGGAAATACCAGACCGCGGGCAGGACGTTGCGTTTTCACAGCCATTCGAGGGGTTCGGTACAACGGCTGCCCAACGGCAATACGCTGATATCCGAGGATAATACCGGACGGATTTTTCAGGTCAGGCCGGACGAGACGCATCCCGACGGCGGTGAGATTGTCTGGGAATACGTCGCATTCAACAGCGATCAAAAACCATTATGGTCCCTGGCCCGCGCACATGCTTACTCGTATGATCACTGCGACAGGTTTGCCGACCTGCCAAGGTCTGAATTGAAGGTTACCCCCCCAAATGCGGATGACTGGAAACTCAAGCCCGATGTGTTGCGATAACACTATGGCTCGTCCTTTTATTCTGATATTCAATATTGTAGTAGCGACGCTTTGTTTAAACGCGGCGCCCACCGCCACGACGCTCGTGTCCGAGTCCGAGGAAACGCTGTATCTTGTCGCAACCGGCGACACCTATTCAGGCGCTGGCAAACTCACTGATTTTCTTGATAATAAGTCTGTGGCCTACCAGCAGGTGGAACCCAGCCAATTAGAGACCCATAACCACGCTTTGCGTATTGTCATCATAGCCGGGATGAATGAGTTGCAGGACTTCGGCGAGATCTTATCCCTGGTTCTGATTGAGGAAGAACGGATATGGCTCTCCGAACCCGGCAACAATGCCATTTATATCAAACAGAATGTATGGACGGATAACCAGGAGGTAATGGTTATTGCCGGTTCCTCTCCTGAAACGGCAATCGATGGTCTTGACTATTACCTGGACCAGTGGCTTTCCACGTTGGCTTCCTGGTTCGGGTTCTCGCTTACGAGTGAAGAATTATACGGCTACTGAAATATTGGTTGTCTCGATCGGAGAAGATTGCTCTGCCACCGCATATTATATGACCGGTAAATCAAGTCCGCTGCTCACTGGGATGTTTGCCGTCGTTCTGTGCCTGGCTTCAGGTTTTAGCGCCGGCGCGCCGGTGCACAGACCCGACGTATTATTGATAATAGTGGATGACCTGAATGATTGGGTCGGCCCGCTCGGTGGTCACCCTCAAGCAAAGACACCAAATATCGACAGACTCGCGGCCAGGGGAATGACATTCCGCAATGCGCACGCGCCGGCGCCGCTTTGCAGTCCGTCCCGCACTGCCTTGCTGACAGGGCTCAAACCTGCAACAACCGGTGTTTATGACAACCGCCCGGACTGGCGGGAACTGGCTATCTTCAACTCGGCGCCTTCCCTGCCCAAGCACTTCAAAAACAACGGCTATATTACGCTTGGCGCCGGCAAGATATTTCATGCGCATACCTTCGAACCGGAAGGATTGAAAGGATATAATGACCCGGCAGCATGGGACGGGTTTTATCCGTCAGTTGCGCAGCAATTGCCTGAAGAAATTACCCCGGAGGTAAAACCTGCCAATGGCAACCGGGTGTCAAGCACATTTGACTGGGCTGCCCTGGACATCACCGACGGGACAATGGGCGATGGAAGAACAACGACATGGATCACCGAACAGATTGCTCAAAATACCGTTGGCCCAAGATTTATTGCCGCAGGCATCTATCGGCCTAATCTCCCATGGTACACGCCCAAACGCTACTTCGACCTTTACCCGGGCAAATCTATCAGCCTCCCCAGGACAACACCCGACGACCTGGAAGATGTGCCACACACTGCAACCCGCCCCTTTCTTGAATTAACCGACAAACCTCCGATGGCCGAGCATCGCTGGGTTGCAGAAACCGGGAATTGGCACGATGCTGTGCGCGCCTATCTTGCCGGCATCAGTTTCGCCGACGCCCAGGTAGGCAGAATTATGGATGCGCTTGACGCCAGTGAGCGCGCGCAGAATACCATTATTGTGCTGATATCCGATCACGGGTTCCACCTGGGTGAAAAGGAACGCTGGCGTAAGGACACGTTATGGGAAGACGTGACACGCATTCCTCTAATTATTGTTGCCCCGGGTGTTACCACCCCGGATTCCCACACCGACCGGCCGGTTTCCCTGATGGACCTCTATCCCACATTGGCTGAACTGTCCGGGCTGGAGACGCCGCAACATGTGGAAGGCAACAGCCTGGTCTCTCTGCTTGAAAACAGCAATGCCTCCTGGGAGCATATCGCGCTGACTACCGCGGGCTTCCGTAATCACAGCGTGAGAAGCGAACGCTACCGATACACACGCTGGTCCGATGGTTCAGAAGAGTTGTACGATCACAAAAACGATCCCGATGAATGGAATAACCTGGCCCGGAAAGAAGCCCTGGCCAGCGTCAAACGGGAGCTAGCCTCCAGACTTCCTGACAAGAATGCTCCACCAAAACGATGAACAGACATTACACAAGACGGCGCTTGCTTAAAGCCTGCGCGGCAACCGGTTTAACGGCCTTATTGCACCCTACTCTGTCACTCAGCCAAAACGAGGACACAAACAGCAACAGGTTCTCCTCATCTTTCGATGCGGCGACCACTGTAAATGAATCCACACGCTTCATCGCCAGGTACGAATACCGCGATCATATCGAGTTCGGACTCGTACAAGGCGAAACTGTCGTTGGCATAAACGGCGAGCTGTTCGGTGATTATTCGGTGTCTGACAGATCAATACCGCTCGATGACGTTCGATTGCTGGCCCCGGTATCGCCAAACAAAATAATTGGCCTGGGCAGTAACAGTTATTGGCATCGCAGCAAGATGATAGGTGAAGACATCAGCAACACCGGCAATAATTCGGTTTCGGCGTTGAAACCACCTGCCATATTTGAAAAACCGAGCTCAGCGCTTGCTGGTCCCGGCGCCGGCGTCTGCATTCCAAAAGACGCTACCGGCATCAGCGGTAGCGCAGAGTTGGCTGTTATCATGAGTCGGCGAGCCAGCAATGTGAGCGCTGAAGATGCCAAGGATTTCATTTTTGGATACACCGGCGCATTCGATGGTTTTGCGCCGGAAATTGCTGTCAATGATTTTGACCGGGCCAAGAACTATCCTGGGTTCTGCCCCCTGGGCCCCTGGATCGCTACCGGTATCAACCATAACGACTTAATGGCGGTTAGTTTAAGAGTTAACGGTGGGTTGCATCAAAAAGGCTACACAGACGATTACGTACTGGGCATACCTGAAGCAGTCAGCTTTGTCACATCCCGATACGCACTGCAAGCCGGAGATGTTATTCTCATAGGCGCATTGGGGAGTGGCGGAATAGCCGAGGATGAAAAAATTGTGGATGTCCCCAAGTTCACCGACATAAAACAAATACGGGCTGTCGCCTACCCGAAGTATCAACAGGGGGATACGCTTGAGGTATCTGTTGATCGAATCGGCGCGTTTCGGGTTGAGGTTCGGGCCTGTTCATAACTGAATATCCAAACACCCAAACTTACCCTGGCGGACTATCAGGCTAACCAGAGGCACAAGGACTCACCCTCACCTGCGTGCTATGTACGCTGGAACTCTCCGCCATGTCCGCTTTTTGTCCGATGTGCAGTGCGTTCACGTTCTTTCCTTGCTGCTCCTGTTTTGGCCAGCGGCCCTTGTAGGAGACGACGACGCCAGGCATTGCCATGTCATCTATCGCCGCGGTCAGTGTCAGGCTGCCGTTCTCATTGCTCAATGTAACCGGCGCGCCGTCCGCGATCCCCAAACGTTTCGCATCCTGCGTATGGATATACACTTCCGGCTCACCGGCGTTGCGGGCGAGTTTAGGGTCATTGGCGTAGGAATCGTTCATACGGTAATCCGAGGCCGGGGTAACCAGGCGCAACAGTTCGCCGTTGTCCCTGGCATCGACTGTTGCTTGCGGAATCCGCGGTAATCCTTGTGACTCTGCGGTGGCACAGGCCAGTTCTATCTTCCCGCTTGGTGTCGGAAACTTCAGTTCCGACCAGGGAATCATCGGTTTGGCGCTGATCGATTGCCAGCCTCGTTGCTGGAATTGCTTAAAACCGCCCTGCACTCCCATCTGGTCCAACATCAATGCGATCAGGTCTTCATCCGTTTCAAACAGTTCGCGTTCCGTGTAACCCATGCCTTTTGCCAACCGCCGGAAGATCTCCTGGTTCGGCAGCGCCTCGCCCAGCGGTTCCGTTGCCTTCGATTGAACGCCGATATTGAAATGAAAATAGCTGAAAGTCAGGTCGTCAAACTCCAGGAAGCTCGCTGCAGGCAGAACGATGTCCGCGTAATCCGCTGAATCCGTCTGAAAACAGTCGATAACGACCGTAAACAGGTCTTCTCTCTGCATCGCCGCGCGCAACCTGTCCTGGTTGGGCGCCGAGGCCACCGGATTGGTGTTCCAGATCATCATCGATTTGAAACGATCTGAACGGGTGAGCTGTTCCGCAAAGTCCATATGGCTGACCGATTCGGGTTCGGCAACAGCAAGCTGCGCGCCGGCCATTGCATCAAAATCCAGACCGGCAAGCGCGGGCGTATGGTTCACGTAGGTAAATCCGGAACCGGGTTTTCCGATATTTCCCGTCATGGCCGGCAACAAACCCACGGCTCGCATCGCATTACCACCGTTTAACTGGCGTTGGAAACCCTGGCCCAGCCATAATAGGGAAGGACCTGCGCCGTAGCATCTTGCAGCCTCTTCGATCAATGCCGCCGGTACGCCGGTCTCGCGCTCGCCCCATTCCGGGGAGCAACGGTTGATCAAAGGCAATAGTTCATCACTGCCCACTGTATGCCGGCGAATGAAGTCGTCATCGAACCGGTGTTCACGGTGCATGACATGCAACAGACTGTAAGCCAGAGCCGCGTCCGAACCGGGATATAGCTGCAAATGGATGTCCGCCGCCTGCGCGGATTTTGTGCGTAAAGGATCGACCACGATTTTTTTCACGTCAGCTTCAGCAAACCAGTGTTTGTGGCTGTGCGGTCCGGAGTGGGACGGGTTCGCGCCCCAGACCAGGACGCAGTTTGAATCACGGATCGTACGCGGGTCGAAACCGATATGGGATTCGCCGTACAGCAACGTCAGCGCGGCATGGCCCGCAGCGTTACAGATAGTATCCGGGGTGACTTCCGCGGCGCCCAGTTTCAGGAAAAAACGAATCGGGAACAGCAATGCAATCAGTGACAACGTGCCGGAATAATGGGTATGTACGATCGATTGCGCACCGTGATTGGCCACATCGTGTTTAAGACGGCCGGTGATCGTGCCGATTGCCTCGTCCCAACCGATGCGTTCAAACTGGCCTTTGCCTTTCTCTCCCGTGCGCTTTAACGGGTACAGCAAGCGCGCAGTTTCATCCTGCCAGACACCGTTGTAGGCAATCGCGCACTTGTTGCAAAGCCGGCCTTGGGATACCGGGTGCGTCGCATCGCCCAATACCCGGCTGATGCGGCCGTTTATCTTTTCAATACTGATGCCGCAGCCGTCATAACAGTCCCGGGGGCAGTTGCTTTTTATCGTTTCTGTGGTTTGGGTCATACGAATGGCCTCGATGATAAAACAGTCATAATTTAAGGAAACTCCGACTTAACCAGAGTTTCCTTAACTCACAATTGGACAGGATCGGGCATTCCGTGAACGATCCTGCCGCCGAACAGGGTCAGCGATACCTGCGTATCGCTGATCCGACTCACAGGGATTTCAAACAGGTTGTGTTCCAGCACAATGATATCCGCCAGTTTGCCCGCTTCCAGGGAACCGCTTTCATGTTCCAAAAACAGCGCTTTTGCCCCTGAACGTGTATACATCGCCAGCGCCTGCTCCAGGGTAATGGCCTGATCTTCCCACAGCCGGTCCTGGCGCAAGTCCCAGGGATTGGCGCGGCTGACCAGGGCTTCCAGCCCGACCCAGGGATTCATGCTCGACAGCGCGCCCGCAGGCCAATCTGACCCTGCTACGACCTGTGCGCCGGCTTCCAGCAGGTCCCTCACCGGCCAGTAGCGTTGCCCCCGCTGCTCACCCACGGCGCGGATGATGGAATCGACCTTCACGGATGGAAACCAGATGTAAGGGGACAGCTCCGCCACCGCGTCGAGTTCGGCAAAGCGAGGGATATCCGCGTCATCAATGTAACCCGCGTGCGCCAGTTCATGGCGCAAGCCGCTGTCGCCGTTGGCTTGCCGGGCAGCCTCGATCGCGTTCAGCGTAACCCGGACGGAACGGTCTCCCGCGGTGTGGACTTTTACCGTCGCCCCCAGCTTGTCGAGTTGCACAATAAGCTGCGACAACTCCTGCTGGGTGTAATGCTGCTTGCCGTTATGGGTCGGCGCGCCGGCATGCGCGGGCATGTAATCGGCCAGCATCGCGGCCGTGCGCGATGCCGATGGCACACCGTCCATGGAGATTTTAACCGAATCGGTGTTCACATGACGGCCACGGTATGCCGATCGCACCTGTTCCAGTATCGTCGGGTCCAGGTTCTTTTCTTTACCAAGCATGGGCAGAACCGATATGGAGGTCAC
This sequence comes from Gammaproteobacteria bacterium, assembly GCA_965221335.1. Lineage (GTDB taxonomy): Bacteria > Pseudomonadota > Gammaproteobacteria > Eutrophobiales > Eutrophobiaceae > JAAXHV01. The sequence continues at coordinate 322,434 of CBDCSC010000006.1, read as the reverse complement.
CAGGTGCACACTGACTTCGCCGTTGTCGTCCAAAGCCTTGTAGGCTTTCAGCGCCTGGGGCGTGGCCCAGGCATCCTTGATACCGGTCAGGCCAAAGCGGTTTGCCGCTTTCACACTTTCCCTGGCTGCCTGAAGATATTGCGCCTCGGTCCAGTCCGGGATGATGCTGAGCACGGGACCCGCTGCGTTTTCATATAACAAGCCGTTCGGTTCGCCGGTTTCCTGGTCCATGACAATCTCTCCGCCGGAAATTTCAAGTCTGTCCGGAGGACTGTCCCGGGTCAGACCCGCCAGTTCCAGCGCCTTGCTGTTGACCCAACGGTTATGGAATGAGGTGTCCCGCAGAATAACCGCCTTGTCTCCGGAAATCTCGTCCAACCATTTACGCGGCGACGGGATATCGTGCTTGATAAAGAAGTCCGTCTCCCACTGGCCACCGATGATCCATTCGGCCTCAGGGGCCTCCTGAACACAGCGGGTCACGGTCTGCCTTATCACATCCGGCGTAGCCGTGCCCGGAAACACGCATTCAAATAACTGCACGGTAAAACCATAAACCGGGTGAACATGCAGATCGTTCAGCCCCGGCATGACCATCTTTCCTTCGATGTCTATCACTTCCGTTTCTCCACCCCGGTACGCCGCGGCTGCTTCATCGCTGCCGACATACAGGATCCTGCCGTCTTTGATCGCGATAGCCTCGGCCCAGGGCTGCTCAGGATTGACCGTGTAAACCCGGCCGTTTATCAGCAGCAGGTCCGCAACCGGTGCAGTCTCGCCCGTTTCGGCTGTGCTCTGTCCCTGCCCCGTGGAACCGGCTTCCCCCGCTCCCCGTACACAACCGCAGCACAGGAACAAGGCCAGGATCAGCAAACCAGATTTATTCATTAGCGCCTCCGGATTCGACCAGGTATTCCTCGACAAAATCCAAACGATCATTACCCCACCACATCTGATCGTCAACAATAATGGTAGGAACCCCGAATACACCTTTTTCCTGCGCTTGCCTGTTCGATGCCGTATATTCGGGCAACAGCTTCGAAATGCTGGCATATTCGAGAAATTCCGCAGGTGGCCAACCCATTATTTCAGCCAATCGGGTCAATGTCTCATCAGATCCTATATCACCGCCCAATCCCCAACCCAGGTTAAAGCCTTCCCTGACATATTTTTCCCCGAGACCCCTGTCCAGCGCATAGAAGGTACCGGCGTTCATCTTGTGAGAATCCAGTGACGCCGGGAAACTGACCGGCAAATTCAATTTCTTCGCCCATCGATCAATATCGACCATCAGGTAGCGCAACTTGACCGGTATCTCGCGATTGGTCGGTCCGGTGTTGCCGGCGGCAATTTTCGCAGCCGCCAGGTCGATCGGTATGTAAGTCAGCTCTCTACGATACCTGCTGGCTAACTCACACACACGATCATGTGCGAGATAGGCAAACGGGCTCAGGAAATCAAAATAAAATTCCAGCCTGGATGACGATGTATTACTCAACGTAACGGAAAAAGAGTTCCATCCAAGAGCGCTTGGTTAAGTTCCGCCCAGCCGGTCCCGGCCAGGCGAGCGCCGGCCAGGTAACTCTCCGGCGCCGTGGTATATGGCGGACGGCAGGGGCCGGCGTTCATCCAGCCTGCCGCGTTGATGCGTTCTTTCTCCAGTTGAATGTTATAGCGCGAAAATTCAGGAAAGCCGCCGGGCGGGAACAGGTTCGACAACACCGACATGATACGTGGATAAAGGGCATCCGGCTGCGACCAATCGCCGGTACGGGCTGCCTCCCGGACAATATCGCGCCAATAGATGGTCAACTCAGGCCCGGTGCATGCACAGGGAGACCAGAAGGCCGTGTGGAACTCAGGGTCCATCCTCGCAGCATCTCTATGGTCGAACTCTATCGGCAGAAAACGCAGTTGTTTGCGCGTCGCCATCGTGTGGAGCTGTAATTGGGCAATATGGATGTACTTACAGCTCACAACCTGTGGAATCTCTGCCACCTGTGCCCAAAATGGCGTCGGGAACGAGAACTTGAATGCCTCAGGATTGGCGTAGATACAAATCGCCAGTTCCGGCGCTGCTTCGGCAACATCCCGGTAGAACTGCACTGCCCCGGGCACATCGAGTTCCTGCCACATGGGCACACCCAACATCACACCGTCGGCGCCTGTATCGCGCACATGCTTGAGTTGCCTGACAGTCTCGCGTGTATTGAGCGTGGTAACACCCGCGAAGATGGGCGCTCGTCCCGCAGCCGTTTCCACCATGACCTCAGTCATCTTGCTTTTTTCTTCCCAGGTAAGCGTGGCTCCTTCCCCAAACGTGCCCTGGCACATGATGCCATCAACGCCGGCCTCGATCAGACCGGCCACGGCCCTGGAAACCTCGTCGTAATCGACCGAGTCCTCAGTTCGCCAGTCATCACCTGTTGTGATCGCGGGCGCGGGCATGATAGCCCAAGCGCCTGTTATGTCGTCTACATCCAGCCTGTTGCGACTTGTTCGCATTTTATCTCCTTTGGGGGGGTTAGATGCATGGCCACTATAAGAACCCAAACTTTCATGATCAGGTCTTTGCACACCCATGTAACTGTTGGTACATGCCAAGGCATCCCTCCGTACCACTCGCGCAACAGCGGGAGTCCAGTCAAATACAGTGTCGCCCAGAGGGCGACCCTTTGTTCCACTGGATTCCCGTTTGCACGGGAATGGTATGAGGCGCAGGTCAGTTAGTAAAATTTACCCGGCAAGATATATCGGGTTAGGTGGTAGTGTCAAATCTGTTACGCACATCATCGGTGAGGTTCCTCACCCAGGATCAGGTAACGCTGCTGAGCCGAATCCATGTCCCTGAGGGAGCGGCGCAGGCAGTACCCGGCAACGCCCAGGCACATCCAGATACCTATGATGGCAAACTCCAGCGGTTGCAACTGGCCGGGACTGCCGGGAACCACCATCAATAACACGAGTATGCCCGAAACAACAATCCCATAATACATCGTTGATTTGCCGGTCCGGTAAGGGCGATTCATGTCCGGATAAGTTGTGCGAAGACGCACCGCGGCCAGGCAGGTCAGTAGCAACGCTGCTACGAAGGCCAGGGAGCCACTGGTCACTATCGGGACCAGCGCAGCTCTGCCGACCGGGGGTCCCAGCAGAGAAATTGCTCCGACAAACAAGAGCGCATTCACAGGCATCCTGTGGCGCGCATCGACTTTTGCGAACCAGTGCGGCAACATGCCGCCGCGCCCGAGAAAAAACAACAGCCTGGAGGATGCGATGTAGATCCCGTTCAATGTCGTGAGCAGACCAAGCAAGGCTGCAAACAGCACCAGTTGCGCGGCCCATTCGTAGCCGAATGCGAGCCGGAATATTTCGGCGGTGGGCATTGCATCCCGGTCCTGCATGATAGCCGCCAACTGGCCGGGCGTCGAACTCATTCCCAGCGCCAGGATGATCAAGGCATAGAATAGTGCGCCGAGCACGATGCACGCGAGTATCGCAACGCCGATCCGGTGTGGCGCCATGCTGACACCGGCCTCCTCCGCGGCTTGGGGGATAGTATCGAAACCGGCCATAAAATACGGCGCGACAACCAGTACGGGAATAATGGAAGCCGGCGCTGCGACCCAGGACGCGCCGCCACTTGCAAACATCGGGGTCAGGTTTGCAAGGTCTCCCTTCACCAGGGCCACGGAGATGAACACCAGCGCGCACAAGGCCAGGATAGTCAGCACCAGAGTCTGGAAACCGGTCGAACTGCGGGCGCCCCGGCAGTTGAGCAGGATGAGCAGCGCGCCCAGGATAATTCCAGGTAACAGGTTCGATACCCGTATGGTATACCCTCCCACCTGGTATAAGGGGTCCGAGATGAGCGCCGGGAACATCGCCTCCACCAGCGCGCCGATGGCGATGGTCTCAAACGGCGTAATGGCGATGTAACTCAAGGCCAACGCGCAAGCGGTCAGGAACGAGACAAACGGTCCGAATGCCTTGTACGCGAACGCAGCCTCGCCGCCGGCTACCGGGATGGCAGCAGTCAGTTCGGCATAACACTTCCCCACCGGTAACAGGAACAGGCCGCACAGGATGAAAGCCAGCATCGCGCCCACCGGACCGCCATCGCGCAGCCAGTAACCGGCATAGATCACCCAGCCGATCCCGATAATCGTACCCAGGCCGATGGCGATATAGCTCCTGAAACTGATGGACTTGTCCAGTGTTTCGCGTTTCATATCCGAATTCGGTATTGCCGGTACGCCCAAAATTGAGTGGTCTTCAGTCTATGTGTGTAACCGGTTACTGCGGTTTCATTGTAAACTTTTATATCAGGATCGTCATTTCCAACTCTGTGCAAAGTCGAAAAGTTCGATCACTGATATACTGCACGCAGTTGCATCAACTGCAGGGGGCGCCTGCGATGACTATGACAAATACGCAAAGTGGACAACAGCCGATAATCTGGCCCGCCAAGGCCAACCATGTGCCCAAGCAAATCTTTGTCCGCCCCGATATCTTTGAAGAAGAACTGAGGCGTATATTCTATGGTCCGGAATGGCTGATGATCGCCCATGAGTCCGAGATACCGAACCAGGGGGACTTCAAGACAGTCCGGGTCGGCCGGGTGCCGCTGCTTATCACCCGGGACAGGGAAAACAGGATAAATGTGCTCTATAACTCCTGCTCCCACCGCGGAGCGCAGGTGGAAACCGCGCCCAGGGGCAACAAGTTCAGGTTTGGTTGTCCGTATCATCGCTGGTCATTCGACTCCACGGGCAAGCTGGTCGGTTGTCCCAACAAGCCGGGTGATTATCCCGATGATTTTGACCGGAACAACTACCCCCTGGCCAGCCCCAGGATGGCGCTGGCGCATGGCCTGGTTATGGTCACGTTCAGTGCGGAAACGCCTCCGGTCGAGGTCTACCTGGACGGCCTGCATGATTCCATTGCCGAGGCGCTGGCCGGGGACGGGCGGCTGAGATTACTGGGTTTCCAGAAAGTCCTGCTGAAGGCAAACTGGAAGACCTATGCCGACAACGATACCTACCATGCGGGCCTGTTGCATACGGCATTCCGCTTGCTGAACTGGCAGGGCGGCAAGGGATACCAGGAGGCCAATGCGCGCGGGCACCGCATCTACGTAGGTGAACTGAGTCTGCCGGAATCGGTTGACCGGTTACATGATCCATCTTTAATCGAGCACAAAAGCGGCGGCAACCTGTCCCGCGGGTCGGTCAGTGTGCGCTTTTTTCCCATCTCCGGCATTACCCGACACCTGGACACCATCAGCATCCGCTTTGCCAACCCGCTCTCGGTCGATGAAACAGAAGTCCATTACACTTATTTCGCCCATCTGGACGATGACGAAGATCTCGTCAAACACCGGGTGCGCCAGGCATCCAACCTGCTTGGGCCTTGCGGCCTGGTTAGCATGGAAGACGCCGCGGTCTTCCATCGCCTGCACAGCGGCAGCCAGACGCCCGGCGACGCTGTTTTCCAGAAAGGTGTGAGCAATGAGTACGAAATTCCCGCTGAGTTCGGCCAGAACGATGAATCCTCGAACCTGCCCGGCTGGGAATACTACCGGCAAGTTATGGGGTTTGAAAAGGCGCCGGCAGCATGATCGCGGAGACCCGCGCGCCGGCAGCCATTGATGCCCTCCAGACCCGTTATATTGCGGCACTCGACGGCAGGAACATGGATGCCTGGTTGGCGACCTTCTGTAACGACTCTGATGCATCCTATACCTGCACCACGGCGGAAAGCGAAGAGGCGGGGCTGTCGCTGGCCTTGATCCTGGATGACAATTACGCCCGGTTGCAGGACCGGGTCACTTATGTCACCCAAATCTGGGCCGGCACTTTCGCGGATTACCGCACGCGCCATTTTATCCAGCGCACTGCCTGCCGGCCTGTACAAGATAACCTGTATGCTGCCGAGACCAATTTCATGGTGGCCTGTACGCCGGTTGAAACCGGCAGGACGGAACTGTTTGCGACCGGCATGTATTTCGATCGCATCGTCGTCGACGGCAATCACGCGTTGTTTCTTGCCAAAAAAGTGGTCATGGATTCAGCCTTGGTTGAACGTTTCATGGCCTACCCGTTGTGACTGGTTTATCCGGCAGAACAGCCGTTGTTACCGGCGCAGCCCAGGGCATAGGCCGCGCCACGGCATTGCGCCTGGCCCGTGACGGCGCCAGGCTGGCGCTGGTGGACCGGGTCAATGATGCTTGCAACCGGGTCTGTAAAGAGATTATCAGTGCCGGCGGCAGCGCCGAGGTCGTCGAAGCCGATATGGAAACCAGGGAAGGCATGGAATATATGGTCGAGAAAACCCTGTCCATGACCGGCCGCATCGATATCATGGTCAACAATGTCGGCGGTGCGATCCGCACCAAGCCGTTCCATGAATTCAATGATGAGGAAATACAGCAGGAAATCAGCAGAACATTGTGGCCGACCCTGCGCGGCTGCCGTGCGATCATTCCGCATATGATAGAACACCGCCGGGGCACGATTGTGAACATCGGTTCGGTGGCGACCCGGGGAATTTACCGCATCCCCTACTCCGCAGCCAAGGGCGGCGTACATGCTCTGACCAGGTGCCTGGCGATGGAGCTGGCCGAATACAATATCCGGGTGAATTGCGTGGCGCCGGGCGCCATCGAAGCCAACCGGGTCATCCCGCGTAATCCAGACGGGCCGACTGACGCGGAAAAACAGTGGCGCAAGGATATGCTGGATCAAACCCTGAAAGATACAAGTATGCAACGGATGGGAACTGCCGCGGAAGTGGCCAATGCAGTTGCGTTCCTTGCCGGCGATGATGCTTCCTATGTCACCGGGCAGGTCCTGTATGTCTCCGGCGGTGGGTAATAGGCCACGCTTTGAGGCAAGACGATAATGGATGCATACTCATAATGATGCGCTACACACAACTGGGATACATAGGCATTACCGCATCCGACAGCGCGGCCTGGCGCGCGTTCGCCGGCGAACACCTGGGCATGCAGGTGATGGACGGCAACAACGGCGCACTGGCTTTACGCATGGACGAAAGACGGCAGAGGATACTGATCGATCCTGCGGACAACGACGGCCTTGCCTTCCTGGGGTTGGAAACGGCAGGCCCGCAAGAGCTGGAAGCCGTCGTAGCCCGCCTGCAAGCGCTGGGGCTCGATGTGAAACAGGGTAGCGCCGGGGAATGCGAACAGCGCCATGTGGGGGCGATGTTCTGGTTGCGCGACCCGGACGGCTACCGGCTGGAGTTTTACTGCGACCCGGCTGTCGCCGACAAGCCTTTTGTTTCCGGACGCCCCATCGGCGGTTTCAGGGCCGGCGCACTGGGCTTCGGGCACCTGGTACTCAATACCTGTAATTTCACAGAAATGGAAGAATTCTACCTGCAAACCATCGGTTTGCGGCTCAGCGATTACACCGACGGTTCGCCGTTCCGGGCGTCATTCATGCACGTCAACCCCAGGCACCACTCGCTGGCGCTCATAGAGTTCGAGCAACCAGGCATTCACCATATCATGGTCGAATACAATTACATCGATGATGTCGGACGCCTGTACGACATGGCACTAAAACAACCGGATAACATTGCCGTCACCCTGGGCCGCCATGCCAACGACCACGTGCTGTCGTTCTATACCTTCTCACCGGGCGGCTTCATGATCGAAACCGGCTGGGCCGGCAGACTTATTGATGTCGACCGGTGGGAACCGGAATTGATGTACGGCCCGAGTATCTGGGGCCATGAACGTCGCTGGCTGCCGCCGGAACGGCGCGCCGAAGCCCGGGCGATACTTGAAACAGCGGCGGAAAAAGGCATACTGGAACCAACGTCGGTGGCAAGTTCTCCCGCGTTCAAACTTGAAGATGGTTGAGCAAATAGACATCGAAGGTCTCTGGAACCTGCTATCCATGGAGCAACGTTACGATGACGGCAGGGTAATCTACCCATTCGGCAAAGATGTTGAAGGCCGTATCTACTACGGCGCCGACCAATCCATGTTCTGCGCCATCCAAAAACGCCGGCGCAAGCCGTTCACGACAGGCAAACAATGGACCGCAGACGATTCAGAAAAAGCCGGCGCCTATGATGATTACCTGACATACTGCGGGCGTTACGAGTTAAATGGCGATACGGCAACCCACCATATCGAGATCAGCCTGTACCCCGACTGGATCGGCAAACAACAGGTCAGAAAGATCCAACTGATCGATGGCCAACTCCATATCACCGCGCGCCTGGAAGACGGCACACCCGAGGCCAGAACCGCGCTATTGGTATGGGAACGCGCAACATCCGGTTGAAAACAACCCTCCGAAGCTATAAATTACATGAACGGGTAAATTTTGTCCTCATTCACCGAAATACGCAATGGATGGAGGCCGATAATAACAATGCCGCTTAATCAGATAATTCAACGCGAAAATAGGTTCTTTCGGTCTTTGTTGTTACTCTGGCTATGTTTCCTGAGTTCGGGTTGTCAGACTACGATCCAGTCAAATATACGCACTGACTATGATTTTGATAGCAACAAGGATACGGGGTTGATAGTCGGGACGGTAAGTCATCCGGAGGCTACCGATAATATGGCCTTTTCCCATTTTTTTATTAATCATTATTCAGGCCAGCCAAAGGCGATGTTTAGCTTCAGGGAACGTGACATATTTTATGCTGGCCATCCAGCCGAGTTTGAATTCGAGGATGCGGAGAATAAAGGGATTTTATTTGTCCTTGAATTACCGGCTGGAGAATATAAAGTTGATAACTGGCAAATTCATTATGCGTATATTGTTTTGTACCCCAAAAGCGCGCCGACACCACTGGAATTTAAGATACAACCCAATGAAGTTATGTATCTGGGTAATTTTCATATGCACATCCCCCAAAAGAAGGTATTGGGACTAAATGTCGATGATGGTGGTTTTCCGGTGATCAAAGACAAAAAAGATAGAGATATTACACTGTTCAGAAAGCTATACCCGAACCTGAGTTCTCGCAACATAAAACTGAATGTATTGCATGAGGGACTCTGGACAAATGAGTTAAGTGAATTCAATGAGTTAACTATTCCAAAATCGGATTAGAAACCAAATTAAAGGACCGTATAGAATGCTGTTTAAAAGGCGAATTCTGTACCGCTTATCACTTATTTCTATTTTGTCTACCCTGTCTCATATTTTAGTTGCAGATAGCACAGGAACCTTATCTGAAGATCCATATTCAATAGTTCAACACTTCAATAACGCCGGATGTTGTGTTTACGTGGATCAACTGGAAAGTGTTGAACTGAAAAAAGGCGCAAGTCTGGAAATCGATTTGTCAGAAACTGCCAATTTACTCGAATTATCAACCGGACCAACTTTTGCAAAACTGATTTCTATTCCCGACAGCAAAAAGAAAGAACGTTACTCTTTCAGAACCGATATTATTGAATATGATAATGAATTATTTGCATTTTTTCCTTATTTGGCCTTGCTTGATGCTGATTTGAATTTGCTTGGAACTACACATTTCAACGGATTAGGTTATGTACAAAAACATATGTTCGAACCAAAGTCGAATTTACGTTCGCAATTCAAGGTTGATGCAAATATAGACAACGATAGTGGGGTTAAAGTTAAATTTTTCCTGCTCTATACGAAATCAAACAATTTTACTACCGCCCAAATTAATGAACTTAAAGGAGAAAATCGAAATATCTCATTAAGAGAGGTATCTGTAAGGGTTAACAGCATCCTGAATAGCGCTCCAAATAATAGCGATATAATTTATGGTCTGCCTTCCGGAAGCGTGAAAATTACACATAGACAAAAGAGGAAGTAATAACAAAGGCGAGCTGCCGACTCATTATTCAACGACTGCGCCATAGTGACGTCATTGCTTTATCTGACACCGAGAGCACTAAGCAGGCTTCGACAAAATCCAACCTTTATCAGTTAGTGTTTCGAAAGCAATTTGAATCTGTCGCTTGGAAAACTGCTTCTTACGTTCGTTCCAGGCATAGGTTTCCCGGATTATCTCTGGCAATACTTGGGCGTTTTGTTCGCTGATAACCCAATGCACTGTAGAGAGCAGTTCAAGACCAAATGAAGATTCAAATCCTTCAACCAAATCGGCAACTTTCTCGAAACGTATCTTAGTATCAGTCTTGTTCTGCAGGACTGTATATGCATTATCAATTGCTTCCGGAAATAATTTCAGCGGTTTATCAGGCGTGTCGGCTCCGTCGTAATAACCGCTTAAAAAATGCCCCTCTATCACGTTGAGTACATGACGAAGATTCTCGGCATAAGGCCCATAATGACTTTTAGTAAACCTGAGATTCATTGGTTCTCCCGCGACCTGCATAAAATACAGTAGCTTATGCACCTCCAGCAACGTCACAAATGGATCTAATAAAACGCGTGTATATCGATCCATCAGTTGGATTAAGGCTGCTCGACCAGGTGTCATTACTGGAGGAATCTCTGGCCTGTTTGTGTGGCTATCAGACGATATACTGGCAGGTTGAAAGATAGTAACCGTTACATCCTCTAACAAACCCAGACTTCCCTCCATGCGGGAACGCACTTCCTCCCAGCTCAACCCCCCGAGACCGCAACCCAGAGCAGGGATAGCAATCGAATGGATGTTGTATTTCTGGATTTCACCAATCAGCGCCTCTAAACCAGTTTCAATGTCCTCTATACGGCTTTTGCCTTTCCAATGACGTTTAGTTGGAAAGTTGATGATATAATGAGGCAAGTCTGTCCTGTTAGTTTTAAACACGAACATTCGACCCGGAGACATCCCTTCCTTCTTGCATAACGCAGCATAGGCAATAAAGTTATCAGGAAAAGCTCGTTTGAATTGAAGCGCAATACCTCGCCCCATTACTCCCACACAATTTACAGTATTGACCAGAGCTTCAGCTTGCTCTGCAAGAATATCACCCGTTTTGTATTCAATCACGATTCTACCAACCAAATTTGACTAATAATACCATTGAGCAATTATTTGAACATATGGTTTGTATGACGCAGACAGCAGAATATTGCTCACTTTTTCGTAAATATCTACTGTACGCACGCCTATTCGGGAGATTAGTCGCCAAGGGAACCGTCCTTCAATCAAGAATTCCGCTTGTTTATTTTCTTTGCATTTTTTCCAATCCCTAGCATTAACAGCATTCCAATCAATTTCATTCAGTTGGGACAAATCACAACGATCCTCGAAATAATAGGCACCAGCATTGGAAAGTGTGAATGCCCAACGTAGTTTTTCTTTCTCTGCCCAAGAAACAGTTTCTATCAAGTCTGCTTCTAAATGAATTAACGGGTCCTGACCACCAATATAGGACAATTCTGGATGGTTTGCCTGATGAATTACATAAAGCATCACAGATCTTGGGCAAAAGTAGAAAGGTATGCATTCACCAACATAAAGCCCCGGATGGCTATTCAGTTTATTAGTTAACCGTCGTTGCTTGATGCTATTCAGACCAATTTTGGTTCCGGGTGAATTATGCTTGGTTACATGTGCATCGCACCAAAGTTGACGGTCAGATATGATTGATGATAACCGGTCGATATGAACAATATGATAGATTTTTGGTTTATCTGGTGGTGACATGTTTTTCCAGACGCTCAACCGGTGCAATATCCAGGTTAGTCGTTTGACTCAATTCCAGGTAATGATGGAGTTGGATCAGATATTTCAGGTACCGATGTTTTGAGCCTGTTATTCATTATCAGTATTTAAAGTTGTACGCATTGTATATTGCCAATTGCATTTCAATAAAATTGTCATCAAATATCATACATCAAAGCCCCAGAGAAACCTTAATTGATTGTGATGATGCCTGAGTATAGTAGAAACCTTTGGCTTAATCAGAAATCAATTTGATGTTATGCTGGCTTGGAGATATTTTTTTCGGATCGTGACAAGATGCGGCATACATTAGACCAGAATTCTGGCTCCAGCCAGTATATTGAGGGCATTGATATCCCCGCAACGGTATTCTTGGATCGGAATTCTTTCATTCAGGCCGCTCGCAAGGGTCTGTCTGGCGATGTGATCAAGCAAGCCGTCAGTATCCTGGGACACCGCGAGGTATTTGTCCGTCTGCTGGAGACGACAGGTGGAAACCTGAACCGGTTTTATCGTCGTAAGGCGCTCAATCCGGTCCAGTCCGAGGGGGTGCTTGACATGTTATGTGTCTTTGCCAGGGCCATAACGGTCTTCGGCGATCTTGACGGCGCGCGTGAATGGCTGGAAACAGTCCTCCCGGCCTTGGGCGGTCACAGCCCCCTGGAACTGTGTGATACCTTTGCCGGTCGCGCGCTGGTGCAGAGTGCGTTAAACAATATAGAGTACGGCGAATTTGCCTGATGTGCGGCTGTTGAAGCCGATTTCTGCAGGAAATGACATCTTCAAAAAGCGTGCCTTAAGCCCAATTCCCGGGAGTGCGGGCATCCCGCCCGCTGACAGGCGGGACGCCTGCGACCCCAGGCTGGCGCCGATATTTTCCGGCACAGCACTTGGCTCAAATCTAAGATAGCTTAGCGCGTCCCTAATCTGAATTCACCGCTTTGTATACGCTACTGCCCTCGAATACTGTCATCAAGACACGAGTTTCGCTGATCTCTGAGACGGGAATTTCAAACAGGTTTTGATCGAGAACGATGAAATCGGCGGATTTGCCCTGTTCCAGGGATCCGCTCGACGTCTCGCGGCCTACGGCATAGGCGCCGTTCAGAGTCATTGCCCGTAGCGCGGTGGGCAGGTCTATCGATTCGTCTCCCCGGTCCAGCATGCCCTCAAGGGCCGGAAACAGGTTCGGGGTCGGGGTGACAACCCAGTCCGTGCCTATCGTCAACATCGCGCCGTGTTTGTGCAGCGTTCCGAATTCCCAGGCATCCCGGGGCGGGTCGCCGAGTAACCTGCCGTGCAGGTGCCAGACCGAAGGCGACATCTCGGCAATGACGCCGAGTTCGGCAAACCTGGGCATATCAGCCGGAGTAACGAGGTTTGTATGTCCCAGTTCATGTCTTGTCGACGAGCCGGGGTTTGCCATGCGCGCAGCCTCAACCGCATCCAGCGCCGCACGCGCCGAACCATCGCCGGCAACATGCAGCTTTATTTTCAGTCCCATCCGATCAAAACGTTTGACGGCATCATTCAGCATATTCGGCGGGAAAAGCACGCGATCGTACTCGATTGCGCCATCCGCAAGCACATCTGCCTGGGTGAAATAAGGCGGGGTTGGCGAACCGTCCACCCAGATCTTGATGAATTCCACATCCACGTGCTTGGACGCATAGTCTCCGCGCCTTTCAATGAGTTGCTCTAGGCCGTCATTGCCCATCGCGCCGAACTGGGGGCTGCCCCAGATCAGGTGCGCCGCGACATGCAGGGATAATCCGCCTTCAGCTTCAAGAGCGGAAAGTGTCCGCAGGGTGGGCAGATGCGCGGACGCTTCCTGCACCGATGTAATGCCGTATTGATTGTTGACGTCAACGGCCCAGCGCAGGGCGGCCAGGTTCAGGTCTGCGGGCATCGTCGGGAGGTGAGACTCTACCAGCTCAGTCGCGGTCTCCACCAGTTCACCGGTCAGCTTGCCTGTCTCATCTCTCGGCAGCGCGCCGCCGTAGGGCGCTTGCGTTAACTCATCGACACCGGCTATCTCCAGCGCCCTGGTGTTTACCAGGGCATGGTGAAACGTCCCTTCCCGCAAGTACACGGGCGTGTCAGGAAACACTTCATCCAGGTAGGACCTGTGCGGCTTGCCTTCCGGGAACTGCTCGTAATCGAACAGCCCCGCGACCAGCCATTCGTCTTTTTTGCGCCCGACCGCACAATCCCGCAGCACAACCAGCATTTCTTCCAGGCTCACCTCCCGGGAGAACTGGCAGCCATAATTCAATTGCAGACCAGCCCACAACAGGTGGGTATGGGCATCGTGGATTCCGGGCATAACCATGCGCCCGCCGAGATCGACGACGTCCGTGTCCGGACCGATATATTTTTCGGCGTCTTCATCATCACCGATAAAAACCAGCCGGTCTCCCTCAACGGCAAGGGCTTGCGCCCAGGGACGGGATTGATCCACAGTGTAAATCCGGCCATTGCGGTATACGCTGTCGGCATCTTTCCCGGGAACCTGTCCAGACACCAAAGCCAGCGCCAGTATCACTGAAGAACACAATATCTTATTCATGCCATGGCAACCTCCACTTACTCTGATCACCCCATTGTATCCCTGGTACTCTTTCATCAAAGATCAATATCGAGAGTCGATCCCGATTAATACACATCTCCGTCCATTGCCGAGTAGATGGTTCCCTTGAAACCGGCCTCAATGATCTCATCCCGAAGACCGGTTCTTTCAAATTCCTCCGGCGCGACGTAATTCTGTTCGTGGCTGAGTACGATGGTCTTCACCTGTGCCTCGTTGGCTATCCGGGCCAATACCGCGGGAGAGAAATGGTACCTGAATATCTCTTTTTTCTTCTCCTCGACCGTATCGCCGCCCCAGGGAGCATGGCGGATATTTTTTTCGGTAACCGCCTCGGCAACCAGCAGGTCGGCGTTCATCGCTGCTTTGACGATGTTTTCATGGTAAGGGCCGCCGTCCCCGGTAAACGTGATGATCCTGTCTGCGGTGGTAAAACGATAGGCGAATGTGTCCTCCAACGGGCCGTGAATGGTCCTGAATGCCTCCACTGTTACATGCTCATCCTTATATACCACTCCCTGTTTGTCGACATCGACAACATGGCCGGTTGCCTGCGCGCCTATCGGGTTATAACCGTCTGATAATTCCGCGGCAATATCGATCTTCCATGCGGCAAGAATATGCTCGACCATCTCAGTGATTCCTTCCGGTCCGTAAATTGTCTTCGGCGCCGGTATGTTCAGCTTGAATGGATTAAGGATTAATGAAGGAATCCCCACCGTGTGGTCTTCATGCAGGTGGGTAACAAACAGGTAATTCAATTTTACCGGCGCGAGCGCGCTGTTGATCTCGTCGCCATGGATCAAGGCCGCCTTTGCCAGGGCGCGCCAGATCCCCTCCCCGGCATCCACCAGGTAGGGCTGGTCACCGGCAACCACGGCATAGGCGGGGCCGAACCGGTACGGGTTGGGCAAAGGCATCCCTGTTCCCAATACCACCAGCCTGGTTTGCGCATCCTGCGGACTCAGGTCATGGGGATTCCTGTCCAGGTGAACCGGCCACGCTTCCGGCAACGTATACGGAGTAATGATACCGGGCCTCGTAAACGGATCATTCAGATAACCGGACGCATCGTTCTCCGATGCATTGGCGGAGAAGCCAGCCATCAGGCTGCCGGCCAGTAAGACACAAATTAAATGATGATGCATTGTAGTACTCCGGTCGTTATTGCGCCCAGAGGCTTTGTTAGCACAAAGATTACCTCATGGCAATGGCATGGTCCAAAGTTTACCTCACTCAAACCGTTGTCTCAGTGCGGCTGTTTTGATTTGCGCGGCGATATTCGGTAAACGTTTGTCCAAACCAGGATTTGAAGCGGGACGAAAAGCCCGGCAGGTCGGCAAAGCCGAGCATGTACGCCATTTGGGTTGCGTTTGCCCTGGAATTGCGGAGGTACTCAAGCGCCAGTTCTTTTCTGGCCTGCTCCAGCAACTCGCTGAAACTTGTTCCCTCCGCGTGCAGTTTTCTCTGTAATGTTCTCACGCTCATATTCAGACTTAATGCAACATAGTCGATACTGAATTTCTGGCTCGTCAGGGTCTGGATAATCTTTAATTTAACCCGTGACGATAAGCGCTTGCTTTCATCCAGTGAATACAGGTAATCCCTGCATAATTTGTCCTGGTAGCTGGCCAGTTGTGTATTCGCACCGGGCAACGCGGTTTCCACATCCTCTCGTTTGAAATGCAAGTTATAATGCTGGGAGTTATGGAATAACGGCGCTTGAATCAGCTTTTGGAAGGATTCAGGGTAGTAGGTTCTGTCCCAAGGCACTTCCACTGCGGTTGGTGAAAATTCAGGACCCGCCAGTTCCCGGCATATCTTCAACAGGAACAAAACCAATACATCGGCGGTAATATGACTTTTTACCGGCCGCAAATCCTCAACCGCAAAGATGAATTCGCGCTTCGTCGTGTAGGTGAACAGATTGACCGACGAACTGAAGACTTCACGATAGACGCAGATGCGCGTAAACAGGTCGGCAACGGAGCTGCTGGCATACAGGGCAAAACCCAGCGCATGGAATGAACTGGCATTAAGGTAACGGACAATCCTCTCCGCCAGCAGCGCGCTGTCATCCACGGTGTTCTCGGCGATGCGCCAGACATGTTGCATTTTCTGCACGGGATTGCGCACATAGGGTTTGCCCTGATCATCCGGGTTCAGCCCGCAGTCAAGAAATATCCGCCGTCCATCGATTCCCAGCGAGATCAAGGCCAATAGCACCGCGCGGCCCCAGCCACTGATGGATGTGCCGAGTTGCAGGTCTGTGTTTTCCGGGATGTTGGCAGTCATCTTATTAAAGAGTCGCCCTACGGGCGACACAGTATTTGACTGGACTCCCGCTTTCGCGGGAGTGGTTCCGTCGCGGGCGACACAGGACTTGACTGGATTCCCGCTTCTCAGCCTGCCCCTGTATGGCGTTGAGCAGGGGCGTACAAGACGCGCCGCAAGAACATTATGGCATAGTATTTTAATAAAATGGCGTGATATGACAAGATAATCCGTGTTTCATTCGATATTGTTGTAAGTTGGAATATTATCTGCAGGAGACATGACATATGAATACCCGAATTATCACCCTCGTCGGTCTATCCGTTGTATTGAGCAATGCCGTGCCGGCTCAGTCCGTGCTCGAAGAAATAACGGTAACCGCCCGTAAGCGGGCGGAGTCACTGGACGATGTGCCCATTTCAGTATCCGTCACCAGTGGGGAAAAACTCGACCGTATGGCTATTGGACGCCTGGAAGATCTCTCTGCGTATACGCCCAACCTGCAGATTAATGAGAATGCGACCCAGCAGAGTGTAACCATCCGCGGCATAGGTTCCGGAGCCAACCAGGCCTTTGAACAATCTGTCGGGACTTATATCGATGGGGTATATTTCGGGCGCGGCCGCTCGGCGCGCAATCCTTTTTTCGATGTGGAACGCGTTGAAATCCTGAAAGGGCCACAGGGCATCCTGTTCGGCAAGAATACCATCGCCGGCGCCATCAACGTTACTACCAGGAAACCGAGCGCGGAAATGGAAGGTTACCTGGCAGGCGAGTATTTCGCGGAAACCGATCAATGGGGGATCACCGGCGTGCTGTCCGGCCCGCTGGGCGATACGCTGTACGGCCGTGTGGCCGCCAACTACAAGTCAGAAAGTGGTTATATTGACAATTCCTATGGTGGCGGCGATGAGCCGGACCGCGAACAATACGTAGTACGAGGCACGTTTGTCTGGGATGCCACCGATCAACTCTCGGCCACCTTGAAGGGGGAAATAAGCTCCTATGATGTTGACGGCAGGAATGCGCAAATGGTGGCCGCAGGGCCGCTGGCGGCTCTTTATGCGGCAACCGACCCGGCATTTGAAACCGACCTCGATTATAACAACGCCACCTCCGGAGATGACTTTGACAACACCGATGCCGGGAATGTCACGCTGACCCTGGAATATGATGTCAACGACAGCCTGACGTTAACGTCGGTCACTTCTTATGTGGAATACGACTTCAGCAATAACATTCCGGCTGAGTTTGCCCCGGTGCCGGACTATGCGGAGCAATCCAACAGGCAAAAGCATGATCAATTTTCGGAGGAGATACGCGTTCATTTCACTTCCGCCGATGCCCGGTTTGAATTCCTTGGTGGTCTCTACTACCAGACTGAAGACCTGAGCATCGAGGAAACATTCAATTTCAACCTGTCGGTGCTGCTCGCTGAGGGGGTCAGGCTGTTCCCGCTGGATTCCAGCATCATTACTTTTTTTGAGCAGGAAACAGAGAGTTTTGCGGCCTTTGCCGAAGCGACAGTGAGTCCCATTGACCGCGTGCGCATCTCTGTCGGCGTGCGCTATACGGACGATGAAAAAGAGGTCGACAAGGAATTGCGCGTGGCCGCCCTCGGTACGCAAACCCCGGCGCCGGGGCAAGAGCCTTTCGCCAGGATTATCGGGCGCATCCCCCATACCTACGAACTCGACAGAAATGACACAGACACCTCCCCTTCCGTAGGACTGCAGTTTGACCTGACCGATGACGCGATGATTTATGCCACCTACTCGCAAGGGTTCAAATCCGGCGGCTTTGACGCGCAAAACGTTGGCGGCGCGCTGGAACTCGCGCAGTTCGACCCGGAAGAGGTGGAAGCCTGGGAAATCGGCGGCAAGTTCACTCTGCTCGGCGGCGCGGCCAAGCTGAACATCGCCTATTTCAATAACCAGTATGAGGATCTGCAGGTGGCGGCCTGGAACGGCTTCGCCTTTATCGTAGAAAATGCCGCCTCCGCCACGTCCCAGGGCGTGGAAGCCGATTTTCAGTGGCTTATTACGGACAACTTCACCCTTGGCGGCGCCCTCGCCTGGCTTGACGCGGAATACGATAGCTTTCCGGGTGCGGTCTGCACGGCCCCGCAGCAAACCGCGTTTGCGGCCAGCACAGGCCGCCCGGCCGGGCAATGCAGCCAGGACCTCTCCGGCAAAGACTTGCAGTTCTCGCCGGAGACAGCCGGCAACGTGAACATGGAGTACAGTATGCCGCTGGGGAATTACTACCTGACATTGCAGGGCGATGTGAATTTCACCAGCAGCTATCACACCGCGCTGGACCTTGACCCATTGGCCAAGCAGGACGGTTTCGCCAAGCTGAATGCGAGGGTCGAATTGGCCAGCGACGATGATCGCTGGAGCGTGGCCCTGGTCGGCAAAAATCTCACCGACAAAAAGACCACCACCTGGGTAAATGACCTACCGGTATTCCGCGGCGCTTATTTCGGTTTCATCGACCCGCCGCGCAGCGTGGGTGTGCAGGCGCGCATTTCCATGTAGAATCAGCGGCGATATTTATAATCAGCTTTTAAGTCAATGATTCCCATGTCAAGAGCATGTATCACCAAAATCAACATCGGGGTGACACACATCTGAAATGCGTATTCCTACACTAACAGTTGCCTGGATAACCGTCTGTCTTACGACGGCATTGAGCGCGGCGGCGCAACGCCCCAATGTGCTGTTTATCCTGACCGACAACCAGGCAGCCTCGTTGCTGGGGAGCTACGGCAATCCGGATATCCGCACCCCGCACACCGATCAACTGGCTCGGGAAGGCATCCGCTTTACCCGGGCCTACGCGGTCAACGGCATGTGCTCGCCGACCCGGGCGACGCTGATGACGGGTCTGATGCCGTCGCAACACGGCATCCACAACTGGCTGGATGACGCAATGCTGAAAGAATGGCCGGAAAACTGGTCTGCCGTTGCGGAATTTCGCACACTGCCACTGACGCTGAAAAACCGCGGCTACCGCACCGCCCTGATCGGCAAATGGCACCTGGGACAACCCTGGAAACCATCCATTGGCTACCAGCATTGGGTCACGTTCAAAGATGGCCACACCGTTGATTTCTGGGACAACACCGTTATTGACAACGATCAGACCTACCAGGTCAAAGACCGCCATATCGTCGATTTTTTCACCGAAAAAGCGGTTGCTTACATCGAAGCCCTGGAGGGCGAGGAGCCGTTCTACCTGCAACTGAATTACGACGGCCCCTATGTCAACCCGCCGACCAACCTGGGACCGGCGCGCAATCGTTTTTACCCGGACTACGAAGGCCGGGAATTCAAGTCTTTTCCGCGGGTGGCATTCAACGCCAACCTGACCGACCAACTCCTGGACCCGGAGAAGTACGGCCTGCCACCGTTCCTGTTTGAGAAACTCCGGGAAGCGCTGGAGATGCATAATGATCCGGCCACGATGGCCAATGTCGCATCGCAGAACACGCTGGTGGATGACGGCGTCGGCAAAGTGCTGGCGGCGTTGAAACGCAAGGGGCTGGAACGCAATACGCTGGTGATTTTTTCCACCGACCAGGGCAATTTTTACGGCCAGCATGGTCTGTGGGAGCATACCGTTGTCACGACGCCATCGAACCTGTACGAAACAGCGATGAATATCCCGTTAATCCTGCGCCATCCCGGCAAAATTGAAGCGGGTCAGGCGCGTACAGAATTGATCGGCCAATATGACATCCCGATCACAATCCTGGATTATCTTGGCATTAAGGATGCTGACTTCCCGAACAGCCCGGGGCGGAGTTTTACCGCGTTATTGGACGGCGCCTCGGTAACATGGGATGACAGGATTTTTTACGAACAGGAGGAAACCCGGGGTATCCGCACCGCGCGTTTTGCTTACTGGAAACGCCTGGCAGATACCGGCGAACCGGCGCTCTACGATATGGATAACGACCCGGGACAAACCACGAATGTGTATGACCATCCTGACTATGCGGAAACTGTCGCCACCCTGGACAGGGAGCTGGTCGCTTTCTATGACCAATACTCGGATGCGCAATATGATTTATGGCGCGGCGGAACGGCCAAAGGTTCGGTGATCAGACCGGAAATGTTTCGTCGCATTTATGGCGCCGACTGGGCCACTAAAACGGAAATCCTGCCCGCCTTCCAGGAATGAAAATGGCTGGCCTGATGCGACACCGCTTGTGGCTGTGGCTGTTTCTCAGCGGCATTTCCATACCCGCGCCGGCGGAGAACATCGCCTACGACCAGCCCTCCCCCAAGATTCATCCACGGCTGACCGAACATTCCGGGATCATGGAAAAACAGGTGTATCGGGTCAGGGATAATGTCTATCTCGCTTATGGCTACGGTCTGGCCAACAGCACCATGGTTATCGGTGACGACGGCGTGATTATTATCGACGTAATGGAGGACTACGAGCGCGGCCAGGAAGTGCTCGCCGAGTTCAGAAAGATCACGGACAAACCGATCAAGTCCATCGTTTACTCCCACAACCATATCGACCATGTCGGCGGGGTGAAGGCATTCGCGAACAAAGAGGACGTTGCCTCAGGCAAGGTCAAGCTGATTGCCCACTCATCATTGATGGATGCCGTCGTCAACTGGAGCGGCATGGTAGGCCCGATCCTGCAACGGCGCTCCTCTTATTTTGCCGGCGTGTTCCTGGAACGGGGACCGGAAGGTTGGGTCAACATGGGCATAGGGCCGCGTATCTTCGCCGGTAGGGCGACGTTTCTGCCTCCCAACCTGACGTTTGACGAGCGCCTGGAACTGACCGTGGCAGGGATAACCATGCATGTCATCTACGTACCCAGTGAGACCAACGATGAGATCGTGGTCTGGTTCCCCGACTTGCAGGTATTGCAAACCGCAGAAGTACTGCAAGGCGAGGCATTTCCGAACCTGCATACCCTGCGCGGCACAAAATACCGCGACCCGGTTAAGTGGTACAAGGCAGTGGATGTATTGCGCACTTTCCCGGCTGAATACATGGTTCCGTCACATGGCAGGCCAGTATACGGGTATCACAATATCCAGGCGACGCTGACGCATTATCGCGACGCCATCCAATATGTGCACGACCAGTCCATCCGCCTGATCAACAAGGGCGCCCTGCCGGAAGACCTGGCGGCCCTGATCACATTACCAGAGCACCTGGCTCAGCATCCGTGGTTGGGTGAATTTTATGGGTCAGTGAAAAACTCCGTGCGCCAGTTCTATTCGGGTTATATCGGCTGGTATCAAGGCGATCCCTGGGAGGTGGACCGGATGCCGCCATTGCCGCGCGCACAAAATTACGTCAGAACAATGGGTGGCAGGGATGCGGTGCTGGCCGAAGCCGGCAATGCGATAGAAAACAAGGAATATACCTGGGCCGCCGAAATACTGACCTACCTGCTGCGTATTGATGCCGAAGACAAACCGGCGCGCCTGCTTAAAGCCCGCGCATTGCGGGAGTGGGGCTACCAACAGATCACGTCCACCTGGCGGAACTGGGCGCTGACCGCGGCAAAAGAACTCGAAGGAACATTGCCGACCGGCGCCGGCATCATGAAAAGCTCCCCGGATATCGCCGATGCGCTGTCCAGCAGCCGTATGGTCGAACTCCTGTCAACCCGGTTGGCGGCAGAACATTGCATCGATCTAGAACAACTCGTCGGAATAGAACTCACCGACACCGCCGAGGCCTATGCCCTGGAGCTACGGCGCGGCATTGCCGAGTTCCACGATGAAATGCCCGCCGGAGTCAGCGAGAAAATCCTGATGACCCGACAACAACTCATCGACCTGTTCATCGGCAACACCGACCTCTCAAGCTTGACCGCCACACCACCCGCGGGAACAGAACTGGCAGGCGACAGAAACAAGCTGTCCGAGTTTTCCCGTTGCTTTGAAAGCGTCAAAGGCCCACCGATCACACTAAGCATCCCGGTTAATCTGCAAGTTCACTGATTCGGGTAAAACAACTGCTCCCCGGCTATCTTGAAGTCCGCGATGATCTGCTGTCCTTCCGGGCTGCGAACAAACTCAGCATAACGTCGGGCCAGGTCGGCCTTGATATGTGGATGTTTGTCCTCGTTCAGTAGTATGACGTGATAGGGATTGAACAGCGCTGCATCACCTTCATAGACGATCACCAGCCCGGCCTTGTCCTTGAATGCCAGGTAAGTGCCCCGGTCCGACAAGGTGTAGGCTTGCTTGTCGCCGGCAATTTTTATCACCGCGCCCATCCCCTGCCCCACGGACAGGTACCACGCGCCGCCTGGATCGAGTCCTGCCGCCTGCCAGAGAGACAGCTCTTTTGTGTGTGTCCCGGACCCATCGCCCCTGGAAATGAACGCTGCGCGGCCATCGACAATATTCTGCATGGCCGTGCTGATGTCCGGCGAGGACCTGACATTGGCTGGATCGTCATTTGGCCCGATTAAAACGAAATCATTATGCATCACCGGCAACCGAGCGCGGCCAAAGCCGTTATCGATAAACGCCTGCTCCGCGGCAGGCGCATGCACCATCAAAACATCCACATCGCCGTTCTCTCCGAGCCTGAGCGCTTTACCAGTGCCTACTGCGATGACATCCACCTTTACGTTATATCTGACTTCAAAAAGAGGGTGTAACACCTTGAGTAAACCGGAATTTTCTGTACTGGTTGTCGTGGCCAGCCGGAGCCGCTCCTGGGCGGTGGTCATGCCCGAGCAAAACAACGCAACGGCGATGATCAATATTGTTATTATTTTATCCAAGGCAACGCCTCATGTTCAGGCCGCCGGCGGCATGTAATTACTGCAGGCATGTCAAATCAGGCGGTCCAGCACGGCAGCCCAGGCATGGGCCAGGTTAGTCCTGTTATAACCGCCGCCACCGAAGGCCATAATGCGCCCGCCGGCATACTCATTCGCAAGCCGCGCCATGCGTTCGGACGCGTGGGCATGCACAGCCGGTGAATATTCGAGTTGCGCCAGGGGGTCGCCTTTAAGTCCGTCTGCGCCGCACTGAAAGACGAAGAACTCCGGTTGAAAAGCCCGAAAGTGCGCTTCGACCCTGGTCCAGGCTTCCATGAACGCCGCGTCGCCGGAAAAAGGCGGCAGTTCGATATTCAGCTTGGTCCCTTCCGCCTTGCCTTTACCAGTTTCGTCTTCCCGGCCCGTGCCAGGATAAAGCGTGCGGCTGTCCTGGTGAATATCCGCGAAGATCAGGTCAGGGTCGTCTTCAAACGCATAAAATACCCCATCGCCATGGTGCACATCGATATCGAGATAACCGACCCGTTGGATGTCATATACCTGGCGCAGGGTTTCAATCACCACGCCTAAGTCGTTGAAGACGCAAAAACCGGCGGCCTGGTGTCGCGCCGCGTGGTGCAGACCACCGATCGGTTGCAGGGTGCGCAAGCACTGCCCGTCCATCACCCGGGCAAGTCCATCCAACGCGGCCCCCACCACATGCGCGGATTTACGATACACACCGGGGAAGACCGGCGTATCACCATCATCAAGCAACCGCAGACCATTCGCCTCCGCGGTAAATACCCGTTCGACATAACCATCACTATGAAAACGGGCGATTTCTGCACGCGCCGCCTCACGCGCCGGACGCCTGACCACCTTCTCCAGCAAGCCCTGCTCATCCGCTTCGCGCAGGAACGCGCCCTGGCGGTCGATGCCCAAGGGGTGACCATCAGGAAAGCCATAAGCAGCCAGGTTGTTATCAGCGTACAGGTTCACAAGTTGATTATTGTTAGTTGCGGCGCGCAAGCTACGCGGAACAGCCGCCACAAGACCATATGCCAATGCAGACCTTAGCAACGCGCGCCGGGCCGGATTTTTCAGAGTTAACATGTGTAAGCATACGTCAGTGCCGCACAGCAGCATTTATTCTGCCATATGAAGCCGCACAGTCAACCTGTCGCATACCCGTGTAAATATCGGGTATTGCCATATTGTTTTGTCGATATAATTTCTGCTACCGCTTACTGCGCCAGCCAGAGACCCAGTGCAAACGGCAACGCGGTCGCCAGGCAGAGGATGCAGCAATATCCATAGATCTGGCGCAACTTCAGGCCGGTAATTGCCAGAATTATTATTGCGCAAAATGGCTGCACCAGATTGGTCCACTGGTCGCCCCAGGCTATCGACATCGTGATCAGGTTCAGTTTGACGTCCAGGGCCTGGGCGGCATGGATGAATATCGGACCCTGCACCGCCCACTGTCCGCCTCCGGAAGGGATAAAGATGTTAATCAGCCCGGCTGAGAGAAACCCGGTAAAAGGCAGTGATTGAGCGTTCGACAGGCTAATCACCAGGTCAGTCACCTGTGCTGCCAGGCCGGTTTCCAGGGCAAGTCCCATGATTCCCCCATACAGCGGGTATTGGAGCAGCAGCGGCGCGGCAATGCGCGCGCCCTCTGCAAACAGCGATGAGTAGTGCGACGCCGACCTTGCCAGCATCAGGCCCAGCGCCAGGAAACTCCAGTTGACGATGTTCAGGGAAAGCTCAAAGCCGCGGGTTGCAAACCAGTACAGCAGAAAACTGAACAGCATCAGGGACAACAACAGGGAAACGCTTCTGCCCTGCTCCAGCCAGCCCATCAGTCCGGGTCGGATATCTTCTGTAACGCTTGTCTGCGGCGCCGGCTTGGGAGACACTGGTGCCGGTACATCGCGCTTTCGGCCCGCCAGGAACAGAACCACCAGGAAAACAACCGTCAGGGTCGTGACTATGGTCAACAGGTTCCACCAGCTCAGCAAGGTCTCGGTAACCGGGATAACGCCGCCTATGCTCTGCTCCAGCGGGTTGCCCGGCGTGGCCACCGCAAGTCCGATGGAAGATGAATAACCCATTTCCCAGACCACAAACCCGCCGAACGCGGCGGCCGTCAACAGCGGATAATTGATGATGATTTTCCGTTGCCGGGCCGTGGAAGCGATTTCACGTGCGATAAGCCCACCCGCAATCAGGCCCAAAGGCCAGCACGCGAGGCTGAAGGCCGCTGTCGACACTATCACCACCAGGTATGCCTGCCAGGCGTTGCCAGGCACACGTCCCAGAGCCTGCAACAGCTTCTCGACAGGACCCGTATGCACAAGTACATGGGCAGTCACCACCATCAGGCACATCTGCATGGTAAAAGCCAGCAGACCATGCAGCCCATTGCCCCAGGCTGACACGGCCTCATCCGGCCCGGCGTCGGTGATGATCAGCACCAGCGCCAGCATGACCACGGTCAGGAACACAGCAAAAACCAGCGGGTCCGGCGTGTATTTTTCAACGGCCTGCTCCAGTCGAGCGAACAGGCCAGGCGCGTTTCGGCTCATAATTGCGGCCGGCGTTTGTGGAAACCGGTTGCCTGTTGAAACGCGCGGGCGGCGCCCAGTACCGCCGCATCGGCCCGTGGCGGACCCACAATCTGAAGACCTACCGGTAACCCATCGGCAGTGAATCCCGCGGGTACGGAGATGGCCGGCAAACCGAATATACTGATGATACAGCAAATTGACATCCAGTCGATGTAATCAGGCAACTGCTGACCCTCTATCTCTCGCACCCACTCCACGTTGCAGTCGAAAGGAAGGGACTGTGTGCTCGGCAACGCCAGGAAGTCATAGCGCTCGAAAAATTTCAACATACGCGCGTACAACCGGGTACGGGCGCTATCTGCACGGGTGATATCCGCCGCCGTTAAGCGCTGACCCGCGTCGATATTGCCGATGACCGTATCTTTCATCAGGTGGCGATGTTTTTTCAGCAACGGGCCGCAGACCTCGGCAAACCAGGCCGCGCGCAAGGTTTTGAACACCGCCATCGCGCCGTCCAGTTGGGGATGGGCCGCATCAATCTTAAAGCCGCAATTTTCCAGCGCCGGCAGGGCAGCTTCACAAACGTCAATGATTGCGCGCGCCACCGGCAACTGGCCAAGATCGGGAGTCCAGGCAATGCGAGCGCCGTTGAAATCCTCGGGCAGAGCTTCCCGAAACCGGGCGCCGCTTTCCTGCAGAGAAAGCGGATCGCGATCGTCCGGCCCGGCCAGCACTGAAAGCAACAGCGCACAGTCCTCCACATCCCGGGCCAGCGGTCCTTCCACTCCCAGGCGGGACTGCCAGGCCATCTGGTTCGGCCAGTGGGGCACCCGTCCCAGGGACGGACGAAAGCCGACGATATTGCAGAATGCGGCGGGATTGCGCAAGGAACCACCCATGTCGCCGCCATCCGCCATGGGTAACATGCCGCAGGCTACCGCAGCGGCGGCGCCGCCACTGCTGCCGCCGGCGGTTTTATCCGGGTCATATGGATTGCGGGTAACGCCGAACAGTGAATTGAAAGTCTGGGAGCCTGCGCCGAATTCAGGGGTATTGGTCTTACCGATTATCAGTGCGCCGGCCTGCTTCAGGCGCCGGACCAGCAGGGAATCCCGGGTTGGTATATTGTCCGTAAATATCGGGGAACCCAGGGTGGTGCGCATGCCGCGGGTATCGGACAGGTCTTTAACCGCGATAGGCAGACCGTGCAGCGGCCCTGTTTCCTTACCTCTAAGCAGAGCCCGGTCAGCGTCATCGGCCAGTTTCAACGCCTGCTCTTGCGGCAGCAGCGTGCAAATCGCATTCACCCGGGGATTGCATTGCTCAATGCGGGCCAGGAACGCTTCCATCACCTGCCGGGAAGAGCGCTCGCCTGCCCGTATGCGGTCTACAAGCAGGCGAGCGGGGGTATATGTAATTGGGTCCGTGATTGCCCTAGCTTAGGTTATTGCCCAAAAGAGTAACTCAATGAAACGCCATAAGTCCGGGGCATTCCGTACACCCGCACAAAAGGGCCGTTGCCGCCGTTGTATGCTGACGGATAATAGTCCTCATCGGTCAGGTTGCGGGACCAGAGCATCGCTCGCCACCTGCCGTCAGCGGCGGCGACACCAATCCTGGCGCCGAGCAACGTGTAGTCTTTTGTATCCTCCTCCGGCCGTGTCCCACCGCTTATGTCATCGGTAAAGCTCAAGTCCAGGCCCGCTTCCAGCATCATGTTGTCGGATATCGGCTGGACAAAGTCCACTACCGCGGTGTACTGCCATTCCGGGGATTGTTGCAGGACCACCCCGGAAGCATCCATTGTTACCGTATTCGGCCAGGCACTTTCGTCGCGGTTCACCGCTTGCCATTTCTTGACCTCGGTATCCAGCCACGCGGCGGCGAACTGCAGTCTCAAGCTGTCTACAGGCTGCCACTGCATATCAATTTCGACACCGTAAATTTCCGACTCGGGCACATTGGTCAGTCCGGAAATATTGCCGACAAAGGTAACGGCAGCGTCCTGCTCCTGCTTGTCTTCATAGTCATAGTAGAAGGCAGCGGCATTGAACTGCATGCTGCCGTCCAGCAGTGTTGCCTTGCTGCCGATTTCGTATGAGGTGAGTTCCTCTTCCTTATAAGGCGCAAGTTGCTGGGTTGTATTGGAGTTGGCGCCATTGAATCCACCCGACTTGAAACCCCGGGAAATCATGCCGTAAAGCAGGATGTCATCGGTAACCGTGTAGTCGAGACCGATCTTGCCCATCCACTTGTTGGTATCAATGCTGTCCTCATAGGGCTGGAACGCGTTGTTGATGTCAGGCGTGCCTATCACCGCAAAAATGTAGTTCGGCGATGCCGGATCATCGTTGATGGTGCCGCAGTCTCCCACAGCCAGGGAGGCGCCGAACGAACGATTCAGGAACGCAGCCAGGCTGCCGTCATCAGCCACATAGGTGCAACCTACCCAGTCCCGATCTTCCTCGGTATAGCGCACACCCAGGGTCAGGCGCAGTTCTTGTGTGAACTGCCACTCCACGTGGCCAAAGACTGCCGCGGACTCAGTTTCC
This sequence comes from Gammaproteobacteria bacterium, assembly GCA_965221335.1. Lineage (GTDB taxonomy): Bacteria > Pseudomonadota > Gammaproteobacteria > Eutrophobiales > Eutrophobiaceae > JAAXHV01. Next base: position 294,042 of record CBDCSC010000006.1, on the reverse strand, counting down.
TGTGCGTAGATGGTATCCAACTCCAGGATCGGTGTAGCCGCAAACAGTCCGACGCCCCAGGGGACTGAACCGAAACCGTATACGGAATCCGACATGAAGTAGTGGTAATACTCGTCCATCTCATCTTTTGAATAATACAGACCCGCAACCCAGTTCAGGTTGTCAGTCTCGCCCGTCAGACGCAGCTCCTGGGAAAAAACCTCCAGGTCTGTGGTGTTGATATTGCTGGAATCGTTAAAGAACCCGCCGTCCCAGTCGTTTGCCTCAACACGGTCGAACTCATTGTAACCGGTAACTGAGGTCAGGGTCATTGCGCCCAATTCCCAGTCGATGCGGGCCATGACACCGACAAGCTCGTTGTCGCGCCGCGGACGCAGGTTGAAGGTCTTGCCGGTATGCGGACTGGTAAAGCTGTTGGTCCAGTCGGCGATACGGTTGTTGCCGCTGGAATACCACGGTGGGGTTTCGCCAAAATTCGCCCCGCCCGGCAGCCGGTACTCTTCCAACGGCGTATAGGGGTTGGTAAACTCGCCCAGTGCATTTTCCCGACCGTCATAGGATGTATTTGCCCGGTTTTCGGACTTGTCCCTGGTGTAGTGGGCAATCACGGACAGGCTGAACGTATCGGTTGGTTCAAAGTTGAGGGTGCCGCGCACAGCGATCGCATCCTGTTCACCCAGTTTGTCATCCCGGGTGGCGCTTTTCTGCCAGCCTTCTTCCGATTGCATCGTCTTGAACGCCAGGCGTCCCTGTACCGTATCACTGCCGCCACTGATGAAACCCTCCACATCCCAGGACTGGAAACGGCCGTAGCCGCCGGTGATGCCCGCCTCGAATTCCCGGGTGGGTTTTCTGCTGATAAAATTGATCTGCCCGGCAGTCGTATTGCGCCCGTACAGGTCGCCCTGGGGCCCTTTCAGCACTTCCACCCGGTCGGTATCAAACACCAGGTTGCGCGTCATCACCGAGTACGGCATGGCCACTTCGTCGAAGTAGATGCCGACGGTGGATGATGCTGCGGTGGAATAATCCTGGAAGCCTACGCCGCGGATGGTGTACAAGGGCACGCCGGTCGCCGCTGTTTCATTCACCGTGAGTCCGGGCACGTACTGGGCCATGTTCTCTGCGCTGACTATCCTGAAATCCTGCAACTGCTCGCCGCTGAATGCGGAAATGCTGATGGGAACATCATTCAGGTTCTGGCTGCGCTTTTGCGCGGTAACGGTAATCTCCTCGATCTGGGCGGCATGGGCAATACCCAGGCCGGCCAGGCAGAGGACGGTTACCCACAGCGCAGTCAGCCCGCGCCGGGATATTTGCCATTCGGTGATCGTAGTGTGCATTATGGACTCCCCATTCTATTGATATCGCGTTGCGGATTATGATACAAAAAAATTGAAGTATGTCAACTTTTGTGTATCATTTAACAATGTATCCGCAACTGACAAGACGGGGATTCAACCGGTTGATGCTCGGCACACTGGCCGCCGGCGCTTCGCAAAAACTTATGGCAGAACAATCCATGGATATTTCCGTTCTCTACGGCAACTCCGATGCCACCGCGCTTGCGGGCCTGGTGCGAAAGGGGGAAGTCACTGCAATGGAGTTACTGGAAGAAGCAATCCGGCGTACCGAACTTGCCAACCCGGACATCAATGCGGTAACGCTAAAGCACTATGAACTGGCGCGGGATTACCTGAAACGACACAACCCGCCAGGCGGCCCATTCGCAGGTGTTCCTTTCCTGCTCAAAGACCTGGGCGTGCAGCTTGCCGGCACTACAACAACCGGTGGTTCCCGCATTCTCCAGGGCCTGGTAGCCGACCGGGACTCGGCGCTGGTACAACGCTATAAACAAGCCGGCCTGGTGATATTCGGTAAAACAAATACGCCGGAATTCGGCATGGCGCTCACAACCGAACCCGACCTGTTCGGTCCCTGCCGTAATCCATGGAACCTTGAACACAGCGTCGCCGGTTCCAGCGGCGGGTCTGCGGCGGCCGTTGCTGCCGGCATCGTTCCCATCGCGCACGCTACCGACGGCGGTGGTTCCATCAGGGTGCCCGCGTCTGCCTGTGGCGTATTCGGCTTCAAACCTACCCGCGCGTTGACCGGCGGCGGCGATAGTCCGGCTGGCTTCAGCGTCGCCCATGTGGTCACCCGTTCCGTCAGGGACAGCGCGGCGATGCTGGACGCGAGCGCCGGGTCTGTTGCGGGCGCTTACTATGGCGCGCCGGGCGCGGCAAAACCCGGTGGTTATCTTGCCGCAAGCAGAAAACCACCTGCCCGGGTTCGGGTCGCATTGAACCTCACAGAGCCTGCTGTTGCCGTCGATCCCGAGGTGGAACAAGCAGTGCGCCGTTGCGCGGCAACACTTGAAACGCTGGGGCACAGTGTGGAAGAAGCGACGCCCGGCATTGATTATGCGCAACTCAATGCCGCCCAGGAAGTTTTGATGATGGCGGAGTTTGCGCAAGGGATGCGCGGTCTTGAACAAAGCACGGGGCGGACCGCGGATGCCCACCTCGAACCCCTGTCAGTGCATTTCATGGAGACAGGCAACGCGTATACGTCCCAGCAATACCTGGATTCATGGCAAACCTCTGCCACAGCCGCGCAGCAAGTTGCTGAGTTTCATCAAACCTGGGACATCATGTTGCAGCCCGTAACCGCCACACCCCCGCCCCGGCTGAATGTGATCGATGCCAGGGCAGACGATGATTACCGCAGTTTCGTCGACCGCTTCCGCAAATATTCGGCCTATACCCACCTGCAAAACATGACCGGCCAGCCCTCCGCCTCGATACCCATGGGCCTGACAACAAACGGCTTGCCTCTGGCGGCTATGGTCAGCAGTGGCGCGGGCACGGATGCCATGTTGATGTCACTGTGCGCGCAACTGGAAGCCGCGTTGGAATTTTCACGTATGCGGCCTCCCGCATTCAGGGCCTGACAGGAATGATTGGCTGATGAGCAAGAAATCATTATTGACTTTAAGTCCGGATATTGTGCCAGTGGATGCGATGATCACGCAGTTTGCAACAACAAAAAAGCCTGAATTGGCCACATAAGTCTATGATTATGAAAATATTATCGCCATGTACTAAGCGAACAGGCGCAATATTCGGTTTTTTGTTGTTACTGTGCGCAGGCTGCGCCGCGCCTCCGGATGTGGCCGACCTGGTATTGAACAATGGCCGAATTTATACGGGCGACGATGCCAATCCCTGGGCTGAGGCTGTGGCGATCAAAGACGGGAATATCATCAGGATTGGCAGCGATGAGAATGTGCTTGCCATCAGCGGTGAGAACACCCGAATCATTGACCTTGAGCAACGCATGGCAATGCCCGGCATCAATGACGCCCACAACCATGCGCTGCGCGGCGTTGCCAGCGACCTGTTCGAATGCAGGTTTCCGTTTACCGCGACGCCGGCGGAAGTAGCCATCAGAATCGAGTCCTGTGCCGGTGAAAACCCACCGGGTGAATGGATAACCGGCGGTCAATGGACCAGTGATTTTTTTGTGGATAACGACCTGGGATCGCCGCGGCGCTGGCTTGACCGCATCAGTGGCCCTTATGCCATCGTGCTGAAAGATGATTCGTACCATAATGTCTGGGCGAACAGCAAGGCATTGCAACTGGCCGGGATCGGCGCCGGCACGCCGGACCCGGAGGGCGGAAGAATCCAGCGCGAAGCGGATACCCTGGAACCGAATGGGGTCCTGGAAGAGACCGCCACCAGGCTACTCCTTGACCGGGTACCACCGTTTACACCCGAACAATTTGACCGCGCCGCAAGAGAACTGCAGAAGTTGCTGCCCGCATACGGGATAACCGGGTTCAAGATCGCCCGCGCACCGGATGCTGTCGCGGAAGCCCTGCAGCGGCTGGACCATGCAAACGGACTGAAAATGCATGTCAGCCTGGCCTTGCATACGCCCAAAGGCAAGCGCAGCGAACCGTTGGACATCGAACTGCTGGAGGAGAATCGGCGCCGCTTTACTTCTGAACATATCGCTGCGGACAACGTGAAAATCTTTCTCGATGGCGTGCCGACCGCAGCCAGGACCGCAAAAATGCTGGCGCCTTACAAGCCTGGCGCCGGGTTTGACGCAGACTACACCGGCGAACTGTTGCTGGCGCCCCAGTTGCTCGCGGCTGACATTACCGCCCTGGACAAAGCCGGCTTCCGAATCAAGATCCATACCGCAGGTGACGGCTCGGTGCGGGTGGCGCTCGACACGATCGCACAGGCCCGGCGCAACAATGGCTTTAACGGACAAGTGCATGAACTCGCGCATGCGGGCTTTATTGATCCCGAAGACATTCCCCGCTTCGCCGCATTGCAGGTTGCGCCGGAATTCTCCCCTTTTCTCTGGTTCCCATCGCCGATTATCGATTCCATTATCAATGCGGTCGGCGCGCGCGGTAAATTTTACTGGCCCACACGTGATTTGCTGGATGCCGGCGCGTTCATCGTTACCGGCTCGGACTGGCCGGCGGCGGTCAAGTCAGCCAATCCATGGCGCGGCATCGAGGCGATGGTGACGCGCCGCCATCCGGACAAGGATGAACCCGGGGCGCTGTGGCCGGAACAAGCGATATCTCTTGAGGAAACGTTACGGATTTACACGGTGAATAATGCCGCGGCATTGGGTTTGGCGGGCCGGACCGGACAACTTAAAACGGGAATGCTGGCAGACCTGATTGTGCTTGACAGGAATTTGTTTGAGATCCCACCGGCGCAAATCAGCGAGACACAAGTGCTGTTGACGCTGTTCGGGGGAGAGATAATATATGAGAGGAAGCTCTGAGACTTAATCAGAGTTTACTATGGAAACTCTGAACAAGTCCATCCTGGACTTGTCAGAGTACGGGTCGCTCTTTCGAGGGCACAGGTCAGTCAATAAAGTTACCATGTGAGGATACTATAATGGATGCCATAGCGTTGAAAGAATTACAGGCGCCGTTCAAACAGCAATACACTGATGAACCTGCAACGGCCGTCATTACCATGCGCGCAGAAAGCCATGCTGCCGATGGTATCGCCTGCAAGGTTGAAACCGGCAGGCAACTGGCGGAAGCCGGCCTGCATCCCGCCGCCGGTGGTGACGGAACCCAGCTTTGTTCCGGAGACATGTTGCTGGAAGCGCTGGCTGCGTGCGCCGGCGTGACCCTGAAAGCGGTGGCCACGGCAATGGGCATCAACCTGACCAATGCAAGTGTTTATGCCGAGGGCGACCTGGATTTTCGCGGCACGCTGGCGGTGGACCGCGCTGCGAAGGTGGGATTTAAGGACATTCGCTTGCGCTTTGTGCTGGAATCCACTGCGCCGGCAGAAACCCTGGATAAACTGATCCAACTGACAGAGCGCTATTGTGTCGTGCTGCAAACCCTGAAAGACAGTCCCGGCACGGCTGTAAGCGTCGATTACCACTGATTCGATGAGTACGCGAACCTTACATGAGATATTCGTAGATCTGAACTGGAGGGTACAAGAATGCACGGGAGAATCCCGACCTGTCTGCTTGCTGTTGTCTTAAGCGTATTATGCGGACCTGCCGCTGCCGATGCGCAGGTGGATACCATACTCACCAACGGCCTGATCCATACACTGAACCCGGAACAACCCAAGGCGGAAGCGCTGGCTATACGCGCCGGCGTGATTTTAGCCGTTGGCGATTCGGAAACCATTATGTCCCTGGGAGGAGAACAGACCGAAACGGTAGATCTCAACGGCAAAACCGTGCTGCCCGGCTTCCATGACCTGCATGTGCACCCCTTGTTTGCCGGCGTCAGGCAAACGGAATGTACTATTGCTCAAGGTTCCACCCTGGAACAGATTCAACTGGCAGTGCAAACCTGTATCGATAGGGCGAATGCGGGTGGCTGGATCACCGGCGGGCAGTGGGACGCATTCGCGATCGGTGATATCCCGGATCGCACGATGCTCGACATGTTTTCACCTGAGAACCCGGTGCTGTTAAGCGATACCAGCGGCCACAGCGCCTGGGCCAATTCCAGGGCGCTGGCTGTCGCCGGCATCACGGCAGATACGCCGGACCCTGAGGGTGGCATAATTGAACGCGACCGCACCGGTGAACCCACCGGCATCCTGCGGGAATCGGCCATAATGCTGGTCAGAATGCATGTGCCGCCACCTTCGGATGAAACGCTGCGTAACGCGCTCAACTGGAGCCTTAAACAGATGCTGTCTCATGGCATCACTTCTTTTACGGAGGCATCAACAGGGTTTGTTGCCGGCATGGCCCGGGAAGCACAACTGTATGCGCAGATGGCTGATGCGGGACAGGTCAAGCAACGGGTCAGGCTGTGTTTGAACTGGGAACCCGGCAATGCAGAACTCGAAGCGGTGATCGAACAGCGCAACCTGTACGCACGCGACCATATCGCCACCGATTGCATCAAGATTTTTCTCGATGGCGTGCCGACCGACAGCCATACCGCAGCGATGCTGGAACCTTATGCCCGCCCGATGGAAGGACGCGCGGATGCGGCAAGTCGCTACGGCATGCTGCTGGTGGAGCAGGATATTCTGAACGAGGCGGTGACCCGGTTTGACCGAATGGGGCTGACCGTAAAGTTCCATGCCGCCGGTGACGCCGCAGTGCGCGCGGGCTTGAATGCCTTCGAGGCGGCACGCGCGGCCAACGGATTCAGTGGGCAGCTACACGATGTGGGTCATTGTACCTTCGTCGCAAGAGAAGACCTGCCCCGCGCACGGGCTATCGGGGCGACCTTTGAAGTATCTCCCTACCTGTGGAGTCCCAGTCCGATCAATGATGATATTTCCAAGGAGGTCGGCGCGGAACGCATCCGGCGGGTATGGCCGGTACGGGAGATGCTCGAAGCCGACGCACTGGTGGTCGCGGGCTCGGATTGGGCTGTCGTACCCTCGGTTAACCCGTGGATAGCGGTTGAGGCGCTGGTCACGCGGGAGCTGCCGGGCGGCAGCGACACGAGTTTCGGCAAGGAACAGGCCATTTCCCTGGAACAGGCCATCCGCTTGTTCACGGTCAATGCGGCCAAACACCTGGGCATGGCGGACCAGCTCGGCCGAATCGAACCCGGCCTGCTGGCCGACTTGATCGTGGTCGACCGCGACCCTTACAGCATCCCGGTAACGGAATTGCACCAGGTCAGGGTTGAACAGACCATGATCAACGGTGAACAGGTTTACCAGGCAAAATAGATCAGCGTCCGGCCTGGGTTCACAAGGGGATGATATCTGCTGCGCTCCCCTAGACATCATGTTTTGACCTGCCCATCTCAACACACGTGGATTATGTTGAAATGGGACACTTCAACACAGAGCCATTATTGAGAGGACAGGTCATGAAAGAGTTTACAGTACAAGCGCATCAGATCGAAACAGTCACCGCACGTAAAGTGATCAACAGCACGTCGGCAGACGGTCGTTATCCGGCCTATATTGGGCTTGACGTGCATAAAGATACGATAGCCTATGCCGTTGCGCGAGCTGGTCGGGGCGAGGCCGAATCGAGGGGAGAGATTGGCAACAAGCCGAAGAGCATTGCCAGGCTGGTTGAGCGCCTGAGCACAGAGTTCGGTGGTGAAATGCTGTTGTTTTGCTATGAGGCGGGTCCCTGCGGGTACAGCATCTATCGTCAACTCATCGCATTGGGTCATGACTGCCAGGTGATCGCGCCATCGCTGATTCCGCAGAAACCGGGAGATCGCATCAAGACTGACCGGCGTGATGCACGCAAGCTGGCGCAGTTGTTGCGTAGTGGCGACTTGACAGTCGTCTGGGTACCGGATGAAGAACAGGAGGCGATGCGGGATCTGACCCGGGCGCGAGATGACATGAAGTCCCAGGAGCGCAAGGCACGTCAGCAGCTCAATGCCTTTGTCCTGCGACATGGTCATGCCTGGCCCTCACACAAGACGCGCTGGACACAAAGCCACTACAGCTGGCTGGAGTCACTCCGGTTTGCCCATGACTGGCAGCAGGTTGTGTTGCAGGAGTACATTGATGCGGTTAAAACGGCGACCCGGCGTGTGGCTGATATCACGGCACAGATGGAGCGGGTACTGCCGCACTGGTCGTTTGCCCCGGTCGTGGACTCACTGGTGGCACTGCGCGGCATCGACAAGCTGGCGGCGATAGTCTTACTGGCTGAGCTGGGTGATATCAGTCGCTTCGAATCCGCTCAGCAATTGATGGCTTTTTTGGGACTGGTGCCAAGCGAACACAGCAGCAGTACCCGCCGTCGTCAGGGGGCGATTACCAAGACAGGGAATGCCCATGCCCGGCGGATGCTGGTCGAATCGGCCTGGAGCTATCGCTTCCCGGCACGACAGACGGCCCATCTCAAACGCAAGGCTGCCGGCGCGTCCGATGAGGCCAAAACCATTGCCTGGAAGGCCCAGAAACGACTCTGTGGGCGCTATAAGACACTGACCCAGGCCGGTAAGAATACCAAGCTGGTCTGCGTCGCTGTGGCGCGGGAATTGGCTGGATTTATCTGGGACATTGCCTGCCGAGAGATGCCGAAGCCCGAATATCTCACCAATTCGCTTGTCAGCATCGGATAGATGTTTGTTGTCAATGAGTTATGATAATCTGTCGAGTATGTTACCATCACACACTACGCTTGATGCGATGATCGGGTTAGCGCCACAGTACCACTCTCGCAACAGCGGGAGTCCAGTCAAAATCTATGTCGCCCGCAGGGCGACTCTTTGGTTGTTTTTGTCAGCTTTGGATCGTAGGCGTTCTGCCCGCCTCACCGTCTCTTGGGTTTTCTTGCCTCGATTTCTTTCTGCCGGGCCACACTTGCGGGCGTCCCTGCAATTGCCCAGTCTTCCGGAGCGATGTTCAGACATGCGCCGCGTATTATGGAACGATCTATACCAAGAATGTTCTGTAACAGATCGGTAAATCCTTCCAGTAATTCGTGTCTTTGCTTCAGTGGGCGGCCTTCCAGGGCCAGAAAATCGAAATATGCAGCCTGGGTGCCGGTTTCAGCACTGATCCTGCCGGCCACTGCCACGTTATCGGGATCATACAGGTCCAGAAATACCCGCACACGGTCAATCGGACATTCAAGCGCAGCGGCATACAGTTCGCTGGCCTTCAGCATAAAATCATTCAACTGTTCCCGGGTCCAGGCTTCTTGCTTCAGCCGTACAGTCAGGATTGGCACAACGAACCCCCCTGTTTTGGGTAAAGAGCGATCAAGGCAAGCCTTTGCGTCGCGCCGCGTCCATTAACAAGGTACTGCCGGCAAGGGAGTCAGCATGGGGAGACAGCAGCATCTCCACTGCCCAGGCAATATCTTCAATATTTGTGAACCTGCCAATAGCCGACTCCTGCTTCATTTCCTTCAACACATCTTCCATTGCGAGACCATCACGTTCGGCTCTGGCTGTGGCCACACGGCGCAGGCGCGCCGTATCAGCGGGCCCGGGAGCAATGAGATGCGCGCTGATGCCTCTTGGTCCATACGCCCAGGAAACCTGTCTTACTGTATTCGCCAGGGCTGCATTGGCCACACCTGCGGTTGCGGCATAGGCCGTTGGTTCAAAGCCGTAATGCCCGCCTATCGCTACCAGGCGCGAGCCTTCATGGAGTCCGCTATCGACTGCGCGAATCAAGCGCACAAATCCCCCCGCCTTGATATTGACTGATTCCGCCAACGCCTCAGGCGGCGCCGTGAGAATTCCACCGGCGGCTGCGACACCGGGACCATGTATGACAATGTCAACTGCGCGGTCCACGGTAGCTGCAATTGCATCAATGGCGCTGTCCTGGCCGATATCCGCAACACATCCGAGAACTTCAGCGTCTTCGGATGCCGTTGCTTTAAGCTGCGTTGCCAGCGTCTCAAGCGCGGCGCCTGTGCGGGCGACCAGTACGACTTTCAAACCCGATTGAACAAGCCTGTTGCTGATTACCTGCCCCATCTCGCCGGTGGCGCCGACTATAACAGCTATTCCCGGCTCTTGCATTGGCCTCTCCTCTTCAGGTATATGCGTCCATAAAACTCTGTGGCACATGGTGAGTCTGGGCAAAAGCCGCCTCTCCCAGGTTGTCCATGGTCCAGGTCAGGGTGGGATAATCCGGATACCATGTATAACCCTCGCAGAAAATTTCGTTGCGATTGCCCGAAGGATCGAAAAAATACACCGTTTTGACCCGCGTTACGCCATGGCGATCCATCATTTCCACGGGAATGCGGTATTTGCCGATGAGATCCGAGGCATGTACATGATCCTGAACGGAATCGAGACGAAATGACACGTGATGCAATAATCCGGGTTCCGGTTGCAGCACGAATGCGACATCGTGTGCCCTGGTTGAACAGGACACAAACATCAGGACCGGTGTGCCATCTTCAGTCACTATCTGCTCCGACAATCCGAAGCCCAGCGCCTCGGTAAACAGCCTGGCGTTCTCTTCAATATTCGGACCTGCAATCAGACAGTGGTCCAGGCCGTTAATACGGAAGCCGCGGCAGACGCCTTCATCGGGGATGACCCCCGGGTTTACCGTGCCAAGGGTATTGCCGACGTATTCTTTCTCGGCAAACAGGTGCATTTCCTGCCCAGTGGGCAACTGAAGTTTCATGCGCCGTCCCGATTTCGGATAAACGCCGGCTGCCACCTCCTCCACATCAATACCGAAATCATTGATCCTGATTTTCAGTTCATCCAGTGTTGCATCGTTCCGGACCTTAAACGCCAGGTGATCAAGACCCGGCCTGTCGCTTGTGCGCAATATCACGCTGTGGTGGTCTTTTTCATCCCATGCCTTGTAGTAAACCAGGCCATTATCATCGACCAGGGTCTCAAGCAAGCCCATGTGCTCCCCGTAATGTTTTCTGGACTCATCCATGTCCATGACCCGCAACTGGACTTCCGCCAAACGCAATACACCATTTATGGACATGGGCACCCCCTGTTAACTGTTTTTGGACTATATCTCAAACGATAATAAGATATGCCCAATGGCTTTGAATTTATCCACGTTACTATCATACTATATCCGCGCATTACTGCGTTCACTTCCATTGTCTGACGATAAAACCAAGCATCACTCCATAATTGGCATGACCTCTCCTGAACTGAATGCGTCAAAATGTTTGAGAGGCATGCTCTGCTACGAGAATGGACTTTGAGTCTCCTATAATATACACATGTGTTTCTGCAAACCTGGAAACTGGGCAATATTGTTATTGCTGCTAGCGCTGGCCTGTGTGAATAATATTTCCGCCGCATATGACCTGCCCCGGTATTACGGGCAAGTCCCTTGGGCCAGTGTCCACCGTGACTCACGCAATTCCGATTTTTCCCCTCTTGTCACTTCGGCGGCCCTGTCAAAACATGTGCGCGTGCTCGAGGGCGCCGCACTCATTAATCCCGGCGTCATCGATATTCATGGGAAGCACTTTGTTACCAGCGCCAGGGGAGCCGGCTTCAGTCACTTGCACGTGTTTGACAGGAACGGTTGGTTATTATGGGAAAGCGCAAAACAGGTTACCGCGGACGATCTTGATTCCTTTGCCGGTTTCAACGCGCCGGTCATTGATACACAAGGCGACCTATACATAGGCGATGGCAATCAACTCTGGGCGTACCATCCCAATGGCGAACTGAAATGGAAAATTCCGCTGCCTGAGCCGGGCGATCCGTTTGTCTATCAGATTATCTCCAAACAGGGATATGTCGGCGGGATAACCACGCAAGGGAAAGTCCTGTTTTATGAACGAGACACGGGCGCCCCGGCAGTGCCTGTGTTCAATCTGCCGCCCGGCGTTACACCGCAGAAAGGTCCGTCACTGCCGGGTTTGTGGCAGGGCGGATTGATGGATGAGGCTGTTATTCCGTTATTTCAACAAATTGCTTTCGGTTACGGTGTCCAGGTGGCCAACGCGCCCGCTGTGCACCCTGAAACCGGGCGGATATTTATCACGGCCGCCGGGCCTAAGCTGGGAAATGAGGATACCGGGATATTATATGGATTGGATGTAACAGAATCCGGTGTTACGATTGCAATTGAATTGCCCATGGGAGGTGGCAGTGGGACCAGCCCCGCGCTTTCGCTATCCGCCGATAAGGTGTACAGCGCTGATGGCAACGGCAACATGCATGCCGTAGATGCTTACAGTGGAAAAATTCGCTGGACTGCAAAAGGCGAAGGCCTGTTATCGCCGGCCATCGGGCCCGATGACACCATCTATACAGGAAATATTTTCGCGGCGCCCACGGTGATCGCGCTGGAACCGGAAGACGGCTCGGTAAAATGGGCGCGAACGTATGATTCGCTTGCTGCAAAGAAGCTCCCTGTTCTGGCGCCGTTTGCGCCCCTGGTTCCGGACGGCAGGCCGGTTGCCCGGCTGGTCAGCGTTATTTCCGTCTCAGCCAACCATGTCTGGGTGGGCATGAATTTGGGTTATAACTACCATCAGCCGGACACGGACCTTATTCTTCCAATTCCGCACAAAACAGTTGTCTGCGCTCTCAATCCTGAAAACGGCGAATTACTGCAATGTATCGAGGTCAGAGATACCGTTGAAGGTATGATCAAAATAGGTTTTGCGGGTCAGGTAACGGTCAGCCATACGACGATTTTCGGTTCGTTTTTCTATTACGGGGTCAATCCCTCATTGCCTTCAGTTTACAGAAACCCGGTCAAGCCGACAGGGGGCATGACGATACTGCAGCCTGAAGCGCGTTGTGACCAGGTTGCAACAGAATTCAAGCATATCAAGGCTGTTATTGACGGCGTGTTTGCCAAACAGGACACGCATACGCCTCAAACACAGGACGATGCAGAAAAAAAGTTGGAAAATGTTACATTTCTGATCCATGCGCTCAGGCAGACATTGAATGATTTGAAATTGAATAGTGATATCACCGTTTCGGCATTGGAGCAGGTTAAAACCGAATTACAGGTTTTGCAGAAGCAAATCAGGCAGCTTCTGACTGCGGACAAGCAGCGCTCGGTGAATCTCAATACCCCCGTGCTCAGGGAAAACGCGGTGTTGTCCTATTGCGCGGCGCATTTTCCAAAATTCGTTGTGCCCAGCGCAGGCGGCGCCTTATGACTCGCTCCACCTAACCCGCACTGTCAATACTTGAGAACCTGTACGATATGATGTATGAAGTTCGATATTATCCTGAGGGCGTAATAGCATGAGCAAAATCAGTCCGCAGCGACTGGCAGAGTATCGCCGATTGGGCAATATCCCCTCCATGGAGATGGAAGATAAACCGGCGCGCGCTATTTTTGATCGCATGCAGGCGGAAGGCGTGCCGGTGAAATACATGCGCGATAAGCGCGTCGGCATGTATATGGCGCCGTTCCGGCAAGACCTGGATGAACTGGACATTGTATGTGTGGGTGTGCCGGTGGAGAACTCCATTCCATTGCGCACCAGCACTCACAAGGGGCCACAAGCCTTGCGGGAGTGGTCCCAGTGGTACGGGCCGGTGCATGAAACCTGGCGCACCATTCCGTTTGACATGTTCAGCGTAGCTGATTACGGCGACTTGGAGTTTGAGAGTGACGAACTGCTGCCCAGGGTGGGCGAGATTTATCGACTGTATCAGCAATTCAGCGAGGCCGGCATCAATACGCTGTCTGTCGGTGGTGAACATACGATGTCCTACCCCATCATGAAGGCGCTGGGGCAAAATGAACCGCTGGGAATGATACATATCGACGCACATGCCGATACCGGCGGCGCGCTGGTGGATGATGAGGTATTGAGCATCAATGACGCCAGCCCTTTTCGCCACGCGGTAATGGACGGTGTACTGGACCCCGAGCGTTGCATACAGATCGGGATGCGCGGACGCTCGGAATCTTTCTGGGACTTCTCTCACAACACCGGTATGCGCGTGATCACGGCAACAGAGTTCTATGACATGGGCCTGCAAGCGGTAATGGAAGAGGCGCACCGGATTATCGGCGCCGGGCCATGCTATGTCACGGTTGACAATGACGGTATTGACCCCGTGGACATGCCGGCGACCGGACTGCCGGAGGCTTTTGGTATCCGTGCGATTGATGTACGACGAATTCTACGCGCAGCCAAGGGATTGGATGTGGTCGGCGCAGATTATGCCGAGTTGAGCCCGGATAATGATCCCACAGGACAATCGGCAAACCTTTCCGCCGCGCTGGGTTTTGAGATGCTTTGCCTGTTGAGTGAAGCGCGCGCCCGGCGCACGGCGGCGCGCCGGCAGACACACTGGCGCCTGTAATGAGCACAAAGACACCATCACAATGGCAGCGGCGCGAAGGCTACGCCGGACCGGAATCATTTCCGGAAGATGGCGTTGCCGGCTACGCATTGGCAACCACCGACATGCTGGCAGGACAATCGCTGACACTGTACCTCGCCGACCACAGAACGCTGGACTACCGCTTTGATGATGGTAACACCCTGACAGCCACCGGACGCGACAACTTGCAGCGTGACGCATCCAGTCAGGTAGCCTACCGCGCGATTGAAGCGGCCGATGGGATAGTTTTCATCAATCATGGTTATATCGATAACGATCTTCTCAACACGTCACTGGTGCTGGATCTGAACCGCAACCAGGCTGCGGTAGTGGATGCGGAAATTCCAGCGCCGGGCTATAGCGAATACCGGGTAAAGAAAAACCATGTCGGCGGCTGTATAGGGGAACCGCGTACAGAGGCGGCCAGACTGGGACCGCCTTTTCCATCCGACCTGGTAGGCAAACGCTTTGTAGCCGACTACGGTAAACATTATGCCTGGGAAGTCATCTACCTGAACGACCACCGGGTAGCCTGGCACGGACTACGCGGCAACCCGGGCATCGGCGATGTGGAGATTTACCATGCCAACGGCTTTGCTCCGGGCGTCTACCTGGTTACCTGGAGTGAGGAAGCGGAAACCCTGTTTGCAGCATTTTTGTACAACTTCAACAACAAAACCATTACCGGACACATGTTTGGTTATGCGCCGGAACAGCAACGGGTGCTGAATGTACAGATGGGTGGTCGGATGGTGGATTCCCGCGCATACGGCATCAACATGGGCATGTGGGAGGATGCCACTGTAAGCACACAGCAACGCAACAAGGATGTGGTATTGCGCCAACATTACGAGGTCTGGAACCAGGGCAGGTATGACCTGATTGATGAAATCTATAGCGAAAACTTCGCTTCGCATTTCATTGATGGCCTGGAATCGGTCGGCAGGGAAGCCTTGTGTGCCTTTATCAGCGGCCACAGGACTTCGTTTCCCGATTGGACCGAAAAAGTAGTGGACCTGGTCGCCGAGGGTGACCGCGTGGTCTCGCACTATATCTCAACCGGCACCCATCTGGGTGAGTTTCAGGGAGTTGCCGCCACCCACAGGAAGGTCACTATTCCGGAAGTCTCCATCTATCGCCTGGAGAACGGCCGCATTGCCGAGCAATGGGGCTTCCCCGATGGTGTCAGCCTGATGAAACAACTGACCTCTAACTAAGGAAACTCTGACTTAATCCAGAGGTTCCCTAATAATTTGTCTTATCAAACAGAAGGAAAAAATATGCGTTACAAATTCAAACCAATCATCGCAACGGCATTGATAACAACATACCTGGGCAGTCTGCCGGCACACGCGGACAGCTCCCACGATTCGGCATTTAATGCGGCCGATCATGCTCCCATCGGGGTAATGGGTGACCATATGCATGATAAGGGGGAATGGATGTTATCCTACCGGTTTATGCACATGGACATGGCCGGCAACCGCGCCGGCAGCGATACAATCGACGCCGATACCCTGGTCACAAGCTTCCCGAACCGTTTTTTCGGGCGACCCATGCAGCCGCCTACCCTGCGCATCGTACCCACGGAAATGACGATGGACATGCACATGTTCGGCGCCATGTATGCGCCGGCGCAATGGCTGACCATGATGGTGATGGCCATGTATATCGAAAAGGAAATGGAACATGTTACCTACATGGGCGGGAGAGGGACCAACCAACTCGGTAAGTTCAAGGTGAAAACCGATGGGATGGGTGATACCAAACTCTCCGCTTTGATCAGGCTTGTTGATGGTGACACCCATGGTGTTCACCTCAATGCCGGGATCAGTTTCCCGACCGGAGACAACAACAAGACCCACGAGGTTCTAACACCCACAGGCGCCCGGCCAACCCTGCGCGTGCCCTATGCGATGCAACTGGGTTCCGGCACTTACGACCTGCTGCCCGGCATTACCTATAATGGCCACCTGGACAAGTGGTACTGGGGCGGCCAATACATGGGAACATTTCGAACAGGTAAGGACCGGGGTTACTCGCTGGGCGACAAGCATATGGTCAGCGCCTGGTTAAACTACCAGTGGCGCCCTCCTGTCAGCACATCAATGCGCTTGCAATACCAGACCTCGGGGCGTATTAATGGTATCGATCCGATGATTGCCGGTCCGGTGCAAACCGCCGACCCCGAGAATTATGGGGGCAACGTCCTGGACCTGCTCCTGGGCGTGAACCTGATGGCGCAATCTGGCGGACTGGCCGGTCACCGGGTAGCCGTTGAAGCCAGCCTGCCGTTACACCGTGACCTGAATGGCCTGCAAATGGAAACCGATTGGACTGTCACGGTTGGCTGGCAATACGCGTTCTGAGCGCAGAGACCTGCCTCCCTGCCCGCTGGTTGACCTCAGAATCGGTAACTGACCTCCACTGCCCAGGATCGTCCGTCGCCCGGATGGATAAACGATCCGCCAAACTCGGGGGCGCTGATAACTTCGGCCAGGTAATCTTCGTCCATAAGATTCTTCACAACCCCATGAATTCCCCAAGTGTCAGACTGTAAACCAGCCTTTACATTAACCAATCCATAACTATCGCGCTGGGACAGGTTGTGGTTCATGAGTCCAAAATTCAACGCGGTAAACAGGGTTGGCGTACTGTCCCCCTCTTGCGGCGTAGCGAACCATGTGGGTCCCACGGCCGTGTAATCAACGCGCGAGACAAGATCCACGCCGTCCAGAAAACCGGTGGGCTTGATGAATTCACCGCCAAAATGAAATGTGTACTCGGGTGCATAGGGTATGCGATTGCCCTTGGTGTAGGCGCGATTGCTGTTTTTGTCTATCTTCGCATTCGTCAGCGCGCCCCCGCCATACAACTTCAATGAATCAGTAAACTGGACACTCAGCATTGCTTCAAGTCCGGTAATTGAAGCCTCATCGATATTGGATACCACACGTAGCAGGCCGAACGGGCCTACCAGGAAGTTGAATATCTGCATGTCATCCACCAACGTATGATACGCAGCGCCCTCCAACCTTACGCGCCCGTCCGCCCACTGGGACTTGAAACCCACTTCAAACGCATTCGAGGTTTCTTTCTTGAACTGGTCACTGATCGACAGTTGGGCGCCCGTTCCCGAGCCGCCCGCCGCCACCGGATCAAGCAAAGGGGCATTGAAGAACAAATCAACAATTGCCTCGCTTCCCAGGTTGTTAAAGCCGCCACTCTTAAAGCCAACTCCCCAACTCGCAAAAAATGTCCAGTTGTCGCTGGCATTCCAGCGAATGCTGAGCTTGGGCTGTACCTCTTCGAACGTCTTCGATCTACTCGGTATGTCCTGGTTGATAGCACAGTCATCAAAATCAATAAACGCGGGGTTTAATGGTGAACCGGGACCATCGCCCAGACCCGGGCAAGGGAATAAGCCCAACGGGAACACCAAAAAAGTATCGGTATAGTCAATGAAATTCGAAGTTTGCTGGGCCGGGGCCGGGACCAGCGAGCGCGCTTTGCGCTTTTCGTTGTCGTATCGTAACGCTGCTGAAAGCTCCAGATTATCCACCAGGTCGTACGCCAGTTGGCCGAATACCGCAAAGACCTCCGTATCAAACCTGTCATACACCAGCGATTCAGTGGCAGGCCCCACCAGTGTGCGTTGCACACGCGCACCGGCGATCAAGTTCTCACCCGGGTCTGTTACGGTCGCAACGCCGACTTCGCGTTCCAGGTTCAAATAATAAACCCCGGCTTGCCAACGCAACTGTTGGTCTCCGGGTGACGCGAGTCGAATCTCAAAACTGTAATCTTCCTGGTTCCGTTCCTGATATTGGGCGCCGTCGCAGGTTGTTGGCGTGTATGGACCAAAGAATGTAGCCGGGTTCAGCGGATTCCCGGGATTGAACTGAGGAGCCGGCAGCGGGTCAGATATTGCGGTTGAGGCCGCCGTCTGCTGGCACAAGGGATCTGAAGAAAATAATCCAAAAGCGCCACTGGTGCCGTCGGCCAGGAATGATTGATCAATATCGCTGTACAAGAACCAGCCGACCAACGTGCCCCACCCCAGGTCGTAGTCGGCCTTGATGGAAAAGTCCAGGGCCTCCTGGTCGTTCTCCGGATCAATATTGGACTGGAATACAAACGGGTGATCGTTGACGTCTTCAAACAACGGGGTTCCCGGCGGAATAAAGCCAAAAACATCCAATGCGAACGATGCGTTGAATGTGATGGATGCAGCATCTACTTCACCGTAATGCCCGCGGAAGTCAACAGTTAGATCGTCATTTGGCTCCCATAGTAACCGCCCGTTGATATTGTAATTTTCCAGATCGTCAACAATATGCGTGCCGGGATCAGCGCTGACATTGGTATTTTTATAAAACCCCTGAGTATCCCGGTAGTCAATATGTAAGCGTCCGGCAAGGTTATCGTTCAGGCCGGCACTGGCATAAGCCGAAACATAATAGGTCTCCTGGCTACCGCCCGAAGCGACAATTCCCGCATCAAATTCCTGTGTCGGTTCCTTGGTGGTGACGAGGATTGCTCCGGCAGAGGCGCTACGCCCATAAATTGCGCCTTGGGGTCCCTTCAGAATTTCAATCTGTTGCAGGTCGGCGAACTCACGGTTGAATGCGCTTGGGTTGGTATACAGGATTCCATCAACAATGAAAGCGAAATTTGCCTCGGCATCCCGTGAGCCATTGATGCCCCGAATACTGACCTGGGTATCGCCAACTTCTGCGGTATCGGTAAGGGAGACCCCCGAAGTCAGCGCGATAAAATCCTCAGCACGTTTAATATCGGCTCTTTCGATCATGCCTTCCGTAAACGCGGTAATCGATGCGGGAACATCCGTCAGGTTTTCCTGGCGTTGGCGGGCCGTGACGACAATTTCTTCAATTTGATATTCCTGTGACGGGCTTGCCGCAGAAATTGGAGACGTGGTTGCTGCAAGCGAGACAATCAGTGAAAGTAGGGCACAGGTAAAATTTCTCATTACAAAGATGCTCCGGGCCGAATTGTATTCGACCTGTTTCTTGATTCAAGACAGTTGATGAAGTGCTGCGGTGTCTGATCATATATAAAAAAAGCCGGTCTTTCGACCGGCTTTTGTAATTTAAGCCCTGGCGGTGACCTACGCTCGCACGGGTAATCCCGCACTACTATCGGCGCTACGTCGTTTCACTTCCGAGTTCGGCATGGGATCGGGTGGTACCAACGCGCTATGGCCGCCAGGAAACTGGTACTACTGCAACTTGTAAACTGAACAGCCAGGGTATCACACTGTTATCAGGACATAACAGAATGCTTGAGTGTTATATGGTCAAGCCGCACGGGCAATTAGTACTGGTTAGCTTCATACATTACTGCACTTCCACACCCAGCCTATCAACCTCGTAGTCTACGAGGGCCCTTCAGAGAGCATAAAGCTCTGGGGAGAACTCATCTTGAGGGGGGCTTCCCGCTTAGATGCTTTCAGCGGTTATCCCGTCCGTACGTAGCTACCCGGCAATGCCACTGGCGTGACAACCGGAACACCAGAGGTACGTCCACTCCGGTCCTCTCGTACTAGGAGCAGCTCCTCTCAATTCTCCAACGCCCACGGCAGATAGGGACCGAACTGTCTCACGACGTTCTAAACCCAGCTCGCGTACCTCTTTAAATGGCGAACAGCCATACCCTTGGGACCTGCTTCAGCCCCAGGATGAGATGAGCCGACATCGAGGTGCCAAACACCACCGTCGATATGAACTCTTGGGTGGTATCAGCCTGTTATCCCCGGAGTACCTTTTATCCGTTGAGCGATGGCCCTTCCATTCAGAACCACCGGATCACTAAGACCTGCTTTCGCACCTGCTCGACGTGTCTGTCTCGCAGTTAAGCACCCTTTTACCTTTGCGCTCATAGCACGATTTCCGACCGTGCCGAGGGTACCTTCGCGCTCCTCCGTTACTCTTTGGGAGGAGACCGCCCCAGTCAAACTACCCACCATACACTGTCCCCGATCCGGATAACGGACCTGGGTTAGAACCCCAAACACACCAGGCTGGTATTTCAAGGTTGGCTCCACGACAACTAGCGTCGCCGCTTCAAAGCCTCCCAGCTATCCTACACAAGTATGCTCAAAGTCCAGTGTAAAGCTGTAGTAAAGGTTCACGGGGTCTTTCCGTCTAGCCGCGGGTACACTGCATCTTAACAGCGAGTTCAATTTCGCTGAGTCTCGGGTGGAGACAGTGTGGCCATCGTTACGCCATTCGTGCAGGTCGGAACTTCACACTTTGTTCCCATGTTTCCATGGGGTGTAGACTATACCTTTATCTCGTCAAGCATCCTTAGGAGAAATGCTTTGTCATGCTTTCGCTTACCTGATGGATTCATCCGGTAAGCCTTCTCAATTATTTCCGGTAAGTGTTTGTTACTCCTGTGGAAATTTGCGCGAATTCTTTGACAAATCTCTACAAAAAGTTGACAGTCTTCCCGTTTCATCCCTTGTAATGAATATTCTTCAAAATGGGGCAGTATGATCGTAACCAAATCAGCAACAGAACGTACTTCATACTTGTAGGTTCTGTCAGATTTAGAGTAACGGACTGCTCCACATCCGAAATATTCATGGATTTGTTTGATCAAAGGCAAATCTCGTTTATTTAGAGATATAGAAAATGATGGTCTTGTTTCAATGCCTAACTTTAACTTCTTGCGTAAAGTAAAAGACACAGAAAAACAACCTTCACCTTCTACCAAGCCTGTGACAAACCAAGGGTTTAATTGAGAACTCATATTCTCCGTAGATGCTTATTTCCTAAATGGGGACAAGATACCAGCGTATTGCACATCCAGATATCATTATAACTGAACGTGCCTCACCTTTCGGATCAGTCGTTACGGGGTCAACCTGATTTTCACCAAGCGACTTCCCTCGGGATTACCCTTTGTATTGCACTTACAGGAGGGCTTCCCCGATATGAGCTGGTTTTTCACTGTTCCTCACGAAACAGTGGGGCAAGTTTATCTTACCCGACAAGGAATTTCGCTACCTTAGGACCGTTCACATTGTTACTGACTACAAATACAACCGTAGCAGGCTATTTCCATTTAGCTCTCCATGTCGCCATGGAGGTCGGACTATATCATCCATCAGTTTTCTTTTGATGGTCTGGCGTATAGTCTCTGGGGATTCCACAACGGAGTTTATTCAATTCACCTGCGATAGTGGCAAATTATCGCCGACTTATTGCCTCCATCATGGCCTTTCCTGCTGATTATCTGCACCGGACAGATTTTCACTTCCAATTACCTGCAAGAAAACGTTTTCTTACCTGTAATTGATGAGTACTGCCGGATACTCAGACGTTCCAGCATATAGCCAGATTTATTAACGTAACTACATTGGTCCAGTTCATAGTTACGGCCGCCGTTTACCGGGGCTTCGATCAAGAGCTTCGCCTAAGCTAACCCCATCAATTAACCTTCCGGCACCGGGCAGGCGTCACACCCTATACGTCCTCTTACGAGTTTGCAGAGTGCTGTGTTTTTAGTAAACAGTCGCAGCCACCTGGTCACTGCAACCCCCTTCCGCTCCGGCCGCAAGGGCCTTCACGTACCGGGGGCACACCTTCTCCCGAAGTTACGGTGCTATTTTGCCGAGTTCCTTCACCCGAGTTCTCTCAAGCGCCTTAGGATTCTCTCCTCGCCCACCTGGGTTGGTTTGGGGTACGGTCTGTTATGATCTGAAGCTTAGAGGTTTTTCCAGGAAGCATGGCATCAATCACTTCTCTCACTACCGAAGTAGTAAAATCGTCATCACGCCTCGGGATTGTGTGCCCGGATTTGCCAAAGCACACTCCCTACACGCTTAAACCGGGACGTCCAACACCCGGCTGACCTAGCCTTCTCCGTCACCCCATCGCAATCAAAACAGGTACAGGAATATTAACCTGTTGTCCATCGACTACGCCTTTCGGCCTCGCCTTAGGAACCGACTCACCCTGCGCCGATTAGCGTTGCGCAGGAAACCTTGGGCTTTCGGCGTGCGGGTTTTTCACCCGCATTATCGCTACTCATGTCAGCATTCGCACTTCCGATACCTCCAGCATGCCTTACAGCACACCTTCACAGGCCTACGGAACGCTCCTCTACCATCCGGAAGTAAACTTCCGGATCCGTAGCTTCGGTACACAGCTTGAGCCCCGTTACATCTTCCGCGCAGGCCGACTCGACCAGTGAGCTGTTACGCTTTCTTTAAAGGATGGCTGCTTCTAAGCCAACCTCCTGGCTGTCTGGGCCTTCCCACTTCGTTTCCCACTGAGCTGTGATTTGGGGACCTTAGCTGACGGTCTGGGCTGTTTCCCTTTCCACGACGGACCTTATCACCCGCCGTGTGTCTCCCGTGCTCGCACTTCCTGGTATTCGGAGTTTGCAATGGGTTGGTAAGTCGGGATGACCCCCTAGCCATAACAGTGCTCTACCCCCAAGAGTGATACACGAGGCACTACCTAAATAGCTTTCGAGGAGAACCAGCTATCTCCGGGCTTGATTAGCCTTTCACTCCTATCCACAGCTCATCCGAAGATTTTTCAACATCTCCCGGTTCGGTCCTCCAGTGGGTGTTACCCCACCTTCAACCTGGCCATGGATAGATCGCCCGGTTTCGGGTCTACTCCCAGCGACTGGTCGCCCTATTAAGACTCGGTTTCCCTACGCCTCCGCTAAATGCTTAAGCTTGCCACTGAAAGTAAGTCGCTGACCCATTATACAAAAGGTACGCCATCATCCGGGGTCAGAACGCGAAGTTCTTTCCCAAGACTCTGACTGCTTGTACGCACACGGTTTCAGGTTCTATTTCACTCCCCTCTCCGGGGTTCTTTTCGCCTTTCCCTCACGGTACTGGTTCACTATCGGTCAGCAAGGAGTATTTAGCCTTGGGGGATGGTCCCCCCATGTTCAGTCAGGATAACACGTGTCCCGACCTACTCGATTTCATGGCACACAGATTTTCATATACGGGACTATCACCCTCTATGGTTGAACTTTCCAGAACATTCTATTAATCAGTGTGACACTTAAGGGCTGTTCCCCGTTCGCTCGCCGCTACTGAGGGAATCTCTGATTGATTTCTTTTCCTCCGGGTACTTAGATGTTTCAGTTCCCCGGGTTCGCTTCGTCCGCCTATATATTCAACGAACGATGGCGCATAAATGCGCCGGGTTTCCCCATTCGGACATCCCCGGATCAAAGCTAGTTTGCCAGCTCCCCGAGGCTTTTCGCAGGCTACCACGTCCTTCATCGCCTCTTGCCGCCAAGGCATCCACCGTATGCGCTTAATTACTTGACCATATAACCTCAAACATTCTTTTTAACTTGTTAATTTTCCGTTATACGGCGCCGGTCTTCCTCATTCGGTCAGTCATGTACCTGATGTACACTCCTTCCCTCACTCGTCTACCGGCTTGTCTAACGAAAAATTCCCTGCGTTAAAATTTGACTAGTCTTTTTTTACGATAGCTGCGTTGCTATGCTCGCTCACTTCGGTCATATACCTGTATGTATACTCCCTCATTCGCTCACATGGCGCCTTACTCTCGCAAAAAAATCCTGCGTCAGTTTTAACTTGTTGAAACCTTATACGAAAAAATCGTATATCAATCCTTTGCTGCCTGACCCTTTTGTAAATCAGGCTGTTGAGGTTAATGTCACTGACATATGCAGTGCGATTACCCTGATCGTATTCATTGAGAGATGAATACAATCATTTTGCAAAACAT
>CBDCSC010000006.1:0-265000 GCA_965221335.1 Gammaproteobacteria bacterium | reverse complement strand
CCTGCCTTTCACAGCGCCCGGAGTGGCCGGCACTGATCAACCCGGAACACTGCTGGTAAACTCGGCGAGGTCTATCTCATGTACTTTATCGGACTTATGTCTGGAACCAGCGCAGACGCGATTGACGCCGCCCTGGTCGACCTGTCCGGAGACAGGTCAGACATAATTGATTATCGCCAATACCCCTTGGACGCAGACTTGCAACAGGTGTTGAGAGGCATCAATCCATCATCTTCCATTGAGGTCATCAGCGAACTGGACCATCGGATTAGCTATTTCTTCGGCCAGGCCGCCCTGGCATTGCTTGAAGCTAATGGTACACAGTCGGCACAGGTCCGGGCCATCGGCAGCCATGGGCAGACTATCCTGCATTTGCCTTGGGCGAGCATACCGCGCACCCTGCAAATCGGCGACCCGAACCTGATAGCCGCACAGACAGGTATCACCACGATCGCGGATTTTCGCCGCGCTGACATCGCAGCCGGCGGGCATGGCGCGCCACTGGCGCCGGCGTTCCATGCCTGGAAGTTCCGCAACGGCCAGACAAATCGGGTGGTGTTGAATATAGGTGGAATAGCCAATATCACGATACTGCCCGCGGCGGCGGAGCAGGCGGTCCGGGGGTTTGACACCGGTCCGGGCAATACGTTGCTGGACGCATGGATACAGCAATGCCGGAAACGGAACTATGATGAGCAAGGCCAGTGGGCTGCAAGCGGCATGATCCAACAGGAGTTGCTTGAACAGGCTTTGCTCGATCCTTATTTCACGACTCCGCCACCAAAGAGTACGGGGAAAGATGATTTTAACCTGGCATGGTTGAACGCGCTGTTCAATAAAACGGGTAACACCTACCGGGATGAGGATGTACAGGCCACCCTGCTGGAACTGACAGCCGTAACTATAAGCGATGCACTATCAGCTTATGCGCCTGAGACCGGGGAGTTGCTGGTCTGCGGTGGCGGAATCCACAACCTGGCGCTGATGCGGCGTATGCAATCGCTGCTGCCCGGCATCGCCGTTAATTCCACGGGCGACTACGGCATTGATCCCGATGCGGTGGAAGCGGTGACTTTTGCCTGGCTGGCGCGCCAACGGCTGGAAAACACCCCGGCAAACCTGCCGTCCGTTACCGGCGCGCGCAAGGCCGCGGTGCTTGGTGTAATCTGCGAACCGGGCTAACCGGGCTAGACAGAATTGGTGTGATCTGCGAACCGGTCTAGACAGAAAAAGAAGAACCGCAACCGCAGGTCGTCTGCGCATTGGGGTTGCGGATGACGAATTGCGCGCCTTCCAGATTTTCCGAGTAGTCTATCTCCGCGCCCGTCAGGTACTGGATACTCATCGGATCTATCAGAAGTCTGACGCCATCATTCTCCACAACGGTGTCACCATCGGAGACGGTTTCATCAAACGTGAAACCATATTGAAAACCGGAGCATCCTCCGCCTGAAATGAAAACCCGCAACATCAGGGCCACGTTGTCCTCTTCGGCAATAAGTTGTCTCACCTTGGACGCGGCTGTATCCGTGAAAACAAGCGGGTCCGGTAATCTGTCTGAAGTTTCAAGCAATGTACTCATACTGGTTGTCTTTGAACCTGTCTGGTTACCGCGCATCGCGGGTATCAAGTTAAGGAAACATCCTTGTATCGTAGGAAACTCTGACGACTTAATCAGAGGT
The DNA here is from genome assembly GCA_965221335.1 of Gammaproteobacteria bacterium. GTDB lineage: Bacteria > Pseudomonadota > Gammaproteobacteria > Eutrophobiales > Eutrophobiaceae > JAAXHV01. Next base: position 263,318 of record CBDCSC010000006.1, on the reverse strand, counting down.
TCCTTAATAATATATAGGGCTGTTGCTTATTTTTCAAGAAAAACAGCGAGAAGAACGGCGGGGCGTAAACCGGCGCCGGCTATAATCGTTGCCGATAACGGGCGCCGGTTTTTACGGCGCTTCTTCAACGCCGGCCAGTGGCTCGCCTTTGCTATTGGGCGTATGCACGAGCCGCCCGCTTATCTGCGCGCCGCTGGATATTTCCAGCAGATTGTAATAAACATCGCCGGTAATACGCGACCTGGCTTGCAGTTCGATATGTTCGCTGCTGTAGATATCGCCGATCACGGTGCCATCTATCACGTTATACGGTACATGTATTTCACCTTCTATCACACCCTGATGGCTGAGAGATAATACTGAATTGCTGTCACTCTCCGCGATAATACTTCCCTTGATCCTGCCGTCCACGTGCAAACCTCCGCTGAATTTGATGTCACCGATGATTTCAGTGTTCTCGCCGATCAGGGAATCAATTTTCTCGCTTTTTTTCTTTCTGTTGCTACCCAACATCTGCTATCTCTCCGTTTTCTGTTAACGGCCAATCAAATGTATCTTCGAATCCGGCGTCTTCCTCGTTTTCCATCGTTATAGTCACAAGGATTTTATGCGGATGGAAGTTTTCCGGCAAGATAAAATCATTCTCGATACGCTGGAAATTCCTTAAACTGACTGCATAGTTCAGGTTCATGCCGATTTCATTCAGCGAAAGGCGCGTTTCGCTGCTGTCCCGCATGCCTTCTACAACAACATTGAGCATCCCTTCGAACACCTTGTCCGTATTGGTAATATGGAGCAGTATCAGCTCCAGCCGGTAACTGCGGTCGCGCGCCAGCGGTTTTATTCGCATTCCGTGAATTATCGGGGAGTTCCTGCCACCTTTTACATCAATGATCCCCTTGTAGAATTCCAGGTCTTTTCGCAACCGGAAGTTATCCTCTTGTGAATCGATCAATTGTTCCTGCAACAAGGCGGCGGCCAGTTTGTCCACCTGGCTGTTCTGCTCCAGGATAAGTATTTTTTCTTGCAATTCTGCGTTCCTGCCGCGCAGTTCTTGCGTGGCCAGTCCCCCGTCTGCAAACCAGAAACTCAAACCGGCGTCCAGATTTCCCCGGTTGATGAATAGCAACAGCAGCAGCAATACGGCGACCAGGCCCAGCAGGGAGACCCAATAACGCAACGACCTTCGAGGTCTTATGATAAAACTGTTCAAGATTATATTGCCCGGGATAAAAGTATACTGACGGATCAAGGCCAGAGCGCGCGTTGCGTCAGGCCCGTTGCTTCATCAAGACCATACATTATATTCAAATTCTGCAGCGCCTGGCCTGCAGCGCCTTTCACCAGGTTATCCTCCACGGCAAGTATAACGGCTGTGGCGCCATCCTGTGGCTGAAAAACGGCTATCCTGCAGGTATTGGAACCACGGACCGAGGCCGTGTCCGGGTGTACGCCTTCAGGCAACACGTCAACAAAGCGTTCCCCCTGATAGCGCTTGGTGAACAAACCATGCAGGTCGGCGCCGGGCTGTTTCAGGCGCGCATACAAGGTTGCGTGTATTCCGCGGATGATGGGCAACAGGTGAGGGACAAACACCAGTTCCATATCCCCGTAACACACCGCGCTGAGACCTTGCTTGATCTCAGGCAAGTGGCGGTGCCCGCCGGCGGAATAGGCGGAAAAGGATTCACCGGCCTCACAGAACTGGGTCCTCAGAGAGGCACTGCGCCCCGCGCCGCTGACGCCGGACTTGGCGTCGGCGATAAGGCTGTCGGGTTCCACCAGGTCCTCCTCCAGCAGCGGCATAAAGCCCAGTTGTATCACGGTCGGGTAACAGCCCGGATTGGCAACCAGGCGCGCACCCGCGATATCGGCGCGATTGACTTCCGGCAGACCATACACTGCTTCGTCCAGGTAACCGGGACTGGCATGTTCCTGGCCATACCAGCGCTCCCACTCATTACGGTCTCGCAGGCGATAATCGGCCGACAGGTCGATAACCTTGACCCCGGCTTCGAGCAATCCCGGGGCCTGGTGCATGGCCGTGCCGCTGGGCGTTGCAAAAAACACCACGTCGCAGTCCGACAGCGCGCCGGATTCGGGATCGGAAAACACCAGGTCTGCCGCCCCGCGCAGTGACGGGAACAATCCGGATACCGGCCTGCCCTGCTCCGTCCGCGACGTGACGGTCACCAGTTCCACTTGCGGGTGACCGGACAGGAAGCGTATCAATTCTACGCCTGTGTAGCCCGTGCCACCGACTATGCCTGCGTTGATCATTTTCAGATGCCTGGATTAAATACCTGTCAAATTTGCGGAAGTTCAGGATGGACTTGTTCAGAGCTTGCTGAAATAATAACCTTATCTGAACATGATATTCAAATGTCCCGTCTATTGATTGTCTCCCATGTGCCTTCCGCCAATACCAGCGCGATGACGGATGCGGTGGTTGGCGGCGCATCCCATGAGGACATTCAGGGGGTTGACCTGCGAGTGCTCGTTCCGGGGGAAGCCGGAGCAGAAGACGTATTATGGGCCAATGCGGTCATTCTCGGCACAACAGAAAACTTCGGGTACATGAGTGGCGCGATCAAGGACTTTTTTGAACGGATCTATTATCCATGCCTGGAAAAAACCGAAGGTCTGCCCTACGCACTGTTCATCCGGGCAGGCAATGACGGCACGGGGGCCAGGACCAGCATCGAGCGTATTATCAAGGGGCTGGCCTGGAAAGCGGTGCAGGAACCGCTGGTTTGCCGCGGGGACTATCGCGAGGAATTTCTCGTGTCCTGCGAAGAACTGGGCATGACCATGGCCGCGGGATTGGAGGCAGGGATTTTCTGATACGGTATAATGGGCCTATGAAAATCAAGGAAACCATTTCAGCCATCTTCATCCTCGCGGTTGCCGGCCTGTCGTTCTGGCTGTGGATGAGTCCGTCCGGATTGAAATGGGCGCCTGACGTAACGTTCACCACCCTGGAAGGTGAGAAACTCAACATGGGTGAACTGCGCGGACGGCCGATCCTGGTAACCTTCTGGGCCACTAGCTGTCCCGGCTGCCTGAAAGAGATGCCGCACCTGGTGGAGCTGTACGAAGAGTTCGGCAATGCCGGTTTTGAACTGATCGGCGTCGCGATGTCCTACGATCCGCCGAACCGGGTAGTGGAACTCACCACTGAGCGGCAACTGCCGTACCCCATCGCGCTGGACCTGGACGGCGCGCTGGCAGCCGCGTTCGGCAACGTCATGCTAACGCCGACATCTTTCCTCATCGACCCCGACGGCAGGATAATCAAACACAAAATCGGCGAGATGGATATCGGTAAACTCAAACAGCAGGTTGAAAACCTGCTGCATGTACAGGCCACCGCTAAAGCAAACAAATCTACTGCGCCAACAAGAGCACAGGTTTAAGCACATCCTCACCTGCCATCATGCTGTTGCTGAAATCGCTCCACCTGATCTTCATGGTAACCTGGTTTGCCGGGTTGTTTTACCTTCCCAGGCTGTTCGTGTACCACGCGATGAGCACTGACGAGATCAGTATTGATCGGTTCAAGGTCATGGAACGGAAACTCTATTTCGGCATCATGACTCCCGGCGCCCTTCTGACCCTGGTGTTCGGCATCTGGTTAAGCGTATACAACGGCTGGGCCAACTATGCGGGCCAAACCTGGTTCCAGGTAAAACTGGCGCTACTGCTGCTGCTGCTCGGCTATCACGTTCACTGCGGCAAGTTGCTGCGGGATTACAAGCATGATCGCAACCGCCATTCACATGTCTGGTACCGTTGGTACAATGAAATTCCGGTAATCTTCCTCATTGCGATCATCCTGCTGGCCGTATACAAACCCCTCTAGCTCATGCGCAAAAAGCCTGTAGTGCTGGCGTTTTCCGGCCATGATCCGTCCGGCGCAGCCGGGGTACAGGCCGATATCGAAGCGCTGGCACATGCCGGCTGCCACTGCGTTTCGGTCATTACTGCGCTGACCGCACAAAACACGGCTGAATTCAGGACCATGACGCCACAATCACCGGCAAACTTCAGCGAACAACTGAACCTGTTGACCGGGGACATTACCGTTGACGCGTGTAAAATCGGCCTCATCGGCAATGTTGAACTGATCGGGATTATTGGCGATTACCTGGCCTCAGCAAAGGTTCCCGTCGTGCTGGATCCGGTGCTGAGCGCCGGCGCCGGCGCCAATTTATCTTCACCTGAGCTGATTCAGGCGATGACCGAATGCCTGTTTCCCCACGCGAGTGTGATCACGCCCAACCGGGAGGAAGCGTTGGCGCTTACCGCTTGCAATGACACGGAGGACGCGCTGCACAGACTATTGGATCTCGGCTGTGAGACGGCTTTACTCACCAGCGCCGGCCAAACAGACAACCAACTCATCAATGTCTGGATGAGCAATACCCGCTCAATATACCACTACCGCCAGCACAAACTGCCCGATACATATCACGGCTCAGGCTGCACCCTGTCAGCCGCAATAGCAGGCGCGCTGGCCCGGGGCGAGACGGCGCGCGTTGCAGTGGAAAATGCCCAGGAATACACCTGGAAGACATTGAAACTGGCATGCCGCATAGGCCAATCGCAGTTGCATCCCGAACGCTTGCTCAAGTGAAAGGGCTGTACGTTATTACGGACTGCGCCAGGCTGTCCACGGACAGTCTTCTGAGCGTAACGGAACAGGTACTGAGGGCCGGTGTCGCGGCGCTGCAATACCGGGACAAGTCCGGTGATCGCGCCAAAAGAGCATACGAAGCGACCCGATTACGGCACCTATGCCATCAATACGGTTGCCCGCTGATCATCAACGACGACCTGGAACTGGCCATCTCGGTAAAATGTGATGGCGTGCACCTGGGCAAGGACGATATTGATTGCAAAACGGCAAGAAAAGAACTGGGACCACGCGCCATTATCGGCATTTCCTGTTATAACAGCTTGCAGCGCGCGGTGTCTGCCCAGGAACACGGCGCGAATTATGTTGCGTTCGGCGCATTCTTTCCAAGCCTCTCCAAGCAACATGCTGTTTCCGCCGAGTCTGAAATCATAAGCCAGGCAAAAGCTCAACTGACTCTGCCGATTGCCGCAATTGGAGGAATAACCCCGACAAACTGCGGAACACTAATCGAACATGGCGCCGATATGCTCGCGGTGATCAGCAGTGTCTACCAGTCTGAAGACCCTCATTCAGTCGTGCAGGAATTCAACCGGCATTTTGCCTTCACGGAAGATACTGGTACCCTCTCCGGAAAAAAACCAGCGCCATCCACGCACATTGTGGTAAAAACAGATAATGAAGCGTAGCCATTTTGAACAAGCAAAAGAATATATCGCCGGCGGCGTGAATTCGCCGGTGCGCGCGTTCAAGGCCGTGGGCGGTGACCCGATCTTTTTCGAGCGCGGCAGCGGCGCCTACCTGTATGACACCGACGGGCGCGCCTACATCGATTACGTCGGTTCCTGGGGACCGATGATCCTCGGACACGCGCATCCGCTTGTCCTGGAGCGGGTACGGGACGCATTGGCGGATGGTTTGAGTTTCGGGGCGCCAACCCGGATAGAAACCGCGCTGGCAAAAAAAATCTGCTCACTTATGCCCGCGCTGGAAAGGATACGCATGGTCAACTCAGGCACGGAAGCGGCGATGAGCGCCATCAGGCTGGCGCGTGGCGTTACCGGCAGGGATAAAATCATCAAGTTCGAAGGCTGCTACCACGGGCATGCCGATTCACTGCTGGTCAAGGCCGGTTCCGGCGCTTTGACCCTGGGTATCCCCACCTCGCTGGGCGTACCCGCGGACCTGGCAAGGCACACCATTACACTGCCCTATAACGACCACGACCAGGTCATCGGTGTATTTACCGACATCGGCGAGGAGGTTGCCGCAGTGATCGTAGAGCCGGTTGCCGGCAACATGAACTGCATCCCCGGTTCACAACGCTTCCTGGATACCTTGCGCGCGGTCTGTGACCGGTATGGGAGCGTCCTGATCTTTGATGAAGTGATGACCGGTTTTCGTCTAGCGTTGGGCGGCGCTCAGTCCTTATACGGTATCAAGCCCGACCTGACCTTGCTCGGCAAGGTAATCGGTGGCGGTATGCCGGTTGGCGCGTTCGGCGGCCGCAAGGCGATCATGAATTGCCTGGCGCCGGACGGCGCCGTCTACCAGGCGGGGACCCTGTCCGGCAATCCCGTCGCGATGGCTGCCGGCCTGACAACCCTGGAACTGATATCGGAACCCGGGTTTTTTGCCGGTCTGTCAGCAAACCTGAACAAGCTGCTCAAAGGATTGAAGCAAGCGGCTGACGCAAACGGCGTGCCCATGACCACAACCTACGCGATCGGCATGTTCGGACTGTTTTTTACCGACGCTTCCCCCATCACCTCATACGAACAGGCGACCGCTTGCGACCAGGAGACCTTCAACCGTTTTTTTCACGGCATGCTGGAACAAGGGGTCTACCTGGCGCCCTCAAGTTACGAGGCCGGCTTTATCTCCGGCGCCCACGGCAATAAAGAGATAGACAGAACCATCGAAGCCGCCGCGACCGTATTCAAGAACTTGATCCAGGACGCACTCTGACTTAATCTCAGAGGTTCCTTAGTAATGATAGCTGCACGAAATGATTGTCAGTCTATCGGTGTCAACAGCGTAAGCCAGCCTGTTAACTTCATCAATTCGTCTGGACCAGAATCCGGTCAAATTCCCTTTTAACGGTTCTGGTTTGCCGATACCGGAAAATGGCGATCTTTGTGCATCCATAATGAGCTTGTTGATGCGTTTCAGGGTATTCCTGCCCTGGTTCTGCCAGTAAAGGTAGTCATTCCACGCTTCTTTCGTCCATGCCAGCGTTTCAATCATTAATCAGTCCATGTTCCCTTGTTTGCCCTTTGCGATATTGCTTGATTGATTCAGCCAAGTGCTCTGAATTTGCCGGACTGTTTAATAGATAAACTGTTTCCATCAATCCATTGAAATGATCGAGCGACATGACCACGGCGTCTTCTGCATCCCGACGCGTGATGATTGTGCAGTCGGAATCTTCAACAACTTGATCGAGGACTTGTTTCAACTGGTGTCTTGCTTCAGAAAAATTGATTACACGCATTGAATCGCGCCATACTTGTACAATATACAGGTCAAGTATATCTCTTAATTCCAAGTACTTTAACAGTTAAAGAACCAATAACTCATTCCTCTATCACCCTGGCGCGCAGGGATTTGACCTGTCCGCGCCGGGTCTTACGGTCCAGTCTTTTTTGCTGTGCGTATTGAGTGGGAACAGTCGGTCGCCTGTTCTTCCTGGTCAGGGTAACGCTTTTGATCAACGCTTGCAGCCGCTGCAAAGCATCGTTCCGGTTTTTCTCCCGGGTGCGGAATTTTCCTGCCTTGATGACGACCACGCCGTCCTTGCTGATACGCCGGTCCCTGAGTTTCAGCAGGCGCTGTTTATACAGTTCCGGCAGAGACGAGGCGCGGATATCAAAACGCAGGTGGATCGCGGTCGCGACCTTGTTGACGTTCTGCCCTCCGGCGCCGCGCGCGCGAACCGCTGAAATCTCGATTTCAGCATCCGGGATCGTTAAATCGCTGGCCTTGAGATGTGTTCCAATCAAGGCCAGTTTAGCCTCAGGTAACCACCGACAGGAAGTTTTCGTTCAATCTCCTGTCGTGGTAGAAGATAGCCCTGCCCAGTTCTTCCGCCGTCCAGGTGATCGGCTCCCGATCAGGATACCAGGTGTAATCGCCACAGAATACTTCGTTACGATTACCCGACGGGTCGAAGAAGTAAATGGTGCGCCCCCGGGTAATGCCATGACGGGTGGGGCCGATGTCAATGGAGATATCGTGCATGCTCATTAAATCTGCGGCACGTAACACTTCTTCCCAGGTCATCAGCATGAACGAGACATGGTGCAGCTTGTTCGGTTCGGGATGTTCCACGAAGGCAAGGTCATGGGCCTTGTTGGAACAGGAAACGAAGGCGACATTCATTTCGTCGTCCGGCGTCAGCACCCGTTCGGTCAGGTCAAAACCCAGCACATCGGTAAAAATTTTCGTGGTTTCAATAACCTTGGGGCCGTATAGCAGCACATGGTCAAACCGGTAGACCTGCATGCCCTTCAATCCTTCCGGCCAGGGATTGGGGTTGAGCCGGCCAAGCCCATCGCCGATCTGTTTCTTGTCCGCATACAATTCAAAGTAATGACCGGTTGGTGTCTGGAAGCGGGCCCGTTCGCCACAATTGTTCAACTCGCCTTCCGGGAGCCACTCGATATCCAGGCCGTAATCCTTGAGCTTGCCCACCAGTTCATCCATGTCCGCGCGCGAGTAGGTCTTATAGCCGGTATAATCAATGCCCGGCGCATCGGCCTCCCTGAGCACGATGGAAAAACTGTCCAGCTCTTCCCAGGCCTTGAGATACACCCTGCCCTGAGCATCCTCATCGGTCTTTATCAAACCCAACCGTTCCGTGTAGTACGTTACCGATTCATCCATATCCAATACCCGGATTGCCGCATGGCCGGGTCGCATCACACCAGTAAATGACATTGTCTTTTCCTCCTCGAGTTATTGCCTGGTACCAGGGCAGAACAGCAAATTATTCATGGTTCATATAGTAGATGAATTTTACTCTGTGCCGAAAAAATTTGGGCTTAATTTGTATTCTCTGACAGAAATTGTGTACCGGACAAAAAGTATTTCTGCCATTTGCCGAGAACCTTCAAGCGAAGATTATCCTCGGGGAACAGCTTGCACGCCAGGCAAATGCGTTGTTCTTCATCCTCAACGGGCACCTGTTCGCGGCTCATTTTGCCGGTACGGTAGCGACCGTCGCAGACAACCTGCACCCGGCATACTCCGCAACCACCGCCCCGGCAACCCACCGGGATGCCCTTCCTGCCCAACTGCTCCATGGACTTGAGCACATTGCGCTCCGGCGCGCAGGTGAATTCTTCACCGCTATCTTCAATGATAATAGTAAATTTTTCTGCGTGCATCATTATTACACTCTGACGCCAGCCAGCTCTAAATATGTCAAAATTAAGTTGAAAGAGTACTAGAATTTCTTGAACAACGCGCTGCGGCGGGCCGGTTTTTCACTGTCCGCGGCGGTAAAAAAGTTTTCCATGAAGATGTGTTCTTCAAACAGGCGGCCGCGCATCAGGCTGGTGATACAACTGTCCACCATCGGCGGCGGGCCGCACAGGTAGGCTTTATGACCTTCAAAACGCTGTTCAAAATGCTGCTCGGCCAGCTCATGCACGAAACCACGGGCGCCGTCCCAGTCATCCGTATCCAATGCTTCAGACAATGCGGCCAGGTAATGAAAATTATCGTGTTTTTCGGCAAGTTCGCAGAACAGGTCAGAATAATACAGTTCCGCGCGGTTGCGGGCGCCGTAAATCAACGTGATCGCGCGTTCATCCCCGCTCTCCAGCAGGTCCAGGATCATGGATTTGGGGCTGGACAGGCCGGAGCCGCCGGCCAGGAAGAGCATCGGTTCCGGCGCGGATTTGCGCACAAAAAACCGGCCCAACGGTGCGGTGAAACTGAGTGTGTCTCCCGTTTTGAGTTGCTCATGCAGGTACGTGGTCGCCTGGCCGTCGGGGACATGGCGCACATTCAGTTCGATGATATTCCTCTCGGAGGGCGGGTTGGCCAAAGAAAATGCCCGGGGGATATCCACGCCGGGAATATTGAGATTCAGGTACTGACCGGCCTGGAATTCGATGCCGGCGCCCGGCACTTCCAGCCAGATGCCTTTAATCGTCGGGGTCAGGTCCTCCAACCGGACCACTGTGCCGGTAAAATCCTCCACCGGCAGGTAGCGCGCGTCGTCTTCCTCTTCGATATCAGCCTCTATCACAATATCGGATGACAGGGTCGCGCAACAGGCCAGGGTCTTGCCTTCGTCCCGCTCGATATCCATCAGGGCAAACGACGACGCCTCGTTATGCTCGACCTCGCCTTCCAGCACGTCCACCTTGCAGGTGCCGCAGACGCCGTGGTTACAGGCATACGGCAACCATACCCCGGCGCGCAATGCCGCATCAAGCAGCTTCTGGCCGTCCTCGACCTCTATCGTCTCGCCCAGTGGTTCTATGATTGCCTGAAAAGACACGTGCCTGCCCCTATACCGGGCCTGTTCAGTTCCCTACTCCGTGCATGCCCTCGAGGCCCGGCGTGGTCACCCGGATGAATGAATTGTGTGCAACGCCGTTTTCGGCAAAGGATTTATCCAGGTCAGGCTGCCAGGGTTCATTTTCCAGTTGCCAGACACCCTGGTCCCAGTCAACTTTCTCAGTATCGGGATGTTGCGGATAATCGGGCGCAAACACCTGCTCCAGGAAATCCCTGAATTTCATGGTTGGCGGCAGCCGGTAGGTGTTGGGCGCGCAATAGATCAGGTGGTGATCCCAGACCACGTATACATTCATATCGCCGCCATAGTTCTCCACCTGGTTAGCGCATGGGAAATCGTACGCAGCGCCAACAAACTTCACCGGCATCGGGGCAACCTCACCTGACGCCGGCGCGAGTCATGTCCCATCCCTGCCCCATCAGGCTGACAACTCGGCTGCTTTTGCCGCCTGGGCTTTCCAACTTTCCCACATGCGGTGATCTTCCGACCCATAATACTCCCCGGTTTCCTCTTCCTTGATATGGAGCCATTCCTTGTAGGCTTCAAGCGTAGCGCCCCCGCAGTTCCCCTGGTAGATCTGCTGCGGCGGGATGTAGGCCTGACAATACTTCTCCGGTTCCCTGTCAAAAATATCCTTGCAGCCCTGGGAACACATCTGGTGCTTGGTACCCTTGTATTCAGAGACCAGGCAACAGTTCATCAACGGGTCGTCGGGCATGGTGTGGAAGATCGGTATCTGGCAGACGTTGCAGACAACCGGCAGCCGTTTCTGGAAAAAGCGTTCACCGTTCCGTTCCAGTTCGGCCCAGTACTCATAACGAGGGCGATAAACGGTATCGAACAGTTCGCCATACTCCGCCGACAGCCAGTCCAGTTCCTCCTCGGTGGGGATCCAGGTGTACAAGGCCGTGGCATGGGAGAACTGGTAGATCGTGCTCCAGAATTCATGGGAGATGCGGTATTTTTCCTTGGTTGCCACCTCGTGATACTTGGGCGGGCGCAAACCGTAGCGGGACAGGTCGTTGAACAACGCCAGGCCGTTCTCCTCCCAGTAAATCTCCCAGGCCTGACGCCAGGACATCACCTTCTTGGGCAGCATGTAATCCATCATCGTACCGATCAGGCCAAGCAGGCGATAGCCGCGCCAGAACCACTTATCCAGCCACTCCTGGATGATAACCACGTTATCTTCATGTTGCTCCAGCATAAACTTGATGACTTCAAGACCCAACGTCATGTGGCGCGATTCGTCTGATTGCGCGGAGAAGCCGAAGGTCGTCGTGGCCATATCGCCGTTATAGGCGGCGCCGGACACAAACGGCATGAACAGCAGGTTGGTCAACACATATTCAAAGGAAAACGATATGGCCGTGATCAACTCGAACGGGCCGGCGCTGACCGCGTCTTCAAAATAACTCTTGGGGATGGACAGGTACCAGGCCCGGTCGCGAATGCGCGCATACTGCCGGAAGCCGTTGAAGTACTTGTTGTAATGGCTGAACGCATGCATCTGCGTCTGGTAATGGCGCATCTCATCAATGGACTGGAACTGGCAGGCAACGCGGGCGCCGGCGCCGCGAAACCCCCTGCCAAGCATCGCAAAGCCCCTGAAAGCGGCATATTCCAACGGCGTAACGCCCTGCACCCAGATCTTGACGGCATTCATGTAACGCGCATCGGAGATATTCAACTGGCTGTTGTTCTGAGCAAAACCATCCAGGATCGCGTACAGCTTCCGATCCTTTTCCGCCTGGTATTTCCAGTACGCGTCCATCGTGAGGCGGAACGGATCCTGCCACTTGTCCCAATCCTTGATCTTGATGCCTTCGTACTTGTCATAGGGAAATACATCGTCCATCGACTGGTAGGTGGTCTCCCAGTCCAGCCCGCGGGTCATGAGCTGGTATTTCTGGTTCAGGTTAAGTCGTCTGGGTTTGTTTGCCATGATGTTTACCTCGTACTAAAGCAGCGGAGTCAAATATTCCAATATAATACAAATTCGTCTTCGTCTTCTTCTATGTTGCCGGACAGGGATATCAGCGTCAGGTGGATGTCCTGCAGGTTGAATTCCGTGCCGATTTTTTCTTCCACGGTCTCACGCCGGATCACCAATCGTTTGGGGCAATCTATTTTCACCATTCCCGGCGTCTCATTCACTACCGCAGCCGGGTTGTCTTCGGTAATTGCCTGTATTACAGGCTGCGCTTCCGGGCTGTTCTGTAATGCAATGAATACGTTTTCAGCCATGTGTTTATCTCAACTCAAGCCAATCTTACCGGCTCTGCTTTCAAGCCGGTCGATGATCTGGTTCATTACTTCGGCGCTGCGATCGGCGAAAATATACTCCGCCAACGGTAACGCAGCGTTTTTGACTTCCGGCATCCACTTGTCTTTCCAGCCTGCAAGCAGCGCACGATTTTCAGCGGATTCCCCGGCTGCCGTTTTGATCGTGTGATCAGTCCAGCGGGTCGACTCCGCATACCATTCCACGAAAAATTCCGTGAGCATCGCAAATGCGGCGCCGCCGTTATTCACGACTTCAGCATCGAAGTGTTCGAACAACAACGGTTGCAGAACGCCGTCCACCAGGAAATTCTGCAACAAGTGCAGTTCAAACCAGTCCTTGAGGACAAAACTGTCTTCTATCAACTTGCGTAACGGCTGCCACAGCGGTTGCTCCAGCCATTCCGATTTGGCCTGGTCCAGTATCTCCGGGTCGTTGCCCGACAAGATCAAACCAATGCGCGTGATGTACTGGGCGTTCCCGAGCCGATCCATGCCCTGAAAATCCGCGGCAATGGGCATCGGCGTGCCAAAGCCGTAGGCAGCGATAAACAGGTTATTGGTATTGGCGCCCCATTCCGCATGCCGGAACGGTATGACGATGCGCAGGATTTGTTCGATAAGACCTGCGTCCAGCGCAGTGAGCAATCCTCTTTTTTCAACCATGGAAAAATTCTTTTCCATGGTTTCCTGCTGTTTTGAGCGCTGGATAACATAGGGGGCATAATAATACTGGCGCGGGTCCGTCAGATCGTCGAAATCCTGCATGTTAATCGCGGTGCGGTCCGCATCGAAAATGTCGTGCTCAGGGTCCCATGTGGGGCGATAGTGAAACACCTCTTCATGTTGCATCCTCACCATCACTTCCTGGTAGCGGCTGGGTACTTTCCCCTCACCCACTTTTGCCGCAACATTGTCGAAAGTAATCCTTTTCTGCTCAATTTTTGTCGTTTTAAGATCGATTGACATCTGACTGTTCTTCTCAATGGGTTTCCGGCTCACCCGTCTCGCATTCGGCGCCGGCTTCACCGTATTGCCATTTTGCCTGTTGTTTGTCTACCGCTGCTGCCTCTTTGTCGTCCAGAAACGTTACCTGGTTGTCCCGGCAAAACTCGGTAAACGCTGCTGTTGGCAAAATCATTTCCAGGTAGAGAGCCGGATCGCCGAGGGAAAAATTGAACTCGACAAATCCCGGCCTGTCTCTGCTGGTGATGCGCACGTAACGTTTCTGCGCCGTCATAATACCCGCTTTTTGCTGTTTATCATACCCAGGATACGAAATAATATCGATATTTTCATAAAATATCGATATTGTCAACGCTCAACTATCAAGTCCCAGCAACCTGGCATAGACCCGGTGCGGTTCTGGCTCTGTTTCACCTTCCAGGTTGATGCTGATATTGACGGAATCGAAATACTCATACCACAGAGATTGCTGAATATTTCTGTCCAGTTCATGAATGGCCTGCGCCGAGTCCATCGCAAACACGCCAACATAACCCTCAGCCGGCGCGTTGTTCAGCGAGCGGTCCACCCGGCTCCAGCCCAGGGTCATCACGCCGTGGCTGCGCGCCTCGTTGATTGCGCCGTCCAGTGAGCGCAGGTACGCCATCTGCTGCTCACTTGATAAGACATGCCATTTGTCGTTGGGTTCCCAGAGAATTAACAGAATTTGCATTGCCCTGACCCGTTACAGTCTCAGCAGACAATCAACCAGTTGTTCCGGACAGGAATAAAACGGCGAATGGTCCGTTTCGAGTGTAAGCAACGCGTCAAGGCGGGCATTATTCAGCATCTTTTGCTGCATGGGCCAGGTCAGCGCCTGATCCCTGGTGCATTCGATATAACACCGGCGCACCCTCCCGTAGTTGTCCTCGGAGAGACTGACCGGTTGTACCAGCGGCGCCAGGGGTTGCGGCCGCAGCCGTGCGATCGCATTGCGGGTGTCTTCCTCACTGCATAAGTCATAGAAGCAGGCCGGGAGCCTGTCTTCGGGGATAGTGAAGTATCCCTCTTCCTCATTGACTACATTAAAACGTGTGACGTGAGATTCCGTGTCGGCCATCGCATAATCAAACAGCGATTCCCCGTTCTTTGGCGAAAACGCGGCCAGGTAACCCAACGCCCGCACTCGCTCCGGCACAAATTCGGCGGTCTGGGTGATGATCAGCCCGCCCATGCTGTGACCAACCAGTATCACCGGCTCATCAACTGAAAGGATCACGTCTTTGACCGCATTGACATAGGAATCCAGGGTAACCTCGGAAATCGGCGTCGGGTCATTGCCCAGTCCCGGCAGGTCGAGAGTATGCGCGTGATGCCCTGATGCGGCAAGCAACGGGGTGACTTTTTCCCAGCACCAGGCGCCATGCCAGGCACCGTGCACCAGGACGAAATGTTTAGCCTGCAACGTTATATCCCCCAACCGTTGTGAATTTCGGAAAGCGCTGAACAAGCTCATCCCAGGAGTTTAATCATATCATCAATCACGCGGGTCGGATTTTTTTTCCGCAAGCGGCGTATAATGCCGAACATGACTGCATCAACAGAAATCGGTTTATCCATCAATGCCGGCGGCATAACAACCAACTACCATGACCAGGGACATGGGGCGCCGGCGCTTTTGCTGCACGGATCCGGCCCCGGCGTCAGCGCCTGGGCGAACTGGCGCCTGGTAATCCCCTCCCTGGCGGACAACTTCAGGGTAATTGCGCCGGATATCGTGGGTTTTGGCTTCACCGAGCGGCCCAACGGCATCAGCTATGATATGGAAACCTGGTTGCGGCACGCGCTCGACTTTCTTGACGCCCTGGAGATTAAGCAAGCCCATGTGATCGGGAACTCCTTCGGCGGGTCGCTGGCGGTGGCATTGGCGATTCAAGCGCCGGAACGGGTCTCCCGGCTCGTGCTGATGGGCAGCGTGGGCCTTGAATTTGAACTGACGGAAGGGCTGGACCTGACCTGGGGTTACACCCCTTCGCTGGAGAACATGCGCCGCTTGCTGGACCTGTTTGCTTATGATCGCTCACTGGTCAGCGACGAACTGGCCGAGCTTCGCCATGCAGCCAGCATCCGACCGGGCGTACAGGAGGCCTATGCCGCGATGTTTCCGGCGCCGCGCCAGGATGGAATCAAAAAGATCTGCAGCAGTGAAGCCGATGTCAGGAATATCGAACACGAGACCTTGATCATCCACGGCCGGGACGACCGGGTCATCCCGGTGGCGGTGTCGGAACAACTATTCCGATGCATTAAGAACTCGCAATTGCATATTTTCGGCAACTGCGGCCACTGGACCCAGATAGAACACAACCGGCGGTTCAAAAAGCTGGTCAGCGATTTTCTATTGGAAGCGGAATAGCCCCATCCTAAAGTTTCAGTTGCTTTAACGGTCTTATCATAGCAATTGTTACGAAATCGAAATCTCCAAATTACAGTGCGCATTGAGCTACCTGGCGGGTTGTTATTGTTGATGATGCTGTTAGCGGTGGGCGCGGCTGTGTCATCGTCAGTGTCACCGGTGTGGGCCGGGCTTTGCGGTTGGTTGGCGGCGCTGCTGCTGTGCCGGGATCTGCCGCGGGCGATGGTTGTGCAGATTTCCGGGATGTTACTGGTGGGAGCAGGTTGTGTGGTCTGGTCTGTGCTGTACCGTTTGCCGGTGGATTGGTCACGGGTGGCAGCGGCGAATATTCACGTATTGGCGCTGATTGCGTCGGTGACATTTCTGCGGCTGATTACCGGTCAGGACGCACAAACGGCTGAGGCGGCGCCCAAGGGGAGAATGGCGCTTGCCAAGACCATCTGGGGCTTGCACCTGTTTGCTTCGGTGATCAACCTGTCAGCGGTGATGATCTTCGGCAACAGGATGGAGCAGGCAGGTAAGATCAATCGGTTACAGCTAATCCTGTTTTCCCGGGCGTTCTGTAGCGGCTGTTACTGGTCACCGTTTTATGTGTCTATTGCCACCGCGCTGGTCTATGCGCCCGGCTCCGGCTTGCTGACGCTGATACTGGCAGGGATACCGATTGCCCTATGCGGGTTGATTATCACCAGTTGGCAATTGTTGCGGGATAAGGAAAGCGAGGACACCACTGGGTACCCATTGCGCTTTAAGACCTTGTTTATTCCGCTGGCGCTGTCGTTGGCGGTAATCGGGTTGCACGAGTTGTTCCCGGATTTCCCGGTATTGACCCTGATTACCATCCTGGCGTTGCTGATTACGGTGGTGATGTTGCTGGTTCGCAACTTGCGCGCGGCGGGCGGCCTGCTAATCTCCCATATCAATACCGGTCTGCCGGGGATGCACCGGGAGCTGACGCTGTTCCTGGCCGCTGGGGTAATGTCTACCGGAATTTCTGCGGCGCTGATGGGCAGCGACGTGTCCCTGGGAATTAGCGCGGTTTCGCCGGCGACGGCCGGAGGATTTATCCTCGCAGCGATGTTGCTTTCATTGCTGGGCATTCATCCTATTATTACGATTTCCATCCTGGGGGGATTGCTCAGCAATACACCTTACAATGCCAACCTGCTGGGGATTGCGATGATGATGATGTGGGGCAGCAGCATTGTGGTTTCGCCTTTTTCCGGCATTAATCTGACTTTGCAGGGAAGGTTTGGAACTTCTTCATTCACATTAATGCGCTGGAATGCGGGGTATGCGGTAGCGATGTTGGGGGTTTGTGTCGTGGCGTTGTTTACGTATGGGAGGTTTGGGTTGGTTTGATTGTTTGCTGTATTGGAGTTTTAGGAATATTATCTTTATATGGTGTTATTATCCAAGAAATAGCGTGTGTTGCGGCCACACACAGGTTCAAGAAAATGTTTCAGTCAATCGAAGAAGTTGAACAAAAATTCGCCGCGCAAGGTTATATCACCGACCGACCTCTGGCCACCACAATTTACCTGTCAATGTGCCTGGGCAAACCGCTTTACCTGGAAGGGGAACCGGGCGTTGGGAAGACCGAAGTAGCCAAGGTGCTGGCTGAAAGCCTGGATACCGAGTTGATACGCTTGCAGTGTTACGAAGGGCTGGACACCAACCTGGCGCTGTACGAGTGGAATTACCTGAGACAGATGCTGGAAGTGCGCTTGCAGGAAGCCCGCGGTGTTGCCAGGGAAGAAATCGGCGCCAATATTTTTGATGAACAGTTCCTGTTGCACCGGCCGTTGCTGCAGGCGATCCGGTGTAAGAACAAGCGACCGGTGTTGCTGATCGACGAAATTGATCGCTCCGATGATGAATTCGAGGCGTTCCTGCTGGAATTGTTGTCGGATTTCCAGATCACCATTCCGGAAGTGGGTACGATCCGGGCCGAACAGCCGCCGTTTGTCGTATTGACCTCGAACCGGACCCGGGAAATGCACGATGCGCTGAAACGCCGCTGCCTGTACCATTGGATCGATTACCCCACACTGGAGAAGGAACTGGACATCGTGCTGGCAAAAGTCCCGCAGATAAAGGAGCTGCTGTCGATACAGGTATGCAAATTCATGGAACTGCTGCGCAAGGAGGACTTCTACAAGCGGCCGGGAATCGCCGAGACCATCGACTGGGCCAACGCGCTGCTTGCCCTGGGTGTGGAGGAACTGGACCCCGATACTATAGAAAATACTTTAAGTTGCATACTTAAATATAAACAAGACAAGGATAAGATGGCTGGAGAGAACCTGCATAAAACCCTGGCACAGAGCAGGAATTTCAAGCGCAGTACAACTGTCGCCGCCCACGAGCGCATAAACTGAATGCTATGCGGAGCCAGGGCCACCTGTCCCCGGTTGGGCAGTCGTGAGGGAACACATGCACCAGAATTCATTACCTTTCAGTACCCACATTGTCCTGTTCGGCAGGAAACTGCATGACGCCGGTATCGATGTCACCCCCGCCAACCTCATCGACTTCAGCCGCAGCCTGCAATATATAGATATTGCCAATCGGCGGGATTTCCATACAGCCGCCCTGGCAAGCCTGATTAGCAACCGGGAAGACATGGAGTTGTTCACGTTGCTGTTCAATGAATACTGGGATGCGCTTGAAACAACGAAGGAACAGGCATACCCGGAGAATAATACCAGGCAAGACGCAGACCATTCCCCGGACATACGACAAGAACAGCAGCGTGCGGAAGCGGACAGTGCCGGTGACGGCGAGGAAGAAGCCTCTGAGAGCAGGCAGACCGGTTATTCCAGTCAGGAACTGCTGGCGCAAAAGGATATCGATACCATGAGTGACGAAGAACTGGAACAAGCCCGCAAGATCATCGCACAACTGATCGCTATTCTCGCCAATCGCCGGAGCCGGCGTTTCAAACCGGAAAAATCAGGCGCACAACTGGATTTCAGAAAAATTTTCCGGCGCAGCATGCCTTACGGAGAATATTGCCTGAAACTGGCTCACAGGACTCACCGGCTGAAGAAAAACAAGCTTATCCTGTTCTGTGACGTGAGCGGTTCCATGGAACGTTACAGCCGCTTCCTGATACAACTGATCTGCGCGATGGGCGCCCGGATTTCCAACATCGAGGTAGCCGTGTTCTCCACCCGGATGACCAGTATTACCCCGTACCTGAACCGCAAGGATATTGGCGAGGTGGTACAACAGATGTCCGAGCAGGTACATGACTGGGCAGGCGGCACCAACATCGGTGGTTGCCTGCGCGAATTGAACGAGCAACAGGCACACCAGATGCTGAGAACGCATACCATCGCCGTGATTCTGAGCGACGGCTGGGACCAGGGCGACACAGAGATAATGCGTAACGAAATGGAACAACTGCGCCGGCGTGTGCACCGGCTGATCTGGCTCAACCCGCTGCTGGGCAACGCCAATTACCAGCCGTTATGCAAAGGAATGCAAACCGCCCTGCCCTTTCTGGATTATTTTCTGCCGGTACACAACCTCGAAAGCCTTGCCGACGCAACAAAACTGCTGCGCACACTCTGGCATTAGGTTTTGCTCTCGGCCACCAGGCACAGGATTTCAAACAGCATCTGTTTGCCGACCTGCGACGTGTTGGTGGTTGCATCGTACTGCGGCGCGACTTCTACCAGGTCGCCGCCCACGAACTGCAACCCCCGTAAGCCCCTGAGAAGCTGTATCGCATCAGCAGTGCTCAGACCGCCGACTTCCGGCGTCCCGGTGCCGGGGGCATAGACCGGGTCCAGGCCATCCACATCGAAACTGACATAAACAGGACCCTCACCCAGTACTTCCCGCGTCTTTTTGATGACTGCCGGCACTCCCATTGCATGAAAGTCCTGAATGGGTATGACCGTCATCCCTGAGTCATAAGAAAATTCCCAGAATACCTCTGCCGCGCCCCGGATGCCGACCTGCACGCAACGATCCGGGTCCAGCACTCCGTCCAGAACCGCGTGGCGAAACGGGCCACCGTGGTGGAACTTATGGTCTTCCAGCGCTCCCATGGTGTCACAGTGAGCGTCGATGTGGATCATGCCCAACGGCTCATCCCGGCCCACTGCCTTCATGATCGGATAAGTGATGGAGTGGTCGCCGCCGGCTGATACCGGAATGACTCCCGCGTCCACGATCTTGTGGAAATATTGCTCAATGGTGCGGATGCCTTCTTCCAGGCTGAAACCATGCAGGGGCACATCGCCGACATCCGCGATCGCGCACAGGGTGAATGGGTTTACCAGGGTCTGATGATTGAACGGCCCCACCGCCATCGAGATGTTCCGGATCGAGCGCGGCCCAAAGCGAGCGCCGGTCCGGTGCACCACGCCGGCATCAAACGGCACGCCGATCAAAGCAATATCAAGTCCGTCCGGGGTTTCCCGGTAAGGCGCGTCGCACAAGGTGGCGATGCCGGTCAGCATATCCGTGGCCCCGGGCAAGGCCTTGGCATGGTCCGGGTCGTCTACCTTGTCATAAGGCTGATCTTGGTACTTGTCACGCAAAGCTGCAAGTTTTTCTTGATCCATACCCCTCTCCAAAATATCTTTATCCGCGGTTGCGGCTCACCCAGGAAAAAATGGCAACTGCCAGCAATGCCGCCGGCCACTGTGCCCAGGCTATCGCGTCATATCCTGACCATTCTATGAGCAATGCGCCCAAAACCGGCCCCAGCGCGGTACTGAGAACAAACACACCCCCGGCAACGGCTGCCCAACGCCCTTTTTCGTCAATACCGGCTGCCAGGGTCAGCATCAGGGGTATCATCATAATAAACAGTACAGCCTCAACAAAGGCAACGATCCCCAGCGTCAATACTGAGCCGGTCCAGACAGCCAGACTGATCGCCACTGCATGCAATATTGTGGTGGTGCACAGTCCTGCCGCCAGACCGAACTTGCGGGCTACCGGAGCGGCAAGCAAACCGCCGACAATGCCCGCAACCTGGGCCGCAGCAACAATGCGGCCGGTTTCTGCCGGCGCCGCGCCAATCTGCACTGCCAACCGTTCCAGGAAAGCATAATACACCATCACACTAACGCCCATGAGTGCGATCCCCGCCATCAGGATACAGCCGGTACCGATACTGCCCGCAGGCAACGAGAGTGATGCGCGTGTCTTACCGTGTTCCGGGATGAACCAGAGCAAGGGTAGCAAAAGCAACTGCGCCACGGCCAGGGAACCATACACTACCTCGTAGGTCACCAGAGTGTTGCTCTCGGTAATCGCAATGGCCATGACGGAACTGAAGCTGTAGGCCGCAGCCCAGGCCAGACCGTACAACAGGTCCGGGTTGCGCGCCCGGGCGATCGCGGCATTCACTGTCGCCAGCAGGCAACCACAACCGGCCCCCGCCAGCAGGCGCCACGGATACAGGTCGTTCAGCCCGGTTGCTGTTGCCGCACCGGCTTGACCGCTGATGATCATGACGCCTCCGGCCAGGGCCAGGATGCGATACGGTATCCTGACACCCAGCGGCGCCACCAGGATGCTGGTCGCCCCCAGGACCAGCAATTCGGCGGTAATCAGTGCTCCCGCTTCAACTTCGCCGATACCCAGGCCGATGATCAGACTGCCCACGGCCAGTGGAGACAGGATGGACGCTGCAATTGCCAGCGCCTGGGCGGCGCAAACGGCTGCGATATGCCGGAAAGTGTTGCTCGGCAGATCAGGCACAATGAATGCGCAGCGGAGACGATTTGCCGCCGATGGGTTCAACGCAGTCAAACGGACGGGCGCCTCTGGTACCCTTTCCGGTTAATTCTGACATGTTCAGCACATCCAGTGGTGCAAGATCCAAGCTACTCCGCGTTCTCAACAGGTTCGAGCTTATCCTGGGTTCGGGTATCGAAGTCGCCCGCATCATGGCGTTCCCGCAACTGCTCCGCCGGTTCGCCCCAGCTCCGATTCACCATGCGCCCGCGTTTGACCGCGGGACGCTCTGTTATTTCGCCGGTCCATCGATTCAGGTGTGTATAGGAACCGGCATCCAGGAACTCGGCAGCGCCATAGACCTTATTCAGTACCAGCGCGCCATACCAGGGCCAGACAGCGATATCGGCGATGCTGTATTCCTCTCCGCAGCAGTATCGATTATCAGCCAGGTGACGATCGAGCACGTCCATCTGGCGTTTCACTTCCATCGCATAGCGATTAATGGGGTATTCGAACTTTTCGGGCGCATAAGCATAAAAATGCCCGAAACCGCCGCCAAGATATGGCGCGCTGCCCATTTGCCAGAACAGCCAGGACAGGCATTGCGCCTGCAAAACCGGCTCTTCGGGGATCAGCGCGCCGAATTTCTGCGCCAGGTAAAGCAGGATGGCGCCCGATTCAAACAGGCGTACAGGCTCCTCACCGCTGCGATCAACAAGGGCCGGGATCTTGGAGTTCGGGTTAATATCGACAAAACCGCTACCGAACTGCTGCCCCTCTCCGATATCGATCATCCACGCATCATATTCAGCGCCTGCAAACCCCAGGGCCAGGAGTTCTTCCAGCATCACGGTCACTTTCACGCCGTTCGGCGTAGCCAATGAATATAGCTGCAGGGGATGTTTGCCAACGGGCAATGCCTGTTCATGGGTAGCGCCGGCAACCGGCCGGTTGATATTTTCAAATTGACCGCCACTGGGCGCATCCCAGGTCCACACCCTGGGTGGAGTATATGCAGGTTTACCGGTCAGCAAACCCGTTATTTTTGTCCATAAAGAAGTTGGCATAGTTATCCCCTTAACGATTCACTCCCTGTTAACGACCACATCACCGGCCCGGTTGTCCAACAGAACCTGAATATCGAGATGGGTGATTGTTGGATCCACGCCGAAGACTTCACGGAAATGTTCCGCAAAGTCAGGCGCAAAGAATTCCTTGGCCTGCTCCTCGGATTCCCACAGATACACGGAGTGACCGTCACCTGTTGTCTCGTCGTAACAGAATTGCTTGCTCATCAAGCCGGGAAGACCTTTGAAAATGTTGTTGGCAGCATCGGCAAATTTTTCTCTGATTGCCTGGCGCGGTGGCTTGCCGGGAAGGTTGTAGGTAACCAGGACAGTTTTCATGCTTCATCTCCGATTTTATACGATTGGTCTGAATGTACAGTGTAACCCAATCATCGACAAAAGCACGCAGAAGAAAGGTCCCGTAAGCAGCGCAATGCGTCCATTGGTTTTAGTCCATTGGTGGACAGTATGGTCTGCCTCAAGTAGTATGTTATTGAATGTACGATCAGTTCAGAAATCTCTGACTTAATCCTCAGAGCTTTCTTGGCCCAATAATCAACTTCAGGAGAAAAGCATGTCCGCATTTGATACTGCAACCCGTTTTTTCCATGCCTGTGAAAGTCTTGAAGGTTGGAATGGCTGTAAACAATACGTAGCGCCCGGCGCTGGTTTTTTTGCACAGAGCGACGCCTTGGCTGAAGTAGACACGGTTGAAGGGTACGCCGAGTGGATGGCAGGACTCGGTCTCAACCTGATGCCCGGCTGCAGTTATGAACTGCACGCATCGTCCTATGATGAAGCGACGCGCACCGCGCTGTTTTTCGCCACATTTTCAGGCACCCATACCGGCGAAGGCGGACCGGTACCGCCGACGAACAAACAGACCAACTCGCACTACGTCTATGTGCTGACCCTCGATGAAAATGACCTTATTTCCGGCATGGTAAAAGTATGGAACTCATCCTGGGCTTTAAATGAGTTGGGCTGGGCCTGATTTACTGACCTTCCAGTGCTTCAATCTGCAGGTCTCATGCGCCCGTAGACGAAAAAACCTGCGCGTTCATCACTTCCACTGGCCGCAATATCCGGGTTAACCGATAAGTTGGAATCCCGCAGATGTGAAGTGATGGTCAAAAGTGAACGCTATTTTGATATGCCGTCTTGCCATCAGGACAAAGCTCGTCGCATCTACGGCTGACAGCTTATGATATTTTTGCCCGGTGAAATACTGCCACGCAGCGCGCATCTCATCTGCATTACATGAGATAGTTTCAAGGTTGGACAGTTGTTCCAACGAATCTTTCCAAGCTAGAGCGATATCCCTGCGAGCATGCCGATCAAGAAACGTAAATGTCTCCAGGATAACCGGCACGGATGTATAGAGGCTGGCGCGGCTTTCATGTACCCGTTTCCAGACTTCAACCGCTCTCTCGTGAAACGGGTCCCGCGATAATGCCAACGCTATCCAACCCCCTGAATCGACAAAAACATCCGAACGATCTCTCATTGCTCATCATAAATTGAGTCATGCTCAACAGAGGTGCGGGAAGGTACCCCATCCCACAAAGCCACAGGGCCTGTGGTAACCGAATCCGGGCGCAGCCAGACTTGCCGAATCGCTTCACGCACAAGATCTGCCATACTACGGCCCGAGCGCTGAGCGGTTTCCCGCAACGCTTGCAATTCATCTTCCGGTAAATATATTTGTGTTTTGACCATATATGTCATTATAGGTATATAAATGACATATATCAAATGCAGTGCTTTCTGATTCAGGATATGTATTTACCGGCTCCGCGGCACGGCGTTTGCTCCGTAGCCGGTGAGTTCTACGTAACCACGGCCGTAAACGTCGCTTCCGTCAACAGCGCCGTCAAATTCAACTGCGCCCTCCCAGTACCGGAACGAGAGATCCAGTTCCTGGGCGGCTACCGCCGGCCGGATCGTCAGATCGATTGCATGCTCCGGTACCCGCAGGCGCCATGCGCAGGGATATATCACCCCACTCCCGGTGCTCTGCCAGGTATCCAGTATATCCAGCTGCACCTGGTCGAAGTCCAGCTTGTTGACTCGGCCATTTGGCAGCACGACGGCGCCGTAACTGAAGCGATCGACCGCGCCGTCCGCGCGGCGAAAACGGTAATACATGACTTCGTAATCATTGGACAATTGCAGCGCAAACCAGTCCCATCCCTGTTGTTCCTCGCCCAGGGCGCTGCTGCTCCACTCCCGGTCCATCCAGCTATAGCCGCTTACCGTATACGTCTTATCACCAACGCTGATACGTCCCGAGGTTGGCATGCGCGTATAGGAGTAGTAATACGAAGCATTGCCCGGCTCGTCGTTCTTCACACTGATGCCGTCCTCACCATGGAGAACAACGTCCTTACCCTGTTCCAGCGTGAGGTCCAGCGCAATCCTTTCCTCGCGGGCGTGCAGACGCAGCGGAAATGTTTGCGCTGAAGTTGCCGCCGCAGACCAGTCCTCAAGCCAGACATGCAGCTTGCCCGAAATTGCGCCGGCAAGACCGGCGGCGCCGCGACTGAAACGCTCGAAGGTATGGAACTTGTCATTGCCGATATCGGTCAGCGCAAAGTGGGCCATATAGAGATGCCGGGTCCGCCAGCGGGAAGAACCGTTCTGTTGTTCGGCGCTTGGCCGAAAACGAAAAAAGGTGAGCTGATACCCGAACCGATGCGCGTCGCCGGCGTTGACATTACCGGTGAAATACCACCACTCGGTCCGATATTCGTTATGCGGGCCATGATCAGCGGGAAAACGGAACTGTCTGGGCCGATCCACCTGGGCAAACGATCGCGCCGGGTCGCCGCGCAATATGTCGACGACAGGTATCGGTTCCTCGTTAGTTACAGGGTTTTTTTCGGGGTCCCTGTCTATGCAGCCGGGAAGTATGAGCGCTGCCAGGATGACCGAAATAAACTTCTCCATGGAGTGATACGTTTCGTGCCGTGAAATCATCGCATCCATTGGCGCTGTTTTTGGGTTGGTAGAAACCGCCAAGTCATGCGTTATTCCCTTCTCAGGGCCTCGGCAGGTTGCGCACGGGAAATCTTCCAGGCGGGATAAATGCCGGCAAGCAGGGCCGCCGCCAGCCCAAGGGCCAGCCCCTGCAACATGATCTCCGCGCTGAATTGGAGTTCCATGCTCCAGCCGAAGGAACGCCGGTTGATTACCAAGATCAGCAGCGCGGTAATGAGACAGCCCACCGGGATTGCCAGCAGGCCGGCAACCAGGCCCAGCAGGCCGGTTTCTGAAATAATCAAACGTCGCACCTGTGCGGGCAGAAAACCCATAGCCCGCAGCAGCGCATGTTCCCGGCTGCGCTCCATTTGCAATGCCATCAGTGCGCTGAACACGCCAATAAAGGCGATGATGGCCGCCAGTACCCGCAGAATGTCAGTGACGGCGAAGGTATTGTCAAACACCTCCAGCGATGCGCGCATTATTCTGTCCCTGTCCTGCAACCACAGGTCACGTTCCGGCGCCAGTTGTTGCACCTGCCTGCGCAATACCTCCAGGTCCGTGCCGGGTAGCGTGTACAGACCAAAACCCGAATAGCGGTTATCGCGCCAATGCCGATCATAGGTGCGCCGGCTCATACTGACGACACCCTGGTCAGAGCTGTAATCCTTGTACACGCCCAGCACGCGGAATGACCGGTAACCGTTGTCGGTACGGAGTTCCAGCATGTCATCCGGTTCCAGCGCGTGATGCCAGGCATAGGGTTCGGACACGATGACCGTATCCTGCTCGTGAAAGTCCGGCCAGATATCCTCGGCTTCACGCTGTTTGAAGCGGAAGCCTTCCCGTGCAGTCTCGTTCAACCCGTAGGCGGCCAGTTCTGTTGTCCCCCGGGATGTTTCGATGTTAATGCGCCGCACGCTGCTGACGGCTTGCACCTGCGGCAACGCCTGCATGGCATCCGCAAACCCGGCATCCAGGGCGAAGCCTGAAGCCGTCGTTCCCGCCGACGGCAAGGATACATACATCTCTGCGCGCAGCGCCTGTTGCAGCCAGCTCTGCACAGATACACGGAAATTATTGACCATCAGACCAATACCGATAACTGTGGCGATGGCGATCATCAGCGCCGCGATCGCGGCCGCGGTACGGCTCAGGGAAGCCGTGACCGATTCGCTGGCATAACGCCCCGAAATACCGAAACATCTGCCCAGCAGGGGTTTTAAGCATGCCATCAGGACAACCGTCATTAAAGGTATCAGCAGGGTCGTGCCCAGGATGATGATAAAGATACCGGCGAACCCCAGTCCGATACCGTGACCGGAGAGCCGGATGACGGCAATACCGGCGCCGAGCGCAATACTACCCGCGAACGCAGCCGGTAGCGCCAGGCGCCGCGCCGCTGTTTCCATGTGCGAGCGTAACAGCGCCTGTCTTGGCGTGACCCGCATCGCCTCCAGCGCCGCGGGGATGGTTGCCAGCAGCGTGCCCGCGATGCCCAGTAGCGCACCCTTCAGCAACGACAAATTTGACAGGGTGAGATTCGAATCCGTGAGCAGTTCATATACCTCGTTGATGGTGCGGTTAACGACCTGTAACAGGCCATGCGCCAGCACAACGCCCAATACCAGGCCGGCAACAGTGGCCGCAACCCCCATGAGTAATGCCTCCAGCGCGATAATCCCGCCCAGTTGCCGCCGTGTTACGCCCAGCGCCCGCAACCGGCCCAACAGGGGCCGCCGCTGCACCACGATGAACGTCATCGTGTTATAGATGAGAAACATGCCCACCAGCAAGGCCAGCAGGCTCAATGCGGTAAGATTGGTATGAAATGCACCGGTCATCTGTTCAACAGAACGGGTTCTCGTTGTTGCGGGAAGCAATGCCGCACCCGGCGGCAACAATGATTGCAACATGTTCCCGGCCGTGCCGTCCCCGTCTTCTAGCAACACATCGATACGGCTGATCCGACCCTGCATACCAAGCAGTTCCTGGGCAGTGGCTATGTCCGCCACCAGCAGGTTATCGGGGGTATGGGAAGATCCCGTTGCGGTCTCGGCAATAATGCCTGCCACACGCACGGGTAGCCTCCGGCCGCCGGTCACCAGGTCAGCTTCATCGTTTGCCCGCAGTCCCAGCCGGGTTGCCGTTGTGGCATCGACGAGTACGGTACTTGCCTCCGCCAACAAGGGGATCAGGGCGCCCTCTCCTTCCGCACTGCGGAGGTTGTTGAACCCGGCATAGGTGCGAAAATTCCGTTCCGCGAACGGGTCAAGACCAAGCAAGACCAGCGCCTCCCGCTTTGTGTTCTTCTCCAGGGCCACCCTGGCCTCGATGATGGGCGCGGTGGCGCGCAGGCCGTGATCGATACGCAATCGCGTATACAGCGTTTCATCAAGCCCAGCGGGTCCGGCAATGATACGATGGGTAGCCCCGCCGGTGATGGTTGCAGTGGACCGTTCGAAGGAATGCCTGGCGCTGTTGTTGACCAGGTCAACGGACACCACCACGGCAACGGCCAGGGCAATGCCGGTTACGGCCAGCCCCAATTGCGCGGGATGACGCAGGAAAAAGCGCGCGCTCGAACGGAACAGGACGTTGTTAAAGCTTAGCAAGCGCTTTCTTCCAACCGGCAATCCCGTATTGTCATCAGCCGGTCGGCCAGCCCGATAACCTCCCGGCTGTGGGTAACCATGATCAGGGTTCTGCCGGCGCGGCGCACCAGCCGGTCGAGCAGGCTCAACACTTCCTGTCCGGTGTCATGATCGAGGTTTCCGGTGGGTTCATCGGCGAGGATGATGGAGGGGTTATGGATCAGCGCCCTGCCGATGGCAATGCGTTGCTGTTCGCCGGTGGACAGCTTGTCGGGGTAATAATCCAGCCGCTGCGCAATACCGAGTTGCGCCAGCATGTCTGCCGGTTTTGTCCGGCTGTCGCGGTCAAGCTGGCGCGTCAACGCCAGCGGTAACAACAGGTTGTCCCTTACCGTCAATGTGGGGATCAGGTTGAAGCTCTGGTACACGAAACCGATATGACGGCGGCGGAACAACGTGCGCTCATCTTCGCTCATCGCGGTCAGCGATTGCCCGTTGACCAGTATATCGCCCCGGCTTGGCGCATCGATACCACTGATAAGATTCAACAGCGTGGATTTCCCGCACCCGCTCTTGCCGAGCAACACGATAAATTCCCCTGCGCGCACCACACCGTTTACATCATGCAGAACGACATGTTCGCGGTCGGCCTCCCAATAGGATTTGGACAGGTGGCGGAATTCGATCTCGTGCGCAGCCATGGTTCGGAATGATAGCAAACTGGCGCGTACAACACTCACTGTTCATGCCGGATAAAAAGGGATTCAAATCCATATCAATCTGGATTATATTGTTTAGGAAGCTCTGAGGCTTATTCAGAGCTTCCTTTACATTCCGCATCATAATAGGGGATTTATCAAGGGAAACTCTGAACAAGTCCATCCTGGACTTGTCAGAGTATGGAAAACAAAAATGCGATTTTTGTTTTCCTCCCAAAATCAATGCCTTACTGACATTGATTTTGACGATACATCCTTGTATCGTAGGAACCTCTGAGACTTAATCAGAGGTTCCCAAGTTGAAACTAACCGGCCGTGTGGTTACCGGAACAGGGCAAGCCGCGCGTTTTACCGAACTGGACTATGCCAAGCGGCAATTCCTGGACAAACTGGGCATTGATACCTGGCCCGGCACGCTGAACCTGAAATTGGACGATGCGGGTTCCCTTGCCGAATGGCATTCCCTGAGAAATCAGGACGGTATCGGCATCCACGCGCCTGCTGCCGGCAACTGCGATGCCCGCTGCTATCCGGTGCAGGTCAACGACCATATCACCGCGGCCATTATCTTTCCGCAGGTCGACGGTTATCCGGATGACCAGGTGGAGGTCATTGCGCCGCTGTCATTGCGCCGGCATTTCTCCCTCAACGATGGAGACCGCCTCAGCTTGAATTTAATCGATCCCGTGCGCACCCGTGCAGTCCTGTTTGACCTGGACGGCACCCTGGTCGATACGGTGGACGCGTTCTACCAACTCGCCAAGCGGACCAGCGCGGAGTTTGGCCTGGAAGTATCCAGGGATCGCATGTATGAAACCCTGAACCTGGGTATCTCCTATTGGGACTATGTTGTGCCCAAGTCAATGAAAGACCGCCCGGCCATGATTGAAAAACTGAATGACAGGGCCAAGGAGATCTGGCCCGACCTCATCAGCGACCATGCGGGGGTTTTTGCCGGGGTACGGGAAACCCTGACCGAACTCAAGGCAGCCGGCTATGCGCTGGGCATAGTCACCGGTTCGAAGCAATCGTCGTTGGGCCTGCTGTACGGCCTGGGGGTCGCGGACCTGTTCGAAACTGTTATCACCGGCCACGATGTGAAACATTACAAACCGGACCCGGAAGGACTCAACAAGTGCCTGGAACGCATGGATATCGCCCCCGGCGATGCGGTTTATATCGGGGACAGCGTTATCGATATGCAGGCAAGTCATGCAGCGGGAGTGCTGCCGATTGCAGTGCTGACCGGCGCCGGGACTTGCGCCAGCCTGTGCGAGGCGGGAGCTTACAGGATAGTCCGCAGCCATAATCAGGTACGCGGGCTGCTGGCGATGTAAGGATTGCCCTCACCTTCCCATTGTAACTGCATCGATTGTCTTTGGCGGCATGGTGATTTCTGAAACTGGAAAGGGAGTAGTATTATAGCGGATAATGAAACGGCGGGATTTCATAATCGGTACCAGCGCGGGGTTGGCG
Source organism: Gammaproteobacteria bacterium (assembly GCA_965221335.1). Taxonomy (GTDB): domain Bacteria; phylum Pseudomonadota; class Gammaproteobacteria; order Eutrophobiales; family Eutrophobiaceae; genus JAAXHV01. The sequence goes on along the minus strand of CBDCSC010000006.1, from coordinate 232,961 downwards.
GCATCCAGTATTGCCGCGCCGTTAACTGCTGAAATTAACAGGTCCGGGTATCCATTCACGCTTGGAGTCGCGTCCGGAGACGTAACACAGGATTCGGTCGTATTGTGGACCCGGTTGGCGCCGCAACCGCAGGCTGCGGATGGCGGGATGGCCCAGGATGTGCTACCGGTGCACTGGGAGTTGTTTGAGGATGAACGGATGCGGCGGCGTATCCGCCACGGCGAAGAGTTGGCTATGCCGGAACTGGCCCACTCAATACATGTTGACGTACAGGGACTGGAACCGGAGAAGGAGTACTGGTACCGGTTTTCCACGGGCACATACAGGTCTGAAACAGGCCGCACCAAGACCCTGCCCGCGCCGGGCAGCCAAGTTGAATCCATACGTTTCGTCACGGCCTCCTGCCAGAACTACACGCATGGTTATTTCGTCGCTTACGACCATATCATTGCCGACAACCCGGACTTCGTGGTGCACCTGGGCGACTATATCTATGAAACATCGTACGGCGAGACTTTCAGGCGACACGAGGTTGAAGATATGCCGCTTACGCTTGATGGTTTCCGGCGGCGGCATGCGCTGTACAAAACCGATGCATCCCTGAAACGGGCACATGCCAGGCTGCCCTTTTTTACCACGCTTGACAACCACGATGCCGTAATCGATACCGACCCGGCCGGATTGGCGAGCAGGGCCGCCGCCTACCAGGCCTGGTACGAGCACATGCCGGTGCGCGGTTACAACAACCCCGGTGACGATCGGTTTGACCTGCCCAGAACCATTCACGCCGGCGATCTGATTCAGCTAAACCTGCTCGACACCCGCCAATTCCGCGACAGCCAGTATCTCTGCAGCAACAACGATCCCCCATACGGCTTCGGCAACTACCGGGAACGCTGTCCTGTGATATTCGATGAACAGCGCAGCATGTTGGGAAAGGCCCAGGAGCGATCTTTGATGGAAAGCATCGCAAGCAACAAGTCAACGTGGAATGTGATTGCGTCCACCAGTGTGTTCTCTCCGTTCCACCTTGATATCGGCAACAAGACCCTCAACTTTACCGGTTCCTGGGACGGTTACCCGGCAAACAGGGACAGGGTTGTCAATGAAATCAAGCAGAGTGACACCGGCCAGGCAGTGATCCTCAGCGGTGACATGCACTCTTTCTGGGCGATTGACGGAAGCGGGTCCGACGCCGCGGGCGACCGTTTTCCAGGGGTGGAGTTCGTGACTTCTTCCATCTCAGCCAACTGGCCGGAACAGATGGATCAACCCATCAGAGACAACCTGGTTCGCAATCCGCAAATAAAATTCTATGAACCGGACAAGCGCGGCTACCTGTTACATGAAGCGAATGCAAACGAGTGGAATACAACGGTGCGCGCGCTGGATAATGTCAGGGATGCGCAATCCGGAGTCTCTGACCTGGCGCGTTTTGTCGTCGGGAACGGCAAACCGGGTTTCATCCGCGCCTTGTGATTGGGCACCTGCATGCGCGCAAATGAGAATGACCTGAGCGGCAAGCGCCGGCCGGATTCGCACGCCTGCTGGCGCAGGAATGAAGAAGAGGTTAATGATGACTGATTTTTCCTACGAGATAGAAGATATCGGTCTGGCGCGCCAAGGTTTGCAGCGCATGGACTGGGTGCGGGAGCAAATGCCGATACTGCGCGGAATAAAACAGGAGTTCGCCCGCAGCAGGCCTTTTGCGGGCATGCGCATCGGCATTTGCCTGCACGTGGAGGCAAAGACCGGCATCTGGCTGGATGCGTTGCTCAGCGGTGGCGCAGAGATCGCCATCACCGGCAGTCCCGGCACCACCCAGGATGAAGTGGCCGCAGCGCTGGTGCAGGAATACCGTGTACAGGTGTTTGCCAGGAAAAGCGAAACGTTCACCCGGCACCTGGAGTACGCGTCAAGAGTACTGGCAACCGGCCCCGACCTGGTTGTAGACAATGGCGCCGACCTGCATGTGCTCGCGCTTACCGATCCGGAATTTTCCAGGGTAAAATTAAGGATCATCGGCGCTACCGAGGAGACCACCACCGGCGGCTTCCGCTTGCGCGAGGAACTCGCGGAACACTTGTTCCCCACTATTGTCATCAATGACAGCCGGGCAAAACGGATCATCGAAAACCGTTACGGTGTCGGCCAATCGGTGGTGGACGGCATCATGCGCTGTTCCAACCTGTTGCTCGGCGGCAAACGGGTAACCATAATCGGATATGGCTTCTGTGGCCAGGGCATTGCCCGCGCGTTACGCGGCCTGGGTACTCACGTAACGGTCGTGGATATCGACCCGCTGACGCGCCTTGAAGCGCATACGGAAGGTTACGACACGGCCGATTTGCATGAAGCATTGCCTGCCAGCGACTTCGTCATCACCGTCACCGGCAGGCCGGGCGCGCTCCAACGCGACCACCTGGCGCTGCTGAAGGACGGCGCCGTCATTTGCAATGCCGGCATGTTTGAAACAGAAATCGACCTGGCCGGCCTGCGCGAACTGTCGGTCGAGACACATACCATCATGCCGGAAATACGGCAATTCAAGCTGGATAACGGCAAAACCGTCTACCTCCTGAGCGAGGGCAACTCGGTCAACCTGGCCGCCGGCGACGGCAACCCGATTGAAATCATGGACCTGGGCCTGGCGCTGCAATCCCTGTCCCTGGCCTGCCTGGCACAGGACGGGCAATCATTACCCGTTGGTCCGCAGCCGGTACCAACACAAATCGAGAACGAGGTGGCCCTCAGGACATTGCAATCCTGGACCGAGTACTAGCATTTGGTTAGCGCCAGTTCACTTTCGTGTTGTTGCAGACTGCGCTAGTACTAGATAACCTTCTCAAATCCTTCCAGGGCAACCTGCATTTTTTCCACCAGGAAGTCGATTTCCGGTTCGGTAATGATCAACGGCGGACACATCATGATCGTTGAGCCAATCGGGCGCACAATGATGCCCTGTTCAAGACACAGGTCGCGAAATACTTCGGTGTATCGCTCAATGTCCTCCATATTGTCAGCTATCGGTTCCATACTTTCACAATTCCTCACCAGTTCGACCGCGGCTATCATGCCGCAACTGCGCGCCTCTGCTACCAGCGGCGACCCGTACAATGCCGTTAAACGTTGTTTCAGGTAGGGTCCGGTTACTTTCTCAACCTGGCGGATTATTCCCTCTTCGTCAAGGATGCGGATATTTTCAAGGGCCACCGCGCAACTCACCGGATGGCCGGAATAGGTGAACCCATGATAGAATTCGCCGCCTTTTTCGACCAGGGTATCCGCAACCCGGTCGCCGACCATGACTGCAGAGAGCGGCAGGTAACCGGAAGTGATTCCCTTGGCCACACACATCAGGTCCACCTGTTCTATCTGCATGAGATCGCTGGCGAACCACTTTCCGGTCCGACCAAAGCCGGTAATCACCTCATCGATAACCAGTAATACATCGTATTTCCTGCAGATCTTCCCGACCTCATCAAAATAATTCCGCGGGGGAATCTTAGCGCCCCCGGCCCCTTGCACCGGTTCAGCAAAAAACGCAGCCACCTTCTCAGGACCAGTCTGCAGAATCCTGTCCTCGAGCCAGCCTGCAGCGATAACACCGAACTCTTCCTCGCTCACATTCCGACCGTACTGAAACTGGTAAGGACACTGAATATGCTCAACACCGGGTACCACGGCGGCCTGTTCATGCATCCACGGCATACCGGACAAGGCGCCGGACGCCACGGTGCTGCCGTGATAGGCCATCTCCCGGGCGATGATCGTCTGCTTTTTCGACTGCCCTTCAAGCATCCAATACTGTCTTACCATGCGTAATGCGGTATCGTTTGCCTCGGAACCGGAGTTGGCGTAGAAGACGTGGTTCAATCCAACAGGCGTTATCTCAACCAGTTTCTCGGCCAGTGTGACCGCCAGTGGATTCGTCGATTTGAAAAAACTGTTGAAGTAGCTTAACTGTTCCACCTGTGCGGCGGCAGCCTCCCCGAGTTCAGTTCGGCCGTAACCGATATTGACACAGGCAAGGCCGGCCAAACCGTCAAGGTACCTGTTATTGTCATTGTCCCAGACATAACAACCTTTCCCGCGCTTGATGACAAGCGCCTTTTCGCTCAGCAGCGCCTTATAATCAGTGAACGGGTGCAGGTAATTATCAATATCCGCCTGTTGCCATTCACCGGTACTTCTGGCAATCTCTGTCATATCAGTTCTACCCTATTTTAGGAAACTCTGATTAAGTCTCAGAGTTTACTATAATATACGCTAGCCACTTTCCATTCCTATTCTCACATTACCGGGAAACCAGCGGGTAACAAGTTTCCAAACTAAGGAAGAGTTCCTTTCTGGATTCCCGTTTTCACGGGAATGGTGGATATATAGGGAAGCTCTGAACAAGTCCATCCTGGACTTGTCAGTGCACGCAAAACAAAAAAGCGATTTTTGTTTTGCTTTCAAATTCAATGACTTATCGTCATCGAATTTGGCGATACATCCATGTGTCGCAGGAACCTCTGACTTAATCAGAGGTTCCATAGCTATCTCAGGTTGAAACAACAGTAGTCATTTCTCATTACTGGTTTATCAGGATCAGACCTTGCCAAAGCCCCCTCCTCCCGGTGTTTCCATGACGAACATATCGCCGGTATTGACTTCGATCTCGTCATCGCCCCTGAGTTGTACATATTCACCGTCAGCCCGCTCCACATAGTTATTACCGCGCCGGCCTGGTTTTCCTCCCGCCACTCCGAAAGGTGGCACCACTCTGTGGGAACTCAACGTGGTGACGGTCATAGGCTCCAGGAAGCGCAATTTGCGCAGCATACCGTTTCCCCCGTAATGCCTGCCGGCGCCACCCGAACCCCGGCGGATGGAAAACTCCTCCAAGCGCACGGGAAATCGCAATTCCAGTATCTCCGGATCAGTCATACGGGTATTGGTCATATGACTGTGTACGGCATCCGTACCGGGATGCTGCGGTCCGGCGCCCGTGCCGCCGCAGACGGTATCGTAATTCTGGTGCCGCTCGTTACCGTAGAAGATATTGTTCATCGTGCCCTGTGATGCGGCCAGGGTCCCCAGGGCGCCATACAGCGCGTTCGCAAGCGCCTGGGACACTTCGATATTGCCGGCCATTACTGCCGCCGGATATTCGGGCGCGAGCATTGAGCGCTCAGGCAGGATCAGTCTGATCGGTTTGAGGCAACCTTCGTTCAACGGGATGTCATCGTCGACCAGCGTGCGTAACACGTACAGGATCGCGGCCCGGCAGACCGCGCTCGGAGCGTTGTAGTTCGTCGGGTTCTGCATGGAGGTGCCGGTAAAATCAATACTCGCCTCTCGGTTTTCGCGGTCAACGGACAAGCGAACGCGGATCACGCAACCCTGGTCCATCCGGTAGTCGAATTCTCCATCCTGCAATGTTTGCAGTACCCGCCGCACCGACTCCTCGGCGTTGTCCTGCACATGCCGCATATAGGCATCCACTACATCGATGCCGTAATGTCCGACTATTCGGCGCAATTCGTTAAGACCGGTCTCGTTGGCGGCTACCTGCGCTGCCAGGTCGGCCAGGTTCTGGTCGATATTGCGGCAAGGGTACTTGCCCGATCCCAGCAATTTCCGTATCTCCCGCTCACGCAACCGGCCGTTCTCCACCAGCAGGAAGTTGTCAATCAGCACTCCCTCCTCGTCGATATGGGCGCTGTCCGGCGGGGCCGAGCCGGGTGTGCGCCCGCCTATGTCGGCATGGTGTCCGCGTGAAGCCAGGTAAAACAGGATGTTCTCACCCCGATCATCAAACACCGGCGTAATCACGGTTACATCAGGCAGGTGGGTGCCGCCCGCATACGGGGCATTGAGTACATATACATTACCGGGCTCGATATGGCCCTTGTTGGCATCAATGACGCGCTGTACGGATTCACCCATCGAACCCAGGTGCACGGGTATGTGCGGGGCGTTGGCCACCAATTTACCTTCGGCATTGAACAGCGCACAGGAAAAATCCAGGCGTTCCTTGATATTCACGGAGTACGCGGTGTTCTGCAGGGTAACGCCCATCTGCTCGGCGATCGACATGAACAGGTTATTGAACACCTCGAGCATCACCGGATCGGCGCCGGTGCCGACAGTCTCCCGGTTGTCACATTTGGCGTGACGTTCGAGCACCAGGTGGCCACGGCGGTTCAGCGTGCCGCGCCAACCCTGCTCGACTACGATCGTACCCGTAGGTTCGATGATGATGGCAGGCCCCTCAAGCACCTGTTCAGGGAGCAGGTGCGCGCGCAGGTACAGGGGTATGTCCCGCCATTGCCCATCAGAGTACATGCCGACCCGCTCGTGTACAGGCGGGTCCTGTTCCGGCATGGGCGAGTCCGTCTCCGGGTCGATCCCGAAATCCGTTTCGCCGACAGCCTCCACCGCCAGGGACTCAATGACCAGGCCCCGCTCGCGCGCCACAAAGCCGAAGCGGCGGCGGTGTGCGGCTTCAAAATCAGACAACATTTGTGTGGCGCTGCCGGCGTCAACTTCCAGGCTGGTGTCGGTGCCCTGGTAGCGCATGTGAACCCTGACAATAATGGAGATATTCTGTGCATTCACCCCTTGCTGCCGCAGCGCGGCACGGGCGGAGACAGCCAGCGGCCGGCTGTGTATCGCAATTTCCTTTTCCACGTCGGGACCGTTAAAATCAATACCTACTTGCGCCTCGCGCAGTACCCGCAGTTCGGCGAGTCCCATGCCGTAGGCGGATAACACCCCGGCAAGCGGATGCAGAAAAATCCGGTCCATACCCAGCGAGTCCGCGACCGCGCAAGCATGCTGGCCGGCGGCGCTGCCAAAGCAATTAAGCGTGTATTCGGTGACGTCATAACCGCGTTGCAGAGAAATTTTTTTAATCGCATTGGCCATGTTTTCCACGGCAATGCGCAAAAAGCCCTGCGCCACATCTTCAGCGCTTACGGTTTTTCGCCGGGTGCGGGAAACTCTCTGCGCAAGGTCGATAAACTTCCGTTCCACTGTTTCCCGATCCGGTTGTTCATTACCTGTGGCGCCGAAGATGGCCGGGAAATGCTGCGGCTGGATTTTTCCCAGCATCACATTGCAATCGGTTACGGTCAGCGGCCCGCCGCGCCGGTAACAGGCCGGGCCGGGATCGGCGCCGGCGGATTCGGGCCCAACCCTGAAACGGGCGCCATCATAGCGAAGTATCGAACCTCCGCCCGCGGCCACTGTATGGATATTCATCATCGGCGCGCGCATGCGCACGCCGGCCACCTGTGTTTCAAAACTGCGCTCATACTCGCCGTCATAGTGGCTCACGTCGGTTGAAGTGCCTCCCATATCGAAACCGATCAACTTGTGCAGCCCGCTCATTTCGGCAGTCCGGGTCATGCCCACCACACCGCCGGCAGGGCCGGAGAAGATCGCATCCTTGCCCCGGAACAGGTGGGCATCGGTGAGCCCGCCGTTGGACTGCATGAACAGCAGGCGCGTGCCGCTGCCATCCTCAATGCCCAGCTCATCGGCAACCTGCTCCACGTAGCGGCGCAGGATAGGTGACAGGTAGGCGTCGACAACGGTGGTGTCACCACGTGCAACCAGTTTGACCAGGGGACTGACTTCATGACTCAGGGAAACCTGGGTAAAACCGAGCTGCCGGCAAATTTCACCGACCTTGCGTTCATGGCCGCGTTGGCGATAACCATGCATGAAGGCAACCGCTACTGATCGGATCCCGGTATCGAATACCGACTTCAAGTCGGCCCTGACCCACTCTTGATTGAGAGGGCACAACACCTTGCCCTCGGCATCGACACGCTCATCCACTTCTATTACGCGCTCATATAACAGCGCCGGCAGCACGATATGGCGATCAAACAGGCGCGGGCGATCCTGGTAGCCGATACGCAGCGCGTCCGCAAAACCCCTGGTGGTCACAAACACGGTACGCTCGCCGTTACGCTCCAGCAGTGCATTGGTAGCCACAGTGGTGCCCATCTTCACCTGTTCAATAGTGTTCGGAGGAATGGCGGCGCCGGGCGCAAGGCCGAGAATGTCACGAATCCCCTGCACGGCCGCATCCCGGTAATGCCCGGGGTTTTCGGAGAGCAGCTTGTGGCTGTGTAACCGGCCTTCGGGAGATTTGGCGACTATATCGGTAAACGTGCCGCCGCGATCGATCCAGAATTGCCACATGATTGAATATCCCGTCTTCAAGTATTGCCTAAAATTGCCTCGATATTACACCAGTTCACTCCGGGCAATATCCTAGCAAGGGCAGGAATAGTATCACTTACCGGCAAAATTGCATTGACGTTACCTGCAAAATTATTGAGAATAGTGGGCAGTGACTGAGATCAACTACAGCAACGCCCCCTGGCCGGTACGCGCAGACTTTGCCGCCTGCCACAATCGTTACTGGCAGCGGCTAGCCGCGCCGGGTACCTGGTTCACCGGCGCTGAGCGTGTTGACATTGCCAGGGAAATACGCCAGGCGCTACAGTGCAGACTGTGCAGCCGGCGCAAGGAATCGTTGTCACCTTACACGGTTGACGGCGCCCATGACACCGTCACCGATCTTCCGGATGTCGTAATCGAAGTGATCCACCGGGTCACCACCGACTCGGCGCGCCTGACGAAATCCTGGTTCGACGGGATCATGCAACAGGGTCTCAGCGAAGAAAAATATATTGAGATCATCGGCACACTGGTCTCGGTGTTCTCCATCGACGAGTTCTGCCGTTGCCTGGGCCTGCCTTTGAATGAACTGCCGGATCCGCAACCGGGCGAACCCAGCCGCTACCGTCCGGCCAATGTATCCCACGAGGGCGCCTGGGTGCCGATACTGCCGACGCGGGTCGATAGCGGGCCGGATGCGGACCTGTGGGAAGGCGACATGCGCGGCTATGTGATCAGAGCCATGAGCCTGGTTCCTGACGAAGTCCGCAACCTGCTTGAGCAGTCCGACGCGCATTACCTGGATGTGCACGAGGTCTGGAATATGACCAGGCCGCCGCAGGGAACCCTGACCCGTCCCCAGACCGAGATTGTGGCCGCCCGGGTATCTGCGCTGAACGGCTGTTTTTACTGAACTTCCTCACATGTGGTGATGCTCCGTGAGAGCGTCAGGCTGACAGGCGGGTCCATCGACTTCGATGGCCTCACTGATCCCGCCTGCACCGAGATCAAGGGTATACCGGATTCCCAGGAACTGCTGCAGTTCGCGAATGCCTGCATGGGCGTCGACGGCTTTGAACTGGACCGCGCGCGCCAGACTTTGTCGGATAAGATGGGTTCGGCGGCGATGATCGACGCTGCGGGGGTGGTATCGAACTTTCAGCGCATGGTGCGCATCGCCGATGCGACCGGCATCCCGTCGGACGGGCCGATGCAGGTCATGTCCGAAGACCTGTGCGAGCAACTCGGCATAAACCGATATGTCTCCGCAGCCAACTCAACGCCCCCATCCCTATTCCAAAAACTGATGCTCAAACTTGTCGGCGTGCGCATGTTCCGGAAGATGATCCGGGAGACCAGTACCAGTACTCCGTAACTGGGAAATAAACTCTTCCTCCCGGTCCAGGCAGCGCAGATCCAGGAAATAAGCGCGTTGGTTGATCCGGCCTATGACCGGTGTGGGCAGACGGCGCATGGATGCCGCCAGCAGTCTGATCGCTTCATCCGACTCTTCCACCGCGCTGATCCTTAACCCGTAACTTGCCAGTGTATCAATCGGCAGCGCACCGCTGCCAACCTGGCTGTGACATTCGCAGACCTCGACTTGATAACGCGGCGCCAGCGCGTCCGCGAGCGCAGGGGCGATCCGCTCAGCCTGGGCGCGGATAGCATCCGGTGGACGTGTCAGCGCGGCCAGAGCCGGCAGATCCTGTGCAAGCCGCGCGGGGTTTTGATAGAGTTTCAACACCTCTGACAGGACAGCCAGGGTTATCTTGTCAACCCTTAGCGCGCGTTTCAGCGGATTGTTCTTCATCCTGGCGATCAATGCGTGTTCGCCGGCGATTATGCCGCATTGGGGACCGCCCAACAGCTTGTCTCCACTGAAGGTTACAATATCGGCGCCACTCTTCAGCGCTTGCGCGACCGTAGGCTCATCAGGCAGGTTGAAGGCGGCAAAGTCGATCAGATTACCGCTACCCAGGTCGACAACCAGCGGCAACCCGCGCTGGTGGGCCAGTTGAGCCAACTCTTTCTCGGGAACACTATGGGTAAACCCGCGGATCTGATAGTTACTGGCATGAACTTTTAACAACAACGCCGTCCTGTCATTGATCGCATTGTGGTAGTCCTGCAAATGGGTACGGTTGGTCGTACCGACCTCAACCAGCGCACAGCCTGAACCCTGCATGATATCCGGGATGCGAAAAGAACCGCCAATCTCGACCAGTTCGCCGCGTGAGACCGGAACCTCCCGGCCTTTAGCCAAAGTATTCAATACCAGTAATACTGCGGCGGCATTGTTGTTCACCACGGTTGCCGCTTCCACCCCGCAGAGTTCGCAGATCAGTGGTTCGATATGCTCATCGCGATCTCCGCGCGTGCCGCTCTCCAGGTCAAATTCCAGGTTTACCGGTGTCTGGGCCAAGGCCAGCGCGTTGTCCAGCGCCGCGCGCGGCAGTACCGCGCGGCCCAGGTTGGTATGCAGGACGGTGCCGGTCAGGTTGAACACACTGACCAGGCTGCCCGCGGACTCCTGTTCCAGCCTGCACGCCAGTATGGAAACGACTTGCTCCAATAGCGCTGACTTGTCGAGAGCAGCGAATTCTTCCATGTTTGCGCGCACCTGCTCTAGCGTATTGCGTATCGCAACAGCCACCCGCTCATGTCCCCAACGCTCGACCAAATCAGACGCTTCCCGCAGCACGCGATCCACGGATGGCAGGCGTCTCAAACTCCGGATATTTATGCCCATTGCTAAAGAGCGCAGGTTCTGAAACCCGCGAGCACATCGCGCCGGTCAGGCGTGAAAAAGTTACGGTAGCGGCCTGTTATCATCCGGCTCCGGGTAGCCCAGGCGCCACCCTTCAATACTTTCGTGTGATAAAACAGCGGTTCGGAATATTCTTTGTAGGCATCCGGCGAAAAGCCCGGGAACGGCGCAAACGTGGATGCAGTCCATTCCCATACGTTGCCTAGCATCTGCCGGCAGCCGAACGCGCTGTCCCCCGCCGGCAGGGCTGCGACATCGACACAGCCCAGCGCCCGGCCATCAAGATTGGCATGAAGTTCACCAGGAGGTTGTTCCCCCCACGGGTAACTGCGTTTCTTCAAAGCAAGCCTGCTGTGGTCATCGGCAGGTTCGCCCAACGCCGCCGCTTCCCACTCCGCTTCCGTCGGCAAACGCCTGCCTGCCCAACGGCAGTACGCATTGGCCTCATGCCAGTTGACATGGATAACAGGCTGATGCGGCGGCAGCTCCCCGACGTCATCAAACCACCTCAGCCGCCACGCATCCTTGCCGCCGTTCTGCCAGTATACGGGATGCCGGGCGTCAGCTTGCTCGCGCCAGGACCAGCCTGCATCACTCCAGAACTCCCGGCACAGGTAGCCCCCGGCAGCGACAAATTCCATGAACTCGGCATTGGTCACCGGCGCTTTTGCAATATGAAACGGCTCCAGGGTTGTCTTGTGCGCCCATTTCTCGTTATCAAACACAAACGGCGTCGCTTCCACGGCGCCCGGAGAAAACACCCCGCCAGGGATCGCCACATCCCCAGACCAGGCCCCGGCGCCTGCATCCTCCGGTTTGCCCGCAGCGGCAAAAGCGGGCTGCGGGTAGGCCAGGGTCTGGCGCGACCAGCAATAGGCCTCGGTATGCATGTCCTCGTGGTAGGTGGAAAACCGGTAGATATAACTCTGTTCCGGGTCTGCCGCGCCATCCGGCAACCGCGCCAGGCAGTGGCCCAGGACGTTCCCTATATAGTCCAGCGTCTCCCGCATGCTCAACAACGGTAAATCCCAGCGCTGATCGTGATCGATGGCGATGGAATCATAGAGGGAATCACCATTTGCCAGCAACGGCGGGCAATCATACAAATCGCGTAAGATAAACTTTTCATGAAACCAGGCAACATGCCCTATTTCCCAGCGCAACGGATTGACGATGGGCAACTTTGGCCCCATCAACTGCGCGTCATCCAGGCCGGCGATCAACTCCAGCGTACGCTGATGGGCATCCAGCATGATTTCCTTTAAATATTTGCCGCTTAGCTGTTGCATCGCCATTTATTGTAGCTCAAGCCGAAGCAGTCACCAATTCGCTTCATCGCAGGATAGAGAGTTACTGCCGAGGAGTTATGATAACCTGTTGACAATAATGCCATCAGACAGTGCGTAGCGGATGAAAATTATCCTGATCACGCCCGCAACAAAACAATCGAAGACGGGCAATCGCGTGACCGCAACGCGTTGGGCGCGACTGCTGCGAGGTATTGGCCACAGGGTAACAGTGCAATCCGACTGGGATGGGATGCCTGGAGATATGATGGTGGCATTGCATGCCTGGCGTAGCGCCACTTCGATCGCGCGCTTTCGTACGCGCTATCCGACCCGCCCGCTGGTGGTTGCGCTGACCGGAACGGATATTTATCGCTTCCAATACAGTCACGCGAAGGAAACCCTGGGTTCGATGCAGACCGCCGATGCACTGGTCTGCCTGCATGACCTTGCACACCGGGCGCTCCCGGCATCATTCCACGACAAGCTGCATGTTATCCATCAATCGGCAACGCCGCCGGCGCGCCCGCGCCGTCCCTCAGTACGCACGTTCGACGTCTGCGTTATCGGCCATTTACGCGCAGAGAAAGACCCGTTCAGAACCGCTTACGCCGCGCGCAATCTTGCACAACGGTCACGCCTGCGGGTAATCCATCTTGGCAACGCGCAAAATGCTGAATGGGCTGCACGGGCGCGCGCGGAGATGGCAATCAATCCCCGTTATCATTGGCGCGGCGAGGTCAGCGCCTGGCAGGTCAGAGAGCAGTTTCTGAAGACCCATGCACTGGTTCACAGCTCAACCATGGAAGGCGGCGCGAATGTCATTTCCGAAGCCCTGGTCGCAGGCGTTCCCGTGATTGCCTCCGCGATCGACGGCAATACCGGCCTGCTCGGCGACGATTATCCCGGTTATTATCCGGTAACAGACACCGAAACATTATGCGCGTTGTTACAGCGGGCGGAAAACGAGCAAGAATTCCTGCAACATCTGCGCGAGCACGGAAGCAAACGCAAACACTTGTTCACCCCGGAACGCGAAAGCAAGTTGTGGCAGGCCCTACTGGATAATCTATGACTTCCTGACGAGCCTAACCGGTTCCAGCCTATTACTCTCAGGCAATACCCTGCCGATAATTGCAGTTTGGGCATAGCCCAATTCACGTAGCGCGGTAACACAGGCTTCGGCCTGTTCTGCAGGAACGCCGGCAAGCAGTCCGCCGGATGTTTGCGGGTCAAATATCAACGGGTAGCGCGTATCTTTTGATACGTTCTCAGCGTCACGTATCGCCCGGCGCAGTCGCAGGTTCTGGGGCTGCAGGGAACTGAAGATGCCGGCTGCAATCGTCTCTTCAGCGCCATCAAGACACGGAATCGCGCCCAGGTCAATCTCGACATCGACGCCAGATGGCTTGATCATTTCCACCAGGTGTCCCAACAGGCCGAATCCGGTGACGTCCGTACAGGCCGCGGCGCCATGGTCAAACAGGCGCTTGGCGGCTTCCCGGTTTGATTGCAGCATACAGTCCAGCGCGGCCGCAATCCAAGCGCCTTTAGCCTTGTGCCGCATATCGGCGGCAAACAGTGTCCCGGTGCCGATGGGCTTGGTCAGCACTATTCTGTCGCCGGCACGCAGGCCGCGTTTGCGCAGGATCTGCTCCCGATCAACCAACCCGTTCACGGCGAATCCCAGGGACAGTTCCTCGCCTTCGGAGGTATGCCCGCCTACCAGCGCCGCGCCAGCCCCGTTCAGCGCCTTGAGAGCGCCTTGCAGCAGGTGCGACAGCAGCTCTTCAAGCTTCTTTTCGTCCGCGTAGGGAACGGTCACGATTGCCAGCGCCGTTTGCGGCTGTGCGCCCATCGCAAATAAATCGCTCAGCGCATGATTGGCCGCCACCTGTCCGAAGATGTACGGATCATCGATAAACGAACGGAAGGCATCGACCGTATGCACTATTGCCTTGCCTGCCGGCACACTCGCCACGGCGGCGTCATCAGGTTCGTGCAACCCGATAAGCACATCGTCCCGGGAGATCGGCTCAAGGCCAGCCAATGCATTTTCAAGCACTGTCGCGCCCACCTTGGCGCCACACCCGCCACAGCGCATCGCAATGGCGGATATCTCCCTGATCGCATCCTTATCGGCTACGCCGCGGGGAATATCCCGCCGTGCCGGCTCCTTCATTTCCGGAAGCCGGTTGTACTTGCGCATGAAGCGGCGATCAATCCAGTCCTTCCAGCGCCACACCCAGCGCCCTTCCAGCGCCCACCAGGAGCGTGAGGCGATGGCATACTGATCACCCGTGGAAATCAGGCTCAGAAACTCTCTCTGGGGAAAATAGGGTTTGAGGGAGCGATTTAACAACCTGTTGCGGAGATTCAGTGACAGCGGCGCTCCCTGGCGCACGGCAAATACACCGGACTTGGGCCGGGGATGGTTAATCATATGCGCGATATCGCCGGCCGCAAAGATGCCGGGATGCGAGACGGACTCGAGAGTATTGTTGACTTTGATAAAGCCCTGTTCATCAACATCCAATCCGGCCTGCCCCGGCCAGTCCTGGGCGCGGGCCCTGGTCACCCACAGGATCTCATCCAGTTGAAAAGTAGCGCCGTTTGCACATTGCAGCACACCGGCCCTGACTTCGGTCACCTCGTGCCCTGTATGTACGTGAATGTTCCGCTCGTTAAGCACGCGCCGGAACTTGGCGCGCACATTGCGGTTATGTGTTGTAAGGACCTCGCCGGCATCGGTAAACAAGTGAAATTCAGGACTTGTATTATCCGGCCATTTCCCGGCCAGTAATGCTTTCAGCCGGTATTGAACTGCAAGCGCCAGTTCGACGCCGCCTGCCCCGCCGCCGACGATACCGATGCGCGCGCCATTTTGACGCTGCAACATTCGCGCACACAGTTTGCGCCAGTTACCGACGAAACCATCAATGGGTTTTACGGGAATAACCTTGCCGTCAGCGCCGGGGACTGCGGCGATATCGGGCGCTGAGCCGACGTTAATCGACAAAATATCATAACCCAGGTACGGCCGGCTGCGGCAGATCAGTTTCCTGTTATCCGTATCCAGACCGATGACTTCATCGTGGAAAAACCGGGCGCGGGCAAATCGGCACAGCGGAACCAGGTCGATATGCGCGTCGTCAAATAGGTAATGCCCGGCTATATATCCCGGCAACATGCCGGAGTAAGGCGCCTGCAAGTCCCGGCAAACCAGGGTAATGCGCACCCCGGGCACCGGTTTCATTGCAAACTTTTTCAATACCGTGACATGGGCGTGGCCTCCACCAACCAGGACCAGGTCCTTGAAAACCGGTGCGTTGTCCCGGTTCACATGCGTAACCAATCCCAGAGAAAACACGCCAGGTTGCGGTCAACCAGGAGGTGGAATTTTGACCCGTCGTCCAGTCTGTGTATGATTACTGACAGGTGCTGCAACCGGGTCAAGGCATACCGGCCAACCGGGAATGCATCGTCATCAAGGTCTACCGAGCAGCCTTCCGCCAATTTTGCCGCGGCATCCGCGCCGGAAATCTCTATGATGCTCCAGGCATCACTCACATCGGTGACAACGCACGTGGCGCCACCGGCTGCTTCCCGCAATACATTGCTGATATTGCCGCCGGCCGGCGCCGGGTCGAGCAGCAGCCAGTCATTGGGGGCCAGCCAGTAGGCTGCCGGCTCATGGTTGACCTTTTCCCGCGGGTTTTGCGGTAATGTCATGCCCAGTAACGCTTCAAGCGGCGCCGGGTTTATCTCCGTGTCCGGCCGGGCTTGCAAGCGCAGCTTGCGAACATTGTTGATCGCCTGCAGTACCAGGCGATCCGTCTGCAAAACCAGCGCCTGTCCATCACTGCCCTGCAATGCGTAACACGGATTCAGTTCAGACATGCAACCTGTCTCCTTGCGGGTCCCAGGCGGCAGGCCGGGAAATACGCGCGGGATACACCTTGCCGTTATCAAACAAGTGCACTGTTTCATCCAGCCGACTCCTGCCATCCTGAACCAGTCCGAGCCCCACGTAGCGCTTCAGGTTCGGGCTGTAACACGCGGAAGTCACGTAGCCCTGGGTGGGCGCCGGCGCTTTTGTGTATTGCACGCCAATCACATGCGCGCCGGCAACCAGCTCACCCCCTTCCCGCACGGGTGTGAGACCAACGAATTCCAGACGCCCGTCACGTGTATTAAAGGGACGCAGCAGGGAGCGCTTACCAAGAAATTCACCCTGTTTATTGTCAGTCACATGGCCCCAACCGATATCCCGCGGCATGCTCGCACCGTCAGTATCACTGCCGATATGCAGATAGCCTTTCTCGATTCTCAGCACCGTCAGCGTCTCGATTCCGATCGGCATCAGGTCCAGGTCATCTCCCCGTTCCAACAGCCGGTTCCACAAGGCTGCTCCGCGGTCGGCGGGAACGTTGAGTTCATAACACAACTCACCGGTATAACCGGCTCTTAGCACGCGTAGCGGTATATCGCCGATTGTTCCGGCCATAACGGACAGGTGAGGCATACCGTTATTGCCGAGATCGATACCGGTTTCCAGCCGTTCCACCAGTTCTCTCGACCGCGGACCGGATACGGCTATGTTTGCCCATTGGCTGGTAACAGGGGTCAGGATCACGTCCAGGTTCGGCCAGTCGCCCTGCAACAGCGCTTCCATCCAGGCATGGATCCGGTCAGCCCCGCCGCTGGTGGTGTGTACCAGGTATCCGTTGGCGGAAATCCGGGCGAAAATGCCGTCGTCGATAACAATGCCGTTTTCATTCAGCATCAGGCCGTAACGGGCGCGGCCCGTTTTCAATGACGTAACGTTATTGATGTAAACGCGGTGCAGAAATTCGGCGGCATCCGAGCCGGATACTTCGAATTTGCCCAACGGCGAACCGTCAAAGATCACAACCGAAGTACGTGCGGCCACGGCCTCCCTGGCAACGGCTTGTTGTTCGTTTTCACCTTTGCGCAGGTAAACCCGGGGGCGGCGCCAGCCACCGTAATCATCAAACAGGGCATTTGCCTGTTGGTGGCAGTAAAACAGCGGGCTGTGCCGCACCGGAGCATAGAAATCACCCCTGTTGCGCCCGGCCAGCGCACCCAGGGTTACCGGCAGGTAAAATGGACGAAAAGTGGTGGTGCCCACCTCGTCCGGCGTGCGTCCGGTGCGTTGCGCCAGCGCCAGTAACGCGTTCAGGTTGGCGGTCTTGCCCTGGTCCACGGCCATGCCTGCGGTAGTATATCGTTTCATGTGTTCAACAGAGGTATAGTTCTCAGCCGTTGCGATATCGATGTCCTGTAAGGTCACGTCATACTGAAAATCAATCCACTGACGACCTATGCGATGCTCACAGCCGATGCGTTCAATATGCAGCGCGCCGGCGTGCTTCCGGCGCGTCCGGCCACGCCCCTGAAGCTCGTCACCAACGGCCGCGAGACCGGCGTCCCGGCCCTGCTCCAGTGCGTTATCCAGGGTCAGCGCGCCGGCCACCATGCCTGCTACGTGCATATGGGCGGGAGCCTGATCCGGCATGAACGCCCCCAGCGCGGCATCATAGCGCAACCTGCCGCGCGCCTGGGTAAAGAGATGAACAGCCGGCTGCCAGCCTCCGGCCATCGCGACACAGTCACACTGTAACGTCGCCAGCGTTTGCGTACTGCCCCGCCTGGCAACGGCTACGCTGCGTACACCTTTATCGCCGCGGCTATCCAGCGCCAGCGCGTTATGAAATACCGTCATGCCTTGAGCCTGTATCAACCGTGCACTTTTTTCTGTGAGCTGTTGCCGTGAATCGATCATCGCAACCACATCAATACCTGCGTTCCTCAGCGCCCGGACAGCGCCATATGCGCTGTCGTTGTTGGTCGCTATGGCTATGCGTCTCCCGGTCGCCACCGCGTAGCGGTTACAATACTGTTGCGCGGCGCTTGCCAGCATGATGCCGGGACGGTCGTTATTGGCGAACACCAGTGGCTGCTCAATAGCGCCTGTGGCGAGTACCGTCGCGCGTGCATGGACCTTCCACAGCCGCTGCCGCGGCCCTTTGCTCTCCGCTGCGCTGCGCCGGTCACACAGCATCTCGCTCGCAATCACCATACGATGGTCAAACCAGGCTGAGGCCGTGGTATTGGTCAACAAAGTAACGTTGTCCCGTTGCCGTAAGACGCGCACACTGTCTTGCAGCCACGTATTTGCCTGCGTTCCGTTAATGCTCTCTCCACTCCAGAGCAGGCTGCCGCCCGGGACGCTGTCCTGTTCAATAAGAACGACCTTGGACCCCTGCTCACTGGCTGCCAGCGCGGCGCTCAGCCCGGCAGGTCCGGCGCCTACGACCAGGACATCACAATGAACATTATGCTGTATATAGTGATCCGGGTCTGCATCGGGCGGCAGCTTGCCCAGGCCCGACAAGCGCCGGATAAACCCCTCGTACCAGCGCCAGTGAGGCCAGATAAACGTCTTGTTGTAAAACCCGGCAGGCCAGAGAAAATGCAGGTAATCAAGGCTGCGGCCAATATCGAACTTTACGCCGGGCCAGCAGTTCTGGCTACGCGCCGTCAAGCCATCATACAATGGTTGTAAGGTCGCACGGATATTGGGTTCCTCCAGGCCGCCCTGCCCCACAGTCACCAGTGCGTTGCACTCCTCAGCGCCGGCAGCGAGAATCCCCCGGGGACGATGATACTTGAAACTGCGTCCCACCACGCGCACCCCGTTTGCCAGTAATGCCGATGCCAGGGTATCCCCTTTGAAGCCGCTGTATTGTTTGCCATCGAACGTGAATGACAACGGTTTTTCACGGTCTATGCTGCCGCCTGTTGCAAGCCGCATCGGTTGAGTGTTATTCATACCGTTTCTTCCCGGCCTATCTCCGGAGGCGCTTCATCGAGACGATACACGGCCAGGAGCTCATGGCTTACGGTATGACGGGCAACATTGAACCACTGCCGGCAGCCGTAGCGGTGTTGCCAGCGTTCGAAATGCACGCCTTTGGGGTTGTCCCGGAAAAAAAGATATTCAGCCCACTCGCGGTCAGATGCCTGCTCCGCCGGTTCAGGCCGGGCGATATGAGCCTGGCCGCCGAACACAAACTCATTTTCGTCGCGTTCACCACAAATTGGGCAGGAGATTCGCAGCATTGCGCCTGACTCGCGGTCTATCCGGTTTAATGCGCGACGCCTGCCGCCGCCGATTCATCCACCAGCGCGCCGGTTTGGAAACGATCCAGGGAGAATGGCGTAATCAGCGCGTGCGGCTGGTCTTTAACGATGGTATAAGCCATGGTGTCACCGCTGGCCGGTATGGCCTTGTAACCACCGGTCCCCCAGCCACAGTTGATATACAGGTTTTGCACGGGAGTCATACCCATAATGGGGCTGGTATCCGGCGTGATATCCACGATACCGGCCCACTGGCGCATGAGTTTCAAGCGGCTGAAACGGGGATACAGGGTCAGGAATGCCGCGATACAGGATTCGATGTTATCGTAGCTGCCGCGCTGGGCATAGGAATTATATATGTCGGCGCCGGCGCCCAGGACTATCTCGCCGCGATCGGACTGGCTCACATACATGTGTATCGCGCCGGACACGGTCACCAGGTTAAGCGCCGGTTTAATCGGCTCTGATACCATGGCCTGTAACGCCATGCTGGTCAACGGCAGGCGGATACCCGCCATTTTCGCCAGCACACTGGTGTGGCCGGCTACCGTGACATGTACTTTTTCCGCCGAAATATCTCCCAGTGAAGTATTAACGCCGGTAATCATGCCGCGGCTGATTTTCAAGCCGGTCACGGTACAGTTCTGGATAATATCCACACCCAGGGCGTCGGCGGCGCGTGCGTAACCCCAGTTGACTGCATCGTGCCGCGAGATACCACCGCGCCACTGTATAAATCCACCGGCCACAGGAAAACGCGCATTAATGTCCATGAGCGGCTCGAGCTCCTTAATTTGCTGCGCTGTGAGCATCTCGGAATCGATACCGTTAAGCTGGATCGCATTGGTCCAGCGCGTCAACATCTCCATATCATGATCGCTATGGGCAAGATTCAGCACCCCGCGCTGGCTGAACATCACATTGATATTCAGGTCCCGGCTCATGGTTTCATACAATTTCAGCGAATGCTCAAAAAAAGCGGCGCTCTCCGGATAGAAATAGTTCGACCGGGTCACCTGGGTATTGCGACCGCTGTTGCCACCCCCGATCCAACCGCGTTCCAGTACCGCGATATTTGAGACACCGTGCTTTTTAGCCAGGTAATAGGCCGTGGCAAGTCCATGCCCGCCGCCGCCGATAATGATTACATCATAGGATTTCTTCGGCTCCGGCGTACGCCAGGCCGGCTTCCAGCGCTTATGTCCCCAAAGCGCATGGTAAACA
This sequence comes from Gammaproteobacteria bacterium, assembly GCA_965221335.1. Classification (GTDB taxonomy): domain Bacteria; phylum Pseudomonadota; class Gammaproteobacteria; order Eutrophobiales; family Eutrophobiaceae; genus JAAXHV01. Next base: position 212,330 of record CBDCSC010000006.1, on the reverse strand, counting down.
ATCTTCGGAAAAGAATAGGATCGGCCCAGCATTGTGACAGCGGCGGGTCAGGTTGGCGTAGTCTGACCCTATACTCCGTAGTGTTCCTGTGCGAAGGTTTTAGTGATATAGCCTTCCTGCAGATCGTTCAAGACCTGTTCCGGTGGCCGTTTTCGGGGTGGCCCATAGCCGCCTCCGCCGCCGGCATGGATCGTCAACACGGCGCCCTTGGGTACCTGCATACCAGTGGCCTTGGTAAAGGACTCCATCCTGCCATCCGGGAAACGCAGGGTTCCGCTGTTGGCGCGTGCCTCGCCACCGCCGGCCAGTCCCCAGGGTCTGGTTCGGGTTCGTTCCAGGGTCGGAGTGCAAAATGCGTCTTCAAGCAACTCAAATCCCAGGTCATAACCCATGCCACCCCGATATTGTCCCGCGCCACAACTGTCCGGCGCGAACTCGCACTGTTCAACCACCCAGGGAAATTTTGACTCCATTACTTCCATGGAGGCAAACCGGGTTGCCGCTTCGGCCGCGTGCATCATCGTGCTGCCATCTCCTTTCACACTGCCGCCGTGACCGACCGGAAACGGCGAGCCATCTCCCCACATCTCGCCGGTATCCTGTCTTGTCCCCCACCATACCAGCGCGCACAGGTCGCCGCCTGAACAAGCCGGCACGGTCTCCGGATTGACTTTGGACATCGCATGGTAGATGACTTCCATGGATTGCATGGCCGGCCAGCCATACAGGAAACAAGGGGCCGGCGGGTTGGGATCGAACATGGAATTACGGCGCGTGACAATCTCCAGCGACCGGAAATGCCCGTCACAAGGCGCCTGATTGCCACCGGCCAGCATGGTAATGGCGACGCGGCTGGCTGAAACGGTTGACGCAACCGGGCAGTTTACCGGCCCGGGCTGCACTTCCGGAGAATTGGTGAAATCCACCCGCACCGACGAACCGTTTACTTCGATAATGACACTGAAAGGAATTGGCTTGTCGTCAACGCCGTTGTTGTCCATCATGCCGCGCCCCACGTAACGCCCGTCGGGGATATTTTCAAAATAGCTGCGAACCGTTGCCTCGCCGTGGTCGAAAATACGTTCGACCGCGTTGCGGAATACCTCCAGGCCATAACGTTCAACGATACGAACCAGGTTGCGCGCGCCGATACCCACAGCGCTCGCTTGCGCTTGAATATCCCCGGCAACGAATGCGGGCATGCGCGAATTAGCAAGCGCTAAACGGTAAATATCATCAACCAGTTCTCCTCCCCGGTAGAGTTTTACCCCCGGGAAAAATGTTCCCTCCTGGAAAACGTCTGTTGTGTCGGTGCAGTACGGCGCTACCGCGCCGATATCCAGCCAATGGGCCTTGATAGCCGAATAACCGACCAGAACCCCCTCTTCGGTAAATACCGGTTGGACCATGGCCGTATCCTGCGCATGTGAACCCGTGCCAAACGGCCAGTTATACAGAATCACATCGCCGGGTTCGAGGTTCTCGACACCGCCGGCTCCCGCAACCGCCGCTTCGACGCAAAAATTCAGTGTCCCCATGAACAGCGGGATGGACGGCGCCTGGGCGAGCAACCGCACCTGTGAATCGTACAGGGCGGCGGCAAAATCCAACACCTCGTAGATAACCGGTGAGAACGAAGTTCGAATAAGGGTTCGTTTCATCTGGTTGGCGGCTGAATTGAGTGAATGCCGGATGATTTCGGTCTGTATCGGATCGGCATCAATGCCGGTATCCTTACCGGGCAAGGCCCGATAAATTCTGATTTCGCTATCAGCAAGTGTATCCATTATTCTCTCCGGTTAACGGCGCGAGATGAACAGGCACCCCGAACCATGGACCTTGCAGGTCCAGTTCGCATCAAGGTAAGTCGTCGCTGTCGGTTCATTAATAATAGCAGGTCCAGCCAGGGTATCGCCGACCTGTATGGATGAGCGCTCAAGAATCCGGAACTCCATTTGTTTCTTTTCGGTAAAAGAATATGCGTTCCGCTCCTGTTGTATGCCGTCCGCGCCGTTCAGCGCCGACAGTCTCTCCGACCTCCTAGGCAAGGCATGTCTCACCGTGGCGCGGATCGATACTATCTCCACCGGCTCATCCATGGTATTACCGAAGGTCCTATCGTAATTACGGGTAAAGATATCGCGAACCTGTTCTGTTGTGATTGTCATCCGGCCGTTTTCGCCGGGCACATTGATATTCAGCGTATGTTCCTGTCCCTTGTAACGCATGTCCAGACCAATCTCCCGCGCCCACGCAACTCCGGCGCTTGCGCCACCTGCACGGGCGGCCAGGTCCGAATACATCTCTTCCAGCATATCATTGGCAATTGCCAGGCTGTCCTCATCAAGCCGCATGATGCGTGTGCGCGCAGTCGCCCGTGTCAGATCGGCCCCCAGCAGCCCCCAGGCAGAGAAATTGCCGGCATGGAGAGGGATGATTATCTCGGTAATATCCAGGTCGCGCGCCAGCAGGGTACTCATCAAAGGGCCGGCGCCCCCGAAAGCCAGCAGTTTGAGCTTTCTCGGATCAATACCCTGTTCCACGGTGATTTCACGGATCGCATCGGCCATGGATGCCGAGGCGATATCCATAATTCCGATGGCCGTTGCATCCAGATCGTAACCCAATTTACTCGCCAGCGGTTGCAAGGCCTGCTCCGCCAGTGACAGGTCAAGTTGCAGTCCCGATGCCAGTTTCCCTTCTCCCAGCATGCCAAGATAATATGCCGCATCGGTCACACAGGCATTTTCACCGCCTTTGCCGTAGCAGGCGGGACCCGGGTCGGCCCCACCGCTCTCTGGGCCGACTCGAAGCAGGCCACCCACGTCGACCTGGGCAATGGACCCGCCTCCCGCTCCGATGGATCGCACATCCACCCACGGAGTCTGCAAGGGCATGCCGACTATCTTGCCCTCGAACAACAAGGTTGGCCGACCCTGGGTGATCATACAGGTATCAAAACTGGTGCCGCCGACATCTGCCGTGATCAGGTCTCCCAGCTCCAGTTGCCTGGACAGTTCGCCGCCACCCTCAGCGCCTGCAACCGGCCCCGACATAATCGTCTCGAACGGCCGGTCTTCAGCTTCCGAGAATGTCATGGAACCACTGCCTGACCGGGTGATCAGGCAAGCGCCGTTGAACCCGGCGCCGCCCAGGTCGGATTCCAGCCGCCGCAGATAATTCGACATACGCCCGCGCACGAAGGCATCAATGACGGTTGTGGAAGTGCGCTCATACTCCCGGTATTCGCGGGATATCTTATGGGACAGGGAGATTTCTCCTGAAAAACCGGCCTCCCTGAGCGCTGCTTCCGCAGCCAGTTCATGGGTCGGGTTGGCGTAGGCATTCATAAATGCCACTGCGATACTGTCCACCCTCTCATTGGTGAAAGTCACCAACGCATCCAGGACATCCTGTATTTCAAAGGGTATGTGAACCGTGCCGTCAGACCGTATCCGCCCGGTCACAGGCAGGCGCAAGCGCCTGGGAACCAATGGCTCCGGCAACTGCCAGAACAGGTTATACATCTCATCGCGGTCGCCGCGGCGGATTTCGAGGATATCGCGAAACCCTCGGGTAGCCAGCATGCCGACCCTGGCGCCCTTGCGTTCCAGTAACGCGTTGAGACCGACAGTAGTCCCGTGCAGGAAGTACTGCGTCTGCCGCAACTGGTCAGCGCCGATGGAATCAGTTACCGCCCGGACACAACCCTGCTCAGGGGATGCGGGCGTGGTCGGCACCTTGGCCACCAGTGTATCTGAAGTCTGATCGTCATAGAACAACAGGTCGGTAAACGTGCCGCCTATGTCAACGCCGATTCTGGTAGCCATGCCCCGTTTCCGCGCGGGTGTTGATATTACACTTGTGAACGCCGATGTACGTCAGACCCGATTAAAAATTGAAAAACACCTTGCCCCCGAATATGCGCGGATCGCTGTACTGGCTGGGCAGAATAGTAGGCAGAATCCCCTGGAACGAGTGTGTCCGGTACTGGGTATCGTCCGCATTTTTTGCGTACAACTCTGCGCCCCAACGTTCATTATTTGCCTCAAAACGCAGTTTTACGTTGACGATATCAAAACTCTCCGAGCCCTGCGGCTGGGTGTTGTTCTCATCGTGGAACATGTCATCGACATACTGCCACTCAATGCGGGGAGTGAGTGTGCCGAAGTCCGCGATCGGGAAGGTATATTGCGCCATCAGTGATAACTGCCACTCCGGCGCGCGGTTCAGCCTGTTGCCGGATAAGTCAACGCCACCTGCGCCGACAAACTTATTGTAGGTGGCGTCCAGCCAGGCTGCGGTACCGGCAATATTGAAATTATCGACCGGCGTTGCGCTCAATTCCATTTCCACGCCATAAATATCGGCGGTGGCCGCATTGACGATGGTAATCAGCGCGTTGGCATCTGTGGTGCGCACCTGCACATTGGTGTAATCGGAATAAAAACCGGCGATATTGAAACGCGCGCGCTGATCGAGCAAATCGGCCTTCATGCCGCCCTCGAAAGTCCAGACATATTCCGGGTTGAAGCCGTTATCGGTGTTGGGAAACGTGGGCGCAGTCCAGTTCCAGCCGCCGCTGCGGAATCCCCGGGTGGCGCTGGCGTAGAACAGCATATCGTCGCTCAACTGAAAATCGATAACGAAATGGGGCGTCCACGCATTCCACGAATCATCATCCGGCACGAAGCTGTTATCGCAAATTCCGGGCTGGTAATCGACTTCATACTCGGTAAAGTTGCCGATGCAACCCAGCCAATCCTTGGACTCGGAACTGTAACGCACGCCGGCTGTTAATTTTATTCTTTCAATTGGCTGGAAAGTCACCTCGCCAAAGCCGGCCCAGGCCTCGGTTTCCACTTCGGCCGCAAACAGCAATCCGAATGGCCCCAAAGCGCCCCCCGGGGGCACGCCGAAAATGGACATGGGGTCCCGGAAGAAGTTAAACGGTGTGTGGTCATCAGCAAACTCGTCGAAGTAAAATGCGCCCACCAGCCAGGTGAACGGGCCGTCTCCCGTGGAAGCGAACTGCAACTCCACGCTGACCTGGTCGGATTCATTAAACCCGCGGTATTGCACGTTGTTAATCGCCTGGCCGTCAGAATCAACGAAATCCACCACATCCGTTTCCAGATAACCAACTATCGCCTTTGCGGTAAACCAGTCAAACTCATGGGTGATAGTCCCGCTGACGGAAGTAAACTCGCGCCGGGAAGCATTTGGGTGATCAGCCGTATAAACACTTATCGTATCTATGCCGTCGTTCAGGTCTTTATAGGCGGTAGGAAGCTTGGATACGCCGGAATAACCGCGCAGGTCCACCGTGGTTCTGTCTGAGGGCGTCCAATGCAGTCCTGCTGAAAAATACTCCTTGTCCACGGAATTGCCGTCAACGCCGGTTGTCGGATTATGCATCCAGCCGTCACGGTCGTATTTGCCGCCGGAAAGTTTTATCCCAAGGTTATCGGAGACAGGCGCCAGAAAATAGCCGCGTGCCCCCCAACCGTCGAAGGACGTAACCTCGCCTTCCAAACGGCCTTCAAATTCATCACCGGGCGTCTTGGTGATAACATTAATGGCGCCGCCGGTAGCATTACGGCCATATAACGTGCCCTGGGGGCCGCGCAGTACTTCCACCCGATCAATATCGACAAATTCAAACACTGTGCCGGCAGTGCGCCCCTGGTAGATACCGTCCACATACACGCCAACCGCCTCATCGGCGCCGATACCGGTAATCAGCGAACCCATACCGCGGATTACCACGGGATTAGTACCGAAACCGGCGTTCCCGCCTACCCACAGCCCCGGCGTAAATAACTGCATTTCCCTGAGGTCCATGGCCCCGGCCTGCTCCAGTTGTTCTCCGGTGAATGCGGAAACTGACATGGCCGTATCCTGCAGGTTGGTTTCCCGCTTGGTGGCGGTTACCACGATTTCTTCAAGTAACCCGGTGCCCTGTGCAAACACAGGCAGGTTGATTATGGAACTGATCACAAAAGCCGTCAGACAGGAATTGTGGAATTTCATGCTCTCCCCCTCTAGTACTCTTTCAACTTAATTTTTGTATAAATTTCGGATGATTGTAATAATTTTCTCCTTATCAGGCAAATGCCTGAGGATAATTCTGTTTGGCATACCGTTCGCTGATATAGCCTTCTTCCAGGTCCCGCCGCACGGCTTCAGGGTCCCGATCTGCCGGCGAGCCATAGCCGCCGCCTCCGCCGCAATGGATTTTGATGATCGTCCCTTCCGGCACGGGCAAACCCGTAACCTTGTTGCGTTTTTCGACGCGCCCGTCAGGGTATTCAATGGTTAATCTGTTGCAGGTTCCGGAACGCCCGCCCTGTTGTGCCCAAGCGGGCGTCTTGGTGTTCTCAATGGTGGAAATCAAGCGGGCATCATGCGCCAACTGCCATTCGTAGTCTACGCCCAGCCCACCCCGGTATTTTCCAGGTCCGCAAGAATCCGGCGCCAGCTTCCATTTTCTGAATATTAACGGAAACTTGGCTTCCTGAATTTCCGCCGAAGGTAACGTGGATTTTGCCAGGGCCGGCACATACAATGTTGCACCGTCAGCGTGAGCGCAAGCGCCGTGTCCCACCGGCAGCGCATAGCCGTTAAAGAAAAACTCGCCGGTCTCGGAGTGGTAGCCGTAGGCCTGTACGGCACAGATATCGCCGGCGCTGCCTGAAGGCACCAGGTCTGCCGCAGCTTTTGAAAAGGCTTGATAAATCGCTTCCATCGCATGCATCAGCGGCCAGCCATATAAGTAACAGGGCTGCGGAGCAACCGGGTGGAACATGGACCCGGTGCGGGTGACCACCTCCAGCGGGCGAAAATGCCCTTCCGCCGGAGACCCCCCTTCCCCCAGCATCATGCCGATGGCCACGCGGCTGCCGGACACTGTTGACGGGAACGGGCAGTTCATGGGTCCGGCAACGGCATCAGGTACTTTTGAATAATCGATCCGGATAGTACTGCCCTCGATTTCCACCGTGATTTCAAAATCGATAGCATCATCGGTAAGACCGTCATTATCCATGGTACTGGTCGCGGTATAACGGCCGTCAGGCAATTTCGCGAAAAAATCCCGCACCAGCGCCTCACCATGGTCGAACATGCGCTGGACGCATAAGCGGAATGTATCGCGCCCGAAACGGCCTATCAATTTGACCAGCGCCTCAGCCCCGGCACGCGCCGATGCGCACTGGGCATGGATGTCACCCAGTACATAGTCCGGCGTGCGCGTGTTGGCTTCTACCATGCGGAATATATCGTCGTTTTTCTCACCCCGTTTGTATAGTTTCACACCGGGAAAGATTACGCCTTCCTGGAACAGGTCTTCAGTATCAGTGCAATACGGGTTCTTGGCGCCGATGTCATACCAATGCGCCTTGTTGCAGGCATAACCCGCCAGTTCACCATCCTGCATAAATACCGGCATCACGACTGCGGCATCCTGGGCATGGGAACCGGTGCCGTAAGGCATGTTATAGAGCAGGATATCGCCGGGTTCCAGCGCTTCGATACCGCCCACACCTTCAACAGCGGCCTCAATACAGAAATTCATCGTGCCCAGGAACACCGGCAATGTCGGCGCCTGGGACAACAGACAGATATTGTGATCATACAGCGCCACGCAAAAATCGTTTGCCTCATAGACGATGGGTGAAAACGACGCGCGGGTCAGCGTATTGCGCATCTGGTTGGCAATGGAGTTAAGTGAGTTCCGCACCAGTTGGGTAGTGACGGGGTCTGCGGCAGAGCTGTCCACATCAGTAATCTTGCCGGCAACATAGGTATAGATTTTGGTTTCCATGTCCATCATCAGGTTTCCTCAAGGTGAATGTGTAAACAACCACCGGCATCAACGCCATACCGGCAATGCGCATCAATGTAGGTGGTAGTGGTAGGTTCGATGATAATTGCAGGACCCTTGCGCTGTTCATCAACAGAGAGCCGGCTCCGTTCAATCACGGCAAACTCCGAGTATTCCCGGCGCATGAAGCTATAGGCCCGAACCTGATCGGCGGAAGCGCTTGCAGCAATACTACCGGACCCGGCAAATTTCATTGTGCCGGACAAAGGCTGCCGCACCGCGGCGCGCACAGAAACAATTTCAATCAGGGTATCAAGAATCCCGCCGTATGCTTCATGGTAGGCGGTCTCAAACCGGCTTTGCACATCTTCAGCCGCAGCCGTAATCGTACCGTCAGCCGCCGCAGGTTTAACATTAATTGAATGCTCCTGTCCGGTATAACGCAGGTCCAGCGCAACCTCCAATTGAGTCTCCGTTTCGTTTATCCCGCTCGAACCCCTGGATTTCAAATCCCTGAAAAGGCCTTCGAGCATTTCGTTTGCCAGGTTTAACGACTCGTCATTGAGCGGCATGGGCCGGGTCAGCGCCGCGCTTTGTAACAGGTCTGACGTCAGCAACCCCATTGCGGAAAAATTACCGGCACAAGGTGGAATAATGATCTCGCGCATAGCCAGTTCCCGCGCCAGTTCGGTTGCCAGCATAGGACCGGCGCCGCCAAACGGCAGCAGTTTCATTTCCCTGGGGTCGAAACCCTGTTCTACGGTAATCTCACGGATGGCATTGGCCATGGCGGCGACCGCAATGGTAATAATACCTTCCGCCGTTTGAGTCAGGTCATAGCCAAGCGCGTCAGCCAGGGGTTTAAGCGCCACTTCCGACTTGCTGCGATCCAGCCTGATACCGGAAGCGAGATTCCCTGACGCCAGCATACCCAGGTAAAACGCTGCATCCGTCACCGTGGCGCGTGCGCCGCCGCGCCCGTAACACGCAGGACCGGGATCAGCGCCGGCGCTTTGCGGGCCGACCTGCAGCAGGCCTCCCACATCAACGTAAGCGATGGAACCGCCGCCTGCGCCAATGGAACGCACATCCACCCATGGTGTCTGTAACGGCATGCCCAACACGGATCCTTCGTACAACAATTGCGGGCGACCATCCCGAATCAATGCCGTATCAAAACTGGTGCCGCCAACGTCGGCAGAGATGATATCCCCCAGCTCCAGGGTTCGCGCCAGTTGCGCCGCGCCTTCAACCCCGGCAACAGGTCCTGACATGATGGTTTCAAATGGCCGCTCCGACGCTTCGGCAAACGTCATGGAACCGCTTCCGGAACGGGTAATCAGGCATGTGCCCGTAAATCCGTCCGCGCGCAGCCTGGATTCTATGTGGTCCATGTAATTTGCCAGGCGCCCGCGCACGTACGCGTCAATCACGGTAGTTGAGGAACGTTCATAGTCGCGGTATTCGCCGGATACGCGATGGGACAGGGAAACGGCCCCGTCAAAACCGGCAGCACGGATTAACTTTTCGGTTTCAACTTCATGGCACGGATTCCTGTATGCATTCAGGTAGGCCACTGCTATCGCGGTCACACCCTGTTCCCGGAATACTTTCACCGCATCGGCGACATCGTCTGCAAACAGTGGTTCCAGCACATTGCCGGAGGCCAGTACTCGTTCCCTGACCTCAAGCCTGCGCCGGCGGGGCACAAGGGGTTCATCGGGAATCCAGAATACGTTGTACCATTCTTCTCTTGAACCCTTGCGGATTTCCAGCACATCACGAAATCCCATGGTAGTCAACAGACCGACGACAGAACCTTTACGCTCCAGCAGGGCATTCAATCCCACTGTCGTACCGTGAAGAAAATACGAAGATGATCGCAGTAATTCCGGCGCGACAGCAGAATTTACGGCATCGACACAGCCGACTTCAGGCGCTGCCGGCGTGGTCGGTGTCTTGTCCACCAGCACGGAACCGTCATCCTCATTGAAAAAAATGAGGTCGGTAAAAGTACCACCTATATCGACACCGATACGGCTGCTCAATAACCTTCTCCTCTTAAGGAAGCTCTGACAAGTTCATCCTGTGCTAGTCAGAGCTCGCAAAAAAAATGCGATTGTTGTTTTGCTCTCTATAGCTTTAATTCGGCGCCTATGACATGGAGGCGCGCAACGCATCTGTCGCCATGTCATCAACAGTCATGGTCTTGGGATCGATAATGACGCCATATTTCTCCCGGGCTGCAATAACCGACACAAATTCATTCCTGACATCGTCAAGCACCCGTGACGGGTCCCGCTCCAGCGGATTACCCCAACCGCCACCGCCGCCGGAGCGGTTGATGATCACATCACCCGCCGACACCTGCTCGTATATGGCGCCGGTCACCTGTTCCCGATCCGTGCCGGGCCGCACGATCACAGCCCCCGCTTGTCCATCCTCGCCGTCAGCCATGCCCCATGGCGAGGTCTTGGTTTTTTTTACCAGGGTCAATGCAGACGCATCTGACAGAAAACGGTAGGTGCGGGTAATTCCAAGCCCCCCGCGATGTTTTCCGGCTCCCCCCGAATCGGCCCGCAAGCCGTAGTTCTCTATGAGCCAGGGGGCCTTGGTTTCCAGCACCTCAACCGGGTTGTTGCGGCAACCGGGTTCGGTCATGTGCATAATGCCGCTCTCACCATCATCGGCGGCATGCCCGCCAAACCCGATGCCTTCATTGGTGCTTTCAATCCAGAGCTTGCCGGTCTCAGGATGGGCGCCTACTCCCATCAGGGAAAAGATATCACCGCCACTGCATGCCGGGATACGGTCGGGCATTCCCTTGGCCAAGGCCTTGGTCACCACTTCGGGCGCGATCAGGGCCGTCCACAGGGTAAACGTCGGTGACGGCGGTTGTGCGTTCATAATGCAGCCTTCCGGGGCGATTACCCGCAACGGTCGAAAGTTGCCTTCATTTGCGGGAGTATCCGGGGTGGTAATCGACTTGAAGACCAGCGCGCATACCCCTTCGGTCGTTCCTATCGGCACGTTCATCGGGCCTTTGCATTTATCATCCGACCCGGTCCAGTCTATCGTCATTTCATCACCGGCAATGGTTACCGTGGCCTGCAAGCGCATTTTTTTGTCCCGCTCTACTCCGTCATCATCAACATAATCCTCCGCAGTCCAGACGCCGTCCGGCAACGCCGCCAACCGCTTGCGCGCCAGGCGTTCGCCATGGTCCAGAATCTCGCTGACCGCTTCGGTATAGACATCTACACCAAACTTTTCCACCAGTTCCCGGACCCGCCGTTCCCCGGTCCGGCAGGCGGAAACCTGCGCATTCATGTCGCCGATGACCCGGTCCGGGATGCGGCTGTTAAAACGTATCAATTGCTCCAGTTCCCTGTTCAGCACCCCCTTTGAATATATCTTGGAACAGGGGAAGACCAGCCCTTCCTGGGCAAGTTCCAGGGTATCAAGGCAGTAACCGGGATCTTTTTGCCCAAGGTCCAGCCAATGCTCCTTCACGGCAGTAAAGCCCACGAGCTCGTCCCGGTAAAACACAGGAGATGCCGCCATTACATCCAGGGTGTGGGTTGAACTCCAGTACGGGTAATTGAGCAGGATCACATCACCGGGGTGAATATCGTCATGACCTAGAAATTCGACCATTTTATTCAGGCCATAGTCATTGCTGCGGGTAAAAACAGCCAGCCCCGGCGCCTCGGCCAGCAACCGGCAATCCCTGTCATAAAGCCCGAGACCAAAATCATGTACTTCGTATATCAGGGTACTGTAGGCAGTGCGCATGAGATTCCGGTTCATTTCCCGCGCTGCCGACAACAAATAGTTATGTATAACCTGTACGGTTATGGAGTCGACATCAGCCATCTCTGTGATCTCCCAAGTTTTTCATCCGGTACGGATTATCCGATATTCACCAGCAGTTCGCCATATAAGCCCACAATCAGGCTATCACCAGTGTGTAGTATTGTAGTCGAAGTGGACTCTTCTATGATGGCCGGTCCCTGAATTTGCTGGTCTGCCCTGAGATCTTCCCTCTGATATATGCAATAGGTTTGCCTGGCGCCGCTCCCGGCGCGGTAAATTTGTCTGTTTCCATTGCTTATCGGCTGTTCCATAGTCCGATCGAGTTTCGGCAGGTCCGGGCGGCTCAGCATTCCCAGGGCGCGCAAGCGCAAGGTCACTATCTGGATAGGGTCTTGCATCGCATGCCCGTACTGTTTTTCATGGGCAACATTAAATAACGCTTCTATTTTCCCCCGATCCCGGACGCCAAGTTCCGCTGTGGGAAAGACCAGGTTAACGGTGTGTTCCTGTCCCTGATAACGCAATTCAGCCATGGGAACCAGGCGCCTGTTTGCGGGGTCTACCTGGTCTTTTTCCAGGGCATCGTGCCCTTTTCTGCCCAGTTCGGCGAAAATGGCGTTGATTGATTCTACCTTGAGTTGATCCAGGTCCATGACACATGTCTGAGACAAGTCATGGGTAACGTCTACCATCAGCATTCCCAATGCGGAAAAATTAGCCGGCGCCGGCGGAATAATTACCCTTGGGATACCGAGCTCCCGGGCTATATTGGTGGCAACGAAAGCGCCTCCGCCTCCAAAGGCAAGCAGCGCGAAATCTATTGGGTGATGTCCCTGCTCGATTGAAATGACCCGGACGGCGCCTGCAATCTTGGCCTCGCTGATGCGCATTATCCCTGCGGCTGTCTCTTGCACGGAAAGTTGCACCGCACCGGCAACCTTCGAAATGGCCTGGTGTGCGCGTGCACCATTAAGCGCAAGCTCACCACCGAGAAAATTATCAGGATCCAGGTAACCCATCACCAATGCGGCATCGGTAAAGGTTGCATCCTCACCCCCCTTTGCATAACAGGCAGGACCCGGCACGGCGCCCGCGCTTTGCGGACCCACCTGCAGGTGCCCGCCATCATCAACCCAGGCTATGCTGCCTCCACCGGCGCCTATGGTATGTATATCCAGGGCCGGGATTGCGATCGGCAAGCCCTGAAAACGCTGCTGCGTCTCTACCCTGGGTTCGCCGGCAACAATCAGCGAGGCATCGAGGCTGGTGCCGCCCATGTCGATAGTGACAAGGTTCGGTTCGTTGACCAGCGCGCCAAAGGCTGTCGCCCCGATGACTCCGCCTGCAGGACCGGACAGAATCAGGTGGGCCGGCTCATCTTTTGCCGCATTAACGGTGATCGCGCCCCCGCCGGACCGGGTAAGCAGAAAGGAGCCGGAAAATCCCTGACTATCGAGTTCATCATCCAGTTTTTCCAGGTATGTCCGCGTCAATGGTTTGATGTAGGCATCTATGACTGCCGTACTGGTACGTTCGTACTCACGATACTCCCGGGTTAACCGGTGCGACAAAGTAATGGAAAGTCCTGGGTATACATCGGCCAGTATCTCTGCCAGGACCAGTTCATGGGCAGGATTGATATAGGAATGCAACAGGCAAACCGCCACGGAGCGAACTCCTTGTTGCTTCAACCTTGTGCCCAGTGAAGCTGCTTCCCGCCGGTCAAGTTCGACCAATACTTCTCCCTTGTAATTCATCCGCTCCGTGACTTCAAAGATACGGTAGCGCGGGACCAGCGGTTCGGGTTTTCGGTATGTGAGGTTGTACAGCGGCTCCCGATCGGTGCGTCCCAGCAGGTAAACATCGCGAAATCCCTTTGTTGTAATGATCGCCAGTTCGGCGCCGCTACGGGTCAGTAATGCATTGAGACCCAGGGTTGTGCCATGCACGAAAATATCCACCCTGGAGAGATCAGAGCCGGTCTTCCCGATACCGCCAACAACACCGGCGCAAGGGTCACCGGGCGTTGTTTCGACCTTGTCATAATGCAACGCGCCGGATTGCTCATCCAGCACGACGACATCAGTAAATGTCCCACCCACATCAACTGCAATCCGCATTTTCGGGTTCGCTCTAGTACTAGTGTCGATATTTATTTTTTGGAGTTCTATACTATCTGTAAAGAGATCGGAAAAAGTCTAGCACACGTCGAATGCTGACACCATGACCACCACAAACGCGATAAGCCTTGAAGCGCAACGAATTCTCGCCGGCAACCTGGCATGGGACAACCACGGTTGCATGCCCCTGCGCGGCAATGATACCGAATTTCTTCCGCAGTTGGCGCGCTACCGGGATTCCGGCTTTAACGTCGTTTCATTGAATGTGGGTTTCGATGCCATTCCATGGGAAAATACCTTGCTGGTCATGGCTGCTTTCCGGCGTTGGATCCTGCAACACTCTGACGATTACGTCCTTATCGAAACCACCGATGATATAGAACGGGCCGTCAGCGACGGCAAACTCGGAGTATTCTTCGACCTCGAAGGCGGTAGTGTCCTGGCCGATCAGCTCAGTATGGTGCAAATGTATTACGACCTCGGCGCCCGCTGGATGCTGATTGCATACAACCGGAACAACTCTCTTGGGGGCGGTTGCCAGGATGACGATAAAGGACTGACCGCCTTCGGCCGCGCAGTACTCGATGAAATGGCGCGGGTAGGCATGGTGGTCTGTTGCAGCCATACCGGCTATCGCACCACTATGGATGTGATGGAGTATTCTTCGAACCCGGTCATTTTTTCCCATTCAAACCCGCTTGCCTTGCGAGATCACAAGCGCAATATCACCGATGACGCCATCCGCGCCTGTGCCGCCACCGGCGGGGTGGTTTGTGTTAATGGCGTCGGTATTTTTCTTGGAGAGAACGACGCCCGTCCAGAGACCATTGCCAGGCATATCGATTACGTCGTGCAGCAAGCCGGTATAGACCATGCCGGCATCGGCCTCGATTATGTCTTCGACATGGAAGAGTTGAACGACTACGTCAGGCAGAATCCGCAGACCTTTCCGGCGGATGGCGGTTATGCCGACGGCATAAAATTCGTGCAGCCCGAACAAGCGCCGGAAATAGTAGACGCGTTGCTTGGAATGGGCTACCGGGACGATGATATCGCGAAGATCCTGGGCGGCAACCTGCTGCGGGTAGCCCGCGCAGTATGGAAATAGAGGTTTCGGTTAACTGCAGCGACTCTCAGACCTTTCTATTGGCTTGGCCTGATAGTACTGGAAAGAACAGGATGCGATTGCTACACTTGGGGACGAGGTAACATATATGAACAATGCTGTAATTAACAGAAACCCGAATATTCTGGGCGGCACGCCTGTTTTTCAGGGCACCCGCGTGCCGATACGTATTCTGATGGAGCACTTGGAAGATGGGTATAGCTTGGATTACTTCCTCGATCATTTCCCTACTGTCAGTCGTGGACAGGCAGTTGATTTAATCAAACTGGCCTCAGAAAAGCTGACGACAGATGCCGAACCCACAGTTGCTCCTCACGAGTAGACCGCTCAGTTTCTCGAAATGGCACAGAGAGGCTGACGACGGTCACAATTCGTGAATCTACTCCTTGACGAGTCTGTAGACCGCGCCTTGGCCGGCTGTTTTCCAGACAGATATTACATCAGAACCGTCAGCGAAATGGGATGGGCCGGGACCGATAATGGGGAGCTGCTTAGAATGGCGGCCGCTGCTGGATTTAATGCAATCATTACCGTTGATAAAAATATTCAATATCAACAGAATTTGGATACGCTGCCAATCGCAGTTATTGTATTGTCAGCGTTACGTAGCACTATAGAATATCTACAGCCTCTTATCCCACAAGTAGTTTTATTTCTGGAAGATGACCCCGGTAGAAAGTTCATAAGGATCGAGCCGGAAGAATGATTACGCGTTAATTGGTCAGTGTTCACGTTAGCCGGAATACGCAGATAATCTGCTATACATCTTCCATTCCTTCAATTTTCCAGTATTTCTTCATCCCACTCGGCTATCCGTAACTCACGGTCCTCTATTTTCTCTTTATTCCATACTTCGTATTCTGAAATTTCGCGTACTACTCTCAGATCATTATTGCTCTTAGTTCAAGTAGTGGACAGAAATCTCAGACCCAGTCTCTGAGTATGATATTTTCCCCGGTTTCCCGCAGCAACTCAATCCACTTGTCAATATGTTCTTGGTCAGATGGCACGGGCGCTACGCCGGACTTAACTTCACCGCCAAGGATGGCTTCAACCACCAATGAAACCGGTATTGATACCAGTCTTGCCATAGCCGAGCCGCGCTCGTTGCCGATGCTGTCGAGAAGATACTCCCGGCCCCATATCCTGCCGCCGTTTGCGCCGGCGGCGCTTAACCTGACGCATAATACGACCCGATCCGGTTCCCCCGCGGCATATTGATGGCGCTGCCATAACTGCTCACTCAATTCAGCCAACGCCCGCGTACCTACCTCGCCACTTGCTTGCTCAACCGTTTGAAATATATCTTCCCAGGCTTTGGCCCAACCAGGAAGGCGCAAAGTGCCGCGCGTAAAATTATCAATTTTCCAGTTATCCCCTATCTGATATTGTTTGATGAACGGCAGCGAATCGCGGTTGGGATAGGCTTCAAAAGGTTCGCCGTTTACCCGGTAGGTTTCGATCTCCCTGTAAGGCGCGGCAGTATAACGTTCTTGCCCGTTTGCTATCCACCGGGCAGGCGTATTCAGCGCTTTCAGCACACCCAGAGGGGACCAGGAAAATTTGTAAGTGAAACTGCCCGCCTCAAGCGGAAAACCACCGCAGTAGGATTGGAACGATATTGCGTTTTCCATGTTAAACACATCACTGTGACGGTACTCATACAAGAGAGCATGAGCAAACAGGTGATCCAGACCCGGGTCAAGCCCGCATTCGTTGACAAAGCATAAGCCTGCTGCGCTCACCTGCTCATTCAGCCCTGCTATGTCTTCAGATATGTAACTCGAGGATACGAAATGGGCGCGCTTCTCCAGGCAAAGCCGGGCCGCCGACAAGTGCATGTCAGCAGGCAGCATGGATACGAGTATATCGCCAGGCATGACATTGGAAGCAAGCTGCATCCAATCCATTGTCCGGGCATCGTTGCCGCCGCTGTCGGAGTCCGCGATAGCAGCCTGCGCTTTGGCAAGAGTCCTGTTCCAGACGATTAGCGGGCAATCGGAACGCGCCAACCGGCGTATCCCTGGTATTGATGACAAACCTGCTCCTAGCCAGTGTATGCGTTGCACGTATTATGGCTCCTGTTTATTAAGGAAACTCTGAACAAGTCCATCCTGGACTTGTCAGAGTACGGAAAACAAAAATGCGATTTTTGTTTTCCTCACAATATCAATGCCTTACAGTCATTGATTTTGACGATACATCCTTGTATCGTAGGAACCTCTGACTTAATCAGAGGTTCCTTAATTTATCGCGAGGGCCGCCGCTTTCTTCTCTTCAAATATTTTCAGGGCGCGTTGCCATACCCTGCCGTCGGGCAACTGCGTCAGGGCATCCAACAATTGGGATGAAAAGTCTTCGCTGCTCTCTTGCGGCAGCAAGGATGGCAAATTATCAATGGCTACCAGGTCCAGCGCGGGTTTGGCGATGATGCGCATCGTTGGTCGGGAAAATGTCGTGCATTTATTATATACCGGCAACGGGTTGTAATCGCCATTTGGATCGCAACTGATATCGACGATTACAGATAGCCTGCGTACCTGCTCCAGGAATTGCCTGGTCAGGAACGGCGGAATGACTGACTGGACAAATACGCAATTAAGAAAAATGTCGTGTTCCAGAATTTCATGGAAAGGCCCGCCATGACTGGTTTCCTCCAGGTCCCATAATGTCGTTTCAATACCCAGGGTTCGGTAGAAGTCCATGGCGCCGCTGCCGCAGCGCCCGTTGGCCCCAATGATCATAACTTTGGGCCTCAGCGCCGATTTTTCCAGTGTCGCTGACAATTCGGCCAGCAATTGGTCTTTGTTCCGGTAACTGCCGACAGGTCCAAGCCGGCCCGGTTGTCTCAGCCAGGCCTTGACGCCCAACGCTGCGCCGGCAAAGCCAGCCCAATAACCGAATGCGGGGATACGCCGGCCGTTATCGTCCAGCAAATATTCCAGATCAAGCAGGTAGCCGCCGTCTTCAGCAAAATTACCCAACAGTTCCTTCCAGCCTTTTTGCTGTTTATAAGCATGGGCAAAATAGATATGCCTGTGGCGTAGCGCCGGCAACGGTTCCGGCAATTCTTTCAGGCCAATCACATAACAGTCGCGGGGCGCATCCTGCCAGGACGCGCGGGGTACAACCCGACAACCTGCTTCCAGGTATTGCCCAATCCCGAATATCCTGTTATCGCATTCTTCAACGGATACGCTGAACCCGGCTGCAATCAACTCCTGCGCGTTGGCAGGCGTCAGCGCAACCCTGCGTTCGAGCGGCCTGGATTCAGCGCGTAACCATAGGCACGGCATGGTTTGCTCAGTAAGGGAGGCGCCGAACTTCCGCATCAAGCATTGTATCTCTTGGGGAAACTCTGATTAAGTTAGAGGTTCCTACGATACAAGGATGTATCGTCAAAATCAATGTCTGTAAGGCATTGATTTTGTGAGGGAAACAAAAATCACATTTTTGTTTTCCGTACTCTGACAAGTCCAGGATGGACTTGTTCAGAGTTTCCTTAGTTTATCCTCAATCAGGTCGCAGGCCAACTGAACGTTCTTACTGCGCCTTTGGCAACGTCAAGTTCGCATTTCACCAACTCGCCCTTGCGAATGATTACCGGCAACGCTGCGCCATTCTGTTCCAGCAGGGAAATGTCTTCCAGGGGATTGCCATCCACAACCAGCAGGTCGGCGAACGCGCTTTCCCTGATACAGCCAAGGCGGTCGGGTTCCATCAGGATCTCGGCATTCATTGCGGTGGCCTGGTGGAGTATCTCGAACGGTGTGAATACCTCTTTCCGAATAGTGAACTCGGTGCACTGCCGCACATGTTGCGGACCCAACAAGTCCGTGCCCAGTCCCATTTTGACACCGGCATTGCGCATGATTTCCAGCCCCCCCAGCGCCTGGTCATAGATCATATCGATCTTTTCCTGGCTGGCCGGCGGCAGACCGTACTTCGCGCCTTCCTCGTGCAATGCGTGTATCACCGCAAACGTAGGTACAACGTAGGCGCCCTCAGCAGCTACATATTGCGCGGTATCCTCGTCAATCAAGGTCGCATGCTCAATACAGCGCACGCCGAACTCGACACAGCGTCTGACCGCCTCGGTCGGATGGCAATGCGCAGAGACATAGGTTTCCTGGCGCGTGCATTCATCCACTGCGGCGCGGATTTCTTCTTCGGTAAATTGTGTATGGTGCAACGGATCGTTGGGGCTGGCCACGCCGCCCGACGCCATAATCTTTATGCAATGAGAGCCTTTTCTCAGCTCTTCCCGTACCGCGCGCCGCATCTCAAACGGATCATCGACGACTCGGGTCAGGTTGGTCGAGTAACTGCCACAGGCGCAGAGTTGCTCCCAGGGATTGATTTCCCAGCCAGGCCGCATGTCGCCATGCCCGCCGGTCTGCGACATGATCTTGCCGGCATAATAAAACCGGGGCGCGCGCACCAGGCCATGGTCGATCGCGCGCGCGACGCCGACATCGCCGCCACCGATATCGCGCAAGGTGGTAAACCCCCGGTCCAGGGTCGAGTTCAAAAAAACGTTTGCGTATTGAGCGATATAAGTATCAGGCATCCTGGACAACGCCGTGGTATCCAGGGTGGGGATATAGACATGGATATGGTTGTCGATCAAACCAGGCATTACGGTGCGCCCTCCTGCATCGACCACATGGTCGCTCCCGGCGCTGGTCTTACTGGTGGATATCTCCTTAATCTCGCCATCGGCGAGCAGGATATTGGAACGATCCGACAGTTCCGGGTTATGGCCGTCAAAGATGTGCGCGTTTGTTACGAGTATTGTTTCAGTGGTCATCTCGTATACCTGTCGTGTTGTGTAGTTCCGAACCAGATTTCCTAGCGAATGACAATAACAATAGCAGAGTTGCCAGGTAAAACAATGCAGGTCCTGGGATTATATGGTCATTCCAGGGGGGCGGACTTACCTAAGGAAACCCTGGACTTAATTCAGAGGTTCCCTAACTGTTTGTTTCGACTAGCGAATCGGAGTCATCTGCTGTTCATCGGCGCCCAGTAACGCGCGGCCGTACAACTCCTGCTTCATGCCCGGCACCGACAAGCCATGCCGGCTGGCTATATGCATATCGCGCCAGATCCGTTGCAGCGGATTAGCAAGCGCAAAAGCGCCAGCGCCCTGCACATCAAGTAACAAATCGACGCCTTCGCGGCACATGCGATGCGCCTGTGCTGAGCGCATCGCAAACGCCGCACGCGCCATCGCCGAGAATGGACGCGCCGTCAATGCTTGCGCATCGATGGCGTCGGCGGTGGCTCGTGTCTGCTCCAATGCGGTCTCGATCAACCAGGTGGCGCGCGCCATTGCAAATTGGGTTGCCGGCGACTTGGTGGTATCCGCATAATACGAATAAGTCATCGGCTTGGGACGTGTTGTTATGCGCTCCAGGGTCAAATCCAGCGCGGCTTTCGCAAGACTGACCACGGGTACCAATGTCGCGGTGTGAAAGATCGCGACAGAATCCATATGGTATTGCGCTTCATCGGTGTGGGGCGTTGCAAACTGGTGGCTCAAGATCGCGGACAAGGTGATCGTTTCCTCATCCGGAATAAAAACATCGCGGATTTCAAAAGTGTTGCTGCCGGTCGCAGCCATACCGGCAACATGCCAGGTGTCGCGCACCGTGATATTGCTGGTGTCAACCAACCCGATCATACTGTCTGTCTGCGACCCGTTATCGTCCAGCAGAGGAAAGCCTATCAATGCCCAACTGACGTGCGAGCTGCCTGACGAGTACGGCCAATCACCGGAGACTGTTGTGCCGCCGTCATGCCGCTCGGCGCGCCAGCCGGGCATCGGCGCAAGCGGCACCGCAACCTTCGCTGAAGCCTCATTATCGGCCCAAACCCGCTCTTGAACGGCAGCGCTCATTTGCCCGGTCTGCCAGTCGCCATGATTTAGGATAAAGGAAAGCCACGCCGATGAACCGCAAGCGCGCGCCAGCAGGACTGTCGCTTCAACGTAAGTCCGATAGCCGGCCTCGTAGCCGCCCGCTCGTTGCGGAGCGAACAGTCGCAGCGCACCGGATTCGACCAGGGCGCCGAAAGATTTCGGCGTTAAATCACGCGCAGCTTCCGCATCTGCGGCCGCATCGGCCAGCGCCGGCAGTATCGTTTCTACCCTGGCCAGAACTTCCTTGCGTACCTCACCGAGATCGCGCGCAAAGCATGCCGCTGATGGGGTGTTAGTTTGCGTTGTGGTCATGTGACATTAAATTTTCGCAAGTTATCCAATAATTAAGGAAGCTCTGAACAAGTCCACCCTGGACTTGTCGATAAAACCAAACAGATTAAGCGTGTTACAGGTGCGGACAGTTTATTTGTTCCTGACACGTCATCAGAGGTTCCAGTTCCTTGTGTGATTTATCTCTTTTCGATATCATTGTCAAGATACCCGGAAACGAGGCTGGCGGATGTTAAAGAAACTTCACCATGTTGCCTATCGTTGTCTTGATGCTGAAACGACGCGCCGATTCTATATCGATGGCCTGGGCCTGAAGCTTGCCGCCGCGCTGGTCCAGGAATACGTGCCGTCACTGCAACGCAAAGAACCGCACAACCACATTTTCTTCGAGATGCAAGATGGCAGTTTCATCGCTTTCTTTGACATTCTCGAAGACTCCGGTCCGGCGGCGCTGCACAATCAGGATTGGGCGCAACATCTGGCTCTCGAAATCGGCTCCCACGAGGAAGCGGCGGCGCTGGCGGCGCGATTGCGTGATATGGGTACCGATGTGCTGGGTCCAGTGGAACATGGCATGTGCGACAGTTGGTACTTCTATGATCCAAACGGCCATCGCCTCGAAGTTTCCGTTCGCACCGACAGCGAGGCGATGTGGTCGCAACTGGCACAGGAGGCGGTAGTGGAAATGGACAAGTGGAACGCACGCAAGGCCGACTCGAAAACCGCTTAGCGGAGCGCCCTTGCAAATAGAAGTACTGCGCGAACCGTTTGCCCGTGACGGCTATACGATCTCGTACAACGAGCAGAGCCTGTTCACCGAAGTCTACGGCTTCGTCGGCCAAACGGGCCGCATATTCCTTGAGGGTCAAGTACTGAGGTACACTGATTCACCTGCCAAATCGGTTCTGTTGTTCATGCATCCGGCGTCGTCGCTGTCCCTCTTGCCCTTACCCCGGGCGCTCGCTGAAGCCGGCTTACACGTCATGTGTTGCGGCAGCCGCTACCTGCGCAACGACACGCCCCTCATTATGGAGAAAGTGTTGCTCGATCTAGGCGCGCATATCACCTTCGCACGCAACGAATTGAACTACGACCACGTGATACTCGCCGGTTGGAGCGGCGGCGGCTCTTTATCCATCTATTACCAGGCACAGGCTGAAGCACCCGGAGTGACCGTGACGCCCGCGGGTGACCCCGTCGACCTGGCTTCAGCCAACCTGCCGCCGGCTAACGGGATGCTCAGTATCGCCGCGCATCTCAGCCGCGCTGAAACGTTGACCGAGTGGCTAGACCCTTCGGTCATGATTGAATCCGATCCTGACACGCGCGATCCCGAGCTTGATATTTACGCACCGAAAGCAACTCACACGCCACCTTTCAATGCGGAATTTCTTGAATACTTCCGATCAGCGCAGGTCGCACGCAACCGCCGCATCACGAACTGGGCAGAACAACAGCTTAATCGCCTGGCCAATGCCGACGATGGTGCGATCGAACGCCCCTTCATCGTGCACCGAACGATGTGCGACCCGCGTTGGATCGATCCCACAGTCGATCCCAATCAGCGCGAACCCAATCACTGCTACCTCGGTAACCCGCGTGCAGTCAATTCGGGACCTGCTGGTCTTGCCCGTTTTACCACCTTGCGCTCGTGGATGTCACAATGGTCCTACGATAAAAGCCGCGCACGCACAGCGGACAATGCGCCTGCGATCAGCGTGCCGGCCCTGGTTATTGAAAATGCGGCCGATGATGCAACGCCGGCATCACACCCGCGAAAAATCTTTGAACTCCTTGGAAGCTCGGATAAATGTTTTGAACGGGTTGGCGGTGCTAACCATTACTACCGCAATCAGCCCGCACAACAGGCGCAAGCCGTATCTTTGCTGAAAGAATGGATTGGCAAGCGGTTCCAGGGGGTCGGACGTCCTTATTGACTGCCTATCGTTGCCTCGGCCCCATATATTCAGCCCTATTGAGTTTCAAGCCCTGTTGTAAAACCGGTGAGATATCCCGGCTACTACTCATCCTTAAGCGTAAAGGTAAATTTATATGGTACTCCCGGCACCTCTATGGGCTGGCCCTGAATAACACGTGGCTTGTATTTGAACTTGGCAGCAGCCTTCACTGATGCCTTGTCAAAAACGCCCGCAGGCACTGACTCGATAACACGAATATCCTTGGTGGTTCCCGCTTCGGTTACTGTCAGTTCAACTATAGTGTAACCTTCCAGGTTACGTCTTAGCGCCTGTCGTGGATATTGGGGCTGAACAATGACAATAGGAAGGTAATCACCCTCATGAGCCATAATGCCGCCGCCTCTATCCGGTATAAAGTCATGGTCCACCGGCCCTGGGGCCACAGGAATAAGATTCTTGTAGTGAATTAAATCATCAATCAAGTCCGGAGGTTGTGGTGGCTGCACATCCGGATCCGGAGGTTTTGGTGGAAGTCGTTCAGGAGGCTTGATTACCTCCTCTGTTGGGGGTATCCGCACGAACTCCAACAATTGTCCCGGGTCGTCAGTATCCAATTTTTTGTCAGCAATATCAACCAGGTACTGCATCAGCCAAAACAGGGAAAAGGCCACGATCAACGAGGTAAGAATTGCAACCGCGTAGCGGTAGGTATTCAGGACATAACACATTTTGGGTTGAACTCCACGTTATATAAAAACAGAGACACGGCTGTCCGGACGCATTGCTGAAGTAGCAATGCGTCCGGTTCAAGACCCGATCTCGTCAGATAGTTGCTTTTTTCTTACCGATCAGGCGATGCGCTCTACCTGCACCAGGCTGTCGAATACCCTGGGGGCATGCCCCATGTCGGCGAAGTCCGCGGACGACACCACATTGGCGGTGCCGTTGTTCAGTTGCCGCCAATAGCCCAGGGATGACACCACCAATCCTGGGTTAACGTCGTCGGTGACCTTGGCCATTACCTCGAACGCGCCACGATCATTGAAGACGCGCACAGGGTCGCCCTCGCCGATACCGCGCGCTTCGGCGTCCGCCTCGCTGATCATCACGAATTGCTCACCCTGCCGCTTGATCTTGTGGTCCATGTTGGCATAACAGGAATTGAGGAACCCATGGCTCTTGGGAGCGATGATATTCAGCGGGTATTTCTTCGCCAGTTCCGGGTTGGTCTCCGGCGCCTCCTTCGACGGCACATAATCCGGCAGGCTGTCCAGCGGTTCGCTGTTGCCGGGTTGCATCTCCTCGTACATCTGCCGGAACGGCGCTATAACAAAGTTGCCGTTGCTTGCGGCTTCCGAGAAAAACTCGCACTTGCCCGAAGGCGTGGGAAAGTTGCCCTCCTTGTGCGGCGCACGCTCATGGGGCTCGCCAATCTTGATACGCGCAAAGCCGTTTTCGCGCAGGTAGTCCACACTGAGACCTTCACAGGCCGGTGAATCCCAATCGACGAAATGCTCCAGGCACTCGCTGTCGGACCATTTGAAACGGTCTTCCTCATAGCCCATGCGTTGCGCCAGGCGGTTGAAGATCTCGTTATTGGACAATACCTCGCCCGGCGGTTCGGCGCAGCGGGTATTGTAGGTCAGGTAGTTGTGCCCCCAGGACAGGATGATATCCTCCATCTCGGCGCCCATCGCGGCCGGCAGCACGATATCCGCATAGGCCGCGGTATCGGAGATAAAGTGTTCAGCCGACACAGTGAACAGGTCTTCCCGCTCCAGGCCCTTGATAATCTTGTCGCCTTCGGGCGCCTGGGTGACCGGGTTGGAATTCCAGCACATCAGGGACATGATGGGCGGGTCCAGGTCCAACTCGCCGGTCAGCGCCCGGCCGAGCTGCAGGTTGTTCATGACCCGCGTGCCTTCCGGAATAAGTTGGGGTTGTGAAATCACGTCCAGCTTGTACGGATGTTCCCAAAATGTCATCTGGTAAATTCCGCCCCCTACCCCGCGCCAGGCGCCGGTCAGGGACGGCAGGCAACTGATCGCGCGAATCGCCTGGCCACCACCCCAGTTCCTTTCCACGGCGACGCCGATGCGGATTGCGGCCGGGTTATTGGCCGCATATTCACGTGCCAGGGTGCGGATATCCTCAGCGCTGAGGCCGGTAACTCCGGCAGCCCACTCCGGTGTGCGGTCCTTGGCCCGCGCAGCCAGTTGCTCAAAGCCGAGCGTATAGTTGTCCACATAATCCTGGTCGATCAGGTTCTCTTCAATGATGACATTGATCATCGCCATCGCCAGCGCGCCGTCGGTCCCGGGCCGGATGGCAAGATGCCAGTCGGCCTGCCTGGCGGTGCGCGAACGGTAGGGATCTATCACGACGAGTTTGGCCCCGTTATCCTTCGCGTCCTTGACATAATGCCAGGCGTGCAGGTTGGTGCTGACGCTGTTGCAACCCCAGATGATGATGTACTTGGAATAGGCGAAACTTTCCGGGTCTACACCGCTGGTGGGACCGTTGGTCAACACCCAGGCCGTTGCCGACCCTTCACCGCAGAAGGTACGTTCACATACCGTGGCGCCCATCTTGTTAAAAAATGCGTCGCCACCGTTCAGACCATGAATCAAGCCCTGGTGTCCCAGGTAACTGTACGGGGCAATCGCCTGCGCGCCGTATTTATCGATAATCTCTTTCCAGCGACTTACGACTTCATCCAGCGCCTCATCCCAGGAAATGCGTTCAAATTGTTTGCTGCCCTTGGGTCCGGTCCGGCGCAGCGGATACAGCACGCGGTCAGGATGGTAGTGGCGTTTCTCATAATCATCAAGTTTTACGCACAGTCCTCCGCGGGTCATCGGATGCTCGGGATTGCCGTGCACACCGGTGAGCTTGCCATCCTCAACTTCAAACACCATGGAACAGGTATCGGGACAATCATGCGGGCAACCGCCGTAATAGGTTTCTTTAAGTTGTGCAGCCATAAAATGTCTCCCCTTTTGTACAGGCCGGTTATGTTGTAGCTACGGAAATTCCGATATAAACAGAGCTTCCATCAAAAAATATATCTTTTCAGTGAATAAGTATAGTATATAAATATTATTTGCTGTGAAATTTTACTAACTGAGCTGAACCCCCGCATGAAACGCATAATCATCGGCATGTCCGGCGCCAGCGGCCTGCCTTACGGCATCCGCCTGGTCGAGGTGCTGGCGGCCATGCCGGATATCGAAACTCACCTGGTGATGACCGGCGCGGCCAAACTCAATATCGGCATTGAAACGGAACATACCGTTGGCGGCGTAGAGGGTCTGGCGAACGTGACATACAATATCAAAGACATTGCAGCCAGCATTTCCAGCGGCTCTTTCAAAACCGATGGCATGATCGTTGCCCCCTGCTCCATGCGCACTCTTTCTGCAATCACCCATTCCTATGCCGATAACCTGCTGGTGCGGGCTGCCGATGTGGTTCTGAAAGAGCGCAGGCGTCTGGTGATCATGCCCCGCGAGACCCCGCTGCACACGGGGCACTGCAAGCTGTTCTACGACGTGTCACTGCTCGGGGCAATCATCGCGCCGCCCATCCCGGCATTCTACAACAAGCCGCAGACCATTGATGATATCGTCAATGCCAGCATCGGCCGGGTGCTGGACCTGTTCGACATCGATCCCGGCATAGTGAAGCGTTGGGAAGGGGTAAAGTCGGGTTAGCCAAACAGGTTACCGGGGTCGAGGGCCCGCTTTAACCGGCGGCGCAGTTCGGCCATGCCGGGGTTGTCATAGCCGGCCAGGGCCTGGTCCAGGTAGCCGGTGCTGATATGGCTGACACCGAAGCCCCGTTGTGCCATCGCTTCGATGAGCGCTTGCAGACACGCTGTCGCCCTGGCTTCCACCGCGCGCCGATACGGGATATACACACGCTGGATAATTGAACGCCAGCCGACCGCATATTCCGCTAGGTAATCGAAACCGGCGGCGCGCACCATATCGCGCACCAGCTTGTTGATCTTCAACACCTCGCGCCCGTCAATCGGGGAAACAAAGCCGGCATAGAGACAGGCGTCACCAAACCAGTTGCCGAGGTTGTTGTATTCCGCTGAAGGCCGCCCGCGCATTATCGCTTCCCTGGCGGAGAGTACCCGGTTGGCCGCCTGCACGTTCAGGTCAAGTACCGTAGCGCCGAGGATACCGGAAAAAGCGTTCTGCACCATGGGCCACAACACGCCGATATTCTCTGGAGTATTGTACAGTGCGCCATACAGCGACCACTGTCCCAGGCCATGCCAGGCAGCCACTTGATCGGTATCGATATTATTGCCAACGACAAAATTGTCCCGGGAGGTAAAAGGAGCGGCGTCCAGGAGCGCGTTACTGATAACCACAGTGTTGGGAATGATCATGTTGACCTTGAAAGATCGCAGTATCTCAACAGCCTGCGCAAGGTCGCTGTCATTGCTCAAGGTCACCGCAAAGGGCTGGTACGCGGGCGGCGCCGGCATCAGCCAGATCCCCATTTTGGTGACGATGCCAAGACCGGACTGCATAAACAGGCCGTCCAGGTAAGGACCGTACGCGTATTTTGCCAGTTGCCAGGTGTTGCTGTTCGGCATAGCCCCCATCCCCAAGCGTACCAGTTCGCCATCTGCCAGCATGATTTCCATACCACACTGCATCATCGTGTGATCGCCATAGGCGGTGTAACCGAATTCTCTTGCGCTGACGCTGCCGGAGACCGAGTTCAGTCCGTTCCGGTCACAATCCACCCACAGGCCGGTGTTGTTTTCTTCCAGGTAGTCATTGAGCTGGATATAATTCACGCCCGGTTCCACCAACGCGTAAGCGCCACCGGTGCTGACCTCCACGATCCTGTTCATGCGGGATTGATCGATGACCAGGATATCCTTGTCCGTTCCCGCATCAGCCGTAGCGCCGTTTGCGGCTGAATTGGGCTGCACCCATAGCGCTACATTGTTGTCCGCGGCGATGGACAATATCGCGCGCAACTGGTCGATGTCCGCCGGCAG
The DNA here is from genome assembly GCA_965221335.1 of Gammaproteobacteria bacterium. Classification (GTDB taxonomy): domain Bacteria; phylum Pseudomonadota; class Gammaproteobacteria; order Eutrophobiales; family Eutrophobiaceae; genus JAAXHV01. The sequence goes on along the minus strand of CBDCSC010000006.1, from coordinate 184,284 downwards.
GGCTACGCCAACCGGTGTTCTGCCGGCCCGTATATAGCCACCGGTTGAGATCGCGCCAACGCCGGACAACACCGCGTCCCGGCCCAGTTCTCTCGTTAACCTGTTGATCAGTTGCTTCGACATACGCGTTCAGGCTTATTTCATCATGGAAGATAGCGCGGTTCAATCACGCTTACCTGTTCTTGCCGGCGGTATGTTGTGCCGGTATTTTTCCGGGTGGTCCGGGTCAGCGCGGAACCAGGCATCCCGCTGTTCGTAGTCTATGGACTCGGCCGGTTCACTGTCGCGCCAGGTAAAACAGCAACGCCGGCAATAAAACACGGTCCAAAGCAGCTCATTTCCTTCCCTGCCCCGGTATTCGGTGCGGTGGTATTTCGCAGCAGCGTTGCAGCGCGGACAATTCACCGGTTTTCCGCCTCTTTTTGCAGTTGTTGGATCAACGCAGACAGTTCATCGATTTCGGCGCCGCTCGGCGGCGTCACGATCTTCACATCGGCGCCGGCCGGGTCCGGCGGCATGAAACTGGTGGCGTCGATGATCAAACGGTGCCCTTTGCCCGGAATTTCCGCGGCGGGGTCAATAATCACCATAGGCATATTCGGAACCACGATAATATCGTTGGCGCGGGTACGCGTGGACAGCGCCCACATCACCTGGTTGAGGTCGAAGGGATCGACATCGTCATCCACCAGGATCAGATTTTTCAGGTACATCAGGCCATGGGGCGTCCCCAGGGCGCGCATGGCCACCGACTTGGCGAACCCGGCGAAGCGGTTTTTTACCGAAATAATCCCGGTCAGGCCATGCTGGTACAATGCATTCACCGCCACGACTTCCGGGAAACTTTGCTTTAACTGGGTATAAATGGGGGCGCTGGTGTTCAACCCAATCAGGGTATCGTGTTCGGTCCAGCCCTTACCAATGTAGATGCTTTCAAAGATGGGATCGGTACGAAATGACACGGCGGTAACCTTGAACAGCGGCACCTGCCAGATGCCGCTGTAACTGCCCGGGAATTCCCCGAACGGTCCTTCCAGGTTGCGCCGGTTGTTTTCCAGGCGCGCCTCGATCACCATCTCTGAACCAGCGAGGATATCCAGTCCGTTGCCGGAACGGGTCAGTTCAATGGGGCTGCCCATCATCTGCGATGCATAGGCAAACTCCGATTCATTGTAGTTCACCGGCGTCGCGGCAAACATGGCCATGGCCGGGTGGTTACCGATCATAATCGCGATGTCCAGCGGGACGTCATCCGCTTCCGCCATTCGTATCTGCTGCGCCAGGTCGTGGGATGCTACGGACAAAACGGTGATTTCATCCGGCCCATGCACCTGGATCCGGTATATTCCCACGTTTTGCTTCGCAAAATTGTCCGGGTCGCGGGGGTCGCGGCTGACCACATTCGCCTTGGCAATGTAAAATCCGCCATCCATCGCATTGATGCGATACAACGGCAACAAGTCATAAAGGTTGATGCCGGCTTCGACCCGGTTCTCATGCACCGGCGCGTGTTCAGGCTCCACCCTGTTGATTAATGGCTTATCCGATCCCCAGCGCCCCACCAGTTCATAGAATAATTCCTTGACGGAAGTGCCTTTGTGCCTGCCCAGCAACAGCGAGATATTGGAGAAACTGCCGTGCACGCCCACAACAAGCCGTTTCCCCGGGTAGCCGCGCAAGCTGTCGAACAGGATGGCCGGACCGGCCAATGCATCGCGCCCGGCCGCGACCACGACCTTGCGGATATCGGGTTCCGGCATCACAGCCTCGGGCCAGGTAATACACTGTCCGTGTTCAGCCAGCAGCTCCAGGTAAGCGCGCAGGTCCCGGATGCGTTCGGCTACCGCCCTGGCCTCAGCCGACAAGCTGACCTTATCCATATCCATCAGCCTGCCTCCCCGGAAATATAGGCCGCCAGTTCATCGAGCTGCCTGTCGGTGATCTCGCTGGGGCGGAACGGCGGCATCAGTTTGAAACCTTCCCGCACCACCAGTTTGATATATTCAGGCGGCAGGTTATCCCGGTCCAGCAGGGCTGCCTGTTGCTCTCCGACCCGCTCCTGCAAGCGCATCGTACCCGGATGGCCGGGGCCTGCATCGTGACAGGCAATACAGTGCAACTCGAACAAGGTCTTGCCATCATGGGTCTCGGTGGCTGCGGCGATGTTGCCGGTGTGTTGCACGGCATCTCCCGTCTGCGGAGGAGCGTCAACGCCACATCCTGCGAGCATTATTAACATGTAAGCCACAGAGGACACAGAGATCACAGAGCGGGCGATAATATTGCTAAGGAACCTCTGACTAAGTCCGGAGGTTCCTGCAGGATGTATCGCCAAAGCGGTAATGTTGCTAAACCCGTAAATAACCTGCATGACTATCAGTTTGTTTCAGTTTTCTCAAACACATTTTACCCCTGTGTCCTCTGTGGCTTCGAATCCCCGATGGTTTCGCGGCGCCGGTGGCTTCAGACATTCTTTGGCCCCGGCCAGATGCCGCTCTTGCCCGGGGACAGGATGCCTATCGGGTCCAACGCCTGCTTCAGCCTGTGATGCAATTTCCACAGGGCGCCGTCATTCCAGTTGTAGGTGCCGGCAATACGGTCCATAAAATCCAGGTGGGTACGGTATTCGCCATAACCCTGCTCGGCAAAATCATCGATCAGGTGGCTGAAACAGTCATGCGCGCGCTGCCGTTCCTCGTCATTCAGACGATCAAATACCAGTTGGAAGATATTCAGCAGTTCACGCCAGCCCACCAGGAATTCACCGATGTAATCGAACCCGTACTCGTGCGCCCTGTCCCGAATAAGGGTGAACTGTTTCATCGAATCTTCGCCGGTCACCGGTGAGCGGGGCGAGAAATCGATGTGGGCGCCGCTACCCACCCAGTTCATCAGACTGAACTCGGTCATGTTCGGCACACCGCGCATCAGCTTGACCCGGTAGCGCCAGGCCGGATCACCGGGCCGGTCCCCCTCGAAGAAAAACCGGGCGCCGGGGATGCTGCGAAAGGCCTCTTCCAGGATTTTCCAGTTGTTGTCCATGATCGGTTCCGGTCCGTACAGGGCGCCGTAGAAATTCCACATACCGATATCCAGGTCTTGCGCCATCTGCCGGCGCTGGCGCATGGGCATCGGCCCGGAACCGGTGTAATACTGTTTTCGGGTTACCCTGGGCGCGGCCTCCCAGATCAGCCCCACAGTGGTCGCCGCATTCGGTATCAGCATATTGAGCCGCAGCGGGCCGACTACCTCCGTGATTTGGTAGAGGTCATCCTCCCGCGGAAAAGTCACCAGGTACGGCCGGTAACCGGGCGGTTCCGGCATCAACCAGATACCGGCCTTGGTGATAATGCCGAAATTCGACTGGGTAAACATGCCCTCTACCCAAGGCCCGCAGCCATACTTGTACAGGCTGGACGTGGTGGAACCGGACAATGCTCCCATACCGGTATCAACGACGGTGCCGTCCGCCAATACCACCTGCATACCGCAATTCATCAGCAGGTGATCGCCGTAGGGTGTGTACCCGGCGCCATGTTCGGAGAGATTTCCGAGAACACTGCCCCAACCCGGCGCCGCAGGGTCTATCCACAGTTTACTGCCAATCCGCTGCAGGTGGTTATACAGGTCAAAATAGCTCACCCCCGGTTCAACCACGGCATAGCCATGCTCTTCATTCACTTCAATGATACGCTTCATGCGGTTCAGGTCCAGGACGATATAGCCGGGTTTCATCGGCGCCGGCCCGCCATAGGCATAATTCTTGCCGGTGGAGATAGTCCACAGAGGGATGCGATAATCCCGGGCTACCTTGAGGATGGCCTGTATCTCATCGACGCTTCCTGGTGCGACCGCAGCCGATGGCATGTGTGCCGCATCAGGCGTGGTTGAATAGACGTCACGGTAAGTCCTGAGTTCTGTTTTATCATCGGTAAACACCCATTCCCGCCCCACGGCCTGGCGCAATTCCGCCACCGCGCGCTCAAACTCGGCAAGTGTCAGGGTTCCGGGCAGGGGTTTTTCCGGAACATCTGCCGTTACCGCGCTACGGGCAAGCAGCGGCGCGCCGGCAGCCATGAATGAAGACTTGAGAAAACCTCTTCTGTTAACCATGATTTTGAAGTTGGTGGTTCTTTGCCTAATATACATCATATCGGTCAGCAGGGAAAAGACCGGACATACCCCCATACACCAGGCAGGAGAAGACAATGAACAGTGTTTCCGAAAAGAAAAGAATCATCAGCAAATTCATCGGGCAGTGCAATGACTACGCCGACGGCCAGATCAGCAAGTACCATGCCCGCTTGCAACAGGCAGCAGGTATGGAGACGCTGGAGCTGGAAGCGAAGATCTATAACTGGAAGGTCTACAAGGCATTTAACCGCTACACCATCGATGAGTTGGCAACCGGCGAGTTGGACCACTGGTTGAATGAGTAGTGGTCAAGAATTTGAGACTTCGGTCTCTTATAATGCTATTCTGCAATCAAACCAGAATAAGAAAAAGGGAAAGACAATACATGCGCATACCTTCTTTACATATCACAAGGATATTGTCCGGCCTGGTGTTGTTGTTGGTGCCGGTCATGGGCTTCGCGGCGGCTGCCGGAGGATCGCTGGAAACATTTGACTTCACCGGCCATTGGGCAGGCATTACTGCGTTGGTGATATTTGTCATTACGTATTCGCTGATCATCAGCGAAGAAGCCATTCACTTACGCAAATCAAAACCAACCATTGTCGCCGCGGGCATAATCTGGGTGCTGGTCGCGATAGCCTATACGCAGCACGGCCATGGAGACATTACTGAAGTCGCGTTAAATCACAGCCTGCTTGAATTTGTCGAACTGTTTCTGTTCCTGCTCGCGGCGATGACCTATATCAACACCATGGACGAACGGGGGGTATTCGCGGTACTGCGCGCCTGGCTGATCACCCAGGGATATACGTTACGCCAGCTTTTCTGGATCACCGGGCTGATATCATTTGTGCTGTCGCCAATCATCGATAACCTGACCACGGCGCTGATTATGGCGACGGTGATTTCCACGGTCGGCGGGGATAACAAGCGTTTTGTCGCCATCGGCTGTGTCAATATCGTGGTTGCCGCCAATGCCGGCGGCGCATTCAGCCCGTTCGGCGATATCACCACCCTGATGGTCTGGCAACAAGGACTGGTCCAGTTCCAGGAATTCTTTGTGCTGTTCGTACCATCATTGGTCGGCTGGCTGGTAACGGCCGGAATTATGAGTTTTGCGGTCAGCAATGAGCGGCCTGCGCCGGTTACCGATGAGGCCAGGCTCGAATATGGCGCCTGGATCGTAGTTGGCCTGTTCCTGGTAACCATAAGCATGGCCGTGTCGTTTCACAACTTCCTGCACCTGCCGCCGGTGCTGGGCATGATGACCGGCCTTGGCCTGCTCAAATTATTCGGTTATTACCTGCAAAGGCGGGGGCAAACGCGTTACGGCCCGAGCCCGGAAACGAACCTGGGAGAACAGAAACTTTCTCCCTGGTTTGACACGCATGACAGCAGCAGCTCTTATGACATCTACCGCAACCTGCAACGCGCGGAATGGGATACGCTGATGTTTTTCTACGGGATCATCCTGTGTGTGGCCGGGCTGGGTGCGTTCGGCTACATGGCGATAGTTTCCGAATTTTTCTATGTGGACCTGGGGCCGACCTACGCGAATATTTTTGTCGGCTTTGCATCCGCGGTGATCGACAACATCCCGGTAATGTTCGCGGTGCTGGAGATGAATCCGGATATGGATCACGGCCAATGGCTGTTGGTTACGTTGACCGCGGGCATAGGCGGTTCCATGCTGTCCATCGGATCGGCGGCAGGGGTCGCGGTGATGGGCCAGGCCAGGGGGGTGTATACGTTTTTTTCACACTTCAAGTGGACCTGGGCAATACTGCTGGGTTACATAGTCAGCATCGCAGCACATTTCCTCATCAACGCGTCGGCATTTACCGCGTGAGTCACCGATAATGCGCAGACAATCCCCTAATCCGACCGGCTTACCCATACATCTGCCGGCGGCAGCCAGATGTTTGCGTTGCGCCCTTCGCCGCCAATTCGTGAAATATTTTGGGAAACTCTGACTTAATCAGAGGTTGCTAGGGTTATTCGGTGAAACATGCGGGTTAAAATAGGCCTCCTTGTATCCGGCCTGGTCGTGCTCGCGGCCGTGCTTGGCGTGCTTGTTGCCAGGTACCAACAGCCGGCGGTACCTGCTGTCCCCCCCGGCCTGCTCTGGCCGGAGCCGAAACACCTGGGCCCGTTCAACGTCATCGACCACGAAAACAATCCCTTCACACTGGCCGACCTGCATAACAAGTGGTCGCTCCTATTCTTCGGGTTTACCCATTGTCCGGATATTTGTCCGGTTACCCTGGCAGTTATGGACAAGTCATACCGGCAACTTGAACGGACTGAGGACGTACAATTCCTGTTTGTCTCTGTCGACCCGGAACGGGATACGGCGGCGCGCCTCGCGCAATACCTGGGATCGTTCAACCCGGAATTTATCGGCCTTGGCGGTTCAACAACGCAGATTGCGGGCCTCACGGGTCAGGTTGGCCTGGCCTATTTTGTGGATAAATCGGAGAGTGAGGAAAATTACCTGGTAGACCACGGCTCATCATTATTCCTGGTCGACCCGCTGGGCCGTCTGTTGAGGATCTTTTCTGCGCCCCATAACGCTGTTGACATTACCGACAGTATTAACCGGATCCGGGAGTTCATTGAGAATTTTCAATAGGGATTTTCTATCCGATCCCGACCCATTAAACCGTATTACTATTTCGGACCGGATCCTGCGCCTGCTCTCGAGGCTGATGTACTACGCGACGCGTTGGCGCTGGCGTCCCTGGAAAAATGCGTTGATCCGGTTATTTATCTGGAAATACGACGTCGACATGAACCAGGCGGTGAAGTCTTCGGCTACTGACTATCCGACGTTCAACGAGTTTTTTACCCGCACGCTTAAACCCGGCCTGCGCCCGATAAACCGGGAGGACGGCGGCTTGATCTCTCCGGTAGACGGAACAATCAGCGTAGTGGGAACCATCGGGGATACGCGGCTGTTCCAGGCCAAGGGCAAAGAGTACTCACTCGCCGAACTGGTAAAAGACGATCAGGAACATATCGACTATTACCGGAACGGCAGTTTCATCACACTTTACCTGTCCCCTCGTGATTACCACCGGGTACACATGCCTGTCGGGGGAGAGTTGCACTACATGGCTTATATTCCCGGGAAACTGTTTTCCGTGAACCCCGCCAGCGTGCGGCGCGTCGACCGATTGTTCGCCCGCAATGAGCGCGTGATTACGACATTTCGCACGGTAACAGGCATGCTGTCCGTGATCTTTGTCGGCGCGGTGTTTGTGGGGTCGGTGGAAACGGCATGGCATGGCGAGGTAGCGCCGGCCGGCACGCGGGAATACTTCTGCCGGCGCTATGAACCCGGTATGGCTTTCGCACAGGGAGATGAAATCGGACGCTTCAACATGGGTTCTACCGTGATCCTGCTGGCACAAGCGAACAAGGTCAACTGGACCGTAACCGACAAACAGGTTGTTATGGGTCAGAAGATAGCTGTGAGCTATTCGGACTAATTCCTGTACGCGCGGTAGATAAATCCGGGAAATGCGAACACCACGAACAGGAAGAACGTCACTGCGTAAAACTCCCAGTCCTGGACATGGACTTCACCCTGCATTTTCTTCTCAACACCCAGCGCCAGAAAGCCCGCCAGAAAATACAGTAACAACCATTCAACCAGGCACATCCAGACTTTTTTCCTTGCCGGCCTCGCATACAGCAGGAAACGCTCATAAAACCACGGAAAATTGGCGAGAAAAACCGTAATGACAATCAGCAGCCAGGTAATATTACCTGCGGACATAGGCAGGAAGGGGCGCTATAACCCCACTATAGACCCAATACCCGGGTACAGATACTAATCAGTTCTCCCGGGGCGAAACCCAGCGCCACGACTGCCAGGCCGTTCAGGCTGATCAGCAGTTTTACCGCCGTTGCTGCGCTAATCTCCGGCGCCGCTTCCGCCTTGTCGAAATACATCAGCTTGACCACGCGCAGGTAGTAGTACGCGCCTATCACCGAAAAGATGACAGCCAGTACAGCCAACCAGATATAACCGATGGCGACCACTTCCTTGATCACATACCACTTGGCCCAGAACCCCAGGAACGGCGGCACACCGGCCAGGGAAAACATGAACAACAGCATGACCAGCGCAAACCAGGGGCTGGATTCGGCAAGTCCCTTGTAATCGTCAAGGTTATCGGCTTCATGTCCGTTGCGGCCTGCCAGGATGATAAAGCCGAACGCGCCCATGCTCATGATGACGTAGGCGATCACATAAAACAACGCGCCGGCATAGGTCGCTGCCTGTTCGGCCTGCAGGCCCGGCAGAATACCCAGGATCAGGAAGCCGGCATGAGCGATCGCAGAATACGCGAGCATACGTTTAATGTTGGACTGGGAGATGGCAATAATATTGCCGGCCGCCATCGACAACAGCGAGAGAATGATCAGCATGCCTTGCCAGTCTATGTGCAACGGCAGCATGCCATCGATAAGCAGCCGGATCGCCATTGCAAATGCGGCCACTTTCGGCGCCGTAGCCAAGAACAGGGTTACCGCAGTCGGCGAGCCTTCGTACACATCCGGCAACCAGGAGTGGAACGGCACCGCGCCCAGCTTGAAGGCAATGCCGACCACGACGAAAACCAGCCCGAACAGGTACGCGACCCTGTTGTCAGTCGTGGAAGCCAGGTACTCGGCGAGCTCCGGCAGTATCAGCGTGCCGGAAACACCGTACAAGATCGAAATACCGTATAACAGTAATCCGGACGCAAGCGCGCCCAGCACAAAATACTTCATCGCCGCCTCTGAAGCGGCGCCGGACTCCTTGTTCATTGCGACCATCGCGTACAGGGAGAGCGACATCAGCTCCAGGCCCAGGTAAACGGTCAGCATGCTGTACGCGGATATCATGACCAGCATGCCCAGCACGGCAAACAGCCCGATTACGAAATATTCGCCCTGCAACAGGTCGCGCTGGCTGAAGTAATGGTAGGAGTACATGAACACGATGATGGAAGCGCTACAGACAGTCACCTTGAGCACCGTGCTCAAAGGATCGAGAATAAAGTGCTGGTTGAATGCCGGGATGCGCGCGTCGGGATACAGGTAAATTACGAGAACTATCACAACCGCAAGCGAGAGCTGGGCCAGCAGGCAGGTCGGCAGCTTGTTCCGGCTCCTTGAGAATACGTCAAATACCAGCACCAGGCAGGCCAGCGCCAACAGCGTAAGTTCCGGCAAAACAAACAGAATTTCGGTAGCCATGATTCAGTTGATTTTCGATTGTGAAATATGTTCCGCCAGGTGGTTGAGCGTGGTGTCCATCAATTCAAATAACGGCGCCGGCCACAGGCCCAGTAACAGTACTGCAACAGCAAGCAATAACAGGCATGCGGTCTCGCGCAAGGATAGATCCTGCAGGGCGGCCACGTTGTCATTGGCCACATCGCCGAAAATGACCCGCTTGTACATCCATAACGTGTAGGCGGCGCCCAGTACCAGGACGGTGGCCGCGATCACGGCAATCCAGGCATTGGCCCGGAAACTGCTCAGAATGACCAGAAATTCGCCCACAAAGCCGGACGTACCGGGTAAACCGGCATTGGCCATCGCAAACAGCATCATAAATGCTGCGAACACCGGCATGGTATTTGCAACACCGCCGTAGTCGGCTATTTGCCGGCTGTGCACACGCTCATACATCACCCCGACACAAAGAAACAGGGCGGCCGATATCAACCCGTGGGAGATCATCTGCATCATTGCGCCGGCCAGTCCCATCACCGTATCGGCGTTCGACCCTGCCTGTTCCATGATCGGGAACACGATAAAAAACCCCAGGGTAACAAACCCCATATGGGAAACGGACGAATAGGCAATCAGCTTTTTCATGTCCTGTTGTACCAGGGCCACGAGACCGATATAGACGATGGCAATCAATGACAGGATGATCATCAAATCGCCCATCGCAGCGCCGGCATCCGGGGTGATTGGCAGGCTGAAACGAATAAACCCGTATCCCCCCATCTTCAACAGGATGGCTGCGAGGATCACCGAACCGCCGGTGGGCGCTTCCACATGTGCGTCGGGTAACCAGGTATGTACCGGCCACATCGGTATTTTCACGGCAAACGCAAGCAGGAATGCAATGAATATCCACTTCTGTTCGGCCAGGGACAACGGCAGCTTGTGCAGGTCGAAGATATAGAAACTTCCCACCTTTGAATACAGGTACAACAGGGCTACCAGCATGAACACCGAACCGAGGAACGTATACAGGAAGAACTTGATGGTGGCATAAATGCGTTGCGGACCGCCCCAGACGCCGATGATCAGGAACATCGGGATCAGCATGGCTTCCCAGAAAAAATAGAACAGGATCGAATCCAAAGAGACGAACACGCCTATCATCAGGCCTTCCAGGATCAGGAACGCCGCCAGGTATTGGGACAGTCTCGTCTCCAAGTCCACCCGGCAGGCGATCACCACCAGCACTGTCGTAAATGTCGTCAGCAATATCAACGGTACCGAGATGCCGTCTACACCGAGGTGATAATTGATGTTGAAAGTCTCTATCCACTCGGCGTATTCGACAAACTGCATCAGCACGGTAGTGGTGTCAAAGCGGAAGTACAACAATACCGACAACAGGAAAACCAGTAAGGATACGAGCAGCGAAAACAGTTTGGCCGATTCCCGTTGCCGCTCACCAATCATCAACACGAACGCGCCACCCAGGATGGGCGCCCAGATCAGCAGGCTGAGAAGTGGTAGGGATTGCAACATGCGGGGAAGTCCGGGCTTATACCAACTGGTGCACAAATACTGCCAGCAACAGTAGCAGGCCGATGATCATCGCAAACGCGTAATGGTACAGGTAGCCGGTCTGAAGTACCCGGATCGCGGCGGATAGCCGGCGTACCGCGCTGGCTGTTCCATTTACCAGCAAGCCGTCAATCGCACGCACGTCACCCCATTGCCAGAGGGCGCTGCCGGCGTTACGTGCGCCGCGGCAAAATACGGCCTGGTAGATTTCATCAAAATAGAATTTTCGGGCAAACAACCGGTATACCAGGGCAAAGGACGCGGCAATTCTGGCCGGCCAATGCGGAAATACGATATAACATAACCAGGCAACTGAAATCCCGGCCAGCGCCAGCCATACCGGCGCGTGTTTGTAGGAATTAAGGAAAATATCGAGGGCGCCGGAGTAATTGGAAGTCATTTCATGGGACCAGGCGGCGTGATCGGCAGCGACACGGATTGCATCCGCAAAATAATCACCCAACACCATGGGTCCGACCAGCAGCGCGCCGATCACCAATGACGGAATAGCCAGCATTAACAGCGGAAAGGTCACCACCCCCGGTGATTCGCCTAACTGCTCCCAGGTATGCCGGTCCATTCTCTCCTCGCCGTGAAACGTGAGAAAAAACAGGCGAAAGGTATACAACGCGGTGATAAACACCCCGGCGAGCACCGCCATGTAGGCAATGTCCGCAAACGGAAGATGTGAATAATGCACTGCCTCGATAATCGCGTCCTTGGAGAAAAAACCGGATGTGAGCGGGAAACCGACCAGCGCCAGCGATCCGATGAGTGCGGTGAACCAGGTTGCCGGCATGTACCGGTACAGCCCACCCATCTTGCGCATATCCTGTTCATGGTGCATCGCAATGATCACCGAGCCGGCCGCCAGGAACAGCAACGCCTTGAAGAAAGCATGCGTAACCAGGTGAAAAATCGCTACCGAATACGCGGAAGCGCCCAGCGCCACGGTCATATAACCCAGTTGCGAAAGCGTCGAATAAGCAATCACCCGTTTGATATCATTCTGCACCAGGCCCAGCAGTCCCATGAAAAACGCGGTCAGCGCGCCGACCAGCAGGATCAGGCTGAGCGCGGTTTCGGATAACTCGTACAGCGGAGACATGCGCGCCACCATGAAGATACCCGCGGTGACCATGGTCGCCGCATGGATTAACGCGGAGATGGGCGTCGGGCCTTCCATCGAATCCGGCAGCCAGACATGCAGCGGAACCTGCGCGGATTTACCCATCGCGCCGATAAACAGGCAGATACAAATGAAACTCAGCACCGACCACTGCATGCCCGGAAGCATGGAAAAGGTCGCATTCTCCAGCGCCGGCGCTTGGCTGAATACCTGCATGTAATCCAGAGAACCGAAGTACATCAGCACTGCGGCAATACCGATGAGAAAGCCGAAATCCCCGACCCGGTTGACGATGAATGCCTTCAGGCCGGCAAAAATGGCCGACTCGCGCTTGAACCAGAAGCCTATCAGCAGGTACGACACCAGCCCGACCGCTTCCCAGCCAAAAAACAACTGGACGAAGTTGTTCGACATCACCAGCATCAGCATCGCAAAGGTGAACAGGGAGATATAACAGAAAAAACGCTGGTAACCCGGGTCTTCCCGCATATAACCGATGGTATAGATATGTATCATCCAGGAAACGAAGCTGACCACCAACATCATCGTGACGGACAACTGGTCCACGAGAAAGCCCACGGAAAAACTCAACTGCCCCAGTGTCAGCCAGGTGTACACGTTGCCGTTATAGACCTCACCGCCATCGAACATCAGGTGCTTGTAGGCAAGCAGGGAAAGAATGCTGGAAATACCCACCCCGATAATCGTCACCCAGTGGGCGCCGCGCCTGCCGATGATGCGTCCCCCCAGGCCGGCTATAATCGCCCCGATCAGCGGCGCGAGCACGATTGCAAGATAAATCTCTTTCATATCGGGTCAGCCCTTGAGAGTATCCAGGTCAACAACATTGATGGTATTCCGGTTGCGAAACAGCACTACCAGTATCGCCAGCCCGATAGCCGCTTCCGCGGCCGCAACCGTCAGGATGAAAAAGACAAAAACCTGGCCATGTATATCGCCGAGAAAATGGGAAAATGCGACAAAGTTCAGGTTCACGGACAGCAGCATCAATTCGATACACATCAACAGGATGATGACATTTTTCCTGTTGATGAAAATGCCCGCCACGCTGATGCAGAACAGCAGCGCCGCCAGGACCAGAACTTCGCTGAGACTGATCATGTTACTGTTCTGCCCTATCCATGTCGACCAGCCGCACCCGTTCCTCACGTTTGATGCTGACCTGTTTGTCCGGCCTGGGCGTACGCTGCGTGCGTGCCGGGCGCATGGTAAGGCCGATCGCCGCAATAATCGCGACCAGCAATATTGCCCCGGCAACCTCAAACGGATAAATATATTCCGTGAACAACACCCTGCCGAGCAACCGGGTATTCCCGACAGCATCCTCAGGCTCACCGGCGCCGGCGCCGGCATCAGGTTGTAAGCCATCCCCGACGATCAAGCCCATCGCGGCCAGCATCAGCACTGCGACCAGCAGACCGACGGGCAAAAACCGTGAAAACCCCTCGCGCAGCGTCGTGATGTTGATATCCAGCATCATCACCACGAACAGGAACAACACCATCACCGCGCCGACGTAGACCAGCACCAGTGCGATCGCCAGAAATTCCGCTTCCAGGATCAGCCAGATCGCCGCGCTGCAAAAAAACGAGAGCACCAGGAACAGCGCCGCATGCACCGGGTTGCGTGCGGAAATCACCATGCAGGCCGAAATGACCAGGAATGCGGCAAAAATATAGAAAATGGATTGTTCCAGCATTGTCTGTTTACCGGTACAAGGCCTCCGCCGAGCGGTCACTGGCTATCTGCTGTTCCGCCAGGTCCCCGACTTCCAGCAATCTCTGCTTGGTCATCAGCAGGTCAGAGCGCTGTTCCCCGTGATATTCGTAGATACGGGTCTCGACGATGGAATCAACCGGGCACGATTCCTCACAAAAGCCGCAAAATATACACTTTGCCAGGTCTATGTCATAACGGGTGGTCCGGCGGGTGCCGTCATCCCGCTGTTCGGATTCGATGGTGATGGCCACTGCCGGACACACGGCCTCGCACAACTTGCAGGCGATGCAGCGCTCCTCGCCATTCGGATAACGGCGTAATGCATGCAAGCCGCGAAATCGGGGGGACTGGGGTGTCTTTTCCTCCGGGTACTGCACCGTGATCTTGCGCCGGAACAGGTAACGTCCGGTCAAGCGCAAGCCCTTCAACAGCTCCCATAACAGGAAACTTTGGAAATAATCTTTAATTTTCATATTCTCAGACTAATCAAACCACGGTGGCGCCTCAGTCACGACCATGCCGGAAACAACAACAATCCAGATGATGGTGATGGGCAGGAACACCTTCCAGCCCAGGCGCATGATCTGGTCGTAACGATAACGGGGAAATGTCGCCCTGAACCACAGGAACAGGAATAAAAATACCGAGGTCTTGACCAGCAGCCAGACGATATTCGGTTCACTCAGAGAAGGCAGCGCGCCCAGGTACGGCATGCCCTGGAACGGAGACAGCCAGCCCCCACAGAAGAGCACAGCCGTGAGCACGGATATCAGTATCATGTTGGCATATTCCGCCATGAAGAATATGGAAAATGCCATACCGCCGTATTCGACATGGAAACCGGCCACCAACTCGGATTCGCCCTCGGCCACGTCAAACGGCGCCCTGTTGGTCTCCGCCACACCGGAAATAAAATAGACCAGGAAGATCGGCAACAACGGCAACCAGTACCAGTGCAGGATGCTGCCGCTCTGTGCTTGCGTAATGCTGCCGAGGTTCAGGCTCCCGGCCGCAATCAGCACACATACCAGGGCAAAGCCCATCGCAATCTCGTAGGAGACTATCTGGGCGGCGGAACGCATCGCGCCCAGGAACGCGTACTTGGAATTGGACGCCCAGCCGGCGATGATGATCCCGTACACGGCCAGTGAGGTCAGCGCAAGAATGTATAACAGACCCGCGTTAATATCTGCCAGCACCAGCGTCTCGTCAAAAGGTATTACCGCCCAAGCGGCCAGTGATGGCGCCATGGCCAGGATTGGCGCAACGACGAACAGGCGCTTGTTGGCGCCCGCAGGGATAATGATCTCCTTGAAGATGAGCTTGAATACATCGGCGAATGGCTGTCCCAGGCCCCACAGGCGCAACCCGAAGAAACCGACCCGGTTCGGGCCCAGCCGGCACTGGATATAACCGATGATCTTGCGTTCCGCATAAGTCAGGTAGGCGACACAAAGCAGCAACGGGAGCAATATCGCAGTTATTTTCAGCAATACTTCGGCAGTATAAAGCGCATTCGAGGCGTAGCTGTCCGGCAGTAACAGCCCGATTGCCGGCGCCAGCAGGTAATCGCTGATCAGGTTGAACAGTTTCTCGATCATCGGCTCGGGTTAGACCTTGTGCAGCGCCACCGGGCCGGATAACGGGCCCAGCGCGCCGGTGGCGGCATGGCCGCCGTGTATCAGTGCAGAGCCGTCCGCGACGGCGTCATCGACATTCAGCGGCAATTCTAACTCGGCGGACTCGCCGACCACCTTGACGCGCGCCGCCGTGCCCAGTTCCAGCTTTTTGGCCGTTTTGCTGTTGATATGGACGGAACCGTCCGCTACGTCCCCGGTCTGCTGCAACGCCGGCGCATGGCGCACCAGCGCATCGACGGAATTCATCGGCACATAACCGATACGCTGCAATCCCCCGTTACCGTCCAGCGCCGCGAGTGTTTCCGGCTTGCGCCAGGCACCCATGTTGTCCGCGTTGATCTCGCCCATCATTTTGGCGGTTTCTGCGCGCACATCCCCGAACCCGTCATAGCCGAAACCTGAAAGTTTCTGGTTGCCAGCGAGCGCGCAGATAGCAGCCCAGGCCGGGCGCGCGCTGCCCGGTGGCGGCACCACTGCGTCAACAGTCTGCATCCTGCCTTCCATGTTCAGGTATGACCCCGGGTTTTCCGCATACATTGCCATCGGCAACAACACGTCTGCATAGTCCGCCGCACGCCGGTACCCGGTTAGCGCGATAACGCACTCCGCCTCGGCCAACGCCTCACGCGCCAGCCTGCCGTCATAAAAATCCAGGTCCGGGTCTGCGCCCAGCAGCAAGTACGCAGCAAGCTTCTGATCCAGCATCGCGTGTGCATCCAGGCCCGGTCGTTCGGCTTGGGCGCTGCCCGGCAACCTGTGGGGCACGGCGCCGGCCAGCCAGGCGCCGGCGCTGTTCGCACCGTAATCCAGGTAGCCGAAGGTGCCGCTTGTATGTTGGGCCAGTTTCCCTGCCAGGAAACGCAGCAGCGAGAACTGCGGGTGAGAAATGCCCAGGCTGCCCAGATATACCGCGGCCCTGTTTGCGCGGGTCAGTTCCCGCGCAATGTTTTTGTGACGACCAGTCGGGCGGATTGGCTTAAGCAGCGTCATCACGGTTTCATCTTCGGCAGCGACGCCCATTGCCGCCTTCAGCACTGCCGCCAGTTCGTGGACGAGTTTTTCCGGCGCGACGATGCATTTATTGGCGAGTTCATAATTGAAACTGAAGTCAACCGGGTTGATCGCCATCACCTGTGCGCCGCCCAGCATCGCCTTGCGCAGGCGGTGATTGAATATAGGCTGATCCTTGCGCGGAAATCCACCCACGATCAAGGCCGCATCCAATTGTTCGACCCCGGCAAGGGGCAAGCCCAGTCCCGGGTACGCTGGCGCGTTGTTCTGATCGCTGAAATCTATCTGCCGCAAGCGGTGATCGATATTCCCCGAGCCGATGCCCCGCATGAACTTCTGCGCCAGGTATAACTCCTCGCAGGTGGATGACGGGGAAACCAACGCACCGATCACGCCGGCCGCGTCGGCTGCGTCGGTCTGATGGCGCGCAATAACGGTGCGCAAGGCGCCGGCAACATATTCGCAAGCCGTTTGCCAATCGACTTCCCGCCAACCCCGTTCATCCTTGATCATCGGAACCGTCAGACGTTCATCGCTGTTCA
Organism: Gammaproteobacteria bacterium; assembly: GCA_965221335.1. Taxonomy (GTDB): domain Bacteria; phylum Pseudomonadota; class Gammaproteobacteria; order Eutrophobiales; family Eutrophobiaceae; genus JAAXHV01. The sequence goes on along the minus strand of CBDCSC010000006.1, from coordinate 167,275 downwards.
GCGCTTCGTAACTGAAACGATCCCGGTCGGACAGCCACACTTCGTTGATATCCTCATTTTCCGCGGGAACGACACGCTTGACCCGGTCATCTTTTATGTGAAAATGAATATTTGAGCCTACCCCGTCATGTGCCGCGACACCGTTATGCTGGGTCATCTCCCAGGTGCGGGCGGTAAACCGGAACGGCTTGGAGGTCAATGCGCCCACCGGGCACAGGTCAATGACGTTGCCCGACAGCTCGGAAGTCATACTCTTCTCAATATAGGTGCCAATCTCCATGAATTCACTGCGTCCGGTTGCTCCCAGTTCACGCAGGCCGGCGATCTCCTCGCCGAAGCGCACGCAGCGGGTGCAGTGAATGCACCGGGTCATGTCGGTTTGCACCAGGGAACCGATATTCTTATCCTTCACTACCCGCTTCCTCTCCTGGTAACGGGACACGTCCCTGCCGTAGCCCATGGCCAGGTCCTGCAATTCGCATTCTCCGCCCTGGTCGCAGATCGGGCAATCCAGTGGATGGTTGATAAGCAGGAACTCCATCACCGATTTCTGCGCGTCCAACGCCAGTTCCGATCGGGTATGGACTTTCATGCCGTCCATGACCGGCGTCGCGCAAGCGGGCAGCGGTTTTGGCGCCTTCTCCACTTCCACCAGGCACATGCGGCAATTGGCCGCAACGCTCAGCTTATTGTGGTAGCAGAAACGCGGCACGTAGTTGCCGATCCGGTCGGTAACCTCGATCAGCATCTGACCGGGCCGGGCTTCGACTTGCTTGCCATCCACCTCGATTGTTATGGAATTATCAGTCATATTCTATTGCCGCTGAGGGCGCATTAGTCAGGCTGCGGCCATTGTTTTCTATCATGTACTCGAACTCGTGGCGGTAATGTTTCATAAAACTTTGCACCGGCCAGGCCGCGGCGTCGCCGAGTGCGCAGATGGTCCTGCCCTCTATCTTGTTCGCCACATCGACCAGCTTGTCCAGGTCATCCATCTGCCCCTTGCCCTCGACAATACGCGTAAGCATACGGTACAACCAGCCGGTGCCTTCACGGCACGGCGTGCACTGGCCGCAGGACTCGGCGAAATAGAACCTGGAAATGCGCCGCAGCATGCTCACCATGCAGGTTGTTTCATCCATCACCACCACCGCGCCGGAACCAATGGAAGAGCCTGCGCCGCGCAGGGAATCATAATCCATATTGGTCTCCAGCATGATCTCGCCGGGTACCACGGGCACGGATGACCCGCCCGGAATCACCGCTTTCAGTTTCCGCCCGCGCCACACACCGCCGGCCATTTCCAGCAACCTGCTGAAAGGCGTTCCCAGCGGCACTTCGAAGTTTCCGGGTTTCGCCACATGACCGCTTACGGAAAAACACTTGGTGCCGCCGCTGTTCTCCACGCCGAGATCGGCAAACCACTGTGCGCCTTTGCGCATAATCGCGGGAGCGGAACTGAAACTCTCCGTATTATTGACCGTTGTAGGTTTGCCGTATAACCCGTATTGCGCCGGAAACGGCGGTTTGAACCTGGGCTTGCCGGGCTTCCCTTCCAGTGATTCCAGCAGCGCCATTTCTTCCCCGCAGATATAGGCGCCGGCGCCCAGCACCGAGTAGATATCGATATCGACACCGGAATCGAGGATGTTCTTGCCCAGGTAGCCGGCGTCGTAGGCCTCTTTCAGCGCGTTCTCAAAGCGCTGGTACGGCTGATCCATAAACTCCCCGCGCAGGTAGTTGTAAGCCACCGCAGCGCCCATTGCATAACAGGCGATGGCCAGCCCTTCCACCAGGGAGTGGGGATTGAAACGCAGGATATCCCGGTCCTTGCAGGTGCCCGGTTCGCTTTCGTCGGAATTGCACACCACGTATTTCGGGTTTGGCGCGTCGGGGTTCATGAAACTCCATTTCAGTCCGGTGGGAAAGCCGGCGCCGCCGCGCCCGCGCAAGCCCGATCCCTTGAGCTCCTCGGTCACGTCCCGGGGCGGGATTTTATCCCTGAGTATCTTTTTCCAGGCTTCATACCCGTCCACCCGGTAGTAATTCTCCAGGGTCCAGGGTTGGTCGAATTTCAGCGTCGCATAACAGACCGCGTTGACTGCGTCAGTATTCATTATTCCAGCCCGTCCAGCACTTCATCGACGATTTCCGGCGTCAGGTTTTCATAGTACTTGTGATCCACCATCATCATCGGTGCGCCGCAACAGGCGGCCAGACATTCTTCTTCCTGTTTCAGGAATATACGGTTATCGCTGGTGCTCTCTCCGACTTTTATCCCCAGTTTGGTCTCGATATGGGCGACGATATCGTCTGCGCCGCGCAACATGCAGGAGATATTGGTGCATACCGACACGCTGTGACGGCCGCAAGGCTCGGTCTCCAGCATGGAATAAAAGCTCGCGACTTCATAGACCGCAATGCGCGCCATGCCCAGGTAGTCCGCCACCGCGTCCATCAACGCCGGGGTCAGGTAGCCGTTGTTCTCATGCTGTGCCGCGCGCAATGCCGCGAGCACCGCGGACTGTTGCCGCTGCGCCGGAAAAATCGCGGTCCAGCGGTCGATCTCCGCTTTTACGTGTTTTGATAATGTCTGTTTTACCGAAGCCATGTTTATTTTTATATCACAGAGAACACATCGAAATTACGCAGTAAACTCATTGAATCTCTGTGTCCTCTGTGGCTGATTCTCAGTCAATTACCTGTCAATTTCGCCAAAAACGATATCTTGTGTGCCGATTACCGCGACCACATCGGCAAGCATATGCCCCTGCACCATCTCGTTCAGGGACGACAGGTGGACAAAGCCGGGGGCGCGTACTTTCAGGCGGTAGGGTTTGTTGGCGCCGTCAGAGACCAGGTAGATCCCGAACTCACCTTTCGGGTGTTCAACGGCGGCATACACCTCCCCTTCCGGCACACAGTAACCTTCGGTAAACAGCTTGAAATGGTGGATCAGCGACTCCATGTCATCTTTCATCGTCTCCCGCCGCGGCGGCACCAGCTTATGGTCGTCGATGATGACCGGTCCCGGATTGTCGCGCAACCAGTCTATGCACTGCCTGATAATCGCGTTGGACTGGCGCATCTCCTCAACCCGCACCAGGTACCGGTCGTAACTGTCACCGTTGGCGCCGACGGGGATCGCAAAGTCGAGCTGGCCGTAGACTTCATAGGGTTGCTTCCTGCGCAGGTCCCATTCAACGCCCGACCCGCGCAGCATCGGCCCGGTAAATCCCAGTTCTATCGCCCGCTCCGGCGTGACGACGCCGATGCCCACGGTGCGCTGTTTCCAGATACGGTTATCGGTCAGCAGGGTTTCGTACTCGTCGATGCAGCCCGGGAAGCGTTCGGTGAATGCTTCGATGAAATCGAGCAGGGAACCCTGGCGCTGCTCATTCAGTTTCTCCACCTCCGACCCGGAGCGGGTTGCGTTTTCCCGGTAGCGCGGCATTTCCAGCGGCAGGTCCCGGTACACGCCGCCCGGACGGTAATAGGTTGCGTGCATTCTCGTTCCGGATACCGCCTCGTAGCAGTCCATCAGGTCCTCGCGTTCGCGAAAGCAGTACAGGAACATGCTCATCGCGCCGATATCCAGGCCATGGGCGCCGAGCCACATCAGGTGGTTCAGGATACGGGTAATCTCATCGAACATGACCCGGATGTAGCGCGCCCGCAGCGGCGGCGTGATGCCCAGCAGTTTTTCGATGGCCAGTACGTACGCGTGCTCATTACACATCATGGACACGTAATCAAGCCGGTCCATGTAACCGATACTCTGGTTATAGGGTTTGCTCTCCGCCAGTTTTTCGGTAGCCCGGTGCAGCAGGCCGATATGCGGGTCCGCGCGCTCGATCACTTCTCCGTCCATCTCCAGCACCAGGCGCAGTACGCCGTGCGCAGCCGGGTGCTGCGGGCCGAAGTTCATGGTCATGTTGCGGATCTCAGGCATTACCGGCGACATCCTTCGGGAGGGCTGGAGAGATTCTTTTTGCCACAGAGTACACAGGGATTCTTGTTGCCACGCAGAACACAGAGGGCATAGAGATCACAGGCTGGATCGGGAAGTTGTTCGGGCTGATCATGTTCGTGTACCGGCATAGCGGTTATCGTGGCGAATGGTCTTCGGCACCAGCACCCGGTTCTTGATCGAGACCGGCTGGTAGACGACCCGGCCCTGTTCCGGGTCGTAGCGGACTTCCACGTTGCCTTCCAGCGGAAAATCCTTGCGAAACGGGTGTCCCTTGAAGCCGTAATCGGTAAGAATGCGCCGCAGGTCAGGATGGCCGTCGAACAGGATGCCGAACAGGTCGAAGGCTTCCCGTTCGAACCAGTTGGCGCCGGCCCAGATCGGCGTGACTGACGCGATCTTCGGTGGTTGGCCGGATACAAAACTGCGCACCCTGACGCGCCGGTTATGCTTCAGGGACAGCAGGTGATAAACCACAGCGAAGCGATCTTCAAGATCCGGCGTGTCAATATACACACCCTGGCTGACGCCACGGCTGAATCCGGTGCGGGTGGTGTCCGAGGTTTCCCAGTCCGCCTTGCCGTAGGACAGGTAATCGATCCCGCAGAGGTCACTCAACTGGTTGAAAGCCAGGGACTCATCATCTCTGAGGATGAGGCAGACGGCGGTGATGTCGGCGGCGTTGACTTCTATCGTAGTCTGCCCCGTCTCCACCTTGTCCCTGACGATTTTGGCGCCCAGGCGCTCGCGCAGGTCGTTGAGAAGCGTATCCATCTAGAAAAACTATCCTATCTTCTTATCGTATTGGTGCCGGTTCGCTTGATCTTTTTCTGTAATTGCAACACGCCAAACAGCAATGCCTCTGCCGTAGGGGGACAACCCGGCACATAAATATCCACCGGAACGATTCGGTCGCAACCGCGCACCACGGAGTAGGAATAATGGTAATAACCTCCACCGTTGGCGCAGGACCCCATGGAGATGACCCATTTGGGATCCGGCATCTGGTCATACACCCTGCGCAAGGCAGGCGCCATCTTGTTCACCAGCGTGCCCGCGACGATCATCACGTCAGACTGCCTGGGGCTGGGACGGAATATGACTCCGAACCGGTCCAGGTCGTAACGGGCGGCGCCGGCGTGCATCATCTCCACTGCGCAACAGGCAAGCCCGAACGTCATCGGCCATAGCGATCCGGTGCGCGCCCAGTTCACCAGGTTATCCACCGTCGTAGTGACGATGCCCTGGTGGTGAATCCTCTCTTCGGGATTCGTTTCCAATTCCGGTGTCACTCCCATTCCAGCGCTCCTTTACGCCACTCATAGATGAACCCGACCACCAATACCGCGAGGAACAGCATCATGGCCCAGAAACCGACCATTCCCACATCGCGCAGGGCAACCGCCCAGGGGAAGAAAAAGGCGATCTCCAGGTCAAAAATGATGAACAGGATAGCGATCAGATAATAGCGCACATCGAATTGCATCCTGGCATCCTCGAACGCGTCAAAACCGCATTCGTAAGGGGATTGCTTGGCATCGTCCGGGCGATTAGGCCCCAGGAAGTAGCCCAGGACAAACAAAACACCACCGAAAACGAGGCCGACAACCAGGAAGATCAGTATTGGCAGGTAGTTTTCCAACATACGCTAATTATACCCGAAGTCTGCGCGGAAAAAAATACAGGAACTTCTGAGATTTAGTCAGAGTTTCCTGTATTATCTTGCACGCGCAGACCAGGTAATAACCCAGGAAGGTTCATCCGCAGCGGCAATAAATTCCGCATCGGTCCAGAAACCTGCGACCATCGCAAGCCTGCCATCGACATAGATGAGCGGGACACGTTCACGCAGCCAGGGAGGCGTACCGGCTTGCTGGAACAGCTTCTTGAGCTTGTGCGTGCAGTCCCTGCCCGGCAGCCGGATCTTCTCTCCGCCGGCGCGGTAACGAATCTCCACCCGTGAGCCGGCGCATGCCTGCTGTCTCAAGCCATTGCCGCGGCCTGCACGCGCCGACAGTTCCCCATCCTGCAGGCGGCAGGGCGCGCTGAAATCCCAGACCCGAATTGCCGACCTGTCGATTTCCTGCAACGGCGCGCCCAGGTAAAGGTATTGCCGGTGCCGCCGCATTTCCGCCCCCTGCCACCTGACACATGGCATCGAGTCATGTCTCGCCCCGATGATGCCTGTAAGCACCTGTAACAGGCGGCGGCTGTCCGGAGACGGCAGCGCCAGCAGCCGGCACCAGTAACGGATCATGTTCTTCTGCCTCGGCGCCGGCAGTTGTTGCACCCGTTCGATGTGTACTACGGCCGGGTCTTCTGCGCGGCAAAGGAGCAAGTCCTGGCGCGCGAGGTCATCAAGCAGCGCCTGTGTTTCGGCCAGGGTTTCGATAGTGCGCCCGACCGGCAGCATGACGCCGGGCCACCTGTGTTTGATCGCCGGGATGACCTCGTGGCGAAGATAATTTCTGTCAGCGTGAAGGTCGGTATTCGATGGGTCTTCAATCCAGTCCAGACCGTGATGTTCGGCATACGCCAGTAATTGTGCGCGCGAGAAGTTCAGTAACGGGCGGGCATGCAACCCGCTCCCGAAGCGGCGCACAGACCGCATTGACGCCAGACCCAGCACCCCTGCCCCGCGCAACAGGCGCAACAGGAAGGTCTCCAGTTGGTCGTCACTGTGGTGCGCAGTCAGCAGGATTTCTCCTTCCGCCAGCACATTTTCAAGCGCCGCGTAGCGTTTGTCCCTGGCCCAGCCTTCCGGGCTTTCCTTGCCCGGAGCGCCGGCGTCCACCTCCAGCGCTTCCAGTTCAACCTCCAGCGCGCGGCACACTTCCCGGCAATGCTCGGCCCAGGAACGGCTTTGCGGTTGGATATTATGGTTTACGTGCGCGGCCCGTATGCGGTAACCGCCTTCCCTGCTCAAAGAAGCCATCAGGTGCAGCAATACATGGGAATCCAGGCCGCCACTGTAGGCTATCAGAAATCGTTCGCGCTGTGGAAGTGTCTCAATGAATGCTGCAACACTCTCAGTGCTGACCTGCATCAGTCACCCTGAAACAGAAAAATCGGCCGGCCTATACTGTTACTCATTAAAATGCCCGTAGGAACGGAGGCGGTTTTGTCGGGCTTCGAGAAGTTCATCGATACCCAGTTGCTGAAGATCGCTTAACTGCGTCTTGATCTGCGCGCCGACACTGGCTGCCACCTGCTCATAATTTCTGTGTGCGCCGCCCAGCGGTTCGTCTATGATCGCATCAATCAAGTCCAGTTTTTGCAGCCTGCGGGCGGTTACGCCCAGGGCTTCAGCCGCATCCTCGGCCTTGCCCGCGTCCTTCCAGAGAATGGAAGCGCAGCCCTCGGGAGAAATCACCGAGTAGGTGCTGTATTGCAGCATGTTCAACCTGTCACCGACGCCGATTGCCAGCGCGCCGCCTGAACCGCCTTCACCGATAACCACTGAGACAATCGGGGTACGTAACTCCGACATCACCATCAGGTTCCTGGCGATCGCCTCGCTCTGCCCGCGTTCCTCGGCGCCGATCCCCGGGTAAGCGCCCGGCGTATCAATGAAGGTCAGTACCGGCAGTTTGAATCTTTCCGCAAGCTGCATGATGCGCAAGGCCTTTCGATACCCCTCCGGTTTGGGCATCCCATAATTCCGGTGGATACGCGCCTTGATGTCCCTGCCCTTCTGGTGTCCTATCAGTGCGACCGGCCGGCCTTCGAATCGGGCGATACCGGCCACGATCGACGGATCGTCGGCAAAATTGCGATCGCCGTGCAATTCGATGAAGTCGGTGAACAACCTGTTGGCATAATCCAGCGTATAGGGCCGGAGCGGATGCCGGGCTATCTGGGAAATCTGCCAGGCGGTCAGCGAGGAAAATATTGCCCGGGTCAGATCGTTGCTGCGTTTTTGCAGGCGGGTGATCTCGTCGTGGATATTCAGTTCGCCGTCGTCGCTGACATGGCGCAACTCCTCGATCTTGGCCTCCAGCTCTGCAATGGGCTGCTCAAATTCAAGAAAATTGACCGATTGTTGCTGTTCCATGAAGCTGGCCGCTCAAAGATTCACCTTGCCCGGAAAGTCCAGGCCCACATTTGTAACACCAACCATGTCGGTAAGTTCAGTCAATAGTTCGTCGCTGATATCCACGTCCCACCCGCTGCCGAAGCTGAGGACGGTTGAGATGTCGCCGGTATTATATTCCATCAATACCCGGTTTGTCCCCGACCCGTAGCGGGACAATACGTCCCGGAGCCCGGATACCAGCCCATTATCCAGCATTTTCTTGTTTATTTTCAACTTGACAGCCCCGTAACGCCGGCGCAGTTCAGAAAGCGAATACACCTCGGCTGCAACAATGGATACGCCGGATTCGAGATAGTCATCTTCCACCGCCTCGCCCTTGATAATAACAAGACTGTCTTTCTGCAACAGCTCACTGTATTTCTGGTAGTTCTCATTGTAAACCGTAACCTGTACGCGAGCGGTTCTGTCATCCAGCATAATCTCCGCCAACCGCCCCCTGGGGCCGGTACGGATGCGCAGGCTCTCAATGTAGCCGGCCACCGTCAGCTTCATACCCGTGTTAACCTTGCCCAGCCTGGCGCTGATGAACGGCGCAAGTTCATTTTCATAACGGCTGATGGGGTGGCCTTCGAGGTAAAACCCCAGGGTCTCCTTCTCTCCCTTCAGGCGTTCCAGTTCTTCCCAGTCCGGCGCCTGCACGTAAGGTATTTCAGGTTCACCCGCACTCCCTGCCGGCGGCGTCAACAACTCCGTGCCGAACAGGTCGTCCTGTCCGGCATCCGCATTGCTGACGTATTGCTCCGCAAAGCCCATCGCCTTCTCCAGGCTGGCTGCGAGCACGCTTCTCGGACGGTTGAAGTCATCCAGCGCCCCGCACCGGGTCAGCGCTTCGATGACCCGCTTGTTGGTCTTGCGCGGGTCTGTGCGCCGGCAGAAATCGAACAGGTCGGAAAACGCGCCGTGCGCCTGTCTTTCCTCGCACAGGTGGTCGATCGCGGAACTCCCAACACCCTTGACCGCGCCCAGGCCGAACAAAATAGTCTTCTCATCCATCACCCTGAACTTGAAATCGCTGTGATTTACCGATGGCGGCTTCAATACCAGTTTCATTCTGTCCAGTTCCTCTATCAGCCTGACGGTACGGTCCGTATTGTTCATGTCCGCGGACAGCACTGCCGCCATGAATGCCGCCGGATAATGGGTCTTGAGCCAGGCAGTCTGGTAAGCAAGCAACGCATAGGCAACGGAATGAGACTTGTTGAATCCGTAGCCGGCGAACTTTTCCATCAGGTCAAAAATGGAGGTGGCCACTGCTTCGCTGACTTTATTCGCCTGCGCGCCCTGCACGAAAATATCTCTTTGCTGGGCCATCTCTTCCCGCTTTTTCTTGCCCATCGCGCGCCGCAGCAGGTCCGCCGAGCCCAGGGTGTAGCCGCCCAGTGTCCGCGCAATCTGCATGACCTGCTCCTGGTACAGGATTACCCCGTAAGTCGGTTCCAGCACCGGTTCCAGCAACGGGTGAAGATAGCGCACCTTCGCATTGCCTTTCTTGCGTTCGATAAAATCATCGACCATGCCCGAATCCAGCGGGCCGGGCCGATACAGCGCCACCAGTGCGACCAGGTCGTCGAACTTGTCCGGTCCAAGCCGTTTTATCAGCTTTCTCATGCCATCCGATTCCAACTGGAAGACGGCGCTGGTGTCCATGCGCCGTATGCTTGCATAGGTGCCCGCATCATCCAGCGCGATATCATTGACTTCCAGCTTGTCGCCGGTCTTGTCAAGCAATATTTCATTGATGTCCTTGACCGCCCAGTCAATGATCGTGAGTGTGCGCAGGCCGAGAAAATCGAACTTCACCAGGCCCACCGCCTCCACGTCCCCCATGTCGAACTGGGTTGACGTTACCGCGGTGTTTCTTTCACAGTACAACGGCATGAACTCGGTCAATGCGCGCGGCGAGATGACGATGCCACCGGCATGTTTCCCTGCGTTGCGGGACAGCCCTTCCAGTTTTTTTGCCAGGTCGATCAGGATTTTGACCTCCTCTTCCGCGGCATAGCGTTGCTTGAGCATATCCTCTGCTTCCAACGCCTTGTCCAGTGTCATCTCCAGTTCATGCGGGATCAGCTTGGCGATCTTGTCGACATAGCCGTAAGGGTGTCCCAGCACCCTGCCGACATCGCGTACCACGGCCTTGGCCGCCATACTGCCGAAAGTAATGATCTGGGAGACGCGTTCGCGCCCGTAGCGGTCGGACACATACTCGATGACTTCATCCCGCCGATCCATGCAGAAATCCACGTCAAAATCAGGTAAAGACACCCGTTCCGGATTCAGGAACCGCTCGAACAGCAGGTCATGATAGATCGGGTCCAGGTCGGTGATCCCAAGCACATAGGCAACCAGCGAACCACCACCTGACCCGCGTCCCGGTCCGACCGGTATTCCCTGCTGCTTCGCCCAGCGTATAAAGTCGGCCACGATGAGAAAATAGCCGGGGAAACCCATGTTTATAATCACGTCCAGTTCGTCATCCAGGCGCTGCCTGTAGCGTTCCGCATCAATGCCGCCGGCTGACGCGTTGGCGACCTCTACCAGCCTGTCCAGGCCGGCACTGGCCTCGCTGCGCAGCCAGCCTGACTGGTCAAACCCCTCCGGGACCGGAAATACCGGCAGGTGATAATCATCAAATTGCAGTTCCAGGTTACAGCGCACCGCGATATGCCCACTGTTTTTTATCGCTTCCGGGATGTCATGAAACAACTCCCGCATCTGCTCCGGCGATTTCAGGTATTGTTCGTTGGAGTAATGTCGGGGGCGTTTGCGATCATTAAGCGTATAACCGTTGTGGATGCAGACCCGGGCTTCATGCGCGGAAAAATCTTCGGACGCCGGGAACCGCACATCGTTTGTCGCCACCACGGGCACATCAAACCTTGACGCCAGTTCCATCGCGCCATCGATATGGATATCTTCTCCCGGGCGGCCGGTTCGCTGCAATTCCAGGTAAAACCGTTCCGGGAATACGTCAATAAACCAGCCAAGCTGTTCCCCTGCCTGTTCCGGCTGGTTGTGCACGATAGCCTGGCCGATGGCGCCGTTGCCCGCGCCGGACAGCGCAATCAGGTCGGCGGCGTGATGCTTGAGCCAGTCTCTGCGGATTACGGGCGCGCCCCGGGCCTGCCCCTCGGTATAGCCCCGGGTGATCAGCTCAGAGAGGTTTCTGAAACCGTCGTTATTGCAGCACAGCAGCACCAGCCTCTGGTTCCTGTCGGCGCCGGTTTCATCCGCAAGGTTGATCTCGGCGCCGATGATGGGCTTGACCGCGTGCGCCAGGCATGAACGGTAGAACTTGACCATCGAAAACACGTTGTTCAATTCGGTAACCGCCCCGGACCACATGTCCTTCTCGACCAGGCTTCCCACGTAATTGTCCACCCGTAACAAGCCGTCCACCAGGGAATACTCGGTGTGAACATGCAGGTGGACAAAGTCGTTCTGTTCTGCGGTTTCCATGATTGAAATCAGCGTGTATCAAACGCCAGACTGCGTTGTACCGGCGCGAAACTGCGCCGGTGTATCGGGCACAGCCCTATTTCGGTCAAGGCCCGGATATGTTGCCGGGTCGGATACCCCTTGTGCCGGGCAAAGCCATAGCCCGGATATTTTCGATCCAGCTCCTCCATTTCCCGGTCCCGGCTCACCTTGGCCAGGATCGACGCGGCGCTGATGCAGGCCTCGGTCTGGTCGCCTTTTACCACGGCGCTTACCGGGTAACAGGTATCGGGGCAGTGATTGCCGTCAACCAGTACGCGATCCGGTTCGATACGCAACCCCCCGATGGCGCGCTGCATCGCCAGCAGAGTCGCGTTGAGTATGTTCAACCGGTCAATTTCCCGATGGTCGGCGCGGCCTATTGACCAGGTCAGCGCTTTTTCCCGGATAAGCGCCGCCAACCGTTCCCGGTGGCGTGCCGACAATGTCTTGGAATCGGCCAGCCCGGCGATCATCTGCGCCTGGTCCAGGATCACGGCAGCCGCGATTACCGGTCCCGCCAGCGGACCCCGACCCGCTTCGTCAACCCCGGCGATATGTTGCAGACCTTTCATCACGAACACTCAAGCAGGTTCAGCACCGCTTGTGCCGCGCTTTGTTTCGCTGACTGCAGGGAGACATGCAGGTCCGTGAAACGGCGGGACAATGACTGCACTGCATGCGGATGGTCCAGCCAGTATTGCAATGCCGGGCCCAGCACTTCAGCCCGGCAGTCCGACTGAAAATACTCGGGCACAAGTCGCCGGCCCGCCAGCAGGTTCGGCAGGGAAACGAACTCTACCCTGATCAGTGCGCGCACCGTCCAATAGGTGAGGCTGTGCATACGGTAAGCGACAACCATCGGCGTCTTGTACAGCATCGCCTCCAGGGTAACGGTGCCGGAAGCCACCAGTGCAATGCCGGCACAGGCCAGGGTGTCGGCGATCCTGTTCTGCACTATCAGCAATTGCAAATTCCTGTCTGCGGCCGCGGCGCGCAACGTTCTTGCCGCCGCGTCGTCCACTGCATTGGCGACAAAGCTGATCCGATCATGGCGCGCGGCCAGCCAGGCAGCCGTGTCGAGAAAAGGGCCGGTATGCATCGCCAGTTCCGCGCGTCTGCTACCGGGCAGAATGGCTACCGCCAAATGATCAGGAGGCAGGCCCAGACTCCGGCATGCACTCCCGGCATCGGGTTCAATGTCCACCTGTTTCGCCAGCGGGTGCCCCACGTAGCTGGCCTGAACCCCGCGCCGCTGCAGAAAATCCACCTCGAACGGAAAGATGCACAGCACGAGTTGCGCGGCCTGCCCGATTGTGCGCACCCGCCATGGCCGCCATGCCCATACCGATGGGCAGACATAATGGACGGTTTTGATACCGTTTTTGCGCAGCGTCCGTTCCAGGCCAAGATTGAAATCAGGGGAATCCACGCCGATGAACACATCCGGCCGCTCGTCGCGGAAGTGTTCCGCAAGCCGGGTGCGCATCGCACTCAATTCCCGCACCCTCCCCAGTACTTCAACAAGCCCCATGACCGACAGTTTTTCCATCGGATAGAGGATGTCACAACCTGCCGCGCGCAGGTTGGGACCGCCGACGCCGGCCACGATCGCGTCCGGCCGGTACTGTCTTATTTCCCTGATCAACTGCGCGCCAAGGAAGTCTCCCGAAGGCTCACCCGCTACTATTCCGATTTTCATTACGCAAATGAGCGATAATCAGCGGACAATACCGCGCTCGGACTCCCTGATGAAGCGGGTGAACAGCGCCACTTCGCTGCACTCCCCGGACAGGGCTTCGAGCTTTTCCAGCGCCTGTTTCAGCAGCAATCCTTCCCGGTAGACGATACGGTAGGCCTTTCTGAGCGCGTCGACCGAACTGTCGGCAAAGCAGTTGCGTTTGAGCCCTACCCTGTTCAGGCCGCTGGGTTTTGCGCTGCTCCCGGAAACCATCAGGTATGGGGGAACATCTTTCAGGATGATGGAGGCGATCGCGGAAATACTGTGGCAACCGACCCGGCAAAACTGGTGTACACCGGTAAAGCCGCCCAGGATTGCATAATCATCAATGTGCACATGACCGGCAAGGGTTGCGTTATTCGCGAACACGGTATTGTTCCCCACCCGGCAATCATGCGCAATATGCACGTATGCCATGATCCAGTTGCCGTCACCCACCCGGGTAACGCCTCCGCCCTGCGCCGTGCCCCGGTTTATGCTGCAGAACTCCCTGATGACGTTATTTGCGCCGATTTCCAGAAAAGATTCGGCTTCACCCTGAAATTTCTTGTCCTGCGGGTCGTCGCCGATTGACGAGAACTGGGATATCCTGGTGGCTTCGCCAATGCGGGTGGGACCCTTGATAACGACATGGGGTCCGATAACACAGTTGTCCGCAATCCGTACCTGGTCTCCTATTACCGCATAAGCGCCGATACTGACCCCGTTCCCGATCTCGGCGCCGGGATGTACGCTTGCAGTGGGGTCGATCAACTCTCCCGGTCCGAAATAGTAGTCAGTAGACCCGCATCGGCCACGACAACACCATCGACTTTTGCAACGCAGGCAAAACGCCAGATATTTCTCCGCAGCGCGACAAACCTGACCTCTATCACCAGTTGATCGCCGGGCCCAACGGTTTTTCTGAACCTGGCCTTATCAACGCCTACCAGGTAATACAGCTTGTTCCAGTGGTCGCTCCCCTCCGCCGACAACAGGCCCAGCACCGCGGAAGCCTGTGCCATGGCCTCGACGATCAAGACCCCTGGCAGGATCGGCTGCGCCGGGAAGTGCCCCTGAAAAAACGGTTCGTTGGCCGTGACATTCTTGATCGCAGTCAGCGACACGCCGGGTTCGTAATCCGTCACCCTGTCCAGCAGCAGCATCGGATAACGGTGCGGCAACGCCTGTTTTATCTGTTCAATATCGAGTTCGGGCATAATCAAATCAAACTGTATCTATCAGCCACAGAGGACACAGAGATATTCATTTTATCAGTTTTTCCAGCGCAGTCACCCTCCTGGCCAGTTCGTCCAGGTGCTTGAACCTGACCATGTTTTTGCGCCAGGTCAGATTATCCGTCACCGGTACACCGGAAGAGTAGACACCGGCCTCCCTGATGCTGTTCGATACCCCTGACATGCCGGTGATCACCACGTCATCGGCAATCTCAACATGTCCGGTTATCGCGCTGGCGCCGCCAATCATGCACCTGCGGCCGATTGTTACACTGCCGGCTATCACTGCGCCGCCGGCAATCGCAGAGTGCTCTCCAACCCGGACATTATGCGCTATCTGTACCTGGTTATCGATTTTCACACCGGCTTCTATGACCGTATCCTCAATCGCGCCCCGATCAATCGTCGTGTTTGCGCCTATTTCAACATCGTCTCCGATAATAACATTACCGAGTTGCGGAATTTTCAACCAGCGCCCGGAGTCATTGGCAATCCCGTAACCATCCGCACCGATCACGACACCGGGGTGTATCAGCGCCCGCATACCGACTTCTACCCTTTCCGTCAGTGTTACGTTGGCGTGGATATGGCAATGGCTGCCGATTTTAACCCCTGCTCCGACCACGCAACCCGGGCCAATGTAAGTCTGCGCGCCGATCACCGCGTTACAGCCGACTACGGCGTTGGCGCCAACGAAACAGTCCGGCGCAATGTGCGCATTTGCCTCGATCACCGCAGACGGGTGAATGTCCGGTGTAAATTCCGGTAGCGGGTTCAGAAACCTGGCCGCTTTCGCATACGCCAGGTAGGGATCGTCCGTTACCAGGCTTGCCGTGGGGCAGGCCGGCACATCCATCGCAGCCAGCAGCACCGCACTGGCCCGGGTCGTTTCCAGGTCAGCGCGATAGCGTTTGTTGGTATAGAATGTCAGGTCGCCGGTCGCGGCATTGTGCAGACTGGCAACATTGGTTATCTCGTCGGCGGGGTCGCCTTGCAGTTCTGCGTTAATGACTGCAGCAATTTCTCCCAGGGTTGCCGTCATCAATACAGCAAACCGTCATTCAGCTCCTTCAACATCTTTTCCCGAGTCATTTTCTTTCTTTAACTGGTCGATGACAAGCTGTGAGATATCGACCTTGGGACTCGCATAAATCACGCCTTCATTCAATATCATATCGAACCCGTTTTCGCGCGCGATCGTATTGATGGCATCGACGATATCCTTTTGTATCTTGGCAATTTCCTCGTTTCTGCGGAAGGTAAGATCTTCGCGGAATTCATCCTGGTTGCGTTTCAGATCACGCCGCTCATTGACGATGTCGCGCTCTAAGTTGCTGCGCTCGGCCTCACTCATGATGGGCGCATCCTTGGTTAGCCTGTCCTCCATTTCCTTCAATGACTTCTGCGCTTCCACCAGTTCCCGGTCACGCGGCGCGAATTCTTTCTCAAGCAGACTGCGCATCCTCTCGGCCTGGGGCGACTGTTCCAGGATTCGTATCGCATTCACTGCGCCGATCTTGTAATCCTCGGCAGTCACCTGGGGAATAATGCCGACCATAAAACAACATATCAGGAAACAGGTAAGCCTCATAGTACTCATAGACTCCAATAATAAAAGTGTAATTCTCTAAAATGTTGAACCAAAAGTAAACTGGAACGGTTGCGTCTCGTCGCCTTCCTGGTCTCCGATAGGCTTGGCTATACTAACACTTACCAGGCCAAAAGGTGAGATCCAAATGCCGCTCAACCCTGTAGAATACCTGAGTTCACTGAATTCGAACGATTCATCGCTGGAAAAAACATTGCCGCCATCAAAAAACGCGGCAAACCTGACCTGTTTGAAGTCCTTGAGAAACGGCAGCGGAAAAATCATTTCCGCGCCGCCGGTCACCCTGATATTACCACCCAGGGGTCGCCGCCTGGTTCCGCCCTGCACCGGGGTATCTTTTGGTCCCAGCGTATTCTCCTCGTAACCGCGCACCGATCTCGGTCCGCCGGCATAGAAATTTTCAAAAAACGGGAGTTCATCGGTGCCGAACAGACCGCTCCCGTACCCCAAGTCGCCTTTTACGGTAAATATGAAGTCGCGCAACACCGGATGATACCACTGGGTCCGGTAGCCGATCTTGAAAAACTCCAGGGAGTTGCCGAATGACGGAACCGCTATTTCCGAGCTGAACCGGTGTTGTACGCCCCGGGTCGGTAATATCGCCCGGTTACGGGTATCGTAGGAAAATGCCGCAGAAAGTCTCAGGATATCGAATTTGCTGCCTTCCCGTTCAATAAAATCCCTGACCTGCTCGGCAAAGAACCGATCTTCGGACAAGCCGGTGTTTTCATAGCCGAACGCCACACTGATGAAGTTATATTCAGTCACCGGAACACCGAAACTGACGCCGGCGCCTATTACCCGGCTGTCGAACGCGGTAATATTCGCGTCATACGCCTCGGTTTCCTGGTAATTTACGTTAAAGCCGCGGCTTATGCCGTCAACGGTGTAGTACGGGTTCACGTAACCCAGTGCAAACCTGCGGTTGATGTCACTGTTGTTGAATGCAAACTGTATGCGTTTCCCGGATCCCAGGAAGTTGTCCTGGGTAATGCTGGTCTGGAATATCAGGCCCTGGTTCTGGGAAAACCCGAGCCCGGCCAGAAAGTTGCCGAACGGCTTTTCAGTCACCGTGTAACTGACATCAACCTGGTCCGCAGAACCCGGCACGGCCGGAGTCTCGACATTGACTTCCTCGAAAAAGCCCAGCCGTTGCAGCCTGATCTTACCCCGCTCCACCTTGGGGGTCGAAATCCAGCCCCCTTCATGCTGGCGCATTTCCCGTCTCAAGACCTCGTCTTTAGTCCTGCTATTGCCGGCAAAATCGATCCTGCGCACATAAACCCGTTTGCCGGGGTCGACAAAAAACGTCACTTCAACGGTATTGTCGTCCTCATTGATATCCGGGATGGAGTTGACATTGGCAAACGCGTAGCCGGAAGCCCCCAGGCGCTCCGTCATGCGCTCGCTGCTGTCGGTCACCTGTTTGCGGGAGAACAGGCTCCCCTGGGTGACGCTGACCAGGTTGTACAGGCGTTCTTCCGGAAGAATGAATTCGCCTGCCAGTTTGACCCCGGAAACCGTATACTGCCCGCCCTCGGTGATATTGATGGTGATGTAAATATCTTTCTTGTCGGGCGTAATCGATACCTGGGTGGAGTCGATACTGAAGTTCACATAGCCCCGGTCCAGGTAATACGAACGCAGGGTTTCCAGGTCGCCGGACAATTTCTGGCGCGAGTACTGGTCATCCTTGGTAAAAAAGGAGAACAGCGTGGGACTGGACAATTCAAACTCATCCAGCAAATCCCTTTCCCGGTAGGTGCGGTTGCCGACGATATTGATCTGTTTGATGCGCGCCGCCTTGCCTTCGGAAATCTCAATGGACACCGCAACCCTGTTATTCGATAGCGGGGTCACTTCCGAATTGATATTTACCGCGTATTTGCCGGCGGAAAAATATTGCCTGCGCAGCTCCCGTTCCAGCCCGTCCAGTTGCGACTGGTCGAACACCCGCCCCTCGGCAAACCCGATCTGGTTCAGGCCGTCCAGCAAATCCTCGGTCTTGATGTCCTTGTTGCCGCTGATTTCAATACTGCCTATCGCGGCCCGCTCCTTGAGCACAATCACCAGCACGTTACCGTCCTTTTTCAGTTGCACATCGTCGAAAAACCCGGTTTTGAACAACGCGCTTACCGCTTCGGATGAGACCTCAGGGGTGAACGCATCGCCCACTTCCAACGGCAGGTAGTTGAACACGGTTCCGGGGGTGAGACGCTGCAAACCTTCAACCCGGATGTCTTCGATGATGAATTCCTGCGCCGCAAGGCCCTGGACAACAGCGGCAAGCATGAGCGCCGTAAAAACTGACTTGAACGGGTACGCAGTTAATCTTTTCCGGAACATGGCTGATATGATAAAACACTCCGCCCGACAAATCCATTGCATTGTGCGTAATAATCGAACACTAGTACTCTTTCAACTTAATTTTGACATGTTCAGCGGGTCGGGAAGCGGTTGAGCGCAAGGCGCGGCGCGCAGGGAATGGCGCGCCCTTCGCAAGCGGCGCAACGCAGCGGGCGACCGCTTCCCGGCCCGCCCGCAGGGAGCCACACAGCGACGCCAATACGGCGTTGCAGCCCTTGGCAAGGACTCGCCATTCCCGGCGGGCTGCGCCTTGTCTTGGCGTCGCTGTGTGGCTCTGAACATGTCAAAATTAAGTTGAAAGAGTACTAGCCTGTGAGTCTCAGTATATCATTGAAAATGGCCAGCGCCATCAGGCTGAACAGCAGCGCCAGGCCGATACGCTGGCCCACCAACTGCGAGGACACGGATACCGGGCTGCCCTTGATAAATTCAATGAAATAATAGAACAGGTGGCCACCGTCCAGCAGCGGGATGGGCAGCAGGTTCAATATCGCCAGGCTGATGCTGACGATTGCCAGGAAACCCAGGAAGGCAACAATGCCCAGTTGCGCGGTTTGCCCCGCGTATTGTGCGATGCTGACCGGGCCGCTCAGGTTTTTCAGGGAAGCCTGGCCGGTGATCATCCGCCCCAGGATCTGCAGCGTCGTTACGGTCATGTCCAGGGTTTTGCCCGCCGCTTTTGCCAGCGCGGTATGCGGCGGATAGGATTCGATCGCGAACAGGGACTGGTCCACCTCGTAATCGGGTTCCAGGCTTGCCCCGATAAACCCGATCGTCTCCCCCTCGCCGGTGACTTTGGCCCGCGGGGTGACTTGGATCGTGCTGGACTCGCCGTCCCTGTCTACCTGTACGGAAAGCGGAGTCGCCGGCGCCGCCCTGACGAGCATTACCCAATGCTGCCAGTCGGTGACCGGCACGCCGTCCACGGACATAATCCTGTCGCCCTGCGCAAGGCCGGCCTCCCAGGCGGCGCCCTGGTAGGTAACCGTACCGATAATTGCGGGTATTGCCGGGCGCGCCGGTTCAACGCCCAGCAGGCGCAACAGGTTGCCTTGCGCCAGCGAATCTATCGGTATTGCCGCAAGTTCCAGCTCCAGTAACCGCTCGTTGCCGCTTGCGTCCGCCACCTTGATAGACGCGGTCCTGCGGTCGATAACGCCGGCAACCAGCAGTTCCAGCGCGGCATTCCAGGTCGGCGCAGACCGGCCGTTGATTTCTATCAGTTCATCATTCACCCGCAGGCCCGCGTGCAGCGCGGGAGAACCTTCCTCCACGGCGCCGATCACGGGTTTAAGACCGGTTATCCCGATAATATAGATGACCCAGTAGGCAAGGATGGCGAAGATGAAGTTGAATACCGGACCGGCTGCCACGATCGCCACCCGTTGGCCCAATGGCTTGTTGTTGAATGCCCTGGCGCGTTGCGCGTCAGGCACGGCGCCCTCGCGCTCATCCAGCATCCTCACGAAACCACCCAACGGAAATGCGCCAATGATGAATTCCGTGTTGTCGGCGCCGAATCTCCTGCGCCAGAGCGGGCGGCCGAAACCCACAGAAAACTGCAGGACTTTCACATCGCAACCCCTGGCGACCAGGAAATGTCCGAGTTCATGGAAAACGATCAGGATTCCCAGCGCGGCAATGAACGCGCAGAGCATTTGCAACACGGCCATCATGCTTGCAGGCTCCGGCATTGAGCCCGGGCGTATTCCCGCGCGCAGCGATCGGCATCGAGCACCTGCTCCAGGGTATCGGCCGGCGTCAACGCGACGCCGTCAAGGGTTTGTTGTACCACTTGCGCAATTTCCGTAAACCTGAGCCTGCCTTCCAGAAATTCCCCGACTCCGACTTCATTCGCGGCATTCAGTATCGCGGTAGCCGTTCCGCCTTCGGCGAATGCCTGCCTGGCTAATCCAAGGCAGGGGAACCGCTCAGGGTCCGGTTTTTCAAAATTCAGTTGTGCTATGTCAAACAAGTTCAATTTTTCAACTCCCGATTGCATGCGCCCGGGCCAGGCCAACGCATACGCAATAGGCGTGCGCATATCCGGGTTTCCCAGTTGCGCCAGTACCGAGCCGTCGGCATATTCAACCAGAGAATGTACAATACTTTCAGGGTGGATCACCACCTCAATGGTATCCGCGCCGGTGGCAAACAGCCAGCAAGCCTCAATGACTTCCAGCCCCTTGTTCATCATCGTAGCCGAATCCACCGATATCTTTCTCCCCATATCCCAGTTCGGATGTGCGCAGGCCTCTGCCGCGGAGACATCCCGCAACGCCTGCAAAGGCCTGGTCCGGAACGGCCCGCCGGATGCGGTGAGCATGATCCGGGTTACGCCCAGGCTGCCGATGCTGCTGTCCATGCCGCCGTCCAGCGCCGGCGGCATACATTGGAATATCGCATTATGCTCGCTGTCTACGGGCAACAACTGCGCGCCGTTTCGGTTTACCGCATCCATGAACAATTTGCCGGACATTACCAGCGACTCCTTGTTGGCGAGCAATACCCGCTTGCCGGCGCGCGCCGCAGCCAGTGTGGGCAGCAAACCCGCGGCCCCGACGATTGCCGCCATCACGTAGTCTGTCTCGGCACAGCCGGCGACCTCCTGCAACCCCTCCGCGCCGGCCAATACCCGGATCCCCGGCGCCTCGCGCCGCAACGCCTGCCGCAGACGCGCGGCCGCACCTTCGTCAGCCATCACCGCATACTGCGGCCGCCAGGCCAGGCATTGCTCCAACAATGCCTGCACATTGGTATTCGCGGTCAGCGCCACCGGTGCAAACAGGTCCTTGTGCCCGGCCATCACGTCCAGCGTGCTCAAGCCGATACTACCGGTCGAACCCAGGATGGTTACGCCAATCATCAGGCGCGCTCCAGCAACAGCATGCCGGCAAAAAATACCGGCGACGCGGCAGTCAGGCTATCTATCCGGTCCAGCGCTCCCCCATGTCCCGGCAACAATTCGCCGCTGTCCTTGACCCCGCCGCCCCGTTTTACCATGCTTTCGGTCAGGTCTCCAACAACGGATACCGCAATCGTGATCGCACAAACCAGCAGGAACGGCAGCAGTTCACCCAAGCTCATTTGCAGCAACAGCAGCGCACCCAGCAGCGCCGCGGCCAGTCCGAAGACAAACGCGCCGAACAACCCCTCCAGTGTCTTGCCCGGGCTGACTTGCCGCGCGAGCTTGTGCCTGCCCCAGCGCCTGCCCGTGTAATAGGCCCCGGTGTCCGCCGACCAGACCACCACAAACAGGCAAGCCACGAGCACGGGACCGCGCAAGTCCGGATGCGCATGCATCGCGACCAGGGCCACCCACGCGGGAACCAGCACCAGCATACCAATCACCGCCTGTGACAACAGTCCGGGGCTGAAGTTCCAACCGCGGTCGCACACTATGATCAAGACCAGGGCCAGCGCCCACCAAAGCAGCGACAATCCCACGATGTACAAGGTCACGACAGCGTCTATATTGCGATAGCAGAGCGCCAACAGCAAGGCCGCCAGCACCAGCGCAAACAACTTCCAGCGAGTGCGGCGCGGTTCGGCGATAGCCGCCCATTCCCAGGCGCCGGCAAGCACCGCAAGCGCGCACAAACCGGCGAACTGCACAGGTGTCCCATACAGGGTAATGACCAGGACCAGCGGCGCCAGCAGCAGTGCGGTGCCGACTCGTTGGCTAATCGGGCGACTCATTTTCGCTCAACTGTTCTGAAGTACGGCCGAAGCGGCGTTGTCTGCCCACGTAGGATTGCAGCGCCTTGTCGTATTCCACCGTGCTGAAATCCGGCCAGTACACATCGGTAAAATACATTTCCGTATACGCAAGCTGCCATAACAGGAAATTACTGATACGAACCTCTCCCCCGGTGCGGATAAACAGGTCGGGATAGTCCGGCAGGTCCAGGCTGTTCCTGAACGCTTCTTCCGTGACATCGTCCGGGCTGCCGCCATCCGTTGCCAACGCGGCAACGAGTTTTTTACACGCGGACAGGATCTCCCTGCGCCCGCCGTAGTTGATCGCAATAACCAGGTTCAACCCGGAATTCGCCGCGGTCCTGTGCCCGGCCAGCCTGACCGATGCCTGCAATTCTTCAGGAAAGACGGAGAGGTCGCCGATAAATGACAGCCTGACATTGTTCTTATCAAGTTCGTCAAGTTCGTCGTTCAACGCAGCAATAAACAGTTCGATCAGCAACGCCACTTCGTCATCCGGACGCTGCCAGTTTTCACTGCTGAACACATAAACGGTAAGTGTCCTGATATGCCGGAGAATACTGCGCTCAACCGTTGCCCGCAACGCATCTATACCCGCCTTGTGTCCGGCAGCGCGGGGGAGTCCTCTGCTCATTGCCCACCTGCCGTTGCCATCCATGACGATGGCGACGTGCCCAGGCATATTTTCCATCACACCCGGTATTGCGCTGGCATATTGAACAACCGCACAGGCTATATCTCCATCAATTCCGCTTCCTTGTCCTTGAGTATTTCCTCTATGTTCTTGATATGCACATCCGTGATTTCCTGAATTCTCCCCTCATGCCTGCGGTCCTCGTCTTCGGTGATGAGCTTTTCCTTCAACAATTCCTTGATATGATGGTTGGCATCGCGCCGGATATTGCGCAACGCAACCCGGGCCTTTTCCGCTTCGGACCTCACCACCTTGGTCAGTTCCTTCCTGCGTTCCTGTGTCAGCGCCGGCAACGGCACCCGCATCACGCTGCCGGTGGTGACCGGATTCAAACCCAGGTCGGAATTCAGTATCGCTTTTTCGATTTCCGTGACCATGTTCTTGTCCCAGGGCGACACACCCAGCGTGCGCGCATCCAGCACATTGATGTTTGCAGCCTGGTTCAACGGAACCCGGCTCCCGTAATACTCGACGCTGATATGTTCCAGCAGGCTCGGATGCGCGCGTCCGGTGCGAATCTTACTGAGCTCGCTGCGCAACGCCCTGAGCGTTTTGTCCATCCGATCATCCGCATCTTTAAGGATATCTTCAATCATATGAGTTCTCACATTGAGTCAGCCACAGTGATCACAGAGTTGAGAGGGGTTGATATTTTCTGCTTCTCTGTAAGCGCTTTGTCCTGTGTGGCTAAATTTTACCGGTAACCAGTGTGCCTTCAGGCATGCCCCTGGCCGCGCGCAGCAGCGCGCCCGGCTGCATCATGTTCAGCACCCGCAGCGGCATGTTATTCTCGCGGCACAATACGATAGCTGTGGTATCCATGACTGCCAGCTTGCGTTCAATCACATCATCATAACTCAAAACATCATATCGTAGTGCCGATTTGTCGCGCACCGGGTCCGCGGAATAGATCCCGTCCACCTTGGTCGCCTTGATCAGCAGGTCTGCATTGATCTCGACAGACCGCAGGCTTGCGGCTGAATCCGTGGTAAAAAAAGGATTGCCGGTGCCGGCAGCAAAAATGACCACGCGCCCTTTTTCCAGGTGGCGCACCGCCCGCCTCCTGATGTAATCCTCGCACACTTCGTTGATTACGATGGCCGACATGACCCGGGCATAGGAGCCGAGTTGTTCCAGCGCATCCTGCAGCGCCAGCGAGTTCATGATCGTGGCGAGCATGCCCATGTGGTCCGCGGTCACCCGCTCGATACCTGCGGCGGCCAGTCCCGAACCGCGGAAGAAATTGCCGGCGCCAAGCACCAGGGCTATTTCGGCGCCGTTCAGGCCAAGTTCGCGAATCTCGCCCGCGAGTCGTTTTATCGTGGCAGGGTCGATACCGTAAGCGGCCTCGCCCATGAGCGCTTCGCCGCTCAGCTTTATCAGGATTCTTCGATAGCGCAGTTCCGGAACGTCAGGCAAGACCTGGTTACTCCTTACTGCGCCAGTCCGGCCTGTTGCATGACTTCCGCGGCAAAATTGTCCTCTTTCTTTTCCAGTCCCTCACCGACTTCATAGCGGATGAAGCCGTTCACCTGCGCGTTATTCGTCTTTAACAGGTCTGCAACGCTCTGGTCGGGATCCTTGACGAAAGCCTGCCCCAACAACGTATTTTCCCGCAGGAACTTCTTTATCCTGCCGGCTACCATTTTCTCGATGATCGCTTCGGGTTTGCCACTTTGCCTGGCCTGGGCAAGCTGGATTTCCCGCTCTTTTTCCAGTACGTCGGCGGCGACATCCTGTTCATCCACACACAGCGGATTAGCGGCTGCAATATGCATTGCGAGGTCCTTTGCCAACACCGGATTATCCGTGGACAGGTCCACAATCACGCCGATCCGTATGCCGTGTACATAGACGCCCAGGGTTCCGCCCTGGCTTTGCCGGATGCGTTCATGGCGGCGGATACTGATGTTTTCTCCGAGCTTGGTCACCAGTTCCTGTCTGACTTCTTCCACAGACCGGGCTTCTGTCCCGTTCAACGACAAATCCGCCGGTGTACCCTTACTGCCGTTGCCTTGATCCAGCAGCGCGCCCGCGAGCCCGTGCGCGAACTGCTGAAAGTTCTCATCCCGGGCGACAAAGTCCGTTTCACAATTGACTTCCAGGATCACTGCCTCGCTGCCGGCGGCATCCTGTTCTATGACTATCGTGCCTTCAGCGGCAATACGCCCCGCTTTTTTTGCGGCTTTGGCGACACCGGATTTGCGCATCGCATCGATCGCGGCTTCAATGTCGCCGGCAGTCTCCTGCAACGCCTTTTTACAGTCCATCATGCCGGCGCCGGTGCGGTCCCGCAATTCTTTTACCATGGAAGCAGAAATTTGCATGTTATCTTCAGTCCTGTTTGTTTGTTGTGTAAATTTTGCTGACTATCCAGCGCTCGATACCATTCCCGTGCAAACGGGAATCCAGTGGGATAAAGGGTCGCCCTCCGGGCGACACCGTATTTGACTGGACTCCCGCTTTCGCGGGAGTGGTAATGAGTAGTCCCCGGGCAACACAGTAATTTTACTGGGCTCCTGCTGTTGCGGGAGTGGTACGGAGGCATAACCTGGCTTGGGCCAACAATTATATGCCGTCGGGGTGAGCAGGACGCTAATCATGAAGCAGTTTCTTCAGTGGACGTAGCGTCCTTTTTTTCGACCGATGTCTCCGTCTCTGTCTCCCATTCGTGTCGATAACGTTTCAGATCGACCATCCCTTTCGGTGAAATATCAATGCCTTCTCCAAGTAATTTCTGGCGCTGCTTTTCCCTTCTATCCATCTTATCCTCTTTAATGAGCTCGCCTTTACTCTGAATAATCCTGTGCCAGGGCACGTCAGCATCATCAGGTAAGCGTCTCAAGGCTTGTCCTACAGGTTGTCCATTATTATGCCCAAGTGCAACCTGGGCTATCTGACCATAGGTAGCGACCCGACCTTCCGGAACCTGTTTCACAACCTGGTATATCGCATCGTCGTTCTTCGCTTTAGGCTGGTCTGTGCCGGCCGGACTTGGGTCAACTGCCGGTTCTGCGGTCTGTGCTTGCGGTTTTCCGGTCTTTGCTTGCTTCTTTGGCGCGGCGTCAGCGCCTGCATCACTATCGGTCTTCTTCGACTCCGCCTTCCTGGCAGATTTCCTCGCCTGCTTCTTTTTAACCTGGACTTTTTCCGGCTTCTCTTTGACGATGGGCGCTCCCTCGGCGTCGAGTTCAATAAATTCATCCTTGTCTCCACCTTCGCCGAGGTGCGCAACGGAATCCTTGCCGGTAATAATCGCGTCGGCTACGGCCTTGGTATACAACCTGATGGAACGGATGGCATCATCATTGCCGGGGATTACATAGTCCACACCGGCAGGACTGTTGTTACTGTCCACAATACCGACCACGGGTATTTTCAGTTTCACCGCTTCACTGACGGCGATATCCTCGTAACCCACATCGATCACGAACAATGCATCGGGCCAGCCGTCCATATCCTTTATGCCGGCCAGGTTCCGTTCCAGTTTTTCCAGTTCCCGCTGGCGATGCAGCGCCTCTTTCTTGTTCATGCGCTCCATGCTGCCGTCGGTTTTCATTTCCTCAAGTTCCCGCAGGCGGTTGATGGACTGTTTCACCGTCTTGTAGTTGGTCAGCAATCCGCCCAACCAACGCAGGTTGATATATGGCATTCCGCAACGCTCGGCTTCCTCCCTGATAATCTGTTGCGCGGCGCGTTTTGTACCAACGAACAGGATCTTACCCTTCCTGGCAGACATCTTGCCGACAAAGTTCAGGGCTTCTTCGAACATGACCTTGGTCTTCTCAAGGTCAATAATGTGTATTTTGTTCCGGTGGCCGTACAGGAAGCCGGCCATCTTCGGGTTCCAATAGCGGGTCTGGTGGCCGAAATGCACACCCGCCTCCAGCATCTCGCGCATGCTGATGTCAGTCATAATAACTACTCCAAACAGGGTTAAACTTGCGCACATCACGCATACCACCCGGCTCCGGTTAACCTTGACGAGCCAGGACCCTGATATGCGCTCCACGATGTACGTGCGGATTTACAGCTTGTTCTCTTGCCTTGACAGCAGGCGCTTTATAACATAGAAGCCTTCAGGGAACAAATGTTTCCGCATAAAAGTTATGGCAATTTCGTTAAAAACACCTGAGGAGATAGACAAAATGCGCGCCGCCGGCGCCCTGGCCTCTTCGGTGCTGACTATGATAGAGCCGCATGTACAGGCGGGCATCACCACCGCCGAGCTGGACAGGATCTGCCATGAGTATATCACCGACGAGCTGGATGCGATTCCGGCGCCATTGAACTATCGCGGGTTCCCGAAGTCTATCTGCACATCGATCAACCACGTGGTCTGTCACGGCATACCCGGCAACAAACGTCTGAAAAACGGCGACATCATCAACATAGACATCACCGTGATTAAGGACGGGTATCATGGCGACACCAGTAAAATGTTCAGTGTAGGACAACCATCGATACGCGCCGGCAGGCTGGTGGAGACAACCTATGAATGCCTGCTGCTGGGGATCGGCATGGTCAGGCCCGGGACGCACCTGGGGGATATCGGCTACGCGATTCAATCCTATGCCGAAGCCCGGCGGTTCTCGGTCGTGCAGGAATATTGCGGTCACGGGATCGGCAGGCAGTTCCATGAAGACCCGCAAGTACTCCACTACGGCTTGCCGGGCACAGGTGTGGAGCTCGAGGCGGGTATGACATTTACCATTGAACCGATGATCAATGCCGGGAAACGCCACGTCAAACTGCTGCCGGACAACTGGACCGTGGTTACCAAGGATCGCTCTCTGTCAGCACAATGGGAACATACCATCCTGGTCACCGATGACGGCCATGAGGTCCTGACCCGCCGTCCTGAAGAGCAATTCTGACTTACGTCCTCTGTGGCTTTAACCATGCGGCTGATACATGACTGTTAAAGAATCCCTGCTGTTCGACGAAACCGGACTGGTCGGCGGCGCGCCCGATGTGGACCGCTTCAGGGAAGCGCTGCACCGCGGCAACCGTTATCTCAACGACTGCTTTAACGCAGGGGCGCCGGTGCGCGAGGTCATCAACAGGCGCGCCTGGTTGATCGACCGGCTACTTGCGTGCGCATGGCAGCATCACATAGCCAGCGACTCCATGGCATTGGTTGCGGCAGGCGGTTACGGGCGCGGGGATTTATTGCCGGCCTCGGACATAGACCTGATGCTGCTGATCAAACCGCGCAAGCAAAAAGTCTTGAAGCCCGGTATCGAAGCCTTTCTTGCGATGCTCTGGGATATCGGCCTGGAAGTGGGCCACAGTGTGAGGACGGTGAAAGAATGCGTGCGGGAAGCCAAAGCGGACGTGACCATCGCGACAAACCTGATGGAATCCAGGCTGATCGTAGGCAATGCCGCGCTGTTTGACAGCATGACTGAAAAAACAGGACCGAAAAAAATCTGGCCATCAAGGAAATTCTTCGAGGCAAAATGGGAAGAACAGTTGGCCCGCCACCATAAGTTCCATGACAGTGAATACAACCTTGAGCCCAATATCAAGGAAGGACCGGGCGGGTTGCGCGATATTCATATGGTCGGGTGGGTCGCAAAACGGCATTTCGGCGCCGAACGGTTGAGGGAGCTGGTAAAGCATAAATTCCTCACACAAAAGGAGTATGACAGTCTGAACAGGGGGCATAATTTTCTATGGCGTGTACGCTATGCGCTGCATGTCATTACCGGCAGACGGGAAGACAGGTTGCTGTTTGATCATCAAAAAAGCGTCGCCGCCAGTTTTGGCTACGCCACTGCGGACAATGCAGGCGTTGAAAAATTCATGAAGACCTATTACCGGACGGTGAAAGAGATCAGCCGTCTGAATGAAATGCTGCTGCAGCATTTCCAGGAGGAGATTATCTATACACGGCGGCGGGAGAGGCTGCGTCCACTGACCACACGCTTCCAGGTCAGGAATGATTTTATCGAGGCACAGAATCGCCAGGTGTTCAAACGCTATCCTCTGGCCCTGCTGGAGATCTTCCTGCTGTTGCAACAGAACCAGAACATCAGGGGCGTAAGGGCCAGCACGGTCAGGCTGATCCGGGAATCGCTGCACCTGGTTGACGACGCGTTCAGGGAAGACATAAAGAGCCAGAGCCTGTTCCTGGAAATCATCCGCCAACCGCGCAGGGTCGGGCATGAGCTGCGGCGCATGCACAAGTACGGCGTACTGGGCGCATACATGCCGGAATTCGCGCGGGTCGAAGGGCTGATGCAATTCGACCTGTTCCATATCTATACGGTAGATGAGCATATCCTGTTCGTCATCAGGAACATGCGGCATTTCGGCCTGGAAGAGTACAAGAGCAGGTTTCCGCTGTGCCGGCAGGTACTGGACCAGGTGCCGAAACAGGAATTGCTGTACTTCGCCGGCATGTTCCACGATATGGCCAAAGGCAGGGGCGGCGACCATTCCGACCTGGGCGCTGAGGATGCGCTGGCGTTCTGCCGGAGGCATCACCTGAGCGATTACGATACAAAACTGGTCGCCTGGCTGGTACAACATCACCTGCTGATGTCAAAAACCGCGCAAAGAGAGGATATCAACGACCCCGAGGTCATCAACAGGTTCGCCCGTAACGTGGGCGACAGCATTCACCTGAACTACCTGTACCTGCTGACGGTGGCCGATATCAACGGGACCAATCCTGCGCTGTGGAACAGTTGGAAAGACTCACTGATCGCAGATTTGTACAACAAGACCTTGTCGGCGTTACGGCGCGGCCTGGAGAACCCGATAAACAAGAGCGAACTGATTGCGGATACAAAAGCCCGTTCGCTGGAAATCATCGCAGACCACAGCGCTGACATTGAAACGGTATGGTCATCGCTCAGCGATGATTATTTCCTGCGTTACTCGGCCACGGAAATTGCCTGGCATACCAGGGCGATAATGCGAAGCAGCGAGGCTCGCCTGCCGCTGATCCTGCTGCGGGAGGAATCCGAGCGCGGCGCCACCGCGGTATTTATTTACATGCATGATCACGACAACATTTTCTCGCGCATCTCCCGTACCCTGGACCTGCTGGACCTGAACGTGGTCGACGCCCGCGTGATGAACTCCAAGCACGGCTATACCCTGGACACGTTCAGCGTGCTGGAAAAATCCGGCGCTACCATAACAGGCCGTGAGCGAAAAAAGGAAATCATCAACGCGCTGAAACAGAACCTGCTGTCGCCGGAGAAACCGATAAAACGCGTGGAACGGGTGCGATCAAGGCGCTTACAACATTTTTCCATCCCGACCCGAGTCGACTTCAGTATCGATGACAGGAACAACCGCAATATCATGGAGGTCAGCGCCAGGGACCGCCCCGGCTTTCTTTCTGCGGTCGGAACCGCGCTGGAGCATTGCGGGACGCGTTTACAGGCGGCTAAAATCGCGACCTACGGCGAGCGTGTTGAAGACCTGTTCTACATCACCGACCGCAACAACCAGGTCATTACCGATGACGCCACACTGGAGTGCCTGCGCGACACGATCACGATGTCACTCGGCAAGAATTGAGCCTCTGTGGCTAATATACCCTGTGGTTAACTGTCCCCCGGAGTCGGAAGCTGAGTTGATGCGCCGCTGCCGGGCGCTCGCGGGCAAGTCGCTCGGACAGGTGGCCGCAGAGTTGCAGGTCGCAGTGCCCACCTCCCGCACCCGGGCAAAAGGATGGGCCGGACAGCTCATTGAACGCTACCTGGGCGCCAACGCCGCGTCCCAGCCCGAACCGGACTTTGTGTCCCTGGGCATAGAGTTGAAAACGATACCGGTAAACAGGCATGGCAGGGCCAAGGAGTCCACTTTCGTCTGCATGGCGCCCATGCGCGCGTCATCCGGTCTGCGCTGGTCCGATTCCACCGTCAGGCATAAACTCAAACGGGTACTCTGGGTCCCGGTTGAAGCCGACCCCGGCATCGCGCCGGCCAACAGCAGGACAGGGAACGCGTTTCTGTGGAGTCCGTCTCCACAACAGGCACGGATCCTGGAACAGGATTGGCAGGAACTGGTTGAAATGCTATGTTTCGGTGAAATCGACAAAATCAGCGCAAAACATGGCGAATACCTGCAAATCCGGCCAAAAGCGGCGAACGCCGCGAGCCTGGCGCACACCACACTGGCCGAAGGCGAAACCGGACTGACCTTGCCCAGGGGATTTTACCTGCGCACCCGCTTTACCAACATGCTGCTGAAAGAGTATGCGGCCGATGAACATGAAATTAAATCATAAGTTATGCGTGGCGCCGATGATGGCCCATACGGACAGGCACTTCCGCTACCTGTTACGGCTGCTGTCGGCACATGCGATGCTGTACACTGAAATGCTGACCACGGGCGCGCTGCTGTACGGAGGCGCGGAGAAACATGCCCGGTTCAACGACGCGGAACATCCTGTCGGCATACAGTTGGGAGGCAGCGACCCCGGCGCACTGGCAAAGTGCGCGCGCATCGCCACAGACTTCGGCTACGATGAAATAAACCTGAACGTGGGTTGCCCGAGCAAACGGGTCAGGTCCGGCCGTTTCGGCGCCTGCCTGATGGCCGAACCCGGACTTGTCGCCGACTGCGTGGCTGCGATGGCCGCGGCAACCAGGCTGCCGGTCACGGTCAAGACCCGCATCGGCATCGATGAGCAGGACGATTATGAGCACCTGCACCGTTTTGTCTCGACCGTTTCCAGGTCTGGCTGCCGTACCTTTATCATTCATGCCCGCAAGGCCTGGTTGCAAGGCTTGAGTCCGCGGCAAAACCGTTCGGTGCCGCCGCTGCAATACGACCGGGTGTACCGTCTGAAACAGGATTTTCCGCAACTGGAAATTATCATCAACGGCGGTATCACCAATCTCGACGAGACCCGTAACCACCTGCGCCATGTCGACGGCGTAATGCTCGGCCGGGCGATGTGCAATGACACTTATCTGCTTGCAGGGGTGGACAAATGCCTGTTCGGTGTGAACAATATACCGGTTACACGCATGCAAACGCTGCGCCATTACATGCGTTACATGGAACAGGAGATGGACGGCGGCGAAAAGCTGTACGCGCTGGCACGGCACATACTGGGCCTGTTTCACGGGCAGCGCGGCGCCCGCGCATACCGGCGCCACCTGACTGCAAAAGCCGCCGACACGAACGCCGGCATCGAAATCATAAACGAGGCGGCAGCAATGCTAGGATAGAGAAAATACATGAAGAACCATCTGTTACTTGTTGTTATTATATTTATTTTTATGTTCAGTCCGATCAGGGCCGAAGAACCGGCCATGACCGATAAGCAAAAACTCAGTTATGCCCTGGGCGTGTTTTTTGCGCAGAGCATAGCCCAGCAGAATATCGATATGGATGCGGACCATTTCCTTGCGGCCGTGTCCGACATACTCAACAACAAACCGCCAAAACTGTCCGTTGAAGAGATGCAAACCATTTTTGCGGAATTTCAGCAACAGGAACAGCAGAACAGGAGCAGGCTGGCTGCGGCCAACAGCCAGGCGGGAAAAGAGTTCCTGGAAAAAAACAGGGAGCAGGAAGGCGTGGTGGAACTGGATAACGGCCTGCAATACAAAATACTGCGATCCGGCAATGGCCCGAAACCGGAACCGGGCAGCGAGGTTACCGTGCATTACCGGGGCACGTTGATTAACGGTAATGAATTCGACAGTTCATACAAACGCAATGAGCCGGCGAAACTGTCCCTGAACCGGGTAATTCGCGGCTGGCAACAAGCGTTGCCGCTGATGAATACGGGCGCGATGTGGGAACTCTATATCCCCTCGGAACTGGCCTATGGTACCGCCGGGGCAGGTGCAATCGGCCCGGATGAGACCCTGATATTCGAGATCGAATTAATTGAGGTTCATTAATTCCACTGCCCTGATTTGCCTGACGCTGCAGTGCGCGCTGTTTGCCGCACCGGGCAGCCGCGCGCAGGATAGCGCGCTTGAAGCCGGCGTCCGCGCCTATGAAGACGGCAATTACAAGGCGGCCGCGGCAAGTTTCGAAGCAGCCCTGCGCACTGCGCCGCAGGACTCCACCCTGCACCACTGGCTCGGCAAGTCTTACGGCAGAATTGCAGAACATGGCAACTGGTTCAGTGCGTACTCCTATGCAAAGAAAACCCTTAAACAATTTCGCAAGGCCGTGCAACTGGACGCATACAACTATGAGGCTTTACGCGACCTGGTGGAATACCTGGAAACCGCGCCCGCGTTCATGGGCGGGAACAGGCAGGAAGCCCAGCGCCTGCAACAACGGCTGGAACAACTGCATTATGCGCGCGAGACGAACACTGATTAGGCTGGCCCTGCCCTTATCCATGCTGGCGATGGCAGCGGTCGCGGCCCCACCGCTGGTAACGGATGAAGCGCTGCAGGCGGAGGAACGTCACATTCGCTCCACGGTGATCATCACCCAGCTCCTGGAAAAATACCATTACCGCAACAAACCCCTGGATGATGCGTTGTCGGCGCGCATACTCGATGCCTACCTGGACAGGCTCGACGGTAACCGCAGTTTCTTCCTGGAGGAGGACATCAGCCACTTTGAGCGTTATCGCTACCTGCTCGATGACGCGCTGCAGGCCCCGGACTTGGAGCCTGCTTTTACCATCTTCAAGGCCTACCGGCAACGGGTTGCGGAACGTACCGACTACGCCGGCGCACTGCTTGAGACCGGATTTGATTTCAGCACCGACGAAGACTACCTGTTTGACCGGCAGGATTCGGGTTGGGCGCGCAGCCCGGCAGACCTGGATGAATTATGGAGAAAAAGGGTAAAGAACGATTACCTGATGTTGCTGCTGGCGGACAAGGAGGACGAGGAAATAAAGGAAATCCTGCGCAAGCGCTATGCGCGCATACGCACCGGCGTGTTCCAGTTCAATACCAACGATGTGTTCCAGTCGTTCATCAACTCCTATGCTTCGGCGATAGAACCGCACACGTATTATTTCACCCCGCGTTCCTCGGAGAACTTCGACATTACGATGAAACTTTCCCTGGAAGGCATCGGCGCGGTATTGCGCGCAGAAAATGATCACACGGTAGTGCAGAAAATTATCCCCGGCGGACCGGCCGAGCTTGGCGGCGAACTGCGTGCGGAAGACAAGATAATCGGTGTCGGCCAGGGTGTCGGCGGCGAAATCACGGATGTGGTGGGTTGGCGCTTGGATGATGTGGTGGACCTGATACGCGGGCCGAAAGGGTCCGTGGTAAGGCTGGAGATCTTGTCCGAAACGGCCGGCGCCGCGGACATCAGCAAAATTATCTCTCTTACCCGGGATGAGATCAGGCTCGAAGAACAGGCCGCCAAGGCAGAAACCATCCTGCTTGAGGACGGCGCTGAAATCGGCATCATCAAGGTCCCCGCATTTTACAGTGACTACATGGCCCAGGCGCAAGGAAAAAAGGATTACCGCAGCACAACCCGCGACGTGCGGGCACTGCTTGCCGGCTTGAGAGACAAGAACCTGGACGGCCTGGTGATTGACCTGCGCGGCAACGGCGGCGGCTCGCTGGGCGAAGCCCTGGAACTGACCGGCCTGTTCATCGAGGCAGGACCCATCATCCAGACCAGGGATTATTCCGGAAAAGTCGAGATCAACAGGGATCCCGACCCGAATATCAGCTACGGCGGCCCGCTGGCGGTACTGGTCAATCGCAACAGCGCATCGGCTTCCGAGATCTTTGCCGGCGCGATCCAGGACTACCGGCGCGGCATCATTATCGGTGAGCCTACCTTTGGTAAAGGTACCGTTCAGAACGTTATCGACCTGAATCATTTTACCGAATCCTCGGATGAAGACCACGGCCGGTTGAAGGCCACCATTGCCCAGTTTTATCGCATCAGCGGCGGCAGCAACCAGTACCGCGGGGTGGTGCCGGATATCATTTATCCCACTGCCCGCTATGGCCGGGACTATGGGGAGCGAGTTCTCGACAACGCCCTGCCCTGGGATAAGCTGCGGCCGATAAATTTCATCTCCGCCAGCGCGCCGGTCGAGAACTTTGCCCGGGCAAAAGAGTTGCATGAGCAGCGGATCAAGGATAACCGGCTGATCGCCTTGCTGCTCAAGGAGATGGAAACCTCTCACGCAAACGAAAATATCAAGAGCGTGAGCCTGCAAATGGATAAACGCAAGGCAGAACGTGAGAAACTGCGCATGGAAGCGGAGGCTGCCCACAATGAATTACGCGTCGCAGCAGGTCTGGAACCCATTTCTCCCGGCGCCGATGAACCCGAGGATGAGGATAAACTCGAACAGCTAGACCCGTTTCTGGATGAAGCTGCCAGGATACTGTACGACCTGGTCGTACCGGTGCGGCAGGCAGCAAACGGGATTGACACAGCAGGTAGCTCGCTGCTGACCACAACCGCAGGAGGAATTGCACAATGAACCTGAAACACCTATTTATCATTGCCCTGTTACCGGCATTTTACCTGTTGCCGTATGGCGCAGGCGCCGCAGACGTGAACGGAACCATCAAATACCGCCAGAACTACATGAATGCCATCAGCGGCCATACCGGCGCGCTGCGGCGGCTGAAAGACGGCCTGTTCAGCGCCGAAGGGCATATGCAGATGCACGCAGAGGCGCTGGCAAAACTGGCTCGGGATATCACCCTGCTGTTCCCGGAAGGGACACTGGAAGGGAAAACCGACGCAAAAGCGGAGATCTGGGAAAACTGGGCCGACTTTGAAGCCCGCGCTGCCGAAAGCCAACAAGCAGCACAAGCATTACTGGAAGCGGTAGAAACCGGTGACGGCGCGGCGATCGATGCCAGGTTCGGCGAGTTGACGGATACCTGTAAAGCGTGCCACCGTCCCTTCAGAAAGTAAGAGGCACACAAAAAAGATTGCTCTCTACCTCCCGTCAGGTATACTCTTCAATACGGAAAACAGATTACAACTAACCCGAATATCTCACCAATTGATGCGATGATCGCTGAGGATTTTTTGTGTTAGCGGGTACTCGCGACCGAAAGCATAGTGGTTCTTCTGGTTGAGGGAGCATGTGCCCGCTAACGCAAAAAAGACCAGCGAGGGCGCATCAAGCGCAGTGTGTAATGGCAACATACTCGGCAAATTATCATAACTCATTGACAGTAAACATCTATCCGATGCTGACAAGCGAATTGGTGAGATATTCGGGCTGATATGTTTTGACCTGTCAATCGTTAAATTTCATACTCTGTTGTGAACGCCTGTTGGGTCAGGACAAGGCCAAGCAGTTTGCGATGGTGGATCATGCTGATATACGTGGATTGGTTACCGACTGGACTTCACTGCATCGCGGAGCTGACCTTTCTCTAGTGTCAGGGATCATCGACCGGGAATGCTCGCTTGAGGTTATCCCGTCATGGCCGATGCCGGTATAGCCCGAACAAGGGTTCTCCACACCGGCTTGACCATGCCCTGACTCAACAGGTTTCACGTCTCCTCTATTCTGTGGATATGATTGGCTGCTTCACCTGGATGAGCTTCACCGAGTCACCCGGCCATCGACCTTCGGCATCTCTCGGCAGGCAATGTCCCAGATAAATCCAGCCAATTCCCGCGCCACAGCGACGCAGACCAGCTTGGTATTCTTACCGGCCTGGGTCAGTGTCTTATAGCGCCCACAGAGTCGTTTCTGGGCCTTCCAGGCAATGGTTTTGGCCTCATCGGACGCGCCGGCAGCCTTGCGTTTGAGATGGGCCGTCTGTCGTGCCGGGAAGCGATAGCTCCAGGCCGATTCGACCAGCATCCGCCGGGCATGGGCATTCCCTGTCTTGGTAATCGCCCCCTGACGACGGCGGGTACTGCTGCTGTGTTCGCTTGGCACCAGTCCCAAAAAAGCCATCAATTGCTGAGCGGATTCGAAGCGACTGATATCACCCAGCTCAGCCAGTAAGACTATCGCCGCCAGCTTGTCGATGCCGCGCAGTGCCACCAGTGAGTCCACGACCGGGGCAAACGACCAGTGCGGCAGTACCCGCTCCATCTGTGCCGTGATATCAGCCACACGCCGGGTCGCCGTTTTAACCGCATCAATGTACTCCTGCAACACGACCTGCTGCCAGTCATGGGCAAACCGGAGTGACTCCAGCCAGCTGTAGTGGCTTTGTGTCCAGCGCGTCTTGTGTGAGGGCCAGGCATGACCATGTCGCAGGACAAAGGCATTGAGCTGCTGACGTGCCTTGCGCTCCTGGGACTTCATGTCATCTCGCGCCCGGGTCAGATCCCGCATCGCCTCCTGTTCTTCATCCGGTACCCAGACGACTGTCAAGTCGCCACTACGCAACAACTGCGCCAGCTTGCGTGCATCACGCCGGTCAGTCTTGATGCGATCTCCCGGTTTCTGCGGAATCAGCGATGGCGCGATCACCTGGCAGTCATGACCCAATGCGATGAGTTGACGATAGATGCTGTACCCGCAGGGACCCGCCTCATAGCAAAACAACAGCATTTCACCACCGAACTCTGTGCTCAGGCGCTCAACCAGCCTGGCAATGCTCTTCGGCTTGTTGCCAATCTCTCCCCTCGATTCGGCCTCGCCCCGACCAGCTCGCGCAACGGCATAGGCTATCGTATCTTTATGCACGTCAAGCCCAATATAGGCCGGATAACGACCGTCTGCCGACGTGCTGTTGATCACTTTACGTGCGGTGACTGTTTCGATCTGATGCGCTTGTACTGTAAACTCTTTCATGACCTGTCCTCTCAATAATGGCTCTGTGTTGAAGTGTCCCATTTCAACATAATCCACGTGTGTTGAGATGGGCAGGTCAAAACATGATGTCTAAGGAGGTACTTATGTACAAACTGACGGATGTAACCAGCATCATTGTAAGCATAATCGGTGTCGGTGCTTTATTGGCCGGGCTGATATTGACGGGACAACATGGAATAAAAGGTGAAATATATGGGATCAAGGACGAAATTTATGGGATGAAGGGCGATATAGCGGATCTGCAACAACGAACCGCGCGTATCGAAGGGCAATTATCATTGCTGATCGAAGCCTGGGATATCGATAAAACCGGTCCTCCCCCAATTGCCGCAAACTGACTATCCGGTGCGCCGCCGGTTTCTTCCCGCGCTTCTCTGCACAGGTTTTCTGCTGGCGCTGTGCTGGTGGTTGCTGCGCCCCGAACTGCTTCCTGACGACTTTGCGATAACGAAACACGACCTCGCCGCAGCCGACATCCGGCACGGTGAGTACCTGGTGAATATCGCCGGTTGCGTAAGCTGTCATACGGATGCCGGCAACAAGGGCGCCTACCTTGCCGGCGGACTGGAGCTGGAAACCCCGCTCGGCACGTTCTTTGCCCCGAAT
The DNA here is from genome assembly GCA_965221335.1 of Gammaproteobacteria bacterium. GTDB lineage: Bacteria > Pseudomonadota > Gammaproteobacteria > Eutrophobiales > Eutrophobiaceae > JAAXHV01. Next base: position 129,050 of record CBDCSC010000006.1, on the reverse strand, counting down.
ATCACCCCGGATCAGGAAACCGGTATCGGCGCCTGGACATTCACGGATTTTGTGCGCGCAATGCACGTTGGAGTCACGCCTGATAACGCGCGCTATTACCCCGTGTTTCCCTATACCTCGTATACCCGGATGCATATTGCGGACCTGCGCGACATGTTCGCATACCTGCAATCAATACCGCCGGTGAAAAGCCGGAACAGGCCCCATGAAACGCCCTGGTATATCAACCGCCTGCTGCTGCCGGCCTGGCAGGCGCTGTTTTTCAGGCCCGGTGTGTACCGGCCGGCCGGTCACGACGCATCCCCGGACCGGGGCGCGTATATCGCCAATGCCCTCACCCATTGCAGTGAGTGCCATACCCCCAGGAACCTGCTCGGCGCGACCCGCCCGGAACTGTTCCTCGCCGGCACTGAAAACGGGCCGGACGGCGACCCGGTGCCCAATATCACGCAATCCAAAGCGGACGGTATCGGCGATTGGGATGAGTATGACCTGCTGCTCTACCTGGAAGATGGGGAAATGCCGGACGGCGACTATGCCGGCGGTGCGATGGTGGACGTGATTGACAACTCCACCGGCATCATGACCGCGGAAGACTTGCAGGCGCTGGTTGCCTACATTCTCTCCGTTCCCGCGGTGGAGAACAACTGATCAGAACCGGCGAACATGGAGTCTTTGGGGTCAGCCATACGCAGCACAAGTGTCAGCGGGCGGGACTGGCGGGACGCCCGCGCTCCGGGGGGATAGTGTATATGGGGGTTTATGCCTGCCCGCTTCTTGCCGTGCCGGCATAAAGTTCACGCGGTAATGAAAATACCACGCTTTCCTGTATCCCCGGCGCTTCCGTCACGGTGTCAACGCCCCATTGCTTCAGCTTTTCAACAACCTCCTCGACCAGGACTTCCGGCGCGGAGGCGCCCGCGGTCACACCGATGTTGCGCTTGCCTTGCAGCCATTGCCTTTTAATCTCGGTGACGTTGTCAATCAGGTAGGCCGGCACCCCTTTCTTCTGGGATATTTCCATCAGGCGGGTGGAATTGGAACTGTTCTGCGAACCCACTACCAGGATCAGGTCACAGTCTCCGGTCAGTTTCTTTACCGCGTCCTGGCGGTTTTGCGTCGCGTAACAGATGTCCTCCTTTTTCGGGCCGACTATTTTCGGGAAACGCCGGCGCAGCGCGTCGATGACTTCAGAGGTGTCGTCCACGGACAACGTGGTCTGTGTTACAAACGCCAGGAATTCGGGATTCTTTACCTTTAAGCTCTCGACATCTTTCACCGATTCCACCAGGTACATCGCACCGCTGTCGTTGCTGGGGCGATATTGGCCCAGCGTCCCTTCCACTTCGGGGTGACCCGCATGACCGATGAGAATACATTCCCTGCCCTCGTCCTGGTAGCGGCCAACTTCCATGTGCACCTTTGTCACCAATGGGCAGATCGCGTCAAAGACCCGTAAATTCCTCCGTACAGCCTCTTCCCGTACTGCCTTTGAAACCCCATGGGCGCTGAAGATGACCACGGATTCATCAGGGACTTCATCCAGTTCATTGACGAATACCGCACCCTTGTCCCGCAGGGTTTCTACCACGTACTTGTTATGCACCACTTCATGGCGCACGTAGACCGGCATGCCGAACAGTTCCAGCGCGCGCTCAACAATTTCTATCGCCCGGTCTACGCCGGCACAAAAACCACGGGGATTGGCAAGGGTAATCTGCACTTGATAACGATCAGTAATTTAATTGCCCCTATTATACATGTTTTCACTGCCGCAGAGGAAACCAATTTTGGGAGCGCGGCCGTCTCGCCCACAAGCAGGCGAGGCGCCTGCAATCCCGGGCTGATGACAAAGTATGCCGCCACAACACCCGGGAGCGCGGGCGTCCTGCCCGCAGGCAGGCGGCACGCCTGCGATCCCACGCTGATACCGAGGCTATACAGTCGGTGCGGACGTATCGGGAGGTTTCCTGAATGCATCCAGGATTAACAGCGCAGCGCCGACCGTGATCGCGGAATCTGCAATATTGAACACCGGCCAGGACCACTTGTCGTAATACACTTCGATAAAATCGACGACATAGCCGTATTGCAGGCGGTCCCACAGGTTGCCGGCTGCCCCGCCAAGCACCAGCGCCAGGGCAGAAGCCAGCATTGCGCGGCCGGCCGGCAGACGCGCCAGCCAGATCAGCAGGACCACGCTGATGATGGCCGTCAATATGATAAAGAAATAACGCTGCCAGCCACCCGCATCGCTGAGAAAACTGAACGCGGCGCCGTAATTGTACACCAGGGTCAGGTTGAAGCCCGGTACTACCGGCAGCGCCTGGTTCAAGCTCAACCACTGTAATGCCGCGTGTTTGCTTACCTGGTCAAGAACGATGATCAGCAACGTGAGCAACAGCCAGCTAAGATTGGAAGTTTTCAATTTCATCTCTGTGGCCTATGTGGCTAAAACAGTCAGGAAAAAGAGCGGGTTTCACCGGCGCCGTCCACGTTGAGCACACAGCGTCCGCATAACTCCGGGTGTGCCGGGTCTGCGCCGATATCCTCGCAACGATGCCAGCAACGCACACATTTGGCATGCGTCGAAGCCGTTACCTTTAACCAGAGTCCGTCCAATTCACTGTGCCGGGCATCATCCGGCCGCTGCGTATCTGCGAAGACCGCTGCACGCGAAGTAATGAAGATATAGCGCAGTTCATCGCCGGGATAGTCCAGGGCCTTCCTCAGCGCGCCGTTACAATACAATTCGACTTCCGCGTCCAGGGATGAACCAATCGCGCCGTCCGTGCGCAGGCGTTCCAGTTCCTTGCTGACCTGTTCACGCGCGTTGATGATAGCGGGCCAGCAGTCCGCGACGCTCACCTCTGGAAAATCCCCGTACCACTCTTCCAGGAACACGGATTCGCTGCGCTCGCCGGGCAGGTGTTGCCAGATTTCCTCGGCCGTAAAGCTCAGTACCGGCGCCAGCCAGCGCACTAAAGCCTCGATAATGTGGTACATCGCAACCTGCGCCGAACGGCGCGCCATGCTGTCCCGCGGCAGGGTATACATGCGGTCCTTGATGATATCCAGGTAGAAACCGCCCAGGGTCACGACACAGTAATGGTGCAGTTTCTGGTAAATCAGGTGAAACTGGAACTCGCCGTAAGCGCGGATAATCTCTTCCTGTAACCGGGTGGTTTCTGCCAGCACCCATTTGTCCAGTTCCAACAGGTCAGCGTCGGGTATGCGGCTTGTTGCCGGCTCGAAGCGGTCCAGGTTCGCCAGCAGGTAACGGGCCGTGTTGCGGATACGGCGATAAGCATCCGCCATCCGATCCAGGATATCGTCAGACACACTCATCTCGCCCCGGTAGTCGGTGGCTGATACCCACAACCTCAGGATATCCGCGCCCAGTTTGCGCAGGACCTGTTGCGGCGCGATGACATTACCCTCGGACTTGGCCATTTTCCTGCCTTTGGCATCGACGGTGAAACCGTGGGTCAACACGCCGCGATAAGGAGCCTGCCTGTTGATCCCGACCGAGGTCAGCAACGAGGACTGGAACCAGCCCCGGTGCTGGTCCGATCCCTCGAGATAGAGATCCGCCGGGTAAGCCAGCCGCGCGTCATGCGCCAGCACGGTGGCATGGGTAACGCCGGAATCGAACCACACGTCCAGGATATCCGTTACCTTCCGGTAATGCGCGGCATCGGTGCCAAGCAGCTCCGCGGCATCGAGTTCGAACCAGCCATCGATTCCCGTCTGTTCTATCTTCTGCGCGGCCGCCTCGATCAAACGCGGGGTATCGGGGTGTAATGCCCCCGAATCCTTGTGCACGAACACCGCGATCGGCACACCCCAGGTACGTTGCCGGGAAATACACCAGTCGCTGCGTTCATTGACCATGTCATGGATACGCTGACAGCCCCATTCGGGTGTCCAGCGCACCCCGGCGATCGCATCCAGCGCGCCGGCGCGCAGCCCCTGCTCGTCCATACCGAAAAACCACTGCGGCGTGGTGCGGAAGATCACGGGGGACTTGTGGCGCCAGCAATGGGGATAACTGTGGCCCACCGTCGTCTCCACCAGCAGGTTGTTTCTGTCGATAAGGGTTTCTATGATATGGGAATTGGCCTTGAACACATGTTCGCCGGCAAACAGTTCCGTGTCTTCGCGGAAACAGCCGTTATCGGCCACCGGGTTGGTTACCGGCAAGCCATATTGCAGGCCCACGTTATAATCATCCACGCCGTGGCCCGGAGAGGTATGCACCGCACCGGTGCCGGTTTCCAGGGTCACGTGATCGCCCAGCACGATCGGCACCCGGTAATCGTAGAACGGGTGTTGCAGTTGCAGCCCCTCGAGTTCCGAACCTTGCAGCAAGGCCAGTACCCGATAATTCTCAACGCCGTAGCGATGCAATGCCGAGGCCGCCAGTTTCTCGGCTACAACCAGCCGTTCCCGGCCCCGTTGCGATTCACATTGCACGACCGCGTAAGCAAATGCGGGATTAACGGCCACCGCCTGGTTCGCAGGCAGAGTCCAGGGTGTGGTGGTCCAGATGACCACGGAGATATTGCCTTCCCCACGGTCGTCCCAGGGTCCCGACGCGGCGCGGTACAATGCCTGTTCATCGGCAATGGGGAAACACACATCCACCGCGGGCGACTGTTTGTCGATATATTCGATTTCGGCTTCCGCCAGGGCCGAGGAACAATCCATACACCAGTGAACCGGCTTGAAGCCCTGCACCAGGTGGCCCGCTTCGATCATTTTGCCCAACGTTCTTACGATGCCGGCTTCGGTGTGATAATTCATCGTCAGGTAGGGCGCATCCCAGTCACCCAACACCCCCAGGCGTTCAAAATCGGCCCGTTGCCTGCTTATCTGTTTCTGCGCATACTCGCGGCAGGCATCACGGAACTTGCGCGCGTCAACCCGAACGCCGGCCTTGCCGATTTTCTTCTCCACCTGGAGCTCAATGGGCAGACCATGGCAGTCCCAGCCGGGCACGTAAGGGCAATCAAATCCATCCAGGCTGTGGGACTTGACAATGATGTCTTTCAGAATCTTGTTGACGGCATGGCCCAGGTGAATGTCGCCGTTCGCATAGGGCGGGCCGTCATGCAGGATATACTTGTCGCGTCCGGCCCTGCGCTGCCGGATGCGGGCATAGATATCCTGTTGCTGCCAGCGCTGCAGCATCTCCGGCTCGCGCTGCACCAGCTTGCCCTTCATCGGAAAGTCCGTTTTCGGCAAGGCCAATGTATCTTTATAATCCATAAAACTCAGTCATGTTTAATCCCGCGGAAAAATTCCCTGGCGGCCTCAATATCCAACGCGATCTGCGCCACCAGCTCGTCGATGGAAGAGAATTTGCGCTCATCACGCAAGCGCTTGAAGAATTCGACGCTGATATGCTTGCCGTAAATCATCTTGTCAAAGTCGAACAAGTGCGCTTCCAACAGCAGTTTCTTTTCCTCAAACACCGGGCGCGTGCCCAGGTTGGCGACCCCCAGGTGTGTCAGCGCATCCGCACCCTTCACACTCACCGCGAATACGCCCCGCAACGGGACTGCGCGTCTGCTGAGATTGATGTTTGCGGTCGGGAAGCCCAGTTGGCGCCCCCGTTTGGCGCCGTGCACCACACGTCCGCTGATGCTGAAATAGCGTCCCAACAACAACTGTGCTTCTTCAAAACGGCTTTCCTGCAGCCGATCCCGGATGATGCTGCTGCTGACCCGGTCGCCATCCAATTTATGGGTCTCCGTAAGTATTACCTCGAAACCCAAGCGTTTACCGTACTTCTGCAACATCCGGTAATCGCCGCGCCGGTCTTTGCCGAACTTGAAATCATCGCCGATGATCAGTCGCTTGATCGACAGGTCGCCGACCAGCACCTGTTCGATAAACTGCTCGGCCTGCAGGTCTGCGATACTCTGCTGGAACCTCAGGCACAACACCCTGTCGATATTCTGCTGTTTCAGTATCTCCAGTTTTTCCCTGAAACTGGTAATCCTGGTCGGCGTGCTGACCGCACTGAAAAACTCCTGCGGATGGGGTTCGAAGGTTATCACCAGGGCCGGCAGCCCCATTACCTCTGCGTGCCGCTTGAGTTGCCTGAGCACGGCCTGGTGCCCCAGGTGGATCCCGTCATAGTTACCGATAGTGGCGACACAACCACGATGCCGCGACTTGAGATTATATGAATACCTGATTAATTCCATAGTGTTTGTAACTTATTGCCACAGAGGACACAGAAATTTTTGTTTGAAATTCACTCTTATGACAGTGCCGTGCCGCCGCATCAGAATTAAACTTTGAATCCATTCCACTAGCAAACATAAAACTCCGTATCCTCTGTGTCCTCTCTGGCTGAATTTCACCCGCGTGGATGATCCAGCGCCATGTTTCGCAATCGGATGCCGGCAAGCCACAACACGGCAAAATACGCGAGGGCGCCGGCAAACGTGCATAATACTACATTAACGGCGCGCGCATACATATCCCATTGAAACCAGGAGAGTTGCGCCGGAACAAAGTATGCCAGGCCCAGCGCCATGACCGCCAGCGCAAGCATAATTGCGCCCAGCAAGCGCAGCCAGCCGGCGCCGGGCGCAAAACCTTTTTTCTTGCGTAACAGCCAGAACAGCAACGCCGCGTTGATGCACGCTGACAGCGATGTGGCCAGCGCCAGCCCCGCATGAGCCAGCGGGAACACCAGTAGCAGGTTCAAAATGACGTTGGCCACCATTGCGACCACGGCCACTTTTACCGGCGTCTTGGTATCCTGCCTGGAGAAAAAACCGGAAGACAGCACCTTTACCAGGATAAACGCGGGCAGCCCGATTGCATACATCACCAGGCTGCGATGCGCCATCAGCACATCATGCCGTGAAAATTCATTATACTGAAACAGCGCGGTCAACAGCGGCGCGCCCAGTAGCATCAGGCCCGCGGCGGCAGGAAGGGCCACCAGTACAACCCAGCGCAGCGCCCAATCCAGGGTCCTGTTGAACGCGGCGTTATCCTTGCCGGCATGTTCCGCGGAAAGGCTGGGGAGGATCACGGTGGCCAGTGCAATACCGAACACACCAAGAGGAAATTCCACCAGCCTGTCGGAGAAATACAGCCAGGAGATACTGCCCGTCTCCAGGAACGACGCGATAACGGTATCGACCAGCAGGTTGATCTGGGTCACGGAGACGGCAAACAGGGTCGGTATCATCAACGCGATAATCCTGCCGACGCCTTTCCGGTCCCGGTTGAACCGGGGAACGCGTAATAATCCGAGTCGGAACAGAAACGGAAACTGGAACAGCAACTGCGCGATGCCGGCGATAAACACACCCCAGGCCAACGCAACAACCCGCTGTTCGGGCGGAAAATACGGCGCCAACCATAACGCGCAACCGATCAGTGACAGGTTGAGCAATACCGGGGTAAACGCGGGCACCGCAAAACGCCGGTAGGTATTCAGAATACCGCCCGCCATGGCGGTAAGCGAAATGAACAGGATGTAGGGGAAGGTAATGCGCAACATGGCGGACGCGAGGGTCTGTTTTTCCACATCCCCGCCAAAACCGGGGGCAAAGACCCATATCAGTAACGGCGCGGCCAGGACGCCGATAATCGTGGTTGCGCATAACCAGGCGCCCAGCACCGCGGCGGTATGCTCCACCAGCGCCCTGGTCTGCTCCCGGCTGCGCTGTTCCCGGTATTCGGACAACACCGGCACGAACGCCTGGGAGAAGCCGCCTTCCGCAAATATCCGCCGTAAAAAATTCGGTATACGGAACGCAACGATAAACGCGTCAACCCCGGCGCCGGGACCGAACAGCGCGCCGATCAGCACATCCCGTACCAGCCCCAAAATACGCGACAGCGTCGTCATCAGGCCGACTACCAGGGTGGATTTGAACAACTTGTTCCGCATCGGTGGAATTTAACATGGATGGGCAGCATATACAGGATTTATCACAAAAAACGTTATGATCCCCCTGCCATCTGTGGCAAAATCATGCGTGTCACGGATTGACAAAACAGCGTCATGTCCGCATAGTATGCGGTCTTTTGAAATAATCGATTATCAGGAGCTAGATTTGGCCAATATTGCATCAGCAAAGAAACGCGCCCGCCAGGCCGCCAAGCGCCGTTTGCACAATAACTCGCACCGGTCCATGTTACGGACTTACATCAGGAAGGTGGTAGACTCCCTGGACAGCGGCGACAAAAAAGCGGCAACCGCCGCCTACCAGGCCGCGGTCCCCATCATCGACAGAATGGCGAACAAAGGACTGATTCACAAGAACAAAGCCGCCCGGCACAAAAGCCGGCTCAACGCCAGGCTACGCGCACTGGGAGATTGACTTAAGGAACCTCTGATTAAGACCACAGAGGTTCCTTGGCTATACCGCTAAAAGACCACTAAATTGTCGCGGTGGATTAGCTCTTCATTATCCACGTAGCCCAGCAATTCTTCGATCCTGCCGCTGGGCTTGCCGATGATTTTACGCGTCTCGCCGGCGTCATAATTCACCAGGCCCCTGGCGACTTCGTTGCCGTCGCGGTTGGTACAACTGACAATCTCGCCCCGATTGAACTCGCCGTGAACAGCGACTACTCCAACGGCCAACAAGCTCCCGCCCCGCTCAGCCAGGACCTTGCAGGCGCCGTCATCCAGCACCAGAGTACCCGCCGGCTGCCTGTGCCCGGCCAGCCATTGTTTGCGCGCGGCCAATGGGGAGCGGGTGACACCGAGCACGGTGCCCGCTTGTTCCCCGGCTGCAATCCTCAGCAACACATCTGCCTCCAGTCCTGAGCAGATAATCGTTTCCGTTCCGGATTTTGCCGCGGTCGCCGCGGCCTTGAGCTTGGTCAGCATGCCGCCGCGGCCCAGCGCTCCCCCCGGTCCGGCATAGTCGAGCAGGGACGGATCGCCGGCCTGGCCGCTCCGGATCAACCTGGCGTCGGGAAACTCGCGCGGGTCGCGATCATACAGCCCCGCCTGGTCAGTGAGGATCACCAGTCGATCCGCTTCCGCCAGGTTTGCCGCCAGTCCGGCCAGTGAATCATTGTCGCCGAAACGAATCTCATCGGTGGCGACGCTGTCATTCTCGTTGATAATGGGCACAACACCCAGTTCCAGCAAGGTAAGTAAGGTGGAGCGGGCATTCAGGTAGCGTTTCCGGTCGGCTATGTCATCGTGGGTAAGCAGTATCTGTGCGGTCTGTATGCCATACTCCTGGAATGCGGACTCGTAGGTCTGGATCAAGCCCATCTGGCCGACCGCTGCCGCGGCCTGCTGTTCATGCAAACTGATGCGCCGCAGGTTCCAGCCCAGGCGCGCCCTGCCCTCCGCAATCGCGCCGGATGAGACGATGATAAACCGCAACCCGCGCCCTCGCAGTTGCGCCACCTGCGCCACCCAGTCGGCGATGGCCTTCTTGCGCAGGCCGCAACCGTCGTCAGTCAGCAGGGCGCTGCCGAGCTTGACGACCCAGCGCTGTTTTCCCAGTTCCGCAGTTTCCGCACCGGACATAAGTTTGCCCCTTTAGTCCTGTTCAGTCCGATGTTCCGAAAACCACCGGAAGATGGATTTAATCAACACATCGCAGCCTTGTCCGGTAGCCGCCGAAATACAGAAAACAGGCTGTTTGCGGTCCATATGGTCAGTTATCGCTGTCTGGATTGCCGGCAGTTTATCGGGCTCGACAATATCGATCTTGTTCAGTACCAGCCATCTTGGCTTGTGCGCCAGTTCATTGTCCCAGGCCTCCAGCTCGGTTTCAATGGCGCGGATTGCGTCTATGGTTTCCTGCGTATCATTGTGCATACCGATATCAACCAGGTGCAACAGCAGGCGCGTCCTGGACAGGTGCCGCAGAAACGTCGCGCCCAGTCCGGCCCCTGCGGCGGCGCCTTCCACCAGTCCGGGGATATCTGCGATCACGACTTCCCGCTCCATACCCAGACGCACTACGCCCAGGTGCGGATAAAGCGTGGTAAACGGATAGTCGGCAACCTTCGGGCGCGCCGCGGAAACCTGGCGCAGGAATGTGGATTTACCCGCATTGGGCTGGCCAAGCAGACCGACATCGGCCAACACCTGCAACTCCAGTCGGAGTTTTCTTGTCTCACCTGCTACGCCAGCGGTTGTTTTTCTCGGCGCCCGATTGACACTGCTCTTGAAGCGGGCATTACCCAGGCCATGCTCTCCGCCGCGTGCAACCAGCAAGACGGCATCCCTGCTGACCAGGTCGCCGATCAGCTCATCGGTGTCATCGTCGTATACGAGAGTCCCCAGCGGGACCTTGATGCTGATGTCAGCGGCGCTCTTCCCGACCTGGTCCCTGCCACTGCCGGGTTTCCCGTTTCCGGCCCGGTACAGGCGCGCATGGCGAAAGTCAACCAGGGTGTTAAGCCCTTCATCAACCACCAGGTAAACACTGCCGCCGTTACCGCCGTCGCCGCCGTCGGGGCCTCCCCTGGGGATATACTTTTCCCGGCGAAAACTCAGGCAGCCATCACCGCCCTTGCCGGCTTCAACCCGGATGCTCGCCTCATCGACAAACTTCATTTTTGAGCCACAGAGTCAATATCAGCCACAGAGAGAGAGGACACCATATCAGTCGCAGAGGGCACAGAGAACACGATATTAGCCACAGAGGGCATAGATGATACGATATTGGCCACAGAGGGCACAGAGGATACGAAGTTGTTTAGTTTGCCAGTACCCTTTCCGGTCAATTCTGACAGATATTACTGATGCGGCAAAACGACCCTGTCACAAGAGAATGGATTTCAAAAAAATCTCTGTGTGCTCTGTGGCTAATCAGTGGCTAATCTGTAGCCCTGACGCTGACAAAAGTCCTGTTTTTTGCTCCTTTACGTTCAAACACCACCATGCCGTCAGCCTTTGCGAAAAGGGTGTGGTCGCGACCGCAACCGACATTGACCCCGGGATGGTAACGGGTACCCCGTTGCCTGACGATGATATTCCCCGCGCGTACGATCTCGCTGCCGAAGCGTTTTACGCCCAGGCGTTTGGATTCGGAATCGCGGCCGTTACGTGTACTGCCGCCTGCTTTCTTATGCGCCATTAGGTTGCTCCGATAGTCTATTGAGTGTTGATGCCGGTGATTTCCAATTCCGTATACGCTTGCCGGTGCCCCATTTGCTTGCGGTGATGTTTACGCCGCTTGAATTTGATCACCTTGATCTTGGCGCCACGGCCATGGGACGCGACTTTTGCCGCGACGGATGCGCCTTGCACCATCGGAGCGCCCACCGACACGTTATCGCCGTCGGCAACCATCAGTACCTGCTCCAGGTTGATGTCACCGCCCTCCTCGGCATCGATTTTCTCGACCCGGATCGTGTCGCCTTCCTGCACCTTGTACTGTTTGCCACCGGATTTTATAACCGCATACATATACTTGATACCTGTTATGATAAAATTCAGACAGACGCAATGATCACGCGCCGCAAGCATCGAATTTTATAACATAATTCTTCCCTGTTCAAACATCTTTACACCTTAATGAAACAATCATGAGTGCAGTGCCCATAGCAGAAACAGGTCTGGAACCGATACAGGCGCTGATCAGGAATGATATGCAGGCGGTGGACTCACTGATACAGAAAAAGCTGCATTCCGATATCGGGCTTATCGACCAACTGGGCCACTACATCGTCAACAGCGGCGGCAAAAGATTGCGGCCGGCGCTGGTGCTGCTCAGCGCCAACTGTTTTGGCTACCGCGGAACCCTGCACATCAAACTCGCCGCGGTAATCGAATTCATTCACACGGCCACGCTGCTGCACGACGATGTGGTCGATGCCTCCATGCTGCGCCGGGGCAAGGCCACTGCCAACCAGCGCTGGGGCAATGAGGCAAGCGTGCTGGTAGGCGATTTTCTCTATTCCCGCGCGTTCCAGATGATGGTGGAAGCAGAAGATATGCACGTGATGGAAATCATGGCGGACGCGACCAATATCATTGCCGAGGGCGAAGTGCTGCAACTTATCAACCGGCATGACCCGGAAACCACGGAGCAGCGCTACCTGCAGGTTATCCATAACAAAACAGCAAAACTGTTCGAAGCCGCGGCCCGGGTGGGCGCGGTGGTCGCCGGACAGGACCGGCAGACCGAACAGACGATGACTGAGTTCGGCAGGCACCTGGGCGTGGCCTACCAGCTTATCGACGATGCGCTGGATTACAGCGCTCCCAGCGACATCCTGGGCAAGAACATAGGCGACGACCTTGCCGAGGGTAAACCCACCCTGCCGCTGCTGTACGCGCTCTGGCATTGTTCTACGGAACAGGTAAATCTTATCAGGCAAGCCATCACGCACGGCAGCCTGGAACACCTGGAGCAAATCCGCACCACGATCGCAGAGACACAGGCGATTCAATATACCCGGGAGCGCGCCCGCCAGGAAGCCGAACTCGCGCTAAACGCCCTTGAACACCTGCCCCAATCGGACTACCTCGACGCGCTGTTCAACCTGACCCGCTTCGTTACCAAGCGTAATTTTTAACCAACACATTGCAAGCGAGCACCCACGTCCACAGGAAACGCGCCCACTCCCGGGAGGGCCGCTGCCCCCTGGGAGCGCGGAAGTCCCGCCCGCTGGCATGCGGGATACCTGCGACCCAGGCCGGCGCCACAGTTCTCCGAAGTGCGCGCGAGTCCCCGTCCCCCGGGAGCACATCCTCCCCCGGGAGCGCGGGCGTCCCCAGGCCGGCGCCAAGACTACCCGATGTGCGCTTGCCGGCAAGTTCAAATGGACTCAACGCATATAGTAAGGTAGAGTCCATGCCTTTCATCACCAAACGGGTGTAAGCAATCTCTTGGTTGACCCGTATTTCAGTATCGGGGTGTAGCTCAGCCTGGTAGAGCACTGCCTTCGGGAGGCAGGGGCCGGAGGTTCAAATCCTCTCACCCCGACCAGTAATAATCCCCCAGAAACTATTCCGCAGAAAAAATATGCCCCGTATGGTGGTAAACGGAGGAGCGAGTGGTAGTATGGCGGCGTTCACGTGAGCGCCCCATCCCGTTCCTGCGCAAGCGGGAATCCAGTAGAACAAAGGGTCGCCCGTCGGGCGACAGAGTATCAGACTGGACTCCCGCTTTCGCGGGAGTGGTACGGTGGCAGGGTTCGCGGGAGTGGTACGGTGACGGGCCTCACGGGAGTAGGCCTCATGGGAGTGGTACGGTGGCAGGGTTCGCGGGAGTAGTACGGTGGCGGGCCTCACGGAAGCGCCCCCATCCCATTCCTGCGCAAGCGGGAATCCAGTGAAACAAAACGTCGCCCGCAGGGCGACACAATCACTGATATAGAAATACGCAGGAGATCGTCTTGAGATTATCAGTTGTATTAAAGGCTATTTTCATTCTTGCCGCGGCCTTCTGCCATCCGGTGGGGATCGCGGCAGAGTTGCCGCCGCCGGTGAAATTCGTCGTCAACGGGCACAGCATACCGTCCGATGCGTACAGCCTTTACGTCAGGGAAGTCGGCAAACGGGAACCGGTGCTGGCGCGAAACCCGGAAACGCCGCTGAACCCTGCGTCCGTGATCAAGATCATACCCACACTGGCCGCGCTGGAGTTGCTGGGCCCGGCCTACCGTTGGAAGACCGAGGTTTACACCCTGGGAGACATCAGCGACGGGGTATTGCAGGGCGACCTGCTGTTCAAGGGCTACGGCGACCCGTACCTCGTGATCGAAGAATTCCGCAAGCTGTTGGAGGAACTCCGGCGCCGGGGTATCAGGGATATCACCGGCGACCTGCTACTCGATGATTCCTGGTTCAATGTTGCAGAACAAGACCCGGGCGCTTTCGATAATGACCCCTATCGTACCTATAACGTACTGCCGAACGCGTTGCTGGTGAACTTCAAGGCGGTCCGGTTCCATTTTTATCCCGCGGCAAATGGCAGGGACGTGCGGATTTATCCTGAACCTGAACTGGACGGACTCAAAATCGACAACCGGTTGCGCTTGCGAAACCGCCGTTGCGGCGGTTTCCAACGCGGCATCGCAGTGGATGTCCTGAACGGCAAAGTCGCTGATCGGGTCATCTTTTCCGGGCGCTTCCCGGCTGCTTGCAACCATTATATCCTCTCCCGTTCGCTGCTGACCCACCAGACCTACGCCTACGGCGCGTTCAAAAACCTCTGGCGGCAACTGGGCGGCGCCATCGCCGGGCAGGTCAGACTTGCCGCAGCGCCGTCGGAAGGCAAGCCGTTCCTCGTGCATCACTCCAGGCCGCTGTCGGACATCATCAGGCTGATCAACAAGTTCAGCAATAATGTCATGACGCGGCAATTGCTGCTCACCCTGGGCGCTGAGCTGGAGGAACCGCCCGGTACGGTCGGGAAAGGCATCCGGGTGATTGACGGCTATCTGACCGAACTGGGCCTGAACACACAGACCCTGAACATAGACAACGGCGCCGGGCTGTCAAGAGAGGTGCGCGCCTCGGCAAAACTGCTGGCAGACATCCTGGAACATGCCTGGACCATCGCTTATCGCCCCGAATTCATTTCCTCACTGGCCATCACCGGCGTGGATGGTACCGCAAAAAACCGGCTCAAACACAAGGCGGCATCCGGATACTCGCATATCAAGACCGGCACCATTGATGATGTCTCCGCCGCCGCGGGATACGTGCATGCAAGGTCCGGACGCAAATATATCGTAGTCGGGATGATGAACCGCAAACTCGCTCACAAGGGACATGGCAAGGAACTGATGGATGCGCTGGTAAGCTGGGTCTACGGTTTATGACCGAACTGCGTCCTTCAAACACGCCATAGCCTGAAGCTGCACGCGGGCCGGTCTAGCGCCAGCGCAGCGGCATAACCGGCCGGCACAGGCAGGCTCCGTATCAGCCAGCCGCCGGCATTCTCATCCGGACTGCGCAGGGTCAGGGCCGCATAATCCTCCATAGGGTCGACGCTGACGTCAAATCCCCCGAGACCATAGGAAACACCAGCCCCCAATGCCTTCACGAAAGCCTCCTTGCGGGTCCAACAGGCAAAAAAGGCGTTACGCCCGTCTTCCTCCGGATACCGTTGCAACGCCCGGCATTCAGCCACGGAAAAATAACGCTTCGCCAGGTCCCGCCACGCGACTTCCGGCCTGACTTTCTCCAGGTCAACGCCCAGTCTGCCCCCCAAGGCAAGCGCCACCAGCGCCAGGCCGTGGGAATGGGACACGTTGAAGGCGATGTCCCGACCGGTGATACGCCCGTCCAGGTACGGCTTGCCATGTTCGGCATAGAGGAAATCAGTGCCGGCCAGGTCCAGTCCGGCCGTGTCCGACAACACTCGCCTGAACAATCCCCTGGTGATGATGTATTCCGTGCGTGCGGTTTTCGACCCGAACTTTTGCGCGCGCGCCCGTTCCTCCCGGGAGAGGTGTTTTGTATAAGCCCGAACCTGCGCCTCCCCCGCGTTGGTTGATGTCAGCCAGACATCGACATGGCGCCGGGAAAGTTCGAGATTATCAGGCGCCGACTGCCAGTTGCCATTCATCGCGCCGGATTGTATCCTAAACACGAAGTTTCCTGAATAAGGGAAACTCTGAACAAGTCCATCCTGGACTTGTCAGAGTACGGAAAACAAAAATGCGATTTTTGTTTTCCTCACAAAATCAATGCCTTACAGTCATTGATTTTGACGATACATCCCTGTATCGTAGGAACCTCTGACTTAATCAGAGGTTCCTAAGGTAAAATAATGCTACAACTCTTCAACTACCCGAACACGCGCGGCCTGAGAGTCACCTGGATGCTGGAGGAACTGGGCGCGGATTACGAATTCAAGTTGGTGCCATTCGGCGCCAACCGCTTTGCCTCCGAGGACTATCTTAACATCAACCCGGCCGGGAAAGTGCCGGCGCTGCGTGACGGAGACATGACGCTCACCGAGTCGGCGGCTATCGTCACCTACCTCGGCGACAGATTCCCGGATAAAAAACTGGTTCCGCCTGCGGGGACGGCCGCGCGCGCACAGTACGACCAGTGGTGCTATTTCGTGCTCACGGAGCTGGAGCAACCGCTATGGACCAAGGGAAAACATACATTCATACTGCCTTCAGACAAACGTGTGCCGGCGGTGATTGAAACCGCCCAATGGGAATTCCAAAAGGCATTGAGCATACTCAGCCGGGGACTGGACGGAAACAGGTATATCCTGGGAGATGCCTTCAGCGCCGCGGATATACTGATAGGACAGACCCTGCTCTGGGCACGGGTCGCAAAACAACCCGTGGAGCAACAAAACATCAACGACTATGCCGAACTGATATTGGCCCGGGATGCACTGCAACAGGCCCGCGCCAGGGAAGCGGCCGCCCTGGAAAACAAAGCCGGCTGAACACCGCGCGCGATCCCAGGAACAGATCGGGTTAGAAATGCGCATAGCCGGCGCCGTCGGGAACGTATTCGCTCGCATCGCTGCGGATGCAGCGCAACCGTTTATCCGCGGTGATTTCACCGATGCGATAAACCGTATGGCCGATGTTCTGAAGTTGCTGCAGTTTGTCCGGCGGAACGGTAAAACATAATTCATAGTCATCCCCACCGCTGAGTACATGGCGCCACTTCTCCCGAGGTGCGCACGCGGTATCCAGGCGGCTGGTAACCGGGATGCTGTCGATGTTGATAACAGCGCCGGTTTGGGCTGCTTCAAGCAGGTGGCGCAGGTCCGCGAGCAAACCGTCCGAGATGTCGATCATCGCACTTGCGATGCCGCGCAATGAGACTCCCAACTCGACCCGTGGAACCGGCCGCAACAGGCGGGCAAGACAATCCGGGTGGGGAGTTCGTCCGGATTTGAGCATCTCCAGCGCCAGGGCTGCGGCGCCCAACTCGCCGCTGACACAGATATAATCGCCGGCTGCGGCGCCGCGGCGCCGGATTTCCCTGCCCCTGGGGCATTCTCCGATGACCTGGATGGTCACCGCCAGCGGACCTTGACAAAGGTCGCCGCCTACCAATGCAACACCGAATTCGCCGGCTACCTGCTCCAGGCCGCGGGCAAATCCGCCCATCCAGGCATCGGTCATCTGCGTTTTCGACAGGGTCAGCGCCAGGGTGAACCAGCGCGGCACGGCTGCCATTGCTGCCATGTCGCTGAGATTCACGGCCAGGGTCTTGTAACCGATATCGGCCGGGTCGGCGTCAGGGAAAAAATGGACACCGGCAACCAGGCTGTCCGTCGAAATTGCCAGGTGTGTATCCGGGTCCGGAGCGAGTAGCGCCGCATCATCCCCGACGCCGAGTACGACCCCGCCCCCGTCGGGTGTCAGCCCCGCAAAATAGTTTACGATCGCGCCAAATTCGGTTAAGGACATTTGCTCCCTACGTGCGGGGTTGGGCAGGGCTATCCGCAGCCGCCTCGGGGCGCAGGCGTTGCGCAGCTTGATCGAGCACACCATTGATGTATTTGTAGGAATCTTCGGCCCCGAACATGCGCGCCAGTTCGACCGCCTCGTTCAGCACCACGCGTAACGGCAATAGCGGCTGGTGGATGAGTTCATAGATGCCCAGGTGCAGTACCGCCCGGGTGACCGGGTCCAGTTCATGCGGGGAACGATCCAGGACTGGGACCAACGCGTCCAGTATCTCTTCCGAATTGGCGGAGATGCCGGCCAGCAGCTCGCGGAAATAGTCCCTGTCGGCCTTCTTCAGTTCCTTTCTGTCCTGTTCAAACTCTGAAATAATCAGGCTCATAGGCTCCCCGGTCAGGAACCACTGGTACAGGGCCTGCACGGCAGAGCGCCGCGCGCGCACCCGCGAACCGGGGGAATTGTCTGCCGCGGCCACCATCCGCGTTATCCGGCATTATCTGCGAACATGATAAACAAACTTCCAGTCCTCGCCCAAGCGGTGATAATCCACCAGTTCCAGTTCATGGCGTTCATCCATCGCATGCATGACGGGCAATTTCATCATGCCTGCGGCAGCATCGCCCAGTATGGTCGGCGCCTGGTAGACCACCAGTTCATCGATCAGGTTGTGGTGCAGCATGTTGCCGGTCAATGTCGCCCCCGCCTCCAGCAGCAAGTCATTTACTTCCAGGTCCAGCGCCAGTTCCCGCAACACCTTGTGCAGGAAATCGCTCTCATCGCCATCAATGAACCGGACCCTTGCTCCGGCGCGTTCCAATCTCTGATGAACCTGATCGTCCCCGTTCCGGGTGAACAGGACGGTTATGCCATCGCGGCTGAGCATTTGCGCACCGGGCGGAAATCTCAGGTCCCTGTCCAGTACTATCCTCAGCGGTTGTCTGCCCCCGGTGTTCACCGCGCGCACATCCAGGCGCGGATCATCGGCCAGCACGGTATTGATACCGGTCATTACCGCCGAACTGGCGGCACGCAACTCCTGCACATCGCGCCGGGAAGCGTCCCCGGTAATCCACCGGCTCGCGCCGCCGGCCAGCGCGGTCTTGCCGTCCAGGCTGATCGCGGATTTGGCGCGCACATAAGGCCGGGCGTGCGTCATCCGACAAAAGAACCCCTTGTTGAGTTCCGTAGCCGGCCGTTCCAGCAAACCGGTTTCAACCCGGATGCCGGCGCCCGCCAATGCTTTTATCCCGGCGCCCGCGACTTGCGGATTCCGATCCTGCGAAGCTATCACGACCCGGCTGATGCCTGCGCCGATCAGCGCCTCGGTACAGGGTGGGGTGCGCCCGTGGTGAGAGCAGGGTTCCAACGTCACGTATGCGGTCGCGCCGTGCAGGTTGCAGGCTGCCTCATTCATCGCATTGATCTCCGCATGGGGTTCACCGGCCTTGTGATGCCAGCCGTCGCCCAGAACCTGCTCACCCCGCGTGATCACACAGCCGACCCTGGGATTCGGGTGGGTGGTGAAACGGCCTTTTTCCGCCAGTTCCAGCGCGCGCGTCATAAGCGCGGTGTCTGCTGCACTCCAGTTCACTTCAGCTCTTGCGCCCGTTGAGCAGGTCCAGTTGGGCTTCTTTCAGCTCCGGCGGCATCTCATCCTGCAGCTTTTCTATTTCATCCAGGAACGCCCTGACGTCGGCAAAGCTCTGGTAGACGGAAGCAAACCGAAGGTAACCTACCTGGTCCATGGCTTTCAATTCATCCATCACCCAGTCTCCCACTTTCCTCGAATTGACTTCCCTGTCGCCCAGCGACCGCAACCTGTGCTTGATACGGGCAATGGCAATTTCCACCTTCTCCATCGCAACCGGCCGTTTCTCCAAAGATCGCAAAATACCGGAACGCAGTTTATCCTCGCGGAATGTTTCCCGCCTGCCGTCGGACTTGATAACCCGGGGATAATTGAACTCTGCCGCCTCATACGTGGTAAAGCGTTCCCGGCACTCCATACATTCCCGCCGGCGCCTGACCTGGTCTCCTTCGTCGGCAAGCCTGGAGTCGATGACCCTGGTATCCTCGAATGAACAGAACGGGCAACGCATAGCGCTGATTATACGTTAAAAAAGCGGTTTGTTTACTTTAGCCCGGAAATCTCACCAATTGATGCGATGATAACAAGCGAATTGGTGAGATTTTCGGGTTAGCCACAGAGGACACTCCGGGTATCCCGTTACCTGCCCTCAAAATCCCTGTGCGCTCTGTGGAAAATATCATTCATACATCGGAAAACGCTTGCACAGGGTCTTCACTTCTCCTTTTATCTTTTCAATCAGCGTTTCATCGCCCATGTTGTCGATGATGTCGCAAATCCACGAGGCAACCTGCACCGACTCGGTCTTGCCGAAACCGCGGGTGGTGATCGACGGGGTGCCGATGCGGATGCCGCTGGTGACAAAAGGCGACTGCGGATCATTCGGCACCGCGTTCTTGTTCACGGTGATATTGGCCCGGTCCAGCGCGGCATCCAAATCCTTGCCGGTAATCCCTTTGCTGATCAGGCTGACCAGGAACAGGTGGTTGTCGGTCCCGCCGGAGACGATATCGACACCGCGCTGCATGAAGACTCCCGCCATCGCCCGCGCATTTTCGATAACCTGTTGCTGGTAGTGCTTGAACGCCGGTTCCATCGCCTCCTTGAAGGCAACGGCCTTTGCCGCAATCACATGCATCAACGGCCCGCCCTGGTAACACGGAAAGACGGTGAAATTCAGTTTCTTTTCCAGCTCCGGGTTGGCCCTGGCCAGGATCAGGCCGGAGCGGGGACCGCGCAAGGTCTTATGGGTCGTAGTCGTCGTCACATCGGCGATATTGACCGGGCTGGGGTACAGTCCCGTTGCGATCAGCCCAGCGACATGGGCGATGTCGGCGACCAGGTAAGCGTCTACCTGGTCCGCAATCTCCCTGAACCGTTGCCAATCCAGCCTGCGCGAGTACGCAGAAAAACCGGTCATGATCAACTTCGGCCTGTGTTCCAGTGCAAGCCGTTCCGCGGCAGCGTAATCGATTTCGCCGGTATCCGCATCCAGGCCATATTGCACGGCTTTATACACCCTGCCGGAAACATTCACGGATGCCCCATGGGTCAGGTGTCCGCCATGGGCCAGGCTCATGCCCATGATCGTGTCACCCGGTTGGCATAGCGCCAGGTACACCGCGCCGTTTGCCTGAGAACCGGAATGGGGCTGTACGTTGGCATAATCGGCGCCGAACAATTCCCTGGCGCGATCGATCGCGAGTTGCTCAACCACATCGACAAATTCACAGCCACCGTAGTAGCGTTTACCAGGATAGCCCTCGGCATATTTATTGGTCAATACCGACCCCTGCGCCTCCAGCACCCGGGGACTGACATTATTTTCCGATGCGATCAACTCAATGTGTTCTTCCTGCCGGGTCCTCTCCCCCTGCATGGCCTGGAACAGTACGTCATCGTAGCCTGCAATTTTCATGTCTTTATCAAACATACTTCACCTTAATGTATTCAAGTCAAACGCACATTATAAAGCTGATAGGCGTATAATGGCAGGGTCGGTAACAATAAATATATTCAGGCAATAACAACAGGGGCAAACCGGTGTCACGCTTTTCATCCTTTTTCAACCGGTTCAAATTCAACACCTCCTCCACGGGTTCGGAACAGGCCGCGGCGCTGATGCGCTGGCGCGGCCACGGCGCGCAGCCGCGGCTGGAACCCATCGGGCATTCCCGGGAAATCAGGCTGGATGACCTGCTTTGCATAGCAAAACAGAAGCAGGCGTTGCAATCGAACACCGAACAGTTCCTCAACGATTTTCCCGCGAACAATGTCCTGTTGTGGGGACCGCGGGGCACCGGCAAGTCTTCCCTGGTGAAGGCCGTATTCGGCAGTTACCGGGAACAGGGACTGCGCCTGTTGGAAGTGGCGCGGGACGACCTGACCGACCTGCATGACATCTGTAACGAACTGGGCCGGCTGCCCGGCAAATTCATCATTTTTTGTGATGACCTGTCGTTTGACGTCAACGATCCCAGTTACAAGACCCTGAAGGTGTTGATGGATGGTTCCGTCAGTGACATGCCGGAAAATATGCTCATCTACGCGACCTCCAACCGCCGTCACCTGCTGCCGGAATACCGGTCGGAGAACCGGGAAACAGGCATTATCGAAGGCGAGATCCACCACCACGAAGCCGTGGAAGAAAAGCTGTCCCTATCGGAACGCTTCGGTATCTGGTTGTCGTTCCAGCCGTTCAACCAGGAACAGTACCTGCAAATCGCGTTTCACTGGCTGGACCGAACCGGTGTCACACTCGGCGATCCGGACCAGGTCAGGCAGGCTGCGCTGCAATGGGCGCTGGAAAAAGGCACACGCAGCGGCAGGAGCGCAGAGCAGTTTGCCCGCGACTGGGCCGGCAAAGCGCTACTGGCTAAATCAATTTAAGGGAAACTCTGAACAAGTCCATCCTGGACTTGTCAGAGTACGGAAAACAAAAATGCGATTTTTGTTTTCCTCACAAAATCAATGCCTTATAGTCATTGATTTTGACGATACATCCTTGTATCGTAGGAACCTCTGATCATTCCTGAATCTCAATCCGCCTGACCTCGACGAGCAACCCGAACAGGGGATGGTCGAAATAATTCAGTTCGTTCGGTTTTATCCTCCTGCTCTCGGTCAGCCTTACGTAGTCCGCCGGCGGGCGCCGGTACCCGCCAGCCGGTTCCGGCAGGTGCGGGCGAGGCTGCTCCAGCGTGTCGGGGAAATAGGCAAAGTCCACGTCGATGTGCAGGAAACGCGACTTGCGCAGCCGGACGGTACCGTCAAAGACCTTTACCGGAGGGGTGTATTCCTGGATTTCAGTCGGATCACCCGCTCCCGTTTCAGTCTGTTCTCCGGTCTTGGTTGGGAACCGGGTGTTATCCAGGCGGACCGCCCGTACATTGCGCCGATCCAGCCCGGGTTGCTGCCAGGCGATATGCAGCAACGGACGGTAATCGCCGGATCGCGCCAGCGCCCTGCTGACACCCGCAAGCAGGTAATCCCGCTTCGGCAGAGCAAGATACGGCTTCAAGTCCTGCTCACGCGGCAGGTCAGCCGCCGCGCCGGCTTCGGAGTCCGGTGCGTGCATGATCAAGCCGATGCTTTGCGTGCGTGCCGGCAACCCGGGATTTTCATACCACCATTCGCCACCGGCATCGGGTTCCGTATATGCGAACAGCACCACTTCCACCCGGTACCATTCGGCAAACACCGGGGCGCTGAACAGCAACAGCAAACTGCCGGCAACCGCCGCCAGTCTGCGCCCGGCTGATGAAAACATTGAAAGATCAACGCTACTTTGCATCACCAGCAACATACGGAAATGTCCCGACAGAATCAAGTTCAGTAAACATCATCTCACGGGCGTCCCGCCCGCAGGCAGGCGAGAAGTCTGCGATCCCAGGCCAGCGCTAAGCCCCATCCCATTCCCGCGCAAGCGGGAATCCAGTGGGACAACGAGTCGCCCTTCGGGCGACACAGTATTCAACTGGACTCCCGCTTTCGCGGGAGTGGTACTGTGCCCCTTTGAGCGCGGAGGAGACGCCTGCGATCCCAGGCCATTGTTCAGGCCGCCTGCCCTTCCAGTTTGTCCAGGAAGTCTTCGAGAAAACTGAAACGTTCCCCGGCATCCGCAAACTCCCGGTTAATTTTCAACCTGCTGCCGCCATCAAGTTTATATTCAGCGGGCGCGGCCTGCAGCAGGTTGATGAGTTTTACCCTGTCGAAATCGGCATTATCATCAAAGTGGATTCTGCCCCCCTTCTCTCCCAGTTCAATTTTCCGTATCCCCATCGGACGCGTGCGTTGCTTGATATCCGCAATGCGGAACAGGTTTTTCAGCGCATCCGGCAACAGGCCGAAGCGGTCTATGCACTCCTCCTGCAAGTCCCACAACGCGCGCGCCTGGCGCGCACCGGCAATGCGCTTGTACATCACCAGTCTTGCATGGACATCCGGCAGGTAATCCGACGGTATCAACGCAGGCGCGCGCAAGTCCACTTCGGTGCCATGATCCAGCGGGCGATCCAGCTCCGGCTGGCGCCCGGTCTTAAGCGAAGCCACCGCCCGTTCCAGCAGGTTCATGTACAGTCCGAATCCTATCTCCTGGACCTGGCCACTCTGCTCTTCGCCCAGGATCTCTCCCACGCCGCGGATCTCCATGTCATGGGTCGCCAGGGTAAACCCCATACCCAGCTCCTCCAGCGTTTCAATCGCTTCGAAGCGTTTGGCCGCACTGTCGCTGACGGCGCCCCTGTCCGGTTTGACCAAATAGGCATAGGCGCGATGGTGGGAGCGCCCGACCCGGCCGCGCAGTTGATACAACTGTGCAAGGCCAAACTTGTCTGCACGGTTGATGATGATAGTGTTGGCGCTGGGCACATCGATGCCGGTCTCAATGATGGTCGTACACACCAGGATGTTGAACCTGAGATGGTAGAAATCCAACATCACCTGCTCCAGTTGCTTTTCCGGCATTTGCCCGTGGGCGATACGGATCCTCGCATCGGGCGCCAGCTTGCCGACCTCGGCCGCGATCTTCTCTATGCTGCTGATCTCATTATGCACAAAATAAACCTGCCCGCCGCGCCGGATCTCCCGCAACATCGCTTCCGCCAACCAGGCATCATCCCATTCCCTGATAAATATCCTGATTGGCAACCTTTTTGACGGTGGCGTCGCGATCACGGACAGGGATCGCAGGTCCGACAACGCCAGGTTGAGCGTGCGCGGGATCGGCGTGGCCGTCAGCGTCAACACATCCACCTGGGCGCGCAAGGACTTGAGTTTTTCCTTTTGCCGGACACCGAAACGGTGTTCCTCGTCGATGATGACCAGGCCCAGGTTGGCAAAGCCTATACTGTCCTGCAGCAACTTGTGCGTACCGATGATGATATCGATTTTACCGCTGTGCAGGTCTTCACAAATCCCGGCCTGGCGCTTGGCGGAAACAAACCGGGATAGCACTTCAATGCGCACGGGCCACTCTGCAAAGCGATCCCTGAAATTACGGTAGTGCTGCTGCGCGAGCAGCGTGGTCGGCGCCAGCATCACCACCTGTTTATGGTTTTCCACGGCTACAAACGCGGCGCGCATCGCCACTTCGGTCTTGCCGAATCCGGAATCACCGCATACCAGCCGGTCCATCGGGACCGTGGCGCGCATATCCTCCAACACACCGGCAATGGCCTCCGCCTGACCCGGTGTTTCCTCAAACGGAAATTCCTGGGAAAACGCCTGGTAAGCATTATCGTCGATGCCGAATGCATGACCTTTCAGCGCGGCCCTGCGCGCGTGCAGTTCCAGCAATTCCGCAGCCACATCATAAATTCTCTTCAGGGCCTTGCGTTTTGCCTTCAGCCAATTACCACTGCCAAGACGGTGCAAGGGCGCATGTTCGGCATCCACGCCGACAAAACGGCTGACCAGGTCAAGCGCCGTCACCGGCACGTACAACTTGTCGCCCTGGTCATATTCCAGGCAGATAAATTCAGCTTCCACGTCGTTAACCGTCAGTGTCAGCAACCCCTGGTAGCGGCCTACGCCATGTTCTTCGTGGACGACCGGCGCGCCGATGGACAGCTCGGTCAGGTTACTTACGATGGAATCGGTGAGTTGCCGGCGTTTCCTGCGCAGACGGCGCTGTTGCGCGCGCTCGCCGAACAACTGGGTTTCGCTGAAGATGGCAATATCAGGACGTTGCAGCACCGCGCCCCGTTCCAACGGCGCCACGGTCAAACCAAAACGCGTCTCCCCGGTGATGAAGTCGTCCCAGTCCCGGCACAGCGCCGGGCGGGTCTTTTCCCTGTTGAACAATTCGACGATCATCTCCCTGCGGCCCAGCGACTCAGCCACGATCAGCACCCGTCCGGTATAGTCTTGCATGAAGCGGCTGAATAAAGCCAGCGGCTCCTGGGCACGCGCATTAACGGGATACTTTTTCGGTTGACCGGCAGAGAAACGGACAGTCCTCCCCGCGCCCGTGCCCTCGCCCTCGCCGGTATGGCCGGTGTAAATACGGCGGTATGGCTCCAGCAGCTCGAAGATCTCGTCCGGCCGGTAGAACAATTCATCCGGCGCAAGCAACGGATGTTCCCGGTCGTCTCTGCCCTGTTCATAGCGGCTTTGCGCGATGTCCCAGAACTTCAGCGCCGCGTCGTGCACGCCTTCGTCCAGGATCACGGTCGGGTCTTCGGGAAAATACGCTTTCAGGCTGTCTGTATGGGAATAGAACAACGGCAGGTAGTACTCGATTCCGGCCGGCGCGATGGCGTTGCTGACATCGGTGTAAACCGGGCTGGCGCCGGGATTTCCCGCAAACTTCAGACGCCAGTTACTCCGGAACACATCGATAGCCGCAGGACTCAGTGGAACTTCCCTTGCGGGCAGCACCTTGATCCCGTCCATTTTCTGCTGCGAGCGCTGTGTTTCGATATCGAACACACGGATGCTGTCGATCTCGTTGTCAAACAGGTCAAGCCGGAACGGCATGTCAGAACCCATCGGATAAATATCGATAATCGAACCCCGCACTGCCACGTCGCCATGCTCCATGACCTGGGATACCCTGCGATAGCCGTTGTTATTCAGTTCCTGCAGAAAAACGCCAGGCTCGATGGTTTGCCCTGTGCGTAATACCAGGCTGTGCGCAAGCAGGTAGTCCGCGGGCAGCAGGCGATGCATCAGCGTGGATACCGGCACAACCAGGATCCCCGCGGTCAGGCTGTGCAATGCGACCAGCGTCGCGAGCCGGTCGGAGACGATATCCTGGTAAGGGGAAAACCGGTCATAAGGCAGGGTCTCCCAATCCGGAAACAACAGCCTCTGTCCGGACCGGGACGAGCTGAAGAAGGACAGTTCCTCCAGCAGACGGTGGGCGCCGTTCTGGTCAGCCGTGATGACCACGAACAGCGACGGGATTTTCGTTGCCGCAGAAGCGATGGCCAGCGCCTTGCTGCACCCGGGAAGCTGTTCCCAGTTGACGCTCTGTCCTTTTAACGCAGGAACCTCAGGCTGCAGGGGACTTACAAGCATATTACGCGCACCACTCCCATGGGCGCCGCCCCCAAACCACTCCCGCGAAACACCGCCGAACCACTTCTGCGAAAGCAGCAGTCCAGTCAAACACTGTGTCGCCCGCAGGGCGACCCTTTGTCTCACTGGATTCCCGTTTACACGGGAATGGGAGCGGAGGCAACTGCGTGAGCACCGCCACCATAACCACTCCCGCGAAAGCGGGAGTCCAGTCAAACACCGTGTCGCCCGCAGGGCGACCCTTTGTTCCTCTGGATTCCCGTTTACGCGGGAATGGTATGGGGCGAGGGTTAATCTGTGTTATCGGGCGAATTATCCTGCCCGTCCTGCTGAAATCTTTTCAGTTCCTTGCTGAGTCCCGCCTTGTCACGTTTCAATCTCAACCATATCGGCAACCCGGCCAGCACACCAAGCATTGCACCGACGAGCAGGGTAACGGCGAGCGTCAAAGAC
Organism: Gammaproteobacteria bacterium; assembly: GCA_965221335.1. Classification (GTDB taxonomy): domain Bacteria; phylum Pseudomonadota; class Gammaproteobacteria; order Eutrophobiales; family Eutrophobiaceae; genus JAAXHV01. The sequence goes on along the minus strand of CBDCSC010000006.1, from coordinate 102,133 downwards.
AACGGGGTTTCAATACTGCCAAGATAGAAATCGACAACGACCAGTTGCTCGTTGCGGAGATGAAATGCCAGTCCAAGCAGGACGACAAGCAGGATAAGCGCGAGTTTAGCGTAAAAAACGGGCTTCAAGGCCGGTCAACCCGCTCCCGCATCTGCTTGCCCGGTTTGAAATATGGGACATATTTTGCCGCCAGTGAAACCGCTTCGCCGGACTTGGGATTGCGGCCTACCCGCGGCGTCCGATAATGAAGAGAGAAACTGCCGAACCCGCGAATTTCAATCCGCTCCCCGTTAGCCAGACTCTGGGCCATGGATTCGAGTATCGTTTTCACCGCGGACTCGATATCCTTGGAAGTAAACTGGGGCTGGCGCCTGCTCAAAGCCTCAATCAGTTCAGATTTGGTCATTGTTTTAATCCCGCAGATTGGCGCGAATATCAGTCACTGCCTCCACCGTCCAGGTGCTTTTTCAACAAGTCGCCCAATTTCGCTCCGGATGACGTATCAGGCGTATATTCCTTGATGGCTGCCGATTCTTCATCTGATTCCTTTGCCTTCACGGAAACGGAGATGGTTCGCTTCTTCCTGTCAACGGCAGTGATCTTGACCTCCATTTCATCGCCTTCTTTTACCCCACTGCTCTTGGCGTCCCTGCCTTTCCTGTCCCCGGACAACTCTGAGACCTTCAACTGACCCTCGACACCTTCTGCCAGTTCCATCACAATATACCTGGTTTCAATGACTGTTACCTTACCGCTGACTATCGCGCCCTTGGGATTCTCCGCAACATAAGCGGTGAACGGATCCTTTTCCAGTTGCTTTATCCCCAGGGAAATGCGCTCTCTTTCGGTATCCACAGCGAGTACGACCGTATCAATCTGAGTGCCTTTCTTATAGTTTCTCAGGGCCAGATCACCCTCATCAACCCAGGAAACATCCGACAAGTGCACCAGGCCGTCTATCCCACCGGGCAACCCGATAAATATGCCGAAATCGGTGATGGATTTAATCTGGCCGCTAACCCTGTCTCCCTTGTTATGCAAGGCCGCAAACTCCTCCCAGGGATTCGGCTGGCATTGTTTCATGCCAAGTGAAATGCGGCGCCGCTCCTGGTCTATATCAAGTACGACAACGTCAACCTCATCGCCGGTCTGCACCAGTTTCGAGGGATGGATGTTCTTGTTTGTCCAGTCCATTTCCGATACATGCACCAGTCCTTCAACACCTTCTTCCAGTTCAACGAAACAGCCGTAATCGGCCAGGTTGGTCACCGCGCCCCGTAACCGTGACCCTTCGGGGAAACGCTTGGTCAGGTCACCCCAGGGATCATCTCCCATCTGCTTGAGACCCAGGGATACCCGGTTGCGATCGCGGTCGAACTTCAGTACCTTGACGTCGATTTCATCGCCGATACTGACAATATCAGACGGGTCTTTCACCCGTTTCCAGGCCATATCGGTAATGTGCAACAAACCGTCGATACCACCCAGGTCCAGGAAAGCGCCGTAATCCGTCAGGTTCTTGACCACGCCTTTTACGGTCAGACCTTCCTTCAGTTTCTCCAGCAGGACTTGCCGCTCGGCGATGTTTTCACTTTCCACCACGGCCCTGCGGGACACCACCACATTACTGCGTTTCCGGTCAATTTTAATGACCTTGAAATCAAGCGGTTTGCCTTCCAGGTAAACCGTATCCTTGACCGGACGGACATCCACGAGCGAACCGGGCAAAAACGCCCTGATCCCTTCGACGTCAACGGTAAAACCGCCTTTCACCCTCTCGGTAATCACCCCGGTCACCGATTCTTCAGAGTCGTGTGCCTGCTCCAGGTTGTTCCATGCCAGCAAGCGCTTGGCCTTCTCTCGCGATAAACGGGTTTCCCCATAACCGTCTTCCACCGCGTCCAGCGCCACTTCGACCTCGTCGCCGATGGCAACCTCCAACTCGCCTTTTTCGTCATAAAATTGGGCGATGGGTATCCAGGATTCAGATTTCAAACCGGCGCTGACAATCACATTGTCCTGGTAAACATCAACGACGACCCCATTAAGAATAGCGCCAAGCTGCATTTTTGCTTCAATTTGGCTCTGTTCGAATAATTCAGCAAAACTTTCAGTCATACAGTAAGTTTTCTCTCTTTTATTATGTTTTACGTTATGTGTGATCGGTTGGTATACCGAAACGTTCCCTCACAATCTCCGCAACCTGCCCGAACACATCGTCTCTCCCGCTGGCCGAGGTATCGATCTCGACAGCGCCGTCTGCAGCCCTCAAAGGAGAAAGAACACGTTCCGTATCTCGCCTGTCCCGTTCGGCAATAGACCCGACAAGATCGCTGAATTTAACATAAATTCCTTTTTCTCTCAACTGTTTATATCTTCTTTTTGCGCGTGCTTGAGGATTTGCGGTCAAAAACACCTTTATTTCGGCATCCGGGAACACCACGGTGCCCATATCGCGCCCGTCCGCTACCAGACCCGGGGCGCGCCGGAAGCGCCGTTGCCAGTCGAGTATGGCCTCGCGTATGGTACCGTGCGCAGCCAGGGTCGAGGCGTCGCTGCCGCAATTCTCCTGCCTGATCACAGGGCCGATGTCAGCGCCATCCAAGATCACCGTCACCGGTTCGTCCTCCCCGGCGCTGAGGAAGCGCACATCAGGCAACCGATCCCGTACCAGGTCAGCCACCCGCGCAGCCTCGGCAACGGGAATACCGCTGCGTTGCGCCAACAGCGCCAGGATACGGTACAGGGCGCCGCTGTCCAGCAGGTTCCAGCCGAGCCAGCGGCTGATGCGACCGCACAACGTACCCTTGCCGGTGCCGCTGGGCCCGTCCACGGTGATGACGGGCGCATCAGGCTGCATTCGCACTCCGCATTTCACAGCCCAGTTGCCGCGCACAATCGATAAACCCGGGGAAGGACGTATCGACGTTTTTGCAGTCCTGCACGGTGATCGGACCCGCCGCGGCCAGGCCGGCCACGCAAAATGCCATGGCTATGCGGTGGTCGTCGTGGCTGCGCACCACACCCCCTGCGGGACGGCCGCCGATGACGCGCATGCCGTCCGCGCGGGTCTCAACCCCGATGCCGATACGTTCCAGCCCTTCGGCCATGGCCAGGATACGGTCGCTCTCCTTCACGCGCAACTCGGCAGCGCCTTCCAGCACGGTTTCACCTTGCGCATGGCAGGCGGCGGCGATGATCGCCGGAAATTCGTCGATGGCAATCGGGACCAATTCCCGCGGGATCCGTATCCCGCGTAACGGCCGGTATATTACCCGCAGGTCCGCCACCGGCTCTGCGGCGTCTTCGACCCGGTTCGAGACGCTGATGTCCGCGCCCATTCGCTTGAGAATTTCAATCACGGCAGCGCGTGTCGGATTGACCCCGACGCGTTCGATAACCAGGTCTGACCCCGGAACGATACTGCCCGCGACCAGGAAGAACGCAGCCGAGGATATATCGCCCGGAATGCGCAACCGGCCGGGACGCAAACCAGTGGCTTGCATTGTTATGCGCGCACCCGAACGGGTAACCGGGCAACCGAAATGGGCCAGCATCCGCTCCGTGTGATCACGCGTCGGCGCCGGTTCCGTTATCACCGTTTTACCCTGCGCGTACAAAGCCGCGAGCAACAGCGCCGATTTCAGTTGTGCGCTGGCAACGGGTAATTCGTAGTCAATGCCACGCAACTGCCTGTTGCCCGTTACCTGTGCGGGCAGTGTCCCCTCAGCGGTGGTCTGCACATCTGCGTTCATTGCGATCAGCGGGTCAGCCACGCGCCGCATCGGTCTGCGCTGCAGGGATTCGTCTCCGGACAGCGTGGAAGAAAACCGCTGGCCGGCCAAAACGCCCAGCAGTAACCGTGCGGAAGTGCCGGAATTTCCCAGGTCCAGGATGCCGGAAGGCGCGTGCAAGCCGTTCAATCCCACTCCATTGACGCGCAGGCATTCACCTTCCAGGGTCATGTCCACCCCCATTTGCCGGAACGCGGCCATGGTCGCCCGGGTATCGGCGCTGTTGAGAAAACCGCTGTATTCACTGGCGCCATCGGCCAGGCTTGCGAGTATCACCGCCCGATGCGAAATGGACTTGTCTCCGGGCACCCGCACCCTGCCCTGTAATCCCCTGGTTGCGGGAACAACATGATAATCAACCCCGGCTTGTATGGGCTTGTCCGTCACAGTCGCCCGGACATCGCCCTGGTTTCAGCCAGGCGCCGCGCCGGTGAAGCTCCGCGCCAACCTGAAATCGCAGGAGTCCCACCTGCCTGCGGGCGAGACGCCCGCACTCCCGGAGTGCGGTCAGTATCCCCTGTTCCTGGCATAGTCATCTCTGGCTTGCTTGGCGCGGGAAAAGATTTCCTCCAGCCTGGCGCCATCGCCTGCTGCAATCGCCTGCCTGGCGCGGTCCAGGCGCTGCTCAAACCTGTCCAACACGGCCAGCAGCGGCGCGCTGTTGGCCAGGCATATATCGCGCCACATTTCGGGGCTGCTGGAGGCGACACGGGTAAAATCCGCAAACCCGCCTGCCGCGTAGTCGAATATCTCCTGCTTGTCCTGCATCCGGGCAAGACAGTCGATCAAGGTGTACACCAGCACATGAGGCAGGTGGCTGGTTGCCGCCAGCACTTCATCATGGCGCTCAACGTCCAGTTCAACAACCCTCGCGCCCACCGCGCGCCACATCCCGGCTATTGTTTCGCTGGCGTTCCGGTCCGTCTCGGCAAGCGGCGTGATGATGACGACATGGTTCTCGAACAATTCCGCAAACGAGGCTTCGACGCCACTTTGCTCCGTGCCGGCGATAGGATGCGCGGGCACGAAAAAAGGCAACCTGTCAGCCAACGCATTTCTTGCCGCGGCAACCACCACCCCCTTGGCGCTGCCCACATCGGTAATGATACAACCCGGTTTCAGGCTGTCGCTCATTACCCGCATCAGCGTTTCGGTGGTGGACAGTGGTGTCGCGAGCACCACAAGGTCGGCGCCCTCCACGGCTTCCCGGAGGTCCAGGCTGTAACGGTCGATGACACCATCGGTGACCGCCTGGCGCAAGGCCGCTTCGCGCCGCCCGTAGCCGGTGATTGACGCACACAAGGACTCTCGCCGCAAGGCCCGCGCCAGCGAACCGCCTATCAGTCCCAGGCCAACTATACTGATGTGTTCAAATAACATGCTGAACTAACACAGAGATCACCCTGTGTTCACTACCTTGTTCAATGCCCGGATGAACTCGGCATTCTCGTGTTCCTGGCCGATGGTCACCCGCAAATGGTTGGGCAAGCCATATTCGATTATCGGCCTGACTACCACGCCTTCCCGCAGCAGCGCCTGGTAGACGGCATCGGCAGGCTCTCCCAGGTCGAAGCTGACGAAGTTGGCGATCGAATCGAACCATCCCAGTCCCAGGTCGGCAAACGCCGTGGTCAAGGCCAGCATACCCTGGTCGTTGATGGCCACGCAGCGGCGCAAATGTTCCTGGTCCTTCAATGCCAGCTCCGCGGCAAGTAAAGCCAGTGTATTGACATTAAACGGCTGGCGCACCCGGTTCATCAAGTCGGCCAGATCCGGGTCGCAGACCGCATAGCCGACGCGTAACCCGGCCAGGCCGTAAGCCTTGGAAAAAGTCCGCGTGGTAACCAGGTTGGGAAAATCCGCTTGCAGCGCGATCGAATTCGGGTAGCCCGCGCCCAGGGACTCCGCATACTCATAATAGGCTTCATCAACGACTACGATCACATCGTCCGGCACGGATGCCAGAAACGCGCGTAACTGGTCCCCATCAATCCAGGAGCCGGTTGGATTGCCCGGATTGTCGAGGAAGATCAGGCGGGTGCGCGCGCTAATGGCATCCAGCATTGCCGCCAGATCATGCTTATGGTCACGCGTGGGGATAACAACCGGCGTCGCGCCGATTGAATGGGTTGCAAGGTGGTAGACGATGAATGCGTTTTCGGAATAGATCACCTCGTGGTCGCCGGTGACGATACTGCGGGCAGCCAGTTCCAGCACATCGTTCGAGCCGTTGCCCAGTGTTATCCGCTCGGGGTCGATACCGTGAAAGTCTGCCAGGGCGCGTTTCAACGAGGCGCCGGAACCATCCGGATAACGGCAAAAACTGTCATTCGTCAGGGAGCCGCTCGCCAGGGCTTCCAGGACTTTACTGCTGGGGCCAACGGAGTTTTCATTGGATGCGAGCTTGATGGCTCGTTCAAGGCCAAGCTCGCGGCAGACTTCGTCTGCGGATTTGCCCGGCTTGTAGGTCGGCAGGGAGGCAATGCCGGGCGTTGCCAGTTTGCTAAAATCGATGCTCATAGTTCAGCTTTCAACTCTCTGTTATTGAATCAGGAACCCGCTGCGCTTCGGGATACGAACCCAGCAATTTCATCATCGCGGCCTTGTCCCGCAATTCAGCCAGCGCCCGGGCCACGTTCTCATCATTTGCGTGGCCGAGGATATCCACAAAAAACACGTATTCCCAGATGCCTTGCGGTGACGGCCGCGATTCTATCCGGGTCATATTCACGCCGTGCTCGGCAAAACAGGCAAGCATGCTCACCAGGGAACCGGGTTTGCTCGGCATTGCAAACAGCAGGGAAGTCTTATCCCTGCCGCTGGGAGGCAGAACCTCCTTGCCCAGCGCCAGGAAACGGGTGGTGTTGTCGGGGTTATCCTCGATATTTTTCCTCAGAACCGGCAAGCCATGCAGCTCTCCGGCGCGCGCGCCGGCAATGGCTGCGCTGCGCGCATCGTTACTGGCCTGCAAGGCAGCCTCCGCATTGCTGGCTACCGGCACCCGCCGGGCGTTGGCCATGTGGGTATCCAGCCAGCGGCGGCACTGGGCCAGCGACTGCTCATGGGAATACACGGTCTGGATGGCTTGCGGATCTTCCGCATGGCTCAGCAACTGCTGGTGGATGCGCAACTCCACCTCGCCACAGAGTTTCAGGTCGGAAACCAGGAGCATGTCCAGGGTATGGTTCACCGCGCCTTCTATCGAGTTCTCCACCGGGACCACACCGTAATCGCATGAATCTGCCATCACCTCCCGAAACACCTGGTCAATACTCGCCAACAGCGACAAGCGGACCGATTTTCCGAAATGCTTCAGCGCCGCCAGCTCCGTAAAAGTGCCTTCAGGCCCGAGGCAGGCAATATTCAGCGGCGCTTCCAGGGCCAGGCAGGCAGACATAACCTCCCGCACCAGCCGGATTATCTCCGCGTCCGGCAACGGACCCTTGTTAAGCGCTTTCACGCTGTTCAGCACCCTGGCTTCACGCTCAGGCCGGTACAGGCTGTTCCCGTTGTTCTGCTGCTTTACCTGCGCGATTTCCAATGCCCGGCGGGCGCGCTGGTTCAGCAACTCGACCAGCCGCTCATCCAGCGCGTCGATCTCACTTCTCAGCGCTTTTAAACGGGCCTCCAGGTTAGAATTGTTCATCGTTTATTTCCGGCCTGAAAATCAACCGTGGCGGGCGGCGAAATGCGCCATGAATTCTATCAGCGCATCCACCCCGGCTTCAGGCATTCCATTGTACATGCTGGCGCGCATGCCGCCTACGCTCCGATGTCCTTTCAATTCGACCAGGCCATTGTCCGCGGCCGCATCAAGAAATACGCGGTCAAGGTTCCCGTCCGCCAGCGTGAACGGCACGTTCATCCTGGATCGATATGGTTTGTCCACGGGATTGGTGTAGAAATCATTGGCATCGATAAAGTCATACAGCTTGCCGGCACGGCGCAGTGCGTTCTCGTGCATCCGTTCCACCCCGCCCTGTTCCCTGATCCAGGCAAAGGTCAATCCGGCCATGTACCAGTTGAACACAGGCGGCGTATTGAACATGGAATCATGTTCGGCCAGCACGCGTAAATCGTACAGGCACGGCACATCCGCACGCGCCCGGTGCAGCAGGTCCTCGCGCACCAGCACGATGGTCAGCCCGGCCGGCGCGAAGTTCTTCTGGGCGCCGGCGAAAATAAGGCCGTAACGATCCACCTGTATCGGGCGCGACAAAAAATTGGAGGTCATATCACAGACCAACGGCGTATCGGCATGGGAATCCGGCAGCGCCGGCGCAGCTTCAAACTCCACCCCGGCAATGGTTTCATTGTCGCAGAAATAAAGGTAGGCGGGGTTCTCACTGAGGCGCCAGCCGTCCGCGTCGGGAATGGTGGTGTGGTTGACCTCAGCAGACGAGGCGGCAATATTCAACCGGGCGAACCGGCCGGCCTCGGTGGCCGCCCGTTTTGACCAGTTGCCGGTGATCACGTAGTCAACGCAATCCGTCTTCCGGCTCAGGTTCAGCGGCGCGATGCTCATCACATGGGTGGCGCCGCCTTGCACAAACAGTATCCGGTAATGTTCCGGTATGCCGAGCAGCGCCGATAAATCCCGGATCGACTGCTCCGCTATCTCCGTGAAGGCCCGGCTCCGGTGGCTGATTTCCGCGATGGAGACCCCCAGGCCGCGCCAATCAAGAAATTCCTGTTGTGCCTGCCGCATCACTGCCTGCGGCAGCATGGCCGGGCCGGGGCTGAAATTATAGGTCGGCGCCGCCGCCATCTTCAGCGCCATCCGCATCGTCATCGACTCCATTGGTATTGACATCCCCGTAGTCGATGATCCGTTCCAGTCCCGCAAGTCTTTCGCCTTCATTGAGATTGACCAACGTGACCCCCATGGTATTGCGCCCGACAACCGAGACATCGCTAACCCGCATTCGGATCAAGGTGCCCTGGTCGCTGATCAGCATGATTTCATCATCTTCATCAACCACCTGCGCGCCAACCACTCGCCCGTTGCGTTCATTGGTCTGGATCGATATCACGCCCTGACCGCCACGGGACTGCAAACGATAGTCCTCCAGCGGAGAGCGTTTGCCATAACCGTTTTCGGTGGCAGTCAGTATGGCCTTGTTTTCCCGCACGATGATCAGGGAGATCACCTTGTCGTCCGGCCCCATACGAATGCCTATTACACCTCTTGCCGTTCTCCCCATCGGGCGCACATCCGCTTCTCGGAAGCGCACCACCTTGCCGGCATCGCTGAACAGCATTACCTCGTGTTCGCCGTCGGTCAGTTCAACGTTGACCAGGCGGTTGCCCTCAACAAGTTCTATCGCCCTGATGCCGCTTGGCCGGGCGCGGGAAAAATTCATCAGCGAAGTTTTCTTCACGGTGCCGTTCAGGGTGGCCATGAACACGTACAAATCGTCCCTGAACTCCCTAATCGGCAATACCGCGTTAATGCGCTCGCCCTCGCTCAGTGGCAACAGGTTAACGATGGGTTTGCCCTTGGCCGCGCGGCTGGCCTGGGGCAGTTCATAGACCTTGAGCCAGTACAACCTGCCCAGGCTGGAGAAACACAGCAAGGTATCGTGAGTACTGGCAATAAACAGTTTATCAACGAAATCCTCGTCCTTGACAGCCGTGGCTGACTTGCCCCGGCCGCCGCGGCGTTGCAACCGGTAAGCATCCAAAGGCTGCGTCTTTGCATAGCCGGCGTGGGACAGCGTAACCACCATATCCTGCTCGGTAATCAGGTCTTCGATGGTCAGGTCTTTTTGATCTTCGATGATCTGCGTGCGCCGCGCATCACCGTAACGTTCCCGGATCTCTTCCAGTTCGGTCCTGATCACATCCATCAGCCGTTGCGGGCGCGCCAGGATATCGAGCAAATCACCGATCCTGTCCAATATCTCTTCGTATTCGCTGATTATCTTGTCCTGCTCCAGTCCGGTCAGCTTCTGCAAGCGCAGGTCCAGTATGGCCTGGGCCTGCGCGTCGGACAGGCGATAACCGTCGGACCCCAGGCCCAGTTCCTGCGGCAGGTCATCCGGCCGGGACATATCGGCGCCCACCCGTTGCAACAGCGCGGTGACCACCCCCGGTTCCCAGGGCGACGCCAGCAACCCGCGTTTTGCTTCTGCCGGGGTGGCGGAACCCTTGATGAGTTCTATCATCGGGTCGATATTTGCCAGCGCCGCAGCCAAACCTTCGAGAATATGGGCGCGTGCCCTGGCTTTACGCAACTCGTACAAGGTGCGCCGGACCACCACCTCACGCCGATGCCGGATGAACGCATCCAGTATTTCCTTCAGCGTCATCAGGCGCGGGCGGCCATCATCGAGCGCCACCAGGTTGATGCCGAAAACACTCTGCAACGCGGTGAACTGGTACAGGTTATTCAGGATCACCTCCGGCACCTCGCCGCGGCGCAACTCGATGACCAGGCGCATGCCGTCCTTGTCGGATTCATCGCGCAGCTCGCGAATGCCGGTGAGTTTCTTTTCCTTCACCAACTCCGCAATCTTTTCCTGCAACCGGGCCTTGTTCACCTGATAGGGCAGTTCGGTGACGATAATCGCGTGCTGCCCGTTTTTTTCGTCTGTTTCGATGTGTGAACGGGCGCGCATGTAGATGCGTCCGCGACCGGTGCGGTAGGCCTCGTGGATTCCCCGGGAACCGTTGATGATGCCGGCGGTCGGGAAATCCGGTCCCGGTATGTGTTCGATCAATTCATCTATGCTGAGGTTCTCATTCTCCAGCAGGGCAATACAGGCATTGATGACCTCGGTCAGGTTATGCGGCGGGATATTCGTTGCCATGCCGACCGCAATGCCGCTGGAGCCGTTGACCAGCAGGTTGGGCAGGCGCGTGGGCAACACCACGGGTTCATGTTCCGTACCGTCATAATTGGGTGCAAAATCGACGGTTTCCTTGTCGATGTCTTCCAGCAGTTCATGGGCGATCCGGGACATGCGCACTTCGGTATAGCGCATCGCCGCCGGCGCATCGCCGTCCACCGAACCGAAATTGCCCTGCCCGTCCACCAGCACATAGCGCAAGGAAAAATGCTGGGCCATCCGTACTATGGTGTCGTAGACAGCAGAATCTCCATGAGGATGGTATTTACCGATGACATCGCCGACGACACGGGCGGATTTCTTGTAGGGCTTGTTGTAGTCATTGCCCATCTCGTTCATTGCGAACAGGACACGCCGATGCACCGGTTTCAGCCCATCGCGCACGTCCGGCAGCGCCCTGCCGACGATGACGCTCATAGCGTAATCCATGTAGGATTGACGCATCTCGTCTTCAATGTTCACCGGCATTATCGACCGGGCGATTTCTTCAGGCATCACTCTCTCTGATCCGGCAGATAAACAGGATTGTTTGCTGCCTGTAGCCGGTATCCACCGGCCACGTTAAAAGCGGAAATTTTACCACAATCCCACGGCTTACGATAGCCTGTCGTTGCCTATTTCTGCCAAGACGCCGGATGGATAAAGAACCAGTTTCATGACCGCAATCAGTAGCGTGCATTCACCTTGAACAAGTACGGGCTAACCTATATGTTATACTCAATAATCGAGGTTTTCAGGCAGGACGAGTTAAAGTGCAAATCGTTCGATCATATCCGGAGTCTGTATCCAATCATCACCCGGTATAAGACTGATAAGTTCCAGTAAGACCCTCTTGAACGTAGCTTTCATCTTTACCTCATTCAGGCTTTGGGCAAACTCAGCAGGAACCAGTGGCCGTATGTCTCCAAGAAAATCAGGATGAGCCATCCTGGCAAATAATTGTTGCTGCGCCATGGCCCGTGAAATTCTCATGCCTGAGGCCTTAAGATAGCATGTAAAACATTCTATGATACGCGCGTTTTTCAATCCTTCAAACGTGCGCAGTCCATAATCGAGATCGAACAAGTCGCGACTCTTATTCCTTTGCAGGAAAGCTCTGAGCTTCGTTGCCAGCATCTCTTCAGGCGAGAATGTCGGTATCAAGGCCGCGCCATTGAACCATGGGTTATACACCTTGTAAGGAACTGAACGCGGCGGATCAAATGCTTCAATCTCCCGCGTGTTAATTTCGATCTTAAGCCGTATCGGGGCCAGTACATCTGGACCCTCAGCATCTACCCGGAAGATGAGTTTGGGCGCAACGGGGCTCCGGTAATACTTAGCATGCCCCAACCATGGTTCAAGAACTGATCGAATGGTATCAAGAACAGGCCCAATCGGTCCGGCTTCAGTCCTGACGAGATCAATGTCTTCCGAGTAGCGATAAGGCTCGGGAAAATGGAGTTTGTTGAGTGCCGTGCCACCTCGAATTCGCAGTTGCCGGGACAATCTGGCGTCGGAAAACAGCTCTATAAGTGTACGGCTGATGATGAGGTCTTGCTCAACCTGTCGTTGCTCCACCCAAGGAACGAAATTTCCCCAAGCGACGATGTTCATCCTGGGAATCATTCGTCAACCTCTGGCAAGCGACGGACGGTCACACGCCAACGCTCATTGTGTTCCAATGAGGGTGGTATGGATTGAGGATGACGGCTTTCCTTGCGGTCGAGTTCAATCCAGGAAACAGGTCCTTGAGTTGACAGTGCGTCGGCCAGCAGTCCGGTGCTATCCCGGTATCCCAGGTAATCCAGCAGGTAACCGAGGCGTTGAATGACCGGGCGCTCCACAGTCGATGCAAGCCGGGCCAGCGCCTGTGGTTCAAGTTTTGGACCGAGTTCAGCAATAACCGTAGCGGTGTTGTCGATGCCGCCGCCAGCATTAGGGTAACGCACAAGATCAAATACAGTGAGTTCAACAGATGAGACCTTCATTAGACCCGTCTCAGTCTTGTGGTCTTCTGTATGATTGATGACGTCATCCAAACGCCTGCGATAATAGAAAGAAATCAGAGACCTGCCGGCATGAATTTTCGGCAGTCGCTTGTTAGTGACAACCTGAAACTCCATCACTGCCTGGTGCGATGCACCGTGCAGTTCCGCTGCTTTGAGAAGACCGACATAGTATCTGCATCCTTCGTGTAGCATCAGAGCATCGATATAGCAACTTGGTGGAGGCGCTCCCCAGGCAGCATATTGAGGCGGAACCACGACATAGAATCCCTGTCGCGGCTTGATGAGATATTGACGGCGCTGAAGTCGCTCTGCAGCATCCAGAAAAGCGCCTCGTCCGATTCGAAGCACACGCGCGGCTTCTTCTGCTGAGAAGACCATGCGTCCTTCGGATAGCAAGCCGGAAGCATATGTTGATAAATTTGAGCGCCGATTATAAATCATAAGAAAATATCCGTTTTACATGCGGATATATTAACATGATTTGCTGAAATATAGCGATTCATTCATATAATTCCGTATAAAATGCGGATATTTATAAATGTTTTATCAAAACGAGGAGAAATACAGGTTAGTGCAATGGCCAGAGGTTGACGATATTGCAGAACAGTTCGGCGGTGCGTTCGGCATCGTACAGGGCCGAATGCGCTTCTTCCTCCTCCCAGTCCAGCCCGGCGGCCTGTACTGCCCTGGACAGTACGGTCTGACCGTAGGCCAGGCCGCCGAGGGTGGCCGTATCAAAGGTGCTGAAAGGATGGAAGGGGTTGCGCGACAGGCCGGACCGGTTGGCCGCGGCGTTGATGAAGCTCAGGTCGAAAGCCGGGTTGTGCCCCACCAGGATGGCGCGGCTGCAACCATATTCCCTGATCATTCTCTTGGTGGCCTGAAAGACATCGCGTAACGCCTGTTTCTCGGGCACGGCAATCTCCTTGCGGAAAGGATGATCCGGATCGATGCCGGTAAACTCCAGCGCCGCCTTGTCCAGGTTGGCGCCGGGAAACGGCTGGATATGCTTGGATACGCTCTCCAGTGTGCTCCAGACACCATCGGTATCGACCTGCAGGAACACCACCGCCAGCTCCAGCAACGCATCCTGAGCCGGATTGAAACCCGCTGTTTCCACATCCACGACCACGGGATAATATCCCCTGAAGCGGCCGGCAACCAGGTTCTTCCTGTCAATATTCATCCACGAGCGTCCATTGGCATAACTCACCGGCGCGGAACGGGACCAGCGGCTCACCGGCAAAGTCGATTACGGCCGGAACACGCCATTGTTCCCGGCGCAAGCGGATCGTCTGTGTATTCAAGGGTAACCTGTAAAACCGCGCGCCGTTCCTGCTGGCAAAGCGCTCCAGGTTATCCAGGCTGTTCATCGCGTCGAAAACGGTTGCGTACCACTCGAGCGCGCCGGCGGCGTTGTAGATGCCGGCGCAGCAAGGGGGTTGTTCTTTTGCCCGCGCCCGATGGGGCGCGCTGTCGGTGCCGAGGAAAAACTTCGGATTGCCGCTAATCGCCGCCGCAACCAGCGCCTGCCGGTGCCGCTCCCGTTTCAAAACAGGCAAGCAGTAATGATGCGGGTTGATCCCGCCCGACAGCATCGCATTGCGGTTCAGCGCCAGGTGGTGGGGGGTAATCGTCGCGGCAACCCGATTCGGGGCGCCGCGGACAAACTGCGCGGCATCGGAAGTGGTAATATGTTCAAGCACAACACGCAGCGTGTCGATGTTCTCAACCAGCGGCGATAATATCTGATCGATAAACACCTTTTCCCGGTCGAACACATCCACATCGGCATCCGTCACCTCACCGTGCACCAGCAGCGGCACATCCTTTTGCGCAATATATTCCAGTATCGGCATGACTTTCCCGATTTCGGTCACGCCCGAAGCGGAATTGGTGGTTGCCCCCGCCGGATAATATTTGAACGCAAACACATGTTCGGTTTCCGCAACCCGATCCACCTCATCCCTGGAGGTATTATCGGTCAGGTACAAGGTCATCAGCGGATTGAAGTCCGTATCATCTGCCAGGCAGTCAAGGATCCTGCGCCGATATGCCAGCGCCTGCCGCACGGACACCACCGGCGGCGACAGGTTCGGCATGATAATCGCCCGCACAAAGCGCCGGGCGCTGTCAGCGGCAACACTGGCCAGTTCCTCACCGTCGCGCAGGTGCAGGTGGAAGTCATCCGGTTTTATCAGGGTAATCGTATCCAAGAACAGGCCCCACAGGTCAGTTATTAATTTAAGGAACCTCTGATTAAGTCAGAGGTTCCTACGATACAGGGATGTATCGTCAATATCAATGACTGTAAGGCATTGATATTGTGAGGAAAACAAAAATCGCATTTTTGTTTTCCGTACTCTGACAAGTCCAGGATGGACTTGTTCAGAGTTTCCTTAACACACAGTTAGTATCAACTAAACCCTGGACACCCGCCAATCGCCACAATACCACTCCCGCTAACCCCGCCACCAAAAATATCCGTAGGAGCATAAAAACTGGTATATGATTCGGATACATGCAATACCGGAAACTGGGACACACCGATATCGATGTCAGCGTAATCTGCCTGGGCAGCATGACCTGGGGCGAGCAGAACACGCAGGAGGAGGCCTGCCGGCAGCTTGACTATGCCGTACAGCAGGGAGTCAACTTCATCGATACCGCGGAACTCTACCCCAGTCCGATGCGCGCCGAGACCCAGGGCAGGACAGAAGAGTACCTTGGCCGTTGGCTGCAACAACACCGGCAACGCGACAAGCTGGTCATCGCCACCAAGATCACCCCTGCGGCAACCTACATTGATTACCTTCGTGGCGGAGACAACCGGCTGGACAGCAAGAATATGCAGCAAGCCGTTGACGCCAGCCTGAAACGGCTGCAAACGGATTATATCGACCTGTACCAGGTACATTGGCCGGAGCGGGATACGAATTTCTTCGGACGCCAGGACTACTACCATGCGCCGGAAAAGGACGGGACGCCTGTTGAGGAAACCCTGCGCGCCCTGGCCGACCTGGTGCAGGCAGGAAAAATCCGCTATGCCGGTGTCTCCAACGAAACCCCCTGGGGGGTCAGCGAATACCTCAGGCTGGCCCGGGAAGCCGGGCTGCCCAGGATCGTTTCCATCCAGAACCCCTACAGCCTGCTGAACCGCACTTTCGAAATAGGACTGGCCGAATTTGCCCAACGCGAAAGAGTCGGCCTGCTGGCCTACTCACCGCTTGGGTTCGGCGTATTGTCCGGTAAGTACCTGGACGGGAGGCAGCCGGAAGGCGCGCGCCTGACCCTGTTTGGCGCAAAATACAAGCGTTATAACACTGACCTTGCCGTGGAGTGCACCCGGCAATATGTCGATCTCGCCAGGGACTGCGGCATCGACCCGGCGCAACTGGCGCTGGCTTTCGTCAATCAACGGCCATTCGTGACCAGCTCGATCATCGGCGCCACCAGCATGGACCAACTCGCCGCCAACATTGCCAGCGTCGACCTGGAACTTGATAAGACAGTATTCAAACGGATAGAAGACATCCACCGCTCACAACCCAATCCCTGCCCATAATATGGCAATGAAATTAAATCAGCTTACTGCAATTTCCCCTATAGACGGCCGCTACGGTTACAAGACTGCCGAACTGCGGGCGCTGTTCAGTGAATACGGGCTGATCAACAGGCGGGTGGAAATTGAAATCCGCTGGTTGCTGTGCCTGGCCAATCATCCGCAGATAATCGGCCTCCCTGGATTAAGCCCGGAAGCAAGCCAGCTACTCAATGCAGTCGCCCGGGATTTCTCGGAGGCGGACGCGGCCAGGGTCAAGGAGATCGAAACAATTACCAATCACGACGTCAAGGCAGTGGAATATTACATCCGGGAGAAAATCAGTAGCCATGACGAACTGTCCCGTTGGTCGCCATTTATCCATTTTGCCTGTACTTCTGTAGACATCAACAATCTCAGCGATGGCCTGTTGCTGGCCGAGGCCCGCAAGCAGCACCTGTTACCCGTTTTGTACGAGCTCATGGACGCGCTGTGCGAGTTGGCGGCGCGCTGGGCTGACCATCCCATGCTGGCCAGAACCCATGGCCAGCCGGCCTCCCCGACCACGCTGGGGAAGGAATTGGCCATAACCGTTCATCGGCTGCAATCCCAGCTTGCGAGTTTTCGGGAAATAGAGATTCTGGGCAAGATGAACGGCGCAGTCGGCAATTTCAACGCCCACCGCGTTGCCTGTCCCGAGGCGGACTGGATGGAGATAAGCCGCAACTTCGTAGAAGGCCTTGGGCTGATACATAACCCCCACACCACTCAGATCGAACCGCATGATTACATGGCTGAATACTTCCATGCGCTGGCCCGCATCAATACGATCTTGATCGACCTGTGCCGCGACACCTGGGGCTACATATCACTGGAGTATTTCCGTTTGAAACCGGTTGCCGGCGAGGTCGGCTCATCGACCATGCCGCATAAGGTGAACCCCATCGATTTCGAGAACGCCGAGGGCAACCTGGGATTGGCGAGCGCATTGTTGGGGCACCTGGCGGAAAAACTCCCGGTATCCCGCTGGCAACGGGACCTCACCGATTCGACCGTCACCCGTAACATCGGCACAGCCATTGCCCATAGCATCATCGCCTACCAGTCCTGCCTGAAGGGACTGGGTAAACTGGAGGCAAACTCAGACCGCATCCAAGACGACCTGATGGCTAATCCCGAAGTGCTGGCCGAAGCTATCCAGACACTGTTGCGCCGGCATGGCGTAGAAGATGCCTACGAACAGCTTAAGACGCTCACCCGCGGACAGCGCGCTACTCTTGCGTCACTGCGGCAAAACATCGCCGGACTCGACCTGCCGGAAGCAGCCAAAGCCGAGCTATCAAAACTGAGCCCGGAAAACTACACCGGCAACGCCGCAGAACAGGCCGCGCAGATCATCGCGGCCTGGCAGGAGACTGAACGCTGACCAGGACACATTTTGAGAAAAACGGGCCATGATACGCATCCTTCCCGGCCCTGCTGCCCTGTCGCAATTCCGGCTTGACAAGAAGCTGGCGGAACTGTCCTGCATCGCGCCGGAGATCAATGCGCTACAGGCCCGGTTTGTGCATTTTCTGGAGCTTGACGCCACGTTGGACACGGCAGAGGAAGCGCGCCTGGCCGAACTGTTGGCTTACGGCCTGCCGCCGGACACCGATGACAGCAACATCCCTGCTTTTATCGTCATTCCCAGACCGGGACTGATCTCGCCCTGGTCCAGCAAGGCCACGGACATCCTGCATCATTGCGGCCTGGCATTGGTCAAACGAGTCGAGCGCGGGATCTGCTGGTTCGCGGAATACGCGCAAGGTTTCTCACCGGTAGCGGAACAACTGCAACAGGTCACGCATTGCCTGCACGACCGGATGACCCAGGCGGTCATCACCAATATCAACGACGCCGCGTCCCTGTTTGCCGCACGCAAACCCGGCCTGCTGGCCACCGTCCCGATCAGCACAGACGGCAAAGCCGCATTGCTGAAAGCCAACTCGGCAATGGGGCTGGCCTTGTCAGCAGCGGAGATCGATTACCTCGATAACGCGTTCCGCGGGTTGGCGCGCGACCCCACGGACGTGGAGCTGATGACCTTCGCCCAGGCAAACTCGGAGCATTGCCGCCACAAGATATTCAATGCCCGCTGGGAGATAGACGGGAAGGCCAAGCAGAAGAGCCTGTTCGGGTTAATCAAGGACACCCATGCCGCGCACCCTGGCCGGGTACTCTCCGCGTATTCGGACAATGCCGCAGTCATACGCGGCTCGCGCGCGGTGCGCTTCTACGCCGCGCCCGCAGACCGCAGGTACCGTTATGTTCAGGAAGATGTCCACATTCTGATGAAGGTGGAAACCCACAACCACCCCACCGCTATCGCGCCGTTTCCTGGCGCCGCCACCGGTTCCGGCGGCGAGATACGCGACGAAGCCGCGACCGGTAGCGGGGCGAAACCCCGGGCCGGTCTCACCGGCTTCACCGTCTCCAACCTGAACATCCCTGACTTGCCACAACCCTGGGAACAGGGTGCGCACAAGCCGGATCACATTGCCTCGGCCCTGGACATCATGCTGGAAGGGCCTATTGGCGCGGCCTCGTACAACAACGAGTTCGGCCGCCCTGCCCTGACAGGCTATTTTCGGACGTTTGAACAACCCGGCGCCGACCCCGGCAGCACCAGGGGCTATCACAAACCCATCATGCTGGCCGGCGGCTACGGTGTAATTCGGCCCGCACATGTAAACAAAAAACCGTTGCCGGACGGCTGCAAAATCGCGGTACTGGGCGGCCCGGCCATGCTCATAGGACTTGGCGGCGGCGCGGCGTCCTCGATGACCGCAGGGACCAGCAGCCAGGAGCTGGATTTTGCATCGGTACAACGTGACAACGCGGAAATCCAGCGCCGTTGCCAGGAGGTCATCGATCAGTGCTGGGCCTTGGGCGAGGATAACCCGATACTGTCCATCCACGATGTGGGCGCCGGCGGCCTGTCCAACGCATTGCCGGAGCTGGTGCACCAGGGCGGCGCCGGCGCCGTGTTCGACCTGCGTGCGATCCACAGCGCCGACCAGGGCATGTCACCGATGGAGCTGTGGTGTAATGAAGCCCAGGAACGCTATGTGCTCGCCATCAGCGCGGCGGATACGCAATGCTTCGGCGTCATCTGCGAACGGGAACGGGCGCCCTATGCCGTCATCGGCAAGACCAACAACAGCGGGCGGCTGGTTGTCACCGACAAGCTCAACGACGGCAAGCCCGTCGATGTGCCGCTCGACGTGATCCTCGGTAAAACGCCGGGGCTGTCTTTCAAGACACAAGCCTACGAGAGCGACAAACAACGCCGGAACAAAGCAGGTAAGCATTCTATCTCTGCGCCGACTCCCGACCCGGAGGGCACAGATTCGCATTCCGCCCCCGTATCGGCTCCCGACCCACAGAGCACAGGTTCGCATTCCATCCCCGTGCCGACTCCCGACCCAGAGAGCACAGGTTCGCATTCCATCCCCGCGCCGACTCCCGACCCGGAGGACATAGGTTCGCATTCAATCCCCATGCCAACTCCTGACCCGGAAGGCACGGCTTTGCAACATGCCACTGGAGCCGGCAACCTGATGATTACCCTGGACGAAGCCATAGCCAGGGTGCTGCAACTGCCGGCGGTGGCCGACAAACGCTTCCTGGTAACCATCGGTGACCGCAGTGTCTCCGGCCTGGTGGTGCGCGACCAGATGGTCGGCCCCTGGCAGACACCGGTGGCCGATTGCGCGGTCACTGCCGCCACATTCGGCGCCCGTACCGGCGAGGCCATGGCCTTGGGTGAACGCCCGTCTGTAGCCGTCGATAACGCGCCGGCATCCGGGCGGCTGGCCGTATCCGAGGCCCTGACCAACCTCTGCGCCAGCCGCATCCTGCGGTTGGAGGATGTGGCCTTGTCGGCAAATTGGATGGCGGACGCCGGTACTGCGGCAGAGCGGTCAGCGTTGTATGCGACCGTGGAAGCAGTCTCGGCGCTGGCGCAGCAGTTGCGCATCCCGATACCGGTAGGCAAGGATTCCATGTCCATGAGCGTGGCCTGGCAGGACCGCGGCCGGGAGAAACGGGTCAGCGCGCCGGTGTCGCTGAATATCACCGCGTTTGCCCCCGTAGCGGACACCGGCAAGACCCTCACGCCGCAGTTACGGCAGATGGAGGACTCCGTATTGCTGCTCATCGACCTGGGCATCGGAAAAAACCGCCTGGGTGACTCGGCGCTGGCACAGGTCACGCAACAGACCGGCCTCACTACGCCCGACCTGGACGACCCGGCCCTGTTGGCTGCCTGTTTCAACGGCGTGCAGTTACTGAATGAAACCGGTTATCTGCTCGCGTACCACGACCGTTCAGACGGCGGCGTGTTCGTGACCCTGTGTGAAATGGCGTTTGCCGGCCGTTGCGGCCTGGACATTGACGTGGAAGATGATGACCTGGCGGCCTTCCTGCTCAATGAAGAACCCGGAGTCGCACTGCAGGTGCGCGCGGAACACTTGCAGACAGTGCGGGAAACGCTGTTGCGGTCAGGTCTGCCCGAAGCCTGTCTAATCACGGTTGCGCACCCGAACGGGGAGAAAAAAATACGCATCAGCCAGAGGGGCGCACCGGTATACGCAGCCGGACTCGAGCAACTGCACCGACTCTGGTCACTCACCAGTTACCACATGCAGACATTACGCGATAACCCAACCTGTGCCGCCGAAGAATTTGCCGCACTACAGGACATGACCGATCCAGGCCTGTCAATCATGTATCGCCACCCCGGACTCCAGGTTGAGCCTGCCCCGGGATTAAGCAAGCCGGGGTCAGGTATGCCGGCAGACAAGCCCGCCATCGGGATTCTGCGGGAACAGGGTGTCAACGGCCATGTGGAGATGGCGGCCGCTTTCGACCGGGCAGGTTTCGAGTGCATCGATATCAACATGAATGACCTGCTGAGCCGCTCTGCGTCACTGGCCAACCTGTCCGGCCTGGTGGCCTGTGGCGGTTTTTCCTACGGCGATGTCCTGGGCGCCGGCGGCGGCTGGGCCAAATCCATCCTTTACAACGATTATCTGAGGAACGAGTTCGAACGCTTCTTCAACCGTCCCGACAGCTTCGCCCTGGGCGTCTGCAACGGCTGCCAGATGCTGTCCCGGCTGCGCGCCATCATCCCCGGCGCCGACGGCTGGCCGGATTTCGGACGCAACCGCTCAGAACAGTTCGAATCCAGGGTGGTGATGGTCGAGATTACCGAGTCGCCCTCACTGTTTTTTCGCGGCATGGCCGGCTCAAGACTGCCCATCGTCGTGGCCCATGGAGAAGGCCAGGCACTGTTCAACAGCGCCGGGCAACCGCCCCTGGGCGCCATGCGCTTCGTGGACAACCGGGGAACGGTGACGGAAACCTATCCGTACAACCCCAACGGCTCGGCACAGGGACTGACCGGGTTCACCAGCACGGACGGACGCTTTACCATCATGATGCCGCACCCGGAACGGGTATTCCTGGCGCAACAAGTATCCTGGATCGAGCACGATCATCCCGGCGCAGATAGCCCCTGGATGCAAATGTTCCATAATGCCCGGCAATGGCTCGGCTCAGGGTAAGCGCATACTTTGAATCCTCACTTACATAATGCCGTTAAAACGTTATTTGGCTTCCCCGGGAGCGCGGGCGCCAGCCCGCCAGTCTGTCGCGGACGGGACGCCTGCGCTCCCAGCAAAAGCGGTAAAACAAAAGTATGCGGTTGTCCTGTAACTCGGCTAACCCGTGTATACTCACACCTGAACTCTAAACCGTATCCGTTGTCCATACATTGAATACTGTACGAGATAAGACTTATGCTGATCAAGACTCCCGACCCCATCAAACCCTCCGAGATCACAGACCAACAACTGTACTTGAACCGGCGCAAGTTCATCAGCGCCGGCGCAAAGTTCGGCATAGCAGGCGCCTTGCTCAATACGGTTTCCGTGACCGGCGCGCCGGCCGGCACAAAACTCTCCACGGTCAGGAACAACGAGTACTCCACAGACGAGGAATTGACGCCTTATGACGATGTCACCAGCTACAACAACTTTTACGAGTTCGGCACGCAAAAGAGAGATCCGGCAAGATACTCCCTGAATTTCAAGCCGCAACCCTGGTCCGTGGTCATCGACGGCGAATGCATGAAACCCGGCGCCTACACGTATGAAGACATTATCAGGCCGCACCAGTTGGAGGAACGCATCTACCGGTTGCGCTGCGTCGAGGCCTGGTCCATGGTCATACCCTGGGTGGGCATCCCGTTGGCCGATGTGCTGAAGCGCTTCGAGCCTACCTCTGCGGCAAAATACGTGAAATTCACCACCGTCATGCGCCCCGAGGAGATGCCGGGGCTCAGACG
Organism: Gammaproteobacteria bacterium; assembly: GCA_965221335.1. Classification (GTDB taxonomy): domain Bacteria; phylum Pseudomonadota; class Gammaproteobacteria; order Eutrophobiales; family Eutrophobiaceae; genus JAAXHV01. The sequence goes on along the minus strand of CBDCSC010000006.1, from coordinate 79,565 downwards.
CAATGTGCTGGACTGGCCGTACCGCGAAGGGCTGCGCATCGACGAGGCCATGCACCCACTGACACTGCTGACTGTGGGCCTGTACGGCGAGACCCTGCCGAACCAGAACGGCGCACCCATCCGCCTGGTCGTGCCCTGGAAATACGGGTTCAAGAGCATCAAGTCCATCGTCAGGATAGAATTCACCCGCACGCAACCAGAGACAGCCTGGAATATGTCGGCACCGCAGGAATACGGGTTCTATTCCAACGTCAACCCCGAGGTGGACCACCCGCGCTGGAGCCAGCGCAAGGAACGCCGTATCGGTGAGTTTCTCAAGCGCGAGACCCTGATGTTCAACGGTTATGCCGAACAGGTTGCCTCCTTGTACAGCGGTATGGACTTACGCAAACATTATTGACGCGGATTCCTTACCGGAATGAACTCTCCCTGGTCAAAGCCGGCGCTGTTCCTGCTCTGCATGCTGCCGTTCTGCGCGCTGGTGTATAACGGTTTTACCGATAACCTGACCGCGAACCCGATTAAGGAGATCACCCATTTCACCGGGGAATGGGCGCTGCGCTTCCTGCTCATTACATTATCGATCACCCCGCTGCGAAAAATCACCCGCAAGAACGCGCTGATCCGATTCCGCAGGATGCTCGGCCTGTTCGCGTTTTTCTACGCCTGCCTGCACTTCTCCACCTACCTGGTACTGGACCAGTTCTTCGACTGGAACGAGATCATCCTGGACGTGGCGAAACGGCCTTATATCACCGTCGGTTTCAGCGCTTTTGTGCTGCTCATCCCGCTGGCGCTGACGTCCACGAACAAAATGGCGCAACGGCTGGGAAACAACTGGCGGCGGCTGCACTCCCTAATCTATCCGATTGCGATCCTGGTCATCCTCCATTACCTGTGGCTGGTCAAGGCGGATATCCTGCCGCCACTCATCTACGGCCTCATCCTGTGCCTGCTGCTGGTCCTGCGGTGGCCGGGTTTCAAACTGGGGAATAAGCCGGCGTTGCGGCACACATAATGGGATTGGGATGATGAGGGGGAAAAAACCGGTATACGAACGCGATGAAACCGACCTGTTCCGGCGCTCGGTCGGCGAGGTCACGCCGGTCAGACAGGACAAAGTTCATCCACAAGCAAAAAAACCAGCGCCGATCGCGACCCAAAGGCTCGCCGATGAGGCCGCAGTCATCAAGGAAATGGCCGAAGGCTTTTTCGACACCGAAGCGATGGAAACCGGGGATGAACTGTTGTACAAAAAGCAAGGCATCCAGGACAAGGTGTTCAGGAAGCTGCGCCGGGGCCAGTTCGCGGTCAGCGCGGAACTGGACCTGCATGGATACACCGTACAACATGCGAAGGACTGCCTGTCAGAGTTTCTCAAGCAATGCATGATCCGCAACCACCGTTGCGTGCGCATCATCCACGGCAAGGGCCTGCGCTCAAGACAAGGCAGACCGACCATCAAGAGCCGCATCGGCAAATGGCTGCAACAGCGACAGGAAGTGCTTGCCTACTGCTCCGCCCGCCAGGTGGACGGCGGAACCGGCGCCATCTACGTGCTGCTGAAGAATTCCCAAAGATAGTCAAATCATCCGGTGCACCTTGAGCCAATCACGCAAGGCATCATTCATGCGGGACTGCCAACCCTTGCCGGTAGCTTTGAATGCCAGGACTATGTCCTGATCGTAACGAACTGTCAAAGATTGCTTGGTGGTACTGGCTTTCGGACGGCCACGACGCACAAGCCTCTCTCCGACAAACTCATCGGCTTTTTCAAAAAACTCGTCAGTCAGTTCCGGCGCATCATCCGGGTCTGTCCAGTCTGTGTCTGAAGCGTATTTGTTCGCGTTCATTTGCTTTCCTCATACTGATAATACGGCGTGCATCACCCCGTGGCGTCCAAGTAAGAACTACCATGCGATCATCCAGTTTTCCTGCCGTGATATAACGCGTTTCCTTGTAATCCTGCCTGGTATCCTCGGCACTGAAGTGATGACTATTAAAGACTTCTCCCGCACGCGCAAAGTCCAATCCCCGTTCCTTCAGGGTCTTGTCACGCTTTTTCAGGTCGAATTCTATCTGCACCGACTTATTGTAGTTACAAAAAATAAATTATCAAGGTTTTTATCTCCATTTTTATCTCCATTATTCCAAGCGTGATAAACTGGCAGCAACAGTCGCGGACAATTGATTTTCAGCAGCCTGTTCCGTGGGAAGTTTCACCGTATTGAGAAAGCGTTATGGGCAAACAGAACGAAACCGGTAACACAGTACGCACGATTTGCCGTTCCTGCGGTCACGGTGGTTGCGGTGTCTATGCCGTTGTGGATGAAGGCAGGGTCACAAAGTTCCTGCCGGACAAGGAGCATCCGGTCAGCAAGGGCTATACCTGCAAGAAAGCCCATGGTTTCCTGGACCTGCAATACCATCCTGATCGCCTGTTATACCCGAAGAAGCGGGTCGGCGCCCGCGGCGAGGGCAAGTGGGAGCGTATCTCCTGGGACGAGGCGCTGACCATGCTGGCCGACAGGATGAACCGGTTCAAGGCGGAATCCGGCGCCGAATCCGTGGTTCTCGGACATGGCACGGGTCGGGACTTTCACCGCTTTGTCTACCGCGTCGCCAATCTCTTCGGCACCCCGAATGTGCTCACGCCCGGACACATGTGCTACCTGCCGCGCATCGCTATCTCCAAGCTCATGGGCATGGAGATACCGATGGTGGATTACGACAACCGGCCCAAGTGCGTGATTTCCTGGGGGGCGAACCACCTCGTTTCCAATGCCGATGAAAACAAGGGCATCAACCTGGCACATACGCTGACAGGTGGCGCCAGACATATCATCATCGATCCGCGCCGGACAAAACTCGTGGATCGTGCGGATCTCTGGCTGCAACTGCGCCCGGCAACGGACTCGGCGCTGGCCATGGGCATGATGAAAGTCATCATCGACGAGGACCTCTACGACAAGGAGTTCGTGGAAAAATACACCACCGGCTTCGACAAGCTCGTTGAACGCTTGCAGCAATTCCCGCTGGACCGGGTGGAAAAGATCACCTGGGTGCCAAAGGAAAAGATCGCCGAAGCCGCGCGCATCTACGCCACCACCAAGCCCGCGGCGCTGCAATGGGGTGTGGGTGTGGAACAGAACATCAATTGCGTGGATGCGGATCGTGCGCTCATCTACCTGGTAGCGCTGACCGGCAACCTGGATGTGCCGGGGGGCAACGTGATTTTCGGATTACCCCCGGGGTTGACGCGGGCCGAGTTCTCCCTGTTTCACAAGCTGCCGCCCGAACAGAAGGCCAAGCTGCTGGGTGGGGACAAATACAAGCTTGGCGCCAGTATCAACCGCATTACCCCGCATGTAGTCTGGGACGCGATTGAACATGCGGACCCCTACCCGGTCAGGGCGCTGGTGGTGTTTGCCAGTAACCAGCTTAATGCCCGTGAAAATTCCCGGCGTGTCTACGATATTCTGAAGAACAAGCTCGAATTCTTTGCCGCCTGCGATGTGTTTCCTACCCCAACGACGGAACTCGCCGACCTGGTGTTGCCGGCGGCAACCTGGCTTGAAAATGACAATATCGCCGATTACTGGAAGGTGCACGGCTATGTTTTCCCGCGCAACATGGCGGTGGAACCGGAAGGGGAAGCCCGCTCCGACCATATGATCCTCAATGAGCTGGGAAAGAAACTCGGCTTCCAAGAGTACTTCTGGGAGGACTACTACGATTCCCTGGACCATATCCTTGAACCCATCGGACTGGACTGGGAGCGATTCAAGGACATGCCGTACCTGCAAACAGAACCGAAATTCCGCAAGTATGAGACAGAGGGATTCAAGTCAAAATCGGGCAAGCTCGACTTTTACCTGGAACAATACGAACAGTGGGGATACGACCCGCTGCCCGGTTATATCGAGCCGCCCGAAAGTCCCGAACGGGAACCGGAGTTTGTCGAGAAATATCCGCTGGTGCTGATTACCGGCGCCCGCATCTTCAATTTCTTTGGTTCGGAACACCGGCAATCTGAATACCTGAGAAAATCGCATCCGGACCCGCTGGTGGAGATACACCCCGACACAGCCAGGGAACGCGGCATTGAAGACGGCGACTGGGTAACCATCGAGTCACCCCGGGGCAAGGTACGCTTTCGCGCCAGGCTCACCGAAGGCATCGACCCGCGCGTGGTAAGCGCAGAATTCGGTTGGTGGTTTCCGGAAAAAGACAGGACGAACGGCGAAGAACAACTCAGCGCCAATATCAATGTCCTCACCAACGACGCCGGCCCCCTGGACCCGGGCATGGGCGCCACCAACCTGAAAGGCCTGATGTGCAACATAACTGCCCACTGACTTTTACTTTAGCCGTGTGAAATGAAAGTCCTGATCACCGGTGGCGGTGTGGGTGGCCTGACAGCAGCGCTCAGCCTGCAACGGGTGGGCATGGACGTGAAGGTATTTGAGAGTGTCAGGGAAATCGCGCCGCTGGGTGTGGGCATCAATATTCTGCCCCACGCGAGCCGGGAATTGCTCGCACTGGGCCTGCAGGACGAACTCGACCATTTTGCTATACGCACCCGCGCGATGAGTTATTTCACCCGACGCGGCAAGGCAGTTATCAGCTATCCCTGCGGCGAATATGCCGGTTATCACTGGCCGCAGTACTCATTACACCGCGGTGAATTCCAGATGATGTTGCTGCGCGTGCTGAGATCCCGCGCAGGAGACGGCAGTGTGATGACCGGCCATCGCCTGGTCGATTTCGATCAGGATGGCGCAGGTGTTGTCGCACGCTTTGCCGGCCCCGGCTCCGATGATGTGATTCACGAGGAAAAAGGCGACATGCTGATCGGCGCTGACGGGCTGCATTCTACGGTGCGCAAGCAGCTTTACCCTGGAGAGGGTTCGCCGGTATTCTGCGGAATGATCTGCTTTCGGGGCGCGCTGGAAGGCGCGCCGTACCTCGATGGTCAAACCATGGTCGTCTGCGGTGATCAGCGTCAGACACTCGTCTCCTACCCGCTTTCAGCGCAATTACGCAAACAGGGCAAAAGCCTGAACAACTGGATCGCCGCGATTGCATTTGAGACCGACGAACCACAGGAAGAAGACTGGAACAAGCAAACCACTGCGGACAACCTGCTGCAACTATACCGGGAGTGGGACTTCGACTGGCTGAATGTCCCCGAACTCATCGCATCAACGGAGCAGATTTTTGAATTTCCGGTTTACGACCGTGATCCCCTCGAACAGTGGACATTCGGCCGAGTCACCTTGCTGGGCGACGCCGCGCATCCGCTGATCCCGGTGAGCTCCAGTGGCGCGGTGCATGCCATCATCGACGGGCGGGCGCTGGCCTATGCGATTGCCGGACACGACGATGCTGAGCAAGGACTGAAAGCCTACGAAGCCGACCGCCTGCCAAAAGCAAACAGGGTGGTTCTGGCCAGCCGGCAGAACGGTCCCGACGAGGTCCTGGAAATCGTCCGACGAGAGTGCCCCGAGGATGCAGAGAATGTCCATGACTATGTAGAAAAAGCGCGTTTACAAGCAGTAATCGACGCATTCAAGGAACGAACCGGCTTCGCGGTCGACACACTGAACAACCAGCCGTCTTATGATTCCTGATAGCTGTTAACGAGCGACCAGAGCTAAAATAAGTAGCCCACCCGGCAGTACGGACCACCCAGGGAGCACCGGCGACCCTGGGATCGCAGGCGTCCTGCCTGCGGGCGGAATGCACACGCTCCCAGGATGCGTCAGTTTTGACTCGCCATACCGAAATCTTGAATCCAGCGCCTGTTTTGCCCCAGCATTGCTGGTTGAAGTTTACAAGTGGACATTAATTACACATAATAATGATATTAATGTTTAGATATTAGCGTCAGAATTGATGAACCAGACACATGCCTTTCACCAGTTAATGGCTCAGGACAGGCAGGGCAGGCAGGTATTCACGCTTCAAGACCTCGCCACACTGTTCCCTGAAGATACACCGCGCGCACTTAATGCCGGCCTGGACAGGCTAGTCAAGAACGGTGTACTGATGCGCGCTGTGAACGGTATCTATGTAAATGTATTGTCGGCCAACGGGTTTACGCACACACTGGAAAAAATTGCCAAGACGATGCGAAGGGGCGAATACAGCTATGTCAGTCTTGAGTCTGCATTATCTGAACACGGAGTGATCTCGCAGATTCCGATGCGTCTTACAATCATGACCACAGGACGGAAAGCCGAGGTTGACACCCCGTTTGGTACGATTGAATTCACACACACAGCACGTCCAGTCCATGACATTCTTGATGATATTCATGATGTTGACAGGCCACTCAAGCTAGCCGGTAAGCACAAGGCATGTCGCGACCTCAGACGAGTAGGACGCAACACAGAACTGATTGATGAAGTGGCGCTTTATGAAGATGACTGAAGTGGATTTCAATGCGCTCGTCGACAGGGCAATGCTTGACACACATGTTGCTCACATGGGACCCGTAATTCGACCAGTGCCCGTCTATCATAGATGGGGATGCCTTTCAAAACCAGATGAGGCGATTCCTGCCGACTGATATCCACCAACTGACATTGGACAGAGATAAACACAGGGAAGCGCTGGCCAGTTCAATAACCGGTTTATACAGAAAGCTCAAACAGAGCTTGCTTGATCATTCAGACGACGCTGATATCAGCGCTCCGCCGGCAGGCGAGGACAAGCAGTATTGAGACCATTGCAAGCGTGATAAACTGGCATGGTTTACACAAACGTGCACATAATCCTGAGGCCTGGGAGTTTTGCTCATAATGACAAGCAGTGATAACGATATCAAGCAGCAGTTGCGGTTGGGTGAAGACAGTCTCTGGGAATTCAAGCAGATCGTGTTTTCAGGTAATGAGCCGAAAAAGCCGCGCCCCAACGAACTGGCAGATGAAATTATAGCTTTTGCCAATGCCGATGGGGGCGTGCTCTTGTGCGGTGTTACTGACGATGGCAATGTTACAGGTATGTCCGTCGAACAAATGAAAGCATTGGATAGCCTTTTGGTTGCACTTTGCACGGATAGTATCAAGCCGCCGGTGCGTATCGCTACCCGGCACAGCGAAGTGAGCGGTAAAAACCTGCTGCAGGTCATTATACCCAAGGGCGATGCGTTATATGAACGTGACGGACGCAGCTTCATCAGGGTTGGCGCCACCAAGCGGCGAATGAACAGTGACGAAAAATTGCGTTTGGCCCAACGCCGCACTCAGAGTCGTTACTTGTGGTTTGATGAACAACCATTACCGGATACCGGATTCAGCACCCTGGATGAGGCACTGTGGAAACCTTTGTTAAGCGCTGAGGGCGGCCGCGATCCGGAGATGGGTTTGCGCCGACTGGCAGTTCTCAAGAACGACGATTCCGGCGCCTTACGCGCAACCGTTGCCGGTGCATTGCTCTGTACAAAGCGGCCGGATCAATGGCTGCCCCATGCTACGATTATGGCTACACGATATAAGGAAAAGGATCGCAGCAGCGGTCAGATGGATGCGCAGGAAATGACCGGACCCTTGCATAATCAAATCGCTGAAGCTGTCGCATTCATAATAAGGAATATGCATGTTGCCGCTCACAAAGACCCGGCGCGCAGAAACCTGCCACAGTACAGCGACAAGGCAGTGTTTGAAGCTATCGTGAACGCCGTTGTCCATCGCGATTATGCCATCAGGGGTAGCCGGATACGCTTGTCCATGTTTTCTGATCGAGTGGAAATCCAATCCCCGGGTGCTCTTCCGAATACGTTGACGGTCGAAAGCATGGCGGAACGCCAGGTCACTCGCAACCAGACTATTGCTTCATTGTTCAGTCGCATACCCGTAGGTGAAATTCGTGGTTCAGAGGAAATAGAGTTTCTTATGGAGCGGCGCGGTGACGGCGTTCCGGTTATCCGGCGCGAAACCCATGGGTTAACCGGAAAGCTGCCCGAATACCGGGTAATCGATAACTCTGAGTTGCTGCTTATCATTCCCGCCGCCCCACTTGAAACAAGCCCGGCACAAACCGTTATCACCGTGCGTTCGGCAGGACAGTCACTGCCGGATGTAGACCTGCTTGCTCTTTTTCCAAACAATACATGGAAACGGACGACGACAGATACAAATGGTGAAGCTGTACTGGACTTGTATACCACTGAGCTGCCGATGACGATATTCGCAGCGCGAGCCGGTTTCGCCGCATGTCTGGAACGGGAATGGGTTCCGCAACAGGGCGCTCTAGCGTTGAATATGCATGTATTAAATGAGGGTGGGAGTGTTATTTTTCCTGAGGCAACCGGACACATTCAAGGACTGCAAGGACGATTGAACCCTATACGGGACAACTTGGATCGCACTTATCTCTATGCCGACAACATTGCGATCAATAGCGGGAAACAGCAACCCGTCACCTTCGTTCCAGGCGAAGAAATGCGATTGACCGACGCAAATGGAGTTGAACGCATCATCCGGATCATTGAAATACTCGGACGTTCGGCGTTGGTAGAATACCAAATACCGTCCATATAGGTTTTGTAGGCGTGCCGCCTGCCTCCGTGCGGTACGCCCGCCCTCCTGGGCACAGAACCTGCGGGAATTCAGTTAAGGAAACTTTGAGACTTAATCAGAGGTTCCTTAAAAATCCTGTCACCCGCGGGGCGCTCCGTTGGGAATCAACAATATCTTGCCGATGTGCGCGCTGCTCTCCATGATCGCGTGCGCGTCGGCTGCCTGCGCCAGCGGCAGTTTTTTGTAGATTATCGGTTTAATCTGTCCACTGCTGATAAATGGCCAGATATGTTGCTCCAGGTTGCGGGCAATAGCCGCCTTGTAGCGCGCCGGCATGGGTCTTAAGGTGGACCCCGTGAGCGTGAGCCGCTTGACCATGACGGCGCGGCAATCGATTTCCGCCTGCCAGCCTTTTAATCCTGAGATGATGGCAATACGCCCGTCCGGCGCGGCAAGTGTTATGTCCTTGCGAACATAATCCCCCGCGACCATGTCGAGTATCACATCAACCCCTGCGCCGTCCTGCGCTTCGGTAATCTTTTCCACGAAGTCCTGTTCATTGTAGTTGATGGCCAGCCTGGCCCCGAGCTGTTCGCAGATGCGGCATTTTTCCGCGCTGCCCGCGGTGACAAACACGGTTGCGCCCATAGCCCGGCCCATTTGTATCCCTATCGTGCCGATACCGCTGGACCCGCCATGGATGAGCAAGGACTCGCCTTTCTTCAAACCACACCGATCAAACACATTATTCCAGACGGTAAACACCGTTTCCGGCAAAGCGGCCGCATCGTCCACCGCCAGGCCATCCGGCACGGGCAGGCACAGTGACGCGTCAGCAACAGCATAATCCGCATAGCCGCCGCTATGGACCAGCGCGCAAACCTTGTCACCCGCTTGCGGAAACGCAAAGTCACCGTTGGTTTCGATAACCTCGCCAGAGAGTTCAAGACCGGGGATGTCCGATGCCCCGGGCGGCGGCGGATACTTGCCCAGGCGCTGCATCACATCCGGACGGTTGACCCCCGCGGCGCTGACTTTAATCAGGACCTGCCCCGGACCGGGCGCCGGCATCCCGGCTTCAACAAGGGTCAGAACTTCGGGTCCGCCCGGTTCTTTTATGATTATGTTTTTCATTTCCGAGCAGGATACTTCCAATACCGCATCCCTGATAGCGGCGGTCCACGGCGATCATTGAGAGGTAGACTGCCGGGATACTACCGGATCGGGGAGCGTGTTTCGTCAGGCTGGACGGGAAATCCTCTCCTTCCAACGAGTGCGCGTTTAGCGCATAATAACCCAGAATCTTATCTCTCCCGTCTTCAGTAGCGACCCAGACCCGTGTAAAATCCGCCGCCTGGTGTTTCCTTGCGCTCCTTTTAAGAAAGTTGTCGAGCCGGGTAATCCCACATGAAAAGGACGCTCTATCGTGTATCTCAGGGTTAAGCGGTAAGATGGATATCTGCTGTGGATTCACCGGCGCTTCAGTCGCCCCGTACCACTCGGACGTCGTGCATTGCCATGACATGTTGCAGTGCGTCGGTCGGTGGCTCCGGCTTTTCCAGGGCGGACAGCACAGCATCACGGTCTGTTGCTGACAGGAGCGTGCGTTCGTGGTCGGCAATAGTTGCCTGGGCACGTTCAAGCGCTACGCTTGTCACGAAAGTTGTCTCATCAATACCGAGCAGGGCCGCCGCTCGCTGAATTTGTGCCTTGATGTGTGGTTTAGTGCGCTGTTCCATCCGCGCCGTTTTCGGTTCATCAATAGCAGTGGCGGTATCATTGAAATTCAACATGATCGTAGCTTCATTGTTTTTTGTTATTGTACGGTATTTTGCCGGACATTGAAACTCCCCTTCGGTAACTCGGCGTCTCGGATCGCAGGCGTCTCGCCTGCCTGCGGGCGGGACGCCCGCGCTCCCAGGGGGGTCAGGCGGCTTTTCTGCGGCTGTAACCGCCCTCAGTTCGGACGGTAATCAGCCTATCGAGACTGGCTTCAATGCTGGCGATACGGTTCCTATTAGAACGCAAGATTTCATTCGTTTCATTGATGCGATCAGATAGTCTTTTTTCAAACTCAATGAGTTCAACTTTGAATTCGGCCTTCAAAATTAATATCCCCATTATTATGAAATAGGTATACAAAATGATGACGAAGATTAGGATATCGACTATTGATTCCATGACACACTCATTCTCTGTAATATTAAAGACATGGCTGAATTTACAAGGCAAATTTTAAAATTGTGAATGTTATCCCGCTGATGGCAATGATCTGACCCACAAACTGTGCCGCCAGCCATTTGATTATCTCTGTCTTGGCGTTACTGATAGCATTATCCAGCTCTTGCTTGGTGGCCATATTGCTGCGAATATCGCCTATCTCCTGTCGAAGCGTATCAATACTCTGTTCGACCTTCTCAAAACGCCGATCAATCACATCAAAACGTTGGTCAACCTTCTCAAAACGCCGATCAATCTCATCAAAACGTTTGTCAACCTTCTCAAAACGCCGATCAACCTCATCAAAACGTTGGTCAACCTCCTCAAAACGCCGATCAACCTCATCAAAACGTTGGTCAACCTCCTCAAAACGCTTATCGACCTCATCAAAACGCAGGTAGACCTTCTCGAAACTTGTGTTGATGTTGTCTACATCCACCCTCGTCGCCAGGTTGTTCAACAGATCACCCTGCTCCGCAGCCAGCCCTTCCGCCTGCTTTTCGTTAAAACCGCATGCTGTCATCCGTTTTATATAGGCATGATTGTTGAACATGAGCAGGTGGCGCTCCAACGTATAGTAATGCGTTTCTGCCGCTTGTTTTGCTTGTGCTACTGTTGTTTCATTCATAGATTAACTCCCATTATTCCGTTCAACAGATGAGTGTAAACATTTCCGTTTACGCTTGGTAGTTGATAGTAGTGGGTTGTTACGGCATTGTCAAGGTCGTGGAATTTTGTCGTGGAATATTGTGTCGCCTAGAGGCGACCCCTTGTTTTACTGGATTCCCGCTTGCGCGGGAATGGGATGGAGACGCTTGCGCCTGAATGGGATGGGGCACTCCCGCGAACCCCGCCTCCGTACCACTCCCGTGTAAACGGGAGTCCAGGACAATGCTGTGTCGCCCGCAGGGCGACTCTTTATTACCTGTAGCCCCACTCCAGGTTGAGCCAGAAGCTGTGCTCCGGTGTTATGTTCCAGGATTCTTCGCGTACGCCTTCAAACCCTACTCGCAGTACGCTGCCACCCATTAGTACGTCGCTCATCTCCGTGCCCAGTATGAAGCGGCGGGAACGTTCGCCCAGTCCCGAGGTACGGCTGTATACGGTCCATAGCCTGCCCCGGATAAACAAGCCGTAACCTACCTCTGTTTCCATACCGAACCGGTACTCATCCGAAGTCGGACTACGCTGGCCGCGTACCATGTCGTCAATATTGCGCTCCCACAACTGCTGGGCGCCACCCTCAATGCTGCCCAGACTGCGGGTCGGTCTGTAATGCGGGGTCAATTTCATCATCAAGCCGGTGCCGTCCGCCTGGTATGCCTTCTCCAACAACCCGCTCACCTGCCACTCACGGTAATTCGAGTTCGCCAGCAACCCGGCGCCGCGCAACTGAGCCGCCCAGCCTGTCTCCGTCGCATAGCGCAGACCACCGGCAAGGTCCACCCCGGCCCCGCTTTGCGCATCGCCGCCGTCAGCACGCACGCCCAACTCAGCAAACTGCTCAAACTGCCCCCCTTCCGTCGCCGCCATATGCCTGCCCTCCAATACCGCCCGTACACGCTGCACATCCACATCCGGCGCATCCTCGACCGACATTGCCGCATACATCGCCTCACCCTTGTAACCCAACTGCCAACCACCACGCCGGAAGAAACGGCCCGTCACGCCCAATGCCGCCGAGTACAGGTCGAGATCGGACTCCTGACGGAAGTCATCATCGTCCACGGTCAGGTCCAACTCGCCCAGACCATACCCCAGTGAACCCCAGACGCTCAGGTCTTGCGAGACCGCCCAGTCCGCATACGGATGCAAACTCGTCAGGCTGATGTCGTAATCCCCGGTGAAGGTGCGCCGGGCATCACTGCGGTCGGTATAGTCAAACCGGGCCTCGGTGCGGGACAGGGCTGCACCCAACAGTAACTGCTCGGTCGCCTCGATATCTGCGCCAAGGTGGAAACTCGCCAGACCGCCGTCCCAATTCACCGCATTATTGCCCTTGCTGCGCAGGTCGGTGTAACTGCCCTCGCCCCACAGGGTCACTACTTTGCCGGCCTCACCGGATTCGCTGCCGTCGTCAGCGCCGAAATTCAGCGGCAGTACAAACGATGCCCGGTTCAGCAACTGGCGCATATCAAGCCGCCGCCGATATTCCCATCCGCCCGGCGTGTCGAAGACATCGAACGCATCCGCTCTCATCTGTGTCCGTCCGCCGGACCGTGCCCCATTTGCAAACGGATCCACCCGACTCTCCATACCCGGCAATGCCTGGGTGTTGTTCCCGAACGCCTGAGCAAACGCCGACTGCGCCATTGCGATCTCATTACCCAGCAATACTGGCCCGGACTCAGTCTCTGTATCGGCTCTGTCAGACTGAGGCCCGAGTGCAACCGGATCTACCCGACTCTCCACACTCGGCATTGCGTGGGTCTTGCTACCGAACGCCTGTGCCAGCGCCGACTGTGCCAATGCGATCTCATTACCCAGCAATACCGGCCCGGACTGGGTCCCTGTCCTGGCTTCGAGATCAGACGATATCTCTCCGCCCGGAGGCAGCGCATCAATACCCAGCAGCGGCAATCCTGGCTCTACTTCATACTCAACTGGCTTCACGCTGCGCGTCGCACTCGGCGTCGTACTTGGCGCCGGCCTCGGAGACTGACCAAAAATCCTGGTTGCTTGAACTGTCCCGGAGCGCGCCGCGCTGATCCGACTACCGATCACCTGCGTAGTGCGTCCAACCACCGACAATGTGAACTGCGGCAGCAGGTCCTCGTGCAGGTCTGTCACCAGCGGCGCATCGATCGGCACTTCGCTCACCGTTACTGCAAACGTATCGCTCGCCTCAGCGCCAGTTCCATCAGAGGCCGTTACCGTGATGTCCGCCGCGCCCACCGACACGCCGGTCAGGGTCAGATCGCTGCCTGACAGGGTAACCGTTACGATGGATTCATCATCCGAGACTGCCGAGTAGGTCAGCGCATCGCCATCCGCATCGGTGAACACAGCGCTCACGTCAACCTGCAGGGTCTGGTCCACTTCAAGCTCACGGTCAAACAGCGGCATCGCTACTGTCGGCCCCCGGTTCGGCATCACTACCGTGACAGCAAAGCTGTCGCTGGCCGTGCCGCCGCGCCCGTCGTCCGCGGTCACCGTGATAGTCGCGTCGCCGGCGGATATGCCTGTCAGCGCCAGGGTATTACCGGTTAACGCTACCGTCACCACGGACTCATCCTCAGACACCGCCGTATACGTCAAGGCATCGCCGTCCGCATCGGTGAATACGCCACCCAAATCAACCTGCTGCGCCTGATCTACGTCAAGCGACCGGTCAGACAACGGCGTCGCAACTTCCGGCGCCTCATTCGATAGCGTGACCGTCACCATGAATTGGTCGCTCGCGGCGCCGCCGTAACCATCATCCGCGGTCACCGTGATGGCCGCCGCGCCGGCGGATACGCCGGTTAATGTCAGGGTATTGCCGGACACCGTCACTGTGACCACCGTCTCATCGGCAGACACCGCCGTATATGTCAGCGCATCGCCGTCCGCATCCGTGAAGGCGCCGCTCACATCAACCTGTCTGATCTGGTCTACCACAATCGTCTGGTCAATCAATGGCGTCCTCACCACCGGCGACTCATTCTGCTGCACTACCGTGACTGTGAAGGTGTCACTCGCCTCGCCGCCGCGCCCGTCAGACGCCGTTATCGTCACATTCGCTTCGCCAAGCGCCACGCCGGTCAGGGTCAAACGTTCTGTCGAATCAATATCCACCGTCACTATCGAGGAGTCTCCAGCCGTCGCCGTGTAGCTCAGCACATCGCGATCCGGATCGTTAAACAAGTCTGCGATAGTCAGCGTCCGCCTCTCATCCACCAACAATGTCTGATCGCCGGCCGATGCCAACAGAACCGGCGCATTGTTTGGCGGCGGAGGCGGTGGCGGTGGCGGTTCAACAGTGCCGTCCGCAGTAATAGTGATGTTGAACGTCAGAGTCGCCGTATCGCCGTCTTCATCGCGCGCCGTGTACGTATATTCGGTGGCCGTCTGCGTCCCCGTCGGCGTGCCGCTTAACGTGCGCGCACTGGCGCTGAACATCAATCCCGCCGGCGGCGCCGGACTCAGACTGTAGGTCAATGTCCCATCACCGCCGGTTGCCCGCGGCAGCGCCAACATCGTAATCGCGGTGTTCTGCACGTAGTTCTGGTCGTCGATCGTCGTGGAGCCGAAGCTCGGCATGCCGTCCGCGGTAATCGTAATATTGAACGTCAGGGTCGCCACATCACCGTCATCATCGGTCACGGTGTACGTGTATTCTGTCGCCGTCTGCGTCTCCGTCGGGGTGCCGGTCAGTGTGCGGGCGGTGTCGCTGAACGTCAGACCCGTCGGCGCATCAGGACTTAAGGTGTACGTCAGCGGGGTGTCACCACCGTCTGCCTCGGGCAGGTTCAGCGTGGTGATGGCCGTATCCTGTGTGTAGTACTGATCTTCGATGGTCTGGGAGCCGAAACTCGGCATGCCGTCCGCCGTGATCGTAATATTGAACGTCAGGGTCGCCACATCACCGTCATCATCGGTCACGGTGTACGTGTATTCTGTCGCCGTCTGCGTCTCCGTCGGGGTGCCGGTCAGTGTGCGGGCGGTGTCGCTGAACGTCAGACCCGTCGGCGCATCCGGACTTAAGCTGTACGTCAGCGGGGTGTCGCCGCCGTCTGCCTCTGGCAGGTTCAGCGTGGTGATGGCCGTACCCTGCGTGTAGGTCTGGTCGGTAATCGTCTTGCCGTCAAAGCTCGGCAGCGCATTCGATGTGACCGAGACCGTGCCCGTGAGACCGGCGTAGTTGCCGCCGGTGGCGGTTAAGGTGATAGTCGCCGCGCCATCGGTTGGGTTGGCCGCCATGTTTACCGTCACCGTCTGGGCGGTACTGTGGTTCGTGGCGGTGAATGTCAGTGGTGTCGGGCTGACCGTGACATCACCGTCGTCGCTGGTGAGGGTGACGGTGACCGCAGCGGTCGGTGCGGTGGCCAGGGTCACGTCAAAGGTGTTGCTGCCACCCTCATCGACCACCAGTGTGGCCGGTGTGACTTGTATAGCCGGGGTTACCGTTGCTGTCGGTGTCGCCGTGACCGTGTCCGAGTCCGGGCCGTTGGCGGCGCCGACCACCGCGCGTATCTGGAACGCATAGGTGGTGCCGTTGGTCAGGTTGTCAACAGTGTGGGTCGTGGTCGTGGCCGTGCTGTTGGCAATGTCGTTCCAGGCGGTGGTGGCCGGTATGGTGGCGCCCTGGGCCTGGCGCACCTGGTACCTGGTGATGGTACTGTCATTCGGGTTGGTCCAGGTCAGCGTGACCTCGGTGTCGCCGGGCGCCGCGGTCAGGTTGGCCGGTTTGGCCGGGGCCTCGTCCACATTGGTAATGGTGATGGCCACGTTCACCGTGTCGCTGTTGCTGTCATCGTCCGTCGCCGTTAACGTGTACACATAAATGTTATTGGTGTCGTTGTCCGTCGGGACCTCGAAGTCCTTGGCCCCCAGCGTTACGGTGGCGCCGGTGTTGCTCTGGTTCGACAGCGTAAAGCCGCTCGCATTGGCATCGTCGCCGGTCAACGCCCAGGTGATGTTGCCCACCGGCGTGCCGGTCAAGGTCGCATTGCCGGTGTAGGCCGTATTCTCGGCTTGGTTGGCATCAGTTACACCGCCGAGGGTTAGCGTGGGCGTAATACGGATGTCGAACGTCAGCGTGGCCGTATCCCCGTCCGCATCGGTGGCGGTGTAGGTGTACTCCGTCGCCGCCTGGGGTACCGTCGGGGTGCCGCTCAGCGTGCGGTTGGTAGCATCAAACGTCAGGCCGTCCGGCGGTGTTGGCGTTAAGGTGTACGTCAGCGGGGTGTCGCCGCCGTCTGCCTCTGGCAGGTTCAGCGTGGTGATGGCCGTACCCTGCGTGTAGGTCTGGTCGGTTATCGTCTTGCCGTCAAAGCTCGGCAGCGCATTCGATGTGACCGCGACCGTGGCCGTGAGACCGGCGTAGTTGCCGCCGGCGGCGGTTAAGGTGATGTCAGCCGCGCCGTCAGATGGATTGGCCGCCATGTTTACCGTGACTGTCTGGGCGGCAGTGTAGTTCGTCGTGGTGAACGTCAGCGACGTCGGGCTGGCCGTGACATCGTCGTCGTCGCTGGTGAGAGTGACGGTGACCGCAGCAGTCGGTGCGGTGGCCAGGGTCACGTCAAAGGTGTTGTTCCCACCCTCATCGACCACCAGTGTGGCCGGTGTGACTTGGATGGCCGGGGTGATCGTCGGAGTGGCCGTGGCCATCGCCGCCTCGCCGTTGCCGGCGGTGTTGGTGGCGCGTACAGCAAACGTGTAGCCGGTGCCGTTGGTCAGGCCGGTGGCGGTGTAAGTGGTGGCCGTGCCGTCGTTGAGGTTGGTCCAGGTGTCGGTGGTGTCGTTGAACGGCAGGTCGGCGGTGGCCTTCCAGCGCACCTGCACGTCGCCGATTACGCTGGCATTGGTCGGCAGGGTCCAGTTGAGCGTGACCTGGGCGTTGCCGGCGGTGGCCGTCAGGTTCGTCGGGGCGTCCGGGACCGCCAGCTTCGGCTGTGCCGTCGTATCCACCGACGCACTGCTGCCGGCGGTGTTCGTCGCACGTACCTGGAACTCATACACCACACCATTGTCCAGACCCGTGACCGTGTACGTGGTCGCATCCGCAGCCAGCGCCGTCCAGTCATCCGCCCAGTTGTCGGTCTTCTTCTTGTAACGCACATCAATACTGTCTATCACCGCACCCTTGTCCGGCAGGTCCCAGGTCAGGGTCACTTGGGTGTCGCCGGCGCTGGCCTGCAGGTTGCTCGGCGCCGACGGCTTCGCCAGCTCCGGCGTGCCCTCGACGCTGGCCGACGGACCTGTACCCACGGTGTTCACCGCGCGCACCTCGAATACGTAGTCGGTGCCGTTCACCAGGCCCGTCACCCGCTCCCGCTCGGCCGTGCCCGCCAACGAGCGCCATTCGCTCCAGCCGGTGTCAGGGGCCGTCTTCACCTTGTAACGCAGCTCGACGCTGTCAATCTGGTTGGTGTTCGTCGGCAAGGTCCACAGCACCACCACCTCGGTATCGCCGGATACTGTGCTCAGCTTGGTCGGCGCACCCGGCGCCGTGGTCGGGGTCGCCGATATGGCCGCAGACGCACCGGCGCCGGAGGCATTCTCCGCCCGTACCTCGAAGTTGTACAACTCGCCGTTGGTCAGACCCGTCACGGTGTAGGTCGTGGCGTTCGCGGCCAGGTCAACCCAGGCCTCCCAGTCCTTTGCCGTGTCCGCCTTGTGGCGCACCTGCACCTTGGTCAGCGCGCCGGAATTTGCCGGCAGGGTCCAGCTCAGGACGACCTGGGTGTCGCCGGGGGCCGCCGCCAGGCCGGTCGGCGCGGTCGGCACCGCCACCGGCGTCGCATCCACCTCCGCCACCGCGCCACGGCCCGCACCGTTCAGCGCACGCACGATAAACGTGTACTCGGTGCCGTTGGTCAGGCCGGTGACTTCGTGGCTGGTCGCATCCTTCGCCAGGTCCACCCAGGGCTGGAAGTTCGCCGCACTCTTCTCCTTGTACGCCACCTGCATCCTGTCAATCTCGCTGGTGTTGGTCGGCAGGTCCCAAGTCAGGCCGACCTTGCCGTCGCCCGGCGCCGCGGTCAGGTTGCCGGGGGCGTCCGGGACCGCCAGCTTCGGCGTCGCCGTCACCGCCGAGGCCGCGCCCACGCCGTCGGCGTTCACCGCGCGTATCTCAAAGGCGTGCAGGGTGTCGTTGGTCAGGCCCGTCACTTCGTGGCCGGTGGTGCCGGCGTTGCTGCCGGCGATGTCGGTCCAAGGCTCGCTGTCGGGCACGGACGCGCCTTCAATATAGCGGACCTGGTACTTGGTGATGCTGTTGTCCCGGGACTGGGTCCACGCCAGCGTCACCTTGGTGTCGCCGGCCGTTGCCGCCAGGTCAGCGGGCGCGGACGGCACCTTGCCCGGCCCCGCTTCGGGCGTCGCGTCCACCTCCGCCACCGCGCCGCGGCCCGCACCGTTCAGCGCGCGCACGATGAAGTTGTACTCGGTGCCGTTGGTCAGGCCGGTGACGTCGTAACTGGTCGCGTCCTTCGCCAGGTCAACCCAGGGCAGGTAGTTGGCCGCGCCCGACTCCCTGTAGGCGACCTGCATCTTGTCAATCTCGCTGGTGTTGGTGGGCAGGTCCCAGGTCAGGGCCACCGCGCCGTCGCCCGCAGCGGCGGTCAGGTTGCCGGGGGCTTCGGGAATCGCCAGCTTCGGCGTTCCGACCACTCTCGCCGCCGGGCCGGCGCCGGACTTGCTCTCCGCGCGCACTTCGAAGCGGTAGTCCTGGCCGTTCTTCAGGTTCTTTACTGTGTGTTCCGTCGCATCCGCGGCCAGGTCGGTCCAGGGTTCCCAAGTCGTCTCGCCCCTGGCCTGGTGGCGCACCTGCACCTTGTCCAGCACGCTGGCGTTGGTAGGCAGGTCCCAACTCAGGCTCACCGAGCGGTCGCCCGCAGTGGCCGTCAGGTTGTCCGGGGCCTCCGGAACAGCTACTTGGGGCGTCGCCTTGATCGCGTCCGAGGCGTAGCCCGGAAGGCTGCCGGCCACGGCGCGGATCTGGAAGGTGTACTCGGTGCCGTTGGTCAGGCCGGTCACCGTATGGGTGATGGTGGTGGCGCCGCTGCCGGGTATGTCATCCCACAGGTCAAAGCCCACGTTTTCAAAGTCGAATATCTGGTACTTGGTGATGCTATCGTCCCTGGGATCTTCCCAGATCAGGGTGACTTCCGTGTCGCCGGCTATGGCGGTGAAGTTTCTGGGCTTGGCAGGCCGCTCCGGCGGTTCCGTGATGGTGATATTGAACTTGAGGCTCGCCGTGTCGCCGTCGGCGTCGGTGGCGGTGTAGGTGTAAGCCGTTTCATCCTGGACCGCGGAGGGCGTGCCCGTCAGGGTGCGGGAGTCGGTGTCGAACGCCAGACCCGACGGCAGCACCGGCTCTATCGCGTAGGTCAGCGCGCCGTTGCCGCCCGTCGCCGCGGGCAACTGCAAGGCCTTGATCGTTACGCCCCGCGTGTACGTCTGGTCCGGCACCGTTGCGGTGCCGAAGCTCGGCGTTACGTCCGCCTCCACCGTGACCACGAACTCATCGTCCACCTTGCCGTCTTTGCCGTCGTCCGCCGTCACCGTCACCGTAGACGTGCCCGCCGCAACGCCTTCAACCGTGACTATTGCGTCCTTCACCGACACCGTCGCCTTCGACGGGTCGGCCGAACTTACCAGGTACGTCAACGGGTCGTTGTCCGGATCTTTGAACACCTGCGACACATTCACATCCCGCGTCTCACCCGCCGTCAAAGTCAGGTCGGCGATCGGTTTGTCCACCGTCGGCGGATCGTTCGGCGGCTCAAGGGTGGTCACCTCGAATACGTCGTCCACCGTGCCGCCTCTGCCGTCGTCCGCCGTCACCGTCACCGTGGCCGCGCCGCCGGGCAACTGCGCCTTGTACGTGAGCGTGTTTCCTTCCACAGACGCCGTCACCAGGTCGGTGTCGCTCGACACCGCACTGAAGGTCAGCGGGTCGTTGTCCGGGTCGCTGAACACCGTCGACAGGTCCACGGTTTCGGAAACGCCCTGGTTCAGATCCACGTCTGGGATTTCGTTGACCACCACCGGCGGGTTGTTCGGCGTTTGGTAGGTCGCGGTGACCGTTGTCGCGGCCGTGTTGCCGTTGCCGGCGGCGTCCTGCGCCTCATCCGCATCCACGCCAACGCTGAACTCGCCGGCGGCCTTCGGCGTGATCCTGGCGGTGTAGGTGGTCCCGTCCGCGCTGCCCGCTTCGGCGAAATCCGACGGGTTGGCATTGGTCAGCGTGATGTCGCTGATCTCGAATCCGGTGACCGGCTCGCTGAAGGAGAAGGTGGCGTCCACCGCCGCGGTGACCGTGCCGGAAACGCCGGTGATGGTCACCGTTGGCGCGATATTGTCCAGCGTGAACGCCTCAACCGGTCCCGTCGGCGTCCGATCTCCAATCGAGACGCCGGTGCAGCTTCGGATTCTCGCATCCGCCTTCAGCGTCAGCGTCACCGTGCCGTTGTAATCGTCCAGACTGGTGATTGCGTTGAAGTCGCCGATGTCCACATCGTAGGTGCGGCTGCCTTCGCAACCCGGCAGGAGAGCACCGGGAGACACCACGGGCGCGGGCGGGTTTGTCAAATCCGGACTGAACGAAGTCACGTAGGACGACGACTTGAACGCGTCGTTGAAGTGTACGCGTTCGCTGAAGGAGACTGTCCACCGCACTCTATCCGCGTTGGTGACCGACTCGGTCGGCTTGCTCCGCTCGATCGATTTCAAGACGGGCACGGACGCGACCTCCACGGACGCGGCGATGCTGTCGTAGCCGCCACCGCTGGCGCTCAGGGCCACGGTGCCATTGCCGCCAAACGGCCGGCGATATTCGGCCATGTTGACGGTCACGGTTTGCGGCGTGGCGTAGTTCGTGGTGGAGAAGTTCAGGATGGCCGGGCTCACGGTCACGTCCGACTCGTTGCTGGCCACCGCCACCGTAACCGGGCCGCTGGGCGCGGTCGCCAACTTCACGGTGAAGGTATCGCTGCCGCCTCCGGGCACCCGGAGGCTGGTTTCCGACACATCAAGACCAGCGCCCGCCACGGCGATGGTGATGTTGAACTTGAGGCTCGCCGTGTCGCCGTCGGCGTCGGTGACGGTGTAGGTGTACTCCGTCACCGCCTGCGGGGTGGTCGGGGTGCCGGTTAAGGTGCGGGCGGTCGCGTCAAACGACAGGCCCGCCGGCGGGGTCGGCGTTAAGGTATACGTCAGTGGGGCGTTGCCACCGTCCGCCTCCGGCAGATTAAGCGTCGGTATCGCGGTGCCCTGCGTGTAGGTCTGGTCGGAAATCGTCTTGCCGTCAAAGCTCGGCAGCGCGTTCAATATCACCAATACAGTAGCCGTGCGGTTGGAGTAGTCGCCACCGCCGGCGGCCAGGGTGATGGTGGCATTGCCGTCAGTCGGGTTGGCCGCCATATTCACGGTAACCGTCTGTGCGGTACTGTAGTTCGTGGTGGTGAAGGTCAGCGACGTCGGGCTGACCGTCACGTCAGTATCATCACTGGTGAGTCTGACCGTCACCGTAGCGGTCGGTTCGGTGGCCAGGCTCACTTCAAACGTGCCGCGGTCGCCCTCGTTGACCGTCAGACTGCTCGGCGTAACCCGCAACCCAGCAAGCCCAATACTCGCCTCAGCAGCCGGCCCGTTGCCGCTGCCGTTCACCGCACGCACAGCAAACGTGTAACTGGCGCCGTCCGGTAAACCCGTCACCGTGTGACCAGTCGTGGTCGCATCGCTGTCAGTGATGGGTAGCCAGTTGCCATAGCTGCCGTTATCCTGCTTGTAACGTACCTCCCACCTGCTCGCAACCGCTATCGCATCCCAGGTCAGGTCTACCTCGCCCGCATTCGCCCCCAGCTCCGCGTTAAGGTTCGTCGGCGCCGTCAAGGGCACTTCAGAGTCCACCACCTCAATGTCAAACGTCCTCGTGTCCTCGTCCGCCGCACCCGTCTTGTTGTCCGAGTCGGACACGGTCAAGGTGTAGGTCTGGGCCGCGGTCACCCGCACCGGCGTGCCGGTGAAGCGCGGCGCGCTGTTCTGACCCGGATCGACGCCGGCGTCGTCCGGACCGTCGCCGTCATAGGCCAGGCCCGCGGGCAGCGCCGACGGCGACAACGTGTACGTCAACTTGCCGTCGCCCGTGTTCGACCACAGGAACTCCCGGTCCTCCGTCTCGCCTACCCTAAACGTCTGGGGCGCCACGGTGATGGAGCTGAACACCGGCTTGCTGTTCACCACCGACCCCTCGAACGTCAGCGTCGCCGTGTAGGTCTCCGCCGACTCCATACGGCTCGAACTCGTGCCTATCACGTCAATCACCTTGAACGTGAAACTCGTCGTGAAACCGGCGTCGCCCTCAGGCGGGAAGAACGCCAGCACCTTTTGTGACCGTGAGGACTGGATGTTCCACACCGATACCTCCTGGTTAATGCTCACATCTCTCACGGGCGCAGTCGACCTCGAGCCGTACGGCACCGTCTTCAATGCGCCCGTAGCCGGCAGCGACAGCACCTTCACACCGTAGAAGAGCGCCTCACTGCGTGTGTCCGCCACCTTGAACGGGAACACGTTGTCGCTGTCGCGCGACGCCGGCAGCTTGGTGTGCGGCTTGGTCACAATCACAGTTATATCGGCGCTCGACGGGGTGGTGGTCTGCGGTGGCGGCGCCGGAGTGGCCGCGACGGTGGCCGCGGGGCCGTTGCCGGCGGTGTTGGTGGCGCGCACGGCAAACGTGTAGCCGGTGCCGTTGGTCAGGCCGGTGGCGGTGTAAGTGGTGGCAGTGCCGTCGTTGAGGTTGGTCCAGGTGTCGGTGGTGTCGTTAAACGGCAGGTCGGCCGTGGCCTTCCAGCGCACCTGCACGTCGCCAATGACGCTGGCGTTGGTCGGCAGCGTCCAGTTGAGCGTGACCTGGGCGTTGCCGGCGGTGGCCGTCAGGTTCGTCGGTGCGTTCGGTACCGCCAGCTTCGGCTGGGCGGCCACGGCCACCGAGTCGCTGCTGCCGGCGGTGTTGCTGGCGCGGACTTCAAACTCGTAGCTCACGCCGTTGTCAAGACCGGTCACGGTGCGGGTCGTGGCGTCCTTGGCCAGCAAGGTCCATTGGCTCCAGCTCGTGTCCGTCTTCTTCTTGTGGCGCACGTCGATGCTGTCGACCGCACCCTTGTCCGGCAGGTCCCAGGTCAGGGTCACCTGGGTGTCGCCGGCAGCGGCTTGCAGGTTGCTCGGGGACGACGGCTTCGCCAACTCCGGCGTGCCCTCGACGCTGGCCGACGGACCCGTGCCCACGGTGTTCACCGCGCGTACCTCGAATACGTAGTCGGTGCCGTTCACCAGACCCGTCACCCGCTCCCGTTCGGCCGTGCCCGCCAACGAGCGCCATTCGCTCCAGCCGGTGTCAGGGGCGGTCTTCACCTTGTAACGCAGCTCGACGCGGTCAATCTGGTTGGTGTTCGTCGGCAAGGTCCACAGCACCACCACCTCGGTATCGCCCGGCACCGTGCTCAGCTTGGTCGGGGCGCCCGGCGCCGTGGTCGGGGTCGCCGATATGGCCGCGGACGCACCGGCGCCGGAGGCGTTCTCCGCCCGTACCTCAAAGTTATACAACTGCCCGTTGGTCAGACCCGTCACCGTGTAGGTCGTGGCGTTCGCGGCCAGGTCCACCCAGGCCTGCCAGTCTTTCGCCGTGTCCGCCTTGTGGCGCACCTGCACCTTGGTCAGCGCGCCGGCGTTTGCCGGCAGGGTCCAGCTCAGGACGACCTGCGTGTCGCCGGGGGCCGCCACCAGGCCGGTCGGCGCGGTCGGTACCGCCACCGGCGTCGCATCCACCTCCGCCACCGCGCCGCGGCCCGCGCCGTTCAGCGCACGCACGATGAACGTGTACTCGGTGCCGTTGGTCAGGCCGGTGACTTCGTGGCTGGTCGCATCCTTCGCCAGGTCAACCCAGGGCTGGAAGTTCGCCGCACTCTTCTCCTTGTACGCCACCTGCATCCTGTCAATCTCGCTGGTGTTGGTCGGCAGGTCCCAGGTCAGGGTCACCGAGCCGTCGCCCGCAGCGGCGGTCAGATTGCCGGGGGCGTCGGGTACCGCCAGCTTCGGCGTCGCCGTCACCGCCGAGGCCGCACCCGCGCCGTCGGCGTTCACCGCGCGTATCTCAAAGGCGTGCAGGGTGTCGTTGGTCAGGCCCGTCACTTCGTGGCCGGTGGTGCCGGCGTTGCTGCCGGCGATGTCGGTCCAAGGCTCGCTGTCGGGCACGGACGCGCCTTCAATATAGCGGAACTGGTACTTGGTGATGCTGTTGTCCCGGGACTGGGTCCACGCCAGCGTCACCTTGGTGTCGCCGGCCGTTGCCGCCAGGTCAGCGGGCGCGGACGGCACCTTGCCCGGCCCCGCCTCGGGCGTCGCGTCCACCTTCGCCTCGGCGCCGCGGCCCGCGCCGTTCAGCGCACGCACGATGAACGTGTACTCGGTGCCGTTGGTCAGGCCGGTGACGTCGTAACTGGTCGCATCCTTCGCCAGGTCAACCCAGGGCTGGAAGTTCGTTGCGCTCTTGACCTTGTACGCCACCTGCATCTTGTCAATCTCGCTGGTGTTGGTCGGCAGGTCCCAGGTCAGGCTCACCGAGCCGTCGCCCGCAGCGGCGGTCAGGTTGCCGGGGGCGTCCGGGACCGCCAGCTTCGGCTGGGCGGCCACCGCCACCGAGTCGCTGCTGCCCGCGGTGTTCGTGGCACGTACCTCAAACTCGTAGGTCACGCCGTTGTCAAGACCGGTCTCGGTGTGGGTCGTGGCGTCCTTGGCCAGCAGGGTCCATTGGCTCCAGGCCGTATCCGCCCTCTTCTTGTGGCGCACGTCGATGGTGTCGACCGTGCCCTTGTCCGGCAGGTCCCAGGTCAGGGTCACTTGGGTATCGCCGGCAGCGGCTTGCAAGTTGCTCGGGGCCGACGGCTTCGCCAGCTCCGGCGTGCCCTCGACGCTGGCCGACGGACCCGTGCCGGCGGTGTTGACTGCGCGCACCTCGAACAGGTAGTCGGTGCCGTTGGTCAGGCCCGTCACCCGGTAACGCTCCGCCGTGCCCGCCAGGGAGTTCCACTTGCTCCAGCCGGTGTCGGGGGCCGTCTTCACCTTGTAGCGCAGCTCGACACTGTCAATCCGGCTGGTGTTCGTCGGCAGCGTCCACAGGACCACCATCTCGGTGTCGCCCGGCACCGTGCTCAGATTGGTCGGCGCGCCCGGCGTCACCAGCGGCGGCGCCCGCGGCGTCGCCGCGCCAGTGGCCGGCTCGCCGTTGCCGGCCTTGTTGGTGGCGCGCACTTCGAAGGTGTAACCGGTGCCGTTGGTCAGGCCGGTGGCGGTGTAGGCGGTGGCGTCGGAGGACGGCAGGTCGGTCCACTTGTCACGGGCGTCGTCGAACGGCAGATCCGCCGTCGCCTTCCAGCGCACCTGCACGGTGACAATCTCGCTGGTGTTGGTGGGCAGCTTCCAGCCCAAGGCCACTTCGGTGTTGCCCGCCGTGGCGCTGAACTCGGTCGGCTTGCCGGGAACCGCCAGCTCCGGCCTTCCGGCCGTCCGCGCCGCCGGGCCGGCGCCGGACCCGCTCTCCGCGCGCACTTCAAACAGGTAGTCCTGACCGTTGTTCAGGTTGGTCACGGTGTGCGTGGTGGCGTCCGCGGCCAGGTCAGTCCAGGGTTCCCAAGTGGTTTCGCCCCGGGCCTGGTGGCGCACCTGCACCTTGTCCAGCACGCTGGCGTTCGTCGGCAGGTCCCAACTCAGGCTCACCGAGCGGTCGCCCGCAGTGGCCGTCAGGTTGTCCGGGGCATCCGGAACCGCCACTTGGGGCGTCGCCTTGATCGCGTCCGAGGCGTAGCCCGGAAGGCTGCCGGCCACGGCGCGGATCTGGAAGGTGTACTCGGTGCCGTTGGTCAGGCCGGTCACCGTATGGGTGATGGTGGTGGCGCCGCTGCCGGGTATGTCATCCCACAGGTCAAAGCCCACGTTTTCAAAGTCGAATATCTGGTACTTGGTGATGCTATCGTCCCTGGGATCTTCCCAGATCAGGGTGACTTCCGTGTCGCCGGCTATGGCGGTGAAGTTTCTGGGCTTGGCAGGCCGCTCCGGCGGTTCCGTGATGGTGATATTGAACTTGAGGCTCGCCGTGTCGCCGTCGGCGTCGGTGGCGGTGTAGGTGTACTGCGTCGCATCCTGGACCGCGCTCGGCGTACCGGTGAGGGTGCGGTTGGTGGCGTCGAAATTCAGGCCCACGGGGGCGGCCGGGGTCAAGCTGTAGGTCAAGGTGCCGTTGCCGCCAGTGGCTGCGGGCAGGGTCAGCGTAGCAATGGCCGTGTTCCTGGTGTAGTTCTGGTCGTCGATAGTCTCGGTGCCGAAGCTGGGCGTTGTGTCGACCCGCGGCGTCGCGGTGACGGTGTCCGAGGCGTCGCTGTTGCCGCCGTTGTTCACCGCCCGGATCTGGAACGCGTATTGCTGGCCGTTGATGAGGTCCGTCACCTTGTGGCTGGTGGTGCCGGCGCCGCTGCCGGTGATGTCGGCCCAGGCGGTGCTGCCGGGCACGCTTGCGCCTTGCGCCTGGCGGAGCTGGTACTTGGTGATGCTGGAATCGTTCGGGTTGTTCCAGCTCAGGGTGACTTCGGTGTCGCCGGGCGCGGCGGCCAGGTTGGCGGGCGCGGCGGGTACCGGCGGCGGTGTTGCCGTGTAAACGATCTTCTGATTGCCAAACACAAGCTCGATGTGGAAATCGTTGTCGCCCAAGCTATCGAGCACGGTGCCGGAGTACGTTACCGTCTTGCCCGTCGGGTTATAGATGTCCCCGTTGAGGCTGGCCTTGTCCACGATCATGTACTTGCGGTAGGTGTTGAACAGGATGGTGAAATCGTTGCTGTAGTTGGCCAGGTTTAATATTTCGTTGTAACCCGTGAAGGAACTCCTACCGGTCTTGGTGAAGTCCGGCAGATCCTCGTAGCGCCTCGATGGGGCGCCGTTGGCGAGCGACGCCGGATGAAAAGCCCAGAGTTCATCGGTATCGTCTATTTTGATGTAAATGACGTGTTCCGGCACGGTATCCCCGACATCTGTGAAGCCAGACATATCCAGGCTTCCGGAGGCGGCAATGGTGGTGGTGGCGCCATCGTCGGAGAAGGTGAAGGTCAGCGTGCGCGCCAGAGTTGGGGCCTCCGGTGTGGCCGCGGCAGTGGCCGCGGGGCCGTCGCCGGCGGTGTTGGTGGCGCGCACTTCGAAGGTGTAGCCGGTGCCGTTGGTCAGGCCGGTGGCGGTGAAAGTGGTGGCCGTGCCGTCGTTGAGGTTGGCCCAGGTGTCGGTACTGTCGTTGAACGGCAGGTCCGCCGTGGCCTTCCAGCGCACCTGCACGTCGCCAATCACGCTGGCATTGGTCGGCAGCGTCCAGTTGAGCGTGACCTGGGCGTTGCCGGCGGTGGCCGTCAGGTTGGTCGGCGCGTCCGGGACCGCCAGCTTCGGCTGTGCCGTCGCATCCACCGATGCACTGCTGCCCGCGGTGTTCGTGGCGCGTACCTGGAACTCATACACCACACCATTGTCCAGACCCGTGACCGTGTACGTGGTCGCATCCGCAGCCAGCGCCGTCCAGTCATCCGCCCAGTTGTCGGTCTTCTTCTTGTAACGCACATCAATACTGTCTATCACCGCACCTTTGTCCGGCAGGTCCCAGGTCAGGATCACTTGGGTGTCGCCGCCAGCGGCCTGCAGGTTGCTCGGCGCAGACGGCTTCGCCAGCTCCGGGGTGCCCTCGACACTCGCCGACGGACCCGTGCCCACGGCGTTCACCGCGCGCACCTCGAACACGTAGTCGGTGCCGTTCACCAGGCCCGTCACCCGCTCCCGCTCGGCCGTGCCCGCCAACGAGCGCCATTCGCTCCAGCCGGTGTCAGGGGCCGTCTTCACCTTGTAACGCAGCTCGACACTGTCAATCTGGTTGGTGTTCGTCGGCAAGGTCCACAGTACCACCACCTCGGTGTCGCCCGGCACCGTGCTCAGCTTGGTCGGCGCACCCGGCGCCGTGGTCGGGGTCGCTGATATGGCCGCGGACGCACCGGCGCCGGACGCGTTCTCCGCCCGTACCTCGAAGTTGTACAGCTCGCCGTTGGTCAGACCCGTCACCGTGTAGGTCGTGGCGTCCGCGGCCAGGTCCACCCAGGCCTGCCAGTCTTTCGCCGTGTCCGCCTTGTGGCGCACCTGCACCCCGGTCAGCGCGCCGGCGTTTGCCGGCAGGGTCCAGCTCAGGACAACCTGCGTGTCGCCGGGGGCCGCCGCCAGGCCGGTCGGCGCGGTCGGCACCGCCAGCGGCGTCGCATCCACCTCCGCCACCGCGCCACGGCCCGCGCCGTTCAGCGCACGCACGATGAACGTGTACTCGGTGCCGTTGGTCAGGCCGGTGACGTCGTGGCTGGTCGCATCCTTCGCCAGGTCAACCCAGGGCTGGAAGTTCGCCGCGCTCTTGACCTTGTACGCCACCTGCATCCTGTCAATCTCGCTGGTGTTGGTGGGCAGGTCCCAGGTCAGGCTCACCGCGCCGTCGCCCGCAGCGGCGGTCAGGTTGGTCGGGGCGTTCGGTACCGCCAGCTTCGGCTGGGCGGCCACGGCCACCGAGTCGCTGCTGCCGGCGGTGTTGCTGGCGCGGACTTCAAACTCGTAGCTCACGCCGTTGTCAAGACCGGTCACGGTGCGGGTCGTGGCGTCCTTGGCCAGCAGGGTCCAGAGGCTCCAGGCCGTGTCCGTCTTCTTCTTGTGGCGCACGTCGATGGTGTCGACCGTGCCCTTGTCCGGCAGGTCCCAGGTCAGGGTCACTTGGGTGTCGCCGGCGGCGGCTTGCAAGTTGCTCGGCGCCGACGGCTTCGCCAACTCCGGCGTGCCCTCGACGCTCGCCGACGGACCCGTGCCGGCGGTGTTCACCGCGCGCACCTCAAACACGTAGTCGGTGCCGTTGACCAGACCCGTCACCCGGTAACGCTCGGCCGTGCCGGCCAGGGAGCTCCATGCGCTCCAGCCGGTGTCGGGAGCGGTCTTCACCTTGTAGCGCAGCTCGACACTGTCAATCCGGCTGGTGTTCGTTGGCAGCGTCCACAGCACCACCACCTCGGTGTCGCCCGGCACCGTGCT
This sequence comes from Gammaproteobacteria bacterium, assembly GCA_965221335.1. Lineage (GTDB taxonomy): Bacteria > Pseudomonadota > Gammaproteobacteria > Eutrophobiales > Eutrophobiaceae > JAAXHV01. The sequence goes on along the minus strand of CBDCSC010000006.1, from coordinate 50,028 downwards.
CAGATTGGTTGGCGCGCCCGGCGTCACCAGCGGCGCCGCCGGGGTGGCCGAGATCGACGCCGCCGCACCGGCGCCGGAGGCGTTCTCCGCCCGTACCTCGAAGTTGTACAACTGCCCGTTGGTCAGGCCGGTCACCGTGTGGGTAGTGGCGTCCGCGGCCAGGTCAACCCAGGCCTGCCACTGCTTCGCCGTGTCCGCCTTGTGGCGCACCTGCACCTTGGTCAGCACGCCGGAGTCGGTCGGCAGGGTCCAGCTCAGGCCGACTTGGGTGTCGCCAGGGGTCGCCGCCAGGCCGGTCGGCGCGGTCGGCGCCGCCAGCGGCGTCGCATCCACGCTCGCCACCTCGCCACGGCCCGCATCGTTGCGCGCACGCACGATGAACGTGTACTCGGTGCCGTTGGTCAGGCCCGTGACCGTGTACGTGGTCGCATCCTCGTCTTTCAGGGTCACCCACGGCCGGTAGTTCGTCGCACTCTTTTCCTTGTACGCCACATCCACCCAGTCAATCTCGCTGGTGTTGGTCGGCAATACCCAGGTCAGGGTCACCTGCTGGTCGCCAGGCACCGCGGTCAGGTCCGTCGGCTCACCCGGTATCGCCAGCACCGGGCGCGCCGTTATCCGCGCCTCGCCCTCGCCCGCGGTGTTCACCGCACGCACCGCAAACTGGTAGGTCTGACCGTTCTTCAGGTTCGTTACCGTGTGCTCCGTCGCATCAGCAGCCAGGTCCACCCACGCCGACCAGGTCGTCTCAGTGAGCCGCCGGTAGCGCACCTGCACCTTGTCAAGCTCGCTGGCGTTGGTCGGCAATACCCAATTCAAGGTGACCCGGGTGTCGCCCGGGGTCGCCTTCAGTTCGGTCGGGGCGTCCGGCACCGCCAACTCAGGAATGGCCTTGCGCTCATCCGAGGGCGGGCCGGCGGCCGTGCCCACCACTGCCCGCACCTGGAACGTGTACTCGGTGCCGTTGGTCAGGTTCTTCACCGTGTGGCTGGTGGTCGTCGCGCCGCTGTTGGGAATGTCCACCCACGAGTCATACCCCACGCCCGTGTGGTCCGTCACCTGGTACTTGGTAATGCTGCGGTCGCGCGGGTCGTTCCAGGTCAACGTGACCCGGGTGTCACCCGCCCTGGCATTGAAGTTACTGGGCTTGGCCGGAGGCTCATCAACATCGGTAATGGTGATGGCCACTTCCGCCATGGCGCTGTTGCCGTCCTCGTCCGTGGCCGTGAGCGCATACTCGTAGATGTTGTTGGTGTCATCGTCCGTCGGGGACTCGTGGTCCTTGGCCGCCAGCGTCACAGTGGCGCCGGTGTTGGTCTGGTTCGACAGCGTGAACCCGCCCTGTCTGCGGGTGTCAGCGCCCCGGAGCGCCCAGGTGATGTCGCCCACCGGGGCGCCGGTTAAGGTCGCATTGCCGGTATAGGTCGCATTCTCCGGCTGGTCGGCATCAGCCACACCGCCGATGGTTAAGGTCGCGGCGATGCGAATGTCAAACGTCAGATCTGCCGTGTCGCCGTTGGCGTCGGTCGCGGTGTAGGTGTACTCAGTGGCCGCCTGGGTTCCCGTCGGGGCGCCGGTTAAGGTGCGGGCGGTCGCATCAAACGTCAGACCCGCCGGCGGGGTCGGCGTTAAGGTATAGGTCAGTGGCGTATCGCCGCCGTCCGCTTCGGGCAGGTTCAGCGTCGGTATCGCAGTGTTCTGCGTGTAGTCCTGGTCGGCTATCGTCTTGTCGCCAAAGCTCGGCAGCGCATTCGCAGTGACCGCTACCGTAGCCGTGAGACCGGCGTAGTTGCCGCCGGCAGCGGTTAAGGTGACCGTCGCAGCGCCGTCGGTCGGGTTGGCTGCCATGTTCACCGTGACCTTCTGCGCCGTGCTGTAGTTGGTGGCGGTGAATGTCAGCGGCGTCGGGCTGACCGTCACGTCCGTGTCATCACTGGTGAGTGTGACCGTGACCGGGGCGGTCGGGGCCGCCGCCAAGGCCACCGTGAACGTCTCGCTTGCGCCCGGTTGCACGTCAAGGGTCGTGGTTGAGACCACCAGGGCCGGCGGCGCCCTCGGTATGGCCGTGGTCGTCGCCGCCTCGCCATCACCGGCAGTGTTGGTGGCGCGCACCGCAAACGTGTAGTTCGTGCCGTTGGTCAGACCCGTCACCGTGGTCGTCGTTGCCGTGGCGTCGTTGAGGTTGGTCCAGGTGTCGGTACTGTCGTTGAACGGCAGGTCGGCAGTGGGCTTGTAGCGCATCTCCACCTTGGCAATCACACTGGCATTCGTCGGCAGCGTCCAGTTGAGCCTGGCCTGCTTGTCGCCCGCCGTCGCACTCAGGTTCGTCGGCGCGCCCGGTATCGCCAGCGTGGGCGTGGCCGTTACCGCCGCCGAGGCAGGACCCTCGCCGGTCGCATTCACCGCCCGTAGCCGGAACGCATAGGCCGTGCCGTTGGTCAGTCCTGTGACCGTGTGGGTCGTGGTCGTATCATCGCTGTTGGGAATGTCCTCCCAGGTCGCGCTGTTCGAGCCGGCATCCAACGACTCGTAGCTCACCTGGTACTTGGTGATGCTGATATCTGACGGATTGGTCCAATTCAGCGTGACCTCGGTGTCGCCCGCGGTCGCGGTCAGGCCGGTCGGCGCAACGGGTATCGGGGGCGCGGGTGTTGCCGTCACCGTTGCCGATGCGGCGCTGTTGCCGCGGGCGTTTACGGCGCGGATTTCGAAGGCGTATTGGGTGCCGTTGGTCAGACCGGTGACGGTGTGGGTGGTGGTGCCGGCGCCGCTGCCGGTGATGTCGTCCCAGGTGGCGGTGGCCGGTACGGTGGAACCCGCGCCGTAGCGCACCTGGTACTTGGTGATGTTGCTGTCGTTCGGGTTGGTCCAAGCCAGGTCAACCTGGGCATTGCCCGCGGTCGCCGCCAGGCCGGTTGGCGCGGCGGGGACTGTGGCTGGGGATGCTGTCTTGAAGACGATCTTCTGATTGCCGAACGCGTGTTCGATGTCGAAGTCGTTGTCGCCCAAGGTGCTTTGCAGGGTGCCCGTGAACGTGACCTGGTCTCCAGTCGGGTCGTAGATTGTCCCTGTGAGATTGTCCTGGTCTACCAGCATCCGGTTATAGAAGGTGGTGAATCGGAGGTAGAATTCGGCACTATAGTTAGACAAGTTTTCGGCTGAAGAGGGACCTGAGAAAGGCTCATTAACCGTGGTCGTCAAGGCAGAGAGTTGATACGAACTCACCGGGCTGTTGATGTCGGACGAGTCCGCCCCGATGACCCAGATGTCAGTGTCATCGAAAGAAATTGCGTTTGAGAATCCGATCGTTGTATTAGGCCGGGAACCGGATGCTGAGAAATCCAAACTGCCAGCGGCGTCGATGGTCACGGTGCTGCCGTCGTCGGAGAAGGTCAAGGTCAGCGTGCGCGCCTGGGTCGGGGCCATCGGCGTGGCCGAGGCGGTGGCCGCGGGGCCGTCGCCGGCGGTGTTGGTGGCGCGTACTTCGAAGGTATAGCCAGTGCCGTTGGTCAGGCCGGTGGCGGTGTAGGCGGTGGCCGTGCCGACGAGATCGGTCCAGGCGTCGCTGGCGGTGAACGGCAGGTCCGCCGTCGCCTTCCAGCGCACTTGCACGGCGCCGATCAAGCTGGCGTTGGTCGGCAGGGTCCAGCTCAATTCGACCTGGGCGTTGCCGCCGGTGGCCGTCAGGCTCGTCGGGGCTTCGGGGACCGCCAGCTTCGGCTGGGCGGCCACGGCCACCGAGTCGCTGCTGCCGGCGAGGTTGCTGGCGCGGACCTCGAACTCGTAGGTCACGCCGTTGTCAAGGCCGGTCTCGGTGTGGGTGGTGGCGTCCTTGGCCAGCAAGGTCCATTGGCTCCAGGCCGTGTCCGTCTTCTTCTTGTGGCGCACGTCGATGGTGTCAACGGTGCCCTTGTCCGGCAGGTCCCAGGTCAGGGTCACCTGGGTGTCGCCGGCGCTGGCCTGCAGGTTGCTGGGGGACGAGGGCTTCGCCAACTGCGGCGTGCCCTCCACGCTGGCCGACGGGCCCGTGCCCGCGGTGTTCACCGCGCGGACCTCGAACAGGTAGTCGGTGCCGTTGACCAGGCCCGTCACCCGCTCCCGCTCCGCGGTGCCCGCCAGTGAGCGCCAGTTGCTCCAGCCGGTGTCGGGGGCCGCCTTCACCTTGTAGCGCAGCTCCACGCGGTCAATCTGGTTGGTGTTCGTCGGCAAGGTCCACAGCACCACCACCTCGGTATCGCCGGATACCGTGCTCAGCTTGGTCGGCGCGCCCGGCGCCGTGGTCGGGGTCGCCGATATGGCCGCGGACGCACCGGCGCCGGAGGCGTTCTCCGCCCGTACCTCAAAGTTGTACAGCTCGCCGTTGGTCAGACCCGTCACCGTGTAGGTCGTGGCGTCCGCGGCCAGGTCAACCCAGGACTCCCAGTCCTTTGCCGTGTCCGCCTTGTGGCGCACCTGCACCTTGGTCAGCGCGCCGGCGTTTGCCGGCAGGGTCCAGCTAAGGACAACCTGCGTGTCGCCGGGGGCCGCCGCCAGGCCGGTCGGCGCGGTCGGCACCGCCACCGGCGTCGCATCCACCTCCGCCACCGCGCCGCGGCCCGCGCCGTTCAGCGCACGCACGATGAACGTGTACTCGGTGCCGTTGGTCAGGCCGGTCACTTCGTGGCTGGTCGCATCCTTCGCCAGGTCAACCCAGGGCTGGAAGTTCGTTGCGCTCTTCTCCTTGTACGCCACCTGCATCTTGTCAATCTCGCTGGTGTTGGTGGGCAGGTCCCAGGTCAGGCCGACCTTGCCGTCGCCCGGCGCCGCGGTCAGGTTGCCGGGGGCTTCGGGAATCACCAGCTTCGGCTGGGCGTCCACCGCCACCGAGTCGCTGCTGCCCGCGGTGTTCGTGGCGCGCACCTCAAACTCGTAGGTCACGCCGTTGTCGAGACCGGTCTCGGTGTGGGTCGTGGCGTCCTTGGCCAGCAGGGCCCAGGCGCTCCAGGCCGTGTCCGTCTTCTTCTTGTGGCGCACGTCGATGCTGTCGACCGTGCCCTTGTCCGGCAGGTCCCAGGTCAGGGTCACTTGGGTGTCGCCGGCGCTGGCCTGCAGGTTGCTGGGGGACGAGGGCTTCGCCAGCTCCGGCGTGCCCTCGACGCTGGCCGACGGGCCGGTGCCCACGGTGTTCACCGCGCGGACCTCGAACAGGTAGTCGGTGCCGTTGACCAGGCCCGTCACCCGGGAACGCTCCGCCGTGCCCGCCAGGGAGGTCCACTGGCTCCAGCCGGTGTCGGGGGCCGTCTTCACCTTGTAGCGCAGCTCGACGCTGTCAATCCGGCTGGTGTTCGTCGGCAAGGTCCACAGCACCACCACCTCGGTGTCACCAGGCACCGTGCTCAGATTGGTCGGCGCGCCCGGTGTCACCAGCGGGGGCGCCCGCGGGGTCGCCGCGCCGGAGACTGGCTCGCCGTTGCCGGCGGTGTTGGTGGCACGCACTTCGAAGGTGTAACCGGTGCCATTGGTCAGGCCGGTGACCTTGTGGCTGGTGGCGTCGGCGGACGGCAGGTCGGTCCAGGCGTCACGGGCGTCGTCGAACGGCAGGTCCGCCGTGGCCTTCCAGCGCACCTGCACGGCGTCGATCTCGCTGGTGTTGGTGGGCAGGGTCCAGGCCAGGTCCACTTCGGCGTTGCCCGCCGTGGCGCTGAGCCCGGCCGGGGCGCCGGGGACCGCCAGCTCCGGCGTTCCGGCCGTCCGCGCCGCCGGGCCGGCGCCGGACGCGCTCTCCGCGCGCACTTCAAAGAGGTAGTCCTGGCCGTTCTTCAGGTTGGCCACGGTGTGGGTGGTGGCATCCGCGGCCAGGTCGGTCCAGGGCTCCCAGGTGGTCTCGCCCCGGGCCTGGTGGCGCACCTGCACCTTGTCCAGCGCGCTGGCGTTGGTGGGCAGGTCCCAGCTCAGGCTCACCGAGCGGTCGCCCGCGGTGGCCGTCAGGTTCTCCGGGGCGTCGGGGACCGCCACTTGCGGCGTCGCCTTGACCGCGTCGGAGGCTTCGCCCAGCAGGCTGCCGGCCACGGCGCGGATCTGGAAGGTGTACTCGGTGCCGTTGGTCAGGCCGGTCACCGTGTGGGTGACGGTGTCGGCGCCGCTGCCCGGAATGTCATCCCAGAGGTTGATCCCCACGGTTTCAGAGTTGAAAATCTGGTACTTGGTGATGCTGTCGTCACCGGGGTTGGCCCAGATCAGGGTGACTTCCGCGTCGCCGGCTATGGCGACCAGGCTCCTCGGCTTGGCGGGCGGCTCCAGTTCGTCGTAGATCGCGGTGACCGTGGTCGCGGCGGCGTTGTCGTTGCCGGCGGCGTCCTGGGCCACGGCCGCCGCCACGGCGACGCTGAACTCGCCCTCGGCCTTCGGCGTGATCTTCGCCGTGTAGACCGGCGCTGCCGGATCCGGTTGGGCGAAGGCCGAAGCGTCGGCGTTGGTCAGTGTGATGTCGCCGGCCTCGAAGCCGGTGACGGACTCGCTGAAGGTGAAGGTGGCATCCACCGCTGCGTTGACCGTTCCGGAAACGCCCGTGATGGCCACCGTCGGCGCCGTGTTGTCCAGCTCGTACGTAATCTGATTGCCGCGGGGCGGGGTCCGGTCACGGAGCGTATTGCCAACGCAGTCCGTGACCTCCGCATGATTCAGCGTCAAGGTGGCCGTGCCGTTGTAGCCAGCCAATGCGCCGCCGGAAATGTTTACGACGTAGGGAGTGAGATCTCCGCAGGTATTCGGATCATCGGCCCCCGGGGTCACGGTCAGCGTCGGCTCCTGCGTGATCGCCGGCACGAAGGTAACCGTATAGGCAGCCGCACTACCGGCCCCCGAATTGCGCATGCTTTCGTTGTATTGAACCGACCACTGCACCGAATCCCGGTTGGTCGGCGACTTCGCGTCGGTGTTCCCGGTTTCGCTGTCGTAACGGAAAATTGAAGTTACGTGTGGAGGGGTCCTGTCCAGCAGGTAGGTGTCGTCGTTGGTCCCCGTCGGCGTGGTGTCGGTCAGCGCGTTGCCGGCGGTATCCTCGATGTCCTGGCCCTGCACGAACTCCAGGTTCACCGTGCCGGCCAGCACCACCAAATTGCCACCGGCCACGTTCACGTCCCAGGTAGTGCCGTCCGTGCCGACTGCCGTCGCCGTCTCCGTCCCGTCCGTACCCCCAACGTGGAAGTCATCGTCGGACACATTCACCACCGCCTCGCTGAACGTCACCCGCCAGGTCAAGGACACCGCGTTGGTGGGCGAAGTTGGCGGATCATGTCGCACAATGCTCGCCACCCGCGGCGCTTGGGTGTCCGCAGTGACGGTGATGTTGAACGTGAGGCTGGCCGTGTCGCCGTCGGCGTCGGTGGCGGTGTAAGTGTAGGCTGTCGCGCTCTGGGCCGTGGTCGGAGTGCCCGTCAGGGTGCGGGCGGTGTCGCTGAACGTCAGACCCGCCGGCGGGGTCGGTGTTAGGGTATACGTCAGTGTGCCGTCACCGCCGCTGGCCTGCGGCAGGCTCAGCGTGGTAATCGCCGAGTTCTGCATGTAGGTCTGGTCGGCAATGGTCTGGGTGCCGAAGCTCGGCAGCGCATTCGATGTGGCCGTGGTCGTCGCTGCCTCGCCGTTGCCGGCGGTGTTGGTGGCGCGCACCGCAAACGTGTAGCCGGTGCCGTTGGTCAAGCCGGTGGCGGTGTAAGTGGTGGCCGTGCCGTCGTTGAGGTCGGTCCAGGTGTCGGTGGTGTCGTTGAACGGCAGGTCGGCGGTGGCCTTCCAGCGCACCTGCACGTCGCCGATTACGCTGGCATTGGTCGGCAGGGTCCAGTTGAGCGTGACCTGGGCGTTGCCGGCGGTGGCCGTCAGGTTCGTCGGGGCGTCCGGGACCGCCAGCTTCGGCTGTGCCGTCGTATCCACCGACGCACTGCTGCCGGCGGTGTTCGTCGCACGTACCTGGAACTCATACACCACACCATTGTCCAGACCCGTGACCGTGTACGTGGTCGCATCCGCAGCCAGCGCCGTCCAGTCATCCGCCCAGTTGTCGGTCTTCTTCTTGTAACGCACATCAATACTGTCTATCACCGCACCCTTGTCCGGCAGGTCCCAGGTCAGGGTCACTTGGGTGTCGCCGGCGCTGGCCTGCAGGTTGCTCGGCGCCGACGGCTTCGCCAGCTCCGGCGTGCCCTCGACGCTGGCCGACGGACCTGTACCCACGGTGTTCACCGCGCGCACCTCGAATACGTAGTCAGTGCCGTTGGTCAGGCCCGTCACCCGCTCCCGCTCGGCCGTGCCCGCCAATGAGCGCCACTCGCTCCACCCGGTGTCAGGGGCCGTCTTCACCTTGTAACGCAGCTCGACGCTGTCAATCTGGTTGGTGTTCGTCGGCAAGGTCCACAGCACCACCACCTCGGTATCGCCGGATACTGTGCTCAGCTTGGTCGGCGCACCCGGCGCCGTGGTCGGGGTCGCCGATATGGCCGCAGACGCACCGGCGCCGGAGGCATTCTCCGCCCGTACCTCGAAGTTGTACAACTCGCCGTTGGTCAGACCCGTCACGGTGTAGGTCGTGGCGTTCGCGGCCAGGTCAACCCAGGCCTCCCAGTCCTTTGCCGTGTCCGCCTTGTGGCGCACCTGCACCTTGGTCAGCGCGCCGGAATTTGCCGGCAGGGTCCAGCTCAGGACGACCTGGGTGTCGCCGGGGGCCGCCGCCAGGCCGGTCGGCGCGGTCGGCACCGCCACCGGCGTCGCATCCACCTCCGCCACCGCGCCACGGCCCGCACCGTTCAGCGCACGCACGATAAACGTGTACTCGGTGCCGTTGGTCAGGCCGGTGACTTCGTGGCTGGTCGCATCCTTCGCCAGGTCCACCCAGGGCTGGAAGTTCGTTGCGCTCTTGACCTTGTACGCCACCTGCATCCTGTCAATCTCGCTGGTGTTGGTCGGCAGGTCCCAAGTCAGGCCGACCTTGCCGTCGCCCGCGGTGGCCGTCAGGTTGGTCGGCGCGTTCGGCACCGCCAGCTTCGGCTGGGCGTCCACGGCCACCGAGTCGCTGCTGCCGGCGGCGTTGGTGGCACGTACCTCAAACTCGTAGGTCACGCCGTTGTCAAGACCGGTCTCGGTGTGGGTCGTGGCGTCCTTGGCCAGCAGGGCCCAGGCGCTCCAGGCCGTGTCCGTCTTCTTCTTGTGGCGCACGTCGATGGTGTCGACCGTGCCCTTGTCCGGCAGGTCCCAGGTCAGGGTCACTTGGGTGTCGCCGGCGCTGGCCTGCAGGTTGCTCGGGGCCGACGGCTTCACCAATTCCGGCGTGCCCTCGACGCTGGCCGACGGGCCGGTGCCCACGGTGTTCACCGCGCGGACCTCGAACAGGTAGTCGGTGCCGTTGACCAGGCCCGTCACCCGGGAACGCTCCGCCGTGCCCGCCAGGGAGGTCCACTGGCTCCAGCCGGTGTCGGGGGCCGTCTTCACCTTGTAGCGCAGCTCGACGCTGTCAATCCGGCTGGTGTTCGTCGGCAAGGTCCACAGCACCACCACCTCGGTGTCACCAGGCACCGTGCTCAGATTGGTCGGCGCGCCCGGTGTCACCAGCGGGGGCGCCCGCGGGGTCGCCGCGCCGGAGACTGGCTCGCCGTTGCCGGCGGTGTTGGTGGCACGCACTTCGAAGGTGTAACCGGTGCCATTGGTCAGGCCGGTGACCTTGTGGCTGGTGGCGTCGGCGGACGGCAGGTCGGTCCAGGCGTCACGGGCGTCGTCGAACGGCAGGTCCGCCGTGGCCTTCCAGCGCACCTGCACGGTGTCGATCTCGCTGGTGTTGGTGGGCAGCTTCCAGCCCAAGGCCACTTCGGTGTTGCCCGCCGTGGCGCTGAACTCGGTCGGCTTGCCGGGAACCGCCAACTCCGGCGTTCCGGCCGTCCGCGCCGCCGGGCCGGCGCCGGACGCGCTCTCCGCGCGCACTTCAAACAGGTAGTCCTGACCGTTCTTCAGGTTGGTCACGGTGTGCGTGGTCGCGTCCGCGGCCAGGTCAGTCCAGGGTTCCCAAGTGGTTTCGCCCCGGGCCTGGTGGCGCACCTGCACCTTGTCCAGCACGCTGGCGTTGGTGGGCAGGTCCCAACTCAGACTCACCGAGCGGTCGCCCGCGGTGGCCGTCAGGTTGTCCGGGGCGTCCGGAACCGCCACCTGGGGCGTCGCCTTGACCGCGATCGAAGGATCGCCCGGGACGCTGCCGGCCACGGCGCGGATCTGGAAGGTGTACTCCGTGCCGTTGACCAGGTTCTCCACGGTGTGGCGGGTGGTCGTGGCGTCACTGCCCTCGATGGGCTCCCAGGGATCGGAGCCGTATTGGTAGAGAACCTCGTACCCGGTGATGGTGGGGTCGTTCGGGTCGATCCAGGCCAGGGTGACCCTGGTGTCGCCGGCTATGGCGATCAGGTTGCTGGGGCTGGCGGGCGGCTCGACCGCCTCGGCGATGGTGATGTTGAACGTCAGGCTCGCCGTGTCGCCGTCGGCGTCGGTGACGGTGTAGGTGTAGGCCGTCTCGCTCTGGACCGCGGTGGGCGTGCCCGTCAGCGTGCGGTTAGCGGCGTCAAAGGCCAGGCCCGCCGGGGCGGCCGGGGTCAGGCTGTAGGTCAGCGTGCCGTTGCCGCCGGTGGCTTCGGGCAGGGTCAGCGTGGCGATGGCCGTGTTGCGGGTGTAGTTCTGGTCGGCGATGGTCTCGGTGCCGAAGCTGGGCGTCGTGTCGACCCGCGGCGTCGCGGTGACGGTGTCGGAGGCGTCGCTGTTGCCGCCATTGTTCACCGCCCGGATCTGGAACGCGTATTGCTGGCCGTTGGTGAGGCCGGTCACCGTGTGGCTGGTGGTGCCGGCGCCGCTGCCGGTGATGTCGGCCCAGGCTGTGCTGTCGGGCACGGTTGCGCCCTGGGCCTGGCGGAACTGGTACTTGGTGATGCTGGAATCGTTCGGGTTGGCCCAACTCAGGGTGACTTCGGTGTCACCGGCCGTAGCGCTCAGGTTGGTGGGCGCGGCGGGCACCGGCGGCGGTGTTGCCGTGAAAATAATCTTCTGATTGCCAAACGTATGTTCGATGTGGAAGTCATTGTCCCCAAGAGTCCCGGACAGGGTGCCGGTGAACGTCACATTCTTGCCCGTCAGGTCATAAATGTTTCCGGTGAGATTGGTTTTATCTATGTACAGCGTCGGAAGATAAGCGCTGAACCGGATGGCAAAATCGTGGCTGTAGTTGCTCAGGGTTTCGACTTTCGCATTACCCGTGTAGGTGCTCGTGCCGGTGGTCACAAAGTTCGGGAGCGAGTTGTACCAGCTAAGTGGTGTGGTATCCGACTGAGGCATAATTTGCCATAACTCCGTATCGTCTATAAGCAGACCTGTGAATCCCTCACCTTGCGGCGTCGTATCCTGGAGATAATTGAAGCCCGAGACATCCAAACTGCCTGAGGCTGCAACGGTCACGGTGGTGCCATCATCAGAGAAAGTGAACGTCAGCGTGCGTGCCGGGGTCGGCGCGGTGGGTGTAGCCGTCACCGTAGCCGAGGCATCGCTGTTGCCGGTCGCATTGACTGCGCGAATCTCGAATGCGTATTGCGTGCCGTTGGTCAGGCCGGTCACGTCGTGGCTGATGGTGGTCTCGCCGCTGCCGATGATGTCCTCCCAGGTGGCGGTGGCGGGTACGGTGGACCCGGCGCCGTAGCGGACCTGGTACTTGGTAATGGTGTCGTCGTTCGGGTCGGTCCAATTGAGCGTTACCTGCGTATCACCGGCTGTCGCGGCCAGGCCGGTGGGGGCGTCGGGCACAGGCGGCGTTGCCGTGAATATGATCTTCTGCGTGCCAATCGCATGTTCGATGTGGAAGTCGTTATCGCCCAGGGTGGTGAGCAGGGTGCCAGTGAACGTCACTTCGTCACCTGTCGGGTCGTAGATGTCCCCGGTGAGATTGGCTTTGTCTACGAACAGTAACTTTCTGTAAGTGTTAAACCGGAGACTGAATTCATAACTGTAGTTGCTCAGGTTGATAATTTCTTGGTTACCCGAGTACGAATTCAAACCAGTAGTTACGATATTTGGGAGCGAGTTATAACGGCTTATCGGTGTGGTATTGTCAGATGGCGTTGCAAAAATCTGCCATTTCTCAAATTCCTGATTAAATAGGACATATCCCACAGACGTCACTAGCGTCGGCACCGTATCTCCCGCAGGACTGAAACCCGAAACATCCAAACTACCCGAGGCGGCAATGGTCACAGTGCTGCCGTCATCGGAGAACGTGAACGTCAGCGTGCGTCCCGGGGTCGGCGCGGTGGGTGTGGCCGTCACCGTGGCCGAGGCGTCGCTGTTGCCGGTCGCGTTCACCGCGCGGATTTCAAACGCATATTGCGTGCCGTTCGTCAGGCCGGTCACGTCGTGGCTGATGGTGCTGGCGCCGCTGCCGGTGATGTCCTCCCAGTTGGCGGTGGCGGGTACGGTGGACCCGGCGCCGTAGCGCACCTGGTACTTGGTGATGCTGGTGTTTTGCGGGTTGGTCCAATTGAGCGTCACCTGCGTGTCGCCCGCTGCCGCAGACAGGCCCGTGGGCGCAGCCGGGGCCGGCAGCGTCGGCGTGGCCGTGGCCGTCGCCGCAGTACTGTTGCCGGCGGTGTTGGTGGCGCGTACGGCAAACGTGTAACCAGTGCCGTTGATCAGGCTCGTGGCCGTGTAGGTCGTGGCCGTGCCGTCGTTGAGGTTGGTCCAAGTGTCGGTGGTGTCGTTGAAAGGCAGGTCAGCGGTGGCCTTCCAGCGTACCTGTACATCGCCAATCACGCTGGTATTGGTCGGCAGTGTCCAGGTCAGGGTGACCTGGGCGTTGCCCGCCGTTGCCGTCAGGCCGGTCGGGGCGTCGGGTATCGCCAGCGCGGGGGTGGCCGTCACCGTGGCCGACGCATCACTGTTGCCGGTCGCATTGACTGCGCGAATCTCGAACGCGTATTCGGTGGTGTTGGTCAGGCCCGTTACTGTATGGGTCGTGGTCTCGTCGTCGCTGCCGGAAATATCGCCCCAGCTAGCGGTGGCGGGTACGGTGGACCCGGCGCCGTAGCGCACCTGATACTTGGTGATGGTGTCGTCGTTCGGGTCGGTCCAGTTCAGAGTCACCTGCGTATCACCGGATATCGCAGTCAGACCCGTAGGCGCAGCCGGCACCGTGGCGGTGGTGGTCGTGAAGATGATCTTCTGCGTGCCAATCGCGTGCTCAATGTGGAAGTCATTGTCCCCAAGAGTTCCGGACAGAGTGCCGGTGAACGTCACATTCTTGCCCGTCAGGTCATAAATGTTTCCGGTGAGATTGGCCTTGTCTATGTACAACCATTTAAAATAGGTGTCGAAATAGATAGCAAAATCGTGGCTGTAGTTGCTCAGGGTTTCGATTTGCGCATTACCCGTGTAGGTGCTCGAGCCTGTGGTGACAAAGTTCGGGAGCGAGTCGTACCAGCTAAGTGGTGTGGTATCCAACTGAGGCATAATTTGCCATATCTCCGTATCGTCTATAAGCAGACCTCTGTATCCCTCAGCTTGCGGCGTGGTATCCAGGACATAATTGAAGCCCGAGACATCCAAACTGCCCGAAGCAGCAATGGTGACGGTAGTTCCATCATCGGAGAACGTGAACGTCAGCGTGCGTGCCGGGGTTGGCGCCGTGGGTGTCGCCGTCACCGTGGCCGAGGCGTCGCTGTTGCCGGTCGCGTTCACCGCGCGGATTTCAAACGCGTATTCGGTGCCGTTGGTCAGGCCGGTCACGTCGTGGCTGATGGTGCTGGCGCCGCTGCCGGTGATGTCCTCCCAGTTGGCGGTGGCGGGTACGGTGGACCCGGCGCCGTAGCGCACCTGGTACTTGGTGATGCTGGTGTTTTGCGGGTTGGTCCAATTGAGCGTCACCTGCGTGTCGCCCGCTGCCGCAGACAGACCCGTGGGCGCAGCCGGGGCCGGCAGCGTCGGCGTGGCCGTGGCCGTCGCCGCAGTACTGTTGCCGGCGGTGTTGGTGGCGCGTACGGCAAACGTGTAATCCGTGCCGTTGGTCAGACTGGTTGCCGTGTAGGTCGTGGCTGTTGCGACCAGGTCAGTCCACGTATCGGTGTTGTCATTAAACGGCAGGTCGGCGGTGGCCTTGTAGCGGACTTGTATGTTGGTAATCGTGCTGGCGTTGGTCGGGTTGGTCCAGGTCAGGGTGACCTGGGCATTGCCCGCTGTTGCCGTCAGGGCGGTCGGGGCGTCGGGTATCGCCAGCGTTGGGGTGGCCGTCACCGTGGCCGAGGCGTCGCTGTTGCCGGTCGCATTGACTGCGCGAATCTCGAACGCGTATTCGGTGGTGTTGGTCAGGCCCGTTACTATGTGGCTGGTGGTGGTGGCGCCACTGCCGGTGATGTCGTCCCAGGTGGCGGTAGCGGGTACGGTGGACCCGGCGCCGTAGCGCACCTGATACTTGGTAATGGTGTCGTCGTTCGGGTCGGTCCAATTGAGCGTTACCTGCGTATCACCGGCTGTCGCAGTCAGACCCGTCGGCGCAACCGGTACCGTGGCGGTGGTGGTCGTGAATATGATCTTCTGCGTGCCAATCGCGTGCTCAATGTGGAAGTCATTGTCCCCAAGAGTTCCGGACAGTGTGCCGGTGAACGTCACATTCTTGCCCGTCAGGTCATAAATGTTTCCGGTGAGATTGGCCTGGTCCAATTCCAAGGTCTGATCCAAACTGTCGTTTCGAAAATAGATGCTGAAGTCGTGGCTGTAGTTGCTCAGGGTTGCGATTTCCCCATTACCCGTATAGGTATTCAAGCCGGTGGTTGTGATGTTCGTGAACGAGTCATATTTGCTAATTGGTGTGGCATCCAGGAGCTGCGGATGAATCTGCCATCTCTTCAGATCGCCCAAAAATAGACCTGGGTACCCATCACTATTATTCAACGTCGTATTAAATGGATTACCGAAGTCGGAAACATCCAAACTGCCCGAAGCAGCAATGGTGATGGTAGTTCCATCATCGGAGAACGTGAACGTCAGCGTGCGTGCTGGGGCCGGCGCCCTCGGTGTGGCCGTGGCGGTGGCCGGAGTACTGTTGCCGGCGGTGTTGGTGGCGCGTACTGCAAACGTGTAGCCGGTGCCGTTGGTCAGGCCCGTGGCCGTGTAGGTCGTGGCTGTTGCGGCCAGGTCAGTCCACGTATCGGTGTTGTCATTAAACGGCAGGTCGGCGGTGGCCTTGTAGCGGACTTGCAGGTTGTCAAGCGTGCTGGCGTTGGTCGGGTTGGTCCAGTTTAAGACGACCTGCGTGTCACCGGCGGTGGCCGTCAGGTTCGTCGGTGCGTCGGGGACGGCCAGGGTCGGGGTGGCCGTGACCGTGTCCGAGTCCGGGCCGTTGGCGGCGCCGACCACGGCGCGTATCTGGAACGCATACACCTGGCCGTTGGTCAGGTTGTCAACAGTGTGGGTCGTGGTCGTGGCCGTGCTGTTGGCAATGTCGTTCCAGGCGGTGGTGGCCGGTATGGTGGCGCCCTGGGCCTGGCGCACCTGGTACCTGGTGATGGTACTGTCGTTCGGGTTGGTCCAGTTCAGCGTGACCTCGGTGTCACCGGCAGCGGCAGTCAGGTTGGTCGGCTTGGCCGGGGCCTCGTCCACATCGGTGACCGTCACCGTGTAGACGGCTGAGGTCACCGTGTTGGTGTTCGCATCCGTCGCCGTTAACGTGTACTCGTAAGTGTTGCCGGCGTCACTGTCGGTCGGGGTCTCAAAGTCCCGCGCCGCCAGGCTCACCCGCGCCCCGGTCTGACTCTGGTTCGCCGCCGGCAGCGTAAACGCACCCGCATCCGCCCCGCCCAGTGTCCACGTGACCGCACCCAGGGCACCGGTCAAGGACGCATCCACCGTGTACGCCTGGTTCTCGCTCACGCTGGCATCGGCCAGGCCCGTCAGCGTCAGCGTGGCGGGCTCATCGACATTGGTAATGGTGATGGCCACGTTCACGGTGGCGATGTTGCTGTCATCGTCCGTCGCCGTTAACGTGTACACATAAATGTTATTGGTGTCGTTGTCCGTCGGGACCTCAAAGTCCTTGGCGCCCAGGGTTACGGTGGCGCCGGTGTTGCTCTGGTTCGACAGGGTAAAGCCGTTGGCATTGGCGTCGTCACCGGTCAACGCCCAGGTGATGTTGCCCACCGGCGTGCCGGTCAAGGTCGCATTGCCGGTGTAGGCCGTATTCTCGGCTAAGTTGGCATCGGCCACACCGCCGAGGGTTAGCGTGGGCGTAATACGGATGTCGAACGTCAGCTCGGCCGTATCCCCGTCCGCATCGGTGGCGGTGTAGGTGTATTCGGTGGCCGCCTGCGGCGCGGTCGGCGTGCCGGTTAAGGTGCGGGCGGTCGCATTGAAGGTCAGACCCGCCGGCGGGGTCGGCGTTAACGTGTACGCCAGTGTGCCGTCACCGCCGCTGGCCTGCGGCAGGTTCAGCGTGGTAATCGCCGTACCCTGCGGGTAGGTCTGGTCGGCAATGGTCTGCGTGCCGAAGCTCGGCAGCGCATTCGATGTCACCGCGACCGTGGCCGTGAGCGTGTCGTAGTTGCCGCCGGCGGCGGTTAAGGTGAGGGTGGCGTTGCCATTGGATGACGGGTTGGCCGCCATGGTCACCGTCACCGTCTGTGGGGTCGTGTAGTTGGTGGCGCTGAACGTCAGCGACGTCGGGTTGACCGTCACGCTGGCGTTGTTGCTGGCCACGGTGATGGCGACCGCGGCGGTCGGGGCCGCGACCAGGGTCACATCAAAGGTGTTGCTGCCGCCCTCATCGACCACCAGGGTGTCCGGTGCGACGGTAATGGCCGGGTCCGGTCTGGGGGTGGCCGTGACCGTGTCCGAGTCCGGGCCGTTGGCGGTACCGACCACCGCGCGTATCTGGAACGCATAGGTGGTGCCGTTGGTCAGGTTGTCAACAGTGTGGGTCGTGGTCGTGGCCGTGCTGTTGGCAATGTCGGTCCAGGCGGTGGTGGCCGGTATGGTGGCGCCCTGGGCCTGGCGCACCTGGTACTTGGTAATGGTACTGTCGTTCGGGTTGGTCCAGGTCAGCGTGACCTCGGTGTCGCCGGCAGCGGCAGTCAGGTTAGTGGGCTTGGCCGGGGCCTCGTCCACATCGGTGACCGTCACCGTGTAGACGCTGGAGGTCACCGTGTTGGTGTTCGCATCCGTCGCCGTTAACGTGTACTCGTAAGTGTTGCCGGCGTCACTGTCGGTCGGGGTCTCAAAGTCCCGCGCCGCTAAGCTCACCCGCGCCCCGGCCTGACTCTGGTGCGCCGCCGGCAGCGTAAACGCACCCGCATCCGCCCCGCCCAGTGTCCACGTGACCGCGCCCAGGGCGCCGGTCAAGGACGCATCCACCGTGTAAGCCTGGTTCTCGCTCACGCTGGCATCGGCCAGGCCCGTCAGCGTCAGTGTGGCGGGCTCGTCCACATTGGTAATGGTGATGGCCACGTTCACGGTGGCGATGTTGCCGTCATCGTCCGTCGCCGTTAACGTGTACACATAAATGTTATTGGTGTCGTTGTCCGTCGGGGCCTCGAAGTCCTTGGCGCCCAGGGTTACGGTGGCGCCGGTGTTGCTCTGGTTCGACAGCGTAAACCCGTTCGCATTGGCGTCGTCACCGGTCAACGCCCAGGTGATGTTGCCCACCGGCGTGCCGCTTAAGGTCGCATTGCCGGTGTAGGCCGTATTCTCGGCTAAGTTGGCATCGGTCACACCGCCGATGGTTAGCGTGGGCGTAATACGGATGTCGAACGTCAGCGTGGCCGTATCCCCGTCCGTATCGGTGGCGGTGTAGGTGTATTCGGTGGCCGCCTGCGGCGCGGTCGGCGTGCCGGTTAAGGTGCGGGCGGTCGCATTGAAGGTCAGACCCGCCGGCGGGGTCGGCGTTAACGTGTACGCCAGTGTGCCGTCACCGCCGCTGGCCTGCGGCAGGTTCAGCGTGGTAATCGCCGTACCCTGCGGGTAGGTCTGGTCGGCAATGGTCTGCGTGCCGAAGCTCGGCAGCGCATTCGATGTCACCGCGACCGTGGCCGTGAGCGTGTCGTAGTTGCCGCCGGCGGCGGTTAAGGTGAGGGTGGCGTTGCCATTGGATGACGGGTTGGCCGCCATGGTCACCGTCACCGTCTGTGGGGTCGTGTAGTTGGTGGCGCTGAACGTCAGCGACGTCGGGTTGACCGTCACGCTGGCGTTGTTGCTGGCCACGGTGATGGCGACCGCGGCGGTCGGGGCCGCGACCAGGGTCACATCAAAGGTGTTGCTGCCGCCCTCATCGACCACCAGGGTGTCCGGTGCGACGGTAATGGCCGGGTCCGGTCTGGGGGTGGCCGTGACCGTGTCCGAGTCCGGGCCGTTGGCGGTACCGACCACCGCGCGTATCTGGAACGCATAGGTGGTGCCGTTGGTCAGGTTGTCAACAGTGTGGGTCGTGGTCGTGGCCGTGCTGTTGGCAATGTCGGTCCAGGCGGTGGTGGCCGGTATGGTGGCGCCCTGGGCCTGGCGCACCTGGTACTTGGTAATGGTACTGTCGTTCGGGTTGGTCCAGGTCAGCGTGACCTCGGTGTCGCCGGCAGCGGCAGTCAGGTTAGTGGGCTTGGCCGGGGCCTCGTCCACATCGGTGACCGTCACCGTGTAGACGCTGGAGGTCACCGTGTTGGTGTTCGCATCCGTCGCCGTTAACGTGTACTCGTAAGTGTTGCCGGCGTCACTGTCGGTCGGGGTCTCAAAGTCCCGCGCCGCTAAGCTCACCCGCGCCCCGGCCTGACTCTGGTGCGCCGCCGGCAGCGTAAACGCACCCGCATCCGCCCCGCCCAGTGTCCACGTGACCGCGCCCAGGGCGCCGGTCAAGGACGCATCCACCGTGTAAGCCTGGTTCTCGCTCACGCTGGCATCGGCCAGGCCCGTCAGCGTCAGTGTGGCGGGCTCGTCCACATTGGTAATGGTGATGGCCACGTTCACGGTGGCGATGTTGCTGTCATCGTCCGTCGCCGTTAACGTGTACACATAAATGTTATTGGTGTCGTTGTCCGTCGGGGCCTCGAAGTCCTTGGCGCCCAGGGTTACGGTGGCGCCGGTGTTGCTCTGGTTCGACAGCGTAAACCCGTTCGCATTGGCGTCGTCACCGGTCAACGCCCAGGTGATGTTGCCCACCGGCGTGCCGGTCAAGGTCGCATTGCCGGTGTAGGCCGTATTCTCGGCTAAGTTGGCATCGGTCACACCGCCGATGGTTAGCGTGGGCGTAATACGGATGTCGAACGTCAGCGTGGCCGTATCCCCGTCCGTATCGGTGGCGGTGTAGGTGTATTCGGTCGCCGCCTGGGGCGCGGTCGGGGTGCCGGTTAAGGTGCGGGCGGTCGCATCAAACGCCAGACCCGCTGGCGGGGTCGGTGTTAACGTGTACGTCAGTGTGCCGTCACCGCCACTGGCCTGCGGCAGGCTCAGCGTCGTAATCTGGGCGCCCTGCGGGTAGGTCTGGTCGGCAATGGTCTGGGCGCCGAAGGTCGGCAGCGCATTCGATGTGACCGCGACCGTGGCCGTGAGGCCGGCGTAGTTGCCGCCGGCGGCGCTTAAGGTGATAGTGGCAGCGCCGTCAGTGGGGCTCGCCGCCATGTTTACCGTCACCGTCTGCGCGGTACTGTAGTTCGTCGTGGTGAACGTCAGCGACGTCGGGCTGACCGTGACATCGCCGTCGTCGCTGGTGAGAGTGACGGTGACCGCAGCGGTCGGCGCGGTGGCCAGGGTCACGTCAAAGGTGTTGCTGCCGCCCTCATCGACCACCAGGGTGGCCGGCGCCACTTGAATGGCCGGGGTGGCTATCGGGGTCGCCGTGGCCGTATCCGAGGCCGGGCCTTCGGCAACGCCTGCCAGCGCGCGGACCTGGAACGCATAGGTCGTGCCGTTGGTCAGGTTGTCAACGGTGTGCGTCGTGGTCGTCGCGCCGCTGTTGGCAATGTCCATCCAGGTCGCAGTCGTCGGGTCGGCGGTACCCTGGGCATAGCGGACCTGGTACTTGGTGATGGTACTGTCACTCGGATCATCCCAACTCAGCGTAACCTGGGCGTTGCCGGGGGTGGCAGTGAGATTGGCCGGCTTGGCCAGCGCTACCACCGTGATGTTAAACGTCAGCGAACTGGTATCGCCCTGGGCGTCAGTCGCCGTGTAGGTGTATGCCGTCGCCGCTTGCAGCGTCGTCGGCGTGCCGCTGAGCGTGCGCGTCGCAGCGTCAAAGCTCAGACCCGCAGGCAGCGACGGCGTCATGCTGTAGCTCAGCGTGCCGTTGCCCGTCGCCTCCGGCAATACCAGCGGCGTGATGGCCGTGCCCTGGGTGTAGAACTGATCCGGGATCGTCGCGCCGCCAAAGTCAGGATTCGTATCCGACTGCACGATGACGCTGATCGGCGAGGTCCAGGAACCATAGCCGTTGCAAATATCGGGATCGGGGAGATCAAGATACCTCCCACCAGCATACGTTACACTGACTTCGTACTCCTCCGAATCCAATATCACATCAGGTTGTCCACGACTGCCCAACCTGGGAAACTCCCACTCTGTTAAGTAGGTGTTATTACCATGATTGTAATAAAGGGTGTATTTACCTGCGTCAGTACCTTTACTTATAGTGGTCCAGGGTACTGAAGGCTTCCTGTAGACCACCTCAAATATGTAGGGTTCACCCTGAATCGAGGAGCAGATGGGATCATACCAATCCCAAGTGACCTTGATCTTGCCAAAATCGGGCGTTGTGACCACGACATTCGTCGGCGGATGAAGAAATTGGCCCGAAATGCCTTGCGGGACGGGCAATGGTGTCGGCGCCGCCGTCAGCGCAGTGCTCTCCGTTCCGGCGCCATTCGCATTGAACGCGCGCACCTGGAAGACATAGGTCGTTCCAAACGTCAGATTCCTTACAAACACAAACGTCGAGAAGCGGTTGCTGTTTGCAATATCGGTCCACAGGTTATCATCTGATGGGGACGTGAAACCCGTGCCCGCCTTGTGCCGTACCTGGTACTTTGTGATGCTGCTGTCGGCCGGGTTGGCCCAGTTCAACTGGGCTTGACCTGTAGTATTAGACCCTGCACCAACTTCCTGGGACACGCCGACGGTGAAGTGCTGAGGCTGGGCCGGCGTGGATTGCGCCAGCAGTGATTGGGGACTGAACAAGGTGAACGCGAGAACGACTGCCGGGACGCGGCACAGCAAGCGGGTAAGGTATTGCAGGATGGTTGGCGCGGCGCCGGCCGGCGCGCTGAAAACAGGCACATTGGTGCTTAGACCGCAAGCGCGTGTATTGCGGACCCTGGTGAGCCAGTTATACACCACAGCCAAGCACACTTATTTTTTGACCCTCATTCCCGCAGAAACAGCAGTGCTATATCAAACCAAACCCGACACAACTTTTCAAGCGTTTTCGGGATATTGCATTCTGCATTTCAAGCCATACGCTGAATTCTATATCTTATGAAATAACTTTAATATTCTAGCATATCGATTTTAGATGTATGACATTTTCTCGTGATACTGCGTCAGTAAGTGTATCAGCAGCAGAAAATTATGCAAATGTTATTGATACAGGGGGCGCCAGACTGGGATCGCAGGCGTCCGGTTCAATATTGTGTCGCCTGGGGGCGACTCGTAGTTTCACTGGATTCCCGCTTGCGCGGGAATGGGATGGGGGGCTTAGCGCTGAGCGCCTTGAGCCGCCCGTTTATTCGGCACAACTATCTTACAAGCAGTTCCAGCAGATTCTGCACAAAGAAGAATGCGTAAAACAGCGCGGCGCAAACAACCAGCCCTCTGACCCACCAGGGGCTTCTGACCGAACGTGGCAATGCCATATGGTTGAGAGCCAGAATATGGATGGCACTCACCACGAGTACAAAACCGGCGACTGCAACTCGTCAGGCAACAGGTTCTTGAAGCCGAGTTCCCGCATCCCGTTCACTAGCACGCGGCAGTTTTCCAGGTACACGGTCTGACGCCCCACACGGCGCTTGTTGGCCGCAAGCCGGCTACATCGAGTAGCTGATCCTGGCGAAGACCAAGGCGCCGTTGTGGCCGGCCGGGGAGTAGCGCGGGTACTTGCGCCCGTTGCCGGTGTTGATGGCTTTGTCCGGGTATTCATTTAGCGCGTTTTCCGCCCCCACCGAAATGGCCAGGCCACTGGCGAAGTTGTACTGGGCCAGCAAGTCCACGAGGCCGTAGCCGTCGAATTCATCGGCGCTATGGTCGTCGTACCACTCCCCGAAATAGCTATAGCGGCCCATGAAGTACCAATTGTTGACGCTGTGGGTCAGCGTCAGGTTGAAGCGCGTCTCGGGCGCGCCGCGCTCCAGGTTGTCTACGGTATCGCCGGCGGCGATCGTCGAGCCGGTTCGGAAGTTCTTCACCTTGGTGGTGGTGTGGTTAAAGGAGGCCAGCAGGTCAGTGCTGCCAAGGTAAGTTTCCCAGCCGTAGGTCAGCACCACATCCACACCCTCGGTCCTGGTGTCGAAGTCGTTGGTGAAATAGCGCACCGACGTGAATTCCGCGGCCTCTGGCACGCCGTCCGCGATCAGCGCCTGCTTGATGGCGTCAGTGACGTCGTACAAGCCTGAGAGCGCGATGCGGTCATCCACGTCAATGCGGAAGTAATCCGCCGTCAAGCTCAAGCCGTTGTCCAGCGTCAGCACCACGCCCAGCGTGAAGTTCTCCGATTCCTCGGGCTCCAGCTCCCTGCCGCCGAGGGCCATTGCCACCGGATGGGTGGAGCCGATGGTGCCGCGCTCCTCGAAAGCGTTGGTGGCGGCATTGACCACGGTGGAGACGTTACGGGCGTTGGACTGGCCGGGCGTCGGTGCCCGGAAGCCGGTGCCGTAGGAACCGCGCAGGGCCAAAGCGTCGGCAACCTGCAGGCGGGTGGCGAACTTGAAGTTGGTGGTGCTGCCAAAGCCGTCGAAATCCTCCCAGCGCAGGGCGCCGCCGATGCGCCAGTTGTCGGTGACGTTGACCTCAGTGTCGACGTAGGTGGCGATGTTGGCCCGATCCCAGGCGCCTGAGGAGACGGGGTTGAAGCCACCGAATCCATTGGAGCCGGTGCCGAACCCGTACTGCTGGTAGGGCCCGATTTCCCAGGAGGCGGGCTCGCCCGTGGAGATCTTGAACTTCTCCTCGCGCCACTCGAAGCCGCCCGCGATGTTCAGGTCCGAAGCCAGGCCCACGTCCACGGGGTAGGACAGATCGATGTTGAAGTTGGTGTCCCGCTGGGTGTACTCGCCGATGTCAAAGTCCCGCGGCGAGTTGGCGCCTAAAGACGGGTTCAGCGAGTTTTTGAGGAAGCCGTCCATGTTGTTTTCGCCGACGCTGGTGGAGACGTCGTACAGCAGTCCGTTGGACAAGCCGCCCTTGACACCGGCGAACAGTGAGTAGTCGGTCATTTCCGCGCCGAAGATGGGCGTGAAACCCTCTGGATAAAGCTCAACGAACGAAAAGCAGTTCGGGTCCGCTGCCACCGCATCGCGGTAGGCCAGCAGGTTTTCGGCGGTGGAGGGCACGCCGTGCTTCTCCTGGCAGCCGTCCCCCGCGGTCAGGAAGATGTTGTCCCCGGTCTTGTACACACCGGTGCGGTTCATGGGGCTGCGGAAGAAGAAGGGCGTTTCCACCTCACGGCTGGAGAAGTTGCCAAAGGCGTAGAACTCCATGCTGTCGTTGATGTCGATGCCGATGTTGGCCACTGCTTTGATGCTGTCGCTTACCTTGGGCGAACCCCAGGGCTTGGCAGGGTCCGCCACATTGGGAATGTCCAAGTTGATCAGGGCTGCGGCGTCACGGTGCTGCACGCTGCGCTCGGTGTCCGAGGATTGGCCGAGTTCCAAGCTCAAGTTGAGGAAGCCGGCGCCGCCCAGCGGCAGGCCGGCATTGCCGGCAATGGTGGTCAGATCTTCGCCGCTGTCCTTGGTGTAAAAGCCGTGCTTGACTTCAACGGATAAGCCTTCGGCAGCATCCTTGAGCACGAAGTTGAGCACGCCGGCGATGGCGTCGGAGCCGTACTGGGCAGCGGCGCCGTCACGCAGCACCTCCATGCGCTTGATGGCGATCGCGGGAATGGCGGAGATGTCCGGCCCTTGGGCGCCATTGGATGCGCCATTGGAAATCCACTGAATGACCGAGCCGCGGTGCCGACGCTTGTTGTTCATCAGCACCAAGGTGTGGTCGGGCGCCAAGCCGCGCAGGTTGACAGGCCGCAGCAGGGCCGCAAGGTCGCGGGACGGATTGTCGCTGACGTGGAACGAAGGCACGAGGGCGCGGATCAGGTTGGACATGTCACTTCCACCCTGGTTTTCAAAGTCCTCGCTGCTGATGGTGTCCACCGGAACGGAGGAATCTTCAACCGAACGGGGGGCGCCGCGGGTGCCGATGACCACCACTTCCTCGATGGCTTCGGCGCTCGCGGGCGCCGCGCTGGCGCCGACCGGCAGGGCGGCAAAGGCGATAAGCGAAGCGGCAGCCGCCCACTTGAACCGCCATGGATTTCGGTGTTGGGTTGGTGTCTTGCTCATGTCAGATGCCGTCCTCCTCACGAACTGTGTGGTTGAATCTTGAACATTTGTGCCCCTCGGAAAAAGCGTCAGTACGCTGCTTTTGGACCAAGGGAAGCTTAGCCCGGATTTCTCACAAACAATTGTAAAAGGGTCTCATCCTCGCGTATAATGTGAGTGGTATCAACAACTTACATTAAGTTGGAGAGTAGACCCCATGACGACACAGTGTACAACAACCCAACTGGAATTTCAATGCTTTGGTCGGCGTCAGGTCACCGGTCGATTTGACCGCGGTCGGCTCACCTCGGACGCCGGCGGCCTGCTGCTGCACGGCTTTCGCGTGAATGGGATGGGGGGCTTAGCGCTGGCTTGGGTGCCCAGTTCGGCTTCACAACAACTGCGACAAAAACGTTTGCGCCGGTACGATGAGCGGGTGATTCGGTTTGGCAAAGCAATCGGCATTGATATAGTCGGCATCGATGACTATCAGAAATGCATGCGGCGCGGCCAGATGGCGCTGGTAATATTTCAGGCTCGGGCCGAGCGTTGTGGCGGTGTATTTGACTTCGGCCAGGAACCAGGGGTCGCCGTCGCGCGCCACCAGAAAATCGACTTCCCGTTTTTCCTTGTCGCGCAGGTAGCCAAGTTCAAACCTGCCCAGGCCCATATCGTTCCAACCATCCACCGCCTTGAGCAAGTGACAGGCCACAAATGTCTCTGCCCTGCTCCCGGTATCCTCAATATTGGCCCAATCAGTCAGAAACCACTTGGGCTCTTTACGCAGCGAACGGGATACATTCTTGTGCCATGGTTTGAGCAGGAAGCCCTGATGGAGGTCGCACAGTGTGTTGACCCAGCGGCGCACCGTATCGATGGATACCCGTAACTGTTTTGCAAGGTTGGCGTAAACCAGTTGGCTTCCGGAACGGGCAGATAACAACTTGACCAGAAGTCCCAGTTGGTCTGTTTGTTGGATTTGTGTCAGGTCGCGCAGATCTTCCCGGACCAGTTGATCATAACGCAGCGATTGCCAGCGGCGACTGAAGCGCGGGTCGCGTTTCAGGAACGGTTCGGGATAACCGCCATGACTCCATAACGCAGCAAATTCCGTCGTGCTGATTGGTTGCGGGTCACGGACGATACGGTTGGCTGCCGGGGGTTGTCGGGTGATTATCTCCGCAACGGAGAATGGATGCATGCGGTACGGGAAATACCGCCCCATCAGGCTGTCACCGCCGCGCCGATAGACATCCATACGACTGCTGCCGGTGGCAGTAATGCGGACCTGGTCGGCATACGTATCAAACAGACCTTTCAAAAACTGCTTCCAGCGGGCGTACTTGTGCAATTCATCAAACAGCACGACCGGTGGCTGTTCGGTAAGCCGGTGCAGCGGCAAGCGCTCGGCAACACGCGCGGGACCGGTCAGGATAAGTTCCCGATCATCAATATTGTCCCAGTTAAGGTACAGGTCCGCATGGGCGCGGCAAGCAGTCGTTTTACCTACTTGTCGCGGACCGCTGATGAAGGCCATCTGGCGGTAATGCGCCAGGTGATATGACAACAGGGATTCATATAGTCGAGGGAATCTTTCCATGCCTGACTATTATCAATAGTATCGTATAATAGTCAAGACCATTCTACGATGGCGCTTATTTTGGTCAGAATATGAACAGCGGTTACAGGTTAGAACATAACAGTCCGACTTTAATGGGATGGGGTCTTAGAGCTCACCTGGGGTCGCAGGCATCTCGCCTGCCTGCGGGCGGGACGACCGCGCTCCCGGGGGGGATGGAGTTACAAGGCAAACTTGAGCATTACAAATGTGATTCCACAGATGGCAATCGTCTGACCCAGCATCAATTTGAGTATCTCCGACCTGAGGTTATCAACGGCGTTATCAATCTCCTTCTTAACGTACTCCTTGGTGGCCATGTGTTGCATGTTTTGGTGAATCACTTTCAGATCTTCTTTGGTCGCCATGTTTTGGCGAATATCTTTGATCTCTTGTTCGATCTTTTCAAAACGTTTGTCAACCTCGTCAAAACGCCGGTCAATTTTTTTGATGTCCGCTCTCGTCGCCAGGTTGTTCAACAGATCGCCCTGCTCTGCCGCCAGCGCTTCCGCCTGCTGCTCGTTAAAACCGCATGCTGTCATACGTTTTACGTAGGCATGTTCATTGAACATGAGTATGTCTTGCTCCGGCGTAAAATAATGCGTCTCTGCCGCTGGTATTGCTTGTGCTACCGTTGTTTCATTCATGGTTTAACTCCCGTTTTTCCGTTCATTAGATGAGTGTAAACATTTCTGCTTACTGTTAGATCTGATGTTAGTAGCCTGTTATGGGGTTGTCAAGGTGAAGTCAGATGGATTCAGTGGAATAATGTGTCGCCTGGGGCGACGCTTTGTCTCACTGGATTCCCGCTTTCGCGGGAATGGGATGGGGGGGGCTTGCGCGGGGAACTCCGCCTCAGTACCACTCCCGCGGAAGCGGGAGTCCAGTCAGATGCTGTGTCGCCCGAAGGGCGACTCGTTAAATCCCGCTCTGCCGTTTTCGTCAGAACATAGCGTTTGCGCTGTCTCACGAATCTCAGGATTCATGCGCTATGTCAAGGATGGATTTTTCTGACATCTGTCCTTGTTTAATATCTTCAAGGCCGGCCAGAACATGTTTGAGTGTCATGTCAGCTTCCATATCATGGCGGATCAGGTCGCGTATATATTCGCTTGGTGTTGCATAAACGCTGGAGTCACCCGTTCGACTATCGATGAATTGCCGCAGTTCATTTGTCAAAGATAAATTCAAGCTGCTTGCCATGGTTCTTTATAAAATCTGTTTTCCGCACGTGTAGTAAGTTTAAAACCAATGTCATATTTCGTCAATATTCAGTCGAATACTGACTTCAGACTTATTCCTGTATTGGAAAATACTGAAAGATGTCCCAGGCTTTGTGTTGCAAATTCTTTGGTATTGAATATAATACTATGTAATGGATTCGATAAATGTTGTCATTGACACAAATGTATTTGTTTGTGCACTGAAATCGCAACGGGGGGCGGCTTATAAGTTGTTGGTTCAACTGCCGGACGGGCTGTACACCCCTAATGTTTCCGTACCGCTTTTCCTGGAATATGAAACTATAATAAAACGAACTGATTTATCAGACGATTTAAATGAAAATGATATTGACGCGATTCTGGATTATTTTCTCAGTCAGTCCAGAAAACACAGTATCTTCTATCTGTGGCGACCATATTTAAGAGATGCCAAGGATGATTTAGTGTTGGAGGTGGCTGTGGCATCGCAGAGCGCATATATCATCACCTACAACAAAAGGGACTTTCAGGGTTGCGACAAGTTCGGGATAAAAGCGGTTACACCAAGAGAATTCATGTTGTTGAGAGGTATGCAATAATGAGCGCACTGAGTCTAAGACTACCTGAATCACTGCATAGCCAAATCAGGTTGCTGGCTAAGAAAGAAGGTATCTCTATCAATCAGTTCATTGCATCTGCGGCTGCGGAAAAACTGTCCGCATTGATGACTGAGCAGTATTTATATGACCGCGCGCAAAGAGGTGACAAGCAGGCATTTTCAAGAGCGATGTCCAAGGTAGCGAATATTGAACCGGATGCGCTAGATCGCTATTGACAAGAAAACGACCTGACCGCAACAGAAAGGGATAACCTGACAGCGAGGGAGTTTGGCATTGACCTGGGATCGCAAGCGTCTCGCCTGCCTGCGGGCGGGACGACCGCGCTACGGGGGGGATGGAGTTACAAGGCAAACTTGAGCATTACAAATGTGATTCCACAGATGGCAATCGTCTGGCCCAGCATCAATTTGAGTATCTCTGACCTGAGGTTACCAACGCCATTATTAACGGCGTTATCAATCTCCTTCTTAACGTACTCCTTGGTGGCCATCTCACTGCGAATCTGTTTGAGCTCTTGTTCAACCTTGTCAAAACGCCGATCAATTTTTTTGATGTCCGCTCTTGTGGCAAGGTTGTTCAACAGATCACCCTGCTCTGCCGCCAGCGCTTCCGCCTGCTGCTCGTTAAAACCGCATGCTGTCATCCGTTTTATGTAGGCATGTTCGTTGAACATGAGTATGTCTTGCTCCGGCGTAAAATAATGCGTCTCTGCCGCTGGTATTGCTTGTGCTACCGTTGTTTCATTCATAGTTTAGCTCCCGTTTTTCCGTTCATTAGATGAGTGTAAACATTTCTGCTTACTGTTAGATCTGATGTTAGTAGCCTGTTATGGGGTTGTCAAGATGGGATGGGGGGCGCTTGCGCGGGAATAGGATGGGGCGCTTAGCGCTGACCTGGGATCGCAGGTGTTCCTCCTGCCTGCGGGCAGGACGCCTGCGTTCCCGGGGTGAAGGATGCCATCATTGTCGATACGTCGTTTACCGGCCAGATCGTTACGTCACTGCGATTTTGTTGCTCGGTACCACCGTATATCAGAACACTGGTTTCAGGCTGTGCGGGTAATTTGCTGGTGAATATTCGCAGTCCTTTGAAATAGTCGTTATTGATCGTGGCGCCGGCTTTGATTTCGACCGGCACGATGTTGGGGCCATTCTCAACAAGCAGGTCCACTTCATTGCCTTTACCATCGCGCCAAAAGTAAAGGTTGTTGCGTTTTCCTCTATGGTAACGGTATTTCAATGCCTCGGCGATTACCAGGTTCTCAAACAGATTACCTCTAAGCGGATGTGTTTTGACATGCAGTTCGCTCTCAATGCCCAGCAACCAGGCTGCCAGACCCACATCATAAAAGTAGAGCTTGGGAGATTTGATTTGTCGCTTGGAGATATTAACGTGCCAGGGCTGTAGCAGAAATACGATATAACTGGCTTGCAGCAATGTGAGCCAACTGCGCGCAGTGGTATGGGATATCCCGACATCATTGCCAAGACTTTGCAGATTCAGCAATTGACCGGTCCGCCCGGCGCAGATACGCACAAATTTCTCAAACAGCGCCAGGTCTTTAATGGTGATGAGCTGCCGGAGGTCCCGCTCTACGTAGGTTTCAATGTAATCAGGATGGGTGCAAAATGCAAGTACAACTTTCATTTTGCACACACTGGGAGGTCAACACTGGTCTGATATCGCAGGAGTCTCGCCTGCCTGCAGGCGGGACGCCCGCGCTCCAAGGGGGTTTACTGCACAAACTTGATTATTACGAATGTGCTTCCACAGATGGCAATCGTCTGGCCCAGCATCAATTTGAGTATCTCCGACCTGAGGTTACCAACGCCATTATTAACGGCGTTATCAATCTCCTTCTTAACGTACTCCTTGGTGGCCATGTGTTGCATGTTTTGGTGAATCACTTTGAGATCTTCTTTGGTCGCCATGTTTTGGCGAATATCTTTGATCTCATGTTCGACCTTCTCGAAACGCTTATCGACCTCATCAAAACGCAGGTAGACCTTCTCGAAACTTGCGTTGATGTTGTCGACATCGACCCTCGTCGCCAGGTTGTTCAACAGATCACCTTGCTCAGCAGCCAGCGCTTCCGCCTGCTGCTCGTTAAAACCGCATGCTGTCATCCGTTTTACGTAGGCATGTTCGTTGAACATGAGTATGTCCTGCTCCGGCGTAAAATAATGTGATTCTGCCGCTGGTTTTGCTTGTGCTACCTTTGTTTCATTCATGGTTTAACTCCCGTTATTCCGTTCATCAGATGAGTGTAAACATTTCTGTTTACTGTTGGAGCTGATGTTAGTAGCCTGTTATGGGGTTGTCAAGGTGGAATAATGTGTCGCCTGGGTGGCACCGTACCACTCCCGTGTAAACGGGAGTCCAGTCGAACACTGTGTCGCCCGCAGGGCGACCCCTTATTACCTGTAGCCCCACTCCAGGTTCAGCCAGAAGCTGTGCTCCGGTGATATGTTCCAGGATTCTTCGCGTACGCCTTCAAACCCTACCCGCAGTACGCTGCCGCCCAGTAACACGTCGCTCATCTCCGTGCCCAGCATGAACCGGCGGGAACGTTCGCCCAAACCCGTAGTACGACTGTATACGGTCCACAACCGGTCTCGGATGAACAGGCCATAGCCCACCTCCGTCTCCATGCCGAACCGGTACTCATCCGAAGTCGGACTGCGCTGGCCGCGTACCATGTCGTCAATATTACGCTCCCACAACTGCCGGGCGCCGCCCTCAATGCTGCCCAGACTGCGGACCGGTCTGTAATGCGGCGTCAACCGCAGCATCCAGCCGGTGCCGTCCGCCTGGTACGCCTTCTCCAACAACCCGCTCACCTGCCACTCACGGTAATTCGAGTTCGCCACTAACCCAGCGCCGCGCAACTGTAACGCCCAGCCTGTCTCCGTCGCATAGCGCACACCACCGGCCAGGTCCAACCCGGCCCCGCTTTGCGCATCGCCGCCGTCAATACGCACGCCCAACTCGGCAAACTGCTCAAACTGCCCCGCCTCCGTCGCCGACATATGCCTGCCTTCCAATACTGCCCGTACACGCTGCACATCGATATCCGGCGCATCCTCGACCGACATTGCCGCATACATCGCCTCACCCTGGTAACCCAACTGCCAACCACCACGCCGGAAGAAACGACCCGTCACGCCCAACGCCGCCGAGTACATGTCCACATCAGACTCCTGCCGGTACCCCTCATCGTCCACCGTCAGGTCCAACTCGCCCAAACCATACCCCAAAGCGCCCCAGATACTCAGGTCCGGCGACACCATCCAGTCCGCATACGGATACAGACTCGTCAGACTGATGTCGTAATCCCCCGTGAAGGTGCGCCGGGCATCACTGCGGTCGGTATAGTCAAACCGGCCCTCGGTGCGGGACAGGGCCGCGCCCAGCAGTAGCTGCTCGGTCGCCTCAATATCCGCGCCCAGGTGGAAATTCGCCACGCCGCCGTCCCAAGTCACCGCATTATTGCCCTTGCTGCGCAGGTCGGTGTAACTGCCCTCGCCCCACAGGGTCACTACTTTGCCGGCCTCGCCGGATTCGCTGCCATCATCAGCCCCGAAATTCAGCGGCAGTACAAACGATGCCCGGTTCAGCAACTGGCGCAGGTCAAACCGCCGCCGGTATTCCCAACCGCCCGGTGTGTCGAAGACATCAAAGACATCCGGTGTTGGCTGTGTCCGTCCGCCGGTCCGGGACCCGCCCAGGGTCGGATCCACCCGGCTCTCCGTACCCGGCAATGCCTGTGTGCTGTGCCCGAATGTCTGTGTTATGCCAGACAGCGCCAGTCGTTCTTCATTATCTGATAATGGCTGCCCGGTCTCGCCCGCAGACGGGTCAACACGACTCGTTGTGCCAGACAATAGTGGCCCGGACTCGATCCCGATCTGCGTCTCTGCCCCGGCGCCAACGTCAGGTAATGCTTGCTCTTCCTCAGGCAACGCCTCAATACCCAGCAGCGGTAACCCGGACTCTGCTCCATACGCAGTAGGCTGACCTGGCTCTGTGCTCGGCGACGGCTTCACAGAACGGCCCAATATCGTGCTGGTTTGACCTGCCCCGGAACGCACCGAGCTGATCCGATCACTGAGCACCTGCGTGGTGCGCCCGATCACCGACAAGGCCAAATGCGGTAACAGGTCTTCATGCACATCCGTCACCTGTACCGCATCAATCGGCGCCTCGCTTACCGTTACCGCAAACGTATCACTCACGGCTTCGCCTGTCTCATCCGAAGCTGTCACCGTAACGTTTGCAACGCCCACCGATATGCCGGTCAGGGTCAGGTCGCTGTCAGACAGGGTAACCGTTACGATAGTCTCATCATCCGACACCGCCGTATAGGTCAGTGCATCGCCGTCCGCATCGGTGAAGGCAGCGCTGACATCAACCTGTTGGACCTGGTCTACGTCAATCCCCTGGTCAGACAGCGGCATGTCTACGGCCGGCGCCCGGTTCGGCATCACGACCGTGACGGCAAACCGGTCACTCGCCGTGCCGCCGCGTCCGTCATCAGCCGTTACTGTGATGGCGGTATCACCGGCGGATGCGCCGGTCAGGGTCAGGGTAGCGCCGGTTATCGCTACCGTGACGACGGACGTATCGGCAGACACTGCCGTATACGCCAGCGCATCACCGTCCGCATCGGTAAAGGTAGCGCTCACATCAACCTGCTGCGTCTGGTCTACGTCAAGCGTTTGGTCAGACAACGGCGTCGCCACCACCGGCGCCTCATTAGACAACGCGACCGCCACCGTGAACAGGTCGCTCGCCCTGCCGCGTCCGTCATCCGCGGTCACCGTGATGGTCGCCGCACCGACAGCTACGCCGGTTAAAGTCAGGGCGCTGCCGGTTACCGTCACCGTGACTACCGTCTCGTCGGCAGACACTGCCGTATACGTCAGCGCATCGCCGTCTGCATCACTGAACGCGCCGCTCACATCAACCTGCTGTGTCTGGCCCACTACCAGCGTCAGGTCAGACAGCGGCGTTGCCACCACCGGCGCATCATTCGGCGGCGCCACCGTTACCTTGAAGGTGTCGCTCGCCGTGCCACCGCGCCCGTCAGAGGCCGTTATCGTGACATTCGTCTCGCCAAGCGCCACGCCGGTCAAGGTCAAACGCTCTGCCGAATCCACATCCACCGCCACGATCGATGAGGCATCGGTCGTTGCCGTGTAGATCAGTACATCGCCGTCGCTGTCGTTAAACAAGCCCATGATATCCAGAGTCCGGCTCTCATCCACCAACAATATCTGATCACCGGCCGACATCAGCAGAACCGGCGCATTGTTTGGCGGTGGTGGCGGCGGTGGCGGTGGCGGCGGCGGTGTTGTCTCGTCGACATCTCTCACCGTCACCGTGATGTTGCCGCTGGTCGCCGTGTTGCCGTTCCCATCTCTCGCCGTCAACGTGTAGATATAGGTATTATTCGTGTCGCTGTCGGTCGGGTTCTCATAGTCCCGTGCGCTCAGGTTCACTGTCACGCCCGTGCTGCTCTGGCTCGACAACGTGAAGTCGTCCGTCCCGTCGGCCCCGCCGAGTGTCCAGCTCACCGCGCCCTGCGCGTTCGCCAGGCTTGCCGTGACGGTATACGGCGTGTTCTCGTTCACGGTGGCGTTCGCCAGGCCGCTTAAGGTCAATGTTGAGGGAGTGGTGTCCGCAGTAATCGTGATGCTGAACGTCAGCTCGGCCGGGTCGCCATCGCTGTCGGTCACCTTGTACGTGTAGGTGGTGGCGGCCTGCGTCCCCGTCGGCGTGCCGGTCAAGGTGCGGGCGCTGGGGTCAAACGTCAGACCGTCCGGCGCATCCGGCGCCAGCGTGTACGTCAGCGTGCCGTCGCCGCCGCTCGCCTGCGGCAGGTCAAGCCGGGTAATCGCCGAGTTCTGCATGTAGGTCTGGTTGGCAATGGTGGCGCTGCCGAAGCTCGGCGCATTGTCCGCAGTAATCGTGATGCTGAACGTCAGCTCGGCCGGGTCGCCATCGCTGTCGGTCACCCTGTACGTGTAGGTGGTGGCGGCCTGCGTCCCCGTCGGCGTGCCGGTCAAGGTGCGGGCGCTGGCGTCAAACGTCAGACCGTCCGGCGCATCCGGCGCCAGCGTGTACGTCAGCGTGCCGTCGCCGCCGCTCGCCTGCGGCAGGTCAAGCCGGGTAATCGCCGAGTTCTGCATGTAGGTCTGGTTGGCAATGGTGGCGCTGCCGAAGCTCGGCGCATTGTCCGCAGTAATCGTGATGCTGAACGTCAGCTCGGCCGGGTCGCCATCGCTGTCGGTCACCCTGTACGTGTAGGTGGTGGCGGCCTGCGTCCCCGTCGGCGTGCCGGTCAAGGTGCGGGCGCTGGGGTCAAACGTCAGACCGTCCGGCGCATCCGGCGCCAGCGTGTACGTCAGCGTGCCGTCGCCGCCGCTCGCCTGCGGCAGGTCAAGCCGGGTAATCGCCGAGTTCTGCATGTAGGTCTGGTTGGCAATGGTGGCGCTGCCGAAGCTCGGCGCATTGTCCGCAGTAATCGTGATGCTGAACGTCAGCTCGGCCGGGTCGCCATCGCTGTCGGTCACCCTGTACGTGTAGGTGGTGGCGGCCTGCGTCCCCGTCGGCGTGCCGGTCAAGGTGCGGGCGCTGGCGTCAAACGTCAGACCGTCCGGCGCATCCGGCGCCAGCGTGTACGTCAGCGTGCCGTCGCCGCCGCTCGCCTGCGGCAGGTCAAGCCGGGTAATCGCCGAGTTCTGCATGTAGGTCTGGTTGGCAATGGTGGCGCTGCCGAAGCTCGGCGCATTGTCCGCAGTAATCGTGATGCTGAACGTCAGCTCGGCCGGGTCGCCATCGCTGTCGGTCACCCTGTACGTGTAGGTGGTGGCGGCCTGCGTCCCCGTCGGCGTGCCGGTCAAGGTGCGGGCGCTGGGGTCAAACGTCAGACCGTCCGGCGCATCCGGCGCCAGCGTGTACGTCAGCGTGCCGTCGCCGCCGCTCGCCTGCGGCAGGTCAAGCCGGGTAATCGCCGAGTTCTGCATGTAGGTCTGGTTGGCAATGGTGGCGCTGCCGAAGCTCGGCGCATTGTCCGCAGTAATCGTGATGCTGAACGTCAGCTCGGCCGGGTCGCCATCGCTGTCGGTCACCCTGTACGTGTAGGTGGTGGCGGCCTGCGTCCCCGTCGGCGTGCCGGTCAAGGTGCGGGCGCTGGCGTCAAACGTCAGACCGTCCGGCGCATCCGGCGCCAGCGTGTACGTCAGCGTGCCGTCGCCGCCGCTCGCCTGCGGCAGGTCAAGCCGGGTAATCGCCGAGTTCTGCATGTAGGTCTGGTTGGCAATGGTGGCGCTGCCGAAGCTCGGCGCATTGTCCGCAGTAATCGTGATGGTGAACGTCAGCTCGGCCGGGTCGCCATCGCTGTCGGTCACCCTGTACGTGTAGGTGGTGGCGGCCTGCGTCCCCGTCGGCGTGCCGGTCAAGGTGCGGGCGCTGGGGTCAAACGTCAGACCGTCCGGCGCATCCGGCGCCAGCGTGTACGTCAGCGTGCCGTCGCCGCCGCTCGCCTGCGGCAGGTCAAGCCGGGTAATCGCCGAGTTCTGCATGTAGGTCTGGTTGGCAATGGTGGCGCTGCCGAAGCTCGGCGCATTGTCCGCAGTAATCGTGATGCTGAACGTCAGCTCGGCCGGGTCGCCATCGCTGTCGGTCACCCTGTACGTGTAGGTGGTGGCGGCCTGCGTCCCCGTCGGCGTGCCGGTCAAGGTGCGGGCGCTGGCGTCAAACGTCAGACCGTCCGGCGCATCCGGCGCCAGCGTGTACGTCAGCGTGCCGTCGCCGCCGCTCGCCTGCGGCAGGTCAAGCCGGGTAATCGCCGAGTTCTGCATGTAGGTCTGGTTGGCAATGGTGGCGCTGCCGAAGCTCGGCGCATTGTCCGCAGTAATCGTGATGCTGAACGTCAGCTCGGCCGGGTCGCCATCGCTGTCGGTCACCTTGTACGTGTAGGTGGTGGCGGCCTGCGTCCCCGTCGGCGTGCCGGTCAAGGTGCGGGCGCTGGCGTCAAACGTCAGACCGTCCGGCGCATCCGGCGCCAGCGTGTACGTCAGCGTGCCGTCGCCGCCGCTCGCCTGCGGCAGGTCAAGCCGGGTAATCGCCGAGTTCTGCATGTAGGTCTGGTTGGCAATGGTGGCGCTGCCGAAGCTCGGCGCATTGTCCGCAGTAATCGTGATGGTGAACGTCAGCTCGGCCGGGTCGCCATCGCTGTCGGTCACCCTGTACGTGTAGGTGGTGGCGGCCTGCGTCCCCGTCGGCGTGCCGGTCAAGGTGCGGGCGCTGGGGTCAAACGTCAGACCGTCCGGCGCATCCGGCGCCAGCGTGTACGTCAGCGTGCCGTCGCCGCCGCTCGCCTGCGGCAGGTCAAGCCGGGTAATCGCCGAGTTCTGCATGTAGGTCTGGTTGGCAATGGTGGCGCTGCCGAAGCTCGGCGCATTGTCCGCAGTAATCGTGATGCTGAACGTCAGCTCGGCCGGGTCGCCATCGCTGTCGGTCACCTTGTACGTGTAGGTGGTGGCGGCCTGCGTCCCCGTCGGCGTGCCGGTCAAGGTGCGGGCGCTGGCGTCAAACGTCAGACCGTCCGGCGCATCCGGCGCCAGCGTGTACGTCAGCGTGCCGTCGCCGCCGCTCGCCTGCGGCAGGTCAAGCCGGGTAATCGCCGAGTTCTGCATGTAGGTCTGGTTGGCAATGGTGGCGCTGCCGAAGCTCGGCGCATTGTCCGCAGTAATCGTGATGGTGAACGTCAGCTCGGCCGGGTCGCCATCGCTGTCGGTCACCCTGTACGTGTAGGTGGTGGCGGCCTGCGTCCCCGTCGGCGTGCCGGTCAAGGTGCGGGCGCTGGCGTCAAACGTCAGACCGTCCGGCGCATCCGGCGCCAGCGTGTACGTCAGCGTGCCGTCGCCGCCGCTCGCCTGCGGCAGGTCAAGCCGGGTAATCGCCGAGTTCTGCATGTAGGTCTGGTTGGCAATGGTGGCGCTGCCGAAGCTCGGCGCATTGTCCGCAGTAATCGTGATGGTGAACGTCAGCTCGGCCGGGTCGCCATCGCTGTCGGTCACCCTGTACGTGTAGGTGGTGGCGGCCTGCGTCCCCGTCGGCGTGCCGGTCAAGGTGCGGGCGCTGGGGTCAAACGTCAGACCGTCCGGCGCATCCGGCGCCAGCGTGTACGTCAGCGTGCCGTCGCCGCCGCTCGCCTGCGGCAGGTCAAGCCGGGTAATCGCCGAGTTCTGCATGTAGGTCTGGTTGGCAATGGTGGCGCTGCCGAAGCTCGGCGCATTGTCCGCAGTAATCGTGATGCTGAACGTCAGCTCGGCCGGGTCGCCATCGCTGTCGGTCACCCTGTACGTGTAGGTGGTGGCGGCCTGCGTCCCCGTCGGCGTGCCGGTCAAGGTGCGGGCGCTGGCGTCAAACGTCAGACCGTCCGGCGCATCCGGCGCCAGCGTGTACGTCAGCGTGCCGTCGCCGCCGCTCGCCTGCGGCAGGTCAAGCCGGGTAATCGCCGAGTTCTGCATGTAGGTCTGGTTGGCAATGGTGGCGCTGCCGAAGCTCGGCGCATTGTCCGCAGTAATCGTGATGCTGAACGTCAGCTCGGCCGGGTCGCCATCGCTGTCGGTCACCCTGTACGTGTAGGTGGTGGCGGCCTGCGTCCCCGTCGGCGTGCCGGTCAAGGTGCGGGCGCTGGGGTCAAACGTCAGACCGTCCGGCGCATCCGGCGCCAGCGTGTACGTCAGCGTGCCGTCGCCGCCGCTCGCCTGCGGCAGGTCAAGCCGGGTAATCGCCGAGTTCTGCATGTAGGTCTGGTTGGCAATGGTGGCGCTGCCGAAGCTCGGCGCATTGTCCGCAGTAATCGTGATGGTGAACGTCAGCTCGGCCGGGTCGCCATCGCTGTCGGTCACCCTGTACGTGTAGGTGGTGGCGGCCTGCGTCCCCGTCGGCGTGCCGGTCAAGGTGCGGGCGCTGGGGTCAAACGTCAGACCGTCCGGCGCATCCGGCGCCAGCGTGTACGTCAGCGTGCCGTCGCCGCCGCTCGCCTGCGGCAGGTCAAGCCGGGTAATCGCCGAGTTCTGCATGTAGGTCTGGTTGGCAATGGTGGCGCTGCCGAAGCTCGGCGCATTGTCCGCAGTAATCGTGATGCTGAACGTCAGCTCGGCCGGGTCGCCATCGCTGTCGGTCACCCTGTACGTGTAGGTGGTGGCGGCCTGCGTCCCCGTCGGCGTGCCGGTCAAGGTGCGGGCGCTGGCGTCAAACGTCAGACCGTCCGGCGCATCCGGCGCCAGCGTGTACGTCAGCGTGCCGTCGCCGCCGCTCGCCTGCGGCAGGTCAAGCCGGGTAATCGCCGAGTTCTGCATGTAGGTCTGGTTGGCAATGGTGGCGCTGCCGAAGCTCGGCGCATTGTCCGCAGTAATCGTGATGCTGAACGTCAGCTCGGCCGGGTCGCCATCGCTGTCGGTCACCCTGTACGTGTAGGTGGTGGCGGCCTGCGTCCCCGTCGGCGTGCCGGTCAAGGTGCGGGCGCTGGCGTCAAACGTCAGACCGTCCGGCGCATCCGGCGCCAGCGTGTACGTCAGCGTGCCGTCGCCGCCGCTCGCCTGCGGCAGGTCAAGCCGGGTAATCGCCGAGTTCTGCATGTAGGTCTGGTTGGCAATGGTGGCGCTGCCGAAGCTCGGCGCATTGTCCGCAGTAATCGTGATGCTGAACGTCAGCTCGGCCGGGTCGCCATCGCTGTCGGTCACCCTGTACGTGTAGGTGGTGGCGGCCTGCGTCCCCGTCGGCGTGCCGGTCAAGGTGCGGGCGCTGGGGTCAAACGTCAGACCGTCCGGCGCATCCGGCGCCAGCGTGTACGTCAGCGTGCCGTCGCCGCCGCTCGCCTGCGGCAGGTCAAGCCGGGTAATCGCCGAGTTCTGCATGTAGGTCTGGTTGGCAATGGTGGCGCTGCCGAAGCTAGGCAGCGCATTCGATGTGACCGCGACCGTGGCCGTGAGGCCGGCGTAGTTGCCTCCGGCGGCGGTTAAGGTGAGGGTGGCGGTGCCATTGGATGACGGGTTGGCCGCCATGTTCACCGTGACCGTCTGCGCGGTAGTGTAGTTGGTGGCACTGAACGTCAGTGTCGTCGGGTTGACCGTCACGCTGGGGTTGTTGCTGGCCACGGTGATGGCGACCGAGGCGGTCGGGGCCGCGACCAGGGTCACATCAAAGGTGGCGCTGCCGCCCTCGTCCACTTCCAGGGTGTCCGGTGTGACTGCAATAGCCGGGTCCGGTCTGGGGGTGGCGGCGACCGTCGCCGCCGTGCCGCTGCCGGCGGTGTTGGTAGCGCGCACCGCAAACGTGTAGCCGGTGCCGTTGGTCAGGCTCGTCGCGGTATAGGTGGTGACAGTGGGGGCCAGGTCCGTCCAGGTGTCGGTATTGACAAACGGCAAGTTGGCGGTGGCCTTGTAGCGGACTTGTATGTTGGTCAGCGTGCTGGCGTTGGTCGGGTTGGTCCAGTTTAGGATGACCTGGGTGTCGCCCGCTGTGGCAGTCAGGTTCGTCGGCGCGTTGGGGACGGCCAAAGCCGGCGTGGCGGTGGCGGTGTTGGAGGCATCGCTGTTGCCGCCATTATTCACCGCGCGAATCTCGAACGCGTATTGGGTGGTGTTGGTCAGGCCCGTGACCTTGTGGCTCGTGGTCGTGGCGCCGCTGCCGGTAATGTCCTCCCAGGTGGCGGTGGCGGGCACGGTGGACCCGGCGCCGTAGCGCACCTGGTACTTGGCGATGCTGGAATCGTTCGGGTTATTCCAGCTCAGCGTGACTTCGGTGTCACCGGCCGTAGCACTCAGGTTGGTGGGCGCGGCGGGCGCCGGCGGCGGTGTTGCCGTGAATATGATCTTCTGCGTGCCAATCGCATGTTCGATGTGGAAGTCGTTATCGCCCAGGGTGGTGAGCAGGGTGCCAGTGAACGTCACTTCGTCACCTGTCGGGTCGTAGATGTCCCCGGTGAGATTGGCTTTGTCTACGAACAGTAACTTTCTGTAAGTGTTAAACCGGAGACTGAATTCATAACTGTAGTTGCTCAGGTTGATAATTTCTTGGTTACCCGAGTACGAATTCAAACCAGTAGTTACGATATTTGGGAGCGAGTTATAACGGCTTATCGGTGTGGTATTGTCAGATGGCGTTGCAAAAATCTGCCATTTCTCAAATTCCTGATTAAATAGGACATATCCCACAGACGTCACTAGCGTCGGCACCGTATCTCCCGCAGGACTGAAACCCGAAACATCCAAACTACCCGAGGCGGCAATGGTCACAGTGCTGCCGTCATCGGAGAACGTGAACGTCAGCGTGCGTGCCGGGGTCTGCGTAATCGTGATGTCGAACGTCAGCTCGGCCGTATCCCCGTCCGCATCGGTGGCGGTGTAGGTGTATTCGGTGGCCGCCTGCGGCGCGGTCGGCGTGCCGGTTAAGGTGCGGGCGGTCGCATTGAAGGTCAGACCCGCCGGCGGGGTCGGTGTTAACGTGTACGCCAGTGTGCCGTCACCGCCGGTCGCCTGCGGCAGGTTCAGCGTGGTAATCGCCGTACCCTGCGGGTAGGTCTGGTCGGCAATGGTCTGCGTGCCGAAGCTCGGCAGCGCATTCGATGTCACCGCGACCGTGGCCGTGAGCGTGTCGTAGTTGCCGCCGGCGGCGGTTAAGGTGAGGGTGGCGTTGCCATTGGATGACGGGTTGGCCGCCATGGTCACCGTCACCGTCTGTGGGGTCGTGTAGTTGGTGGCGCTGAACGTCAGCGACGTCGGGTTGACCGTCACGCTGGCGTTGTTGCTGGCCACGGTGATGGCGACCGCGGCGGTCGGGGCCGCGACCAGGGTCACATCAAAGGTGTTGCTGCCGCCCTCATCGACCACCAGGGTGTCCGGTGCGACGGTAATGGCCGGGTCCGGTCTGGGGGTGGCGGTGACCGTGTCCGAGTCCGGGCCGTTGGCGGTACCGACCACCGCGCGTATCTGGAACGCATAGGTCGTGCCGTTGGTCAGGTTGTCAACAGTGTGGGTCGTGGTCGCGGCCGTGCTGTTGGCAATGTCGTTCCAGGCGGCCGTCGTCGGGTCGGCTGTGCCCGGGGCATAGCGAACCTGGTACCTGGTGATGGTACTGTCATTCGGGTTGGCCCAGGTCAGCGTGACCTCGGTGTCGCCGGGCGCCGCGTTCAGGTTGGTCGGCTTGGCCGGGGCCTCGTCCACATTGGTAATGGTGATGGCCACGTTCACGGTGGCGATGTTGCCGTCATCGTCCGTCGCCGTTAACGTGTACACATAAATGTTATTGGTGTCGTTGTCCGTCGGGACCTCGAAGTCCTTGGCCCCCAGGGTTACGGTGGCGCCGGTGTTGCTCTGGTTCGACAGGGTAAAGCCGCTCGCATTGGCGTCGTCGCCGGTC
The DNA here is from genome assembly GCA_965221335.1 of Gammaproteobacteria bacterium. Classification (GTDB taxonomy): domain Bacteria; phylum Pseudomonadota; class Gammaproteobacteria; order Eutrophobiales; family Eutrophobiaceae; genus JAAXHV01. The sequence goes on along the minus strand of CBDCSC010000006.1, from coordinate 8,606 downwards.
AACGCCCAGGTGATGTTGCCCACCGGCGTGCCGGTCAAGGTCGCATTGCCGGTGTAGGCCGTATTCTCGGCCAAGTTGGCATCGGCCACACCGCCGAGGGTTAGCGTGGGCGTAATACGGATGTCGAACTTAAGCTCGGCCGTATCCCCGTCCGCATCGGTGGCGGTGTAGGTGTATTCGGTGGCCGCCTGCGGCGCGGTCGGCGTGCCGGTTAAGGTGCGGGCGGTCGCATTGAAGGTCAGACCCGCCGGCGGGGTCGGTGTTAACGTGTACGCCAGTGTGCCGTCACCGCCGGTCGCCTGCGGCAGGTTCAGCGTGGTAATCGCCGTACCCTGCGGGTAGGTCTGGTCGGCAATGGTCTGCGTGCCGAAGCTCGGCAGCGCATTCGATGTCACCGCGACCGTGGCCGTGAGCGTGTCGTAGTTGCCGCCGGCGGCGGTTAAGGTGAGGGTGGCGTTGCCATTGGATGACGGGTTGGCCGCCATGGTCACCGTCACCGTCTGTGGGGTCGTGTAGTTGGTGGCGCTGAACGTCAGCGACGTCGGGTTGACCGTCACGCTGGCGTTGTTGCTGGCCACGGTGATGGCGACCGCGGCGGTCGGGGCCGCGACCAGGGTCACATCAAAGGTGTTGCTGCCGCCCTCATCGACCACCAGGGTGTCCGGTGCGACGGTAATGGCCGGGTCCGGTCTGGGGGTGGCCGTGACCGTGTCCGAGTCCGGGCCGTTGGCGGTACCGACCACCGCGCGTATCTGGAACGCATAGGTCGTGCCGTTGGTCAGGTTGTCAACAGTGTGGGTCGTGGTCGCGGCCGTGCTGTTGGCAATGTCGTTCCAGGCGGCCGTCGTCGGGTCGGCTGTGCCCGGGGCATAGCGAACCTGGTACCTGGTGATGGTACTGTCATTCGGGTTGGCCCAGGTCAGCGTGACCTCGGTGTCGCCGGGCGCCGCGTTCAGGTTGGTCGGCTTGGCCGGGGCCTCGTCCACATTGGTAATGGTGATGGCCACGTTCACGGTGGCGATGTTGCTGTCATCGTCCGTCGCCGTTAACGTGTACACATAAATGTTATTGGTGTCGTTGTCCGTCGGGACCTCGAAGTCCTTGGCCCCCAGGGTTACGGTGGCGCCGGTGTTGCTCTGGTTCGACAGGGTAAAGCCGCTCGCATTGGCGTCGTCGCCGGTCAACGCCCAGGTGATGTTGCCCACCGGCGTGCCGGTCAAGGTCGCATTGCCGGTGTAGGCCGTATTCTCGGCCAAGTTGGCATCGGCCACACCGCCGAGGGTTAGCGTGGGCGTAATACGGATGTCGAACTTAAGCTCGGCCGTATCCCCGTCCGCATCGGTGGCGGTGTAGGTGTATTCGGTGGCCGCCTGCGGCGCGGTCGGCGTGCCGGTTAAGGTGCGGGCGGTCGCATTGAAGGTCAGACCCGCCGGCGGGGTCGGCGTTAACGTGTACGCCAGTGTGCCGTCACCGCCGCTGGCCTGCGGCAGGTTCAGCGTGGTAATCGCCGTACCCTGCGGGTAGGTCTGGTCGGCAATGGTCTGCGTGCCGAAGCTCGGCAGCGCATTCGATGTCACCGCGACCGTGGCCGTGAGCGTGTCGTAGTTGCCGCCGGCGGCGGTTAAGGTGAGGGTGGCGTTGCCATTGGATGACGGGTTGGCCGCCATGGTCACCGTCACCGTCTGTGGGGTCGTGTAGTTGGTGGCGCTGAACGTCAGCGACGTCGGGTTGACCGTCACGCTGGCGTTGTTGCTGGCCACGGTGATGGCGACCGCGGCGGTCGGGGCCGCGACCAGGGTCACATCAAAGGTGTTGCTGCCGCCCTCATCGACCACCAGGGTGTCCGGTGCGACGGTAATGGCCGGGTCCGGTCTGGGGGTGGCCGTGACCGTGTCCGAGTCCGGGCCGTTGGCGGTACCGACCACCGCGCGTATCTGGAACGCATAGGTCGTGCCGTTGGTCAGGTTGTCAACAGTGTGGGTCGTGGTCGCGGCCGTGCTGTTGGCAATGTCGTTCCAGGCGGCCGTCGTCGGGTCGGCTGTGCCCGGGGCATAGCGAACCTGGTACCTGGTGATGGTACTGTCATTCGGGTTGGCCCAGGTCAGCGTAACCTCGGTGTCGCCGGGCGCCGCGTTCAGGTTGGTCGGCTTGGCCGGGGCCTCGTCCACATTGGTAATGGTGATGGCCACGTTCACGGTGGCGATGTTGCCGTCATCGTCCGTCGCCGTTAACGTGTACACATAAATGTTATTGGTGTCGTTGTCCGTCGGGACCTCGAAGTCCTTGGCCCCCAGGGTTACGGTGGCGCCGGTGTTGCTCTGGTTCGACAGGGTAAAGCCGCTCGCATTGGCGTCGTCGCCGGTCAACGCCCAGGTGATGTTGCCCACCGGCGTGCCGGTCAAGGTCGCATTGCCGGTGTAGGCCGTATTCTCGGCCAAGTTGGCATCGGCCACACCGCCGAGGGTTAGCGTGGGCGTAATACGGATGTCGAACTTAAGCTCGGCCGTATCCCCGTCCGCATCGGTGGCGGTGTAGGTGTATTCGGTGGCCGCCTGCGGCGCGGTCGGCGTGCCGGTTAAGGTGCGGGCGGTCGCATTGAAGGTCAGACCCGCCGGCGGGGTCGGTGTTAACGTGTACGCCAGTGTGCCGTCACCGCCGGTCGCCTGCGGCAGGTTCAGCGTGGTAATCGCCGTACCCTGCGGGTAGGTCTGGTCGGCAATGGTCTGCGTGCCGAAGCTCGGCAGCGCATTCGATGTCACCGCGACCGTGGCCGTGAGCGTGTCGTAGTTGCCGCCGGCGGCGGTTAAGGTGAGGGTGGCGTTGCCATTGGATGACGGGTTGGCCGCCATGGTCACCGTCACCGTCTGTGGGGTCGTGTAGTTGGTGGCGCTGAACGTCAGCGACGTCGGGTTGACCGTCACGCTGGCGTTGTTGCTGGCCACGGTGATGGCGACCGCGGCGGTCGGGGCCGCGACCAGGGTCACATCAAAGGTGTTGCTGCCGCCCTCATCGACCACCAGGGTGTCCGGTGCGACGGTAATGGCCGGGTCCGGTCTGGGGGTGGCGGTGACCGTGTCCGAGTCCGGGCCGTTGGCGGTACCGACCACCGCGCGTATCTGGAACGCATAGGTCGTGCCGTTGGTCAGGTTGTCAACAGTGTGGGTCGTGGTCGCGGCCGTGCTGTTGGCAATGTCGTTCCAGGCGGCCGTCGTCGGGTCGGCTGTGCCCGGGGCATAGCGAACCTGGTACCTGGTGATGGTACTGTCATTCGGGTTGGCCCAGGTCAGCGTAACCTCGGTGTCGCCGGGCGCCGCGTTCAGGTTGGTCGGCTTGGCCGGGGCCTCGTCCACATTGGTAATGGTGATGGCCACGTTCACGGTGGCGATGTTGCCGTCATCGTCCGTCGCCGTTAACGTGTACACATAAATGTTATTGGTGTCGTTGTCCGTCGGGACCTCGAAGTCCTTGGCCCCCAGGGTTACGGTGGCGCCGGTGTTGCTCTGGTTCGACAGGGTAAAGCCGCTCGCATTGGCGTCGTCGCCGGTCAACGCCCAGGTGATGTTGCCCACCGGCGTGCCGGTCAAGGTCGCATTGCCGGTGTAGGCCGTATTCTCGGCCAAGTTGGCATCGGCCACACCGCCGAGGGTTAGCGTGGGCGTAATACGGATGTCGAACTTAAGCTCGGCCGTATCCCCGTCCGCATCGGTGGCGGTGTAGGTGTATTCGGTGGCCGCCTGCGGCGCGGTCGGCGTGCCGGTTAAGGTGCGGGCGGTCGCATTGAAGGTCAGACCCGCCGGCGGGGTCGGCGTTAACGTGTACGCCAGTGTGCCGTCACCGCCGCTGGCCTGCGGCAGGTTCAGCGTGGTAATCGCCGTACCCTGCGGGTAGGTCTGGTCGGCAATGGTCTGCGTGCCGAAGCTCGGCAGCGCATTCGATGTCACCGCGACCGTGGCCGTGAGCGTGTCGTAGTTGCCGCCGGCGGCGGTTAAGGTGAGGGTGGCGTTGCCATTGGATGACGGGTTGGCCGCCATGGTCACCGTCACCGTCTGTGGGGTCGTGTAGTTGGTGGCGCTGAACGTCAGCGACGTCGGGTTGACCGTCACGCTGGCGTTGTTGCTGGCCACGGTGATGGCGACCGCGGCGGTCGGGGCCGCGACCAGGGTCACATCAAAGGTGTTGCTGCCGCCCTCATCGACCACCAGGGTGTCCGGTGCGACGGTAATGGCCGGGTCCGGTCTGGGGGTGGCGGTGACCGTGTCCGAGTCCGGGCCGTTGGCGGTACCGACCACCGCGCGTATCTGGAACGCATAGGTCGTGCCGTTGGTCAGGTTGTCAACAGTGTGGGTCGTGGTCGCGGCCGTGCTGTTGGCAATGTCGTTCCAGGCGGCCGTCGTCGGGTCGGCTGTGCCCGGGGCATAGCGAACCTGGTACCTGGTGATGGTACTGTCATTCGGGTTGGCCCAGGTCAGCGTGACCTCGGTGTCGCCGGGCGCCGCGTTCAGGTTGGTCGGCTTGGCCGGGGCCTCGTCCACATTGGTAATGGTGATGGCCACGTTCACGGTGGCGATGTTGCTGTCATCGTCCGTCGCCGTTAACGTGTACACATAAATGTTATTGGTGTCGTTGTCCGTCGGGACCTCGAAGTCCTTGGCCCCCAGGGTTACGGTGGCGCCGGTGTTGCTCTGGTTCGACAGGGTAAAGCCGCTCGCATTGGCGTCGTCGCCGGTCAACGCCCAGGTGATGTTGCCCACCGGCGTGCCGGTCAAGGTCGCATTGCCGGTGTAGGCCGTATTCTCGGCCAAGTTGGCATCGGCCACACCGCCGAGGGTTAGCGTGGGCGTAATACGGATGTCGAACTTAAGCTCGGCCGTATCCCCGTCCGCATCGGTGGCGGTGTAGGTGTATTCGGTGGCCGCCTGCGGCGCGGTCGGCGTGCCGGTTAAGGTGCGGGCGGTCGCATTGAAGGCCAGACCCGCCGGCGGGGTCGGTGTTAACGTGTACGCCAGTGTGCCGTCACCGCCGGTCGCCTGCGGCAGGTTCAGCGTGGTAATCGCCGTACCCTGCGGGTAGGTCTGGTCGGCAATGGTCTGCGTGCCGAAGCTCGGCAGCGCATTCGATGTCACCGCGACCGTGGCCGTGAGCGTGTCGTAGTTGCCGCCGGCGGCGGTTAAGGTGAGGGTGGCGTTGCCATTGGATGACGGGTTGGCCGCCATGGTCACCGTCACCGTCTGTGGGGTCGTGTAGTTGGTGGCGCTGAACGTCAGCGACGTCGGGTTGACCGTCACGCTGGCGTTGTTGCTGGCCACGGTGATGGCGACCGCGGCGGTCGGGGCCGCGACCAGGGTCACATCAAAGGTGTTGCTGCCGCCCTCATCGACCACCAGGGTGTCCGGTGCGACGGTAATGGCCGGGTCCGGTCTGGGGGTGGCGGTGACCGTGTCCGAGTCCGGGCCGTTGGCGGTACCGACCACCGCGCGTATCTGGAACGCATAGGTCGTGCCGTTGGTCAGGTTGTCAACAGTGTGGGTCGTGGTCGCGGCCGTGCTGTTGGCAATGTCGTTCCAGGCGGCCGTCGTCGGGTCGGCTGTGCCCGGGGCATAGCGAACCTGGTACCTGGTGATGGTACTGTCATTCGGGTTGGCCCAGGTCAGCGTAACCTCGGTGTCGCCGGGCGCCGCGTTCAGGTTGGTCGGCTTGGCCGGGGCCTCGTCCACATTGGTAATGGTGATGGCCACGTTCACGGTGGCGATGTTGCTGTCATCGTCCGTCGCCGTTAACGTGTACACATAAATGTTATTGGTGTCGTTGTCCGTCGGGACCTCGAAGTCCTTGGCCCCCAGGGTTACGGTGGCGCCGGTGTTGCTCTGGTTCGACAGGGTAAAGCCGCTCGCATTGGCGTCGTCGCCGGTCAACGCCCAGGTGATGTTGCCCACCGGCGTGCCGGTCAAGGTCGCATTGCCGGTGTAGGCCGTATTCTCGGCCAAGTTGGCATCGGCCACACCGCCGAGGGTTAGCGTGGGCGTAATACGGATGTCGAACTTAAGCTCGGCCGTATCCCCGTCCGCATCGGTGGCGGTGTAGGTGTATTCGGTGGCCGCCTGCGGCGCGGTCGGCGTGCCGGTTAAGGTGCGGGCGGTCGCATTGAAGGTCAGACCCGCCGGCGGGGTCGGTGTTAACGTGTACGCCAGTGTGCCGTCACCGCCGGTCGCCTGCGGCAGGTTCAGCGTGGTAATCGCCGTACCCTGCGGGTAGGTCTGGTCGGCAATGGTCTGCGTGCCGAAGCTCGGCAGCGCATTCGATGTCACCGCGACCGTGGCCGTGAGCGTGTCGTAGTTGCCGCCGGCGGCGGTTAAGGTGAGGGTGGCGTTGCCATTGGATGACGGGTTGGCCGCCATGGTCACCGTCACCGTCTGTGGGGTCGTGTAGTTGGTGGCGCTGAACGTCAGCGACGTCGGGTTGACCGTCACGCTGGCGTTGTTGCTGGCCACGGTGATGGCGACCGCGGCGGTCGGGGCCGCGACCAGGGTCACATCAAAGGTGTTGCTGCCGCCCTCATCGACCACCAGGGTGTCCGGTGCGACGGTAATGGCCGGGTCCGGTCTGGGGGTGGCGGTGACCGTGTCCGAGTCCGGGCCGTTGGCGGTACCGACCACCGCGCGTATCTGGAACGCATAGGTCGTGCCGTTGGTCAGGTTGTCAACAGTGTGGGTCGTGGTCGCGGCCGTGCTGTTGGCAATGTCGTTCCAGGCGGCCGTCGTCGGGTCGGCTGTGCCCGGGGCATAGCGAACCTGGTACCTGGTGATGGTACTGTCATTCGGGTTGGCCCAGGTCAGCGTGACCTCGGTGTCGCCGGGCGCCGCGTTCAGGTTGGTCGGCTTGGCCGGGGCCTCGTCCACATTGGTAATGGTGATGGCCACGTTCACGGTGGCGATGTTGCCGTCATCGTCCGTCGCCGTTAACGTGTACACATAAATGTTATTGGTGTCGTTGTCCGTCGGGACCTCGAAGTCCTTGGCCCCCAGGGTTACGGTGGCGCCGGTGTTGCTCTGGTTCGACAGGGTAAAGCCGCTCGCATTGGCGTCGTCGCCGGTCAACGCCCAGGTGATGTTGCCCACCGGCGTGCCGGTCAAGGTCGCATTGCCGGTGTAGGCCGTATTCTCGGCCAAGTTGGCATCGGCCACACCGCCGAGGGTTAGCGTGGGCGTAATACGGATGTCGAACTTAAGCTCGGCCGTATCCCCGTCCGCATCGGTGGCGGTGTAGGTGTATTCGGTGGCCGCCTGCGGCGCGGTCGGCGTGCCGGTTAAGGTGCGGGCGGTCGCATTGAAGGTCAGACCCGCCGGCGGGGTCGGCGTTAACGTGTACGCCAGTGTGCCGTCACCGCCGCTGGCCTGCGGCAGGTTCAGCGTGGTAATCGCCGTACCCTGCGGGTAGGTCTGGTCGGCAATGGTCTGCGTGCCGAAGCTCGGCAGCGCATTCGATGTCACCGCGACCGTGGCCGTGAGCGTGTCGTAGTTGCCGCCGGCGGCGGTTAAGGTGAGGGTGGCGTTGCCATTGGATGACGGGTTGGCCGCCATGGTCACCGTCACCGTCTGTGGGGTCGTGTAGTTGGTGGCGCTGAACGTCAGCGACGTCGGGTTGACCGTCACGCTGGCGTTGTTGCTGGCCACGGTGATGGCGACCGCGGCGGTCGGGGCCGCGACCAGGGTCACATCAAAGGTGTTGCTGCCGCCCTCATCGACCACCAGGGTGTCCGGTGCGACGGTAATGGCCGGGTCCGGTCTGGGGGTGGCGGTGACCGTGTCCGAGTCCGGGCCGTTGGCGGTACCGACCACCGCGCGTATCTGGAACGCATAGGTCGTGCCGTTGGTCAGGTTGTCAACAGTGTGGGTCGTGGTCGCGGCCGTGCTGTTGGCAATGTCGTTCCAGGCGGCCGTCGTCGGGTCGGCTGTGCCCGGGGCATAGCGAACCTGGTACCTGGTGATGGTACTGTCATTCGGGTTGGCCCAGGTCAGCGTGACCTCGGTGTCGCCGGGCGCCGCGTTCAGGTTGGTCGGCTTGGCCGGGGCCTCGTCCACATTGGTAATGGTGATGGCCACGTTCACGGTGGCGATGTTGCTGTCATCGTCCGTCGCCGTTAACGTGTACACATAAATGTTATTGGTGTCGTTGTCCGTCGGGACCTCGAAGTCCTTGGCCCCCAGGGTTACGGTGGCGCCGGTGTTGCTCTGGTTCGACAGGGTAAAGCCGCTCGCATTGGCGTCGTCGCCGGTCAACGCCCAGGTGATGTTGCCCACCGGCGTGCCGGTCAAGGTCGCATTGCCGGTGTAGGCCGTATTCTCGGCCAAGTTGGCATCGGCCACACCGCCGAGGGTTAGCGTGGGCGTAATACGGATGTCGAACTTAAGCTCGGCCGTATCCCCGTCCGCATCGGTGGCGGTGTAGGTGTATTCGGTGGCCGCCTGCGGCGCGGTCGGCGTGCCGGTTAAGGTGCGGGCGGTCGCATTGAAGGTCAGACCCGCCGGCGGGGTCGGTGTTAACGTGTACGCCAGTGTGCCGTCACCGCCGGTCGCCTGCGGCAGGTTCAGCGTGGTAATCGCCGTACC
>CBDCSC010000005.1:0-50559 GCA_965221335.1 Gammaproteobacteria bacterium | reverse complement strand
CTGAACGTCAGCGGCGTAGGGTTGACCGTCACGCTGGTGTTGTTGCTGGCCACGGTAACGGTGACCGCATCGGTCGGGACCGCGGCCAGGGTTACATCAAAGGTGGCGCTACCGCCCTCGTTCACTTCCAGTGTGGTCGGTGATACTTGCACAGCCGGGGTCGCTGCCGCCATCGGTGTCGCCGTGGCCGTGTCCGAGGCCGGACCTTCGGCGGCGCCCGCCACGGCGCGTACCTGGAACGCATACGCCTGGCCGTTGGTCAGGTTGTCAACGGTGTGCGTCGTGGTCGTCGCACCGCTGTTGGCAATGTCCGTCCAGGTCGCAGTCGTCGGGTCGGCGGTGCCCTGGGCATAGCGGATCTGGTACTTGGTGATGGTACTGTCACTCGGATCGTCCCAACTCAGTGTGACCTGGGCGTCGCCGGGAGTGGTAGTGAGATTGGCCGGCTGGGCCAGTGTTACGGTGATATCGAACGTCAGCGAGGCTGTGTCGTCTTGATCATCTGTGGCCGTGTAGGTGTATGTCGTGGCCGCTTGCAGCGTCGTCGGCGTGCCGCTCAGCGTGCGCGTCGCAGAGTCAAAGCTCAAACCCGCTGGCAGCGCCGGAGTCAGCGTGTAGCTCAGCGTGCCGTTGCCTTCGGAAGCCTCCGGCAATACCAGCGGGGTGATAGCCGTGTCCCGGGTGTAGACCTGGTCCGGGATCGTCGCGCCGCCAAAGTCAGGATTCGTATCCGCCTGCACAATGACGCTGACCGGCGAGGTCCAGGAACCATACCCCTCGCAAAGATCGGCAGGGCTCGCAGCAGGATTGTTACTACCAACATACGTTACGCTGACTTCGTACTCCTCCGAATCCAATACCACATCAGGTTGTCCACGACTGCCCAACCTGGGAAACTCCCACTCTGTGACGTTGGCGTTAGGAGCTACATAATTGTACTGAAGGGTGTAATAACCTGCGTCAGTATCATTACTTGTAGTGGTCCAGGATGCTGAAGGCTTCCTGTAGACCACCTCAAATATATGGGGTTCCTCCGGCACCGAGGAACAGGTGGGATCATACCAATCCCAAGTGACCTTGATCTTGCCAAAATCGGGCGTTGTGACCACGACATTCGTCGGCGGATGAAGATATTGGGCCGAAGGGCCTTGCGGAACGGGCAATGGTGTCGGCGCCGCCGTCAGCGCAGGACTCGGCGTTCCGTTGCCGTTCGCATTCACCGCGCGCACCTGGAAGACATAGGTCGTTCCAAACGTCAGGTTCCCTATAAAAACATGCGTCGAGAAGCTGTTGCTGCCTGAAATATCCGTCCACAGGTTATCATCTGACGGGGACGTGAAACCCGTGCCCGCCTTGTGCCGTACCTGGTACTTCGTGATGCTGCTGTCAGCCGGGTTGGCCCAGTTCAACTGGGCTTGACCATTAGTCGACGCGCCAATTTCCCTGGACACGCCGACGGTGAAGTGATCAGGCTGGGCGGGCGTGGACTGCGCCAGCAGCGATTCGGGGCTGAACAGGGTTAATGCGAGAACGACTGCCGGGATGCGGCACAGCAAGCGGGTAAAGTGTTGCAGGATGGTTGGCGCGGCGCCGGCTGGCGCGCTGAAAACAGGCAAATCGGTTCTAAGGCTGCAAGCGCGTGTATTGCGGACCCTGGTGAGCCAGTTATGCACCACAGCCAAGCACACTTATATTTTGACCCACATTCCTGCAGAAGCAGCAGCACGATATAAAATCACGCCCGATGTAACTTTACAAGCGTTTTCGGGATACTTGTTGTCGGGATACTGCATGTTAACTTTCAAGCCATATATTGAATTCATGATTTAATGATACGGCTTGAATAGCCCAGTATGCCGATTGTAGTTGTTATGATTTTTTTTCGTGATACTGCGCCGGTAATTGTACCAGCAACAGCAAATTATGCAACTTGAATGATAGCTGGTGGAATACTGTGTCGCCGGGTGGCGACTCTTTACGCATTACATGACACCCATGTAAAATACAGGGACCCAGAAAACTTAGGGAAGCTCTGACTTAATCAGAGGTTCCTTAGATGGGTGTCCTGTATTTTAGGAAACTCTGAACAAGTCCATCCTGGACTTGTCAGAGTACGGAAAACAAAAATGCGATTTTTGTTTTCCTCACAATATCAATGCCTTACAGTCATTGATTTTGACGATACATCCTTGTATCGTAGGAACATCTGACATAATCAGATGTTCCTTAATGTTGAGGAGTGCAAATGACAGATAAACAACAGCAAGCGGGCAGCATCGCGCCGGGCGCGTTGGAAGGTGTGCGCGTGATTGAATTGGGTCAACTTATTGCCGGGCCGTTTTGCGGGCAGTTATTGGGTGACCTGGGCGCCGAGGTGATCAAGGTGGAGTTGCCGGGAAGGGGCGATCCGATGCGGGATTGGGGTAAAGGGGAGCCTCTGTGGTGGCCTGTTGTTGCGCGAAACAAGAAATGTATCACGCTGGATGTAAGGAGTGAAAAGGGCAAATCCATACTGTGCGAACTGATCACCAAATCTGACATGGTGCTGGAGAATTTCAGACCGGGCACCATGGAGAAATGGGGCCTGGGTTATGCCGACCTGGCGCGGCACAACAAGGGGATTATCATGATACGGGTATCCGGGTATGGGCAGAGTGGTCCTTATTCGGCGCGCGCCGGTTATGGCGGCATCGGCGAGGCCATGGGAGGTTTGCGCTATATCGTTGGCGACCCTTCTACGCCGCCCAGCCGCGTCGGGATCAGCATAGGCGATACACTGGCAGCTATGTTTGCCACCATCGGAGCGTTGTCGGCTTTGCAATATCGGGAGCGCACCGGCCAGGGCCAGGTTGTGGATTCGGCGATTTATGAAGCGGTGCTGGGTGTGATGGAGTCAATGGTGCCGGAATATACCCAGACCGGTTTTATCAGGGAGCGCACGGGCGCAATACTGGAAAAAGTGGCGCCTTCCAATGTTTATCCCACTGCCGATGGAGACATGATCGTAATGGGCGCGAACCAGGATACTGTCTTTGCGCGCCTGTGCGATGCGATGCAACAACCGGCTTTGGCGCAGGATGAGCGCTTTAACACGCATATTGCCCGCGGCGATAACCAGGCCGCTCTCGATGAGATTATCTATGCCTGGTCAAAGCAATACCCGGCAGGTGAATTGCTGGCATTACTGGAGGACTACGCGGTGCCGGCAGGGCGCATTTATCGCGCGCCCGATATGTTGGCGGATGCGCATTATATCGATCGGGAAGCGATTGTTGACGTGGCGCATCCCAGGTATGACAAACTGAAAATGCAGAATGTGTTTCCGCGCTTGTCTGCCACACCGGGCAGAATCAAATGGTCGGGGCCGGAACTGGGACAGCACAACGAAGAGATTTACGGGGAGATGCTGGGTTATGATCAGGCAGAATTGGCGCGCCTGAAACAGGACAGAGTTGTATAGCCAAATCATAGCGCGGTTTGTCAGAGGACACCCATGTAGATTTTATGGATGTGCCGGGAGAAGAGGGTCTTGAATGCGACTGAGAAAAGAGATGTTGTGATCATCGGGGGCGGCCATAATGGGCTGGTTTGTGGCGCCTACCTGGCTAAAGCAGGACTCAAGGTGACCGTACTTGAACAGGCGGATATGGTCGGTGGGGCGGCTGTCACCCGGGAATTCCATCCGGGATACCGGGCATCTACATTTTCCTACCTGATGAGTCTGCTGCACCCGCGTATTATCAAGGACCTGCGGTTACGTGAACACGGTCTCGAAGTGCTTCCCTGCGCGGATATGTTCTGTCCGTTGGATGGCGATGACTACATCGTTTTCTCCGATAATGTCGAGCGAACCCAGGCTTCGTTTGCGCGCTTCAATAAACGCGACGCCTCCATCTACCCGGCGTTTGATCAATACCTCAATGACGCAGCGTCTGTCGTGCGCTCGCTCCTGTTCGACACCCCGCCGGACCCGACCAAACGGGATTGGAAGACATTTCGTGAACTGGGCAAACTGCTCTGGAAGTATCGCAAGATCGGCAACCGCTTGTTCCAGGTCTATGACATCCTGACCATGAGCGCCGATGACTACCTGAAATGCTGGTTCGAGGACTCCCGCATCCGCGCGGTGCTGGCGTATTACGCGTCCATCGGCACCTTCGCTGGCCCGAAGACACCGGGTTCCGCTTATGTGATCATGCACCACATCATGGGCGAGCATGAGGGCGCCGGCGGCTGGGGCTTCATTCGCGGCGGTATGGGGATGATCTCGCAGTCAATTGCCTCTTACGGGCACACGGTGGGCATGGAAATCATTACCAAAGCGGCGGTACAGGAAGTATCCGTAACGGATGATCGGGTTACCGGCGTGGTCACCGAGGATGGTCGCGAGTTCACGGCTGATACTATCATATCCAATGCCAGCGCAAAGATGCTGTACCTCAAGCTGATTGGGGAGCAGCACCTGCCGGGTGAGTTGGTGAGCGACATCAGCAACTACCGCACCTTCTCCACCGCATTCAAACTCAACATCGCCTGTGAGCGCCCACCACAGTACCTGGGAATGAAAAGGGCGCTCAGTGATAACGCGCTGGGCGATTTCACCTACCCCACTTATGCGCATTGCGCGCCAGACATCGATTACCTGGAAAAGGCTTACGATGATGCAAAGCACGGCTGGTATTCGTCCGAACCGTTCTTGACGCCCGTTGTCCCGACCATTGTCGATGACTCGTTGGCCCCGGGCGGCAAACATGTCGTCAATGTGTTCGGCGGCCATGCACCCTACGAGCTGAAGGGGGCAAGCTGGCAGGATGAGAAGGAAGGTTTTGTAGACAATGTCTTCAAAACGCTCGATCGCTTTGCGCCGGGATTCTCAGACGGGATCATCGCCAAGCAGGTACTGATCGCGCCGGATATCGAGAATATGATTCAACTCCCGCAGGGTCATATATTTCAGGGCGAGTTGGCACTGGACCAGCTTTTCTTCAAGCGCCCGGCGCCTCATTATGCGGACTACAGGGGGCCATTGAAGGGACTCTACATGTGCGGCGCAAGCTGCCATCCGGGCGGTGGGGTCGCCGGGATTGCCGGGCATAATGCGGCCAGGGAGGTCCTGCGTGATAGGTGCAGGAAGATGCCCGTACCTGTTACATGAGCTTGCTGTTCTGCTCTTTCAGTTGCTGTAGCCGGCACAGTACTTGACCAGACACCCGCTGTTGCGGGAGTTAGGCTACTATGGAAGATAACATGATTTGGATGACTAGGCCGACACCGGCGATGACGATGCCGGCGAACAGAAAGCCGCAGCCGATGAACCATTTCAAAAGCCGGGTTTCCATTTGGGCTAAATTACCTTCCAGTCTCGCAATATCAGTCTTGGTACTGTTTTCCAGTCTTGCTATATCAGCTTTGGTACTGCCTTCCAGTTGAACGATACTGTTTTCCAGTCTTGCTAAATCGGCCTTGGTGTTGCTTTCCAGTTGAACGATATTGCCATCCAGTCTTGCAAAATCGGCCTTGGTACTGCTTTCCAGTTGAACGATATTGCCCTCCAGTCTTGCAAAATCGGCCTTGGTATTGCTTTCCAGTTGAACAATAATGTTTTCCAGTCTCGCTATATCAGCTTTGGTACTGCCTTCCAGTTGAACGATACTGCCTTCCAGTCTCGCTATATCAGCTTTTGTTGCCAGATTTGCCAGCTCGGACATTTGAACCACATCCTCCGACGCTTTTACGGCGCTGTCTTCTGTTGCGCCGACTTCGATGAATGCTTTGTAAAGTGCGGTACTGCTCATGGGTCACCTCCTTATAAGTTAAGTTGCAGTTACATTCCTGGTCCGGAAGCTCTGCTACTTCCGCCCATGTTTGCAGCGTATAGTTTACTGCGCAGGTTGTCAAATAGAATGGTGCCGATGGCCGGATTCGAACCGGCACGCCTTTTGGGCACTGCCCCCTCAAGACAGCGTGTCTACCAATTCCACCACATCGGCATGAGTGGGTTTAAGAACCCCCAGTCATTCCGGAATGACTGGGATATCCGCGTCAATATCGCTTGCGGGTATATCATCCGGGACTGCTTCAGTCTCCTCAATCAGTACTTCAGTTGCCAGTGGGTCAACCACATTCAACTGTTGCGCCTGCATGCTGCGCTCCTTGGCCATCCAGGCCAGGGCCAGGCTGTTGAGCAGAAACACGAATGCCAGCGCGGTCGTGGTTTTGGTCAGGAAGTTGCCGGAGCCTGCGGCGCCGAATACGGTGGCCGACGCGCCGCTGCCGAAGGCCGCGCCGGCATCCGCGCCTTTCCCATGCTGGATCAGGATGAAGCCGATCAATGCAATTGCGCAGATTACCTGCACTATCAATAAAAGAGCCTGTAATGTCTCCATGTTTACCCCGTTGTATTCAGAATGCCCTGAAAAAGCCCGTTCAGAACTTGTCAGAGTATGTAAAGGAACCTCTGATTAAGTCAGAGGCTCATTTACCCCGCTGCCCGGCAAATTGCCAGGAAATCATCAATATTCAAGGATGCGCCGCCGATCAGGCCGCCGTCCACGTCCGCCATTGCGAACAACCCCGCGGCATTGTCCGCTTTCACGCTGCCGCCGTAGAGGATGCGCAGTTGGTCGGCGATCCGGTCATTATGCCTGGCCACCTGCAGCCTGATGAAGCTGTGGGCGGCCTGGGCCTGTTCCGGCGTTGCCGTATGACCTGTGCCAATGGCCCAGACCGGCTCATAGGCGATCACCGCGCCGCTGAGCGCTTCCACGCCTGCGACGGCAATGACCGCATCCAGTTGTTCCGATAACGTCTGTTCGGTCATCTCCGCTTCTCTTTCCTGCAACCGTTCTCCCAGGCACAATACCACCTGCAAGCCGTTCTCCCGGGCATGGCGGAATTTTCTCGCGACCGTCTTATTGGTCTCGCCAAAGATATGACGCCGCTCCGAATGGCCTATGATAACATATCGGCAACCGTAATCCCTCAACATATCTGCCGATATCTCGCCGGTGTATGCGCCGTTTTCGTATTCCGACAGCGTCTGCGCGCCGACACCGATGGCACTGTCTGCCAGCAATTCCGTCACCAGCGGTAAATGGATAAAAGGCGCACACACCAGGACTTCCACGCCGTTTTCCGGGCCGTTTTCCGGCAGCCCCTGCATGAACCCGTGCAGCAACGCGTTGACGGATGCGCGGGTGCCGTTCATCTTCCAGTTGGCAGCTACCAGGGGTTGTCTGTCAGTCATGGCTTTTTAATTGAGAGGGTGGATCGCGGTTCGAGCAATGCATCAATCTGCTGTGCGCTCAATTCCCAGAACTGGCCAGGGCGCTTGTTGCGCGGCAGACTGCAGGAACCGTAACGGATGCGGATCAGGCGGCTGACAGTCAGCCCCTGGGATTCCCACAGGCGCCGTACTTCCCGGTTGCGTCCCGCGGTGATGATCACCCGATACCAGCGGTTGCTGCCCTGGCCTGCGCCGCGGGAGATCGCGTTGAAGCGACCTGTTCCGTCGTCTAACGCAACGCCTTTTTTCAACGCCCGGAGTTGTTCATCCGTGGCGCGACCCAATACCCGCACCGCATACTCGCGCTCAACCTGGTTACGAGGGTGCATGAGCCGGTCAGCCAGCGCGCCGTCATCGGTAAACAGCAACAGTCCGCTGGTGTTGATGTCCAAGCGGCCGATGCTGACCCAGCGCCCGCGCGACAACCTCGGCAGCCTGGAAAATACTGTACGGCGTCCCTGCGGGTCTGCCGTGGTGCTGATTTCACCCTGGGGCTTGTAGTAGGCCAACACCTTTGGTCTTGATTCGGTTGCGCCCGGCGGCATCGGGCGCAAGTCGATACGGCGCCGGTCGATACTCACCCGATCGTGCGGATTGAGCCTGTCGCCCGGTTGCGCGACCTTGTCGTTGACGCGTACCCGGCCTGCCTTGATCAAGCTGTCGATATGCCGGCGCGAGCCCAGCCCAGCAGCCGCAAGGGCTTTTTGAATACGCTCAGCTTGCACCGGGCTGACCGGAAAATGGAATAACGTTATCGTCCCCGAAGACACCGTCAGATACGTCGCTGTTTGCATCCTGGCCGGCAGGCTGTATTGATGTGTCCGCAACCTGCCCGACGCTGTCGAACAAGTCGGGTTCTATCTGGCTGATATCCTTGACCTCGCCCAGGGAAGGCAATTCAGCCAGTTCTTTCAGGTTGAAATAATCCAGGAACTGGTGGGTGGTCGCGAGCAACTCCGGGTGGCCCGGCACGTCCCGGTGACCCACAACCTTTATCCATTCACGTTCAAACAGCGTGCGGATAATGCCGCTGCTGAGGCTGACGCCGCGAATGTCTTCGATCTCGCCCCGGGTAACGGGCTGCCGGTAGGCGATAATCGCCAGGGTTTCCAGCAACGCCTGGGAGTAGCGCTGGGGCCGCTCGCGGAACAGCCGGTTGACCCTGCCGGCCAATTCCGGACGGACCTGGATGCGAAACCCGCTGGCCACCTCCTTCAACTCCACGCCGCGCTCGGCGTAGTCCTGCCGCAATTCGTCCAGCGCCTTCCTGACAGCCCTGCGATCAGGTTTGTCCGGGTCGTCTTCGAACATCGACGCCAGGTCGGCGACAGTCAAGGGGCTGTCCAGCGCAAGCAGCGCAGCTTCTACAGTTTTCTTTATCTCAACCGGGTTCATGCAACCGACTTGACGTAAATTGGGCCATTGGTTTCATTCTGCACGATTTCGACCAGGGTTTCCTTCGCCAGTTCAAGCAATGCGAGGAACACCACGATAACACCTGCCCTGCCTTCTTCCACGGCGAACAACTCATTGAATTGTGTAAACTCGTCGGTGCTGACGCGGTCGAGTATCGACACCATGCGTTCCCGGACGGACAGGGGTTCGCGTTGGATATGGTGATGCGAATATACCTCGGCGCGCCGCAATACCTCGCCAAAAGACTGCAGGATCGTATCCAGCGACACCACGGGCGGCACAACGGGTACCTGTTTATCCGGGAAATCTATGATTACGGCAAAGACATCCCGGCCCAGCCGCGGCAGTACATCGATATCTTCTGCGGCCTGCCTGAAGACTTCATATTCCTGCAAGCGGCGTACCAGTTCCGCGCGCGGGTCTTCCTCATCCTCGTCCTGCTCAGGGCGGGGCAGCAGCATCCTGGACTTGATCTCAGCGAGCATGGCCGCCATGACCAGGTACTCCCCAGCCAGTTCCAGTTGCAATACTTCCATTAATTCAATGTAGCTCATGTATTGCTCGGTAACCCTGGCGATGGGAATGTCGAGGATATCGAGGTTCTGCCGCTTGATCAGGTACAACAGCAGGTCAAGCGGGCCGGAAAACGCCTCCAGGAACACTTCCAGCGCATCCGGCGGGATATACAGGTCCTTGGGGACTTCGCTGAAGGGAACGCCTTGCACGATGGCAAACGGCATTTCCTCCTGCAGCAGACCCCCCAGCGGCTGATCAACCATAATCCAACCCCATGGCTTCGCGCACCTCATTCAGGGTCTCCCGGGCAATATCCCGCGCCGTTTCACAGCCTTCATTGATGATCGCGCGTACTGTTTCCGGATCATTGATATATTCCTCGGCCCGTTCCCTAATCTCCGTCTGCTCGCGTAAAATAGCGTCTGTCAGGGGTTTTTTGCAGTCCAGACAACCTATGCCGGCGCTGCGGCAGCCTTCTTCTGCCCAGCTCCTGACATCCTTGTCCGAGTAGACCTTGTGCAGGTCCCATACCGGGCATTTTTCCGGATCGCCGGGATCATTGCGCCGGACCCGTGCCGGGTCGGTGGGCATGGTGCGCACCTTGTCTGCAACACTGGCGGGATTTTCCCGCAACGAAATGGTGTTGTTATAGGACTTGGACATCTTCTGCCCGTCCGTACCGGGCATTTTCGGCGCCTCGGTAAGCAGCGCCCGCGGTTCGGGGAAGATCATCTTGCCGCCACCTTCCAGGTACCCGTCCAGGCGCTCGCGATCGCTGATACTGATATTCTGCTGCGCTTCCACCAGCGCCCTGGCTTTTTCCAATGCCTGTCCGTCACCTTGCTCCTGGTACTTCTTCAACAGGTCAAAATATAGCTTGTGGTTCTTTTTGCCCATTTTTTTGGCGGCTTTTTCCGCCTTTGTTTCAAACCCGGGATCGCGCCCGTAGAGGAAATTGAAACGCCGCGCCACCTCTCGAGCCATTTCCACATGGGCTACCTGATCCTCGCCCACAGGCACGTAGCTCGCCTTGAAGATGATGATATCGGCAGTCTGTAACAGCGGGTAGCCGAGGAAACCATAGGTGGTCAGGTCCTTGTCATGTAGACGTTCCTGCTGTTCCTTGTAGGAGGGGACCCGCTCCAGCCAGCTCTGCGGGGTGATCATCGACAGCAGCAGGTGCAGTTCCGCGTGCTCGGGAATGCGTGATTGAATGTACAGTTTCGCCGAACCGGGGTTTATGCCCACCGCCAGCCAGTCGATGATCATCTCCCAGGTGTTTTTCTCGATGGCATCCGGTGTTTCATACTCCGTGGTCAGGGCATGCCAGTCAACGACGCTGAAAAAGCATTCGTATTCGTTCTGTAGCCTGACCCAGTTTTTCAATACGCCGTGATAGTGACCCAGGTGCAGGGCGCCGGTCGGTCTCATCCCGGACATTACCCGCTGGTTCGCTGAAGTCGCCAATATTGTCCCCTTTATGTGTGATTGATGTGCAGATTATCGCGTATTATTATTCTGAAAACGACCAGACAAAACTCATTGCATTGAATTAGAGGCTGCACGCCTGTGTCCTTTTCGGCTTATCCGGGAATACCCTGTAAACTGCCAAGACCCTGCCGGATAATGTTAACGGAGTCCGAAGTCAGGTCAATGACCGTGGTCAATTCCGTTCCGCAGGGGCCGGCATCGATCACCAGGTCTACCTCACTGCCCAGCCTGCTGCGGATCGCTTCCGGGTCGGTCTCGGGCGCAACACTGCCCGGTAGTATCAGGCTGGTGCTTAACAGTGGTTCACCGGCCAGCTCCAGCAACGCCAGGAGCATATCATGCGCCGGGATCCTTAACCCTATCGTCTTTTTTTTCGGGTGCCGGATATAACGGGGTACCTCGCGCGATGCTCGCAACAAAAACGTGTACGGGCCGGGTGTAATGCGCTTCATCATTCGGAACGCGGCATTGTCCGTTGTGGCCAGGGAACCCACTACCACCATTGATGAACACAATAATGTGAAATTGTGTTTCTGGTTCAAGCGGCGTATGGATAGTATTTTTGTGAACGCACTTTTGTTATTCGGCAGGCACCCCAGAGCATAACAGGAGTCGGTGGGATAGGCGATAACCCCGCCCTGTTGTAGTATCAGCACAGCCTGGTTCAACAATCGCACTTGTGGATTGTCCGGGTGGATTTTAAAATACTGCGCCATATCCCGACTATGATATTACTTCTGATGAGGCAACATGAAATTTTTCATTGATTTTTTACCCGGCCTGGTCTTCCTGATCGCGCTGTTCATCCCTGAAAATCAGCAAGAGGGCATCTACCTGGCGACCAAAGCCCTGATCGTGGCATCGTTCCTGCAAATTATTCTGGGCTGGCTCATTACCAAAAAGATAGAAAAACAATATGTCGTCATTTTCCTGGTGGTGCTGGTACTGGGCATCGCAACCTTGCTACTGAAAGATGAACGCTTTATCAAGTGGAAACCGACCGTTGTTTTCTGGCTTTTCTCACTTGCATTCCTGGCCAGCGATTACTTCGGCAAACGCAACCTGACGCAACGCCTGATGGGACAGGTGTTCGATGCGCCGCAAACAGTCTGGCGCCAGGCCAATCTATCCTTTGCCGGCTTTTTCCTGTTGTGCGGTGTGATCAATTTAGTTATCGCCTACCATTTCAGTACGGAAAACTGGGCCATATTCAAACTGTTCGGTTTCCTGTTGCTGAATATCGTTTACCTGGTCGGACTGGTGATGTTCCTGTCCCGTTACGCAGTTGTGCAGCCGCAGGACGGACAAAAGTGATATGGACAGGGTAACGGCCATCCGAGAGAAACTGTTACAGGCGCTGCAGCCTGAGTCCCTGGAGATTACCGATGACTCCCACCTGCATGCCGGCCATGCCGGCGCTGCGGGCGGCGCCGGCCACTATTCCGTGCACATTGTCAGTTCCCGTTTCCAGGGGAGGACCACGCTAGAACGGCATCGCCTGGTGTACCAGGCGCTGAGCGACATGATGCCGGGGGAAATCCACGCGTTAAGCATCAGAGCGCTACTGCCGGAACAGAAAAAACCTGAGGAGCGCCAGACATAAGACCATTTTTGAAGTGGCCGGGCGGGAAATACCGGCAGCTTGAGAGAATAAGCAGTGTGCTGCAACCGGGAAACCGATTGATAGAACCGTTTGTCGGGTCGGGCGCGGTGTTTCTGAATACCGACTACCATTCATACCTGTTGGCCGATGCCAATCCGGACCTGATTGTCCTGTACACACAGCTTCTTGAAGAAGGAACCGGTTTTATCAGGTATTGCCGAAATTTCTTTAACGGCAGGCGCAATAACAGTGATTACTACTATGCCTATCGCGATGAATTCAATAAAACCCGTAATGCCCGCAGGAAGGCAGCGCTGTTCCTGTATCTGAACAGGCATGGTTACAATGGTTTGTGCCGCTACAATGGAAAGGGCATGTTCAATACACCGTTCGGCCGTTATGACAGACCTTACTTTCCGGAACAGGAAATGCTGGCATTTGTCCGGCGCGCCGGCAGAGTCACCTTGCAGCATAATCCATTTGATGTGTCCATGGTAGGCGCGCAACCGGGCGATGTGGTGTATTGCGACCCGCCCTATGTGCCCTTGTCGGACACCGCACACTTTACCGACTTCCATGCTGGTGGCTTCACCTGGGACGACCATGTGCGGCTCGCTGATATTGCCGGCGAGCTGGCGAGCCGGCGGGTACAAGTCGTCATTTCAAACCACGACACCAGCGAAACACGAGAGCTGTATTCCAGCCGGGGGGCGCGGCTTTCCTGCTTCAAGGTAAGGAGACACATCAGTAGTGACGGCAGTAACAGGAAGGAGGTCTCTGAGTTGCTTGCGGAATTTACTCTTTAGCCCGAATATCTCACCAATTGATGCGATGATCGCTGAGGATTTTTTGATGCGCCCCATCCGTGGGGCACCCCCTTCGGGCATCCTTCGGATGTCCAAATCCGCTCCAGGCGGATTTGTGTGTCAGTACGCGGGTGCTCGTGACCGAAAGCATAGTGGTTCTTCTGGTTGAGGGACAAATCGGCAGGACAGCCGATTTGCACGGCGAAGGCCGCCCGCAGGGTTGCGCACAGGGATGTGTGCAATGAACATGTGCCCGCTAACGCAAAAAAGACCAGCGAGACAAATCGGCAGGACAGCCGATTTGCACGACGAAGGTCGCCCGCAGGGTTGCGTCCAGGGATGGACGCAATGAACGCATCAAGCGCAGTGTGTAATGGCAACATACTTGACAGATTACCATAACTCATTGACAGCAAACATCTATCCGATGCTGACAAGCGAATTGGTAATGGAATGGTTCGCCCCTCTCTTAAATCCGGCTTCTATGAGCCATAATGATGTTTTAATCATTAACCATTAGGAGGAGCGAACCATGAGAGAGTATAGCAACAATGAGATGAAAACGTCAGCAGCCATCACGGTGGCAGGGATTGACCTGGGCAAGACCTGGTTGCAGGTCTGCGGTCAGGATGCCCGAGGCGTGGAGCGTCTGAGCGGGAAATACCGTCCTCAGTCGTTGCGGGAGTTGATGGCGCAGTTGCCGCCCTGTCGGGTGGGTCTGGAAGCGTGTGGGCGTGCGCATCACTGGGCGCGGGTCTTGCAGCGGTATGGTCATGAGGTGAAGCTGATAGCGCCGCAGTTTGTCAAGCCCTATGTGAAGTCGAACAAGAGTGACCGGGCGGATGCGCAAGCGGTGTGCGAAGCGGTGCAACGACCGAGCATGCGTTATGTGGGGGTGAAGACGGTGGCGCAACAGGACCAGCAGAGTGTGCATCGGGTGCGCTCCCTGGCGGTGGGGCAACGCACGGCGCTGGTGAATCAGTTGCGCGGGTTGTTGGCGGAGTATGGGATAGAGATAGCCCAGGGTCGTAGCCGGGTGCGGGCGGCGTTACCAGGGATATTGGAAGATGGGGAGAATGGGTTAAGTGCGGACTTTCGCGAGTTGTTGCAAGGGTTGTATGAGGAGTTGGTGCATAGTGACAAACGCATTGAGCGGTTGGAGGCGAAGATTGGGCGTTGGGCCAGAACGGATGAGCAGGCGCGGCGTTTGATGAGTATACCGGGGGTCGGGCCGCTCACGGCGACGGCGCTGGTGGCGGCGGTGGGGGATGCGCGGACCTTTCGCAACGGGCGGGAGCTGGCGGCCTGGTTGGGGCTGACGCCGCGCCAGCATTCGACCGGGGGGCGAGAGCAGTTGTTGGGCATCAGCAAGCGGGGGGACAGTTACGTGCGTCAGATGCTGGTGCACGGCGCCCGAGCGGCGTTGCAGCGGTTGCCTGGTAAGACAGATCGGCGCAGCCGTTGGGCACAGGACCTGTTAATGCGTCGACATAAGAACGTGGTGACAGTGGCCTTGGCCAACCGCATGGCGCGCACGGCTTATGCGTTGCTGGTGAAGGAGGACACCTATCATGCCGACCATGTGGAGCAGGCTGCCTGAGTGGTCGTGTTGGGGACAGCAGGCCAGACAGACAGCGTGAACGAGAGACGTAACCGATAAGGGCAAGACCTTCCAAGCATTGCGCAGCGTAATGAACGTGATGGCAAACAAGGCAAACCTGCCGTTGTGGGAACCTGACTATCTCACAGGCTCACACTCACAGTGTGACAGCCGCATTGGTGATAAGGACACAATGGCGCGTATTCCATCGGGGCCCGCAGGGACACTCCCCTGCAATCAAGAGGTCGGATATATGGCTGCAATGCCTACTTTGCCAATGCAAACCTTACGCTTGCAATACCGGGGCGAACCATATATGAGATATTCGGGTTAGGCTTTCTACTCTATTTCAGCGCCCGATTTATACCACTGATCCACGAGTTGGCGTTCTTCGGGAGTCATCCCTGTCAGGTTTGCCAGCGGCATGGTCTTGTTGCTGACGGTCCTGTCATGGATGCGTTGCGCCCATTGGCTGATCTGCTCCGGGGTGTCGAACATGACGCCATTGGGCGCGACCGGCGCCGTGGGATGGTCCGGTTCGGCCGAATGGCAGCTATTGCAGCGCTGTTCGATCACTTGCCTCAGCTCTTGAAATGAAACGGATTGCATGGGTTGTGTTGCCGTGTGCGGTTCCGGGATGGCGCTGGACTTCGGGGCCGCGGCAAGCGCAGCCAGGACAAGAATAATAAGCGCGATGACAAGCGGCAATAGCGAGGTCTTGCCCTGGTTACGCAGGTTGAAGAAATGGCGGATCAAGCCCCCGGCGCCGGCGATGGCGATGAGCAGCAGCCAGCCGTGTTCGTGCCCGTAGGTCATCGGGTAGTGGGGGCTGAGCATAACGAACAGAACCGGTAGGGTAAGGTAATTGTTATGCATCGAACGCTGTTTTGCCCTGATTCCCGGCAGTGGGTCCGGCTGCTCGCCACGCTGCTTGGCTTGCACAAGCTCACGCTGAGCCGGGATGATGACCAGGAACACATTAGCCACCATGATCGTGCCCAGCATCGCGCCGATCTGTATGTAGGCGCCGCGCCCGCTGAACAGGTCTGACACCAGATAGACCGCAGCAACCAGGAACGTAAAGCCTACCAGCCCCACCAGTTCATCGCTCAAGCCGGTCCTGCACAACAGGTCGTAGAAGACCCAGGCCGCCGCGATCAGGCCAATACTGGCGGCGACGGCCATGGCGGGTGTGATATCCGCGACCGTTTTATCGATAAGATAGACATCAGCATTGACGTAATACATCAACACGAGCAGGGCAAACCCGGTCAGCCAGGTGCTATAGGCCTCCCACTTGAACCAGTGCAGCGGCGCCGGCAGATCACCCGGCGCGACCTTGTACTTTTGTGCGTGGTAAAATCCGCCGCCGTGCACTGCCCACAAGTCGCCGGCTACCTCTTCGTCTTCCGGGTCCCGGGGCGGCACATTGAGATTCAGATCAAGCCAGACGAAATAAAACGAGGAACCGATCCAGGCGATACCGACCACCAGGTGCGCCCAGCGCAACAGCAGATTCAGCCATTCCAGAATGTATGCTTCCATTTAATTGCGCACTATGTTCCCTTCCCGTGTGTACGGGAAGCCAGTGGGGCAATGGGTCGCCTTGCAGGCGACGCAGTATTTGACTGGACTCCCGCTTTCGCGGGAGTGGGTTCGGGGTAAGGCGATACAGGATTTGAACGGACTCCCGCTTCCCAGCCAGCCCCCGCATGATGTTGAGCGGGGGCGGGAGTGGCTTCGGAGTAAGGCGACGCAGTGTCATTAGCGGACCTGATATGAAGCAATTGTGCGGCAACGGAAACGGCAATCACGCCGGGTTCTTTTGATTCTATTCCCGGAATGCCTATCGGGCAGGTCAGGCGCGCCAGTTGTTGTTCGCTGATGCCCTTGTCCCGCAGTCTTTGTTCAAACCGGCGCTGTTTGGTTGCCGAGCCGATTAGCCCTAGGAACGCAAAGTCGTCCCGGCGCAGCAGCGCTTCGCACAGGTCCTGGTCAAGCTGGTGGTTGTGGGTCATTACCAGGCAATAGGCCTGTTCCTGCAGGTTTTCCACCTCTGCGACCGGGTCATCGCTGAACCGGGTCTCCACACCGTCGGGCACAGCCGGCGGAAACTGTCCGGTGCGGCTGTCAACCCAGGTTATCCGGCAATCAGTTGCATTGGCCAGCGCGTTTACCAGGGCGCGCCCCACGTGACCGGCGCCGAACAGCGCGACCCGAAAGTCGCAGGGCGAGATGATTTCAAAAAACAGCGCGTCCGATGTATCCGGCAACGTCGATTGCGTGTCGATCAGCGAATGTAATACCGCTGTTTTCGGCGCACTTTGTGCGCGTAGGAGTTCATCTGCCTTGCGCGCGGCCAGTTCATCAATGCGTTCATCACCGAGGCTGCCCTGGCTGATTTGTGCGCCGGCGCCGGTTACGACCAGATTGTCAGCAGCCGGTATTTCTTCGGTGTTGATGCGTTCGTTGCCGAGGTTGTCTTGGTCACCTGCGCCGGTTATGACCAACTTGTCAGTGGCCAGCTTTTCATAGTTCTTGATGCATTTATCGCCGAGGCTGCCCCGGCTGTTTTGCGCTCCTGCATCGGTTACGATCAGCTTGTCGGTGGTCGGCATTTCGCCAGTCTCGATGTTGGGAGCGCTTGCAGGGGGCGATGTTTCTGCCGGAGCGGGGTTGTGCGGGAATGTTTCTCCTGGTACGCCGTCGCGAGGTAAGGATGAGGGGAGTGGCTGTGGCTGCATGATGCGGCTTGCCAATAACGCGCGGGCGTTGCCTTGTTCAAGATCGGCGGCTGCTTCAAGCCAGCCAGGCGGTTCATGCGCGAACGTTTCAAAATGCAGGAATACCGCGCCACCGCAACACTGTTGCAGCATCGAGCCTAAGGGGAACAATTCAATAAAACGACTGCTACCGGAGCAGGCCGTCTGTTCCAAGCGGGCGCGCGCAATGCGCTGGGCTTCAAACTCGAGATTGCCGCCGCCGACGGTGCCTGTCACGTTCGTCGAGGTCACGATCATGCGCGCGCCCGCTTCTCTGGGGGCGGACCCGGCAATATGCGCGACGGTAACCAGCACGCAAGGCTGCCCACCGGCCAACAAATCCCGCAGCGTCGAAAAACAACGGTTCATGTGAGCGCCCACCGCCTGATGGCGCCGGCAACTTTTGTCGGGGTCACGATCATGCGACCGCTTTGCGCTTGCCGGCAGTGGTGGTTGGCTGTTCCCGCAACAAGTCGTCGATACTGTTCAATACCTGCTCAGGTGTCGCGGGCGCGTGCAATACCGGTTTGTAACCGGCGCCGCGCAGCGACGCAATCGCGTCTTTGAGCGCGTGAAATACCGATATGGCCAGCATCAGCGGCGGTTCGCCGACGGCCTTGGAACGGTAAATCGTCTGTTCCCGGTTCTTGTTCCAATCGACCAGTTCCACATTGTATTCCCTTGGCCAGTCCGTTACCGTGGGAATTTTGTAGGTGGACGGGGCATGGGTCATGAGCTTGCCCGCGGCGTCCCACCACAATGCCTCGCTGGTCAACCAGCCTGCTCCTTGCAGGAACCCACCCTCCACCTGGCCCAGGTCGATGGCCGGGTTCAGGGACTGGCCGGCGTCGTGCAGGATGTCCACCCGCAGTATTTTATGTTCGCCGGTCAGGGTATCCAGCAGCGTTTCGGTGACTGCCGCGCCGTAGGCAAAATAGAAAAACGGGCGGCCGCTCAATGTTTGAGCGTCATAATTTATCTTCGGGGTGCGATAAAAGCCGGTTGTGGACAGGGAAATTCGCGCCCGGTACGCCTGTTCGACCAACTCCGCAAACCCGATCAGACGCTCTCCGACGCGCACACCTGCCGGTGTAAAACGCACCTGATCCGCCTCTACGCGATAATGTTGCGCGGCAAACCCGGTCAGACGCTGCTTGATCGTGATGGCAGCCGCCCTCGCCGCCATCCCGTTCAGGTCGCTGCCCGAAGAGGCGGCGGTCGCGGACGTGTTCGGCACCTTCCCGGTATTCGCCGCGCTGCATGATATCTGCTCCAGGCCAACCTGGAACTCTTCGGCAATCACCTGCGCGACTTTTGTGTACAGTCCCTGCCCCATCTCGGTGCCGCCATGGTTCAGCATAATGCTGCCGTCGCGATATATATGCAGCAGCGCGCCGGCCTGGTTATAGAATGTCGAGGTAAACGCAATCCCGAATTTGATCGGGGTGAGCGCGATCCCGCGCTTGAGAATCGCATTGTTTTCGTTATACGTTTGCACCGCTTTTCGCCTTGCGCGGTAAGTGGATTTTTTTTCCAATTCATCCACCAGTTCGTGGATAATGTTGTCCTCGACGGTCATGCCGTAAGGCGTCACGTTCCTGTCTTTCTTACCGTAGAAGTTGATTTTGCGCACATCCAGCGGGTCTTTATCCAGAAAACGGGCAATCTCATCAATGATATGCTCGATTCCCATCATCCCCTGGGGACCGCCGAAACCCCGGAAAGCCACGTTTGATGCCTTGTGGGTTTTGCAGCGGTGGGTCGTGATGCGCACATGTTCCAGAAAATAGCAGTTGTCGCTGTGAAACATCGCGCGTGCATTAATGGGGCCGGACAGGTCCGCCGAGCGCCCGCAATCGGAGGCCAGTTCCAGGTCCATGCCCCGGATCAGCCCGGACGCATCAAAACCGACCCGGTAGTCGATGTGAAAACCATGGCGTTTGCCGGTAATGCTCATATCGTCGTCACGGTTTACCCGTAATTTTACCGGCCGTCCGGTCTTGTGCGCAGCCACGGCGGCAATCACCGCGAACAGCGCCGGCGTGGTTTCCTTGCCGCCGAAACCGCCTCCCATGCGCCGGCATTCGACCACCACATCCTTGGAGGATTTACCCAGGGCCTGCGCCACGAGATGCTGTACCTCGGTTGGGTGCTGGGTGGACGCATGCACCAGCATCGCGCCATCCTCCTGGGGTAAGGCAACGGCGATTTGCCCTTCCAGGTAGAAGTGGTCCTGGCCGCCCATGCGCAAACGGCCTTGTAACTGGTGGCCGGCGCCGGCTATCGCTTGCTCCGGCCGGCCACGCGCAATGGTCTGCGATGGCAGTACGAAGGATTGCTGCGCAAGCGCGCTGTCGATATCCAGGATGGCCGGCAGTTCTTCATAGTCAATCCGGGCACGGCGCGCGGCCTTGCGCGCATTGTCCACCGAATCGGCAAGCACGGCAAAGACGGACTGCCCCACGTATTCCACCAGGCCGTCTGCAAAGACCGGATCATCTTCGTGGATCGGGCCATGATTATTCTTGCCGGGAATATCTTGCGCACAGATGACCTGCGCCACGCCGGGTGAGGAATGGACCGCAGAGAAATCGATATGCGTGATGCGGGCGTGGGCTTTTGTGCTGCAGCCTAGCGCGGCATAGAGCATTCCCCGGGGTTCCGGCTCATCGTCCGTATATAACGCTGCGCCACTGACATGCAAGTGCGCGCTTTCATGGGGCAACGGCGCGCCGGCGCCGGAAAATCCTCCTTTTTCTGCTATTGATCCCATATCGAAGCCTTGATGCCACCTGTTTCCAGGTAGAAGCGTTGCAACAGGTTACCGGCCACGCGCCGGCGGTATGCGCTTGAGGCGCGCAGGTCAGTCAGCGGCCGGTAGTCTTCTTCCAGCGCCGCGATTGCCGCGGCCACCGTCGCCTCGTTCCAGGGACCGCCGCGCAATGCCGCCTCGCAACGGGTGGCCCGTTGCGGAATGGCCGCCATCCCACCATAGCAGATGCGCGCATCGGTAACAGTACCCGCGTCGAGTTGCAGCCAGTAAGCGCCGCAGACTGCCGAGATGTCCTGGTCGTAGCGTTTGGCGATCTTGTAGCAGCGGAAATGTTCGGTGGTTTCCCGCGCCAACGGTATCCGCACGGCCTGTACGAACTCGGATTGTTTCAGGACTGTTTTGCGGTAGTCCAGGTAAAACTCGTCCAGCGCAATCACCCGGGTCTCGCTGGCGCGACGCAACACCAGTTCGGCGCCCAGGCTGATTAGCGCCGGCATGGTATCACCAATAGGCGAGCCATTGGCGATATTGCCGCACAGGGTGCCGGCATTACGGATGGGTGGCGAGGCAAAGCGGCGCATGATTTCATACAGTTCGGGGTAATGATTTTCCAGGGCCGCGAACGCATCGGCCAGACTTACTCCGGCGCCGATTTGCAGGTGTCCTCCGGTCTCATTGATACGGTCCAGTTCGCCGACACGGCCGAGGTAGATGATTACGGGTAGCTGCCGATATGCCTTGGTCACCCAAAGACCCACATCAGTGCCGCCGGCGAGGATGGTGGCTTCGGGATGCTGCATCAACAGTTCGGCCAGTTCGGCAAGTGTTTCGGGGGCATGAAACTCGCCCCAGCCACCGGGGTCTCCCGTAACGTCCGAACCGGAGTTATCCTGGTTGTGTAAATCCGGGCTGCGTAACTCAAGCGAACCGCAGGGACGGATTGTATCGAGTCGCCGCAACAGGTCCTGTTCATCGAGCAGGTCCTGCCCATAATCATACATCCGGCCCGCGGCGCTGATGATGGGCCGGTAACCGGTACAGCGGCACAGGTTTCCTGATAACGCATCATCGATTTCTCCGCGGGTCGGTCCGGCGTTATTCCTGTACAGGGCAAATAGCGACATCACAAAGCCCGGCGTGCAGAAACCGCATTGGGAGCCGTGGCAATCCAGCATGGCCTGTTGCACGGGATGCAGTTCGCTGTTGCTGAGCTTGCCGAGGCTCTCCACGGTGTACAAGGCCTTGCCGTCCAGGGTCGGAACGAACTGGATACAGGAATTGACCGAACGGAAGCGCACCCGTTGCCCGTGCGCTTCGGCAACAACAACGGTACAGGCGCCGCAATCCCCCTCGGCGCAGCCTTCCTTGGAACCTGTGCGCTGCAGGACCTCCCTCAGGTAATTCAGGACGGTGGTTGTCGGTGCAATATTTGCAACTTCATGCACAGTATCATCAAGCAGGAAACGAATCCTGCCGTTTTGCGTACCGTTTTCGACCGAATCGAGCATGGCATCAACTGCCGCGATAGGTGCTGTAGCTCCAGGGTGAAACCAGCAGGGGCACGTGATAGTGTTCAGTGGCTGTGGCAATGCCGAAACGCAAGGTCACGCAGTCCAGAAAGGGCGGATCGGGCAAATCTATCCCCTGGCCCAAAAAATATCCGGCCGTGTGAAATACCAGTTCCCAGATGCCGACCTTGAATGCCTCGCCTTCTAGCAGCGGCTTGTCGCAGCGGCCGTCCCGGTTTGTCACGACTGATTTCACCCGCGCGCGCCGGTCGCCGTCAATCGAAAACAATTCGACTGTCATACCTGCGGCCGGCTGACCTTGCGCGGTATCGAGCACATGTGTAGTGAGAAAACCCATATTATCCAGGCAATGCTAACAGAATCACGACATACTGTAAGTCGGATAATACACTCTCGCTAAGCGCCGGCGACGGCATCCACTTGCGCCAACAATGCGGCCTTCGAGTCCGCATCAAGCATTGAGGCTGTAAATGAGTTTCGCGCCAACTGCGCCAGTTGTTCCCTGCTGAGATCGAGGGCCTCGGCAACCGCACGGTAGTTCTCATTAACATAGCCACCGAAATAAGCGGGATCGTCAGAGTTCACGGTGACGAACAAGCCCAGTTCCAACATCTGTTTCAGGGGATGCACGCGGATATCGTCCACTACCCGCAGTTTTACGTTGCTCAGCGGGCAGACCGTCAGCGGAATACGTTTGCGCGCCAGTTCCGCAACCAGTTCTGCGTCTTGCAACGCGTTATTGCCGTGGTCAATGCGTGTCACCTGGAGCAGGTCCAGCGCTTCCCTCACATATTCGGCGGGGCCTTCTTCACCGGCGTGGGCCGTTGCGGCAAAGCCTGCGGCCCGGGCACGGCGAAAGGTTTCCTGAAATTTGCCCGGCGGGTTGCCGCGTTCGGACGAATCGAGCCCGACCCCGTCGATGCGATCCCGATATGCGATGGCCGCATCAAGGGTTTCCAGCGCCGCCGCTTCATCCAGGTGGCGCAGAAAACACATGATCAACCGTGAACTGATCCCCAGCCTGGCTTGAGCATCGTCCAGCGCCCGGCTGATGCCGTCTATAACGGTGGCAAACGCGACCCCGCGGTCAGTATGGGTCTGCGGATCGAAGAAAATCTCGATATGGCGCACGTTCTCGGCAAAAGCCCGCTGCAGGTAGGCCCAGGTCAGGTCGTAGAAGTCCTGCATCGCCAGTAACACGCCGGCGCCGGCATAATAGATGTCGAGAAAGTCCTGCAGGTTGGTAAACTGATACGCGGCCCGCACTTCCTCGACCGAGGCATAAGGCAGCCGAATGCCGTTGCGTTCGGCGAGGGCAAACATCAACTCGGGTTCCAGCGTGCCCTCAATATGCAGGTGCAGTTCCGCCTTCGGCAAGGCTGCGATGAATCCGGCAATATCGTTGTTCTCCGCGGACGGGTTACGGGAAGCTGAGCCGGATATTGCGCCGGCGCTCTTGGAGCTGGATGATGATGTTTGCATACTCATTGAGTTATATGACTAAAGAGTCAGTATAGAGTATATCCGCAGTTCCGCTCAATCGGTTTGCATATCATCGGACTTTGCAGGCGGTCCCGGTTACCTCATTATTGAAGCTGATGTATACTTGATCCATGACGACTTCCCCGATGACGCGCAAAGGCATCCTGTTCATCATCTGTGCGCCTTCCGGCGCCGGGAAGACCTCGCTTGTACGGGCGTTGGTGGATTCCACTCCCGACCTGTACGTTTCGATTTCGCATACGACCCGGCCCCCGCGGCGCAATGAGAAGCACGGGGTTGACTACTTCTTTGTCAGCCGGGACGAGTTCCAGACCTTGCTTGAACAAGACCGGTTCTTAGAGCATGCCAATGTTTTTGATCATCTTTACGGCACCTCACGCGCCTGGGTGCAGGATCAATTGGCAGGCGGGAAGGACATCATCCTGGAAATAGACTGGCAGGGAGCGCAACAGGCGCGTTCCCATATCAGGGATGCCGTCAGTATCTTTATCCTGCCGCCTTCGCTTGCAGCCCTGGAAGAGCGTCTGAAGGGGCGCGGCGATGACGAACAGAATATTCGCCGCCGTATGCGCGATGCCGTCAACGAGATAGAACATTACGCGGAGTTCGACTACCTGGTTGTCAATGATTTCTTTGACAAAACGCTGAAACAGCTTGCTGCAATCGTGCTCGCTGCCCACCACAACTACCGTGGGCAACGCGCGTATTACCAGGAAATATTACGGAAGTTATTGCAACAAGACTGATATTCAAGTTAAGATGATTAATGAAACTATGAATAAGTCCATCCTGGACTTGTCAAAATATATCCTTGTATCGCAGGAATCTCTGACATAATCAGAGGTTCCCTGGGTTGTAGAAATGTCACCGGCAGAGTTTCTGCGGTGGCGTTGGATACCTGTTCATTACTTAATCATCGGAAAATCATGGCTAGACTGACTGTAGAAGACTGTTTGGAAAATATCGAAAACCGCTATGACCTGGTTTTACTGGCGAGCAAACGCACCCGCCAGTTGCTGATGGGGAGCGACCCATTGATTGAAGACCAGTCGGACAAACCCACGGTGATGGCTTTGCGGGAGATCGCGGCAGGGGTTGTCACCCCCGAGAATATCGAATCCATCGGCAAACCCCGTTTTGATCCTGATATTGAAGATATCGAATTCCAGACGGTAGATTCGGCAGAACTGCCAAACGAAGACACGTTCTGATATCGATTGTCCGCCAGCGGCCCCACACTATTACGGTGAAAACGGAAATCCAGTGAAATAATGGGTCGCCCTCCGGGTGACACTGCGTTTGACTGGACTCCCGCTTTCGCGGGAGTGGTTTGGTGGCAGTGTTCACGGAAGCGCCTCCATCCCATTCCCGCGGAAGCGGGAATCCAGTGAGACAATGGGTCGCCCTCTGGGCGACACAACATTTAACTGGACTCCCTCTTTCATGGGCGTGGTGGGCGCCGGTGGGTAACTGCCAGTAGATTTTCCCCTTTTCCGGCAACTCGCGTTATACTTTCCGTTATGACCACGATCGTTGAACTCGAGAAGAGGATAGGCGGCTACCTGACTGCGGAAGAGGTGGAAAAGGTGCGCCGCGCCTATGAGTTCAGCGCCTCGGCCCATGAAGGGCAGCATCGCAAAAGCGGTGAACCCTATATCAGCCATCCCCTGGAAGTAGCCGGCATTCTCGGCGACATGCACATGGACCACCAGACCCTTGCCGCGGCCATCCTGCATGATGTGATCGAAGATACCGCGATCGATAAAAAAGAAATCGTGCGCCGCTTCGGCAAGGGCGTTGCAGAATTGGTGGACGGCGTCAGCAAGCTGACACAGGTTGAATTTGATTCACACGCGGAAGCCCAGGCCCACAACTTCCGCAAGATGCTGATGGCCATGAGCAACGATATCCGCGTGATCATGGTCAAACTGGCGGACCGCTTGCATAACATGCGTACCCTGGGCGCGCTGGCGCCGGCCAAGCGCCGGCGCATCGCACGGGAAACCCTGGAGATCTACGCGCCGATTGCCCAACGCCTGGGGATAAACAGCATTCGCCTGGAACTGGAGGATTTGGGCTTTGCGACGCTCTACCCGATGCGTTACCGGATTCTGAACGAGCAGATCATCAAGGCCAGGGGACATCGCAAGGAAATCATAGACAAGATAAGAAACTCCATCAAACGCCGGCTGCGACAGGAAAAAATCCCGGCGAAGGTAATCGGCAGGGAAAAACACCTGTACGGAATTTACCGGAAAATGCTGGAAAAGGACCTGTCCTTCAGTGAAGTTTACGATGTTTATGCATTCCGGATCATCGTCG
Organism: Gammaproteobacteria bacterium; assembly: GCA_965221335.1. GTDB lineage: Bacteria > Pseudomonadota > Gammaproteobacteria > Eutrophobiales > Eutrophobiaceae > JAAXHV01. The sequence continues at coordinate 24,953 of CBDCSC010000005.1, read as the reverse complement.
ATGACGTGGATACCTGTTACCGCGTGGTGGGCACCGTACACAACCTGTATCGCCCGGTTCCGGGAAAATTCAAGGACTATGTGGCAATTCCGAAGTCAAACGGCTACCAGTCCCTGCACACCGTCCTGTTTGGACCATATGGTGTGCCCCTGGAAGTACAGATCAGGACAACAGACATGAACGATGTTGCCGAAGCGGGTATTGCCGCTCACTGGTTGTACAAGTCCGGACCGTCTTCGGACCGCAGCGGCGCGCATAAACGCGCACGCGAATGGCTGCAACATGTAATGGAAATGCAGACCACGGCCGGCAACCCCCAGGACTTTCTGGACCATGTCAAGATCGACTTGTTCCCCGAAGCCGTTTATGCGTTCACACCCAAGGGAGACATATTCGAACTGCAAAAAGGGGCAACAGCCGTGGACTTTGCCTACGCAATACACACGGACGTCGGCAACAGTTGCGTGGGAGTCAGGATTGACCGGCGCCTGGCGCCGTTGAGTACGCACCTGGCCACAGGACAAACCATTGAGGTCATTACCGCTCCCGGCGCAAAACCAGACCCCTCTTGGCTGAGTTTTGCAGTCACTGCCAAGGCCAGGGCAAATATCAGACACTATCTGAAAAATCTCCGCAAGAGTGAGGCGCGCGCGCTGGGCAAACGCCTGCTCGTCAGGGAACTGAAGACTTACTCCACCGGATACGATGCAATTGAGCCGGCCCAATGGACCAAGCTGCTGAAGGAGTTCAACCTTGACAACCAGGATGAACTACTCCAGGAAATCGGGCTGGGCAATCGTATTGCCGCACTGGTTGCCAGGCAACTGACCGAGAAGCCGGTAGCGGCCCGGAAGAGAGCAGGAAAAAACAATGTACCACTGAGTATAAGCGGGACCGAGGGCATGGTTGTCAACTTCCCCAAATGCTGCCTGCCGATCCCCGGCGACCCAATCTTGGGGTTTGTGACGACAGGGCGCGGCATTGTCGTGCACCACCAGACCTGCCCGAACGTCACGGAATTCAGAAACCACCCGGACAAGTGGCTGGATGTGGCCTGGGAGGAACAGATTGACGGCAGCTTTCCCACCAACATCCGGGTGGAGGTTACCAACCAGCGCGGCGTTCTGGCCAAGATCGCAACGGAAATCGCCGCGCGCAACGCCAATATCGTCAGCGTTGAAATGCATGACAAGGACGACCGTTATACAACCCTGAAGTTCGTCGTTGAAGTCACTGACCGGGTTCACCTGGCCAATATCATCAGACGCATCAGGAACCTTAGACACGTATCCAGGATCAGTAGAAGATAAGCCCGCAAACCGGCCAACCTCCTTCGCTCAGCGCCCGGGTAACCAGCCTGAAAGGCGTCGGCGCGCGCATCAGCGAACGCTTGCAGAACCTGGGTATCCGCCAGGTCCAGGACCTGTTGTTTCACCTCCCCAACCGCTATATAGACCGTACCCGGCTGGTTCCCATCGGCAGCCTCAGACCCGGTGACAACGCGTTGTGTCAGGGCACTATAGAGTTGGTACAGGCCAATGCCGGGCGCCGCCGCAGCCTGCTTTGCCGCATCAGCGACGGCACCGGCGCGATAACGCTCAGGTTCTTCCATTTCAGCCGGGCGCAACAGGCCGGCCTGCAACAAGGCATCAGCCTGCGTTGCTGGGGGCAGATAAGGCGCACCAACCAGGCGCTGGAGATGGTACATCCTGAATACTGGCGGGTTGACCCTGGTGAAACTCCTGACCTGGAGCAGAACCTGACGCCTGTTTACCCACTGACCCAGGGAATTTCCCAATTCAAGCTACGCCACCTGACCGACCAAGCGTTGCAAACCCTGTCCGGGGGCGGCGCCGGCCTCACCGAGTTGCTGCCGGATACCATCCTGCAACAGTTTTCTCTGTTCAGTCTCGAACAGGCGCTGCAGTTCGTACACCGGCCGCCGAGGGATGCGGACCTTGACAGCCTGGCAGACGGCACGCACCCTGCCCAGCAACGGCTGGTGTTCGAGGAATTGCTCGCGCATCACCTGAGCCTGCGCTTGATCAGGAAGCGAGTCCGGTCGCAGCCCTGTTTCGTTATCGACAGGAACGCCGACGGCCGAATCAAGACGTTCCTGGACAGCCTGCCGTTCAAGCTGACCGACGCACAACAGCGTGTATTTGCAGAAATCCGCAGTGATATGCTGAAACCCGCGCCGATGCTGCGACTGGTGCAGGGGGATGTCGGTTGCGGTAAGACAGTAGTCGCCGCGCTCGCGGCCCTGCTCGTGATCCGGTCCGGCTACCAGGTTGCGCTGATGGCCCCTACGGAAATTCTTGCTGACCAGCACTATTTCAATATCAGGGAATGGTTCTTACCCGCCGCCATCCCGGTATGCCTGCTGACGGGGAAACAGCCACGCAATGAGAGAGAAGAGGTGCTGGCACAATTGAATTCTGCGCAGCCGATGTTTGCGGTCGGCACCCACGCGCTGTTCCAGGATCAGGTTGCGTTCAGCAATATCGGCTTGATCATTATTGACGAGCAACATCGTTTCGGGGTCGATCAACGGCTTGCGCTGTTGGAAAAAGGCATGAATAAAGCCCGCCAGCCGCACCAGTTGGTCATGACTGCGACGCCCATTCCCAGGACGCTGGCGATGACCTTATTTGCTGACCTGGATATATCCGTGATCGACCAGTTGCCCCCCGGGCGCCGGCCAATCAAGACAACCGTGATCTCGAATGAAAGAAGGGAAGAAGTGATCAGCCGCATTCACGAGGTATGCAAACAGGGCAGGCAGGCTTACTGGGTATGCACGCTGATAGAAAATTCGGAAACACTGCAACTGCAGGCGGCTGAAGATATCCGCGAGCACCTGGCTCACCGACTTGCCGGCTTGGCTGTCGGCTTAATCCATGGCAGGATGAAAAAAATCGAGAAGGAAACAGTGATGGATGATTTCAAGGCCGGCAGGATAGACCTGCTGGTTGCTACAACGGTCATTGAAGTGGGTGTCGATGTCGCTAACGCCAGCCTCATGATCATCGAAAATGCCGAGCGTTTGGGGCTGTCCCAGTTGCACCAGTTGCGTGGCAGGGTGGGCCGGGGTGCCCAGGCAAGCGACTGTGTGCTGCTCTATCAGAACCCCTTATCAGACAATGCGCGGGTGAGGTTGAACAGGATGCGGGAAACCAATGACGGGTTTGAAATTGCAAAGAGCGACCTGGCGCTGCGCGGCCCCGGTGAAATACTGGGGACAAAACAGACAGGGCTGCCGGTGTTGCACATCGCGGATTTTGTACGCGACGCTCACCTGATGCCACGCGTGCAGCAGGCTGCCGATCAGATACTGTCACACTGCCCGGAACTGGTAACTCACCTGGTATCAAGATGGTTGAACACAAAAGCGGACTTTGGAAAGGTATGAGAGCCCGAATGATTATCGAAAAGCTCGTCCTCTATGCCCGGCTGATCCGGTTGGACAAACCGGTCGGCTGGCTGTTGCTGTTATGGCCCACACTCTGGGCCTTGTGGATTGCCAACAAGGGCGTGCCGACCCTGCATTTGCTGGCAGTGTTTGTGCCGGGAGTGTTTCTTACCCGCTCTGCCGGGGTGGTATTCAACGACCTGGCTGACAGGGATTTCGACCTGCATGTTGAACGCACCCGGAACCGCCCTGTCGCTACAGGCAGGGTTTCGGAACAGGAGGCTTACAGTATTATCACCGTACTGATGCTCTGCGCTTTTCTGCTGGTGCTTACCACCAACCTGCTGACCGTCCTGCTCTCCCTGTGCGCGGTCTGCCTGACCGTGTTGTATCCGTTCATGAAACGCCATACCTACCTGCCGCAGGTGTTTCTGGGATTTGCATTCAGTTGGGGCATCCCGATGGCATTCGCCGCTTCGACCGGCGCGGTGCCTGCCATTGCCTGGCTGATCTTTGCCGCCAATATGCTGTGGGTATTAATCTATGACACGATGTACGCGATGGTGGACCGGGATGACGATTTACGCATCGGCGTGAAATCGACTGCGATATTGCTGGACGATGCGGACCGCGTCGTTATCGGCATCATACAGGTCATGTTTATCGCCGCGCTGTACAGCATCGGCCACCAGACCGGGCTTGGTAGCGCCTATCATATCGCCCTGCTGTTCGCTGCTGCCCTTTTCGTCTACCAGCAATTCCTGATATACAACCGAAAACCGGGCAGGTGTTGGCGGGCATTTCTCAACAACAACTGGGTGGGCCTGGTTATTTTTTCCGGCATCGCGGTCAGTTATTGAGCGCTAGCGCAGCTACCGGGATCACAAGTGTCCCGCCCCGGGGGCACGGGCGTCCGGGCCGCAGGCAGGCGGGACACCTGCGATCCCAGGCTGGCGCCAAATGTTACCCGGTCAGTCAGGGTCTGCGCCGCGTGTGGACGGCAACAATACCTGCCGCGGCGCTTGCCAGCCGTAGACAGGCTTCAACTCCTGCAACCCTGCGGCTTCGTCGATGATTTTCAAAGTGCCTGCCTGCGCGGGAATCTTCAGAGGTGGCGGACTGTTTACCACGAGCATCCTGGTGCCGCGATCCAACTCCCAGCCAAGATACACCAGGTTTGCTGCAAGCAGAAATAAAGCCACCCATTTCATCTTAAATTACCTAGCCAAGCGCAGCGCCAGCCTGGGATCGCAGGCTACTGATAAATGCGAGGCCATGCAGAACGAGATGAGGTTCATGCACGGGGTTGCCGGGTAACAGCGGCAGCAACTGTTCCGCTGCGCCGCCCGTGATCACGGGCAGCAGTTCGGCATCGTGATCTGCGCGGATTTTTTCGAGACAGCGGTCCAACAGGCCCGCCAACGCCAGGGCAAAACCGTTGCCAATGCAGGCTGCGGTAGAACGGCCGAATTCCAGTTGCAGTTCCTGTTGCCGGTGGTTGCCGATTCCATGGGTTTCCCGCGCCAGCGCCGCGGCTCCCAGGAACAGGCCCGGGAGGATGAGACCGCCGCTATGTTGCCCGTCTTCCAGGATAACGTCGACCGTGAGCGCGGTGCCGCAATCAATAACGCAAAGCGGCCTTTCATACCTGACCCAGGCTGCCAGCATTGCCAGCCAGCGATCCACTCCCATTGTGGTCACATCGTGATAAGCATTGCGCAAGCCCGCGCGTTCCTTCTCGGTTACTGCCTGCTGCGGTTCCAGGTTCCAGATTGACCTCGCATACTCGTATAATCGGGTGGTGACGCCCGCATCCGTAACAGTTGCAATACATACCTGTGCAGGCTGTTCCAGTTCCTGCCAGTTGGACTCAAGCAAACCGGCAAACGCGCCGGGTGTGTAGGAAAAAGCCCCGTGATTGAACAGGGCTGTATTGTCGGTGTATGCCCACTTGACCCGGGTATTGCCGATATCCACAAGCAGGTTCAATTTATTGCCCTGACACTGAGTTCGCCGCTGCTGAATTTTCTGGTGTGACCGCTGGTCTCCAATAACAACAGGCCGTGGTCATCAACGCCCAGGACACGGCCGCGCACGACCTGATCCGGCATGCGTAACGCCGCCTGTTTGCCGGTAAGACAATCGAGACGTTTCCATTCCCGGATGTAATCGCCCATGCTGCCGGCAGCGATACGTTCCAGCATCGCGATCTGCCCGCCAATGATACTGCTCGCGAGCCTGTTCCTCGACGGCAACTGCCGGAAATTATCGACCAGATCGGTAACTGGTTGATCAACGCCGGATTTTGTTGTTTTATCCAGGCGGATGTTAAGCCCTATGCCGATTACCACGTCACATGAAGACGCCGTCTCGCTGCGCGCCTCCAACAGGATGCCGCCCAGTTTTTTGCCGGCGACAACCAGGTCATTGGGCCACTTCAGGGAAACGCCGGCCATGCCCAACCCGTCCAATGTCTGTACCAGCGCAACCCCCGAGGCCAGGGATAATGCGTTCAAGGAGGCCGGGGCCATGTCAAAATGCCATCCCAGGGACAGGTACAAACCGCGGGCGAACGGGGAAATCCAGGTCCTGCCGCGGCGTCCCTTGCCGCCTTGCTGATATTCGGCCAGGACTATACGCTGATGCAGTTCGGGTTGTCCAAACAGGCCTGTAAGACACTTATTCGTGGATTCAGTATCAAACAGAACATCGATACGGCAGGCGCGCGCAGGCTGTCCCAGGCCATCGAGTATTTCATTCTGATCCAGCAGGTCAATCTCATCAAGCAGACGATAGCCTTTTCCGTGCCGGGATTCTATCTCCAATCCATAACCGCGGAGCTGCTTGATTACCTTCCAGACTACAGTGCGGCTCACTCCGAGGCGAGCTGACAAGCCGTTGCCCGAATGATACTCGTTATCCAGCAGGCAACGCAGCAGTCTTGTCTTATCCACCGGGCTCGGGTCCCACCGCTACGGGTCGCGCCGGGTCGGAAGACCATTCGCTCCATGAGCCTGCGTACAACCTGGGCAGCGGATAACCGGCATGGACCGCCGACAACAGGTTATGGCAGGCGGTAACGCCGGAACCACAGTAAAATGTGACGTCGTCCGACTTGGCGTCGGCATAGATATCTTTGAAAACCGTCTTGAGGCGGGCAGGAGGCAAAAATTTTCCCTGCTCGTCCAGGTTGTCTTTCCAGTGATGGTTGAGCGCACCGGGAATGTGGCCGCCAACCCGGTCTATCGGTTCCGTATCGCCGCTGTATCTCGCTGGTTCGCGTGAATCAACCAGCCGGGATATGGTTGATATTTCCTGCACTATCGCCAGGCGCCCGCTGTTGGGACTGGCTTTGAAAGTTCCGGCAACGATTTCAGGCTGTTTTGTTTCCAGTGCAAAACCGGCCTGCCGCCAGGCATCCAGGCCCCCATCCAGCACCGCCGCCTTCTCATGGCCGGCATAGCGCAACAACCACCACAGGCGCGCCGCGAATGCGCCACCCGACTCGTCATAGGCTACCACCTGGCTGTGATTGTGTATGCCCATTGCGGACAACTTTTCCTCCAGTTCTCCGGCTGACGGCATGGGATGCCTGCCGCAATCGGTGACAGGCCGGCTCCCGCTTAGGTCATTATGCAGCCCGGCATATACGGCGCCGGGGATATGCCCTTCCTGGTAGGACAGGTAACCAGCGCGTTTGTCTGCCAGGTCATACCGGCAGTCTGCAATGATCCAGTCCGGGTCGGAGAGGCGCCCGGCCAGTGTTTGTGCTTCAATTAATGTGTTGTACATGGTGTTTTGTTACTTATTAATGGATTGAATTGTTAACGGTACGACAAAATGTATCATAAATTCGCATCCGGGAAGTTGTCACGGCAGTTGATACCGATGATCCTGCATCCTTATGGGAACGACTGAAAGGGCAGGAGGACATGTAACGGTTCAGCCGAAATCCGTTCGCGCATAGTCTTGTAAGCAGTTTATTTATATCAATATAAGCTATTAATAGCATTACTTATTATATAATGGAATAAATAATGCTGGTAAAATCCGTCGCTTCACCGAACGGGTCGATGTACCTGTTCTTTATTGATGCCATTTTAAAGACAGCTTATGACGACGGAAACATTCAATATTGAAACCTGCGCAACAGCCTACCGGGACAAGGGGCCGGCTGACATACTGCGCCTTGCGTACCGTGAATTTGACAATATAGCAATATCGTTCAGCGGCGCGGAAGATGTCGTGCTCATTGATATTGCCACCCGAATAAACCCGGTCCTCAAGGTCTTTTCCCTGGATACGGGCCGGCTGCACAGCGAGACCTACCGTTTTCTGGAGCAGGTCAGGGAACGCTATAACATCGAACTGGAAGTGTTGTCTCCTGACGCCGCACAACTCGAAGCATTCGTTCGGGAAAAGGGATTGTACAGCTTCTACAAAGATGGCCATAAGCAGTGCTGCGGGGTCCGCAAGATTTCGCCATTGCGGCGTAAACTGCAAACGCTGGATGCCTGGATTACCGGCCAGAGGAAGGACCAGAGTCCGACCCGGGCCAACGTCAGCGTGATGGAGGCTGATGCGGCGTTCTCCACGCCGGAGCATGCATTGTTCAAGTTCAACCCGTTGTCAAACTGGACGTCAAAACAGGTCTGGAGTTATATCCGCGCCAATGACGTGCCCTTTAATGAACTGCATGGCAGAGGTTATACCAGTATCGGTTGTGAACCCTGCACCCGCCAGGTATTGCCGAACCAGCACGAACGCGAAGGCCGCTGGTGGTGGGAAGAGGAAACTCTGAAAGAATGCGGCCTGCACGCGGGTAACCTGGCCGCTGTAGGGTAAGCCAAATAGCTTGGTGCGGGCCTGCGCTCCCAGGGGGATGGCTGTGTTTCCGGGGGGAGAACTCTCAGGGGTTAAGTGGAGTTGGATACGGGTCAGCCTGAATATCTCAGCGATCATCGCATCAATCGGTGAGATATTCGGGTTAGAGGACAGGTAGTTGCAGGTTGTTGAACAGGCTTTCCAGTTCTTTTCTGTCGTCGGTCCGGGCTGCTTTTTGAACCAGTTCGGTGTCCAGGTGCGGCGCGAATAATTCAATGAAATCATACATGTAGTTACGCATGAAAATGCCGCGCCGGAAACCGATACGAGTGGTCGCCTGCGCAAACAGGTGGCTGGCATCCAAACATGCCAGGTCGGTATCCAGTGCATCGTCATAGGCAAGACTGGCAATGATGCCGGCGCCCATGCCTGCCCTGACATAAGTCTTGATCACGTCTGCATCGGTAGCGGTAAACACCACATCGGGCACCAGGCCGGCATTGTTAAACGCGCGATCCAATTGTGACCGCCCGGTAAACCCGAAAACATAAGTCACGATGGGATAAGCGGATATGGCCTCCAGGGTCAACTCATCGAGTTGCGCCAATGGATGGTTACGAGGGACGACCACGCTGCGATTCCAGTGATAACAGGGCATCATCACCAGGTTTTCGAACAATTCAAGCGCTTCGGTGGCAATGGCAAACTCAACAGTACCCTTGGCAGCCAGCTCTGATATCTGCATCGGTGTACCCTGGTGCATGTGCAGCGCAACTTGCGGATATTTTTTGCGGAAGCGCCGGATTATCGCCGGCAGCACATAACGCGCCTGGGTGTGTGTCGTCGCGATCGAAAGTGTTCCCTTGTTCTCATCGGTGTACTCCAACGCCACCTGCTTTAACTTATCGGCTTTTTCCAGGATTTCATCGGCCAGGGCAATGATCACTTCACCGGCCTGGGTAATTTCAGTCAGGTGTTTGCCGCCGCGCTGGAATATCTTCAGACCCAGTTCATCCTCCAGCATGCGGATTTGTTTGCTTATTCCGGACTGGGATGTATACAGGCTCTCGGCAGTGGCCGATACGTTCAGACCATGCCTGGCAACCTCGCGGATATAATGTAATTGTTGTAATTTCATTTGACAGCAGGCTTATAACATTTAGTTCTAAAAATATCAAAAATAATCACTTTTAAGTATAGATGTTTCGCCGTAAAGTGACACTCTTTTTTTCTCAGACTATTTCGCTTCATCGTGGATTTTGGATTTACCTTTGCCGGATTCGTCGTCGGCTTTATTATCGGGCTTACCGGGGTGGGAGGGGGTTCCCTGATGACGCCCGTGCTGGTCCTTGTATTCAGTATCAAACCTGCCGTCGCGGTGGGAACCGACTTGCTTTATGCTGCGATAACCAAGGGAGGTGGGATTTTCCCTCACCACAAACAGGGGACAATCGACTGGAGAGTTGTCAGGCTGCTGTCCACGGGAAGTATACCGGCCACCCTGCTTGCCATTTTTATTCTCAAACAACTGGCCGGTATGGGCATCAACTACGAGCCCATCATTACCTCGATGCTCAGCATAGCCCTGATTTTGACGTCGTTGGTTATCCTGTTCAAAAACCCGTTACAGTCCATCGGCAGAACCGAACCGTTCCAGTTTATACGTATTATCCACAGGAAATTATGCGCGCCGATGACTGTTGTGGCCGGCTTCGTCATCGGCATCCTGGTGACGTTTTCCTCAGTCGGGGCCGGCGCGCTTGGCGCGGCAATATTGTTTTTTCTGTATCCCCGGTTGAATACCGTAAAAATCGTCGGAACGGACCTCGCTCACGCGGTGCCCATCACCGCGATAGCAGGCCTGGGTCATTGGCACCTGGGTTCGGTGGATTTCCAATTATTGCTGAGCCTGATAGTCGGCTCACTCCCCGGCATCTACCTGGGCAGCCACGCCGGCGTGCAGTTACCAGAGAAATTCATGCGCCTGCTGCTTGCCCTGATGTTGATGTTGATCGGCGGACGCCTGGCGATACTTTAGGCGAGCGACCGCTTCCCGGCCCGCCCGCAGGGCTGGGAAGGGTTACCAGCCCGGCAGCAGTATCGGTCGTGTCTCAGTTTGCGTGGGTTTGACGGTATTGATTGATCATTGCCGCCATTTGATCCTTGACGTGTAGTTTCTCTTTTTTCAGCGTATCCAGTGTGTAACCGTCCAGGGGAGCCACACCGGAGTTGGCGTCATTGACTTTCTCCTTCAATTCGCCATGTCTTGAATACAGCCGTTTAAAACTTACGTTTTCATTCAGTAATGCATCAACTATCTCCTGCTCATGTTCAAACATAGAGTCCTCCTTCAATTCAGGTTTTCATTATGGGGGTTGCATACTCTAAAGTTAGTCCATATTTTCCCGGACTACAAGCAAAAACTTCAGAAGCCTCTGATTAAGTTTCAGAGGTTCCTTTATTTTCGTTAGCGCTTATACTATGCTCGTTATGATACAGGATACCATTAGCGATGCCTGCCAACTCTTCCCTGCTGCAATCCATCATTATTTCTTCGGTAACATGCCTGTTGCCCGCACTTATCAGCAGCGCTCAGGCTTCCGAAGAACAGCATGAGAGTTTTAATCTGACCGAGGTCAGTGAGGGAATTTACGTACACCAGGGCAAACACGTAAACCTGGATCACCCGGACCACGATGATATCGCCAATATCGGCTTTATTATCGGCGATAACTGTATTGCCGTCATTGACACGGGCGGTTCCGTGGCTATCGGTGTTGCGCTTAAAAATGCCATCAAGAGCCTGTCCTCCCTGCCGGTATGTTACGTGATCAATACCCATATTCACTTTGACCATGTGCTGGGTAATCTTGCGTTCACAGAGTATGATCCCAAGTTTGTCGGGCATGAGAACTTGCCATCCGAGATTGAGCAGAACCGTTCCTTCTTCCTGTCTGAATTTGCCGGCAACCTGGGAGAAAATCCGTCGGAATCCGCGATTATCGGTCCTGATACCACGGTTGCCGATGAGTTGGAGTTAGACCTCGGCAACCGGGTCATTACACTCAGCGCGCATCCTCCGTCCCACACGTACAACGACCTCACTATTTTTGATCACAAAACCGGGACACTCTGGCTGTCCGACCTGCTTTTTATAGACAGGATACCGGTCTTCGACGCGAGCCTGAGGGGATGGTTGATGACCATGGAAACACTGAAAACGCAGCAGGCAAATCACGTTATACCCGGACATGGCGCGATCACCATGTCCTGGCCGGATGCTGCGAACGCACAGGAACATTACCTGACTATGCTGTTAAACGAGACCAGGGAGGAAATCAGCAAGGGGACATTCATGGAGGAGGTAATTGAGATCGTCGGTAAAACAGAAAAAACCGAATGGTTGCTGCACGAACAGAACCATGGGCGCAATGTCTCCCGGGCTTTCCTGGAACTGGAATGGGAGTAGAGGGTGCGCCCCTACATATTTGGATAATTCGGCCCGCCGCCGCCTTCCGGTGGCACCCAGACGATATTCCCGGTGGGGTCCTTGATATCACAGGTTTTACAATGTACGCAGTTCTGGGCGTTGATCTGCAGCTTTGCCTGATCGTTTTCGGTAACTATCTCGTACACGCCAGCGGGGCAATAGCGTTGTTCCGGCGCCGCATACAGGCTTAAATTCGTATCAATCGGTACTGATTCGTCTTTCAGTGTCAGGTGGCAAGGCTGGTCTTCTTCGTGGTTGGTGTTGGAGATGAATACCGAAGAAAGCTTGTCAAAACTGAGGCTGCCGTCCGGTTTCGGGTACTGGATTTCGCTGCACTCAGCAGCCGGCTTGAGGCATTCGTTATCCGCCAGCCTGTCATGCAGGTTAATCGGCAGTCTTCCGGAAAAAACGGATTGATCGACAAGATTGAACGCAGCGCCCAGGTACATGCCAAACTTGTGCAAGGCCGCACCGAAGTTCCGGGAACGATACAGGTCGTTGCAGGCCCAGGATGCACGAAAGTTCTCAGCGTATATAAGCAGGTCTTCTCCAGCGCCGGCGCCTGTTTCCAATGCCTGCAGCAGGGTTTCCGCAGCGACCATGCCGGACTTCATCGCGGTATGCGTCCCCTTTATCTTTGCAAAATTCAACGTGCCCGCATCACAGCCGACCAGCAACGCACCGGGCATGGACATTTTCGGCAGTGAGTTCAATCCACCCTTGGTGATGGAACGGGCGCCATAGGCCAGGCGGCGGCCTCCGGAAAGCGTGCCGGCGATTACCGGATGGTGCTTGAACCGCTGAAACTCATCAAACGGACTGATGTAGGGATTGGTATAATTCAGGTCGATGATCAGTCCCACCACTACCTGGTTCTGATCCAGGTGATACAGGAAAAAACCGCCGGACGCTTCTTTGGTCAATGGCCAGCCTGAGCCATGCACCACGAGGCCGGACTGGAAATTTCCGGGTTCCACTTCCCACAACTCCTTTATGCCCAGACCGTAATGCTGCGGATCACGTCCCTCGTCGAGTTTATACTTTTCAATAAGTTGCCGCCCCAGGTGTCCCCGACTGCCCTCGGCAAACACCGTGTAACGCGCATGCAGTTCCATGCCGGGTTCATAGGTATCCTTGCGTTCGCCGGCTTCAGATATGCCCATGTCACCCGTCGCCACACCTGTGATCCGCCCTTCCGCATCGTACAGGACTTCGGTCGCGGCAAAACCGGGATATATCTCTACCCCCAGGGCCTCCGCCTGTTCAGCCAGCCAGCGGCATACATTCCCCAGACTGACAATGTAGTTGCCGCGGTTGTGCATACTGGCGGGCACAAACGCGTTGGGAACCTTGAGCGCAGACTTGGCGCCCGTAAGAAAGTACATGCGATCCTTGTTGACCGGCGTGGTCAGCGGTGCACCCCGTTGCTTCCAGTCAGGGATCAGTTCATCCAGGGCGCGCGTTTCAAGTACCGCGCCGGAAAGAATATGTGCGCCTGTTTCCGATCCTTTTTCCAACACACACACGCTGACTTCCCTATCCAACTGCTGCGCCAATGTCTTGAGATGAATGGCTGTTGCGAGTCCCGCCGGGCCTGCGCCGACGATAACGACATCATACTCCATACATTCGCGGGAAACGGTATCAGACATAGATTATTTGCTGTGTGTTATTTTACTAACTGACTTGCGCCGGATCCCATTCCCGCGTAAACGGGAATCCAATGAGACAAAGAGTCGCCCTGCGGGCGACTCTTTAATTGACTGGACTCCCGCTTTCGCGGGAGTGGTTCGGAGCAGTGCGCTTTGTGACTAAGATAAATAATCAACTGCGGCGTTGTTTGAGGCTCTCTTCCAGTTGACGCTTTCTCTGTTTCTCGCTGTTGACGTAGCCCAGCCAGGTCTCGGCGGCTTTGCGGCTGCGCTTGTCCTTACTGGCAGCGGTGAAAGCCTCAATGGATGCATCAAATTTTTGCGTTTCGAACAAGGCAAGGCCCAACATGATATTGGCCTGGTCGGCGCGTTTCAGACCACCTTTCCTGAAAGCCGTCTGCAATGATTCCACGGCTTCGTCATACCTGTAAAGGTTGATGTAGGCCTGGGCGATGCGCATGTCCAGTTCGCCATCCTTGGACAACCGGGCAGCCTGTATCAGGGGTGGAAGTGATTTTTCGCTCTCCTGGGACTGCAACCAGGCCTGTGATAACAATCTCAGGTTCCTGATATTTTCCTCAATCTTGCCCTCTTCCATACCCTTCTCAAGCAATACCGCGGCCTTGTAGGGTGCTTCATGCAACATGTACAGGTTGGCCAGGTTCAGTTGCTGGTTGCCCCGTTGCAGCAGGCCCGCTTCATACAGCATCTCCAGTATGGACATCTGTTTGTCCAGCCGCTTCAGTTCCGAATAGGTGCCGGCCATCGTCAGCCAGTACTCCGGCTTGGGGTAATGCACGACCAGTTCCTTCAGCATTTGGAGCATGTTCTCGTAATCGCCCAGGTTGAAATAGTCCACCCGCAACAGCAGCAGCAGGTTTTCCTTCGGGATGTCGCCACGGCCCTTCACCATCGCATAAGCCTGCTTCAATGGCACCAGCGATTCCTTGTACTGCTCCAGTTGATAATAGGCCTGCCCCAACAGCATGTAGGCATTCTCAGTGGGGTTCGCCGTCAGAGTAAACCACCTGTTGATCACATCGACCGCCTTCCTGTAATTCTCGATAATGAAATAGAGCTGGGCTAAGGTATATAAGGAATTGGTCTCCAACGCTTCGGGCAGGTCAGGCTGTGACAGCACTATTTCATACGAGTAGATGGCGTCCTCATAACGCTCCAGGGTGAAATAGGTATAGGCAAAATAATTGTATAGTTGCGCTTTTTCGTAATCCGACAGCTTGGGTTCCTGCGCCAGGTCGTTCAGGGCTGCCAGGCCCGCATCGTAATTCTTTGCTTCGATAAGCTCCTGCGCTTCCGTCAATTTCTTGTAGACCTTCTCACTCATGGAGGGAGTCTTCCGGGTCTTGCGCTTGTCGCCCGAATCCGATGATTCCTGTGCCGCAACATTCGGCGCGGTGGAGATAATGAACGCAGGGACAATCACCAACGCGCAGCCAAGCAATACGGCGCGCACAAGCAGGGAGTTAAACGCGGTATAACGATTACTCATAAGTACCAATCTCCAACACTAATCCTCGAGCTCAAATGTGATCTTATTCTGTACACCCGGCACTTCGATAGGCTGGCCGTCAACTACTCGGGGTTTGTATTTGAACTTGGCCGCCGCGGCCAGCGAGGCCTTGTCGAAAATACCGGGCGGCACCGCTTCGACGACACGGATATCCTTGGTGGTGCCCGACTTGGTCACGGTGAATTCGACGATGACATACCCTTCTATACCACGGGACTGCGCCCTTCTCGGATAAATCGGTTGCACCTTGACGATAGGCAGGTATTCGCCGTCGCTGGGCGCGAGGCCGAAACCGCTCGCATCCAGGTTGATGTTCGTATTTACCGGCGCAGCCGACACCTGCACTGATTGCGCTTCCGGCGTAATGTTATCCATCGCCGGCGGAGGCGGTTCGGGGGGCGGCTGGTCCGGGGGCGGTGGTTTTTTCGGTGGGGGTTTGCGGCGGTTGACCACTTCTTCGGGATCGATGCGCACAAATTCAAGCATCCTGCCGGCATCATCTTCGTCCAGTTTCCGGTCGGCGATATTGATCAGGAACTGCATCAGGTAGAAAAGGCCGAACACGACAACAAGGGCAGAAACCCCGGCAATCAGGTAGCGGCCTACAAGTAAGCTTGATGCCTGCATTTGCATAAACCCGTGATTATTTCTCGGCCGCCAGCGCGATATTCACTACGCCGGCCTGGCGCGCCGCATCCATGACCTCCACCAGCATTTTATTTTTGGATTCCTCATCTGCCTGTATCACCACCGAGCCTTGGGGGTTTTCAGCGCGCAGGCGTTTGATATTCGGAATCACTGAGCGAATATCGATTTTCCTGCGATCCAGCCAGATGTTGTTGTTGGCATCGATTGCAATTAAGATGTTCGCTTTTTTCTTCACCTCGGCTGTCGGCGCGTCAGGTTTGTTGACATCGATACCGGTCTCCTTGACAAAGGTTGCCGTGACGATGAAGAAAATCAGCATGATGAATACGATATCGATCAATGGCGTGATGTTGACTTCAGACTCATCGTCGGCGGATACACTGGTAATTCTACGCATGTTTTATCTTCCTCAGACCAAGTTGTGATTAATGATCCATAGTCAAGTGCTCACCCAGTTTCTCAACTTCCGAGTCAGCCTTGCTTTGTAACCAGACACTGATGAAATAACCTGACAGCGCCGCGACCATACCTGACATGGTGGGCACCGTCGCTTGTGACACCCCGGCGGCCATAGCCCTGGCGTTGCCGGTGCCGAGAAACGCCATTACTTCAAACACCGTTACCATGCCTGTTACCGTTCCCAGCAAGCCCACCAGCGGACACAGGGCAACGCAGACCTTGATGGTCCCCAGGAATTGATTTGCCTGGATCCTGATATCCGAGATCATGGCTTCGCGCACCCTGTGCGCATTCCAGGATATTCTTTCAGGCCGTGCATCCCAGCGTTTGATGGCATCCTCGGACAGTCGCGGTTGCTGAATGGAAAAGTAAATCAACCTTTCCACGATGCACACCCACATGATGGCCAGCACGACGGCAACCAGGTAAAGTACCGGCCCTCCCAGTTCCATGAAGTCCCGTATGGCCTCCCACATGTCGATGAAGACATGTTCGAGCCCGATAATGGACGTGATGCCGAGCAGTATTGAATAAATAATATCCATTATGTGCTGCCAGTTATGGTCTTTATGCTGTCTTGTCCGTCTTGTGCTGTTGCTCTGACGCCTCTGCGACAAAACCGGTTGCCTGGCCTTCCAGGACCTCAATGATCCGCCTGCTCTGCCCGGCCATCATACTGTGCAGGAAGACTGTCGGGATAGCAACACACAACCCGAGCATCGTGGTGATCAGCGCTTGGGAAATGCCGCCGGCCATGAGTTTTGGATCGCCGGTGCCGAACAGGGTGATCGACTGGAACGTAACGATCATGCCGATTACCGTTCCCAGCAGGCCGAGCAACGGCGCTACGACCGAGATCACCTTGACCAGCGTATTGAGCCTGCTCAGTTTGGGGACCTCGCGCAGTACCGCCTCGCCCATCTTCAGCTCCAGCGATTCCACGTCGATATTCCTGTTCTGATGGTATGTGAGCAATACCCGACCCAGGGGATTTTGCTCGGAAGGATTGTCCAGTTCACGTACCTGCTTGTCCACCGCCATGCCGATATACATCATATAAAGAATCCTGAGCAGGGCAACGGCAATGCCGAAGATGCCCAAGCCGATGATGATCCAGCCAACGGTACCGCCTTGCGTAGTGGATCGTTCATACCAGCTCGGCACATCAACCAGTTGGCCCAGCAACTGGCCCTTGGTCGGGTCCAGGCCGAGCGGGACGAAACCTTCCTCGGCCTCGGTCAATTCCTCTGCTCCGCTGACAAAACGGTCTTCCGGCTGGCGCAGTAGTTCGGAAATGGTCTGTGTTTCCGGATCGTATTTCAGGTATTTGCCGTCCGCGACCAGGTTGAACACGCCTATCCTGATGACGTCTTTTTCCACATCAGTGCCATCAGGAAGAACGACATCAGCCTTGAAGCGCTTGACCTTTCCGGTCTCGGTCATTTCCCGTTGGATTTCGAACCAGAGTTCCTCAATTTCCTCCAGGGACGCCAGTTCACTCCCAGAACCCATTTTCTCCGCGAGCTCGGTCATGAAATCACCACGCTGGGGATATTCGATATTCGTCAGCGACGCATCAAATGTAGCCCGGGAATCGCCGGCTGCCGTCTGCAGCACGCCAAACAATTCTTTTAACGACCCCAGGGCCTCCTGCAGGTCCTGCTTCAATATGTCAATATCGTCCTGGTTGGCTTCAAACTCCTTCTCAAGGCGCTCACTGACCGCTTCCAGCGCCGCCCTTTCGTTATTGGCTTTTTGTAACATTGCAGCCTGGTTTGCCTTGTTGCGCATGAATTCCTCTTCCCTGGCCTGGTTTTCCTTCGATTCATCGATCCTGCCCTGCTGCACCTGTTGCAGCAGCGTATCAAGGGACACAGCCTCGTCAGCAACAGCGGCCGGAGACAGCAACAGAGCGCACAGGGTTGTGGCGGTAAAGTACTGGTAAAGTTTCATTTCCGTGTCTCCTCCATTATTGGGCCGCGCTGACGGGCAGTATGAATATGTCGGGTGGAAGCTGCTTCCTGGCAATCTTCAAGCCCTGGCGGATGTAGTTACGGTACTCGGCAGACTCCAGGGGCACCCATTGGCGGGCATCCTGGTCCCAGACACCGTTTTCCTTACCGTCATCGGTCTGGTACACCAGCACCAGGCGGCCGAAACGCAGGATATTCACCGGCCGTTCCTGGCCGTTGATTTCCAGCACTTCGCTGTACTCATCCAGGTCGCCGCCGTAACTGGTCTCAATGCGATAGGCTTCCAGTACCAGACGCAGTTTTTCCGCCGCGCTGATACCGGCATCACCGATATATTGCTTCAGGTCCTCCACCCGTTTGCGGCGTTCCTCCATGTGAAACGGGCGATCCAGTTCCACGAACTGTTCCAGGGTATTCGCCATCCTCAGCATGAGCGGGAATATCTGGCGTTCCACTACCGCTATTTCGTCAATCGATTCGGCAATAGTGCGTTTTTCCCGGTTCTGGTCGTCAACCTGTTTCTGCAGCAGCGCATTATAGACCTTGAGGCCGTCGATGACTTTGAGTTCGCGCCGGTACCTGGAGGCCAGTTTCTCCGTCTCACTCGCGGTTCCATCGATCCGCTTTTGTGATTCAGCAGCCTCCCGGTTGCGGGAAACCCCCTCTTCGACAACCTCTTCAATCCGGTCCTGGCCGACTGCAACCGAACCGAATCCTAAAATCAGACTCAACATTAATAACTTAGCTGGAGTTATTAATATTTTAATAGTATCCATAAGGAAATAACCTCCCCGCGGTAATGGTCCTGGGCACTGTATAATAACCCGTACATTTGCTGCTCAACCTTCGTCTCAAGGTGGTCGGTTGTTCGATACCCGACCCGTTTGCTGTTTTATTATTCTGTCCGCACCGGACAGAGTCAAGCAGATCAACGGCAATTGTACAACAGGACAACGTTAAAATAGTGTTAAATTATGAACTATCCTGATGGAAATAGTATAACAACAATCCGGCATGCGCAAATTTCAGCGCGCTGACAGGGCCGAATCGGGATTGCATGCATCACGCCCGTATGCGATTCTTTCCAGCGATGACCGCGACCAAGCATGAACAAATCCATACGGTGCTTGCGGCATATGCCGTTACTCCCGTACAAATTCAACCGATCGTTAGCGGGTTGATCAACCGGACTTATCACGTCACCGGCAAGAATGGGCGGGAGTACATTTTACAGGAAGTAAACCGCAGGTTCCCGCCGCAAGTGAACCTGGATATCGACCTTGTAACCCGCCACCTGGAGCAATCGGGCCTGGTGACTCCGAGGCTGCTGCCTGATCGCAACGGTATCGTGTATCACTGCATGGACGAGCGCACCTGGCGCTTGTTCAACCATATCAGGGGCAATAGCCACGAAAGCCTGCAACAACCCGAAATGGCCCGGGCAGCAGGCGTCATGCTGGGGCGCATGCACATGGCGCTGGCGCTGCTGGATTATGATTTAAGGACAACCTCATCACATCCACATGATACGCCCCGCCACACCTCACACCTGAAACACACCCTGGAAGAAAAATACAGCCACGTATACTACGCGGATATCAAACCGTTGGGAGAGGCCATCCTGACGCGCCTCGAGCAGCTTCCCGCGCTACCGGTGGTCGGCGCCCGGATGGTTCATGGCGATCCGAAGATTTCCAATTTCATCTTCTCGGAAGATAATCGTGAAGTGATCTGCATGGTTGATTTCGACACCCTGAGCAGGATGCCGGTCTTCCTGGAACTGGGTGACGCGCTGCGATCCTGGTGCAATCCGGCCGGGGAAGATACCGTTGACGGCTGCTTTTCGATGACCCATTGCCGGGCAGCGCTTGAAGGTTATGCCGGCGCTGCCGGGGACCTGCTCACGCAAGAGGAGTGGCGTGCGATCCCGGCTGCGACCCTGACGATATTCCTTGAGTTGGCCGCCCGCTTCTGTGCCGATGCCTTGAATGAAAACTATTTTTCATGGGACCCGAACCGGTTCGCCAATCACAGCGAGCACAGCGCGACCAGGGCCAGGGGACAGTTGAGCGCAGCAAACTCTCTGCTGCAACAATACGCAGCGCTGACCGATGCTGTCAGCCAGGCTTTCCGTTAAGTGGCGCGCAACGAACGGTATTTTGAAAAATACAACCGATTATCGTAAAAAAACCGTAATCGGTGATTGACACCTATTTTTATCGTGTCTATGCTGGATTGACTGAATACCATCAGCGGATATTTTTGGACCTGATGGAAGCAAGTATGCAAATGGAAACTTCTGTATTGGACCTTGAATGGCTGGAACAGCGATGGATCGTGGCATTTTATTTTTGATTCCGCGTCTGCGCTACTCACCATCAAGCCTGTCTCCGCCCTGATCGTAATGGAATACGCGCTTTTCCGCCCTACAGATCACGAACAGCGGCGCTTCGATTCTGCCAACCGCCCTGAACGCCGATACCTCACCATCATGTTCTGCGACCTGGTCAATTCCACAGGTCTGACTACAGAGATGGAACCTGAAGACCTGATGACTCTCATCCAGGCATACCGCCACCTTGGAACAGAAATCATCAGCGCCAACGACGGCTTTACTGCGAGTTTCAGCGGTGACGGCATCATGAGTATTATCGGTTATCCCTGCGCGCATGAAGATCATGCGGAACGGGCAACCGGTTCGGCGCTGAACCTGATCAATGCGGTCAATGCCCGAAAAACAGGACCGGACAAAGGGAACTGGAACAGGGTTTCCATACGTATAGGCATAGCATCCGGTTTGGTCGTAGTTGGAAATTCCGGCGTATGCAACGACTCGCCCAATCAGATCATCATCGGTGAGCCTTCGAACCTGGCGGCAAGATTACAGGCTATCGCGGAACCGGATACGGTAATCGTGTGCAGCAGTACCCGCAGCCTGATACAACATGCTTTCAAACTGAAATGCATCGGCGCGCCGTCACTGCGCGGCTACAAAATACCACAAAAACTGTGGCAGGTTACCGGCACGGTGACTCCACAACCATGCACGAGCGGCGCTAAGCCGCTGAGTACGTTGCAACTGGTTGGCAGGGAAAAAGAACAGGCGCGCCTCATGCAGCTCTGGAACCTGGCGCGGCGCCGGGGCGGACGGGTGGTGCTGGTTTCCGGTGAAACAGGCACTGGAAAAACAAGACTGCTGGAGGCGTTGCGCACGCGTGTCGCCGAGGAATGCCCGGGGAAGTCAATCCTGCAATGTTCCGCCTGTGATCCGAATGACCCTCCGCATACGTATCTTGCAAATATACTGGATGCAGAAGGACTGGCCCACGGTAATCTCCCCGCTGCGAAATTTCTGCCGGAGAAATCGGCCGCGCACAACCCGCGCTTGATCATCCTGGACGACGCACATCGTTATGGTATCGCATCCCTGGCACTGATCGGCAAACTGACGACGCTTGTTCAGGGAAAGCCGATACTGCTGGCGATCTCCCACCGGACGCAATTTAAACCACCGCAACAATGGTTGCACCAGAGTCACGTGGATACTATCCACCTGGAGCCGTTGAACCGGGCTAACGCCGGCTCTTTGATTCACTGCTGCATGGGAGAGGAGCAGATACCAGCCCACATCATTTCCGAAATCATCGCCAGGGGTGACGGAATACCGCTGTTCCTGCAAGAGTTAACCAGGACGGCATTGGAGGCTCAATTTCCCGCTGCCGGAACGCCGCCAGCTATCCGGAGCAAACTGAAGATACCCGACAAAGTATGGGCCGTGCTGATGGCGCGGCTTTATCGCCAACATCCCCCGTCCAGGGAAGCCGCACAAATCGGGGCTGTGCTGGGCCGCAAGTTCAGTTATTCCCTGCTGGCCAAAGTATGGCCACATAACAGGGACAGCCTCGATCAGGCATTGTATTCCCTGTGCAGGTCAGGGGATCTGATTAGAACAGACAATGCGGAAAATACCCGCTACATGTTCAAGTGGGTATTGATGCGGGAAGTGGCGTACCACAACACGCTGAGACGTGTCCGTGATAATCTCCACAGGCAGATTGTGAGGATGCGAGGGCAACAGATTCCGATACGGAATATTCATCATATTGGAGAAAAACAATGACAAAAAAAAATATCGAGATATCAGCAGGAGCATTATCGGCGGTCGAGATCTTTTATGACGTATCCTTTAACGAGCGCAAGATGATTGCCGACAAATGCCGGGGGTTGCAATTTGATGTCGGCGATATGATCACGGCAGATGATGATATCGGCAATGATGTGTATTTCATCATCAGCGGTAAGGTCAGGATTACCATATACACTGCTTCCGGAAAGGAAATATGTTTCGGGGAGCAGGTCGCGGGAGAAATGTTCGGCGAACTCGCTGCGCTCGACAAGAAACCCCGGTCGGCCTATGTCGTCAGCCTGAGCGATACCGTAATTGCCGCCATGTCCGCGGACAACTTCCAGTGGATACTGCAGTTGTACCCTTCCATCATGCTCCGAACTTTCATGCACTGTACCCGCTTGATCAGGCTGTTATCGCAGCGAGTTGTCGAATTCAGTTCGCTGGACGTCAGAAACAGGCTTCATATCGAACTGCTCAGACTGGCGTGGAAAAATATGAACGATGCCAATACGGCAACCATCAGCCCCGCGCCCAGGCATGCTGAACTTGCCAACCGTATCAGTACCCACAGAGAAGCAATATCGCGGGAGTTGACGGAACTTTCATCTACCGGCCTCATCCGAAAAAGAAAAAACTGTTTGCACATCGACGATGTGATAAAACTTGAAAACATGGTCCGCGAGACGACGGAAAATTATGACAAGGAAGACCCGGATTAGGTTATTTATTTGCCTGGAAACGCAGGCGGGACGCCTGCGATCCCAGGCTGCCACCAGGATTTTCTCTCCCCAGGCTAAGTTTTTTTCCAAAAATGTGAGTTTTCTCACATTTTTGCACTTACGGTAACGGTAGACTCGAAAATGCCTGTCCACAAGATGAGGTTTGTTACGTGATCTTTTCGTTTTGCTGGACTAGACCGGTACTGGAAGTACCGGCGCTGGTGAAGGAACCGGCAATCATCCTCACCAGCGCGTGTTAGGCCCGTTCGGGAATCCGGCAGGAAACTGGATTCCCGAACTGTTTCAGGGGCCTCCGTTTCCTGGAATCGGTTTTTCCCTGAATAATTTGGATCAACCCGGATGTTATACCAGGACGCCGATATGAAACTTGCCTTCTCCTGGCTGACCTGTTTACCGGCATTACTGCCGGTACCATCTATCCGTTGCCGGCATGACACATGTGTTGGGTGATATGAGTATGATAAGATCAACAGCCGATGATATACCCGTCTTTACATCCAGCGCAGAAACTTCCGAACAGCGCGCGTATTTTGTGAACGCGCCGATAATCTGCTGGTTTCGCCAGGATTTGCGCCTGGCTGACAACCCGGCTTTTCATTCCGCTTGCAGCAAAGGCACGGTGCTGCCTGTTTATATTCATGATGATGAGGATGCCGGCGACGCGCGCATGGGAAGCGCCAGTCGGGTCTGGTTGTATCATTCGCTGCGGGCGTTGAATGATAGCCTGGGCGGTGGCCTGTGCTGTTTTTCCGGACCGGCAGAACCGCTGTTAACGGCATTGGCCAAGCAAGTTGCGGCGCCGGCCGTCTACTGGAATCGCTGTTATGAACCCTGGCGCATTGACCGGGACATGCGCATTAAAGCGGCGCTGGCCGCGGCGGGTCATGCAGTCGAAAGTTATAACGGTTCGTTATTGTGGGAACCGTGGGAAAATCTCAAACCGGATGGGACGCATTACAAGGTGTTTACGCCGTTTTACCGGCGCGGCTGTCTGGGCATGACGCCGCCGCCCGCGTTGCCATTGCCGATACCCGACGGAATTGACTGTTACCCGGAGTCGGTAAACAGCTTGTGCATTGATGATTTGGGCTTGCTGCCGGAACTTGACTGGCATCGGCAACTGGTTGCCGGCTGGGAGATTGGGGAGGCGGGCGCGCAGGCGCGCTGGACGGAATTTCTGGGGTCCGGCATAAACAACTATAAGCAGGGGCGCAATTTCCCTGCCAGGAAGTCCGTTTCGCGCCTTTCACCGCACCTGCATTTTGGTGAAATATCGCCACGCCAATGCTGGCATGAGGCAAAGGATATCCGGCATGACGATGATCCCAACCTGGCTACCTTCCAGTCAGAACTGGCCTGGCGGGAATTCTCCTACTCCCTGCTCTACCATCACCCGCAACTCCGCACCCAGCCGTTGCAGGGTAAATTTGCTGATTTTAACTGGCGGGAAAGCGCTGAAGACCTGCGTCGCTGGCAACGCGGGACAACCGGCATCCCCATCGTCGATGCCGGTATGCGGGAGTTGTATCAAACAGGTTATATGCACAACCGGGTACGCATGATCGTCGGCTCTTTTCTGGTCAAGAACCTGCGGTTGCATTGGCATCACGGCGAGCGCTGGTTCTGGGATTGCTTGTTTGATGCGGACCTGGCAAATAACAGCGCCGGTTGGCAGTGGATAGCCGGATGTGGCGCCGATGCTGCGCCGTATTTCCGCATCTTCAACCCGGTTACTCAGGCGCGGAAATTCGATCCCGAGGGGCAATATATCCGCCGCTATGTGCCGGAATTGGCCAACCTGCCGGATGCTTACCTGGCCGCACCCTGGGACGCGCCCAGAGGGGTCCTGGCTGCATCCAATGTTACCCTGGGACAGGATTATCCTTATCCCGTTATTGATGTCCGCCAATCCCGCCAGGAGGCGCTGGCTGCTTTTTCAGAATTGGGAAATAAATTCCTTTCAAAATAAAGCGTTACGCGCCTGCTCCGGGCTAAGATAGCTGAAGCGGGCATCGCTTTTGTTTGTGCGTTATGGGTGCAATGCTTTACCTGTTTGCTCACGCCATCGCGCCAGGCTATCCAATCACAGTCAGCA
>CBDCSC010000004.1:0-1006110 GCA_965221335.1 Gammaproteobacteria bacterium | reverse complement strand
TGCAACCACTGGCGTTCCCGAACAGTACCGTCCCGGACCTGTATCGCCAGCATCCTGCCCGGCGGGATATCCCGTTCAGCCCGTATGCGCCTCACACCAAGAATAAATGAACGGGACCCAGTCTATTTTCGTCAACGGCGGGCAGTATCCATGGTGAATTCCCGGGGGTCCGGATAGTCCTGCAACATGATGGTTTCCCCACCCCGGCCCAGCAGCGGCGCGACCTTTTGCCACAACTCCTCGGTGATGAAGGGGATAAAAGGGTGCAACAGGCGCAGCAGGATTTCCAGGTTGCCCAACAGGGTTGCCAGTACCCCGCGCTTGCGTTCAATGGAGGCTTCCGGGTCATTCAGTACGATTTTTGAGAGCTCCACGTACCAGTCGCAGTATTCATCCCAGGTGAATTCATACAAGGCCTGGGCCGCAAGGTCGAAGCGATAAGCGGCTATGCCGCTGCTCACCTGTTCCGCAGCATGGCCCAGGCCGGGTACTGATCCAGCGTTCCGCAGCACCGTAGCTGAGGTCTGCATCGCCGGCGTCAATTTCCTGTCCCTGCGCACACATCAGTGCGAAACGGGTGGCATTCCAGAGCTTGTTGCAGAAATTGCGATAACCCTGGATCCTGCCGGTATCGAAACGTATATCGCGTCCTTGTGTGGCAAGCTGGGCGAAGGTAAAACGCAGGGCATCCGTCCCGAACGCAGGGATGCCGTCCGGGAACTGCTTGCGTGTGTCCTTTTCTATCTGGGCCTGCAACTTCGGCTGCATGAGGTTGGCCGTTTGTTTGGAAACCAGCGCCTCGAGTTCAATGCCGTCAATCAGGTCCAGCGGGTCCAGGATGTTGCCCTTGGACTTGGACATTTTCCGGCCTTGGGAATCCCGTACCAGTCCGGTCATGTATACCTCCCGGAACGGCACATCGCCCATGAACTTCAATCCCATCATGATCATCCTGGCGACCCAGAAGAAAATGATGTCGAAACCAGTGACCAGCACGCTGGTCGGATAAAACCGTTCCAGCTCCCCGGTCTGTTCCGGCCAGCCCAGGGTGGAGAAGGGCCACAGCGCAGACGAAAACCAGGTGTCGAGCACATCCGGGTCCCGGGACAGGCCGATGTCGCCGTCAAGCCGGTATTTTTCCCGTACATGGCCTTCATCCCTGCCCACGTAGATGTTCCCGGCAGCGTCATACCATGCAGGGATGCGGTGTCCCCACCACAACTGGCGCGAGATGCACCAGTCGTTGATATTGTGCATCCACTCGAAGTAAGTTTTCGACCAGTTCTCCGGGACGAAGCGGACCGCGCCGCTCTCGACGGCGGCAATGGCCGGTTCGGCCAGCGGGGCTATGCTGACATACCATTGATCGGTCAGATAGGGTTCGATCACCGCGTCCGAGCGGTCCCCGCGCGGCACCACCAGGGTATGGTCTTCGATTTTCTCCATCAGTCCCAGAGCTTCCAGATCCTTGACTATCTGCCGGCGCGCAGCGTAGCGATCCATGCCCCGGTAGGCGGCAGGGCTGTCGTCATTGATCGCGGCGTCGATGGTGAAGATATTCAGCAGCGGCAGGTTATGGCGCTGTCCCATCTCATAATCGTTGAAATCATGGGCCGGCGTGATTTTGACACAGCCGGTGCCGAAGTCCGGGTCCACGTGATCATCGGCAATAATCGGAATGGCGCGGCCCGTTAGCGGCAGTTCAACTGTCTCCCCGACAAGGTTCCGGTAGCGTTCGTCACCCGGGTGTACCGCCACCGCGGTGTCGCCCAACATGGTTTCGGGGCGTGTCGTCGCCACCGTCACATGGCCGTTGCCGTTGCTGTGCGGGTAGCGAATGTGCCAGAGATGCCCTTTTTCCTCCTCTGCCACCACCTCCAGGTCGGAAACGGCCGTGTGCAGCACCGGGTCCCAATTCACCAGCCGTTTGCCGCGGTAGATCAGTCCCTCGTCATACAGGCTGATGAATACTTCCTGCACCGCCCGGGACAGGCCCTCGTCCATCGTGAAGCGCTCACGGCTCCAGTCCATCGACGCGCCCAGGCGCCGGGACTGGCGGGTGATGGTGTCCCCGGAGTGCTGCTTCCAGTCCCAGACTGCCTCGATGAACTTCTCCCGCCCCAACTCCAGCCGCGACTGGCCCTTGCTCTCAAGTTGCCGTTCAACCACCATTTGCGTGGCGATGCCGGCGTGATCCGTTCCGCATTGCCATAAGGTGTCGGTAGCGCGCATACGCCGGTAACGGATCAATATGTCCATCAACGTCTGCTGGAACGCATGCCCCATGTGCAGGCTGCCCGTTACGTTGGGCGGCGGCAGGGCGATGCTGTAACAGCCGGTTCCGCCTTGGGGTTTGAAATACCCGTGCTGCTCCCAGGCTTCATACCAGCGGGACTCGATAGTTTTCGGGTCGTAATTCTTATCCATTGCTGCCGTTGCCCGGCACGGACTGGCCGTTGGCGCGCGCCGCCATTGCGTCCAGGGGATCAGTCATGACCGGTATCGATATTATGGCTGTGCATCGTCATCCCCTTGTCGCGGTAGTCCTTGTAGCGCAACCTGGCCTGTTGGCGGCCGTCCGGGTCGGAAGGTACGACCTCGATAATACGTTCATAAGCATCCGGGTTATCGGGCATCGCGCCGGACAGGTTGATCAACACCCGCCGCCGCGCCGGTGTTTCCCCTTGCCAGCCAATGATGATCGGGCAGTCTTCGACACCGTCTGCTGAATCAATGGCGGCGTGGGGGAGGAAGCTGATGTCTCTGAAGGTCCAGAGCAGATCGTCGATAGTCGCGGCAGCTTCCCTGGAAGCAGCGTGCACATAGATATCGTATCCTTCATTCCTGACCTTGTCGGCGAGCTGGCAGACGAAGCGGTAGGGTATCGCAGGCTCAGGGACGATATAAAAATCCGCTCTGGTCACGCCGCTCCCCGGACGCGTTCAGGTCCGTTGCTCGCAATGCCGGGTCAGGTATTGCACCAGTAATGGGACCGGACGGCCCGTTGCGCACTTGTTCTTCCCGCTCACCCAGGCTGTCCCGGCAATATCCAGGTGCGCCCAGTGGAATTTTTTGGCGAACTTCGACAGGAAACAGGCAGCGGTAATGGTGCCTGCCTCGCGTCCACCGATGTTCGCCATATCGGCAAACGGACTATCCAACTGCTTCTCGTATTCTTCCCAGAGCGGCAATTGCCAGGCCCGGTCTCCGGCGATCTCTCCAGCTTCAAGCAGTTCCGCGGCCAGCGGGTCATGGTTGCTGAGCAGTCCCGAGGCATGTTTCCCCAGCGCGACTATGCAGGCGCCGGTAAGCGTGGCAATGTCTATCACCGATGCGGGCTCAAATTGTTCACTGTAGGTGAGCGCATCGCACAGTATCAGCCGGCCTTCCGCATCCGTATTCAGCACTTCGACCGTCTGGCCTGACATGCTGGTAAAGATATCCCCGGGTTTTGTTGCGGTGCCGCTGGGCATGTTCTCTACAGCCGGTGTCAGTCCGATCAGGTTGATCGGCAGTTCCATACCGGCGACAGCGGCAACCGCGCCGAATACCGACGCCGCGCCGCACATGTCGAATTTCATCTCATCCATCGCCGGCGCAGGTTTGATCGATATACCGCCGGTATCGAAAGTAACGCCTTTTCCCACGAGGACAACCGGCTTGCTGTCATCTCCCGCGCCCTGGTAGTTGAACACAACCAGTTTTGCCGGCTGCACGCTGCCTTGCGATACCGACAACAGCGAATTCATACCGAGGTCCCTCATCTCTTCTTCCTCAAGCACCGTTACCTTGACCGATGTATGGGTCTTGCCCAGCTCAACAGCCTGTTCAGCCAGGTGTGTCGGCGTGCAGGCATTCGCGGGGCGGTTGGCCAGGTCCCGGGTAAGTTTTACGCCCGCGGCAAGCGCAATGCCTCGGGTCAGCGCAGGTTCATTCTGCCGCAACTCCTTGCGCCCGGAGACCATCAGCGTGATTTTACGCAGGGATTTTTTCGGCTCACTGTTATTGCTTTTGAATTCCTTGAACCGGTACAGTTCATGGTCGATAAACTGCACCGCGCTTTGTATCCTCCAGGGATAATCCCGCTTCTTGACTTTAACGCCGGGCAGGAAACTGACGGCTTCAGTCGCGCCAGTCTGTTTTATCTGTTTGACGCTGTTGGCAATGATCTTGCGGTATTGCCTGTCATCCAGGTTCGCCTGTTTGCCGCATCCGACCAGCAGCAAGCGATCAGCAAGAATACCGGGGACATTATGCAGCAATAACGACTGTCCGATTTTTCCGTCCATATCACCCTTGCGCAACAGGTTCGACAGGTGTTGGCCTGAGGCAGCGTCCAGGGCCTGTGCCGCGGGCGTCAATTTTCGGGATTCATACACACCTGCGACCACGCAAGCGCTGCGTTGTTTTTCGGGGTTACCGCTTTTTATGCTGTATTCCATGATATTCTGTTAACAAACCTCTGATTAAATCGGGAGTTCCCACGGTACAGGGATGTAATGTTATCTGATAACCGGCATTAAAACCAGATATGATCCTGCGACGCTATATTCATAGAGAGATAGCTGAAAAACTCGGCTGGATCATAGGCCTGTTGCTGCTGATCATCATGAGTAACCGGTTTGTCCGATACCTGGCCGATGCTGCCGCCGGCACCTTTCCTGCCGACCTGGTGTTCCAGGCTCTGCTGATGAAAATGCTGACAACTCTTCCGAAACTGATGCCTGTGGCCGTATTTCTGGCGGTATTGCTGGGGTTGTCAAGACTGGCGCGCGACCGGGAATTGACGGCGGTTACCGTTGCCGGCGGTGTGCGCCGCGTGGAACTGGTGTCGATATTCCAGTTTTCCCTGCTGTTTGCGCTGATTGTCTTCATCACGAGTTTTTATATTTCGCCCTGGGCTGCGCAGAATACGGAAATATTGCGCAACCGGGCAGAAGTGCAACTGGATACCGCCGGTATTGCGGCCGGCAAATTCAACGAGATGAGCAAGGGGGAACAGGTCATCTATATTGAACAGTCCTCAAGCGACAGAAGCCGAATGGAGAATATCTTCCTCCATGCCCGCGACGGTGTACAATCCAGTGTGATTAACTCAAGCAACGCCAGTTACAGGAACACGGAGGGCGCGGGCGGAAAATTCATCCTGTTCAACAACGGGCGCCGATATACCGGGAGTCGGGATTCGCTGGACTACCGTATCACCCGTTACCGGACTTACGCGGTGCTGGTTGAGCAAGGTGACATGGAAAGTCGAACTGTGAAGCTTGAATCATTGCCGACGGCAACCCTGTTGAGTTCCGACAGCCCAAAACATGCGGCAGAACTGCAATGGCGCCTGTCGTTCGTCATTTCATCGCTGCTGTTACCCGTAATGGCGCTTGCATTAAGCCGTTATTCGTTCAGTGAGCAGAAATATTTTTCCGCGTTCGTGGCCTTACTGCTCTACATCGTTTACAGCAACATGCTCAGCATAGCCAAAACCCTGTTGAAACGGGATGAAATTCCCGCAGCCATCGGCTTGTGGTGGGTACACCTGCTGCTGGCTGTACTGATTGTTCTGTTTTTCCAGTTTCCGCGCTTGTTGATGAGATGGAAAAAAAGACCAGGAGCGGTGACTTCCATGGTGAACCGTTGATATGGCGGCGGCATGAAAATAATCCAGCGTTATCTTATCCTTAACCTGGTCTGGACCACCGCGCTTGCCCTGACTGTACTGGTAGGCATATTCGCATTTCTGTCGCTTATCGACCAGTTGGAAGATGCCGGACAGGGAAACTACGATTCCTACCAGGCAATCTCCTACGTTATTCTGACCGTGCCGCGCCTGGCCTACGAAATTATGCCGATTGCCGCGATGATTGGAGGTATGGCGTGTGTTGCGCTGCTCGCCAGAAACAGCGAACTCGATGTTATCAGGCTTGCCGGCGTATCGGAATACTCACTGGCCGTGTTGCTGGCGAAGGCGGCCCTCGCGGTCGTGTTGTTCACCGTCTTCATCGGTGAGTTCATCGTTCCCGTAAGCGAAATCAAGGCCAAGTATCAACGATCCATCGCATTGACGGAGCAAGTCGCGATGCGCACAAAATACGGCTTCTGGGCCAGGGATGGAAACAGTTTCATCAATATACGTAAAATACTGCCGGGCAACACCATCGAAGAAGTTTACATCTATGAATTCGACGCGCAGGCCAGGTTGCGCAGCAGCATTACCGCCGAGAAAGCCCGACATATCGATGACCGTTGGATGCTGGAAGGCGTTGACAGGACGATTATTGATGGATCCGGGATCACCCGGGAGCGCTACGACAAGGCCGTCTGGGAATCCTGGGTCGATGACGGATTGATCAACCTGGTGATCATCAACCCCCTTTACATGTCGCTGTGGAACCTCACGGAAAGCATCCGGATTCTGAAATCCAATTCACAGAGTACCGCCGCCTATGAGCAGGCGTTCTATGGAAAACTCGTGCGCCCGTTCACAATCCTGGCAATGATTATCCTGTCCATCCCCTTGGTAGCCATGCGCAAGCGTTCGGATGGACTGGGGCAACATGTATTTACCGGCGCGCTGGTCGGCGTGATCTTCTATTTTGTGAATTCCGCATCCGGCCATATCGGTATCGTCTATGGCGTGCACCCATTCATCAGTTCCGCCGTCCCGACCCTGCTGTTGTACCTGGTTCTGCTCAGGCTGTTTTACCGGCGCAGACCAATATCGTCCCCGAGAACCGGTCGTGAAACGTCAGGCGCTCCTTATCAACCAGGGAGTACAGAAACCCGGCGCCCAATACAGACCACGATAGCCCTGCAAGAAAAAACCGTAATGTCAGATTTTTCCAGCCGGGTGGCTCGCTGTCTCGGGTTGTCAGGTAAATATGCCAAGCGCGCATTCCAAGGGTTTGCCGCCCTTTTTTCCATTGCCAAACGAAATAAAGCCAGGAGATGAACACCAGATAGACGGAATAAAACGGGTTGCCGGCGGAAAAGGCGCTTCCGCCGGTGACGGCAAGCGCCGGCAGGGTCGCAAAAAACAGTACGGAGAACAGCAGGCAGCAATCGTAGGCAATCGCCATCAACCTGCGCAACAAACCGCAATTGCGACGATATCTGGGGTCTGAGCCAAAACCCATCACTTCAACCCGGATATTGCGCCAGTGGATGAGTCCCGTTACAGCGGCAAGCCGATGTACTGTTGGGCAAGATTGTTCATCGCCGCTTCGGAATTTGCCAGGTGTTCGAGTTCGTTCTCCTGTATGCGCAGGTCGAACTCCCCCTGGTCCGGAAAACGGTGCAACAGGTTGGTCAGGTACCAGGAAATGCGCACCGCCCCCCAGACACGCTTCAAAGCGGTCCGTGAGTAAGCGTCCAGTCCCGCCGTCTCGTTGTCGTGATAGAACGCGGCCAGCGCGCGCGCCAGGTAATACACGTCCGAAATGGCCAGGTTCAGGCCCTTGGCGCCGGTCGGCGGCACAATGTGTGCGGCATCACCGGCCAGGTACAAGCGGCCATAGCTCATTGGTTCCGCCACGAAACTGCGCAACGGCGCTATTGATTTTTCAATCGACGGTCCGGTCACGATCGCGTCCGCGATGGCCTCGGGGAAACGCGCCTTGAGCTCCGGCCAGAATCGATCATCAGGCCAATCGGCGATGTCGGTGTCCCTGTCACACTGTATGTAGTAACGGCTGAGCATCGGGTTCCGTTGTGAGGCCAGCGCGAAACCGCGCGGATGGTTGGCATAGATCACATCCGTTAACGGCGGTGTCTCCGACATGATTCCCAGCCACCCGAACGGGTACACTTTTTCATAGGTACGCAGGACCGTTGCAGGAATGGCTTGTCTACTGGTGCCGTAGGAACCGTCACAACCGGCGATGAAATCACAATCGATACGCTGTTCCTGCCCGTCCTTGATAAAACTGACCCAGGGTTTGTCCGTATCTATGTCATGGGGCGTCACGTCAAGCGCGCCGTCGATGATCGTTCCCCCCATCGCGTCCCGGGCAGCATACAGGTCCTCGGTGATGTTGGTCTGCCCATAGGCGACCATTTGTTTGCCGGCGTATTTGTGCGTGTCGATCAGGCATTGTTTTGCACCTGCCCAGACAATCATCGAACCATCGTGAAAAAAACCCTCCCGGTCCAGGCGTTCGCCGGCGCCCGCGGCGCGCAGTATCTCCACTGATCCCCATTCGAGCAGGCCGGCGCGGATACGCTGCAGCACATAATCCCGGGTGCGCAGTTCCAGGATAATACTGTCCACACCGCGCAGGTGCAGAATCTGTGACAGCAGCAGTCCTGCGGGGCCGCCCCCGATAATTACCACTTGTGTCTGCATTCAATATCCGGTAATAATGTAACCAATTAAACCCGTTCTGTGTCTTAGGGAAACTCTGAACAAGTCCGTCCTGGACTTGTCAGAGTACGGGGAATAAAAATGCGATTTTTGTTCCCCTCACAAAATCAATGCCTTACAGGCATTGATTTTGACGATACATCCTTGTATCGTTGGAACCTCTGACTTAATCAGAGGTTCCTTAGATGTTCCTTAACAGAAGATTATCATAAAGTTATACTCGGAAAAATGTTGTCTGCACGTATCTTTTTTACCCTCTTATCTGCGCTGCTGGTCTTTGCTTTCGGCATGATGCCCGTGGTGGCATCTCCCGCCACGCCGGGGACCGGTATTCCCGGCAGGCTGGTGGACATCGGCGGCCACCGCCTGCATATCCATTGCACGGGCGAGGGTACGCCCACCATCATCTTCGATTCGGGAGTTGGCGGTTTCTCGCTGGAGTGGTCCAGAATCCAAAGCGCCCTGGCGCAACGAACCCGGGTCTGTTCCTATGACCGGGCTGGTTATGGCTGGAGTGATCCGGGACCGTTACCGAGGACCAGTGAACGTATCACCCGGGAACTTCATACCCTGTTGCTGAGGGCCGGAGTAGCTGGTCCTTATATCATTGCCGGCCACTCGTTCGGTGGATACAACGCGCAATTGTTTGCAAGCAATTATCCCAATGAGACCGCGGGCCTGGTCTTGATCGATGCCTCCCATCCGGAACAGATAGAACGGTTGCCGGGGCCGAAACCGGGGACACCCAAGCGAGCCAAGCCCAATGCGAACAGCTATGTCATATCCTGGTTCTTCCCGCACCCCAACTTTCCCGATGAAAATGCGCTGATGGCCCAACGCATTATGCAGGGTTGGAGACACAAGATGACGTGGCGCGAGGAAATGACGGTATTCTCTGTCAGTGCGAAACAGGTGCAGGCATCCCGGCCCATGCCCAAAGTACCGATTGTGGTACTGACCCGCGGGCGCAGCTTCTGGCCGGCTTACTCCAAGGGCGATGAGACGGAAAAAATCTGGCTGCAGTTACAGGATGAGTTGTCCCAGCTCGGCGCCAACCCGGTGCACCTGATTGCGCAACACAGTGGACATGTCATCCATCTGGACCAACCGGACATTGTGATTACCGCAATGGAGACCATGTTGGATGCAAATTTCTCCCGCAAGTAACCGGTGTCAGCAATAGATAAAGACGCTTAGCCCGCATAAATTGGCGCTCCCTAGGGGAATCGAACCCCTGTTTCCGGCGTGAGAGGCCAGCGTCCTGGGCCGCTAGACGAAGGGAGCTGAACTATCAGTGCATTGTACTATGAAAACTCCCAACAAGTCCATCCTGGACTCGTCAGTCGTCAGAACACGGAACCCATGAAGAAAATTCAAGACAAAGTCTCGTACCTGCAACCGCAGCCCCGCATCATCCCTCGTGAAGAGCATAACATCTCCACGAAAAATATCAGTGACGGCGCGCTGAAAGTGTTGTACCGGCTGAAAAACGCCGGTTACGGGAGCTACCTGGTCGGAGGTAGCGTACGCGACCTGCTGCTGGGACGCGAACCCAAGGATTTTGACGTGGTTACGGATGCTACGCCGGGGCAGGTAAGAGAACTGTTCCGCAACAGCCGGCTGATTGGGCGCCGCTTCCGTCTTGCCCATGTCCGCTTCGGGGGAGAGATTGTGGAGGTGTCCACTTTTCGCGCTCCCCATATCGAAGACAACGGCGCCGGGACCGTGATCGACGGCCGGATTATACGCGACAACGTCTATGGTTCTATCGATGAAGATGTGTGGCGCCGTGATTTAACGGTTAACGCGCTGTTTTACAATATCGTAGATGAGTCGGTGGTGGACTACGTTAACGGCATGCACGATATACAATCCGGGTGCATCCGACTGATTGGCGACCCGCGACGGCGTTTTGTTGAGGACCCGGTGCGGCTGTTACGGGCGGTTCGGTTTGCAACAAAGCTGGGTTTCAGAATCAGCCATGATACGGAAATACACTTATCCGAATTGGCCTCGTCGTTGAAAGAGATTTCTCCCGCGCGCCTGTTCGAGGAATGTCTGAAGATGTTTTTTAACGGTTATGCGCTGCAGAGCTTCGAACAATTGCGGCACTATGACTTGTTCGGGGAGTTGTTTCCACAGACCGAAGAAGCGCTTGCGCACCAACATGGCGGGTTTCCGCATACGTTCGTCGCCAACGCGCTGCGCAATACCGACACCCGGCTGATGCAAGACAAGCCGGTTACGCCCGGGTTCCTCATCGCTGCGCTGTTATGGTTGCCCATGGACAGGCTGGCGCAGAACCATATCGCCCAGGGCATGCATGAAAACGAGGCCATCATGCTGGCAGGGGACATCGTTATCTCCAAGCAAACCAGCACCATCGCGGTCCCGCGCCGTTACACCCGCATGGCGCGCGATATCTGGCAAATGCAACCGCGCCTGGCGCGCAAGTCACAACGCCGGCCACATCGCCTGCTGCAAAACCCCCGGTTCAGGGCAGCCTATGATTTTTTACTTCTGCGCGCACAATCCGGAGAAGCTGTGCATGAACTGGCAGACTGGTGGACCGAGTTTCAAAAGAACAGGCCCGAGCAAAATCACCACTCCAGGAGCAGGCGTAATCGGCGCAGGCGTTCCCGGAGCTAACGTTCCAGGAGATGAACTATGCAGAGTTATATCGGGTTGGGGAGTAACCTGGATAACCCGGCATGGCAGTTGGATACGGCCTTGCGATCGCTGGATCAGATTCCGGATACGCGCCTGGTAAAAAATTCCTCGTTCTACCGCAGCGCACCGCTGGGGCCGAGTGAGCAGCCGGATTTTATCAATGCAGTGGCGCTGCTCGACTCCGACCTGGCGCCAGGGCAGTTGCTGGCCTGGTTGCAATCAATTGAAAATAGCCAGGGGCGGGTGCGCAACGGACAAAGGTGGGGGCCGCGTACCCTTGACCTTGACCTGCTGCTGTATGGTCGCCACGTCATCGATGAGGCGGATTTGAAGGTGCCTCACCCCGGGATCAGGTACCGTAACTTTGTGCTGGTGCCGTTGCTGGAACTGGCCCCTCAACTGGAAATACCGGGGCTTGGCAGGGTTGATGAATTGCTGGACGCGGTGGGCCGTGACGGCATTATTTCAATCCGCAGGAACTATGAACGATAAAGTGAACATTTCCCGTTTGCGCGCAATGAAGCAAACAGGCGAAAAAATAACCAGTCTGACCGCGTACGATGCGAGTTTTGCCGGAATACTGGAAGCGGCCGGCGTGGAGGTTATCCTGGTGGGCGACTCGCTGGGTATGGCGCTACAAGGTGGTGAAGACACGTTAAGCGTTTCGATGGAAGACATGATCTACCACGGTAAAATGGTCAGCCGGGCATGCAGCCGGGCACTGGTCGTGGTGGACATGCCTTACCGGAGTTATCAGACCGGTCCGTCAGCCCTCGACAACGCGCAAAGGTTGGTTGACGAAGGCGGAGCCGGGGCGGTCAAACTAGAAGGCGGCGAGGAACAGGCACAGACAGTGGCGCGCCTCGTCGACAGGGGGATTCCTGTATGCGGCCATGTCGGTCTGCAACCCCAGTCGGTCAAGGAATATGGTGGATACAAGGTCCAGGGCAGGGAGCAACAGCAGGCTGAGCGTATCGCAGCCGGCGCACGCGCGCTGGAGGCTGCCGGCGCCTGCATGGTGGTGCTGGAATGTATTCCCGCGCTGCTTGCCGAGCGCATCACCCGGGAACTGACCATCCCCACAATCGGCATAGGCGCCGGCGTAAACTGTGACGGACAGGTGCTTGTCCTGTATGATTTACTCGGCATCTCGGCGCACAGTCCGCATATGGCAAAAAATTTCCTGGAAGACGCAGATAGCATTCCGGCAGCCGTGCATAACTATGTGCACGCGGTAAAATCCGGGGAGTTTCCCGGGCCGGAACATACTTTTAAATGATATCGGAGTGATCATGCCCGACACGCAGACACTGGAAAATCATATTACCGCACCCTTCACCGGTACCCCGATCATGGAGACTGTGTCGACCCTGGACGGTTTGCGTTCCATGATTGGCAGGTGGAAGCGAGCGGGGCATACCATTGCGCTGGTACCCACAATGGGCAACCTGCACGACGGGCATATCTCGTTGTTGAACCAGGCCCGCGAACAGGCCGACCGGACCGTGGTGAGTATTTTTGTCAACCCGATACAGTTCGGCAGGGGGGAGGATTACGAGAGGTATCCCAGCACCCTGGCGGAAGATAAGAATAAGCTGGAAAAATACGGGCTCGACCTGTTGTTCACCCCTGACCTGGGGGCGCTTTATCCCGGCGGCATTGAGGCCGACACCCGCATCAATGTTCCTGAACTCTCGGACATTCTTTGCGGCGAATTCAGGCCCGGCCATTTCTCCGGGGTTGCGACCGTGGTGGCGAAGCTGCTCAATAATGCACAGCCGGACAAGGCCTTGTTTGGCGAGAAGGATTATCAGCAATTACTGGTTATCAAGCGTATGGCGCGGGACTTGTGCCTGCCGGTCGAGATCGTCGGTTTGCCCATCGTGCGCGAACCCGACGGCCTGGCGATGAGCTCCCGTAACGCCTACCTGACGCCGGATGAACGGCACAAGGCGCCGGAAATTCACCGGACCCTGGAGGCCGCTGCCAACTGTCTGCGCAAAGGTGGCAGCAGCCTGGAAGAAATTGAAAAACAGGCATTGGAGAGGCTGGAGCAGGTCGGGTTCAAACCCGAATACCTGAGCATACGGCGCACCGAAGACCTGCAGTTACCAACGCCGCAGGATACCCGTTTATCCATTCTCGTCGCCGCCTGGCTCGGCTCCGCCCGCCTGATTGATAACATCAAAGTAAGGCTTAACCCGGCTCACTAACCCGAATATCTGTTAAGCTGCACCGGTAACTTCAAACCATGACGGACTGTAATGGAACAACCCGACCAGATTACCGCCTGCCTGATTATTATCGGCAATGAAATCCTGTCCGGCCGGACCCGGGATGCGAACCTGGAGATAATCGGCAAAAAATGCGATGCCCTGGGTATCCGCTTGACCGAGGCGCGGATTATTGCGGACGTGGAAGCGGATATCGTCGAAACCGTCAACACCTGTCGCGAGCTGTTTACCTATGTGTTCACGACCGGCGGCATCGGGCCCACCCATGACGACATCACCGCGGCCGCTCTTGCCAACGCATTCGCTGTTGATCTGTTGCGTAACGAGGAGGCCGTGAGCGCGCTGGACCGGTATTACGAGCCGGGACGCCTGACCGATGCCAGGCTCAAAATGGCGGATATACCGGCAGGCGCCCGGTTAATTGATAACCCGGTAAGCGGCGCGCCCGGTTTCCAGCTCGAGAATGTGTTTGTTTTGCCTGGTGTGCCGTCCATTATGGAAGCCATGTTCGACGGTCTGACCGACAGGCTTGTGGGGGGTGACCCGATACTCACGACCAACGTTACCACCAATCTTCCCGAAAGCGAGGTGGCCGACGACCTGGGCGCGTTGCAGGAAAAATACCCTGATGTCGGCATGGGCAGCTATCCCTATTTCAGAAAAGGAAAACTGGGGTTGAACCTGGTGCTGCGCAGTACGGACGCGGCCAGGATGAGCGCCGCCGCGGATGATTTGGCGGACGCGATCATACGCCTCAAGGGCGTGGTGTTTAACCACAGCCCCAAATGAAGATCGACGCCGGCATCACTGCAGAACGATCAGCCTGGTCCTTCGGCGACGGCGTTGCGGAAGCATTTTCCGATCACGCTGAGCGCGCCATTCCCTGCTACCGGGACGGGCACGAACTCATCTGCTACCTGAGTGATTTTTTCGTGGCGCCGGACAGTATCGTGTATGACCTGGGCTGCTCAACCGGTGAGCTGTTGCAGCGACTGGCCGCGTACAACAGGCACAAACCGGGCGTGCGCTGGATTGGTCTGGACCGGGAGCAGGCGATGATCGAGCGCGCCCGCGAGACCTGCGCCGGTGTTGAGAACGTGGAACTGCAACACCAGGATATCCTGACCGGCGAACTTGAGGGAGCCGACATGATCATCGCCTATTACACGATCCAATTCCTGGAGGAAAGGCATCGGCAGGCGATGTTCGACAGGATCCACCAGGCCCTGAACTGGGGCGGCGCGTTCATCCTGTTCGAAAAAGTCGGCGCGCCCGATGCGCGCTTTCAGGACATGATGTCTTGCTTGTACCGGGAGTTCAAACAGCGCAATGGCTTCAGTTCCGATGAGATCCTGAACAAGGAACTCAGCCTGAAGGGAGTGTTGAAACCCTTCTCCACCGCCGGCAACCTGGGCCTGTTGAACCGTGCCGGCTTCACCGACGTGATGACGGTAATGAAATACGTCAGTTTTGAAGGCTTCCTGGCCATCAAGTAGAACGGGTTGCCATCACCCACTCCAGCGCAAGTGCTCCCCCATCCCACTTCCGCGCAAGCGCCCCCCTCCCATCCCCGCGAAAGTGCCCCCACCCAATTCCCGCGAATGCGCCCCCACCCCATTCCCGCGAAAGCGCCCCCACCCAATTCCCGCGAAAGCGCCCCCACCCCATTCCCGCGAAAGCGGGAATCCAGTAAGCAATTATTCATTATTTAGAGTATTATTATTAAGGAGTCCCGCTGTTGCGGGAAAGACAAGCGCCGGAAAAACCTGACAGAACAGAACATTATCGAGGCTGTTATGGACATGCAAGTAACCCCTGAAGTTAAGTCTGAAACCGAGACAAAAGTTGTCCACACCAATTGCCGCGCCTGCGGCCATGCCGGCTGCGGTGTCTTTATCACGCTCGAAAACGGCAAAGCCGTGAATATCAGGGGTGACAAGGATCACCCCATCAGCAAGGGATACTTGTGCAGAAAAGCAAGAGGGTTCATCGCCGATTTGCAATACCACAGGGATCGCCTGTTGTATCCGATGAAACGGGTCGGTGAGCGCGGCGAGGGCAAGTGGGAACGCATCAGTTGGGACGAAGCCCTGACTACCATCGCCGACAAATTCAACACGATTAAGGCGGAGAATGGGCCTGAGTCCGTCATTTTCGGGCACGGCACCGGTCGCAGTCATCATCGTTTTGTCTACCGGGTCGCAAACATGTTCGGCTCCCCCAATGTGCTGGCGAATGGCCATGTCTGTTACCTGCCCCGGTTGGCGGTCTCCAAGCAACTGGGCATGTCGGTGCCGATCGTGGACTATGACAGCAATCCACAGTGCGTGATGTCCTGGGGCAGCAACACGATAAAATCCAATCCCGATGAATACATTGGCGTCAACCTGGGCTTGAGCCTCAAGCGCAAACCGAAGTATATCGTGGTTGACCCGCAGCGTACCCAACTGGCGGAAAAAGCCGACATCTGGTTGCAACTTCGCCCCGGCACGGATGTTGCGCTGGCGCTGGCCATGATGCATGTGATGGTCAAGGAAGATCTGTACGACCACCATTTCGTCGAGAACTACACGACCGGGTTCGACAAATTCTGCGAACGCCTGGAAGAGTATCCGCCCGAGGTTGGCGAGGAGATTTCCTGGGTACCGAAGGAGAAGATCATCGCTGCGGCGCGGATGTTTGCAGAGACCAAACCTGCCGCCATCCAGTGGGGCGTCGGCATCGAACACGGCGTCAACTGCGCCAATTCGGATCGTGTACTCATCTACATGTCCGCAATGACCGGCAACCTGGATGCCCCCGGCGGCAATGTCATGTTCGGCCCCCCGCCCGGGCTGCCGCGCATGGAATTCTGCGGCAACCAGTTCCTCGATAATGTCGACAAGATGCTCGGCGGCACGCGTTATCGCCTTGCCGCGTCGATCAACCGCATAACGCCCCATGTTATCTGGGACGCCATTGAGACCGGCGAACCCTATCCGGTCAGAGCAATGATCATCATGGGCAGCAACCCGCTGGTGGTCAGGGCGAATACCTCGCGGGTTTATGAGTCCCTTAAGAAGGTCGAATTCCTGGTGGTGGCGGATATCTTTCCCACCCCGACAACGGAGCTCGCGGATATCGTGCTGCCCGCAAAAACCTGGATCGAGTTCGATAATATTGCGGACTACTGGAAATCCCATGGCTATATCTTCCCCAGGCCCAAGATCGTGGATGCGCCGGGCGAGGCCATGGCCGATGTCGAGATTCTCAACGAACTGGGAAAGAAACTGGGGTTTGAGGATTCGTTCTGGGAGAACTATGAAGATTCCCTAGATTATATTCTTGAGCCTGCCGGCGTCACCTGGGAAGAATTCAAGAACATGGAATACCTGCGCAATGAGCCCCGGTACCGAAAATACGAGACCGAGGGGTTCAAGTCCGAATCCGGTAAGCTGGATTTCTACATACAGCAGAATGCGGACTGGGGCTACGACCCGTTGCCCGCGCACCAGGAACCGCCGGAGAGTCCGGCCAGGGAAGCGGAATTTGTGGAAAAATACCCATTGATACTGACGACTGGCACACGCGTGCAGGAATATTTCGGCTCCGAACACCGGCAAAGCCCGCTGTTGCGCAAAACACACCCGGACCCGCTGTTGTCCATCCACCCGGATACCGCCGCGGCAAGAAACATCCAGCACGGCGACTGGGTTTATATCGAAAGCCCGCGCGGCAAGGTGAAACACAAGGCCAAAGTCACTGATGGCGTCGACCCGCGCGTGGTCGCGGCCGAATTCGCCTGGTGGTACCCGGAACGCAAAGCGCCTGACTACGGTTTCAGGGAATGCAACATCAATTTCCTCACCGACGACCTGAACGTCGGCCCCGAATCCGGATCAACCAACCTGAAAGGACTGATGTGCGAGGTAAGCAGGGTTTAATCGAAGAAGCGGGTCATTATTATTTCGGCGCGTAAAGCCACTCAACATGTGGCAGAAGATCATGATCTGAAAAAATTGAAAGTGAAGCGTCGTGGTCTATTGCCGGAACTGAAGAATGCCAAAGACAGGCCGGCTAAAGTTCGGATAACAATATCTCTGGACCAGGATATTGTGAACTACTTCAAACAGTCTGCGGACGGAATGGGTTCACTGCCTTATCAAACACAGATAAATCAGGCGTTGCGTCAAGCGATTGAAACAAGCCGGCAAGGTGATATTGAAACAGTCAATCTGGACTTACTGAAAGATAAGGATTTTATTCGCGCCATTGCGAATCAAGTCAGGTCGGAAGACAGGGTCGGTCCAGCTTAGAATGGTCTCCATTGCTAATAACACAAGCTACGCGACGAGACTCGTCGATAGGTGTAATCCTAATCGCTGTGGGCTTATAGGGTGGCCTGCTCGAAGATGTGCGGTCTGGTAAACGTGAGTAGTTTAGTTGTGGTGGGTGTCATATTACTACTCGTTGGGTGTCTTGATTAGGAACATAACAAATGAACACCACACTGTTAGTTGCTGGTGGACTGGTCTTCGCAGCGGGCCTATTCATGGCTTGGCTTGCACATCGCCAGGACAACATCAAACGCCAACGTCGCCGCTAACACGGGTATTTCAGTACATCATTCTGAAGTGCTGTTCTTTGCTTGATTCTGTTAGAGAGAATTGATGAGCGTTTTTTTGCATCGTCCAACTTATCCATTCGTTTTAACCCATTTATACATACACTTCCTGATCTCGCGGCGACCGAACTTTCCCATTTGCTGGCTTGAATTACCTTTTCCTTGAGCAAGCAACCAAATATGTTGACACTTAAACCCTGCCTGTTCTGCAAAGTCGGACAGAATCAGGTCTACCGGAATTTCCTCACCGTGATATTGGACGTTATCGTTCACCATGTAGACCGTCCCACCTGCGCTCACCACCCGGGCAAGTTCTGAGATTACGACTGCCATTTCCTGAAAGTAGCCCCTGAGCAAACGAATGACGTGAGGATTGGAAAGCGCTTTTATATGATCTTCGAGTATCGATAGCGCTTCTTGCAGCGCTTTCTGATCTTCAAACATGCGTAACGCGCGTTTTAATAATGCACTGTCTCCGTAACAGCTTTCCAACCAAGCCTGTTTGGATTTGTTTTCCACTGTTGCCGACAAAAGGTCCTGTCTCAGTACGGAGAAATCCTTCTGATCACAGCCTAGCCATGCGAGTTCCAGCGCGTATGTTCTGGTGTAATCATACCTGTTGGCATAAGGCGGTGACGTGATCACCGTATCAAACGAACCATCAGACAACTCCCTCAACGCTTTAAGACATGAGCCCATGATGAATTTTGGCATCTTTGCGCCATACTTCACCTTGAGAGATTCCACATCCTC
Organism: Gammaproteobacteria bacterium; assembly: GCA_965221335.1. GTDB lineage: Bacteria > Pseudomonadota > Gammaproteobacteria > Eutrophobiales > Eutrophobiaceae > JAAXHV01. The sequence continues at coordinate 987,491 of CBDCSC010000004.1, read as the reverse complement.
GAGTATCTCGCCTAACCTGGCACTCAAAGCCTGTGGCAAGGATTGAATCGGCCCCTTGTCCAGCCGCGTTCGTAACTTGCGTCCCGAGCGATAATCCCAGCGCAGATACTGTCCATCCTTCCTGGTGTAACTGATATTCTCAAGGACACTCATACAGGCGAAATTCAGCATCAGCGCGTTGGCTGCATCGCCGGTGTGAGCTATGAATTCTCGAGCTTTAGCGAGGCCTGCCTCGGTGTGTTCCGGAAACGCCGACTCGGTGATACGAACGTGTGGAAATGCGAATGTTTTGTCTGGTGTCCGGTGGGATTCGACTTGTTCCAACAGGGAATGTCCTGCGCTTTCAAAATCCTTCCGATCCAATCCGTTTGCGGCACAGGCCAGCGCGTTGCTCGCCAATACCCCGACAGGCATAATTTCTATTCCCGCGCTATTCAATCCTCGGCCTGCCGCAGTCAGGGGGGTTGTGCCGGCCCCGGAAAAGGGATCAAGCACTGATTTCGATTCAGCGTCTTCAATTAACGCGTCAACCAACTCGCCAGAAAACCCTTCTTTGTACCGCATCCACCTGAGCCCGGGTGATGTCCTGTTACCTTGCCAGGATACGACTTTACGGGTCAGGCCCGGATGAATGGACAGGCGCGAGGCGAACCTCTCCTGCAAAGATTGCCTTCCTTTCACTTCGCCGCCATGCGGGGAAAATACAGGCGGAATGTATGCAGTGCGCATAATTTTGTCTCTCCATTGATAGGGTATTCGTTGCAAGCTGTCAGAGGACATCAATACATCTGGAAGACATTTTAAGCGACTCGTGCAAAAGACGCAATGCTGTACAAGGCCAATTGCTAGACAAGACCAAGGTCTAAGCAGTTTTTTGCCATCTATTCTTTATGTAGTTATTATGTTTGATAACATAATGTTATCCTGCATAATATCAACATGAAATTTATTGACCGTGAAAATGAGCTCCGCAGGCTGGATAGCGCGCTTGCAGCAAACCAGCAGACAATGGACCAACGCGGCACATTTATTGTTATTTGGGGCAGGCGCCGCGTCGGAAAGTCGCGTTTGCTGATTGAGTGGTCGCATCGTCACAACGGTTTGTATACGGTCGCCGACCAATCGGCGCCTGCAATACAGCGGCGTTACCTGGCAAGCGCTGTTGCGGAACGCTTTCCCGGGTTTGCCGATGTCGAATACCCGGATTGGCATTCATTCTTCGCTCGCCTGTCCACCGAAGCGACGCGCAGTGATTGGCGCGGGCCTTTCATCCTGGATGAATTGCCCTACTTGGTTGCTGCCGACCCTGCAATCGTTAGCGTCTTGCAGCGTTGGATAGACAGCCCAGCGCGGCGTCTGTGCGTCGTTGTCAGCGGTTCCAGTCAGCATATGATGCATAGCGCGGCGCTCGATGCCAGCGCCCCGTTATACGGCCGAGCAGTCGAGTCGTTCGCCGTCCAGCCTTTACACCCGGGTTATCTTGCTGATGTTTTCGAGTTCAAGCAGGGTAAAGATATGGTCTCCTGCTACACGTTGTGGGGCGGAATGCCACGATACTGGGAGCTTGCCCAACCTTTCGGCACCGATATCGACGCTGCTGTTGATGCATTGGCGCTTGATCCTGCCGGACCGCTGCATGATGAGCCTGACCGTTTGCTGCTGGCGGAAACACCACCCGTCACCGCGTTGCGTCCCCTGCTTGATGCTATTGGCTTGGGAGCGCATCGACTCAGCGAAATTGCCGGGCGCGTGGGCAAGCCGGCGTCCGCGTTGTCGCGACCGTTGGGCACGCTTCAGGCCATGAATATTATCCATCGTGAAATTCCGTTCGGCAGCAGCCCGCACTCTGGCAAACGGAGTCTCTATCGTATCAAGGATCCGTTTTTACGATTCTGGTTCCGTGTTGTGGCGCCCCATCGTGCGGCATTGGCAGCGGTGCCGAGCGAAACGCGTTTGAGTTACTGGCGACGCTACCAGGCCAACTTGGAATCGCAGGCCTGGGAGGAGTTATGTCGCATGGCAGCGCCTATGCTCCATCGCAGCGACCATCCATTGGCTCGCTTTGGTCCTTGGGAAGCGGCACAACGCTACTGGCGTGGCAATGAGCCAGAGGTCGATATCATTGCCCGTTCTGTTGATGGTTCTCACTTGCTCGTTGGCGAAGTGAAATGGTCAGATCAGGTAACCGCAACGACCAGTAGTGTTACTGTTGAAACAGTGCCGGGCGCTGAGAATTATAATGTCATCAAGGCGCTATTCACGCCACAGGCCAACACCAGATACGACACATCGACCGGCATATACCATCTTGACGCGCAAACCATCCTGTCTGTTCTTCGCTAGCAAAAAAATGATTGGGAAACGTCTCCGACCATGCCCTGCTAGCGGCGAAGGCCGCAAGCGACTTACCGGCGGTTACGTCTCTCCAGTTCTTCGCTGGCAAGGAGCAGGTTCACGTAGCCGCGGTGCTGCGCGGCCATCACGAAAAGAACCAGTCTGAAGATCACAATCAACGAGAGCACATTGGGGTATTTTAAGTACGCGCCGATAAACATTATCCACCCAGATACACATGTCCTTGTCATCTTCGCGCGCCCACTTGGAGAGGGCCTAGGCGAAGCGCTCCTCGCTCATCATATTAATCACGGTGCCGCGTGTGCCGTGCTCATATTGCGCATTGATGGAAAAGCGGTAGGACAGGTTCGGGTTGTTGTCCGGCCGGTAGCGGCGGATGAGATTGTGCGGGTCATCCGGCCAGATGACCATTGCATTGAAATTGGTGGCGCTGCCGCCGGCGAAATAGCCTTCATCGCCGTGTGTGCTCGACCGCTTGTCCTTGGTGCCTAGACCGGTGTCCCCGGCGCCCAGCAGCAATGGCAGGCACAATAGTAGACAATAGCGCCGACAAGTAGTCATTTTAGTAGCAAAGATACTTCAATCGTTTTTTATTATAATTGAAATCGTTTAAACGGCAATACATACCCTTGCGCCCATAAATAACAAGCAACCCCATCATTCCTGCAACCTGATTTTGCCGTATAACAGCCCTTTCCGTGTAAACCCCGTTTTCACGGAGGCAGGCTACGGAAACCAGTAAAACAACGGGTCGCCCCCCGGGCGACACAGTACTTAAAATGCTGTCCCTAATATCGGGACAGCCGTGATCGGAGATTGATGATAATGACAAGCTCTAATTCTAAAACCACATCCACTACATCTGAACCTCAAAAAGAACTAGCGCCGGAGACCGTTCACGCTGTAAACACATTCATGGCATACCTGGCCAAAGAAAATCTGCCTGGGATAACCAGAGTCCTGTTATACGGCAGCCGCGCCCGGGGGGACTTTGACCCCGATAGCGACATCAACCTAGCTGTCATTTTTGAAGGTCCGGTATTGCGCGACGACCGCCGCTTCGTTCTACAGGGACACTTGTCAAGAATAAGAACCGTCGCCATGCGCGATGCCGATATCGAAATCTCCGCCTTTGCCATATGGGAAGAAGAGTTGCGTGAACCGGATAAACAGGGAACCCCGGCTTTGTTCCACAATATCAATCGCGACGGTATTGATACTAAAGACATAGTATGAGTGTCAGCAGACAGTCAGGCAAGAAGTTAAGCCGAGTCCGAATGCGTGTTGCTCGGGAGCGACTTGGAGAAGCTAATCTCTTAATGAACGGCAAGTTTTACAATGGCGTTTGCAATCGTTCCTATTATGCCGTTTTCGAGTCCACGACCGCCATGCTGGCTGCAAAAGGGATAGAGGAACCCAAGACTCATAGGGGACTGAACATTATGTTAAATCGCGAAATCGTGAATAAAGGACTATTCGACAAGGAAGTGGCAGAACATTTCTCCACCGTTGAAGATAACCGTTACTTAGCTGACTATAAGATGGCCGATGTGGGAATAGATCGCGCAAACAAGTCACTATCGCAAGCTACAACATTCGTAAACACTGCGACGAAATCACTACGGAAAATACACCGGGCCAAAGAAAAGGAAACGGGGCCATCAGGACCATCACTCTGATTACACTTTCCCTGCACTTTGTGTGACATTAGGTCTATACCAGGTCTCCAGTCGCAACAAGCTCTATCCGGTCTGACCCACATTTGGTCAGTCTTACATCTGAGTAACGCTCTCAGTTCTGTCAGACTGCCCCGCGCGCCGTAGCCGATATCGTGTTGGGCGAAGACATCGCAGCGTCAGAGGTTCCCCGGTGGCCGCGAACCCTGGTGCGAGATGTTCAGGAGTCCGGGGTCATGGTTGTAAGCCACAAACGGTTACTCGTCTAATATTGCAACCTCAGGCTGAATTGCACCTGCACATCATCTGTTCCGGACTTTCTGTGATACGGTTGCCGGCTGTACGTGGCAGCCAGGTCATAAAAGCTCTCGACATGACCACCAAACAGCCGGTTGCTGCCACGCAGACGGGCCGTGGCATCAATCTGACGCCCGGTGGGTACCAAGCCCCTGCTTAAGGATAAATACGTCCTGGAACCGTCCTTCTGGCGTCCTGACGGCAACACCAGATCAACCTGGCCCGATTCCACCCGTAACGGTTGGGCAATCGCCAAACGCAATTGATGATGATTATTCAATGCGCGAGTAGCTTGTAGATTAAAGGTACTGGTTAACAGGTGGGACATCCCATCAATTAACCCGAACTCCATGTTGGGTGTCACACGACCCACCTCCCCTTCGGCAGACCATGCCCAATTCAACCAGTTCTTTTTGAACTGTAAACCGGTAAACGCAATACGTGACCCCATATTGTCAAGATAATACCGGGACTGTGCCCCTAACAAGCTGTTTTGCTCAATTAACAGGCCTGCTTTGAGTTGCAACGCATTATCAAACCCATGCCAGCGAATATCACCACCTACCAGGCTGGGCTGGTTGCCACTACTTAACGAAGCAAAGGTATTGATACTGATATTCGTATCAGCAAACGGATTATGCAGTTGGGCTACCCGGTCTGCCAAAGAGACATGGCCGCTGTCACCACCCGGGTCTCGGTCAAAGAACCCTAACGACCAGTCATTACCGGTCTTAGTCTCCGTAAAACCAGGCCGCCATACCCGGGCCGGTGTGTAGCGTTCCCGTACTGATACCAGGTTATCCGCCGGCAGAAAGAACGGTGCATTGAGCGTATCAAAGGCGGCGACTTCAAGACCAGCCAGACCTTGTACCAATCCATCACCGAAAGCCGCTCCCAACTGAATACCGGTTTGTGCTGCCGGTTGTGTGTTGGCTTGGTCATCGTCCCCGATGGTGAGAACACCCACCGGGGATGTGGCTGCGCCCACATCCACCAAACCTTGGCCATAGATACTCCTATCCGCATACGGGCCTGTTTTGTTAGCCGTCGCATACAGACGTTGGAGGACTTCCACATTGGATAACTGATCGCGGAACATATGTTTGATGAGAGCAAGACTACCAGTAACATATGCTGCGTTCAACGATGTTCCTCCAGAATACCCAACTCGTTCTTCGACTTCACCATTAATACCTAATCCATGAAATGCACCTAAAACACCATCCCCAGGTGCAGTAATACACCAGTCCGCGGCAACACCGCATCGATTACTTGTTTCAGCAATAAGCCCGTCTTCACCGGTACCTGCGACACCAACATAATATGACCTGATTTCATCAATAAAATAGGGCATACCTCCAACTGTATCAGGAGACGAATGGGCACTATTCCCAGCAGCTCTGACAATTAGTATCTTCTCTTCATAGTCTTCTTGGATAAAAGCCTTAAAGTAACCATCCGAAAATTCAGTCAAATATTCCTCTCTTGAATACTCTTCAACACTTGGTCCACCACCCAGACTAATATTGAGGATATCGATCCCACTCTCTTGTGCCATCGGAACGATTGTTTCAGTAGCATGCAAATGCCATATGACACCATCTTCTGTGTTGTGAACAGTATACATATGTAAATCTACGCCCGGCGCTACCCCGTAAAATCGCTCCGGATCGTCACTTGTTCCTTGCGCAATAATCTGACTGGATACCGATGTGCCATGAGACTTTGTATCACGAGTATCAGGTGTATAAATCAAACTCCCCACCCGTGCTTCCTCGTGGATAAATGTTTCACTGATAATTGCGCCCTCAAACAAAAAATGATCGGCATAAATACCATCATCGATCAGAGCAATTTTCACCCCATGACCTGGTTTGACATTCTTCCCATACTGGAGTTGGATATGAGACCAGGCTTCTGCAATATTTGCATGATCATGATTTTCATTATTAATGTAGGCAATATCTTCTTCCCAAGCAGATATAAGTGTATTTTTTTCATCCTCATAACGTTTCATCGAGATACATCCATGATCCTTGGTATCTATCTCACAGGGTTCAGGAATAGGCTCAGGGTCCGGTTGTGGAGCTGGTCCCGGAACAGGCTCAGGATCAACAGGGACAGGTACTGGGTCGGGGTTAGGCTGAACAGGAACATAGCCACCACCTTTGCACCCTGTAAGACTCAGAAACAGAACAAAGGAAAAAACATAGAACCATGCTAACCAGGCACTTGTAATTGTTCTCATAGTGTTATCTTTATACTAAAAGGCATTATTTATTGAGCAAATTATAGCAGAAATAGTTTGATAAATTAAAAATTGAAGAATTAAACCAGATTTTGATAATGAATATTTCTCTTAAGGAACAAAACAACATAAAGGCCCATCACAGATAGTCTCCCAACAACCATTTCTACAAAGTTTCATTGTATATCCCTCGCAGACATAAGTGACTCCCTTCGGGCACGGAGTGCACTTTGGAACAGGTACTACCCGACAACTATTCGCCTGCTTACTCCAACTCCCGTCATAACACCGGTATGTACAGCTACCTGTCGTGTTATTTACACAGGTCCCATTGCTACTATTGCCATGTATCCCTGATGGTAACTGACAATTCTGAATTGTAGTAGACAGACAATTCTCTACTCTATCACACGGACCATCTGTTTTTGTCCCTGTTGCCATGCGTGTTTGATTGCAAGCACTGGTTTGCTGAAATTGAACACCTTGACACTTTGTATTTGCCAGTGGCCACCAATTCGGTGGTTTTGTCCCATCTACGGTTCGTGTCTGACCACATGCATTGGTTTGTGTCACGCTGCTGCCGACACATTGCGTACTGGCCGCCGGTGTCCAACTACCCGCCGGCTTAGTGCCGGTAACGGTACGCGTAGCCCCACAGGTGTTCGTCTGTGTGAAACTTGACCCGGCACAGACCGTGCTCCTTGGCGGTGACCAGGTGGTTGATTTCGTGCCGGTAGCGGTGCGGGTATGACCACATTCATTGGTTTGTGTAAACGTGGTACCCTGGCATTGTGTACTGGCAGACAGCGTCCAGTAATCACTGACACAACAATCGCCCCCGGTCTTGGTCCCGGTCCGGGTCCGGGTTGTGCCGCAACTGTTGGTCTGCGTGAATGATTGACCCAGGCAAACACTGCTGCGCGGCGGTGACCAGTTGCTCGGTATGGTGCCGGTGACCTGGCGTGTATGACCACAGGCATTCGTCTGGGTGAACGTTCTACTGGTACATTGCGTACTTCTTGATGGTGACCAGTCATCACTGACGCAGCAATCCCCGCCAGTCTTGGTACCGGTCGTCGTGCGTGTGGTCTGGCATACCTGGTCTGTCTGCGTGAACTCCACGTTCTGACACACGGTATTGCGTAACGGGGTCCAGTTACCCGGACTGCACTGTACCGGGTCTTGCGGGTCTGTCGGACCACAGACCTCGTTTTCAATGGTAACCGTCTTGTCCGGCGGCCGGTCCGCACAGTTCAGGGCCTCATCACAGGTACCCCCGGTCAAATCACACTGCGCCCGTTGTGTGACCGTGTGTGACCCGCAGGCTGTCGGTGTCTGACCGACCGTTTTATACACCCAGGGATTATCCACCCAGATACACATGTCCTTGTCATCTTCGCGCGCCCACTTGGAGAGGGCCTGGGCGAAGCGCTCTTCGCTCATCATATTAATCACGGTGCCGCGTGTGCCGTGCTCATATTGTGCATTGATGGAAAAGCGGTAGGACAGGTTCGGGTTGTTGTCCGGCCGGTAGCGGCGGATGAGATTGTGCGGGTCATCCGGCCAGATGACCATCGCATTGAAATTGGTGGCGCTGCCGCCGGCGAAATAGCCTTCATCGCCGTGTGTGCTCGACCGCTTGTCCTTGGTGCCTAGACCGGTGTCCCCGGCGCCCAGCAGCAATGGCAGGCACAATAGTAGACAATAGCGCCGACAAGTAGTCATTTTAGTAGCAAAGATACTTCAATCGTTTTTTATTATAATTGAAATCGTTTAAACGGCAATACATACCCTTGCGCCCATAAATAACAAGCAACCCCATCATTCCTGCAACCTGATTTTGCCGTATAACAAGCCTTTCCGTGTAAACCCCGTTTTCACGGAGGCAGGTTACGGAAACCAGTAAAACAACGGGTCGCCCCCGGGCGACACAGAACTTAAAATGCTGTCCCCAACGCCGGGGCAGCCGTGACCGGAGATTGATGATAATGACAAGCTCTAATTCTAAAACCACATCCACTACATCTGAACCTCAAAAAGAACTAGCGCCGGAGACCGTTCACGCTGTAAACACATTCATGGCATACCTGGCCAAAGAAAATCTGCCTGGGATAACCAGAGTCCTGTTATACGGCAGCCGCGCCCGGGGGGACTTTGACCCCGAGAGCGACATCAATTTAGCTGTCATTTTTGAAACGCCGGTACAGGAAGATGACCGCAATTTAGCTCTACGCCGACTAGATCTACAGAGACACTTGTCAGGAATAAGAGGTGACGCCATGTCCGATACTGAGATGGAAGTCTTCGCCTTTGCCATATGGGAAGAAGAGCTGCGTGAACCGGATAAACACACAAACCCGGCTTTGTTCCACAATATCAATCGCGACGGTATTGATACTAAAGACATAGTATGAGTGTCAGCAGACAGTCAGGCAAGAAGTTAAGCCGAGTTCGAATGCATCGTGCCCGGGAGCGACTTGGAGCAGCCAATCTCTTAATGAACGGCAAGTTCCATAATGACGTCTGTAATCGTTCCTATTATGCCGTTTTCGAGTCCACGCATGCCATGCTGGCTGCAAAAGGGATAGAGCCACCAGGGACTCATAGAGGACTGAGGATCCTGTTCGACCGCGAAATCGTGAATAAAGGACTATTCGACAAGAAAGTGGCAAAACATTTTCTCACCGTTCAAGATAACCGCCTTTTAGCTGACTATAAGTTAGATGGCTATAAGATGACCAGTGTGGGAATAGAACACGCAGACAAGTCACTATCGCAAGCTACAACATTCGTAAACACTGCGACGAAATCACTGAGGAAAATACACCGAGCCAAAGAAAAAGAAACGGGGCCATCAGGGCCATCACTCTGATTACGCTTTCCTTGCACTTTGCTTGGAAAATAATCTGGAAATGACACCCACACTTTATTACCAAGAAACACAACTACATTCCCTCCAGATTTCTTTCCTGATTGAACAATCCGCTGACAGCGCAGTTGAGTTGTAGTTTGACTTGTCTCAACACCAGTGATACTTTTCCCAAATACTAACAGTTGACAACAGGCGCCCTGCCAAACAAGAACCAAGTTAACGCTGACGGGATATATGATGGCCGAGATAAAACCACTTGATGTGCAACATTTAGCTGGTCATCTTTTTGCGCCCATCGTCGCACTGCTTGACGCGCCCGATTGCACGGAGCTTGTGATGAACCGACCCGACAGCGTTTGGATTGAAAAGGGTGGTCAATGGCAAGCACTCCCTGAGCAATACCAACACCTGTTTGATCCCGGCGCCATACGCCCGGCGTTCATGGCCGCAAACAGTTTCAACAAAGGAAACCTGGCGTTCGAAACACCACTGTTATCAGGATCGCTACCTAGCGGCGAGCGAATTCAGATTGTCATTCCGCCGGCAAGCGAGCACTCGGCATTCGCGATTCGAAAACCCGGCGTGCAATCAATGGACCTTGACATGTACGAAGCACAAGGCGCGTTTAATTCCGCATCAACAGCCGTTGACAAAGATCATCAGGACACAAATAAGCCGAAGAAACTTCGTCCAGAAAGAATAAAACATTTTCTGATTGACCAAGTCAAAGCACGCAAAACAATTATCATCTCAGGTGGAACCAGCACCGGGAAAACCACATTTTTTAACGCGTTGGCCCAACATATCGACAAAGATGAAAGATTGATCACGATCGAAGACACACGCGAGATAAAACTGCTGCAACCAAACAGCCTGCACCTGTTGACCCAGCGAGAAGCCACAAGTTATGGATTCACAGAGTTGCTACAAGCCGCTTTGCGGTTGCGTCCGGATCGTATTTTTGCCGCTGAGCTACGCGGCGCCGAAGCCTTCGCGTTCCTGCGTTCAGTGAATACCGGACACCCGGGGTCAATGACGACCATTCACGCATCAAGTTGTGAGGGGGCCATCCAACAACTGCTGCTGATGCTGAGCCAAGCAAATACCGGCCTGCCCTCTGACACTCTGGAGCGATATATACGCATGAGTGTAGACATGATCATCCAGCTTAAACGAGATCGAGGGCGCCGTTATATCGATTCAATCTATTTTGACGGACGCCTCATTGAGATCGAGTGATTAAAGCACCCACAACACCGCGAGCCTGGCTCCTTCTGTCATTGCTGTATCTAATCGCCAGTTGTTGGCTGGCATCCTGGTTGGCTATTAGCTGGTTGGGAATCGATAAGCCCTTGCCTGGTATACTGGATATTGTGATCCTGTGGTATCACTACCATGATACTGACCTGGTGAGACAAAAGCTCTTTTTGGTGTCAGCGCTTCCTCTGCTTCTGCCGGTGATTGTCCTGCTTCTGGGTAAAAAACCGCCCAAGCTCTATGGTGACGCACGTTGGGCTAACTCCTGGGAAGTGCGAAAAATGAATCTCTATTTCAAACAGGGCATAGTGCTCGGAAAATACCGGGGTCGGCTCCTGATGGATGACGGTATTGAGCACATACTGGTTGCAGCGCCAACCCGATCAGGAAAGGGTGTGGGCATTGCAATACCAAACCTGTTGACGCATCCGGGTTCCTCAGTTGTCCTTGATATAAAATTTGAAAATTATGATATCAGCGCTGCGTTCCGCCAAAGTCACGGCCAGGAAGTGTATCTGTTCGCGCCAGGTCAGAAAAATACACATAGATGGAACCCGCTGGACCTTATCGATACCAATGATCCTGGCATGATCGGCACTATACAAATGATAGCGAACATCATTTGTCCCACATCTGACAAAGCTGATGATCCCATGTGGACCGCGGAGGCCCGCAATATCTTTATTGCCGCGGTGCTGGCACACATACATACACAGCAACCCTTACAAATGAACCGGATTAATGCTTGGATAAAGCTTCATGCAGATCCGGATATACTGGATGAATTTATCACCGATAATACCCATGTCTTGGGCCCACTTTGTACCGAAAACCTCGTTGCCTACAGAGATATGGGCGAAAAACAGCGCAGCGGAGTACAATCCACGATAACTTCGCAACTCAGTGTGTACGACAATCCCCTGGTGGCGGCAGCCACCGCCTGCTCAGATTTTAATATTGCGGATCTTCGCCGCAAGAAAATGACAATTTATCTGGGTGCTACGCTGGAATCAATAGTGTCTTTGGCGCCGATATACAACCTGCTCTTTCAGGCAATAGCGGTATTGATGACACAAAAATTACCGGGACCGGATGAGCCGTATAAAGTTCTGATGTTGATGGATGAATTTACCAGTCTGGGCAGAGTGGATGTCATAAAAAAAGGCATCGCGTTTTTTGCCAGCTACCACCTGCGACTGATGATCATCATTCAGGGAAAAAATCAATTGGTGTCACTTTATCAAAGTTCCGGCCTGGGAGAGTTTATCAGCAACTTCAAATTCCGCGTGTTGTATGCTCCGAACGATTACGATGATGCGAAGACATTATCACAAATTCTTGGCACCCGAACGATTAAAAGGAGGTTAAATAAAAACACATCGGCAAACGAGCAATCACGCGCCCTTCTGCTGCCGGAAGAAATTATGCGCCTGCCAAGAGATAAATCAATTGTATTGGTGGAAGCCTCAAGACCTGTACTGGCGGATAAGGTTGTGTACTACAAAGACCCGGCATTCCGCGGCCGTTTCTACAATCTCTATGCACGCGATGAAACCTCGCACCGGCAACCCCCGCCAGTGCCGGCATTGCGTTTGGAAACAACACCGAACAATCCAGACCACAACCCCCACCCCGAAAAAATCAACTGATGTTGTGGACCTGAATAGGGTCCGCCGCCACACTTCGGCAGCCTGAGGCGCTCACCCGGTATGGAAACCCGGTGTATTTTTTTCTGGTCAAACTGGTAGCGCACTATCGGGGGTGGCGCTATACCGATGCAACAATCAAAACAAGAAGCAACTGAATAATCTTTGTTTCTGGTGTCATTTTGATTGTGTGGGCATGTTAATTTATTTTTATTCTAATAAATTAGAAATATTGACACTAATATTAACCTGACTTATGCTTTTCGCCATGGAAAAAGTACAACAAATCAATTTGATCAGCTTGCGGCACATTTTATGGCACAGCACTGTTACCGATGTGGTAATCCGGTGCAAAAGGCTGCAGCAATACGAAGTGTTCTTAACCATTGATGACAAACACACCTATCAACTGACAAGCATTCACAAGAAATCGGTGCGCGTCTGGGCGAACCTGGACCGGGTGGTTAAGAACCTGCAAAAAGAAATCCCTTACAGCAACAGATACACACTATTGTTCGGAGACGATGATGACAAAAGTTAAACAATGCATATTGGCAATATACCTGTTCACAACCACTGCGTATGTTTATGCGGTCGAGGACATAATTAAGATTGTACAAAATATATACGGATTCCTGGTGGGTGGTTTTGGTCAAACCGTCGCCGTAGTAGCCATCGTTATCCTGGGCTACATGACTCTGTCAGGGCGCATGGACTTTCGCCGGGCCTTGTTTATCACGATCGGTATTGCTCTGATTTTTCTTGCCGACGACGTTATTACAATGTTAGGCTTTACCGCGCCGGCACCCCCAACAACAAAATCATCATAATGAATACAGTGGTATTCAAGGCGCTGCTGCGTCCGCCGGTATTGTTTGGCGTTCCAACACAGTTTCTGATCCTCGAAGCCATGGCCATCACTGCCGGGTTTATTTTCTTAGATTCGGTAGAGATCTGCTTGTACGCGATCCCGTTTCACATTACTGCCTGGTACTTGACCAACCAGGATCCGTACCTGTTTGAAGTGTGGTTGGTGTCAAGAACCAGTGTAGCCCCGGTACCGAACAAGCGTTTTTGGGGAAGACAGAGCTATGCAAGCTGATGCGTTTGCACACCTCGCGTTTCCATTGGCTCGCGAACAAACGATCGGCAATCTTCTACCGTATTCTTCGCAGGTCTCTCCGAGTATCATTGCCTGTTATGACCAATCTCACCTGATATTGATTCAATTTGACGGCCAAAGCTATGAAGGCAAATCAGAACATGAACTAACCGCGGCATTAATGCAGCGCAACCAGGTCTTTAAATTGTTAAACCGTCCGGATCTGTCAGTGCACTACCTGCAGATCAAACGTCGCAGAGAACCGCCGGAACACGGCACAAGCAACAATATATTTGACCGCATCTACCGGCGCTACCACACAAACAACGAAGATGCGTACTATACGATTGAGCATTACCTAGCCGTGATCCATCATCCGCCGCTGAATCGGACCCTATCACTGATCGATAAACTGAAAAGCCTGAAACTGGACCCTCAGCAAGTTAAAATACAAGCAGATGAGGCCATCCGGACACTGAACAGTGTCGCTAAACGGATCTTGAACGCGATGGTCAGCTACAAGCCACGCCTGTTGACAGTCAAGGACCAAATGCTGACCGGCATACCGGTTTCTGAACCGCTAACCCTGCTTGCCTACCTAGTCAACCACGAATACAAACCGGTACCGCTGAGTAATAACATCGAGATTAACCAGATACTGTCGCGCAAACGCGCAGATTTCTCAGCAGGCGGAGCAGGGCGCGTGGGTGATTATTTATTTGCTTCGAAAAGCGTCAAGGACTATGGAATGAGCATTCGTTCAGGTTGCTTGGATCCCATTTTGAGCTTACCGATCGAGTCCATCTTAAGTATCAGTTTTCGCTTCGGCCTGCACAGTGACGCGGTGGAACGAATACAGCGCCAATACCGGTTATTGGTACAAAGTGAGGATGTCGGCATATCCGATACCGAAGCGCTGCATTATGCACTGGACCAACTGCAATCCGGCGAGTTCATTATCGGTGAATCCTGCATGCACCTGCTGCATTTTGCCAAGAACAGCAATGAACTCAAAGACCAGGATAGCGCGCTGACGCAGGTATTTGATCGCGCCGGCCTGATACCGGTGGACGATGACATGGCGTTACAAGCAAAATGGTTGGCCACCTTCCCGGGAAACTGGAAATATCGATCGCGAGTGCTGACCGGTCTACACTCACAGAACATTGCGGCGCTGGCAACCTGGCGACGTTTACCCCAGGGCAACTGCCAGCATCATTGGGGCGATGCCCCGTTGATGGTAGTCCCGACAACGGCAGGCACGCCGTATGAGCTGACCCTGCACGTGGGCGATCTGGGTAACACTCTGGTGGTCGGTCAATCCGGCGGCGGCAAGACCGTGTTGATGTCATTTCTGGCGATGTGTTGTGCGCGTATCGGCGCCAGGGTCGTGTTCTATGACAAAGATCGCGGCGCAGAAATATTCTTGCGTGCCCTGGGCGGTGATTACCACACGATCACGCCGGGACAGTCTACCGGGTTTAATCCGTTTTCACTGGAACCTACACCGGAAAACACGGCCTTCGTCACCGACCTGGTACAGACCCTTTTAACCACTACACACTTGACGTTCACCCCGGACCAGCTTGAAACCATCACGCGCGCCGTCACGGTCATCTTCCAAATGCCGGCACCACAACGCCGCCTGCGTACCCTGCAGGAGCTATTATCGCAAAGCAACCAGGCTGATCTGGTCCACGCGCTCAAACCCTGGATCACGCAAGGCCAACATGCATGGGCCTTCGATAACACAGAACAGGAAAACCTTACCAATCAATTAACCGGTTTTGACCTGACAGATATTTTGGATCACGCCGAACTGAAAGGACCCATTCTGCGATATATGACTCACCTGGTAGAACATGAACTCATAGACGGCAGTCCCGTGTGCATTGTCATCGATGAGGGTTGGCGCGGTCTTGATGATCCCGGTTTTGCCGATCAAATCAAGAACCTGGAAAAAACCATCCGCAAACGCAACGGGATCGTGATCTTCGGCAGCAACAACCCGGCCGACCTGCTGCGCACCGAAGCCGGTAGAGAAGTAATCCGCCAAAGCCCCAGTCATATTTTCACGCCAAACCAGGCCGGCAGCGCCGAGGATTACGAGGGTTATCAGCTCAGCAAAAGCCAGGTTGACCTGCTGTTATCGTTGCGTAAGGATTCCCGTGAATTTGTGCTGATACAAGACGAGGAAACCGTACAGTGCCGGTTTGACCTAGGTACGGTCCCCGGCATTATCAAGATATTGTCTGGACGCGAATCTACCGTAAATGAAATGCACCGATTAATCACACGTTACGGGGCTAATCCTGCCAACTGGCTGCCACACTTTGAACCAAACTTTGCGGAGATACATCATGAATAGAGTATCGATAACCACACTGATCGTTAGCCTGACAATATTTAGCCAATCATTATCAGCATTGGCAGTAATTGACAAGGCCAACTTGAGAGAAAACGTAGCCCAAGTCGCTTATATTCTCGAAGAAATAAAAAATCAGGACGAACAAATAGGGCAACTTGCTGAGTTAATAAGCCAGGCAGAGCGCAATTACCGGGCAGTAACTGGTATCAGCAGCTTATCCGATACCTTGAGCGTGCCCGCAGTACACGACATGTTATACCAATTACCCCTAAATCAACGCGTATTGTTAAAAAGAATAGCAAAAGGGGACCTACCGGATGACGTAAAAGAACTAAATGACACACTAGGCGCATTACTTGATCTCTATGACATGGCAGAGAAAGACAGCATAAATAGCACATACGTCGAGCGCCAGGATCGCATTAACGAGCTGGAAAAAGAGATCAGGGCAAATCACGTCGTGAACAACGCGGCGGCCGAGCAGGCCTTAACCTCAACAAAAGCCAATGGCGAAAATATCGCCGAATTAAACGCGCTGATCAACCAGACCGAAACCTTAAAACAATCGCTGGATTTAAATTCACGCATTCAGATCGAAAATGCCAACATCATGAATCAACTGTTGTATATACAGGCTCTGTCAATGCAACGGGAAACCCAAATTGCCATTAACAGCGAACAACAACGTGAACTTAATCGATTAACTTACACGTTGGATTGATATCCGTGAACGAGTACGACATTTGTTCCAATACCTGGGAGGCCATCACTCATCAAATGGTGATCAGTTGCTTGATGCACACCATTGAGACCACGACATCAAATGCCCTGAATGACGGCTTAGGCAAATTTGTCGAAAACTACAAAGGCACGGCTCGAGCACTCGCCGTTTTATCCGTAGTATTGATAGGCTGGATAATGATGACCGGCAAATCAGAAACTTACAACACCCGTACATTACTCTGGACAATGATCATGATCGGGGTCGTGCTGTGGATTATTGAAAACCTGCCTGCACTGCACGATGAAATCAGTCCACTCTTTACCAGGGTCCCGGCGGAAATTGCAAGTTCAATAACATTCACAAATACCAACACAGAAATGTCAAAGAAAGGATCACATCAAGAACTGGATAAAATCTTCGCGGAACTGATCGAGGGCGCCACCCAATTAATAAATATAAAACGTGTGATTACTGACATCGACATTATCGAACAACTAAATAATAAAGGTATAGATCCAAAAGATAGGGGCATGAAAATCGAAGATGAAAAATGGGTCTGTAAGACCGATGGAGGCTTTTGGGCAAATTTGACCCCAGGAAATATCGGGAGTGTCCTGGTCGGTGTATTGGTCTTAATCATGGCGGCATTGTACATGATCCTGGTAGTTGGCATACTGGTTATGAACCAGGTTCGAGTCACTTTTTTGTTGGTTTTTTCACCACTATTTATCAGTCTGTATTTATTCCAACGCACCCGAGACATGACCGTGCGCTGGATACAAAACCTTGTTACCTGCATCCTCATAGCTACATTTACCTATTCTGTGATAATGGTCAACGCGAATATAGTCAATGCGAATGTCAAGGCGCTAAGCGCCACTTGCGAGACACCGTTTATGCTACCTGTAGCAATTGCACTGACTATGGGCGCGTCATTCATGATCGTCTCATCGATACCCGATCTTGCCAAGGATATCAGCGGGTCTGGTGGTGGTGGTGAGCTGTTTGGCAAGGCCGGCGCTGCCATTGTCGGGGCTGCAGCAACAGGTGCAGCAATGGCTGTCACCGGTCCGGCAGGCATGGCAGCAATGGGCGCGACAAAAGGCAGGAAAATGATCATGGACAGAATGAAACAAGCCAGTGATATGAAGGACAAATTTGGCAGTAGCAGAAGCAGCGAAAGCGGTAGCGGCGCGAGTGATGGCACCTGATAAAAACAATCCCTACGGCCAAGCCCAAGAGTTTCAACAGGTTGTGATTCCCGATTTTCTGCGGTCCCGCCGTATCGCCTGGCTGGTCGCCGGAATCGCCATCGGGACTACAGTACTGTCATTGACCGCACTGGTGCTACTGACACCGTTGAAAGAGAAAATTCCCGTGCCCATCTTGGTCGATACCACTACCGGCTATACGGAAATCGTACAAACCCACGTGGATATTAATACCTTGGACGCAATTCAGGCCTTGGATCAGTACTGGATACAACGATATGTGTATGCACGAGAATCATTTATCCCTGATAACTTGGCTACCAATTACCGGCGCGTGGAACACCTGGCCTGTGACGAGGACTTTGCCAATTACGCCTGGTTGTTTAACAGTGATAACGATCAGAATTATCTGAAACTGTATAAAAACAATACCGTCAACGTGGAAATAAAGTCCATACACCCGTTTGCACTCGACACATCCACTGATGCTCTGCGCTGGCGCACCTATTCGGTGCACCTGGACCGGCTAATCGGACCGGATTCAGGCAGACGTGATCAGGTTAAACGAATCTCTTACGAGGTAATTTTAGCCGTGCGTTATCAACATATCGCCGGCGCAACAGAGCTTATCCGAGACAACCCACTGGGGTTTGAAGCCTGCCGATA
Organism: Gammaproteobacteria bacterium; assembly: GCA_965221335.1. GTDB lineage: Bacteria > Pseudomonadota > Gammaproteobacteria > Eutrophobiales > Eutrophobiaceae > JAAXHV01. Next base: position 969,069 of record CBDCSC010000004.1, on the reverse strand, counting down.
TAGTCGCGCCCAATTAATCGGTTAACTGGAGAAAGGTAATGACCAGATACATAACTGCTCACACCACCGGGATTCTCATCATGGCCCTATTGATGACCATGGCGGGCCCATATAGTTACGGCGAAGCCCAACCTGAACCAACACGCCTTGATCAACGCGTGCGCATTATCCCCTATGAGGAAGGTCAGATATACACGATACTAACCCACGAGTTCGTTGCCACCGTCATTGAGTTCGGCGAAGATGAACAAATACTGGAAAACGTCCCGTTTATTTTAGGCGATGTCCAGGCGTGGGACGTGATCACCGTTAAGCCCAACGCGATATCAGTCAAACCCATTAAACAAAACCCTCGATCGAACCTGACTGTCTTTACCGATCAGCACACCTACATATTTCACCTGGATAAAGTGAAGAGTCCTCGGACGATAGACAATACCATCTATTACATCAGCTTTACCTATCCGGAGAAAATCAAGGCAAGAAAAGCGGCCGAGGAAAAGCGAGCAGAGCTCCTAGCTGCACGCGATCAGGAAGAGCAAACCCGGTGGCGATTAAACACCCAATCACCCGAATCGATCAATTTGAACTATGTCATCAAGGGCAACAGGAAATTGCGGCCGAAAAACGTCTTTGATGATGGGCAGTTTACCTATTTTCAATTCACAACCACTCAGGACATTCCGGCAATTTTCGCGGTGGACAACAACAAAGAAACCGTGGTCAATTACAGCCGTAAAAATGACTATATCGTGGTACAACGCCTCGCAAACCAGTACATCCTGCGTGCTGCCAAAGCCAAAGCCACGGTCACCCGCGAGAATAACTAAACCCAGGTGGTATGGCGGACCCGCAGCAAAACGACACTGCGCCCCCGGCGGGCATGGAAATACCGCCACCGGGAGAGGCACCGAAAGATACCTCGGCCAGTGACAGCCAATCAATGCGTCAAAACATTGGTATTGGCGTATTACTGATGGTTGCCGGGTTTATCATCTACCAGCAATTTGACGACGATACACAAACGGCCAGTGTTGACACACTGGCCAATCAGTCCCAGGCCGCAGCAGAGGCCATCGCGGCAAGCGATATTGATCGACTCACTGCCGATCAATTCCCCGACGATGAACCCGAAAATCCAGCGCCGGATGAAAACCCGGTGCCATCGTTCGATATCCTCGAAGACCCGCGCTTGCAAGTGATCTATGACGCTCCGCCAACAGAACAAGAGTTGGCTTATCAGGCAGACCTGGCCACCCGTCGTATAGCATCCTCCGCGCTGTTTCCGGGCGGCTATCAGGGAACATCAGACCCACCAAGACAAGAAACACGGACGTTAACGAGCCGAGAAGAAGAGCTACGCCGTATTACTGCCAGTATTGATGCAAGCTTACAAGAAGAGGGCGGCCAGGGGCCGCCACCCACCTACGACAACACCCGTACTCTGGAGTTGCCTAGCTTACGAAACGAACCGGCCGAGGCCCGCTACTTAGGCGAACCCGATCACGTGATACGCGAAGGCACAATACTGCATATCACCATTGAAAGCGCGATCAATACAAACCTGGCCGGGCGCATCCGCGCATTTGTCAACCGGCCGGTATACTCAGCTAACGGCAAAAATGAATTAATTCCGGTGGCATCCACGTTAATCGGAGAATACCGCGCCGGCGGCATCCAATCAAAACGAATCTTTATCATCTGGTCCCGGTTAATCACACCGGACAACATCGAAATCTACCTGGACTCACCCGGCACTGACACCTTGGGCAGAGCCGGCGTCGCGGCACGCCGTGACACCCGGTTTTTCGAACGCTTCGGCGCATCGATCCTGTTAAGCGTGATCGGCGGCCTGACACAGGATGAAACCGGCGACACCAGCCTGCGGCGCTATTATGCTGACAATATCCAGGATGCCTCGTCCATTGCGCTGCAGTATAGTATCGGTTTACAACCGATCTTAAAGACCAAACCGGGCCAACAGGCCAGCGCTTTCGTCAATCGTGATCTTGACTTTGAGTTTGCCTATCGGACCATGCTGGCACAGCAAGCCAGAACCACCGGAATTAATGCCGTTAAAACCGTCTATGCTCCATGGACACCGCCGGCAGATCCGATCTCTGAACCTGCCGATGAGCCGTACATTGAACCCTCCAATAAACCAGCCGGTGAACAAACCAGTGAACTGCCGAAAGAACCAGCAATCATAAACCCGGATAACAATAACGACTCAGCGTCAGCAATCACCCAACAATGCCATGAAATGGTCTTTAAAAACAAAGAGCTTCTATCACAGATCGTGCGCCGTTTTGTTGTGCAATGTTACGAGCTTGATGTATTCTGGAAACTCGGCGCACCCGGAGACTATACCGATTACCAGATTCAACACACAACGACCATCCCGATTGCGGGACTGAACGATATGTTAGAATTATTGGAAACGCATTTTGGAATTAGAGGGGTCCAGCATGACAACCAAATCTTTTTCTATGATCAACATGTCACACCGGTTGACGAGTAGACTTGGTATTCTGATAACCGCAGCCCTGATCGGCGGCTGCGAAACGGCCGTGCAAGAGCGCCAGGTAGATATCGATGAAACCCGAAAAACCATGCAGGCTCTGGCCGAAAAACACCGGCCTGCCGTCAACACATCACTACAAAGCGCCCGGCGCATTGAGGTGGACGAAGACAGTGCCTGGCTGTTCAACCATTACCGGGCCACCTACACCAACCGAAAGCTAAAAGATGCTCTGAAAAAGATAGTCCCAGGGTTTCCGATCACCTATGCCCTGGATCCCAACTACAACCCCGTGGTCTCATCCAGCCCGCAATCCGTGACCATTGAAGATCACTTGAACAACATAACCTTACAAGCCAATGTCGGGTACCTTTTTCACGATGGCGCGCTGATCATCACACCCACCGTCACCAGGGAATATACAATTCCGATTTTCGGCGGAGCCACCAGTAACGTTGCCGTGGGATCAAACAACCTGGGTACCGATACGGTGCAGGCCGGCAACTTTGCGAACACCTTGAGTAACCAGCTCAATGCCGGCAGCGATCTCAGCAACCTGGTCACGGCTACCTTGGGTCTGCCGTTTTGTGCAGGCAACAACCCCACTCAGGTCCCGGGCCAACTCGCCACCTTCACCGGTAACACCAATGAATGTTTCAGCATCAATTTGAGCAGCAACCTGCTCTCGATCACCGCACGCCCACAACGCCTGGTCCTGTTTGAGCGCGCTTACAAGAAATGGTTCCGCGATGTGACCCGCCAGGCCAACGTGAAAATGACGGTCATACGGATGGACGTCACCGATTTGGCACAACAACGCTTTGATTTCTCGCTCATACGTAATGCGTCGATCTCAGGCGGCCTGCAAAACCTGACCGCGGACATCACCAGCAGCACACTGGTGGACGCTGGCGCCGTGCTGGGTATCCAGATCACCGACACGGGCAGTGCCTGGAACACCTCTCAGATCATCCTGGAAGCATTAGACGCGATTGCCAATGTCGCGATACACGATCAGCGCGAGCTCCTATTGCACAACAACCGCCTGGTCACGCTCCGGAACTTCAGCATTGAACGGTTCGTAGAGAAAATCACGATCCAGCAAACCAACACCGGTGGCACCAGCCTGGACACCCCGACCGTGGAAATTGGCGAGCTCGAAGTAGGGCAGGCGATTAATATTTTGCCCACGCTAACGGACGATGCCATTACCTTGCATATTGTGATCAATGAGGGCGAAGTAGACAGTTACGATGTCTACAACGTGGCCGGGACCACCGGTGTCTTGCCTCAGAACTCCGGCACCGATACCGTGTTTGACGTGACCTTGAAACACAATGAAGCGGTCCTGTTAGCATCAACTACACGCGAAGAAGTGGATTTGAACGAAGATCGTTCCGGTGCGCTGCCGGTATGGCCACTGAACCGTCTTAAAAATGCCTCAGAAGGCAGAAAACGGATGATCCAAACCCTGTATCTGATCGAGGGCAGTTTCCGCTCGTGATCGAAGCGATCGATATAGATGGTGTGGAAGTCCCGATCAGCCTGAACGCAACCGGGTTGGCGATACCGGGCGGGCATACAGGTTGGTGGTTCACCACACGACAGCTATCCCAACATGGTCAGAAGTATTTCACGCGCGCGGCCGGCTTTTTGTTTATCGACAACGAACCGGCAGTGTCCCTGGCCGCACAGCTGGTCCGCTGGACCGAAACCGGCTTGGAACCCGGTGAATACCACGTGCATGTGCCCGGCGACAACGTTGTGTATCGTGCGGACATCATAGTCAATCCGGACTATGTCTTGGTCAATCAGGAATCGATCAACAGTTTTGAGCAGACCATAGAACATATCCGCGCCCATGCCCCGCAATCCTTGGTCCACCAGTCCGGCAAGCTTGCGACCACGCTGACACAACAGGATATCGAGAACAAGGACCTGTTATTCAACCTCAATGCAAACAAGAAAAACGCCTTTTATCTACGGCGCGGTTACACCCTGCAGGACATTGCCATCCTGTCGCTGTTCCCGATACTACTCATTTCATTACTGCCAATGTCACTGAAGTTTTGGCAGGAACGCCGGCAACCCGAGCCTATCAGCATTGCTGAACCCGTTGTGCTGCCCACCAGCAGCATACAAGTCAGTGAGGACCTGCCGGCCCTGAGCAAGCTGTTAAATCGGTACATGGTTTTACTGGCCTATGAAATTGAAAGCTTGGAAGCAAAGTCCGGTGATGCCCAATATGCAATCCTGGCAAACGGGCGATACCAGCCCAATCAGTCCATCACGCGTTTGAATGAAGTAGCAAACCGGTTGGATGGCTCGCTCACGCTGGCGGACAACGCCTGGCGCATCAATGCGCGCGCGTCGCGTACAGAGAACACGGTTGAACTGCCCCTGGCGCCGGCAAGCGATGTACTTGAAGCATACCGCATTACCGCACTGGCATTTGGCTTGGTGTTTAACGTGAAATCACGCCAGCAACTGGCCGATCACTCACAAACCGAACTCACGCTCACCATGGCCAGCCCGTCACCGCATCAGCTACAGGCCCTGGGCAAACACCTGTCTGCGCGCGGGCACCAGGGCAAACTAAAATCAGCCCAACTAACAACCAGCCCAATGGCCGGCTGGGACTCAGTGATACTTACGATCGTGGTACTCAGCCAATGAAAACATCACACACAAACAAGGCCCGTTATCTGTTGCTGGCAGGACTGCTCTTTACCGCCAATGCAACAGGACAGACAACACCGGCACCGGCCGAAGACTCCGAACTCCTGATCGATCCACCGCAAACACTATGCCCGACCTGCGATGAGCACGAACTCCTGATCGTCAACCTCACCTATTACCTGCAAATTCTCAAGCTGCTGACCGCGATCGAACAGGAGAAAAAAGACATCAATACGGCAGACCTGGACGCCATACGGCCGATGTTGCTCAACTTGCAGCCGGACTTGGCCGCCTTGCACAAGAAACCGGCAACGAAACCAACAACAAAAAAACCGGCCAAGACCGCACAAAAACCAAAACAAGAAACCGAAGACAAAACAATAAACCCCCAACCGGTAACCCGTGCAAAGACACCGGCCCCCACCGGCATTGTGGGCCTGCGTATCGCACACGTGAACGAAGCCAATGAAGAAACGAACACCCGGGCCTCGATAGTAGTGATCAGCAATTCCCGACCGTATTCAAAAACCTTAAACGAGACCATTACGCACAACGGGCGCGATTACCGAATTACGGAGGTGAATTACATTGAGGACGCGACCGCCGGCAACCGTCATGAGGTCAAGATACTTGATATCAAATCAAAAAAGACCTTTACTATCCCCTGGCAATGAGCATGTTAAACCTGTTTAAACAGAAAACCGAGCAGACCACACAACTACCCGAATTGGGCGGCATCGCCGCACGCCACCCGATCGCGCCGGATATCGTCAATCTCTACGAGGATGTTGAAAACATTGAAATCACCGACGATCAGGAACTGTTGGTTGCAATGGAAGAACAGGGCGATGATTGTCCGGTCTTTTTGACCGTAGAACAGGACTTTTTAGCCATCAGCCAGAACGAGCTGGCCAAAGACGAGGCGCTGATTGTCCGAAAAATCCGCCACCTGGCAGAGAAAGTCTGGGAGAAGGATATCGAACCCAAATATGCCACTCGCGCGGTGATTGCATCGCTGATTACCCGACAGGAACAATCGCTGCAAGCCCGGATGCGAGAGGGATCAGAACAGGTCGAGCAGATGTTAAAGACTGCTATCGAACAAAAGGCCACCGATATCCACTTGGAAATCCGGAACAAGCGCGCGGTGGTAACACTTCGTGTCTACGGCCAGCGGAGCATCAGTGAAACCTTCGATAACAAACAGGGCGAGAAGATCATCTCAGCAATATGGAATATCTACGTAGAACAGCCTTACAGCCGTCAAGACGTGGCCAAAGACGGGCGCTTTACCTACAAATACCAGGGCCAGGAATGGCTGTGCCGAGTCAGCTACGTGCACTCAAAAGTCAACCAGACCCGCAGTGTCGCGATCCGATTGCGTGATATGCACCACATTCCGGCGCTGAACGAGCTGGGCTATCACAACAGCCAACTGGCTGATTTTAAGAAAGCATCGATCAACAAAGGCATGACCCTGATCATCGGAGCGGTTAATTCGGGCAAATCCACCACTCAAACCGCGATCATGAAGTCCCGGCCGCCACTGGATAAAAACTACGAAATCTCCGATCAGATCGAAGTGGAGCTGGCCAACTTCGTGCAAATCCAGTTGCCCATTGAGGGATCGGAAGAATGGCTCGAAGAAAACCGCGAACGCGTACGACGCACCACCACCCGTCACGACGTTGATTTTATCGCCATCAATGAAATTCGGGACCTGGAAACCGCGGCCATGGCCGCGTCGATGATGCTCCAAGGCACCGCCGGCATTGCCTCCATCCACGGATCGGCCTGGGTTGATGCCATCAACCGGTTGCTCTCCGATACCGATCTAAATGTCAGCAAGGACATCCTGTTCTCTGAATCGTTCTTAAGTTTGATTGTCGTGCAATCTCTGGTCGGTCTTTTGTGCCACCATTGCAAAATCTCAAGGCATCCCGATCCGGACCTCGACGCCTATTACCGCGAAGGCTTTGGTCCACAGATTTCTCCGAACCTGCGCTTTATCAACAAAACCGGTTGTAGTGACTGCCGGCATACCGGCATCGAAGGCCTGACATTGATCGCCGAAGTGATGCCGGTAAACGGATCAAACCGCCACCTGTTCACGCGCACAGACAAGCCCCAGGCTGTCCGCGATTGGATGGCAGCAAACCAGGTGCTTAACATCCATCAGCACGCACATACCAAGATCGCCACCGGTATTGTCGATCCGGCCATGGTGCAACAGAAAATCGGCCCGTATACCCCGGATAACCTGTTTGACCTGTGGCACACAAAACCACCCCAACAACAAGGCCAGGCTGCCGGCAAAGTGATTGCCCTGGATAACGTATGAACCTGTTTAAAGACCTGCTGATCAGTTACAACCGCGCGCTGATTTTCAATGCCAATCAACGGGAATACTTTTACCTGACCTTGCGTGAATTTACTCGGAGCCGCTTTGCGCTAATGGATATTTTCACCACCATGCAAACCACGCAAAAGAATTTTGCAATCCAAGCGATCGCCAAACAAAGTAAAAAAGCGATCCGGAACTCAGAACCCTTTGCCGCGAATTATGCAGAACTGGACCTGTTTCACCAGGAAGAGATTAACCTGCTGATAGTCGGCGAACAGCATAACTGCTTGGAAACAGTGATTGGAATATTGTTATCACCGCACCAGCGTCGGCAACCGATCATAGAAATTATGGCTCCGGCAATGCAATGGGTAATGATGAGCTTGTTAATGACCTTGATCGGTGTCTATACCGCCCCGACATTCAAACGGTTTTTTACCAGTGGTTATGAACTTTATTTCGGCTACATTGACCTGGTCACAACACACTGGTCAACCGGTCTTTTTGCGCTGCTGACTATAATTCTGTTACACATCACGTTAAAAAACCGAATCCGCGGGCGTCAGCGCCGGATACTGCGTTTATTTGGTATCTATAAGCTCTATGATATGATGATCGAAGCACGTTTTTTAGCCCTGAGCAGTCACCTGTTTGGCGCAAAACTGCCTGCAAAAGAATACCTCGATATGATGATTGGCACGTTCGGCTTTCACAAAGACCTGTCCGTACGCATGCAACGGGCACGCAAACGCTTAAAAGAGTATACGCTACTCGATAACCTCAAAGACCTCATTAGTTCGGACAATTACAGCCACATCATTGCCTGTGCCCCGACACAAACACCGGAAGAACTGGGCGCCGGCTTCGAAGCAGCCAAGCGTATGCACGAGTACCGGATACAGCGACGTATTCGCCAATACCAGCTTATTTGCAGTACCACCTGGCTGATTATAGCGTTACTGGTCACTGCACCGTTCGTTTATATCAGCATGGGTTCAGGGATGTCTGTTGGAGGCATCACATTCTAACCAAGCAATAATGAGGTATAGTCCATGAGCAATATCACCATTGCCTTTACACTGGCCATCGCCGGCTTGGCCGCGATCGTCGCCATCACGACTGTGATTCCGCTTTACACAAAGCAGGAAAATGAAGCCATCCAGTCAGAGATTATCAACATCGCCAACGCAATACGGGAAGTTCGGCGTGTCCACCGGGCTGATTTGACCGGTGCGCCCGCAAACTTCGCTGCCCTGGTCCAGCGCGGCTACCTGGACGATAACGTATACCCCTCCGGTGCCACAGACAGCAGCACCTCGGAAAGCATTATCAATACGAACATCTCGGCGAATCCCAGCACAGCAGCTAACGGCACCTTAACCTACGATGCCGGCGATGCCAATACCTGCGAATGGATCGAAGACCGCGTCAACGAGGATGTGCTCGGCGATAACATTGCCGTAGGCACGGCCTGTACCGCGGCTGGCGTCATTGTCCTGAACATCGAATAATGCTACAGGGCCTGGTATTGTCCCTATCACTGGCTGTGGTAGCGGCCTGGTCGATATTGCCACTGTTAGGCGAATATCAGAATCAGGTCGCATACCGCGCCAGTGAGCGCGATATGCGCGCCGGCGCCACTCAATATATCGCCGATCAATGCGGCAACCTGCCCACCAACCTTGTTAGCGAAAACACCTTGTCACAAGCTGACGGCTGGCCTGTCGGGTTTGATAACCAGGACACCACGATACGTCTTAATGCCAATGCACACCCACAACCTACCTGGCAACTGAACGCAAACACAGATGCCGGGTTTCTCAGCTACCTGTTGAGCAAACATGACAATCTGGTTGCCGACAACCAGACTTTTACCGCACCGGCTACCACGGGTGATTCACTGTTTTACGCGATCCATACCGGCTACCAACTGTTAGCCTTCGATGAAAACGAGTTCAGTTGTACCAATTAAATGAACGTCCTGCAAGCCATCATTGCCGTAATGATTTTCAGCTTGATCGCCGGCGATCTGCGCACCTGGTTGATCCAACGTAACGAGACCGTGGTTGCCGACAGTGTACAACACAGCATCAGCCAACTGGCCTTAGCCCAATACCGGTTTATTTCCGATCCCAATAACCCGAACCCGGGAACCTACTCAACCACCATCGCCGCCCTGGTCCCCGATTACCTGCCCATCTGGGAAGATGAGACACCGGCCCGATATACCCTGACCATCACCGCGGGCACACCGAATGATCGCCTGGAGATTAACTACGATGCGGCCAATGTCAGAGAGGCGGCGAGAATACTTGAGCGACTTGGCAACATAGCCACGGTAAACGGCACCACGGTGACCGCGGGCTTTGCCGCCCCGGTAGACCTGACCTTACTTGATGAATTTGTCGAGATCGCCGGCGACACAATGACCGGCACTCTGGCCTTTGAACCGGAAATCGGCAATGCCCTGGACTTGGGCAATAACGACATTGATGACGTGGACCAGCTCAACGCGGTGAACATCACCAACACCAACGTGATCACCAGCGCTGAACTCCAAGCCAACAACGTGATCGTCCGGAACAACGGCGCCGGCACAGTGGAGACCGATATTATTATTGGCACCACGGCCACCCTTAATGATCTGTTACTGAACGAACCCGGCAACCCGTAATGAAATCCCTCCGGCGCTGTCTCCTGTTACTTTGCCTGCCATTGCTGCTGGGCGCCGGGGACACCGGTCTAGGCACCAAGGACAAGCGGTCGAGCACACACGGCGATGAAGGCTATTTCGCCGGCGGCAGCGCCACCAATTTCAATGCAATGGTCATCTGGCCGGATGACCCGCACAATCTCATCCGCCGCTACCGGCCGGACAACAACCCGAACCTGTCCTACCGCTTTTCCATCAATGCACAATATGAGCACGGCACACGCGGCACCGTGATTAATATGATGAGCGAGGAGCGCTTCGCCCAGGCCCTCTCCAAGTGGGCGCGCGAAGATGACAAGGACATGTGTATCTGGGTGGATAACCCCTGGGTGTATAAAACGGTCGGTCAGACACCGACAGCCTGCGGGTCACACACGGTGACACAACGGGCGCAGTGTGATTTGACCGGGGGTACCTGTGATGAGGCCCTGAACTGTGCGGACCGGCCGCCGGACAAGACGGTTACCATTGAAAACGAGGTCTGTGGCCCGACAGACCCGCAAGACCCGGTACAGTGCAGTCCGGGTAACTGGACCCCGTTACGCAATACCGTGTGTCAGAACGTGGAGTTCACGCAGACAGACCAGGTATGCCAGACCACGCGCACAACGACCGGTACCAAGACTGGCGGCGATTGTTGTGTCAGTGATGAGTGGTCACCGTCAAGAAGCACCCAATGCAACAGCAGGACATTTACCCAGACGAACGCCTGCGGCCATACGCGACGGGTTACCGGCACCATACCAAGTAACTGGTCACCGCCGCGCAACAGCGTTTGTATGGATCAATCCTTCACCCAGACCAACAGTTGCGGGACAACACGGATCCGGACCGGGACCAAAACATCCGGTGATTGTTGTGTCGGCAATAACTGGTCACCGTCTGCCAGCACACAGTGCCAGGGAACAACATTTATACAAACCAACGAATGTGGTCATACCCGCAGCGCCACCGGGACCAAATCAACCACTTGGACGCCGGCAAGAAATACGGTGTGTGCCGGGTCAAGTTTCACACAAACGAATACCTGTGGCACTACGCGTACAGCAACCGGTACCAAGCCGGCAGGAAGCTGGTCGCCGGCGGCCAATACCCAATGTGTTGGGAGCACTGTGACACAAACCAATGCGTGTGGTCAGACAAGAACTGTAGATGGTACCAAAGCCCCGAATTGGTTACCATTAACAAATACACAATGTGAAGGTGTTAATTTTCCGCAGACTAATGCTTGTGGAAATACACGTATAGGAACAGGCACAAAAGACTGCGCTGTATTTAAAAATTGCAAGTCTATAACAATACAAAATTGCCAGTTGTCATCAGCATTACATGGTGCTAGCAGCAGTGGGGCTTGTGTGAACAATACTACCGGTAGCTGTACGTACCAGTGTTATGACGGGGAATGGAGTAAGCTGTCGAATAGTTGTCGAGTTACACAGGCAAGCTGTCCATATCGTAGAATATGGGGCCAAAGTTCAAATTGGGGTGGTGTTTGTTATGTGGGACCTTCTCAACATGGAGAGACAAGCGGGGGTTGTGAAAACGGATATGGTAGGGCTTGCTCATACCGATGTAACAATGGATCACATATAAAAATTACAAATGATTGCACTGGTTACCGCTGAAGCAAACACAAGTTATTTACTTCCTACAACCCAGTCTAAGTAACCAGATCATAGAGGCCACAAGGTACCCTAATCCACAAATTGCTATTTTTGTTGAACCATCTGCCCAGGGCATAAAATATTCGACAAGAATAAGTATCGTTGACGCAATAGCAAAACCCAAAGCCACAGCAAGAAAAACCGAATCAAAAGGATTCACATTTAATACCTCAAACTCAGACTGAATTGCACCTGCACATCATCTGTTCCGGACTTTCTGTGATACGGTTGGCGGCTGTACGTGGCAGCCAGGTCATAAAAACTCTCGACATGACCACCAAACAGCCGGTTGCTGCCCCGCAGACGGGCCGTGGCATCAATCTGACGCCCGGTGGGCGCCAAGCCCCTACTTAAAGATAAAAACATCCTGGAACCGTCCTTCTGCCGTCCTGACGGCAACACCAGATCAACCTTGCCCGATTCCACCCGTAACGGTTGGGCAATCGCCAAACGCAACTGATGATTGTTATTCAATGCGCGAGTAGCTTGTAGATTAAAGGTACTGGTTAACAGGTGGGACATCCCATCAATTAACCCGAACTCCATGTTGGGTGTCACACGACCCAACTCGCCCTCCAAAGACCATGCCCAATTCAACCAGTCCTTTTTGAACTGTAAACCCGTAAACGCAATACGCGACCCCATGTTGTCAAGATAATACCGGGACTGTGCCCCTAACAAGCTGTTTTGCTCGATTAACAGGCCTGCTTTGAGTTGTAACGCATTATCAAACCCATGCCAGCGGATATCACCACCCACCAGGCTGGGCTGATTACCACTACTCAACGAAGCAAAGGTATTGATACTGATATTCATACCAGCAAACGGATTATGCAGTTGGGCTACCCGGTCAGCCAAAGAGACATGGCCGCTGTCACCACCCGGGTCTCGGTCAAAGAAGCCTAATGACCAGTCATTACCGGTCTCAGTCTCCATAAAACCAGGCCGCCATACCCGGGCCGGTGTGTAGCGTTCCCGTACAGATACCAGGTTATCTGCCGGCAGAAAGAACGGTGCGTTGAGCGTATCAAAAGCGGCCACTTCAAGGCCTACCAGACCTTGTACCAATCCATCGCCGAAAGCCGCTCCCAACTGAATACCGGTTTGTGCTGCCGGTTGTGTGTTGGCTTGGTCATCGTCCCCGATGGTGAGAATACCCACCGGGGATGTGGCTGCGCCCACATCGACCAAGCCTTGGCCATAGATGCTCCGATCTGCATACGGGCCTGTTTTGTTAGCTGTTGCATATAGGCGCTGGAGGACTTCCACATTGGATAATTGATCGCGGAACATATGCTTAATCAGCGCCAAACTACCGGTAACATAACCAGCATTTAATGAAGTGCCACCTGAAATACCAACAGTCTCTATAAGCGTTCCATTTAAATCTAGACCATAAAATGCATGACCAAAATGGCCTCCTGGTGAAGTAATACACCAGTCTGCTGCTATTCCGCAACGATTACTCATATCAGCAATAAGGCCATCTTGTCCAGTACCAACAACACTTACATAGTGAGATCTGACTTCTTCAATAAAGACAGGCATACCGGGTTGTTCTGAAACAGATGAAGAACCATCATTACCAGCAGCCCTGACAATCAAAATTTTATCTTGATAATCGGCTTGGATAAGAGCATCAAAGTATCCTTGAGCATACTCATAAAGATAGTCTTCTTTAGTATCATAATTTTCAATGCCTCCCCCGCCGCCAAGACTGATATTCAAGATATCAATACCACGATTACGGGCTAGAGGAAGAATCTCTTGGGTAGCATATAAATGCCAAACAGTACCTTTATCTGTTTTGTGGACAGTATACATATGAAGATCAACGCCTGGCGCGACACCATAGAACCGTTCCGGATCATCGCTCGTGCCTTGCGCAATAATGTGACTGGCTACAGACGTACCGTGAGAATTTGTGTCGCGCGTACCTGGTGTAAATGAAAGACTCCCTTGTTTAGCCTCTTCATGCATAAAAGTCTCACTGATTGATGCACCTTGGAACAAGAAATGATCAGCATAGACTCCATCATCGATAAGCCCAACTTTAACTCCATTACCTGGAGTAATATCAGATCCATGCTGTAATTGGATATGCGCCCAAGCATCTGAAACATTACCCTTGATTAGATCATCATTGTTTTTATAAGCTATGTCCTGCTCCCAAGCGGTAACAAGAGCATTTTTCTCATCATCGTAACGTGTCATAGACACACAACCAAAATCCTTGGTATCTATTTCACAGGGTTCTGGTATGGGCCCGGGATCCGGTTGTGGACCCGGTTCGGGAGTTGGTGCTGGATCAACGGGTACAGGCTCTGGCTCCGGGCTAGGCTGAACAGGCACATAGCCCCCGCCTTTGCAACCTGCCAGGCTCAGAAACAGGACTAAAGCAATACTATAAAACCACGCTAACCAGGCCAATTTAAGTGTGCTCATTACATTCTCTTTATATACAAAAGATAGTATTTACTGAACAAATTATAGCATAAAGTAATTATTAAATTAAAATCAATAAGTTAATTCTGTTCTTCACTTCCAGCATAAATTATAAACTTTATCCCAGCGATGTGTTAGCTTGCTGTCTGAGTCCATAATATGGTACTTATCAAACTATACCAATGAGTTATTTCTAATGCTGTCTCAAACGTCGGGACAGCCGTGATCGGAGATTGATGATAATGACAAGCTCTAATACTAAAACCCCGCCCACTACATCTGAACCTCAAAAAGAACTAGCGCCGGAGACCGTTCATGCTGTAAAAACATTCATGGCATACCTGGCCAAAGAAAACCTGCCAGGCATAACCAGAGTCCTGTTATACGGCAGCCGCGCCCGGGGGGATTTTGACCCCGAGAGCGACATCAATCTAGCCGTCGTTTTTGAAGCACCGTTACAGGAGGACGACCGCTTAGCTCTACACCGCTTAGACCTACAGGGACACTTGTCAAGAATAAGAACCGTCGCCATGCGCGATGCCGATATCGAAATCTCCGCCTTTGCCATATGGGAAAAAGAGTTGCGTGAACCGGATAAACACGGAAACCCGGCTTTCTTCCACAACATCAATCGCGACGGTATTGACACTAAAGACATAGTATGAATGTCAGCAGACAGTCAGATAAAGCGTTAAGCCGAGTTGGAATGCGTCGTGCCCGGCAGCGACTTGAAGCAGCCAATAACGCAATGAACACCAATGATTACGATACCGCATGTAATCGTTGCTATTTTGCTGTTTTCGAGTCCACGCATGCCATGCTGGCTGCAAAAGGGATAGAGCCATCAAAGACTCATAAGGGACTAAACATTAAGTTCAATCGCGAAATCGTGAATAAAGGACTGTTCGACAAGAAAGTGGCAGAACATTTCTCCACCGTTGAAGATAACCGCTATTTAGCTGACTATAAGTTAGATGACTATAATCCAACCAACGTGGGAGTAGAGCTCGCAAACAAGTCACTATCGCAAGCTACAACATTCGTAAATACTGCGACGAAATCACTGAGGAAAATACACCGGGCCAAAGTAAAGGAAACAGGGCCATCACTCTGATTACGCTTTCCCTGCACTTTGCTTGGAAAATAATCTGAAAATGACAGCCCGCACTTTTTTCCAAGAAACACACCGCATTCCCTCCAGATTTCTTTTCTGATGGAACAATCCGCTGACAGCGCTGAAGTCCAAGCCAACAACGTGATCGTCCGGAACAACGGCGCCGGCACAGTCGAAACCGATATTATTATTGGCACCACAGCCACCCTTAATGATCTGTTACTGAACGAACCCGGCAACCCGTAATGAAATCCCTCCGGCGCTGTCTCCTGTTACTTTGCCTGCCATTACTGCTGGGCGCCGGGGACACCGGTCTAGGCAGCGGTCGAGCACGCACGGCGATGAAGGCTATTTCGCTGGCTGCGTATTCTGGCGAGGCCGACGGCAGCTACCACAAACTCAAAATACATAATGAAAATCCATTCGGTTCTTATCGATTCATATCGGCATCACGCTCGCGCCCTTGGACTCCCGTTTACGGGAGTGGTTCCATGGCAGCACTGGTGGGTAATCCTCAGTTGTGTGGCTTCCTCTCTTCTTCTTTGACTTGGTTACAGCGCCGGGCTGATATGTAATCATCGTTCAAGCGCTGTGCCCGCACTCAACTACAGCGATGTGTTAGCTAGCTGTCTGAGGCCATAATATGGTACTTTATCAAACTATACCAATGAGTTATTTCTAATGCTGTCTCAAACGTCGGGGCAGCCGTGATCGGAGATTGATGATAATGACAAGCTCTAATTCTATAACCACATCCACTACATCTGAACCTCAAAAAGAACTAGCGCCGGAGACCATTCGCGCAGTAAACACATTCATGGCATACCTGGCCAAAGAAAACCTGCCAGGCATAACCAGAGTCCTGTTATACGGTAGCCGCGCCCGGGGGGACTTTAGCCCTGAGAGCGACATCAATCTAGCCGTCGTTTTTGAAGGCCCGGTACAGGACGACGACCGCCGCTTCGCTCTTCAGCAACCCCTGTCAGAAATAAGTAGCGACATCATGTTCGATTCCGAGATGGAAGTCTTCGCCTTTGCCATATGGGAAGAAGAGTTGCGTGAACCGGATAAACAGGGGAACTCGGCTTTGTTCCACAATATCAATCGCGACGGTATTGATACTAAAGACATAGTATGAGTCCTAAGAGAGAGCCAGACAAGGCATCAAGCCGAGAGCGAATGCGTGTTGCTCGGGAGATACTTGGAGAAGCCAATGTCTCAATGAACGGCAACTCCTACAGAGGCGTTTGCAATCGTTCCTATTATGCCGTTTTCCATACCGCGCATGCCATGCTGGCTGCAAAAGGGATAGAGCCACCAGAGACTCATAAGGGACTGAACATTCAGTTCAGCCGAGAAATCGTCAACAAAGGACTATTCGACAAGAAAGTGGCAAAACATTTTCATACCCTTAAAATTAGCCGCCGTTTTGCTGACTATAAGACGGCCGATGTGGGAATAGATCGCGCAAACAAGTCACTATCGCAAGCTACAACATTCGTAAACACTGCAACGAAATCATTACGGAAAATACACCGGGCCAAAGAAAAGGAAACGGGGCCATCACTCTGATTACGCTTTTCCTGCACTTTGCTTGGAAAAAATCTGGAAATGACACCCACACTTTTTTACCCAAAACACAACCACATTCCCTCCAGATTTCTTTTCTGATGGAACAATCCGCTGACAGCGCTGAACTCCAAGCCAACAACGTGATCGTCCGGAACAACGGCGCCGACACAGTGGAAACCGATATTATTATTGGCACCACGGCGATGAAGGCTATTTCACCGGCGGCAGCGCACAGAGCAGCAAATCATCCCCAAGAGGTGGAAAATACATCGTCTGCACGTTCTTCTAAAGCACGCTTCATAACCTTTAGAATGTCCTCTGTCTCGACCTGTCCATAATCCAGGCCACTTCGCATTCGGACTGAAGCAGTGCCAGTATCAACTTCAGAATCACCTATGATGAGCATTATTGGAATATTCGCAAGTGTCGCAGAGCGAACTTTCTTTTGCATACGCTCACTCGAAGCGTCAACATCAATACGTAGACCTAAAGAACCATTACATAAACGCGCACTCTCAAAATATTCCAACATATTTCGTGCTGTTTCCACATGGCGATCAGCAATGGGAATAATCCGTGCTTGAACAGGCGCAAGCCAGAACGGAAATTTACCGCCATAATGTTCGGTTAAAAATGCGATAAATCTTTCGTGAGAACCAAGCGGCGCACGATGAATGACATACACCGGGCATTCACTTCCATCTTCCCCTGTATAAGTCAGGTTAAATCTTTCTGTGGCAAGAAAATCAAGTTGATTTGTTGAAATTGCATTTTCTATTCCTATGGCGCTTTTGATAATAAAGTCAATTTTCGGGCCATAGAATGCCGCATCTCCTTTTGCCTCTATATAGGGCAATTGGGATTCATCCATTGCCGTTTTAATAACGTCAAGTGCCGCGAGCCATTTATCTGGCTCATCTACATATTTATCAAGTTTGGTCAAATCAGGTAATGATAATCGCATGTAAAATTCTTTGATCCCAAACAGGCGATAATAGTCGGCATGCATATACATGACTTTTTTGAATTCTTCTTTTGCGTCATGCATCGCACAATAGATATGCGCATCATTCTGGCAAAAACCCCGCGTGCGCATCGTGCCAGACAGTGCGCCTGACTTCTCGTATCTGTATACTTGACCATATTCACTTATGCGAAGTGGTAAGTCGCGGTATGAGCGCGGTTTGCTCAAAAAGACATGATGGTGATGAGGACAGTTCATTGGACGAAGGAAATAGCGCTTTTCGTCGATCTCAATGGGTGCATACATGTCGTCTTGATAATAGGGTAGGTGGCCTGATTGAAAATAGAGATCTTCAATTGTCAGATGAGGCGTTGACACTCTTTGATAACCTGCTTTTCGTTCTTTTTCTTTTGCAAGCGCCTCGAGTTCATCACGAATAGCCGTACCATTTGGCAGCCACAAAGGTAATCCTGCCCCGACTTTTGCCGACATGTGAAAGATACCCATTTCCTTGCCGATTTTGCGATGATCACGCAGTTTGATTTGTTCCAATCGTTCAATTTCTGCCTTGAGTTCTTCTCCTGTTTGGAAGCAAAGATCATAAATGCGTTGCATCTGAGCATTATTTTCGTCACCACGCCAATAAGCTCCTGCTAATCGATGGAGCTTGAATTGACCTATCTGCCCTGAGTGATCGACATGCGGGCCACGACAAAGATCTAAAAAGCCATTGACTTCATAGATGCTTACAGTTGTCAGTTCATCACTTTCTTCGGCAATGTTCATATCACCCGTTTCTTCCCCAATAGCCGTACTACCATGTGAATGCAGAAGCTCAATCAGCTCAGCCTTGAAGTCTTGCTTATGCGCATTAAAATAGTCTAGCGCCTGGTCAATTGGCCATTCAGCGCGTTTGAGATAGCGCTTATTGCGTTTGATTTTTTTCATCAAACGCTCAATCCGTCCTAAATCTTCAAACTTGATTGGTTCAGGAAAAAGAACATCATAATAAAAGCCATTTTGTATGTCTGGCCCAACACCGAACTTTGCCTCTGGCCAAATTTCCTGAATAGCAGCTGCCATAACGTGGGCACAAGAATGCCGCTGTGTCTTAATATCTAACATTAAAACTCCTCGTGATGGTCATAGACAACGACAACCATGCCGACAGACAGAGAGCGTTAAATGTGTTCTTTCCGAAAAGATCAACAAAATATTTCTCACAACCTGACATTATTTTTATGAAGCATAAATTTGGTTCGGTTCTTATCGACTCATATCGGCATCACGCTCGCCCCCTTGGACTCCCGTCTACGGGAGTGGTTCCATAACAGCGCTGGTGGTTAATCCTCATTTGTGTGGCTTCACCCTCTTCTTGGCTTCCTCTCTTCTTTGACTTGGTTACAGCGCCGGGCTGATATGTAATCATCGCTCAAGCGCTGCGCTCGCACTCAACTACAGCGAAGTGTTAGCTAGCTGTCTGAGGCCATAATATGGTACTTTATCAAACTATACCAATGAGTTATTTCTAATGCTGTCTCAAACGTCAGGACAGCCGTGATCGGAGATTGATGATAATGACAAGCTCTAATTCTAAAACCCCGTCCAATACATCTGGACCTCAAAAAGAACTAGCGCCGGAGACCGTTCATGCTGTAAACACATTCATGGCATACCTGGCCAAAGAAAACCTGCCAGGCATAACCAGAGTCCTGTTATACGGCAGCCGCGCCCGGGGGGATTTTGACCCCGAGAGCGACATCAATTTAGCTGTCATTTTTGAAGGTCCGGTATTGCGCGACGACCGCCGCTTCGTTCTACAGGGACACTTGTCAGAAATTAGAGGCGACGCCATGTCCGATACCGCGATGGCAGTCTCCGCCTTTGCCATATGGGAAGAAGAGTTGCGTGAACCGGATAAACAGGGGAACCCGGCTTTGTTCCACAATATCAATCGCGACGGTATTGATACTAAAGACATAATATGAGTCCCAAGAGACAGTCAGACAAGGCGTCAAGCCGAGAGCGAATGCGTGTTGCTCGGCAGCGACTTGAAGCAGCCAATAACGCAATGAACACCAATGACTACGATACCGCATGTAATCGTTGCTATTATGCCGTCTTCGAGACCGCGCATGCCATGCTGTCATTGCCCTGTTTGATTGTTTCTTGCATAGAAGCAACTTCAGATTTATCGAAAGTAAATTTTGCCAAATAAGGCGGCTTGACAATGCTTTCCCTACGGGTCTCTATGCTGATATCCAGGTCACGATCCTTAAGGGCTTGAACGCTCCAGCCCGTTCCATAGAATTTCAATTTATTGTTAAGTGTTGAAAGAATTCTTCTCGCATCCTCACCTATCAAAGCGCGTGTGTCGAGAGGTATGCCAGTTCGGATTGGGCCATTCAATGAAAATCGGATGGCATGGTACTTTGGGGTAATAGTCTTAAGCACTGAGCGTTCCCTTAATATATTCCCGAGCTGCTCTAGCAGTAGATTTGAATTTTTCAACAATTCTGGTGCGTATACGTGGCGGTATTTCGGAATCCCTAACATATATACCCAGATATTTTTCCAGTACGTCCTCTAGCTTAAATGGAACATTTTTCTTTTTATACATATCGAAGGCGACCCCTTGGACCCCCTTTGCAATACACAACTCGAACGCAAGTCGCGTTTCATAGAATTGACCAATGCATTCAAACGGAAGCTGATCGGTTAGGCCTAACAGATCACGAAAAATTGGCACATTCTCAGGCACATCGCCCAAATTCTCACCAAAGATCGATTCGACGAGTTGGACATCAAGATAAGCCATATAATTGACCCATACATACAGACATTTCGGACACCTGCGGCACCAAGGTTTGGAGATATTGCAAGACTGGGTATATCGGGCCAGGTCTTCATTTTCTCTAAGCAGGTTAAATATCAATACATCGTATATTGGTTTGAGTATGCTGTAATACCTGAAGTCAGCAATGAGATAGTTCTGTATGTATTCATTAATGAATGTTTCTGCCTCATAGCTTTTTCCCCATTGATGATTAACATCCTCACCGGTTCGTTCCCAGATGACTTGCCCGGTATCCGAACTCTTCTCGTGGGCCAGACATATTTCCGTGATGTTATTGGACAGAACTATGGGCAGTGATGAAAAAATTGAACTAGGCGTCTCGGCGGCGGTTAAAGTTCTGCTCTGAGTCTCAGGTCCAAGATTGATCACCGGTGAATCAAGGAAATCATCGAATATCCATTGACGATGCTGTTGTTCAGGGGTGCAGTAACCCAACAGTTTGGAGATGATCTGGTGCTGTTTGTCCAAGTTTCCATATATGGAAGATGCATAGACCAATGAATCGTATGAGTTGTCAATATCTTCCAGCAATTTAACTGCGACCAGACTGTCTTTACCACCTCCAAAAAAAGTAAGCGTTTTAGGGTGTAAAGACCCGCGCTCAATAGCACTATTGGTACGGTTGACAAATTCTCCGCCAAGTGCCGGCCCGAAATACTCTGGATCGTCATTCTCGTAGCGCCATTGCGCCCAGACGTTACGAAAAATTTTCGTCCACAATTCCCAGAATGCTTCGTTAACCAAATATGTATAGGCACCCCAATCAACGATGTCTGGACGAAGGCTGCATAGCTTATTAATTTCGAATGCTGCAATATGAAAATTAATCCTTTGCATGAATGCATTCCCAAAGCGTTCTTCCAAGGCGTTGAAGTCAACTGTGTCAAACCAATAGGATGTGGTGAAACTGTAGCCATCAAGCGAGAAGTGTGCCGTTAGGTGGTGTTTCTTGGTCTGAATTCTTTCAAGTGATAAAAGTTTGGTCAACTATGTTTTCTCGCCGGATCCAAAATCCGGTTCTGGCAACAGAGTGAGAATTCGAGTCTCTCTCCTGGCACCATTCAGCACTTCAGAATGATCTACTGAAATACCCGTCTTAGCGGCGACGTTGGCGGTTGATGTTGTCCTGGCGATGTGCAAGCCAAGCCATGAATAGGCCCGCGGCGAAGACCAGTCCACCAGCAACTAATAGTGTTGTGTTCATTTGTTATCTTCCTCATCAAGACATCCTACGAGTAGTAATATGATACCCACCACAACTAAACTACTCACGATTACCAGACCGATATCTTCGAGCAGGCCACCCAATAAGCCCGCAGCGATTAGGATTACACCTAGTCGGCGAGTCTCGTCGTGCAGCTTGTTCGAGTTGAATGTCATCTGGGTAACCATAGTGTACTTATTTTAAGATGTCTAGGCAAAGTGTAGTGTTTTCCAAGTGTAGTGTTTTCCAATATGAAGTGAGCCTTAAACAACCCGTGTTTGCAAGTCTATCTGAACTCGAAAATCATCGCCTTAAAGCGGTTCCATTAAAGTGAAAGGGCCGACTCTATTACGGTGCAAAATGACACTTGAACTAAATACTTGCACAAATGTCAAAACTGCTGTCTGCGTTTTATTAGAAGTTAATTTATGGACCTTACTGAACGTGACTCAACAGCATAATGACAAAGATTGCTGACCTCGCTGCTCCTCTTCTCTGGGGAATTAATGAACCGCCCCGGATTTGCCGGAGGCTCCATTTCTTGAGAGGATGGAGCAATGAACAAACACAAACGCTATCCCCCGGAGATCCGGGAACGGGCCGTGCGCCTTGTCCTAGAGCATCAGGAGACCTATCGCTCACAGTGGGCCGCACTGACTTCCATCGCCGATAAGATTGGCTGCACAGCGGAAACATTGCGTAAATGGGTGAGACGCGCAGAGGTTGACCAGGGCGAACGCGCCGGCCTGACCAGCGTCGAGCGTGACCGCATGCGGGCCTTGGAACGCGAGAATCGGGAACTCAAGCGCGCCAATGAGATTCTGCGCAAGGCATCGGCTTTTTTCGCCCAGGCGGAGCTCGACCGCTAACTGGCGAGATGGTGGCCTTTATCGACCAACACCGGGAGGCCCTTGGGGTCGAGCCGATCTGCAAGCAGTTGCCGGTCGCCCCGTCGACCTACTACGAGCACAAGGCTCGGGCAGCGGACCCTGGGCGGTTGCCGGCGCGGGTGCGGCGTGACCAGGCGTTATGTGAGGCGATACGGCGTGTCTGGGAGGAGAATTACCGGGTATACGGCGCCAGGAAGGTCTGGCGGCAACTCAAACGGGAAGGCCAGGAGGTGGCCCGTTGCACGGTGGAGCGATTGATGAGGCAGCTTGAGATACAGGGTGTGAGGCGGGGCGCAACGCGCTGGACGACGGTATGTGATGCGTCGTTGCCGCAGCCGGCTGACCGGGTGAACCGGCAGTTTACCGCTAACAGACCGAACCGGTTATGGGTGGCGGACATCACGTATGTGGCGACCTGGTCGGGCTTTGCCTATGCGGCGTTTGTGGTGGATGTGTATGCCCGGCGCATCGTGGGCTGGCGGGTCAGCCGTTCCTTGAGCGCCGACCTGGCGCTGGACGCATTGGAGCAGGCGTTGTGGTCACGGCACGGCGCCAAAGGGTTGGTTCATCACAGTGACCACGGCAGTCAGTATCTGTCGATCCGCTATACCGAGCGCTTGGCGGCGGCCGGGATTGAGGCCTCTGCGGGCAGTGTGGGGGATTCCTATGACAATGCGTTGGCGGAGACGATCATCGGCTTGTATAAGACGGAAGTGATCCGGGCACGAGGGCCATGGAAGACACTCGATGACGTGGAATATGCCACCTTGGAATGGGTGGATTGGTTCAATCATCGCCGTTTGCTGGCGCCGCTCGGCAATGTGCCGCCGGCTGAATATGAACAGATGTACTATGATGAAATTAACCGGTCATGCATAGCCGCATGACTCAAACTAACGAGTCTCCGGGATTCCCGGGGCGGTTCATTAATAACCTTTGGGTTGCGCCTTGGTAACACTTGGCCAAGACAGAAGATGAGTTTCTCCCCAAGTTAGTGTCAGGGCTGGTTATTGTCAGGTTAGAACAGTCTGAAGCTAAATTGTCGCCCCTGATACACGGTTATTCAGGGATAACAAAACAGCCAATAGGTGATAACGTATGTCAGAGATAAACGGAACTGATTTCCCTAATGAACTCATCGGTACGGCCGACGATGACACGATAAACGGTTTTGGTGGAATGACATACTTGATGGCGGCCCCGGGGATGACACGCTTAACGGGGGCGATGGTTGGGACATTCTCAGCGGCGGTGCTGGTGCCGACAGGTTAGACGGGGGGGCCGGCCAAAGTGATTGGGCCGATTATGAGTTCGCTGTGGGAGGCGTGACAGTCGACCTCTCAGGGACACCAGACACCGAGGGTTTTGTGCGCGGCGGCTCTAGGGGCGATGCTCTCAACGGCGGGGCGGGCGCGGATACGGCGTCTTACCTGGATTCTAACACTGGCGTGCTGGTGCGCTTGAATGATGCGCGCGCAGTAAAATACGGCCATGCCGAAGGAGACAAGCTGACGGGCGTCGAACATCTCATCGGCAGCCGACACAACGACATACTGGCCGGCGACGCTGGCGATAACCGGCTGGAAGGGGGTGACGGCAATGACGAATTGTACGGCGGCGCAGGCGGCGGCGATGACCTTATGTATGGCGGCAATGGTGATGACAGAATTTTCGGCGGCCAGGGAAACGATACTGTGACTGGTGGCGCAGGCTTTGACTATTTGAAAGGTGGGCCTGGGAACGATAAGATGGTTGCCGGTGAAGGTATGGATGTTATGTACGGCGGAACCGGTCGGGATATGTTTGTCTTTTCGCCGAGTGATGTGGGTGGCGCTTTAATCGCAGATTTCAGTAACGGTGAGGACAAAATTGACCTGACAGCATTTTCCGGCATCAACTCTATGAACGACCTCGACATCATCAGCCGCGGAGACAATCCGCGTATTGATATCTCCGGTTCCGACTACTTGACCACTATCATACTGACAGATTTTGATATTAACAATTTGGACAACTCAGATTTTCTATTCTAAATCAGTAGTGTCCCAAGAATTAATAATCGGGGCAGCCGTGATCGGAGATTGATGATAATGACAAGCTCTAATACTAAAACCACATCCACTACATCTGAACCTCAAAAAGAACTAGCGCCGGAGACCGTTCACGCAGTAAAAACATTCATGGCATACCTGGCCAAAGAAAACCTGCCAGGCATAACCAGAGTCCTGTTATACGGCAGCCGCGCCCGGGGGGACTTTGATCCTGAGAGCAATGTCAATCTAGCCGTCGTTTTTGAAGCACCGGGACAGGAGGACGACCCCCGCTTCGCTCTACAGCAACTCTTGTCAAGAATAAGAACCGTCGCCATGCGCGATGCCGATATCGAAATCTCCGCCTTTGCCATATGGGAAAAAGAGTTGCGTGAACCGGATAAACACAGAAACCCGGCTTTCTTCCACAACATCAATCGCGACGGTATTGACACTAAAGACATAGTATGAATGTCAGCAGACAGTCAGATAAAGCGTTAAGCCGAGTTGGAATGCGTCGTGCCCGGCAGCGACTTGAAGCAGCCAATAACGCAATGAACACCAATGATTACGATACCGCATGTAATCGTTCCTATTTTGCTGTTTTCCATAACGCACCAATGGTATCTGCGTAGTTACTTGCTATGCTTTGCGTCAGGATGAAAGTGAATCTTCAGTTCTTTCAACTGTGCATCGCTTACTTGAGCAGGCGCATTCATCATCAAGTCTTCAGCTTGCTGATTCATTGGAAAAGTTATGACCTCTCGTATATTTTCTTCTTCAGCGAGCAGCATAAGAATCCTATCAATCCCTGGCGCACATCCACCGTGAGGTGGGGCGCCGAACTTGAAAGCATTGATCATTCCGCTGAATTTTTCGTCGACTTCTTTTTGTGTATAACCCGCTATTTCAAATGCCTTGTACATAATTTCAGGTTTATGATTTCTGATAGCTCCGCTTGATAGCTCGATACCATTACACACAATATCGTATTGGTATGCCTTAATTTCCAAAGGATCGAGGTTATTTAACGCGTCCATTTCACCTTGCGGCATAGAAAATGGGTTGTGGCTAAAGTCAATTTTGCCAGTATCTTCGTCTTCTTCAAACATTGGAAAATCAACAACCCAACAGAATCGAAACGCAGAATTCTCGCGAAGGCCAAGTTCATCACAAATTTTTTCGCGAGCTTTACCTGCTAGCTTGGCCACCTGACGCGCATCTTCTGCAATAAAGAAAACACTATCACCATTCCGGGCGCCAACAACCTCTCTGATCTGATCGAGTGTTGACTCATCAAGATTTTTTGTAATTGGGCCCTTATGAGCACCATCTTCTGTGTAGATAATGTATCCTAATCCACCTAAATCTTCATTTCGAGCCCATTCATTCAATCCGTCAAAAAAGCTTCGAGGTTTTCCGGCCGAACTTGGCGCACAAATTGCCTTAACCAATGCCCCTTGCTCAACCAATTTAGCAAAAAGTTCAAACCCACTTGATCTGAAAGCGTCGGTAACATCAGAAATTCTTAGAGGATTTCGTAGGTCGGGCTTATCTGATCCATAAACATTCATCGCATCATTGTAAGTAATGCGAGGAAACGGAGCTGGTTGCACAATCTTGCCCTGAGAGAACTTATGAAAAACATTAAATAAAACCCCCTCCAGAACCTGAAAAACGTCTTCTTGAGTGCAGAATGACATCTCCATATCGAACTGATAAAACTCTCCTGGAGAGCGATCTGCACGTGCATCTTCGTCTCTAAAGCTGCATGCTATTTGGAAATATCGCTCAAAGCCAGCAACCATTAGGAGTTGCTTAAATTGCTGAGGAGCTTGCGGAAGAGCGTAAAATTTGCCTGGCTGAAGTCTACTCGGGACCAAAAAATCACGGGCTCCTTCTGGCGAGCTGGCCGTTAGTATTGGCGTTTGAATTTCTATAAAGTCCTGTTTGAGCATCTCAAATCTTATCGCATTAATTACTTCTGACCTCAAAACAACGTTGGAATATAATTTTTTGCGCCGCAGATCAAGATACCGGTATTTGAGCCGAATATCTTCTCCTACAGGATCAGAAGTATTAATCTGAAAAGGAAGAACTCCGGCGATTGACTCCACAAATATATTCTGAATCATAACTTCAATCTCACCGGTCGATAAGTTTGGATTTTCTGTCCCCTCTACTCGTTTAGAAACTTTACCATCAAGACGCAAAACACTTTCCAGCCTTACTTTTTCAAGCAATTGAAAATACTCGTTATCAGCATCTATTACACACTGAGTAACACCCCATCTGTCACGCAAATCAATAAATAAAAGATTCCCATGATCACGTTTATTGTGAATCCAACCGCTTAAAGTAACGCTCTCCCCTAAATTGTCGCCCCTTAGTTCACCGCAGTGATGTGTCCTATATATATTAGTCAGCTTTAATCTTTTCATTGACTCTAGTTCATTATCAACATTTTTGACTTTAGTTACTATCAGAAGAGGCTCCACTTTCTATCCATCTATCAATTTTTTCTTTTTGGAACTTCAAGAGGCGGCCAACTTTACTGGCGGGCATGCTTTTGTCGTTCACCCAACTGTAAATAGTTTCTTTATTAACCCCTAAATACTCACTCACTTCCCCAGCAGATAACCGATCATTTATTCTTTTATTGAGCGGACACGTGTAAGGGTATGTATGTGTAAGGGTATGTATTGCCGTTTAAACGATTTCAATTATAATAAAAAACGATTGAAGTATCTTTGCTACTAAAATGACTACTTGTCGGCGCTATTGTCTACTATTGTGCCTGCCATTGCTGCTGGGCGCCGGGGACACCGGTATAGGCACCAAGGACAAGCGGTCGAGCACACACGGCGATGAAGGCTATTTCGCCGGCGGCAGCGCCACCAATTTCAATGCGATGGTCATCTGGCCGGATGACCCGCACAATCTCATCCGCCGCTACCGGCCGGACAACAACCCGAACCTGTCCTACCGCTTTTCCATCAATGCGCAATATGAGCACGGCACACGCGGCACCGTGATTAATATGATGAGCGAAGAGCGCTTCGCCCAGGCCCTCTCCAAGTGGGCGCGCGAAGATGACAAGGACATGTGTATCTGGGTGGATAATCCCTGGGTGTATAAAACGGTCGGTCAGACACCGACAGCCTGCGGGTCACACACGGTCACACAACGGGCGCAGTGTGATTTGACCGGGGGTACCTGTGATGAGGCCCTGAACTGTGCGGACCGGCCGCCGGACAAGACGGTTACCATTGAAAACGAGGTCTGTGGTCCGACAGACCCGCAAGACCCGGTACAGTGCAGTCCGGGTAACTGGACCCCGTTACGCAATACCGTGTGTCAGAACGTGGAGTTCACGCAGACAGACCAGGTATGCCAGACCACACGCACGACGACCGGTACCAAGACTGGCGGGGATTGCTGCGTCAGTGATGACTGGTCACCATCAAGAAGTACGCAATGTACCAGTAGAACGTTCACCCAGACGAATGCCTGTGGTCATACACGCCAGGTCACCGGCACCATACCGAGCAACTGGTCACCGCCGCGCAGCAGTGTTTGCCTGGGTCAATCATTCACGCAGACCAACAGTTGCGGCACAACCCGGACCCGGACCGGGACTAAAACATCCGGTGATTGCTGTGTTGGCAATAACTGGTCACCGTCTGCGAGTACACAATGCCAGGGCAGCACGTTTACACAAACCAATGAATGTGGTCATACCCGCACCGCTACCGGCACGAAATCAACCACCTGGACGCCGACAAGGAGCACGGTCTGTGCCGGGTCAAGTTTCACACAAACGAATACCTGTGGGGCTACGCGTACCGTTACCGGCACTAAGCCGGCGGGTAGTTGGACACCGGCAGCCAGTACGCAATGTGTCGGCAGCAGCATGACACAAACCAATGCATGTGGTCAGACACGAACCGTAGATGGGACAAAGCCGGCGAATTGGTCGCCACCTAACAATGCGTGTAAAGGTGTTCCTGTTCAGCAAACTAATGCTTGTGGTAAAACACGTACTGTGATGGGTACAAAAACAGATGGTCCTTGTGTTAAATTTCAAGATTGTTCATCTCGAACTTTACAAAACTGTCAGCTACCATCCGGTACACATGGGAATAACAGCAGTGGCACGTGTGTGAATAATACATCCGGAAGCTGTATGTACCGGTGTTATGATGGCAGTTGGAGCAAGCTGGCGAATAGTTGCACAGCAATTCAGACTTGTGGTCCTATAGGAGCTATGAGGTGTCAAAGTACTGGTTTATGGGGCATAACTTGTGTATGCCTGGAAACTGGATGGTATTGTTTCGGGGCTCCTGATAGCTGTGGACGTCCACCTCTGGATGACTCGTTTTAATAAAGAGTAACGAAAGAGTAATTGTTAGAGAATGAAATTGATCATGGAGATCTTTTAAATTATTTTCTGGTTGTCTTAAAGATTTATATTATTAATAATTTATGTTATTATTTGTATAATAAATATTATGTTTCTCGTATAAAGTGAGCGCTATGAGAACAATTACATGTGCTTGGTTGGTGTGGTTTTATGTTTTTGTCTTTGTTCTGTCTCTGAGCCTGTCAGGGTGCAAAGGTGGTGGCTATGTTCCTGTTCAGCCTAACCCCGACCCAGTACCTGTCCCTGTTGATCCTGAGCCTGTTCCAGAACCAGCTCCACAACCGGACCCTGAACCAGTTCCGGATCCCTGTGAGATAGATACCAATGAATTTGGCTGTGTCTCGATGAAGCGTTATGATGATGAAAAAAATACACTCATTTCTGCTTGGGAAGAAGATATTGCCTACATCAATAATGAAAATCATGCTCAGGCAAATGTGGCTGAAGCGTGGGCACATATCCAATTACAATATGGACGAGATGTTAAGCCGGGTGACGGGATAAAAGTCGGATTAATTGATGATGGAATCTATCCCGATCATTTTCTGTTTGAGGGCGCGATAATCAGTGAGACTTTCATGCATGAAGAAGCTCGTTCAGGGAGTCTAACTTATGTGCCGAATAGTCGTGATACGAACTCACATGGTACATCAGTTTCCAGTCAGATCATTGCACAAGGCACGAGTGATGATCCGGAACGGTTCTATGGTGTTGCGCCGGGTGTAGATTTGCATATGTATACTGTGCACAATACAACGGAAGGTATTGTATGGCACTTATATGCTACTGAAAAAGTTCTTCCATTGGCCCGCGAACGCGGTATTGATATTTTGAATATCAGTCTTGGTGGCGGGAAAAACATTGAAGATTACAACAAAGATGATTATCTCTATGAATATTCAGAGGGATATTTTGATGCTTTTATACAATCTGAGTATGAAGAAAAAATTCTGATTGTTCGGGCGGGCGGTAACGAAGGATATTCATCCGTGTCCGAGCAACCAGGAATGCCTGTATTCTTCGAAGAGCTTAGATCTCATTATGTGAGTGTTGTGGGTACGAATGAAGAAGGACTAATCGATAGTATCAGTAATAGATGCGGAATCGCCGCTGACTGGTGTATTGCATCACCAAGAGCAAATATTTTTACAGCATTTCATGGACTGGATCTGGAAGGTCAGGTAGTAGAAAGAGTTGGTTATTCAGGAGGAACTTCATTGGATGCTGGTTATGTAACTGGAAGTTTAGCGCTGATTAAGCATATGTTCCGCGATCAGTTATCCAATGTGGAAGTCCTCCAGCGCCTGTATGCGACAGCCAATAAAACAGGCCCGTATGCGGATAGGAGCATCTATGGACAAGGCTTGGTGGATGTGGGCGCAGCCACGTCCCCGGTGGGTGTTCTCACCATCGGGGATGATGCGCAAGCCAACACACAACCGGCAGCACAGACAGGACTTCAATTGGGATCGGCATTCGGCGATGGATTGGTACAAGGTCTGGCTGGTCTTGAAGTCGCCGCCTTTGATACGCTCAATGCACCGTTCTTTCTGCCGGCGGATAACCTGGTATCAGTACGGGAACGTTACACACCGGCCCGGGTATGGCGCCCTGGTTTTATGGAGACTGAGACCGGTAATGACTGGTCGTTAGGGTTCTTTGACCGTGACCCGGGTGGTGACAGCGGTCATGTCTCTTTGGCAGACCGGGTAGCCCAACTGCACAATCCGTTTGGTGATTTAAATATCAGTATCAATACCTTTGCTTCGTTAAGTAGTGGCAACCAGCCCAGCCTGGTAGGTGGTGATATTCGCTGGCATGGGTTTGATAATGCGTTGCAACTTAAAGCAGGCCTGTTAATTGAGCAAAACAGCTTGTTAGGGGCACAGTCCCGGTATTATCTTGACAACATGGGGTCGCGTATTGCGTTTACCGGTCTTCAGTTCAAAAAGGACTGGTTGAATTGGGCATGGTCTGCCGAAGGGGAGGTGGGTCGTGTGACACCCAACATGGAGTTCGGGTTAATTGATGGGATGTCCCACCTGTTAACCAGTACCTTTAATCTACAAGCTACTCGCGCATTGAATAATAATCATCACTTGCGTCTGGCGATTGCCCAACCATTACGGGTAGAATCGGGCCAGGTTGATCTGGTGTTGCCATCAGGACGCCGGAAGGACGGCTCCAGGACGTATTTATCCTTAAGCAGGGGCTTGGTACCCACCGGGCGTCAGATTGATGCCACGGCCCGTCTGCGTGGCAGCAACCGGCTGTTTGGTGGTCATGTCGAGAGCTTTTATGACCTGGCTGCCACGTACAGCCGGCAACCGTATCACAGAAAGTCCGGAACAGATGATGTCCAGGTGCAATTTAGCCTGAGGTTGCAGTATTAGACGAGTAACCGTTTGTGGCTTACAACCATGACCCCGGACTCCTGAACATCTCGCCAGGGTTCGCGGCCACCGGGGAACCTCTGACGCTGCGATGTCTTCGCCCAACACGATATCGGCTACGGCGCGCGGGGCAGTCTGACAGAACTGAGAGCGTTACTCAGATGTAAGACTGACCAAATGTGGGTCAGACCGGATAGAGCTTGTTGCGACTGGAGACCAGGTATACACCGAATGTCACACAAAGTGCAAGGAAAGTTTAATCAGAGTGATGGCCCTGATGGCCCCGTTTCCTTTTCTTTGGCTCGGTGTATTTTCCGTAGTGATTTCGTCGCAGTGTTTACGAATGTTGTAGCTTGCGATAGTGACTTGTTTGCGCGATCTATTCCCACATCGGCCATCTTATAGTCAGCTAAGTAACGGTTATCTTCAACGGTGGAGAAATGTTCTGCCACTTCCTTGTCGAATAGTCCTTTATTCACGATTTCGCGATTTAACATAATGTTCAGTCCCCTATGAGTCTTGGGTTCCTCTATCCCTTTTGCAGCCAGCATGGCATGCGCGGTCTCAAAGACGGCATAATAGCAACGATTGCATACGGTATCGTATCTGTTGCTATTCATTGCTTCATTGGCATCTTTAAGTCGGTCCCGAGCAATACGCATTCGCTCTCGGCTTGACGCTTTATCTGACTCTCTCTTGGGACTCATACTATGTCTTTAGCATCAATACCGTCGCGATTGATATTGTGGAACAAAGCCGGGTTCCCTTGTTTATCCGATTCACGCAACTCTTCTTCCCATATGGCAAAGGCGGAAACCACCATCTCGGTATCGAACATAACGTCGCTACTCATTTCTGACAAGTGTTTCTGTAGATCGAAGCGACGGTCGTCGCGCAATACCGGACCTTCAAAAACGACAGCTAAATTGATGTCGCTCTCGGGGTCAAAGTCCCCCCGGGCGCGGCTGCCGTATAACAGGACTCTGGTTATCCCAGGCAGGTTTTCTTTGGCCAGGTATGCCATGAATGTGTTTACAGCATGAACGGTCTCCGGCGCTAGTTTGTTTTGAGGCTCAGATGTATTGGATGTGGTTTTAGAATTAGAGCTTGTCATTATCATCAATCTCCGATCACGGCTGCCCCGGCGTTAGGGACAGCATTTTAAGTACTGTGTCGCCCGGGGGGCGACCCGTTGTTTTACTGGTTTCCGTAACCTGCCTCCGTGAAAACGGGGTTTACACGGAAAGGCTTGTTATACGGCAAAATCAGGTTGCAGGAATGATGGGGTTGCTTGTTCTTTATGGGCGTAAGGGTATGTATTGCCGTTTAAACGATTTCAATTATAATAAAAAACGATTGAAGTATCTTTGCTACTAAAATGACTACTTGTCGGCGCTATTGTCTACTATTGTGCCTGCCATTGCTGCTGGGCGCCGGGGACACCGGTCTAGGCACCAAGGACAAGCGGTCGAGCACACACGGCGATGAAGGCTATTTCGCCGGCGGCAGCGCCACCAATTTCAATGCGATGGTCATCTGGCCGGATGATCCGCACAATCTCATCCGCCGCTACCGGCCGGACAACAACCCGAACCTGTCCTACCGCTTTTCCATCAATGCGCAATATGAGCACGGCACACGCGGCACCGTGATTAATATGATGAGCGAAGAGCGCTTCGCCCAGGCCCTCTCCAAGTGGGCGCGCGAAGATGACAAGGACATGTGTATCTGGGTGGATAATCCCTGGGTGTATAAAACGGTCGGTCAGACACCGACAGCCTGCGGGTCACACACGGTCACACAACGGGCGCAGTGTGATTTGACCGGGGGTACCTGTGATGAGGCCCTGAACTGTGCGGACCGGCCGCCGGACAAGACGGTTACCATTGAAAACGAGGTCTGTGGTCCGACAGACCCGCAAGACCCGGTACAGTGCAGTCCGGGTAACTGGACCCCGTTACGCAATACCGTGTGTCAGAACGTGGAGTTCACGCAGACAGACCAGGTATGCCAGACCACACGCACGACGACCGGTACCAAGACTGGCGGGGATTGCTGCGTCAGTGATGACTGGTCACCATCAAGAAGTACGCAATGTACCAGTAGAACGTTCACCCAGACGAATGCCTGTGGTCATACACGCCAGGTCACCGGCACCATACCGAGCAACTGGTCACCGCCGCGCAGCAGTGTTTGCCTGGGTCAATCATTCACGCAGACCAACAGTTGCGGCACAACCCGGACCCGGACCGGGACTAAAACATCCGGTGATTGCTGTGTTGGCAATAACTGGTCACCGTCTGCGAGTACACAATGCCAGGGCAGCACGTTTACACAAACCAATGAATGTGGTCATACCCGCACCGCTACCGGCACGAAATCAACCACCTGGTCACCGCCAAGGAGCACGGTCTGTGCCGGGTCAAGTTTCACACAGACGAACACCTGTGGGGCTACGCGTACCGTTACCGGCACTAAGCCGGCGGGTAGTTGGACACCGGCAGCCAGTACGCAATGTGTTGGTACCTCGGTGATACAAACCAATGCATGTGGTCAGACACGAACCGTAGATGGGACAAAACCACCGAATTGGTGGCCACCTGCAAATACAAAGTGTGAAGGTGTTGACTTTCAGCAGACTAGTGCTTGTAATCAAACGCGTATTGAAACTGGCACAAAAACTGATGGTCCGTGTGTAAAGTATCAAGATTGCCCATCAGGAACACGACAAAATTGTCAACTTCCATCCGGTACTCACGGTAATAACAGCACTGGGACTTGTGTGAACAATACTACCGGTAGCTGTACATACCGGTGTTATGACGGGAGTTGGAGTAAGCAGGCGAATAGTTGTCGGGTAATGCAGATTCCGAATTGTGAGTCTGGAACTACCAGGTGTGTTGGTATTGGTCCTGGAAATGCTAGAGTCGAGACGTGTGTAAATGGTAATTGGGTTATCATATGTAATGGAGACGCGTGCTGTAATGCTCCTTGGTAAGACACCAAGACTTTATTATAAATTTTTATAATTTATCGATTGTATTCTGTTATAATATATTCAATAAATATTATCTTAGCTACATAAAGAAAATCGGATGAGCATAATTAAATTGTCTAGGTTGGCGTGGTATTATATTTTTGCTTTAGTCCTGTTTCTAAGCTTGGCAGGTTGCAAAGGCGGGGGGTATATTCCTGTGCAACCTAATCCTGATCCAGCACCTGTACCCGTTGATCCAGAACCAACTCCAGAACCAGCTCCACAACCGGACCCTGAACCAGTTCCGGAGCCCTGTGAGATAGAAACCAAGGATTTTGGTTGTGTGTCCATGATTCGTTACGCTGATGAGAAAAATGCTCTTGTTTCCGCATGGGAGCAGGATATTGCTTATAAAAACAATGATGATCTAGTTAATGGTAACGTTGCGCGTGCGTGGGCGGATATTCAATTACAACATGGACAAGATATTACACCGGGTGACGGTGTAAAAGTTGGATTAATTGATGATGGAATCTATCCCGATCATTTTCTGTTTGAGGGCGCGATAATCAGTGAGACTTTTATGCATGAAGAAGCTCGTTCAGGGAGTCTAACTTATGTGCCGAATAGTCGTGATACCAACTCACATGGTACAGCAGTTTCCAGTCAGATTATTGCGCAGGGAACGAGTGATGATCCGGAACGGTTCTATGGGGTTGCGCCGGGTGTAGATTTGCATATGTATACTGTGCACAATACAACGGAAGGTATTGTATGGCACTTAGACGCTACTGAAAAAGTTCTTCCATTGGCCCGTGAACGCGGTATTGATATTTTGAATATCAGTCTTGGTGGCGGGAAAAACATTGAAGATTACAACAAAGATGATTATCTCTATGAATATTCAGCGGGATATTTTGATGCTTTTATACAATCTGAGTATGAAGAAAAAATCCTGATTGTTCGAGCGGGCGGTAACGAAGGATATTCATCCGTGTCCGAGCAACCAGGAATGCCTGTATTCTTCGAAGAGGTTAGATCTCATTATGTGAGTGTTGTTGGTACTGGTGAAAATGGCTTGATTGCGGAAAGAAGTAATCGGTGTGGCATTGCGGCTGATTGGTGTGTTACCGCCCCGGCAGGTCAATTTAGTACTGCATTTCATGGTTTAGATTTAAATGACGAAGTTATCGAAAGTATTGGTTTTTCAGGTGGGACTTCGTTAAACGCTGGCTATGTTACCGGTAGTTTGGCGCTTATTAAGCATATGTTTCGGGATCAATTATCCAATGTGGAAGTCCTCCAGCGCTTGTATGCGACAGCGAATAAGACTGGCCCGTATGCAGATCGGAGTATCTATGGACAAGGCTTGGTGGATGTGGGTGCAGCCACATCCCCGGTGGGTGTTCTCACTATCGGGGACGATGACCAAGCCAACACACAACCGGCAGCACAAACCGGTATCCAGTTGGGAGCGGCTTTCGGTGATGGATTGGTACAAGGTCTGGCAGGTCTTGAAGTGGCCGCCTTTGATACACTCAATGCACCGTTCTTTCTGCCGGCGGATAACCTGGTATCTGTACGGGAACGTTACACACCGGCCCGGGTATGGCGCCCTGGTTTTACGGAGACTGAGGCCGGTAATGACTGGTCGTTAGGCTTCTTTGACCGTGATCCGGGTGGTGACAGCGGTCATGTCTCTTTGGCTGACCGGGTAGCCCAACTGCATAATCCATTCGGTGATTCAAATATCAGTATCAATACCTTTGCTTCGTTAAGTAGTGGCAACCAGCCCAGCCTGGTGGGCGGTGATATTCGCTGGCATGGGTTTGATAATGCGTTGCAACTCAAAGCAGGCCTGTTAATCGAGCAGAACAGCCTGTTAGGGGCACAGTCCCGGTATTATCTTGACAATATGGGGTCACGTATTGCGTTTACCGGTTTACAGTTCAAAAAGAACTGGTTGAATTGGGCATGGTCTGCCGAAGGGGAGGTGGGTCGTGTGACACCCAACATGGAGTTCGGGTTAATTGATGGGATGTCCCACCTGTTAACCAGTACCTTTAATCTACAAGCTACTCGCGCATTGAATAATCATCATCAATTGCGTTTGGCGATTGCCCAACCGTTACGGGTGGAATCGGGCCAGGTTGATCTGGTCTTGCCGTCAGGACGCCGGAAAGACGGTTCCAGGACGTATTTATCCTTAAGCAGAGGCTTGGTGCCCACCGGGCGTCAGATTGATGCCACGGCCCGTCTGCGTGGCAGCAACCGGCTGTTTGGTGGTCATGTCGAGAGCTTTTATGACCTGGCTGCCACGTACAGCCGCCAGCCGTATCACAGAAAGTCCGGAACAGATGATGTGCAGGTGCAATTCAGCCTGAGGTTGCAATATTAGACGAGTAACCGTTTGTGGCTTACAACCATGACCCCGGACTCCTGAACATCTCGCACCAGGGTTCGCGGCCGCCGGGGAACCTCTGACGCTGCGATGTCTTCGCCCAACACGATATCGGCTACGGCGCGCGGGGCAGTCTGACAGAACTGAGAGCGTTACTCAGATGTAAGACTGACCAAATGTGGGTCAGACCGGATAGAGCTTGTTGCGACTGGAGACCAGGTATACACCGAATGTCACACAAAGTGCAAGGAAAGCGTAATCAGAGTGATGGCCCTGATGGCCCCGTTTCCTTTTCTTTGGCTCGGTGTATTTTCCGTAGTGATTTCGTCGCAGTGTTTACGAATGTTGTAGCTTGCGATAGTGACTTGTTTGCGTGTTCTATTCCAACACTGGTCATCTTATAGCCATCTAACTTATAGTCAGCTAAAAGGCGGTTAACTTTAGTGGGGTGAAAATGTTTTGCCACTTTCTTGTCGAATAGTCCTTTATTCACGATTTCGCGGTCGAACAGGATCTTTAGTCCTCTATGAGTCCCTGGTGGCTCTATCCCTTTTGCAGCCAGCATGGCATGCGTGGACTCGAAAACGGCATAATAGGAACGATTACAGACGTCATTATAGAACTTGCCGTTCATTAAGAGATTGGCTGCTCCAAGTCGCTCCCGGGCACGATGCATTCGAACTCGGCTTAACTTCTTGTCTGACTGTCTGCTGGGACTCATACTATGTCTTTAGTATCAATACCGTCGCGATTTATATTGTGGAACAAAGCCGGGTTTCTATGTTTATCCGGTTCACGCAACTCTTCTTCCCATATGGCAAAGGCGATAACTTCCATCTCAGTATCGGATATGACGTCGCCACTTATTTCTGACAGGGGTTTCTGTAAATCTAAACGGCGTAGAGCTAAATTGCGGTCATCTTCCTGTACCGGCGTTTCAAAAACGACAGCTAGGTTGATGTCGCTCTCAGGGCCAAAGTCCCCCCGGGCACGGCTGCCGTATAACAGGACTCTGGTTATGCCTGGCAGGTTTTCTTTGGCCAGGTATGCCATGAATGTGTTTACAGCATGAACGGTCTCCGGCGCTAGTTCTTTTTGAGGTTCAGATGTAGTGGATGTGGTTATAGAATTAGAGCTTGTCATTATCATCAATCTCCGGTCACGGCTGTCCCGGCGTTATGGGACAGCATAGTTTTGACCCATTAGTATACTTTGATAAAGTGCTTTTTTATACCCGTCATCGACTTGAACCCGGCAAAGCATACTTGCCACTTCAAGCAAGGCGCGAATATCCTCAACTTCACAGAAGTGAAAGCATCAAGGTTTTCAGTCATGATGTTATTGCACACAACGGGATGAGTTGGAAATATCATACCAAGCTTATCCGAATTTTCGGCAAACTTCGCCCTAATCTGGCATATTGCAGCGGTAAGAAAGAAGAGTATCGAGACTGACGCGTTCGCCAATCGACGCGCCACTGCATTCACAATTCACAGACTGCCCGTTGGCCAGATATAAAATAGCCAGTATGACGCGCGCATGCAAGACATTGCGACTCCGTTGAGCCTGTCGTTAATGGCGGCGGCGTTGGGCTTGATACAATGTTATACTCGTTTTCATTGGATAATCTCTTCGTGGGTGGATAAGTGTCTGCTGGGACTCATACTATGTCTTTAGTATCAATACCGTCGCGATTTATATTGTGGAACAAAGCCGGGGTTCCCTGTTTATCCGGTTCACGCAACTCTTCTTCCCATATGGCAAAGGCGGAAACCACCATCTCAGTATCGAACATGACGTCGCTACTCATTTCTGACAAGTGTTTCTGTAGATCGAAGCGACGGTCGTCGCGCAATACCGGACCTTCAAAAACGACAGCT
This sequence comes from Gammaproteobacteria bacterium, assembly GCA_965221335.1. Lineage (GTDB taxonomy): Bacteria > Pseudomonadota > Gammaproteobacteria > Eutrophobiales > Eutrophobiaceae > JAAXHV01. The sequence goes on along the minus strand of CBDCSC010000004.1, from coordinate 929,998 downwards.
AAATTGATGTCGCTCTCGGGGTCAAAGTCCCCCCGGGCGCGGCTGCCGTATAACAGGACTCTGGTTATCCCAGGCAGGTTTTCTTTGGCCAGGTATGCCATGAATGTGTTTACAGCATGAACGGTCTCCGGCGCTAGTTTGTTTTGAGGCTCAGATGTATTGGATGTGGTTTTAGAATTAGAGCTTGTCATTATCATCAATCTCCGATCACGGCTGCCCCGGCGTTAGGGACAGCATTTTAAGTACTGTGTCGCCCGGGGGGCGACCCGTTGTTTTACTGGTTTCCGTAACCTGCCTCCGTGAAAACGGGGTTTACACGGAAAGGCTTGTTATACGGCAAAATCAGGTTGCAGGAATGATGGGGTTGCTTGTTCTTTATGGGCGTAAGGGTATGTATTGCCGTTTAAACGATTTCAATTATAATAAAAAACGATTGAAGTATCTTTGCTACTAAAATGACTACTTGTCGGCGCTATTGTCTACTATTGTGCCTGCCATTGCTGCTGGGCGCCGGGGACACCGGTCTAGGCACCAAGGACAAGCGGTCGAGCACACACGGCGATGAAGGCTATTTCGCCGGCGGCAGCGCCACCAATTTCAATGCGATGGTCATCTGGCCGGATGATCCGCACAATCTCATCCGCCGCTACCGGCCGGACAACAACCCGAACCTGTCCTACCGCTTTTCCATCAATGCGCAATATGAGCACGGCACACGCGGCACCGTGATTAATATGATGAGCGAAGAGCGCTTCGCCCAGGCCCTCTCCAAGTGGGCGCGCGAAGATGACAAGGACATGTGTATCTGGGTGGATAATCCCTGGGTGTATAAAACGGTCGGTCAGACACCGACAGCCTGCGGGTCACACACGGTCACACAACGGGCGCAGTGTGATTTGACCGGGGGTACCTGTGATGAGGCCCTGAACTGTGCGGACCGGCCGCCGGACAAGACGGTTACCATTGAAAACGAGGTCTGTGGTCCGACAGACCCGCAAGACCCGGTACAGTGCAGTCCGGGTAACTGGACCCCGTTACGCAATACCGTGTGTCAGAACGTGGAGTTCACGCAGACAGACCAGGTATGCCAGACCACACGCACGACGACCGGTACCAAGACTGGCGGGGATTGCTGCGTCAGTGATGACTGGTCACCATCAAGAAGTACGCAATGTACCAGTAGAACGTTCACCCAGACGAATGCCTGTGGTCATACACGCCAGGTCACCGGCACCATACCGAGCAACTGGTCACCGCCGCGCAGCAGTGTTTGCCTGGGTCAATCATTCACGCAGACCAACAGTTGCGGTACAACCCGGACCCGGACCGGGACTAAAACATCCGGTGATTGCTGTGTTGGCAATAACTGGTCACCGTCTGCGAGTACACAATGCCAGGGCAGCACGTTTACACAAACCAATGAATGTGGTCATACCCGCACCGCTACCGGCACGAAATCAACCACCTGGACGCCGACAAGGAGCACGGTCTGTGCCGGGTCAAGTTTCACACAAACGAATACCTGTGGGGCTACGCGTACCGTTACCGGCACTAAGCCGGCGGGTAGTTGGACACCGGCAGCCAGTACGCAATGTGTCGGCAGCAGCGTGACACAAACCAATGCTTGTGGTCAAACACGAAATATAGATGGGACAAAACCACCGAACAGCCCTTTGTTGACGATTTCGACTCTGAACTTGTGACTCAGTCCCCTGTGTTTTGTTGGTTCCTCTATACCTTTTGCAGCCAGCATGGCGTGCATGGACTCGAAAACGGCATAATAGGAACGATTGCATACGTTATTGTATCTGTTGCTATTCATTGCTTCATTGGCATCTTTAAGTCGGTCCCGAGCAATACGCATTCGCTCTCGGCTTGACGCTTTATCTGACTCTCTCTTGGGACTCATACTATGTCTTTAGCATCAATACCGTCGCGATTGATATTGTGGAACAAAGCCGGGTTCCCTTGTTTATCCGATTCACGCAACTCTTCTTCCCATATGGCAAAGGCGGAAACCACCATCTCGGTATCGAACATAACGTCGCTACTCATTTCTGACAAATGTTCCTGTAGATCGAAGCGACGGTCATCGCGCAATACCGGGCCTTCAAAAATGACGGCCAGATTGATATCGCTCTCGGGGCCGAAGTCCCCCCGGGCGCGGCTGCCATATAACAGGACTCTGGTTATCCCAGGCAGGTTTTCTTTGGCCAGGTATGCCATGAATGTGTTTACAGCATGAACGGTCTCCGGCGCTAGTTCTTTTTGAGGTTCAGATGTAGTGGATGTGGTTATAGAATTAGAGCTTGTCATTATCATCAATCTCCGGTCACGGCTGTCCCGGCGTTATGGGACAGCATAGTTTTGACCCATTAGTATACTTTGATAAAGTGCTTTTTTATACCCGTCATCGACTTGAACCCGGCAAAGCATACTTGCCACTTCAAGCAAGGCGCGAATATCCTCAACTTCACAGAAGTGAAAGCATCAAGGTTTTCAGTCATGATGTTATTGCACACAACGGGATGAGTTGGAAATATCATACCAAGCTTATCCGAATTTTCGGCAAACTTCGCCCTAATCTGGCATATTGCAGCGGTAAGAAAGAAGAGTATCGAGACTGACGCGTTCGCCAATCGACGCGCCACTGCATTCACAATTCACAGACTGCCCGTTGGCCAGATATAAAATAGCCAGTATGTGCCGCGTGTGCAGGACATTGCGACTCCGTTGAGCCTGTCGTTTAAGGCGGCGGTGGTAGGCTCGATACAATGTTATACTCGTTTTCATTGGATAATCTCTTCGTGGGTGGATAAGTTCTCTTCGTTGATCTGATCCACGAATGTCATCCGAGTTTCCTTAAAGTGATCGATAGTTTGGAACAGTAATTTAGAAGGTAATATGATACATTCTATGCATCGTTTTCAAGGATTCCGAATTCAACCAACAGCAATTTTGCTTGTTCTGCTCGGCGCTGTTTTAGGTGCCTATTGCCCTGCAAACGAATTGCCGCCCGCAACCGACCGGGTATCGGGAACAGGCAGTTTCTTCTCTTTCATCTCAGAAAACGATAACTATGCGCCGGCGCGCCAGGACAGGCATTACACCAACGGCTTGCTGTTTTCTTTCGGTCTACCAAAAGGACAACAATCCCCATGGCTTGACTGGCTGGGAAACCTGGCACCCCTGGCAGACCGCGCACAAGACCGAGAATACAACATTTCACTGGGCCAGAACCTGTATACGCCCGAGGCATACACCTTACCTGAAGCAATACCCGATGACAGACCGTTTGCCGGGTGGCTGTACGGCGAGTTATCGGTTACTACGCATGCTCCTGGTATAGAAGAACATCTTGCTGTCAACCTTGGGATTGTAGGCCCGGCCGCGCAAGGGAGGAGAACCCAGGAATTGGTGCATGAGATCAGCGGCGATGCGAAGCCTCTTGGCTGGTCTCACCAATTGGAGAATGAGCCGGCCCTGCTGCTGCGTTACCGCAGAAGCTGGTTCACAACAGTGATTGAAAACCAATCTTTGAATATGGACCTGGTAACCCGCGCCGGCTTGACGGCGGGGAACGTAATCACCGAAGCAGGTATAGGCGCCGTTATCAGGCTGGGTTCGGCGCTGTATGAACGGGATATGCCGCAGCGGCTGCAGCCTGGCCTGTCCGGAAACAACCTTCGCTTTGAGGCCAGGCCCGACCGCTTCGACTGGTTTGTGTTTGCTGGCGCCCAGGGCCGGGTCATAGCCCATAATATTTTCCTGGACGGCAATACCTTTGAAGACAGCCTGTCGGTGGACAGTAAAACCCTGGGATGGGATACCTCCGCGGGCATCTCTCTTACTTTCGGCCAACTGCCTTACCCCGTAATGCTGTCCTTCACCCATGTTTGGAGAGCTAAAGAGTTTGACGGACAGCGTGGCCCGGACAAATTCGGGTCGGCACAGCTTTCAATACGGTTCTAAAATCCTATAAGCAGGGAACTGGACAACGCCATGTAACTGATGGCATAAACCAGGTGATGCCTCCTTGGCACTCCCGCAATGGGAATCCAGTGATATACTGCGTCGCCCTGCCACTGAACCACTCCCGCGAAAGCGGGAGTCCAGTAATATGCCGTGTCGCCCGTAGGGCGACTCCTTGATATAGAAGGCGCCGGGTTCCGGCAGCAGGATATTAAGCGGCATGACGTCGCGTTAAATTCATCGATGTAACGTATGATGCGGAAGATGATCGATTGCCTGGGCAAAGAACAGCCCAGCGCGGCGTCTGTGCGTCGTTGTCAGCGGTTCCAGTCAGCATATGATGCATAGCGCGGCGCTCGATGCCAGCGCCCCGTTATACGGCCGAGCAGTCGAGTCGTTTGCCGTCCAGCCTTTACACCCGGGTTATCTGTGACGAATTGTTGTGTTACCAATTGTTGTGGCGAGTATTATAATGAAGCACTACAATATAGGTCATTTTCTGGCGCTTTTAAGGAATGAAAACATCGCAAACCTCTGAAACTTATATATATTATCAGGACAGTATCCGGACAGAATCCTGTTGCCGCCTTATCGGGACTGATGCGGGACATACGATCATGACACATGACGAGAGGCGCAGAATATGACTGAGGAAGCTTACGGCAACGTATCAAAGATCATCGTTAATCTCGTCAACGCCGCAGAGGACGGACTCGGAATCGCTGATATCCGGCAGGCATTGAAACGGAGGTTGCGCGGCAAGCCCCCCGTTGACAGAACAGTGCGACGGAGACTTACGGAACTTGTAGAGGAAGGAATAATTGTTCGCGCCTGGAAAGCCCGGGCGATAAAATACTGGTCCCCGGACAAAAGATCTGAGCCGGATTCCATTGGTTATGCCAAGCCGGCCATCCCCATCTCCAGCGAGGGCATGGCTGTTCAGGAGTATGTGCGCCGGTCAGTTCAGGAACGGGAGCCTGTTGGATACGAACATGAATTCCTGGAAGACTATATCCCCAACCATACCTACTACCTGCCGGAAAACGTCAGACGTGACCTGTATTTGGTCGGTGAAATCAAGAAATCCGCGCCAGCGGGCAGTACGTACCAGCCAGAGACGGTCAACCGGCTGCTGGTAGACCTGTCCTGGGCCTCCAGCCGTCTGGAAGGCAATACGTACTCGCAACTTGACACACAAAACCTGGTTTTGGATGGGGTCTTTGCCGGAGGGAAAGACCGGGCTGAGGCCGATGTCGTTCATTGAGGTGCCCGACAGGGTCTATATAGAAGAGTTCAATGTGTCGAAGCAGGGCCGAAGTGACCCGGAAGACCGTTCGGGTCCGCAGTAACTGATACGATGGTGCCGGGAGAGAGACTCGAACTCTCACTCTGTTGCCAGAACCGGATTTTGAATCCGGCGCGTCTACCAGTTCCGCCACCCCGGCTGGGATATCAACGAATGGGTTGCTGAGTATACCAGAAACCGCACTCTCCATCGGTTTCTTGTTAGACTCCGCAGCCATGCGACGCCAGGATTTCGACTTTGACCTGCCTGAAGAACTGATTGCCCAGTATCCGGCGACCAAGCGGGATTCTGGGCGATTGTTGCTGCTCAATGGCGTCACCGGTGGGTATGCCGACCGGCAGTTCAGCGACCTGCTCTCCCTGGTGAACCCCGGTGATTTGCTGGTTTTTAATGATACCCGGGTGGTACCGGCCCGGTTGTTCGGGCGCAAGGAGACCGGGGGCCGAGTTGAAATCCTGGTGGAACGCATGCTGGACAGGGGCAGGTGTCTGGCGCACGTACAGGCGAGCAAAACGCCGAAAAAAGGCAGCCGCCTCATCTTGGATGGTGGCACAGAATTGCAAGTCTGCGGCCGCAGTGATGACTTGTTTGAATTGACCTTGACGGGCGACCAGTCCCTGGCGCAGGTGTTGGAACAGCAGGGTCACACTCCATTGCCGCCTTATATCCGGCGCGCCGACGAGGCGCAGGACAAGGAACGTTACCAGACCGTGTACGCCAGCAAGCCCGGCGCGGTGGCGGCGCCGACAGCCGGACTGCATTTTACCCGGGAACTGATCGGAGAACTGGCGAACAGTGGTGTGCAGTGTGTGTATGTTACCCTGCATGTCGGCGCCGGGACCTTCCAACCTATTCGGGAAGAAGTTATCGAGAAACACCGGATGCACAGCGAGTGGTTCGAGGTAAGCAAGGCGGTGTGTAGCCAGGTCAACGCGGCAAAACAGGAAGGCCGCCGCGTCATCGCTGTCGGCACGACGGCGGTCCGGTGCCTGGAGTCAGCCACGGTGGACGGCCGCTTGCAGCCATTCCAGGGGGAGACGGATATTTTTATCTATCCCGGCTTTGAATTTCGCACCGTGGATGCGATGATCACCAACTTCCACCTGCCCGGCTCAACGCTGCTGCTCCTGGTGTGTGCGTTTGCGGGCCGTGACAATATTATGCAGGCATACCAACATGCTATAGAGGCTGAGTATCGATTTTTCAGTTATGGTGACGCGATGTTCATAACCCGTCAGCGGCTGGGGACAGATTGAACCCAGGCGCTATCACCCGGTTTATGGATTTGTTCAGGGCTTCCCGATATGCAATTTGAACTGCTGGCAATAGACGGCGCGGCGCGGCGCGGCCGCATCACCTGCGCGCGCGGCGTCATCGAAACCCCTGTATTCATGCCGGTGGGCACCTACGGCACGGTCAAGGGCATGACTCCGGAGGAACTGGCGCAACTGGGCAGCCAGATTATCCTTGGGAACACGTTTCACCTGATGCTGCGACCTGGCATGGCGGTGATCGAACAGCATGGCGGCCTGCACGGTTTCATGCACTGGGACAAACCGTTGTTGACGGATTCCGGCGGCTTCCAGGTATTCAGCCTGGCGGAAGCGCGCAAAATAACGCCGGAAGGCGTGCATTTCCGTTCACCGGTGAATGGCGACAAGGTTTTCCTGGGGCCGGAGGAATCGATCCGGGTCCAGCACAGCCTGAACTCCGACATCATCATGATCTTTGATGACTGCACGCCGTATCCGGCAAGCCCGAAACAGGCGCGCGCATCCATGGAGTTGTCCCTGGATTGGGCGAAACGTTGCAAGAATAGCCACGGCGATCATCCCTCCGCGCTGTTCGGCATCATCCAGGGCGGCATGTACAGCGCGTTGCGGCAAGCATCGGCGGAGTCCCTGGTCGAGATGGGGTTTGACGGGTATGCGGTCGGCGGCCTGTCGGTAGGCGAACCTGTCGAGATGATGCTGGAAGTGCTGGAACATACCGTGCCGCATATGCCAGCGGACAGCCTCCGCTACCTGATGGGTGTGGGCACGCCGGAGGACCTGGTTGCTTGCGTAGAACGCGGCATCGACATGTTCGATTGCGTGATGCCTACCCGCAATGCCCGCAATGGACATCTGTTCACCTCCGGCGGCGACATCCGCATCCGCAATGCCGAACACCGCAACAGTGATAAACCCCTGGATGAAGCATGCGGATGTTATACCTGCAAACATTACAGCCGCGCCTACCTGCACCACCTGGACAAGACCAATGAAATCCTCGGCAGCCGCCTGAACACCTGGCATAACCTGTATTATTACCATGAATTGATGCGCGCACTCAGAGACGCGATAGAGAACCGGCGGCTGGCGGCTTTTGCGGCTGATTTCCGGGCCAGGAGGCAATCATAGAATGGATGATCGCAGCGATCACCTGGCCCGCTGAGAGATACCATTCGGGATAAAGCAGATGGCATATCCAACCACCAGCATCAACTCCGCCCGCCGGTTTGTCGCCGACAACCACGCGTGGATGCTGATTGCGGCCGCATTGTTGCTGTTATCCACCGATACCTTGTCGCTGGTCCCGCTGGGCATAATGGCGGCGCTGGGGATTTACCGTATCGGGCGTGAACCGCAGGCCATCTACCGGGACAGGACATTACGGATATTGCTGGTTTTGTTCTTGTGCCTGTGGCTGCCCCAACTTGTCTCACTGGCCGATGCGGTGAACCTGGAGCGATCGGCAAAACTCGCCGCGTTATACCCGTTGTACCTGTTTTGCGGGATCTTTATCACGCTGGAACTGGCGCGCCCCGGCAACCTCTACCGCGTCTCCTTGGCGCTGCTGTTGGTGGTTGTTTTCTGGTGCGTGGACGCGCTGTTGCAGTACGCAACCGGGACAAACCTGTTCGGATACCCGTACCAGGACGGGATGCTGAGCGGCATGTTCTACCCGAAGCTGCGCCTGGGCATTATCCTGGCGGCGCTGGTTCCCATTGCCCTGGAAACCGTCAGGCAGATCAACCGGGACAGCCCATCCCCATGGTTGTTGCTGATCCCGTTCACTGTGGTGGTACTGCTGAGCGGCCGGCGGAGCGCATGGCTCATGCTGGTCATCAGTTTGTCCGCCTACCTGCCCCTGGTTTTGATCTCCCTGTCATCCAAGGCAAGATATATCATCGCGGGCGCGTTATGCGTTGCCGCGGCGCTGACGGTTACCGTGTATTTCAAGAGTCCGGACATCAACCGCCGCATCGTATTGCTGACCGGCATACTCGACAGCGAATACCAGGCCGAACGCGCAACCTCCTTGCGCACGGAGATCTGGGATACTGCCGGGAGCATGTTTCAGGACAATTGGCTGAACGGGGTCGGCCCAAGAGGTTTCCGCTACGCTTACGATGTCTATGCAGATGAAAACAACTACTTTATGCGCGAGGGGCACGATGGGCAGACCCATCCGCACCTGGTGATCCTGGAGATCGCGGTCGAGACCGGTGTGATAGGACTGGCCGGGTTTATGCTGTTTTATCTGGTGATACTGCGATACTGGTGGCGGGGAAGACACTCCACCACCCAAGGCGCGTGGGCCGCAGCGCTGCTGACCGCGAGCTTCCCGTTAAATACGCACCTCGCGTTTTACGGTTCCTACTGGAGCGGTTTTTTGTGGTTGCTGATAGCTTGTGTGCTCGCCGCGCAGATAAATAATAAGGCGCCCCATCCCTGAACGAACCGCGTTACCTGCGAGTACTTTCATACAGGCTTTCAAAACGCGGGACCACTTTTTCAGCGGCATAGCGCTCCCGAAATACTATCCATGCCTTTTGCGCGCGCAGCTGGCGGCCATCCGGATCATTCAGCGCAGTGTTCAGCGCATCAGCCAACGCATCTTCATCGGCATTGCAAAGCCAGGCGCTGTTATTATCCAGGATTTCCACCGGGCCATGGCATTTCGTTGCGATGATAGGCAGACCACAGGCCATTGCCTCCAGCACGGCGATGCCAAACGGTTCATACCTCGACGGTAGGACGAACAGGTCGCCCTGCAGCAGGAAGTTGCGGATGTCTTCCTGCCAGCCGACAAAACGGACCCTGTCGCCCAGCTTGAGTTCCGTGGCGATGTCCATGAGCCGGCGCCGCTCGACGCCGTCCCCCGCAAGATAGAGGTGGATAGTATCACTCGCCACGCGGCTGAAACTGCGCAGCAGCAGGTCGAAGCCTTTTTTGTGCACGAACCTGCCGTGTGCCACTATTTTTGTCACATCCGGTTTGCTTTGGACTTCGGTTACAGGGGAGAAATTGGAAAAATTGGGAATTAAGCAAATCTTTCCGGCGGCAACGCCCTGGTTCATCAGGTAATCCCGTTGTGCCTCGGTGGTAGGCGTAAAAACGGTCGCATTGCGGAAATACTTCAGGTCCACGAAATCATGGGTGTGGGCAACCAGCGGGATGTTGAGGCGGCGCGCCGCCGGGCCCGCCAGGTGGGCCGCGCGGCCTAACGATGTCTGTATAATATCCGGCGCGAAATCCCGGACCCGTTTCAGGATTTTCCGCGCCGCCAGCAGGTCCCACGGACCCAGAACTCCGACCGATCCCTTATCCAGGTTGTCGCGCTGCTCCAGGCGCAGCGCCGCCCTGGAACGACTGTGTGACAGGGCAAGAACCTGATGGCCGCGCCGGGCCAGTCCGTTGGTCAAATCGACGTAGAATCTTTCCGCCCCGCCGAACTTCCTGGCGAGCATGATCACGCAAATCTTCATTCTGTTTCTTTCAACGCCTCGGGAAAAAGTGTAATACCCCGACGGGGTCCTGGTTGTCGTCTGCTGAGCAACTCCTGCAGAAGCGGCCCGCCGGACTATGGTATATTATACGGCGAATTATGAACAAAACTGCCTGGGGCTTGCCCCGGGAAAACCTTGGGAACCTCTGAAATTATGTCAGAGCTTCTCTGGAGATTTGAGAGCACCATGCCGGATTTTATCGAAATCGTTGACGTCAGCCCCCGCGATGGCCTGCAGAGCCAGCCCGTGGTATTGAGCGTCGAGCACAAACTGGAGTTAATCAACCGGCTCGTGGACGCCGGCATCCGGCGCATGGAAGTAGTCAGTTTCGTCAACCCGAAGCGGGTGCCGCAGATGGCGGACGCGGAAGAGGTGGCGCGCGGCCTGCCGCAACGGGATGATGTGTCCTATATCGGGCTGGCACTGAACCTGCGAGGTTTCGAGCGCGCGCTGGCCTGCAAGATCGATGAAGTGAAATGTGCTGTGGTGGCCTCGGACACATTCAGTTTGCGCAACCAGGGTGCGACCACGGAGCAGACCATGGAGCTGGTCGCGCAGATTACTCGGGAGGTTGAAGCCGCCGGCATCGGCAAGGCAGTCACAATCAGCGCCGCATTCGGTTGTCCTTTCGAGGGCGAAATGCCGATGGAGAAGGTCGTGGGCCTGGTACAGCGATTGGCGGCTATGGGTTATAACGAAATTTCCCTGGCGGACACCATCGGAGCCGCCGGCCCTTCGGACGTTGCCGCGATGATAAGCCGCATCAGCAGCCTTGAACCCGACCTGGTCCTGGGTTGCCATTTCCACAACACCCGCAACACAGCGGTGGCGAACACGTACGCGGCCATCCAGGAAGGCGTCAGGTCCTTCGATGCGAGCTGCGGTGGCGTGGGCGGTTGTCCGTTCGCCCCGGCGGCGACCGGTAACGTGGCCACGGAAGACCTGCTGTACATGATCCAACGCATGGGTTTTGAGACCGGCATCGACATCAACAGGATCATCGACACCGCAAAATGGCTGGAAGGTCCCCTGGGCGCGTCCATGCCGGCCATGCTCACCCGCGCCGGCGTGTTTCCCGCAGCGAAAGCAGCCTGATGAGAAATCCGGGCTGTACTCTGCCGGATTTCGGACAGTATGAAGCCCCGATAAGACCTGAAACACACTGACCCCTGATCAGAGAGTTGAGAGACAGAGACGGCATCCTGCCGGCAAGCTGGAGGATCATTGCATGAAAACCGGAGTAATAGGTCTTGGCGCCATGGGCAGCGGTATGGCGATGAACCTGCATAAGGCAGGTCATCTGCACGGTGTCTGGAACCGCACACGCAGCAAAGCGCAGGAAGTTTGCGCGCGAACCGGCGCGTCACTGTTTGCTTCACCGGCGACACTGGCCGCTGAATGTGAGCTGATACTCCTGTGCGTGTCCCGGGATGCGGATGTCCTGGAAATGGTGCAACAGGTTGCCCCGTCGGCAAAGACCGGTGCGATTGTCGTGGATACATCCACTGTCAGCAGCGCTACCGCAAAGCAGGCCGCGGCAGAATTGGCAAAAACCGGTGTGGATTTTCTGGACTGTCCCGTTTCCGGCGGTGTGGAGGGCGCAAAAAACGGTACCCTGGCGATGATGGTTGGCGGCGCCGGCACGGCGTTGGCCAGGGCGGAGGACACGCTGCGTTCAATCGCAGCCAGCATTACGCTGATAGGTCCCACCGGCAGCGGCCAGGCCTGCAAGGCGGTGAATCAAATCATGTGTGCCGGCATCAACCAGGCAGTGACCGAATCGTTGGCCTTTGGCGAGGCCATGGGGCTGGATATGTTCAAGGTGGTGGATGTGGTGGCTAAAGGGGCTGCGGGCAACTGGTTCCTCGACCATCGCGGCAAGACCATGCTGGTGGATGACAATGCGACCGGCTTCAAGCTGAACCTGCACCATAAGGACCTGGCCATTTGCAAGGATATGACCCGGGAGCTGGACAACTTTTCGCTGCCGTTGGTGGACATGACCCTCGGTCACTATCGGCAACTGATGGAACAGGGCTACGGCAATGAGGATATCTCAGCGCTATACCGGCTGAAACGGCCGAAACAACGTCTGTGAAGTCTCAGTATGCGCACGCAGAGTATTGACGAATCCGGAAAAATATGCAGAATACCGCACTTTACAGGTGTTCTCCCGTTAGGTGTTAACCCCCTTAATTTGAATGAATCAACGCAATACTGATTATGACTGCTGATAACACAGCGCCGGCGATTGAAGTCCAGGGGCTGGATAAACACTTCGGACCCATTCATGCGGTACGCAATGTATCCTTCTCCGTTCGCCATGGCGAGGTGCTGGGTTTCCTGGGGCCTAACGGCGCCGGCAAGTCAACAACCATGAAGATGATTACCGGTTTTCTCGAACCGACTGACGGGACGGTGCTGGTTAACGGGCATGACGTCAGGACTGAACCGATCAAGGTGAAAGCGTCGATCGGTTACCTGCCGGAAGGCGCCCCTGCCTATGGCGAGATGACGGTCGTTCGTTTTCTGGAGTTCGTCGCGGAGATACGCGGTTTCAACGGCGCAGAAAAACAACAGCGAATCGATAGAGTGATCGATCTTGTGCACCTCGACAGCGTTCTGGAACAGACGGTCGAAACTCTTTCCAAGGGTTTCAAACGGCGGGTGGGCGTGGCCCAGACCCTGTTGCACGATCCTGACGTATTGATTATGGACGAACCCACCGATGGTCTCGACCCCAACCAGAAACACGAAGTCAGGAGTTTGATCAAGGAGATGGCAGAGCACAAGGCCATCGTCATTTCCACCCATATCCTGGAGGAAGTCGATGCCGTATGCAGCCGGGCTATCATCATAGCCGCCGGCCGGATCCTGTTCGATGGCACCCCTGCCGAACTGCGCGCGCAGTCCGAATTGAACGACTATGACGACGCGTTCCGCACCATCACCAGCCGCTTCTATGCAAACGAAGGTGAGGCGGGCCAGTCATGAACAACAACATCAAGGCCGTATTCAGGCGGGAACTGTACGGTTATTTCCATACACCCGTTGCCTATGTCTTCATCATCATCTTTCTGTTTCTTACAGGGATATTCAGTTTCTACCTGGGTGCGTTCTACGAACGCGGCCAGGCCGACCTCGAACCTTTTTTCCGGTTCCACCCCTGGCTTTACCTGTTCCTGATACCGGCTATTTCCATGCGGCTCTGGTCCGAAGAGCGCAAGACCGGAACAATAGAACTGCTGATGACCTTACCCATTTCGGTCAAGGATGCGGTGCTCGGTAAATTCCTTGCCGCCTGGTGTTTTACCGCTATCGCACTGGCGCTCACTTTTCCGATGTGGATCACCGTGAATTATCTCGGCGACCCGGATAATACCGTTATCCTCGCCGGTTACCTTGGCAGCTTGCTGATGGCCGGCGGCTTCCTGGCCATCGGCTCATGCATATCGGCGCTGTCTAAGAGCCAGGTAATCGCGTTCGTGATCAGTGTGGTCATCTGTTTCCTGTTCATACTGAGCGGTTTTCCGCTGGTGCTGGATTTTTTCCAGGGTTGGGCGCCCCAGGCGCTGGTGGATGTGATCGCTTCGCTCAGTTTCCTGACCCACTTCGATTCCATCAACAAAGGCGTGATCGATTTACGCGACATTATTTATTATCTCGTGCTTATCAGCTTCTGGCTGTATGCGAATGTCGTGGTTATCGATTCCCGCAAAGCTGACTGAGAAACAGGCATGAAGTATAAACGTCTCCAATCAGGCTCGGGTATTCTGCTGGCGGCTGTTCTGGCGGTGGCGCTGATTATCATCGGCAATAACCTGTTTACCGGGGTCCGGCTCGACCTGACCGAGAATAAACTGTTCACGCTGTCACCGGGTTCCATCAATATCATCACCGGGCTGTATGAGCCTGTCAGTCTGGATTTCTACGTGTCCCGCAAAACCATGGCCGATTTTCCGCAACTGGTGAATTATGCTAACCGGGTGCGGGACCTGCTGGAAGAGTATGCTGCGAAATCAGGCGGCAAAATCGAACTGACGGTCATTGAACCTGAACCTTTCTCGGAAGAGGAAGACCAGGCCGTAGCCAGCGGCCTGAACGGAATCGCGGTCAATGCAGCCGGTGATCGCGCCTATCTTGGTCTTGTCGGCGTGAACTCCACCGATGATGAAGCCACCATTCCATTTTTTCAGGCGAGCCGGGAACAGGCGCTTGAATACGATATCACCAAGTTGATCTACAACCTTGCGAACCCGGAGAAGCGCGTTATCGGTGTGATGTCAGCGTTACCGCTGTTCGGCGCCCCCGAACGCGGAATTTCACAACGCTGGGCAATTATCGACATCATGGAAGAGTTCTTTGAGGTACGCAATATTGGCGCCAGCGCCGACTTCATCGACGAAGACATTGACGTATTGATGGTTGTTCATCCCAAGGGTTTTACCGAACAGGCGCTGTTTGCCGTGGACCAGTACCTGCTCAGGGGCGGTCACGCGATGCTGTTTGTTGACCCGCTGGCGGAAGGTGACAATGCGGAACCGGATCCGGCAAACCCGTATGTGATGCCTGAGATGTCTTCAAACCTGAACATCATGCTGGAAGGCTGGGGCCTGGAAGTCGACACCAGTAAAATTGCCGCGGACATCAACCTGGCAATGCGGGTACAGACCCAGGGTACGCGAGGACCCCAGGAGACCAATTACCTGCCCTGGCTGAGGCTCGAAGCGGAAAACCTTGACCAGCAGGATTTCAGTACCAGCGAGCTTAACCTGATCCATATGGGCACGGCGGGGATAATCGACAGGAAAGAGGGCGCGCAGATTGAATTTGCGCCGCTGATCCAGACCACTTCGGATTCGATGCGTATGGAACGGGACCTGATTTTCTTCCAGCGCGACCCGAATGTAATGCTGTCCAATTTCGAATCCGGAAATACCCCCCTGGTGCTCGCGGCGCGGGTCAGCGGCACCGTGCCAAGTGCTTATCCGGAAGGTTTATTCACCGAGGACGAAGACGAGGAAGCGGTCCCGGTTGAAGATATCATCAAGGAAGGCAGGGTGGATGTGGTGCTGGTTGGCGACACGGATATCCTGGCGGACCATTTCTGGATCAGGACACAGAATTTCTTCGGCGTGCAGATACCGCAGAGCATAGCCAACAACGGCGATTTCGTTGTCAATACCCTGGAAAACCTGGCGGGCAATACCGACCTTATCAGTTTGCGCAGCCGCGGCGAGTTTTCCCGCCCGTTTACCGTAGTGGAGCAGATACGCCGGGATGCGGAAGCCGAGTTCCGCGAACAGGAACAGGAACTGCAGGCCCGCCTGGAGGAGACCGAACAGAAAATTGCCCAGTTGCAACAGGAAGGTGGTGAAAGTGCGTTATTGCTCACCGAGGAGCAGGCCGCTGAAATTGAAAAATTCAGGCTGGAGCAAATCAGGACGCGTAAGGAGTTACGTACAGTCCAGCATGAACTGCAGAAGAATATCGAGCGCTTGGGCACCCAACTCAAGTTTATCAATATCGGCCTGATACCGTTAATTATTGCGCTGCTTGCCGTGGCGGCGGGCTTTCAACGGTCGCGCCAAAAAGTCTGATGAATAGCAGACGCATTATTGTCTTGGTCCTGACAGTCATTGTCGTTACTACGGCAGTGATAGTCAGCCAGCAAAGAGCGCCGCAGACGAGCACGGAAAAATTCGCACTGTTCCCGGAACTTGCGGAACGGATTAACGATGTGAGTGAGTTGGTCGTACGCGACGGTCAAACTTCACTGACTGTCCGGCGCGTAGCGGGCAACTGGGGTGTTGTCGAGTCGGACAATTACCCTGTACTGATAGATAAGGTAAAACAAACGGTGCTTGCCGTCTCCGGTCTTGAGGTCATTGCGCAAAAAACGGACAATCCTGACCTGTACAAGAGACTGGGTGTTGAAGACCCCGACAGTAAGGGCGCCACTTCCCAGTTGTTGACGCTGTTGGCCGATGGCGAAAAAATGGCGGAAATAGTGGTCGGCAAGACCAGGAGGAGTAAGTCTGCTGCCGGCGCACCGGGCCTGTACGTGCGCATTCCTGATCAGCCACACTCGTTGTTGGTAGAAGGCAGCCTTTCTGTGAGCGCGGATTTAATCAACTGGATTAAGCGCGACATCATCGATATTGAAGGAGACCGCGTCAACACCGTACGCCTGCGGCCGGCAGGTGAGGCGGAAGTGTTACTGAACAGAGACAGTTCCGCAGGCGACCTGGTATTACAGGATATACCGGAGGGCAAGGCGCAGGCATCAGAGTACCTGATCGGCCGTATCGCAACCATACTTGAAAACGTTTATGTGGAAGATGTAAGAAAGGAGGGGAATATCGATTTCTCCAGGCCGGAATCTGAAATCAGCGTGACGACATTTGATGGCCTGGCAGCGAATATCGATGTCGCCAAAAGCGGAGACCACACCTATGCAAGATTTTCCTTTGCCGTGCAGCAGATCGGTAAGGACAGTGGCGGCGCCAATGATGAAAACCAGCCTGAAGCCGAATCCGCCGCTGAGGAAGAAACCACACTGACACCGGAACAGGAAGCCGAAAGCCTGAACAACCTGGTTAAAGGTTGGGCCTACCGCTTGTCCACATCCAAGGCGGAGCTGTATAACCACACACTCTCGGACCTGGTGCAGGACCCCACACCAGAAGAAGCAGAATAACACTACTTCATTTCCGCAAAATTCTGTTAATTTCCGTCTTCAAGATAAAAAATATGGCTTGTGTAGCATTTTTTTATCTTCGTAACGCCTTGTTTTAATTGGAATATCAAAAAAAGTTGTAATTTTTTTAAAAAAATTTGCAATTTTCTGTTGCATTGCACAAAAAACTGGTTTATGATGCACCGCAACATTCACTTAACAGAGGAGATACCAACCATGAATGCACAAACCGGAAAATACTTTGAGCCTGTCAGAGAGATTAATTCCCTGGCATTGGAAAATGTTGAGAAGCTGCTGGACATCCAGCTCAAGTCAATCAACGACACCGCCCGGCTTGGTGTGGAGCAGTTGAAGTCTGCTGCCGACATCAAGGATGTGGATGGTCTGAAGCAGTACTTTACTGAACAGGCTGAGATGGTGAAGTCACTTGGTGAGCGTTTTATCAAGGACAGCCAGGCTGCGATGGAACTGAGCGCCAACTATACCGATAAGGTACAGCAGGTTGTAGCCGATACGATCAAGCAGGATGCGCCGGTAGCTGCAGCCGCAGTCGCTGCCGCAGCCGCACCTGCACCTAAAGCTGCTCCAAAAACCAAATAAGCAGTTAACCTAACCCTCCTTCCCGCAGGCTTTTCCCCCCCAGAGCCTGCGGTTGGTCAGCCGCCCGAAAGGGCGGCTTTTTTATTTCCGGCCTGTTAAAATACCTCAAGTCAGGATTTAGGGAACGTCTGATTAAGTCTCAGAGCTTCCTCAGACATCATGTTTGAACTTGCGGGCAAGCTCAAAAACGAAGTCTTTGGTGTTCGCCATTACCATATAACTCTAATTTGTATGAAAACAATATCGTTTTGCCCTAGCAAACCGGTGCAATATCCGGGTTAGCCACAGTAT
Source organism: Gammaproteobacteria bacterium (assembly GCA_965221335.1). Taxonomy (GTDB): domain Bacteria; phylum Pseudomonadota; class Gammaproteobacteria; order Eutrophobiales; family Eutrophobiaceae; genus JAAXHV01. The sequence continues at coordinate 912,355 of CBDCSC010000004.1, read as the reverse complement.
GACGTTTCAGCAATTAATTGACGCCCTGCAACAGTTTTGGTCAGCACAGGGCTGCGTTGTGCAGCAACCCCATGATATGGAAGTTGGCGCCGGCACCTTTCATCCGGCTACTTTCCTGCGCGCAATTGGCCCGGAACCCTGGAACGCCGCATACGTTCAACCTTCAAGGCGCCCCACGGACGGACGTTATGGGGATAATCCGAATCGCCTGCAGCGTTATTACCAGTTCCAGGTGATATTGAAACCTTCGCCTGCCGATATCCAGGCGCTTTACCTCAGCTCATTACAACACCTGGGAATAGACCTGCTCACCCATGATGTCCGGTTTATAGAAGACAACTGGGAATCGCCCACCCTGGGCGCCTGGGGTCTGGGCTGGGAAGTGTGGCTGAACGGTATGGAGATCAGCCAGTTCACCTACTTTCAGCAGGTTGGCGGGCTCGAATGCAGGCCGGTTTCCGGCGAAATCACTTACGGCCTGGAGCGGATAGCCGTGTACTTGCAGAATGTCGACAGTGTCTACGAACTGGTCTGGGCTGACACTGAAAACGGATCGGTGACCTACGGCGATATCCATCACCAGGATGAAGTGGAAATGTCAGCCTACAATTTCGAGAAGGCTGATACCGCAACCCTGTTCCGCCAGTTCGACGAATGTGAGGCGCAGTGCATGAAGCTGGTCGAGGATAACCTGCCATTGCCCGCTTATGAACTGGTACTGAAAGCCTCACATATTTTCAACCTGCTGGACGCCAGGCACGCGATCAGCGTGACCGAGCGGCAACGCTTCATACTCAGGGTGAGAACCACGGCGCGCGCGGTGGCGCGCGGCTATTACGACAAAAGGGAAAAACTGGGATTTCCATTGTGCGCAAACAAGACTTACTCTTCGAAATAGGCACGGAAGAACTGCCGCCAAAGTCGCTGGCGCGGTTGGCGTCATCCCTCGCCGATGCGATTCACCTCGGTCTGCAGGACAAGGACCTGGAGCATGGGGAGTATTCATGGTACGCGACCCCGCGCCGGCTTGCAGTCATAGTCAGCGGGCTTGCGGGCGCTCAGGCGGACAAGGAGGTCGTCAAACGTGGACCCTCGATCGCATCCGCCTATGACCAGGCAGGCAACCCGACGCAGGCAGCGGAAGGTTTTGCCCGTTCCTGTGGCGTAAAGGTTGCGGATCTCGACACCATGGAAACGGAAAAAGGGAGCTGGTTGACATACAGGCACCTGGCCCGGGGAGCGCGTACCGACGAGCTGTTGCCCGCAATCATCGAGCGGGCGCTGGCCGATTTACCGATACCAAAACGCATGCGCTGGGGTGACGGCGATATCGAGTTTGTACGGCCTGTGCACTGGGTCGTCCTGTTGTTTGGAAAAGACATTGTGCGTACCACAGTGCTGGGAACGGAAACAGGCCGGGAGACTCGTGGTCACCGTTTTCATCACCCACAAACAATTCCCCTGGCCGGCGCCGGGGAATACGTAAGCAAGTTGCAGGAACCGGGGCGCGTAGTTGCAAGTTTCGATGCGAGAAAAAAACAAATCAGGGAAGCGGTGCTTGAACTGGCTGAGGCTGAAGGGAAGAACGCGCTGATCAATGAGGAGCTGCTGGATGAAGTGACCGCACTGGTGGAATGGCCGGTTGCGATCATCGGCTCGTTTGATGAACAATTCCTGAAACTCCCCAAAGAGGCGCTTATTGCCAGCATGCAGTCGCACCAGAAATATTTTCCCGTATTGAACCCGGACACAGACGAACTGGCGGCAGAGTTTATTTCCATAGCCAACATCGACAGTCGCTCTCCTGATGCCATCAAGCTCGGCAATGAGCGGGTCATACGGCCGCGCTTGAGCGATGCAGCGTTTTTCTGGGAACGTGATCGCAGCAAATCGCTGGAAAGTTACGCGAAAAAACTGGACAAGGTCATATTTGAACAAAAGCTGGGTACGCTTGCCGACAAGGCAACACGTATTGAAATCCTGGGTAAATCAATTGCGCAGCAACTGGAATTTGATCCGGACTTGGTCGTGCGCGCCGCGCGCCTGGCGAAATGTGACCTTTTAACCGATATGGTCGGTGAGTTTCCGGCGCTCCAGGGGGTAATGGGGCGCTATTATGCGCTGGAAAGCAGTGAACACCCGGAAGTCGCCCAAGCGCTGGAAGAACAGTACATGCCCAGGTATGCCGGCGCCGGCTTACCGGAAACGAACACGGGCATGGTGCTTGCGCTGGCTGACAAGCTGGATACCCTGACAGGAATCTTTGCCATCGGCAAGGGACCGACCGGCGACAAGGATCCCTTCGGATTGCGCCGCGCCGCGCTGGGTTGTTTACGGATCATGATCGAACGCGCATTACCCCTGGACCTGGAAGCCTGCCTGGCCCATTCTGCCGGCGCGTTTGCGGATTCGGTCAATGCGGCGGCGGTAACCGCCGAGGTATTTGATTTCATGCTGGACAGGCTGCGGCGCTATTACCTGGATAATGGCGTCAACCCGGCAGTATTCGACGCCGTGCAAGCGTGCCGGCCGGTCCGGCCCCATGATTTCCACTTGAGGACGCTGGCAGTAAGCGGATTTCTGCGGTTACCGGAAGCGGAGAGCCTGGTGGCAGCCAACAAACGCATCAATAACATTCTCAAGCAGGCGCAGCACACCGGCAATATTGAACCGGATCAAGCGTTGCTTGTGGATAAAACGGAACGGGACCTGTATCAGCAAATTCATGCGTCCGGGGTAGTGGAACATCAGTCTTCCGACGATTACATTACCCGCCTCACTGCGCTGGCAGGTCTGAGGGATTACGTGGATGCTTTTTTTGATGAGGTAATGGTTATGTGCGAGGACGAGGGGTTGAGAAATAACCGTCTGGCGTTGTTAAGCCGGTTGCGCCAATTATTCCTGGCTACCGCGGACATTTCAAGGCTGCAATGAAACTGGTAATACTCGACATGGACGGCGTGATTAACCAGGATTCCGATGACTACATCAAATCGGAACAGGAATGGATTCCAATACCTGGCAGCCTGCAAGCCATTGCGCAACTTAACCAACAGGGTTATCACACTGTTATTGCCACCAATCAATCCGGGCTGGCCAGGGGCAAGCTGACACTGAAGGAGTTGAACAGGATTCACCGGAAAATGCATAACCATCTCGCCCAGTACGGCGGCGTGGTAGAAGCGATTTTCTTTTGCCCGCATGGGCCTGACCAGGGCTGTGCCTGCCGTAAACCTGAACCGGGGCTGCTGAAGGAGATAGAGAGAAGACTGCATACCTTGCTGCCCGGCGTCCCCGTCATCGGCGACCGGCTCAGCGATATCCAGGCAGCGCTGGCAGTCAAGGCAAGTCCGATGCTTGTGAGAACAGGGAAGGGACAAAAACAACTGGATGAAGGCCTCATTCCCGACAGCATTCCTGTCTATGACGATCTGGCCCAGGCCGCGACTGCGCTGCTTTCATGCTGACAATGAATCCGCCGAACGGGACAACCTTATCCATCTGGATAGGCTCGTCAATGTTCCTGCTGGGCATGGTCTTCTCTACCCTCATCGCGGTCCCTATCACATTTTTCCTTCTGGCTGTGCCCTTCCCGCTCAGGTTTCGACTGGTCGCAAACTGGGCCAGGTTCAACCTGTGGTGGCTGGGAATCACCTGCAGGATTAAAGCCGAGGTGCAGGGTCTGGATCATATCACCGACCGACCCGCAATCATCATGTGCAAACACCAGTCCGCGTGGGAGACCCTGATGATTCAATTATTGTTCCCTCCCCAGGTGTGGTTATTGAAACGCGAACTGTTACGCATCCCTATATATGGCTGGGGACTCGCTACGATGAAACCCATCGCTATCGACCGTTCCCTGGGTCTGCGGGCGCTGAGGCAACTCGTGCGGCAGGGCAGGGAACGCCTGGATTCCGGCTTGTGGGTCGTGGTGTTCCCGGAAGGCACCCGGCTGGCTCCGGGCGCGCGGCAAAAATACCATCCTGGCGGCGCGTTGCTGGCAGAGAAATCCGGTTATCCGGTTATTCCGATAGCGCATAACGCCGGCTACCTGTGGCCGCGCAACAGTTTTCTTAAACGGCCCGGAACAATACAGATGGTGATCGGTCAGCCCATTCAATCCAAGGGCAAGAAATCCGCACAAATCCTGCGTGAAACCGAGGACTGGATTGAGACTACCGTCGCGACCCTGCCGGCGCCGGTTGGCATAAAGCCATGAATAACAAGCCTAAAAAAGACGGTGAGTACCTCAGCACACTGGCCAGAGGTCTGTCCGTATTGCGGACGTTTACCAGGGACAACCCGGAAATGACTCTCAGCGAGGTTGCCGCAGCAACGAACCTGAACCCCGCGGTAGCCAGGCGTTGCCTGAATACGCTGGTTGAACTGGGTTATGTGGGGAAAAGAGGTAAGCTGTTCCTGTTAACCCCTGAGGTAATGGGTTTTGCATCGGCGTTCCTGGAATCAGTAAACCTGGAGGAAATCGCCCGTCCGTACCTCCAGGATGTTCGGGACAGCACCGGGGACAGTTCATCACTGGCTGTACTGTCTCACCAGGACATCCTGTACCTGGTTCATGTCTCGACCAATCGCATGATCAGGCTCGATGCAGGGATCGGTACCCGCTTCCCGGCATACGCAACGTCTCTTGGCCGGGTCATCATTGCACACCAGTCCGAAGCCTTTATCGAAGACTATCTTGCCGGGATTGAACCGCGCAAACTGACCGACAAGACGATTATCTCCAGGACGAGGCTCCGGCAAATCCTGAATAAGTGCCGGCGCCAGGGTTTTACCTCCACACAGGATGAGCTTGACTACGGAATCATATCCGTAGCCGTGCCGGTATTTGACAATGAAGGTGAAATACTCGCCGCGATAAACTGTTCAACCGCAACTACCCGCGTCAACCAGGAAAAGATGATCGAGACCCGTCTGCCTCACCTCAAGATGGCTGCAAAGAAAATTGAGCAGGAGCTGCGCCGTTATCCTATTCTTGCGCACTCGATCAGGGCCGCGTCATTCCGCTGAAGAAACCTCTGAGATTAAGTCCAGAGCTTCCTTGATTACAGCGGCGCCCCTGAGTACCGCGCTGCATCCACGCCGGCGCAAAATCGCAGTATCTGTTCGTTATACAACGCAGGTTCGGTGAGGTTGCTCATGTGTCCGCTATGTTCGAGGATAACCTCACGGCTATCCGGGATTATCTCAAGGAGTTTTTTTGCATGCGCTCTCAGGCGGACAGTTTCCTGTGCGCCGGTAAGGATAAGCGTGGGAGCATAGAACCGCGCCAGTTCCCCAAGGACATCCAGAGAAGTGGAAAATTTATCCGGCGAGAAGTCAAGCAAATCGGCGCCACTGTAATCACCCACTATTTCCTTGAGCAACCGCTGCTTGTTGTCATGTCCCGACCCCAATGCCAGGATCGGATGCTTGAGCCAGCGCCGGCGCATCTCATCGGTTTTTCCGGCGCGCACAAGCTCCGCATAGTCAAAAAACGGAATGTTTTCGTGCTCAGGTCCGGCAATATCCAAGCCGTCGACCACTGCGCCCTGTAGAACCAAAGAACGCAGTCGGTGCGGCCTGGTCACGGCATAACGCAACGCGAGGCGTCCGCCCTGGGACATGCCCAACAGGTGCAGTGTGTCCAATGACAACGCATCTGCGATTCTGTCCACGTCATCAAGTTCCAGGTCCAGGTCCGGAGGCAGTTTGGAGCGGCCAAACCCGCGCCGGTCATAGCTGATAACGCGAAACCGTTCACTGAGGCTGGGCAACTGTGGCTCAAACATACGGTGGTCCAGGGTCCAGCCGTGCATCAACAGCAACGGCGTTCCCTCTCCCGCTTGCTTCAGGTACAGCCTGCCTCCGCTGACGTCAATCCACATGATAGAGCAACCGGGTCAGCGAGGCGCGCGGATATTTTTGCGGGCATCGACCCACAAATCGTGCGCGATCGGGTTGTTCATCTCCTCAAACAGGTGGCCCACCAGACCTGCGCATCGGGCAGTAAGCACCACTCCGCGCATCATGGCTGACGGCACACCGGCCTCAGCAAGGGCCGCCGCGATTGCAGCGCTGACATTGGTGACCAGGGTCTTGTTCAGGACCTCCTGCAAACAAGATTCGAGCGTACTCAGGGCTTTGACATATTCGCCGCCAACTCCCGTCTCCTCGACTATTTCCAGTAGCCTCTCGACACGCGGGTCCTTGCCATGGTGAATTGGGTGGCCGAAACCGGGCACCGGCCGCCGTATTTGCCGATACGATTTGATTTTCTCCAGCGCTACCGTTTTCCTTTCCGGTTCAGACGCAGCGACGACTGCCTCCAGCAGCGCGCCGCATTCGCCCGCCGTGCCCGCATAACGGTCTCCTACTCCCAGCAAGCCGGCTACCACCGCGCCCTGGAAAGATTCCGGTGCGCCGTAATGGGTCAGCCTGGTGGTCAACGCAGAAGGCACCAGACCATGCTCCATGATGGTCACCATCACCGCGTCGACGATGCGACATTGACTCGCGGTGGGTTCCTCGCCGAGCGCCTGCAACAGAAACAGTTCCGTGAACGAATACTTGCCCATTATGACGTTCACGAGATTTTTCCCGCGAATCAATATGTTATCTGCGTCAAACCCGCATATGGCCGTTGCCGGAGACGCTTTGTCAGTCACTGGCGCTTCCCCCTGTTGTGGTTATAGCAATAGAAAAATAACTATAACATGATTGCAGGAACCTCTGAAAATCCCGTCTTTAGCAATTTTGCCGGCGCACCATCAACCGCTGTGATATTTTCGATAATCGAACTTGACTTCGGAATACGAAAATTGTAGTATTGCCCGAAAATGATGATGATCTTAAGGAACCTCTGATTAAGACAGAGGTTCCTACGATACAAGGATGTATCGTCAATATCAATGACTGTAAGGCATTGATATTGTGAGGAAAACAAAAATCGCATTTTTGTTTTCCGTACTCTGACAAGTCCAGGATGGACTTGTTCAGAGTTTCCTTAATAATATGCTGAAGATACCCGTTGCTGGGGGAGTAACTGAGAATGAACGAGAAACTCAAGATATTCAGCCGACTGCACCACAATGCGCACGTGACCACGGACATGGAGGCCACCAGGAAATTCTACGAGGAAATTATCGGGTTTCCGTTGGTTGCCACCTGGTGTGAAAAGACCGAGTTATTCGGCAGGGAACGAACCTATATGCATTGCTTTTTTGATATTGGCGATGGCGAATGCCTGGCTTTTTTCCAGTTTGCCGATGAGGATGACCAGCGGGAATTCGGACCGGAATTACCGCTCTCCGGGTTTCGACACCTTGCCATGAAGGTCGACCGGGACACCCAGAACGGTATTGTCGAGCGCTTGACGGACGCCGGTTACAAGGAACCTGACATGTATATCCTGAACCATGGCTATTGTTATTCGCTGTATGTGTATGACCCGGCCAAGCTGTTGATCGAATTTACCGTCGATCACGAAGATGTCGAACAAATCAACGCAGATCAGCGTAGTAAGGCCCGGCGCGAACTCAGTCGCTGGCTCGCCGGCGACCACACGCCGAATAATGAGGCCTACCACCGGTAACGCGGTTTGCAGAGAAGATCTAATGTATGACAGGCAAACCGAAACCAGGCCGCTAGCCGAACAATTTTCGTTGGACCGGGAAGTATACCGGAACCAGGTAAGGTACATATTCGAACGATCTGCGTTTTATCGGCGCAAGCTGAGTGAGGCCGGGTTTCGCACGCCTGAAGAAGTGGGTGAACTGGATAATATCTCCGACCTCCCGTTCACTGAGAAAGATGAGCTCAGGGCGACCCAGGCAGCCTCTCCCCCGTTTGGGGAGCACCTGGCGTGTTCTCCGGAAGCATTACGGCGCGTCTACAATACCAGCGGCACGACTGGCGTACCCTGTCTGTTGGCGCTTACGCGCAAGGATCTGGATGTCTATGCAACGAATGTAGCCCGCGGCTATACCGCGGCCGGTTTTTCCAGGGGGCAACGCATCGTTGTCGGATTTAATGCGGGACCCTTTGTTGCCGGCGCGGTATACGATGGATTTAACAAGATTGGCTGCACGGTCATTCCAATAGGAACCGGAAACACGGAACGCTTGGTGGCGGCAATCAGGAACCTGAAAGCGACGGGGATAAGCTGCACGCCATCTTACGGACAATACCTGATCGACTGGTGCGGCAAACATGATATCGATACCCGCAGCCTGGGTCTGAAGAACATGATCACCGCGGGAGAACCGGGGGGCGGCGACCCGCTGATTCGCGGGCGCCTCGAGGACGCGTTTGGCTGCAGGGTGCGTGAATCCATGGGGATCGGCGATATCACTTTATCAGCCTGGGCCGAGGACGACGACGGCAACGGTATGCACTTCATGGCCCGTGGTTATGCCCATGTGGAACTCATAGATCCCGAAACCGGCGCGCCGCGCGCCTGGGAGGACGGCGCGCAGGGCGAACTGGTATATACGGCATTACAGCGGGAGGCAATGCCATTGTTACGCTTCCGCAGTCGCGACCATGTAGTAGTAAACATGCAACCTAATCCACTGGGTCGAACCGGACCCAGGATACGTTGTATCGGGCGGACTGACGACATGCTCATCGTGCGCGGCGTCAATGTGTTTCCGTCGGCGCTGCGTAGCGTGCTCAACGACTTCTCCCCTGATGTGTCGGGTGTAATACAGGTAAGACCCAGAGAAACAGGGGTGAGGCAGACACTGCCGCTGCCGGTAGTGGTTGAACTTGGCCGAGACGGTGCGGTAGCGTCTGGTCATTTACAGCAACGAATCGCGGATGAAGTGCGCGCGCGGCTACTCGTTACCACCGACATCAAACTGGTCCCTTACGGGACGTTGCCCCGGGAAGTCTATAAGTCCCGGCTGGTCGATTATTCCGATGCCATGCCGCCGGAAGCCGTGGCCGCCGGATGAAGACAGAAACTACGGGGATGAATCTGAGTACAGGGGAAGCTTATGTGGCCATTTGCTGAAGGCGAGGAATTTCTGGAGAACCAGTGGTATGTCGCGGCGTGGAGCAGCGAAGTGACTGCGGAGCGTCCGTTTGAGCGCTGGATCTGCGGGCAACCGGTGGTTTTCTACCGGGATACGCAAGGCAAGCCCGTCGCCCTGTATGGCCGTTGCCCACACCGCAGCTTCCCGCTGGCCAAGGGGCAGGTGCGCGGCGACGTTCTGGAATGCGGTTATCACGGTTTTCAATACGGTCCGGACGGCAACTGTGTCAGAATTCCCAGCCAGGAAACCATTCCTGATGTCTGCCGGGTGCCGGCATATGTGCTGGTAGAGAAGTGGAAGTGGCTATGGATCTGGGTCGGTGACCCGGCGCAGGCAGACCCCGGCCGAATTCCCGATCACAAAGAAATACGTCTGACCGAGCCCGGTTGGCTCGCCGTTCCCGCGCTCACAAACCACCTCAACGGGCGGGCGCAGTTGTTGCATGAGAACCTGACGGATATCTCGCACCTGTCCTACCTGCACCCGGGCACCATAGGGACAGACTCGGTGGCGGCCACAGAGGTGGAAATTTCCGAACATGATGGATTTCTGCGCGGTCTGCGGATGATCCCCAATGAGAAGCTGACCGGTTTCTTCAAGGAAGCGCTCGGTACCGAAGGTCCGCTGGACCGGGAGGTGTTGATTGATTTTTATCCTCCCAACCTGCATGTTGCGCGCGAAAAGTTTATTCAGCCGGACGGGGACACTGTTGCCCAGTATCGGGTCTGTCACGCAGTGACCCCCGCAACGGCGACATCAACCAACTATCTGGTTGCCTGGTCTCGTACCTTTGCCCGAGACAACCAGGAAATTACCGACACGGTCAACAATGTGTTTTCGGCCATTATCGATGAGGACATCGAAGCGGTGGAAGCCGTAGAAAAGATGATCTCGGATCAGCGGCAACCCGCGGAAATACTGGTTGCCGCAGATACGCACTCAATGAAGGCGCGCAGGATCATGAAAAAACTGTTTGCAGAACAGACTGCATCAGCCTTAGCCAATGCCATATAAGATTCACAAGTAATCGGAGGAACCAACAATGAGCAAACTGATACGATTCGCCGTCGCAGTATTGGCGGCGCTGGTGAGTGTAACGGGGTTTACGCAAGGAACCGGCATGTTGGAAGAAGTCGTTGTTACCGCGCAAAAACGCGAACAGTCACTGCAGGATGTACCGATTTCAATCACGGTATTTGGCGAGGAAAACATCAACAGGCGCCAGGTGGACATGATAGGCGAGCTTGCCAATATCGTTCCCAGTTTTGAGTTCGCACGCCCTCCCAGTGACAGCCCCGGTGTGACTTTTCGCGGCATTGGCACCCAGGCAGGAAACGTCGCTTTCGACAATTCCATTGGCATGTTCATAGACGGCGCATTCCTGGGTAACGTTCGCCTGTACGGGCACACCTTGTTCGACGTCCAACGGGTGGAGTTGATAAAGGGCACACAGAGTACCCTGCTCGGCAAAAACACCACGCTGGGAGGTATCTCGGTCGTCAACAATTCGCCGGAGCAGGAGTTCGGCGGAGACATCGAATTCGGGCTCGAAGCCCAGAATGGTGGATGGTTCGGTTCAGGTGTGGTAAACCTGCCGGTGGACGATACACTGGCCTTGCGCATCGCCGGCACATGGTCCGATCTGAATGGTTGGGTGCATAACGTCAGCACCGGAAAAGATGTGCCGGAAGACCGGGACGCCGGAATTCGTACTTCCCTGCTGTGGGAACCAGCGGGTCGGTTCAATGCGCTGATCAGCCACCAGTACACCGATAACCGGCGTGTAGGTCTGCCGACCCAGATAACCCGTCCCGGTCTGTCTGCGCTTGGACTCGGCGAAGGCCCGGACCTGGGTGAATCCGATTTCGACGACACCAAGGCATCCTGGAGTTCTGACCCGCGCCTGGTAGATGGCGACGACCTTACTCACCTCAAGGCTCATATAGCCACCGGAACGCTGAATTACGAGTTCGACAATGCCACCGTGACTTCGATTACGTCGTATGCAACCTCCGATCACAAGAACTATTCGGACTTCGATTTCGACAACAAGGACGCGAGCCTGTTTATCCGTACCGAGGACTACTGGCAGGTCATGCAGGAATTACGCCTGGCTTCCAGTGGGGGTGAACGCCTGAATTACCTGGCCGGGGTGTTTTTCTTCCACAGCGATTGGGACATGTTGTGGGATAGTGTATTCGGCATCCCGGACTTCCCGCCGCCGCCGGTTCCTATCAGCGGCCAGATTTTCAACGGTTCCTATACCAACACATTCGCCCAGGAAACCACCGCTTACTCGGTGTTCGGTCAGGCAAACTACAGCTTGACTGATCAATTTCGGGTCAACCTGGGCTTGCGCTTTACCCACGAAAAGAAAAAAGTGCATTTTGGACGCACCAACCGGGCGCCATTCACCCTGTGGAATTCGGTGATACAAGCGCCGTTCCCCTACCAGAGACTCGATAATGTCACCGATGACCTGGTGAGCGGCAGTGTCTCATTGCAGTATGATCTGACTCCGGACGTGATGGTCTACGCATCTTTTGCTCGCGGCGGCAAGTCCGGCGGCTATGGCGAGTTCAATTCCATCGCGCTGGATCCCGCCCTGGGTACGGGCAACCCGCAGCGGGACGCGTTTGTGGATGATGAACGCGCCAACAGCTATGAAGTCGGCATGAAGTCGAGCCTGCTGAACGGCCGCGTACAGCTTGATGTGGCGGTGTTTCACATCGATGTTTTCGGCCTGCAGCAACTGCTGTTCACCGGCGAGTTTATCTCCAGCAACGACCGGGCACGTTCGACCGGCGTTGACGGCTTGTTGACCTGGCAGGTGACCGATAACCTCAGGATAAGCGCAGCAGGCGCCTATGCTGATGCTGAAGACAAGGGCAGAAATGAGCGCCTGGCGCAATCGCCCCGCGTATCAGTGGCATTTAACGCTGACTGGGAACAGCGCATGTTTGCAGACTGGTCTGTTGCCATCGGCGGCACCCTAAAGCATCGCTCATCCAAGTTCAACCAACTCAGTGAAGGACTGTACGACAACGCTTTTACTTCGTTGGCCCTGAGTGCGCGCCTCAGCAGCGATTCATCGCCCTGGTTTGCGAATATCGTGGCAGAGAATGTGACCAACACGATCGGCGCAGATTTTGGGTTCCCGGGACCGGACCCGTTCGTAGACACGTTCGAGACCAATACCCCATTGCGCTCGATCAAAATCTCCGTGGGAACGAGTTTTTGACAGCGCCCTACCTGCTGAATTGCTGCTTCGCTGGAGTACGGTGATGGCGCGTCGCAAGCTACGGCATTGCCGCGTGAACAACAGTGCGCGGCCGGGGGCTGCTCAAGCTGCCAGGTTCAGTGTCCCGGGTGGGACAAAGAATCACTTGACCATAAATGGGGTTTTTTCAATTTCAGCGATCAGTTGCTCTCCACTCCACACCGTTGCCTGCACATCATGATTCCCTTTTTGCAGTGGCCAGTAATATTTACTGCCTGACATAACAATTTCCGAATTATCTATTTTCCAACGAACTATTTCTTTATCTGAAATTCCTTGGATGTGAAATTCAAATGCCTGTGCTTGTTCCGGCAAACGCGGGTCAATGGCAATTTGCAACCCTGGGGTAGGTCGGGTTAACTTTATCGGTTGTTCTGGCTGGTTAGCTGGCATAGTTGCTACAGGTTCTGTCCCTGGTACAAACCATTCACTGTAGCTCTCACAATCATGATCCATTGTCTTGATCTGCAACGTATTGACGCATACATCCTGTTTCACCAGTCTTTTATGGATAGGGAGTGCTTTTGTTTCCTGGCGCTTGTTGAGCTCCGAGAATATGCTTCTGAGCAATAACACCGGGCCCGTGGCGCCTGTTATACCATCAGTCGGTAATTGGTCGAGATTCCCCATCCAGATACCAACGGTGTAGTGAAAGTTAAAGCCGACTGCCCAACTATCCCGGTGGTCAGTCGAAGTGCCGGTTTTGATCGCTGTTTGTATTGGGAAGTTAAGCAAGCTGTGCTCGCCGAATTCCAGTTTCCTGGCTTGTGGGTCGGATAAAATATCGCTGATTAAAGAAGTAATTTCCGGCGGGGCTACGCGATAAGGTGCGCTGACACTCAGACCATCGGAAAATACTGTCAAAGGCTGAAAAACACCTTGGTTTGCAATGGCTGTAAAAGCCTGTACCAATTCGTACAGCGTGACCTCTGCACTACCCAGAGCAATACCAGCCCCGTAATAATCAGGATGATGGGTAAATCCGGAGAAGCCCAGATTGTCCAGAAAATTCAGGTAGTTTTCAGCCCCTACAAATAGCAGTGTTTTTACGGCAGGAATGTTCAGGGAATTGCCAAGCGCTTCTCTCACGGTCACCTTGCCGTAAAACCTGTTGCTGTAGTTCCGGTAAGCGTACAGTCCATTGCCAACAGGGACTCCCAGCGCTGCATCATGAATCAGAGTAGCTGCAGACCAGCCTTTTTCCAAGGCCAACAGGTACAACAGCGGTTTTAACGCCGAACCTGGCTGGCGTGGTGTAGAGACAGCATCAATGTACCGACCAGGAGTATTGCCGGCGTTCTTACCTGCTACCACCCAGGCAAGGATTTCTCCTGTGCCATGATTAACGATAAGCACAGCGCCATTATGTACTCGTCTGTATGCAAGATGACGCAAACTTTCATCCAGCATGGTTTGAACGCGGGCCTGAAGTGTGGAATCCAGTGTGGTTTTCACGTGCGGCCAACCGGCCAGGCGTAATAAGGGCTGTCTTTTTACATGGCGGATGAATTCAGTTGCATTAACAGCAAGGTCGCGCGTTTCCAATTGAAAGGATGCTGATAAAATTTGCTCTTTTTCCTGTTGCCCTAATATATTCTCCTCCACCAGTCGATCGCTTAACCTGCTTATACTGTGCTCCAATGCCTTCTTGTTTTTCCATAAATCCAGGCGACTTGGCGCGCGGATAAGCGTTACCAGCGCCAGCATTTCTTTTTTACTTAAGGTATCCAAGTCACGATTAAAATAATAATTGGCAGCTTGGACAACACCTCTACGATTTGCCGCATACGGCACTTGATTTAGATAAAACTCCAGTATCTGGTCCTTGGTGAAATGGCGCTGCAATTGCATTGCTTCGATCCCTTCCAACCAGCGTGACCATACTACGCGCGGGCGCGGATGTATCATTCTCACCGTTTGCTCTGTTATGGTACTGGCGCCACGTACTGCGCGTTGAGCTTTTATGTTGGTGATAAGCGCGGCGATTCTTGCCAACCAATCCACCCCGGAGTGATGGTAATAACGCTTGTCTTCAGAAAAAATAAATGCAGTCTTGAGAAAATCCGGAATTTCCTGCAACGTGACCGTATCGTGAATATTCCAGTTGCTCTGATAAGTTGTACTTAATGGCTCGCCGTTTCTGTCAAGGAACTGCACATGCTGGCTTGAGGATAGAATGGCATGAAATGTTTCAGGAATAGGCTCAAGATTGTAAACGCTAAGCGCTGCAAATATGCCGCCACCGATGACGCATGACAAGAGCGCTGACTTTTTCCATTGCATTGATTTCAACAATACGCTCGCTATTTACCTATGTTAATGTTGCCTGACATGCCTTTGCCGAATACTTCCGGATGATACATTTCCTCCGCATGCACCGGCGCCAGTCGGAATTCGCCTTGAGCGATAGCCTGTGACATATAGGAGAGATGATAATTGCCCGTTGGTAAACGATCAGAATAAAAGCGTACAGCATCGTGCCGAACTTCTTTGTGGTAAAAGCTCAGTTGTGATGTGTTGAAGCTTCGCCAATCATCAAATGTAAACCACCAGGCCCCGTCAGCAGGTTCAAAGTTATATTGGCCGGCATCTATTATCGAGGTTGTAGCCAAATCCAGGTTGAGGGGTTCCAGACCACCAGGCACAGGGTCGTCCACGACCACAAAGCGACGCGTCGCAGGGAGCGACAAGTAGATATCTACACGCACCAACTCACCCTGTTTAAGTTCGTATGGTGAATTTAGCAATACCCATTTATCATCCCTGTTCACACTGTATTCTTTACGAATATCGATACCGGCATTCACCCTTTGTGTTAAAGCCTGTTGCTCCGCATAGCTGAGACGAGCAGTATAATAAAGCCTGCCGGCACCCTGACGGGATATATTCATCTTACGCCTCGCACCTGTGTCGCTGCTATTTATCGGTCGACCCAATGTCGTTGCCGGCAGACGTAAATCATCAAATACGGTATTGCCCAGGGTCTCCTCATCCAGGCTGACAGTCACTTGTATATCCGGTTTAACGTTTTCATAGATTTGCGCATAATCCAGAATGCCCTTCATACAGAACATATTATCCTGGGTATTTTCCCAGTGCGCGCGGTTGCCGCGCGACTGCGTTACAAAACTGACCAGGTCGGCAGGGGTTTGGTCGAATGAGCGATCTGTGTTGATGCCAGCATATTTGGTCATCGCAGACAGCAAGACACAATTCGTTCGCAACGGCGAGGACAGTATATCCAGAAAAGGATACGGCAAATCTTCGGGAAAACTGAGTCGCCCGGAAGAGTAATTGGCCTTCTTCAGAATTTCGGCATTGATATCCCGCGCCAACTCTGCTCCATCAGGCAAGGAAAGCGCAGCCTTCATATAGTGCGCCTGACCAAACAAGTCCATCAACTGAACATGTGAGCGGTAACGTTGCAGATCCTGTAATGAAACTTTACCGTGTTCGGATAATGCGGCCAGCGCCATTGCGCGCACAGTTGATACCACGCTACGAGAATAATTTGTCGGAAAAATATCTCTTCTCAGCAAGCGTTCAAGATAAGCATGCAGCTTCGCTTCTACGACTTCCGGCGCCGGTTGATTATGTTCACGCAACCAGTTGAAAGCCAACGCAGTATAGGCGCTCAAGTAGGGACAGACATATTGATCCAGCGGCTTGTGATACGCCATACCACCATTGTCGGCCTGGTAATCTGCAGCCAGTTTCAAGGTTTTCTCCGGCAAGGCCTGGCTTGTTTCCCATTCCAGTGTGTCCGTCAGATAACCCTGTAACTGTTGATAATACGAAGCCATTACACCTTTTGATAAAATCTGCTCCCAACAATTGTAGGGATAATCACGCATGTAACGAAATGCACCTTCCAGATTACCGATAAGTGTGGGGGATAAGGTCGCCGAAACTGCGCCTGTGTCGGTATGTATTCCGTCAGGGATATGCAAAGTCTGGGAAACGCTCTGTCCGTCCGTGACGCCATGTTGAGCAACAGTTTTCAATGAACGCTTTCGATAAACCGGTAATTTATGTTGAATCCTGTCAGCGTCCAGGTTATCTGTTGCCGTGGCGGTAAATTGAACCGAGTCGGGTTTGGCCTGCTCTCCGGTTGCCAGCCGTGAGGTCGTCACCGGAATATAGACACTGGCGCGTTTATAAGGAGCTAATGACAGGGATTGTTTGGATGTGGCCGGAGATTGAATGGGGCCATCAACACTCAGTGTGACACCGATCTGTCTTGTCTGATCAGACCTGTTCATCACGCTGAAGCCGGCCTGAAATGTGTCTCCTTCGGTCACCTGGTTGGGCATCAGTGGTCGGATTTCCGTGGGTCGATTGACCTTGATGCCAGTGTCTCCCAGTCCCATACGGTCGGTGGGGGTAACCGCCAGCGCCAATATTCGCCAACCGGTAAGATTGTCCGGCAGTTTGAACTTGATCGTAGCTTGTCCATTGTCATCCGGTTTCAGGGAGGGATTCCAATAACTGACATATTTGAACAGCGATCGCAAACTGATTGTGGCGCCACCACCTCCACCTGGGTTCGCACCTTTTTGGGCAAATTTCTGGCGCCCTATGAGTCGCGTCAACAGGTTATAATTGCGCAAATCCAATCCATCCAATTTGTTGAACCCTTTATAAGGGTCAAAATACGCCTTGCCGTCTTCTATCAAGTCCAATACCGCCTCATCCAATACCACAGCGGCGATTTCCACATCTTCCGTATCGCTCCCGTGTTTGAATGCTGTCTGTATGGTCGCGTTGACCGTGTCGCGCGGCTTGTAAACTTCGGTATCGGTTGATATGGAGACCATAACCTGTTTATTCGGATCCACTACAGAAGTGCTCACATAGCCTATCTTGAACGTCGGTTTGCCAAGATCCAGTTCTCCCAATCCGGGTGGTGGCGTTTCTACGCGTGGTGAGACTACCAGAACAGAGAGATAAAACCCCGGCGCCAGATTTTTTTCCATATCAATCTCAATGACAGGGGCGCTACCTTCCAGTTCTTGTGTCCAGGCCTTCAACACCCCATATCGTTCTATGGAAATCAAGGCTTTGGCCCCTGGATAAGGGTTCTTGACCAGGTAACGCGCCTGCTCCCCGACACGATATTCATCTTTCTCCGGGATGATGGTCAATGAATTATCGCTGGGCTCACGCCAAACTACTCGTGAGCTTCCTGTAACACATGCCCAACCCGTCGTGCTGTGGCTCTGTCCCTGGGTATCCGTAACGGTGGCGGTAATCCTGTAGATTCCCGAGTGTTCCGGAGTGAAGGTACAGACCGACGCTTCAGTTTTTGACGTTCCATTGCAGGTACTCTCAGCCAACCATTCTTCAATATAATTGTCCAGGTATGCATTACCTGCTGCCTTGACCTTGGCTTTCTTTATTTGTTGGCGCTCAATTTCTATACTCACTTGATGGCCCGACACCGGCTCGCCATGCTGATCTACAACCAGGTAGTCGATGCCACCCGGCTGTCCCTGCTGGTACAGCCACTTATAATGCAAACCAACCAAGCGATCTACGCCGAAGTAATCGGCACTGCTGCGCGCCGTAATATATTTCCCACGGTCATCACGCACAGCGCTCTCTGCCGTCAAACGGCCATAAACAATATCCTCCGCAGGCAACCTGAAGCGATGTTGGATTTCACCCTCATCACCCGAATCATCAATACTCTGAAAAACAGTTTTCCACCATGTTTCCTTGTAACTATCAAATCGGAATCGCTTGGCCACAGGATGTGTTGGAGAAAAAAAGGCAGCTTCCAAAGCAACACTCACCCTGGTTTCTGCATCGGTGTAGGGGCCTCCTGAGTGCAGCCTAGCGTTGCTCGTGACCTCAATTTCATCCCCCGCTCGAAATAAATCGCCGTTGATTGTGTTATCGACTTTAAACGGCGAAGGAACAAAGTCGGTTACCAGCACCCGCAATGGAAACCAGGAATAATCTGTACTGAAGTCGCCGGTTAGTTTGAACTGATACCAGCCCATGGCCGCATTAGCTGGTATGGGGTACTCTCCACTGTAACTGCCGAATTCAGACAACGTGATATCTGTAATTTCATGTACTGTTTTTCCGGCTGGATCAAGCAACTCCAGTTTATAGGTATTTTGCGGAGCAGGAACATAAGTATCATTATTCTGGTCACGAATATAGAATTTATATTGCATCGTGTCGCCGGCGCGATATACGCCTTGCGCCGTCATCCCCCACGCATGGATATGACCGTATTGTTTTTCTGTTCTCGACCAAACAGTGTAGTTGGAAGCGCGAAACACGTTGAGTTCAAACTGGTATTGCAGAGGCATTAACATCATTTCACCGGCCTTCTCAATCCGAATATAGAGAAGTTCACAATCTTTCCCACGTGAATAACAATTCCTGCCTGAAAAATTCAGTTCGGGGTCCAGTTTTTTTATGCCGGGCAACAACGCCAGTCCGGAAGCATCTGTCATGCTCTTGGACAACGCCAACGGTTCGGCAGAAAAGGTATTGAGTTTATCCTTGTAAATTTGCACCTGGGCATCGCCGACAGGTTCCCCGGTAGTCAGGTCTGTAACCCACACCAGACTGTTGTAATGACCAACCTTTACATGAGCCTGGAAAGGACTCACCATTGCAAATAAAGCGCGTTGCCCTCGGTAGGTTTGGATATCAGGTTCCGTATCAAGTGTGCCGTAGACTACACCGCTTTTATTGTCCAGCATGTCCCTGATTTGCATGGGTATCGTATATTGAATATCCTGTGCTTTAACAATATTTTCAAGCTGTAGTAACTGTCCCTCCTCAAGCCCGTCCACGGTTAACTTGTTGTACTTGAAGCTGGCGCTATCCAGGTTGGTTACGTATAACGGCACATCCGAGGAAATGTTCTTCTCCAATACAGCGGTATGGTATTTCAGTCTGAAAGCAGGGGGGCGATGATCAGTGGCGAACGATAGATCAACGGGCTTTTTCAGGTGCCTGCCAAATTCGTCCTGTAGGGTTTCTATCTGCAAAAACTGCGGAAGTATTTTATTGATAAGAGCAGCGTATGTCTTTCTGGATTTAAGCGTGTAGGTTTGTGCGGGTAGCAACAAATCCGGTAAACTGACCTGGTAATGGTGGTTTTTATCGGTGTTGCCCAAGCGGGAATAATCGCGGCGATTGGCCCACGGATCATAGTCTTGTCTGCCACCGGCAAGGTCGGGTTGAATAATGAGATGTTGCTTAATCTGAGAATTAAGCACAGGGGCAGAAAACGTCAACTTTATGTGAGACTGTGGATTGCATTTGCCGGGTTTGTTTGTGTTGGTAATGAATATGTCTTTGCCATCGTTGTCGGCGCAGGTGACCCCAAGAAATTCAAATTCCCGAAAGGTGTCAAAACTGACCAGGGTTCGGTCTTCTACGCCTGTTTGTTTACCCAGGGCTGAAACAAGACCAGGGGTTACCTTCAGAACGACGCGTGTCGCTGCTGGTAGCGCTTTTTCCGGTAGTATCAGCCAAACCCTTCTGGCTTCTTCTCCTTTGGTTTCTTTGGTAATGTCGTCCTCATGCCGATCGGACTGTGTTTGCTCAGGCGTCTCTTCTGCGTCATCATCCAGTACATAACTTTCTCCGGGACCGGTGATATAGTGGGGTTTCTCACGTGTGTTTGGAGCTTTCTCCACCTTGACCGCGCGCGTCGCAGATACCTGATTATCGGCGCTTTCTGAATATACAAACATGATGCTGGCGCGAACAGAAGACCGACTTACCGGTTGGTTAAACCATAACACTACCGCTGGCGTCCCAGGATCAAGCCAGGTATCGAACCATGTATGGCGCACCTGCGGACGCTGTGTGATAAAACGGTGAGTATAGGCTTGATCAATCGTAGCGCCATCCTCCGCGCGAATGCCAGGTTCTATAGTGACAGTATATTCCGTTGTTTCCCTTAGCTTGTCATTTTGATCCAGGATGCAAGCCAATGCGCTCGTTGTTATCCAACGCCACTGACAATCTAATTTTGGAATGATATCAACCGGTATTTCAGCAGCAGTACGTTCCATGCGCCCAACAGGAACTACAGGACGGTTAAATTGGATGACAATTTCCGTACCTGCCGCCATGTCTTCCCCGCTAGGGGTGACTTGAGAAATCTCTAACCGCTTACGCTCACTGAAATCGGCTGAATCAGATGTTGCAAAAATTGGCAGTGACAGTAACACCAACAGTAAAGTCAGACCGGAGATAGCGGCTCCAGGTACAATGGGCATGAGCTTTTTATTCTCTCTCATGGGATTTTTCTTCAGTATGGCGCTCGGATATACTATCAGGCACTCGCAAGAAACAAAACAACCTATGCAAGCAGCTAAACAGGAAGCCATCAATATCATTAACCGAATGCTGGAACATAGCGATATGGATGCTATATTGAAATGAAGCTGCTGAAGAAGCATAACCATCGCTCTGGACGTGAATCCGCTTCCTGAACGAACGACAAGTCATTATTGACACCCCCGATTAAGTCAGAAGTCCTACGATACGGGGATTTGTAGCACACTGCCAAGTTCAGTTCGAATTTGATTCTTAACAAGCAATGGGATATAGTTCATGCAAATTTAATATTAAATGTTAAATTTGCATGAACTATATCCCACGCCATTTGACTGCAACGATTAAACGAGCGATGAAATCTTTTCCGGTAGTCCTGGTTACTGGCGCCAGGCAAACCGGTAAGACGACGCTGCTGCGCACTGAATTTGGCGCTTCACATGATTATATTTCTCTAGAACGGCCTGATATTCGAGCCCGGGCACAGGCGGACCCGGTCGGTTTTTTTGCAGCATATGACAATCCCTTAATTCTGGATGAAATCCAATACGCTCCCGAGTTGCTGCATTACATAAAGGAGTGGGTTGATCCGGAGCGCAGGCCCGGGCAATGGTTATTAACCGGTTCCCAGAGCTTTCCGCTTATGCAAGGCGTCAGCCAGACTCTGGCTGGCAGGGTGGCAGTATTGACGCTCGATCCACTGTCTGTCAGGGAGATATCTAGGCAACCGCCAATCACACCAGCGGCCTTGTTAGAACGGGTATTTACGCCCGTAATAGCGAAGAGGGACAAACAGCCGGCGATAAGGTTGGATGATTGGTTATTACAAGGCGGATTTCCGGAACCTTGCCTGAATAATCAGGTTGACCGACGGCTTTGGTTTTCCGGCTACTTACAGACATATATTGAGCGGGATGTCAGGAATTTAACCCAGGTCAGTGACTTGGGCGCCTTCTCAAGGTTCTTTATGCTGGTTGCTGCGCGTACCGGTAATGTTTTAAATATGTCGGAACTTGCCAGCGATGTCGGTATCAGTGTTACCACTGTGAAACGCTGGCTGTCGGTACTTGAAACCAGTCAACTCTTGTACCTGTTGCAGCCATATTATAAAAATCTTGGCAAACGCATTCGGAAAAGCCCGAAGTTGTACCTGCTGGACTCCGGGCTTGCCACTTACGTTTTAGGTCTGCATACCGGCGAAGCGGTCCAGCAAGGCCCGACCCTGGGCGCCCTGGTCGAGACTGTTGTAACGACGGAATGGCTGAAATGCTTTCGCCAGAATGGGGAAAGGCCGCATGTTTACTACTGGCAATCCGGTTCGGGCAAAGAAGTGGATTTGATTATTGAGCACAATGGCAAGATATACGGTGTTGAAGTCAAGGCAACAGCGACTCCGACTGCGCGCCATGGCGCGGCTCTAAAGCAGTGGCTTGACCTGATCGGGCAGGGCGCTCAGGGAGCGCTGGCTTGTAATGTAGAGCGCCCGGGAAGCCTGATCAAAAATATCCGCGTAATCCCCTGGCATTTATCATTTTGACAGCGGAATACAGGTCCGCGAGCCAAGCAGGTCGGAAACTGACATTGGATTTTTCTTCTGTGCGACGCTCGGATATACTTTGCAAATCAACTCTGAAAAACAACTATAACGGAGCACAGTATGAAGGCAATCGTATTGGAAGAACTCGGCGGTCCGGATAACCTGCAGGTCAAAGAGATGGATACGCCTGAGCCGGGGCCGGGAGAAGTGCGGGTCAGGTTGCACAATTCTGCCCTGAACCGGCGCGACTACTGGATCACTATCGGCAGGTATCCGCGCACCAGTCTGCCCTGTATTGCCGGGTCGGACGGCGCGGGTGAGATTGATGCCGTGGGCGAAGGCGTGGACAGCAGCATGATCGGCCGGGAAGTGGTGGTGTATCCCGCCCGTGCCTGGGGCGACAGGCAGGACGCGCCGGGGGCGGAATTCCGCGTGCTGGGTATGCCGGACCAGGGTACGTTTGCCGAATATATCTGCTGTCCGGCTACCGATGCCTATGACAAACCCGCGCATCTGAACTGGGAGCAGGCAGCGGCCGTTCCCCTGGCCGGCCTGACTGCCTGGCGGGCCGTAGTGACCCAGGCGGGAGTGCAGTCCGGACAGACCGTGCTGGTAACCGGCGCCGGCAGCGGTGTTTCCACCTTTGCCATACAGTGGGCCGCCGCGCTCGGCGCCAAGGTGTACGTCACCAGCGGGTCGGAGGAAAAAATTGAGAAAGCCAAAACTATCGGCGCGGTTGGCGGTGTCAGCTACAAACAGGAGGATTACCATAAAATCCTGAAGAAGCAGGCAGGAGGATTTAACGCGATCATAGACAGCGCCGGCGGAGATGACATGAACAAGGTACTGAGTACGTTAAAACTCGCCGGACGCTTCGTGTTCTTCGGCGCCACCCTGGGTGTTCCCTCTACCGGGCTGGAACTGCCGAGACTGTTTTTTGGCCAGGTACGTATCCAGGGAACCACAATGGGCTCCAATGCGGAATTCAAATCCATGCTGGATTTCGTCAGTGAAAACAAGATCGAACCCGTGATAGATCGGGTGTTGCCGATGAGCGAAGCGGTCGCCGCGCACAAGTTGCTGGAATCGTTTGGCCAGATGGGCAAGGTCGTCCTGAGTAACAAGTAATGACACAGGTGAAGCAAGCGATTATCTATGACGGAGTCCGTTCCCCCTTCGGCCGTTACGGCGGAGGGTTATCGGGAATGCGCCCCGATGACCTGGCCGCGGCCGTTATCAAGGCGTTGCTTGACAGGAGCGGCATCGAGAGCAGCCTGGTGGAAGATGTGATCCTGGGCAATACCAACCAGGCAGGCGAGGACTGTCGCAATGTCGCGCGTAATGCCGCGTTGCTGGCCGGTATGCATACCACAGTGGGCGGGCTTACAGTCAACCGTTTGTGCGGTAGCGGCGCCGCGGCGACCCTGGATGCGGCGCGGTCGATCAGTTGTTCCCAGGGACAGTTATTCATCGCCGGCGGTGTGGAGAGCATGAGTCGCGCTCCCTGGGTGCTGAACAAGGCGGAAACCGGCTTTGATCGCAACCAGAAGATGTACGACACTGTGCTTGGCTGGCGCTTTCCCAACAAATCGCTTCTAAAGCAATATGGGGACGACACCATGCCGCAGACTGCGGATAACCTGGGCAAAGACCTCGCTATCAGCCGGGAGGACAGCGACGCGTTCGCGTCTGCCTCCCAGCAGAAATACGAGACCGCAAAAAACGCCGGGTTCTATCTGGAAGAGCTGCTCGAAATAGAGGTTCCGGCCAAACGGCGCAAGGACCCGCCACTAAAGGTAATGGCCGATGAGCACCCAAGACCCGGAACCACGTTGGAGAAACTGGCTGGCCTGTCCCCATTGTTTGAGGATGGCGTGGTTACCGCAGGTAATGCCTCCGGCATCAACGACGGCGCGGCCGCGCTGTTGTTGGGGAACGAGGATATAGGTAATAAACTGGGCCTTGTTCCGCGGGGACGCATCCTCGCCGGGGCGGTCGCCGGCGTTGAACCACGGGTGATGGGAATAGGACCAGTCCCGGCGTCACAAAAAGCCCTGCAACGCGCCGGTCTGTCATTATCCGATATGGCCGTGATTGAGATCAACGAAGCCTTTGCTACCCAGGTTCTCGGTTGCCTGAAACAACTGCAAGTCGATTTTCAGGATGAGCGGGTCAACCCGAACGGCGGCGCCATCAGCATCGGGCATCCGCTGGGCGCATCCGGGGCGCGCTTGATCCTCACGGCATTGAGGCAACTGGAACAGATGCAGGGCCGCTACGCGCTGGTGAGCATGTGCATCGGTATCGGCCAGGGCATAGCCGTTGTGATCGAAAGGGTCTGACAATTCGGGTTTGTCCGCTTCTGTCTGATCCGGATATGGCCGCATGAGGATCCTGGCTGTCGGCGATATACACCTGGGACGCACGCCATCCCGGTTACCGGAAGAACTATCAGCTCGGGCGCGCGAATTGGGTCCGGTCGGCGCTTGGAAACGCGCAGTAGACGCTGCGATTGATACCGGCGTCAAAGCCGTTCTGTTAGCCGGCGATGTGGTCGAACGGGAAAATGATTTCTTCGAGGCCTACCGGGAGTTGGAGCAAGGTGTCCGGCGGCTTACCGAAGCCGGCATTGATGTCATCGGAGTCGCCGGCAACCACGACGTGAAAGCGCTGCCCCGTCTGGCAAAACACATTCCTGAATTTCGACTCCTGGGCGCCGGGGGGCACTGGGAGTACTGCCGGATCGGCGATAATGCGAATTCGCTCACCCTCTGGGGATGGTCGTTCCCCCGAAAGGAAGTCCGAACAAGTCCTTTATCCGATCAATCCTTCGCACTTGAGAGCGGCATTAACCTGGGATTGTTACACTGCGACCGGGACGCTGTAGACAGTTCTTACGCCCCGGTCAGCAGCCGGGAGTTGCAGCAATCGGGGCTCGACGGCTGGCTGCTGGGACATATCCACAAGCCAGATGGCTTGTCAGCAGGGTCACTGAGCGGGTATCTCGGCAGCCTCACCGGACTCGATCGCAGCGAAACCGGCTCCCATGGACCCTGGCTTATCGGCATAGACCGGGGCCAGATTGAATCGGTTGAGCAACTGCCTTTGGCGCCGCTACGCTGGGAGACCGTGGAGGTTGATCTGGAAGGTGTTGGCGAACCGGCAGAGGCGAATGAGCGCCTCCTGATTGCCTTGCGTGAACTGGATCGTGAAATCGTAAAGATTGCCGCGGCGCGAGACCCGGTCGTCACGCCGGATGCGGTCGGGGCGCATATCATTTTGCGCGGGCGTACCCGCTTGGGCGCCGTCGCGTATGACCAAATTTCCGGACAGCGCGGAGAGATTGTCTACAGCGCCGACGACCGGGAGTACTTCATCGGGCAGGTCAGCGTGAACACCCATCCTGAGATCGACCTGGAAGAACTTGCAAGGCAACTTACCCCGCCGGGATTACTGGCAAGACGCCTGCTCTTGCTGGATGAGCCGGAAGGCCATCCCGAACGGGACGACCTGGTGGCCAAGGCTCGCCGGCGTTTGTGTGAACAGGGGCAAAAACCTCTCTGGAATGGCCTGGATACCGATGACCCTGACCCGGTCGCCCGCTTGCGGGAAGCCGGGTTACGCGCCCTGGATCAATTACTGGCGCAAGCTGCCGATAAGAGTTAATGCGACTCAAGCGTTTACACATCCGAACGCTACCCGGCATCGAACCCGGCTTTACGTTCGAGCCGCCCGACGCCGGTATCAATATCGTGACCGGTCCCAACGCTATCGGCAAAAGCAGCCTGGCGCGCGCCTTGGGTTATCTCCTGCACACTCAGAAAAACGACCCGGTAGCGCTTTCTCTGGAGGCTGAGTTCGAGGGTGACGAGACTGCTTGGCGCGTAGTACGCAACGGCAGCCAGATCATCTGGCATCGGGACGGCAGATCCACATCGCCGCCGGCGTTGCCCGGCGCCGGCCAGACTGGGCTGTATCGCCTGTCAATGGAAAGCCTGCTGGACAGCGATGACCAGGATCGCGATCTTGCCCGGGAATTGCGTAACAGCTTGCGCGGCGGTTTTGATCTTGATGCGCTGCGTACCGAATTGGGCGCTCGCTTTGCGCAAAACGATCAAAAGAACCTGCGCAACGCAGAGAAGGCGTTGCGACAGGCGGAAGCGGAATATGACGCATTGGAGCGGCAGGAACGGGAGGAACTGCCCCGTCTTGAGCGTGAGCTCAAGGCCGCGCAGGAAGCGCAGGAAAGATTGAAGCGCCTGCAACATGGACTGGACCTGCACAAAGCTATTCAGGCAAAAAAGTCCTGCGAGGAGCAACTTAATGCATATCCACCCGACATGGATCGGCTGCGCGGCGGTGAACGGGATGACCTGGCGAAGCTGGAACAAAGAGAGAAATCATTACTGGAAAAGCTCAGGGATCAACAGCGCCAGCTGCGCGCGGCCGAAGCGGTATTGGAACAGACCGGACTTCAAGATTCAGGCCCTGACCCGGAGGACATGGACGCGATGGAATCGCGTCTACAATCGCTTGGACAAAAACTGGCGCGACGAAATAATGCACGGGTTGCGCGAGAGCAGGCTGCTGCCGGTCTGAAACAAGCGCTGGAACCGTTCAATAATGACGGCAAACCGCCCAGGCTGGATGAGGAGGACATCAAACAGGCAGAGGAGATCGCAGTACCGCTGATTAAGGAACAACATAAACGCGAAACGCTGCAACTGAAACTCGACCAGGCCGGTCAACCCCCCGATGAAACCGAAATCAACAAGTTGTACGAAGCCGGCAGCGCCCTGCGCGAGTGGCTGGCGGCTTCGGCAGGGGAGTCGCAAGTTCAACCGGAATCACCCAATCGTTGGTTGCGAGGCGCATTTTGGGGCGCCCTGACGGCCAGCGGGATTGCCGCTGTGCTGGCGTTGGTACAACAGGCATGGCCGGCCGTGTTGGCGCTGATGGAACAGGGATGGCCGGTAGCGCTGACAGTCGGATTGGTGGCTTTGAGCATAGCGCTATGGGGACTCATGCAACGACAGCGTCCGGTGGCCGGGTCAACTGCCGGCAACGCAAAACAGCGCTTCATCCGAACTGGCTTGAACGAGCCGCCGGAGTGGACTGCCGCCATAGTAGAAGAATACCTGCGCGCGGAAATCGACAAACGCCACAGTGCCCTGGTGCTGCAAAGGGAACATGCAGCGCAGGCTGGGGGCCTTCGCGCTGAACTCGACAAGGTTGAGTCAGACATCACAAGATTGCACGCGTCAAAACAGGAAGCCGCCGCACGTCTTGGCTTTGACCCGGCATTGCCGAGTATCAGCCCCGATATCTTTCTGCAATACTGCCGCCAACTGCTGGAGGCGCAAAGCCGCCACGCTCAGGCAACCGCTGAACTGGCTGAAGTGGAACGGGACATTGCTGATGACATCGGCTCGGTGCGTGACTTTCTGGCTCCTTGGGTTAGCACAGATGAGGATATCCACCGGTTACAGGCGTCATTTCGGAACCTGAAGCGACGCTTTGATGACGCGCAAGGCGCAAGAAAAGACATTACTCACAATAAGCATGAGATTCAGTCATCAGAGGATGCAATCAAACAAAGTCGCGCCGATATCGAAGCTGTCTTCACACAATGCAAACTTGAACCGGGCGCCCATATTGAACTTTACCAACGGCTGGAGGGCCTGGAGCAATGGAAGGAAAAACGGAAGGATCTTTACGACGCGGAGAATGAGGAGAAACGCATACGATCCCTGCTCTTGTCTCACGCAGACATCATCAGGAATGTCGATGAAGACAAGCTGGCGGCCTTGGAGACTGAATTTGCCAAGGCGGCAGAGCAGGCCGACAAGCACACGGAACTGCTGCGGCAGCAAACTGAAATCACCACACGGCTTGCAGACGCCGGCAAAGAGCATAAGCTGAGCCAGGCGCGCGCCAGCTTGGACAGCGCCAGAGCGACCTTGCAAGACAAGCGTGAGCAGGCCTGGTTGTATGAAACGACTGAACTCTTGCTCAACGATGTTGAACAGGCATTCCATAGTGAAAACGAACCGGAAATTCTCAGTCGCGCCCGTAAGCTGTTCCGGAACATCACTGCAAATGCCTTCGACCTGCAACTGGACAAGGACGACACATTCTTCGCGCGGGACCTCAAACAAGAAGCGCCACGACAGGTGAGCGAACTCTCTTCTGGCACGCGCATGCAACTGTTGCTCGCGCTGCGCATGGCCTGGCTCGAAGCGCAGGAGCAGGGCGGAGAGACTCTGCCGTTGTTCCTGGACGAAGCGCTGACCACCAGCGATGAAGAGCGTTTCGCCGAGATGGTGAAGAGCCTTGAACGGCTGGCGTACGCGCAGGAGCGGCAGATATTCTACTTGTCTGCACGACGGCACGAGCGCGCGCTATGGAAGCAGGCTACCGGAAATGAACTGCCAACCATTGATCTTGCCGACGTGCGCTTTCCCCGGCAGGCGCGCGCCTCGCATGAGTATGATATCTCGCCACCTTCGTCGCTGCCGTCCCCGGAGGGACAAACACCTGAGGATTATGCTTCCGCTCTTGGCGTGCCTCCCTTCAACCCGCACCTGGAGCCCGGCGCGACGCACCTCTTCTACCTGTTGCGTGATAACCTGGATCTCCTGTGCCAGCTTATGGAAAACTGGCGCATCGCCAGTCTGGGCCAGCTAGAAGGCTTGCTCAACAGCGATGCGGTGTCTGCCGCAATAGCCGACAGCGAACTTCAGAGCCGGCTTCGGCACAGGCTCAAGACCGTGCGCGCCTGGATCACTCTCTGGAGCCGGGGCAGGGGTCGCCCCGTGAATCGTATTGCCCTGGAACAGTCAGGCATCGTATCTGAAACATTCATGGATCGTCTCTCGGACCTTGCCGGGACCGTCAACGAAGAAGGGAAGACGCTGGTGGAAGCGTTACGCGCCGGAAAGGTATCCCGTTTCCAAAGCAGCAAGATTGAAGAACTGGAGCGCTGGCTGGCTGACGAGGGCTACATTGAGCAGGAACCGGTTCTCTCCGCAGACGAGCGCCGGCGCCTGACGCTGCAACAGGTCATGTCCGTTCCCAACGCCGATGTGGAAGACGCCAACCGGGTCATCACCTGGCTGGAGTCGGCAAGTCCCTGAATTACAGACTCAGCGCCTCGATCAAATCATTTACGCTTTGCTGCCACCTGTGATGGTGGCGATTTTACTTTGGCCCAACCTAATTGGCTCTCAGCGACTCCATATCTACCTTTACTGCCAGGATATCTGATTTTGTTGTGAGACTCTGGTTCATCGCGTAATTTATCGTGGTTACTATTGCTTCGGCCTGAGTGTCATTTGTCAATGAACCCAAAACCCGCATATCAATACTGCGATTCCGGCATATTCACAACCAGGCCGTCCAGTTCCGGGGTGACCTTGATCTGGCAACTCAATCGGCTGGTAGGTTGTGGACTCATTACAAAGTCCAGCATTTCCTTCTCCATGGACTGGGCCTCGGGCAGTTTATCAAACCATTTCTGATCTACGTAAACATGACAGGTGGCGCAACTGCAGGCGCCGCCGCATTCAGCAACGATACCGTCCACCCCGTTGTTAACAGCGGTCTGCATGACAGTCATGCCCTCTTTAGCGTCCACTGTCGTTTCTGTCCCATCGAATGCAATATAGGTGATTTTCGGCATTTGCTGAACTCCATACTCACAGTTATGTATTATCCACGTGCGGATGCTGATTATAAATCAATTCCGAAGCCGTTCAAATTCGGTTCTGGAAATATCAGTTTGGCGGAAGAAGTACTGAAGAAACTGGCCGGTTAACACACTATGTGGGAAAATCAAGAAAGTTCTAAGACCTATTAATAAGATGCAAAGTCACAGCTCAGTCTGATGCCGGTAGCTTTGGCAACGGGCAAAATTGCTCGACTGCCGGGAACCTTTTGCAGGTCAACCAGGCCATATCGCTCAAATGTTTTTAACGTTCTACTCAGGTTGCTGCTCTTTCGTCCGCTTAATTTTTCCAGATCTTTGATGCTGGACGGTTTCTGTTCCGCAATCATTTTCAGTAAACGAACATTGTTATCACTCAACACCTCACTAAATGATTTCATCGAACTGAACCATATTTTCGGTTCTCCTCGACCTGGTTTAACACGACCACCAGCAATGTCCAATACCCGCTTCTCAAATCGTTCTCTTGGCATAATACCGACATGTAAATTAGCCATGCTTTTTGCCTCTTAATCCAGGACAGCACTCTGTATTCTTTTTGTCACTTCATTAAAAAAATCTTCTAACAATTGTTCGGCACTCTCAAAACTGTAAGGAGTTCCTGGATCGTCTTTGTGATAATGAGCGTGATCATATTCAACAATACGGCCCTTATACTTCCTGCGTCCCTTTCCAGGCGGCGCATGGGCATTATCGAAGCCCATAATTCGTTCATTATAATTATTATGTAACGTCAGGTTATACCTTATGCCGTGTGGTCGTTCCGGACTTTTCTCTACAATCCATGCATCTATTTTGTACCAATACCCATTTTCTTCCGTATATTCGGTACCATTCAATTCCAACAACACTTGTAGACCGATATCCATGGTATCCATATATTAACTTATCAGCAGTTGATAATAATATTATAGTCTGAAACCTGAAAAAGTAAAGTTCCCTTTCAGAAATAGGGATATTGTTTACGCTATAGTCCCTTTTCAACTAAAATGGCTTCCTCACCGACACCCCGCCATACACGTTCAGGGTCGGCGCCGGCTCAAACACTCTGCCGCCGAAGCCATTCAGGCGCAGGTTGGACATGTATTTCGTGTCGAACAGGTTATTGATGCCGATGAACGGCGATAATTCAACTCCGCCGAGCTGAAAGGTGTGTCCGGCTCTCAGGTTTGATACTTCATAGGAATCGGAAATAACGCTGTTGGTGTTATTCACTGCCAGGTCGTCCACTGCGAGGATATCCCAGCTAAGGTAGAACCCCGAATCATGGTTGTACGCCAGTTCCGCAAAAAACTGGTTTTCCGGTATGCCAGGCAGCATCTTGCCTTCCGCCGCCATGTTGGTGGGGAAACTATCGAACTCGAAGTCGGAATAGGTGTACGACGCGGTTAACTGCAAACCGTCCATGATATTGATGACGATGGATGCTTCAATGCCATTGCGGTCGGTATCGGCGTTTTCAAAAAATGAGCGATTGCCGATATTGGATACACTGACCACCTCGTCTTCCACTTCCATGATGAATCCGGCGATATCGAAGTACACGCGTCCGCCGATGAGTCCTCGGGCGCCTATCTCAAAACTGTCGGCGTTCTGCGCGTCCACGGAAGCAAACCCACCCAGGTTCACATTGAGATTGCGCGCCGGGTTGGCCAGTTCGGTAAAGGTGGGCGTCTCGAAAGCGGTTGCGAAATTAAAATAGAGGCTCACCGAATCCGTTGCCGACCAGGTCAGACCGACGCTAGGACTGAATTCATCGAAATCCAGTTCGCCGGACTGGTCGGCGTTGGCCAGGAAGCGATCCTTGACGGACAGGTCCACCATGTCATAGCGGCCGCCCAGGGTAAGTTGCAGGTTGTCGGCCAGGGCCAAGCTGTTGCGGATGTAAAACCCGTAAGCTTCCGCTTCCTCCAACTGGTCGAATGATAAAGCGCCTTTAATTCCAGCGTCATTGGAGTAGCGCTGCCGATCGTCCTCCTGGATGTCGATGTCGAAACCAACACTAAACTGGTTGGGAAGGCCGAGTAATTCTCCCGTGTAGGTATATTGAGCGCCGCCACCGAAAAAGAATCGGTCGAATTCGACGACACCGTCATCCGAGACGAAGCGGATATGGGACCCTATAGGCAGAAAAGTCTGGAAATCCCGC
The DNA here is from genome assembly GCA_965221335.1 of Gammaproteobacteria bacterium. Classification (GTDB taxonomy): domain Bacteria; phylum Pseudomonadota; class Gammaproteobacteria; order Eutrophobiales; family Eutrophobiaceae; genus JAAXHV01. The sequence continues at coordinate 880,309 of CBDCSC010000004.1, read as the reverse complement.
CACAGGTAGTAATTGCGCACCCTGATCTCGTGGTCCTCGCCGAAACTGTGGCGATAGATCCAACCGACCTTTTGCTGTTCCAGTTCCTCCCCGGAGTTTGAACTCAGGTTCCTGGGTTGGGCCTGGCGCCGGTCCGCTTCCACGTCAGCCGACCTGATACCGCCTGCATCGTCCGCCTGCGGGGAGTCCACCAGATTGAAGATCACTGTCAGGTCGGAGTCATCATTGAATTCTTAGCGGAACTTGCTGTTCACCAGTCCGTGCTCGACCCTGGAGTTGTCGCGATAGCCATCGTTCTCCATGTAAGAACCATTGACAAGGTAATTCAGTTTACCGGTCTGCCCGCCGAACTTGAGTTGATATTTTTGGTGGTCGTATTCCCCCACTGTCACCCTGGCTTCGGCAAACGGCGTCTCCGGACCATCCTCGGTATATAGACTCATTACGCCGCCGGAGGCGCTGCCGTACAGTGAGGAAGAAGGCCCGCGGATGACTTCGATGCGGCCTACCGAACCGATATCAATGTCATCAACGCCGCTCTGGCCGTCGGCCAGGGTTGCCGGCAGATCATCGACGAATACCTTGATACCGCGAATACCGAAGTTTGCGCGTGCGCCGAAACCCCGGATCGCTACCCGCAGGTCCTGGGTAAAGTTATAACGGTTCTGGAAGAACACGCCGGGCACCCGGTTCAGTGATTCGTCCAGGCCCAACTGCTGTCGTCCGGCCTGGATGGTGTCCTGCTCCACCACGCTGACCGCGCTGGAGACATCAGCCAATGACTGGTCCAGGCGCGTCGCGGTAACGATTACTTCGTCAAGCTCAGTGACTGCGTAACCGGATGTTGAAAAGATCAGTATACCCGCAGCGACTGACTGTATGATAAAACGTTGATTTTCCATCTTGGCTCCCCTGAGAAAAATGTAATATCCGGCAGAAAACGTGCCAATTCAGTGAGAGATATTATAAAGGAACCTCTGAGATTAAGTCAGAGCTTCCTTTGGATGGTCACTCGTCAGAAAAAACTACGACGGCATCATCTTCGGATGAGATACCATCTCCACCTGTTCACGAGTCCATGGTTGAGCACTGTCGCAGTAGATTTCCATGACCGGCCTGACCCAGGATGCGTCGTCCAGGGTGCCCGCCTTGAGAACAGTGATGGTAGCTACTGCCGATGGTTCGCTGGTGATAACCGACGCGCAGCGCCCGCAGAAATTGCGGTCCAGAGTATTTCCGCTGTCCCCGGTATCCACATAGGTGGTCATTTCACCGTGGATATCCACGGATCCTCTCGGCATAACCAGGTTTAACGAATATGCCCCGCCACTTTGCTTCTGACAGTTGATGCAATGACAGATCACCGTCGCCAAGGGGTCTGCCGCGCTCGTGTAACGAATGTTGCCGCACAGGCAACCGCCTTCAATCTTTGCCATGTTCTTCTCCTGATGGATATTAGAGTACGATCCTCACCTGGTAAGTATAGGCGAATTAAGGAACCTCTGAGATTAAGTCTTAGAGGTTCCTACGATACAAGGATGTATCGTCAAAATCAATGCCTGTAAGGCATTGATTTTGTGAGGAAAACAAAAATCGCATTTTTGTTTTCCGTACTCTGACAAGTCCAGGATGGACTTGTTCAGAGTTTCCTTAATATCTCAGTTCTGGATAACTCTGACTTAATCTCAGAGTTTCCTTACAAATGTTATTGAGAATCTGAATATCTGCAAAGCTACCCGCTCTTCATAATTCCCTGGCGGCTTGTTTGTGAACCTCCAGCAGCGCCGGGATGGTTTCCGGTGGGCGGCGGCCGAAACCGCATTCGGTACTGATACCGAAGTCTGTTTTATACTGCTTTGCAACGTCGATACGCGTTGTTGTGCCTTCAACCCCGTCAGTGAGATGTACCAGGCCCAGGTAGAGGTGTGTGGCGTCGCTGAGTTGTTGCAATGGCCGGTAGTAGGCATCATCTTTTCGGTCCCGCGGCGCCGGCATGTGCACCCAGTTGACCTTGCGCCCTGCATGCTTAACCGCTTCGTTGGCCAGGTGGACGCAGACCGTCAGGTCGCGTGGCTCGAATATATGCTTGTGACCGATGTCGCCATAGCAAAAATGGATGCCGAACTCGACCTCGGGCGGGACATTGGCGGCAAAGGTTTTCAGGATTTGTCGAAAGCGTTTATCTGGGCTCCCCATGAACAGCCTTGCCAGCAACGGTATTTTCATCGGCAGCGTGTGGCCGGTAATTCGTGCCTCATGTTCCAGCACGCTGGCTACGTTATCCCACTGTATGGCCAGGTCCTCGGGTGGTATTACCTCCAGCATACGCCTGATATCCGCGGCCATTGCGTTTTCATAGGCGGGAATGAAATAGCGCATATCAGCAAAGCGATCCACATACAAGCACATACCGTCCACGACCGCCGGCAACGATACCTGGAACCTGACGCCTGCGGGGATGATGCCCTGCTCGCGGACTGCGCAAAATGCCTTGTAGGACTCGATAGCCGCTTCAGCGTACCCCAGTGTTCCAAAACGCAGCGTCTTGACTCCGTTGCGCAGACCGAATTTCCATAAATCCGACGCATCGGTGGCCATCGGTATCCAGTCCTCACCAGGATTTCGCCATTCAAGCGGGTTGTTCGGGTCCACCGGCGGCGGGCGCGATAGGGTGACCACATCCGGATGCCTCGCATAAACAGTATGAGCAAGGTGGCTGATGTACTTGGAACGATTACCCGTCTCACCATCCGGGATTCTTGCGAGGAAGTTTCCGACGGCTGCGCAACACTTGTGAAATACCTCGCCGGCATTGTTACCGGCGATGCTGCCGACAAAATGTATCCTGTTTCTGTCAGTTATCTTCATTTGTTGCGGGCAGACAGGTATTTCAGCGTCGGGAGCATGATGGCCCGAAGCGTGCGTTGCAGGGCTGACAATACCGGTCCCACTACTTTCGTGTTCTGTGCCGAGGTGAAATTCCCGATGCCGAGGCTGTCACGGAGTTCGCCACCCAGGACCTGCATCGGGGTGTCAAGCGGGATGCCGGTGGCGTCGGCGATGCGATCCATCTTCTCGTAATGCGCGACCAGGGCGGCGGCATCCACGAGTTGTTCCGGTCCGAGCTTGTCAAGAATTTCCTTGCGTGTATGTTCCAGCGCGGGTTCGTCGCCGGTAACCGCGGCGGTCGCAAAATCGGACAGCAGAGCGCCATGGGCTACCCCACCGTCGGAACCGTTGGCCCCTTCGACGGCCAGGCGCAGATCGACCTCCTGCCCCGTAATCTCAGCGCTCGCACGGAGCGCCGCCGCATGTGCGCTGGTTCAGTAGAAGCACTCGTTCAGGGCTGACACCCGGGTTGCGATCAGCTCTGTCTGGCGGCGGTCCAGCGAGCGCTGCGCGGTGAAGTTCACCAGGTCGGCAAAAGTCAGGTATTCTGCTTGTGCCAGCTTCTGCAGGCCGCGCGCTTCGTCCGGTACAAGGCTCAGAGAACGTACGATATTCGGCGCGACGGGTAAGGGCACATCTGCGTACAGATCTGCGTCCGGACCGCTCGGCTTGGCCAGCAGCGGCACAAAAGCGCCGTAAAACAGCTTGCCGCTGGCTTTTCTGCGCGATGGGTCTCCGGGTTGCGGTTCAGGCAGGGGCAAAGGGGCGATCCCGAGACTGCGGCAAAACGCGTCAACACTGATCGTGAGTACAGTAATGCTGATGATCTCAACATATTGTTCGGGAGTAAGACCATCTCCAATGGCCTTGTCATAGAAGACGCGCGACAGCCTCTGCGGGTCAGTGGTTACCCGATGAATCACCTCAACCGCTGCCGGCGGCAGGATGCCTTCGCTATCATGCTCTCCCTCTACCGCGTAAGGAGACAGCGCTGACTTGCGCTCTGCGCAGAAGGCGCAGTTCCGGGCCAGGCGTACTTCTGCGGCAATGGAAACACGTTCGTGTCCGTTCCACCAGGTACCCGGTTGTGAGAGTCTGGCCCACTCATGTTGCTGGGCATCAGCCAGGTCGGCGCGCACAGGGACTGGCGTATCAGGATAGAAAGAGTGACGCATATTATGTCTTGACAGTTTTCTTACATTATACCTTTACGGAACAGGCTGACCCTGCCCCGAATACAATTCGATGGTTCAAGCGTACTGATCTTAAGGAAACTCTTATTAAGTCAGAGCTTCCTTAATTCTGCGCGTTGCCGTCCCTCAGGTGGTTTGCGCGATAACGCGAGGGCGTCGTACCCATGTTGCGGCGAAATGCCTTGGAGAATGCGCCTTCCGATTCGTAACCTACCATTTCCGCTATCCGGGACAATGATAATTTACCGTTCCGGATTTCACAGGCCGCCCGATGCATGCGGGTTTTGTACAGGTAATTTACCGGCGTGTCCCCGATGACTTCACGGAACCGGCTGGCGAATGCTGATCGGCTCAACAATGCCTCATTGGCAAGACTGGCCACAGTCCAGGGATGGTCCAGGTGTGAATGTATTGCATTGATCGCCCGCTTGATACGCGAATCGATCAGGCGGGAATCCCAGTTAAGGTCTCCCTTAATCAGGAAGAATTCGGTAAATTCTATGGCAATGATTTCCGCAAGCCGTTTCACGATGGCCTCACGGGCGTCCTTGGGAGCGGTGTATTCGAGCAGGACGAGGTTGATAATTTGCTCTAGGCGCTGGTGTATCCTGACATCGTCCGGTGTTACCAGTATTGCCGCAGGGAACACCTTAGGCAACGGGTTGGATGAGACGGGAATGGTCGCTCGTATGATTACTGTCGCCGACGACCTTAACGCGTTGGCGAAATCGAAATCTTCCAGGTTGATGAACGGATCGGCAATGTGCGTTTCGGGCTTTGCCCGGATGGAATCCCGCAGCATATGCCCGGCGCCGCCGGGCAGTGTAATCATGCAGTTGGCGTCGACCTCGACCGGCTTGTCGCCCTTTACTTCGAACACGGCGCTGCCCTTTCGGAACACGTACAATATGGAGACATCGCCTTCAGGGACAACCAGCGACCAGGGTTGTGAAAAAGCAGCTATGCTAATCCACGCTTCCGGTACCCGGATATCAAGCAATGAGTTCATCTATACTCCCGGTCATCACCACTCAAGTTGCGTCCATCTTAAAATGGACGATTGAACCCACAGCGGACACTGACAGACTGAAAAGCCCACGGTAATCCAATATATATTATACACAACCCGTTCCGACACTTGATTTTGAGGCAATCATGTCAGGAAAAACAGAAGAAGTGCGGGACCGGCTGCACCTTACGGACTACCGGGGCCATGATGCTCTGAAATCGACATGGCGGCGGCATCGGCTTCTTTTTCTGAATGAGGAGAATATGTAATGGGGCTTTTTCACGGTCGGGAAGTTGAGGGGGGCTATATCCCCGGCGCCCTCTCGCGCTGGTTGATCCCTGAAACATCAGGTAATGATTTCAACCGGGTCGGAGCAACCGACACCAAGCGGCCGGATCCGCCGTTCCACGGCACGGTGCAGCATCCGTGGAAATTTCTGATGATTTATTTTTTGCTGCGCTGTTACTTCGGCAATTTCGGCGCGTTGAAGTCCTGGACGATTCACTGGTTTCGGGAACTGTTCGGCCACAAACGCATCAACCCGATGCGTGTCAGTGGGAGCGCGGAAGAATTTACCGCGCGGATGAAGGAAGTGGCTATCGCGCATCCCGAGATTGAAGCTATTGGCATCGCGCCGATGCGGGATGAATACTACTATGATACGTTCCCCACGACAGAGTTGCCCTGGGTGATCATGCTTGCGCGCAGAATGGATTATGACAAGCTGTCACGCAACTTGACCGAACGTAATTTTGATCATGCGCTGAAAGAAGTCATCGGCGGTTATGAGCGAACCCAGAAGGCGGCCGTCGACCTCGCAAACTGGATTCGCTCCCAGGGTTGGCACGCTCGCGGCATCGGCACGCTGACGTTCAAGCCGGAAAACATGTTTCTTGCCATTCCGCCCGCGATAGAAGCCGGGTTGGGCACGCTCGGCAAACACGGGTCGCTGATCAGCGACGAGCTGGGTTCCGCGTTTCGCATGTCCTGTGTGCTCACCGACCTGCCGTTAATTGCGGATACGCCCAAGGATATCGGTAGTGAAGACTTTTGCGCCAGTTGCCAGAAATGTGTGACCGATTGCCCGCCCGGCGCAATCACCAATGAAAAACAACTTGTCAACGGGGCGATGCGCTGGTATGTGGACTTTGACAAGTGCGCGCCGTATATGACAGAGACAAAAGGCTGTGCGATTTGCCTGTCCACCTGTCCTTACAGCCGGCCGGGCGTGGCGCCGAAGCTTACTCAAAAGATGTTGAAGCGGCAGGAGCGCCTGCAAACCTGACCGGACTGACCCAAGCCGGCATAACGCAAGAGGTTATCCTATGGGGCTTTTCAGAGGTATAGAACGCGGCAAACATGATTTCCGGCAGTCCTTGATCGGACGTTGGTTGTGGCCGGAGCATTTATCCGGCAACGATGTCAATCGCCTGGGCCAGCGGGAGGTCTCGCGTCCTGATCCGTCCTTTATGCCGTTCGCAAAACATCCTTTGAGCACGTATATGAACTGGTTTCACGTAAACGCGATATTCGCTAGCTGGAAGACCTTGGGAATTGTCATTCGGCACAGCATGCGTACCCGTTTCGGGCATCGCTCGATAGCAAAATCGCAGGGTAAGGAAACGCCTGAAGCATTTACCCGGAAGATGAAGGAGTTTGCGCTGCAACACCCGCAGGTGGATATCGTTGGAGTGACCCGATACAAGCCGGAATACCGTTACGAAGGCACGGGCGAACCCCCGTATCCCTGGGTAATTATCATCGGTCGGGCGATGGATTATGAAAAACTTGCCCTGAACCTGGATCGGGATTTCAGTCACACCATCGAACAGGTGATTGGCGGTTATGAACGTTCGCAAAAAGCCGCTTTTGATGTTGCCAACTGGCTACGCAGCCAGGGCTATAATGCAACTGCGCATGGAGGACTCGATACCACCAAGGGCGAAATGTTTCTTACTTTGCCGCATGCAATTGAAGCCGGGTTCGGCAACCTGGGGAAACATGGTTCCATCATCAATGACCAGCTTGGTTCGGCGTTTCGCCTTGCCGATGTGGTAACAGATGCGCCCCTGGTCCCGGACCAGCCGCGTGATATTGCCTCGGATGATTTTTGCATGAGTTGCCAGAAGTGCGTGGAAGATTGCCCACCTGGCGCAATCAGCAATGAGAAGCAATGGGTGCGCGGCACTTATCGCTGGTATGTCGATTTCGACAAGTGCGTGCCTTACATGACGGAAAACAAGGCTTGTGCGATTTGTCTTACAACCTGCCCGTACAGCCGCCCCGGGGTGGCGCCGAAGTTGACGCAGAAAATGCTACGCCGGCGTGAAAGAAACAAGGCTCTGACAAATGACGCGGCGCCGACTGCATGAAGTATGACTTTATCTGTCCATCCTTACGATGCAAGCCGAAGTTCAGTTGAGGAAGCTCTGATAAAATCTCAGAGCTTCCCCAATTTATCGCGGCTGACGACCCATCAGCCGTGCTGGCCGATATTCCATTTCGTTGCGTCAAGATGTTGCTCGGCGAATTCCCGGGGATGCGTTTCCAGCGCTGTCGCCAGTGAGGGGTTCCACCGGTTCCACCAGCCGTAGTAACAGATAACTCCCATGATCTCGACAATTTCCGTATCATTGAAATGACGTTTCAGGTCTTCGGCCAGGGCCTCATCGACCGCGTTGGGCACGGAGGCAGACGCCGCGGCAAAACGCAGCGCTGCGCGCTCGGCATCAGTGAACAGGTCGCAGGTCTCGAACTCCCACATGCGCGCGATCTTTTCAACGTCAACGCCATAGCGTTCAGAGTTGGCAGCAGTGTGGGCAAGACAATAATTACAGCCATGTACTTTGCTCGCCATCTGCCCAACCAGTCCCCTGACATCAGGCGAGAGGCTGCAATCGTTATGCACAGCCTCGGAAAGTTGTGCCAGCGCCTGCACCATCTTCGGTTTGCGCGCCATGGTCATCAGCGCATTCGGCAGGTAGCCCATGCGCTCGTCCCATACCGCAAAGTAATTTTCCAGTTCCGGCGCCTGCTCGCGTTGCAATGGTTCGATAATTGCCATGACAGTTCCTCGCTATTGACGTGTTTTTCATTTTTCAGAAAGCTATGATTTGTTCAGAATGATAGTACCATTTTTTACCGGAGGCCTGACATGAATGAACTTATCGCTGCCCTGATTGTATTTTGCTTTGCGTTTGGAAGCGGGATCTTTTATGTGCTCTCCTGCCTGGAAAAACCGGTGTGGTCGCTGATGCGCAATGCAGAGAGTGTGAAAGCTGCCGACAAGGATGCGCGGTTTGTTCACAAAGCGCTGCAGCGCCTGATCCCATTACTGCCGCCGACTATGATCACCACGACGCTTACGGGCCTGGTATTGCTGATCTTGCAAGCCTCGCAGCGGGATTATGATCGGCCATCGTTGATCATCCTGGGATTTTTCCTGGTTATGATGACTTACCTGTTTTCCCGCTTGCGCGCACGCATAAGGGGGGTTGCAGAGGTTCCCTATGACAGCGATATTACCAAAGTACGTTCCGGCACCGGGCGCCTGGCGGCCCTGCACCATATCGGCCTGTTTACGGTGGTCAGTGTATTGCTGCTCCAGTTTTTTCTGATCATCGTGTAGCGAAGCAAACCATAACCTGATATAAGATGTTCCTTAAGCGGATGTATCGAAAATGCCACAGCCTCAGCGATGGTCAGGTGATTATTGGACGATCAGACTGTAGAGTAGGACGTTAGGGCTTTGTTACATCCAAGTCTTTCATATTTAATTCAAAGGATAAAATATCAGAAGCCGGATAATGGCACATGAACTGGTTTTGTGTTGCAGAAATTGCAACATACAATAAAAGCGTAACTTCCGGGGGAATTAGAATGCGCAACAGCTTGCAATCCATATCATCCGCCGGGAAGCTCTGCAGCCTCTGTATGGCAGGCTTCCTTGTATTCTCAACCCATACCGCGTTTTCCGCGACCCTTGAGGAAGTCATCGTTACCGCGCAGAAGCGCGAACAATCGCTGACTGATGTCCCCATCGCGATACAAGCATTCAGCGGGGAATTCATCTTAGATAATAATATCTATCAGATAGCCGACCTCTCTGAGAGGGTGCCGAATGTACAGTATTCGGCATCGCCCTTCCAACCCATCGTAGCGGTGCGCGGCCTGGGCGCCAGTGGCGGCAACCGCGGCTTTGAATCTCAGGTGGTATTGTTCTCGGATGGCATCTACGGCGGGCGACCGACACAATTTCTAGCGCCCATGTTCGATGTCGAACGGATAGAGTTGGTGAAGGGACCGCAGGCGGTTCTGTTCGGTAAAAATGCTACCGGTGGTGTGGTCAGCGTGGTGTCTGCGCGCCCCGGCGATGAATTCGAGGGCTACCTGAGCGGCGGTTATGAAGCGGAATACGATGGATATTCGGTCGAAGGCGTATTGTCCGGGCCAATGAGCGACGAACTTGGCGCGCGCCTGGCCATGCGTTTCAAGGAGGACGGTGGTTACTTGAGGAATACCCGTTTCAACCGGGACGAACCCGAGGTGGAAAACCTGGCCATCCGCGGTGTGATCACCTGGGCGCCAAGCGCTACGGTCGATGTCGTCGCCAAACTGGAATACACGGAAATGGATACGGACGGCCGCGACGAACAACTGGTCTGCACCACGGAAGGGGTAGATTTCATCCAGACTCCGTTTGGGAGCACAGAATGCGTTAGGGACGGGCGGCGCGACAACGGGGCGGCGGCCGGTCCTTATGCGTTGTTCAATGACAACCCACAGGTCAAATCCATTGACACGATGAACGCTTCGGTGAATATCGACTGGGATGTTGGCGACCATGTTGTTACCCTGCTGGGTGGCTATTCGCGTTTTGACAACCTGAACGAGACAGAGGTTTCGCCGGACTTCAGTTCGGTCGGTCTGCTGGACGGTAAGACCAAGGACGGCAAATTCGATCAATACAGTGTGGAGGCGCGTATTGCCTCTCCTACAGGCGGGCAACTGGAATACATACTCGGCGCATTTTACCTGGATTCTGAAGAACATCTGGAACAGGGCCTGGGACTTGTGTTGCCGCCCAACCCATTGTTTCCGGCAGGAGCCGTGATGAACAAGGTCTTCGATCTTGACCAGGAAGTCCAAACCTGGTCCATCTTTGGTTCCGTCACCCTGAATATCAATGACCGTCTGAGCGCGACGGCGCAGGTTCGTTATTCGGAAGAGGATAAAGACTTTACCTCAGATATATACCAACTGATATCCCAATTGGGCGGGCCGGCTGCAGACCCGGACTTGCGTGCCGTATTTTTGGGTGTAGATACCCCACGCGATCAGTTACCTCCGTTGACTGACTATGCTCTGGGCCGCAGTGAGGAAGTCGTGGATTATGCCTTCAACCTGAAGTGGGATATGACCGACAACCTCATGGCATATATCTCCTACGGCAAGGGCAGTAAAGCCGGCGGCTACAATTTCTTCCCGATCTCGATCACGACTCCGTTTGCGTTGGCGCCTGAAGATATTTCGTACGAAGAGGAAGAAGGCCGCAGCGTGGAAGGGGGTATCAAGGCAACCCTGCTGGATAACCGCGCCCAGTTCAACCTGGCCGTGTTTCATACAGAATATGACGATATGCAGCAAATCACGTTCAGCCCACAGCGAGGTGGTTTCGACATTGACAACGCCAATGTGACCTCTGTCGGTGTCGAACTGGACGGGCAGATTTTAATCAGCGAGCAGCTCAGGGTAGGCGGCGCTGTAGGCTATCTCGATGCCGAATTTGACAATTTCACCGGCGTCGATTGCCCCAACCCGCCAAACCAGGGCGACTGCAATTTCCTGGTCGGACAGACACTGGACGGCGATGCCCTGCCTTTCGCGCCCGAGTGGACCCTGAACCTGTTCGCTGACTTTACCATGCCCATCGGTTCAGACCACCGGCTGAAACTGCATGTGAACGGTAATTTTACCGACGATATACTGTTCCAAATCGACAGGGACCCGTTTGACGCGCAGGATTCATACTGGATATGGAACGGACGGCTGGCATTAGAACCCCTCAGCGAACGCTGGGAACTCTCGGTACAGGCAAAGAACCTCGGCGATGAAGACAGGATTGCGACGTATTCCGCCGATTCAGTGACCAACAACCTGGCGCCATTCGCCGGCGCGCACATGTACATCCTGCGCCCGGGACGGCAGCTCTACCTGCAGGCGCGCTGGAATTTTTGATTATTGTGTCAGACTATCTGAGTAATCGAAACATGGAGTGTAACAATCGGGATAGCTGTTGTATCTTTTTGTCGTCTTTTATCGCTTCTTGCGAGTCTTGAAGATAGTTGCTCTGGTTGATTTCCAGTTGGATCGCGTGAATAGAATTCTTGGGGTCACCGTAGCGTCGGGTAATGTATCCACCTTTAAATCGTCCGTTTACCGTTATACTGTAATCAGATGTATTGGAGGCATATTCAATGATGGGTTCGATGATTTCCTTGTCGCATGAGCGGCCTTCATCAGTGCCGAAATTCAAATCAGGCAATAAGCCATCAAACAATTGCGGCGCTTTTCCGCGAATGGAGTGGGCTTCCCAAAGAATCGCATAGCCATGCTTGTCCTTGATACGACTTAATTCCGCCTGAATGTGGTTGTGATACGGATGCCAGTAGCTCTTTATTCGCTCCCGTATTTCCAGCGCATCGGGTTGTTTCCCAGGCAGATAGATTGGAATCCGGTCAAAGGTCGTCAGTGGGCAAATTCCCGTCTCCATTTTACCGGGATACAACAATTCACCGTCCGGCGAGCGATTCAAGTCGGCGACATAGCGGGAATATCTTGCCCTGATGTAGCTGATCTCCGGCGCCAGAATACTGCTATACAGATCGTATATGTACCAGTCACAATCCGTGTTTTTCAGGCCAATCTCGTTTAGCGCAGGTTTTATATGGGTGGGGAAATCCGCGCCATCATGGGGAAAGCTGACAAGTATCGGACCATCCCCCCGGCGATACTCAAAACTATCCGGCATAGCTCGGCATGATATCAATGATGTTATCTGCGAAATCCCGAGAGGTGATAATTTTTTTGGCCGCTTTTATATCCGGTGAAAAATAGCGATCCGCGCGGTAACGAGGGACTCTCGCCCTGAGTTTGGATACTGCTGACTGAAGCGGTTCAGAGGTTTTCCAGGGGCTGTGAAACTCGATCGCCTGCGCGCTCGCCAGAAATTCAATTGCGACGATCCCGGCAATATTATCGGAAATGCCAGCCAGTTTTCTGGCGGCAAACGTCGCCATTGATACATGGTCCTCCTGGTTGGCCGAGGTTGGCAGGCTGTCCACGCTGGCCGGATGCGCCAGCGTCTTGTTTTCTGACGCAAGCGCTGAAGCGGTTACCTGTGCGGCCATGAAGCCCGAGTTCAGGCCCGGTTCATCGACCAGAAACGCCGGCAGCAAGCTCAGCGCCGGGTCAACCAGGTTGGCAATTCTTCGCTCCGTGATGGCGCCGATCTCCGCGGCGGCAATAGCCAGCAAGTCAGCGACAAGCGCGACGGGTTCGGCATGAAAATTCCCACCCGACAGGGCTTCGCCGGTATCGCCGAAAATCAACGGGTTATCGGTGACAGCATTTGCCTCTGTCTGCAGTATGCCGGCCGCGAATCTCATGTTGTCCAGAACGGCGCCCATGACCTGGGGCTGGCAGCGAAGTGAATACGGATCCTGCACTTTTTCACAATTTACGTGTGATGCGCGTATTTCGCTGCCTGACAGCAGCCTGGTATAGATTTTTGCGACATCGATCTGACCCTGGTGACCGCGTAATTCATGGATGCGGGGGTCGAAGGGTGTATCACTCCCTTTCATTGCATCAACTGAAAGCGAACCGGTTACCATTGCGGCGGCAAACAGGTTTTCAATTTCAAAGAAATGATAGAGCGCAATCGCGGTAGACGCCTGCGTCCCGTTAATCAGGGCAAGTCCTTCCTTGGGCGCCAGTGTCAGCGGAGACAGACCCGCGAGGCTGAGTCCGTCCAACGCGCTGACAGTTACATCCTTGTGGCGCATTTCACCTGTGCCGGTTAATGCAGCGCCCAAATGGGCCAGCGGAGCCAGGTCTCCCGATGCCCCGACCGAACCTTTTTCGGGAATGCACGGATACACTTGATGGTTAATCAATGCCACCAGCGCATCGATAACCTGGCGACGCACTCCGGAATAACCCCTGGCCAGACCAAGGACCTTCAACAGCATGATCAGGCGCACAATATTATCATCCAGTAACGGTCCCGTACCTGCGCTGTGCGACAGCAACAGGTTATGTTGAAGAACGGCCAGTTTGTCGGCGCTTATCGGAGTCTGGGACAGTTTTCCGAATCCTGTGTTAATGCCGTAGACCGCCAGGTCAGATGCGCATAAATCTGCAACCGTTTTGCTTGACCTGTCTATGGCTTTATAGGTTGAACTTCGCAGTTCCACCTCAGCCGGGTTGGAAGCGATGCTTCTCAACAGCGATAACGGCGTGTTGCCTGCCCCAGGATCAAGTTTCAGTTTATCCATCTATGTCATATGCCCGAGCATAGGTAATGACAACCCGTGTTGTTTCGCGCAGTCGATGGCCATTCCGTAACCGGCGTCGGCATGCCGGATGACGCCGCTGGCCGGGTCATTCCATAACACCCGTTCGATACGTTGCGCGGCGTCATCGGTACCATCACAGACTATAACCAGACCGGCGTGAATCGAATAGCCCATGCCCACGCCGCCGCCATGATGTATCGATACCCAGGTGGCCCCGCTCGCGGTGTTCACCAGGGCATTCAACAACGGCCAGTCGGCAACGGCATCGGAGCCGTCTCTCATGGCCTCGGTTTCCCGATTGGGACTGGCGACAGAGCCGGAGTCCAGGTGATCCCGACCGATGACAATCGGACCGGCCAGCTCCCCGGTTTTTACCATTTCATTAAATGCAAGACCGAGCCGATGCCGCTGTCCCAGACCAACCCAGCAGATGCGGGCCGGCAATCCCTGGAACTGAATGCGTTGCTGCGCCATTTCAAGCCAATTATGCAAGCGCCGATCATTCGGAATGAGTTCCCTGACCTTTCGATCGGTCTTGAAAATATCATCCGGGTCGCCGGACAGGGCGACCCAGCGGAATGGCCCCACACCCCGGCAAAATAACGGCCGGATATAGGCCGGCACGAACCCCGGGAAGTCAAACGCGTTATCAACACCTTCATCTTTTGCCACTTGGCGGATGTTGTTTCCGTAATCGAATACGGGAATACCGTATTTTCGGAACTCCAGCATGGCTTTGACATGTGCGGCTATGGACCGTTTGGCCTCGGCTGCCACCCTGGCTGGGTCACTGCGTCGTCGAGTTTCCCAGTCATCAACCGACCAGCCAATGGGCAGGTATCCGTTCACCGGATCATGCGCGGAGGTCTGGTCGGTTACAGCATCCGGCCGGATACCCTGTTTGACCATTTCAGGTAAGATCTCGGCTGCGTTACCCAGCAAGCCGACAGACACTGCCCGGCCTTTGCGAACTGCGTGTTCCAGAATATCCATTGCCTCCTTAAGGGTCGTCGCCTTTTTATCGAGATAGCCGGTGTGCAACCTGAAGTCGATTCGGCTTTCCTGGCATTCGACAACACAAATCGCGGCGCCGGCCATGACGGCGGCAAGCGGTTGCGCGCCGCCCATTCCGCCCAGGCCCGCAGACAGTATCCACTTTCCCTTTAGTTCACCGTTATAGTGTTGTCTTCCCATTTCCACGAAGGTTTCGTAAGTGCCTTGGACAATTCCCTGGCTGGCGATATAGATCCAGGACCCGGCCGTCATTTGCCCGAACATCATCAGTCCTTTGCGGTCCAGTTCATTGAAGTGATCCCAGTTGGCCCAGGCCGGCACCAGGTTGGAGTTGGCGATCAGCACCCGCGGCGCATCGGCATGGGTTTTGACCACACCGACCGGTTTGCCCGACTGGATCAGAAGGGTCTCGTCCCGGTTAAGTTCCCTCAATGTATCGATGATCCTGTCAAAACAGGCCCAGTTACGGGCTGCTTTACCGATGCCTCCATATACAACCAGGTCTTCCGGGCGTTCGGCCACATCCGGATCCAGGTTATTCATAATCATTCTCAGCGGCGCTTCGGTCTGCCAGCATTTTGCAGAGAGTTCCGGGCCGCGGGGCGCACGAATTACGCGCGATCTGCGTTTTGTCTGGCTGACCTGACCAGCGCTGCTCATGACCATTTGCTACCTCCGAAAAAACCAACCGGGCAAGAGTTGCTTCTGTTTTGCTATAATGTATATACAACTACATACATATATACAATAATATTACAATTGCTGCAAATATGAAACACCGACCGGTTAATATCAATGAATGATTGGGATTGCCTGTGGGTCAATGCCCGGCTGGCTACCATGACAACGGGAAATGCCGAGTACGGCATGCTCGAAAATGGGGCTATTGCCGTCACCGGCGACCGCATAAGCTGGGTGGGCCCGATGGAAGAGCTGCCCATAGATGCTCACATCACAACCCCCGAACTGATCGATGCAAGAAGATGCTGCATCACGCCCGGCCTGATCGACTGCCATACCCATCTTGTCTATGGGGGCAACCGCGCCAGGGAATTTGAACTCCGGCTCAAGGGCGCCACCTACCAGGAATTACAACAGGCGGGCGGCGGTATACTGTCTACGGTCAACGCCACGCGCAATGCATCGGTAACAGAGTTGCTGGCTGCAGCGAAAAAGCGGGCCGCAGCGCTAAAACGCGAAGGCGTCACGACAATCGAAATCAAATCGGGCTACGGTCTGAACGTTGAAACCGAGTTAAAGATGTTGCGAGTGGCAAGGCTGCTCGGAGACGATGACCCTCAGTTGGACGTAAAAACCACATTCCTGGGCGCTCATGCGCTGCCTCCTGAGTATGCTTCGGATCGCGCCGCCTATGTCCGGCTTGTTGCCGATAAAATGTTGCCGCAGGTTTCCCGGGAGAACCTGGCCGATGCGGTAGACGGTTTTTGCGAGACCATAGCTTTCAGCCCGGAAGAAATTGAGCCGATCTTCGACAGGGCGAAGGATCTGGGCATGGATATAAAACTACACGCTGATCAATTATCAGACCTGAACGGTGCGGCTCTGGCGGCGCGTTATCAGGCTTTGTCTGCTGACCATCTTGAATATACATCGGAAGCCGGCGTTGCTGCGCTTGCCCGTTCAGGCGTCGTTGCAGTCCTGCTTCCCGGGGCATTTTATATACTGAAGGAAACGAGGAAACCGGCCGTCGAACTGTTGCGCGATTATCAGGTGCCAATCGCTATCGCGACAGATGCCAACCCCGGTTCATCACCGGTACTGTCATTATTACTGATACTGAATATGGCCTGCACGTTATTCTCTCTTACCATGGAGGAGGCCCTGGCGGGAGTCACGCGCAACGCCGCACGGGCCTTGGGTTTGCATGATGACAGGGGGACGCTGGAATCCGGAAAAAGGGCTGATTTTGTCGTCTGGGATATCGAACATCCGGCAGAACTGGCGTACATGGTTGGCAGCAATCCCTGCCTGCACATTATCAAGAATGGCAGGATTCAGTCACAATAACGCAACCTGAAGGTATTGAATTCCGTCCGGTTTTGTCATGACGGGCAGTTATTCGTTCAATGCCCTGATGGTTTTTTTGTAACGCGCGGTAATTTCCTGTTCATGGAAATGAACCCCGTCTCTGACAACCCACTTACCGCCGGCCATCACGTCCCTGATTGGATTATCGTTGCCACTGAACACGAATGAATCAAGCATGTCACGCGCGGATTTGCGATAAAGTAACGGGTGTTCCCGGTTAAGTACGATTACATCTGATTGCTGCGCCGCGTGATGATTGCCGCTTCCGAGACCGAGCGCTCGGCCACCGCCGCACACAGCGCTATCCCAGAGAAAATTTCCCACATGGGATTCAGCGCCGGATACGCTGACGTTCCTCCTGTGTGTGATGAGACGCTGACCGTATTCCAGCCACCTCAGCTCTTCAACAGGGCTGACGGAGATGTTGCTGTCCGACCCGATGCCGAATTTTCCATCATTCGATAAAAATTCCTCGAACCTGAAAATACCATCTCCCAGGTTGGCTTCAGTGGTAGGACACAACCCGACAACACAATCGCTGGAGGCCAACCTTTTCACCTCCCAATCCGACAGGTGGGTAGCGTGAACCAGGCACCAGCGGCGGTCGATATCGACATTTTCAAACAACCACTGTACCGGGGTCAGGCCATAAAATGTCCTGCAGGCTTCGACTTCCCCCAGCGTTTCTGCGATATGGATGTGGATTGGACAGTCGATATTTTCCTCGGCGAGCACTCTCAGAACTTCATGTAAACTCTGCTCAGGCGCCGCGCGCAGGCTGTGAAAGGCCACGCCTGTCTTCATGTTGCCACTTTGCTTGCTTCTCAGGGAAGCGAACAACGAAAAAAAGCTGTCTGTGTCATTGATAAACCTGGCCTGTTCCGGCAGGGGTTTCGGCTGGTCAAAATCAGCCGTCATGTATAGTACCGGCAGCAGAGTCAAACCTATGCCGGTCTCCTCGGCCGCAGCGATAACCGCATCCGCCATTTCCGTCGACGGCGCGCCGGGCCGGCGTTGTCCGGTGTGATGCAGGTAATGAAATTCGGCCACCGAGGTATAACCGCTTTTCAGCATTTCCATAAACAGTTGCGCAGTAATAGCGTGTAATTGCTCGGGAGTTACGCGATTCGCGTAGTCGTACATTTTTTTTCGCCACGACCAGAAATCATTCTTGCCTTTCGCTGCCCGTTCTGCCTGGCCCGCCATGGCTCGCTGAAAAGCATGGCTGTGCAGGTTCGGCATCCCGGGAAGGATATAATCGCCGTTATTCATTCCTGACCGATGCGGTAATGCATAAGGAAATGTCAAGGATGGTATTATTCGAGGTTCCTGTAATGAATCTCATGTCTTGAAATGGTCGCTGAGTTCATACCGGCTTCCGGGGTGATACAGTGTGGCAATCGAGGCAATTTTCCCCTGACTCCAGGTGCGCCGCAACAAAACCAGGCAAGGTTCATTTTCTTTCAGTTGTAACAGTTTCCCGACGCGAACAGCGGGCATACGTGCCTGTACCGTATGTTCAACCTCCTGCAACGGGGCCGTTTTCAACAGGTATTCGGTCGGCGTGGTCCGGGTAAAATCAATCTCGCCATAGCCGGGGACAACTTGTGGATTCACGTAACGGTCTTCCACCTGGATCGGGATATTGTTTTCCTCATGCACGATGATCGAATGAAATGCCTTGCTGCCGGGCGCCATCTGGATTCGTTCAGCGGTTTCATTGGTCAACTTGTCGCGCCTGTTCAGAATGACTTTCGCGGAATAGTCATGTTTGCGTTCCCGAACTTCATCGGCAATGTTATTGATTTCAAGAAAGTGACTGCGGCTGTGTATCTCCGCAACGAAGGTGCCAACACCCGGAATCCGGGTCAGGTAACCATCATTGGCAAGTTCGCGCAATGCGCGGTTTACCGTCATCCTTGACACCTGGAGACTGCTGACCAGTTCATTTTCGGATGGGAGTTGGTACGCCGGCGGCCAGTCGCCATCTTTTATGCGCGCAATGATATGGGATTTAATACGCTGGTATATGGGGCCCACCGCGTTCCCGATATTGACTTTCATGATTTATCTTTCCCTGTTTATTTCATCACGCCTGTGGCAGTTTTCATTGCGCCGGTGTGCCTGCCTGTTCCGCGCAGATCATGCTGTCCAGCATCATGCGGAATCTCAACGGACCAGCATCCAGACCCAGGTTGATATGCCGGCTGGTTTCATTGGCTATCCCCTTGTGCACGGCTTCGAGGATTTCCCGGTCCTCAAGGAATGCTTTTCTGGCTCCCTCAGCAATATTCCGGGTTACCTCTTCATCAGCGGGATCGGTATTGCGGTGTTGCAGCCAATGGTAACGGGTGGCGTTTTCATCCACAGGTGTCAGGAAGTTGTAAGAAATCATTACGTAAGAGTGGTCGGTCAGAGGTTTGTCATGGCCTCCCTTTCCGGCGGGTGAAAATACCGACTTGTTGATGGCGATGGAAGGGTAACGGACCTCATAATGTTGCAAGCGGTCGCAGTTCCCGTTGAATTTAACCAGCGGCGCATAAAACGGCGGCGGCTTGCAGTCGTATATCCACCTGGACACGATTAACCCGCTATCGGTTTCCTGTGTTTCCAGCGGGGTGGCGTCCGTGCCCGGCGCAGCAAAAGACGACTGATGCACCCAGGCGACATGAGATGGATCCAGCAGGTTATCGACAAGGTATAAATAGTGGCATTGGCAGGTTAGCGCATCGCCTGTGGTGATCTTCCACCTCGGGTTGTCATAGTTGTCGATCTCGAGAATTTTTGTCTCATCGACAAGGGCAGGATTACCCATCCAGATCCAGACCAGGCCCCATTTATCGGTGGCCGGATAGCTGCGTACTGCCGCTGATGGCGGGATCCTGTCCTGGGTCGGCGCGGCGACACACTTGCCGGTAGGATTAAACGTCAGGCCGTGATAACCGCATTGCACGTCATCTTCTTGCAAAACGCCTTTCGATAAAGGCAGCTTGCGATGTGGGCAGGCATCCTCCAGGGCCACAGGTTTTCCCGCCTGGGTCCGGTAAATCACGATGTCCTCGCCGAGAATGCGCAAGGGTTTCAAATTGCGGTTGACTTCACCGCTCAGCGCAGCAACATACCAGGTGTTTCTCAGATACACTGTTATGAATTTGCTGTGCAAATTATATTGGCTGACCTATGCTCCGTACCATTCCCGCGCAAACGGTAAGCCAGTGAAACAAAGGGTCGCCCTCCGGGCGACACAGCATTTGACTGGACTCCCGCTTTCGCGGGAGTGGTAAAGGGCTGCCCTCCGGGCGACACGGAATTTGACAGGACTCCCGCTGTTATGGGAGTGGTACGGAGGCATGACCTGGCCTTGAGCCAACAGCTACATACCGCCGGGGTAAGCAGGGCGCTGTTCATTTATGTTTAAACCAGGTTATTTATAGTAACCAAGGGCATCTCCTTCAGTAGTCACCCCCAGGCCATTGAGTAACCGGTTTGAATAATTGAAATACGCAACAACCTGGTTGACTTCCAGAATTTCACCGTCATCACAACCGGCGTTGCGTAATGTTATAACATCATCCTCGGTCATGGTTGCGACACCTGTCGTCAGTTTTGCCGCATACCGGAGCAAGGCCAGTTCTTTCCCGGCAAATACCGCCTCCGGCCGGTCTTCCTTGAGGGCATTATAGATGTCATCGGCGCGCGGTGGGTCATTGATCAGTTTGCGTGCGTTCATGAAGTGGTGGGCCAGGCTGTAATCACAGTGGTTTTTGATACTGGTATACGAGGCAACCACTTCCAGGAACCACAGGGGAAGGGTTATATCAGGATGGTGCAACACGCTTTTGTACAGGGTTACGTGGCCGTGCAGGGTATGCGGTCGCAGCGAATGCACTTTCATTACGTTATCAACCGTTCCATGCGGCGTCATGGCTTCAGCGTACATCTCCTTCAATACCCCTGTCGCCTCATTTTCAGGGATCATTTTTATCCACGCGCTCATCAGTCGTAAACTATGTTACGCGGCGGTTTTGCAAAAAGTCGTCTTACCATCGTATCGAAGGCATCAATAGGCAATATCTCTTCATCATAGTTAATCGTCGTCTGGTCATATTTGTCGACAAATTCCGCTGTCCATGCAAAGTGGGGATGACCTTTCCACTTATCCCGTTCGTTCCGATCACAACCGTCGAGTTCGTAGAAATGATATTGCTGAAAAACCGCGTGACGCACCAGCATCCAGTAATTTCGCTCCGAGATATAGGGACGCAATAAGGTGGCGGCAAACTCCCCATGGGTTTGGTTACAGGTAATAAATCCGACATCGTGAAACAGGCCGACAACAATGTCCTCTTCTGATCGTTGGTCACGCAGCATACGAGTCGCTGTTTGCAGGCAATGAAGGTAGTTGTTCACCGTATATACATAACCCTGATCGTCTTTCTGGCAGGTCAGCATACGTAATATCTGGTCCACCATCTGCTCATCGTAATACTGTTTACGCTGACGGTCCAAAATCTCCCAATCTTCCGCCCGGTAATCATCCAGGCAACGTTTTTCAACATATTGCCAGTCATCATGGGCCAGAGGGCTTGGAAGAACAGCGTTTGCTCGGTGTGACACTTGGAATTCCTATTATTATTGATCCAAAAAATTGGAATATTATGCAACAATGTTGCATTTCAAGCAATAAACCTGTATAATTAGTTTATATAGACAGGTACTTACTTACAAATTATTTCAACGGTTTTTTGAGAGCAAAACAATTATCGCATTTTTGTTTTGCGTGCTCTGACAAGTCCATGATGGACTTGTTCTGAGCTTCCTTAACTTTCAGCCTGGGGAAAGCAGTTATGTTAAAACCTATGTCAAACAATAGCTTGTTTCAGATATTGTGTATTGTAGCAGCGGTTTCCGGCGCTTCATCGGTATCAGCACAGCGTTCCGCTCTGCTGGAAGAGATTGTTGTCACGGCGCAAAGACGCGCTGAATCCGTGCAGGATGTTCCCATCGCCATTAATGCCTTTACTGATGCGCAACTGAAAGCAGTCGGGATCGAGTCAACACTGGATATTCAACTCAAGGTCCCGGGACTACACCTTGAGCCGCTGGCCGGCCATGGTTTCGCTTATGTGCGCGGCGTCGGCACCGACACCTTGACACCGGGCCTCGAACCCACCACCGCGGTGCATATCGACGGCGTTTATTTGCCAAGACTGTCTTCCATTATCAGCGACTTTTACGATGCCGAGCGGGTGGAAGTGATTAAGGGTCCGCAAGGCACCCTGTTCGGCAGAAACGCGACCGGCGGCGTGATTCACTTCCTGAGCCGGAAACCCGAACAGGAAACCGGTGGCTATATTGATGTTGGCGGCGGCAATTATGGTACCGTCCGGGTAGAGGGCGCGCTGAATGTACCTATCAGCTCGCGCGCCGCGTTTCGTGTTGCCGGCCTGTTCCATGACAATAACGGTTATACGGATAACAGTTTTACCGGTAAAGGGGAGGATACCACTGACGTGAAGTCGTTCCGAACCCAGTTGCTGTTCCAGGCATCGGATGCTGTCAGTATACGCTTGTTCGGCGATTACACGGACGATCAATCCAGCCGCGGCACCGCTTCCCACGTGAGTCCGCCATTAACCGATAACCCGTATGTCGCTTTTTCCGGCGGTACGGTGTTACCGGATATCAGGGATACATACCGCGATGTCACAGCCAATAACAAAACGGAAGCCTGGGGCTTGGGCGCTGAAATTACCTGGGACCTGGGCAGCGTGGAGATAAAATCCCTGACCAGTTACCGGGAGGATGAAAACCGCTACCAGGTGGATTTTGATCTCACCGAGATCAACGCCGGCGGATTTAACGACCCCATTACCGATTCTGAGTTCTTGCAGCAGGAGTTCCAGGTGTCTTCCACCGGCGATGGGCCCTTGAACTGGGTGGTCGGAGCGTTCCTGTTTGATGATGAAGCGTTGCATGACTATCCGTTTCCCTTCAGCTTGGGTCAATTTGCAGTCGGGCCGACGGTAGGCGGCACTTACGACTCGGTCTTTATTCACGGTTTTTCCTACCTGGATACCTTTGCCTGGGCGCTCTTTGGCCAGGCCAGCTACCGCTTTAACGATCATCTGCGCGCGCATGTGGGTATCCGTTACAGTGACGAAGAGAAAGAGATCGACTTCGAGAGTTATTCGTTCGTACCCATCACCCCGGCGATGACCGGCCCGGAACTGGTCGCCGACCGACCAACGAAACCCAGTGGCCCGCCAACGGTAGCCTACCAGGGGGAGACCGACAGTGACAGCGTTACCCCCAGGTTCGGCATCGATTTTTTCCTGAACGAGGACGTGATGATTTACTTCGGCGCCACCCGCGGCTTCAAATCCGGCGGCTATAATACCGTCCTGTTTGGCCCTGTGCCCGAGGCGGTGAAACCTGAGACCATCTGGTCTTTCGAGGGCGGCTTCAAGTCCACCCTGGCAGATGGAAAACTGCGCCTGAACGCGAGCGCTTTCTACTATGATTATAAAAATATCCACCAGAATGTGGACCTCGCCGACAACGCTCAGGGTTACGCCAATGTGCGCAACGCCGGCGATGCTGAAGTATTCGGCATCGAAGCGGATATGGTTCTGGCCGTGACTGACCAGTTCGTGATCGACGGCATGTTCTCCTACCTGGACACGGAACTGAAGGATCTGATGGCGCCTGACCTCAACGTACCGCAGAACCCCAGTATCGACCAGCGCGGCAACCCCTTGCCCCGCTCGCCGGAATTCATATTCGGTTTCGGGGCTGCGTATACCATGCCGGCGCCGTCCGGCAATATAACCTTGCGCGGCGATTATTATTACATGGACGATGAGCGCTACTGGTCGGTCTTCAAAGACCCGTTGAACAGCGGCGATTCCTACACGCGCGTCAACGCCAGGTTGCAATTCGACCACAGCAGCGGCAAGTGGAGCATAGCGGCTTATGCCCGCAACCTGCTTGATGAGGATGCCGAAAGCAACGGCTTTCGCTCAACAACGTTCGGAAATTTGCGCACTTATCAACCGCCGCGTACCTGGGGCGCCAACGTGAGATATAATTTTTAGGAACCTCTGAGAATAAGCCAGAGCTTACTTGAGTATCCTCGCCACTGTGTTCGGCAGGTAACCGGTAACGCCGGTTGCCTGTTTTTTTATCCATAGCCCGGATCACATTCCATATGTCGGTTCAGAAAAACATGGCGGATACTGAATTGTTGAATCATGGCTACCTGCATGGCGCTGACGGCATCCGGCTTTATTGTAAGGACAACGGCAATACGGATGCGCCGGCTATCCTGTTCATCCACGGCTGGTCGCAGACGCATGCAGCGTGGGCTAAGCAATTCAACAGCGCGCTGGCAGATCAATTTCACCTGATTGCCTTTGACTTGCGCGGGCATGGTTACTCGGAATGCCCTGTCGGCGAAGAACACTACTCGAACGGCAGTCTGTACGCCGATGATCTGCAGGCGGTAATCAATCACTACAACTTGGATTCGCTGACGCTGGTAGGCTGGTCATATGGGGCGCTTATCATCGGTGATTATTTGCGGCGGCACGGGCAGGAGAACATTTCAGGTATCGTTCTGGTCAGCGGGATGCACGCTCTTGGCATTGAAGAAATGGCCGGCATGTTGGGGACAGGACCGGCAGAGTATATGCCTGATACATTTGCTGATGATACGGACACACAATTTCGCGCAATGCAAAGATGTACCCGGGACATGGTGGTAGATGTTACGCCGGCACAACTGCAACTGCTGACAGCCCAGGCCATGATGACCGCACCTGCGGTACGGGCCGCTCTGATGAACCGGGTAATCGACAATACGGATATTCTGGCCGCGTTCGGTAAACCTGCGCTGATTATCCACGGCCTGCATGATCCGTTTATCCTTACCGATGCGGCACAGCGGTTGCGTGAGTTATGCTCTCGCGCAACGCTGTCAATATTTGAACAATCAGCTCACATGCCGTTCCGGGAGGAGCCTGAGAAATTCAACCGTGAACTAGCCCGGTTCATGGCCCCGTAGCTTTATTCATCCACAAGCCCAAATACTGCGCATAACTGCGCCAGACATACACATCATAAGCAGGCGTATCATCGACCTGGTAAAGAATAACCCCTGTCTTGCCGAGGTTGGTGCGCGCACACGCGCCGGGGCTGAATGAACGCGGGTGCAAATCGATACCTGTGCCCTGGTTCAGCACGGCTCTTGCGTCTTTTCCCGAAATCGTGAAAATCATGTAAGCGTCGGAAATTATCGTAACCGCCGCATGTTTTCCTTCGACCGCTTGCAGCAGCGCTGCAGACAACGCCGCTTCCTTGCCGTCGCCCGTTTTGACCAGCCATTCGTCGGGACCCAGCCACATTGCGATAACGTCATCGATAGCGGTCGTGGTGTTCGGTGTTTGCGGTAATTCAAGACCAAGCACAGTGTTGAATAGCGTGCAAATGGTTTCGTTTCCGCGCAGGTTCAACAGACCAGATGGCGAACTTTGCTTTATATTCACGTCATAAGGCATTTGTTCAACCCCGCATCCGTTCACCGGCAGGATCGATAAACACCGGATCGGTGACCCTCGCGGTCACGGCTCTCTCTACCGTTGAAATAGTGACCGTAGCGTCCCCCCGCTCCCTGCCGTTCCGCAACTGCGCCAGGGCGATGGTGTGACCGAGATTGGGACTGTAGCCGCCGGCGGTAACGTGGCCGATCATTTTTTTTGCCTCATTGGTTTCAGCCGGTTCGATCAATGGCGCGCCGTCCGGTGGGATGAAGTTGCGATCTTCGGGAATCAGACCGACGATATGGGGTCGGTCTCCGCCCGATAGCCGGGTTTGCTCCAGCGCGCGTTTGCCGATAAAGTCCGGTTTCGTCTCATCGATGACCCATCCCATGCCGGCATCATAAAGGTTTGCATAACCATCACCTTCCGCCCAGGCTGAGATAAAACCTTTTTCCAGCCGGAGCAGCAGGCTTGTTTCCGATCCAACCGGGGTAATATCGTATTTCTTGCCGCGTTCCATTAATGCCTCCCAGATGGCCAGTCCATTTCCTGCCCTGACATTGACCTCGAAACTGAGTTCACCGGTATAACTGACCCTTGCGACGCGCGCGTCAAACCCAGCCACTTTGCCGGCACGGATAGCCATGAAGGGGAATGCCTCTCTGTCCAAATCGATATCTGTCCCGGTTTCGGCTAAGACCTCTCTGGCCCGGGGCCCGCAGACACAGATGTTCGCCCATTGTTCCGTCACTTCGGTCAGGTAGACCCGAAGGTCGCGCCATTCACACTGCAACAACTGCTCCAGACGGGTATGGACAGCGGCGGCAACGGCAGAGCCGGTTGTCATCAGATAGTGGTTTTCGCCTAGGCGAAACGTTACGCCATCATCAAACATCCTGCCGTCCTCGAACAGCATGTACCCGAATTTGCCCATGCCGATGGGCAGATTATCCCAGCTATTGGTGTAGATTTTGTTCAGGAACATCTGCGCATCAGGACCGTTGATTTCAATTTTACCCAGCGGTGTGCCATCATAAATTCCGACACCGTTGCGTACCGCCAATGCTTCCCGGTTAACCGCTTCTGCCGGTGTCTCTCCGTTGCGGGGAATCTGAAACGGCCTGCGCCAGTGCGCGCCGGCCTCGTCGAAATTTGCCTGGTGTGTCTCAAACCACTGCGTAATCGGGGTGCGCCGCGCCGGGAGGATGATGTCTCCCTGGTTTATCCCGGCCCACGCGGCAAAACTGGCCGGGCTGTATAGCGGCCGATAAGTCGTCGTGCCGATGTCGCCGGGCTTGCCTCCGGTCAGTTCGGCAATCAGGCCAATCGTATTGACATTGCTTGTTTTGCCCTGGTCAATGCCCATGCCTGTCGTGGTATAGCGTTTCACCAGCTCTACCGAGGCGTAGTTTTCACGCAACGCGAGCCGTATGTCGTCGCTGGTGACGTCATTTTGATAATCCAGGAAGGCGCGCCCGTTGCTGTCACCGGCTGATATTTCCCACAAGGGATCAATTGAGAATTCAATCTCAGGTCCGGCAACGGGCGGTTTCGCTGCGGCCGGCACATGTCCGGTTAGGCGCGCGGCCTGTATTCCCGCTTTGATCCCGTTCGTCAAACATTCGTTCAGACCAAAGTTCCCGTTGGCCGCGCCGAACGTTGTCTCGGCCTGCACGGACTTGCCTGGAACAAATCCGGCTATACTCTCTGAATAGACCGGTGTAGCGCCGGATTGTGATTGCAGGTGTAATGTCGGGTTCCACCCACCCGAGACACAGACCAGGTCACAGCGATAATATTGCTCCCGGGACAGGTCGTCCAACGGAGCAACCGTCACGCCTGACACGGTTCTTTTCCCTTTGACTGCATTAATCCCGTAATGGGTTAACACCGGGATACCAAGTTGCTCAGCCTGCCGGCGCAATTCATTGCTGATCTGCCGGCGCGTATCGAGCAGGACGGCGATATCGATCTGATGACGGGCAAGAATAAAGGCCGACTCATAAGCGCTGTTGTTGTTGGTAATAACAACAGCGCGTGTCCCCGACCGCACGCCGTACCGTAAGACATAGGTTGCGGCAGCGCTTGCCAGCATAATTCCCGGCCGGTCGTTGTCCGGGAAGACCAAAGGACGCTCGATGGCGCCGGCGGCAATAATGACCCGCTTTGCTCTTATTCGCCAGAGCCTTTCGCGTACCCACGAGGCTGCTGGTTCATGCTCAAGCGCATAAACCATGTTGTGATCATAGTACCCTATGGCCGTCGTGCGCTGTAAATGCAGGACTTGCGGCAACTGCCGCAGACTGTCTACCGTTGCGGCTACCCAGTCCAGGGCAGGTTTTCCATCGATTTGCGTTGCAGTGCCCAGCAATGTTCCTCCCGCTTCCACCTGCTCGTCCACCAGCATAACCCGGGCGCCGCTGTTCCCGGCTGCCAACGCCGCCGCAAGCCCTGCCGGCCCGGCGCCGATCACCAGCACATCGCAATGATGGTAGCGTTTTTCGTAGCGTTCCTCCGGCTTATAAGTTGCGGGCGCCGTTCCCAGACCGGCCATACGGCGGATGAAGTAACCGTACACGTTCCACCAGTTGTCGGGCCACATGAAGGTCTTGTAATAAAACCCTGCGGGAATCAAGCGGTGTAACCAGTCGTTAAGCCTGCCGAGATCCCATTTTACCCCCGGCCAGCCTTTGACGCTTACCGCCTCCAGTCCCTCAGATAAAGGCGTGACCGTCGCCATGACTCCCGGCTCATCTTCCCTGCCGGCGAGTTGAACAATAGCATTGGTCTCTTCGATGCCGGCGCTCATAATGCCGCGCGGGCGGTGGTATTTCAGACTGCGACCGACAAGTCTTACACCGTTAGCCAACAGCGCCGATGCAAGCGTATCACCCGCATAACCGCACAGGGTTTTGCCGTTGAACTTGAATGTGACAGGTTTATCCCGGTCAATGCGTCCGATCTCAGTTAGCCGGTACCGGTTTCCGCTCAGCGCCATTGCTCCCCTTCCTCGACCTGTTTTATTTCATGGGTGTGGGTGTTGCGGTCTATCTTGAACCAGCGCCGGCATCCCCGCTGATGCAACCAGCGTTCACGCAGCCAGCCTTTCGTATTTGCCGGCGTGTAGAGATATTCATACCACTCCTCACTGCCAACCTGCGCCGGGTCGGTTGGCCGGCGCTTTTCCGCTTCGCCGCCGTTCAGGAATTCGTCCTCGTTGCGCGCCCCGCACCAGGGACAGGGGATTAACAACATGTTCTCTTCTCTCCCGGGTCAACGGTTGGCATCAACGCCTCCCTCTACGATCAGCCTGCCGGTCTGGAACCGTTTCAGGCTGAATTCCTCAATCAAGGGATGAGGCCGTTCATTGGCTATGAGGTCGGCATGCATCTTTGCAGCAATCGGTGTCGTCTTGAACCCGCCGGAGCCGGCCACATCGATATAAAAGCCTTTCAGGTCGGTCCCGGAAATGATTGGGCTGTTGTCGTAGACGATATCCAGCATGCCAGCCCATTGGCGCATGAATTTCATCCGTTTGAATACGGGAAAGACATCCACCAGGCCCTCAATCACTTGCTCCATAATTTGGGGCGACCCGCGTTGCGCATAGGAAGGGTAGGGATCGGTGACACCGCCTACCACCAGTTCACCCTTGTCCGATTGCATAAAGTAATTGTGAAAACCGTCGACGACAAAAATTTCATTCAAAACCGGCTTCACAGGTGTTGAGACCAGCGCCTGCAACGGCCAGGTTTCCAACGGCAGCCGTATTCCTGCCATTGCCGCCACCTCACTGCCGTGCCCGGCAACTGCCATACCGACTTTTTTCGCCCTGATCACACCCCGGCTGGTGTCAACGCCGGCGACCCGGTTGCCTTCCCGCAGTATGCCGGTGACTTCACAGTTCTGGATAATATCGACACCCCGGTTATCGGCGGCGCGGGCGTATCCCCAGGCCACGGCATCGTGGCGCGCCATGGCAATCTTCCTGTGATAGACACCGCCGATAATTGGCATCCTTGCCGTGTCCTTGAAAAAAGGCACACGCCGCTTCAATTCATCCAGTGACAGCATGATATATTCCGAATTGAATATGCCCATGGTATTGGCCATGCGCCGCGCGTGGCTGACCCCGCTGCCGCTTTGCAAAAACGTGATCATTCCCCGCTCATGCAGCATAATGTTATAGTTCAATTCCCGGCTCAACCCGCGCCACAGCTTCATGGCCTCGCGGTGGAAGGGCACGCTGGGAGCACGGATATAATTATCCCGTATAGTCATCGTATTTCTGGCCGTGTTACCCCCTCCGAGCCAGCCTTTTTCCAGAACTGCGACATTGGTGATACCATGGTCCTTGGCCAGGTAATATGCTGCGCCAAGGCCGTGACCGCCACCTCCGATGATAATGACATCATACTCACGTTTCGGATCGGGACTGCGCCAGGCTTTTGGCCAGTTTTGGTGATAATCTATCGCATTTCGGACAAGACTTAAGAAGGAATAACTCATAACATGAATACACGATCTTCAGAGGATGCCGGACACCTGGAGCAGATGCTTGGCGAAACGATTCGCCGCGCCAGAAAGAAAAAAAACTATTCTGTACATGAATTATCCGAAATAGCCAATATTTCTGTTTCCATGCTGTCGAGAATAGAAAACGGGCATACCTCCGCGTCCCTGTCTACGCTTAAATCGCTGAGTGATGCGCTCGGCATCTCACTTGCAAACCTGTTTCAGAATGTGCGTCATAGTCATGAATCGACTTTCGTCAAGTCCGGTCAGGGATTAATCGTGCAACGTCATGACAATCGAATCGGTCATCAATATCAACTCCTGGGCCATACCTTTCATTCCGACATAAAACTTGAACCCTACCTGATTACCTTGACGGAAAAGTCCGAAGAAATTCCGCTGATATTTCATGAGGGTATTGAGTTCATGTATATTCTTGAAGGAGAATTGAAATACCAGGAAGGTGACCGTACTTACCACATGCATCCTGGTGATTCGCTCTATTTCGACCCTTCATCACCCCATGGTCCCGTGGAACTGATTGCAGTTCCGGTAAAAATGGTAACGGTGATCGGGGCGCTGAACTGATTGTCTGCCGTTTCATTGAATGTTGACCTGTATCTCACCGTTTACGGTCCTGGTTGCATAGGTTTTCAGGTCAACCGTTGCCGGTGAACACAACGCTTTACCGTTGCTGATGTTAAATCTTCCCTGGTGTAGAGGGCATTCGATAATTTGCCCATCGAGATAACCATCGACCAGCGGCGCCCTGGCATGGGTGCAGCAACTGTCTGTTGCATAATAATTCCGCCCGCAGCGAAATACGGCAATTTCCTTATTTTCAATGACTACCGCAATGCCGTCGCCATCCTCAATTTCATCACAACCGGCTACAATGTGCCATTGTCCTGACATCTGATCGTGTGCCTGATTATATAGATAGTAGTATGTTGTATAATATACAAATTAGTTTATTATTATGCAACATTTGTTAATGTAATGTAACTGATAATGTCCCTGGAACACGTACACCAAGTCAAGAAAATAGTGGACCGAAAACGCCTGCGAGCGCTTATGCGCAGGACTGACAGGCATGCATGGATGTACCTGTTGCGGCATGTTGTTATTCTTGCTCTCACCGGTTACCTCATTTACTTGTCTCTTGGCTCGATATTCCTCGCGCCTGCCTTGTTTCTGCACGGAGTGGGTATCGTGCACCTGTTTTCTCCGCAACATGAATTTGCGCATCGCACAGCCTTCAGAACGCGTTGGCTGAATGACTTCTTCGGCTGGATTTTTGGTGTGCTCATCCTGCTGCCGAACATTTATTTTCGCTGGGAGCATACGGCACACCATACCTATACACAAAACAGGTTGCGCGACCCGGAATTGATTGCGCAACCCAAAAACCTGTTCGGTTATTTTCTTTACCTGTCCACCCTGCCCTATTGGTGGGGGTTTTTAAAGCCATTTGTCATTCACCTCTGCGGCATTATTACTCGTGAAGAAAAATTATTTCTGCCTGAGACGGAACGCTGGAAAGTCATTGTTGAGGCCTGGGCCATGTTGTTGATATATACGTCGATAGGAGCTTGTATGGTAATTTACGATACCACCGCGCCATGGTATTACTGGCTCTTGCCGAGGTTACTGGCCGAACCCTATATGCGTATGATACGCATGTCCGAGCATGTCGGGCGGCCGGTAAATAACACTGACTTACTGGAGAATACCCGGACAACATTGGTCAATCCGCTGTTTCGCTGGCTCGCTTGGAATATGCCGTATCATGCGGAACATCATTTATCTCCATCAGTTCCTTTCCATGGGCTGCCGGCATTGTATAATGAGATCAAACAACACCATAAGAAAATAGCCCATGGCTATTTTGGCGCCCATAAGGATATCTTTCACCGCAGCCTGCACGGACTGGAACCGGGTCTTTAGTTTATGAGCGAGCAAACCCGTGAAGAGATATACAGAAGAAACTACCACCAAAGCACAGTTGCAGGCTGACTTTAAGGCAATGAAGGCCGCGTTTAACAACGCGCCATATCCCAGTTATAAAGATCGTAAAGACGTTCTGTTGCGTCTGAAAAAATCCCTGATTGCCAATGAGCAGGCCATGTATGCTGCGTTGATACAGGATTACGGCTATCGCAGTGAATTTGATTCCCTGATTTCAGATCTGTTGCCAAGTGTGATGTCGCTGAATTACGCGCTCAAACATCTTAAAAAATGGATGAAACCTTCCAGGCGTCATGCAGGATTGATGCTGACACCTTCAAGCGTTACCGTGCATTACCAGCCTTTGGGTGTGGTGGGAGTGATTACACCTTGGAACTTCCCGTTTTTTCTTGCGCTCAGCCCGACTATCCAGGCGCTCGCAGCAGGAAATCGCGTGATGATCAAATTAAGCGAGTTTACCCCCCATGCCAGCCAAGTGATGCGCAAGATTGTTGACGATGTTTCAGACCACGTCATCATTGTTGAAGGTGAAGCGGAAACCGGCGCCGCATTTTCTGCGCTCCCCTTTGATCATTTGATTTTCACAGGCTCAACTGTTGTCGGTAAACTTGTGGCAAAAGCTGCGGCGGATAATCTCACTCCGGTTACTTTGGAAATGGGTGGTAAATCTCCAACGATTATTGCCGAAGATGCCAACATGAACATCGCGGTGGATGCCGTAATCCTCGGAAAGTCCACCAATTCAGGGCAAATTTGTGTTGCGCCGGATTATATTTTTGTGCCGCAAACCAGAGAACAGGAATTTGTTGATACGTTTAAGCAGCGATATGCCGAGTATCACCTGTCCGGAGGGAACAAAAACACTCAAACGCATATTGTATCTGACAGACAGTTTGAACGCCTCAGGGGGTTTTTGGAAGATGCCAAAAATAAAGGCGCAAAGATTGATGCGGTCAAAGACTACCAGGAAAGTGATGGGCGTTTAATCTATCCGCATCTGATTACCAATGTGACTGAGGAGATGAAGGTTTTGCAGGAAGAAATCTTTGGTTCGATCTTGCCGGTAATGGTTTACAAAAATCTTGATCAGGTAGTTTCTTATATCAATGACCGCCCGCGCCCATTGGCTCTGTACATCATGTCCAATAATCGCCGTGTCATAGATCACATCCTGAAACACACGCATAGTGGCGGCGTATCCATCAATGATACCGCTATGCATGTGATGGCAGATGACGCCCCCTTTGGCGGCATCGGGAATTCCGGCATCGGGCATTATCACGGCCATGAGGGATTTTTGACCTTTTCAAAAGCCAAAACCGTCCTGCATTCACCAACTTGGCTTCCGAAGAACCGCCTGATTCTGAAATATCGGGATATGTTCTTTAAGGCATTAAGAGCAGTGTTTTTGCGCTGAACCTGGAAAATGCGTACCAGGGAAGAACTCAGCGCATTGCCCGCATCATCTTAAACAGTGTCCTCAGGCTGCCGTCCAGCGGATCAAAATCCGGCGGCGGGTCGATGATGCCTTTTTCATGGCTGTAGGATTCGTACATATCGATCATGGATTGCAGGCGTTCCGGTTCCACGGATGCCAGGTTCGTCATCTCTGCAGGGTCCTGCCTGATGTTGAACAACTCCCATTCAGCGTTGCCGTGCGGCGGGCGCAAACTTACTATCTTCCAGTCGCCGGCGATCAGGGCGCGCTGGCCGTACAACTCAAAACCGATACCTTCATTATCGTCATGTACGGAGGGTGACGCGCCATTCAGGACCGGTAGCAGCGAGAGGCCGTCCGGTGGGTGAACGTCCCGCCCCCGGTAGTGATTGCCGGGGTGTTCTATCCCTGCAACTTCCAGTAATGTGGGCGTGATGTCCATCACGGAGGTGAATGTGCTGCTAAGCAGGCCGCTGCTGAAACGCAGCGGGTAGGAAATGATCATCGGCGCGCGAATCCCGCCTTCACTCGCGACCGATTTGTAGAATTTATATGGCGTGGCGCTGACCTGTGCCCAGCCCGCGCCGTATGCCACCCAGGAGCCTTTCCGGCCCAGGTTATCGAGACTGTTGTCCGCGCCCAGGGTCATCAACCTGAACATCGGGCCTTGCAGGATCCACGGGTCGAAGGCATCGGCCCCGTTGTCCGACATGAAGATGATCAAGGTGTTGTCGTATTTGCCGATGGATTTCAGATGCGTAACCAGGCGCCCGATGTTCACATCCATATTGTCGATCATGGCTGCGTAGACGGCCATTTCCCTGGCTTCGATACGCTGTTCTTCTGTGGAGAGATCATCCCAGGCCGGCGCCTCGTCAAGACGCGGCGGGAAACGCACCTGCGCGGGAATGAGCCCCAATGCCTGCATACGTTCAAATCGGGTGCGGCGTAACATGTCCCAGCCCTGGTCATAGTTACCATCATATTTTTCGATAAACTCGTCAGGCGCCTGCAACGGCCAGTGCGGCGCGCTGTAGGCGGCATACGCGAAGAACGGACTGGCCTCATCTGACCCGCCGATAAACTCAATCAGGCGGTCCGTGTAATAATCGGTGGAAAAGAAATCATCGGGTATTTCAGTCTTGCCGGCGTCGGACACATATTGCACCCGCGGAATACCGTGCCCCCCAAAATGTCTGTCCATGCCGCCGACGAATGCAAAACTGCGCTGAAAGCCGCGGTCCACCGGCCATTGTCCCGGCTTGTTGCCAAGATGCCATTTACCCGCCATGCCGGTTCGGTAACCGGCATCTCCCAGCAACCTGGCGACGCTGACCACCTGTTCGTTCATGCGGTCCTCGTAACCCGGTTTGCCCAGTTGGTTCGGGGCGAGGAAATGCATCGATCCGTACCCCGCAAGGTGGTTGTCCACGCCACTCAACAGCATGGCCCGTGTCGGCGCGCAGGTTGAGGCGGTATGAAAATTGGTAAAAGCGATCCCGGAACGGGCCAGCGCATTGATGTTCGGCGTGTCGACCTCGCCACCGAAGGCGCCGACATCACTGTAGCCCAGGTCGTCGGCAACAATCAGCAGGATATTGGGCGCTCCGGCCAGGTCAGTACCGGCAAAAGGATTGGGTCCGTCGACCAGTGGAGGAGAGACATCAGATTGGCCGCATCCGGACAGCAGCAGGACGCTGCAAAACACGATGGAAATTTGTTTCATTTTCGATTTAAGCAACATCTGAGATTAAGCCCCTCAGAAGTTCCACATTAGTTAGACTATTATGTAATACAGTCCCGAATAGTATGAAAACCAACTGCCAGGGACAGACTGTCAAATTATAATATAGTACGCTTGAACCAGAGCCTGTAACAATTTTTGGTTAATATTTTTTACTGGTCTGAATTCTACATTGTAACCAGTAAATTGTTACATATCGTCAACCTGTGATAGAAGGTAATTGCCATGGCCGCACAACCTGAATATTTCAATCGCTGGGAATCTCTTGAAGACAAGTGGTCCCCGGAAAACATCATTCACCTGGTTGATCCGGAAACGGGCACGCAGGATTCCCGTTGTTACACCGATGAAACAGTGTATCGGCGCGAGCTTGAGCGGATTTTTGCCCGGTGCTGGATCTGTGTGGGGCATGATAGCCAGATTCCCAAGCCGGGTGATTATTTCACCACGACCATTGGCGAAGACCCGGTCATCGTCACCCGCCATCGGGATAATACGGTCCACGTCATGCTGAACCAATGCCGGCATCGCGGTTTGCGGCTGTGCCGGGGGGACTATGGCAATGCGCCGTCATTCACTTGCTCATACCACGGCTGGTGCTACGGCACTGATGGCAGCCTGCTGGGCATGCCCCACAAGGAACAACCCAAGAAGCATTTCAACCAGGCGGAGTGGGGATTGAACAAGGTTGCGAAGGTGGACACTTACCGGGGCCTGATATTCGCTACCTGGGACGGGAACGCGCCATCGTTGCAGGATTACCTGGGCGAGTCCACCTGGTACCTGGATTCGATACTGGACCGTGACGAGGGCGGCATTGAACTGATTGGTTTGCAGAAATGGACATTGCGCGGTAACTGGAAGTGGGGAGCGGAGCAGCACGCCAGCGATTTTTACCATGCACAGGTCTCGCATGTGTCATATTCTTCCGTCCATTTTCCGCAAGCGAACATTAACCGGCTGAAGCCGATCGGTGAGCCCGAGTACGGTCTGCAATATTCGTCGCCCAAACTTGGTCACGGGGCGGGCTGGATGACCTATCCCAATGAGGCGGAACTGGGTATGGCGTTGCAGACCCATCCCAAGGAAGTATTCGAGTACATGGTAGGTGTCTCCTGGCCGAACATGCGTGAGCGCCTGGGCGATACCCGTACTGACAAAATGGCGGTCATACATACCAATATTTTCCCCAACCTGACCTTCAACCGCGGCCAGGGTTATATGCGTCTGTGGCAGCCCCGGGGGCCGGATGAAACAGAGGTATGGAATTACCTGTTTGTCGACAAGGCCTGGCCGGATGAGATCAAAGATGCCTGGCAGAAGTCCATGGCCCGGGTGTTTTCGGTGGCTGGATGCCTGGAGCAGGACGACACCGAGAATACGGCAATGGCGCAACTAGGCGTCAGGGGCCATGTCGCGGCGCGCACACAACTCAATATCCAGATGGGCGAGCAGGTGGATCCGGGCGATTTTGAAGGTCCGGGCGACATTTCCTACGTGTATTCCGAGTATGCGCTGCGCGGATTTTACCGGCGTTGGCTCGAGTTGTTAGCCGACTGACAATATGAACAGACTATCCGGGAGAGCCGCTTATGAATAATCCGCAACCAGTCCCTGTCCATACTCCTGTTAGCGTAACGCCGGAACTGCAATGGGAGGTCGAGCAATTCCTGTATGCCGAGGCGCGCCTGCTCGACAACCGCGAGTTCGAGCAATGGTATGAATTGTTGGCAGACGAAATACACTATTACATGCCTGCGCGCAGCTTCGTCTATGAGGAACAGGTGCGCGAGGGTTTCAGCGCCGGATTCGGCGGCTCCAATTTTGACGATGACAAGGAGCGCATGGGCCTTCGGGTGCGCAAATTGCTCACTGGCCGGGACCATATCGAGCGCCCCCATTCCATGCTGCGACATCACGTGAGCAATGTGCAGGTCGAACCACTGGATGCGGCAGATACCTACCGGGTACGCTCGTACTTTATCGTAACCCGCTTGCGGCATACGCGTTTCAAGGATATCTACAGCGGTGAAAAGATAGATTTGTTGCGGCGCGCGACGAACTCACTCGGTTGGGAGATCGTCAAGCGGGAAATTCTCCTGGACGAAACTACCATGCTTGGTGGAGGGATCGGCTTTTTCTTTTAGCTCTGGCGGGACCTGTTCACCTTCATTTTGTTTGTCAGACAGCCTATCCCGGTGCGATACAATGACCGCAAGAAAGCTGTCGCCGTATTTCTTCAGCTTGTGCTCACCCACTCCGCTGACCTGTAACAATTCATCCGGGTTGGAAGGCAGACTCTGCACCATTTCAACCAGGGTTGTATCATGGAAGATCACGTAAGGCGGCAGGCTCTGCTCCACAGCCAACTGCTTCCGATGCGCCTTGAGTTTTTCCAGTAGCGCCGCGTCGCCGGCTTCTCCAAGCGATTTACGTTGTTTTTGCGGCGTTGTTTTAACCTTCTCATCTTTGCGGAAGTGAACTTCCGTCTCACCCTGCAATAACGGTCTGCTCAGCTCGGTCAGTTGCAGGGAACCAAAACCTTTCATATCCACAGTCAGAAAACGCCGCGCGATCAGTTGTCTGAACACGGAGCGCCACTGCTCTATGCTCAGTTCTTCGCCAATACCAAAGGTGCTCAGCCGTTGATGGTGAAACTTTCTCACTTTGTCGTTTTCTTTTCCCAGCAGTATGTCGATGAGGTGTCTGGCGCCAAAACGCTGGCCGCTGCGGTAAACACAGGATAAGGCTTTGCGGGCCGCGGTTGTGCCGTCCCAGGTTTCGACCGGGCGCAGACAGGTATCGCAATTTTCACAACGGGATGGCGACTCTTCTCCAAAGTACTGCAACAACGCATGACGCCGGCAACTGGTGAGCTCGCACAGCCCCAGCATGGAATCCAGTTTATATCTCTCGATCCGTTTGTGGTTTTCATCCGCATCTGACATTTCCAGCATTTGTCGCAGTTTTACCACGTCTTCCAGCCCATAGACCATCCAGGCATTGGCGGCACTGCCATCCCGTCCTGCGCGCCCGGTTTCCTGGTAATAGGCCTCGATACTCTTGGGCAGGTCCAGGTGGGCAACAAAACGCACATCCGGTTTGTCGATACCCATGCCGAAGGCGATCGTGGCGACGATAATAACCCCTTCTTCCTGCAGGAAGCGTTGCTGGTGCCGGGAGCGTGTAGTCGTTCCAAGTCCTGCATGGTAGGGCAGGGCTGTGCGCCCATGCACACTCAACCATTCAGCAATGGCTTCGGTCTTTTTTCGGGACAGGCAATAGACGATCCCGGCATCTCCTTTGTGCTCCGTCTCCAGGAAACTCAGTAGTTGCTTGCGTTCTTGCAGCTTGGCCGAAATCCGGTACTGGATATTCGGGCGGTTGAACCCGCTGATAAACACTTTTGCCTGTTTCAGTCCCAGGCGTTCCCGAATTTCATGCCGGGTCCGTTCATCCGCGGTCGCAGTCAGGGCGATACGGGGCGTTGCCGGAAAGCGCTGGTGTAATTGTTCCAGCGCCAGGTAGTCTTTACGAAAATCATGCCCCCATTGGGAGACGCAATGCGCCTCGTCAATCGCAAACAAGGCAAGCTGTGTCCGTTCCAACAATGTCAGGATACGTTCCTGCAGCAAGCGTTCCGGCGCAATATAAAGCAGGTCTATATCATTATTCAGCAGCGCCTGTTCTGTTTCCTGGGCCGTTTGTATCGGCAGGGTTGAATTGAGGTAGGCAGCCTTGACCCCGAACTGCAACAACGCGCTGACCTGATCCTGCATCAGAGCAATCAGAGGCGAAATGATGATGGCCGTGCCGGGACGAATCATCGCAGGAATCTGGTAGCACAGTGACTTACCACCGCCGGTCGGCATCAGTACCAAGGCATCGTTGCCTGCGATGATATGGTTGATAATAGGCTGTTGCTCGCCGCGAAAGTCCCGATATCCAAAAGTAGCGCGCAGAATCTCCAGCGCCTGGTCCATCTTTTTTCTCCGATGCAGATAGTCAGCGAACGTAAAATTCAGGAAGCTCTGATAAATCAGGGCATCCCGTATAATATAGGAAACTCTGAACAAGTCCATCCTGGACTTGTCAGAGTATGGAAAACAAAAATGTGATTTTTGTTTTCCTTATAAAAACAATGCCTTACAGTCATTGATTTTGCCGATACATCCTTGTATCGTAGGAATATCTGACATAATCAGATGTTCCTGTAATCTATCAATACGAATTATGCCAACAGGCAAGGAATACAATCATGCCAGAAAATGCGCCCGCCCATCCGCCGGATGACATCCGTAACCAATTATTCATCAACGGCGAGTTCGCCGATGCCGAGGATGGCAGCCTCATTGATGTCATCAACCCCCATGACGGTAGCCTGATTACCCGCATCGCCGGAGCCGGGTCTGCGGATGTGGACAAGGCGGTGGCCGCGGCGCGGGCCGCGTTCCCTGACTGGAGCAATTCCTTTGCCTCGGACCGGGGCCGGCTCATCATGAAACTGGCGGACAAACTGGAACAGCATTTTGACGAGTTCACCGAACTGGAGAGCCTGGACACCGGCCATCCGCTGAAGGACACCCGACGTCTGGATTTGCCGCGCACGTTGCTCAACCTGCGTTATTTCGGTGGTATCGCGGACAAGATAGACGGTCGGGAAGTGCCGGTCGAGCCGGGCTTTCTGAGCATCGTCAAGCGCAAACCGGTCGGGGTGGTGGGCCAGATCGTTCCCTGGAACTTCCCTATCATGTTCTGTAGCTGGAAGTTGGGACCGGCGCTGGCCGCGGGCAATACCGTGGTAATGAAACCGTCCGAGATCACGCCGTTGTCAACGCTACGATTGGTTGACCTGATGAATGAAGTGGGTTTCCCGCCCGGTGTCGTCAATATCGTCCCCGGCTACGGTCATACAGCCGGCCAGCACATTGCAGAACATCCGGACATCGACAAGATCGCGTTTACCGGCTCCACGGTAACTGGGCGCAAGATCGTGCAGGCCTCCGCCGGCAACCTGAAGCGGGTCTCGCTGGAGATGGGCGGTAAAGGCCCCAACATCGTCTTTGAAGATGCAACCCTGCCCGCAGCAGTTGGCGGATCGGCATTTGCCATCTTCCACAACCAGGGGCAGGCCTGCATCGCCGGTTCTCGCCTGTTGCTGCACGAGGCTATCGCCGATGAGTTCCTGGAAAAGTTCATCGGTTTGGCACAATCCATCAGGTTGGGTAATCCGCTGGACCCGGACACCGAGATGGGGCCGCTCACCTCAAAGACACACCTGGAGCGGGTGCTCAGCTATATCGATGTTTGTCGCAAGGAGGGCAATACCATATTGACCGGGGGCAAACAGCCGGAAAACGATGAACTCAAACAAGGATATTATCTTGAACCAACCGTTGTCGAGGCCGGGCCGGACTCTACGGTCTTCAAGGAGGAAGTGTTCGGCCCGTTCGTATCAGTGACCCGGTTCAGCGATGATTCCGAGGCGCTGGAACTGGCGAACGCCACTGAATACGGGCTGGGCAGCGGATTGTGGACCAATAATCTGCAACGGGCGCACAGGTTTTCCGAGGGCATCCGGGCCGGCATGGTCTGGGTGAATTGCTACAAGCGGGTACACCCCGCCTCCCCCTTCGGCGGTGTCGGCGAGTCCGGCTACGGCAGGGACATGGGCATCGAATGCCTGCATGACTATACCTCGCCCAAGGCCGTATGGATCAATTACGATGCGCAAATACCACCGTTTTATCAGCGTTGAATAGCAGAATATCGACGATTTATCCCATAGGATTGAAAGAGAACGCCAATGAAAAATATTGCTATCTGCCTGTGCCTGGCGCTGTTCCTCTCCCATGGTATCTATGTTCCGGCCCAAGCGGAGACAAATGTCACGCCGGAGTATTGGCTCTACATGGTCAAGACCCGCAGCGCGGATCCGGCCCGCGAAGCCGAGTTCAATGCCTGGTATGACGATATTGACATCCCGGATGTGCTGGCCGTGCCAGGGTTTATGCGCGCCCGCCGCGGGTTGCAGCAAGCCGTTGCGGAGTTCCCGCAGTTGGACCTGCAAAAAGCTGAAGGCAACTATGTGGCGCTGTACGATATCGAAACCACTGATATCGACAAGACCATCATCGACCTGTATGTGGGGGCGCGCAAGATGGTCGCGCTGGGCCGTATCACCAACCTGCTGAAAGTCACGGAAGCGAATTATTACCGCGCACTTATTGCCGGAGATCGCCCGGAACAGCAGGAAGCTGCGGATAACCAATATGTGTATGTGCAAAAGGCGCTTTGTTGTGCCGATGAGGAAGATCAGCAACAGTTCCTGGATTGGTTGGCAAGCGTCTACATACCAGGCGTATCGGCGGTCAACGGCGTTACCGGAGTCAAGGTCTACTCGCTGTATCGCATCATGGAAGTCGTGTCGGTGGGGCCTGATGAAATACCTCACCTGCTGCTGGTACATGAGATGAAAACCACCTCAATCCGGGAAGCTATTGTTGGAATTTACGACGCGATCAAACGGTTTGAACAAACCGGCCGGATGAGCAAACTGTTTGTTGAAGGCAATGACTCGGCTGTGTACCTGCAAATGAGCGATGTAAAGTCGGAGTAACGAACATATCATTCTATCCGTCAGCGCTACCGCTGTTGTCTACACCGTGCCTGAGCATTAGTCACATACAGCCCGTCATTTTCGGGTTAGCAACATAATATGCCGGTATCATTTCACATAGGTGTCATTCCCAATCGGCCGCTGGGTGAATACGTCGACTGGGTCAGTCTGGCTGATGAGTCAGGCTTCGGTGGTGTCTGGGTCGCCGACTCACAAAATGTTTTCCGTGACGCATTTATCGCGCTGACCTTGTTCTCACAACGAACCAAACGCATGGAACTCGCGAGCGGAGTAACAAACCCCTTGACGCGCCACCCCGCTGTCCTGGCTCAGAGTTTTGTCACGCTTGATGAAATATCCGACGGGCGCGCGGTTCTAGGCATAGGTACCGGCGACAGTTCGGTCAACACGCTTGGCAAAAAGCCGGCAACACTGAAATATACGGAGCACATCATCAATGTGATCCGTAAATTGAGTAACGGTGAAAGCGTTGAATTTGAAGGCAAAGAGATCAAAGTCAGCTGGCCGCCGCGTAATATTCCCATTATTTATGCATGTACAGGGCCCAAATCTCTGCAAATGGTGGGCCGCGTCGCGGACGGCGCTTTATTCCAGGTAGGCGCCGACCCCGCGCTGGTACGTTATGCGCTCAAAAATATTGAAATTGGCGCCAAAGCGGCCGGGCGCGATATGAGAGACCTGAAGCTCTATCAGAGGTTGGCGTGTGCCGTGTCTGACAATCGTGAACAGGTCAGAACAGAAGCGCGTGGTTATTCGTCGGTGGCAGCGAATACCGTTTATACCGCGGTGCCAAAAGAAGATATACCGGAAGATTTATACCGGGAACTGCAGCACCTCAGGGAACAGTACGATTATCAACAACATGCCAGTATGGATTCCAGGCAGGCGGAGCTGGTTACGGATCGTATTCTGGATGCGGTGTCAATTGCCGGCACACCGGAAGAAGCGGTATCCAGGTTTCAGGACATCGTCGATCTTGGCGTCAAAAATTTCGTATTGCCGATTGCTACAAAGAACCCCGAATCCATCATCAGGATGCTGGCCGAAAGGGTGATGCCGCATGTCAAAGATAACAACGATTAGCGCCTTGAATATCTACCCGAAGGACAGGATCAAACATTTGCAATAAACGATGCGCTGAAACGTTCGATAAACCAGAAGCAAGAGATTATGCCGAGCGCATAGCTGAACGCCAGGCGCAAAGGTTGGTTATCGTACGCGAGCGGTAGTGGGTGGGGGAGACGCGCAAGTAACCACAGAACGCTGAACAAGGCTGTTATGATAAGTAACTGACCCGCTTCCACGCCCAGGTTGAAGAATAATAGCGCGCTGATTTTCTCCGTCTGCGGCAGACCCGTTTCCGTCAGGGCCGAGGCAAAACCGGCTCCATGTACCAGGCCAAAACCGCAGGCGACCAGGACCGGGCGGCGCCA
Organism: Gammaproteobacteria bacterium; assembly: GCA_965221335.1. Taxonomy (GTDB): domain Bacteria; phylum Pseudomonadota; class Gammaproteobacteria; order Eutrophobiales; family Eutrophobiaceae; genus JAAXHV01. The sequence continues at coordinate 837,298 of CBDCSC010000004.1, read as the reverse complement.
GGTGAGCGTGGAACGATCATTGCGCGCGATCTCGGTGGCAAGCATCACGATGGACAGGGCAATCACTGTTTCCACAGCAGGCACAGCGACGCGTAACATGTCCAGTGCCACCAGGAACAGGGTTATCGAGTGGGCCAGGGTAAAACCGGTAACGGTGATCAGTATCCGGCGTAGCGTGCGGGCGATGTAGAGCAGGCCGGCAAGAAACAGCAAGTGGTCTATGCCGCCGAATATGTGCTCAATCCCGAGCACGAAATAGTCCCTGATCACTCCCTCGAATGTCTCCGGCGCCGGAATACGCCACTCCGTGATGCCGGGATCAAGCATCACGCTACGCGCTTCTCCGCTCCTGAACTCAATGCGCAGCAAGGATGAAATGGATGGATTGAACAGCGGATAATCAATGATCACGGACTTCCCGGACAGGCCGCTGTCGCAAGCGTAAATCTCCGACCCCACCGGCCGCGCCGGCGCCGGTTGTTGCCGGGCCGCATCGCAACCCGCCAACGCAATGCGCGGGACATTATCCCGATTAACGGAGGGCGGCGTCTTCCACCTGAGCGTCAGCGCACCCTCGCCATATTCACTGATATTGATAAACAGCGGCCGGCTATCATGGGCGATTGCCTGGGTAGCGCCTAACAGCCACAGAATGATAAGGGCCACTGACATTAATTTGGGCATGTTGGTGTGTTCTGTATTGGCAAAGCGCAGGTATACTGAAAATAAAGTGTCTCTTCGAAATCAGCTTCAGCGCAAGTGATCTGGATAGTGCCTTACTTGCCTTGAAAGGAAAGCAGATTTCTACAGATATTATGGTCTGACTTTTCTACCAGTGGTAGCGCGCCTGAATGGCTAGACTTCTTGGGCGGTTAAGAAGCATCTGAAAAGTTCCTGGCGCCAGTGGCGTATCGTTGGCAAATGACCTGGTAAATTTGTCTGTCAGGTTTTTACCAACCATTGCAATTTCCCAGGTATCGCTCTGGTTGCCCAAGGCGATACGAACATCCAGTTTCGCGTAAGAACCCTGCGTTACCAGCGGGTCATTGTCCGAAATAATTTCAAAATCATCGGTGAAGTAGACATTTACATCGGTTACAAGTCTCAAATTCCGGAGCAGCGGCAAAACATGGCGCGCATGTACATAACCACTGAACTCAGGTGAATACGGCGAGGGTTCACCAGTGAGGTCCTGCAGACATGTTTGTCCGGGATTTGTCATGGCAAACTGCAAGGTTTGCAGGGCAGTGCAGCCACCATCCGGATACGATTTATATTCAGAATCAAGATAGCCAACAGCAGTGTTCACAGTCAGATTTTCGGTCACCTTGAGGCTTGCATCAAATTCCACACCCTGTACTACAAGTTTACCCACATTTTCTACATTGAAAGTAATACCTGTCTGGAGCACCGCCTGTTGCAGGTCCGTATACTCGCTACGATACCAGGTCATGTTGGCAGCAAGTCTTCCGTCGAACCAGCCCGTCTTTACTCCTGCTTCATAGGCATCTACTTCTTCCGGACCAAATGTCAGTGGATCAGGCGGGCCTGATACATTTTGCGCATCGAAACCACCTGATTTAAATCCCTGGGAAAAGGAAAAATACGTCATGATATCTTCCGTCACATCATACTGAATATTAACCGAAGGCGTTACATCGTCATTTGATATGCTCAGTGGTAAAGGTCCATGGGGCGTTCCCAATCCACCGGCGACAGGGCCTGCGGGAGGCAATGGAAACCTGCTGAGGGGAGGCGGCAAAGGTGAAAACGGGCCGGAAAGAGTGGCAGCGCCATTGGTTGAACCGATAAACAGGCTTTTGATCCCGTCTTTCTGTACATCTGTCCAACGCAGGCCAACTGTCCCACGTAATGAATCAGTGACATGCCAAGTCAGCGAACCAAATAATGAATAGGTCTCTTCATCCTGGCGCAGATCATTTTGTGGACCGACGGGTAGAAAGGGGGCATATAAAGGTCCTACCGGTGTCCCGAGTAATATCGGAGAAACGATATCCGCATAAATCTTGTTTTGGTTGAACAGGTCGCCGGATTGCCAATAAAAACCTGCAATATATTCAAATCGATTTCCTGTCGGCGAAGTGATACGCAACTCCTGGCTATACTGTTCAAAATCCTCATTGAAATTGACGCCAAGCAGGGGTAAAGGCACGCTGTCTCCATCGAAACCCTGGCGATAGTCATAGTTCGAATAGCCTGTGATTGAAGTGAGAGTGTGTTCCCAAAAATTCAGGTTAAGTGTTAAGACGAACTCCCTGGTATGTGCCGCGGTAAACTCTCCAGGTGTGTCGGTTCCTATCGTATCCAACTCGTCATTAAGCGCTCCAAAAGCACGCAACGCGACCGCGCAACCGCCACCGGGGCCTGGAAAGTCTGGCGGTGGGGGACAGTTAAAGAGCTGGAAAGGCGGGTTGCGGTTACCATCAGACGATGCAATCTCCGCCTTGAATGTTGCATCGAACGCATCAGCAGGTTTCCACATTGCCGTGGCGCGTATCAGCTTATCGTCAAGGTCCGGGCCTTGAATACCGGTATGAAAGTCCCTGATGAAGCCACTCATACCATAGATTTTAGTGGCGACACGGACACCGAATGTATCCGTCACTGGTCCGCCCAACGCAAATTCAACACTCCTCTCGCCGTGGTCGGGTTCGAACAGGACATTGATATACCCTTCCAATTCATCACCCGGCTTACGGGTAATGACACTCAATGCGCCGGCAATGGCATTGTTTCCGAAATATGTGGATTGAGGTCCACGCAGCAGCTCAACACGCTCAACATCAAAAAGGACGCCACGAGAATACCGCGACCGACCATGATAAATACCGTCGACAAATGTTCCGACGGATTGTTCGAAACCCCCATTAATGCTTGAACCCACACCACGGATATAAAGTTGATCACTGGCCGGCGCATCTGTAATGATGATATTTGGCGTCACTGCGGCAAGCTCGCCCAGGTCGGTCAAACTCTGTTTTTCTATGTTTTCTCCAGAAGTGACCGAGATGGAGATGGGGACATCCTGGAGAGATTGCTCACGTTTTTGAGCGGTAACAATGACTTCTTCCAGGACACTATCCTGGGCAAGAGCAGGGATTGGAAATAAACCTACTAAAGAGATAATACCGTAAATTAATAGCACATGATGGTCTGGAGAAGATCGCAATTTGCTCTTCAAACTATTTCGATGGCACATAATACCCCCATGATCTACTGGTAAACCGGCAACATCCAAGAGCTGTCAAGCAAGACTATCCTATAACAAATAAATGTTCAAGCAAATGTTATTGCACATGATATAATACGGTAATTCAAATTTGGAACAACTATTTCAAGTTGAGAACAGAACTTTCCGATAGTCGTCATATATCCTGGCCCAGTTCAGACCATACGCACATTCCGTGCGATGTTTATATCGATCAGCAGGTTTTTGAACAGGAACAGGAATTAATTTTCCAGGGGCCGTCGTGGCATTTGTCGGCTCTTTGCGCCGATATTGCGAAACCTGGTGATTTTACATCCACGTATATTGGCACAACACCCGTGGTATTGCATCGAGCGCATGACGACTCGATAAACGCTTATGTCAACAGGTGTGCTCACCGGGGAGTCAGGGTAATCAGGGAATTACGGGGGAACGATAAATTTCCGATATGTCCGTATCACAACTGGCGCTATGATGGAACAGGGAAATTACAAGGTGTCGCAATGGAGCAGGGAATACAGGGCAAAGGTGGGTACCCTGACAGCTTTTCGAAAGACTGTCACGGATTAAAAACCCTCAGGGTTGAAACGATTGGAGATGTTGTCTTTACGACTTTCAGCGATCATACGCCACCACTGCGCCAATATCTGGGAGCGGCGATTGTAGAACGTATTGAAAAGATTTGTCAGCGGCCGCTGCGAATCGTTGGGTATCAACGTCAGACTGTGTATTGTAACTGGAAGCTATTTATTGAAAACAACCGGGATACTTACCACGGACCACAACTACATACCTTTGTAGGACAATTCGGCATTGCCATGCCGACCGACCGAGTGAGGGTGGATATCCACAATGGACATGCCCTGTTAAGCTCATGGCTACCGTCCTCTGTTGATGTGGACGGTAACGCCACATATCCTACACAAAAAGGTAAGTATCAATTGGAAGACCCAAGTATCGCGGAAGGTTTCAAGGCACTAGGCGACCTGCAATTAAGTGTAATTTCCATTTATCCGAGCTCTTTATTTACCTGTATTCGTAATTCATGGAGTTGCAGGCGAATTATTCCGACCAGCCCCGGCACGACTGATATCGAATATACCTGGTTCGGATACGATGATGAATCTCTCTTCGAACACGAGTGTCGGAAAAAGCAAAGTAACCTGTTGGGTCCAGCCGGATATATTGCGCTGGAAGACGCTGAAGTTCTCGCCATGATCCAGAATGCGATTTCCAGGGGCGATACTTCATTTATCGGGTTCGGTGGCTCTGGTATTGAAACTGTTTCGGACCATTTTAACTCGGAAGCCACGGTCAGAGCATTTTGGAAAACCTATTGTGAAACCATGCAAATCCCGATGCCATAATATGACCAGCCCAAAGTCTGAATTGTCTCCTAGCCGATGAGCAAACCAGATTACAACGCTTCAACAGAGCGGTTAATTTTCAATCTTCTGAATGATTACGCAGACTGTCTCGACACGGATAAGCTTGAGAAGTGGCCAGATCTGTTTCTGGAGAGTGGAAAGTATTTTATTCAATCCAGAGAAAATATTGAAGCCGGCCTGGACGGCGGTTATTGGATGTATTATACCAGTCAGGGAATGATGCGTGATCGGGTAACTTCTCTTCGTCATATTAATACGTACAACAAACACTATTCCCGACACCTCATAAGCAACATCAAAATCGACAAGAATAATAATGACAGTATCCAAGTACGTTCAAATTTTCTCGTAGTACAAGCAGATTTCCAGGGTAAATTTGAGTGTTTAAATTCAGGGGAATATCTTGATGTCATTCAGATACAGAATGGCAAACCCGGCTTTAAGGAAAAGCTGGTTATAGTAGATACCTTCCACGCCCCATCCGCAATCGTATATCCGTTGTGAGTCACATGGTATCGTTGGGACAGATACTGATCCCGTTAACGGTATTTATTATTATGATGTGTCTGGGACTCGAACTCCGGACTGAAGATTTCAAGCGGATTTTTTCTTATCCGCGAGCCATTGTGGTCGGTATCGGTGGTCAGATGATTTTGATGCCTGCCATGGCTTTTCTTATCGCGGCATGGTTTGGCTCAAATCTCGTGTTGCAAATTGGGATTGTATTATTGGCTTCTTGTCCCGGAGGCCCGCTTTCCAACAGCTTCGTCTACCTGGGAAAAGGCAGGGTCGATTTGTCCGTGAGCCTTACTGCCATCAATGGTTTCCTTGCGCTGCTTACGACGCCTTTTATTGCGTTTTCTGGGATAGCGATCTTTGCCGGTCAGTCCACAGAAATTCAATTGCCGGTTCTGAAAACCATTACACAGATATTCATGATTGCAATTTTGCCAATCATCCTCGGCATGATATTACGGGTAAAAATTCCGCAAATTCATACAAACTACTTAACTTTGACACAACGCCTGGCATTAATCATGCTGGTAATACATATATCGGTTGTAGTTGTCATTAACCTTCCTCGCATAGGCCCCTCATTTATCGAAATGATCGTCCCGGCGCTGATGTTTTGTATATCCGCTCTTGCAATCGGGGTTGTTGCATCAAAAATAGCAGGAATGGATAAATCAACTCAATTCACAATCGGCGTGGAAGTGGGATTACAGAACGTTACATTGGCGATACTTATAGCTGATGTTATTCTGATGCGACCGGAGTTCGCTTTGTTCGTTTTGTCTTATGCAGTCGGCGCGTTGTTTATTTTACTTCCGTGGGTATATTATCATCGCCACCGGCAGTCAGTTTGCTGAAAAACGACTGAAAACTCTGACAGGTGATAGCCAGGGCGAACCGGTGAAACAGTTGTAGAAGAAATGAACCCCGTATAGCCTGTTATTAACCAAACGCAAATGGTGAGCGATACACATTGCTCATCATGGTTTTAAGCGTATTCAATAAATGTTTTGAATCTGCTTCCGGAATATTTGCCTGAGCTATATCCAGTTGTCTTATAACAATAGGAATAATCTCATCGTATAACTTTTGTCCTGTTGAGGTCAGATGAACTATGACATAGCGTTGATCCCTGTTCTTTTTCTTCTTAACGATGATTTTGCGGGCTTCCAGTTTTTGCAGCATACGACTGAGAACGGATGCCTCCACCAGAATAACCTCTGATAATTCTTTAATTGACACCTCTTCAAAGTCATACAGCGTGTAAATAATCCGCCATTCCAACGGCGTGAGTCCGAGAGGTTTAATGGCTTCTTCGATTTTTGCCTGGCTTTGCAGAACAATGTGCCACATATACAGAAAAGGATAATCGAATATCGGCAACGACTTTCTGCGTCTGGATTGTTTTAAGGTAGAAAAAACCTGCATGTGAACGTCTCTGGACATGCATCAATGATAACATGTCAGATAGTTTCCTTGGGGCTTTCTATTGCACCAGGCGTCTGCGCACCAGTACTGTTGCCCAGTAAAAGCTGATCAGGGCAAATGCGAGCAATACGCTGAGGTGGACAATGACCTGGGATGGTTCCTGACCCGTTGCCAGCGGCCTGATCAGGGAGATGGAATGACTCAGCGGCAATACCTGCACCAGTGATTGCGCAAAATCAGGCAAGGTAGTCACAGGGTAGAAAACACCGCAGAAGATGAACATCGGCGTCAGTATCAGGGTGACATAGTAGTTGAAGAAATCATAGGAGCGGGAGAATGAGGCAACCATGATTGCCGGGCCGGCGAAGCACAATCCGGTCAGGAAAAACAGCGGGATACATAACAGCGCTTGCCAGTGGGAGATCGCGCCAAGCAGGAAGGATACCAGCAGGATCGCCGAACTGCTGAACAGTCCCTTGGTTGCGCACCATAGCATTTCGCCGGCAACAATGTCATCGACTTCCAGCGGCGTGGCCAGCATGCCTTCATAGGTCTGCTGCGGGACCATGCGGGTGTAGACCGAAAACAGTCCTTCGAATGTAGCCGTGTTCATGGAAGACGACGCGAGCAGGCCGCTGGCGAGGAAAGTCAGGTACGGCAATCCGCCAAGTTCGCCCACGAACCTGCCCAGTCCGAGACCCAGTCCCAGCAGGTAGAGGAACGGTTCACCGAAATTCAGCAACAGGCTGGGTACCAGCAGTTTCCGCCATACCAGCAGGTTGCGGCGCCAGACATGGATCATCCCGCGGCGCATACGCGGCGCGCGCCAGTCCATCATCATCCTTCTCTCAGCTCCCTGCCGGTCAGACGCAGGAACACGTCTTCAAGGTTGGCGGGACGATGCAGGTAGTGCACATTCGGTTTGTGTTCCACGCGCCGGATGATCTCTTCCGGGGCGTTGGTAAAATAGTAAATCGTCTCTCCCACTATCTCCACCCGGTGTATATCCTGCTCTGTCAGGATGCCCGGCAGCGCATCCATTTCGCCGTGAATTTCAACCACCTCAGGCTCCACATGCTCCTTGATCAACTGTTTCGGATGCCCCCGGCTGAGAATCACGCCGTGATCCATAATAACAATATCGTCACACAAGCGCTCCGCCTCTTCCATAAAATGCGTGGTCAACAACAGGGTTGTGCCGGATTGCTTCAATTCCCGCAGCCTGCCCCAGATCAGGTGCCTGACCTGTGGGTCCAGCCCGGTAGTCGGTTCGTCCAACACCAATAACCTGGGGCTGTTGACCAGGGCGCGGGCGATGCTGAGACGCCGTTTCATCCCTCCTGAGAGTTGATTGATGCGGACATTGGCTTTTTCACTCAACTCGACGAACTTCAACAATTCGGCAATCCGTTGTTGCAACCCCGCGCGTCCGAGGTTGAAAAAACCGGCGTAGACTTTCAGGTTTTCCACCACGGTGAAATCCGGGTCGAGATTGTCCAACTGCGGGACCACACCGATCTCCTGGCGTATTCGGGAGGCATGTGTCGGTACATCCAGTCCCAGCACCTCCAGTCTGCCCGCAGACAGCGGAGATTGCCCCAGTATCATTCGCAGTGTGGTCGTTTTGCCCGCGCCGTTGGGTCCCAGCAGGCCGAAACAGCCGCCGAACGGCACCTGCAAATCGATACCCTTGACGACAAATTCGCCGTTAAACGACTTCTTCAGGTTCTCAGCTATTATGATGTGGTCACTCATCAGCCCATTCCGATCAATCAGCAACATATTGATAAATTACCGGTCAACTGGCAAGCGGATTCAAGACAGGACACCCAAAAAGTTTTATGGGTGTCCTGTAATTGCCGGAGTGTTATGATCTGTGGATATGAATAGAACACGTAATCGTTCGGTGGTCGTAGCCGGTAACGGCATGGTCGCGACCAGCCAGCCTATTGCGACGGATGTCGGCCTGTCTATATTGAAAAAAGGCGGCAGCGCGGTGGATGCAGCCCTGGCGGCCAATGCAGCGCTGGGATTGATGGAACCACACATGTGCGGTCTCGGCGGCGACCTTTTCGCGATCGTGTGGGATGCAAAGGAACAGCAGCTTCATGGTCTGAACGCCAGCGGGCGTTCCCCCCAATCACTGGACTACGAAGAAATGGCCGGGCGGTTGCGCAAACTTGGCGCCACCCGCATCCCGGTCGGCAGCATCCTGTCGGTGTCCGTGCCCGGTGCAGTTCATGGTTGGACCGCCTTGCATGACCGGTTCGGCAATTTACCGCTTGCCGAATTACTGGCGCCTGCTATCAGCTACGCCGAAAACGGATTCCCCGTCTCTCCCGTGATCGCAGGGCAATGGCGTGGCGCCGTAGAGATGATGCCGCCGGATGTGCCGGGCGTGTTCCATTCCGTGTATGCGCCGAATGGCCGGGCGCCCGCTGCCGGCGATATTTTCACCAACAAGGACCTGGCCCGTTCCTACCGGTTGATCGCCGCTGCCGGCGACAACGCGTTTTACCGGGGAGAACTGGCAAATCGGATCGCCGATTTCATGGATGAAAACGGCGGTTACATTGATCTCGGTGATCTGGAATCGCACCGTTCTGACTGGGTCGCCCCGGTGTCTGTAAACTACCGCGGATACGATGTGTTTGAACTGCCTCCCAGCGGGCAAGGCATTGCGGTATTGCAGATGTTGCAGATGCTCAAGGATGATGACATCGCGTCCATGGGCTTTATGAGCGTGGATAGTCTGCACCTGATGCTGGAGGCAAAGAAGCTCGTGTTTGAAGATCGGGCCAAATTCTATGCCGACCCGGAATTTACCAAACTGCCCACCTCGGCACTGCTCAGCCCGCAATACAATAAACAGCGGCGCGCCCTGGTTGGCGATCACGCGGCACAGGATATCATGTCAGGCGCAAGTATATTACGGAACAGCGATACTGTTTATTTAACCACGGCTGATGGCGCCGGCAACATGGTGTCGCTGATCCAGAGCAACTATTATTTTTTCGGCTCCGGCATCGTCATCCCGGGAACGGGCTTTGCCTTGCAGAACCGCGGTTTGCTGTTTTCCATGGATCAAGCCCACGCCAACTCTTATGCGCCGGGTAAGCGGCCGTTTCATACCATCATTCCCGCCTTTGTGATGAAGAATGGCAGACCGTTCATGAGCTTTGGCGTGATGGGCGGCGACATGCAGCCGCAGGGCCAGCTACAGGTGTTGACCAATATCATCGACTTCGGCATGGATGTACAACAGGCCGGGGATGCGCCGCGCTGGCGCCATGACGGTTCAACGGAACCCGTTGCGGTTACCGCCGACCACTTGACGGACGGCGGAGTGGTGGTGCTTGAAAGGGGATTCCCGGACCAGGTGGTGAAGGAACTGGCCAAGCGCGGGCATGTTGTTCAGCGGGGATCGGATGGTTTCGGGGGATACCAGGCCATCATCAGGGCCGCTAACGGCGTCTACCACGGCGCTACTGAATCCCGCAACGACGGGCAGGCTGCGGGTTATTGAGATTCGTAACTTTCATGATCAGGCTCTGCACGCCGCGATTGCATCTAAATACAGGCACAGGTCAGGGCATTCCTCCGTACCACTCCCGCAACAGCGGGAGTCCAGTCGAATACAGTGTCGCCCGGAGGGCGACCCGTTGTTCCACTGGATTCCCGTTTACACGGGAATGGTATGCGGCGTTGGCCAGTTAGTAAAATTTATATGGCAAATACGCAATGAGATATAACTCACTGCTCGAAGCAGACCGGGCGCTGGTCTGGCATCCTTACGCGTCGATGACGGAACCGCCGCCGGTGTTCCCGGTTGCGTCCGCCCGCGGCGTCAGGTTCGTACTGGAAGACGGCAAGGAGTTGATTGACGGCATGGCGTCCTGGTGGTGTGCGATCCACGGGTATAATCACCCGATCCTGAACCAGGCCGTTGCCGGGCAATTGAATGATATGGCCCACGTGATGTTCGGCGGGCTTACTCACGAACCGGCTGTCCGGCTGGCACAGAAACTGGTGGAAATCACCCCGCGTGAGTTGCAAACAGTGTTCTTTGCCGATTCCGGTTCGGTTTCCGTGGAAGTCGCGATCAAGATGGCTATCCAGTACTGGGTGGCCGCAGGACACCCGGACAAGCAGAAACTGCTGACCGTGCGTCGCGGTTACCACGGCGACACGTTCGGCGCGATGGCAGTTTGCGATCCGGTCACCGGGATGCATTCACTGTTCAAGGATGTGCTCCCCGGGCATTTCTTCGCCGACACACCGCGCACTCGCTTCCATGAGCACTGGCAGGAGGATGACATTGCTTCGCTCAAGATACTGGCAGAAAACCACCATCACGAGATCGCCGCGGTGATACTCGAGCCGGTCGTACAGGGCGCAGGGGGCATGTGGTTTTACTCTCCTGAATACCTGAACAGGCTCAGGGAAATCTGCGACCACTTCAACCTGTTGCTTATTTTCGATGAGATCGCAACCGGATTCGGCAGGACCGGCAAACTGTTTGCCTGCGAACACAGCCGGGTCGCGCCTGACATCATGTGCCTGGGCAAGGCATTGACCGGCGGCTACATGACGCTGGCCGCAACGCTGGCATCGAAGAAGGTGGCAGACACGATATCGGCAGGCGGCGATGGCGTATTCATGCATGGTCCCACCTTCATGGCGAACCCGCTGGCCTGCTCGGTGGCGCTGGCCAGTATCCACCTGCTGGAGCAGACCGGCTGGCAGCAGCGGGTGCAACACATACAGGACCAACTCCGGGCGGAACTTGCCGCGTGTGCGGACCTGCCCAACGTGACGGATGTAAGAGTATTGGGCGCCATCGGCGTGGTGGAGGTTGACCGGCCCGTGGATATGCACGTGGCGCCACAGTGGTTTGTGGAGCGGGGAGTGTGGATCAGACCGTTCGGCAGGCTGATTTATATCATGCCGCCCTACGTTATCAATTCGGCAGATCTGACCCGGTTAACGGATGCAATGTATTACGTTGCAAGTAAATTATCTGATGACTCTGCTGTGCTCTCAGTACCCTCTGTGGCAAAATAGTCAAATGAGTGAGAACTTCGTAATCGCCGGCGCCAGTCATGCCGCATCCATGTTGGCCCCGACCCTGCGCCGGGAAGGCTGGCAGGGGCGCATTGTCGTGGTGGGCGCCGAGGCCTCCATTCCCTACCATCGCCCGCCCTTGTCGAAAGACTACCTGGCCGGCGACAAGACCCTGGATGAAATATTGATCCGTCCGGCAACAGTATACGAGAAGTCGGAGGTCGAATTCATTCTCGATACCAGCGTGGAATCGATTGACAGAGATAACAGGACAGTGCGGCTCAGCAATAACGAAACCCTGTCCTATGGCAAGCTGGCTTTAACCGTCGGGTCAAAAGTGAGGAAGGTAAACCTGCCGGGAGTGGACCTCGACGGCGTATTCTACCTGCGCGACCTTAAGGATGTCGACCGCATAAAACCATACATCGAGCCGGGGGCAAACGCGGTAATCGTAGGCGGCGGCTACATTGGCCTGGAAACGGCGGCCGTACTGAATAAACAAGGCATGAACGTCACGGTGCTGGAAATGATGGAGCGGGTGTTGCAGCGGGTAACCGCGCCGGTGGTATCGAAATTTTTTACTCGTATACACACCGAAGAGGGCGTAAGTATCCGCAGCGGAGTCGGTGTGAGCGGTTTCAGCGGCAACGGGAAGGTCGCCAAAGTCCTGTGCAGTGACGGCAGCGAGTTTGCGGCTGATCTCGTTATCGTCGGCGTCGGGATATTACCGAACACGGAGTTGGCAGAGGCAGCAGGACTTAAGATCGATAACGGTATTGTAGTGAACGACCGGGCGCAAACATCAGACCCGGATATTTATGCCGCCGGAGATTGCACTTACCACCACAATCCTATCTATGATCGCTGGGTCAGGCTCGAGTCGGTGCAGAATGCCACGGACCAGTCCAGGGTTATTGCCGCGGCTGCCTGCGGTAAGGAAGCCCGTTACGACGCTGTTCCCTGGTTCTGGTCCGACCAGTATGACCTGATACTGCAGATCGCCGGACTGTCCGCGGGATACGATGAAATCATCACTCGAGGCAACCCGGATGACAGTCGTAGCTTCGCAGCGTTTTACCTGAAATCCGGCAGGGTGATTGCCGTTGACGCAGTGAATAAACCTCAGGAGTTCATGGCTGCCAAAAAGCTGATCACGTTGAAACAGGAAACAGATAAAGTAAAGCTGGCCGATGCGGATGTACCGGTCAAGGAATTGTTATAAGTTCTCGATTTATGCTGCATGGCGCGAACAAAACAGGTGCAATGGTATCGAAGCTGGCGATTCCAACCGTCCTGACACTGTTGCTTTACGCATTGCCGCTGGTATCGGCAGGCCAAAACGCTGTCGTGGTGAAAACGGCAGAAGTCAAGGACCTGGCGATCTACCTGTGGAAATCTGCGCCGGCCACGGTCGTCAGCCTGAATAACACTGCAGTCGCCACACAGATCAAGGCGCGTATCGATGAGATCGCGGTAAAGGTCGGCGAGGTGGTCGAGACCGGCACTGTACTGGTGAGGCTGGATTGTACTGATTACCGGATCGCCGAGCAGCAGGTCGAGGCGGAAATCGGCGCGCTGCAGGCCCGTATCCGCTTGGCTGAGCGTCGCCTGGAGCGAACCAGGAAACTGGAACAGCAACAGACTGCGTCTGCGGAGATGCTGGACCAGCGTGAAGCCGACCTGGCCGTATTACAGGCACAACGCCGAGGCGCGTCGTCGCAACTGCAGAACGCGCAAGTCAACATCTCACGTTGCACGGTAAAGAGTCCGTTCCGGGCCGTAGTCACCGCCCGCTTGGCCGCAACGGGGGAATTCGCAGACGTAGGAACAAGGCTGCTGAACATTATGGATGTGGAACAACTGGAGATTTCAGCCCAGGTTCCGGCCCTTGATATCGGGACGGTCGAACAGGCCGATATGATCTATTTTGAAGATACGGCAGACCGTTACCCGGTAACGCTGCGCACGGTAACACCTGCAATTAACACACAGACCCGTAACCGGGAAGTGAGGCTGCTGTTCAGTAACGAACCGGCGCTGCCGGGCGCCGCCGGCAAGCTGACCTGGCGCGATAATCAACCCCATGTCTCTGCCAGGCTGCTGGTGCGGCGCGGCAATGATTTCGGCATCTTTATCAATAATGGTGGTAAAGCCAGGTTTCACAACATACCCGGCGCCCAGCAGGGGCGTACTACACCGGTAGACCTGCCGTTGGATACCGACGTGATCACAGAGGGTCAATACCGGCTGGAGGACGGCCAACCGGTCGTCCGGTATAACCCGCGCTGACGGTTGGCACTGCATCCGTAACCATGAACTTCATCAGGCGGTTTCTTGCCAACCACGTACTGGCGAACCTGACTTTTATCCTGGTGATCCTGCTTGGGATAGTTGCCTACCTGGAAATGCCCAGGGCCAAGGACCCTGAACTCAATTTCAACTGGGTCAACATCGTCACGGTTTTCCCCGGGGCCGCCGCAATCGATGTGGAAAAACGCGTGACCGAACCCATCGAAAATGCCCTCCGGCGCAGTGTCAGGGACATTAAATTCGTGACCAGCACCAGCCGGGACAATATTTCCAATATCCTGGTGCGCTTCCAGCGGATCGACCAGGAAGTATTTGACAAGCGCATGATCGACCTGCGCAGAGAGGTGCAGAACACCTATACCGATGAATTGCCCGAAGACGCGGACGACCCCGTGGTCTACGAGATCAGCACCTCCAATGCATTCCCCAGCGCGATGGTGGTGGTGACCAGCGCCGGTGATGATGAAAACCTCAGGCGCCAGACCCGGTTCGTAAAAAAAGACCTGGAACGGATCAAGGGCGTGGATCGGGTGGATGATGTCGGGATTACCGACCCGGAGTTGCAAGTGGTTTTTTTCCCGGATCGCCTGGAAGGGCTGGGCCTGACCCCGGCAGATATTTCCGAGACGGTTCGGGCTTATTTCAGGGATATTTCCGCGGGTGACCTGGAGACCTCGGACGGCAAGTGGGTGGTACGGTTGCAGGGTACCAGCTCAGACCCTTCCGTGTTGAACGATGTTCCCATCGTCACCGGGTCCGGCATGGTACCCCTGGGTAGCATTGCAGAATTGACCCGCACCCGCGAAGAAGCGGCAGAAATTGTAAAGTACATGGGCAAACCGGCCACGCTCCTGGCGGTCACCAAGAACCCGGATGCCAATGTGCTGGAACTGGTGGATATCCTGAATGAATACCTGGACGATCGTAACCGTTTCAGGGACACGACCGGCATAGAGCTTATCCTGGCGGATGACCAGACCGTCAGTACCCGCGAAGCGCTCACCATTATGCAGACCAATGCCTTGATAGGCTTGTTCCTGGTGCTTGTTGTTACCTGGCTGTTTCTCGGAACCCGCATCTCCCTGCTTACCACCATCGGCATTCCCTTTACGCTTTGCGGCACTTTCCTGGTCCTCAACGCGAGCGATTTTACCCTGAACAATACCGTTTTGCTGGGCGTCGTCATCGTCCTGGGCATGATTGTCGATGATGCCGTGGTAGTGGTCGAAGCGATTTACTATCGCCTGCAACGGGGCGCACAGGCCATGGACGCGATTATCGCGTCGTTCAGGGAAGTGTTTGCCCCGGTAACCAGCTCGGTAATGACCACCATTGCAGCCTTTCTGCCGCTGGTGCTGTTGCCGGGCATACTGGGAGAGTTCATGAAGGTAATTCCGTTGGTGGTGACCATCGCGCTGGTGATCAGCCTGTTCGAAGCCTACTGGATTCTGCCCGCCCATGTGCTCGCGTTCAAAGTCAATTTCAGAAAGCCCGGATCCATCAGCAGGAAGAGGGAAGCCATCAGTTACTGGCTGCGCCTGCGCTATACCCAGACGCTGGTCACCTCCCTGCGGCACCCGATTATAACCCTGGTTTGCATCGTGCTGACTCTGTCCCTGGCGGCAGGTACGGTCGCCACCGGCATGATTCGCTTCAACTTCTTCGAATCCGATGCCGAAAGACTGTTTTACCTGAATATCGAGATGCCGCAGGGCGCTTCCCTGGAAGAGACCAGCAATACCCTGGTCAGTGCAGAACAGCAGGCCCTGAAAGAGTTTCTCCCGGGCGAACTGCGCGCCTCCGTCAGTTTTGCCGGACAGCAGTTCACCGAAACCTCGCCGCTATTCGGTGACACCGTGGGCCAGGTCATGTTCAGCCTGAACCCGCAGGCAAGTGACGGCCGTCATGTTTCGGAAATCGCCGAAACGGTCTTCCGGCGCGTGCAAGACATCCCGGGGCCGGTGGAAATTTCGTACCTGGAAATAAAGGGCGGCCCGCCGGCGCGCAAGGCAATCAGTGCGAAGATCCTGGGCAGTGATTACCCGACCATGCTTCGGGCGGCAAATGACTTGCGCGCCTTTCTCGAAGCGCAACAGGTGTATAAAAACATCACCATGGATTATCGCCCCGGCAACCCGGAACTGGTGCTGAGCCTGGATGGAGAGGCGATACAGAGAACAGGGCTGAATCCCACGATCATCGGGCGGACATTGCAGACCTACGTCGATGGTGAGGTCGTAACGGATTTTCAGGATGAAGGCGAGGAGGTAAAAGTGCGGGTCGTGTCAAAGAAAGATCAGCATATCAACATAGATAACCTGATGCGCCAGACGATTTCACTCCCGGGCGGTCACTCCATCGCGTTGGGTGAACTGCTGATCAGCACCCCCGGCATCGGCCGGCAGAACATCAGGCACTATAACTTCCGCCGTTGCATTACGCTGGAAGCCGATATCGACAAGGATCAAATCAATACCGTGCAGGCCAATAACCTGATCACGGAACAATGGCGCACGCTGCAGACCCGGTATCCCGAGATAGCCCTGGACCAGACCGGCGAGCTTGATGATATCGATGAAAGCCTGGAATCACTCTGGATCTTGCTGATGCTTGGCCTGGGCATCATATATATTATCCTGGGCACACAGTTCCGCAGTTATTTCCAGCCTTTCATGGTGCTTACCACCGTGCCGCTGACGTTCACCGGAGTCGTCCTGGGCCTGTTGGTGACCGGGAATCCCCTGAGCCTGTTTACGTTGTACGGCGTGGTGGCGTTGACGGGCATTTCAGTCAATGCAGCCATTGTTTTGATCTCCGCCGCGAACGCGCGCCTGGAAGCAGGTATGGGCTTGCTGCACGCGACGGTCTATGCTGCCCGGCGGCGAGTCGTGCCCGTCGTGATCACTTCCGCAACCACGGTGGCGGGCCTGTTTTCGCTGGCGACCGGGTTTGCCGGCGAATCGCTGATCTGGGGACCCGTGGCAACCGCAATTGTGTATGGACTCGTGTTTTCGACGTTGCTGACGCTGTTCGTCATCCCGCTGTTGTATCGGACATTTATGGCTTACAGCCCAAAGGGAGAGCTGAATAATAAGCCCTGAATCCTGAAAATCCGGGCATGTTCCAAGGAACCTCTGATTAAGTCATGGAGTTTCCCAAAATAATTTCCGTCGCCGTCTGGCTTGTCAAACCCGCCGGGAACTGGCTAAAATGCCCGTACAACCAATCAGAAGGCCCATGCATGAATTACCTGTTTACCTCGGAATCCGTCTCGGAAGGCCATCCTGACAAGGTCGCCGACCAGATCTCAGATGCAATTCTGGACGCGCTGCTGGAACAGGACAGCAGGTCTCGGGTTGCCTGTGAAACACTGGTTACTACAGGTATGGTGGTATTGTCCGGTGAGATCACCTCGCAAGGAACGGTTGACTACCCGGAAATAGCCAGGCGCACCATCTGCGAGATCGGTTACGACTCATCGGAAATGGGGTTTGATGGGAAAGGCTGTGCGGTATTGGTGTCGCTGGACAAACAATCACCCGAGATCGCCCAGGGCGTGAATGAAGGCGAAGGGATGGACCTGGACCAGGGCGCAGGCGACCAGGGTCTGATGTTCGGTTATGCGTGCAACGAGACCGATGTGCTGATGCCATTCCCGATTACCTACTCTCACAGGCTGGTAAAAAAACAGGCGGAATTAAGAAGATCGGGCCGGCTACCCTGGCTGCGCCCCGATGCGAAATCGCAGGTCAGCGTGCAGTATGAAGACGGCAAACCGATCGCGGTCGATACCGTTATTCTCTCCACCCAGCATGATGCCGACATCAGTCATGCTGACGTCACCGAAGCGGTCATCGAGGAGATCATCAAGCCGGTGCTGCCTGCGGATATGCTGTCTGCCGATACCCGTTACCTGGTCAATCCCACCGGCCGTTTTGTCATCGGTGGCCCTGTGGGAGATTGCGGTCTTACCGGCAGGAAGATCATCGTGGACACCTACGGCGGAGTCGCCCACCATGGCGGCGGCGCATTTTCCGGCAAGGACCCGTCCAAGGTGGACCGCTCCGCCGCGTACGCGGCGCGCTATGTTGCCAAGCAGATCGTCGCAGCCGGCCTGGCCGACAAGTGCGAAATACAAATCGCGTATGCCATCGGAGTCGCCAAGCCGGTGAGCCTGATGATCAACACCTTCGGTACCGGCGTGATTCCGGAAACCCGACTCGAAGCCCTGGTGGTCGATGTCTTCGACTTGCGCCCCAAGGCTATCATCCGGGAACTGGACCTGTTAAGACCGATTTTTCGACAGACCGCCGCCTACGGCCATTTCGGCCGCGAGGAACCTG
Source organism: Gammaproteobacteria bacterium (assembly GCA_965221335.1). Classification (GTDB taxonomy): domain Bacteria; phylum Pseudomonadota; class Gammaproteobacteria; order Eutrophobiales; family Eutrophobiaceae; genus JAAXHV01. Next base: position 819,023 of record CBDCSC010000004.1, on the reverse strand, counting down.
ACTTCACCTGGGAAATAACAGACAGGGTGGAGCAGTTGCGGGATGCTGCCAAGTGACATTCCACGCGCAGAAAAGACCCGCGTTAGAACACGGCGTTGTGCCTGTCTCCGTACCTGGCAGGCAAGCAAAACGTCAATGGCAAACCGAATGTATCACCATTTCACTTATGCAAGCGCCGTAAGAGAATTGTGGCATGATAATCTAATTCAATGGCGTGATATAACAAGAAAATCCTGATTTCATCCGATATTCTCGTGGGCTGGAATATTATCTGGGGAGACAATACAAATGAACATCCGAGCTATCGTCCTGGTCGGTTTATCTTTTCTGCTGAGTAATGTCGTGCCTGCTCAGTCCGTGCTGGAAGAAGTTACTGTTACCGCACGTAAACGCGTAGAAAGTTTGCAGGAAACACCGCTGTCCGTGGTTGCTTTTGGTCCGGAAGCGCTGGAGGCGCAAAATGTCGCTGATCTGGAACAACTCAGCATCAAGTTGCCTAACGTGCACATCGGCGCAGGCGGCGGGTTGGGCGCAAATAACGGCAATATTATCATCCGCGGACTGGGCGCTGATCGCAATGCGGTTAACCAGGAACAGGCCGTAGCGCTGTACATCGACGATGCCTATTACGGACGCAGCGACGGCTCCCTGCTGCACCTGTTGGATGTGGAACGGATAGAAGTGTTACGCGGGCCTCAAGGCACGCTGTTCGGTCGTAACGCGACCGCCGGCGCGGTGCGTTATATCACCCAAAAACCCGATGACGAATTTGCCGGAAAAGTCCAGGCGACCATCGGTTCTGACGAACGCATAGATGTGAAAGGCAGCGTTAACCTGCCCATCTCCGATACCGCGGCGGTACGCCTATCCGCGGCAACCCTGAACCAGGACGGTTACCAGAAAAACGCGCTTGGCCAGGACCTTGGTGACCGCGGGACGGATATGGTTAGAGCTTACCTGCGCTGGGATGCAAGCGATCAACTGGAAGTGCTTGTCTCATTGGATTACAGCGACACCGATACCAACGGATCGCCCAATTCACTACTGGGCATTAATCCCAATTCGCCGGGTATAAGACAAGCGATTGCGGCCGGGACCGACCCCACTGATGATCCGCTCTATGACACGGAAAAAAGTGGCTCAACCCTGGAAGCCTACAATGACACACAAAGTTTTGGCGCCGCGATCACCCTGAACTGGGATGTTACCGATAATCTCTCGGTGAAGTCCGCCAGTACATATCGGGAGCTGGATGTGGAGTCACAATATGATTTTGACGCAACGGAAGCAACACTGTTCGAGAATCATGAAGTCGTGCGCGATATCGAAATATGGTCGCAGGAACTTCAGCTTAACGGGGTTTCATTAAACAACCGCCTGAACTGGGTCGCGGGTTTTTTCTATTATCACGAAGAATCCTACGACAGCCGTTTTCAAGGCTCGGTTTTCAACCCGGGTATACCGGTCCCCGGCGCTTCGATAAGCAGCGGTCGCTACACACTTCCCCATGAACTGGAAAGCTATGCGGCCTACGGTCAGGGGACTTTTGACCTGACCGATCGGTTGTCATTCACCGGCGGTATCAGGTGGACACGGGATGAAAAAGATATCACCATCACCGAAACCAACTTTCTCGGCAGATCAGTGCAATACCGTGGCGACGACCCCAATGGCAACAGTGGCGACCTGGTGGAGAGCAACAGCCATTCCTGGTCAGCCATCAGCGGCCGCGCGTCCCTGGAACTGCAAGTCACCGATGATATTTTCCTGTACGCAGCGTATGCGCGCGGGTTCAGGTCGGGCGGCATCAATGATCGGGTGCGCAATAACCTGCCGTTAAATGACTACGGCCTTACCCCGTTTGATGAAGAAACCATCGACCTGTACGAGATCGGCTTCCGGGGCGACCTGATGGATCAGCGTATGCGCCTGAACATGACAGTGTTCTACCAGGACTTCAAAGACCTGCAATTTGCCCGTTCCATTCAGGGCACCAATCGGACCGTGGTCCAGAGCGCCGCCGGCGCTGAGGCCTATGGTTTGGAGTCGGAGATTATCTGGGCGATAGCGGACAATTTCCAGCTTGATGGCAGCCTGGGATTGATGCATACGGAAATTACCGACGTGGAAGAAGGTGTAACCCTGACGAAAGGCGATAAACTGGGAACAGCGCCCAACTTCAAATACAACATCGGCGCCGAGTATTCGCAGGATTTGGGCAACGGGATGGTGGATACCCGGTTGGATTACGGCTGGACCGGCGGGTTTATCGGCAACCCAAGCACGTTAAACAGGATCAATGTGGAAAGCTACGGACTGCTGAGCGCGACCGTCAAATACACCACCGCAAGCGAACGCTGGTCTATCGCGGCCTACGGGAGTAACCTGACAGACAAGGACTATTTTAACCAGGCCTTGAATTTTCAGGCTGTGGCGCCATTCGGTTATGCCCAGGGCACTCCCGGACGCGGACGTGAAGGCGGCGTTAAACTGGAGTTGAGTTTTTAGCGAGTCTACAGTGCAATTTTAACGTCACATGCTCTCCGAGCCGCTGTGATGAGAGGGGCGTTTCGATAGATGCTGCAAAAATCCCGGTTCTGCCGCTTCTTATATGCGTGTATATTGCTGCTGCCGGTTGCAGTTATCCACGCAAAGCCGGATGACGTTCCGCCGAACATCATTGTTATTCTTGCCGATAACCTGAACGCGTCCTTGCTAGGCCCTTACGGGAATCGGGAAATTAAAACGCCTCACCTGGACCGGCTTGCGGCAGAGGGGATGACTTTTCATCATGCGTATGCGGCAAGCGGAGTCTGCTCCCCGACCAGAGCCACCTTGCTGACCGGGTTAATTCCGTCACAAACCGGTGTGCATAATGGGCTGCCATCGAATTTTGCCATCGACAACTGGTCGGCTATAGGGGAATTTAAAAATCTGCCGCAAACCCTGGCTGACGCCGGTTACCAGACCGCGATGGTCGGCAAATATCACCTGGGCCAACCAGACCGGGCGCAACTGGGTTTCGACTACTGGGTCACTTTCCCGAGCGGGCACACCACCGGTTTTTATGATGAGACGATCATCGATAATGGCAACATATACCGGCAGGACAACATACACTTAACCGACTTCTGGACGCAAAAAGCCCTGGAGTTCATAGAAAAAGCTGATCAGAAAACTCCGTTTTTCCTTTACTTATCCTATAACGGTCCTTATAACCTGGCGCCGCTGGTGTTACAGCAACCCAACAACAGGCATGCCGGTTATTATCAGGCGCATACCCCATCCATGCCACAGGAGCCTATCCACGACTACCTGAAGGAATTTTTGATGCAGGGCGTAAACAACGGTGGAGACCTGTTGCAAGGTTGGCGTATTGGCGAAGGCAAGCGCGAGAATGAAAAAACCGCAGCGCATACCAGCAAGCTGCTGGACCTCGCCTGGGCAACGGTCCGCGCGTTGAATAACAGGACTGCAATGATCAATGTCGCTTCAGAGACTGCGATGATCGACGATGGAATCGGCGCAGTACTGGACGCGCTGGATGCGCAGGGCCTGGCGCAAAACACGCTGGTTATTTTTACCGCAGACCAAGGCGCAGCATATGGCCAACATGGCCTGTGGGGCAACAGCTCACAAGCTGCGCCCACCGTCGCCTTCGACCAGAATATGCGCATCCCTTTCATCGTCAGGCATCCACAATCTGTTCCGTCCGGCGCATCCGCTGACGTGATGGTCAACCAGTTCGATGTTTTTCCGACACTGCTGGATTATATCGGTCTGCAAGATACCGTTGTGCCAGCTTCTCCCGGCCGCAGTTTCGCGCGCACGCTGTTGGGCGAGCGCCAGCCTGGTTGGTCGAATGAAGTCTATTTCGAATATATTCTGACGCGCGCGCTGCGCACACCCGAATGGAAATATATCCAGCGTTTTCTGACGGGGCCCAATGAGTTATACGATCTGCAGAATGATCCCGGAGAAACACAGAACCTGGTCGAAAACGAACAATACCGGGACGTCATCGAAACGCTGGCGCAAAAGCTAAGCGGTTTCTTTGCAACCTACGCGGACCCGGAGTTCGATGTTTGGCAGGGCGGCACGGCCAAGGCGGTACTGATGTACGGTGGCAAAAATGAGGTATTCGAACAGCATTTCCAGGATTGGAAAAAACCCTTTGTCCGGTAACAGTTTGACCGCGCCCGGGAGGTAATCACAGATAATGATCTTGCGCTTGTATTGCTTGTCTGTTCTATTCTGTTTGCCGCTGCTTGCGATCGCGCAGGCAGACGAGGAGCGTACTTTCAAGGTGTGGGTGTTTTCTGACCCTCATGTGGGCACTGATATCGAAGAAGGCTATGAAAGCCTGGCTGAGGCATTACGGCAAAGCGAAACGGGTAAGACAGGGCACAACAGCAGTCCCGCTTTTGACTGGGACATTGCGTTGTGCCTGGGTGATTTTGCCGGCGGGTTTGAAGCGCCGGAGGACCAGGAAGGGGCAGAAGTGGTGCGCCAATTCCGGGTCTTGAAGCATCACCGGCGTGAACAGGTTTATTCCATCGCCGGCAACCATGATGCCACCACGCACGACGAGCAAACACAATGGTGGTTCAGGAAATGGATTGACCCGACAGGTGAAAACACCCGGCATTCAGAGGTCGATGCCAGCCGCCGCCCCTATCCGATCAGCGGTTCCTGGGAACGCTATTCCTTTCGGGTGGGCAATATCCTGTTCCTGTTGATGTCAGACCGCAACGATTTCCCTCCTCCGGTTGGGCGTGGCCCGATAGACGACACCATCAATCGCGGCGGGTATCCGGCCGGCGCGGTAACTGCTGCAACCTTCAACTGGTGGCAACAGCAAGTCGAACAGAACCCGGATTCGATCATCATCTCCGGGCATCACCACATGCTCAAGGACACGACCTCGGCCTCCGGTGAATGGGGCGGGTTTACCACGCAGGCGGACGGCAGCAAACGCCCGCTTTATCATGGGTACAATACATCCGGCGCGCCCATAGGCGCATCCTATCTTTATTTCCTTGATGACAAGCCCGATGCGCAGGTATTTGAGCATTACCTCGAGCAACACACCGGCGCCATTGATGTCTGGCTGGGTGCGCACACGCACCTGAGCCTGGCGCGTTCGATTGACGGACGCGGCTACCTGGAGCAGAAATGGGGTGTCACTTTCATTAATGCCGCCGCGCTGAGCAAGCACCATAATCCGTTGGTCGTACCGCCGAGCAGCCGCCTGCTGACCTTTACTGAAGGCTCCGATCAATTACGGGTACAATATTACCTGCACACCAATGATTACTACTATCCCGGCTGGTACGAGAATGCAGAAGCCACTGTCCAACTCAGCAAATCGTTCATGCGCTAGATGACACTGCAATACTATTTCAACAGGACATGCCGCAACCAAAGGCATTCGTGTGTCATGGCGCTGACCATTTTTTGCCTTTCTGCGCTTCCACTCGTGATCGCCGGCAAAGTACATGCGGAAGCAAAAACATTCGTGCTGGTGCACGGCGCCTGGCATGAAGGCCGGGCCTGGGACCCTGTCGTGACGCGCCTCGAGCAACGGGGCCACGTTGTTTTCGCGCCAACGCTCACGGGTATGAGCGCTGACAACGTCATACCGATGGCCGAAATAAATTTGAGTTCTCATATTGATGACGTGGTCTCCCTGATAGAAGAGCGCCGGCTTGCCGACATCATACTGGTAGGACACAGCTACGGCGGCATCGTGATATCCGGTGTGTTGGGGAGAAATACGGGCCGGGTTGCCAAGGCGGTATACCTGGACGCGCTGGTAATAGAAAACGGCCAGTCCCTGGCAACCGCTGTGAGTGACGTCACCCCGGCGATAAAGGCCGACTTTGAGCGACTGGCCGGCAGCGGGCTGCCGGTACTTCCACCGCCCGAAGATACCTGGGAGAAGCGCTGGGGCCTTACTCCGGACCACCTTGACTACGCCCGTGCGCTTATCCATCCCCATCCGCCGCTGACCTTCCTGGAGCCGGTATATTGGGAACCTTTTGGCCAGCCCGGCGTAGAATATATTTACATCAAGTCTACGCAAAATCCGAACCCGGTATTTATCGAGATCGCGGAAAAGATAAAAGCGGACACACGTTGGCGCTACCTCACATTGGACACGCATCATGATGCGATGATCCTGGCTCCCGATGATTTGACCGACCTGCTGACGGTTATCGCGCAATGAGCGCCAACAGGTTTACGCCATCGCGCCGGCAATTTATCAAAACCGCCGCTGCGATACCGCCGGCATTATTTATCAAACAGAGCCGGCTCCTTGCTGATGCGCGCGCGCACTGGTCTGCGGGCAAGGTCAAACACCTGATTCCCGCAGTCAGCCATGAGCAGATTTTACTCAAGAGTTCATTCCTCAGACCCTTGCAGCAGGCGCCGGTTTTGGCTGTTGATGACCGTATTGTCCAAGGGGTGAAGGGAGATGTCGAGGGTTATTTCTGGTCCTTTCGTACTAACGGGCTGACGCCTGACAGGACTTGCCGTCTGCAACTCCTGTCAGCCGCAGGTGAATTACTCTGCGATCCCTGGCAACTCAAGACGTTTCCGCATCCGGATGCACTGGCTGACAAGTGCCGTATCCTTGCTTTTACCTGCGCCGGCGGCCATCAGGATGTCGCCTATGCGGACGGCACGCACTTTTTTCTCCCCCTGCAGGCCAGGCAACAGTTGCTGGAAAAAGGCTTGAGTTTCAAGCCCGACCTGGTGATTGCCAATGGTGATCATATCTACTGGGACCAGATCACAGCGCTGAACAAACCGAAACCGTTTGCCGATGCCTGGCGAAAAATATTTGCCAGGGTCGGCGTGCTGGATAAAACCCGCCCCGTGTCAGCGCCTGAAAACCAGCAGGTACTGAAACGGATTGGCGACCCGCAAATTGCCGATTTATACGGCGCTCGTTTGCGTTCAACACCGGCATTCATGCTCACCGATGACCATGACCTGTTTGAAAATGACGAGGCCAATGATCAGTACATCACCTTGCCCCCGACCGCCCATAATCTTGCGGCAGCCCGGGCCGTGCAACATCTGTATTACCCTGAATTCCTGCCCGACCGCAACCGGCCGGAGAACCTGCCCGGCTCATCGGCGGCCGACCGTTCTCCGAGCCTGTCTGAGGTATTCGGCACGATCCGTTATGGCCAACTGTTGGAAGCCCTGCTGTATGACACCAAGCGTTATGTCAGCCTGGACGGCGCCGCCGCAACCATGGTGCCTGAACCGGTAGAGTCCTGGCTGACCAAGCGCACCATCGATGAAGAGACCGCGCATCTTCTGCATATCCCGTCCACTCCGATCGGTTGGTCCGCCGGCAAATGGGGAGAGTGGTACCCGGACGTGTTACAAAAAAATGGCGCCCTGGGCACAGACAGACCCAAACCATACTGGCCTTCAGGGTGGTGGGAACAACATCAGCGGATTTTACAAACACTGGCCTCTCAGCAGAGCAGGGCGCCCGTGATCATCAATGGCGACCTGCATGCGTTTGCCGCCGCACAGATTACAAGAAGTGGCGGCTTGGAACTCGAACAACACCCGGTCAATACATTTTGTGTAGGCCCGCTGGGTAGCGCCGGCCCGGGGTTCCCTTCTACATTCAGGGGCACGCCGGCGCGGGCGCCGACGGCGCTGGAACTCAACGCCGCACTCGAACCATTGGAAAAGAATGGTTTCACAATCATAGACCTCACCCCGGAGAAAATGACGTTCCGGCTGTTCGCATGGCGGCCTCCACAACCACTAAGCGAGATAAACGACCTTAAACCTGTCGCCACGGTCGAGATCAACCGGACCGGAGCAGCGTCTGTTGCTTGAATTTCCTCCCGAAGAGAAAGAACTCATCGAAAGTGTGGAAAATGCTATAGGCAAAGATGATTTTGTTCCTGTAAGCAATCTTACACCTGAGCGTTTAAAAATGTTTCGTGTGGCGGCAAAGAACACGCTGAACGAAAAGACAATTCAGATTACCCTCAGAGTGCCGCAAGCTGATCTTGTGCGCCTCAAAGCCCAGGCTATCCGTGAGGGGATACCTTATCAGACCTGGATAAAGTCCATTTTGCACAAAGCTGTATCTTCGTGAATTTTGTATGGTTTTCTGCAGTGCCGGCAAGAAACCTCTGATTAAGTCTCAGAGGTTCCCTCTCGTCTGCGCTGACTTTGTCATCGTCCCTGGCAAGTTTTTTCTCCTCGGGACCCACCATCGCACACTTGCTCATATGGCTTTCATCATAGCTTCCCTCTTCGGAGAAAACTGACAGGCTGACCAGCATTGGCAGGAAAAACGCAATAATAAAATATTTCATTTCACAATCTCCTTTCAGTAGAGTTTCTTGAAAGAGTACTAGTTATCGATAGTGGATATTAAGGAACCTCTGAGACTTAATCAGAGGTTCCTTAAGGCTCCAGTATAAACTTTGCGCACCTAATAATTCGCAAAGGCAGGGAAATTTTTCCCCCTCTCCCTTCCTCTTTCATTTGCGACAGGTGTTGTGCTAGACTGACAAACCTGCGATTCAGGTCTGAGGAGCGCTGCGATGGGGTTGCCCCACCAGGCTCAGACCACCTCTGTTTTATAACGGCGCTCGCTTGACTTTGAGGAGAACAAGATGAGCGTTGCAGTCCGAAATCTATTTTCCGATTACCAGGTTGCTGACCTGTCCCTGGCTGAATGGGGACACAAGGAGATCCGCATTGCCGAGACCGAGATGCCGGGCCTGATCTCGGTGCGCGAAGAGTTTGCCAAGCAGCAGCCCTTGAAGGGCGCGCGTATTGCCGGTTCCCTGCACATGACCATACAGACGGCCGTGTTGATCGAAACCCTGGTAGCCCTGGGCGCGGAAGTGCGCTGGGCGTCCTGTAATATCTTTTCCACCCAGGACCATGCAGCGGCGGCAATCGCTGATCAAGGCATTCCCGTGTTTGCCCATAAGGGGGAGACCCTGGAGGAGTACTGGGAATTTACTCACAAAATCATGCAGTGGCCCGATGGGGAAACACCTAATATGATCCTGGATGACGGCGGCGACGCGACGCTGCTGGTGACCCTAGGCGCCAGCGCCGAGCAGGACCCGTCGATACTGGATAATCCGAGCAGCGAAGAAGAGCAGTATCTGTTTGCCGCGATCAAACAGCGACTCGAAACAAAACCAGGCTGGTATAGCCGGATTCGGGATAACATCATCGGCGTGACCGAAGAAACCACCACGGGCGTGAACCGCCTTTACCAGATGAAACAGAACGGCACGCTGCCGTTCTCCGCGATCAACGTGAATGATTCAGTGACCAAGTCCAAGTTCGACAACCTGTACGGATGCCGGGAATCCCTGGTAGATGGCATCAAGCGCGCCACCGATGTGATGATCGCCGGCAAGACCGCGGTGGTCCTGGGCTACGGCGATGTGGGCAAGGGCTGCGCGCAATCCTTGCGCGGGCTGGGCGCAACAGTCTGTGTCACAGAAGTGGACCCGATCTGCGCGTTGCAAGCGGCCATGGAAGGTTACCGCGTGGTCAGAATGGACGATGTCTGCGCTGAGGCAGACATCTTTGTCACCGCCACCGGCAATTTTCAGGTGATCACGCATGAACATATGCTTGCCATGAAGGATCAGGCAATCGTCTGCAACATCGGCCATTTCGACAATGAGATCGATGTGGCCGCGTTACAGGACTACCGTTGGGAAGAGATCAAACCGCAGGTGGACCATGTTATCTTCCCGGACGGCAAGCGCATCATCCTGTTGGCAAAGGGACGCCTGGTAAACCTGGGTTGCGCCACCGGCCACCCCAGTTTTGTCATGTCCAACTCGTTTACCAACCAGGCGCTGGCGCAGATTGAGCTGTTTCGCCACCGGGATAACTACCAGGCAGATGTCTATGTGCTGCCCAAGCACCTGGATGAGAAGGTGGCCAGCCTGCATCTTGATCGTATCGGCGCCAAACTGACCACGCTCACCGATCAACAGGCAGACTACCTGGGAATCCCGGCGAGCGGCCCATACAAGCCGGAACATTATCGCTATTGAGCCGGCCGGACCGTAATACCCTTAAACTCAGTTTCGAGTTTTTCCCTCCCAGGACGCCGGCTGCGGAGCAGTCCCTGCACGCGACCGTGGCCCGGCTGCGGCAATTGCAACCGGATTATTTTTCGGTCACGTTCGGCGCCGGCGGCAGTACCCGGGACAAGACCTTCGAAACAGCCCGGTTTATCAATGACACGACCGGGATAGAAGCGGCGCCGCATGTGTCCTGTATTGATTCTTCCGCGGAAGACCTCAGGGAAGTACTGCAAAATTATAAGAAGCACGGGTTTGATCACCTGGTAGCCCTGCGCGGCGACCGGCCTTCCGGTCTTGCCGGAACAGGCGCGCTGCGCTTTGCAAACGAACTGGTTGAGTTTATCCGCGCTGAGACCGGTCGCCACTTCCATATTGATGTGGGATGCTATCCGGAATTCCATCCCCAGGCCCATAGCGCGGAAAAAGACCTGGATAATTTCAGGAGGAAAGTGGATGCCGGCGCCGATAGCGCAATTACCCAGTATTTTTACAATATCGATGCCTATTTTCGCTTTCTGGACAGTTGTTCGGCGCTGGGAATAAACATCCCTATCGTTCCCGGGATCATGCCTATCAGCAACCGTGACCAGCTTGTGCGCTTCTCGACCATGTGCGGCGCCGAAATTCCGCGCTGGATCCTGAAACGCCTGGAGGACTTCGGCGATGACCTCGCCGCGATCCGCAGTTTCGGCATTGACGTTGCCACCAGCCTGTGCGCCCGATTGCTGGATAACGGCGCGCCCGGTCTGCATATCTATACGATGAACAAAGCCGACGCATCCGAAGCAATATGGGCTGCACTAGGTCTGAGTCAGTAATATGGTGCAGCAAACCAAATCAACCGTTCTGTTTGTCTGTATGGGAAATATCTGCCGATCACCGGCGGCGGAAGGCGTGTTCCAGCATTACGCCGAACAGCAACGCGCGGCGGAGGATTTTCACATCGATTCTGCGGGTACCATCGACTACCACAGCGGCAGGCCCGCCGATCCGCGTATGCGCGCGGCCGCATCTGAGCGCGGTTACACACTGACGTCCATCTCGCGCCAGGTCATATTCGAAGACCTGGACGAATTCGACCTGATCGTGGCCATGGACCGGGACAACCTGCATTACCTGGAAGAACTCGCCGGCGGCCCCCAACCCCATATTCGGCTACTGGGATCATTTCTCCCGTCCTGGCAAGACCGCCCCGAACTAGCGCCTGATGTGCCTGACCCCTACTACGGCGGCCCCCAGGGCTTTGAGGATGTGCTCGACATGATCGAGCACGCCTGCCCCGGGTTATATGCCGCCTGCCGGTAACTGCCCGACTGGTCCTGATTACGGATAGCGCCTCTGACTTGGCAACCAGCGCTTGTCAGGCAGTACGGGCTCTGCAGCAGGCTCGCGCCTCTCCGAGGATTTATGTATTTGGGAATGTTACTGGCACTGATACGTTAACCCGGATGTCGCAGTACCTGATCAGATATTCGGCTCAGGCTCTTTTTCTACCGAGAATAAATACAGAAACAAGCCCAATTACGCCGCTCCCCCCAATTAACGCGCCAGTCCATGGCGCGCCGAATACGGATGTAACCGCTCCGGAAAAGATTGCCAAAGAACCGATAGTCAGCGCGCAAATTTGTCCCCTTCTTGCCTCTTTGTACTCATTATCGACTATAACTTCTTCCATGTTACGACGATGATTTGTTTCCTGTTCTGCCATGGCGATGATGCGGTTTGCCGCATCAGGAGCGACCTGATTATACCGTTCGAGTACATCCGGATGGGGCAGTGGACCACTGAATTGTTCAGTAGTAACCTGAACAACTTGTTGGCTGCTTTGCTGCTGTTTCCTGGCAGGCGTGATCTGTTTAGCGCTACGTCTTGGTTTGGTCTTGCTCATATTTCCCTATGGCATCTTTTATGTGTTTGCCGATGCGGTTCCAATCCTGAGACAAGGCTTCTTCATCTGAACGATTCAGAAATTCCTGTTTCATCCTGGACGATGTATCAGGCCACAAATCAACTGTTGTGGCTGCTCCTCTAAGCCAATTTTTTATTTTTTTGCCCATGATAACGGGAACATTTTTATTGTTTGCATTTTTTTGGAGTAAGGATATTTATACTCTCATGAAATAACGCCCAGAGCAAACGATATTCGACAACGTCAATCTATTAAGAATGTCAACACGCAAAAAGGAGAATTGCAAAAACCACTGTCTTTGTTCGAGATCATCCAGATGAATCTTACCGGGTAATCAGCCTACCAGTATTTTCAGCAGTTGCACGGGTGTGATACGCCGACCTGTATGAAGTGCGGACACGATCACAAAATCACCAAGCAGAAGAACTACAAGAAAGGCTATTGGTGCAGTGTATACCGGTAATACTTCACGACCTTCACGGGGACGCCAATCAAGCATAGTAGGGTTCGGGATATGGGCAAGTGGCTGTTTGCGGCCTATTTGCTTATGACTACCCGCAAAGGTATCTCCAGCTTGCGGTTAAGCAAGGAACTGTCCGTTACTCAAAGAACGGCCTAGTACATGCTTCACCGACTGTGCCTGGCCCGCGTTGAAGACATGGGAGCGTTAATGGGGAAGGTGAAACTGGATGCTACTTACCTAGTCGGGAAGGTCAATAATATTTACAATGCCAAGAGTAAAGAACATGAAGAACGCGGCAAGGACGGCAAGCAGGCCGTTATGGGTATGCGGGAATGCCAGCGCAAGGTCAAGGCTGCGCCGGTTGCCAGTGAGGATAAGGAAACGATACAGGGTGCCGTTAAAGCACATATCCAGCCTGGTTCCAGTGTTTACACGGATGAGCATAGAGGGTATAAAGTGATCGGGGGGATGTGCTACGATCATCAAACAGTCAATCATTCCGCAAAAGAGTTCGTTAATGGCGTGGCACAGACTAACAGAATCGAGTTTGTTTGGGCTGTAATGAAGCGCGGATTTCATGGTGTTTATCACCACTGGAGCGTGAAGCATCGCGCCCAATACATCAGCTAGTATAACTTCTGGCTGATCTAGGGGAAAGTGGTCGACACACACGACCGCCTTAACATCTTGTCCTAGACAATGAAGGACAAGGCCATTACCTATCAGGAGTTGACGGCGTGACTGCAAATTGGGCAACCAAAATACGGGCAACAGTGATTCTGTTGTGTGTTCAGCCCGTAGGCGCAATCGCTGATAGTGATTTTAATACTTGGGAAAATTCCCGGGATATATTTAGTCTAGAAAATAATTGCGAACCAGTTAATTTGGTAGTTGAGGGCTTAGATAACGACGCAAAGGAGATAGGGTTAACAACCAAAAGAATACGGGTGACAGTCGAAAGTAGATTACGCGGAGCGAGGATTTATAGAGAAAACACTTATCCGTATGTGTATGTAAACGTAATTGTTGTTGGCGCGGCATTTTCTATTGATGTTGATTTCGAAAGGATGCTGGTTAGGGATGGAGCTGGGCATTTAGGAAAATGGTATGCTACCACCTGGGCGCGATCTAGAACAGGGACGCACGGCGGAAACGCCGGGTATATTCTTCAATCTGTTGCAGAACTTATCGACGAGTTTATCAACGAATACTTGCGCGTGAATAGTTTTGCATGTTAGTTTGGAAAAGCCTGTGAAAATCTTTTATGCTGGTTTATTATTCGTGGTCTATTTATTTGCCGTATAACATAATTCCAACGCACAATTACAAATGAGTGCCCACACAAAAGAGTTCATGATATGCCAAGAGAAACAATTTTATTGAACATAGAGGGGGTCGGCGGCGGTTATTACATTGACAGTCGCGATTTGCCAGAGTTAAACGTTTTTGTTAATGCGTTTGATAAGATAGTAACTGCTGTTCCCCAAGCCATCAAATACCTTTACAAACACAACCGAGGCATGGAAGTCCGTGTCCTCATGGAATGCCCTGTTTTTTCTGACAGTTCAGAAGAATACGTCGAACTTGAACCGCTTCCGCTTGCCGCTTAAATGATATCGGAACGCTTGATGAGTGCGGGAGAATATCTGCCGCAGTTGGAAAAGCTCGGCCTTGCATTCGTTGAAGTCATTGAGTTTGATGAGATTCCGCATACTGTCATGGAAACACCAACCGGGAAACGATTTATATACCCTGGAGTACAAAGCACACCCGACGAAATACCTATGATACCAGCCCGCAAAATGGACGATTTGCTGTCAAAAGCGAACGATGCGATCAACAATACCCCGGCCCCTGCGGATTTTGATACATAATTCACCAACAAAACGAGATCATTGCAATGTCTAAACAGACACTAGACAAATCCGCTAGTGGATTACTCAAGATGGGGCAGTAACGCACAAGTACCCATCGAAGTCGACAAAGAAGGAACTAGAGCGCAAGTTCAAGATAACGACCAGCCGCAAAGGCAAGCCGGTTATTCGGAAGGCCGGGTAACACCGGCTTTGTCAACTAATCCGGATAAATCCCATATTTTATCTTTTTGCACATGATAACGGGAACATTTCCGTTGTTTGTATTTTCTTGGGGTGATGATATCCATACTCTCATGAAATAATGCCCAGAGTAAACGATATTCGATAAGAGCTTCAGGCATTTTACTTGAAAAGATGATCTATAAGTGGGATAATCCCACCCATGAGCGTAACACGAGCAGATGCCAAGAAACGAGTTATTCTTCCCGGCGCCGAGCCGGGCGATGTCTTTGATGTTCGGCGGCAGACGGATGAAGAATACTTGCTGGTTCGTTTGCAGCATCCCAAAGCGGTATCAAGGAACAGCCACTCAGCCTGTATCAAAGCGATGCGCCAGTCTCCTCTGCGTTTGGCGCTTTCCTGGGAACAACTGCGGCAGAGCACCCGTGAGCCGTGATTTTCCTGGATACCAATGTTTTGATCTACTCGTCGGAAGATGGCTCGCGATTCCAGGACTGGGCGCAAGGCATTATAGCCGACGCAGTATCCGAGGACGGCGCAGCTATCAATGCCATTTGCCTGGCTGAGATCTGCGTTGGTGACGAATTTCCGGCAACGGTAGCAGACCGCATTCGCAGTTGGGGTGTTGAAGTCCTTGACGTGCCGGCTGCAGCAGCAGAAGTCTGTGCGGTAGCATACATGCAATATCGACAACGGAGATGGAAAGAATCAGGAAAAAACTCGCCACGCATCCCTTTACCGGACTTCTTTATCGGCGCGCATGCCCAGGTGATGGGCTGGACACTCGCCAGCGCGGACTCATCCAGAATCAAGAAATATTTTCCATCTGTGCAGTTGGTCACGCCTTGAATTATTGCCAGAATCTCGGAGAAATCCTCATATAACATGCCCCGACGACTGTTCAAGCCCTATCACACAGCTCCCCCAATTAGTGCGCCAACCCATGGCGCGCAAAATACGGATCAAGACGGACTGGCTGATTATTTGACTTGTTAAATCTAGTTGAATAAAACATGACTTTCAGGAGAAACCATGATGAACCCCGTCAAAATCATCCAGACATAACAGAAGGAATTCAAAAACTTGGAGCACGGAGTTATAAATGAGTGAAATTGTCCTCACACTACTCACCGGAATCGGGATTGCAGCAGCAAGCTCTTGGATTACTGTTCGTTTGTCAATCAGGCAATTCAGGAGCCAGCGATTGTGGGAAAAGAAGGTTGAAACTTATCAAAAGATAATTGAAGCGTTTCATAAATCAAAGATTTTTTCATCCAAATATCTGACAACCCAGATTAAGGGAAGTAAAGTCAGCAAAGACCGAGGGGCTGAGCTTGTCAAACAATCCAAAGAAGCCCATGAAGAAATATCCAAGGCGAGTGGCGTGGGTCGATTTCTTCTGTCTGATAAGGCAGTGAACATACTCGACGAATTCAAGAAAAAATATGACAATCAGCCACATTACGATGATTGGTGGGAATACCTTGGAGAGAACTGGTCGCTTGCAGATCACTATATGAAAGAATTTATAGCCGAAGCCCAAAAGGATGTACATAGTTGCTAATATCAGATTACCCTGGCCGCCGCCGATGACGAAGTCACCGTCAACTTCAGTGTTATCGATGGTCGTAGCATCCTGCTGCAGGTCTCACGATCCTGCCAGAGGGGGGATTTTGTGGTGTAACGACGGGCCGGTCCATCCACCGCCTACAGGCGGTACCACCGCATGAGTGCTGCCCGGCGTATTGTGACGAAACCTGAACGAACCGAAGTAGTTCTATGGATATTGAGTGACAGAGTGTTTTATACGTGTTGACCGTAACTGAAAATGAAGGCCTTACCCGTATTGGAACCGCCCGATGCAGCAAGACCGGCACCCAGTCAATGGAATAACGGGAATTTTCATCGCTGTTGTTGTCGGTGTTGCCTGTGCTGCTGGTGCGGTTTATGCCGAACTTATGAGAAAACAATCCAGGTTTTTTTCCAAGCTCCAGGCGCTGGCAGGAGTAGGGAGAGAAGTCCTTTACGCCGGTATTGGCGGACTGGAGACTAGTCAAATTAACCACCGACCAACGCCGTGACATGCTGGAAATCCTTGAAGACCGCCACGGTGTCACACTCCACCCTTGCGACAAGTCAACTGTCGAAAAATGACGAAACCCACGTCATCACGCGCCGGGGGGTGTCAACTGCTTTGCTGCGCTCCGGGTGGCAGTCTTCACGTGAAACGGGTGGCAGGATTCAGTGAAATACGCATTCAATGTAAGACACTATGATTCTTACAGTTCTTCATTCAGATTAATCATGCTCCGCGCTCCTTTACTATACCATTTGTCGACGCATTCTATAACTCCATGTCTGAAATCCTCATTATAACCAGCAATTTTCTTAAGGAGTGATTTCAATCTGTCTTGATAATCAAAATAAGGAACATAGGTATCAGATAATAAGCGTATAATGTGGAACACCTCTTCTGGACTCTCTTTGAATAAGCGATCTAATTCCTGAAAGAAACTGTTTCCATCTCTTTCATTGAGTTGGGGCAAAACTGTAAGAAGTCTATTTAAAACATCCGTTTCAATAGATTTCTGATAACAGATAAGCAAACACAAAGAGGATAGCAATTCAGCAGGAGCGTCATCCAATGATTTGGACCAATCAATAGTATAGTTCCAAAATTCATTTATTCGCTCTATGTGAACTGCTTGTAGGTTCTCTTTTTTTATTTGTAAGAAATAAAGACTGATGATTTCTAGATCTTTATAACATTTCGAATCAAACAGGTATTTGAATCTTGATGAATCCAGAGTGTCATCACCCCATAAGAAAGCTAAGGCAATCCAATGAAGAAAGGTCTTCCTAATATTTTGACCATTGATGTGTATTTTCAGTGCACTGTCTATGATTTCATCTTTAATTAGAATGTTAATTACTGGCCGAGAAGTTTTTGAATAAGCTAATCCATTCAATGTGCAAACATAATTATCTGGATATTCCTCAGAAAAAATACGTTTTATGTTATCTCGTAGCCAATCAAAGTTGATATACGCCAGATGGGCTAAATTCTGGCCAGTTAATGTTGAAAATTCAAAATTAGTTCCCTTACATTTATCCAATTCATGTTCATAGACAGAGCTAACCTCATCCCATACAGTTTGATGTGATCCAGTGTTCTGATCATGGACACGACATGCACGTAACGTATGACTGAATAATGCTTCAATTACTTTACCTCTTGTGGAGTTAATAACCTGAAACATTACTTCTTGTTCTATCTTGAATATCGGTTCAGTTTTCTGCAACAGTAGCGTAATTATTGTCCAAGCACGTGGCAACAGAATGGTAGGATAACTATGATTGTCAGAGCGCGTGCCGATATGTAAAAATCGAGCAATCTCGGATGCTATCATGTCACGATTTGGCGTGAGATTAGAGTCATGACTTACTGCCTCATTCCAGAAGTTATCTGAACTCAATATTTGTTCAGAGAAATCAATTAGCTTATCCCAGGCATCATTCCAGTCGATAACATCTGTCGGTTCGTTTTCTTCCAGTTCCCATAATTCTCGGAAGCCATTAATGACGCCATATTGAAAAGGTCGATCAGCGTCCATAAATGTTTCAATGATATTGATAAAGGGTTGGGGCTCAGCTTTGATCGCATCCACCAATACATCAGTTAGAGCATGTCTCGTTGGTCCTCTCCAATCATCAGTTTCCTCAAAACCATTCAACAATTTTATAAGTGTGCCATTTTTTGTTGCAATCAAAAGGTCTTGTGTCGTGTAGAGAGAGGGACCGGGGCCCCGCCTGGTTTCAATATAGCTACTAAAACCCGGATGTGGCCACGTCTCACCAATTTCATCTTCTGCATTAAGTTTGTCATACCATTGATCAACTGATTCATCTCCTTTACCAGTAATAATCGACAACCATTTTCGCTGCTCGTTCTTTAACAATTGTTCTCTGTCATTTTCTTCTCCATAATCTGACACAGCCAGATCAAGAATCGCTTTTAGTGTTGCATCCCTTTGTTCAGGAGACATATCTGTAAAACGGTTCTTTATGAGTTCATATAATTCATGGTATAGCTCAGGATCTGGTAACCCTTTTGATACGATTTCAATATAGATATCGTTAAGAGCTTCCCAGTGATTATTCAGGATGTGAATAACAATACGCTGAATAATTCCAGTCATATCATCCTTTAGGCTCATTATGTAAATTTTAACGGCATGCGGATCTCGTGTAACCCAGTTTGACATTATGTCTCGTAAACTATCGATGAAATGATTCAAGGGACCTTCCCATAAGAAATTTTGAGAATTCTCTTCAATGGCTGGTCGTTTAATATCACTCCGACTGAAGTGTCCCGCATCAACAAAAAATTCTTTTAGGCGTTTAACAAATATATCTGCCGCACATTCCGCTGATTTTCCGTCAGCAAAGTTCTTAACATGTTGCTTCAACAGTTGTTCAAGCGAGTAGTCATCAATATACGATTTCGGTTCTTTGAATGATCGGTCAGGGTCAGGCTTCCCATCTCGCCTTAAGGCAGTACAGTGATGCAATATCTGGCAAGCCATTTCCAATGACTTTTCAGTACCATCATTGAAAACCTGACACAAAATACCTTCACTCAATTCTGGCACTATTGTGCTTTGGTCAAATTTGCTGTCTAGCCAGAGTGGGATCAGGTCGATATCTTCCATATCAATGGAGGAAAGGGGTACTAATCCGATTATTTTTGCAAACAATCGACTGGTGTGAAAATTATCTACCCTGCCACCATCCGGTTCTCGATAACGGCTTACCGTTCGCACGACATTCATTATTTTTTCCCCGAGAGCTTGATCTGCACGCTCACGAGCAATTTTCGCTACTCCTACCAAGTAATCCAGTGCTGGCCAGTAGGGAATATGGACAAAACCTTCTTCTTTTGCCGGCATCGGTCCGCGGTTATGTTTCGCATCAAGCAGTCCCATTCTGTAAATTGGATCAAAGTACTTATCTAAATCATTAGGAACTCGTTCCAATAGTAAATCAAACCCCCAAGCAGCCTTTTTCGCGCTCTGTGCCATGCGGCGCACGAACTCTTGTTCTTTGGAAATTAATTCAGTTGCCATTACGAAGGTAACAATTCAGCCATTTCTCGTCTGTCTTCTAACGTGAGGTCCTTTCCTGGCGGCAAGTTATCAATAAGGTGCCGGATGATTGCGCCAAGTCCGACCCATCCATCTATATCAAGAGAAAAAGGCAGTAATTTAATCCCCAGGGAATGAAAATAACTTGCAAGACTATCAGCCAATTCAAGCTGGTGTGAGTAAAAACCTTGAATAATGTAGTGCTTTTCTATTTGCTCTTGTGCATCATCTGGCTGACTTATTGCGCTTTTATGAAATAAATATTCTAGAATTTCTAATTCATCTAAACCGTATCCGATAAAAAGCACATTTCTTGACTTAAATAGCTGTTCAAGAAAGCTCAAATATGGGTTTTCAATTATTGGTTGACCATCAATGTTATGGCCAGAATATCTTTTTAAATAGTCCGATGTTGTTAATAGCATGCTATTCCGGTCTCGAACTGAACCATGGATGTGAATCACACTATTTTTCTTATCTAGAATCCTGACATCAATATCTCTAGGTTCATATATCGGAGTTGCTGATTGATTCGGCACATTTGTAGATGTGTTTTTTTCGTCTATCTCAGGGATGTCGTGTTTAAGTCCAGCATCAAGTTCCTTATCATAATTGGTGGTAACAATAGTCTTAGAAAACTGAAATAACCTGATTACATCTTCATAAATATTTTCACTATTAGGATCCCACCCTTCTTGAGATAGTATTTTCTCAAATTCAATAGGTAATCTGAATTTCTCCTCTAAATTTTTTGCTAAGGATAATATTATTCTAGGAGATAACTTAGCATTAATAATCTGGTCAAACTGTGCATGGTTTAATTTTCCTTTTGTGACAAAGAATCTGAGGGCCTTGATTGCGAATTCTTGCCAGTTAGGATAACCAATAATTCTTGATACTCCGGCACCAATAAAAGGAACAAGTGATTTTCTATGCGCCGCATCCTTAAGGCTTTCTGGAATGTCCGGGTATTTATCGATACTATCAATCATATGACTCAATGATATTAACTTAAATTACCGACCTTGGTATGTAGTAATACACTGGCGTATCTTATTGTGGAACTTAGACTATGCAATAATTTATTTCCGCCGATGCCTATGTGTCCTGATCTACGCACAAGAAAGAAGGGGGGATCCATGAATATAAACCTTGAATCTGAAACAATCACAGGTGGCTTTTGCAAGAGGAAACCTCATGATTAATGCAAACAAAGCAAGAAAACGCATGGTTGGTTTCGCCGAACAATCAGTACTTTCTAGTCTGACAAGCAGGGTGAATCACGTTCTAACCGTCATGGTTGCCACCGCACTCTTATTTTCCAATACGACAACACAAGCCCAGAAAGCACCTTGCCTGCCAGGCGAGAAGCAACCAAATTGGCAAGTCGGACAGACTTACCGCGCCTGTCCGGATTGCGAAGAATTAGTAGTCGTATCGTCTGATTTCCTGGAGTCAGGCGCATCCATGTCAATGAAAGCCGCAATGCCGAACTTGTTCGCAGCAGCAATCAACGAGATATTTGACGATGATATCTCGGAAGCATTATATGAAGCAACGCCAGAGTTATTGGCATTCCTGCTGCCAGAACTGGACAATGTGTTGGTAGATGCGTTTAAGGAGATCATGGTCCGTGAGTCGGCAGCAGTCGCGACCACCTACCAACCCGGGGACACCTTTCAAGACTGCCCTGATTGTCCAGAGATGGTTGTTATCCCGTCGGGCACATTCATGATGGGCGCGCCAGAGTCGGAGGAGGAGAGTGAAGATGGAGAACGCCCGGTGCATCAGGTAACGATCGCTTATCCCTTCGCTGCAGGCAAATACGAGGTGACGTTTGCCGAGTGGTATGAGTGTGTGGCGGCGGGAGGTTGTAGTCACAAACCTAAAGATTTCTGGAGTCGCTGGAGTCGTGGCCGTCGTCCTGTGGTCAATGTGTATTGGCACGATGCGCAGGAATATGTGCGATGGTTAAAAATGAAGACGGGTTATGAATATCGTTTACCGAGCGAGTCCGAATGGGAGTACATGGCGCGAGCGGGCACGACAACTCCTTTTCATACGGGGCAAAGTATCACGCCTGAGCAGGCGAACTTTGATGGCGAATATAGTTATCGCAGTTATCCGGGTAAAGGATTAGATCGGAGCCGGACGGTGGAGGTGGGCAGTTTTGCAGCAAACGCTTTTGGATTGCATGATATGCATGGGAATGTCAATGAGTGGGTGCAGGATTGCTGGGATGGGCTCGCTGAGATTAATGGGGACTACGTTATGACTGGTTATATGGGAGCACCGGTAGATGGGAGTGCCTGGGAGAGTGATGATTGCTTTTCCCGCGTCTTGCGGGGTGGTGCGTATGACAGCAAGCCGGGAGAGTTGCGTTCCGCAAAACGTTCCTGGTTTTACCCATACATGAGGGGCAGCTACCTCGGGTTTAGAGTAGTCAGGACGCTCACCCCCTAACCCGGATATCTCAGTTCGCTTGGGGCAAGAGAATAATCTTGGCTTATTCATAGATTTAAATGGCAAAATTTAAATTTGCGTGCTGTTCCAAACTGCGCTAAGTGAGAGTTCATTGTAAACCTCGTAGTGGGCTACCCTAGGGGTAGCCTTCGTTGTGCCACAAATTCGTCTGGAACGTATTTGGACATTCGCCAGCGCAGGCTCATCCGGAATCAAGACATATTTTCCATCTGTGCAGTTGGTCATGCCTTGAACTATTGCCAGACTCTGAAGAAATCCTCATAGAACCGCTGCCCACGACCGTTCAAACGCCTCGTTTGGGACTACGAGATTCCAATCCTTTACCAAGCATCCGGGCTTTTTCCTGTTACGATCCATATAATGCGGTTGTCGGGGACGTAGCTCGCGCAACGGGCTAAGATGGCGTTCCTCGACCATCAGGTCTTTGCGGCGCTGCTCAAGGAAGAATCCTACCTTCGCGGCTGTCGTCGCATTACCGAGCAGGAGGACATACTCCACAACCCGATCAAAATTAAAGAACTCGACCGATTCCAGGGAACGCCAGATCTCCTCCCAACCTCCCGACAGGTCTGGTCGATGCAGGACATCCACCAGTGTTCTTTCCAGGCTGGCGACACGCACACGCATCCCTGAGCATTCAAGGCCCAATATGTCGAAGTGTTCCATTCCGGCGCGGCGAAGGGTTTCAGGAAACCTGACACCCCGGAATCCGTGTAAGCGGAACGTGATCGATTCGACCGGACGTGATGCGGAATAAATCAGTTGATTCCAGACCGAGTAAGCCCTACCATGAAACTCGAGCGCGGTGTGATGGGAGAGCGCCGCATCCGAGGTAAGCTTGCCGGCAATGAGATACGGGTCAACCGGATAGGACTCGGGATCTGTTCCCGCAGGAACTACCGCATATAGCCCGCGTCGCACCCGAATGACTCGACCAACTCGGGTGTAATAGGCCAGGAACGCTTCTTGGCTTCGGCGCCCAACCTCGCCACGGGACGCAAGATGAGCGGCAAGCTCCTCTCCGGTGAAGACCGGATGCCGGAAGAGAAATTTCTCATGTTTCATGGTGGGCATACTTGACTTTCTAGCGCATTTCCCAGGATTTAGTTATGGGTTTCCAGTATTGTTATCCAGGATAGCCGCAGGCATATCACTTGAAGTTCTAACAGCTAACCCATAGTTATAATGTGGGTTTCCAGATAATTTGTCAAGTCATAATGACTCGAGCAGCGGATATAAAACGGATTTAAAAATATTTGCAATCCCTGAACAAAGGGTATATTCTCTGAGCTATGGGTTAGTTCACGGTGCTTTGGCATGTGGGCTGTTACTGAGGAGATGCAGGAAGATTAAGGAGCATCATGGGGTTGTTACATTGGATCTGGTTGGGTCTTTTCTTCACCGTTCTTGCCGCGTGCAGGTTTGTTGCGCCTGAGCCGCCGCTTTCTGTTGGTCATCTTGACATCGCTGCCGATACCGGCGCGTCTGCGGCTATACCCGAAATTGTCCGGCAGCCACCGCCTGTTCCGAAGCCCGCGCCGCTGCAGCATGAAGACAGGTATACGGTAGTCGTCAACGAGGTGCCGGTCAGGGAATTGCTGTTTGCCCTGGCCCGAGATGCGCGGGTGAACATCGATATCGCGCCGGGCATAAGCGGCCTGGTGACCATGAACGCGGTGGAACAGACCCTGCCGCAGTTGTTGCAGCGTATCGTCCGACAGTCTGGACTGCGTTATCTGATGGAAGACGGCAACGTGTTGATTTTGCCTGACGAACCGTATTTCCGCACCTACCGTATCGATTACCTGGATATGGCCCGGGACACCTCGCACATTGTCGAAGTCGGGACACAGATTGCGGGCACCGGCAACAGCGAACAAGGCGGGGGCGGGAACAATAATTCCACCACGACTATCGGCGCCACGATGTCCAACCATTTCTGGGCCAATCTGGTGGCGAGCGTCACTGCGATCCTGGAGGCCGATGGTGGAATGACCAACGGCAATACGGTTATTCCACACCCGGAGTCAGGCGTGTTAACCGTCAAAGCGACCGAGACGCAACATCAATTACTGCGCAAACTGATTGAAGAGACGCTTACCAACGCCAATCGCCAGGTGTTGATACAGGCGACCATCATCGAGGTAAGCCTGACGGACCAGTTCCAGGCAGGCATCGACTGGCAGGCGCTGAACCAGGCCGGCCTGGCCGGTTTCAACCTGACCACGAAGACGCTCACGGCCAACCCCGTTAATGCCGCTTCCTTGTTTTCCCTGAGCTATGACGATACCGATCCGGAGCGTGACAGAGCGCTGAGCGTAGCGGTCGAACTGTTGGAGGAATTCGGGGAAGTGCGGGTATTGTCGAGCCCGCAGATCATGGCCTTGAACAACCAGTCAGCCATCCTCAAGGTGGTGGACAACGTGGTCTATTTTGAAGTGGAACAGGAAAGCAACATCACCCAGGGCGTGGCGGCCAATACCTTCGAGACCGTAGTAAAAACCGTGCCGGTGGGCATCGTGATGACGATAACACCGCACATCAAGGCCAATGATTCCATTATATTGAATATCAGGCCGAGCATTTCCCGCATCAACCGGTTCGTCAACGACCCGAACCCGGCCCTGTCGGTCAGCAGCCCGGTGCCCGAAATCCGGGTGCGCGAGATGGAATCCATGTTGCAACTGCAGAACGGTGAGATCGCGGTCATGGGCGGGTTGATGCAGGATGACAATCGCAGCAACGACAATGCCATTCCAGGCCTGTCGCGGGTGCCGTTGCTGGGGAATGCCTTCAAAATGGCCTTGCGTGAATACGAGAAGACCGAGTTGGTCATATTTCTGCGCCCGTTAATCATCCGTAACCCCAGTCTGGACGGTGATTTCAGCGACTACAGGCAATTTTACCCCGGAGCAGACAATGACTGAGTTGCGCCTGACAACAAGCCGTTGCGTCCACGCATCGCGCACTACCGGGTATTTATCCGCATTCATTGTGATTGTGGCCTGTGTCCACTGCGGTGCGTTCCGACCTGTCATGGCCGAACCGGATTCCGCGCCGATCAGTGTCATTCGCGTGGAGACCGACGGCAACCAGGAAAAAAGGTTAAACGGGGCTTACCGGGCCTACCAGGCCGGCGATATCGGCGCGGCCAGGTCCGGGTATGAGGAGGTGTTGCGCGCCTATCCGGACAACCGGGACGCGCTGATGGGACTGGCGGCCTGCGCGTTCGCGACAGGCGACGTGAAAACAGCGAACAGTCTGTATCGGCGCATTCTGCGCGCATTTCCGAAAAATGTACTGGCGAGCGCCGCACTGATCGGCTTGCAGGCGGATCAGCAGGGAGAAGCGGCGCTCAGGGAGTTGCTCTCAAAACAACCCGATGAACCGTACTTGCACGCAGTCCTGGGCCAACTTTTGACTGTGCAAGCGCGCTGGTCGGCGGCGCGCCAGGCATTCTCCGCTGCCCACAGGCTGGAGCCGGCCAACCCGGTGCACGCGCTGAATATCGCCATCAGCCTGGACCGGATGGGACGCCACGAAGAGGCAATCGAATACTATCGCAGCGCACTGAAACTGGCGCGACAAGACGACACTAACCTGGATATCAGGCCGGTCATACGGCGCTTGCTGGCGCTGAGGAAGCAATAACCATGGCTGACCCCGCGCGCCCGCAACTCAACGCCAACTCCGGGCAGGCCCTTTGTGAACTACTCGTTGACAAGGGGGTTATTACCCCCGACCAGCTTGAAATCGCGCTGGTCGAACAGAAGAACAGCCGCGAACAGCCCGGCAGGATCCTGGTGCGGCTGGGCTTCGTAACCGAAGCAATTGTCCACGATGTCATCGGTGGCGTATTCGGACAGCAGCGGGTCGACCTGCATTCTATCGTGGCCGATAGCGAAGCCATCGCGATGATCCCGGAGGAAATGGCCAGGCACCTGCGTGTCGTGCCGGTGAGCTATGACCCGTTGCGCAAGGCGCTGAAAGTGGCGCTGACGGATATCTTTGATATTGTTGCCCTGGATCGGATCAGCGCGCACCTGGGCGGCGCCGCGGAGGTCGTGCCGGCGCTTGCCGCGGAAACGGATATCGAAAAATCCATTGACCGCTTCTACGGTTATGAGCTGTCCGTGGATGGCATCCTGAATGAAATAGAAACGGGTGAAATCGACTACCAGAGCCTGGCGGCACAAAGTGATGAATACAGCCAACCGGTGGTCCGGCTGGTTAATGCGTTGCTGTCTGACGCGGTGAAACGCGGCGCCTCGGATATCCATTTTGAACCGGAGCAGGGTTTCCTGCGCTTTCGTTATCGCATCGACGGCGTGTTGCGGCAGGTGCGCAGCCTGCATAAAAACTATTGGTCGGCGCTTGCCGTGCGTGTGAAGGTGATGGCGGGGTTGGATATAGCAGAATCCCGCTTGCCGCAGGATGGCCGCATCTCGCTTACGATGTCGGGGCGGCAGGTTGATTTTCGCGTATCCACTTTGCCCACGCTGCACGGAGAGAACATAGTTCTGCGGGTTCTGGATCGGCAAAAAGGAATCGTTGCCCTGGATCAACTGGGCCTGCAACAGACCGACCTGGCCGCGTTGAAGCGTATGGTAGCGCGCCCGGAAGGGCTGATCCTGGTGACCGGTCCCACCGGCAGCGGCAAGACCACTACGTTGTATTCGATACTCCAGTACCTGAACAGCGAATCGGTCAATATCATGACCCTGGAAGACCCGGTCGAATATCCTTCTTTCATGATCAGGCAGACATCGGCCAATGCCGGGTCCAGGTTTGGGTTTGCCGATGGCATCCGCTCAATATTGCGCCAGGACCCGGATATTATCCTGGTGGGGGAAATACGGGACGAAGACACTTCCGCGATGGCCGTGCGCGCAGCGATGACCGGCCATCGGGTATTCTCCACCTTGCATTCCAATTCTGCGATCGGGGCCATTCCGCGCCTGCTGGATACAGGTGTGAAGCCCGAGATACTGGCTGGCAATGTCATTGGTGCTATCGCGCAACGCCTGGTGCGCAAGCTGTGCGGCGAGTGCAAGGAACCTGTCGAGATGAACAGTCCAGGGTCCGTCAATCGTGTCCGCGACACGGATGAACAACTTATTATCTACCGTCCGGTCGGGTGCGATGCCTGCGGCGGCCAGGGCTACCGAGGCCGCATGGCGTTGATGGAGATCTTGCCGTTTGACCCGGACCTGGACGAATTGATCGCCCGCCGCGGGACGTCCCGGGAACTCCATGATATGGCTATTGCCAAGGGCTTCAGGCCGTTGGCCGAAGCCGGCAAACGCAGTGTCATCGAAGGCAAGACCAGCCTTGCCGAGGTGACCCGCGTGATAGACCTAGGCAGCGGTTTGTTACGGGGCTATCCATGACCGTTTACCGCTACAAGGGGATCGATGCCCGGGGTCGTATACGAAGAGGGAAAACCAGCGCGGCCAACGGCGCCGACCTGGAAAGACGGCTGCGCGGGATGGGGCTGGAATTGATCAGTTATAAGACCGCCCTGCTACATGGCTTGCCGAGCGCAGCGCGCCGGGTTAAGCGGCGCGATCTGATCGTGTTTTGCTTCCACCTGGAACAGACCTTGCGCGCGGGCGTACCTGTGGTCGACAGTCTGCAGGATTTGCGTACCAGCGCAGACAACCCCCGGTTACGCGAGGTGTGCGCCACCATGCTGGAAGCGATAGAGGGGGGCAGCGCGCTGTCGGAGGCCATGCGCGGGTTTCCGGGTGTTTTCAGCGAAGTATTCGTAAACCTGGTTCGAGCCGGGGAACAGACCGGCAACCTCAACATCATACTCAACAAGCTGGGCGCAGACCTGAAGTGGCAGGATGAGCAGGCATCCATGGTCGGGAAGCTGATCATGCTTCCCGCGATCAGCGGCGCACTGATCGGCGCGGTAGTGGTGTTTCTGATGGTTTATCTGGTGCCGGAATTGCTGGCCTTCGTCCGGATGACGGGCTCGGAGCTACCTGCCCATACCAGGCTGCTGATCGCACTGTCGGCCGGATTTACCGATTACTTTTATGCAATCCTGTGCGCACCGCCGCTGATCGTGCTTGCCATCGTTGCCGGCAGCCGAATCAGTCCCGGCTTCAGGCTTGCCCTGGACAGCTTGAAGTTATCCATGCCGGTAGTCGGCCCGGCGCTGGAAAAACTGATCCTGGCCCGAGTCTCGGGCCTGTTTGCAATGATGTACGCGTCGGGCATTACGGTGATTGACTGTGTCAGCGCC
The DNA here is from genome assembly GCA_965221335.1 of Gammaproteobacteria bacterium. Lineage (GTDB taxonomy): Bacteria > Pseudomonadota > Gammaproteobacteria > Eutrophobiales > Eutrophobiaceae > JAAXHV01. The sequence continues at coordinate 790,601 of CBDCSC010000004.1, read as the reverse complement.
GGTGAACGCAGCGCCGGCAATCTTGCTATCGCCCGGGCAATGAACAGCGCCGGCAGGGCCGTGGCGGACGGCAGGAGCCTCGGCGACAGCTTCGCCGCAAGCGGCCTGTTTCCGCCTTTAATCCTGCGCATGATCAAGGTCGGGGAAAACACCGGCGCGCTGGCGCTATCTTTGGAACATGTCGCTTATTTCTACACCCGCGACGCGCGGGAAACCATAGCCAGGCTGCAATCCATGCTGGAGCCGGCCATGACCATATTGTTGGGACTCATCATTGGCTGGGTCATGTTATCCGTATTCGGACCGATCTATGATCTCATTACCGGACTTGGCGTATAAGCGCCGCGCGCGCAGGGCGCTGTTGGTAGGGGCCAGGCAGGCAGTCGTCTATCAGTGGCAGGATGATCTTGTGATGCAGCGCGCTGTGTTCGATGCGGGAGAAGACGGGCGGCAAGGATTTCGGCGTTATCTTGCCGAAGAGCCTGAGATGCCATGCTACCTGCTGGTGGACCTGGTTGATGAAGAATACCGCTTGGATACTGTGCCGCGCCTGTCACGGCGGGACCGGCAGGCGTTGCTGAGACGCAAGGCCACACGTATTTTCAAGGACACCGGCTATTATTATTTCAAGGTTACAGGCCGGGAAAAAACAGGCCGAAGAGATGAGCGCGTGTTGCTCAGCGCGCTGGCCAATCCCGGCGCAGTCAGGCAGTGGATTGCCATACTGGATGAGGCCCGGTTGCCCCTGGCCGGTATCTGTTCACTGCCTCTATTTTCCGCACAGTTGCTGAAAAACATAGCCGGCAGGAATGACGGATGCCGGTTGCTGGTCAGTCTGCAAAGCGTCAGCGGCTTGCGCCAGACCTGTTTTGACAATGGTGAGTTTCAGTTCAGCCGACTTGTGTGGATTTCACATGCAGAGCAGGAATCCTGCTCAGAGCAGGTCGGCGCTGAAGTGGAAAAAGTTTTGCGTTACCTGGAAAGCCGGCGACCTGACCAGCCTGCGGTAACCTTGCATGTCCATTTTCTGTTTGCCGGCGCGCTGTCAGGCCAACTCAAAGCTGCCCTCAAACAACAGGAATCGGTCTGCTACCATTTCTGCGACCCGCATCAGCCGGCGGATGAAAGTGCCTCTCGCGAACCCGTTTTTGAACCGTTCAGCGACGCGTATTATATCCGGCAATTTTTCAAGCTAAGGCCCGGCAACGTTTATGCCGGGATTGCGGAAAGACGCTGGTTTATCCTCGGCCGGCTGCGCGCAGGGGTTGCTGCATCCGGATTCGCGATATTGCTGGGTAGCACTGGATGGAGCGCGCTGAATATTTATCGCGGTCTGGCGCTGTATCCGGCGGTCAGCGCGGCTGAGGAGCAAACACATAAGTACACCGCAGACTACGAACAGGCCAGGAAACGCCTCCCGGAAACGCCGGTTGATGCGGCTGAATTAAAGGCAGTAGTGATGATTGCGGATAGTCTGGCGCAACAAAAAACATCACCTCTCGAGATGGTAGCCGCAATCAGTCGCAGCCTGCGCGGGTTCCCATCCATTCAGTTGAGCAGCATAGCCTGGAGAATTGCTGACGATCCCGATGCGACTTACGCCGCTGACAAGGATGATGCCCGTTTGCCGGTCGCGATGGATGTTTCCGGCACCGACAGTTCGGGATCCCAGGTAGCTTTGCTAAAAGGACGCGTAGAGCCATTTGACGGAAATTACCGGGAAGCTATGGATGCGATCAATCGCTTTGCTGACGACCTGCGCGGCCAGCAGGCGATGCATGATGTCGCTGTTGGCAGCTTGCCGCTGGAACTCAGTTCCGGCGCGCACCTGCAAGGCAATACACAGTCTTTGCAGCGGCGGGCGGACTTTACCCTGAAGGTTGTTTTACAAAACTGACATGAAATTTCACAAACATGAATGCTGTCAATGCGTTAAATGTCAGTATTTCAACATGATTCACCACACACAGCGCTTTGAGAAATGTGGATAAAGTACATTGACTGGTCGTATTTACGCGGCGCCGTGATCCTGTTTGCCGGGGCGGCAATTCTGGGCTTCTCACTGTTGACGGGCAGCATCGCCTTTGGGAAGCATATGGAACAGCAACTTGACCATCACACAGCCCGGTTGAACGATATCCGCAACCGCTACCAGGCAGTGGATGAGGAAGAGAAGATCATCCGGGATTATCTTCCGCGCTTCATGGAGCTGGATAAAATCGGGCTGTCAGGCGAGGAGCACAGGTTGAACTGGGTGGAAACGCTGCAGCATGCGGGGCATGCGTTGGGGTTGGCGTCCCTGGCCTATGAGATAAAAGCGCAGAAACCCTATCGGCCCGGCGCATTGATGCCACCGGGCGGGCACCAGGTTTTTGTCAGTGAAATGGCCCTGAGTATGCAAATCCTGCATGAGCAGGACCTGTTTGCATTGTTTGACCTGCTGGATGAACAGGCGCAAGGCATCTATACCATTTCAAGCTGTGAGTTGGTGCGCAATTTTGTGGAACTTACGGATAACCCGGCTGCCGGAAACGTAACTGCCGAATGTCTGCTGGAATGGTTTACCGTCAGGCCGGGGGATGGGCAGGAGACAACCACATGAACTCGCGCTGTTGGCAATGCGAAAAATGGATGATTGCGGCCTTGCTCTTCCTGTCTCAGGGATGTATGGGAGCCGATGAACAACAATTCGGGAGATTGTTCACCACGCCGGAGCAGCGGCAACGGTTGCAAGCGTTGAAAGCGGCGCACAAGCGGGCGCTGGACGGTCGCGAGGGAATGGCAACGGAGAACCGAGCAACGCCTGGTGGACCGCCCGTACAACAGCCCGGAACGGGAGCCTCCCAAACGCTGCGCAAGTCAGACGCGATCACGCTTCAGGGTCTGATTTACAGGAACGACGGCGCGCGTATGGCGTGGATCAAAGCGCAAGATGGGAGCACGCGCCTGGAGTACCGGCAACCGGAAGCCGGCGGGCAAGCGGAACACGAGACAGCCGTACGCGTGCCGGTGCGCGGAAAGTCGGTGAAACTCAAACCGGGCCAGTCCTATTATCCGGAGTCCGGTCTCGTGACTGAGTTGGAGGACCGCGTTCCATGAGTTCTGTTTTCCGCTGCACAGGTCCCGGCCCGCACTCGACGCAGGGGGCAGCCCTGTTGGCCTTGATGCTGGCGCTGATCGCGGGGTCTTCCTGGCTGTTGCTGTCGGAGCTGAACAGGCATACGCAGCTCCATGAGCGGCGCGCAAGCAGTGGTCTGGCGCTGAACCGGGCACAACAGGCGCTATTGTCCTATGCAATGAATTATCCTGAACTGCGCGCCAATCCGGAAAAAGGCCCGGGGTTTTTGCCCTGTCCGGACCGGAACAACGACGGCCGGCCGGAAACCAACTGCGCGCACAGTACCGGCACAACCCTGGGTCGTTTGCCGTTCGCGATACTGGGACTGGATGATCCGCGCGACAGCAGTGGCGAACGTTTGTGGTATGCCGTGTCGCCGAATTTCAGGAATACCCAATCCAACCACGCGCTGCTCAACAGTGAAACCCCAGGGCGACTGAATGTCGATGATATGGACGATGTGGTGGCAGTTGTTATCGCGCCGGGATCGCCGCAAGCCAGCCAGTTCCGGCGTCCGAGCAATAATGCCGCCGATTACCTGGAAGGGGACAATGCCAGTGTTGCCAACGGCAGGTTTTCTGTCGTAGCCGGCAATGATCAAGTGGCCGCCATCACGCGTGCGGCATTAATGAGGGTGGTGGAACGGCGCGTGCTCAATGAAGTGCGCGCCGCGCTGGCGCGTTACCAGGCTGACCATGCCGGCTACCCCCTGCTGACTCAATTTGCCGACCCCCATGCCGGCAACCGGGTATTGCGAGGCGCCCACACCGGCAACAATAATGCGGGGATGCTTACGGACCAGCGCAGGGACTTCACCGATTGGGGAGTCGGCGTCCAGGACCGGGTCAGGAATGTGACCGACGGTTCCATCGCAGTGGTATCGGCAGCGCGGCGCAAGACACTGGAGGTTCGTGATCTTGCAAACGGGGAAGAAAACGATTTTGACCGGGGGGACATTTATTATGTCGAGTTGCGCAAGCTCGCCGGGCGCCTCACGGGTACGGTCGGCGCCGGCAGTTCCGCACTTGTCCTGAAAGATACGTGGCAGGATTTCAGGGAGTTGGGTGTGTCACCCGGCGATGTGGTGGAAAACCTGAGCGACGGTTCAAGCGGCGCGGTCGTGGCTGTCGGCAGGACGTCACTAACGCTGGGCAAGCTCAGTGGTGGTATTGAGAATAATATGGACTTTGGCGAAGTTTACCGCCTGCGCAGCAATACGGGCACCGCGGGCCTGGGCAGCGCCAACCTGACCCTGGCCGACCCCAGCAACGATTTTGTTGCCAGGGGGGTAGTCAGCGGGGACCTGGTGGAGAACTTAACTGATGGTTCAATCGGCCGTATCGCCAACATGGACGGTCCAGGCAGGCTGACCGTGGCCGGCCTGCGCTTCGGCCGCAACAATAGTTTCAGTGAATCTGATGTCTACCGGCTGCCCCGTTACAACGCCGGCCATAACGTCAGGAAAGGTTTACTGGCGCTGCATGAACCCGGCAAGGTGTTTGCAACCGGTTTTAATGTGGAGTGGCAGGTAAACATTGCCGACCCCAGCGTAATTACCGGGCTTGCGCCGGATGCCCATCCCGCTTATGCCGCGGCGGTGACCCAAGCGCTGATGTCGTCAAACGTTTCTGGCGCGGTAAGTGTCAGTCCAGAAAACGGGTATTGTGTATGGCTTAATATCCGGGTGGTCGATTGTATCGGTGTCAGTGAAACGGCGCCCTTGCTCGCAGGGAGCGCCGCAACCGGCTCTTCAGCAACCGTTTTGAAAGACGCAGCCGTGGATTTCATTGCCGCCGGGATAAAACCGGGGGACCTGGTTGACGAACCCTACCTGGCGGTTGTCCGTGATGTTGCGGACTCCACCCGATTGATCCTGGGCCAGGTGGCGGCAACATCCCGTTCACCGGTTCCGGGCGAGAGCTATCACCTGCGTATCGCCACACGCTTGTTGAGCGGTGTAGCCGGCGCATCCGCCGGGGGGCAGTTGAACGATCCGGGCAAGGATTTCGAACTAACGGGCGCCGGCACAGGCGATGTGGTGCAGAACGTCACAGACGGTTCCTTCGGCCTGATTACCGGAATTAACGGCTCTACCGTCAGCACAAGCTTACGCGGCGGAGACGATAACGCATTCAACGCCGGCGACGAATACAACCTGTACTTCGGCTACGTCAACACGCGCCGTTACCGGTTTAACCTGGCTTACCAGGGAATTCCGGTTGCCCGTTCCAGTGGCAGCGCCCGCGTGCGCGATGTATGCCTGGGCTACGGGGCCGGCTGTGCCGGCATCCCAAGTGGCGCGCGCCTGCCGCCACGCGCGCCCGACACCCACTATGGCGCAGACCCTGACGCCGTGTTGCTGGCGCTCATTGAAGACCTCGATGGCGCACGCGTGGTCGCCCGCGCCGGCCTGACCATTCCACCGGGGGGTGCGCCGGGTTCCATTCGCACGACCGGCATCGATTACTACCTGTCCGAAGGCCCGGGCGAACTGCCGGCCTGGTTTGTTAAAAACAAGTGGCCGCGGCTGGTGTATGTCGCCTACGGCGACGCTTTCTCCGGCGGCGGCAGTGGGCATTGCGCGGCCGCTACAGACTGCCTGGTCATACAGGGCCGCGCCGAACATGTGCCCGCGCTGGTGGTCTCCGCCGGGATGGCGCTCGCGCATCAGGACCGCTCCAGCGGTTCCATCGCTGATTATTTTGAAGAGGAAAATGCCAGCCTCGCCAGCAACGATATATTCACCGCCGCTGATATAACGGCAACTTTCAATGACCAGGTTGTGGTGGTCTCGCCTTGAAGCAGGTATCGCTCTGAACATGCCAAGATTAACCGGAAAGAGTACCAGGTAAGTAAAGATATGCCACGGACACAAAGAGGATTTTCGTTGGTTGAGCTTACTATCGCGCTGCTGATCATTGCGCTGGTCCTGGGTGGGATGCTCAACCCTCTTGGCGCGGTCCTGGAAGCAAAAAAGCGTGCCAGGGTGGTGTTGCAACTGGAACGGATCAAGGAAGCCCTGACGGGATTCGCGATGATCAACGGTTATCTTCCTTGTCCTACCACAACCACTGATCCGGACAGCGACCGCTATGGTCTTGAAGATGCCGCCTGCGACACCGACCCGGCTGCAGAGGGGTACTTGCCCTGGCGTACCTTGGGAACGCCTGAGGTGGATCCGTGGGGCTTGCCTAGAAGTGAGACAGACGATCAGTTCAATGGTTACTGGCGGTACCGGGTGGATCGCAATTTCAGCAATGCGGCCGCGCTGATCAGCTTGAACACGGCCCAGGCCGACAACCTGACCGTCGTGAACGGGCAAGGCATGTTGCTGACTGCGCCGACTGAGACGCCGGTGGCGATTGTTTATTCCACCGGCGCAAACCTGAGAACGAACGGGGAAAATGATCGCTTTGAAGCAGGGGTTTGCGGAAACCCCGACGGTTACGATGCGGGAGCGGGGACCTCCTGCCCGGACGGCGAGCCGTTGTACCAGGCGGGCGATGTGTCCGGAACGGGCAGTGTCGCCACATTTGACGACATGCTGGTGTGGTTGTCACGGCCGCTCCTGTTCAACAGGATGGTCAGCGCGGGCCGGTTGCCATAAGAGCGGGCGCAGACTAATTGACGATGGTTAGCTACGGGACAATCCGGGTCAGAGTAAGAAAGCCGTCAGGATTTTTACTCTGGCCCCTTTAATATAGTTATGTTCACAGTTGCATATTTTACCCTGCTTGAAGCCTTGCGTTGCCGCCTGCTTATGTTAATGGTCATGGTGGTGCTCGGACTGTTCGGCCTGGCGGAGTTCCTGGGCGAATTGAGCATCACGGAAACCCGACAGATTCAGGCTTCTGTCATAGCCTCTTTATTACGGGTTTTCTCGATTTGCGTCACCTGCTTGTTTGTCATAAGCAGTGTCTTGCGGGAACGTGACGACAAGGGCCTGGAGTTGTTCCTGTCACTGCCACTGCCCAGGCCCGCGTACCTGTTCGGTAAGACAGTCGGATTTGCAGGTTTTTCATTATGCGTGGCTATTCTTGCTGCGCTGCCGTTGTTCCTGTACGCCCCCGCCGTTGCGGTCGGCTGCTGGATGTTCTCGCTGTTCTGCGAACTGGCGCTGCTGGCCTGCTTCAGCCTGCTGTGCCTGCTCACTTTTGCCAATGTGAGCCTGGCATTCACGTCAGTCATCGCATTTTACCTGTTGGCGCGCAGCATGGAGACGCTGCGCCTGTTAAGCGCCGCCCCGGTGCTGGCAGCGGACGCGAACTCACAGGTCTTGATGAATTTCATGGTGAACGGGCTGGCGCTGCTGCTGCCCGACCTGCACGCTTTCACCCGTAGCGAATGGCTGGTCTACGGGGTCAGCGCCGGCGCAGTGGGAGCAGTATTGATCCAGACCGTGGTTTACCTGCCCGTCCTGCTGTCCGCCGGCCTGTTCGACCTGTACCGGCAGAACTTTTAGGAATGGAACAAGACAGACAGGAGTGACTGAATGATCGATAACGCAGCAAGACCACTGTCAACGGTTCCGCTTCCGGTGCTGACCGTACTGATTGCCAGCCTGCTCATCCAGGTATGCTGGAGTTATGCGCGACCGCAGGCGATGGCAAGCGCTGAAACCTTGCCGGACGCGCCGAACGTCAACCTGTTACGTTTATCCGGCCTGGGAGAACCGGATGTCCTGGCGAAAGTCCTGATGTTGTGGCTGCAGGCGTTTGACAATCAACCCGGTGTCAGTATTCCGTTTGCAAGACTGGACTATGCCAGGGTCATAAACTGGTTGAACGCGCTGCTTGCACTGGACAGCCGTTTTCAATACCCACTGTTATACGCCAGCCGCGTGTACACACAAACACCGGATCACGCCGGGAAGCGGCAAATGCTGGATTTTGTCTATCGACGCTTCCTCGACGACCCTGACCGCCGCTGGCCCTGGATGGCCCATGGGGTTTATGTCGCAAAACACCGTATCGGAGATTTGCAACTGGCTTGGAAATACGCGAACGCGCTGCGCCTGAACGTGAACAGCGCCGCCGCGCCCCCCTGGGTAACACAAATGGAGCTGTTCGTACTGGAAGACCTGGGTGAACTTGAAAGCGCTCAAATCATCATCGGAGGACTGCTCGCAAACGGCAAACTGGCCGGCAACGACAATGAATTGCGTTTGTTGAAAAACAGACTGGCGTTGCTCGAACAGGAAATGAGCTTGTGACCGCGGATTAATCAATTTGATATTTGTATCTTATACGTTACACCATTATTACGCATGGAAGTTTTTCATTACACGGACCCGGACGGACAGGACTTGATCGACAAGTGGTTCCGTACAATCCGGAGTAAAACGGCTGCGGCTCGAATAGCAACCAGGATCAGTCGCTTGAACCTTGGCCTGTTCGGGGATTGCAAGTATCTCAAAGGCGGGGTAAGCGAATTGCGAATAGACCACGGGCCCGGCTATCGAATCTATTTTGCAAAGATTGGCATTTCAAGCATCTTGCTCCTCTGTGGCGCCAACAAGAGCGCTCAGAAAAAAGACATTGAAGTTGCCGAACAGCGACTGAAAAACTGGTTGGGCCAACAACCTGATTGAACACATTAAGATGAAAACCGTAAAACACAATGATTGGCTGCACAAGCAGTTGGAAGATCCGACATTTGCCGCCGAATACCTGACTGCTGCGGCTGAAGACGAAGAACCGGCTGTCTTTCTGCTGGCTCTGCGCAATATGGCTGAGACACAGGGCATGTCACAACTGGTACAAAGAGTGGGTATCCCCAGGGAAAGCCTGTATCGGGCGCTCTCTGAAAAAGGCAATCCGCGCTGGTCCACACTTGCGCCGATTTTACGCGCGCTTGGCATGAAGTTTCAGGTTGGCTCATACCTGAAGCATCGTTAAGTCAGAGTTTCCGGCGATACACGGACGTATCGTCACAAATCCACCCGGAGTGGATGTGGACATCCGAGGATGGCCACTGCGCGCTCTGACAAGTCCTGGATGGACTTGTTCAGAGCTTCTTAAAATTACCTTAATTCATGGAGGATACTCTTATGAAATCACGTCCACAACCAGGCTTTACCCTGGTGGAAATCGCTGTCGTCCTGGTCCTGATCGGGCTCATGCTGGGCGGCATTCTGAAGGGCCAGCAATTGATCAGCAGCGCCAGGGTGCGCAATATGGCCGATCAGAATGCCGGCATACAGGCCGCGTATTACGGTTTTATCGACCGTTATCGGCAGGTCCCCGGCGACATGCCCGCGGCGCTGGCGTGCCGCGCCATCAGCGCGGAAGTCGACCCTAATTGTGGCGGAACACCCACCATCGGCGGCAACCAGAACGGGCGCATAGACCGCTGGGAGGAGGCCGGCGCAGTATGGGCGCACCTGGCCCATTCACGCTTGTTGAACGGCAGTTACGGTGGGGGCACCGCTACCGCGGCACAGTATGAAGCCGGTGTGTTGACCGGCCAGGTGCCCGGCAATGCCTTCCAGCAACCGGTCCTGCTGGGATTTACCGATGATTATGATGACGGAGGCGCCGCATCCGGGTCAACCGTGCGCCTGGCTTACGCGTTCGGAGCCGGCGTTACCCCGGCATTGTTGCGGGAACTGGATGTAAAACTGGATGACGGCGACCCGGGCAGCGGGGTCGTGCGCGCCACGGTGAATACGGCAAAGAACGGAGAAGGCACGGTGGGTGGCGATGATTTCGGCGCCGGCACACCAGGGAGTGAAGTCATTCTCTGGTCGTCCACCACCGGCGCGCCCTGCATCAATAATGCGGACGCAACAGGCTCATCCTGGAACGTTGACAGTGACAATACCCGCTGCAATGCGGTGTTCCTGTATTGACCCGTACAAGATGACCTGCTTTAACTGGGACCATAGGCGCCCCGCCTGCATGCGGGCGGGACGCCCGCATGTGGGGCTGGCAATCCAGATACAAGGGCTGACCAGGCAGCGGGGTAGCAAGGTTGTGTTTTCAGGCGTGACGCTCGAGCTGAGCGACGGCGAAATACTGGGTCTGGTCGGCGCCAACGGCGCCGGCAAGACCACGTTGATAAAGTGCCTGCTCGACCTCGACACGCCTGACTCGGGAAAGATCGCCATCTTCGGCGGGCAGCATGATCGGGCGTCGTCCAGGGAAGCCCTGGCCTACCTGCCGGAAAATTTCCGACCCCCGGCGCATCTCAAAGGCAAGGAGTTTCTCGACTACATATGCCGGCTGCACGGTAATGCGCCTGACCCAAAAAGGGCGGGAGAGATTCTGGAAATACTGGACATGGAACCCGACGAGTTGGAACAGCGCGCCTTGCGGTTGTCAAACGGCGCCGCACAGAAACTCGGTCTGGCCGCCTGCCTGTTAAGTGGGAAAAAGCTGCTGATCCTGGATGAACCCATGAATGGCCTGGACCCGAGGGCGCGCGCATCTCTGAGAGAGCATTTGCTTAAACTGAAAAAGCTAGGTCATTCCTGTTTGCTGACAAGTCACCTGCTGTCCGACGCGGAAAAACTGTGCGACAGCATAGCGATATTACACCGGGGCAACATCCGATATATCGGAACGCCTGCCGAGTGTTGCCGGCATTTCAATGCAGTTGACCTTGAACAGGCTTTTTTACGTTGTGCGGAAGGTGATCGATAGTTCCGATAGCCGGGGGTTAAGTCAGAGATATTCGGGCTGAGTAAGCTGTGATTAAGTCTCACAGCTTCCTGAAATACAAGGATGTATCGCCACAAATCCGCGCGCAGCGAATTTGGGCATCTGAAGGATGTCGTGCTCAGACTAGTACTCTTTCAACTTAATTTTGACATGTTCAGCGGGTCGGGAAGCGGTTGAGCGCAAGGCGCGGTGCGCAGTGAATGGCGCGCCCTTCGCAAGCGGCGCAACGACGCGGGCGACCGCTTCCCGGCCCGCCCGCAGGGAGCCACACAGCGACGCCAATACGGCGTTGCAGCCCTTGGCAAGGGCGCGCCATTCCCGGCGGGCTGCGCCTTGTCTTGTCGTCGCTGTGTGGCTCTGAACATGTCAAAATTAAGTTGAAAGAGTACTAATCCTGGCTGACTTGTTCAGAGCTTCTGAAATATTATTCTGAGATAACTGCAGGTTTGCCGGTAAATCCCCGGCCGCTTGCTTTCCCGCGGGCCTGCCACGTTACAATGTTTTATCCGGTTGGCTGCCAGCCAGTTGCGGATAGCGACTGTTTCTGGCGGGTCGTCGAGATCGATGACCATAACCGGCTTGCTCAAACTCCTGGCAAAAGCGAGGGTTGCTGCCGTGCCTCCCTCCAACTGTTTGCTGTTCAGGATCAGTGTTCCGTCGCTGTCTTCAACGTTTTTTCGTGTCCTGTCAACATATTCCGGCGCATCCGTTTCAACCAGGTGGTAACGCACGGGAATCGTTCCGTCCTCCGCTCTCCTGCCGGCTGGGCACCAGCCGCCGTGGGGGATATCAAGGAAAATAGCGCTGTCCAGCGCGGCCCGATCCACGCCCGTCTGGCCACCGGATATGATTTTATCTAACACTGGTCTGCTGGGATTGTGTGGTACACCACCCACATCTCAACCACCCTCAGCGACCCTGTGTTTGGTCCGGATATAATCCTTATGGGAGATATACAGCAAATCAGCGATTTTTCTGATGTAGTACTCCTCGTATTTGTCCAGCACCGCATCGGCAAATGCGACTTTCCAGAGCAATTCGATGATGCGGATCTTTTCCACCGGGTCCAGATTCTGATTAAGCATGCGGGTGAACTCGTGCAGGGAAACCGCGAGGTCAACTTCCCGGCGCGCCAGGTCGATCAATTCATCCACCTGTTCTGCGTCAATAGAAAAGTGATTGACCAGGGCTGTTTTGATAACGGCAAGCTCTTCAGCGCCGATGGCAGAATCAGCCAGGCTGATCTCAACCATCAAGACGGCCGCGGCCAGTTCCACCCGGTTGCCGTGATCGGAGCTGTCGCGCCCGGCATTCTCCTGCAGGCCGCGCTCAAAGAATTCCTTGATGGATTTAAGCATTCGCCTATTTTAAAGGAAGCTCTGAACAAGTCCATCCGGGACGGCACTTTATACCGTTGGAACAAATCTCATAGGTTGCTAAACTCTGAAGCCATATGCGCAATATCCGGGTATATACGGAATCCCCATTGGCGGTTTCCACTACAGTTTTTCTGTCAAAAGAGGCATCGCGCCATTTGTTGCGGGTTCTTCGTTGCCGGCAGAATGATCAGGTTACCTTATTTAACGGTCTCGGCGGGAGTTATCGCGGCAGAATAATTGCGACTTCCACAGGTCTGGCTGAGGTTGAAATCCTGGACTTTGAACCGGGAACAGCAGAATCCGGGCTGTTAATCACACTGGGGCTGGGCATATCGCGCAACCTGCACATGGATTATGCCGTGCAGAAATCCGTTGAACTGGGTGTACATGCCATTATTCCCCTGTTTACCGAGCGCGGCAATGTCAGGTTGGATCAAAACCGCATCAGTTCGCGCATGGAGCGCTGGGAAAAAATCATTATCCATGCCTGCGAGCAATGCGGCAGAGATACCCTGCCTGTTCTGAGCAGTCCCAGGGATTTGCAGGAGTGGGTAGCGGATGAGCGAAACTCGACACGGTTAGTGCTTGAGCCCCGCGCGCGCCAGACCTTTGCGGGAATAACCCTGAACGACCGTACAGCCGCCATCCTGATAGGACCGGAAGGCGGTCTCACCGATGCCGAAGTGGCAATGGCGGAACAACAGGGATATATCCCGATAAATCTCGGCCCGCGCACCCTGCGCACCGAAACCGCAGCCGTCGCGGCACTCACAGCATTGCAGGTGCTCTGGGGCGACCTGCGTTGACCGGAACCTGTTTTAGGAAGCTCTGAACAAGTCCAGGATGGACTTGTCCAGGGCATATTTAATATAATACCCGCTTCATTAATCTGGAAAACCCGCTATGGTTGCTACCGCAATAGACACGGTGCCGCATCTGAAGACGGCTCTGACTGGGCCGTTGAATATCATTGAGAGCATCATCCTGGATCATCAGACCAGGATCGAATCCTGGTTTCGCTCCCAGTGGCGTAATACACCGGCGCCGTTGTATGCGTCCGTCGACCTGAGAAATGCGGGCTACAAGATAGCGCCGGTCGACACCAACCTGTTTCCCGGCGGGTTTAATAACCTCAACCCGGCCTTCGAGTCCCTGTGCATACAGGCGGCGCAGTCGGCGCTGGAGCGGTTGGAACAGCCGGTCGACCGGGTGCTGATCGTTCCCGAAAACCATACCCGAAACAGGCATTACCTGGAGAACCTTGCCGTGTTACAGGGGATATTTGAAAAAGCGGGTTTCGAGACCCGGGTGGGTTCCCTGTTGCCGGGGTTGGAAGAAGAGCAGAAGATCGAGCTGGACAGCGGGGCGTCGATACGCCTGCAGCCACTGCTAAGAGAGGGGGCGGGCGTGTGCGTGCGGGATTTCCGGCCGGATCTCTTGGTACTGAACAATGATTTGTCTTCTGGTGTGCCCGATTTTCTGACGGGAGTGGATCAGCGTATTATGCCCCCGGTCAGGCTGGGTTGGTCGGACAGGTCGAAAACCGTTCATTTCGATTTTTACCGGGACATCGCCCGCGATTTCGCCGCGCTGCTGGATATCGATCCCTGGCTGATTGAACCCCTGTTCCGCAACTGTGGAGAAGTGGACTTTATGAAGCGCGCAGGCGAATCCTGCCTGTCAAGAAACGTGGAGTCACTGCTGAACGCGATCCGTAAGAAATACGAAGAGTATGGCATAACCAGTGATCCATTCGTGATGATCAAAGCGGATTCCGGCACTTACGGCATGGGGGTGATGTCTGTGCAAACCCCTGAGGAAGTTCACGACCTGAACCGTAAACAAAGGACAAAAATGGCGACTGTCAAGGAAGGGCAGAAGGTGACCAAGGCTATTCTGCAGGAGGGTGTGCATACCCACGAAACCTGGGGTAGTCCCGGTACGGTTGCCGAACCGGTAGTATACCTCATTGACCAGAACGTGGTAGGCGGTTTCTACCGGGTGCACCCGCAACGGGCCAGCAATGAAAACCTGAACGCTCCGGGCATGTATTTCGAGCGTCTGGCATTCGAGGAATCCTGCAACTCCCCGGACAAGGAACAATCGCCGGATGCCCAACCGAACCGGTTTTACAGCTATGGCGTTATAGCCCGGTTAGCTTCACTGGCAGCGGCAAAGGAGATGCAAAACCTGTGAAATAACGAGTCGCCCTTCGGGCGACACAGTATTTGACTGGACTCCCGCTTCCGCGGGAGTGGTACGGTGGCAGGGTACGCGGGAGTGCTCCCTATCCCATTCCCGTGAAAACGGGAATCCAGTGAAACAAAGGGTCGCCCTTCGGGCGACACAGTATTCGACTGGACTCCCGCTTCCGCGGAAGTGGTTCGGTAGCGAAGTTCACGCAAGCACCCCCATCCCATTCCCGTGCAAACGGGAATCCAGTGAAACAAAGCGTCGCCCTTCGGGTGACACAGTATTCGACTGGACTCCCGTTTTCGCGGGAGTGGTACGGTGGATGGGTGACACATCATTCCACCTGAATTTTTTATAACAGGATTTAATAGAGCAGTTGACTTCAATCAACAAGTTGTGTCAGTATAGGCAATAAGATTTTGATGAAGTCTATCCGGACCAGAATTATTCGACCAGCCACACATTGAGGGAAATTTATGGATACCAGGGAAGACGCCTACAGTAACAGGTCATCACTGACCGCAAACAAGCGATATTTTGGTTATCCCGCCAACGCGGTGCTATTCCTGTTTGTCTCAGCGCTGCTGCTCGGCGTGCAATTACGCTCCGTACTGCTGTTTGCGCTGATAGTATGTTTTGGCCTGGCCGTACTGAACCTGGTATGCAGGAACGACCCGAACGGGATCGCGGTCTGGTTGTACGTGATCAGAAAAAGACTGTTGAAACGGATTACCTGTCTGCGCGCGGATATCGTCGCCGACAGGCCGTTCATAATTACCGAATAACGTCAACAAGGGAGAGGAAGGGATGCGCGACCGTATCTGTCTGTTTGTACTTGTATGTTTCCCCGGCGCTTTGCGTGCTGAATTCGACATCGGCACGACCGGAGGGCCGCTGGATTTTATCACCACTGCGTTTCAGACAGCAGTGGATTTCCTGACGGGACCGGCGGCGCTGGCCTTCCTGGTCGGTTCCATAGTCGTAGGTGGCGTAATGTGGGCCTATGCGCCCAGGAGCGGCGCCCTCGGTATCGTATTCCGGGCGATCATGGTACTGCTGGTTATATTCAACCTCACACTGGTAGTTAACAACCTGAAGTGATAAGAAATGTGAGACTGAATATAAAATTTGGCATAATCTACACTAATCATTATATTGAGAACGAGAGAATCCGTGGACGAGAAAAAGAAACAGGCTCTGGACATCGCTCTGGGGCAAATCGAAAAGCAATTCGGTAGGGGTTCAATCATGCGCATGGGCGACGACACCGTTGACCATGACGTGACCGCAGTATCCACAGGTTCGCTGGGCCTGGACCTGGCGCTGGGAATCGGCGGGTTACCCCGGGGAAGAGTCGTGGAAATCTACGGGCCGGAATCCTCTGGCAAGACCACCCTGGCCTTGCATGTCGCCGCGGAAATACAAAAAGCCGGCGGCACCGCGGCAGTAGTCGATGCGGAACATGCGCTGGACCCGAAATACGCGGAAAAACTGGGCGTGGAAATAGCGGACCTGCTGGTCTCGCAGCCGGATACGGGCGAACAGGCGCTGGAAATCACGGATATGCTGGTACGGTCCGGCGCCACGGACCTGATAATCATCGACTCCGTGGCGGCGCTCACGCCCAAGGCGGAAATAGAGGGTGAGATGGGTGACAGCCACATGGGTCTGCAGGCGCGCCTGATGTCGCAGGCGCTGAGAAAACTCACAGCCAATATCAAGCGATCCAATACACTGGTGATATTCATCAACCAGATCCGCATGAAGATCGGCGTGATGTTCGGTAATCCGGAGACCACCACCGGCGGGAACGCACTGAAGTTTTACTCGTCCGTGCGCATGGAAATACGCCGCATCGGCGCGATAAAGAAAAGTGATGAGGTTGTGGGCAACGAAACCCGCGTCAAGGTGGTCAAAAACAAGGTGGCGCCGCCATTCAAGGAGGTGGTTTTCGATATCTTCTACGGGCGCGGCATATCCCGTGAGGGCGAAATCATTCAACTGGGCGTACAGCATGGGATTATAGAAAAAACCGGCGCCTGGTATGGTTACAACGGTGAACGCATCGGCCAGGGCAAAGACAATGTGCGCGAATATCTCCGGGGCAACCCCGAAGTGGCGCAGGCAATCGAACAAGCGGTAAAAGACAAGGCCCTGCCGCAGGCAGACACGGCTGAACCGGTGGAGGAAACGCATCCCTGAATATCGATCAGACACAGATAATCAGGCAACGGGCCTTGGACCTGCTCGCCCGGCGCGAGCATTCCAAACAGGAACTGCGGGTAAAACTCACAGCGCGTGGCTTTCCCCCTGAACCGGTGGAGAAGGTCCTTGCAGACCTCAGGTCTACGGGATTGCAGGATGATGCGCGCTATGCCGAAGCGTATGTTCGCAGCCGTGTTGCAAAAGGCTATGGACCGCTGCGCATCACCCGGGAGTTGAGTGAGCGGGGGCTCGCCGAGGAACTGGTAC
Organism: Gammaproteobacteria bacterium; assembly: GCA_965221335.1. GTDB lineage: Bacteria > Pseudomonadota > Gammaproteobacteria > Eutrophobiales > Eutrophobiaceae > JAAXHV01. Next base: position 773,778 of record CBDCSC010000004.1, on the reverse strand, counting down.
GGCAGGTGGTTTCGACTATGGGCCTGGATTGGGAAGCCCATATCAGCGCGGCGCGGGAGAAGAAATTCGGACCGCAGGCGCCCATGGATTTTAAGCAACAGGCAAGACAATCACGTTTTCTGCAATATCGCGGTTTTACCTCAGAGCAGATTCGAAGACAATTCAATAACAGCGAATAACGGGCAGGATGAAGTACATCGCAGCAAATGACATTCGCCGGCGGTTCCAGGATTATTTCAGCCGGCACGGACATGAAGTGGTGCCAAGTTCACCACTGGTGCCGGCCAATGATCCGACGCTATTGTTCACCAATGCCGGCATGGTGCAGTTCAAGGATGTATTCCTCGGGCTGGAGCAACGCGCCTGCGCGCGGGCGGTGACTGCCCAGCGTTGCGTACGCGCCGGCGGTAAACATAACGACCTGGACAATGTCGGATACACTGCTCGCCACCATACTTTTTTCGAGATGCTGGGCAACTTCAGTTTCGGCGACTACTTCAAGGAACAGGCCATTGAATATGCCTGGGAATTCCTGACCGAGGAGCTGGCCATTCCCGCAGAGAAACTCTGGGTAACGGTCTACCGGGATGACGCCGAGGCGGAAGACATCTGGTTGCAAAAGATCGGAGTCAGCAAGGAGCGGTTCAGCCGTTGCGGAGAGAGAGACAATTTCTGGTCGATGGGGGACACGGGACCCTGCGGGCCTTGCAGCGAGGTATTTTATGATTACGGGCCGGATGTACCCGGTGGCCCGCCCGGCAGCGCGGAGCAGGATGGCGACCGCTACGTGGAGATATGGAACCTGGTGTTTATGGAATTCAACCGCGATGCGCAAGGCAAGCTACATCCCCTGCCACAACCGTCAGTCGATACGGGCATGGGCCTGGAGCGGACCGCGGCGCTACTGCAGGGGGTACGGAACAACTATGAAACAGACCTGTTTCTCCCCCTGATCGACGCAGTGCAATCCCTCGCAGGGGATAGCGGCGCGGATCTGGTTTCAACCCGGGTAATTGCCGACCATATCCGCTCCTGCGCTTTCCTGGTTGCGGACGGCGTCATCCCGGCCAACGAGGGCCGGGGTTATGCGCTGCGCCGGATCATACGCCGGGCGCTGCGTCACGGCTCCAGACTGGGCCTGAATGAACCGTTCTTCCATAAGCTGGTGGAGCCGCTGGATGCGATCATGGGAGCAGCCTGCCCTGAGTTGGGCAGGAACAAAGAATTCGTGATAAATACCCTGAAGCAGGAAGAAGAACGTTTTACGGAAACCCTGGAGCAAGGGCTTAAACACCTGGAATCTGCAGTCGGGACCCTGGCCTCCGGTACTATTCCCGGCGAGGTCGTGTTCAAGCTGTATGATACTTACGGCTTCCCGGTCGACCTGACCGCTGACATTGCCCGTGAGCGCAACCTGCAACTGGACCAGGAAGGGTTTGAGCAATGCATGCAGGAACAACGCCGGCGTGCGCGGGAAGCAAACAGGTTCAGCGTGGATATCTCCGTTCTGCCCGACCTGAAGAACCATGCTTCCGGTTTCGAAGGCTACGATTCCCTGCGTACCTCCGGGCAGGTCACTGCCTTGCTTCAGGACAACCAGGTAGTCGAAGCTATCGAAGCAGGCCAATCCGGCGGAGTCGTACTGGATCGCACCCCGTTCTATGCGGAATCCGGCGGCCAGGTCGGCGACCGGGGCGAACTGGTTTCGGATACAGGCGTGTTTGTTGTCGATGACACGCAAAAACAGGGGAATGCCCATATTCATAGCGGCAGAGTAAGTGAGGGGACAATCCGGGTCGGTCAGCAGGCAGAAGCCCGGGTCGATCCCGTTACGCGCATCAATACGGTGCGCAACCACTCGGCCACCCACTTGCTGCATGCGGCATTGCGAGAGGTGCTCGGTGAGCATGTGACACAGCAGGGCTCCCTGGTGGCGCCGGACCGGTTACGCTTTGACTTTTCCCATCCCGAACCGGTTTCGGCACAGCAACTGTTGCAGATAGAACGGCTTGTCAATCGCAAGATACTGGAAAACATCGATACCGAAATCCGCTTGATGCCTCTCGACGACGCGCTGAAGTCGGGCGCAATGTCACTGTTCGGTGAGAAATACGACGAAAAGGTACGGGTATTGAACATCGGCGGCGATTTTTCGGTGGAACTGTGCGGCGGCACTCACGTGGCGCGCGCCGGCGACATAGGGCTGTTCAAATTCACCACTGAGACCGGGATTGCCGCAGGCATTCGCCGGGTGGAAGCGGTAACCGGGCTGGGCGCGCTGGCCCTGGTCGAGGACGAAGAAGCGCAGTTGGCCGAACTGGCGCGTTTGCTCAAGTCCGACCGTAGCAAGCTTACGGCAAAACTGGAACAGCTACTGGAGAATTCCAGGCGTTTGCAGAAGGAGTTGAGACAGGTAAAAGATAAAATGGCAAGTCAGGCCGGCACTGATCTGAGCGAACAGGCTGAACTGGTCAACGGCATTCATGTTCTTGCCCACAACATGGACGGGGCAGATCCGAAAACACTGCGGGACATGGTCGATCAGTTGAAGAGTAAACTGGGCAGCGCGGTTATCGTGCTCGGTACGGTTAAAACTGGTAAAGTCAGCCTGGTGGCAGGCGTTACGAAAGACAACACGGACAAGCTGCAGGCCGGCGAGCTGGTCAATCATGTCGCCCAACAGGTGGGTGGCCGGGGTGGAGGCCGTGCGGACCTGGCACAGGCCGGCGGCAATGATCCGTCCGCGCTGCAGGGCGCGCTGGCAAGTGTTCCAGCCTGGGTTGTTGAGAGGACAGCGGGTTAAGATCGGTTGTTATGGCTCTGATAGTAGAAAAATTCGGCGGCACCTCGGTTGCAACGGTGGATCGGATCAAGGTGGTCGCCGATATCGTTATCGCCACGCGCAAGCAGGGACACCAGGTGGTGGTGGTGCTCTCGGCGATGGCGGGTGAGACCGACCGGCTTATCGAACTCGCGGGACAGGTGGCCAAAAAACCTGATTCACGCGAACTCGACGTGTTGTTGTCGACGGGTGAGCAGGTCACCATTGCCCTGTTGAGCATGGTATTGCAGGAGCACGGGTATCCGGCGGTCTCCTATACCGGCGGGCAGGTGCATATTCTCACGGACAACGTACACAACAAGGCCCGTATCATCGATATCGAGGCGGTACGGGTCAAAAAAGACCTGTCGGATAACAAGATAGTCGTGATTGCAGGATTTCAGGGCATCGACGAGAACGGCAACATCACCACGCTTGGGCGCGGAGGCACCGATACCACCGCGGTTGCGATGGCAGTAGCGCTGAACGCGGCTGAATGCAGGATTTACACTGACGTGGACGGCGTATACACCGCCGACCCCCGAATCGTGCCTGCAGCCAGGCGCATGGACAAGGTATCCTACGAGGAGATGCTGGAGTTGGCCAGCTTAGGGGCGAAAGTGCTGCAGATACGCTCAGTCGAGTTCGCCAACAAGTATAAAGTACCATTACGTGTCCTGTCTTCTTTTGAGGAAGGTCCGGGCACCTTGATCACAAACGAGGATGAAGAAATGGAACGGGCGCTGATAGCGGGCATTGCCCATAATCGAGACGAAGCAAAACTGACCTTGCGCGGTGTGCCTGACAGGCCCGGCATCGCCGGCGCTATACTCAACCCCATCGCCGAGGCCGGCGTCGAGGTCGATATGATCGTCCAGAATACCGGCGTGGACCAGTCCACCGACTTTACCTTCACCGTACACCGGAATGATTTCGGCAAGGCCAAGGCGTTGCTGGAAAAGACTGCCCGGGACCTGGACGGGAGAGAAGTCTTGGGAGATAATCAGATTGTCAAGATTTCAGTGGTGGGAGTAGGGATGCGATCGCATGCAGGCATCGCAAGTAAAATGTTCTCGGCGCTCGCCGCCGAGGGCATCAACATCCAGATGATATCCACCTCTGAAATAAAGATATCAGTGGTTGTTGATGAGAAGTACCTGGAGCTGGGTGTAAGGACATTACACTCGGCTTTCGGTCTTGAGGGCGAGGACAATGTGTTCGATGATGCCGCAGGATGAACGGCGTGTAATATTTTATAAGGCAATTATCATCGAAAAAGGCTAATATAGTTAAGGAAACTCTGACTTAATCAGAGGTTCCTTAATACCTAGGGAAAAATAGGAGAAAATAAGATGTTGATACTAACACGTAGGATTGGCGAGTCTCTGATGATTGGAGATGATGTCAATGTAACCATACTCGGAATACGCGGCAACCAGGTCCGCATCGGAGTCAACGCTCCCAAAGAAATTGCGGTGCATCGGGAGGAAATCTACGAGCGCATCCAACTGGAAAAGGTCAAGAAGGCGAAAGCCCAGCTTGCCCAGGAGTACATGGATGAATCGGAGGAAGACGCCAGTCTGGAAGTTAATGACGGCGATCCGGAATACCGCGATGAAGAGACGTAATCCACACCGCGCATAGGGTTCCGGGACCCTCAAACATCAGGGCCGGTATAACCGACCGGCCCGCCAACGGAGAGGTGGCCGAGTGGCTGAAGGCGCTCCCCTGCTAAGGGAGTATGGGTTAAAAGCCCATCGAGGGTTCGAATCCCTCTCTCTCCGCCAAAGTCGTTTGGATATATTGGACAAAACCATGCTGTCAGAATACAGTCCAATTTCAAAGAAATACTATGGAAGCTCTGAACAAGTCCATCCTGGACTTGTTCAGAGCACGTAAAACAAAAATGCGAATTTTGTTTTGCTCTCAAATTCAATATGTCTACACAGCAAGACGATAACGACATTATCTGGCAACTTACGGACGGATATTGGGGAGCAGCAGGACGCCGTAAATTCAACCTCGGTCCGGATAAAATGCTCACAGTCAACCTATCCGGCCTTACCGGGGAAGGGAGATACCTGGCCCGCGAGGCATTGGACACCTGGGCAACAATCTCCGGCATCACATTCCGGGAAATCGCCAGTCAGGATGCCGATATCCTATTTCAGGACCATGAAACGGACGCGTGGGCCTACTCAACGACCAACAACGGCATCATTATCCAGTCTGTCATCAACGTATCAACCGATTGGCTGGTCGAGCATGGAACTGACATAAACAGCTATTCTTTCACCACTTACATCCATGAGATTGGCCATGCCCTGGGTCTGGGGCACCCGGGCGACTACAACGGAGATTTGGGACTCCACAACGTGGGCAAACAATACGATTTGGACGCGAGGTTGTTTACCGTCATGTCTTACGCCAGTGAAGAAACGGACAACCCCTTCACGGCCGAATTTGCCTTGGACGTTATCCCGGCAACACCCATGTTGTTTGATATAGCGGCCATCTGGGAACTCTATGGGGAACCAGCTGGCGGCATCAACCCCGGTGACAGTGTATATACCTCGCGCAACGTGCCGGACACTGAGCTTTATCAACAGTTGGGATGGTTCCCGACCAGCGCCGTGACCTTGGTTGACACTGACGGGGTGGACACGTTGTATCTTGGTGAATCACCAGATTTTCTACTTTTTGAAGGGCTGGAAGGCATAGCCATAGGGCTGGGAAGCGTCAATGACGCGCCGATAGATTTTATTAACGGGACGGCTGCCTGGAATCTGATCTTCTTCGGTGAAATTGAAAATATATACGGCGGCGGAGGCGATGATATCCTGATAGGCGGCCCTGCCGACAACTTATTGGTCGGCGAGTCCGGCGATGACATCCTGACCGGCGGCGCTGGCGCTGACAAGTTTGTGTTCCAGCCCAGTGATGAGCCCTCTTACTACACCGATACGATCCTGGATTTCAACCCGGGGCAAGGAGACCGGATTGACGTGAGCGCCTACAGAAACATTACCGGTGTTCCTGACAATTGGATCGCACAAGTCCCCGGCTTTTCGAGATCACGGGTCTTGGATCTGGATGGAGACGGCTATTATGACATCGTTCTTGACGGCTATACGGGCCGCCTGGACGAGGCTCACTTCATCTTTGCTGGCGGCAACCCCAGCACGAACCCCGGCACGATAACAACTACGGGTACCGCGGGCGATGACTCGCTCACGGGTACGGATGGCAACGACCATCTGGCCGGCCTGACCGGTGACGACCACATTCTTGGCTGGTATGGGAATGACCACTTGGATGGTGGAGATGGCGATGACATCCTGGACGGCGGTCCGGGCGCGGACACCTTGTTAGGTGGTTCCGGCGACGATACCGTGTCCTATCTGTTCTCTCCGGCCGGCGTCACCATAAACCTGGGTACCGGTATCGCCAGAGGCGGTGATGCCAGCGGAGACACGCTGGGCGGCGACATTGAAAACATCTGGGGTTCAGTGCACGATGACGTGCTCACGGGGACCGACTCATTATTCGTTGGTAACTACATTTACGGACATAACGGCAACGATGAGCTCTATGGTGGATGGGGTGATGACATTCTGAGCGGCGATGAAGGGAATGATCTCCTCGACGGCGGCGATGAAGACGACATCCTGATTGGTGGCCCGGGCGCGGATAGACTAACGGGGGGATTGGGTGATGACTATGCGGCCTATTTGGATTCCTCAGCCGGTGTTACCGTGCGTCTGCACCGTGACGTGGCGCAAGGCGGGGATGCCACCGGCGATGTCTTCGCCGGCCGGGTCGAGATAAGTTGGACCGCTGCTGACGGCAGTGTGAAAACAGCAAACCTGCCCGATATCGAACATCTTTTCGGCTCTGCGCACAACGACATCCTGGCCGGTGATGTACGTGACAACATACTGTTCGGCCGTGACGGGGATGATGCGCTCTACGGCGGGCCGGACGGCGGCGATGACCGTCTCAACGGCGATGCAGGCAATGACCGCTTGTATGGCGGCCTCGGCGACGATGAACTTTCAGGCGGAATAGGGGACGACACCCTCGTTGGCGGGCCCGGCGCCGACTATTTGGTCGGCGGCCAAGAGGCTGATGAGTTCTGGTTCAAGCCCGGCGATACGGGCGAGTTCAATGATGTCATCGCCGACTTCAACCCGGGGCAAGGAGACCGGATTGTCCTGTCAGGCTACGGGGAAGCCGGTTTCCTGGGCAGCTCCTGGGTGCCTGAGGGATCAACGGACACTTATGTGGACCTGGATGGGGACGGTTGGTCCGATGTCATTCTGGCAGACTATACGGCCCCGCTCCTGGACGATTATTTCATTTTCATCTGACATTCAATGAGTTAAGCGTGTTTGGCCCAAAATTTCCAAACGCCTGGATGAAATGAAGCTGAAAAAGTGATTACTCCTCAGTCCAAAACTACATTAGTTAAGAATGCAGAAACGACTTTCATCACAGGAACAAAAAAATATAACTGACCGCTCAGAACTGGACGGGTATGATACTGCTTTGTGCAAGACACTGAAGGCAGGGGGATAATTTCCAGTATCCTCGTCATGTACTAGGGGTAGAGTAGTGCGTATCGCGTTGCGAATTCATTCTCTGGCAGGTTGAACTGTTTTTGTGCTTGGCAAAGGCTTGCTTGAGCTTGGCGTTGGGCTTGGGAGGTTTTTCCAGCGTGTCCATGAAAACATCCCAATCATCCTGACTAAGTGTCATGGTCTCATGCTCATGGATCACATCATTAGCCGCCTGAAGTGCCTGCCCGAGAACGAATTCCGACAGTCTTTTATGGACATAGGCAGCCGCTCGTTCCAGCTTCTGCTTGGACAGCGAGTCTAGACGAATATGCATACGTTGCAGCTTGGTGTTTACTACGTTGGCCATAGGATTATCTCCACATCTAATTTCAAGCGATCATCTGCAGGGCGGCTATGATCAAGGGTGGCCACGCCAAGACTATGCCAATTAACCAGCGTTGACCAGTGCGCATTTCGCGCATGTCTTCCCTTATGAACTGTAAGTCCCTGTGTATGGACTTATATCGTTCTAAGCACAGTTCTTCATGGTGTTCCAGAGACTTTTGCCAATCCGGCTTTTCGACGTAACTCATTTTATCCTCCTTTTAAATATAACCTTATCGTTTCCCCTCAATGGCGAGGGATTATCCTGTTATGCTACTGTATGAGTTTACCAGATTTTGCCAACTGCCTTAAGGAACCTCAGAGTAACTCAGAGTTTCCTTAATTTACAGATTGCATTTTTGCGATGGTAAATTAACTCAATAGAAACAAATTTCGGATAGAATTAGGATGGTCCGAAATTATCTTTCCTATTAGGGAACAGGCACCTGCTCAAACGGTGGGATACTCGGTGTTTGTATCGGAATGTGGATGAGGCCGTCTTCGATCCGTCCGCCGTTGGCGATGATGTTCTTGTGGCCGACTTCCACTGTCGCGGCGATGATGTCATCCCAGTTGATCGGATCAGGATAAATCTCGCGCAGTGTCTGTCCGTCCGTGCCGGAGGCCGATGTATTGCGGATGGGCGTATCTCCCAGGTAGATACCGGGATGGGACGCGTTGCTGATAGGCAGCTCCCTCAGCATGGCCCATTTATCCGGAATGCCGGACATCCCCAGGGTGGCGCCGATGATGCCGGCGGCGCTCGACGGGTTGCAGTCACTGTCGAGACCGCAACGCATGGAGATGTTCATCGTCTTCAGAAAGTTACCGCCACCGTAGAGCAATCCCAGGTAGACACAGGCGCCGTTTGTCCGCACATCCAATCCGAGGTATTGCCCCCACTTCGCGAAGATGACCTCCCATGCCGCCTGCCAATCGTCGGGATTTGCATCGTGCGCGGCGATAACATCGCGCACCATCTCGGCATAGCCGCTTGCGTGCGGAATGACCGTCAAGCTGTACTCGACCAGCTTGCGTGGATCGCGCTCAAAGAATGCTTCGCCGTACATGGCCCCGATGGCCATACCGGCATAGACCCCATCCCCGTAGTTCATGACGTGGCCTGCCTTGTCGCCCAGTGCGTTGCTGGCTCGGGGTAAACCGGGCGAGATAAGCCCGAACAGGTCTGATTCGATCTGGAAATCGATGGCGTTGCTCAGCGGGTTGTTGTCGGGATGACCGGACCGGGGCGGTAGAATCCCTTTCTGGAAGTTCTGATACGCGACCCGGTTGGCGCCCCAAATCATATTGGGGTCCAGATAGCTCACCCAGTCGTCGGCCATCTGTTTGGCCGTGACGTCTAGACCATGCGCCCGAAGGGAGTGCAGGAACAGGAATTCGATATACAGATCATCCTGTGGGGGCATCTGTCCGGGCGTGTACGTCTCCCAGTTGTTGAAGTCGTTCTTGTACTTCTTCTTGACTTCGAGCATTGCGACATAGCCATCCTTCTCCAGGACCGACAGACCCTCCTTGAGCCAGATCTCCGGCTTCATCCGATACCAGTCATCGAAGTCGAATGGCACCATTTCTCCCGGCCAGAGAAACTCCGTCGGGAATCCGTAGAGCACGCCTATGGCCTGCCCCACCCAGCCACCCGTGACCTTGTCTTCGTACTCCGTCTCCGAAAGCGTTCGATACCTGGCTGCGGGAGTCTCGTTGACCTTTGCCGTATTCTCCGCAGCGCAATTCAATCCCGCAAGCAGCCCAAGCACGGTGATCGTTGCAGTAACGCAGTTATGAGAACTCAAGAGTCAGACCAGTTCAGAATGAAAGATTTTAATTGCCCGCAACACCAGCGCAGCCAGCCACGGAGGCGCACACTGCCGCTCGCTCAAAAACCGTGAACCTGTTGCATTACATGGGCGTTCATGCCGCCGTCGACAGCAATGTTGGCGCCGTTGATCCAACTGCTTTCGTCACTGCACAGAAAAGCCACTATCGGCGCGATTTCCTCCGGTTTGCCGGCTCTGCCCATCACCTGCATGTCCTCTTCCGCACGCGGGCCCAATGTCTTCAGAAAGTCATCTAATATGGGTGTCGCAACCGGTCCGGGACTGACCGCGTTGATGCGAATGCCGCGGTCCCGCCAGGTATTCCAGTTCTGCATGGTCCAGACGACCAATACCTCCTTGGAGAAAAAGTAGCTGCGGGGGCCCTCAATTTTCATCTGTTCGCACAGGGCTTGTGCATTCTCGAAGTCGGCGGTGTCAATGAAGCGGGACACATCGGCAACTGCCTGCGGCCAGCCAACCCCGGCCAGGGATGCCATGTTTACGATCGACCCGCCGTCGTTGATGCCGCCGGCAATGCGTTCGGTAAAGTAGCGCAAGCCGATGAAATTGACGGTCATCACGGTGACGACCGGCGCGGTCGGCGGCACCCCGGCGATGTTGCACAGCGCATCCGCGCCGCCGCTGAACTGATCCACGGCATTGTTTATCGATGCACGGTCCGTGAAGTCGACAGGGATATACTCGTCTACATGCGCCGTAGGTTCGTTGCGGTCAAAACCGACAATGGTAGCGCCCTGCTCCTGCATAATCTTCGCGCTTTGCTGCCCGATTCCTGAAGCGGCGCCGGTCACTATTATTCGTTTACCCGATAGATTCATTTTCACTCTCCAATGTCTAAACGCTCATGATCACGGCGTTGCACAAGCATTTAACTGTTAGTACAAGCCTTCCGCACCACTCCCGCAAAAGCGGGAGTCCAGTCAAATGCTGTGTCGCCTGAAAGGCGACCCTTTGCCCACTGGATTCCCGTTTTCACGGCAATGGTACCATGCCTGGGTTATACAGCAGAATTTACACAACAAAAAAAACGATAGCGTACTACGGCCAAATATCAAGGAGAAAGCGCGTTATGACCGATCGCCCCGATAACGGCTATAATATACGGCTTACGGGAAAACAATACACACTCTGAGGATTGTTCCAATGTTATCAGACATCGATATTGCCCAGCGGGCAAGCAAAAAACAGATCATCGACCTTGCCGCGGAACAGTACGGCATCGGCAGCGAGCACCTGGAGCCTTACGGCCATTACAAGGCCAAGCTGTCGCTGGATTACATCGACAGCCTCAAGGACAAGGCCGACGGCAAGCTGATCCTGACCACCGCCATCAGTCCCACTCCGGCGGGGGAGGGCAAGACCACGACCACGGTCGGGCTGGGAGACGCGATGAACCGGATTGGCAAACAGACCTTGATCTGCTTGCGCGAACCGTCCCTGGGACCTTGCTTCGGCGTCAAGGGCGGCGCTGCCGGCGGTGGTTATGCTCAAGTGGTGCCCATGGAAGACATCAACCTGCACTTCACCGGTGATTTTCACGCCATCGGCGCCGCCCATAACCTGCTCTCGGCAATGCTGGACAACCACATAAACCATGGCAACCGCCTGAACCTCGACCCGCGTCTGATTGCCTGGAAACGGGTCGTGGACATGAACGACCGCGCCTTGCGTAAGATCGTCATCTCCCTGGGCGGCACGGCCAACGGCTTCCCGCGGGAAGACGGTTACGACATCACCGTCGCCTCCGAAGTCATGGCCATCTTCTGCCTGGCGACTTCTCTTTCCGACCTCAAGCAACGGCTCGGCAACATCGTCATCGGTTACACAAGAGGCGACAGGAAACCGGTTCACGCCCGCGACCTGAACGCCCACGGCGCGATGGCGGCATTGCTGAAAGACGCGATCAAACCAAACCTGGTGCAGACCCTGGAGAACAACCTGGCGCTGGTTCACGGCGGCCCGTTTGCCAATATAGCCCATGGCTGCAACAGTGTGACCGCTACCAAAACCGCGCTGAAACTGGCCGACTATGTGATCACCGAGGCCGGTTTCGGCGCCGATCTCGGCGCGGAGAAGTTCATTGACATCAAATGTCGCATGGCTGGGCTGAAGCCTGCGGCCGTGGTCCTGGTCGCCACCATCCGCGCGATGAAATATCACGGCGGCGTGAATAAGGAAGACCTGAACCAGGAGAACCTGGCGGTGCTGGACAAGGGCCTGGTCAACCTGGAGCGGCACCTGGACAACATCCAACAACACTACGGTCTGCCCTGCATAGTGTCCATCAACCACTTCACCAACGATACCGATGCGGAGGTCGATATGCTGAAAAGCCGGGTGGAAGCACAAGGTGGCCAGGCAGTGGTGGCCCGGCATTGGGCCGAAGGCGGCGCCGGCGCAGAAGAACTGGCGCGTGCCGTCACTGACGTTGTGGATAACACCTCCGGCAACCACAGTTACCTGTACGAGGATGATGCTTCCCTGTGGGACAAGATAGAGGCCGTTGCCAAGAAGATCTACGGCGCCGGCAGTGTCACCGCCAACAGCAAGGTGCGCGCGGAGATTGACAAGTTGAACCGTGACTACGGGCGCTTCCCGGTATGCATGGCAAAGACCCAGATGTCTTTCTCCACCGACCCGACGGTGCGCGGCGCACCGCAAGGACACAATGTGGAAGTCAGCGAAGTCCGGCTGTCAAACGGGGCCGGGTTTATCGTGGCCATCGCCGGGAGTATGATGACCATGCCGGGGTTACCGAAAGTCCCCGCCGCCGAGAACATTGATGTGGACTCAGAGGGCAATATCACCGGGCTATTCTGATCGCTTTCGCCCCTTTTTTGTCTTTGTCCGGCGTTATCTAACATCATGCGGCAACGTGAGTGTTTTAAATCGTTGCTGTTCATGTTATGATGACATGTCAACATAATACACAAACAAAATGGGTATGAAAGAGGCGCAAGCGCAGGCAACAGATGATCATCCAACAGTCGTCCGCCGTGAGCAATTGCGCTTGGCAAAGCGGCGCCAACGTGAGCGCGAAAAAGAGCGTAATCTCGCGGTCTGTGAACTCCGTCTACCGCGAAAACTGGCTGATAAGTTGAAAACGGGCAACAAGGATGCCGGGTTTACGAAAGCGCTACGGGCCTTTATCGACTACCAGGTCATATGTATTGATGATTACACTAATCTGCGCCTGCTTGCATGGAACCGCACAGGTCGTCTTGTGACTCGCGCTGAGGCATTCCAACTCTACGAACGCAACTGGCGTCATGTTGACATGGACACTATGGGTGTTGAGGAGCGTGAACTGCTGACACAACTGGCTCAGGAGTACGGCAACGGGATTATCAATGCCTGAGCTCAAACGTCCGGGGAATATCAAGGTGTGGAAGGCGCTTGAGTCATTCGATCCCGATTTTCTCGCCGATACCTGTTGCTACTTTGGCGGAGGCACGAGAATAGTCCTTGAGTTAGGCGAGTACAGGGAGTCGGCTGACATTGATTTCCTCTGTGCAGAAGGTTCTGGTTACCGTAAACTTCGTAATACAATTTCGGAACATTCCTTGGGAAATATCCTCAGGAAACCGCTTTCACTGTCTCGAGAGGTACGTGCGGACCGCTATGGAATTCGGACTTTTCTGGACATTGAAGGCCAACCAGTCAAGTTGGAAATAATCACCGAAGGAAGGATCGAACTGGACGCCGTCCCACTCTCTGAGCTACCTGTTCCCGCGCTTGATCCGATATCGTGCTTTGCAGAAAAGTTTCTTGCAAATTCTGACCGCTGGGCTGACCAGTCCGTTCTCAGTCGCGATGTCATCGACCTGGCGTTCATGATCAGGAGTTGGGGTGTAGAGGCAGCGGTTGCCGGTCGGAAGCGCGCATTCGAAGCGTATGGAGAAGTGGTTATTGATTCGTTGAAGAAAGCCACGCACAAGCTGGAGAGCGATGCCGTGTATTTCAAGCGCTGTTTGCGCGAATTGTCCATTTCAGATAGCAGGCGCCTGCGTAACGGACTGCGCGCGTTGTCACAACATGTAAGCGGATAGTTTAGGAAACTCTGACTTAATCTGAGTTTCCTTTATTTTTATCTCGTCATGGGGGATAATTCACATTACGCGCCCGTAGCTCAGCTGGATAGAGTACCTGGCTACGAACCAGGCGGTCGGGAGTTCGAATCTCTCCGGGCGCGCCAATTTTATCAGTTTAATTTCTATCAATTTCTTTTTTGTGTTATCATTCGTGTGACAAACAGGCTGGCGCTTGTTGTTAATCTTATATTCAACTTATAACAGGAGAAGGATAATGGAACATAAACCTGCAAATTCCACCCCCGCCACCCCGGATGAAATTTGGGCCATACTGCGCCAGGTTTCACAAAACAATAAAGAACTGTCTGTGTGGAACAAGGAATTATCCGAACGCCAGAAGGAGACCGATCGGCAGATGAAGGAGACTGATCGGCAGATGCAAGAGACTGACCGAAGGCTGAAGGAAACAGAGCAGCAGGTGAGGGAAACCGCACAACAGGTTAAAGAGACCGAGCAGCAAGTAAAAGAAACCTCTGAACAAATAAAAAAGACGGAGGCATTGTTTACCAGTCAATGGGGCAAACTGATGGAAAGCCTGGTCGAAGGCGACCTGTTACCGTTGTTGCAAACCCGACAGATAACGGTTGAGCAGACTTCAACCAATGTGAAAGGGCAACGCAATGGCCACAGTTACGAGTTTGACATCGTTGCAGATAATACGACCGATGTAGTGGTCGTGGAAGTAAAGACGACATTACGGTCTGAGGCGGTAACGGAGTTTGTGGAGAAGTTGGAGAATTTCACGAGTTGGATGCGCCGTTACCGTGGTCATCGGGTATTGGGAGCCGTGGCCTACCTGAAGGCGGATTCGAGTGTGGTGAGGTATGCCGAGCGGCAGGGATTATTCGTTATCAGGGCGACCGGCAGCAGCGCCAGCATTGTCAACCGGGCTGATTTTGAACCCCGGGTATTTGAGTGACAGTTCTACAGCGGGACTGTAAATATTTCTGTGTAAATAGCCGGTTACACATTCTCTAACAGCCGGCCCGGAAAAATCCTGTGCGATCATCGCATCCATTGGCGCAATATCCGAGCTAACCCGGCCTGCCAGGCCCTGTTTTGCTGCCGGGCAGTGGTTTGTCCCCTGAATAATACGGTCGCGATAACCTGATGGTGACGGGTTAATACACGACCAGTTGCCGGACGACTTCCGTATGGCCTAGCACTTCCTGGATCTCCGCCCTGATAGCGGTAATGGTTTCCTCAGCAAGGGCAGGGTCATCGCGGGTAAGCGCCAGTACCGTGGCGGGATGTACGAAAGTATCTTTTACGTGGTAACACTCCGGTGGCGCTTTAGGCAATGCGCCGTCAAGATGATAATCCTTCTCCAGCGTTTCCAGGGTAATGTCGGCAATCTTTGCCTTGAGTTCCCGGGCTTTCTCCAGGTATTCATCGCATTGCTGCAAACGGAAACGCGCCCAATCCATAATCTTCTCACCCGCAGACAGGAGGGCGCCGGCCTGTTCGTCAACCCTGATCCTGTCCGGATTTTCATCCAACCCGTCCAGCAGTTTCCTTCCGTCAATCTCGTATTTGGCCAGCATCACCGCAATGGCCTGGCGTTGTTTTTCCTCCTCCGCAGAATCAATCACCGTTTTTTCCACTTCCTGCACCGCTTTATCGCTGAGTTTGACGCTGCTCGCGAGCAGCCCCGGAGGCGTCAGCAGGAGCGCGCTGAACAGTAGCGTGTGAGCACAGGAATTTGCGATATGCACTGGTATTGACATGAGGTGACTATAACGTTTTCGCACATTAATTCAAGGTTTGCGCGTTAGTTTCCATTATTAACAAGTGAACGGCGGAACTTCTTATGTTGGCTTGCGTCAATACGTGTTAACATAAGCTTGACAAGCAAACCGGCGCTTGTTGATAATCCCACATTCAACTTATAACAGGAGAAGGATAATGGAACATAAACCTGCAAATTCCACCCCCGCCACCCCGGATGAAATTTGGGCCATATTGCGCCAGGTTTCACAAAACAATAAAGAACTGTCTGTCTGGAACAAGGAATTATCCGAACGTCAGAAGGAGACCGCTCGGCAGATGCAGGAGACTGACCGAAGGCTGAAGGAGACCGATCGGCAGATGCAAGAGACTGACCGAAGGCTGAAGGAAACAGAGCAGCAGGTGAGGGAAACCGCACAACAGGTTAAAGAGACCGAGCAGCAAGTAAAAGAAACCTCTGAACAAATAAAAAAGACGGAGGCATTGTTTACCAGTCAATGGGGTAAACTGATGGAAAGCCTGGTCGAAGGCGACCTGTTACCGTTGTTGCAAACCCGACAGATAACGGTTGAGCAGACTTCAACCAATGTGAAAGGGCAACGCAATGGCCACAGTTACGAGTTTGACATCGTTGCAGATAATACGACCGATGTGGTGGTCGTGGAAGTAAAGACGACATTACGGTCTGAGGCGGTAACGGAGTTTGTGGAGAAGTTGGAGAATTTCACGAGTTGGATGTGCCGTTACCGTGGTCATCGGGTATTGGGAGCCGTGGCCTACCTGAAGGCGGATTCGAGTGTGGTGAGGTATGCCGAGCGGCAGGGATTATTCGTTATCAGGGCGACCGGCAGCAGCGCCAGCATTGTCAACCGGGCTGATTTTGAACCCCGGGTATTTGAGTGACAGTTCTACAGCGGGACTGTAAATATTTCTGTGTAAATCGCCGGTTACACATTCTCAAACAGCCGGCCCGGAAAAATCCTGTGCGATCATCGCATCCATAGGCGCAATATCCGAGCTAACCCGGCCTGTAAGACCCTGTTTTGCTGCCGGGCAGTGGTTTGTCCCCTGAATAATACGGGCGCCATAGCCTGATGGTGACGGGAACGGCCACGTTCAGCCAGAAAATGGTGAACATCAGGGTGTAGAACACTTCCTCCGTGAAGATGCCGTGTTGAATATAGGCGATATTCATCACGACAAACGCCAGTTCCGCCCGCCCCAGCATGCCGAAACCGATCATCATGGAATCCTGCCAGTTGAAGTTGCCGGTGTAGCGCGCCGCCGCCGCGGCGGAAATCACCTGGGCAAAAAACACGCTGCACAGCAGGACCAGGGTTTCATCGAGAACGGAAAAAAATATGACCGGGTCTAAGACGATCTCGGTCCCCAGGTTGACGAAAAAGATCGGGCCAATCCAGGAAAAGGCGACATCATCAATGATCCTGCGCGTGTCCCGGTACAGGACATCCTTGTTTTCCTTACTGCCGAAATGAAAATACTGCTCCCTGATAATCAGCCCTGCCATGTAAGCGCCGACGGCCGGGTGCAGCCCCAGTTGGTGGGCGAGCAGGCTGATCGCGATCGCAACAAGCAGGATGACCAGGGTTGCCTTGCTGCCATTGTCTATCGCGAGCAGGTTAATCATCCCGAAGCGCCCCAGCACAGGATAGCGTTTCAGCAGCCCACTGTCGGCGCTGTGCGGCATGATCCAGACGGCAATTATAACGATGATAATAAAGAACAGCAGCGCCTTTAAAACGATCAACCCGATACCGGTAATCGACAACTGGCTCGACCCGGTGGCTACCGGGATCAAAATGGCAACCAGCGCGAGAGAAGCGATATCATCAATGATTGCCGACGTCATGATCCCGTTTGCCGCGGCGGACAGGTGCAAGCCCTCGCTTTTCAATGAGACCATGGTCAGCGATACTGCGGTGGCAGTCATTGTCAAGCCGCATAACAGCGCGATGTTATCGTCGCCCCAGAAATACTGCGCACAAGACCAGGCAGCGATGAACGGCGCCAGCGCGCCGAACAGTGCAATACCCCAACTGCGTTTCATGCTGCGGACGAAATGGTTCGGATTGGCTTCAAACCCCAGCGCGAACATGATCAGGATAATGCCAACCTCGGCAAACCCGGCAATGAATGGCGTGCTGTGGGTGGGCAACCAACCCAGGTTGACCATTACGCAACCGGCCGCGAGAAAATACAAAACCGGCGTAAGCTTGGTCTTTGCCGCGAGCCAGGAGGCGATAAAAACACTGGCCCAGATCAAGGCCAGTTGTTGTAGATCATGCATGTTGTTATCCGTTGTTGCTCTCTCTGCCGTCCTGGATGGAATCATCATCGGCCAGGATCCGGTGGCGCGGCCCCTCCAGGTCGTCATACTGCCCGCTTTTCACGGCCCAGAAAAACAAGCAGGAAATGACCAGCACCAGGACCAGGGAGATGAAAATCAGCAAATAAATGACTTCCACCGGTGCGCTCCGTCTATCACGCCGCGTGTGGCGGCTCCGTTGCAAGCAGGCGCAACGCATTTAAGACCACGACGAGGGAGCTGAGCGACATGCCGATGGCGGCCATCCACGGGGCCAGGTATCCCAGGCAGGCGGCGGGCAAGGCCACCAGGTTATACCCGATAGCCCATGCTATGTTCTGTCTGATTATCCTCATGGTCCGGTTCCCCAGCAGCACGATAAACGCGGCATTTTCCATGT
Organism: Gammaproteobacteria bacterium; assembly: GCA_965221335.1. Classification (GTDB taxonomy): domain Bacteria; phylum Pseudomonadota; class Gammaproteobacteria; order Eutrophobiales; family Eutrophobiaceae; genus JAAXHV01. Next base: position 755,613 of record CBDCSC010000004.1, on the reverse strand, counting down.
TGTCATTCAAAATGACAATATCTGAATGGACCTTGGCCAGGTCCGCGGCTTCATTGATGGAAACTGCCACCGTGGCTGCCGCCAGCACCGGCACGTCGTTGATGCCATCGCCCAGCATAACCGTGGCACGACCATCGCGGGTTCTGCGGTTGATGAATTCCAGCTTGTCGCCGGGTTCCAGTTCATAATGAAACTCGTCAAATTCCAGGCGCGCGGCAATGTCCGCGACGGGATTGCGCTGGTCGCCACTGAGCAGAATAGTCCTTTTCCCGCGGCGCTTGACATAGCGGACCAGCTCTGTGGCGCCGGGACGGAGTTCGTCGGTAAAAGTAAATACTGCAAGAATCCCGTTGTCATCTGCGAGGAACGCCCGTGTAGCCGCGGCCGGCCCCGGCGTGTCGGGAAACTCTGTGATGCCTGTTTGCGTCTCAATAAAACGCCGGCTACCGATAACATACCTGCGTTGGTCCACACTGCCGGATATGCCACCGCCGGGATAATTCACTATGCCGTGCGCGGCAATATTATCCGCGCAGCCGGCACGAACCAGCGCCCTGCCCAGCGGGTGCTCGGAATCGGTCTCCAACGCCGCGGCAATCGTGAGGCAGCGCCCGGCATCCAACGCGGAACAAGGCGTCACCTCGCGCAGTTGCATCTGACCGGTTGTCAGGGTGCCCGTTTTATCGAAGATGACCTCGTCGGCGCCGGCTACCTGCTCCAGCGCGTCGGAAGACTTGCAGGCAATACCCCGCTTCATCAGGGCCGCCGACGCGGAGGTGACTGCGCTCGGCATTGCCAGCGCCAACGCGCAAGGGCAGGTTACGACCAGTACCGAAACGATAACGGGGAGAACCGACGCCGGGTCGACCTGCCACCAGTACAGCCCGACCAGCCCCGCAAGCGCGAGCACACAGAGAATGAACCAGGATGCGACCCGGTCGGCAAACCCCGTCAGTCGAGATTTGTGTGCCTGTGCCTGCTCAGCCATGCCGGTAATGTTCCTCAGCACGGACCCTTCTCCCGCCTGTTCGACCCGCATCTGTAACGGTGATGTGATATTGGCGCTGCCCCCAATCAGGCGCGCCCCCGGTCCCTTGCTTACCGGCAGGCTTTCGCCGGTGATAATCGCCTCATTCACGTCCGTTTGTCCCAGGATGACCGTGCCGTCCGCCGGGATGATTTCTCCCGGGCGCACCGCAACGCAGTCTCCGGGTTGCAGGTCTGCCACGGGAACGGTTTCCCGCCCCTGGCCGGAACCTTCACCCACCAGCCTGACGGCTGTGGCCGGTATGATTTTCTTCAAGCCTGCAAGCTGCCCGTTCGCCTTGTGCCGCGCCATGAATTCCAGGTAACGGCTGAGCGAGAGAAAAAAGACCAGCATTACGATGGAATCAAAATAAATATGTTCCGACTGCGTCCAGGTCGCCCATACGCTGCCGGCAAACGCAATGCTGATACCCAGGCAGACCGGCACATCCATACCCGGCCGCAGCCGGCGCAGGTCATAATACGCGCCGCTGAAAAACGGCCGCGCGCAGTAAATGAGCACCGGCAACGTCAACAACGCGGCAACCCAGCGCAGGAAGTCCCTGAACTCTTCGCCAATGCCGTGATGCTGCCCCGCATAAAGACCGACGGATATCATCATGACCTGCATCGCCAGCACGCCTGCCAGGCCGATGCGCAACAAGCCCGCGCACCGCTGTTCGGCAAACCGCGCCTGTTCACGCTGCCCCTCCCAGGGGTAAGCCCGGTAACCCAGCCCTGCTATGTTGTCCAGAATCTCACTGACGCGCACACGGCCCGCATCCCAGCGCACATTGGCCTGGTGGCTGGAAAAGTTGATGGAGAATTCGGCTACGCCGGGCAGACCGTTCAGACTCTGCTCGATTTTCCGGATACAGGACGGGCAGGTAATACCCTCCACCAGCAGCGTCGCCTCCCTGTTAACGGCATCCACCTTGCGCACAAAGCTTTCCTGTATCCGTTCATCATCATACGCGCCAAAATGTGCGGGGGCATTCACGAGTTGCGCTGGTAATTTTCGCCAGAGTTATGCATTAGATCAGGATACTACATACATATTGCAGCGCAACAGTTAAACAAATGACCGGTTTATGGCGAGTAAACGGCAGAGCGGATGTCAGAATTCAAAGTATGTGGTTGCCCTGGACAGCAATCTTGCCGTGCCGTGTTGCAATATTTTTTTCTGATGCACTATAATGCAATTGTTGGCCGACGTTGCCGGAATCCAAGACGCAGATGGTTGGAAATACCGAACAAACAACAGGGGAAACCTATAACTACAAGGTAGTGCGGCAGTTTGCCATCATGACTGTCGTCTGGGGCATTGTCGGAATGGCGGTCGGCGTTCTCATTGCCGCGCAGATGGTCTGGCCGGCGCTTAATTTCGATGTCCCCTGGCTCAGTTTCGGCCGTTTGCGCCCGCTCCACACCAACGCAGTCATCTTTGCTTTCGGCGGTAGCGCGCTGTTTTCAACCTCGTACTATATCGTCCAGCGTACCTGTCATGTCAGGCTCTGCAGCGATGGTCTGGCTGCGTTCACCTTCTGGGGCTGGCAGGCAGTCATCGTGCTGGCAGCCATTACCCTGCCCCTGGGGATTACCACCTCCAAGGAATATGCCGAACTGGAATGGCCCATCGATATATTGATCGCCGCGGTCTGGATTGCCTATGCGGTGGTATTTTTCGGCACCCTCAGACGCCGCAGGATCAAGCACATCTATGTCGCCAACTGGTTCTATGCATCATTTATCATTACCATCGCCATCTTGCACATCTTCAACAGCCTGGCGATACCGGTCAGCCTGACCAAGTCCTACTCGGTCTACGCCGGCGTACAGGATGCAATGGTGCAGTGGTGGTACGGCCATAACGCGGTCGGCTTTTTCCTCACTGCCGGTTTTCTCGGGATGATGTATTACTTCATCCCCAAGCAGGCCAACCGCCCGGTGTACTCCTACCGGCTGTCCATCGTGCATTTCTGGTCACTTATTTTTACCTATATCTGGGCCGGCCCGCACCACCTGCATTACACCGCGCTGCCGGAATGGACCCAGACCCTGGGTATGCTGATGTCGATAATTCTGCTTGCGCCATCCTGGGGCGGCATGATCAATGGCGTGCTGACACTGTCGGGCGCCTGGCACAAGTTACGCACCGACCCGATCCTGCGGTTCCTGATCATTGCCGTATCCTTTTACGGCATGGCTACCTTTGAAGGGCCGCTGATGTCCATTAAAACGGTCAATGCCCTGTCCCACTACACGGACTGGACCGTCGGGCATGTGCATTCAGGCGCGCTGGGCTGGGTGGCGATGATCTCCCTGGGCGCGATGTATTACCTCATCCCCCGTCTTTTCGGACGGGAGATATACAGCGTCAAGTTAATCGAGGTGCATTTCTGGACCTCGACCATCGGTGTCGTGCTGTACATCACCTCCATGTGGGTCGCGGGCATCATGCAGGGACTGATGTGGCGGGCGGTCAACGATGACGGCACCCTGACTTACAACTTTGTCGAATCAGTCCAGGCCATGCACCCGTTTTACCTGATCCGTTTCCTTGGCGGCGGCCTGTTCCTGCTGGGCGTGCTGGTCATGGCCTACAACATCTGGAAAACCATTGCCGGCGCAAAACCGGTGGAGGCTCCCATCCCGCAGCCGGCGCATGCCTGACAGGTGGTATCAGCTTGAAAATCTCACACGAAAAAGTAGAAACGCATATCGGCTACATGATCATCCTGATTATTGTGGTGATCAGTATCGGCGGGCTGGTGCAGATCGTCCCGCTGTTCTTCATGCACTCCACTACGGAACCGGTAGATGGCCTGAAACCCTATACCGCGCTGCAGCTTGCCGGACGGGACGTCTATGTCAAGGAGGGTTGTTATACCTGCCATTCGCAGATGATTCGCCCGTTTCGCGCGGAAACGGAACGTTACGGCCATTACTCACTGGCCGGCGAGTTTGTTTACGATCGCCCGTTCCAGTGGGGGTCGAAACGGACCGGCCCCGACCTGCATCGCGTCGGCGGGCGTTACAATGACGAATGGCACCGGATACACCTGATCAACCCCAGGGATGTAGTGCCGGAATCCATCATGCCGGGTTATCCCTGGCTCGAGGACATTCCGTTGGACCCGACCACCATCAGGACAAAAATGCGGGCGCTGCGCAAATTGGGCACGCCCTATACGGATGAGGAACTGGAGGATGCGCCCGATGCGTTGCGCGACAAGACCGAAATGGATGCGTTGATCGCCTACCTGCAGGTCCTGGGAACGGCGGTAAAAACCCGGCGCTGATGGCAATGAGTATCGCATTGATCCAGACATTATGGACTCTTTTCATTGCCGCGCTGTTCGTAGGGATAGTCTGCTGGGCCTTCAGCGGCAAGCGGAAAAAATCTTTCGAGGAGGCCGCAAACATTCCATTGCAGGAAGAGCCGGACGAGAACCATGGCTGATTTCACCAGTCCTTTTTGGAGCATATTCATTATTGTTGCGACCATCGGTTCCATCGTCGCGCTAATCATATTGTTCGCCGTATTCAAGGGAGGAAAAACACCCACCTCTGACGCAGACGCTGAGACCACGGGGCATATCTGGGATGAAGACCTTCGGGAGTACAACAAACCCATGCCGAGCTGGTGGCTGAACCTGTTTTACATCACGCTCGTCTTCAGCATCATTTACCTGGTGTTGTATCCCGGTCTGGGCGCGTTCGGCGGCATCCTCGGCTGGAGTCAAATCAGTCAGTACGAGGAAGAAATACAGGCAGCGGAAAGAAATTACGGCCCGTTGTTCAATCGCTACCTGAATCAAGACCTGGAAACCCTGGCCGCTGACCCCGATGCGGTGGAGGTCGGCCGCCGGCTGTTTTCCAACTATTGCAGTACCTGCCACGGTTCCGACGCCCGCGGCGCCCGGGGTTTCCCGAACCTGCGCGATGACGATTGGCTTTACGGCGGCGACCCCGAAACCATCAAGACGAGCATCCTCAACGGCAGGAGCGGTTTGATGCCCGGCTGGAAGGACATTATCACTGATCAGGAGATAGACGACGTCACCCATCACGTCCTGTCCCTGAGCGACCGTTTATTCGACCCGGCGGCAGCAGCTAGGGGCAAGCCGACTTACGATGCCTACTGCGCAGTCTGCCATGGCGAAACCGGCGCCGGCAACCCGGCCTTCGGCGCGCCGAACCTGGCGGATGATATCTGGCTGCACGGCGCATCGAAACACCGCATTGTCGAAGGCATCGGCGCCGGCTTCGAAAATGTGATGCCGCCCCACGAGGAGTTCCTGGGCGAAGCCAAGTCCCACTTGCTGGCCGCGTATGTGTATAGCCTGTCAAGGAATTAAGCGCCGCCTGCTGAGAATTCCTGGCCAAGCGCGATGACAAAACCGGGCAATAGCCGAAAAATTCCCGAGGCCTATCAATTTGTCGCGATCTTGTGGCTGTCGTTCCTGCTCGCGATCGTCCCTACCGGGATACTTTTCAGCGTTGTGGACCCGTCCGTTATCGGCGCGTGCCTGGCGGCGCCGGGACTCGGGCATATTGCGAGCTACAGTATCGGCTTTCTGTTCTTCTGGCTGTTATGCGCTTGCGCCGGACTGTTGTGTGTCTATTTTCTTTCGGGTGACTTAACACCGGGTGAATAACACCCGCGGTCGTAGTCGTAACAACCCAATCCGTTATTCATGGCAACCCCTTCCGTAGAATTATCCCTGTTCGAGAAACGGGAGAAAGTCTATCCGCGGGAAGTGCACGGCAAGTTTGCGCTGCTCAGGGTAGGCGCAGTGCTCGGGCTGTTGGGATTGTATTACGCGCTGCCCTGGGTGGAATGGTCGGGCCGGCAGGCTGTGCTGCTGGACTTGCCGGCGCGCAAGTTTTACATATTCGGTCTTACCCTGTGGCCCCAGGACTTTCCGATGCTGACCTTGCTGCTGATCATCGCAGCCATGTCCCTGTTCTTTTTCACTGCGCTGGCAGGACGCTTGTGGTGTGGCTACGCCTGCCCCCAAACCGTATGGACGGAAGTTTTTTTATGGATTGAACGCACCATCGAAGGAAACCGGATACAGCAGATGCGGCTGGACCAGTCGCCATTGAATTTCAGGAAACTACGGATAAAAGGCGCCAAGCATACGATCTGGATACTGTTTTCACTATGGACCGGATTTACCTTCGTCGCCTATTTCACCCCGGCTCACGAACTGGCGGCTAAAACCCTGGCGCTGCAACTCGGTCCCTGGGAGAGTTTTTGGTTGCTGTTTTACAGTTTTGCCACCTACGGCAATGCCGGCTGGATGCGCGAACAGGTCTGTAAATACATGTGCCCCTATGCGCGTTTTCAAAGCGCGATGTTCGATGCCGACACCTTGATCATCTCCTATGACGAAAAACGCGGCGAGCCTCGCGGGGCGCGTCGACCCGAAGTCAACCCGGCAAAAGAGGGCTTGGGAGATTGCATCAACTGCACGCTTTGTGTACAGGTCTGCCCCACGGGCATAGATATCCGCGACGGTCTGCAATACGAATGCATAGGATGTTCTGCCTGCATTGACGTGTGTGATGATGTCATGGACAAAATGGGTTATCAAAAAGGCCTTATCCGTTACACGACACCGAATGCCCTGGAAGGCAAACAAACCCGGGTAATCCGGCCCAGGATAATGATCTACGGCGCCATCCTGCTGGTATTGCTCACCCTATTGCTGGGTACCCTCGCAAACAGGACTCCACTCGCGCTAGACGTGATCCGGGATCGCAACCAACTCTACCGTGAAACCCGGGAGGGGTTGATAGAAAACGTATATACCTTGAAGGTGATGAACATGGATAGCAGAACCCGGCAGTATTCCCTGGACGTAACAGGGATCAGCGGTGTCACCGTGCATACCGATAAGACGCCTATCACGGCCGCAAGCGGTGAAGTGCTCAGCGTGCCGGTCAGGGTGCGCGCGGATGAACTCAACCTTGCGGCGCGCTCCAATGAAATCGAGTTTATCCTGACCACGCAAGACGATGAGCTCAGCGTGACCGAGACCGCCCGATTTTTAGGCCCGATAAATTGACCTCCTCCAATCAACCTGACAAACAAAGCTGGTTCAGAGAACCTTACGTCTGGCTGCTCCTGCTGTTCCCGTTACTGGCCATTATCGGCGGCATCATCACCACGTGGCTTGCGTTCTCCTCCGACGACGGTTTGGTCGTGGACGATTATTACAAGCGGGGCTTGGAAATCAACCGCACCCTGGAACGGGACCGCGCCGCGCAAGGATACGACCTCAAAGCAATCATCCATACCACGGAAGACGACAGGAAAATACGGATAATCCTGCAGGGCAACGAACTGTTTACGCCACCGGAACAAATTACCTTGCGCCTGCTGCACCCCACGCGAGGCGGGCATGACAGGAAACTGCTGCTCGAACACAGCGGTAACGGAACATACCACGGAGACTTGCCCGTATTAATCAAAGGCAACTGGCATGTGCTCATCGAAGCGAACGAGTGGCGAGTACTGGATTTCCTGTTCATTCTTTGAGAACCAGGCAAACATGCACCCCTTGATCCAGCAGCATCGTGTTGAAATATTAAATCTGGCTAGAGAACACGGACTCGAAAATATTCGCGTATTTGGCTCAATGGCCAGAGGTGATGCAAATGACAACAGCGATGTGGATCTTCTTGTCACGCTTCCAAAAGGAAGGAGCGGATTGGATCTTGGCGGGCTACTTATGGATGTTCAAGATCTTTTACAACGTAGAGTTCAGGTAGTGACAGAGCGCAGCCTGCACCCGATGCTTCGGGATACCATACTTGATGAGGCAATCCCTCTATAATTTCTATAGCCAGGACAACTACTTCTGCTTTACCACCTTCGAAAAGATAGATTATTTTGGTCAAGCGGTAGCTGCCAGATCAGACATTATATCGTTCCATCCACTTGGTCGCGATCTTCACAACTCAGTATCTCTGAGGACAAACGTAGTTCGCTATCTGTAGAGTGGTTTTTTTGTCTCCGTGTTGTTTGAGGCGTGGAGTTACACGTTCGCCCTGTCGCCGCAGATACAATTTTGCCAGTTTATCCTCTCCGAAGACCTGCCATCGGTATTATAGCGTTCTATACAAAACCTCATATTTCTGATACTGAAGCCTGAAAGCAAACGGCGACCCGTAGGTCGCCGCCGAATGTTGTGAATTCTCACTTGTTAATCCTAGCAAGAGCCACTTATTCCCAAATGCTATAATGCAATATTATTATCTACGGAAATTCAGAAAAATCAATAACCACAGGAAAAATATATGGGGTTTCCTTATCGTATCGGATTAGATGTTGGCGTCAACTCATTGGGATGGTGTGTCTTAGAGTTGAATGAAGACGGAATACCATGCCGTATTGTAGCAGCAGGTAGTCGTATCTTTTCAGATGGTAGAGATATCCAATCAAAAGCAACACTACAAGCAACTCGACGAGAGGCGCGTTCTGCCCGTCGACGCCGTGACCGATTTAAACAACGACAAAAATTCCTCATGGATGAATTACAAAAAGCCGGCCTGTTTCCTACCAAACTATCAGCCATGCAGGAACTTCAACGGTTAAATCCACTGGAGTTTCGCGCAAAAGCGTTGAATGAAAAACTGCCACCACACCATATCGGACGCGCATTATTTCATCTTAATCAAAGACGTGGTTTCAAGAGCAACCGCAAGGACCGAAGTGAAGAAACGAGAAGCGGCAAAGTCTCCAATTCTGTACGCCTGCTACTGGAAGAGATGAAATTAATCGATCAGCCATTACCTGACGAGGAATACAAAAAACTTTCCAAGAATGAGAAAAAAGAGGCGAGAAAAAAAGAAGCGGACAAGCGGAGATTGGCATTAGGAAAACTGTCAGATAATCCCAAGCTGAGTTATGGCTCGTTTCTGTGGGAGCGTCAGCAACGCGGCCTGCCAACTCGTGCCCGACCCGGTGTCGGTGATAACGGCAAGTTGTATGATGTCTATCCGCAACGAGAATTATATGAAGACGAGTTTGCAAAAATCTGGAGCGCCCAAGCCAACTTTCATTCCGATTCCGACTTATTTACAGAGGAATTAAAGACACGCATTCATACGATTATTTTCACACAACGCCAGCTAAAACCACAAATACGCGGTATGTGCGCTTACCTGCCAAATCATCAACGTACTTTCCGCGCCATGCCCAGTTTCCAACGTTACCGTATCTATCAGGATGTCAATAATCTGGAATGGATAATTGATGGCAAGAGGTATTCTGTATCTGGAGACAAAATTGTTCGTGACAGATTGGTCGAGCTATTGGAAAGACCATCACTCAAGGAAAAACCAAGTGATAAAAATGCTCTGGTGAGTTTCCACAAAATGAAAACGGAACTTAGAAAATTGGGAGTCGCTGAAGGCCCATTTTCATTCAACTTCGAAACACCGAAGCGTAAGGGTTTTGATGGAAATTTAACGAGTAATGTGATGCAACATGAGGATTATGTCGGCCCCGTATGGCATGAATGGGATTTGGAAAAACAAGATGGTTTCATAGAAATAATTCTTGACGATGGGTTAGACGACAAGGATGCGAAAAATAAACTGATTGCTGATTATGGCTTAAGTGAACACTCAGCGGAAAATTGTATAAATTCGCCTATTGTCGATGGTACGGCAAATGTATCACTGGAAGCAGCACGGATGATTTTGACTGCAATGCGCAATGGTGTAGTTGACAAAGAAACAGGCGAGCTCATTTTACCGATTCAGCCCCATGCAGTAGAGTTTATATCTCGAGAAAATAACGATTTTGTAAATCCTTTCATCCGTGCCGGACAAAGGCAAATCCTCCCTTCTTTGCCTTACTATGGCGAGGCTTTCCAGGATGGTCGACATATCATTCCCGGAGAACGTCAACCACATGACAAACAGGATGATTTGAAATATTTCGGCGGGGTAACTAATCCAACTGTACACGTTGCGCTCAATCAGATCCGGCAGGTAATCAATGAATTGATTAAACGTTATGGCCATCCTGCTTCAATCGCCGTCGAGTTGGGGCGTAATTTGCCTGCCGGACAAGAAGCACGCGCTGAAATTGAACGCGAACAGAAGAAAAATCAGGAAAGAAACGAACGATTGGATAATATATTGCGAGAATACAAGCAACAGATAAACCATGACAATCGATTACGTTTAATTTTGTGGGAAGAGCTGGATGAGACGGATTCGAATGGTAGATTGTGTCCATTTTCAGGCAAGAAAATCAGTATAACTGACTTGTTCAATGGAACCACCGAAATAGAACATTTAATCCCATTTAGCGATTCCCTTGATGACAGCCGGGCTAACAAAGTGATTTGTACACGAAAGGCTAATCGGGATAAGGGCAACATGACTCCGTTTCGGGCATTCGGACATAGTCCTAGCTCCTATAAATGGAATGAGATTTCGCAAAGAGTTACGCGCTTACCTAAACATAAACAATGGCGATTCCAGGAAAATGCTTTGGAAATCTGGTACCGGGAACATGCAGATTTTACTGAGCGTCATCTCAACGATACACGCTATATTGGAAGGTTGACTAAGGAGTACCTTGAGATTATTTGTCCACACAACAAGATTGATGTTCTTACCGGCCGCCTCACTGCGCTATTACGAAGACATTGGATGCTGAATAATATTTTGCACGGCCATAACGAGATGGGTAATACTCCCAATATGAAAAATCGGGATGACCACCGGCATCACGCTGTTGATGCCATTGTTATAGGAATGACAACCCGTTCAATGTTGCAAAAAGTTGCAAGAGCGGCAAAAAGGGCTGAAGAATTACGATTGGAACGATTATTTCATAAAGATGAAAATGGCAGAAGTCCGATCGAACCTTGGGCTAACTTCCGTAGCGACGTAGCTAAAATCATGCAAAGCATTATTGTTTCACATAAGGCGAATCGGAAACTTTATGGTCAATTGCATAAGGAATTTACCTACGGCTTTGCCAGTAAAGATCAAATTAATGAGTTATCTGACAGCGAAAAAGACCACCCTATAAAGGCTGATGTTGTTTTACGAAAATCTGTCAATGAGTTGAAGCAACGTAAGCATGTCGCAGAAATCAGAGATACCCAATTACGCAATGATTTCCTCATGGTATTTGATAAAGCAAAAAAAGAGGGCGTAAGGGAGAGTGATGCTGTTAATGCCTATGCGTTAACAAGAGGTATTCGACGCTTGAGGGTACAGAATCAAAAGACGGTGCAACCAATACGCGACAAGCAAGGTAATATCTACAAAGCATTTTGGTTGCGTGGAAACTGGGCAACGGAAGTTTACGTCTACCCGACTCATCATCATAAAAAAGCGGGGCAATGGGAAAGTAAGACAATCTCGAGATATGAAGCAAACCAGCCTGATTTTGATGTTAACAACGTTAAAGACCGTCTACCACATCCGGCTGCACGTTTGATCATGCGTTTATTTGCTGATGATTTTTTGGAGATTGAAGAAAACGGTAGAAAACGTTTGATGCGCGTTCAGAAAATGTCTAACGGCAATATTTATATTTGTGAACATCAGGAAGCCAATGTTGCCGAACGGCTGACAGAGTTGGTGAAAAATAACATTGCAATACAAGCTTCAGCAAACAGACTAAAACAACTAAATGCCCGAAAGGTGCATGTCAGTCCAACGGGGTTGGTTAACTACGAGAAAAAACAGAGACCAGAAACAAAGAAGAAATTTCATGAGAGGACAAATAGTTGAAATTACTCAGCCTGGGTATGCAATCAATAAATTCCGTGGATTTCTGGAAGTTCGGCATAACAAAGAATCATTAGGCCAGGTTCCGCTGGATGACATTGCCGCAGTAATTATCTCCGTGCCAGGCTGCTTGGTATCAACGGTTTTAATTGATTATCTCTGCCAACAAAATGTGCCGCTTGTAATTTGCGGCAAAAATTATCTGCCAAGCAGTGTGATCATGCCAACCCAAGGTTATGGCCGACAATTTCAGGTGATGCGCGCGCAAGCTAAATTGTCAGAACCCCGTCGCAAACGGGCATGGCAACATATAGTACAGGCAAAAATAAGAAATCAGGCAGAGGTCTTGGCTCGTAAAGGAGATGATAACAAACAGCTACAACGCCTGGTAAGAAAGACACGATCAGGCGACCCTGATAATTGTGAAGCACAAGCAGCCAGAATATATTGGCAGCGCTTGTTTGGTTCAGAATTTCGGCGCAACCCTGATTTAACCGGAACTAACGCAGCCCTCAATTATATTTATGCTGTTGTTCGTGCTTGTGTTGCTCGTGGTATCAGCAGTGCAGGATTGCACCCTAGTTTCAGTCTACATCACAAGAATCCACAAAATCCCTTTAATCTGGTGGACGATTTAATGGAGCCATTCCGCCCGATTGCAGACTATCTGGTATGGCATATTGGCCCGGAGAAGCATCAAGAGCTTACTCAGACTTATAAAACAAAGCTCGCGACAATAACGACGTTAAATTTGCCGGTATCCGATGAAGTTTCACCTTTATCACTGGCAACGTCAAAAATATGCCGTTCTTTTGCCAATTACTGTTTGGGAGAACAAAAAGACTTTATGACTCCTGTTCTGCCATATCCTCTGGACATTATGGCTGTTATCTGATGCGTCGAAATTATTTGAGTCCTTATCGGATTATGTGGCTATTTGTGATGTTCGATCTACCCGTTGGTACGAAAAAAGAACGGAAACAGGCAACAGGTTTTCGCAACCACTTATTGAACCTTGGTTTTGAAATGTCACAATTCTCAGTTTACTTGAAATATTGTGCTTCAGGTGAAAAAGCAGAGGCAGTAGGAAACAAAATTCAAAAGGAATTACCACCTGGAGGAAAAGTAGATATTTTGACAATTACAGACAAACAATTTGCGAATATGCAACGATTTTACGCAAAAGCTGAACAAAAAAATGAGAACAGACCACCCCAGCTACATTTATTTTAGTTTGATTTTCCCCTGTAAAAAACAGGGGAAAATCAAACTAAACAAAAACTTACAGCACCTCTAGTCTAGCATTTGGGAATAAGCGGCGCTAGAACAACACCGTCAGGTAATGGTTTGCTATGGGTTTAAGTCTAGCATTTGGGAATAAGCGGCGCTAGAACAACGAACTCCGGCGCATCGAGCGATGGCACGGCAGTCTAGCATTTGGGAATAAGCGGCGCTAGAACAACAAGTTCCGCAATGGCCTTTTCCTGATCGGCAGTCTAGCATTTGGGAATAAGCGGCGCTAGAACAACAGAAAGGCCAGAGCGCCCAGGAAACGGCTGAGTCTAGCATTTGGGAATAAGCGGCGCTAGAACAACAGAACTGCATCATGTGTGGAGAGAGCGATAAGTCTAGCATTTGGGAATAAGCGGCGCTAGAACAACACGTTTAATCTTCATATTTAAGTTAACATCAGTCTAGCATTTGGGAATAAGCGGCGCTAGAACAACACCCGGTGGTATCGCCTGCTTTGCGCGGTAAGTCTAGCATTTGGGAATAAGCGGCGCTAGAACAACCCAGCAGGACTCATCGACCAGCACTTCCTCAGTCTAGCATTTGGGAATAAGCGGCGCTAGAACAACAGAGCCGAGGCCATTATCGATATCTACTCGAGTCTAGCATTTGGGAATAAGCGGCGCTAGAACAACTATCTCGCGCGGCGCGTGTATCGTGATGTTAGTCTAGCATTTGGGAATAAGCGGCGCTAGAACAACACGATACGGCAGTTAGTGTATCAGGCAATCAGTCTAGCATTTGGGAATAAGCGGCGCTAGAACAACCAAAACTCCAAAATTGTTTGATACGATGGCAGTCTAGCATTTGGGAATAAGCGGCGCTAGAACAACAACGTATGCATTCCAGGCGTCAGGTAATTGAGTCTAGCATTTGGGAATAAGCGGCGCTAGAACAACCGGGTCGATATTCTCGTTGTCGATGCAGAAAGTCTAGCATTTAGGAATAAGCGGCGCTAGAACAACGGAGTCGCCCCGCTGGTGTGCCCGCCATACAGTCTAGCATTTGGGAATAAGCGGCGCTAGAACAACTATGCTGGTGGTGATTTGGATTCACGCCATAAGTCTAGCATTTGGGAATAAGCGGCGCTAGAACAACCGAATCGCCCCGCTGGTGTGCCCGCCATACAAGTCTAGCATTTGGGAATAAGCGGCGCTAGAACAACTACACTTCCCGGTTCGTGATTTCCCGTGAAAGTCTAGCATTTGGGAATAAGCGGCGCTAGAACAACCTTTCATACAGGCTTGCTATGATTTACTTTAGTCTAGCATTTGGGAATAAGCGGCGCTAGAACAACGGATACTCTATAATACTTTTGTAGTCTCACAGTCTAGCATTTGGGAATAAGCGGCGCTAGAACAACATAGCCCATGTCCAAATCGCCGGCCAGTGTAGTCTAGCATTTGGGAATAAGCGGCGCTAGAACAACAGCACCTTTAGGTTCAATTGTGTTTCTACGAGTCTAGCATTTGGGAATAAGCGGCGCTAGAACAACGGTACGTACCACGTCTACACTCACACTGGTAGTCTAGCATTTGGGAATAAGCGGCGCTAGAACAACTATGCGTCATGGGGGTATGAGCAGACCAATAGTCTAGCATTTGGGAATAAGCGGCGCTAGAACAACTGGTTCATCCTAAAATAACCTAAAAAACAACTTAACTTGACAACCTGAGCGGCTCCATTAAAGTGCAAATCTGCTGGCTCTATTAAAGTGATCATGAAGTGGCTCTATAGAGGTGCAAACTGACACCTTCATCTGAAATGTTTGAACCAACCAATGACCTGATTAAGAGGGGATTAAGACGCCCAGTGCTCATCAAGGTGTGCAGTCTCCCTTGTGGTTTGAACCTAAGACCTGACAAAGAAGGGACTAATAGAGAGGAACAGCGTTTAAAATAATGTTGCCATCTTTCCAGGCCTATATGCATATTCATTGATTTTTATCAGGTGTCAGTTTTTATTTAATGAGTCGCCCTACGGGCGATACAGTATTTGACTGGACTCCCGCTTCCGCGGGAGTGGTACGGGGGAGCGCCAGCCTCTGAAGCTCAAGAATAATTGGTTGATGAATAGTTGGCTGGTCTCCATTAATTGTTTATGCCTTTCTTCGCACAGAGGTAGTCTGGATGGGCTCAAATTACGCCGAATAATATTTTCACGCTGGTTTAGTTGCTGTATCGTATCTGTATGGATATCAAGAAGATCGGCATTCTTGGTGGTAGTGGTTTTCTCGGCTGCACGCTTGCGCGGGAGTTGAGCCTCGACGGTTATGCGTTGAAGATTTTGACGCGCGCACGGACGGACAACCACCCTGTTCTTGATTCGCTGGCGAACCTGGAGCAGGTTGAGGTGGATGTTCACGACCAGGAGCAACTTTGTGCTGCATTGTCTGGTTGTGATGCGGTCATCAACCTGGTCGGGATCCTGAATGAGGGCGGGCGCAATGGTTCTGGTTTTTACGATGTGCATGTGGCGTTGACCGACAAGGTTGTCCGCGCTTGCCGGCGGCTCAACATCCAGCGCTTGTTACATATGAGCGCAATCAATGCAGATGCCGCGGCCGGCGCCAGTCATTACCTGCGCAGCAAGGGAGAAGCGGAAGATTTGGCGCATGCGGCCACAGGTATCCGGGTCACAAGTTACCGTCCTTCCGTGATTTTTGGTAGTGAGGACAGTTTTTTCAACCGCTTTGCGACATTGCTCAAGTTGGCGCCGCTGGTATTTCCATTGGCCTGTGCCAGGGCGCGTTTTGCGCCGATATTTGTTGAAGATGTGGCCAAGGTGATAGTCGCCACAGTGGCAGGTTCCGAACACGACGGCAAACGTTATGACCTTTGTGGCCCGAAGATATACACGTTGCACGAACTGGTCGAATTTACCGCCAAATGTTCCGGTCGCCACAGGATTATTGTCCCGCTGCCGGATGTTGCATCCAAACTACAAGGTCTTGCATTTGACCTCGCGGCGCCCCTGTTTCAGGTCCTCAACATCGAACAGCCTTTTTCTACCGATAATTACCTGTCGACCAAGGTGGATGCCGTCTGCCGTTGCAATCACCTGCCCACATTCGGGATCGTCCCTACGGCCATCGAGGATATCGTGCCGGACTACCTCGGCAACAGGCAGTGACATATCTCCGGATGTTGGCGGTACGGCTTCCGACGTTTTATATGATGATGCCCCTGTTTGCACGGATTGTCCCAGCCGGTTTTTTCATGCTGTGCCTGCTGTTGGCTGCCTGCGGCCCAAGCGAAGCGCCATCGGACACTGCCGCAGTGACCGACGCGCGCCTGGTGAATTCCGAGGCAGAGCCGCATAACTGGCTGAACCACGGCCGCACCTGGAATGAGCAGCGATTCAGCCCGCTGGCGCAGATCAATGATCGCAATGTGGGGCAACTGAAGCTGGCCTGGCACCTGGACCTGCCCAGCAAGCGCGGCCTGGAGGCAACGCCCCTGGTTGCGGACGGCCGCATGTATACCACCGGCACTTGGAGCCGGGTCTATGCCGTGGATGCCGCCAGCGGCGAGATGCTCTGGGAGTACGACCCGCAGGTGCCACCGCAGAAGGGCATAGACGCCTGTTGTGACGTGGTGAACCGGGGTGTTGCGCTGTGGCAGGACATAGTGTACGTGGGCGCCCTGGACGGCAGGCTGATCGCGCTGGACGCGATGAGTGGCGAAAAAGTGTGGTCGGTTCAGACCACGCCGAGCGACCGGCGTTACACCATTACCGGCGCGCCGCGCATCGCCGGCGGCAAGGTGATCATCGGCAACGGCGGCGCCGAGTTTGATGCCCGTGGCTTTGTCACCGCCTACGATGCGGCAACCGGTGAGCTGGTCTGGCGTTTTTACACGGTGCCTGGCGACCCGGCGGCGCCGTTTGAAAATCCAATCCTGCAGCAGGCCGCAAAAACCTGGACCGGCGAATGGTGGAAATACGGCGGTGGCGGCACCGTATGGGATGCCATTACCTATGATCCGGAGCTGAACCTGGTGTACCTGGGTGTGGGCAACGGCACCCCCTGGAACCGGCGTGTGCGCAGTCCGGGCGGCGGCGACAACCTGTTCCTGGCCTCGATAGTCGCCCTGGATGCGGACACCGGCGCATATGTCTGGCATTACCAGACCGCGCCCGGCGATACCTGGGACTTCACCGCGACCCAACACATCATGCTGGCAGACCTGGAGATCGGTGGCGAACTTCGCAAAGTACTGATGCAAGCGCCCAAAAACGGCTTTTTCTATGTCATCGACCGCACAGACGGCGATTTGCTCTCGGCACAGCCTTTCGTCGAAGTGACCTGGGCATCGCATATCGATATGCGCACCGGACGGCCCGTGGAAACGCCCAATGCCCGTTACCAGGACGGGGAGTTCGTCAGTTCTCCGGCCGCGCCAGGTGGGCATAACTGGCAACCCATGGCGTATCATCCCGATGCCGGGTTGGTTTATATTCCGGCCCAGGACCTGCCTTGGGTCTACAAGGAAGTTGAGAAATTCGAATTCAGCAAGGTTGCGGTGAACACCGGCCTGGATCCCATTATCGCCTCCATGCCGGAAGACCCGGCCATTCAGAAACAGGCCTTTGAACAGCTTAAAGGCTTTCTGATTGCCTGGGACCCTCTCAGACAGCAGGCGCGCTGGACCGTGGAACTCCCGATAGCGTGGAATGGCGGTGTACTGGCCACGGCCGGCAACCTGGTATTTCAAGGCACCTCCCACGGTGAATTCATCGCCTACGCCGCCGATACAGGCAAACGCCTGTGGACCCACAACGCCCAGACCGCGCTGCTCGCCGGACCGGTCACCTACCAGGTGGACGGCAGACAGTATGTGGCGGTAATGGCCGGCTACGGCACGGCTTTCGGTATTGAATCCGGCATCGTTGCCAAGTGGGCCGGTGTGCCTGCGCTGAACCGCATCGTCGCTTATACACTGGACGGTACGGATGAACTGCCACCGCTTCCGCCCCAACCCGCACCGCCTGCGCCTCCCGCACACACCGCCGATGCCGAAACCGTATTACTGGGCAAGCTGCTTTACCACCAGTACTGCGCGCGTTGCCATGGCGATGCCGGCATCAGCGCCGGCGTGCTACCGGATTTGCGCTACATGGACACGGCCACCCATGCATTATGGGACGCCATTGTCTTAGGTGGCGTTCGCTTGGATAAAGGCATGCCCGGCTTTGTCGGGTATCTGCAAAAGGCCGAAACCGACGCCATCCACGCCTACGTCATCAAGCGCGCCCACGATCCGGAGTATATTCCGGCAAGTCTGAAACCGCCCATCACGATACGTTGATTCGAGCAAGTCTCCTCAAAAATTATATCTCAGGCTACCTCCGAACCAGCGCGGTTTGATGTAAGCCACTTCGTTGCATCCGCACAAGGTGGCTAGATCGAACTTGATAGTTTCGTTTCTGGCGTTGGCAATGTTATTGACAAAGAAGGTGAGGCTCCACTTTCCGCCATTCGCGGTGTAGGAAACATTGGCATTGCCCTCGATAGAGTCGTCGATTGCGTTTGCTGCAAAGTTGTTCACATTGGTGTAGAAGTCTGATCGATAGTTGGCATCCATCTGCACAGCCATGGCGCCATTAGCCACGGGCCATTCATAGCGCGCCAGCCCGCTCCAGGTCAGATCAGGCGAATAAGTTGGGTCGCGATCGCCTACGATCCCGCCCGGAAAAGCAACATCTTTCACTGTAAAATCAAAAGCGCCCAATCCCATGATCAAGTCGAAGCCGTCAAACGGATTAATCGCGATATCGATCTCGCCGCCGAAGTTGGTCGCTTCCTGGTTGGTCACTACGCTGGATACGCCGACAAATGAGAAATTGTGATAGCCGTCGTAGTCATAATAATAGACTGCGCCTGACACTCTGGCCCTGCCGCCCATAAACGCTGCCTTGAAGCCTCCTTCAAAAGCCAGCAGTTCCTCCTCATCATAACCGATGTCGTCGGCAGGCAATGGCGGTCCCGTCAACGGCAGCGGCGCCTGGAACGTGCCGGCTTTCACTCCGCGGTTGACGCTGGCATATAACAACCAGTCATCATTGGGTTTCCAGTCCAGTTGCAGCTTGCCGGCCCACAAGGTGTCGCTGGTATCTTCGAGATAAGGCGCGCCGCTTGGGTCCTCCATGCTGGTGGGGAAAAAGAACCTGGGATCGTCAAGGTCATGACGTGTTAAATCGTCGCTAACACTGGCCAATGCGCGCAGGCGGAAATCTTTTTCCTCCTGGATCACACGCGCGCCAATAGTGAACGTCAAAGCGTTGGTAAGGTCGTATTCGAATTGTCCGAAAACCGAGTAGGAATCGGTTTTCAGTTTCTCATCGTTCGGGGCGTCGTAGGGCAGCCCATCAGGAATGCCGAAGGCAGAACCGAACGGGATAAACAGCGAACCCGGCGGGATCAGGAAGCCGGCGGTGAAATCCGTATTCACGTTCAGGTAATACAGTCCTGCCACCCAACGTGTGCGTTCGGTCTCGCCGTTCAGCCGCAGTTCCTGGCTGAATTGCCACTGATCGGTGATCTGCTCGTAAACCAGTTGATTGGTCGGCCCGGCGTCGACATCCGTGGTTTGAATGCGATCGAACTTTTTATAGTCGCTGATGGCAGTCAGTGTCATGTTATTACCTGCATCCCAGGTCAGCTTGCCGTTGAAGCCGTAAAACTCGAATACTGCCTTATCATCGTAAGCCCAGTCCTTGGAGACATCCAGCCCATCGCCGTCAGGGTCTATAAAACCGAAGAAGTCGCCTCCCGGCACGGGCCTGGTGTCTGTGGTGGGCTGGCAGTTGCCGTTGACATTCGCGCCGCCGGAACCGATGGCGATACGGGTCTCGTCTGGGGCCGCGATCAATGTTTCCACAATCCGCCCTTGATCGTCACACACCGCGATGGTGGAAATCTCCTGGTAAGGATTCTCTCCCTGTTCAGTGCGATGTCCGTGTGCCATCAGGTCAATGGTGGTGTGCTCATTGGGTTCAAACCGGAGTTTCAGGCGACCGGCGATGGTGTCGTCATTCCAGTGGTCCTTGCCGCCGCCCGGCGGCGCGCCGCCCACGGCCGGGGCCGAAAGCGGTCCGGTGTCAGGATAGATATTATTGTAGACCCCATCGTGACGGTTGTAATAGAGTGAAGCCCGGGCAGATAGTCCCTCTCCCAGCGGCCCGCTGACGGCGCCCTGGAAATTCACCTGGTCGTAACTGCCGTAGGTTACGTCGGCATAACCCTCGACTTCATCGGTCGGGGCGCGGGAGACATAATGCACCAGACCGGCTGTCGCATTACGGCCGAACAATGTACCTCGAGGGCCTCTGAGGATTTCCACCCGCTCAATGTCGAACAGGGAAAAGATACCGGCGCCGATGTTGGCGATATAACCTTCATCAATGTAAATGGCTGTTGTTCCCTCGGCAATTTCATTGAATTCATTCAGGGACGCGCCGCGTATGACAAACTGTTGGTTCTGTCCGCCACCGCCTGCGGAGACATCGACGGAAGCGGCCAGCGCCGCCACCTTAGTGGAATCCGTATAGCCGAGCCGGTCAATCTGTTCGCCGGTGAAAGCGGTGATCGAAATGCCTACATCGTACAAGGACTGTTCGCGCTTTTGCGCAGTGACCACTACTTCTTCAAGCAAAGCGGCATTGGCAAGCGTAGGCAAAAATGCGATTGCGGACATCAGGATAATATGGAAAAGCAGAAAAATACGGTTCAGAATATTAGGATTCAACATACGCATAGTTATCTTCTCCCCGGTATTCTTTCAATGTAACAAAGATTTATAGCACAATATTCTGAAGTTTGCCGGATTTTGCACTACCCCACACCCCTGTAGTCGTGGAGGAAAACGCGATTAACTTGAAAATGCCTGCAAATACGCGGCCGCGGCTAGCGCCACATCTTCCCGGAAGGGCTGCGCGGCCAATTGCACGCCCAACGGCAGCCCGTCCTGGGCGCCCATAGGAGCAACGGCGACCGGCGCCCCCGTCAAGGCAAAGATATGGGTGTAGTTGAACGCCCGATAAAGAAAATACTCGTCTTGCGGTATCCCATAAGGGGTTTCCATGTGACGCGGCGCCGGGCCGGTGGTGACCGGCGCGATGATCAGATCGTAGTCGGCCATAAACCGGCGCAAGCGCGCTCGGAACGCAAAAAAACGTCCTTGCAGGTCAAAAAAGTCCGGCAGGCTCATCGATTCCCCGAAACCGTCCAACAGGGTCTTGAACTGCGCGTGGTGACGACCATCCGCTCCCTCGAGGTCTTTCAGGGTGCGCAGGCCGCCATCCGCCCCGGCCAAGGAAAAGAAAATATCGGTTGCATCGGACACATCCGGCATGGCTGCCTCCGTGACCTGGCACCCCGCCTGCTCCATGGCCAGCGCCGCGCGCGTGACAGCTTGTTCGGTTTCCGGGCTTACCCTGGCAACCCCATCATAGGTGAAAAAACCGACGCGCAACCCACTGATAGTCACCTTGTCAGGCGAGAGCAACGGCGCCGGCGTTGCGTAGGGGTCTGTCCAGTCCGGGCCTGAGATAATCGGCAACAACAGGGCAAGGTCTTCGGCGTAACGGGCCATAGGTCCGACGCACATCAGGTCGCGATAACCGGTGTCGCGGGTTTCCGGCCAAGTCCCGGTATCCGGTACGCGCCCAGTCGTTGGCCTGATACCGTAGATGCCGCAGTAATGGCTGGGCACGCGGATTGAGCCGCCCCCGTCCAAGCCAATGCCGGCAACTGAAGCATCCGCGCCCAGCAACGCGCCTTCACCGCCGGTCGAACCGCCCGGGGTGCGTTGTATGTCGAAGGGATTGTTGCAGCAACCGAAAATCGCATTATCAGTCTCGTAGGAAGAGGAATATTCAGGCACATTAGTCTTTGCAATCACGATCGCCCCCGCCGCGCGCAAACGCGATGCCACAGAGGAATCCTGCGACGGGCGGAACTCTGCGCGCGCGAATGATCCCCCGGTACAGGGAAAACCGGCGACATTTATGGAGTCCTTTACGGTGATCGGCAGGCCAAGCAATGGCAGTTCCGTTCCGTTAGCGCGTTGTGCGTCCGCTGCAAGCGCCTGCTTGATACTGGTTTCAGGGTCATCGGCCACTACCGCGTTCAACCTCGGGTTGGCCTCGTTAATCCTGGAGAGGGTCTGTTTGACCAGTTCCAGCGAAGAGATATCGCCCTTCCTGAGCCGGGCCAGCCAAGCGCTTGCGGAAGGTTCTGTGATATGTTTCATGAGTCCGCAGGCTTCAAGGCGCCGAAGACAGATTTCTGTTCCGGGCTATGCCGATGGCGCTCAAGTGCCAGGCCAGCGACACCCCCAGCATCAGGGCGCAGAACAGATAGAGCAGGGAGTAACCGTCCACCAGCAGGAACGCGCCGATAGCCGGCCCCAGGCCGGAGCCCAGCCCGGCAACAGTATTCAGCAGCAGCATGGGTCTGCCGTCCCGATCAAAATCAGCCAGTAGCGCGAACTGATAGGGGACGTACATGTACCAGCCAAAGCCGTACAACGCGCTGACGACGCAGAATAATGCGTAGTCCAAACCCTGGTATAGCAGAAACAACGCCAGTAATTGCAGGACCAGCGCCAGCGCCAGTGGGAGTACCCGGCCGATCCTGATGTTTAATGCGGTGGCGGCATAGGCTCCCAGCAACCCCCCGAACAAGGCCATGCTCACTACAATACCAGTCTGTTGCTTACTCAGACCCGCATCTAGGCTAATAGGCGAGATATAAGTCCAGAACGCGCCGAGAGCAGTGAAAAAGAAGAGCAGACCAAACATCACCAGGCCGCACATTGTCCATCGAAACCGATCGTTGCCTTGCGCTCGGGCTGCGCTTTCCCGGCGCAGAGCGGGCATAAAACAGGAGACGAGAATAAAGCCCAACAGTTCCAACAGGCACAGAATCAGAAAGATGCCCTTCATGCCGGTCATATCCAGTACTGACGGAAACGAAAAACTGGCGACGATGGCAAAACCCACTTGTATGGTCATGAACCAACCAAAATTCCTGTCGGTATTGGCAGTCAGCCCCAAGGCATATACTGCAAAGGAAACACATACGCCGCCGGCAAACCCGGAAATAAAGCGCAGCAACAACAACGATGAGAAATCTCCGGTCAGCGAACAGGCAAGATCAGCGGCCAGAAGCAGCGCCAGGCCACAGCGTGACAAATTCCGCCAGTGAAGGTAGTGCAGAAGGAAAATACTGGCGATCGAGCCCAGGCCAAGTCCCACCAATTGGAATGTGGATATTCTGCTTATCTCAAGTTCGGTAAAACCGAGGTCCGTGACAAAGCCAAGAACCAGGGAGGGCAATACCAGGAACGAAGCAATGCCCAATAGTCCGAGAACGATCACCGCTGCCAGAAACTGGCGAGATTCCAGCTCCCGACGGAACTCAAGGGATTGTGTGTTTGTTTCCATGGCCCCTCCAATTAGTATTACGCCGCGCCATTATCTCTGAATGCCGCTTTGGTTACAAAAAATCTCTCTGCGCGCACATTCAGGTTAGCGACCATCACGGTGGCAGGCATTGATCTGGGTAAAACCTGGTTGCAGGACTGCGGCCAGGGGAATCTATGCGAAAATAAAAAACAAACTTGACGCGAC
Source organism: Gammaproteobacteria bacterium (assembly GCA_965221335.1). Lineage (GTDB taxonomy): Bacteria > Pseudomonadota > Gammaproteobacteria > Eutrophobiales > Eutrophobiaceae > JAAXHV01. The sequence goes on along the minus strand of CBDCSC010000004.1, from coordinate 731,889 downwards.
CTGATTCTACTGAATAATACCGGGTTAAACCCACGTCAAATTGCCCCGGCAGGTGACAGCATTATGAAACCAGAAGAATACCCTCCACAGGAACCCGTGCCCGACTTTGCGAAGGAATACAACCGCTACGTCCTGGAAAAAGCAGCGGAAATCGGCGGAGCTGAAGACAGTTTCGGTCCGGACCCCTATCAGAGCGCGCTCTACTTCCCGGCGCCGGACCCGGACGGTAACGTATTCATCATGGTTCACGGCGGCGGTTGGACCAGCGGCTACAAGGAGTGGATGGCGTTCATGGCGCCGGTGTTCACCCGGGCCGGCATCGGTTTCGTCAGCATCGGTTACCGCCTGGCCCCGACTCACGTCTTCCCGGCGGGACTGGATGACTGTATGAGCGGGTTGAGGTGGGTTTACGAAAACGTTGACAAGCTCGACGGCGACCGGACTCGCCTGTTCATCGCCGGCCACTCCGCCGGCGGCCACCAGACCAGCCTGATGGCCGTGCGCAAAGACTGGCAGGAAGACTATGGGCTGCCCGCGGATGTCGTGCGCGGCTGCCTGCCCGTCTCCGGTGTATTTGACTTTCGTCCCGGCTCAGGCCTGTCCATGCGTCCCCGCTTCCTGGGCACGGAGGTCAACGAAGAAACGGCCAGCCCCATCTGCAATATCCAGGGTAAACCACCCCCATTCTTCCTGTCCTGGGGCAGCAAGGACTTCCCTCACCTGATCACCCAGGCGCAGAGGATGGAACAAGCCTTGCGGGATGCAGGCGGCGAGACCGCGACCCTGGAACTGGAAGATTGCGACCACTTACAAGCCAACCTGGCCTGCGGCAAGCCAGAAGGCCCGTGGGCGAACAGGGTGATCCACTGGATCAGGGAGCATTGAAGCAAATGCCGGCATTGAACAGGGCGCGCCTTGGTCATGTTTATTTTAGAGTCACCTCTAAAATCAGCTTAAATCTACCCGATCTTCGAGCGATAACCCCCCAATCTGTTCAAATTCTCCGGTATTGTGGGTGACAAGAGTTGCATTTTCTGTAAGAGCATGGCAGGCAATCCATAAATCGTTCGCGCCTATAGGCATGCCGTTTCCTTCAAGTAAGTAAAATGAACGGCATATTGTTCACCTATGGTATGACTAATGTGATAAACAACAGGAACCAACCTGACTAATTGATCGAGTTGGCGCAATACTTTGTTTTTTCTCGTACTGCGCTCAGCTCCTTTGAGCATCTCAGCATAAGTAAAGAAAGACATGCATAGCTGAGCATCTTCTCCCAGATTATTGATGCGTTGCGCTATTGATACAGGCCTGATTTTAAGCAGATATATGAGGATGTTCGTGTCCAGCATATACCTCATAAATCTTCTCTTTCCTGAGCAACCGGTTGGTTTCGATAGTTTTCTTCAAGAATATCAATGAAATCATCATCAAACGCCGATAAGGCATCAAGCAATGCTGTTCCGCGATTTTCAGGTTAATAAACTACCGGTTTTACTGAGGTGGTGCGGGAACAACGCACCGGAGCTTGTTGGTTATCCCGGCAAGAGAAAGAATCTTAAAGCGCCGATCAGCGAACCCGTAAACGCAGCCTGGATCAGGACAATTTTTACCATCAGCCGCAATTCCAGATTCTTGAACCGGTGGTCCATCGATATTTCCTGCTTCTCCATCTCGTGACGCAGCGATGTCTCCATCTTCTCCATATCCCCCCGTAGGGATTTTTCCATCTTCTCCATATCGCCCCGCTGGGATGTTTCCATTTTCTCCATATCGCCCCGCAGATTCTCGATGTCACCGCGAAGCGATGTTTCCATCTTCTCCATATCCCCCCGTAGGGATTTTTCCATTTTCTCCATATCGCCCCGCTGGGATGTTTCCATTTTCTCCATATCGCCCCGCAGATTCTTGATGTCACCGCGAAGCGATGTTTCCATTTTCTCCATATCACCACGAAGCGTATTCTCCGTCTTAGCCAGATCAGCCTTAGTTGCTACTCGCTCATTAATCGCATCTTGCACCAGTATCACCACCGCTTCCGCTTGTTCGGCCTCCATACCGGAGTCCTTCAAGCCTTGTGCCATCTTCAGGGTATCAAAAGCTGCATCAACCATTTTCCTACTCCAATCGTGTTGTTCAAATCACTTGGCCGGAAAGCCGGCCCATGCTCCGCAGGTCATAAACCCAGCGGGAGGCAGCCCGGATTTTTGTTCCCTCTGCATTACTGCCGCATCCGGCGACAGTTCGGGACTGCTCTCAGGAGTTACTTTATATGCAAGTCTTCGAGGTTGTCAAATCAGGATATTTGTGTCTTGCCTCATGTGCACATCCCAGTTCAGAGCTGTATCAGAAAAGCAAGTTATCAGGATGCAGAATGAACAGCACCGGATTGGCAAACCATCAGGCCCTTAATTTGCGACGAGAAATTCGATAAAATACCTGTTGTTTCAGTAATGCTCTATCCTGCTATATTATTTTAAGCTGGTGGAAAATAGAAACCTTATTATTATATCGTTGCTTCTCATTGCTACGGGTTGTCAATCTATCAGTTTGATGACAAATAGCTCTGATTTAGTAGGGACGTGGAGAATGTCTGGCTTTGCTGACGATAGTTATTTTTCAGATGGATATTATTTTTCTGAGACAACTTATACTTCTGATGGAATAAAATGCACATTGGGCATTGGCATGAGTGAAAGACATGGGCTGGAAATCGATGCGTTCATCAGTTCATGGAAACTGTCAGGGGATGAACTTCATATAACACCTCAGAAATCATCAGTTCCTAACCTCGTGAAAATTGGTGAAACTTTAATTAGCAAAATATTGGTATTGAATAAGAGGGAATTAAAAACCCTTTTGGTACCTATAGGTAGCGAAAAGATTTTTGATGAAGGGGCAATAGAGCATGACTGGAAACTTTCAGATACGCCAAACTTGAAGATATGTCTAGCCGTTGAGAAATTATTACAGCAATATCCCCCGCTACTTAACCCGTCGATATACCAAGCACTTGATTGAAAAAGCAGCTTAAGCTCTAAAACCGGAATACTACCCTCCGATGGCTACGCAATTTCGGTTCTTGTACTGTGGCAGCCCTGTTAGTTTGTTACAATAAAACTGCCGGTATTACCGAGGTGGCGTAAGAACAACGCGCTGGAAATTGTTTGTTATCCCGGCAAGAGAAAGAATCTTAAAGCGCCGATCAGCGAACCCGTAAACGCAGCCTGGATCAGGACAATTTTTACCATCAGCCGCAATTCCAGATTCTTGAACCGGTGGTCCATCGATATTTCCTGCTTCTCCATCTCGTGACGCAGCGATGTCTCCATCTTCTCCATATCCCCCCGTAGGGATTTTTCCATCTTCTCCATATCGCCCCGCTGGGATGTTTCCATTTTCTCCATATCGCCCCGCAGATTCTCGATGTCACCGCGAAGCGATGTTTCCATCTTCTCCATATCGCCCCGCTGGGATGTTTCCATCTTCTCCATATCGCCCCGCAGATTCTCAATGTCACCGCGAAGCGATGTTTCCATTTTCTCCATATCACCGCGAAGCGTATTCTCCGTCTTAGCCAGATCAGCCTTGGTCGCTACTCGCTCATTAATCGCATCTTGCACCAGTATCACCACCGCTTCCGCTTGTTCGGCCTCCATACCGGAGTCCTTCAAGCCTTGTGCCATCTTCAGGGTATCAAAAGCTGCATCAACCATTTTCCTACTCCAATCGTGTTGTTCAAATCACTTGGCCGGAAAGCCGGCCCATGCTCCGCAGGTCATAAACCCAGCGGGAGGCAGCCCGGATTTTTGTTCCCTCTGCATTACTGCCACATCCGGCGACAGTTCGGGACTGCTCTCAGGAGTTACTGTATATGGAAGTCTTTCAGGTTGTCAAATCAGGATGTTTTCATTCTTGTCTGATGTGCACACCCCAGTTCAGAGTTGTATCAGAAAAGCAAGCTATCAGGATGCTTAGTTTTTCATAATTATCTGATTATTCATCCTTTACTGTCACGTAAGGAGAAATCTTCTCTAAGGTTTTCGGGCCAATCCCTGGAATACTCAACAAGTCATCAACGGACCGGTAAGGTCTGGCGGCGGTAATTTTGTTGGCAGTTGCAGGGCCAATTCCAGGAATTGACTGGAGTTCTTTGTTTGATGCAGTATTCAAGTTGAGGGGCGGATCATCGGGGTTGCGCTTCTGCGACAAGATATTCTGTAATTCTTTCAGTTTCTGTTCATCATCACGCAGCCGTTTGCGCATGTCAGCCAGGCTTTTGGGTTGGGTTGATTGCCAAATTCCAGCGCGGTTCAGCAGAGCGACGGTGCGCAGGTCTTGCAACTCTTCTAATACAGTATGGGTAGGCTTGCCATTCGGGCTTGGGCGTGTTTTTCCGTGAATTCTAGCCAAACCTTGTTCGATAAGGAGGTAGCCCAAGTCCCGGCCATCGTGGGTTTCGACGAACGCATAATATCGACTGGAAGCAGAGCGTCTTGGGGCGTTAGCGTAACTGGTATGGATAGTGAATGGCTGGGACAATACATCATGTACATATTTGGCAGCCGTTTCTCCATAGCGTACCACTTCATGGGGTTCTGCCAGGCCGAAGTGGAACTGTTGTTCGCGGATTCTTTCCAGGTCGGGTTTGCTATTGTATGAGGTTTCCGGGCAATCGACATAGTAGAGACGAAAATACAATTGACGACCACCTGCATCAACCATAAAACTGTCACCGTCATTAATGTCGGACTCAATCAGCGTTGCATTTTTAATTACGGTCAGTTCTGAAGCATATAAGGCGGCGACAGAAAAACCAGCTAACACCAAAATATATAGCAAGCGCTGTTTCATAAAGACAAGGATAATATCGTGACTGAACCCCAACTGGTTCCCCAGGCGAAGTCGTCCTTGTACAACCGCAAGGTGCAATATCTTACAACAAAGTGAACCGCCCCGGGAATCCCGGAGACTCGTTGGTTTGAGCAATGCGGCTTTGCAGCTTAAACTCCAAAACCGGAATACTACTCTACGATGGTCACGCAATTTCGGTTCTTATACCGTGGTAGCCCTGTTAGTTTGTTGCAATAAATCTGCCGGTATTACCGAGGCGGCGTAAGAACAAAGCGCTACAAATTGTTGGTTATCCCGGCAAGAGAAAGAATCTTAAAGCGCCCAACAGCGAACCCGTGAACGCAGCTTGAATCAGGACAATTTTTACCATCAGCCGCAATTCCAGATTCTTGAGCCGGTGGTCCATCGATATTTCCTGCTTCTCCATCTCGTGGCGTAGCGATGTTTCCATCTTCTCCATATCGCCCCGCAAATTCTCTATGTCACCGCGAAGCACAGCCAAGTCAGCCTTGGTCGCTACTCGCTCATTAATCGCATCTTGCACCAGTATCACCACCGATTCCGCTTGTTCGGCCTCCATACCGGAGTCCTTCAAGCCTTGCGCCATCTTCAGCGTATCAAAAGCTGCATCAACCATTTTCCTACTCCAATCGTGTTGTTCAATTCACTTGGCCGGAACCCCGACCGTTGCTCCGCCGACCATAAACCCGGCGGGAGGCAGCCCGGATTTTTGTTCCCTCTGCATTACTGCCACATCCGGCGACAGTTCGGGACTGCTCTCAGGAGTTACTTTATATGCAAGTCTTCGAAGTTGTCAAATCAGGATGTTTTCATTCTTGTCTGATGTGCAACTCCCAGTCCATAGCTGTATCAGAAAAGCAAGTTATCAGGATGCTTCGGACCAAGGTTCATTTTGCACAATATAAATTCCAACAAAAACTTCCAGCAAGTGATGCGCATCCTTCCAGGGGCTATCGTGAGCGGTGTTTCTCTGTTGTCATTTGCATGTCGGAGGGATTTAGGCCAATATCAGAGATTCTATAATCTTGACTTGACGGCGTCGTGTGCCGTGAGATCTCATGAGTGAAGTCTTAGTGACGTATGTTGAGCAAGGAGAAACGCTATCTGAGATTGCAGTACGGTATGGAGTTAGTGTAGACGCATAGCAGCAGTGGAACGGAATTGAAAACTCTGATTTGTTGCTGGTTGGTCAAAGGGATCAGGTTCAGCAGTGTACTATCCTTGAGAACTGTGAAATATTATTCGGACAATGCGCGAAAACTGGCTTCCAGGTACTACTCCCTGGATCCCGAATCACTGCATGCGTCCTGGTCCCGTTTCATTCCGGATAATCCGGGCATCGCCTTGGACATTGGGGCCGGCAGCGGGCGCGATGCGAACTGGCTGGCTGATAAGGGTTGGGATGTGGTTGCCGTTGAGCCATGTAAAGCGTTTCGGCAACTGGCCAAACCGGGCAGCCATGCTAATGTCATATGGCAGGATGATGAACTGCCGGAATTGAAATCCCTGCGAACTGCCGGCCACCGTTTCAACCTGATACTTCTGAGCGCCGTATGGATGCATGTGTCACCGAATAAAAGAGAGCGGGCGTTTCGCATCATTGGCGAACTTCTTGCGCAGGGAGGTATCCTGGTATTCACACTCCGTCACGGAAACGATGAGCAGGAAAACCTTGATAGAGGTTTCCATGAGGTTAGCAGCGGGGAACTGGAACAACTCGCCAAGCAACGCGCATTGGCACAAGTCTATTATGAAAGTTCCGAGGACAATCTTGCCCGGCCGGATGTTCATTGGGAGACGGTGGTCTTTCAATTGCCGGATGATGGCACGGGCAGTTTGCCCCTATTGCGTCATATCATAGTCAATGACGATAAGTCAGCCACTTATAAGCTGGGTTTATTGCGCGCCTTAATTCACATCGCAGAGGGCGCGCCGGGAATGGTCAGCAAGCGTACCGATGATAAAGTCGAAATACCATTCGGGCTGGTAGGATTATATTGGCTCAAGCTCTATATGCCTTTGGTGTTGCAACATGAGCTTCCTCAAAACCCGAGGCATGATATATCGAATCGAAGGTATCTAGGCTTTGCAAAGGATAACTTCTATCAGTTAAATCGCTTCTCATCATTTGACCTTAGAATTGGGGCGGAGTTTGATTCGGAACATGCTCGCTTTGTAATCGGCGCGATCAGGGATATTTGTGAAAATATTCAGAAAATGCCTGCGAAATTCATTACACATCCAGGCAGGGATGATCCGGTATTTAGCTGTAACAAGGAAACCGTACAACTAACAAATATAAAATTCTGGCGAATTGATAAAGAGACTCTAAGCCAATTCGGCGTTTTCGAAATTCCGGCAGAAATATGGCAATGTATGGGACAGTATGCTTGCTGGTTAGAACCCGTCATCGTTAACGAATGGGTTAGACTGATGCAAGGCTATCAAACACGTTACGACGATTCAATTTACTACAGGGCTTTACAATGGGATGAAGGTCAGCGAGATACCCAGCCGGCTCGAAGCCGGGTGCAGCAGTTACTACAAAAGGGTAAGACAATTCATTGTGTATGGACTGATGAAAAACTCAGGAATGAACATTTTGAGATTGACCATTGCTTCCCCTGGAGTCGATGGTATAACAACGATCTGTGGAATTTGATGCCTGCCAGTGTAACGGCGAACGGACAAAAACGAGAAAAACTACCGTCAGCGCCATTACTGCATAATTCCAGGGAACGGATTACAGACTGGTGGAGCGCTGGTTATATAAACAGCACAATGAAAGAGCAGTTTCTGATGGAAGCCCAAGCTGCGTTACCTTTGCTGAACAACGATTCATCGGACTTAGCCATAATTTTTGAGGCGGTGATGCATCAGCGGGCCAGGCTGAAAGCAAATCAGCAATTGCTCGAATGGCACGGTTGATGTTCTGAACCAATTGGTATTATGCTTGCCTGCACATCCGGCATCCCCGAACCTTCACATGTTCTCAAAGCCATTGGTCTGTCACCTGAAGATGCCGAGGCATCCATCCGCTTCAGTCTTGGTTTTGAAACGACAGACGCAGATATTGATGATGCGGTAAAGTTGGTAGACAATGTGCTTGGTAAACTTTCAAATAACTGGCTTCCGTGATAAGTTCATACAGGTTTGTTGGGTAGACTATGGGACACATCTTCACAGAAATAGAATTAAGCAATCCGCGGGAACAGCAGTTGACTTCAATCAAGGTCAATGCACTTGCCGATACACGCGCGTTGATGTTATGTATCCCCGAGCACATTGCGCTCCAACTCAAGCTCAGCACTGAATCCTTGAGAGAGGTGTCGATGGCGGATGGCAGGAATATGAATGTGCCCTATGTCGGTCCAATTAAGGTCTCTTTCAGGGACCGTTTCTGTTATGTCGGCGCCCTGGTCCTTGGCGATAAAGTCCTACTCGGCGCTGTGCCGATGGAAGATATGGATTTGGTTGTAAACCCAGGTCGCAGGGAGATAACGGTTGATCCGGCGAGCCCGAATATTCCCCATGCGCGGGTCAAGTCATGCGGAAGCAATAATATTGAAAGCCGTGCCTGGCTTCCATAATTCTGATTAAGGAGAAAACCAATGCGATATCTACATACGATGCTCCGGGTTTCCGACCTGGATGACAGTCTGTCTTTTTTCTGCGGTACCATGGGGATGCGGGAGGTGAAACGGATGGAGAGTGAGCAGGGCCGCTTTACCCTGGTGTTTCTGGCCGCGTCCGGTGATGCAGACCAGGCTGAAGGGATGAAGATGCCGGCGCCGGTGCTGGAGTTGACCTATAACTGGGACTCGGAAGAGTATACCGGCGGGCGCAATTTCGGCCATGTTGCTTTCGAGGTGGATGATATTTATGCCACCTGTCAAAAGATTGCCGACAGCGGTGTCACCATCAATCGTCCGCCTCGGGATGGGCATATGGCTTTTCTGCGCACCCCGGATAATATTTCTATTGAGCTGTTACAAAAGGGCGATGCCCAGCCTCCTAAGGAACCCTGGGCGTCGGCGGAGAATGTGGGGGTATGGTAGCTAAGGGAAGAGTATAGCGGGCGCTTGCCCGCACGTGGGCGAGACGCCCGCGCTCCCACGGGATAGTCGAAGGCTAGATGCCTGCGATTACGGGATGTTGGCGCTGCTCCAAGGGAGATGGTGTCAGTTAGATGTCGTATCAGTTAATTGATTGCCGGGATTTTTCTTGGCCAGACTCTTTGTTTTTCTTCCGCCGGCAGAAAGCTGCAGGCGGCGGCATGGTCGTTGATGCGGTTGAAATCTTTTATCGTCAGCGCAAGTTCGTTCCGGAGAATGTGGTACTCGTGGCACAGGTCGATGCCAAACAAGTGCGGGTCGTCCGAATTGATGGATACCATAACGCCCGCCTCCATGAGCTTTCGCAGCGGATGCCGGCGAATGGACGGCACTGAGTTGGTCAAGCGGTTGCTGGTCGGACACAGTTCCAGTATTACATTTTTCTCTCTCACTAAATCCATAACCTCGGGTGCTTGAATGATATAGATGCCATGGCCTATTCTTTCAGCGCCCAATTCTTCAATGGCGATACGTACATGTTGCGGCGCTTCCGGCACATTTTCCTCTCCTGAGTGCAGCGTAACGTGCAAACCGGCTTTTTTTGCCTTGGCCATCAGCGGCGTAAAGCGCCGAATCCCAAAACCGATATCCATGTCGGCCATATCGATACCGGCAAACGAATCCTTGTTTTCAATAATGAAATCGGTGGTGTATTCGGCTTCCTTAGGAGACAGGGTTTTTTGCACTATGCCGATCAGGCCGATGGCGATATCCAGGTGTTTGGCTCTGGCGATACCTCGAAGTACGGCATTGTGGATTTGTTCGAAGCTGAGCCGGTCATTGGCTCCTTGTATAAAGTTCGGCGAGTAGCGCAATTCAAATATCTTGATATTCTGCGCAACGCCGTATTCGCAGGCTTCGTAAGTCAGTCGTTCAATCGTTTCCTCAGAACCCCACAAGGTTTGTATGTTCGCGAATTTTTTCAGCGCTTGTTCCAGGTCCTTCACCGGTTCGGTGATCAACCACTCGCGCCGGAAGACATCCGGGTCTTCAGGAATATCAAGGCCGAGTGTTTTCCCGACCTGTTTGACAGTTTGTGGCTGAAAACATGCCTCCAGGTGACAATGAAGCTCAACTTTAGGGATGATTTCAATATCCATAAACGGTTTCGTAACGGGAAGTCATGTCAGGGCTCGAACGCGCCTTATGTGTCTCTATCATCCGATTATTTTCTGGTCCAATAAAAGGTTCAGCGTAAAGCGGACACCGAAACCCGTGGTGTCGGTGGGTATGTGGGCCAGGCCGCCCTTGTTGTTGCCGGCGGACAGGTCAACATGTATCCACGGGCAGTCATGCTTGACGAATCGTTGCAGGAAACGTGACGCCAGGATATGGTCCACGCCGGGATCGCTGCTGCATTGCTTGATGTCCGCAAACTTGCTCTCCAGCGCCTGATCGTAGTCTTTGTCCATCGGAAACGGCCAGACCCGTTCGCCACTCTCTACTCCCGCTTTGACCATGAGCGGTAGAAGGTTGGCGTTGTTGGAAAAGACACCGCTGTAGGCCTTGCCGATGGCGTAGACACAGGCGCCTGTCAGGGTGGCGTAATCGATGATCAGTTTCGGTTTGTTGCGCGAAGCCAGCGCCAGGGTGTCTGCCAGTACCATCCTGCCTTCGGCGTCCGTGTGGACGATCTCTATGGTGGTGCCGTCAATGGCGGTCACGATGTCGCCGGGATTGTAGGCATCAGGGCCGATGTGATTGGTGCAGATCGCCAACCAGCATTCAACGGGGAACGGCGCCTTGAGCCGGGTCAGGGCGGTCAGCGTACCCAGCGCCACTGCGCTGCCTTCCATGTCTTCATGCATGCCCATCATGTAGTTATGCGGTTTGAGATTGACGCCGCCGGTATCGAAACAGATGCCCTTGCCAACCAGCGCCAGCGTATTGCCGGTTTCAGGTGTTTCGGGCGTGTAGCGCAGGCGCAGGATGCCACCGTCCTGCTGCGGACTGCCCTGGGCCACGGCCAGGAATGCGCCGGCCTTTTTTTTCTTCAGTTGGGCAATGCTGAAGAACTGGCTTTTCCAGCCGGACTCTTTGGCTAAGGCGGCGATGCGTTTGCGATACATCCCCGGGGTCAGTTCATTCTGGGGCAGGGCGGTCAGGTAACGCGCCAGCGCGTTGCCTTCGTCTTCTGCAAAGGTGCGGGCAAACCCGTATTTTTCGGGCACGCCGTACAGGTGAACCAGTTCGAGCCTGGCACGGTTCTGACTCTTTTTGCGAAAGTCGGGCATGTTCGCATCGGCCGCCAGGACCGCAGCCAGCAAGGCCTCCGCTACCTGTGCCGCCTTTTTTCCGGAAAAGCCGATGACCGCGATGCCGAGTTCCTGCGCCCGGTAGTCACGGTGCCCCTGCGCCAGTTTGCGCGCCAGGGAAAGCAATTCGAACGCGGAAAGGTCGGGTTTGATGGTGGACAGGGCGATGCGTCCCGCTGTTTCATTGGGCAGATCGGTCAACAGCGGTGGCGGGTCGTCGCCGCCGTTCTGCCGCAGCCGCTCAACGCGCTTTTGCAGGATGTCACGATAGGGAAACGGCGGCCAGCGTTTCTTGGTTCCAGTGTCTTTGACCGCGATGATCCAGTGATCGAGGTCATCGAACCGGGCGGCGCCCGGCAGTTCTCCGAATTGTTTCAATTGTGCCTGTTTCATGGCATGACAATATATCAGGAACGCTTGGACTGTCTAGCCTGATCGGCTATACTTTCTTATGAGTAAACGGGCGACCCGGATTTATCCGGGTCCCCCGGATAATTGCGAGTCGTCTACCCTTGAAACCCACTCTTGAGGTAGCGATCATGAGCGTAGATTATCAACTCATTGCTGGTATTAACTCTGCTCCCAGAGCAGAGAAAAATGAAGATGGCTGGTATACGATAGTCAGGGACGGCGAAGTCAACCGTGGCGACCTGGTTAACGACAAGTACCGGGGCCTGACCTTCGAGGTCACAGGCTTTGGCGCTTCCTTCTACGTTGCCGAGATCCGTATCGAGGATGTCGAAGAAGGTTATTACTCTTCTGTCGTTATTGACTACCACGAAGCGGTCAATAATTTCGACAGTTTTGAGAAAATAACAGTCTGCCTGGCATTTCTGGAACCGGTGCGTCACCTTCGCAGCGTCCAACAGCAACGCGACATGCCCTTCGCGCTTGCAGCAGGTTGGAGCTGACCGGCGGAAAAGGCGATCCTTGGATCGCCTTTTTTTATGTGAATGGGTCGCCCTGCGGGCAACATAGTAATCGACTGGACTCCCGCTTCCGCGGGAGTGGTATTGTGGATGGGCGAAACAGTATTAGACTGGACTCCCGCTTTTCAGCCTGCCCATGTATGGCGTTGAGCAGGGGCGGGAGTGGTACGGGGGAATGTCCCGGCCTGTGCCAATAGCTACATGTTTGTGCGCGTACTGATCATAAGGGTTTTAAGCTGTAAGGACTTATCAGGAGCGATTCATCCCTGTATAGTGGGAGTCTGACTTGTAGGAGAACCGGAAATGAAACGGATCTGTTTTAAGCTGTTATTGCTGTTGACCCTTGCCCACGGACAGCCGGCTTCAAGTGCCGAACTGTTGACGGGCGTCACCCGCCTGTCCTGTGAAGCCCTGTTGTGCCTGTCTTCCCCGGCGCGCCCGGCCGCATGCAACCCGGCGCTGTCCCACTATTTCGCGATCAAAAAATTTACCTGGCCGGCGACATTTGCGGCGCGGCTGAGGTTCCTGAATAAATGCCCAACGGCTTCGCCGGAACTGGCAAGGACGGTGGCAAAGGGCGCGCCGCGCAAGTGGGAAGATGTGCCCATCCGGTGAAACCTGTTCCCCTATAGGTGTTGAGCGGAGGAGGGAGTGGTACTGGGGAATGCTTTGGCCTCTGGCAACCGTACCACGCAATAGGGGCGTACAATTTTTTTAATCGAGGTAGGCAGGTTCAACGGCCACCCAGTAGGTGTGAACGAGCTCCGCCAGTCGGCCCGGCATCTTTGCCATGGCTACCCTGGAGGGGAGCATCATCAGCGTGTTGGGGTGTATGTAGTAAACATCTTCCTGGGTAATCAGGTTTCTGTCGGCGTAGGTTTCGCCGCCGGCCTTGTTGATATCCACGTTCATGCGGTAACGGCTGGCCTGTTTTGTGCCGCTTTGCCGGGCCGCGTAATCGGCGGTTTCAAAGTCATTGGGCTGGTAATACAGGGACATCTTGCAGTTATTCTCGACGCTGAACTCCAGGGCTTCCACATTGACCAGGCGCGGGTTCACGGATTTCAGGTCTCCCAGGCTCTGGTAGGCGATTGCCAGGTGGCAATCAAATCCGGTGATGGTCGCCAGCATGTCTCCGAGGATGTCGGTGGCGAGAAACTTGACTTCGTCCACGCCAATAAACAGGTGGCTTGAACGTTCGCGGCGCCGGTACATGCGCGTCGCCGCCTGCAACAGGCATAACAGAAATACCTGGGTGGCGCGTTTCACCACCGGGTCGGTTGCGGATGAACGCACATAAAGCACCGCGTTCTCGCGTAATACACGTTCGATATCCACTCCCTTGCAGCGTCCGGGTTTCAGCGCGGATAACGCCAGCATCTCCCGGGTCAGGTTGGTGATGGTAGGTGGGGGTTTGGCCGCGCTCCTGAGCAGCTTCGGCAGGTCGATCAGTTCCTTACTCCACTTGTGAAAGATTGATTCCAGGAATTCCCGCTCACCGATCTTGTAGAAATCCGCAGTGTCGCCCCGTTCAACCAGGTTGTAGGCTTGCATCAGCCGGGTTTTTATCTCCCGCTCGCTGCCGGTCCTGAACGGCGACCACTTCCCCGGCAGTTCGCCATTGAAATCCACGGTTACCAGGCGCCTGCCGGCTTGCTCGCAGGCTTTGCGCAGGATGCCCAGCGCGTGCTCGTCCGGCTTGATGTCAAAAAATACCGTGCAAAAGCCCTGGCGCACGGACTGGTCAAGTTGCACCCCGAACAGGACGCCTTTGCCGGTCTGGGTAGCGCCAACCATGCGCTGGTTCCAGGTCTTCCACTCCCGCACAGGGATGTGCATGGGTGTCTTGTCCTCACGCAGCCCGATAAATATCATCCCGGCCCGGTAATACTTTTCGGGCCGGAACGGCTTATTCCGGAATCGGCCGACCTCGGTGCGTATATCGGAAACCTGGTCGCCGCGTTGGGAGACCCGCCTGAAAATGAACCACGACGAAAAGCGCGGGTACAGGTAGCGCAGGAAGATGATTCTGCTTAACAGACCCGCAAGCAGCAAACCGGCCAGCAACCCCCACATCCTGTCAGCCTGGCTGATGACAACAATATGAACAATATTGTTGGCAGCCACGATGTCGCCGGTAACATTGGCTGCCAGAAACCACAGGCACAGAGGAAAACCCGGTAACAACAGCAGAAACAACAGCAACAATACCCGCCGGATGTGCATCAGCAGGCGCTCTGCGGGCGTTAACTCCCGCACCGAAGACAGGGGGAAAAAACCAACGACAGCGTTAATATAGATGACAGCGGCGACGCACACCCAGAACCAGGGGTCGCTCCAGCTTGCCATGCGTGTCAGTAGATTATCCAAATTCCTGTAAGCCGGCATTCCGCCTGCCGGCTTCCTCCTGTTATTTCCTCAATGCCAGGATTCTAGCAGAAGTAAATCCACTGGTCATCCTGTCAATGTGCTGCTGTTAATGTGCCGTGAACCAACCAGTTCCCCATCCCATTCCCGCGAAAGCGGGAATCCAGTGGAACAAGGAGTCGCCCTTCGGGCGACACAGTATTTGACTGGACTCCCGCTTTCGCGGGAGTGGTTCGGTGGCGGGGTTCGCGGTAGTGCCCCCCTTCCATCGCGGGAGTGGTACGGTGGCAGGGTTCAAGCGAGCGCCCCAGAACCCATTCCCGCGCAAGCGGGAATCCAGTAAAACAAATGGTTCCCCTGCATTCTTTTGATTTTTTGATTTCGCTGGAAAGGTTTCATGAGTTACAATCACTGAAACGACCCTTTCCGTAGACCATAACGCGGAAACTGTCAGGAAACGTTACGGAAATGAATCAAGGATCATTATGCTTACCGCATTGACCAGCGCCGACTGGGAGTTGGTCAGGTTCTACCTTTCCCCTATCCAGTCCCTGTTGGACGATGACCGGGTGACGAATATCATGGTCAACCGCTACGATGATATCTGGGCGGATGACATGGAGCAGGGCATGTACCGGACTGACCTGGCTTTTCCGGATGATGTCTCAGTCGCCACATTGATCGAGCAGATCGCGAACGCGCTGACGCAGTTTTTCGATCCGGTGAAGACGCCGATCATCAATGCCCGACTGCCGGATGGCAGCCGGGTCTGCGCAACATTGCCCACTGCGACGCCTTCCGGTTGTACCTTGTCGATTCGCCTGCACCGGCGGCGAGACCTGGACCTGGACCGCCTGGAAGCAAGTCATACCATCAGTCCCGCCATCAAGGAACTGTTACTGGCTGCCGTGGAACGCGGCGACAACCTGCTTGTTTCCGGCGCCACCAACAGCGGCAAGACCACGTTGCTCAATGCGCTGTCCCATGCAATTCCGCGAGGCGAGCGGATCGTGGTCTGTGAAGATGTGGCTGAGATCAGCCTCAATGCCCCTAACGTGATACAAATGGAGGCGCAACAACATGATTCAGAGGATACGCCGGCGCTTACCCTGGCAACCCTGCTGGCGGCTTCCCTGCGCCAGAGACCGGACCGTATCATCGTTGGCGAGATCAGGGAACCGGACGCTGCCGAAGTGTTTTTTCAGGCGCTGAACACGGGCCATCGCGGCGTCTGTACCACGTTGCATGCCAATAACGCGAGGGCGGCGCTGACGCGTCTGGTCAGCCTGACCATGGGCCGCTCGACCCTGCCGTTCAAGACCATCGAGGCCGAGTACCTGCACAACCTGCATATGGTCTTGCACATGGACTACCTGGATGGCGCCGGAGTCAGACGTCTGTCGGAGGTTTGCGCCGTGGAGTCGGGGAAGTTAACAACCTGTTATCTCTACAACGCGGCTGAGGATACCTGGGAGATATGAGGTTAGCCCGGATTTCTCAGGCGATGCGGCATGGTGAGAGATCAGGATTAGAGTAAATTGCTCAATTTAGCGAGGAAAAGCACATATTTTACTCTGATTACGCGCCTTTTGGCGTGCCTGCGTTATACTGTCACCAGTAAAAAATAATCTTATTCCAGCCGATGGCAGCCAAAAAAGACACAGTCAAACCCTGGGGCGGTCGCTTTACCGAGTCCACGGATCAATTCGTGGAACAGTTCACCGAATCCGTGTCTTTCGACCGGCGTTTGGCCCCGTATGATATCCAGGGTTCGATCGCCCATGTGGAGATGCTGGCGCGCGTTGGCGTATTGACAGAAGATGACGCCGCGCATATCTGTAGCGGACTGAACGCCATCCTCGTCGAGATTGAGGCGGGCGAGTTCGCCTGGAAACGGGAACTGGAAGATGTGCACATGAATATCGAAGCGGCGCTGGTGGAGCGGGTCGGCGAAGTCGGTAAAAAAATGCATACCGGCCGTTCCCGTAACGACCAGGTCGCGACCGACCTGCGCCTGTACTTGCGCACCGAGGTGGCGGCCATTAACTCGTTGCTGGTGCAGAACATGCAGGCGCTGGTGACACTGGCGGAACAGGAAGCCGAGACCATCATGCCAGGTTACACCCACCTGCAGGGAGCGCAACCCGTTACGTTCGGCCACCATATGCTCGCCTGGTATGAAATGCTGGAGCGCGACCGCCAACGTTTGCAGGATTGCCTGGCCCGGATTAACGTGTTGCCCCTGGGCGCGGCGGCGCTGGCCGGAACGAGCTTTCCCATCGATAGATCTGTGACTGCCAAGTTGCTGGAGTTTGACGCGGTAGCGGGAAATTCGCTGGATGCAGTCAGCGACCGTGACTTTGCCGTCGAGTTCTGCGCTGACGCGGCGCTGGTCATGCTGCACTTGTCCCGGTTTTCCGAGGAACTGGTACTGTGGATGTCGCCGGCTTTCGACTTCATCGATATAGACGATGCGTTCTGTACCGGCTCATCGATCATGCCACAGAAGAAAAATCCGGATGTGGCGGAACTGGTGCGCGGCAAAACCGGCCGGGTTTATGGCGACCTGATGGCCATGCTGACCTTGATGAAGGGCCAGCCGCTGGCTTACAATCGCGACAACCAGGAGGACAAGGAGCGCTTGTTCGACGCAGTAGACACGCTGAAGCAGTGTCTCGAGGCGTACCTGAAGCTGCTTCCCTCCATACAGGTAAAACGGGACAATATGTTCACAGCATCGCAGAAAGGCTACCTGACGGCCACCGACCTGGCGGATTACCTGGTCATGCAGGGCGTGGCATTCCGGGACGCCCATGCCGTTGTCGGCAAGGTCGTACAGTATGCCATTCAACAAGGCCGCGAGCTGGAACAACTGGAACTGGCGGAGTTACAGCAATTCCACGAGGGGATTCAGGAAGACGTATACCGTTGCCTGACGTTGCAAGGCGCCATCGCCGCCCGGGATCATACGGGTGGGACTGCCCCTGCCAGGGTACGCGCGGCAATTGCCGGCGCGCGCCGCCACCTTGAGACACTGATATAAACAATAATATTTACCCGGAGTGTTCGCTATACCAATCATGGGCATGCTCAAAAAACTGTTCAAATTGCTGTGCTGGCTGGCCGGCCTTGGCTTGGTGGCGCTGGTTGCTGTTCTGGTTTACATATCGGCCATTGATCCGAATGAGCACAAGGACTGGATTGAGGCCAGGTTCTATAAGGAAACAGGTCGTGAACTCTCCCTGAACGGCGCCATTGCCTACACCTTCTATCCCTGGCTGGGCGTGGAAGCCACCGATGTCGCCATCGCCGACACCGAAGCGTTTGGCGCCGGCCCGTTCGCGTCCCTGGATTACCTCAAGCTACGGGTCAAAACACTCCCCCTGTTGCGGGAAGCATACGAAGTGGATACGGTTGTCGTGCAAGGCGCGGTCCTGAACCTGGTTCGCAATGAACAAGGCGTTGCCAACTGGGACAGGTTCGACGGCGCGGCTGAAAAAGACGACGAGCCGTTACTGTCCCTGGCTGCGCTGGCCCTGGGCGGCGTTGCTATCGAGGACGCCAGGGTAACCCTGGACAACCGCCAGGCGTCAGTGCGCTACGAGTTTTCCGACATTGACGCATCCATTGAAGAACTGGTGTACGGCGACCCTGTTGCCATGAGCTTGAGCTTCCATGGCAGGAGCGACAAGCCGGCGCTGGACGCCACAGTTGCGTTGACCGGCACCATTAACTATACCACGGACGGACGGCAATTTGCGCTGGCGCCGCTTAACGCCGACGCAACGCTCAGGAGCAAACAGATCCCCAGCGGGGCGACTCCGGCGGCATTGTCCGCGTTGGTTAACGTGGACCTGGATGAGGGAACCGCGGCGTTGTCCGGTTTCACCCTGGATATGCTGGATGCAACGGTTACCGGCGACATCAGCCTGCAGGAGATCGATGCGCCGGCGCCTGTTATCGCGGCAACACTGGACGCGAACGGCCAGGACCTGAGCCTGTTATTCAAGACCCTTGAGGTAGAGCCGTTGGCTTCGCAACTGGCCCGGATGGAACAACGCAGTTTCCGCATCAGCGCCTCGGTTGACGCGGACCTGGAGCGAGGAGATATTGACCTGTCAGAACTGTCCGCGAACTTGCCAGGCGCAGATATCAGCGGCGCTGTGAAAGCGCGTGACATTCATTCCGACGCCCCCGGCTACCAGGGCGAACTGAACGCGACCGGCTCTGACCTGCCCACACTGTTGCAGGTATTCGGCCAACTGCAGGGCGGCCAGGACACGGCGCTGGCCACCTACGGCAGAAAACTTGCCGGCGTCCCAACCAAGTCATTCCACCTGAATACCGTTTTTGATGCGGACCTGAAAAGCGGAGACATGTCCGTGCCGGTCCTGTCGCTGCAAGCCTTGGGCATCACCGCGACAGGCGCGCTGGAAGCCAGCGACATGGGCGCCAGGAAAGGGAAGCTGGAAGGCAATTTGAATATCAAGGGCAACCGGCTGGCAGGTTTACTTAACGCGCTGGGTCAGCCTGGCCTGGCCGAGACGCTGCAATCGGTGGAGATCGATACCCTGGCACAGGGCAAGAGATCGGTCATTACGTTAGAGCCGATCACCGTTCAGGCCCTGTTCGCAGGCCCAGATATCCCGGGAGCAGGGGCGGCCATGACGCTGAATGCGAACACCCGGATCAACCTGGACAAGGAGACACTGGACTTGGACGAGCTTAGCCTGTTGGGGCTGGGATTGGAGAGCAGTGGTCAGGTAGAGTTCACCGACATTTTCGATACACCGACTGCCGCCGGGCGGCTGCAGGTTGCGCCGTTCAACCTGCGGCAGCTTACGCAACAGCTTAAGCTGGAACTTCCTGCTACTGCGGATGAAAATGTATTTTCCCGGGTGTCCTGGTCCGGCGGGTTCGACCTCTCTGATGCCGGACTGAGCCTGGAAGACATGGCGTTGCAACTGGATGACACGCGCCTCGACGGTGAATTCAGTATTACCGAATCTGCGACCCGGCCTGTTATGCAGTTCGACCTGGCGGTGGATCAAATCGACCTGGACCGTTACCTGCCGCCGGATTCGGAAACCAGTACCCGTCCGGCAGCAGCCAGGAACGAGGATGCCGCGAGCGCGGCATTGCCTGTTGCCGCACTGACCGCTACCGATGTGGATGCTGACCTGGAAGTAGGCCGATTGATATTGGCCGGTGCGCGCCTCGACGATCTCAGGATACGCCTGGAGACCAGGGACAGCGTGTTGCAGGCAGACCCGATAACCGCATCCCTGTATGAAGGTCGTCTATCTGCCGATGTCAGGCTTGATGCCGGCGCCGAACCTCCCGTGCTCACGCTCAATTCAAACCTGCAGAACATACAGGCTGAACCCCTGCTCGCGGACATGACCGGCACGGCGCGGTTGCGCGGCAAAGGGAATTTCTCCGCCGCGCTGGCCGCTGAGGGTAACAGCGTCGAGGCCATGAAACGCAACCTTAATGGACAGATGAGCATGAGCTTTATTGAGGGCGCGGTTGCCGGTTTTGACCTGGGCCGGGCATTGCGCCAATGGAAGCAATTCAAAAAAGGCCAGGTTATTGATGATGAGGCGCGCGCGGCAACTGAGTTTACCGAGTTCTCCGGCAACCCTGTAGCAACGAACGGAATTATCCGCATGGATGACCTGGCGCTGAATGCGCCGGGGTTTCGTCTGCAAGGCAGCGGCGTGCTGGCAGACCTGCATAACAGCAGTATCGATTACCAGGCCATTGCGACGGTTGACAATACCGCAAAAAGTGAGGGTGACAAGGATCTGGCCGAACTCGAAGACCTGGAGTTGCCGTTGATTATCGAAGGCGCTTTGGACGATCCGAAAATAAGATTGGCCTGGGAGGATATTCTGAAAAGCTCGCTGGTCGAGCGGGTGCTTGATGTACTGGAACGGAAGCTTCCCGGCGCAAGCGATCCCGAAGAATCGGAGAACGGGCAGGAACCGGAAGAGGGCGCCGAAACCGAGCCGTTGAAAGATTTGCTGAAAGAGGGCTTGAAGGAAGGTCTTAAAGGGATTTTCAAGTAGAATTGATCATTGTATTATTGAGAGTTGGCCTACATAACTCATTGGCTTGTGCCTATGTGGTTGCTTTTTTTACTTCACCTGGTGTTTTTCAGCGCCCTGTGCGGTGCCGGCGAGATAGAGTCCGCCCATGTGGAACATGAGGGCAACGATTATCAGTTGCACCTGGTCATGCGGGTTGATGCCGATAAGGAAGAACTGCTGGCGCTACTCACGGATCACGAGAATTTCCATCAACTCAGCGAAGTGATGCTCGAATCCTCGCTTGTGAAGGACGCGCCCGAAGACAAGACCCGGCGCCGGCTTGTCGTCGGCACTTGCATTGTATTCTTCTGTTTCAAGGTGGTGATGGTCGAAGATATGGAGCTGTTCCCCGACGGCAGGCTGGTCGCGCTGATGGTCCCGGAGCAGAGCGATTTCAAATCCGGCAGGGCTGAATGGCAGGTCAAGGCGCGCGGCCCGGGCCGTTCTGAAATGGTCTACAGTTTCAATCTACAGCCTGACTTCTGGGTGCCTCCCGCGATCGGTCCGTTTTTTCTGAAACGCAAGATGATCAGCGAGGCGCAGAAGAGCATATTGAAAATGGAGAGCCTGGCCGGCGGCGCGCCCGATGCCTGAGCTGGCCGCCGCATTGCTGCCCTGGTTCAAACGCGATGGCCGGCATGATCTGCCCTGGCAGCAGGATGCGGACCCCTACCGAGTCTGGGTCTCCGAGATCATGCTGCAACAGACCCAGGTGAAAACCGTGATCCCTTACTTTCTCCGTTTTGTTGAACGCTTTCCGGACGCGCACGCGCTGGCTGACGCGCCCCTCGATCAAGCGCTGAGCCTCTGGGCCGGACTGGGGTATTACGCCAGGGCGAGAAACATGTGCCGGGCCGCCCGGATAATTGTTCAGGATTACCAGGGCCGCCTGCCTGCCGACCTGGATGCGCTGATGGCATTGCCCGGCATCGGCCGTACCACCGCGGGCGCGATACTGTGTCTGGGGCATGGCCGGCGCGCGCCTATCCTCGACGGTAACGTAAAACGGGTGCTGACCCGCTACTACGGCATATACGGATGGCCGGGGCAGCGGGAAGTGGAGAAGTGCTTGTGGGAGTTGGCCGAGCGGGAGACGCCGCAACAGCAAACCGCCGCTTACACGCAGGCTATCATGGACCTGGGCGCCACCGTTTGTACCCGCAGTAGTCCGCGTTGCGCGGATTGTCCGCTGGCATCCGCCTGCCATGCGCAACGCCATGGGGCACAGCAACAGTTACCCACCAGGAAAATCAGAAAAGCCTTGCCGGAACGCAAGGTGGTATTCGCGCTGTTGCAAAATGAGCAGGGAGAAATCCTGCTGGAAAAACGCCCGCCGAGCGGGATCTGGGGCGGGTTATGGAGCTTCCCGGAATACCGCTCCGGCGCGGAACTGGCTGACTGGATAGAGTCACGCGCAGCGTTGGTGTCCGAGGCGCTTACCACTCTGCCGCAAATCCGCCACAGCTTCAGCCACTTCCACCTGGATATTACACCGATGAAAGGCGTAATCCGGGACAAGACTGATACAATACGGGATAATGAAAGCTACCTTTGGCACAACCCCGAACAGGGTATGGAAATAGCTATTGCCGCGCCGGTCAAGGCATTGCTGAGGCAGGTAGCATAACACTGGGAGAAGACATCATGGCGCACACAGTCAACTGCATAAAACTGAACCGGGAAGCGGAGGGTCTCGTCGCCCCCCCATACCCCGGCGACCTGGGCAAACGCATTTATGAAAACGTATCCAAGGAAGCCTGGCAAATGTGGCTGTCTCACCAGACCATGCTGATCAACGAATACCGCTTGACTCCGTTTGAGCCGAAGGCGCGCAAGTTCCTGGAGGAGGAGATGGAAAAATATTTCTTTGGCGAAGGCTCGGACAAACCGAAGGAGTATGTGCCGGTGTCGTGATGCGTTTCTGACTCTTTCTTTGTTTTTACTTTGAGTGAGTAAGATTGAGGTTTTCCTCTTGCGCTGTTTCCCGGCAAGAGGCGTTGGAATCATCATCCGGTAATAAATCAAGGTTGGTTTTGGCGCGGATACGCTTTGCGTATTTACCTTTTACTCCACCCCGGAGTAATTCAGACAGGTCATATTCCTGACGTAACTCGTCTTTCATCTTTTCAGGTGATTCCTTCTTCATATTGTCTTCTTTCTCTGCGTGTAAGTTCTCGAGCGCTGATGATCCGAACATGATCATTCCGGTCGCAATGGGCTACCATCATAACTCGTCCATTGTGAGAAATCCCGACTGTAATATAACGGTTTTCTTCAAATGAATGGTCAGGGTCATATCCAGTCAAACTTAGTGGGTCATTAAATACCGTAGCTGCCTCTTGAAATGAGACACCATGCCTCCGTAGGTTGCGCGCTGCCTTGCCGAGGTTCCATATGATTTCCATAAACAACGTTTCCTTTCATTCATGATTGTATTGAAAATGACCGCTTTGGTCATGGACCTATTATAATTCGTATCGCAGCCGGGCACAAATTTTCTGACTCTCTCAACCCTTGATCTGCCTCCCCTGCACCCATACTTGCCTGATGTTACGGCGGTCGGCGTTGTAAATGATCTTTTGTAAAATATCGTCACCGCTGTCCAGGTCATCCCAGATGATGAGATTGCTGTCCGGCGCGTCCGTGTCGATCACGATCGCGTCGAATGCGTAACCCGGAACGAATTTGCCCACCTTCAGGTCAAGGGCCTCACCGCCTCCCGCGGTGGCCATCCAGAAGGCTTCGCGAAAATCAATGCGCGTGCCGGGCCTGCCCCGTTCCGCTGCCGGGAGTTCCGCATTGACACCGTCCTCCAATGCGCGTGAAGCAGTGACCGCCATTTGACAGTTATGCAGTATGCCGGGGTTGGCGCCTCCGGCGATATCCGTGCCCAGGCCGATCTGTAATTCCCTGTCCAGCGCTTTGCGTGCCGGAAACACAGCGTTGGCAAGATACAGGTTGGATAACGGGCAATGCGCGATCCCCGTTGCTGCGTCCTTGATCGCCCGCATATCAGTGTCATCGATAAAGTTGCAATGGGCCAGGACAGTCTTTTCGGTCAACAGGCCAAAGCCATCCAGGCTAAGCGTATCGGTTTTTCCGCAGCGGTCAAGCACGTAGGCATGTTCCCAATCGCCCTCGGAACAATGGGTTTGGATATGACAACCGGTGCGCTGCGCCAGTTTGCCCAATCCCCGCAGCATTTCATCCGTGCACGCGGGAATGAACCTCGGCGTGATCACCGGTAGCGCCAGCCGGCTCGCGTTGCCGGGTAAACCCAGTACCTGCTCCAGGAAGTTCTCGGTGTCTTCCAAGCCCTGTCCGGCGCTCGCATCGCGGTAATAATCGGGGCATTGTTCTGGGTTATCCATCGCGATTTTGCCCACCAGCGCCCGTTGGCCCTGCTCCAGGCAGATTTCTGCCAGAAGTCTTGATGCCTCAAGGTGAATGGTCGCGTAGTACATCGCCGTTGTCGTCCCGTTGGCGATCAAGGTACGGACCAGGCTGCGGTAAACCCGCTCGGCGAAATCCGGGTCCGCATACCTGGCTTCCAGTGGGAACGTATACTGCTGCAGCCATACATCCAGTGGCCGGTCCAGCGCTTTGCCCAGTTGCGGCCATTGCGGCGCATGGACATGGGTGTCCACCAATCCGGGCAACAGGTACTCTTTTGGCGATAGCTGCCTGAGCTTGCCAGTCCGTGACGCCGCCTGTTCCAGCGCCGCGTAGTCCGGTTCTTGCGGAGTCGTTACTGCGGTAATTAGACCGCTGTTATCCACCGCGATCAGCGTGTTTTCTAGAATTTCAACGACACCCGCTGCCGGCGCATGTATCAGAGTCCCGCGCAGTGCAAGCGTTATTTCTTCCTGCGTCATGGCAATATCCTCTTGACGGAAAACCCGGAGTCAGATTTAATACACTATTTTGCTCCGCAGCGCCACAGGTATGGCGCTCATATCTCCCTGGCCAGGTAGCTCAGTAGGTAGAGCAGGGGACTGAAAATCCCTGTGTCGGCAGTTCGATTCTGTCCCTGGCCACATTTTTCCACGATTCCCGAGCTGAATGTCGTGCTCTTTCCTTGTTGGCAAAGCGGTGGAAGATATTCTCAGGTGATGCGCCAGTTGGTCGGCTGCAGTAAAGCGGCCTGCCGGTTATCCAATCAGGCATGCCACCGACCACCCAGGAGACAATCAAGCAATCACGCAATGCTGGTAATTGAAATCCTGGCCGCTGCACACTATGATGGACGTTCAGCCTGCAATAGAAATGCACAAACAAATGAGATAACATATTGGCATACATGAAATAAATGGTCTCATAAAGGTCTCATAAAGGTCTCATAAAGGTTTCAAAAAGGTTTCAAAAAGGTTTCAAACAAGTCTCAAACAAGGTACAAAGTCATTTCCGCCAGCCATGCTTCGGTCGAGATGAGCGTGGACGTCATCCGTTCTGCCTTCCCGCACCACGGATGTATTCGGTCACTTCTTCAAAGCAACTCGTCGCCGGCGCGGGGCGAATTACTGCAATATTATCAACGTTTTATTGTAAGATTATCAAGCCCGAAAATCTCACCTGTGAGATTAAGCCAGAACTTCGTAAAATTAGAATCCCAGGATTCGCAACTTGCTGTGTTACTGAAGGAGAATAATACGATATGAGTAGATTGATCAGCTTCCGTAATGTTTTAGGCAGTGTCCTCCTGGCGGTATGTGGCTCCGCTTTATCTGCGCAGGATTGGATACCGGTGTACGAGGAACCGCAGCACAAGCTGGTGTTTGAGAACGATCAGGCCATGATCCTGAATGTTTTTTTGCCGCCCGGTTACGTCAGTCTGTACCATGAACATAAGCTCGATCTGCTTTACGTCACGATTGTGGGGACCAAAGTCTGGGCGGACCCCTTAGGCGAGGAAAGGAGAGTCGCAGATGTTAAAACCGGTGATATCAGGTTCAGTTCCGACAACCACGATTTGCCGCATGTCCATCGTGTCGGGAACATCGGCACAACGCCATTCCATGTTATTGCCATCGGCGTCAAGGGCGACAAAACTGCTGACAAGGCGGCGTTGGAAGGCGATACCGGCGGCATGGTCCTGCTAACGGAAAAACCCCATGCCAGCGTCTATCAAATCCGCTTGCAACCGGGTGAGCAAACGGGGGTTCATACGCATCATCTTCCCTTTACAAAAGTTTACCTGTCCGCGGGTGAAATATCTGATGGCAACGGCAATGCGGTGCAGGTCAAAGCCGGCGATTTTCAATGGCAGGCAGGAGGAGAGACTCACAGCCATACCAACACCGGGGAGAACGAAATTACTGTAATTGAAATGCTGTGGCGGTAAAAAACGGGGCGGACCTGGCTGGCCCGACTCGCTGCATCCCACTGAATTCCCGTTTCCACGAGAATGGGAAGGAGGGACGCTCCCGTGCGCCCTGCCACCATACCACTCCCTCGAAAGAGGGAGTCCAGTCAAATACTGTGTCGCCCGGAGGGCGACCCGTTTACGCTTTCTGAATAATGAATTTTGCCAGGGTGACGGCGTCTTCCGGATCCATCCGACCTATCGGGGAGCTGCTGTACGTGGAAGCGAGCACCTTGCCTGAACCGGTCATGAAAAATTCGCTGGGCTGGATGAATTCTCTTCCCTCGTCCCACCAGGCGCCGAATTGTTCGCCTAACTCGCGAGTCATGCCCCAGGCGACGGGGAAGCCCAGTTCAGAAGCGACTTCGGCTGTTTTTTCCTCTGAATCCACGCAACCCGCAACAATGCTCACGCCAAGCTCGGCCAGCGCCTTGCGTTGTTTTTTGAAGCCGACCAACTGCCGGCGGCAGAAAGGTCACCAATGACCGCGATAGAACAGGATGAAGGCATAAGGGGTACTGATATCACCCGGGAGACGCAACCTGCCTCCTCCGGCAATGTCCAGTTCGATATCGGGGAACTGTCCACCTTTATCTATTTTATTGCTCATGCCAGTAACTTTAGACCATTGAGGTTGATTCGTCCAAGATCATGCGGTGAGGATTGTCTGGTGGCGATTCAGTCTGTTCTTCAAAGCCGCTCTACGAGGTTTCAAATTCAAGGGAAGACCACTTTATGCTTGAGGAGCGTCTGGAAAGGTTCAACATCTCTACTCCTACGAGTTCGTTGGCTTCATTATAGTCGAGAACGACTCCCGGTGAGACTTCCTCTGAATCGACAATTTTTGAATTATCCAGACGCAAGTAGAGCGCATCAGCTTCTTTATCGACATGCAGTTTCATAATTTTTCTCGCTTGCTTCTGTCAAAGAATACACTTACCACCCGCCACGGCGCAACCTTAGTGTTTACAGCTACCCGCAAGACACGACCGCCATTTTCGGGGATGCGACGGTAAAAGCGCTCTATATGCGGATCATTCGGGTCCTGTTGTCGAAGTTCCGGTTCACGGACAGTTCGTTCCACCCATATGCGAGGGATTGTCCGCTCTGCCAGCACGCGTGTTGCATGCTTGGTGAACTCAAGTTTCATAGGAAACGACCGTTAGATTCGTAAGATTTATCCAAATCACAAACAGCTTTTCCACTCGAATGCCGGATCAGCGAAGGCCAGGAAGTCAGGATTGAGCAAGGACTCCTTGGCATTGTAGCGCAAGCGGGTGAAATCGGTGTCTGTTACCCTGCCGCCTGCTTCTTCGAGGATGCACTGGCCGGCGGCGCTGTCCCACTCGCAAGTAGGTCCGAAGCGCGCGTAGATGTCAGCAACGCCTTCGGCCACGAGACAGAATTTCAGGGAGCTGCCTATCGCAATGTATTCAACCTGGTCGCCCATCTTGCTGACGAACGCTTGTTGCCTTTTGTTGCCATGGGAGCGGCTCCCGGCAACGACCAACTTTTCAGCGTGACTGGTCTTTGCCTTGAGTTTCAGGTCTGCGTTAGCGCCTTCGCCCTGCTTATAAGCGCCCTCGTTTTGTGCGGCGTAATAGCAAAGGTTCATCACTGGCGCGTAAATCACACCCAAAACGGGATAATTGTTCCGGATCAGCGCAATATTCACGGTGAATTCGCCATTGCGCTTGATGAACTCGCGGGTGCCGTCCAATGGGTCGACCAGCCAGTATTGGTTCCAGGTTTTCCTTGTTGAATAGGGAATGTGTGCGGATTCTTCCGATAGTACGGGAATATCTGGTGTAAGCCGCGTCAGCCTGCTGCAAA
This sequence comes from Gammaproteobacteria bacterium, assembly GCA_965221335.1. GTDB lineage: Bacteria > Pseudomonadota > Gammaproteobacteria > Eutrophobiales > Eutrophobiaceae > JAAXHV01. The sequence continues at coordinate 704,061 of CBDCSC010000004.1, read as the reverse complement.
TTACATCGTGAGAGGACATGTCGGCCTGGGTGAGTGGAGTTCGGTCGGTCTTGCTCCGGACCTCAAAATCCGTCTCGTAGACCCCCATGATTTTCTCCGCGGCCTCCCTGGCGATGTCGGTTGCGGTTTGAGTTAAATCTGACATGTCAGTTATTAAAGGAACCTCTGATTAAGTCCTCAGAGTTTCCTAAACTGTATCTTATCAGGTTCGCCGGCAATATATAAGTTCGCGTACCTGATGGTCCATATCCACTGCCCGTTGTTCGAACTTTGTTAGCGGCCGCCATTGGGGCCGCGGTGCGAAATTGCCGCGCCCCGCCTGGTTGACCAGGCCGGGTTCAGCGTCACATACCAACAGCATGTGCTCGGCCAGGTCCGCAGAATCGGTGGCAAGGTACAACTGCCCTTCGGTTTTCATCAACGCGGTTAACCTGCTGATAAATCGGGGCTGGATCAGACGCCGTTTGTGGTGGCGTTTTTTGGGCCAGGGGTCAGGGAAATGGATATAGACCGAGGTCAGGGACTCTTCCGGTATCTGCCGGTTGACTATATCGACAACATCATGATTGATCACCCGGATATTGCTGAGTCCGAGCGCAACGATCCCGCGCAGCAAACTGCCTATACCAGGACGGTGCACCTCCACCGCCAGGTAGTCGCTGCCTGGATTCTTCTTTGCCAAATCGAGGGTCGCCTCGCCCATGCCCGAGCCGATTTCCAGCATCCGGGGCGCATCCCGGCCGAACAGGTGATCCAGATCCAGAGCTTCATCCCGGTAGTCAACTCCGAAATCAGCCCAGTAACTGTTGATGGCGTCAGCCTGCGCCTTTGTCAGGCGACCCTGCCTCAATACATAACTTCTGACAGAGCGTTTCCCGGGCATAGTCTAAAAACCAGGAGAACCTGTAAGTATTGCCAAATGCTGTCCAACTACGCTAGTATCTTTCATGGATGCTGCCTGCTCATTGGGTGATAGAAAACCTCTATCCTGGCACATAGATGCCGAATATGGGGGGCGGCATCCTCATGTTAGAACTTCCTTTATAGCGCCCCAGCAAGGCAATGTATTTCAAGCAGGTCCCCGAAACTGGGCGGGAAGGACAATATTCTCGTCGATACAACGACTTGCCAACGCGAACAGGAAGTTAACTGAAAAAAGTTCCATCAATCGGCGATGACGCGCTCGCGTATGCCCGTCTCGGCATGCGCCCGGCAAGGTAGGCTTCCCGGCCCGCCTCCACGGCTTTTTTCATTGCCGATGCCATGAGTACCGGATTTTTCGCTTCCGCGATGGCCGTGTTCATCAGCACGCCATCGCAGCCCAATTCCATCGCAATCGCCGCGTCCGAAGCGGTGCCGACCCCCGCGTCCACCAGGATCGGCACGCCGGCGTTCTCGACGATGGTCCTGATATTGTAGGGATTGCGTATCCCCAGCCCGGAACCGATGGGCGCGGCCAGCGGCATTACCGCGATACAGCCCATTTCCTCGAAGCGCAGCGCGATGATCGGGTCATCGTTGGTGTACACCATAACCTTGAAATCTTCTTTTACGAGTATCTCTGCGGCCTCGAGGGTTGCCGGGATATCCGGGAACAGGGTCTTTTTATCTCCCAGCACTTCCAGTTTCACCAGGTCGTGGCCGCCGAGCAGTTCGCGCGCCAGACGGCAGGTGCGCAGCGCCGAATCGGCGTCGAAGCAGCCTGCGGTGTTGGGCAGAATGGTGTATTCATCCGGGCTGACGTAGTCGAGCAGGTTGGGTTCGTCTTTTGCCTGGCCGATATTGGTGCGGCGGATCGCCACCGTGACGATTTCCGCGCCGCTGGTTGCAATGGCCTTGCCGGTCTCCTCCAGGTCCTTGTATTTGCCCGTGCCAACCAGCAGGCGCGATGAGTAGACCTTACCGGCAATGTTGAAAGTGTCTTCGCCAGGTTGCTCAGCTACGGAGAGCGCAGAGGATGCAGGGTTATTCAATCAGGTTACCTCAGCCACCACCGATTGCAGTGACTATTTCAATTTCATCACCATCAGCAAGCTGATGGTACTCAAAGGTACTACGGGAGACGATCTCCCTGTTTATCTCCACCGCGATGTTGCCCTCAATCTCCAGCGTGGCGATCAGGTCGGATACCGTAGCCACATCCGCCAGGGAAGTTTGTTCACCATTAACAACTATATTCATGAGCCTGATAAATTAACATGTATGTACAGGATTTACAGGATATTAGTGTGTCCGCATAATTTGCATATTAAATTATACAACTATAATTCCTCTGTGTGCTCTGTGGCAAAACATGTGGCAAAAACATTGTTAATCCTGTCCATACTGTGCATCCATGTTAATATAAAAATTCCTGTGCGGGTGTAGTTCAATGGCAGAACATCAGCTTCCCAAGCTGAGAACGTGGGTTCGATTCCCATCACCCGCTCCAACCTTCAGCAACCTAAGGAACCTCTGATTAAGTCAGAGTTTCCCTAAAATATCAGCTAAACAATTCCAGTTGATTCCGCAGCGCGGCCTGGGCCGCGGCCAGGCGCGCGATGGGGACTCGGAACGGTGAGCAGGAAATATAGTCCAGTTGCACTGACTGGAAAAAGTTTATCGATTCCGGATCGCCTCCATGCTCGCCGCAGATACCGCATTTCAGTTCCCGTTTCACTGATCTGCCACGGTGTACCGCCTGTTCCACAAGCTGGCCCACGCCGGTGACGTCAATACTCTGGAACGGGTTTTCTTCCAGCAGGTTCTTTTCCAGGTATTCGGGCATGAAACTGCCGATGTCGTCCCTGCTGTAGCCCAAGGTCATCTGGGTCAGGTCGTTGGTGCCGAAACTGAAGAAGTCGGCGTGCAACGCGATAGCGTCCGCAGTGATGGCGGCCCTGGGAACCTCGATCATGGTGCCAATCAGGATATCCATTTTGCCGGTGAACTTTTTCCTGTGCACTACATCGCTGATAACCTGGTCCACCTTTTCCCTGAGCATGGACAGCTCACTTTCGAGTCCGACCAGCGGGATCATAATCTCCGGTTTTGCGTTGATACGTTTCCTCCGGCAGTTTATCGTCGCCTCGACGATCGCGGTTACCTGCATCTCCAGTATTTCCGGGTAGGTCACCGTCAACCGGCACCCCCTGTGGCCCAGCATGGGATTGACCTCGTGCAACTGGTTGACCCGGTGCATGACCTTCTCGGCGCTGACCTTCATGCTGCGCGCAAGCCGGCGTTGCTGTTTTATGTCCTCCGGCAGGAATTCATGCAGCGGTGGGTCCAACAACCGTATCGTCACCGGCAAGCCTCGCATCGCGCTGAAGATCCCCTCGAAGTCCCGGCGCTGGAACGGCAACAGTTTTTTCAGCGCCTTGCGCCGCGCGGCCTCATTATCGGCGAGAATCATTTCACGCATCGCGGCAATGCGGTCTTCGCCGAAGAACATGTGCTCGGTACGGCAGAGCCCGATGCCTTCAGCGCCGAACTCCAACGCCGCGGCCGCATCCATCGGCGTATCGGCATTGGTTCGAATTACCAGTTTGCGTGTTTCGTCGGCCCAGGCCATGATCGTTTTGAATTCAGGCGTGAACACCGGCGGTTGTTTCTGCACGTTGCCGAGCATGACTTCGCCGTTACTGCCGTCGATACTGATCATGTCCTCTTGGGTGATTAACCTGTCCCTGATAGTCAGTGTGCTGCGTTTGGTGTCGATGATCAATTCGCTGGCGCCGGTCACGCAGCATTTGCCCCAGCCCCGGGCCACCACCGCCGCGTGGCTGGTGGAGCCGCCCGTGGACGTCAGGATGGCTTCCGCGACATGCATGCCATGAATATCCTCGGGGCTGGTTTCCCGCCGCACGAGTATCACCGGCAGGCCGTTCTCACTCTTTTCCACCGCCTCGTCGGCCGTGAACACAGGATAACCCGACGCGGCCCCGGGGGATGCCGGCAGCCCCGTGGTCAGCACTTCCCGTTTTGCCTTGTGGTCGAATGAGGGCAGCAGCACCTGGTTCAGGTCATTCGCGGGCACGCGCAACAGCGCGTCTTTGCGGCTGATCAGGTTCTCCTTCACCATATCCACCGCAATTTTTATCGCCGCCGCGCCGGTGCGTTTCCCGGTGCGGGTCTGCAGCATGTAGAGCACGCTTTTTTCGATAGTGAACTCGATATCCTGCATATCCTTATAGTGCGTCTCCAGGAGCTGTTTCACCCGCAGCAGTTGCTCATAGATTTCCGGGCGCCATTTTTTCATCCCGGCGACCGGCTGCGGCGTGCGTATGCCTGCCACCACATCCTCTCCTTGGGCATTGACCAGAAATTCGCCGTAAAACTCGTTTTTGCCGGTGGTGGGGTCACGGGTGAACGCAACGCCCGTGCCCGAATCATTGCCCATGTTGCCGAATACCATGGACTGGATATTGGCCGCGGTGCCAATCAGTCCGCGGATGTTGTTTATCTTGCGATAGGCCTGCGCCCGCGGAGTGTTCCAGCTTCGGAATACGGCCTCGACGGCCTTCTCCAGTTGTTCATGCGGCGCCTGGGGGAACTCCTCGCCACCGTGCTGCCGGTAGACGTTCTTGTAACAGGCTATCAGCTTCTCCAGGCCCTCCTCCTTCAGGTCGGCATCTTCGGTGACGCCGTGCTGTTGCTTGATATCGGTGAAAACTGCCTCGAAATGTTCATGGTCGATGCCCATGACCACGTTGCCGAACATATTGATCAAGCGCCGGTACGCGTCCAGTGCGAAGCGCCGGTTGTCCGTCTGCCGGCCAAGACCGGCGACCGACCGGTCCGTCAGGCCCAGGTTCAGGATCGTGTCCAGCATCCCCGGCATGCTCACCGCGGCGCCACTCCTGACGGACACCAACAAGGGGTTGTCGTCATCCCCGAAGCGTTTGCCGGTTTCCTTCTCAAGCCGGCTCATATTCAGTTTGATGCTGCTTTGCAGCCCCTTCGGGAGCTTACCCCCATTCTGGTAATACTCGGCGCAGGTCGTGGTGGTGATGGTAAACCCGGGCGGAACGGGGAGGCCGATACTGGTCATCTCGGCCAGGTTCGCGCCTTTACCGCCGAGCAGGTTCCTGTCTTTCCTGCTGCCCTCGGACAACTGGTTGCCGAAGTAGTACGTACTCTTAACGCGGTTCTGCCGGCCGGTCAAGCTTCTTCTCCTCCGCCGGCCCACAGGTCCGAGAAGACGTTAACAGGCATCTGCTCAAGCGCGTGCCGGTCGGCGCAGGCTGCCAGGATGGCGTCTTTTCGGGCAGCAGAGAAGTGACCGGCCACCGCGTCGTTGAATTTATCCAATAGCAGCGGAATACCCTCGCTACGCCGGCGCCGGTGGCCGACGGGGTATTCGACCACGACCCTCTCGGTCGCCGACCCGTCCCGGAAAAATACCTGAACCGAGTTGCCGATGGCGCGCTTGTCGGGGTCATGGTAGTCGGTGGTGAACTGCCGGTTCTCCGTCACCTGCATCCGATCCCTGAGTGCGTCAATACGCGGGTCGGCAGCGACGTCATCCTCGTAATCCTCGGCGCGCAAGCGTCCGAAGATCAGTGGAATCGCGGTCATGTACTGAATGCAATGGTCGCGGTCCGCCGGGTTATCGAGCGGGCCGGTCTTATCGATGATGCGTACCCCGGCTTCCTGGGTTTCCATAACCACCTTATCGATGTCATCCAGCCGGTCCCGCACCTGGCTGTGCAGCGCCAGCGCCGCTTCCACTGCGGTTTGGGCATGGAACTCCGCCGGAAATGAAATCTTGAACAGGACATTTTCCATCACGTAACAGCCGAAGGGGCGTTCGGCGACAACTTCGTTGCCGCCGAACAGCACATCCTGGAAGCCCCAGTGCTCTGCACTCAGCGCGGAAGGGTAACCCATCTCGCCGGTCAGCGCGATCAATGCATGGCGCACGGCGCGGCTGGTCGCGTCGCCCGCCGCCCAACTTTTCCTCGAGCCGGTATTAGGCGCATGGCGGTATGTGCGCAATGCGCCGCCGTCGATCCAGGCATTGGATACGGCATTGATGACCTGGTCACGATCGCCGCCGAGCATTGCCGTGGCCACCGCGGTGCTGGCGATGCGCACCAGCAGAACATGGTCCAGGCCAACGCCGTTGAAACTGTTCTTCAGGGCCAGCACACCCTGGATCTCATGGGCGCGGATCATGCCGTCAAGCAGGTTTGCAACGGTCAGCGGTTCCTGACCGGCTGCGGCATGTTTGCGGCTGAGATAGTCGGCGACCGCAAGAATGCCGCCGAGGTTGTCGGACGGGTGGCCCCATTCGGCGGCCAGCCAGGTGTCATTGAAGTCCAGCCAGCGCACCATCGCGCCGATGTTGAACGCCGCCTGCACCGGGTCCAGCCGGTAATTCGTGCCCGGTACCCGCGCGCCGTCCGGCATTTCCGCTCCGGGCACCACCGGTCCCAGCAGTTTCGTGCAGGCCGGAAACTTCAGGGCCAGCATGCCGCAGGCCAGCGTATCCAGCAGGCAGTAGAACGCGGTGCTGCGCGCATCTTCACTGGCGGCTGCGCCGCCCATTACATAATCGGCGATATCCTGCAGCAACGCATCGGCCGCAGGCCGCCTGGCATCCCGTATGCCCATATTTGACATAATCAACTTCTCCTCAAGGTTTTCGTTATTGTAGTTCTTATTCCCTAATTCTCAATTCTTAATTTTCTCCTGTATCGCGGTCAGTATGCCGCGCAGGGTATTATATTCATTGCTGTCGGGTCGGGAGCGATTGAATAAACGTCTCAAGCGGCGCATCAGGCGGCGCGGTCGTGCCGGGTCAAGATAGCCGATCTCGACCAGGGTCTGCTCGAAATGCGCATAGAAGTGTTCCATCTCGCCGACTGTGGCCGCGGACTCGGAATGGTCCTCCATAACGCCAATCGTTGTTCGGGCAAGACTTAGTTTGCCGATTTCATAGCAGATGATCTGCACCGCGGAAGCGATATTCAACGACGCAAACTCCGCATTCGTGGGTATGCGGATCATTGCATGGCAGATTTCCAGTTCTTCGTTGGTCAAGCCGGAACTCTCGCGCCCGAACAGCACCGCCGCGTTTGCGCCGGGCGCAGCGCCGGTATGCTTGAAAATCTGTGCTGCGGCAGTTTCGGGCGTAACTTCCGGCCAGGCAATGCTCCTGCTGCGGGCGCTGGTGCCGAACACCAGTCCGCAGTTCGCAACCGCCTCTTCCAGACTTGCAAACTGTTGCGCGCCGGCTAGAATGTCGTCCGCACCCGCGGCCCTGGCCGTGCACTCCGCGCTGGGAAAGCGCTGCGGGCACACCAGCGCAAGCTGATCCAATCCCATGGTTTTCATGGCCCTGGCGCTGGCGCCGATATTTCCAGGGTGGGTCGTATTTACCAGGACAATTTTTACCTGTTCCAGCATATAATAAGCTTCTCCGACCGGGTTGAACGATCAAAACGAATACGGAGTATATCTACAGGAGAAAAAAATGCACCCTATGATGAATATGGGAATCCGCGCGGTCCGTTCCGCGGGCGATTTTATCATCCAGTGTATGGACCGGATGCAGGGTATCACGGTCGCTGAGAAAAGCCGCAATGATTATGTCAGTGAAGTCGATCGGCGCGCTGAACGAATCATCATCGATGCCTTGCTCAAATCCTATCCCGACCATGCCATTCTGGGCGAGGAGAGCGGCGCGCAGGGCGACAGTGACTACCGCTGGATTATCGACCCGCTTGACGGCACCACGAATTACCTACATGGCTTCCCGCAGTTTGCGGTCTCGGTCGCGCTGGAACATAAGGGTGTTCTCGACCAGGGCATAGTTTACGACCCGCTGCGCCAGGAGCTGTTCACCGCAAGCCGGGGCGATGGCGCGTACCTCGATGATCGGCGTATCCGGGTTTCCCGCAGGGAATCGCTGGAGGGGGCTTTGATCGGCACCGGTTTCCCGTTTCGGTCGCTGGATTGTCTCGATACCTACCTCGATACATTCAGGCAGTTGACCAAGGTCACGGCCGGCATCAGGCGGCCGGGATCGGCATCGCTGGACCTTGCCTATGTCGCCGCCGGACGCTTGGACGGGTTCTGGGAATACGGCCTGGAATTATGGGATATTGCCGCCGGCGCGTTGCTGATCAGGGAGGCGGGAGGCTACGCCACCGACATGGACAGCGGTGAAACCCGGTTGGAATCCGGCAACATCGTCGCGGGCAATCCTCCGGTCCACGACTTGTTGATGGAGATCATCCAAAACCAGTGATAGACTATGCTGCGCTGCGGTGACTGGTAAGTCCAGGGGTCAGAGTAACCGTCAACCGCTCACTCTGAACCCCTTGATTTGTGCTCGTCACAGCAATAATAACGCTCGGCATGTTTTATCGCAGAAGTCTGCGGGATATAGATCCGGCAATAATCGCACCGGACCATTTTGGCGATGCGCGGTTCGTCCGGCTCGTCCGGCGTGTCCGGCTTTCCCGGCAGGAAGCGGCGGAACAGGGCTAACAGCAACACCAGCAGCAGAATAATGAACAGCAGACGTAACATTTTTTCAGGATACCGGATCGGCTCACCCAACGCGGACAATTTTGTATTACGTGCTCTGACAGCTACACAATAATCTTGTTCAAGCGTTCCTTAATATTAATGTACCAGGAGAATTCAGGAAATGAACCTGCATGAATACCAGGCAAAAATTCTATTATCCGAATACGGCATTCCCGTACCCGAAGGAAAACCTGCCCATTCCATCGGGGATGCGTTGGACGCCGCAGCGGAACTGGGCGGCAACAGTTGGGTGATAAAAGCCCAGGTGCATGCCGGGGGGCGGGGCAAGGCCGGTGGCGTCAGGCTGGTCAAAGGCAAGGACGAGCTGGAGGATTATGTGAATAACCTGCTGGGCACAATCCTGGTCACGAAACAGTCCGGGGCCGAAGGCAAACCGGTTAATTGCGTGCTGGTTTCAGCCTTGTCGGATATAGCCTCTGAACTGTACCTGGGTATGCTGGTGGACAGGAGTAAGCGCCGCATTGCGGTGATGGCGTCTGCCGCCGGCGGGGTCGATATTGAAGAGGTGGCGGCCACCGAACCCGAAAAGATTTTCACTTTTGCCGTCGATCCGGTAATGGGCCTGCAGCAATACCAATGCCGCGCCCTGGCCATTTCCCTGGGCCTGAACGGTACCCAGGGCAAACAACTGGCTAAAATCCTGTCGGGGCTGTACCGGCTGTTCGTCGACAAGGACCTGAGCCTGGTTGAAATCAACCCCCTGGTGATCACCGGGGACGGGGACCTGGAAGCGCTGGATGCGAAGGTCAGCGTTGATGAAAACGCGTTGTACCGCCAGTCGGAGCTGGAGAGCTGGCGCGACCCCAGTCAGGAAGATGCAAGAGAGAATAAGGCCAAGGCGTTCGACCTGAATTATGTCGCGCTGGACGGCGACATCGCCTGCATGGTGAACGGCGCCGGCCTGGCCATGGCAACCATGGACATCATCAAACTGCATGGCGGCGAACCCGCCAATTTCCTGGATGTGGGGGGCGGAGCGACAACGGAACGCGTGGCCGAGGCGTTCAAACTGATCATGTCCGACGCCAAGGTAAAGGCGATACTGGTGAATATCTTCGGCGGCATTGTGCGCTGCGACCTGATTGCTGATGGCATTATCAGCGCGGTCAGGGAAACCGGACTGGAAATTCCCGTGGTGGTGCGCCTGGAAGGCACCCGGGTCGACGAAGGCAAGGCGCTGCTTGACCAGAGTGGCCTGAAGATCATTTCCGCGAACGGTCTGAGCGATGCCGCGGACAAGGTTGTTGCCGTCAGCAGGGGAGATAACTGATGGCGGTCCTGGTCGATAAGAATACGAAAGTCATTGTCCAGGGCTTCACCGGGCGCCAGGGCACGTTTCACGCTGAGCAGGCAATTGAATACGGCACCCAGGTGGTGGGCGGCGTGACTCCGGGCCGGGGTGGGCAAACCCACCTGGACCGGCCGGTGTTCGATAGCGTCGAGCAAGCGCTCGCAGAAACCGCAGCGGATGCCAGCATGATCATGGTCCCGGCGGCGTTTGCGGCCGAGGCCATTACCGAAGCTGCGCTGGCGGGAATAAAAACCATCATCTGCATCACCGAAGGCATCCCGATCATCGACATGGTCAAGGCCCGCGCCAGCCTCGACCTGTGCCCCGGTACAAGACTGATCGGTCCCAACTGCCCCGGCATCATTACCCCGGGACAATGCAAGATAGGCATCATGCCGGGCCATATCCACCAGCCCGGTTGCATCGGTATCGTTTCCCGTTCGGGCACCCTGACCTATGAAGCGGTGCACCAGACCACGCTGGCAGGGTTGGGCCAGAGCACTTGCATCGGCATCGGTGGCGACCCGGTGCAGGGTATGAATTTCATCGATTGTCTGGCGTTGTTCGAGCAGGATGCGAACACTACCGGCATCATCATGGTGGGCGAGATCGGGGGCAGCGCCGAAGAGGAAGCAGCGCAGTTTATCGGCCGGCATGTGAGCAAGCCGGTTGTAGGCTATATCGCCGGTGTGACTGCCCCGCCGGGAAGACGCATGGGCCATGCCGGCGCGATTATCTCCGGCGGTAAGGGCGCCGCACAGGACAAGTTTTCCGCACTCGAGGCAGCCGGTGTTACCACCGTTAAGTCACCGGCCGGACTTGGAGAGGCGATCGCAGCCAAATTAGCAGCCTGACGTGAATAAAATTGCCATTGCCCAGGTCGACCTGTGTGTGGGAGCCATGGACGGCAATACGGCGCTGATCCTCGAATATATTGCCCGCGCCAGGGACAGCGCCGGCGCCGATACCGTTATTTTCCCTGAACTCGCGCTGACCGGTTACCCGCCTGAGGACCTGCTGCTACGCCCCCATTTCCACGTGCAGGTGGAACAGTCCTTGCGCCGGGTTGTGCGCGCCGCGCAAGGCATCGATGTAATTCTCGGCTATCCGCTGGCAGTCGAAGACCGCCTGTATAACGCGTGCAGCCTGATCCGTGACGGTGATATCATTACGACCTACCGCAAAAGAAACCTGCCCAATTACGGGGTATTCGATGAAAAACGCTATTTTACCGAGGGAACAGGCCTGAACCTGGTTGAAACGCCGGACTGCAAGGTGGCGCTGAGCGTGTGTGAGGACCTGTGGAGCGAAGACCACGCGCGCGAAGCCTCGGCGGCCGGGGCGGAGTTGCTGGTTAATATCAATGCTTCGCCATACCATACCGATAAGGCCGCGGTTCGGGAGGAACTGCTGCGCAGGCGCGCCACGGACCACGATCTAGCGATCATTTATGCCAACCTGGTCGGCGGCCAGGATGAGCTGGTGTTTGATGGCGGCTCGCTTGTCATCGACGCCGCCGGTGACTTCATTTTCAAGGCGCCCCAGTTCGAGCAGGGCCTGTACCTGGTGGAACTCGAACGGGCACAGGGCCGCGTGAACCTGGCGTCGCGGTCGCCGCAATCCCCGCCGCTGGACTTTACTGAAAGCGTGTACCGCGCGTTGGTGCTCGGCGTTAAGGACTACGTAACGAAGAACGGTTTCAAGGGCGCAGTCATCGGCCTCTCGGGCGGTATCGATTCGGCGCTCACCCTGGCCGTCGCCGTGGATGCGCTGGGGCCGGAGAATGTGGAGGTACTGATCATGCCGTCACGCTACACCGCGGACATGAGCATCGAGGATGCACAGGCGATGGCCACCCGGCTGAAGGTCGCCTGCCATACCATCAGCATCGAAAAACCGTTTTCGGCCTTCACGGAAATTCTATCTCCGCTGTTTGCGGGTCTACCCGTCGATAGCACCGAGGAGAACATCCAGGCCCGTTGCCGCGGCCTGCTGCTGATGGCGGTCTCCAACAAGACCGGCAAACTGGTATTGACGACCGGCAACAAGAGTGAGATGGCGGTCGGCTACGCAACCCTGTACGGCGACATGGCAGGTGGGTTCGCGCCGCTCAAGGACGTGCCGAAGATGTTGGTCTATGAGCTGTCCCGCTGGCGCAACCGGGACGGGGAGATCATCCCGCAACGGATCATCGATCGCCCACCCAGTGCGGAGTTGCGGTTCGACCAGACAGACGAGGATTCTCTGCCGGGATACGATGTGCTCGACCCGATTCTGGAACAATATATCGAACTTGACCGGACCCCGGGGGAGATTATCGCCGGCGGTTATGACCGTGAAACGGTTTACAACGTGATCAAGCTGGTGGACAGAAACGAATACAAACGTCGCCAGGCCGCCCCCGGCGTCAGGATCACCGAACGCGCCTTTGGCCGCGACCGGCGCTACCCGATCACCTCCCGTTATACGGAAGAATAGTAATTTTAGGGAAACTCTGAACAAGTCCATCCTGGACTTGTCAGAGTACGGAAAACAAAAATGCGATTTTTGTTTTCCTCACAATATCAATGCCTTACAGTCATTGATATTGACGATACATCCTTGTATCGTAGGAACCTCTGACTTAATCAGAGGTTCCTTAGTCTTCGACGACGATGTCTCTTACGTCGAAGATGCCGGGATGGTTCGGGTAGTTCAATTTCAGTACGCGCACGGTATCAGCAGACAGGTCGGGCATTTCCAGGACTTTATACGCCTTGGCCATCAGCGCCAGGGCATCGGGCACCGAGGGTGTGCGCGGGTAGGACTCGACTACGGTCCTGGCGCGATTCACCGCTGCCAGGTACGCCCCCCGTTTCATGTAGTACTCGGCTACATGGACTTCATGTCTGGCGAGGCGATTGCGCAGGAAGACCATGCGCTTTTTGGCATCCTCCGCGTACTGGCTCTGGGGGTATCGTTCCAGGAGTTCGGAAAAAGCCTGGAACGCAATCAGGGCCGAACTCTGGTCGCGCTGGCTGGAATCGATCGGCAGGAAGCGTTCCGTCAGCCCTCTGCCGCGGTTGAAGTTGACCAGGCCTTTCAGGAAGTAGGCATAATCGACATACGCATTCTGGGGATATAACCGGATAAAGCGGTCGCAGGCGGCAATGGCCGACTCGAATTCTTCCGTCTTGTAGTAGGCATAAGCCAGGTCCAGCAGTGACTGTTGACCGTAAACACCAAACGGGAAGCGGGTTTCGAGAAACTCGTAATATTCGACTGCCTTGGTGTAATAGCCGGAATCGAGCGCGCCCTTGGCTTCGGAGTAAAGGCGCTCCACCGTCCAGTTATTGGCCTGGTCGTCATCCTTATCGCCGAACCAGGCGCAGCCGCCAAGTAGCAGCACGATTGTGCAAATGCAGGGGAAAACTCCGTAACGCTTCATAAGAATGGTGCCCGGACCGGTTATCTTAATTTGTAGTGGTAAATATACAGCAAACCGCGGGCAGGAGTAAATCAACTTTCATCCACCTGTTAACAGGGCAAGTGTATAATTTGTGTTTTAGTCTCAAAATCAATGACTTATCGTCACTGATTTTGGCGCTCCATCGCAGTGTCGCAGGAAACTCTGACTTAATCGGAGTTTTCTAAACATAACAGTTCATGTTATAATGCATGGTTTATTGCAGTTGAAGAAGTCCGAGGTTGTACGGAATGAAGAAACATGGAATAAACACTGAACGCCGCCGTTTTCTTACCACCACCGCATCCGTTGTGGGCGGGGCTGGCGCATTGGCGACCAGCATCCCGTTTGTATCCACACTGACGCCCAGCGCCAGGGCGAGGGCAATCGGCGCGCCGGTAGAAGTGGACATCGGCGACCTGGAAGTCGGGGGAATGAAAATAGTCAAATGGCGCGGCAAACCGGTCTGGATCCTGCGCCGCAGCGATATCGCAATAGATGAACTCCATGGATTGGACGAGGAACTCAGGGACCCGTCTTCAAAAGTGGAACAGCAACCGTTCTACGCGAGGAACGAGTACCGCTCCCAGCGTCCGGAATACCTAATCGTGGTTGGCATCTGCACTCACCTGGGTTGTTCCCCCGTGTACGCCAAGAAAGCGCAGGCGGAAGACTACCAGCTCGGCGACGATTGGAAGGGAGGTTTCTTCTGCCCTTGTCACGGCAGCCGTTTTGACCTGGCCGGCAGGGTGTTCAAAAGCGTGCCGGCGCCGACCAACCTGGTGGTTCCGCCGCACCAGTACCTGAGCGATACCAAGGTGCTGATCGGAGACGACTCGGGGGTGGCGCAGCCATGATCAAGCACCTGGTTGCCCTACGGGACTGGGTGAATGCGCGTTTCCCGTTGCTGCAACTGTGGAACGACCACATGGCCCGCTATTACGCGCCGAAAAACTTCAACTTCTGGTATTACTTCGGCTCCCTGGCATTGCTTGTACTGGTAATCCAGATCGTAACCGGGATCTGGTTGACGATGAACTACAAGCCGTCCGCGGAAAACGCGTTCGCCTCGGTCGAATATATCATGCGCGACGTGGAATGGGGCTGGTGGATCCGTTACATGCACTCGACCGGCGCCTCTGCATTCTTTATCGTGGTTTACCTGCACATGTATCGGGCAATGCTGTACGGCTCGTATAAGAAGCCCAGGGAGCTGCTGTGGATTATCGGAATGCTCATTTATTTCACGCTGATGGGCGAGGCATTCTTTGGCTACCTGCTGCCCTGGGGGCAGATGTCTTACTGGGGCGCCCAGGTGATCATCTCGCTGTTCGGCGCATTACCGCTGGTGGGGGACGAACTGGCCTTGTGGATACGGGGCGATTTCGTCGTATCCGATGTTACCCTGAACCGGTTTTTCTCGCTGCATGTGATCGCATTTCCGCTGGTGCTTTGCGGCCTGGTGGGCGCGCACCTGATCGCACTGCATGAGGTAGGGTCGAACAACCCGGACGGAATCGAGATAAAAGACTACAAAGGCCCCGACGGCGTGCCGCTGGACGGTGTTCCGTTTCACCCTTACTACACCGTCAAGGACATTGTCGGTGTGGTGGTATTCCTGATCATTTTCTGCGCGGTCGTATTTTTTCAACCGGAGATGGGCGGTTATTTCCTCGAAGCGAACAACTTCATCGCCGCCGACCCGCTGAAAACGCCTGAACATATCGCACCGGTATGGTACTTCACACCGTTCTATGCCATTTTGCGGGCCATCCCCAGCCAGTTAGGTGGCGTCGTGGCCATGGGCGCCGCGGTGTTTCTGTTCTGTTTGCTGCCCTGGCTCGACCGCAGCCCGGTCAAGTCCATTCGCTACCGGGGGCGGAAGTACAAGACCGCGCTGGCCTTGTTTACCGTCAGCTTCCTGGCCCTGGGTTGGCTGGGCCTGCAACCCGCTACCGTTATTTACACCTGGTTTGCGCGCTTTTTCAGTCTGATCTATTTCCTGTTTTTCCTGTTGATGCCGTTTTATACCGCAACCGACAATGACAAACCGGTACCGGAGCGGTTGACATGATGGGCCCGCGCAGCGCGTCAACAGAAAGCGGAAGGAATTCAATGCCGTCCCTGGTTACCCTGCTGTTGTTGCTGGCGTTAGTGCCGGCTGTTCCCTGCTGGTCTGCCGGGGACAGCGAACACATGATGCATGCAAACGTTGACCTGTCCGACCGCAAATCGCTGCAACGGGGCGCCCGCACCTTCGTGAATTATTGCCTCAGTTGTCATTCAGCCTCGTTCATGCGCTACAACCGCCTGGGCAAAGACCTGAACATCAGCGAGAGCGTGCTCAAGGAAAATTTCATGTTCGCTACGGACAAACCGGGCGACACGATGACCATTGCCCTGAACAAGCAGGAAGCGGAGAAATACTTCGGCGTAGCGCCGCCCGACCTGTCCGTAAGCGCCCGTTCCCGCGGCGCCGACTGGTTATATACCTACCTGATGACGTTTTATCGGGATCCGTCCCGCCCCAACGGTGTCAACAACCTGGCTTTCGAGGACACTGCGATGCCGCATGTGCTCTGGGAACTGCAGGGTTGGCAGGAACCCGTATACAAGGAGGTGATCCACGAGGACGACAGGATCACCCGTGCAATCGATTACCTGGAGGTCGTCACCGAACCGCCGGACAAGCCAAAGCCCTACCAGGATGAAAGTTACGAGGAGACAGTGACCGACCTGGTCAATTTCATGGTTTACCTGGGAGAGCCGATCAAACTGAAACGCAAGACCATCGGCGCCTGGACCATCGTTTACCTGTTGGTGCTGCTGGTGATCGTCTATTTGCTGAAGCAGGAATATTGGCGCGAGATCAAATGATTAATTTGCTCAACGGCGGACCGGTGCTGGTACTTTATTCGGATACCGTCAGTCCGTCGAACCACTGTGTGCGCCTGACACTGGCGGAAAAAGACATTGAAACCGAGGTCAAGTTCATTGGACCGGATGAAGTTTCCGAAGAATTGGCCGAGTTAAATCCGTACGGTACCACGCCTGCCCTGGTGGATCGCGACCTGGTCCTGTACGATTCTCAAATTATACTGGAATACCTCGATGAGCGTTTTCCGCACCCGCCGCTGATGCCGGTGGACCCGATGACCCGCGCGATAAACAGGCAATTGCGCTATCGCATTACCCGCGACTTCTACAGCATGGCGGAAGAGTTGAAAAGCGACAATGAGATTGCGGCTGCCGGCGCCAGGAAGACCTTGCGCAGCAGCCTGGTCGCAATAGAACCGGTATTCGCCAACATGTCCTACTTCATGTCCGATGAATATACCCTGGTGGACTGCTGTATGGCGCCGCTGTTGTGGCGCCTGGAAGCCTACAACATTCGGCTCCCTGCCAGTTGTAAGGCATTGCGCAAGTATGCAAACTCACTGTTCGAACGCAAGGCGTTCCAGTCCAGCATGACTGAAGCGGAACGCGAGATGGGGGAACGCTTGCCGGCCTGATCTGTACCGGTAACCGGGACGATTTTATGCCGTCCCCACCTGTCCTGCCCCCGTTTACTGCGCCGATTCTTCCTCGTCTTTCTGCTTCTTGGGATACTCGCGGTACTCGAACATTTTTACCACCTTCTGAACCCCACCGGTACGCCGGGCGACCTCTGTGGCGATAGCCCCTTCCTCCTCGGTGACCAGGCCCATCAGAAAGGTCACCCCATTCTCCGTGACCACCTTGATATGCAGGCTGCTCAACTCTTTTTCTGCGATCAGCTTGGCTTTTATCTTTGCGGATACCACGCTATCGGCGCTGCGCGAGAGCAGGGAACTGGGTGCGGCGATGGTGATTTCATCGTATACCTTCGTGACTTTTTCAACATCTTTTACCAGGTCGATCACCGCCTGCCGATCCTCCGCGGTCGGCGCTTCCCCGGATACCAGCACCGCGGTGTTATAGCTGGTGAAGTTGATATGTACCCTGTCGTTGAGCTCGTTCTGGTCCGCCAACGCCAGCCGTGATTTGATCTCTATCGCTTCGTCTTCAATGACGGTACCGGTTGTCCTGCGGTCCGCGGCAACAGTCGTTACCGCGGTCGAAACACCGGTGATGGCGACGGGAGCGCAGCCCTGGAACAGGAACGCAGTGGTCAGGGGGATGAGTAACAGCAGGTGTGCTCGCATTTTCATGTGTGTGCTCCGATTAGTTTATGGTCGATCAGGTCACAAAGTGAATGGATAATCATCAAGTGTACTTCCTGTATTCTCGCGGTTGAATCAGCCGGCACGCGCAGTTCCATGTCGGTTTCGTGCAGCATCTCTGCTACTTGCCCGCCGGTTTTTCCGGTCAGCGCGATAACGGTCATACGCCTGTCGTGGGCGGCATCGATCGCGTGGATGACGCTGTGCGAGGCGCCGCTGGTGCTGATCGCCAGCAAAGTATCGTCTGCCTGCCCCAGCGCCCGCACCTGCCTGGAGAATACGTCGGCATACTGATAGTCATTGGCAATCGATGTCAGCACCGATGTGTCTGTCGTCAGCGCGATAGCCGGCAGTCCCGGCCGTTCCAGTTCAAAACGATTGATCATTTCTGAAGCAAAATGCTGCGCATCCGCGGCCGAACCACCGTTGCCGCAACAGAGGATTTTGTTCCCGTTCAGCAGGCAGCCGGTCAACGCTTCAGCGGCGCCGGCGATCGCAGGAGCGAGCCGGTTGCCGGCCTCCGTCTTGATGCGGATACTCTCGGCAAAATTATCTATTACGCGCTGGGCAAAATCCATGACTAAAATGCTGCTTTTATCCAGTCGATCTTCATGCCGCGGGTTGCGTTGCCGGTGAGCGCGATGACGTCAAAACGCATGTCGAATCGATTCCATGCGGCGGTTTTATGCATAAATACCTGGCTGGTTTTCCTGATCCTGCCGCGCTTTCTGTAGTCTACAGACTCGGCCGGGTGCATGAATGCAGCGGTTTTTCTTGCCCTGACTTCAATAAATATAATGGTATTGTTTTCCTGCATGATCAAGTCAATCTCGCCAAACCTGCTGCGAAAATTACGCGCCAGCAAGCTGAGATCATGCCGTTGCAGGTAACGCAGCGCCAGGTCTTCGGCCATGCTGCCGAACTCAGCCCTGGATGTCATCGAGCAATTCCGGTTTGCCGTTGATGATCTTGCCCCAGGGCAGTTTCCTGCTTATTCGTCCGTCGCCGGACATGCTGAGTATCCCGGTGGCGCCGTGGAATTCGGCCTCTTCCTGGTAGGCCAGCCGCGTAAGGTGCGGGATCAGGTTGTACGCATCTGCGCCAAATGCATACAGGCGCTGGTAAACGGACGCGCCGGCCTGAAAGTTATCGTTGATCAGGGATTTTATCGATAAGGTACTATCATCAGGGGCCAGGACCCAGGGCAGGTCGGGGAACGCGACGCCGTTCATGTCCGCATCGGCCTGCGGGTTTTCGCTGCCGCTGAAGATATGCGAGGTTGCATACACGGGTATCCGGCCGGCATCGTGAAATCGCAGTTGCGGGATGATCTGGCGTCCGGCGATGGGGGAGGCAGCCATGAAGATCATGTCCGCGTCCTGGCGCCGGCGCGTGCGGTTATCCAGGCTTCTGCCCAGGGTTTGCCTGAGCCGCCGGTTGCGCGCCTCGCTGCCGTCAATGTTAAGTAACTGCTTCACCGGTGGGCCATAGTCGTTGGTTCGGGGCTCGTAATCGATTGTTTCCAGGACTATCCCGCCTGATGCAGACCAGGTGTCCCGGAATGCGGCAAACAGGCGCTGGCCCCATTCATCGCCGGGAATTATCACCAGCGCCCGGTCATAGCCGTCCGCTGTGGCCCGCTCCGCCACCTGGCGCGCCTCATCTTCCGGCGCCAGGCTGAATTGCATCAGCGCGGGCAGGATGCCGTTGCCGGCGCGGGCCGCGATATCGGGCGCCAGGCGGATATGGTTCAAGGCCAGCACAGGCACGGACGTCATGGCCCGCGCAGAGAGCTTTGCCAGCGCCTGTTTCTCCAGTGGGCCGACGATGAAATCCGCCCCATCCGCGACCGCCTGTGAATACGCCTGTTCGATGTTCAGCGAGTTTGCCTCGTAAATCCTGACCGGAGGCCGGTCCGGTCCGGTGTTGTACCAGGCTGAAATGAAGCCGTCCCTGACAGCTTCCGCCGCTTCCCGGAGTGCGCCGCGCAGGGGCAGCAGCAGGGCAATCCTTTCCGGCTGCTTGTTGTAAAGTTGGCCGGTGTTGCGCACCTCTCGGATGATCCCGCTGTTGGCGGGATGCGTCGGATATTTTTTCTCCCAGGATGCCAGCGCGTGCTCAAGGGCTTCAGGGTCGGCCAGCATGGTTCGATTGATGAATGCAAGTTCCAACCAGCCCGACAATGCGTCGGGGTCCGCGCGGTACAGCCGTTGCAAAGCCTGCTTGTCAACCCGGTTCAGGTTATCCCAGATTAGTGCCGTATTGGACGCGGCATCGGCGTATCCCTGCTGGTATGCGAGATAACTGATGCGTTCTGAGGCAGCGTTGATAAAATCCTGTTGCAGTTCATACTCCAGCGCACGCGCCAGGTGCAGTTGTCCCAGTTCGTGGCGCGCGTTTTGCAACCGGTTGCTATCCGGTTCAGCCGGTTCCGGGGACTTCCTGGTCTCCAGGGTGCACCCCGGTAACAGCGCAAGCATCAGCAGAATTTTGAGAAACGCAGACATACCCGTATTCTATAGCGAAATGAGTATCAGTTGTTATATTAATGTAGCGCCCGCGAGCGAAAAACACCTGGCGCGATCATCAAAACCGCCGGCGCAATGGCAGGACTGGAGCGAGGCATGTAATGACTGACCCCGGTACCTTGTATATCGTGGCAACGCCGATTGGCAACCTGGAAGACCTGGGCGCGCGCGCCCGCAGGATCCTGTCGTCTGCCGACCTGATCCTCGCGGAAGATACCCGTCACAGCGCAAGGCTGTTGCGCGCGTTCGAAATCCGCACCAGGACCATGGCCTTCCATGAGAACAACGAGGAGCGTATGACGGCGCGCATCATCAGCCGGTTGATTGGCGGCAGCAACATTGCGCTGATTGCCGATGCCGGCACCCCATTGATCAGCGATCCCGGTTTCAAACTGGTCAGGCAGGCACACGCGCAGAATATTCCGGTATCGCCGGTGCCCGGGCCGAGCGCGTTGATTGCGGCCCTGTCATGCGCAGGCGTTGCGCCCGGGAAGTTCCAGTTCGAGGGTTTTGCCCCGGCCAGGACGGAAGCCCGGCAGAAGCGATTTGCGGCGCTGGCCCGCGCTGCGCATACCCTGGTGTATTTTGAAAGCCCACACCGGATAAAAGCCTTTCTGACCGATGCGGCAAAGGTGTTCGGCGCCGGCAGGGAAGCGTCCATCGCCCGCGAGCTGACCAAGAAGTTCGAGACCATACGCCACGGAACACTGGGCGGACTGATTGACTGGATGGAGCAGGATGCAGACCAGGGTCGGGGTGAATTCGTGGTGATCATAGCCGGCGCAACCGAAGACCACACCGACATTGCCGAATTGACAGCGCTGCTGAAGGTGTTGCTCAAGTCCCTGAGCCTGAAGCAGGCCGTACAGATCGCAGCCGAACTCACCGGCGCCGGCAGGAATGAAGTATACGACCTCGCCGTTCGCCTGCAGAGTAAAGCGTAAGCAATCTCTGTCTCAGGGCAAACGCGTACTTTGTGTTTTACGAAGCGCGGGCGAGATGGCCGCGCTCCCGTGGAAATAAGTGACTGATTGTTGGCGCGGCAGCCTGTTCCGGACTAAAATACAGGTGGGAGTCAGCCGGGCAATCGCTGTTGGCACTGCATGATATCGTCATAATGGTGCCGGCAGAGGAAAGTCCGGGCTCCGCATGGGCAGGGCGCCAGGTAATTCCTGGGCGGCGCGAGCTGACGGAAAGTGCAACAGAAAGTATACCGCCGGGCCGGTTTCCGGCCGGGTAAGGGTGAAATGGTGCGGTAAGAGCGCACCGCGTGGCTGGTAACAGTCACGGCATGGTAAACCCCGCCTGGAGCAAGGCCAAATAAGGGGCCGATAATGCTGCCCGCATTGACCCCGGGTAGGCCGCAAGAGGTGTATGGCGACATACATCCCAGATGAATGATTGTCCTCGACAGAACCCGGCTTACAGGCTGACTCCCTCATTTTCAGGGTTTCCTGCGATACCGGGATGCGTGCTCTAACGAATCCGGAATGTACTTGTTCAGAGCTTTATTAAGAACCTGTTACAACTGCATAATATATATAGATTTGTATAGTCATACCCCTTCGCGTCAACCGAGCGGCGCGCTGCGGGTCTCTCCTAAGTGCCTGTAACGCTGGCAAATTTTTCCGGAAAAGTTGCAAGATTTACTTGACATGACAATGTCCTGTTGCCTATAGTTGTCTATTGTGGGAAAAAGTGGGTAATTGTGGTATTTAATGTGACACAAGGGTATAGCAATGTTCCGGGGTTTCAGCAGCGTCAGTCTTGACAGCAAGGGGAGAGTGGCCATACCCAGCCGCTATCGCGAACGGCTCATGGGTGATGCCGGCGGCTGCCTGGTGCAGACCCTCAGCCCGCTGGACCGCGCCCTGTGGCTGTACCCGCTGCCTGACTGGGAATTGATCGAGGAAAAACTGGCAGACCTGTCGGACTTCGACAAACAGAGCCGCAGGGCCAAGCAGATGATGCGCGGTTATGCAACCGATTGCCAGCTCGATGCCCACGGCAGGATCCTGATCCCTGCAGAGTTGCGGGACTATGCCCGCATCGGCAAGCAGGCCGTTATCCTGGGGCAGGGCAACAAGTTCGAGATCTGGAACAGGGCAAGTTGGGACGAACAGCGGGAGAACTGGTTGAGCCGGGTTGGCGATGAACAGGGGGAGCCGGCCGGGGCACTGCAATCACTGTCCTTGTGAACCCCGGCAAAGACTTGTTGAAGTTGAATGGGTACACACATAAACCGGTATTACTCGAAGAGGCGCTGCAAGCCCTTGCAATCCGCCCCGGCGGCTGTTACGTCGATTGCACGTTCGGCCGCGGCGGCCACAGCAGCGCAATCCTGCAACGTCTCGGCGGCCGGGGGCGCTTGCTTGCGTTCGACAAGGACCCGGAAGCGGCCCGCTTTGCGCACGCAGAGTTTGCCCCTGGCGGGATATTCAGCTTTCACCCGCACTCGTTCACCCGCGTCGGCGAGATTGTCGAACAACAGGGTCTGCAGGGCGGGGTCGATGGTGTGTTGTTTGATCTCGGCGTTTCTTCGCCGCAACTTGACGATGCCTCCCGCGGTTTCAGTTTTCTCAGGGATGGCAGGCTCGATATGAGAATGAACCCCGACACAGGAACCAGCGCCGCAGATTGGTTGAACCACGCGGACCGGGCAGAAATAAGCAGCGTATTACGCGATTTCGGTGAGGAGCGATATGCCGGACGCATTGCCCGGGCGATCACCGAGCAGCGCGCCGAGCAGGCAATAACGTCCACCCGGAAACTTGCCGAACTGATTCGGGCTGCAGTGCCCACCGCCGAACCGGGCAAACATCCCGCCACCCGTTCGTTCCTGGCTATCCGCATACACGTGAACAATGAACTGGAAGAGTTGCAAACGGCGCTGTCCCAGGTAACCGATGTGTTGCGTCCCGGGGGAAGATTGGTAGTGATAAGCTTCCATTCGGGGGAAGACCGGATTGTAAAACGGTTTATCAGGCAACAGTCGCGCCCGGATCACTACCCCCGCTACCTGCCTGTTACCGCCGACCGGATCAAGCCCATGATGCGATCGCTGGGGCGGCCGATCAAGTCGGGAAGTGAAGCAAACCGGGACAACCCGCGCGGCCGCAGCGCGGTCCTGAGGGCCGCGGAGAAACTCGGATGAAGGGTGCAATTGTGATCATCCTGGTTGTTGCCGTCCTGGTTTCTGCGATATCGGTGGTGGCAACGCAGCACGCGTCGCGTGCGGTGTTCATGGAAATTGAACAGTTGAAAAAAGACCGGGACCTGTTGAACGAAGAGTGGGGAAGGCTGCAGATTGAACAAAGCACCTGGTCGCTGGACGACCGCATTGAGCGCATGGTCCGTGAGGAGCTCGGCATGCAAGCGCCGAATAACCGGTCAAGAGTGTTCCTGGTGCCATGAGCAGCCGTATCCTCGAGTCCGCTTACCTGGTGCGCAAACTGCTTGTGCTGGCCCTGTTCGCGCTCGCCGCGGCGGCGGTCGCCTACCGGGTTTTCTACCTGCAGATAATGAACAAGGACTTCCTGATTAACGAAGGCAACGCCAGGTCGATACGCAGTGTCGCCATCCCCGCCTACCGGGGCATGATTATGGATCGGAACGGCGAACCCCTGGCAGTCAGCACACCGGTGGCGTCGGTCTGGGCGGAGCCGGGCAAGGTGCTGGATTCGGGCGCGGACCTGCGTGAGCTGGCCTACCTGCTGGATACCACGACCGCGCAAATCCGGCAGTCACTGTCAAGCCGCCGGGGCAGGGATTTTTATTACCTGAAGCGGCATGTGTCACCGGACACGGCGCGCCGGGTGCGAACCTTGAAAATACCGGGCATCAACACCGACAAGGAGTACAAGCGCTACTACCCCCTGGGCGAGGTGGCCTCGCACCTGATCGGATTCACCGACATAGACGATGAAGGTCAGGAAGGCATTGAGCTGGCCTTTAACGACTGGTTGCGCGGCGAGCCCGGCAAGAAAAGGATCCTGAAAGACCTGTACGGTTCGATTGTCAAGGACATAGAGAATATCAAACAGTCCGTTCCCGGGCAGACACTGACCCTGGCCATGGACCAGCGCCTGCAATACCTGGCATACCGGGAACTGAAATCCGCGGTGCTCAAGCACAGGGCCAGGGGCGGCATGGTACTGCTGCTCGGCGTCAGGACCGGTGAAGTGCTGGCGTTGGCGGTACAGCCTCCGTTCAACCCGAATAACCGCACAGACATAAAAAACAGCCACTATCGTAACCGCGTGGTAACGGATGTGTTCGAGCCTGGTTCCACGCTGAAACCGTTCACCGTCGCCGCGGCGCTGATGTCGGGGATGTACCAGCCGGAAACCACGATAGATACCGGTCCGGGACACCTGTCCATCGGTCGCCACTCCATCAGCGATATAAACAATTTCGGCATACTCAGTGTGAGCGACGTGATCCGTAAGTCCAGCAACATCGGCACGACCAAGATGGCATTGTCAATGGGGTCGGAACGGATCTGGAGCCTGCACAACAACATCGGCCTGGGCAGCCAAACCATGAGCGGGTACCCCGGTGAAGCGACGGGCACACTCACGGATTTTTCCGACTGGTCGGAGATTGACCTGGCCACCGTTTCCTACGGCTACGGCATCTCGGTGACTACCATGCAATTGGCCCAGGCCTATTCTGTGATTGCTTCGGGTGGCCTGTTGTACCCGATCAGCTTCCAGAAAGTCGGCATACTGCCCGAACCTGCTCGGGTTATGCCGGAAATGGTCGCGTTCGAGGTAAACAGGATGATGCGCTCGGTGATCGCTGCCGACGGCAGCGGCAGGCGCGCAGCCGTGGAAGGCTACCATGTTGCCGGCAAGACCGGTACCGTGCACAAGGCGTCGGACTCCGGGTACGATGAGGATCGCTATGTTTCCCTGTTCGCCGGTTTTGCTCCGGCCACGGAACCGCGCCTGGTCCTGGTTGTGGTAATTGACGATCCCGGCGCCGGGAAGTACTTCGGTGGGCAAGTGGCGGCGCCGGTGTTTTCCACCATCATGCACGGCGCCTTACGCATCATGAGTGTTCCCCCCGACAACCTGATCGGGTTGAAACAACAGGCGTTACTCGCAGACAGCTCAAGGTGATGATGTTGGCGGAAAACAAGAGACAAACAGGGGTTCCATTACGGGTTCTGCTGGATGGGCTGACCGGCGCGCCGGTCAGCCAGGATCTTAGCGTTCAAGGCATCAGCGCCGACAGTCGCGTGCTGCGCCCCGGTGACCTGTTCCTGGCTTGTGAAGGGACCCGGACCCGGGGCAGCCTGTTCATTCAGGCTGCGCTGCAGGCCGGGGCCGCGGCAGTAGCCGTAGACGAAGCACTGCTTGCAGACCTGGACCGGCGCCGGTTCGAGGTCATTCCGGTGCCGGCCCTGCGGGACAAACTGGGATTGATCGCCGCACGCTTCTATGGTGCGCCCACTGAACGCCTGCGCGTCACCGGCGTTACCGGGACCAACGGCAAGACCTCGGTAAGCTGGTGGTCGGCACAGGTTCATTCGGCGCTTGCCGGAAAACCTGCGGGGCTGGTCGGCACGCTTGGCTACGGTTGTTTCCCGAAACTGCAATCGGGTCCCAATACCACCCCCGACGCCATCGGCGTGCAGCGTTTGTGCGCCGATTTCCTCAACGCGGGCGCCGGCGCGGCATTCATGGAGGTATCTTCCCACGCGCTGGACCAGGGCCGGGTGAACGGCGTCGAATTCGATGCGGCAGTGTTCACCAACCTCAGCCGCGACCACCTCGACTACCACCCGGACCTGGATGCATACTTCCGGGCCAAACAGAAACTGTTCGCGTTTGACTCCTTGCGCGCTGCCGTGGTGAACATTGATGACGACTACGGGCGCCTATTGCTGCGTAATCTGCCGGCAGGCGTGGAGGCGATCAGCTATGGGTTGGCAGGGGGGGCGCATACGCCGCTGGTGGTGGCGGCCCCGGCGCCGGGTGCGCAACTGGTCCTTGATATCGAAAGCCCCTGGGGGCGCGGTCGGGTACGCCCGGGGGTCACGGGAAAATTCAATGCCGGCAACATCCTGGCCGTAATCTCGACCCTGTGCCTGGCGGGGTTCCCACTGGACCGGGTGTTGCAGGCGCTGGACGACATCGGCCCGGTTCCGGGGCGGATGGAATGGTTCACCCGCGCAGACGGCGCGCGCGTGGTAGTTGATTACGCACATACCCCGGCAGCCCTGGAACAGGTCCTGGCGAGTTTGGGCGAAGACTGTGAAGGGCGGCTGATCTGCGTGTTTGGCTGCGGCGGCGACCGCGACCGGGACAAGCGAGCGTTAATGGGAGAGGTCGCAGCCCGGCATGCCACAGACGTGATCCTGACCGATGACAACCCCAGGTCCGAAGATGGCGACGAGATTATCGCAGCGATTGTTTCCGGCATGGCCGACTTTACCGCTGTCAGTATTGAGCGCAACCGCTCCCGGGCCATTGAGCTGGCGCTGGACAAGGCGCGCCCCGCCGATGTGGTAGTGATCGCCGGTAAGGGACATGAGACCACCCAGGAAATCGCCGGCAAGCGTTATCCTTTCAGTGACAGGCAGCAGGTGCGGGTGCTGCTGGAGCGCGCCGGGTGATCAGTATGTACTTGTCAGAGGCTTGCACAGCGATGGAAGGCCGGCTCAGCGGAGAGGACCGGCGCTTTACCGGTTGCAGTTACGACAGTCGCGCAGTGCAGCGCGGCGAACTGTTCATTGCGTTGCGCGGGCCACAACGGGACGGTCATGACTTTATCCCCGACGCACTGGCCAAAGGCGCGGTCGCAGCCCTGGTGGACCGGGACGCCGATTATCCATTGCCCGTGATCAACGTGGATGACGCCAGGAGACGCGCCGGTCTGCTGGCCGAACACTGGCGCGCAGGTTTCAAGCTGCCGATCATTGCGGTGACGGGCAGCAACGGCAAGACCACGGTCAAGGAAATGATCAGCGCCATGCTGTCCGGCAATGCGGAGGTATTATCCACCCGGGGCAACCTGAACAACGATATCGGCGTGCCGCTGACCTTGTTCAGGCTCGACCCCCAGTACAGTTATGCCGTAGTGGAGATGGGCGCCAACCATCCCGGCGAGATAAGCTGGCTGAGCCGTATCACCCGGCCGGATGTCGCGTTGATCACGCAGTGCGCGCCGGCCCATCTCGAGGGTTTCGGCTCCGTTGCGGGAGTGGCCGAAGCGAAGGCCGAAATCTACGAAGGACTGGCGCCGGGCGGCGCGGCCATCGTCAACCTCGACGATGAGTACGCCGGGTTGTGGCTCGAGCGCACCCGCGGTTACCGGCAGCTCACGTTCGGTATCGACGCGGAGGCAGATGTGCGTGCGCTTGATATAGAGCTGGGAAGCGGCGCCGGACCAACCCGATTCGAACTGGCCTGCAACGGCGATCGGGTGGCAATGGAACTGGGCCTGTTCGGCAGGCACAACGTTATGAACGCGCTGGCGGCGGCCGCTTGCTGCATTGCTGTCGGCATCCCGCCGGAACAGGTCCAAAGCGGACTGGGGAAGGTGCAACCGGTGCAGGGCAGGATGCAGTTGAAAACCGGCCTGCACGGCGTCTCCATCTTTGACGATACCTATAACGCCAATCCCACATCCCTGGGCGCCGCGCTCAAGGTGGCGCGTGAAATGCCGGGGCAGGCCTGGCTGATCCTGGGCGATATGGGCGAACTGGGCGCCACCGCTGCGGGCCTGCACCGGGAAGCCGGCGCACAGGCGCGTGAGCTCGGTATTGAGCGCTTGTACGGGATCGGTGAACTGGCCGCCCATGCAGTGAAAGGTTTCGGCGCCGGCGCCGCACATTTTCACGCGCTGGATGACCTGCTCGATACCTTGCGGCGGGAACTGCGGCCCGGCGTTGTGCTGCTGGTCAAAGGTTCCAGGTCCATGGCCATGGAGCGTGTCGTGGCCGCACTGACGGGAGGTAATGTCTGATGTTGTTATGGCTGGCTGAATACCTGACGCAATTCTACAGCGGGTTCAATGCGTTCCAGTACATCATCACCCGCACCATCCTGGGCGCGCTGACCGCGTTGTTCGTAACGCTGCTGGTCGGCCCCAGGCTCATTCGCTACCTGGATAAATACCGAATCGGCCAGGAGGTGCGCGCCGACGGCCCGGAGACGCACCTGGAAAAGGCCGGTACGCCGACCATGGGCGGCGTGCTGATCCTATTCTCCATCTGTGTCAGTATCCTGTGCTGGGCGGACCTGGGCAACCGCTTCGTCTGGGTCGTATTCGCTGCCGTGCTCGCGTTCGGCTTGATCGGCTGGGTGGATGATTACCGCAAGATCGCAGGCAAGAACCCGAAGGGCCTGAGCGCGCGCTGGAAATATTTATGGCAGTCAGTATTTGCGCTGTCCATCGCCGGTTACCTCTATGCTAGCGCGGCGGTGCCCGCGGAGACGACCTTGATCCTGCCGTTCATCAAGTCCTTCAACCTCGAGTTGGGATTGCTGTTTATCCTGACCAGCTACTTCGTTATTGTCGGTTCCAGTAACGCGGTGAACCTGACGGACGGCCTGGACGGGCTCGCGATCATGCCCACCGTGATGGTTGTCGGCGGTCTGACCGCGTTCGCCTACGTTACCGGGCATATCAGGTTTGCCGAATATCTTGGGTTCCCGTACATACCCGGCGTCGGTGAAGTCTGTATCGTGTGCGCAGCCATCGCCGGGTCCGGCCTGGGATTCCTGTGGTTCAACACCTATCCCGCGCAGGTGTTCATGGGAGACATCGGCGCGCTGTCGCTGGGCGCTGCGCTCGGCACCATTGCTGTGGTAGTCCGGCAGGAACTGGTGCTGTTCATCATGGGCGGCGTGTTCGTGATTGAAACGGTTTCCGTGATGTTGCAGGTTGCGTCCTACAAGCTGACCGGCCGGCGTATCTTCCGCATGGCGCCGCTGCACCACCATTATGAGTTGAAAGGCTGGCCCGAACCGCGGGTTATCGTGCGCTTCTGGATCATCACGGTGATCCTGGTGCTGATCGGCCTGGCGAGCATGAAGATCAGGTGACGCACCATGGTTTCGACCAACATGAAGGCAGCGGGCGCTACGGGCAACCACGGTATGACTGAACACACGCAAGAGTTCGATACACTGGTGCTGGGGCTGGGCAGAACCGGCCTGTCCTGTGTCGCCTTTCTGGCGGGCGCGGAAGAACGCCTGGGCGTCGCTGACACCCGCCTGGAACCACCCGGGTTGGCGGACCTGGAGCGGCGTTTCCCCGGTACCCCGTTTTTTGCCGGCGAATTCGACCCCGGCTTGCTGTGCCGGGCGCGCCGGTTGATCGTCAGTCCGGGTATCGCCCCGGGTCATCCGGCCATCCGCGCAGCGGCGCGCGCCGGAGTGGAGGTCCTGGGCGATGTGGAACTGTTCTGCCGCGCCATCAACGCGCCGCTGGTTGCGGTAACCGGGTCCAACGGCAAGAGCACGGTGGTGAGCCTGCTGCAGCAGATGATTGAGTGTGCCGGTCTGCGGGCCGGTCTTGGAGGCAACATCGGCACACCCGCACTGGACCTGCTGTCACAGCCGGCGCCGGATTACCACGTACTGGAATTATCCAGTTTCCAACTCGAGACCTTGTACTCCCACAGGCCCGCCGCGGCAGCGGTGCTGAACGTGTCGGCTGACCACCTGGATCGCCATCAAAACATCGCAGACTATGCCCTCGCGAAGCAGAACATCTATGCCGGGGATGGTGCGATGATCATCAACCTCGATGACGACATCGTACGCGCGATGCAGCGCCCGGAACGCCGGACCATCAGTTATTCGTTAACGCGCGCCGAGGCGGACTTCCGGGTCGTCGACCGCGATGGTGAAACCTGGTTGCTCCATCGCGATGAAGCGCTGATAAAGCGCGCCGAACTGATGATCCAAGGGCGCCACAACCTGGCCAATATGCTGGCCTGCCTGGCGCTGGGCAGCGCCCTGGACCTGCCGCTGCCGGCCATGCTGGATGCCGCGCGCCGCTTCACCGGCTTACCGTACCGCTGCGAACAGGTGGCTACGATCAACAGCGTCAACTGGATCAATGATTCCAAGGGTACCAATGTCGGCGCAACCCTGGCGGCCTTGCACGGTCTGTCGAAGGCGCGCAGGAATATCGTGCTGATTGCCGGCGGCGACGGTAAGGGCGCGGATTTCTCGCCATTGGCAGACGCGCTCGATAAGCATGTCAAGGCCGTTATCCTGATAGGCGCGAGCGCAAAAGACATTGCCGCGGTCGTACCGGACCAACGCGCCGTGTCTTATGCGACCGGGATGGACGCAGCCGTCGGCGCCGCGGCGCACCTGGCGCAACCCGGCGACACCGTGTTGTTGTCCCCCGCATGCGCCAGTTTCGATATGTTCGCGGATTACTCCGATCGCGGCGACGCGTTCAAACGCGCAGTCGCCGGCCTGACCGCAGGGGGCGAGCAATAATGCAAAAGCTGCAGGCAATCAGGCTGCAGGAGGTGAAAACCGCAAGCTGGCACGATTATGATCCCTGGCTGGTAATGGTTGTGCTGTTCCTGCTGGTCGCCGGGCTGGTAATGGTCGCGTCCTCGTCCATTGCGCTCGCCGAACGGTTGCACGGCGATCCGTTTTATTATTTCCGGCGCCAGGTCATCTCGGTCGCGCTGGGGCTGGCGCTGGGCGCCTTCATCCTCAAATCACCGGTGCTGCTGTGGGAAAAAATGAGTGTCCCGCTGTTGCTGCTGGCAGTCGCGATACTGGTGCTGGTGCTGATCCCGGGCATCGGCCGTGAAGTCAACGGCAGCGTGCGCTGGATCAGGATCGGCCCGGTCAATTTCCAGGGTTCGGAACTGGCCAAGGTGTGCATGATCGCGTATGTCGCCGCGTACATGGTGCGTCATGCAAGCGACATTCACTCGACGTTTGCCGGCTTTATGCGTCCCATTGGCGTGGCCACCTTGATCTCCGGCCTGCTGTTGCTGGAGCCGGATTACGGTTCGGTTGTCGTGATCTTCCTGACCACGGTGGGCATGCTGTTCCTTGCCGGTATCCCGGCCAGCCGCTTCGTGGTCTGGATCCCGGTCATGGTCGCGGCGCTGGGCGCGCTGGCGGTATTTCCCTCATACCGCCTGGCCAGGTTGAAGGCATTCATCGATCCCTGGCAGGACCCGTTCAATTCCGGTTACCAGCTCATCCAGTCACTGATCGCGTTTGGCCGCGGCGAGTGGTTTGGCGTGGGCCTGGGCAGCAGCGTGCAGAAACTGTTTTACCTGACCCAGGCACATACGGACTTCATCTTTGCGATTTCCGCAGAGGAACTGGGATTGCTGTTCTCCCTGCTGGTTATCGCGGCATTCCTGACGTTCATCTGGAGGGCGTTCAGCATTGCCGGTTATGCGCGGCAGTTGGGGAAACACTTTGCCTCGTACATGGCATACGGTATCGGGCTGCTGATAGGTATCCAGGCTTTCATTCACATGGGCGTGAACGTGGGGTTGCTGCCAACCAAGGGTCTGACGCTGCCGTTGTTCAGTTACGGCGCCAACAGTATTGTCACCAGTTGCATGCTGGTTGCAATCCTGTTCCGTATCGATTTGGAAAACCGCCATCCGCGCGGCATCAGGATACAAAAGCGGGAGGTAGCCAATGCGCGCTGACCCGATCATGATCATGGCAGGCGGCACCGGCGGCCATGTCTATCCGGCGCTGGCAGTGGCCGAGTACCTGCGCGCGCAAGGCATCCCCCTGCTATGGCTGGGCAGCACCCGCGGTATCGAGAACCGGGTAGTGCCGGAACACGGGATAGAACTGTTGACCGTCCGCGTGAGCGGCGTGCGCGGCAAGGGGTTGAAGAGCAAGCTGGCCGCACCGGTAAAGATCCTGGTTGCGATTCTCCAGGCGCTGTACATCCTTATCCGCCGCCGGCCCGCAGCGGCACTGGGCATGGGCGGCTTCGCCAGCGGGCCCGGCGGCATCGCGGCCTGGTTGCTGCGCATCCCGTTGCTGATCCATGAACAGAACAGGATCGCAGGCACTACCAACCGCATCCTGGCCCGCTTTGCAGTAACCATCATGCAGGGGTTTCCGGGCACCTTCAAGTACCGGACCGGGGTTGTCACCACCGGCAATCCGGTGCGCCGGGTCATTGCGGAGTTGCCGGCGCGCCAACCAACAAGGCTGCCCGGCACGCTGAATGTACTCGTGCTTGGCGGCAGTCAGGGCGCACGCCGGTTGAACCAGGTGGCGCCGCGCGCCCTGCAACGCCTGCAGCACAGGGTAAAGGTGAACGTCTGGCATCAATGCGGCGACAAACACCTGGCCGAGACGCAGCAGATCTATGCCGGGCTGCGGCTGGACCAGGTCAGGCTGGACCCGTTTATCACCGACATCGCGCCGGCCTACGACTGGGCTGACATCGCGGTGTGCCGTGCCGGTGCGCTGACCATCGCGGAGCTGTGCGCCGCGGGACTTGCGTCGATACTGGTGCCGTTCCCGTTCGCGATTGACGACCACCAGACCGCGAATGCCCGCTTCCTGTGCGAGGCCGGCGCAGCATTGTTACTGCCGGAAAACGAGTTGACCGAGACCGGCATGGAAGACCTGCTGTGGCAGTTGTGCAGCAGCGAAGACAGGTTGCCCGAACTGGCGCGCAACGCCCGCCGCTGTGCGTTCCCCGGCGCCGCGCAAGTGGTCGGCGCGCTGTGCATGGAGCACGCTTATGCATGAGGGCCATAACATGCGCAGGGTCAAACAGATCCATTTTGTCGGCATCGGCGGCGCCGGTATGAGCGGGATTGCCGAGGTGCTGAATAACCTGGGTTACACGGTGACGGGCACGGACCTGAAGCTCGACGCTACCACCAGCAGGCTTAACGGCATGGGTATCGAGGTGCGCTATGAGCACCGGGCGGAGAACGTGGCCGGCAGCGATGTCGTCGTCTATTCCAGCGCAGTTCCCACCGATAACCCGGAACTTGAGGAGGCGCGCAGGCGGCGCATACCCATCATACCGCGGGCAGAAATGCTGTCCGAACTGATGCGTTTCAGGGAAGGGGTCGCAGTGGCAGGCACTCACGGCAAGACCACCACGACCAGCCTGATTGCCAGCCTGCTGGCGGAAGACCAGTACGATCCGACCTATATTATCGGCGGCCGTCTGAATATGACCGGCTCCCACGCTCGGCTTGGCAGGGGTAAATTCATGGTGGCGGAGGCCGATGAGAGTGACGCGTCGTTCCTGCACCTGTCGCCGCTGTACGCGGTACTGACCAACATAGACCTGGACCACCTCGAATATTGCGGCGGCAGTTACGAGGCTTTGCAGAACAATTTCGTTGATTTTCTGCATTGCCTGCCGTTTTACGGCCTGGTTGTCATCTGTGGCGATGACGCCGGCATCTGCGAGATTCTGCCGCGCATCAACCGCCCCTATGTGACCTACGGTATAGATTCCGATGCCGATTATCGGGCAGAGGCGATTGAATATGCCGGCCCGCACAGCAGTTTCGATATCGTGCGCCGCGGCGGCGAGCCATACCGGGTAACACTGAACCTGCCCGGGCGCCATAACGTCCTCAATGCGTTGGCGGCAAGCGCGCTGACAACCGAACTGGGCGTGTCAACTAAGGCTATAGGTACCGGGCTGAAAAATTTCCAGGGCATAGACCGCAGGAGTTCGATCCTGGGCGAAATCAGCATCAACGGCAACAACTTGTTGCTGGTCGATGACTATGCCCACCATCCCAGTGAAATAAGCGCGATTATCGGTGCGCTGACCGACGGCTGGCCGGGCAGGCGGGTGGTCGTGGTGTTCCAACCGCACCGCTACACCCGTACCCGGGACCTGTTCGAAGAGTTCTGCCAGGTGCTGTCGGTACTCGATATCTTGCTCCTGATGGACGTGTACCCTGCCGGTGAGCAGCCGATACAGGGCGCCGATAGCCGTTCGCTGAGCCGGGCGCTCCGGGTCAGGGGCAAGGTGGAGCCTATTCTTGTCGGCGCCGTGGACGAACTGCAGACGGTGCTGGGAACTATTACCGAAGACAACGATATCCTGCTGCTGCTGGGCGCCGGTGACATCAGCGCGCTCGGCGGCCGGTTGCTCAATACCTACGGGATAAAATGAGATGCTGATGGAAAGCGTATCCACTGGTGCAATAGCCGAGCTTGGCAAACAAGCGCTGCGGGGCAGGTTGGCGGCGGGTGAGAGCCTGTCCAGGCATACCTCCTGGAAGGTTGGCGGACCGGCGGACCTGTTGTTCGTCCCGGTGGATGAAGACGACCTGGCCGCGTTCCTTGCCGCGTTGCCGCCCGCCGAGCCGGTTACCTGGATTGGCCTGGGCAGCAACGTGCTGGTTCGTGACGGCGGCATCAGGGGCGCGGTCATTTCAACCGCAGGCATGCAACACCGGCTGGAACTGCTGGCGGATAACGCTGTGCGCGCCAACTGCGGCGCCCCTTGCGCCAAGGTCGCCCGCTTCTGCGCAAAGTCCGGTCTGGCCGGCGCCGAATTCATGGCGGGGATACCCGGCTCGGTCGGCGGCGCGCTGGCCATGAATGCCGGTGCGTTCGGTACGGAAACCTGGGACATCGTTGACCGCGTGCAGGTGATAAACCGCGCCGGCGTGCGCCGGCACAGGGCCGCCGCCGCCTTTGACACCGGTTACCGCCGGGTCGACCTGGACGCCGGTGAATGGTTCCTGGGCGCCGAGTTCCGGCTCGGCCCGGATCATGATGGAAGCGCACAAGCCCGGATCAAGGAGCTTCTGGCCAGGCGCAACAGCACCCAGCCTACCGGCCGCTTCAGTTGCGGCTCCGTATTCAGAAACCCGGATGGCGATTACGCCGGACGTCTGGTTGAGCAGTGCGGACTGAAGGGATTCTCCCTCGGCGCTGCGGTGGTGTCGGAGAAACATGCGAATTTCATCATCAATCGCGGCAATGCGCGCGCCGCGGATATCGAGGCGCTGATCCGGCGCGTACAGGAAACCGTCGCGCAGATGACGGGTATCAGACTGGAACCCGAAGTGAGAATCATAGGCGAGAACAAACAGGAGCAATCTTGAACGAGCAGACATCCAACGCACGCTACGGCAAGGTCGCGGTACTCATGGGAGGCCGTTCGGCCGAGCGGGAAATCTCCCTGCAAACCGGCGCCGCGGTACTGGCCGCGCTGCGCCGGCAAGGAGTGGACGCGCATGCAATCGATGCCGGAGAGACGGTGGTGCGTGACCTCGCTGAAGGCGGTTTCGACCGGGTGTTCAATGCGCTGCACGGGCGCGGCGGTGAAGACGGCGTGATACAAGGCGTGCTTGAAGCGATGAACCTGCCCTATACCGGCAGCGGCGTACTGGGTTCGGCGCTGTCCATGGACAAGCTCCGCTGCAAGTGGATCTGGCAGAGACTGGGCCTGCCGACCCCGGACTTCCGGCTCATCCGGGTTGAGCAGGACCTGCACCTGGCGGCGCAGGAACTGGGGTTGCCGTTGATGCTGAAGCCGGTGCATGAAGGTTCCAGCCTGGGCGCCGCCAAGGTGGCGGCAACAGAGGACCTGCCGGCGGCCTGGGCCAATGCGCGCCGTTACGACGACAAGGTTATCTGTGAGCGCTGGATGCCGGGCGGCGACTACACCGTGGGCATCGTGAACGGGCATGCGTTGCCGGCGATCAAGATAGAGACCAACCGGCAGTTTTATGACTACCAGGCGAAGTACCAGGACGATAACACCCGTTACCTCTGTCCCTGCGGCCTGCCACAGGAACAGGAAGCGGAATTGGCCAGCCTGGCATTGCAGGCATTCGACGCGATTGGCGCCGGCGGCTGGGGCCGGGTCGATATCATGCTGGATGAGGATCAGCAGCCCGGCCTGATCGACGCCAATACGGTCCCGGGCATGACCGGCCACAGCCTGGTGCCGATGGCTGCGCGCCAAACGGGCGTTGATTTCGACAACCTGGCGCTGCAAGTGCTGGACACGAGTATGCCGGCATCAACAGTGGCCGGAGGGAACTGATTATGCTGCAAACATACGTCGATATGGATACTGAATTCAGGGCCGCCGACGATATGGCCCTCGCGCAATGGCAGAAATTCCTGTTCAAGGTACTGGCCGTTACTGCCTGCATTGCGCTGGGCGTGTATGCCTGGCAGAAAATAACCTGGCCGGAGATGCTGCCGATTAAACAGGTGCAGATTTCCGGCCTGTTCACGCACCTGTCCCCGGCTGAACTGGAAACCCGGGCGGCTAATGCGATTCGTGGCGGTTTCATCACCGTCAGCGTCGCCGGCATCAAGCGGGAACTGATGCAGGATGAGTGGATCAGCGAAGTGGCGGTAAGACGGGCCTGGCCGGACAGCCTGCTGATACATGTGACCGAGCATGAACCGGTTGCCCTATGGGGCAGTAACGGACTGATCAGTTCTGAGGCGGTCGTTTTCACGCCCCTGCAGAATACCTTTCCGGCGGGCCTGCCGTTCCTGAGCGGGCCCCGGGGCAGCGAGGCGGTGGTACTGGAAAAATACAGGTTCCTGAAGACCGAGCTGGCGCAGTGGGGTATGGAGGTCGACACGCTGGCGCTGACGGAACGCAGGGCCTGGCAGTTCAGGCTGGCTGAGGGGCCGCTTGTTCTCGTGGGCAGAAAGGATGTGGAAGGCAGGTTTGAACGCTTTTTTAATTTTGCGATCCCGTACCAGGCCGACAGGTTGTTGCAGGCAACAGCGGTTGATATGAGATACACGAACGGGTTTGCGGTCAACTGGGCCGGTAGGCCCGAAACCAGAGCATCAGGGTGAGCGGACATGTCTAATTTAATTGTCGGACTTGATATCGGCACTTCCAAGGTCGTTGCAATAGTTGCCGAGATTAACGAAGAAAACGATATTGAAATCATCGGGCTGGGATCGACTCGATCCCGTGGCCTCAAGAAAGGGGTGGTGGTCAACATCGAGTCGACAGTGCAGACCATACGCAGCGCGATACAGGAAGCGGAATTGATGGCCGGATGCAACATCCACGCGGTGTTCACAGGGATTGCCGGCTACCACATTCGCAGCCTGAACTCGCACGGCATTGTCGCGATCCGCGACAACGAAGTCACGGCCGGCGATATCGAAAGGGTGATCGACGCGGCGAAGGCCGTCGCCATCCCGGCGGACCAGAAGATCCTGCACATCATTCCGCGGGATTTCATCATCGACGGCCAGGACGGCATCAAGGAGCCTATCGGCATGTCCGGTGTGCGTCTGGAGGCGAAGGTTCACATTGTCACCGGCGCGGTCAGCGCAGCCCAGAACATCATCAAATGCGTGCGCCGTTGCGGCCTGGAAGCGGACGACATCGTCCTGGAGCAACTGGCGTCGAGCTACTCGATATTGACAGAAGACGAAAAAGACCTGGGTGTGTGCCTGGTGGATATAGGCGGCGGGACCACCGACATGGCCGTCTTCACAAACGGCGCCATCAGCCATACTTCGGTCATCCCCATCGCCGGCGACCATGTCACCAACGACATAGCCGTGGCCTTGCGCACGCCTACGCAAAATGCCGAAGAGATAAAGGTGCGCCATGCCTGCGCGCTGGCGCAGCTTGCCAATTCCGATGAAACCGTGGACGTTCCCAGTGTCGGCAACCGGCCGCAGCGGCGGATGTCCAGACAGACGCTTGCCGAAGTGGTCGAACCCCGTTACGTCGAGCTGTTTTCGCTGGTACAGGCAGAATTGAGGCGCAGTGGCTATGAGAGGCAGATCGTCGCCGGTATCGTGCTGACGGGCGGTAGTTCCAACATGCAAGGCGTCGTCGAACTGGCCGAGGAAGTGTTCCACCTGCCGGTCAGGGTAGGCGCTCCGCAGTATGTAAGCGGCCTGGTCGAACTGGTCAGGAACCCTATCTACGCAACCGGCGTGGGCCTGCTTTTGTACGGCCGGCGCCGGCAACAGGATCGTACCCACCCGCGCGGCATCGACAGCAGCGGGTCGAGTATCTGGGCCCGCATGAAAGGCTGGTTCCAGGGTAACGATTGAATTTTCGGAAGCTCTGACTTAATCAGAGTTTCCATAATATGGTTTTTATTTTATCAATATGGAGGAAGCAAACATGTTTGAACTGGTCGATGCCGCCAACCAGGCGGCGGTAATAAAAGTGATTGGCGTGGGCGGTGGTGGCGGCAACGCGGTCAACCACATGATGAAGGCCGAGGTCGAGGGCGTTGAGTTCATTTGCGCGAATACGGATACGCAGGCGTTGAAAGCCTCCAGCGCGCCCAACGTGATTCAACTCGGCAACAGCATTACCCAGGGCCTGGGCGCCGGCGCCAACCCGGATATCGGGCGCCAGTCGGCGCTTGAGGACCGGGACAGGATCATGGATATCCTGACAGGCGCGGACATGGTGTTCATTACCGCCGGAATGGGCGGCGGCACCGGCACCGGGGCCGCGCCGGTGGTTGCCCAGGTGGCAAAGGAAATGGGTATCCTGACCGTCGCGGTGGTCACCAAGCCGTTCTCTTTTGAAGGCAGGAAGCGGGCTGAAGTCGCAAAAAACGGCCTGCGCGAGCTCAGCCAGTACGTCGATTCCCTGATCACCGTGCCGAATGACAAGCTGCTGGATGTGTTGGGTTCGGACGTGTCCCTGCTGAATGCGTTCGAGGCGGCCGATGATGTGCTCCTCGGCGCGGTCCAGGGTATTGCGCAGGTGATCACTTGCCAGGGCTTGATCAATGTCGACTTTGCCGATGTGAGGACCGTAATGGGCGAGATGGGTATGGCAATGATGGGGTCCGGTAAGGCCCAGGGTGAAGACCGCGCCCGGGTGGCGACGGAAGCCGCCATCAACAGCCCGTTGCTGGAACACATTGACCTCGCGGGTGCGAAGGGCATATTGGCGAATATCACTGCCGGCATGGACTTCGGCATAGGTGAATTCAACGAGGTGGGCAACATTATCAAGACAGTGGCCGCCGATGAAGCGACCGTGGTGATAGGGACGGTGCTCAATCCGGAACTGAGCGGCGAACTGTGGGTCACCATTGTCGCCACCGGGCTCAGCAATCCCGGTGAACAGCTTACGGGCCCGCGCCTGGTGGCTACCGGTGACCCTGGCGTGGAGTTCGTGGATTATGGTACACTTGAGCGCCCCACGGTAATGCGTAACAAAGCTGTAAATGAGGATATCATGCCTGAGAGTGATGACCCTGACTTACTGGAAATTCCTGCGTTCCTGAGGAAGCAGGCGGATTGATCTACCTGTGATCAGACAGCGGACACTGAATAATGCGATACGCGCGCAGGGGGTAGGGCTGCACACCGGCAAGAAAGCCGATATCACGATACGCCCGGCAGCGGCCAACACGGGTATCATCTTTCGCCGCATCGACCAGGACCCTCCTGCGGAGATTCCCGCGCGTATGGCCAACGTCGGCAGCACACAGTTGTCCACAACACTGGTCGGCAACGGTGCTAGGGTCTCCACGGTTGAGCACCTGCTCTCCGCCCTGGCCGGCTTCAGCATTGATAATGCCTATGTCGACGTGAACGCCGAAGAGGTGCCAATCATGGACGGTAGCGCCGGTCCTTTCGTATTCATGATCCAGTCAGCGGGCGTGCGCGAACAGGATGAGGAGAAGTGTTTTCTCAGGATAAAACGGGCATTGCGCGTCGAGGACGGGGACAAGTGGGCTATGCTGGAACCTTATGACGGGTTCAAGGTCGGGTTCACGATACAGTTCGATCACCCGGTGTTCCAGGATCGGCATTGCCGTGCGGAAATTGATTTTTCCACCACATCGTTCATCAAGGAAGTGTGCCGGGCCAGGACTTTCGGTTTCATGAAGGACTTCGATTTCCTGCGCAAGAAGAATCTTATCCTGGGCGGCAGCCTGGATAATGCGATAGTCGTCGACAGCGAACAGGTGGTGAACGAAGAGGGCTTGCGCTACCAGGACGAGTGTGTCCGGCATAAGATCCTCGATGCCATCGGTGACCTGTACCTGCTCGGCCATAACCTGATCGGTTCCTACCAGGGCTACAAATCCGGCCATGAGCTGAACAACCGCCTGCTGCGCAAGCTGACCCGCACGCGGGATTCCTGGGAAATCATCAATTTCAGTGAAGATGTCGCCGCATCGGTCGCATACATCCGCCCCTTGGCTGTAGAGAGGATATAACGGAAGGGTTATACCCTTTCTCAGAGCATACAGATTATTTCTGCTGTAACGTCTCCGCGAGTCTCAGCAAGACCGCGCGCAGAGGCGGGTCAGTAATCCTCGCGGCCACCTGGCGGATGGCGTCCACGGTGCCGGGGGAGGCCTTGGCGGCGTCGCGGATTTTCTCCACTCGTGTCTCGACTGGCGGGTTTTTTATCCGAATTGTGCGGATGTCCGGCAGGTCGTCAGTAAAATGCTTCAGGATGTCAGGCGTTCGATAACGCAGTTTTGTCGCCCAGGCGGCGCTGTCTGCGTGAAATACCAGGATATTCTGTCTGTAATCGGCGATAATCACGTGTTCATCCAGCGGCGGACCCAGGTAAAGGCGAAGTTTTGTTTGTAATGAGTTCAACTTTTGTATATGCTTGCAAAGTTCTGACAAATTGTCAGAGGACTCAATGAGTTCTGATATCAAACGCGGTTGATATATCGCATCTGATGAACTCTGGTGCGGTGAGGTCCGGATTAACATTGTCTGAATATTCTATCGGGTTGTAACTTATGAAGATGATAATCTTTCTGAACAACAGAAAGAAAGTCCTGAAGTTGTCTGTCAACCTCTGGATGTGCGTTGCTCTGCTGGCAGCATTCGGCGCGGTGTCCGTTTACGTGTCCAATCTTGCCGAAGTTTACCTGGAAAAACGCGCCATGGAGGGTGAACTGCAAGTCCTGGAGGATGTAAAAGCGGATACCAGGACGGCGATGACTGCTATGGCCGGCAGGGTCAGCCTGTTGCAAAGCCATGTGATGCGGCTGGATGCCCTGGGTTCCAGGCTCGCACAGATGGCGCAGGTGGATGATATTGAATTCGGCGTCGATAGCCAGCCCGGGCTCGGTGGTCCGCATACCAACCTGGCCGGGAGCGCTTCAGGAGAATTGTCCGAATACGATTTTCTCATTTCACTCAACCGCTTGGAGCAGGCGCTGGAGGACCGGCAGACCAAATTGGCGGCCATGGAGGCCATGTTGATGGGAAGAAGCCTGAGCGCCTCCGCCCAACCGCGTGGCAACCCCGCAAAAAGCGGCTGGATCTCGTCACTGTTCGGCTACCGGACTGATCCGATAACCGGAAAAAAAGAATTTCACCTGGGCCTGGACATGGCCGGCAAGTCCGGCACCGGGGTTACTTCCATTGCCTCGGGCATAGTCACCTGGTCCGGACCGAACAAGGGTTACGGCAACCTGGTTGAAATCAGTCACGGCAATGGTTATGTCACCCGATACGGCCACAACAGTGAAAACCTGGTGAATGTCGGGGAGAGGGTTGAAAAAGGGCAGGTGATTGCGCTGATGGGCAGCACCGGCCGCAGCACCGGCCCGCATGTACATTTCGAGGTCGTCAAAAACGGCCGGCACATCAATCCCCGCAATTATATTTCTTCAAACTGAATCTTTCTGTCCGCTGAATCTTTATTTTTTCCTGTCGTTCTGTTTTAATCAGTGCGCGTCTTTCCGTGCTCAAGCGATGCGGCGCAGTGACATATTGATGGGACTTTCCACGTGATAAAAACCGTTTTCACGAAGCTTTTCGGCAGCAGGAACGCGCGCGTTCTCAAGCGCATGCAAAAAACCGTTGAGCGGATCAACCTGCTTGAAGCGGATGTTGCCGCGCTTGCAGACGCAGAGTTCCCGCGCAGGACTGCGGAATTAAAGTCCCGGCTGGCGCGTGGCGAGAGCCTGGAGGATATCCTGCCGGAGGCATTTGCGATGGCGCGCGAGGCCGCCAAGAGGACTCTGGACATGCGCCATTTCGATGTGCAACTGCTGGGCGGCATGGTATTGCACGAGGGGAATATCGCTGAAATGCGCACCGGCGAAGGCAAGACGCTGGTGGCAACACTGCCGGCATACCTGAATGCCCTGACCGGCACCGGGGTACACATCATTACCGTCAACGATTACCTGGCCAAGCGTGACGCCGAATGGATGGGCGCCATTTATACTTTCCTGGGCATGACCACCGGCGTTATCGTTTCCGGTCTGAATAATGAACAGCGGAGACAGGCCTACGCCGCTGACATCATCTATGGCACCAACAACGAATTCGGCTTCGATTACCTGCGCGATAACATGAAGTTCCAGGGAGACGACCAGGTGCAGGGCAGCCTGAGGTATGCGATCGTCGACGAAGTGGATTCGATCCTGATAGACGAGGCGCGCACACCGCTCATCATTTCCGGCATGGTGGATGACAGGTCTGACCTGTACCTGAGCATGAATAAAATTGTCCCCCGATTAAAACTCCAGCACCAGGAAGAGGACGGCGGCGATTACGTGCTTGATGAGAAAAGCAAACAGGCATACCTGACCGAAACGGGCCATGAACGGGTGGAAAAGCTGTTGCTGGACAACAGGATCATGCAGCCGGGCATGAGCATGTACGACCCGGTCAACATCCCGATCTTGCATCACCTGAACGCGGCGTTGCGGGCGCACTCACTGTTCCATAACGATGTCGATTACATGGTCCAGAACAATGAAGTGGTTATCGTCGATGAATTTACCGGCAGGACCATGCCGGGCAGGCGTTGGTCCGACGGGCTGCACCAGGCCATCGAGGCAAAGGAAAATGTACCCATCCAGAACGAGAACCAGACCCTGGCGACCATCACTTACCAGAATTACTTTCGCCTGTATGACAAGCTGGCCGGCATGACCGGCACCGCGGATACCGAAGCCTACGAATTTCAGCAGATATATGGCCTGGAAGTGGTGGTGGTACCGACTCATCTGCCGATGATCCGTGACGACGAGGCGGACATGATTTACCTCACCGCACGGGAGAAATTCGCGGCAATCATCGACGATATCAAATCCAGTCAGGAGAACGGTCAGCCGGTGCTGGTCGGCACCGTTTCCATCGAGGTGTCGGAGTACCTGTCCGCCCAGTTGAAGAAAGGTAAGATAAAACACCAGGTGCTGAACGCCAAGTACCATGAGAGAGAGGCGGAGATCATCGCCCAGGCCGGGCGCCCGGGTGCGGTAACGATAGCGACCAATATGGCCGGGCGCGGCACTGATATCGTACTGGGCGGCAACCTGGATGCGGAGATCAAGGCGTTGGCGGACCCCGATGAGGCGGCGCTGCAACAGGTACGCAAGGCCTGGCAGGAGCGCCATCAGAGCGTGATTGAAAAAGGCGGGTTGCGCATAGTGGGGACGGAACGCCACGAATCCCGGCGTATCGACAACCAGTTGCGGGGTCGCTCGGGGCGCCAGGGCGACCCGGGCTCAAGCCGGTTCTATATCTCCCTTGAGGACGACCTGATGCGTATCTTCGCATCCGAACGCGTGTCTTCCATCATGCAGCGGCTGGGCATGGAGGAGGGCGAGGCCATCGAATCCAACCTGGTGACCAGGGCGATTGAAAATGCGCAGAGGAAAGTGGAGGCCCATAACTTCGAAATCCGCAAACACCTGCTCGAATACGATGATGTTGCCAACGACCAGCGCAAGGTTATTTATGAATGGCGCAGTGGATTGCTGGGCGGAGACGATGTCAGCGCTGATATTACAACGATGCGGGAGGATGTGATAAAAGGCATTTTTGCCAACCATATCCCTCCCGGCAGCCTGGACGACATGTGGGATATCGAAGCGTTGACCGAGGCCCTGGCCAATGAACTGAACACACGCCTGCCGGTACAGCAATGGCTGGATGAGGAGGCTTCCATGGATGAAGAAGCGCTGCTGGCAAAAACGCTGGAGAGTGTCGCTGCGGACATTGATCAGCGCCACGCGGATTTGCCGGAGGAACTGGCGCGCAGGGTGGAAAAGGGGCTGATGCTGGATACCCTGGACCGGCACTGGAAAGAGCACCTGGTGGCGATGGATCATCTCAGGCAGGGCATAGGCTTGCGCGGCTATGCGGCAAAGAATCCCAAGCAGGAGTACAAGAAAGAGGCCTTTGCGATGTTCAGCACGATGCTGGAGAATATCAAGTACGATGTTGTCACGCTGCTGGCGAAGATACAGGTAAGGGAAGACCAGGATATGCAGGCATTGCAGCGCCGTCCCCAGCCGGCGGACATGCAGTTCAACCACCCGAACGCACCCAGCGCGATGGGTGCGCAACCACCCGAAGCGCCCCCACAACAGAAACCGTTTATCCGCAACCAGAGAAAAATCGGCCGCAACGAACCCTGTCCCTGCGGCTCCGGCAAGAAATTCAAGTACTGCCATGGGAAAGTCTCCTGACCCACTGCAAGTTGGCGGCGTCCGGCTTGCTGCCGGTTCTGCGGACCTCTACGGTGAGGCCAGGGACGATCTGGCCCTGTTCGAACTCTGTGACGGCGCCGGGGTCAGCGCGGTTTTTACCCGTAACCGGTTTCAGGCGGCGCCGGTCAGCGTTGCCAGAGACCATATGCACCATGGGCCGGCAAAGTACCTGCTGGTCAATGCCGGCAACGCCAATGCCGGCACCGGCCCCAGGGGCATTGAGGATGCGAAACGGGTGTGCGCAGCGCTCGCCGAAGCAGCCGGTTGCGCGCCGGAATCGGTGTTGCCGTTTTCCACCGGCGTAATCGGGGAATTCCTGCCGGTTGAGAAAATTTGCCGCGCCTTGCCGGGCCTGCGTGACAAGCTGTCCGCTGATGCCTGGCAAGACTGTGCCCGGGCCATCATGACTACCGATACCCGGCCCAAAGTCCGCAGTGCGAGCCTGGGCGGCGCCGACGCGATTACCGTGACTGGTATCGCCAAAGGCGCCGGTATGATCAGACCGGACATGGCGACCATGCTCGCTTTTATCGCTACCGATG
This sequence comes from Gammaproteobacteria bacterium, assembly GCA_965221335.1. Taxonomy (GTDB): domain Bacteria; phylum Pseudomonadota; class Gammaproteobacteria; order Eutrophobiales; family Eutrophobiaceae; genus JAAXHV01. The sequence goes on along the minus strand of CBDCSC010000004.1, from coordinate 659,094 downwards.
CCGCGCTGAGCCGGCCCGCATTGGACCGCATGTTGAAGACGGCCGTAGACCAGTCTTTCAACAGGATTTGCATTGATGGCGATACCTCCACCAATGACGCTTGTGTCCTGGTCGCCACCGGTAAATCCGGCGCCGGCAGGATAACCGACGCATCGGATGCCGCTTATGATCAGCTCCAGGGCCTGGTAACGGAGGTCTGTACGGAGCTGGCCATGGACATAGTTCGGGATGCGGAGGGCGCGACAAAATTCGTCACCGTGCGTGTCGTCGGCGCTCCCGGTGAGCCGGATTGTGATGCGATTGCGCAGGCTGTATCAACATCGCCCCTGGTCAAGACTGCGCTGTTTGCGAGTGACCCCAACTGGGGCAGGATCCTGGCCGCGATCGGGCGCAGCGGCCCCGACTTCGATATCAACGGAGTCTCCGTGTACCTGAACGGCGTATGCGTGGCCCGAAATGGCGCCAGGGCGGAGGACTATACCGAAGAAAAAGGCGCCGCCGCAATGCGGGAAGATGAGATCGAGATGTGCATTGACCTGAACCAGGGCAGCGCCAGCGCTAGCTACTGGACCTGCGACCTGTCCTATGACTATGTAAAGATAAACGCCGAGTATCGCACCTGAAACCTGGCGCTGCCGATACCCGGGTCAGGCTGAATGAAGAGAATCGACATAGTTCTGGGCGTGATCCACCATTCCGCCGGTGACAAGGTGCTGGTAGCGAAGCGCCCGCAGGGTACGCATCTTGGCGGCTTCTGGGAATTTCCCGGCGGCAAGGTAAAAGACGGTGAGACCGCGCTGGACGCCCTGAAACGGGAGTTGTACGAAGAGGTGAACATTACCGCCGCCGCCTGTATGCCGCTGATCTCGTTTGACTACGACTATCCCGACAAGTCGTTGCGGTTCAGCGTATGGCAGGTATGTCGCTGGAGCGGGGAAGTAACGGGAAAACAAGGCCAGGAAACGCGCTGGGTCGAAACGGTTTCCCTGTCGGCACAGGACTTCCCTGCGGCAAACAAGGGGGTGATTGGCGCCTGTAAACTGCCGGGAGTTTATCTCATCACACCGAGCCTGGACAGTTATTGTGCGGCCTTCATGGATCAGTTACGCGGATACCTGGCGGCCGGCGTGAAACTGGTGCAGTTCAGGAGTAAGGCCGCGCAGGACCACAGGCGCGCGATCATGCTGATGCTTGACGCCTGCCGCCGCCACGGGGCTGAGTTGATGGTCAACTCCACACCGGAGTTTGCGATCGAAGTCGGCGCGGCCGGCGTGCACCTCAACAGCGAGCGGCTGTTACGCCTGACCGAACGCCCATTGCCCACCGGTTATTGGGTAGCGGCTTCCTGTCACGACGAGGAAGAACTGAACCATGCGGTGCAGGTCGGTGTTGACTTTTGTGTGCTGTCCCCGGTGCGCCAACCTACCGGCAAGGCCGGCATCCCCCTCGGGTGGGACAGGTTCTCCGGCATGGCACGCAGGGTATCGGTACCTGTTTACGCACTCGGTGGAATGAAACTGTCCGACCTGGACAAGGCCAGGCGCCACGGCGCCCAGGGGATCGCGCTGATCAGCGATGTCTGGGACAGGCCGGATGCAATAACAAGGCTGAAATATTCGAGTTGATGCTTATGCAACGCAGAAGTGCAGATCAAAATCCACGTTTTTTTCGGTTTGCACCGGCCGCTTCTGCGTTGCTTCCTGTTCCATGAAGCGCACCGTCATACGGTGTTTCCCGCCACTGATTTCCGGGAAACATTTCAATCCCCGCGCGGTGATGATCCGGATTAACTGGTGTGGTGTATCGGAATCGAGGGATTCCTGGTAAAACCCTTCTTCGGCAGTTACTTTTTTCGCAACTGCGCTACCCCTGACCAAAGACAGTATCAGGTTGGTACTCTTACTGATAATCGACAGGTCTTCCTGCCATGCGCGCAAGCATTGTTGTCTGGCGAGGGTGGATCTGTTCAGCCAGTAATGATAGGCAGGCAGGTCAAAATTGCACGCGCCACCAGTCAGGGAGTCCTTTTGCCTGATGGCGATGATCAATTCATCCTCGTCCAGCGCCGCGCCGGGTTGGTAGTCATTGTCCCTGATGGTATCGGCATACTTGTTCAGATCGATGAGGATATGCTTGAGCTTGTACGCATCCACGCCGGGTTTGCCTTCCAGCGCCTGCAATATGGAATGGCAGCGTTCCAGTTCCCGCAGCAATTCGTTTTGAATATCGGACAGCTTCAGTAATTCATTCAGGCCAATCAACAAGGTGATGCTCAGGCGCATGTCCGGGATGTCGGTCGACGTCGAATAATGCGCTATCCTGTTGAACAGGTTTTCGATTCGCAACAGCGTTCTTACGCGTTCGTTCAGCGGGTGTTCGTAGATCAGGCGATTTTCCATCGTTGTACAGCCGGTTATGCGGGGTTATAGTTTTTCTGACCCGATTTTCATGTATTTGTTATGCAGGGTTTCAACCAGAGCTTTCAGGTCGCTAATATTACCATCGTTCGAGATTATGTCATCTGCGGCCTGCAGTCTTTGCGTGCGGCCGGTCTGTGACCTGATTATACTCCTTGTTTGCTGCTCTTCCGCGTGGTCCCGCCGGCTGACCCGCGCCACCTGCAGTTGTTCCGGCGCATCCACCACCAGTACCCTGTCCACGGTGGATTGTGCGCCGGTCTCCAGCAGCAAGGGTATACAGATGATGCAGTACGGATGGCGCACCCGGCGGGTGAATTCGCGGATTTCCGCGCGCACCCGCGGGTGAATGATGGCTTCCAGCTTTTGTTTCAGCGCCGGCTCATTGAAGATCTGTGCGCGCAGCCGGCGCCGGTCCAGGTTTCCTCCTTCATCCAGGCATTGTTTGCCGAACAGCGCGACCACCTCGTCGAAAGCCGCGCCCCCGGGTCTAGTAATCCTGTGGGAAATCTCGTCCGCGTCGATGGTGGGGGTACCCAGTTCATCAAAGAAATATTTTACCGTGGTCTTGCCGCTGCCAATTCCGCCGGTCAAGCCTACCAGCAACGGGCGCTTCATTGCGCGACCACTCCCAGCAGGTAGGGGTGGGTAAAAACATCCAGCCCCCATACCAGGCTCAGCCATCCCGCGCCAGCGAGGTAAGGGCCGAACGAAATGGGCGCCGACCTGTCCCGCCCGCGCAAAAACACCAGGTAGAGCCCCACCAGTGAACCGAGCACCGAGGACAGAAAAATAATTGTCGCCAACGCCTGCCAGCCGGCCCACGCGCCCAGCATGGCCAGCAGTTTCAGGTCTCCCTGTCCCAGGCCATCCCTGCCGGTGATAAATTTGAAGACCAGCATGACCAGCCAGAAAATCATATACCCTGCCACCGCGCCCAGGAGGCTCGAGTGCAGGTCGGTAAACAAGCCGAACCCGTTACAGAGCAGACCCAGCCAGAGAAACGGCAGGGTGATGTTATCCGGCAGCAGTTGATGGTCGATATCGATGAAGGCCAGTGCGATCAGCGCCCAGGTGAACAAGCAGACAAATAGCGTCCCGGCGCTGATGCCGAAGCTGAACGCGACCAGCAGTGTCAGCGTTGCGCACAGCAGCTCCACCAGCGGGTAGCGCAGGGAAATCCTGTTGTTGCAGCCCCGGCAGCGTCCGGCGAGCAGCAGGTAACTGATTACGGGGATATTCTCCGCCGGCGTGATGCGGTGGCCGCATTGCGGGCACGAGGAACCGGGATGCACCAGGCTGTGCGGCCGCGCTTCCGGTTCGCCTGTGTCGGTGATATCAAGCAGTTCGCGACATTGCGCGCGCCATGCCGCCTCGATCATGCGCGGCAACCGCAGGATGACCACGTTCAGGAAACTCCCGACCGCCAGTCCCAGGATGCCAAAAAAGGCATAGAACAGGGGTAGCGGAATTTCCAGGAACGTATTCATCGGTGTCGTGCATAGCAAGCCGCCCCAGTATCGCGTAAACAGGCAGGGATTTAAAACCGGACTCTATGTTTTGACTGGCAAGCGCTATGCCGTAAACACTCTGGAAGCTCGGGCGTCCCGCCCACAGGCAGGCGGGACGCCTGCGATCCCAGGCTGGCGCCAGGGTTTGCGGACATATTGCCTACCCGGCAGTGAAGTTGAGGGCGCCGTCTTCGGCATCGACGTGAATGGTGCCCGCGGAGTGAAATTTGCCCGCCAGCAGTTCCCTGGCCAGGGGGGTTTCGAGGTGCGTCTGCACGGCCCGTTTCAGCGGTCGGGCGCCATAGACCGGGTCATAGCCGATGTTGGCCAGGGTCTCCTTGGCCTTGTCCGAGAGAGAGATATCGATACCCTGGTCAGCCAGGCGCTGTTGCAGCCGGTTCACCTGGATTTCGGTGATCGCGGTGAGTTGCGCGCGCTTCAGCGAGTGGAACACCACCAGGTCGTCAATCCGGTTGAGAAATTCCGGCCGGAAATATGCGGACACGATTTCCAGTACCGTCGCTTTCATCGTATCGTAATCCGCATCGTCGGACAGTTCCCGAATCTGGTCCGAACCCAGGTTCGAGGTCATGATGATGACGGTGTTGCGAAAGTCGACCGTGCGGCCCTGGCCGTCGGTCAGGCGCCCGTCATCCAGCACCTGCAGCAGCACGTTGAAAACATCGGGGTGGGCTTTTTCCACCTCGTCCAGCAGCACCAGGCTGTACGGTCTGCGGCGCACCTGTTCGGTCAACTGCCCGCCTTCATCATAGCCAACGTAGCCCGGCGGCGCGCCGATCAACCTGGACACCGAGTGCTTCTCCATGTATTCGGACATGTCGATGCGGACGATCGCGTCCTCGCTGTCGAACAGGAAATCCGCCAGCGACTTGCACAGTTCAGTCTTGCCCACGCCGGTGGGTCCGAGGAAAATAAATGAGCCGTTTGGCCGGTTGGGATCGGACAACCCGGCGCGGGCGCGCCGTATCGCGTCTGCGACCGCGACAATCGCTTCATCCTGGCCGACCACGCGCTTGCGCAATGCGTCTTCCATCAGCAGCAACTTGTCTTTTTCACCCTGCAGCATCTTGGCGACCGGTATCCCCGTCCACCTCGATACCACTTCCGCGATCTCGTTCTCAGTGACCTTGTTGCGAAGCAGTTGCAACGGCTCGGTTTCTGCCCGTTCGGCGTTTTCCAGTTGTTTTTCGAGATCGGGGATGATGCCGTATTGCAACTCCGACATGCGGTTGAGATCGCCGGCCCGTTGCGCAGTCTCGAACTCCATGCGCGCCTGTTCCAGCCGTTCCTTGATCTCGTGCGCACCCTGCAATGCCGCTTTCTCCGCTTTCCATATCTCTTCGAGGTCGGCGAACTCCCGCTCAACCCGGTTGATTTCGCTTTCCAGGTCCGCCAGGCGCTGTTTCGACGCGTCATCGGTTTCCTTTTTCAGGGCCTCGCGTTCGATCTTCATCTGGATAAGGCGCCGTTCCAGCCGGTCCATCGCCTCCGGCTTGGAATCGATCTCGATGCTGATGCGGCTCGCGGCTTCATCGATCAGGTCGATGGCCTTGTCCGGCAACTGCCGATCAGTAATGTAGCGCTGTCCAAGCGTTGCCGCGGAGATGATTGCGGGGTCGGTAATCTGCACATTGTGGTGCACTTCGTAACGTTCTTTCAGACCGCGCAGGATAGCTATCGTGTCATTGACATTAGGTTCGCCGATAAACACTTTCTGGAAACGCCGTTCCAGCGCCGCGTCTTTTTCGATATTCTTGCGATATTCATCCAGGGTTGTTGCGCCTATGCAGTGCAATTCGCCCCTGGCCAGCGCGGGCTTCAGCATGTTACCGGCATCCATTGACCCTTCCGCCTTGCCGGCGCCGACCATGGTGTGCACTTCATCGATGAACAGGATGATGCCGCCCTCCTGTTTTTTGAGATCGTTGAGCACCGCTTTCAGGCGTTCCTCGAACTCACCGCGAAACTTCGCCCCGGCAATGAGCGCGCCCATGTCCAGCGCAAGCAGGCGCCTGCCTTTCAGGGAATCGGGCACTTCGCCGTTGACGATTCGTTGCGCCAGCCCCTCGACAATAGCTGTCTTGCCCACGCCGGGTTCACCGATCAGCACCGGGTTGTTTTTCGTGCGTCTTTGCAATACCTGGATGGTGCGGCGGATCTCCTCGTCCCGGCCGATGACCGGGTCCAGTTTCCCCTGGATGGCCTGGTCAGTCAAGTCGATGGTGAATTTCTCCAGCGACCCGCGGTTGTCCTCGCTGTTGGGATCATTGACGCTTTCCCCGCCGCGGACTTTGTCGATGGCGGCTTCGAGTCTGCGTTTTTCCGCGCCACAATCCCGCATCAGTTTTCCCAGTCCTGATTTGTCCTCCACCGCGGCCAGGGAGAACAATTCACTGGAGATATATTGGTCCTTGCGCTTCTGTGCGTACTTGTCCGTCTGGTTGAGCAAGCGTTCCAGGTCCTTGGATACGTATACTTCACCGTCGTGTCCCTGGATCCGGGGTAAATTCTCCAGGGCGCGGCTTAGTCCCTGGTGTAACCGGTCGGTGTCCACGCCGGCGAGGCCCAGCAGGTGAGTGGTTGAACCGCCTTCCTGGTCCAGCAGCGCAGCCATCAGGTGCAGCGGTTCGATAAACTGGTTATCGCGCCCGAGCGCGAGGCTCCGGGCGTCTCCCAGGGCCTGTTGGAATTTGCTGGTCAGTCGGTCTGTACGCATCGGTCAATTACATTAAGTTCTGACTTAATCTCAAAGGTTGTTATAGATAAAATATGGGCATACCGCAGTGATTCAAGTATTTTCTCACTCCATCCAGGTCAGTCATTACCTAACTTTTCCAGGAGTTGCGCGATGTCCTCTGCCAGGGGCGCTTCCAGTTCCAGCAAGTTGCCGCTTATGGGGTGTTGCAATTCGAGTCTTGCCGCGTGCAGCGCCTGCCTGGGAAATGCGGCCAGCGCTTCCCTGAGCGAGGCGGGCAGGTTTTTTGCAAAGCGCTTTCTGCCACCGTACACCGGGTCGCCAATGATGGGATGGCCCAGGTGCGCCATGTGAACCCGGATTTGATGCGTGCGTCCCGTCTCGAGTTTCACCCTGGTATCCGTGCAGGCGGGGAACTTCTTGACGATCCGGTAATGCGTGATTGCGGGTTTGCCCTTGTCGGTTACGGCCATGCGCGTGCGCAGGCTGGGGTGCCTGCCTATGGGAGCGTCTACGGTACCCCCGCTGATCAGCGTACCGTGGACGATAGCCCGGTAGCTCCGGGTGATATTCCTCCGCTGCAGGTCCCGGACCAGCCTGGTATGGGACTCCGGCGTCTTCGCGACCACCATGATGCCCGACGTGTCCTTGTCCAGCCGCTGGACTATACCGGCCCGGGGGACTTTTGCCAGTTGCGGCGCGTAATACAGCAGTGCGTTGACCAGGGTGCGGTCCGGGTTGCCGGCGCCCGGATGCACGGTGATGCCGGGCTGCTTGTTGACTGCCAGGATGTCCTCATCTTCATATACGACATCAATAGGTATGTCCTGCCCGGCCCAGTTTTCATTTTGATCTTCCAGCGTCGCGCAGACCCTGATTGACTGCCCACTGCGGACGGTATCTTTCTGCTTCAGGCCGGCGCCATCCACGGTGACAAAGCCGTTCCGAATCCACGCCTGCAGGCGCGAACGGGAATGGCGCGGGCACAACAGGGCCAACACCAGATCCAGCCGTTTGCCGTGATGTTGCTCCGGCACAATTACAGTAAAGTCTTCCTGTTGCATTTCGGGTCAACCCGAATATCTCACCAGGCCGCTTGTTGCTGCCAGTAACATATTTGCTGTTAATGAGTTACGTTAATATGGCCACTATTTTGACATTACACACTGCGCTCAATGCGCCCTTGCTTGTCTTTTTTGCGCCTACGTGCACGTGCTCACTCAACCAGAAGAACCACTATGCTTTCGTTCGCAGGCGCCCGTAGGCACAAAAAATCCGGCGCAATCATCGCATCGCCTGGTGAGATTTTCGGGTTAAAATACCACCTGTGGACAGATCTGTTAAATTTATTGCCCAATGTGTCATTCTTGGACTGGCTGTCGCGTTTGTGTTGCTGTACCTGTTTCCTGGACTGTATTCGGCACGGGATGGCGGCGCCGGCAGGGGTGGCCAAGAGGGAGTCGTCTCCTATAGCGAGGCGGTGGCCGGGGTCGCGCCCGCGGTGGTCAATGTTTATGCCACGCATATAGAGCGGCGCGCCGTCCATCCCCTGTTCCATGATCCCTTGTTCCGGCGTTTTTTCGGCCCCCGCAATCCCGGCGAGCGGCGCAACAGCAACCTGGGTTCCGGTGTGATCATGGACAACCGGGGTTATTTGCTCACCAATGCCCACGTGATCAATAATGCCGATGAAATCCGCATCACCTTGTACGATGGCCGCCAGTCCCGCGCCCAGGTCGTCGGTGTGGACAGCGATACCGATCTTGCGGTCCTGAAAACGGACCTGGACAACCTCCACGCCGCCCCCTACAACGATTCAAACCAGGTCAGGGTAGGCGATGTGGTCCTGGCCATCGGTAATCCCTATGATTTCGGGCAGACAGTTACCCAGGGCATTGTCAGCGCCACGGGACGCAACCGGGTCGGCATCACGACGTTCGAGAATTTCATCCAGACCGACGCCGATATCAATCCGGGCAATTCCGGCGGCGCGCTGATCTCGGCACAGGGACAGCTTATAGGGATTAATACCGCAATTATTTCCAGCAGCGGCGGTTCGCAGGGCATTGGCCTGGCCATTCCTGTCGACCTGGCCCTGGACGTGATGACACAGATCATTGAATACGGTCATGTCATTCGCGGCTGGATTGGTGTCGAGTTTCAGATCCTGCCACAGGATATCATCGATGCGGCGGATCTGGACCAGGGCGGGATACTGATCGTGGCCGTGCTCAGGGGCAGTCCCGCGGATCGTGCAGGAATCGTCCCCGGCGATATCATGACCGCAATCAACGGCATGCCTTTGTTCAACCCGCAACATACAATCAACATGATTTCCCGGATTGAACCGGGCTCCGTGATTCGCGCGGAAGTCCTGCGCGGCTGGGAAACCCGGACGATCAACATACAGGTTGCGGAGCGTCCTGCTCCCAGGCAATAATTTGGATTCACATGGATGTACAGGATATACAGGATGAACAAGAAAAATTATTTCAGAAGGTGCGGAACTATAGTTAGTGAATAAAGCTGGCACAGTCAGGGAAGGCGCTACTGAACCATTCCAATATAATCCTGAATATCCTGTACATCCATGTTAATCGCTCTTCATCCGCAGTTGGGCGGCGCCGGCGTGGGCTGACAGGCCTTCGGCGCGGGCCAGGACTGTTGCGGTTTCGGCCAGTCGGGACGCGGATGCAGGTGTGCAGTGCACCAGGGATGTGCGTTTCTGGAAATCATAAACGCCCAGCGGGGAGGAAAATCTTGCCGTCCGGCCGGTGGGCAGGACATGATTCGGGCCGGCACAGTAATCACCCAATGCTTCCGCAGCGAAGTGACCGACGAAGATCGCCCCGGCGTGCCTGATGTCTTCGAGGTAGCTGTCCGGGTCCTCTACCGCGAGTTCCAGGTGTTCCGGCGCCAGCCGGTTGACGATGTTGCATGCTTGTTCCCGGTTGCCGGCCAGGATCAGGGCGCCGTTGTTGTTCAATGCCGTGCGGATAATGTCGGCGCGCGCCATGCCGCCGATTTGCCGGTTGATGGAGGCTTCGACCCTTGCGGCCAGGGTTGCGTCGGTCGTTACCAGGATAGCCCTGGCATCCTCGTCATGCTCGGCCTGGGCAAACATGTCCATTGCGATCCAGTCCGGATCGGCGCTCCCGTCGGCAACAATTACCACTTCTGAAGGGCCTGCGATCATATCTATGCCGACAATACCGAAAACCAGGCGTTTGGCGGCGGCCACGTAGCGGTTGCCCGGTCCCACGATCTTGTCGACTGCGGGGATCGGCCCGGCGCCAAAGGCCAGCGCCGCAATAGCTTGCGCACCGCCGACGGAAAAGACCCGGTTCACGCCCGCGATGCGGGCGGCAGCCAACACCACGGGGTTCAACTCGCCGTCCGGGGCCGGCACGGTCATAACGATCTCCCCGACGCCGGCCACCTTTGCGGGCAGCGCGTTCATCAGGACTGTTGACGGGTAAGCGGCCTTGCCGCCGGGCACGTAAACCCCCACCCTGTCCAGGGGAGTTACGCGTTGTCCCAGAGTCGAACCATCCGGGTCTTCGAATGACCAGGATCGGCCCGTTTGATGCCGGTGATAAGCGGTAATCCGCCGCGCCGCGTCCTCCAGCGCCCGGCGCAGGTCCTGCGGTATGCTTTCCATGGCCTGGTCCAGCGCCGCGTCGGTTATCTCCAGGTCGTCGGGGCCGGCGTTGCGACGATCAAACCGGTTGGTATAGGCCAGCAAGGCTGTTTCGCCGTTGTCCCTGACGTCGCTCAGGATCTTTGCCACGTCAGCAGTCAGCGCCTGGTCCAGAATGTCGTTGCCGGTAAGCAGTTGCGCGAAGCGATCCTCAAAATCGGCATCGGATGCCGGCAGCCTTGCAATGCCGGCCATTACGGTATGGCCTCGGCAAGTCGCTTGATAAGCGGTTTGATCAACTCCTGTTTCATCTTCATCGACGCCTTATTGACGATGAGGCGCGAGCTGATGTCTGCTATGTTGTCCAGCGGTTCCAGGCCGTTTTCCTCCAGGGTGTTGCCGGTATCGACCAGGTCGACAATGAGGTCTGCCAGACCCAGCACGGGGGCAAGTTCCATGGAACCGTACAGCTTGATCAGCTCCACCTGTTGCCCTTTTTCGGCAAAATAATTGCGGGTTGTGCAGACATACTTGGTCGCGACCCGTAACCGGCTCGGTTTTACCCGGACGCCCTTGGGTCCTGCCAGCACCAGGCGGCAACGGGCTATCTTCAGGTCCAGTGGCTCATACAGGTTGTAGTTATCACATTCGAGCAGTACGTCTTTCCCGGCAATGCCGAGGTCAGCGCCGCCGTTCAGTACGTAGGTGGGCACATCGGTGGCGCGGATGATGATCAGTCTTACACCGTGTTGGTTGGTGTCGAATATCAGCTTGCGGGTGGTGTCGGGATCATCCTGGGGGTGCAGGCCGGCGCGCGCCAGCAGCGGCAGAGACTCGGTGAGAATCCGCCCCTTGGAAACCGCGATGGTAATACTGTCCTGCATAGTCTTCAGGGCAGGCGCCGGATGCTGGCGCCTAGCTGCATCAGTTTTTCTTCGATGGTCTCATAGCCGCGATCAATGTGATACACCTGTTCCACAAGAGTCTCCCCCTGTGCCACCAGGCCGGCCAGGATAAGACAGGCCGATGCCCGCAAGTCGCGCGCGGTAATGGCGCTGCTCGTGAGTTTATCGACGCCTTTCACGACGACACTGGTACCGGACTGGGTCAGGTCCGCGCCCATTTTCCGCAATTCCGTAATGTGCATGAAACGGTTGTTGAAAATCGTTTCGGTGATCACGGCCTCGCCCTCGGCAATACAGTTCAAGGCCGTGAACTGGGCCTGCATATCCGTAGGGAAGCCCGGAAAAGGCGCGGTACTGATGTCGACCGCCCTGGGTCTTGCGCCTGCTTCCATTTCCAGCGATACCGTGTCGCCGTTGCAGTCGATTTCAGCGCCTGCCTCAATCAGTTTCTCAATCACCGTATCCAGCAAGGCGGGATTGGTGTTTTTCAGCTTCACGTTGCCGCCGGTCATGGTTGCCGCAACCAGGTAAGTTCCTGTTTCGATGCGGTCGGGCAGGATGTCGTACCTGACGCCATGGAGCCGCTCTACACCCTCTATTTCAACCCTGCCGGTTCCTGCCCCGGAGATATTTGCTCCCATACTGTTGAGACACTCCGCCAGGTCTGTTACTTCCGGTTCCCGCGCAGCGTTCTCCAGTACCGTGCACCCTTCCGCCAGGGTGGCGGCCATCATCAGGTTTTCTGTTCCGGTGACGGTTACCTGGTCGAAGTTGATGTATGCGCCATGCAGGCGCTTGGCCCGCGCATGAATATAGCCGTCATCCACGGTGATGTCCGCGCCCATATCGGACAAACCCTTAAGGTGCAGGTCGACGGGTCTTGAACCGATTGCGCAGCCGCCGGGCAGGGAGACCTGCGCTTGCCCGTATCGGCTGAGCAGCGGACCCAACACCAGGATGGACGCGCGCATGGTTTTCACCAGATCATAGGGCGCGTACAGCCGGTTCAGGTTACGGTTGTTGACCTTGATGATCATGCGTTCATCAAGCATCAGGTCAGACCCCATCAGGCCCAGCAGCTCCATGGTCGTCGTAATATCGTGCAGGTGCGGAATATTGCCGATCAGCACCGGCTCGTCCGTCAGCAGGGTAGCCGCAAGAATTGGGAGGGCCGCATTCTTTGCGCCCGAGATCTTTATCTCGCCGCGCAAGGGCGCGCCGCCCCGGATTGTCAGTTTATCCACGGGTCAGGACGTCAAGGCATTATGTCGACGGTATCACCCGAAATGCGCTCTTTTTCTTCCATTGTTCCGGCGTGTAGGTTTGTATTGAAAGCGCGTGGATTTCGCCTCCCATCTTGTCCCCGAGAGCCCCGTAGACCAGTTGGTGCTGCTGTACCATGTTCTTTCCTGCAAACACATTGCTTACGATGATCGCGGTGAAATGTGTGCCGTCACCATCCACTTCGACCTCGCAATCCGGGACGCCGGATTTAATCAATTCTGCAATGTCTTCGACCTGCATGGCTGGTACTCCTCCTGCGTAAAACGGCGTTGCGCATTACCCGTAGTTGTCATCGGCTGTTAACCTGTTGGTCAGGCATCATCAGCCACGAGCGACTGTTCGAGTTTTTCGTTCTTGTCCACCAGCTTCTGCAACAGGGTCGCCAGGCCGTTATTGCGGATCTCGGAGGCAAAAGACTTCCGGTATGTCTCGACCAGGCTTATGCCTTCAAAGGCCACGTTGATCACTTTCCAGCTTCCGTCGCTGATATGCATCGTGTAATTGACCGGTGTCACGCCGTTGTCAGACTCTATCTCGGTCTTCACCATCACGATATTGGGTTTGGAACCTGTCAGGGTTTCCACATAATTGACCTGCTCGTTGGTAAAACCCAGCACTGCCTTGGCGTAAGTACGCACCAGCAGCGCCTGGAATTCATTGGTGAATGTGTTGCGTTGCTCTTCACTGGCCGCCTTCCAATGCTTGCCCAGTATCCACCTGGACATGTTCTTGAAATCGAAGACGGGTACGATCAGGTCGTTTATCAGGTCATATACTGTTTCCGGTTGCGCATCAAGCATCTCTCTTTCCGCGGTAATGCGGGCGATGACGCTGTCCACCGTAGTCAGAATTACATCCTCAGGCTTGTCAATGTCCTGTGTAGCCGAAGTCACCGTCAGCGCCGGCAACAGCAATATCACAAAATAGAAAAGTTTCCGTCTCATGGTCTGGTATCTCCCGATTAAATTTATCTATAGCACAACCCTATATTATATTTGAACCTGACAATTGAGAAAGAATTTATTTCAAAAAGTTCCGTTTTTGCATTGAGTCGCCTCCGGCGCCGAATTAGGGAAGCTCTGATTAAATCTCAGAGCTTCATTGGATTCACTCGCCGAAGGGCCGGAACACCAGGATCAGCTTGGGCAGCAGCGTGAGGGCTGCCAGTAGCGCGATGAACATCGCCAGCGCTGTGAGCAGGCCGAAATAGATGGTCGGTATGAAATTCGACATCACCAGGATGGAAAAACCGATGATGATGGTGATAGCCGTGTAGAACACCGCACGCCCTATGTTGGCGTGGCAGTAGTGTAGCGTGGAAATATAGTCCGGCTGGTTCGGGCGCTCCTCGCGGAAGCGGTAGATGTAATGGATGCTGTTGTCCACCGCGATGCCGATAGTGATCGCGGCGATGGTGATCGTCATCATGTCCAGGGGGATGTCCAGGATGCCCATCAGCCCCAGGATGATGCCGGCAGCCAGGATGTTCGGCAGGATGCCGATAATGGCCAGGGACAAGGACCGGAACAGTACCAGCAACATCAGGGCAATGCCCAGCATCACGACCCCCAGGGTTTCAATCTGGGAAGTGAACAGGCTTTGCAGCATATTGTTGTACAACACCATCGCGCCACTGACCTGGAACTCATCGTCGGTCAGGTCCAACTCGGTACGCAGGTCTGCGCTGATTTTTTCCAGGAACTGCTTGCGGCGCAGGTCGGGCAGGGAATCCAGGATGCGTATGTTGATGCGGGCTTCGTTGTCCTCGATGGAGATATACGGATCAATCAGTTGTTCCTTGATCTCCGGCGGCAGTTTCTTGTTGATGATCGCCAGTTCAAACGCATCGAACTCCTCGCCCTCGTTCAGGTCTTCCGCGAGGCGCAGCACCGAAGCCAGTGACTGGACCTTGCCGACGGCAGGCAGGCTGTCCAGGTAGTCGTGCACCGCTTTGATGCGGTCGATCTTGTACGCGGTAAACCAGGAATCCGCCGGGTCCGCAGGTTCCGTATCGAAGCCGCCGAACAGGTCGTCCAGGTCGCTAAATTCATCGTCCTCGGCCGCTTCTTCTTCGCCGAATTCCTTGACCGGATCGAATTTCAGAACCACGTCCAGGGGCGCTGTGCCGCCCAGCTCATCATCGATCAGTTTCAGCCCCTGGTGTATTTCCGTGGAATCGCTGAAGTAGTTGACAAAGCTGTTTTCAACCTTCAAACGTGATACGCCATAAACGCTGAGCACGGCCAGCAGCAGCGCGATTACCAGCACGCCGCTGCCGAACTTCTCGGTGAACCTCGCCAGGACCGCGGTGAATGGCACCGCTTCCTTGCCCGGATACGTGATCTTTTTCTTCAGCGATACCAGTATCGTCGGAAACAGCAAGAATGAGGTCATAAAGGTAACGCAGAGTCCCAGGGCCATCATCCAGCCGAAATCGATTACGGGCTTGATATCGCTGACCACCAGCGAGCCGAAACCGATCATCGTGGTCAGCGCGGTGTACAGGCAGGGCCAGACCATGCGGCGGACGGTATCGGATACCAGTTGCTTCTGACCTTGGCCGGCAAGATCACGGCTCAGTTGCCGGTAGCGCACTACCAGGTGCACGTTCATCGACATAGTGAGAATCAGCATCAGGGAGATGAAATTGGATGAAATCACCGTTACCGGCCAGCCGGTCATGCCGAGCAGGCCCATCATGATGACCACCGTAAACGCGCAACTGCACAGGGGCAGCAACACGAACCTGGCCTGGCGGAAAATGATTGACAACATGATTATCAGGAACGCGAATACGCCTGAGCCGAACACCAACAGGTCGTTCTTGATGAACGTGATCATGTCGTCCGCGATCATCGGAATTCCGCCGAGGTAAAGGATGCCCCGGTCCCGGTAGCGGTCCATCACCGCACGGGTTGCGGCAACGGTTTCATGGTTGAGCCGGGTGACTTCCTTCTTGGCCGCATCGTACTGTTGCTGGATCTGCGCCAGTTCGAGCTGTTCCGCTGCGGTCAGCCCCCCGGTGTCCCGTGTTATCAGCAGTTCGTTTCTCCGTTTCTGTGCATCAATGAAGGCCGCGTTGTTTTTCAGGTTGACCTGCAGTGCCGTTGTTCCGGCATCCCGACTGATCAGCAGGTCCAGGAATATGGGACTGGCCAGGAGTTCTTCCCGCGCCCGCTCCCGGTCCACCTCCGGGTCTTCCAATGTGCGATAGTTGGTGGCCACCTCGGCCAGTTTGCCGCCGACGATTTTTACCAGTGGCGCATCGATCAGTGTGAACACCGAATCGACCCCCGGCAGTTGTCCCAGGTCGTCCCGCAACCGGCGAATTGTTTCCAGCGACTCATCCGAGAACAGGTCAGTGGCGGGAGTGAACGTCACGACCAGGAACTCCCGGGTTGCATAACGCTTGTTCACCTGGCGCAATGTGCGCAGGTCCTCGTCACTTTCGAGGATCAGGGTATCGGTGGACGCATCCAGTTTGAAGTCCCTGGCATGCCAGCCAAAAAAAGCGAACAGGGCAAGCAGGACTGCCAGCACCCACCGGGGACGGCCGAGAATGTACCGCTCGTACAATGTAGTGATTTGGTTTTCCGACACGATATCAATTAAACCATCATACGGTAAAACATGTCCATGATTTTCTGTTTCATGGTCTCATACTGGCCCCAATATTTCGTCAATTCGCTTGTCAGCATCGGATAAATGTTTGCTGTCAATGAATTATGGTAATCTGTAAATCTTCAGCGATTATCGTATCAATTGGTAGTGAGATATTCGGACAAATTACTGAATCAAAGAGGTTTGCAAATGAATAAACTGGTTTTCTTGTTCCTTGTCGTGAGCGCATTTTCCGTATTCGCCCAACAGCGAACTCCAGCCCCCGAGAATGCCGAACTTTATTTCATCTCGCCAGCCGCCGGCGCGACGGTATCAAATCCGGTCACCGTGCGCTTCGGGCTGAAGAACATGGGGGTGGCGCCCGCCGGTATCAAGTACGACAACAGCGGCCACCATCACTTGCTGGTGAATACGGAGTTGCCCGCGCTCGACTTTCCCATCATCAATGACGCAAACCACCTGCATTTCGGCGGCGGCCAGACGGAAGTCACGCTGGAGCTGCCTCCGGGAGAACACACACTGCAACTCCTGTTGGGAGATTTCGCGCACATCCCCCATGAACCTGCGGTGATGTCGGAGCGGATTACGATAACGGTTGAGTAAAACAGGTCAGAATTTCATCCTGACCTGTATTACCGTGGAAGCCGTATCTCTGCGCGGATTATCCGGTCAATAGTCTCCACGTAGAGTTCATGCTCCAGCGCCAGCACGCGCCGGGCCAGGCTGTCTGCCGTATCCGTCTTTTTTACCCTGACTTTCTTTTGCGCGAGTATCGGGCCGTTATCGTAGATGGCGTCCACCACGTGGACGGTCGCGCCGGTGGTCCCGGCGCCCGCGGCCAGTACGGCTTCATGCACGCGCCGGCCGTACATGCCCTGGCCACCGAAGTCGGGTAACAGGCCCGGATGGATGTTCAGGATATGGCCGGGGAATGTCGCCAGCGTCACGGGGCCGATTTTCTTCATGTACCCGGCCAGAATCACCAGGTTGACCCCATGTTCTAGCAGGACATCGACGATTTCCCTGTCCAGGTCCTCGGGGTCCGGGTGGGTGCGGTTGCTCAGGTGATAACAGGGGATTCTTTCGTTCCGGGCGCGTTCCAAGGCGCCGGAATCCACATTGTTGCTGATGACCACCACAGGACTCGCAGCCAGTCTCCCCGAGCGGCAGGCATCGATAACGGCCTGCATGTTGCTGCCGTTATGGGAGGCCAGAAACCCGAGGTTCACCGGGTTAACCGACAACGTCAAATCCCAGGCCGGACAATTGATCACGTATGCCGCGGTCATTACCGGGCAGGACTACCCGCAAATCGGGAAATTCCCGCCTGAAAGAATAATCTGCTCTTGCTGTCGTAAAAAAATCACTCCTGCTGTGCCCACCAGCGGATTCTATCTCCCTGAACGCTGCGCAATCCGTGCGCACGTCATAACAGGCCAGGACGGCCAGCCTGACAGCATCGAAAGGCTCGTCGAACCCGGACAGGTTGAACTCCATCTTCTCACCCGGCATTACCGTCTCGTCATCCGCTGCGGCCGGCGCGCCGGCCCAGGCACAGACCTGCTCATAAGCCATGCGCGTAGCATTCAGTTTCGCCCGGGCGCTGTAGCCGGCCACATGAGGCGTGGCCAGCGCCGTGTGCCCCAGCAATTCAATATTGATTTCGGGCTCATTGTCCCAGACATCCAGCGCCAGGCGACACGCCGGGTTGCGCCCGGCGAAATCGATAAGGTCCTGTTCGTGCACGACCGCGCCGCGCGCAGTATTGATGAAGATGACATCAGGCTTCAGCTTGTCGAGGAATTCCCGGTCGACCATGCGCGCAGTGGGGTACTCGCCAGACCGCGTCAGCGGGACATGCAGGCTGATTATGTCCGAGGACAGCGCTTGCTCCAGGTTCCGGAAGCTGAAGTGACCGTTTTCATCCCTGATAAACGGGTCGTAGACCCGGGTTTCGATTCCCAGCAGCCGCAACAGGCTGCGTAACTGTCCGCCCACCTGGCCGCAGCCGATGATACCAACGGTTTTGTGTTCCAGTTCCACGCGGTATTGTTGCGCCAGGACGAACAGGCAACTGAGCACGTATTCGGCGACCGCGCGGGCGTTGCAACCTGTTGCGGACAACAGCGGGATGCCCCGAGAGTGCAGGTAATCCTGGTCCACGTGGTCAATTCCGCTCGACGCGCTGGCGACACAGCGTACTTTTGTGCCGTTCAGCAGGTCCCGGTCCACCCTGGTTACCGAGCGGATTACCAGGCAGTCGGTATCATGAAGTGAATCGGCGTTGAGTGCCGCGGCGTCTACCGGTTCCACCTCACCCAGGGTCGAAAAAAGACGCTCGGCATAGGGGATGGCGCTGTCTGCGGTGATCTTCATATCAGGTATCAACTGGAAACAACGGGCCGTTATAGACCACAATGATCCGGTTTTACGCTGACCGCAAGTTATTCCTCTTTTTCAACCGGCATCAGGTCCTGTTTGCTGATGCCCAACGCCAGGGTGACGGGGCTGGCCACATATATTGAGGAGTATGTACCGATGATGACGCCGATAATCAGCGCGCTTGAGAAGGGACGGATGAGTTCGCCGCCCAGGAAGAACAGCGCGGACAATACCAGCAAGGTGGTCAGGGACGTGATCAACGTGCGGGTCAGGGTCTGGTTCAACGACGCGTTGACGATCTCGACCGGCGTGCCCTTGCGGATGCGGCGAAAATTTTCCCGTATACGGTCGAAGACCACGATGGTATCGTTGAGCGAATAACCGATAACCGCCAACAGCGCCGCCAGCACGGTCAGGTCGAAATCCAGTTGCAGCACAGAAAAGATGCCGACGGTGATGATGACGTCATGCACCAGCGCGGCAATCGCACCGACGGAAAACAGTCGTTGGAAGCGTAATGCGATATAAATGAAAACCATGATCAGCGCATAGATCAGCGCCAGCCCGCCGTCTTCCTGCAGGTCTTCGCCCACCTGGGGACCGACGAATTCCACGCGCCGCACCTCAACCCCATGGCCGGATTGCTCCAGGACCCTGATTATCTCGTTGCTGATGTCCGCGCTGTTCATGCCCTCGATCAGCGCAACCCGGATCAAGATGTCGCTGGCGGAACCGAAATACTGGACCACTGCATCCCTGAACTCGGTGGCGGCCAGCATGCTCCTTACCTCGTTCAGTTCCACGGTCTCGCTGTAACCGACCTCTACCAGCGTGCCGCCGGTGAAATCGATGCCGAAATTGAGTTTCTGCGTGACCAGCGAGGTGATGGAAATACTGAGCAGCAACGCGGAGAACAGCGCCGCAACCTTGCGTTTGCCCATGAAGTCAAAATTGAATCTTTGTGTCGGTAATTGCATCGGACAGTGCGAAGACGGTTGCTCAGATCACCAGCTTGCGCAGCTTCCTGCCGCCGTAAATCAGGTTTACTATGCCGCGGGTCACCATGATCGCGGTAAACATCGAGCACACTATGCCCAGGGACAGGGTGACCGCAAATCCCTTGATCGGGCCGGTGCCGAAACTGAACAGCACGATGGCTGCAAACAGAGTTGTGATGTTGGCGTCGGCAATGGTGGTGAACGCTTTTTCATAGCCCGCGTGAATGCTGGCCTGGGGCGAATTGCCGTTCCGGATCTCCTCGCGGATACGCTGGAAGATGAGCACATTGGCATCCACCGCCATACCGACGGTCAGCACGATCCCGGCGATACCCGGCAAGGTGAGGGTCGCCTGCAGCATCGACAACAGGGCAACGATCAGCACCAGGTTCAGCGCCAGGGCCACATCCGCGGCCAGGCCGAAAGCCTTGTACCATACTGCCATGAAGATCAGCACCAGGATGAACCCGATCTTGACCGACATAAAACCCTTGTCGATATTGTCCTGCCCCAGGCTGGGACCCACGGTGCGTTCCTCAATGATCTCGATGGGCGCCGCCAGCGCGCCGGCGCGCAGTAACAGCGCCAGGTTACGGGATTCCTCGGTAGTGTCCAGGCCGGTTATCTGGAAGCGTTTGCCCAGTTGTTCCTGAATGGTGGCAACGTTGATGACTTCCTCAATGGTTTCCCGGCGTTTCACCATTTCCCCATCCTGCTCCACGGTCTCGGTCTTGTTCTCGATAAACACCACGGCCATGTCCTTTTTCACCTCCTCGGCGGTGGCGTCGCTGAAGCGTTTCGCGCCCTTGCCGTCCAGGGTGATGGAAACATTGGGTCTGCCGGTGGCGCCATCAAAACCGGCTGCGGCGTCGATGATATAGTCGCCGGTGAGCATGACCTGTTTCTTCAGCAATACCGGGTTGCCGCCCCGATCATAATACAGCCGTGAACCGGCAGGCACACGCCCGTCCAGCGCATCTTGCACCGAACGTTCCTGATCGGTCATGCGGAATTCCAGGGTTGCGGTGGCGCCCAGGATCTCTTTTGCGCGGGCGGTGTCCTGCACCCCCGGCAATTGCACGACCACGCGCTCCAACCCCTGCTGCTGGATCAGCGGTTCGGCCACGCCCAGTTCGTTCACCCGTTTACGCAAGGTGGTGATGTTCTGCTGCAGCGCCAGGCGCCGGGTTTCCTTTATCGCATTTTCACTGAGGCGGGCCAGCAGCGGAAACTCGTCGCTATCGGACGCGGGTTGCTCCAGCTCCAGGTCGGTAAAATTGTCCTCTATCTCTATGATGCCCAGCCGGCGTTGTTCAGCGTCCCGGAAGCGGATCAGCAAACCATCATCCCTGCGCCGGGTGATGGTCCGGTAGCGGATACGCTCGTCCCGCAGTTGCGTCCTGATGTCAGAAACATACCGCTCTTCCGCCTTGACGATAGCCGCTTCCATATCCACTTGCATCAGAAAGTGTACGCCGCCGCGCAAGTCCAGGCCCAGGAACATGGGTTCGGCGCCCAGCGCGCGCAGCCAGCCCGGCGTTGCCGGCGCCAGGTTCAGCGCCACGGTATGGGTGCGGCCCAGCGCTTCCTTTACCACATCCTGGGCCTTGAGTTGGGTTCCCTCATCCGCAAACCTGACCACCAGGTTGCCCTGCCCCACAGTGATAGCGCCGTATTCGATACCTGCCGTGTCCAGGGCATCTTCCACGGCATAGCGGGTCAGTTCGCTGACCTCGCCACCGCGCGCCGCAGATACCTGCAAAGCCGGGTCCTTGCCGTATATATTGGGCAGCGCGTACAAGCAGCCGACTGCAATGACGACACTGATCAGCAGGTATTTCCAGAGAGGGTAACGGTTCATCGGCAGTTAACTTTGCGCGTCTCTACGCGCGGGCGTAAATTCAGTGAAATATCCATGTCTTGCGGCGTACCTTATGAATTGGAGTTTTGAGATGGCAGTCCATGAACAACTGGGATGATATCTGTAACGCGCTTCAGAGGGTTTTCAGCGTTCCCTTCGGCAGGACCGCGTTAACGGCCTGCTTCTGCACCTTGATCTCGGTGCCCTGGGCAATTTCCAGCACGATAAAATTATCTCCCACCTGGTTAATCTTCCCCAGCACGCCGCCATTGGTGGTCACTTCATCGCCTTTCGCCAGGTTGCTGACCAGTTGCTTGTGCTCCTTGGCCTGTTTCATCTGCGGCCGGATCAGGAAGAAGTAAAAAATAACAAAAAACAAGAGCATCATGAACAGGAAGGAACCACCCCCGCCCTGTCCGCCAGCCTGTGCCCATGCGCTGTTTATGAAGAAATCAATCATCTGTTCGACGTTTTCTGAAATGAGTTGGATATTATATCACAACAAGCGAGCGCGCACCCCCTCCCATTCCCGCTTCCGCTGGAGTGATACGGAGGCAGTGTTTGCGGAAGTGCCCCCCATCCCATTCCCGCGAAAGCGGGAATCCAGTGAAACAACTGGTCGCCCTTGGGCGACACAATTTCAGTGTTTGCTCACCCGTATTGCACAGAACTTGAACTCCGGGATCTTGCCAAAGGGGTCTAGGGCGTCGTTGGTGAGCAGGTTTGCCGCGGCTTCGTGGTAGGTGAAAGGCATCATGAAGACACCTTTTTGCATGCCTTCGTCCACGCGGGTGGCGACGGTCAGCGCGCCGCGCCGGGATTCGATGGCCAGCAGGTCGCCGGATTCCATGTCCAGCCGGCGCAGGTCCTCGGGATTGACCAGGACATAGGGCCAGGGTTCTATCGTATTCAACACCCGAGAGTGGCGTGTCATTGTGCCGGTGTGCCAGTGTTCCAGTTGCCGCCCGGTCATGAAGATGAATGGATGTGTCTCATCGGGCAGTTCGGCTGCCTCGATATACTCAGCCGCAACGAAACGCCCCTTGCCGTTGGCGGTCGGGAAAAACCCGTCTTTGAAGATGATCGGTTCGCCCGGGTCGCCCTCGCTCAGCAGGGGGTAGGTAAGTGAATCCTCTTCTTCCAGGCGCGCCCAGGTCATGCCCGCCATGCTGGGCACGGCTTGCCTGATCTCCTCGAATACGGCCTCCGGGCCGGTGTAGCGCCAGTTAAGGCCAAGGCGCCGAGCCAGTTCCTGGATAATCCGGAGATCCTGGCGTGCCGCGCCGGGTGGGCTGACGGCCTGCCTGCCCAGTTGTACCCGACGATCGGTGTTGGTATACGTGCCGGTTTTCTCCGGGAACGCAGAGGCCGGCAGGATCACATCGGCAAAGCCGCAGGTTTCGGTGAAGAAGATATCCTGCACCACGAGATGCTCCAGCCTGGTGAGCGCTTCC
Organism: Gammaproteobacteria bacterium; assembly: GCA_965221335.1. Taxonomy (GTDB): domain Bacteria; phylum Pseudomonadota; class Gammaproteobacteria; order Eutrophobiales; family Eutrophobiaceae; genus JAAXHV01. The sequence goes on along the minus strand of CBDCSC010000004.1, from coordinate 636,305 downwards.
CTGGCGTGCGCCAGGTTGGGATCGGACATCGCCGGATTCTCGCCCATGATGTACATGCCAGTGATATCCCCGTCATGCACGCTGTGCATGATCTCAACCACCGTTTTGCCGCTTTTCGGATCAAGTTCCGTGCCCCAGAATTCCTCGAACTTGCTTTTCACCGCAGGGTCTTGCACAGACTGGTAGTCGGGGTAAACCATCGGGATAAGACCCATATCGGACGCCCCTTGTACGTTGTTCTGGCCGCGTAGCGGATGCAGACCGGTACCGGGCCGTCCGATCTGCCCGGTCATCAACGCCAGCGAGATCAGGCAGCGGGCGTTGTCCGTTCCGTGCGTATGTTGTGAAATGCCCATGCCCCAGAAGATGATCGCGGATTTTGCGGTCGCATACAGGCGCGCCGTCTCCCGGATGGTCTCCGCGGCGATACCGCATAGTGGTGACACTTTCTCCGGGCTGTACTCCCGTACTGTTTCCCGCAGCGCGTCGAACCCGTCGGTATGGGCATCGATAAACGCCTGGTCCTGCAATTCCTCTTCTATGATGGTGTGCATCATGCCATTCAGCAGCAGCACATCCGTGCCCGGACGCAGTTGCAGGAACTCATGGGCGTGCAGGTACATCTCGGAGCTGTAAGGCTCGATCACGACCAGTTTGCTGCCGTTCAGGGCCGCATTCTTCATGAACGTGGCCGCCACCGGATGGTTATCATTGGGCCGGGCGCCGATCACGATGATGACCTCAGCCTGGGTGCCGTCAGCCACCTGGTTGGAGACTGCGCCGGAGCCGATGGTCTCCAGCAGCGCCGCTACCGAGGAGGCATGGCACAGGCGGGTACAATGGTCCACGTTATTCGTGCCGAAACCGGTGCGTACCAGCTTCTGGAACAGGTAGGCTTCCTCGTTGCTCCCCTTGGCGCAGCCGAACCCGGCCAGGGCTTGCGATCCCTGTGTGTCGCGGATAGAACGCAGCCCGGCGGACGCCAGGTCCAGGGCTTCTTCCCAGGTTGCCTCGCGAAAATAGCGGTGCAGCGCCCGGGACGGGATGATTTCCGTGGTCTTGGGTGTCCCCGGTTTCCGGACCAGCGGCCGCGTCAGGCGCGCGGGGTGATGAACATAGTCGAAACCATAGCGCCCCTTGACGCACAGGCGGCTTTGATTGGAGGGGCCATCACGGCCTTCGACATACTGAATGTGGCCGTTCTTCACGTTGTATGTCAGCAAGCAGCCCACACCGCAATACGGGCAAACGGAATCGACCTGCCTGTCCGGTTCCACCAGCCCCACGTTCCGGGCCGGCATCAGCGCGCCGGTGGGGCAGGCCTGCACGCACTCGCCGCAAGCCACGCAAGTGCTCTCGCCCATCAGGTCGCCCATATCGAACACAATTTCGGAGTGCTTGCCCCGATGTGCGTAACCGATAACGTCGTTTACCTGTTCTTCGCGGCAGGCACGCACGCAACGGGTACACTGGATACAGGCATCAAGGTTAACCGCGATGGCAGGATGCGAGTGGTCCGACGTGACGGGTTCCCGCGCTTCGAAGCGGGGCGAGAACACGTTCAATTTTGATGCCCAGTGATCCAGTTCCGAATCCAGCCGGTAAGGTGACTCGCCCTGTTGCGGCATGTCGGCCAGCAACAGTTCCAGCACCATTTTCTGCGAATGCAGCGCCCGATCCGAGTCGCTGCTTACCTTCATGCCGGCTGCGGGATTGCGGCAACAGGACGGCGCCAGGGCGCGCTCGCCCTCGATCTCGACCATGCAGGCGCGGCAGTTACCGTCGGCGCGATAGCCTTCCTTGTAGCACAGCCGCGGGATCTCCACCCCATAACGCTGCGCCGCCTCGAGTATTGTCTCTTCCGCTGCGGCCTCAATGTCGCGCCCGTTCAGGGAAAACCGGATTGTCGTATTGTCTTCTTTGTACATTTATCTCATTTCAAAGGAACATCTGCGGATTGCTTCAGGAAAATTCTTCCGGGAAATACTTTATCGCGCAACGCAACGGGTTTGGCGCGGCCTGGCCCAGCCCGCAGATTGACGCGTCCTCCATGGCCTGCGCCAGGTCTTCCAGCAACAGCCGGTCCCATTCCGGTTTCTCCATCAGTTTCACCGCCTTGGCCGTACCTGCCCGGCAAGGTGTGCACTGGCCGCAGGATTCATCCTCAAAAAAGCGCATCGCGTTCAGCGCCAGCGCGCGGGCGCTGTCCTGGTCGGACAGCACGATCACCGCGGCTGAACCGATGAACGCGCCGTGCGGCTGCAAGGTGTCGAAATCCAGCGGTATATCGTCCAGGGAAGCAGGTAGTATCCCGCCGGAGGCGCCACCGGGGAAGTAGCCGTAAAATTCGTGACCGGGCAACATGCCGCCACAGTAATCCTCGATCAGCTCGCGGATCGTGGTTCCTGCCGGCGCCACGTGCACGCCGGGGTTCTGCACTCTGCCGCTCACCGAGAACGAGCGCAAGCCCTTGCGGCCGCGCCGGCCCTTGGATGTAAACCATTCGGGCCCGTTCTGAATGATATCCCGCACCCAGTGCAGGGTTTCCATGTTCTGTTCCAGGGTAGGGCGGTTGAACAGACCCACTTCCGCTACGTAAGGCGGCCGCAGGCGCGGCATGCCGCGTTTGCCTTCAATGGATTCGAGCATCGCGGATTCTTCGCCACAGATATAAGCGCCGGCGCCGCGCCGTAAGTGGATCGGCGGCAGCGGGCAGGGCGGATCCTCCTGCAATGCTGCCAGTTCTGCCTGCAACAGGGCGCGGCAGCCGGCGTATTCATCACGCAGGTAGATATAGATCGCTTCCGCGTCGATGGCCCAGGCCGCGATCAGTGTTCCTTCAATGAAACGGTGCGGATCGCGTTCCAGGTAGTGACGGTCTTTGAAGGTCCCCGGCTCGCCCTCGTCGATGTTGACTGCAATCAGCCGGGGTTGGGCTTGGCTGCGCAGGATGCGCCATTTTCGCCCTGCCGGGAAACCGGCGCCGCCCAGGCCGCGCAGGTTGGCCGTCTCCAGCATGCCAATGACCTGTTCCGGCGTGTATCCGCCATTGCGGCACTCTACAAGCAGCTTGTATCCGCCTTGTGCGCGGTAGTCCGCGTAGCGCATTGCGTCCGGTTGCGGGCATACCGTAGCCTTGTTGTTCACGGCGGCGGCAACCGTTTCCGTTTGCGCATGTTCCACCGGGTTGGCGCCCACCACCGCGACCGGCGCCGCATGGCAACGGCCTACACAGGGCACTGGCTGAATCCTGACCTGGTCGGAGTCGGTTGTCGCGTTAAGCTGGCTGATTAAATCGGCTGCGCCGAACATCTCACAGGTCAGCGACTCACAGACCCGCACGGTTATACCGGGCGGAGGGGTATCGTCGGCTTTCAATACATCGAAATGGTGATAGAAGGTGGCCGTCTCGTAGACCTCGGCCATGGGCAGTTCCATTTCAATCGCAAGCGCCAGCAGGTGGCGGTGCGACAGGTGCCCGTAATGATCCTGCAGCTTGTGCAGGTGTTCCAGCAGCAGGTCGCGGGTACGCGGCGCGTCTCCCAGCAGCTCCCGTACCTCGGCCAACGCCTTATTGGGTGTAATCCGACCCTGGATGCGGCCTTTCTTACCGCGCGTGCGTTTCATGTCAATATCTGCTGGAAAGAGTACTGGTGGAAAATAATCAGGTTACGGCCAATATAACACTATCAGCTTACAGTCCGGTTACACGTACAATGAAGTACGTCATAATTTGTATAGTGCACGACAGTGGCCGGTGGGTACAGGTAATAATGTAAAAAGTATCGAAACGTTGTATTATTGTTGTTGAGACTGATCCTTTACTGACCGGAGATAATCAATGAGACAACTTACCGGCACCGCTTATTTTATTGTCTTTCTTTTCCTGCTGTCAATCACGCCGCTTGCTTCCGCCGATGAGACCTGTATGTCGCCGTACATGGCGAAAATCGTCGGACAGGAGGATTTCGTCTATATCTGGACGCTGGGCATGGAGGGTCTAGGGGATGAACAGGACAAACTGGTTACCGTGGACGTCAACCCACAGTCGGAAAAATACGGCGAGGTGGTTCACGTTTTATCGGTGGGCGGGCGTAATGAAGCTCACCATTCGGGCCTGACGGATGACCGGCGCTACCTGTGGGCGTCCGGGCTCGACACCAACAGGATTTTTATCTTCGATGTGCATTCTGACCCGGCCCAACCCAGGCTGCACAAGACCATCGAAGATTTTGTCGCCCGCAGCGGTGGCGTGGTCGGGCCGCACACCAGTTATGCGATGCCCGGCAGGATGCTTATTACCGGCTTGTCGAATGACAAGGATCACGGTGGCGTGACCGGGATAGTGGAATACACCAACGAAGGCGATTACGTTGCCACTTACTGGATGCCTACCGACGCCGACCTGCAAGGCGCGGTCAAGTCCGGCAATTTCGCCGATGGCTATGGTTATGACCTGCGCGTGCTGCCACGCCGCAACGTGATGGTCACGTCTTCATTTACCGGCTGGAACAATTACATGATGGACCTGGGCCAGATGATGGCGGACCCGGAGGCGATGCAACGGTTCGGCAATACCGTGGTCATCTGGGACCTGCACAAACGCCAGCCGAAAAAGGTGCTGGACGTGCCCGGAGCGCCGCTGGAAATTCGCTGCGCCTGGGGCTCGCGCAATAATTACTGCTTCACGACCACTGCGCTCACATCCAAGATCTGGCTGATCTACGAGGATGACGGCGGCGACTGGCAAGCGAAGCCGGTTGCGGACATCGGCGTGGCCGAGCAGATTCCGCTGCCCGTGGATATTTCCATCTCGGCGGATGATTCGCTGTTATGGGTGGACACCTGGAACGACGGCATGGCCCGGGTATTCGATATCAGCGATCCGCATAACGCAAAGGAAATCTTCGCAGAGAAGATCGGCGCCCAGATCAATATGCTGTCCCAGAGCTGGGACGGGAAACGGGTTTACTTCACCTCCTCCCTGCTGTCCAACTGGGACAAACGGCAGGCCGAGGAAGGCGAGGACCTGCAATATTTCAAGTCCTACACCTGGGACGGGGAGAAGCTGAACCTGCAGTTCTCCATCGATTTCATTGAGGCAGGACTGGGCATGCCGCACCAGATGCGCTTCGGCTCCTATGCACTGTATGCAAAACGCCGGCCCGCCGGGGAGGATCAAGCGGTATCCGTGGCGGTTAATTATTGACGGTCGGAGGTGCTCGACGTATCAGGACAGCGCGCATATCCCATTCCCGTGAAAACGGGAATCCAGTAAAACAACAGTCCCGCAGGGACATCATTATGTGCCGCAGCATCTATTCTCGTTCGTATGAGACTGGCGCGAAATGCGGTTTTCCGACACTGGCTGTGCTACTGGCAACCAGCGTACTTTTTCTTATTCAGTCGGCAGCGCCGCTTGCCCAGGCACAACATCAGCATGACGCGCCGGCGCAGATCCTGGCGCCGGGCTACCGCGTGCTCGAATACGACGCGCCGGAACCGGGTACCTACCAGCTCCCCCCGTTAGGCAAGGCCGGCGACGGCCTGGTGCTGGACGAAACGGGACGTGAACGCCCTCTACACGAGTTCCTTGGCGACAAGTTCGTTGTCCTCAGCTTCATCTTCACCAGTTGCAACGATGTCAACGGGTGTCCGCTGGCCACCTTCGTCTTGGGGCAGTTACAACAGCGGTTGGATGCGGACAGCCGTCTTGAGGATCAGGTACGGATGATCAGCCTCAGCTTCGACCCGGATTACGACACGCCGCAGGTGATGCTGAAGTACGGCAGGCAGTTCAACCGAAACAACTATGACTGGCGCTTCCTGACCACAGCTTCAACGGCGCGCTTGCAGCCCATGCTCCGGGGTTACAACCAGTCGGTGAACAAGGAATACGACGAGACCGGAAAATACACCGGGGTGATTTCGCACATCCTGCGGGTGTTCCTGCTGGACAAGCAAAAACAGGTACGCAACATCTACAGCGTATCGTTCCTGCATGCGGACACGGTGATCAACGACATCATCACCCTGGCCATCGAAAGTGGCGATCACAGCTTCGGCGCAGCGACAGAGGCAGCGTCCAGCTCAGGGGAGGGCACGGTAAGTGGCAGCGCGTCAGATGAGGGGGCGCTGTCCGGCCTGCCCCTGCTCGAGGTCCCGAATAACAACCCGCTGACACAGGAAAAGATACTGCTCGGCCGGCAACTGTTTTTCGACCGGCGCCTGTCCCATAACAACACGCTCTCCTGTGCGATGTGCCATATCCCGGAACAGGGTTTCACCAGCCAGGAACTGTCGGTCGCAATCGGTATTGAAGGCCGAACCCTGCGCCGCAATGCGCCAACGCTGTATAACGTCGGCTTTGCCCAAAAGCTGTTCCATGATGCCCGCGAGAACCTGCTGGAACAACAGGTCTGGACGCCGCTGCTGGCGCGCAACGAAATGGCCAACCCGTCCGTCGGTTTTGTCATCGACCGGCTGAAATCCCTGCCAGAATATCAAGGCAAGTTTGCACAGGCTTTTGATGGGAGAGGGCCTGGCATGGAGACCGTGGGCATGGCCCTGGCCAGCTACCAGCGCACCTTGAGCTCGGCGGGCAGCGCGTTTGACCGCTGGTATTACGACGGCGAGAAAGCTGCGTTGGATGAACAGGCAAGAGCCGGCTTCGAGCTGTTTACCGGCAAGGCGCGCTGCGTCGCGTGCCATACCGTCAACAGGGATTACGCGCTGTTCACCGATCACGGTCTGCATAACACCGGCATCGGTTATCTGGTTTCCATGGGAACACCGGACGACAAGGTGCCGGTGACGGTGGCGCCCGGCGTCACGCTTATGGTCGAGCGGGAGTTCATCACTCTCAAGGGCAAGCCGGCTCCCAACGACCTCGGTTATTACGAGATTACCGGCAACCCCGACGACCGCTGGAAATACAGGACACCGATCTTGCGCAACGTGGCCCTCAGCGCCCCGTACATGCACAACGGTTCACTGCGAACCCTGCGCCAGGTGGTCGAGTTCTACAACCGCGGCGGCATAAAAAATGCGTTGCTCGACCCCTTGATCCAACCACTGGGTCTGAACAACGCTGAGATGGATGCCATCGTCGCATTTCTGAACTCCCTCACCGGCAGCAACGTAAACGAACTGGTAGCCGACGCCCTGAGCCAACCGGTAGGAAACGTGACCCGCTGAGAGTGGCGGACTGCAGATATGATCCACGCTGGGTTTGCTGGCACACGACTACCCAAAGAATATCCGCAATGAGTGAAGGAAACCGAACCCCCGAACAGCAGGCCCGCGAGGTCATTGATGACAAGCTGGAACAGGCCGGTTGGAAGGTGCAATCAAAGAATGAAATCGACTTCAGCGCAGGCTCCGGGATAGCTGTTCGCGAGTATCCGACGGATGTTGGCCCCGCTGACTACGCGCTGTTGATCGACAAAAAACCCGTTGGCATTATCGAGGCCAAGCCGAAATACTACGGCCACAAGCTAACCAAGGTTGAAGAACAATCGGCTACCTATGCCAACGCCAGGCTCAAGTGGTTTAACAACAAAGAACCCATGACTTTTGTGTACGAGAGCACAGGGGTACTCACACGCTTTACCGATAAGCGCGATCCACACCCCCGTTCCCGCGAAGCATTCAGCTTTTTTCGACCAGAAACGCTACGGGACTGGTACGCACAATCGGCCACGCTGCGCGCCCGGTTTCACAGCCTGCCTGAGTTGGGCCCTGGGGGACTCAGGACATGCCAATTCAACGCCATTCAGAAATTGGAAACCTCATTCAAGGAAGACCGTCCCCGCGCTCTTATTCAGATGGCCACCGGTTCAGGTAAGACCTACACTGCGATCACGTCGATCTACCGGTTGCTTAAACATGCCGGCGCCAAACGCATCCTCTTTCTTGTGGACACCCGGAATCTGGGCGAACAGGCCGAGCAGGAATTCATGGCTTATGTGCCGAGCGACGACAACCGCAAGTTCACAGAACTTTATAACGTCCAACGATTGAAATCATCCTTTGTGGCCAAGGACAGCCAGGTCTGCATCAGTACCATCCAGAGAATGTATTCACTGCTTAAAGGCCAGGAATTCGACGAAGCCGCCGAGGAGTCCAACCCGGCGGAGATTGCACAGCCTAAACAGCCGCTACCGGTCGTCTATAACGCGAAGATTCCACCGGAGTTCTTCGATTTCATCGTCATCGATGAATGCCACCGCTCCATCTATAACATCTGGATTCAGGTTCTCGAATATTTCGACGCTTATCTTATCGGTTTGACCGCAACGCCAGATAACCGCACTTTCGGGTTCTTCAAGCAGAATGTTGTCAGTGAGTATACCCACGAGCAGGCCGTGGCCGACGGCGTCAATGTGGGCAATGAAATCTATGTCATCGACACGGAGGTCACGAAACACGGCGGTCAACTCAAGGCAGAGCAGTTCGTCGAGAAACGCGAGCGCCTTTCAAGACGCAAGCGTTGGGAGGTCCAGGACGAGGATGAGACCTATGACACCAGGCAACTCGACCGCAGCGTTGTCAACCCCGGCCAGATTCTCATGGTGATTAAGACGTTTCGCGACAAACTGCCGGAGATCTTTCCGGGCCGCAAAGAGATCCCGAAGACGCTGATCTTCGCCAAGACCGACAGCCACGCCGATGACATTATCCAGACCGTGCGGGAAGAGTTCGGTGAAGGCAATGCCTTTTGCAAGAAAGTCACCTACCGGACCGATGACGACCCCAAGACGGTCCTCAATCAGTTCCGCAACGATTACAACCCGCGTATCGCCGTGACCGTGGACATGATTGCCACCGGCACCGATGTAAAACCGCTCGAATGCCTGCTGTTCATGCGCGATGTCAAGAGTCGTAATTACTTCGAGCAGATGAAGGGCCGGGGCACGCGTACCCTCGACCATGACGATCTCAAGAAAGTCTCGCCCTCCGCTGCCAGCGCCAAGACCCACTATGTGATCGTGGATGCGGTCGGGGTAACCAAATCAGTGAAAACGGCCAGCCAACCGCTGGACACCAAGCCTACTGTTCCACTCAAAGACCTTGCAATGAATGTGATGATGGGCGCGCGCGACGAAGAAACGGTGAGTTCGCTGGCTGGCCGTCTCGCGCGTCTGAATCAGCAACTCGATCCGGCCGAGAAAGAAAAGATCAAGACGCAAGCCAGGGGCATCGAACTCACCCGGATCGTCAGCGATCTGCTGGCCGCGATAGACCCTGACAGAATCGAGGAGAAAGCCCGCGAGATCAAACCGGTGGCGAATGACACCGAGCCTACGGCGGCAGCGCGCGAACAGGCTCAGGAACAGTTGGTGAACGAAGCGGCCAAGGTATTCAACGGTAAACTGATCCAATTGATTGACTCAATTCGCCGCGACAAAGAACAGACCATCGACCACCACAACCCGGACACCTTGCTCAGCGCCGGATGGGCAGGTGACGCGCCTGAGAATGCGAAGAGCTTGGCGGAGGACTTTCGGCAATACCTGGAAGCCAACCGCGATGAGATTGAAGCGCTGACGATTTTCTTCTCCCAGCCCTATCGCCGGAGAGAGTTGACCTACGCGATGATCCGGGAAGTCTTGGACCGGTTAAAGCGCGACCGGCCCAAGCTGGCGCCGTTGCGCGTATGGCAGGCATATGAACTTCTTGACGAATATAAAGGCTCCCAGCCGGTTACCGAATTAACAGCGCTTATGGCATTGATTCGTCGCGTCTGCGGCATTGATGCCACATTGTCGACTTATGCAGAAACCGTACGCCGCAACTTCCAGACCTGGATCATGACACACCACAGCGGCGCCGGTGAAAAGTTCAACGAAGAACAGATGGACTGGTTGCGCATGATTCGCGAACATATCATCACTTCGTTCCACTTGGATAAGAACGACCTCGAAATGACGCCGTTCGATGCCAAAGGCGGCCGGGGTCGGATGTACGAGCTGTTCGGAGACCGGATGGATAGTGTGATTGATGAGATGAATGAGGCGTTGGCAGCGTGAAGGAAAAAGGTAGAAGGAAAAAGGTAGAAGGAAGAAGGACAATGCGAAGCGAAAGGCCGCGCGTTGATTTCAACGCGCGTTTCTTCCTTCCTCCTTCTTCCTTTTACCTTAGTGCCGGCTCAGCCCTCACTGCGTCGCAATTTGGGCATCTCCGGGTTTTATTCCGCCCGCGGCGAGCGCCCGCGCAACCGAATCCGGATCATGGTCAATCACGGTCAGCAAGACGCGTGCAGCCCGTTCCGGAACCCGTCGGCCCTGTTCCCAGTCCTGCACAGCGCGCACATCAAGGCCGAAGCGATCCGCGAACTTCTGTCGGCTCAGCTTCAATCGTTTACGTAGCGCAACAATCCGTGCAGCACTGGGGTCATCCACAATCCGGCAAGCCAGCACAGCCTCGCCGCGCACATGAGCGAGTACCTCGCCGAGTGCCGCTTCAATCTCCTGACCGATCTTGGTGCGTTCATTCATCGTTTTCGCCTCTCTTTTTTGATTTCTGCCACCTGCTTGGACAACACCTTCATATCCGCTGCCGACAAATCTTCGCGCTCTGCCTTCGCATATGCCGTCAGCATATAAATCGCTTCGGGACCAGGGTAGAAGTAAATTACGCGGACGCCACCTCGCTTGCCGCGACCGGAACCCGCCCATCGCAGCTTGCGGATGCCGCCTGTCCCCCGAATAACGGGCGCCGAATCGGGAGCGGACATAATTGCCGATTCCATTTCACCTCGGGCCGGTGGCGAGAGCAATTTGCTAATGGCGCGTTCATAAGCTCGAGTAAAGTACAAATGCATGAACTGTCAATTATGCGGCAATGCCGCAATGTTTGCAACACGCATTTCGATGCCAAAGGCTGTATAGGACAGATTTACCGGAATTTCGGGGATCGAATGAATGGTATGATTGATGAACTGAATGAAGCGTTGGCGGCATGAGCAAACGGCAGGAACTCCGATGGGCAGTGCCGTATAACTGGGTTTGGACCAGCCTGTCCGAAGTTGGTGATATTGTAGCGGGAGGCACTCCGCCAACTAAGGAACCTTCATATTGGGCGAATGAGGTAAATTGGATTTCTCCAGCCGATCTGACAGGTTATTCAGCCAAGACCATCAGACGAGGAGCTAAGAGTATCTCCAAGATTGGTTTAGCAAATAGCTCAGCAAAAGTAATGCCCGCTGGAAGCGTGCACTTTTCCTCGCGTGCCCCAATCGGGCATGTGGTCATCAGCGCTGAGCCTTTGGCTACTAATCAAGGCTTTAAGAGCGTCGTGCCAGCGCAGGGAATCTTCAATGACTACATCTACTATTACCTATTGGCTTCACGGGAGTACGCTCGAAAACGTGCCAGCGGTACAACTTTCTTGGAGCTATCTGGTAAGGCATTCGGCCTTATACCGATACCAATTCCTCCATCGGCTGCTCAACACCGCATCGTTGCTAAAATCGAGGAACTCTTCTCCGAACTGGACAAGGGCATCGAAAGCCTGAAGACGGCGCGAGCGCAGCTTGCAGTCTACCGTCAGGTCGTGCTCAAGCACGCCTTTGAAGGCAAGCTCACCGCGGATTGGCGTAAGAAGAACAAGGGCAAACTCGAAACCCCCGAGCAATTGCTCGCTCGTATCAAGCGGGAGCGGGAAGCGTACTACGAGCGGCAACTTGAGGAATGGAGGGTTGCAGGAAAAAAGGGCAGTAAACCTAAAGTCCGAAAATCGTTACCGCTGTTGACCGCCGGAGAACTAAACGAATTACCTGATTTGGCAGACGGCTGGGCCTGGACTCGCTTCGGCCTACTCGACATAGAACTAAAGAGAGGCCCCTTCGGAAGCTCAATTACTAAAAGTATGTTTGTTCCAAGTGGCTTCAAAGTATATCAACAAGGAAATGCAATTTATCGTGACTCGTCAAGAGGAAGCTATTTCATAACGGGTGAAAAATATGAGGAATTATCGGGGTTTGCAGTTTCGCCTGGCGATTTCATTGTTAGTTGCGCAGGAACAGTGGGAAAAGTTTTTGAACTTCCAAAATGCGCGGACAAGGGAGTCATTAATCAAGCTCTTATGCGTGTACGCACAAACGATAGAATTCTCAAAAAGGGCTTTTTCGCGAGATTGTTTGAATCTGACTTCTTTCAACGTAAAGTACTTTCGGATGCGAAAGGTACAGCAATGGTCAATTTGGCTGGTATCAAAGAGCTTAATTTGGTTCCAGTTGCAATCTGCGGCATGAGTGAGCAAAAGGTAATTAATGAATTGCTTGATGAACGACTTGCACAAATTGATGCATGCGAACAAACCATAGCCACCTCATTTCAACAAGCCGAAGTTCTCCGCCAATCTATCCTAAAAAAAGCCTTCTCCGGCCAACTGGTCCCGCAAGACCCCAACGACGAACCGGCGTCTGTGCTGCTGGAACGGATTCGAGCAGAGAAAATGGCACAATCAAAAGGCAAAACTGGTAAGACCCCAACCTAAAGCGGCGACGGTATGAGCAACGAACTTCCAATCAATATCGACCACCTGCTGCACCAGCGCAGCGTTGAGGGAGAGCGGATCGAGTACAAGGCGGGCTGGAATCCAGCCAGCGTGTTACACACCATCTGCGCTTTCGCAAACGATTTCCATAACCTCGGCGGCGGTTACATCGTGTTGGGCGTTGCAGACTCGGCGACTCTCGTTCATGCGCCTTGATTGTTGCAAAGTTCATTGAATTAAAACACATCATGCACACAGCAGACACAATTCTTCGTTGGGAACCGATTCCCTCGGAAGACGAACCTATAGAATGGATTGTTTATATTGAACAGGAGAAGAATAAAGAAGTGATCGCGAAGGCACGAACGAGAGAAGAGGCATTAGAGGCCGCCCTAAGTAAACTTGGATTTGTCGTACTGGACAAGGCGGATTGGCCGCCGGGAAAGATTGCTCACTTTAAAAATTCCAGTAACTTTGTTCGCAATGTAGCGGTTTTGCGTACCGGTCTTCATTCCCTATATCAAGAAGTAAGGAAACTCGAATGTAAGTTGCCGAGCGACCCTAATAGCTGTCATGATTTCGATGTCAATAGCATCTATGCGCATCTAGCTGTCAAGTTCGACTGGTTCAGCGTGAGTATGCTGAATCTCATGGAAGGCGTCAGCTTGCTGGATACTTTGGCGCGTGAGGGAAACTATGAGGATTTTGCCTTCAGCAAAGATGGTATGGAGAAAATTAAATCTCGTGCGCGGGAGTACACTAAATCAATACCCGAAGCAAAGCCATTGCGGGCATGGAGAAACAAGGTGGCTTCACACAGGTCTGGGATACATCCGCCGCCTGGTGGTAAAGCGACTGATTCCCTGTCCACAAAAATCATATCTTTGTGGGGCGCACAGGTAAAGGAACAAAACGGGCGCTATGTCGCTCCAGGCCCAATTCTGGTCGGTGGCGAGGAGCAGTCGGCCGAGCCTGAGTTGATAGAGTGGTCATTGACGAAGACTTGGGAAAGCTTGGCTAGCAAGAGGTATGACTGGCTGAATGAGAATAATTTCTTTGACGCTGTTAACGCCTTGAGCAGTGGAGGAGGGGTTCAGATTCACAGCTTTAGCGTGGTATCGGGTGACGACATAATCAAGGAATTTTTCGTCAAGAATGGTATCGAACTGCCAGAGGAGCTACGATGACGGATACGCTTATCGACCGGAACCTAGACATCGTTGGCAGGCCGCCCGAAGCCCTGTTCCCGAAGAATGTCGTGTTGTTATTTTTCAACGACCAACTACACAAATTCTTACTGACGAGGCAAATCGATGTGGTGTGGTTCCCCAATAGGCTAGGCAGAGAACAGTTCAAGGAGAAGGAGGTCCGCGGTCCGTTGCCGGTGATTCTGAGCGAGGAGAACGGCTCCCCGGCTCCGATCTTCAAGAGCAACGGTGATCACACCCGGTTTCGGGTGTGCCTGCCAGTACATGAGCAGGCTTTACAGCCAGCGACCGAACAAGTAACCGACCAAGTCACACCCCAAGTGACCCCCCAAGTGACCCCCCAAGTCGATAAGCAAGATAAACTATTGAAAAAAAAGATAAATATTCTCCTAACACCGGAGACACCCCACAAGTAACCGAACAAGTAACAGGACATGTGGAACGACTGATTGTGGCACTCACAGAAGAAATGAGCCGTCCTCAATTGCAAGAGGTATTGGGTGAGAAACACCGTCCTCATTTTATTGAGGCGTACCTCGGCCCAGCCATTAAGGCAGGCTTGATCGAAATGAACCAACCCGATGCGCCAAATAGCCCAACCCAAAGTTATCGGCTCACGTTGGCCGGAGAGTCTCTGGCGCAAGCTGTCAAGAGCAGAGGCACGCGAAAGTGAGCGCCGCCCCCATCGTCTCCAAAGTCTGGAGCTTCTGCAACACCTTGCGCGATGACGGCGTGGGCTATGGCGATTACCTGGAGCAACTAACCTATCTGATCTTTCTCAAGATGGCGGATGAGTACGGCAAACCGCCCTATCAGCGCGATGTCGGCATCCCGGATGAGTATGCCTGGCACAGCCTTACATCCAGAAACGGGGCGGAACTCGAGCGCCACTATGCCACATTGCTGAGAGAACTCGGCGCCAGTCCGGGTATGCTGGGGCAGATTTTCACCAAGGCGCAGAACAAGATTCAAGACCCGGCGAAACTCTACCGTCTTATCGACATGGTTGACGACACCGAGTGGGTCACCATGGGCGCCGACATCAAAGGGGACATCTACGAAGGGCTGTTGGAGAAGAACGCAGAAGACACGAAATCCGGAGCCGGTCAGTATTTCACACCGCGTGCGCTCATCCGCGCGATGGTTGAATGCGTGCGGCCCGAACCCGGCAAACTGATTGCAGACCCGGCCTGCGGCACAGGTGGGTTCTTTCTGGCAGCCTACGACTTCATGACCAACCCGGATAATTTCATGCTGGACAAGGCGCAGAAAGCGTTTCTGAAACACGATGCGTTTCACGGCAACGAGATTGTTGCCAACACGCGTCGCCTGTGTTTGATGAACATGTTCCTGCACAACATCGGTGAGATCGACGGTGGCGCGCCCGTCTCGCCAAACGACTCGCTGGTGGCTGATAGCGGCAAACGTTTCGACTATGTGCTCGCAAATCCGCCGTTCGGCAAGAAAAGTTCTATGACCTTCACCAACGAGGAGGGCGAACAGGATCGGGATCAACTGACCTACAACCGGCAGGATTTCTCGGCCAGCACCTCGAACAAGCAACTCAACTTCGTGCAGCACATCCGCACCATGCTCAAGACCAGCGGACGCGCCGCCGTTGTGGTGCCAGATAACGTACTGTTCGAGGGCGGAGCAGGTGAGACTATTCGTCAGAAGTTACTCGAAAATACCGACCTGCATACCATACTGCGTCTGCCTACCGGTGTGTTCTACGCGCAAGGCGTAAAGGCCAACGTAATCTTCTTCGACAACCGCGAGGCCAGCCCGGAACCCTGGACCAAACAAGTCTGGTACTACGATTACCGCACCAATATTCACCACACATTGAAGAAGAAGCCAATGCGATTCGAAGATTTGGCAGACTTCATCCAGTGCTACAACCCGCAGAACCGGCATGAGCGCAAGGCAACCTGGCACGAAAACGACGCACCGGACGGCCGCTGGCGCAGCTACAGCCTTGAGGAGATCAAAGCGCGCGACAAAACCAGCCTCGACATCTTCTGGCTCAAGGATCAAAGCCTGACCGACCTTGACAACCTGCCCGAACCCGACGACCTCGCCAAGGAGATCATCGAAAACCTTGAAGCTGGCCTTAACAGTTTCCGGGAGGTGCTTGCTGGATTGAAGGCAGATTAGGAGACTGATAAGCGGCCAGGCAATGGAATTTATTGAGATCGGTGGGAGACCGACAACCGGTACGTAAATTCGACAGGCTGTTAACTGAAGTCACAAATTCAAAAGGAGATAGCCTGACCCAGGCTGATAACCAATTTTTATGGTCTGGACTCATCACGATACCAGAGGTAACAGAAGCACAAAAAAATTAAAATTCACGTTCTTCTCGGATCTGACATTGTTCTATGCGATTACTCAGATAGTCTATGTACTTACCTAACCATATTTGTATCTTGGGTGAATGAATTTCTGAGAGCCAAAATCGGGCAGCATCTCGTTTTTGGGACAGGTATATACTCTCAGGCCCAGTCCAACCACCCATATGGAAGTGTACAGAAACGCTATTTGCAATACTTTCATCATTACAGAATTCTTCAATAAATAACCGTGTCAATGATCCACCCTCGTGTTCATTTAGCGTTTTTGGTAATACTTCTCGTATTAGCCAGAGACGGTTTTCGATGTCTTCCTTAATCCATTTTATGATATCCAGAGCTGGCATCTTACTAATGGCTCCTTGTTTTTTTTCATCATCGGATCCACCTCTATCGCCCAGCCAGAATATGAGTTCATAAAAATTTTTTATTTCGGAGACCATGAGTTCAGAGGTAATTTTCCAAGTCTCATCAGGGTACTCTTCTACAATCTCATCGGCGATTTCGGCAATATATTTTGTAGTCCCATGCCAGGAAATTCGTCCAGCGTCAGTCATCATATTCTCAAATAATTCTATCTTTCTATCGGGATGCTGATTGAGAAATTTTCTCGCAATGACATCCCAGTAATATCCATACATCTGATTATGGTGATTATCAGTAGTTTTCGCAGTTAAGACTTTAAATACGAGGTCTTCCGGAAATATGCTTGTCGGAAGGTTATTATTTTTATCTTTGGTGAAATAAAATTCTTGAACCATCTCGGTACTAATACTGATCGCTTCATCGTCTCCTTGATCCAACATAGCATTGATGACCTGCTGAAATAAATCGTCTGATAGGATGTCCTTACCCCGCCGTAGAGCAATTCGAGGAAACGCTTTGGCTGTGATTTTTTTTACCTGATACAGAGATAACATATCCCGTACGATTGCTTCAGTGAAACCTGAAGACCAAATACATTGGACAGCAATATCAATCGTGGAATCGACATGTAACAAATTACCTAACAGTGTCTCCCAGCGGCCTTCATCCCGAGTGCGTATTCCAGCCAAGTAGCCACCGAGATATGTTCCGTTGACATCACGATAATCGGACTGAATATTTTTCATGATGATGTCATCAAATTGTGAGTCGGTTAATTTCCCACATTCGATGCCGAACTCAAGTAACCGATGACCGTTTTCCTTGAGTAGTTTAGGTACATACTCAGAAAAGACAGATTTATCCTGAATATACTGTTTAGCCAAATCCTGAACTCGCCTACTAGGTAAATCCGATTCTTGGTATTCACCATCACGGATACGATAATCTTCATCCCAGTTAGTATCGAGCACATACCGTTTGGTTCGGTCCCATATAGATGTGCCGGTTAATTTTTTATCTAGTTCGTCAAGTCGTGTTAGTATTTTCTCGTCAATATCGTGATACAATTGTCGGCGTTGCAAAATTACAAGTTGTGTTAAAGGCCGAGGATTGATCTCTTTATCTTCAGCCAGTTCAAACAGGATGTCTAATACTTCATTTGCCATCTGCTCATATTGCACAAAGCCATTAGCTGCATGGGCGAGAACCTCCACTACCTTGTTCTTATCGTTTACACTGAATCCGTTCATTTCTTTACAGAGCAACCGTAAGACGCGGCGCCACTCATCGTAAATCTCTCCATAAGTTTTAGGCCGCCAGAATTTAACTGTTGGTTTTAATCCCTGGTATTCAGCACCAATATCACGCATTCCTCCCCCATGTGTCTCGAGCCATCTTTTGGACAATTCCAGTCCCAGGTCACGCATACGGGTATCTTTGCTTATAACGAGTTCTTGCAAGATAGGATAACGTAATGATGGCGGAGCCTCTGTTGGAGCCCACCCTCGACCAATTGAAAATAAGTTAGTTAGGATCCCCTTAGCATTATTTGAATTCTGTGCATTTTCAGCTAGTGCCATAGGGATAAGTACACTGACTGCGCGGATAAACAGATCCTCCCATACAGCAATTTTTTCCAAAGCCCAGACAATATCCTGGCGCCCGGTTTTCCAGGCAAGTAGGTCTTCATGCGACCATGTCTTTATTGTCCGTTCCAACAACGCGAGCGTTGCACGTGGATCTGCTTCAGACAGGTAGCGAATAAATCGTAAACCAATTTCCGATACTAAGAAATTGTGATTAGAGAATGGTCCTTCTGTAGACAAAATATCCCTAACGACATCTTGGGCAGGTTCTGAGCTGTGCGCATAAATAAACAAGCTCAAAAACCAATCCTTCATACTCTCTGGAAGTCGATCGAGGAAATCATGAAAATCAAATCCGTGTCCATATTGATTCCAAAAATCAACCCATAAATAAATATGAAGGGCTTTGGGAACAATGAATAAGGTATGACGTCCCTGCAAAATCCGTTTCTGTCTATAGTATCTGACTATCGTTTGGAATTGTGCCCATGAAATCGTAGAGTCTGCCTGATTTACCTCATTGAAAATGAATCGGGCTTCATCAGTGACAGGTTTCTCAAATCCAAATCGCTGAAATAATCCGATATAACGAAGAACGATACGAGATTGTTCCGCGTCGCGAGTGTTTATTACCTTATGACCAATAATAAAACGATCCCATATTGGCACGTCCGCTGGTGACTTTAATATGTCATCGGGATTACTTCTTAAGTTTTCACCTACTGCATGGGCAACACGGGGAGAACCACTACACCATTCGGCCCAATTGCCGAGGTCTGCCAGTAGACGGTAATTTTTCGACAATATAGATTTAATTTGCTCATCCGGTAATCTCGGACAGTAATATGTTTCCATGGAGCTATCATGTGTCTCATCTGGCCCATGATCAATTGTGATCAACTTGATTCCATTACGGCCCTTTAAGGCGGACCAAATTGACGATCTGTCATGCTCATCACAATCATCCACCACTAGTGTCACAGATCGTGGAAACTCAGGTTTGAGTAATTCATGAAATAGTTTGCTCTTTTGAAAATCTGCGCCGGTAGGAACATAGAGGACCGATGGCGCAATGTTCTCATCATAGACAGCTTCAAGCACAAGACGAGTTTTCCCTATCCCAGGCTCACCAATAATGCGGATATGTTGAATCGTATTACCTTCCAGGGAGTTTTGGATATTCTTGATAAACTGTTTCTGTTCTTCCCCCAGTTCAAGATCATCGTGCATTTGGAAATTATTTTTCCATCCCTCAATTGGCAAGAATCCATCCCCATCAAGACATCTAAGTCCTAGACAAATCGATGGGTATTTATCCAATTCTCCAACGAGTTGACCTTGACCGTAGACAGCTATTTTCGGATCGCTATAACCACACGCTGATAGTAATTTAGCTAGATGTATCGTCGTCTTAGTGTGTTGTTCTGGGGTTAAATCATGACCAAATGTAACAATGACATATGTACCGTTTTGTTCAAGACAGCGTTGAATTTCACTACCTAGGAGTTGCTTCGATGGCATCGCATTACTTTTACCGAATAATGTATTCTTCAATGAATTAGGCTGCCAAGGCTTGAAACTAGGCCCTGTCTTTATTTGATAAGAGTTCAAACCTCTACATAATAGACCGCTCATCCCTGGTGACTGTTCGACTTTTGCATCTATACCACCGTCCTTAATATTGAGGTTTAAAGACAACACCACGTCTTTCGGACTGAGTCCATTTGCCATGGCCTCACAACGCAGCATACTCAAAAGCAAATGGGTTCCATCTGTGGAATCAAGTTGCCCCAACTGGTTCGGTTCAGGTGCAAATGTTGGGCGTACCCGCAGAAGGTTTGGGCTGACCTTTTCCATCCATATGGGATTTATATTGACGCCAACTCGCAAGCCGGCCTTACTGGCAAGAGCTACCAACGCATCCATACTGAATTTATCGATGCGGTTTTTTAATAGGTCATTCAAACGCGGTTGTGTGATACCCAGCGTGGCTGCTATTTCCGCTTGGGTACCTTCTCGTTCTTGGATAAGTTTTTGTAAGGCTGTCATGAGTGACAGACGTTTTTGTGTACTGGGCGATGATTCTTGTTGGTTTTCGCGCGTAGTCTCCTTATTCTCAGATTTCATTTTAGCCATAATATTACTCAATTCGTTCATGAGAAAATTAATGCGTTTTATATCGGTGTTGATATAAAACGCAGATTATATCAATACTGATATAATGTCAATAGTAAATGTTGATCGCAGCAGTCATAAAAATTTTGGCCATTTACCGAGAGAAATTTATGATTAAATAATTGAGCCTAACCCTGCTCCACTTGTAATGAGAGCGCATGCTGGTTTCCCGGCCAATGACCGGCGTGGTCATCGTCTTAACTGGACACACGCTGCGACACGGTGTCAGCCCGGCTGCCCCGTCTCTTTCCCATAGTTCCTGCTAGAGTCCCACCGAAGAACGCGTCGCCGCCAGACGACGCGCCACCGCACTCACCGATTGCCCGTCGGCCAGATATAAAATAGCCAGTATGCGGCGCGTGTGCAGGGCATTGTGACTTCTCTTAGCCTATCGTAGAAGGCGGCGGTGTTGGGCTCGATACTAGGAACAGTTATTTAGTGTGTGAATTAAGCTATTGGCCCCAGAAAGACTGAAAAGACAGCTTCGCCAGATACATTATCTCCAGCACCTGTGTAATAATCGAGTTAGTCGCCTGCACCATAACAGTTGAATATATCCTCCATCACATTTTTAGACGGACTCGATTTAACCTCTGGAGACTTCTGTGCGAGTTAACAGAGCAAGGATAGCCTCGATCATTTTCGCATTTCTTCATCCAGGAGATGCGAAAGCCGCCACAGTCAATGAGGACATCCTGCAACTGAGGTACAGGCCTGGGGTGAAGGAAATTCCTGTTCGGAATATCCATTCAGTAAAGATAGTGACTGGGTGGTTCTGGAGTGGCATGCAAATCCGCTCACTAACCCAGGTAGTCACCATATCCGGGCTGTCCCGGGATGCCGCAAAGACCTTTAATGTCGCATTGGAGAGCGCAAGAGTCGGCTGGTGGTCAAAAACCCTTATAGCAAACATCGAATTACTCAGTTCTGTCTACAACCGGTTGGCACAGTTTACGGACCCATCTCGATACATAACTTACAGCATCTTTACAAATCTGGAACGTGACGCTATGGATCTGCTTGACAAGTTTCCTTCTCAATGGCCCGACAGCATGTCTGATAATGAGGAAGTTTGCATGTTGAAGGCCGCACGGGTCTTCATGACTGACCCCAAAGGACGACGGGCAAAAGCTAATGGTATTTTTGTGGTTAATGAGTTGGTCCGGTCAAAGGAACTCTTCGACAAAATCGAATTGAGGCCTCTCACTGACGAGCAGCGTAGGGCAGTTGTTGTTGACGAGGACCGAAATCTGGTGGTTGCGGCTGCAGGCAGCGGCAAGACCTCTGTGATCGTGGCAAAGGCGGCCTGGATTATCCGTAAACAGTATCGGCGCCCATCAGAACTGTTGCTACTGGCATTCGCGAAGGACGCCCAAAAAGAAATGGAAGACAGGGTCCGAAAACGCCTTGGTAACAGAGTGGGAGCCCAGATTACCGTTCGAACCTTCCATAGCCTAGGCATGGCAATCATTGGCGAAGTAGAGCGCAAACGCCCGGCGCTGTCTAGAGTGGCCGAGGATGAGAAGGCCCTATTCGCTCTGTTGAAAGGTATCATTACCGATTTGGTTGCCAATCTGAAATTCTCGAAAATCATGATCAGGTGGTTCCAGGAATTTTTCGCACCCTATCGCAGTGAACACGATTTTAAAACACAAGGCGAATACTGGAACTACATTCGTACAAACGAGATCCGGTCGCTGCAAGGCGAAATGGTCAAAAGTTTCGAGGAATGCATAATCGCTAACTTTCTGTATCTCAACGGTGTAAGCTATATATACGAAAGTCCCTACGAGCACGAAACCGCCACGCGGGAAAGAAGGCAATACCATCCGGACTTCTACCTTCCGGACGCTGGAATTTACATTGAACATCTTGCACTTTCCAAATCAGGCAACACCCCGCCATTCATAAACAGAACGGACTATCTCAAGTCCATGGAATGGAAGCGGGAACTCCACGCGAAACACGGCACAGTACTCATTGAAACCTTCAGCCATGAAAACGACGATGGTAAGCTGACTGAGCGCCTAGCTGACAAACTGACCGACCATGGGGTGACACTTTGTCCGATACCCTCCGACGAGACCTTTGCCATCTTGGAGAAGCTAGGTCGAATAGACCCGTTCACGCGTCTGGTTGCCACTTTCCTCCAGCACTATAAGGGGGCGCAGCTATCTATCAAAGAAATCGCCAGACGAGCCGCGAAAGCGCCTAACCCTCTACGGGCCTGGGCCTTTGTTACTGTCTTTCAACCGATCTTCGAACGCTATGAGGCTTTTCTGAATCGACAACAGCAGATCGACTTCAACGGCATGATCAGTAGAGCGACGGAACACGTAGAGCAAGGGCGCTACCGTTCCCCATTCGGCTACATACTCGTTGACGAGTTCCAGGACATTTCACCGGGAAGGGCGCGGCTGTTGAAGGCATTGTTGGATACGTCCGAGACCGCACAGTTATTCGTTGTCGGTGATGATTGGCAGGCGATCTACCGATTTGCTGGCTCGGACATTGCCATTATGCGAGAGTTTCAGGAACGATTCGGTGAGAGTGAACGCATCAACTTGGAGACAACATTTCGGTGCTCAAATCGCATCGCTGATATTGCAACGGAGTTTGTTCTAAAAAACCCATCACAAATTCGCAAAAATGTTTCTACCGTACGCCAGGCTAATGCGCCTGGTGTGCATATCGGCCTGTCCGCTGAGGATTGCCCCGACCTGCTCAGGGAGTCACTGAATCAGATTGCCGCAGACGTAGCGGAGCGCAGCGAGCTGTCTACTGTTATTTTATTGGGCCGATACTGGCGCTCCCAGCCTAAGAACATTGATGAGTTGAAGAGAGAATATCCCGATCTTGAGCTTACCTATATGACTGTGCATAGTTCAAAAGGACTTGAGGCCGACTATGTTGTGGTGCTGGACCTGTGCTCCGGAAATTATGGCTTTCCCTCAGAGTTTACTGATGACCCAGTACTTGATCTCGTTCTTGCAGCGCCCGAGAGACATCCGAATGCCGAGGAGCGGCGTCTATTCTATGTTTCTATTACTCGTGCTAGACGTGGTGTTTATCTTCTAGCTGATAGTGGACCGCCTTCTTCATTCGTCATTGAATTGATACAGGATGGTTATGATGTGACCGTATTCGGGCGGCCGCTGGACAAGGATGTCGCCTGCCCGAAATGCGTAGATGGGTACCTTGGGCAAAGAGAAAACTCTCAGAATGGGAGCAAATTTTACGGCTGCTCAAACTACCCATATTGTGACTACACACAGTCCTCCTGTCCCAATTGCAAATATGGACTCCTGGCTAAATCCGGTGAAAAGTACCGTTGCCAAGACTGTGGTCATTCCGTTCAGGCATGCCCCTCCTGCAGCGGTTGGTTGCTGACGAGGAGTGGGAAATACGGACTCTTTCATGCTTGTTCGAATTGGCCTGGCTGTGATTACACCTGTAAAATTCGCAGTATATAATCGGTCCTGAAAAACTTTGTTTCAAGCCGTCATGGAGGTCGTCGGCAGCCATGACAGGCGATGCAGCACAGGATACCGGCGCAGCCAAGCCAGCAAGCGCATCGCTGTTTCGGGACAAAAAAGCCTGAGCCGGTTCAGGATCAGGCGCAGGTTGTGACCAACACAACTGAGCAACACGTTGACCTGGTCGCCCTCGGTGCCTTTTAGGAAGTTGCGTCCCAGCAGCTCATCGGCGGGACATGCTGATAGTACGTATCGCCACAAAAATACTGCCAGTACGGGTTCTCCACCCAGCCCGCTACCACCGCCTCGTCCGACAACCCGTAACAATGCTTCAGATGATTATTTTTCCATTCAGGATTATCACGCGCTAAATTTCATTGGGTCGGTCGTTTTTCTCTCCGGTAGCTCAAGTTCAGGCCCACCATAGACTGGTGCAAAAAGACGGACCGCCAAATCACCGAGTTTGTCTGGTGCTGACACAGCTTGCTTGATAATTTGCCGGACTTCCTCTTCCAGTGAAACACCATGCCGTGCGGCGCGGACACGTAACCTCCTCAGGGTATCATCATCAAGTTTCCGAACGTTCAAACTGGTCATGTTTCACTCTTGGGGGATAGCAGACATATTACTGGCTATGCTGTCACACAATAGCATTGCCGACAATAGCGATGATTTCACTACGGCAACATTGCTACAACTGCGGGACCAACTTGTTAATCATTTCGTCCTATCTTCAGGTACCCATAAATTCCAGCGTGTGACCAAACGATTATTTTCGGCTGTTTTATCGAGAGTGGAATAGCCTGAGGTGATCCGTTCACGGCAGGTATTGACAAAAGAAGGGTTGAACTCCAGCGTTTCAGCCAGGTAGCCCAGTTTCTTAAACAATGCGCCGTTATCGAATTGAATAGCGTATTTCAATATCGCATTAAGGTCATCCGGTTTATTGAATACCCGTTTAAATTCGGCCATGCAATCCGTCAGGTGTTGCACACCTGCGCCCAGGTAAGGATCATTGATACAATCTAACAGGGTTTTATATGGATCTGAAATTTGTATCTTTGTATTTTCCTGCCATATGTTTTTTGTGCCGAACAAATGGCTTTCAGTGACATGTTTGACAAAGAAGTTGACGCCTTGATGCAAGTTTACACCTTTGGATACCCGTTTATTGGTAAGTACACATATTGATCTGAAAAGTTGTTCCGTCAGTTCCCAGTATTCGAGGGCGCTCCAGCCACCGATATAGCCTGGCGCGTATAAATCCGGTACCAATACCCAAGGATTTTCAAGTACCTGGTCCTGTCCCAGCGCAGATGGTTGAACAGGAACATATAATCCGTGTGCAACACGCCTGACAACTCCTTGTCTATTCCATCCCGCCAGTAATCTGGATGCATGTTGCCGATCAAGCTGAAGAGCACGCATTACATCGGAGGCACGGATTCTTCCGGATGTTGTGCGTAATAATGCTGCTAAACGTTGTTGTCTCTTTGAAGGTTGACTATTCACTTAACTATATTGAAATATAAAATATCAACTCTTTTCAAGAATATCATACATTTTAATATAGCACTACAGTAATATGTAATAAATGGAAAGAAAAAGGGAGTATATTGTATTATAATATAGTATCTATGAACAATCGGATAGGTTAAATCCCGACTTTCTGGAGACCGATGTAATGAATGGTGTCCCATTCGCGCTGAAGTGCTCGAAGAACTGGATCTGAATATCACTCGGGCAGCGGAGATTCTCTCCGTCCGTCGGGCAACGCTTTCAGCCCTGGTGAGCGGTAATTCGATTCTGTCGCCGGAGATGGCTGTTAGTGAAATACCTTGGTCAAGATAACTTGCCCTTCGGGAGACTCCATAATCGATTCTACAAACCTTGTTCAGGCCAAGCAAGACAGGAATGATAAAATAAGACGCGGGCCCGAGGAATCTCGTTGATATGCTTAATTGCATCACGCCAGAAAAACACATAATTTAATTTGAAGAAATTGCGATGACGAGCCAAAAATACTCCGTTAACCAGCACCTCATCGAAACCTTGCTCGCCTGGGTCAAGTCCGGCGAGATCGCTATCCCGGAAATTCAGCGGCCCTTTGTTTGGGATGCCAGCCAAGTACGCGATCTTCTGGACAGTCTCTATCAGGGTTACCCGGTGGGTTACATCATTGTCTGGAAGAATCCCGATGTGCGTCTCAAGGATGGCTCGATTTCTGCTGGTAAGAAGGTGCTTATCGATGGCCAACAGCGTATCACTGCGCTCTCTGCGGCACTGGTTGGCCAGCAGGTCATCAACAAGGAGTACAAGCAGAGCCGTATTGGTATCGCCTTTAACCCCAAGGAGGAACGTTTCGAGGTCACAAACCCGGCTATTGTGAAGGACAATGCTTGGATTGCCGATATCGCACCGGTGATGCAGGGTGAGGTCGGGCTATTGAAGTTGATCCGGCAGTATCGCGAGAGGAATCCCGAAGTGGATGAGGATGTGCTGGAGAAGGTCTTCACTCAGTTGACCGGGATCACCAAAAAACAGATCGGTCTGATTGAACTTGCGGCCGAGTTGGACATAGAAACCGTGACCGAAATCTTCATCCGCATCAACCGCGAGGGAGTAACCCTCAGTCAGGCCGATTTTGCGATGTCCAAGATCGCCGCCAACGAGACCTATGGTGGCAATGTGTTGCGCAAGGCTGTCGACTACTTCTGCCATCTGGCGGTGGCGCCAGAGTTCTATGCTTTCATTGATGGCAACGATCCGGATTTTGCCAAGACCGACTATTTCCAAGTCATGCGCTGGCTGCGCAACGAGAATGACGACCTTTATGACCCGTCTTATAGCGACATGCTTCGTGTGACCTTTGCCTCCCGGTTTACCCGCGGCAAGCTGGCCGATCTGGTGGGCCTGCTCTCCGGTCGTAATTTTGAGACTCGGACCTATGAGGATGAGATTGCCGCCGCATCGTTCGAGACTCTGAAAAAGGGTGTTATGGAGTTCATGAATGAAACCAATTTCAAACGGTTCCTCATGATCATCATGTCAGCTGGGTTTGTGGATAGTTCGTTACTGCAGAGCCGGCAGAGTGCTCTTAATTTTGCCTATGCGCTATATTTGAAGCTCAGGCGCGACAACTACCCGGCCGACCGGATCGAACAATTTACCCGTCGCTGGTTTGTCCTTTCGCTGCTCATAGGTCGTTATTCCAGTCAGGTTGAGACGCGTTTCGAACAGGACATTCGCCGTATCGACTCCGGTGATTTCGGAGAATACCTCGGACAGGTAGAGGCAGCAGAGCTTTCTGATACCTTCTGGAGTGTCGGTCTGGTGCAGGACTTGCGGTCTTCCAATGGTAACAATTCGGCATTCAAATGCTTTATCGCGTCACAGGTAAAATCCAATGTTCGCGGTTTTTTATCGAAGGACATTACAGTTCGTAGCATGCTGGAGCACCGTGGTGATGTACACCACATTTTCCCTCGCAACTACCTGAAAAAACAGCTTGGCCTCAAGCGTTATCAATACAACCAGGTGGCGAACTATGTTTACACCCAGCAGGAGATCAATATTGCCATTGGTAATGAACCGCCTCATGAGTATATGAAAAAAGTCCGCCAGCAATGCGACGGCAACACTCTCGTGTACGGCAGTATCTCTTCCGGGGAAGATCTGAAGAAAAATCTCGAAGAAAACGCCATACCTGTCGAGTTTTTCGATGGTGCCCTGGTTGAGTATGAGGATTTTCTGGCTGAACGGCGCAAGGCCATTGCTGCCAAACTGAAAGATTATTACTTCTCCCTGTAGGTAACGTTATGTTCATCAACGCGCTGACACTAGGATTGCTGAGCCGGCTCGCATCAAGTTCAAGCCGATCACTATTCCAATTACCTATCCACCTGGCTTAAAGGACCGCCCCCCTTTTCTTGTAGTACGGACCGTGTTACCTGCGACAAGACCAAGAAAACCTGCCAGTATGATCGCGATTTCAGTCTCCGGAAATGGGGGATATCGTTTACAAAATAGGACGATTATATCAACCACTTGAATATAAGTTTAACAAACCTGCGTCCTGTGTCGCTCGCGGGGCGACCCGTTGTCTCACTGGATTCCCGTAAACGGGAATGGTCCAAGGCGCAGGTCAGTTAGTAATATTTACACGGCAAATTCTGATATCACTTAACCTTGCTTAATATTTAAAGCATGCCAGTAGGGCTGAAAACCCAGTTCGACTATTTCAATTATCAAGGATAAGAATGGCTGGTAGTCGTTTTGAGTATGCGCCGCGTCCAATGTTTCGTAATAGTCCAAGCGTTTTTCTACAGGCAGAACTGCAGCCGGAAAGCCTGCTTGCATCAATTCAAGATTCATCAACAGCCGGGCTGTCCTGCCATTGCCATCAATGAAAGGATGAATTCTGACAAAGTCAGCATGCAAGCGGCCTGCTCTTTCCACCGAGTGTAGTCTTTGCGCTTCGTTTTGATGCCAGCTTGCCAGTTGGTCCATTTCGCTTATCACGTGCAAAAAATCAGGCGGCGTATGGTTGGCGCCGGCGATAATGACATTGGTGTTTCGGTAGGCGCCGGCATTACGGTCGTCAATCCCTTTCAGGATCAACTGGTGAATATTTTTTATGTCTCGCTGCGAAAGTGGATTTTTTTGAAGCGCCAATTCCTCGACGAAATAAATCGCTTCCCTGTGGTTAATCGCCTCGAGGTGTTCCCGCATGGTTTTACCACCAACTGTGATGCCTTCCAGTGCTACTTTGGTTTCTTTCAACGTAAGCGTATTGCCTTCGATTGCATTGGAGTGGTAAGTCCAACGCAATACCAGGTCCTCACGCAGGTTCTTTATCACAGCAGATGATAAAGGCCGATGCGCATCAAGTTTTTGTTTGAGTCTGTCCAGTTGCCGATACATGAGCCAGTTCTCATTAACAGATTGGAGGTGATGGAATCAGAAATGTGAAATTTTGTGAATCGGATGGATCATATTTACCTTTTTGCCTGAACTCTATTAACCATTCTTTAAATGGATTTGTCAAACACGAAATTAAACCTAAGAGGAAGATGTGTCGTTTATTATATGATCGGTTTCACCGTACACTTGCTATGTGTTCATTTTCCCGTTACCCGAAATTCAGGTCGCTGTGCGAGGCTTGCATCTGAGACGGCTTCATCGCGAAACAGCCTGGGGTAGTAGTAGTGCCTGAGGGCGTTATGGAAATCGCGTACCCGTTGCTCGTAGGCCAGTGAATCCGTCATGCTCGTGCCCGCAATGTCTTGCAGGGTGCGCTCAACCACTGCGGGTGGTGACAGCCAGGCGAGCGTTCCAGCAAGCCGGTCTCGCCTGGTGCGTCCTTCGCGATAGGCCAGCGACAGGGGCTCGACTGTCTGGTCGCCGACTTGTTGAAACGCGTAATACCATTTCCATTCGAATGACTGGTTGATTTCCGCGTAGTCCGCCCACTGCGGATGGCGCTCAATGAAGGGCCCCATGGTCGCTGACTTGGGCAAATCCCACGCGTCGTTCACTGCCTCCCTTTGAATCAGCATGATCTCGCCGCCGTCTGGCAATGGCACGGCGGCCTCCACTGAACTCTTGATGGCTGCGGGGACGACCACGGTAAGCGCCAGCCATACGCCGATAAGCGCGGTCAGGTTAACCGGGCTGCTCCAGCCAAAACGGTCGATAGCCGCGCAAACGCCCCACCAGAAGCCGATGTGCAAGGCCACCAGGAGGCTTGCTAACGCCAGCTTTGAAGCGTCCGTTCCGGCCAGCAGACCGCCTGCCCAGAGTGGAACAACCAGGCACAACGTCAGTGCGCCAACCCGCCAAACTGCTCGCGCGAGCCAGGGGCTGCCCGCGCTCGCGGCCGTTGCGCTGAGCAGTTCATAGCGTCCCGCAGCGCGTTCTCTGGAACGCAGGTCATGCAGCAGGAGGATCAGCAATAACGGAGCAAGCATGCTCGCAACAAACGCGAAGTCGAGCCGGCCAATCAACGCAAAGTCGGGATTGTCTGCGTCGGTTTCGTAAATCTGTCCTTCCAGGGCAAGGGCGCGGATGCGATGTTTCCAGGGCGAGGTGTCGCGCTGACCGAGCGCGGCAAACGCAAAATCCGACGGCGGATCGTAGGTCAAGTGAAAGGTGTAGTAAGCCGCATAGCCCCAGTCTCGGTGCATTTCTGTCACCACTTCCCGCTCGGTGCGGTCGATATCGACCAATTCGTCAAGGACAGTGCGTTGCGCGGCGACCTCGCGCAGGCCAAGAAACACCGAGGTGCACGCAATAAGCGCCGCGATCACCAGCCAGAGCAACACCGCCCGGTCGTTCACGAGAAATCGGAGTTCCTGCATCGGCCCACTCATGACTGCATCCTGCGCACGGCAAGCATGCCAATGGCTGAGAGCATCAAGAGCCAGACGAACAGCATGGAAGCGGGTATGCTGGCGCGAGCCAGGCGTTCGCTGGCCGTGTCGGGCTGGAAGGAAAACTCATTGAGCACGTTCCAGTTTTCGGCCGACATACGGGTGCGTTTTGCGGCCTCGTGATCGATGTTGCGATTGATGTCATCGCTGTAGGGGAGTTGCTCGGCATGTACGCGATTGAGGCCCTGTACGAAGTCGAAGCGCACGACCTCGGCTTCGCGCAGGAAACGATGGTGGGTTGCAAGGTCGGTACCCGACAGTGCGCGCGAGCCTGCTGCGACCGCCACGACTGGCGACAACCAGCCAAACAATGCGGCGCGCCGGGACTGATCCGCTTCGAGCGCCATGCGCTGTTCGGCATGCCGGTTCATCACTTCCGTCAAATCCGCCTCCGCGGTTTGGGCAACGACGCCCCGGAAGTTGACCGGCAAGTCTTCCAGCCTGGTCACACCGAATTGCTTCAGCAGGTTCGCCTGAAGCTGCCGAAATTCCGGTGCGTCGGCCTTGTGGCCATCACCGACTTCACGCAGCTCGGACTGCATGTTGAGGTCGGTCTCTATCTTGCCCGGCGCGGGAATAGCGCCGCTCGCGGATTCGACTGCAACGCGCGGGATGATCAACGCGCTTACCAGCCAGAACAGGGTCAATATGCCGAGGGCGAGACTGCGAGACCGGGCCAGGCTTGATACCAGCAGGATGAGGCTGCACCAGACGAGCAAATAGAGCGTGTAAAGCATCAGGACGCCTGCGCTGGCGAGTGGCGCAGCGCCCCGTCCTATGGCGACAGCGCACATGACGGCAAGCGGCAGCAACAGCGCAATGGACAGGCCCGCCAGGGCAATGCCCTTGGCGGCGTAGAGTTGAATGCCCGTCACGCCCTGCGCAAGCAACGGCGCCAGCGTGTTCTCCTCGCGCTCGCGAATGATCAGGCCATGGCCGATGGCGATCAGCAGCAATGGCAGCAACAACTGGTAGACTAGCGCGGTTGTCAACTCCTCAAATCCGCCGAGTTCGGCGCTTGTCCTCGCATCGGCGAACATAGCGGTGTTTTGCTGGTGGCCTTCAAGAAACATCGACTGCCCGGTGACCGAGTCCACGCCGGGGTCGATCATCGATAGGGGCGGGGGGACGCGAAATACATAATGCCCGTAATGCACCATGCGATGCGGGTGGCGATCGGGCTGGGACAGAAAGTATTCTTCGGCTGCCGCCTGCTGTTCCGTGCGCCCGTGGCGTTCCTCGCTCATCTTCAGCGCAGTGACAATGCTTGTCGAGATCAGCAATAGCGCTAAGATCAGCAACGTGCCCAACGCAAGTCGCGACCTCAGCCACAGTTGCCATTCCGCTTGAGCGATGGTGAACAGTCCGCTCATCGTGCCGCTGCCTGTGTGGTGAACGCGGCATGCACCGACTCGGTGTCGATACGGTCCATGCCTGATGGCCGGTCGAAGGCGCCGACGAGTTCGCCCTTGTGCAGAAGGTGGATGCGGTCGGCGACATGGCAGGCGCCGTACACATCATGGGTCACCAGCAAAATGGTTCGGCTGTCTTCGGCAAGGTCCCGGACCAGCCCGTTGAAGTCGTCGATCGCAGCCGGGTCGAGGCCGGAGGTCGGCTCGTCGAGAAGCATAATAGGCGCCTCTCTGAGGATTGCCATGGCTATCGCCACCTTTTGGCGCATGCCTTTTGAGTAGGTTTGCATGCGCATTTCACGGGCCTCGGCTTGCAAGGCCACGCGGTCCAACGCGGCATCGAGCGCTTGCCTGTGCGTGTCCTTTTTGGCGAGAGACAGGAAATAGCGAAGGTTCTCGTAGGCGTTCAGGTGGCCGTACAAGGTGGCAGCCTCGGGCAGGTAGGCGATTGCTTGCCTGGCGGCGCTGACGTTGTCGCGCACGTCCCGGCCTTGAACATGCGCGCTGCCCGACGCTGGCGTGAGGAAGCCGAGGAAGGTCAGTAATGCGGTTGATTTGCCGGCGCCGTTGCCGCCGAGCAAGGCATGAACTTCGCCTTGCTCGACGCTGAAGGAGACATCCTTGAGCGCTTGCGTTCCAGAGCGTTCCACACTGAGCGCCCGGGTTGAGAGCATGGTCATCGTTTGTAACTCCTAGTCTGGTCGTTAACAGGATTTAAGCCAAGGCTTGTTACGCTTCTCGCGATGCTTGTAAACCGCGAACCCGATCGCAATTGGATAGTGCACCAACGCCTCTGACTTTGGCTGCCTAAAACGAATAGGACGCCGTCAAACGGTAGCTACGCGGCGCGCCTGGCTCGACCCAAACATCCGCATATGAATTGGTGTAGTACGTCTCGTCAAATGCGTTGTCCAGGTCAAAGCGAATGGCGAACCGGTCCGTGGGTGCGATTTGGCCAAAGAACCGTGCAGTGGTGTAGCTCGGCAAGTGGAAATCAAAGGCCGTAAACCCCAGCCGCTCGTCCGTGTATTGAAGTCCGGCGCCCACCTGCGCCGGCATGCCTGCCACCTTGAAACTCTGGCTGACCTGCAAGCTCACCTGATGCTCCGGCGAGTTGATTAGTGGGTCACCGTCCTCAATGAGAACGCCCCAGTCAGCTTCGAGATTGCTGTTGGTGAATTCGGCGTCGATGTATGCGTAGGAAAGCCATAGATTGAAGCCAGTCTCAAAGGCAAGGTTCGCGTCAACTTCCACTCCGCGGCTGCGTGCTTTGCCTGCATCTCGGGAAAACCATCCGACTGCTACGGCCTCCGGCCGGTCGTCGTTGACCAGAATGTTGCTTTGATCCACCTGGAATAGTGCGAATGAGAGAGAGCCAGAGAGCACGTCAGAGAATTGCGCCGCATCCAACTTGAGCCCAATCTCCACAGATTCGGTGATGTTGGGAGCAAACTGGTTGCCTTGATAATCCGAACCGGCTTGCTGGCGGAAACCTTCGCCGTAGGAGGCGTAGAGGCTGACGCCATCGTTCACCGAGTAAACCGCGCCAAACTGCGGCGAGAGTCGGGTATCCGATGTGGAGGTCGTCGTCGCAGGCACCGCGCGCAGGTTGGTCAAATCCTGCTCAAAGTCATCCCAGCGCAAGCCGAGACGAACTTGCAACCGGTCCGTGATGTCGATCTGGTCTTGGATGTAGATGCCGAATCCTTCCAGATCTTCGTCTCGGTTGGTGTTCGGGCCAGGCACAGGTTGCGGAGACTGGCCATAGACCGGATTGAACACGTCCAGGAACAGATACGCTGACGGATCAAGCGTGTTGATGTCTGTGCTCGCCGGAAACCACCCGGGCCGGTAACGCAAGATGAACCAATTGAGTTTGAAACGGTCATAGTCGGCGCCCACAAGCAGCCGGTGGCGCAGCGAGCCTGTATTGAACTCGCCCGCAACTTCAGCGCGTGCGACGAAGTAGTCTGAAGCAAATTCCCGATAGCGGAAAAAACGCGACAGGGTTCGGCCATCCAGGAAATAGGTCTGGCGTCCCCCAAAGTTGGTCTCGGATGCGTTGCCTTCAAAGGAGGTGTCTCTGTACCCAAGGCCGGCAAGCAGGCTCCAGTTGTCGGAGAAGTTGTGCTGGGCTTCGAGCTGATGACCAAGCACCTCGGTCTCAATCGGTCCGTCGCCAGGCTCGCCTACGAAGGTTTTGCGCGGTGTGAATCCATATGCTTCGGAATAGGCAACGCCTCGATCAAAGGGAATCTCCTGCTCGGTATACTCCATCTCGTAAGTCACGCTGGTTGCCTCGGAGACTTCCCAGGTAACCGACGGATAAAAACCCACGCGCTCGGTCTCAACCGTATCCCTGAAGCTCTCCGCATCCTCGTAGAACCCGACGAGACGCAGCCCCAACTCGTCGTTGGCGCCTACCGTGGTTTGGACATCGCCTTCGAAACGCATTTGATCCCAACGCCCGTAGCTGGCCCGAAAGTCTCCAGCCGTCTCAAACCGCGGTCGCTTGGTAATCAGATTGACGGTGCCGCCAGGCTCGCCCCGCCCGAACAGCGCTGAGCGCGGCCCTTTCAGCACTTCCATGGCTTCAATGCCCGCCAGGTCACGCGGACCGGCAAACCCGCGGCCTGCGTTAAATCCATTGACCAGAAATCCGCTGGGCAAGTTGATGTCCCCGGCGAAGCCGCGAACCGAAAAGGCGTTCCAAAGACCGCCAAAGTTGTTTTGCCGGGCAACGGATGCCGATAGGTCCAGCGCGTCATTGAGGTTTATCGCCCCGGCTTCGCGCAGCAGCTCTTCCGCTATCATTTGGTCCGCCGAGGGTTTTTCCAGATTGTCGAAGTTTCCCTGATATGCGCGGCGCTTGCCGACCACAAAAACCTCCTCAACGAGTTGCCCGGAGGCTTCTGTCTGCGAGCTTTGCGCCGCGATGGGCAGCGTGTAAGAATAAGTGAGTGCGGCAACGAATGCGATCGCCACCGGCTTGAATGTATGTTTGGTCATTGTTCCTGAATCCATTAACTGTTTCGAATACCGCAAAGGCAGCAGCGCACAGATATGCGGATGCCCTTAACGGTGCAAGTAAGTTCGTAAGTGTTTCAAACGCCGCAAAGGCAATAGCGCACAGAGGCGCAGTTACCCTTAACGGTGCAAGTAACTCAAATGGGACAGGATTGAAGGAGGACCTGTGGGCGGGGGTCGAAGCGAAAGCAAGCGCTTTGGCAGCGCCTGTTTCGTTGGTTGAAATGTGGTCGAGACCAGGGCGATGAACGTTGGCGCAGCGACATTCGCAGCCGCATCGATCCCGTCCTGCTCATCGTTCAGGATCGCGAAACAAGCAACGCCATCATGCTCATGGGGACCCGGGCCGAATTCACTCGCATGCGCAATGGAGAGCGTTTGTCCGGCCAGGAACAGAACTATCCCGAGCCATGTTATCCATTTGTGCTGAGTGATTAGCGACATGAAGCCATTCTACATGATTTAGACTCTGATGCAATTCTCCGGCAGCAGCCAAAGTGGTTTGTGGTCACATTGTGATGCGGGCTGGAAACTGAATGGCGGAGGTGGATGGGAATCGAACCCACCACTCGCGTTGGGCAAGTCACTGGTTTTGAAGACCAGGGAAGTCACCAGACTTCTTTCACCTCCATAGGTGGTCTTGTCATATGGGCTGTTAGCCCATCCTATACTTAGGAACCTCTGATTAAGTCTCAGAGGTTCCAGCGGCACAGAGACGTGCTCTGACAAGTCCAGGATGGACTTGTCAGAGCTTCTCTTATAACAATCTACGTTTGTCCCCGACACGTACGGTCACGCGCTGGTTGTCCAGGTATTCCAGCAGGGGGATCGCAAACTTTCTTGTAGTATCCACGAGTTTACGTACGTCCGCCACGGTAAACGGTTTTGAGTCGGGGTAGGCCTGCTGCAGTTTGAGCGCCATATCGTTGATGTTGTGGCGATGGAACACCAGGGTGCGGTTCGTGTCTCTGTTATGTAGCGGTACCAGTTCGCCGATCTCGGTGAGGTGCCGGTACAGGCGTTTTCGCTGAGGGTTGCCCTGCAGTACCTCGTTCAATTCAGGCGGTTGCAGCGCCCCTGCCTTGAATGCGCCGGCTATTTCACCGGCGATCCTTTTTTCGTCGGCATCAAGAGCGTCCAGAGGATCGAAGTCCCGCAGGCGCACCAGGGATTTATCGGTCCGGATAAGACCTTCCCCGGCCAGGTGGTCAACCAGGAAGCGGAAAACTGTGTCGTCGATGTCATCTCCAAGGCGCGTGCGCAGGTCTTCCAGGGGTTGCCCCTTGCGTAGCGGGTTGGTCCTGTGAAATTCATCGATTTCGGCCAGCGCCTGTTCGCACAAGGCTCCGAACGCGTCCCCGGACATGACCCGCCGTGTCTCAATGAATACACAATCCGTTGTATCCAGTCTCTGCGCCAGTTCAGCTTCAGCCAGGTTTACGGACCTGGCCAAATCAGCGATATCGGTCCCCCGGGTACCGGCCGCGCGGACCCGTTCATTAATGATTTCCGCCGTATCTCCGCGCGCCAGCCTTGACAGGTAGGCCAGCGCGCGCGGATCGGCGCGCCGGTGCTTTGCCGGGGCGTTGTCCAGGATACGGCCGCCGCCCAGGGTCGTGGACGGCGATAAGCTGCGCACGATAAATCGTTCCCCGACCGGCGCCACCACGGCGCGCGCGCAGTCAAGCTGAGCAGTGAACATCGAACCCGGTTGCGCGTCACCACCCCCCAGGATGCGTAACTTTGCCGACCTTTCGCAAGTCCCGAACAGGACGCGCACCTGCTCACCGTACTTCGGCGCAATATGTGACTCGTTCAGCAAGCGCAATTCGACATCGAGCAGGCGCGTGGGTTTCAGGTACCCCGGAGTAGCCAGCACATCACCCCTGGCAATGCTGCTCTTGTCGACGTTACGCAGGTTTACCGCAACCCGCTGGCCCGGGTAAGCAATGTCTTCCTCCCTGTTATGCACCTGTAATTGGCGAATGACAGCGCGGCGCCCCTGCGGCAGGATATCGACCTCCTGGCCGGTTGCCAGCGCGCCGTTCCTCAGAGTGCCGGTGGCGATAGTGCCGAAGCCGGCCATCGTGAATACCCGGTCCAGCGGCAGGTAGCACTGTCCGCTGTCGCTTCTGTTGACCGGGTTCTGCAACTGCTGTTCCAGCAGACCCTTCAAATTGTCGATACTCCGGCCGTCATGCACGGAAGTCTCAATGATTGGGCAGCCTTGCATGAACGTGCCCGCGCTGAAACCCTTGATCTGGTCTGCAACCCGCGCGCAATCGCCGTCACCTGCCAGGTCGGACTTGGTAATGACTGCCAGGCCCTTGCCGGCGCCGAGCAGGTCGGCGATATGCAGGTGTTCGCGCGTCTGCGGCTTGATCCCCTCGTTTGCCGCCACCGTGAGTAACAGGAAATCGATACCGGTGGCGCCGGCTATCATCATACGAATGAAATCCTCGTGGCCGGGCACATCAATGAAATCGATCACGCCCCGTTCCGACTCCAGGTACGCGTAACCGGGCACGATCGACAGGCCTCTTTCCTTTTCTTCCCGGAGACGGTCTGTCTCCATGCCGGTAAGCGACTTCACCAGGCTGGTCTTGCCATGATCGACATGGCCGGCAACGCCTGCCGTGATATGCGCCAGTTTATCCCTCATTTTTCATCAATGAATCATGTGGTTGCGGGAAACTATCAGGTTAGAGTTATGGACCCTCTGAACTCAGGTCAGAGGTTCCAACGGTACAGGGATGTGCTTTGACAAGTCCTGGGTGGACTTATTCAGAGCTTCCCCAATCTCATGCTGACTTTTTCGTCCCGGTAGTGTGTGGAAAAAATTTTAACACAGGATTCACAGCATGAACGGATGAATATCCATGCACTTTTCCCCGGTTTTCCGATACTATGTCACGTTTATCACTATGCCGCGCACAGGGAGTGGCTGCACTGCTGCGCAACAACTCCAAACAACCCGGAGACCTCAGAATGAAATGGCCCGCAAAACGGATAACTGAATCCTCACCCAAATCCTTCGGCATGTATGAAAAGGCGATACCGCTGATGGAGCAGGGTATCGATCTCATTCATCTGGAGGTCGGCATGCCCAGTTTCGATACGCCGGCGCACATCAAGGAAGCAGTCAAGCAGGCCCTGGATGACGGGAAGGTTCATTACAGCGACTTCCGCGGGTTGCAGAAGTTCCGTGAGGCGCTGGCCGAGAAGGTTTGGGAGCGCAATCACATCGAAGTGGATGCTGAAGAGATACTGGTTTGCAGCGGTCTGACTCATGCCGCGTTTGCGGTCTGCATGGCCGCGCTGGACGAGGGAGATGAAGTCATCGTACTCGAGCCCTATTACCCGCAACATGTGAACAAGATTGAATTGCCCGGCGCCAGTGTCGTGTCGGTCCCGCTCGACAAGGCAAACGGGTTTCGCATTGATGCCCAGGCTATCGAACAGGCCATTACGCCTGCCACCAGGATGATCGCCCTGGTCAATCCGGCCAATCCGACCGGCAGGGTGTTCACTTACCAGGAACTCGAATCCCTCGCGGATATCGCAAGAAGGCATGACCTGTTGGTCATGTCGGACGAGGTATATGAACAGATCACCTACGATGGCAACATACACATCAGTATCGCCTCCCTGCCCGGCATGAAGGAGCGTACGTTCACGATGTTCGCGTTCACCAAGGCGTATGCAATGGACGGTTGGCGTATGGGATATATCGCCGCGGACAAAAAGTTCATGCCGGCGATCCTGAAAATCACGATGAACGACATTGCCCATCTGAACACGTTCATACAGGAAGGGGGCTATGCCGCAATCAAAAGCTCTCAGGATTGCGTGCGGCAGATGGTTATCGAAGACAAGCGCCGCGGTGACCTCGTTGTCAGCAGGATGGACGCGATGCCCGGTGTCAGTTGCAAGACGCCGGAAGGGACCATCTATGCTTTTCCCGATGTCTCCGCCACCGGGTTGCCGTCCGAGCAGATTGCCAATGAAATCCTGGAGCACGCGCATGTGGTCGTGGAGTCAGGCACCTTTTACGGCCCCAATGGCGAAGGCCACCTGCGCATCTGTTTCGGCGCGGAGCCTATCGAACGCATTGAACAGGCCATGGACAGGCTGGAAAAATACTTTACCAAGTTGATGCAAGAGCAGGCACAGGGTTGAAATCTGTCCCCGATTACCGATGAAAGCGCTGCTCTATGAACAGCACGGAGGCCCGGAGGTGTTGCAATACCGCACCGTGCCGGATCCGGAACCGGGCCCCCGGGATGCCGTGATCAAGGTTGCGCTGACAACCATCAACAGGTTGGACGCGGTGCAGCGTAACGGCTGGTTCACCGTGCCGGGCTTCAGCTTGCCGCACATCTCCGGGATGGATGTCGCCGGTGAGGTAGTGGAGATCGGGGCGCAGGTCACCCGGGTGAAACCGGGCGACCGGGTGCTGGTGAACCCGTCCATGGCCGAAGCGCCGGAAGGCTCAAAGCTGGCCGGTATGGATGATCTTTACGGTGAACTGGGGGTCATAGGCAGCACTCTTCCCGGTGGTTATGCGGAACAGTGCCTGGCGCCGGAAACCCACCTGTACCCCATCCCGGACGATATGCAATGGCGGCGCGCAGTGGTGTTCCCCACCTGCTGGATGACCTCACACCATGCCTTGTTCGAAGTTGGCCGGCTCCAAGCCGGCGAGACGGTGCTGATTCATGCCGCCGGCAGCGGTGTGTCCATCGCCGGCATCCAATGGGCGAAACAGGCGGGCGCAACCGTCCTGGCCAGCGCCGGCAGCGAAGAGAAATGTGCACGCGCGCTGGAACTGGGCGCCGATCAGACCTGCAATAACCGCTCGGTGGATGTCGCGGTCTGGGCAAAAGACATGACCGGCGGCGTCGGGGTCGATATGGTGTTCGACCATGTGGGTGAAGCATTATGGGAAGCCTCGCTGCTTGCGCTCAGGCCGCGCGGGCGTCTGGTGACCTGTGGCGCTACATCCGGTGACAATGTGCGCATCCCCAGTCTGGGCTACCTGTACGGGATGGGCCTGCAGATACTGGGGTCCGATCCGTTCCGCTACCGGGAGTTCGGGGAGGTTTGGGAGCGCTATTGCACGGGTGACTTTCAGGCGGTGGTAGACAGCGTGTTCCCCCTGGCCGAAGGCGCAAAAGCCCAGGAAAAACTCCTCGGTAACGACTTCTTCGGCAAGATACTGTTGCAACCGTAAGGTTTCGGAACCTCTGATTAAGTCAGAGTTTCCCTAGGCATTACTCCCAGGTATAGCGGATGGAGCCGATTACCTGCCGCGGCGGAATGTACTCGTTGCTCGTGGTCCACAGTCCGTACGGATTGGTGAACGTGTTGTTGATGCCGTCTTCGTCGAACACATTGGTTACACTGAGGCTGAAACTGAGCGGGACGTTGCGCGGGTAATAGGAGAAGTACAGGTTGACCAGGTCGTAGCTGGGCACGGTATCGACCCGGGGGTGATTGAAGACGCGGGCCTGGAAATCTCCCCGGTGTACGTACTCCACCCGTGAATTCAGCACGGAACCGTCAGCGAAGTTGTGGGTATTCGTCAGCGCAAGGCGCGCCATCAAGTCCACCAGTTTCGGCGGTTCGTTGCCTTTCAGGTTATTCGCATTGTTCATCCTGATGCGTTCATCGACCGCGCCCGGCGTGAACAAGCCCAATACGAACAGACTTGTCGCCGCGCGAAAATCTTCCACATCCAGAGCGAACACATCCGACTTCACCTTGCCGTCCTGCCAGGCCAGCATGCCGTCGAGCTGCCAGCCGCCGGCCAGCAACCAGCTCATTTCGGACTCGATCCCATACACCTCCGTCTTTGGGATGGTCCAGGTGCCGCCGGCAAACGGCTCCGGATCCTCGTAGGTGAACTGCAGGTGTTCGTGGTCGTAGTAGAAGGCCGTGACATTCATGCGCATGCGCCCTTCCAGAAAGGTATTGCGGGCGCCTATCTCATAAGCCGTTACTTCCTCGGGCTTGAACCGGTCGGGCTTGAAAATCCCGGGACTGCCGGAACCGCCGTTTTTCCAGCCGGTGGATACTAGGCCGTAAACCAGGTTGTCATCGGTGAGATGCAAGTCTATGCCTGCCTTCCAGGTCACTTTCGAGGCGTTCGTCACTCGTCGGCCATCCCCGAATACGCCGAAGAACTGGGACGTTTCATCGAGTTGGTCCTCATCCTGGTAACGCACACCCGCGGTTACGGCTAAGAGGTCGTTAACCCGGAAGGTGGTCTGCCCGTAGGCGGCGTAATCTTCCCGGGTCACGGTCCGGACTTCGGTAAAATTCAAATCGGACTGGAACGGCGGCAGGGTTTGCGCGTTCAGTTGCGAGCGCGGCAGCGAGGCCGGCGACGCCGAGAACGGCGCTGTTCCCGTGGCCTCCAGGAAGTCATTGAAGTTTTCGTGGTGCAGGTAATATCCGCCGATTACCCATTCAAGTTGATCGCCGCTGTAGCTGATGCTGATCTCCTGGCTCACGGCATCGGAATCGTTGTCCCAGAATGGCAGTATGTCCCAGTTATTCAATGAGAAACCGAAATTGATCAGCGCAGTGTTCTCTTCATTCAGGCGGTCGCCGTCCACCGATTGCTGCTTCCTCAGCGCCTGCCAGCCGGTCAGCGACTTGACCGTCACGCCCATCGGGCTTGCCCATTGCATGATCAGCGATGCGCTGTAGTTCTCCAGGGCAAACCTGCCGGGGTAATCCTGTGTCAGTTCGCGCGGGTCCGGGTTCGGATCATCCACGCTTTTCTGCGCCGCGGCATGGTG
The DNA here is from genome assembly GCA_965221335.1 of Gammaproteobacteria bacterium. Lineage (GTDB taxonomy): Bacteria > Pseudomonadota > Gammaproteobacteria > Eutrophobiales > Eutrophobiaceae > JAAXHV01. The sequence continues at coordinate 594,966 of CBDCSC010000004.1, read as the reverse complement.
GTCGGCGTCGTGCATGAACACCTGCGCGTGTGCGGAGAAGTCTTCAGATGGCTGCCACAGCACCGCAAGCTTGGCGGTGAGAGAATTGGCATCGTCCAGGTCGTATCCATCCAGGTCGCCGCCCTTAATCTCCGCAAAGCCGTCGCGCCGGTACTTCTGGACCGAGGCCCGGAATGCCCAGGTATCCGACAGCGGAACGTTCAGCGATGCCCGGCCCCTGATATTGTCATAACTCCCGTAACTGAGTTCGACAGACCCCTCCGGCTTGTCGAACCGGGGTTTGTTCGTCACGATGTTGATGGCGCCGCCGGTTGTACCCTGACCGAACTCCGTACCTTGCGGTCCGCGCAGGACTTCGACCCGCTCAAGGTCCCCGAGATCAAGGCCCATGGCCAGTGGGTTGGCCAGGTAGATGCCATCGATATAGGTCAGCACACTGGGTTGCGTGGTGAGGTTCTGGGCCGTTTCCCAGCCGATGCCGCGTATCGTCACGACACGTCCGGCGCCGTCGTTTTTTGCAACTACGAGTCCGGGCACATAGCCGTTGAAATTGTCCAGCCTGACGATATTGGACCTGTCGAATTCCTCTCCGGACAATACCGAGATCGCAACAGGCGCTTCCTGCAGCGTCCTCTCGCGCTTGCGCGCAGTCACCACCACTTCTTCCAGGGAAGTCAAAGCAGGCGCCGGCAACGAAATGAGCAGCGCGGAACCGGCCAGCAAGGCTGAAAAGCAACGCTTTGTGTGATTATTCAACATACAACTGATTTTAATAGTCTGTTCTGAACGTATGTGTTAAGGAAGCTCTGAACAAGTCCATCCTGGACTTGTCAGAGCACGCAAAACAAAAATGCGATTTTTGTTTTGCTCACAAATTCAATGACTTACCGTCATCGAATTTGGCGATACATCCCTGTATCACAGGAACCTCTGATTTAATCAGAGGTTCCTTAACTGTAGCGAGGTGCGGGCCGACAGCGTGACATCGGTTGCTGAATGGGTTACAATGCGACCTGTTTCAGTATAATAAACAATTAAGTAAAAGTAACGCGACCCGTGAAGGAGACTCGGCGCGTAACCTGTTCATAGTTCGCCGGTTGATGTGGTTGTTCCGCAATATGCCCGGCAGATCGGTAGATGGCGTATCTTATGCAAAACTCAATGAATAAGAACTGGCAGGGGCCTCCTGCCCGCGGGCTTTATGATCCCGCGATGGAACATGATTCCTGTGGCGTGGGCTTCGTGGTGGATATCAAGGGGCGTAAATCCCATAAGATTGTGGAGAATGCCCTGACCATCCTGAAGAACCTGCTGCATCGCGGCGCCTGCGGTTGCGAGGTGAATACCGGCGACGGCGTGGGTATGCTGATCCAGAAGCCGCACAAGTTTTTCCAGCGGGTGTGTGAAGAAGTGGGTATCAGCCTGCCGGAGACGGAATGGTACGGCGCCGGCCTGGTGTTCCTGCCGCGTGACCCGGCCCAGTCGGAGCAGTGCCGGCAGGTGTTCGAACGCATCATTGAGGAAGAAGGCCAGGCCGTACTCGGCTGGCGCGATGTGCCTACCGATGATTCACTGCTCGGTCCTACCGCGCTGGAAGGCGAGCCTGCGTTCAAGCAGGTATTCATCGGGCGCGCCGATTCAGTTCCCGACGCCGCGGCGTTTGAAAGAAAACTGTACGTCATCCGCAAACGGGTGGAACACGCGATCTGGAATTCGGACCTGGAACAGCAGGACCTGTTCTATGTTCCGTCCCTGTCCTGGCGCACCTTCGTCTACAAGGGCATGCTCACCGGTTCCCAGTTCGAACCCATGTTTCCGGAGCTTTCCAGTCCGGATATTGAGACCGCGCTGGCCCTGGTGCACCAGCGCTTTTCCACCAATACCTTCCCGTCCTGGCGTCTGGCCCACCCGTTCCGCTATATGTGCCATAACGGCGAGATCAACACGGTGCGCGGCAATGCCAACTGGATGCGCGCACGGGAGGCGCTGTGTGATTCCGAACTGTTCGGCGCGGACCTGAAGAAAATTTTTCCGGTCGTCATCGAGGGCGGCAGCGACTCGGCGGTGTTCGACAACGTGATGGAGTTTCTGCACATGACCGGCCGGCCGCTGGCCCATGCGATACTGATGATGATCCCGGAAGCCTGGAGCGGCCACGAAACCATGAGCGAAGAGCGCAAGGCATTTTATGAGTACCATGCCTGTCTGATGGAACCCTGGGACGGTCCCGCCTCCATCGCCTTCACTGACGGCGAGGTCATCGGCGCGGTACTGGACCGCAACGGTCTGCGCCCGTCGCGTTATTATGTGACCCATGATGACATGGTGATTATGGCTTCTGAGGTGGGCGTGCTGGACATCGCCCCGGAGAACGTCAAGCTCAAGGAACGCCTCCATCCAGGGCGTATCTTCCTGGTGGATACCCGGGAAGGCCGTATCATCGATGACAGTGAACTGAAACAGCGCTACATCGACGAACAGCCTTACGGACAGTGGTTGCAACGGAACCTGATGCCTCTGGAAAACCTGCCCAACCCGAAGAATATTCACGGCACCGACCCCGATACCCTGTTACAACGCCAGCAGGCATTCGGTTATACCCACGAGGAATTACGCATACTGGTCGCGCCCATGGCCAGCAAGGGGGAAGAGCCCGTCGGGTCGATGGGAACCGATGCCGCCCTGGCCGTGCTGTCCAACCGGCCGCGCCTGTTGTACGATTATTTCAAGCAGTTGTTCGCCCAAGTCACCAACCCGCCGCTGGACGGTATCCGCGAGGAACTGGTGACCCAGGTTTCCACGACCATCGGCCCGGAAGCCAACCTGTTGCAACCGGGTCCGGAGAGCTGCAAGCGCGTGCGCATTCCCTCGCCGCTGCTCACCAATGCCGAACTGGCCCGCATCCGCGATATGAACCTGCCCGGTTTCAGGACCAAGACCATCCCCATCCTGTATCCCGTCGGCGCCGGCGGAGCGGGAATGGACCAGGCTTTGCAGGGTGTCTGTGAGCAGGTCGACCGGGCCATCGACGAGGGTTACAGCTATATTATTCTGTCTGACCGGGGTGTGGATGCCGGTCTTGCGCCGATCCCGGCGCTGTTGGCGACTGCCGGCGTGCACCACCACCTGATCCGTAACGGTAACCGCACGCGGATCGGGCTGGTGCTTGAATCCGGCGAACCTCGCGAGGTCCATCATTATGCAGTCCTGATCGGCTACGGCATCGAGGCGGTCAACCCGTACCTGGTGTACGAGAGTATCGGCGGTCTCATCGGCGAGGGCTTTGTGCCGGAGATGCAGTTCGACAAGGCGGTGTCCAATTACATCAAGGCCGTCAACAAGGGGTTGATCAAGACCATGTCGAAGATGGGGATCTCAACGGTGCAGTCCTACCGGGGCGCCCAGATCTTCGAAGCCATCGGCCTGGACAAGGACTTCGTGGATCATTATTTCACCTGGACCGCGGCGCGCATCGGCGGTATCGGGCTGGATATCGTTGCAAAAGAAAGCAGCATGCGCCACCACAACGCGTTCCCGGACCGGCCGGTCAAGCGTCCGGACCTGGAATGGGGCGGCGAATACCAGTGGCGCCGCGACGGCGAGTACCACTTGTTCAACCCGGAAACCGTGTTCAGGCTGCAGCATTCCACGCGCACCGGGCAATACCGTATTTTCAAGGAATATACCAACCTGGTGGACGACCAGAGCCGCAACCTGGCCACCTTGCGCGGGTTGATGAAGTTCAAGCCGGCGGCCGAGCCTGTTCCGCTGGAGGAAGTCGAGCCAGTCGAGAACATAATGAAACGCTTTTCCACCGGCGCGATGTCCTACGGTTCCATCAGCAAGGAGGCTCACGAGACCCTGGCCATCGCGATGAACCGTATCGGCGGCAAGTCCAATACCGGCGAGGGTGGCGAAGACTCCGCCCGTTACACCCCGGATGAAAATGGCGACCTGCGGCGCAGCGCGATCAAGCAGGTGGCATCCGGCCGCTTTGGCGTAACCAGTGAATACCTGGTAAATGCCGACGATCTGCAGATTAAGATGGCCCAGGGCGCAAAACCGGGCGAAGGCGGCCAACTGCCGGGCCCCAAGGTCTATCCCTGGATTGCCGAGGTGCGCCATTCAACCCCGTGGGTGGGTCTGATCTCGCCGCCGCCGCACCACGATATCTATTCTATCGAGGACCTGGCGCAACTGATCCACGATCTCAAGAATTCCAACCCGGCCGCGCGTGTGCACGTGAAGCTGGTGGCGGAGGTGGGTGTGGGCACGGTCGCCGCCGGGGTGTCCAAGGCGCATGCCGATGTGGTCTTGATTTCCGGCTACGACGGCGGCACCGGCGCCTCGCCCGTGAGTTCGCTGAAACACGCGGGCCTGCCGTGGGAACTGGGCCTGGCCGAAACGCAACAGGTGCTGGTGCAGAACAAGCTGCGCGACCGTATCGTGGTGCAGACCGACGGCCAGTTGAAGACCGGGCGCGATGTGGTGATCGCGGCCTTGCTGGGCGCCGAGGAATTCGGGTTTTCCACGGCTCCCCTGGTTGTCAGCGGCTGTATTATGATGCGGGTCTGCCACTTGAATACCTGCCCCGTGGGCGTGGCGACCCAGGACAAGCGCCTGCGCGCGAAATTCAATGGCAAGCCGGAGTTCGTGGAGAACTTTTTCCGCTTTATCGCCGAGGAGATGCGGGAACTGATGGCGCAACTGGGTTTCCGCAGCGTGGATGAAATGGTGGGCCGCAGCGACCGCCTGGACATGAACAACGCGATAGATCACTGGAAGGCAAGCGGCCTGGATTTCACCAATATACTCTACAAGCCGGACATGGGTCCCGAGGTGGGGATTTACCATTCACAGCAGCAGGATCACGGCCTGGAGCAATCACTGGATGTGACCACGCTGGTGCCGTTGTGCAAACAGACGCTTGAGACCAGGGAACCGGTGGATATCATCCTGCCCATCAGGAATACGAACCGTACCACGGGAACCATCCTCGGCTACGAAATCACCAGGCGCTACGGCGCTGCCGGGCTGCCGGAAGACACGGTACGGGTGCATTTCAACGGGTCTGCCGGGATGAGTTTCGGCGCATTCGTTCCCAAGGGCGTGACCCTGACCCTGGAAGGGGACTCCAATGACTATATCGGCAAGGGCTTGTCCGGCGGCAAGATCATCGTCTACCCGCCGCGCGCGTCAACGTTCGTGCCGGAAGAGAACATCTTGATCGGCAACGTGGCCTTGTACGGCGCCACATCCGGCGAGGGCTATTTTCGCGGCATTGCCGGTGAGCGCTTTTGTGTCAGAAACAGCGGGGTACACGCGGTGGTGGAAGGCGTGGGAGACCACGGCTGTGAATACATGACCGGAGGCCGGGTGGTCATTATCGGCAGGACCGGGCGCAATTTTGCCGCGGGCATGTCCGGCGGCATTGCCTATGTGTTGGATGAGGACAAGGATTTCCACATCCGATGTAACCAGCAGATGGTGGACCTTGAAGCGGTTGAGGACGAAGAAGACGTGACGATGATCAAACAACTCCTGACCAGGCATGTGCAGTATACCCAGAGCAGCGCAGGCCGGCGTATCCTGAACAACTGGCGCCAGTACCAGCGACAGTTTGTCAAGATCATGCCCAGGGATTACAAGATTGTACTGGAAGCCATCAGGAAAGGACGGGAAAAAGGCCTGTCCGAAGAGGAAGCCATCATGGAGGCAGCCCATGGGTAAGGTCACCGGTTTTATCGAGTTTGAACGGGAGAAACAACCGTATCGTCCCGTTGCGGAAAGGCTGGACGACTGGCGCCAGGTCATGGCGCCGTGGCCGGTCGAACCGCTGAAGACCCAGGCATCCCGCTGCATGGACTGCGGTATCCCGTTTTGCCACCAGGGTTGCCCGCTGGGCAACCTGATACCGGACTGGAACGACCTGGTTTACCGGGACCAGTGGCTGGAGGCGATTCACCGGCTGCATGCCACCAATAATTTCCCGGAATTTACCGGCACCCTGTGCCCGGCGCCCTGTGAAGGGTCTTGCGTGCTGGGGATCAACGACGACCCCGTAACCATCAAGGCAGTGGAACTCTCCATCATTGACAAGGCCTGGGAGAACGGCTGGATCAAGCCGGAACCGGCATCGGTAAAGACCGGCAAGCAAGTGGCCGTGATCGGTTCCGGGCCGGCGGGCTTGGCCGCAGCCCAGCAACTGGCGCGGGCAGGCCATGCCGTAACAGTATTTGAGCGGGACGACCGCATCGGCGGCCTGTTGCGTTACGGCATCCCGGAATTCAAGATGGAGAAGCGGGTCCTGGATCGGCGTCTTGAGCAGATGGAACGGGAAGGCGCAGTGTTCCGGCCGGACTGCAATGTCGGCGTTGATATCGACCCGCGCGACCTGTGCAACGACTACGACGCGGTGCTGCTGGCCGGCGGCGCCACCCATTCCCGTGATTTGCCGGTCCCCGGTCGGGAACTGGACGGCATCCACCTCGCGATGAACTACCTCCCCCTGCAGAACAGGCGTTGTGAAGGTGACAACATCGCCGACGAGCAGTTCATCAGCGCCCGGGGTAAACACGTGATCATTATCGGCGGTGGTGACACCGGCGCTGACTGCCTGGGCACCGCCAACCGCCAGGGCGCAAAATCCATACACCAGTTGGAGATCATGCCAAAGCCCCCGAACAGCCGCGCGCCGGACAACCCGTGGCCGGAATGGCCCCGCATCTACCGGGTCGCATCGGCCCATGAGGAAGGCGTGGAGCGGGTCTACGCGGTATCGACGCGGCGCTTTATCGATGATGGCAATGGCCATGTCAAGGGCTTGGAGCTGGTCGAAGTGGAGATGAAACACGAAGATGGCCGGTTACGGTTTGAGGAGATACCGGGAACGGATACCGTGCTTCCCTGCGACCTGGCCTTGCTTGCAATGGGCTTCATGGGACCGGAAAAAGAAGGAATGCTGGAGCAGTTGGGCGTCGAACTCACGGAAAGGGGTAATGTGAAAAGAGACCGGAACTGGATGACCGGCGTAGACGGCGTGTTTACTGCCGGTGACATGCAGCGGGGGCAATCCCTGATCGTCTGGGCCATAGCCGAAGGCCGTTCTGCCGCCCGCGCCATCGACCTGTACCTTATGGGTGCATCCGACCTGCCGGCGCCACTTGAATAAGACCAGTACTGATCATCATCCGCTAATCACCTATGCGGTCTGTCCCGGATAACGTGGCTCTCATTTACTGCCGGGTGCCCGAACGGACAAAAATGTCCTTATTCCTCTGTTTCCTGTGGCAATTCGGATTAATTGCAGTATAATCGTTGATACAGGTATACTGTTTGGTGCATATTTTAAAAAAACGAGTGAGGAGGAAGACATGCGATATCTTAGCTTGGCGGTTTTTCTGACATTGATTATGGGCTTTGCCGGATGCGATATGGCCGGTGACGGCGGAGACAGTGATGCCGGCAACGGCGCTACGGATGAGATGACCATGGATGCGCCCGCTGATGGGGCTGCGATGGATGAAGCTGCCGACGGCCCGCCAAAATGGCAGGTTCTGGAGCAGAACGTAGTACATTCCGAATAATTCTGGTCAGACGCGGCAGGGAGGTTACTTGCCTCCCTTTCCGCACTATGTCTGATGTTTCCTTAAATCGGCATTACCGGTGTAAGCCGTGATGCTGCCGGATCGCGTCAGCGCTCCGATTCGTTATACGCTCGATACCGGGGTAAAACCTGTCAGCCTGTCACGGACCCTGGGCGGAAGGATCGAGCATCTCAACTGTACCTTTAACGACCACACGGTCACGATTCGCAATGGCCGTAACAAAACCGGAGAGTTCATTTTCGATCAGCATGGTTTCGTGTTGGTGGACCATGTTACCCGGGTCAAGGATTTTTATCACAGGGAAGAAGTGGAACAGGTCTACTATCCCGAAGCCGCAGCGCTGATCAAACAGGTGACCGGCGCCGGCAGGGTGCATGTTTTCGACCATACGGTGCGCTCCGGCGACACGGCAATGCAAGAGGCAGGTCTGCGCGAACCGTTGAAACAGGCACATAACGACTATACCGACCGTTCCGGACCGCAACGGGTGCGCGACCTGTTGCCGGAGGAGGCGGAACAACTGTTACGCGACAGGTTCATGATCGTGCAGGTCTGGCGTCCGATTGCAGAACGGGTGCTCAGCGAACCGCTGGCTATCTGTGATGCCGGAAGCGTCGCCGATGAGGACTTGATCGCAACCGAACGCCGGCATCCGAACCGCGTGGGCGAGACCTATACGCTCTCGTATAACCCTTCCCATCGCTGGTACTACTTTCCGGAGATGCGGCGCAACGAGGCAATCGTGTTCAAGGTCTATGACTCCGCAGTCGACGGCCGCGCCCGTTTCACCGCCCACGCGTCGTTCAATGACCCCCGTACCCCCACCGGCGCCCCGCCGCGAGAGAGCATAGAACTCAGGGCGTTGGTACTTTTGTTATAGCGTAGCCACCAAATTGGCGTCGTAATATTTCACCTGGGGAGGCTCGGCGAAACATTCAAAAAAGCCGGGCACGGTCGCTTGCATGAAATCACCGTTGAAATGCGCGTCATGAGTTTCCTGCGTTTCCCATTCCTCGAACAGAAAAAACCGCAGCGAGTCAACCGGGTCTGGATAGAACGTATAGCGCACTATGCCCGCCTCGCTCCGACCCACTTCGACTATCTGCGCCATGATGGACTTTGCCTGCTCTAAGCGCTCCGGTTTGATAAGAAAGTTTCCGGTTACCAGGTACATGTATTGAACCTCCGCATGTGTTACGTACAATAGTTATACTAACAGATAAAAATGGATAAATTTATCGGATGAATATTGCCCTCATCGGCGCCGGCATCAGCGGTGTTGCAGCAGCCAGTATTCTCAATAGGTTCGGACATACAACGACCCTGTTCGAGAAGTCCGACCGTCCGGGGGGTGTCTGGGCGGTGAGTTATCCGGGAGTCAGCCTGCAGAATACCGCGCGCCAATACACGTTGACCCAATTTCCCTGGCCGTTCAAGCCCTCGTTACACCCTACCGGCGAGGAGATAATGAAATACCTGGAATTGGCTATCGACGGTCTGGGTCTTGACGTGCGCAGGGGTACCGAGGTGATAAGCATGGTTGAAACCGGCGACGGTTGGACCGTGAACTACAAGGACGAAGCCGGCACGCATGAGCAACAGTTCGACTACGTAATATCGGCGATTGGACAGTATACCGAGGGCAAATCCAAGCCATTGTTCCCCGGCCAGGAAACGTTCGCAGGTGAGGTCATTACGGAACGTGATATCGATTCCCCGGGGCTGTTCAGGGGCAAGCGTACTGTGGTAGTGGGTTTCGGCAAATCCGCGGTCGACATTGCCGGCATGGCGGCGACTGAGTCGGGCCAGGTCTTCCATGTCTTCCGAACCCCGCGCTGGCTGATCCCGTTCAGCCTGTTCGGTGTCCATTACAGCAACCTGCTGTTCAGCCGCTTGACCACTTTCTTCATGCCCTGTTGGGCACATCCGTCCAGGCTCGAGCAGTTCGTTCACAGCAGGTTGGAATTCCTGGCTCACGCGTTCTGGTATTTCATCACGAGCCAGATCGTCTTTCTGTGCAAGCTACGGGGCGCATTCAAGGGGCGGGACGCAAAACGGAGGCTGAATACGTTAATTCCAACGCATAAACTCGTCAGCGACATGCGTTCCGCGGCCGCGCTGGCGCCCAGGGAATATTATCGCCAGGTGGCGGACGGACGCATAGAACCCTTGCATGGCGAGATTTCCCATTTCACCGGAGAGGCATTGCACCTTAAGGACGGCCGCGCCATCGCCTGCGATCAGGTGGTCCTGTGTGTGGGGTCGGAGAAACCCCGGTTCCCGTTTCTACCGGAAAAATACCGGCGCCTGTTGGAGAGTGAGAATGACGGCGTGCAGTTGTATCGCCACGTATTGCATCCGGATATCCCTCGATTTGCCTGCGCAGGGTACAATCATGGCTTCATGCATATCCCCGCAGCCGAGATCGGCATGATCTGGTTGTGTGCACACCTGAACGGCGATATCCGTCTGCCGGCGCGGGCACAAATGCTGAGGTGCATCGAAAATACCCGCGAATGGAAACGCAAGCATATCAATTTCGAACCCTCCCGCTCCTGCGCGGTCAATACCCGGTTCCAGCAATATATTGATATCATGCTGCAGGAACTGGGCGTTTCTCCCTACCGTAAAATGCCTAACCTGCTGGCGGAAGTATTCGTGCAGTACGGGGCAAGCGATTACCGTAATGTTCTTGATGAGTATCTCAATGGGACGCGTGTGCGAAACGCGCCGTTGCCTTCACTGGCACTGGATACTTAAGGAACCTCTGAAGATTAAGTCAGAGGTTCCTTAAACTGGCAGATTGAACCCCCGGGAGCGCGGGCGTCCCGACCGTAGGAGGGACGCCTGCTATTCTATTCGCTGAGCTTCTCGAAGGCTTCGCTGTCCTTTAGCGCGGCATTGTCCTTGATATAATCCCAGGCCAGTTTGCCGGCGTCCCGCAAGGTCAGGTCAGCGCCAGAATCCAGTAAGGTCAGGATGATATCCGGGTTATTGCTCTGGTCCGCGGCGGCATGCAATGGGGTGCTTTGTCGGCCGTCGCGGGCATTCGGGTCCGCCCCCCCGTCCACCAGCGCAATGATAATGCCGGGATTGTCGTTCGACCAGGCTGCCCAATGCAGCGGAGTGGCCCCCCACTCCTTATCCCGCGCATCAAGATTAGCCCCTGCGTCCACCAGCGCGGTAATCACGTCCGGCTCATCATTGAATGCCGCGGCAAAATGCAGCGGGGTAAAACCCCACTCATCTTTGGCGTTGGCATCCACGCCCGTAGCAAGCATTCTTTCAACAATTTTTAACGTGGCCTTCTCAAAAAAAGCCATTGTGTTCCAATCTGTCATTGTAAATTTATCCAAGCAATATCAAGAGTCTCTGATTTTGTCATTTCAACCATAACCGCTGATGTCAGATGTATCGCCGGCAGACTCGCCGGCTTCTGCCGCAGTTGTCATGTTAAGTTGAATATCCCCATTTCAGGGCAGAACTGAGCAGTAATAGTAGTCAGGAAAATGGATCAATTCAACCATATTGACTTTTTGATGTATTACGGATTTATAAGATGTTGCGTTTTGTGGTATAAAACATCGGTTAGTTCTTTCCCTGAGAGTGCGGGCGCCGCTGATAATTCGAAGCGCCCTGAAGATTATAAATACATTGGAAACCATGCCTGAAAAACCCGTTAACGATCGTCTGTTGAGAGCATTGCGGCGCCAGCCGGTTGATGCCACACCCATATGGATCATGCGCCAGGCGGGGCGTTACCTGCCTGAATATCGCGCCACCCGGCAACGCGCTGGAGATTTTATGACCTTGTGCAAGACCCCCGAGCTGGCCTGCGAGGTCACGTTGCAGCCGCTGCAGCGTTTCGACCTGGATGCGGCAATCCTGTTTTCCGATATTCTCACGATACCGGACGCGATGGGCCTGGGCTTGAGCGTGGTCGAAAACATCGGCCCGCGGTTCGATCGGCCGCTGCGCACCGGCGATGCTATTCGCAACCTGGGTGTGCCGGATGTTGAAGCCGACCTGGGCTATGTCATGGATGCTGTCAGGCTGATCAAGCGGGAACTGCATCGCAAAGTCCCGTTGATCGGTTTCGCCGGCAGTCCCTGGACTGTTGCCACCTACATGATCGAGGGCGGGTCGAGCAAGAATTTCAGCCTCGCCAAGGGTATGTTGTATGCGCAGCCGGACTGGATGCGCATGCTGCTGGAGAAACTGACCCGATCCATTACCGACTACCTGAACGCGCAGGTTGAGGCCGGCGTTGATGTGGTTATGGTATTTGACAGTTGGGGAGGCATATTGTCCCACGCCGCATACGTTGAGTTCTCACTGGATTACATGCGCACTATTGTTCAAGGCATCAGGTCGGCAGGCCGGGGGAGCACGGTGCCCATTATTTTATTTTCCAGGGGAGGAGGGCTGTGGCTTGAGAACCTGGCCGAGTCCGGTTGCGACGCAGTCGGGTTGGACTGGAGCGTGGATCTTGGCAACGCGCGCCGCATTGCAGGAGACAGGGTCGCGTTGCAGGGCAACCTGGACACGGCGGTATTGTATTCATCCCCCGCAACGATTCGTCGCCAGGTGGCCGAGGTGCTGTCCGCATTCGGTGCGGCCGATGGACATGTCTTCAACCTGGGGCACGGCATTCATCCTGATATTGACCCGGACAAGGTAGCCGTGCTGGTGGACTCGGTACACGAACTCAGTCGCCCGTACCATTCCCGTTAACCCGCATGCTGAAACAACGCGCCATCCTGGTCGCAAAGGGTTTCTGTATTGGTACCGCGGATATTGTCCCCGGGGTGAGTGGCGGGACCATGGCTTTTATCCTCGGGATTTACCCCGAATTCATCGCTGCAATCAAATCATTTGATGCCACCGCGTTGGCGGCGCTGCTCAGGTTGGATATCAGGGAGGCCGCGGCGCGCCCGCATTTCGGTTTTATCCTGCCCCTGTTGCTGGGTATTGTCACCGCGCTGATGTTTTTCACCCGAGTGGTGCCGTTACCGCAACTGCTGCTGGATTATCCCGAGCAAGTCTACGGTTTGTTCTTCGGCCTGGTTGGCGGCTCCATCGTCGTGTTGCTGCGGGAAACCCGTGCAATGACCGGCAGCGATTACGTCGCGCTGACGCTGGGCGCGATCGGCGGCTGTGTCGTATTCAACCTGGTCCCCATGCAAACCCCTTATGCCGGGTGGTTCATGTTCATCACCGGCGCGCTGGCAATCTGTGCGATGATATTGCCGGGGATATCGGGATCGTTCGTGCTGCTGATCCTGAATAAATACGCGTACGTGTTCACGGCAATCGGGTATATCAACCTGTCGGTGCTACTGCCTTTTGCCGGCGGCATTCTGGCTGGCCTGGTATTTTTCAGCAGGCTGTTGTCCTGGATCCTTGATCGCTGGTATCGCACTACCGTGGTTTTCATTACCGGACTTTTACTAGCGTCCCTGACGGTGATTTGGCCGTTCCAGGAGCGCATCTACGAAACTGTCCACGGCGACACGCTACCGGTTGCGATGCACCCGATATTCCCGCCTGGTCTGACGCTTCCGGTGATGCTCGCGTTCGCTTTTATTATTGCCGGGGTCAGTATTGTTCTGCTGATCAACCGGTTGCGCAAACCGCAATCAGGCAGCGCTTGAAACAGCAGGCTATCGTTAGCCGCGCACTGACTACCAGTCTGTCTTCTTCTCGCTGAACAGCAGCGCCCAAGCCAGCAAGAGCAGGCATAACGTGACAATGAGGAAGTCGCCGGTGATGGCGTAGAGCGTGCTGCCCGTATACAGCGGGACTTTTGTAGCCACGGCATCCGGCTCGAACTGGCGTGTTTTGCCCACTATCTTCCCTTTTTCGTCAACGATTGCGCTAATCCCGGTATTCGTTGCGCGCAACAGGTAGCGCCCGGTTTCGATGGCGCGCATCTGCGCCATCTGCAGGTGCTGGTGGGGCGACGCGGAATCGCCGAACCAGGCGTCATTGCTGACGTTTACCAGAACCTGGGCCTCAGGCAGGGCGCGTATGACTTCGGAACCGAATACGGCTTCAAAGCAGATGGACAATCCCATGGAGTAGCCGCCGGCATGAAACAGCGGGGGGGTATCCTCGGTGCTTGCACTGAAATCCGCTATGGCTATCCGCAGCCTGGCCAGTGGCCATTGCAGTAACGGTTTGAGCGGCAGGTATTCACCGAAAGGGACAAGGTGGCGTTTGTTGTAGACCTGTTGTTCAGCGCCCAGCAGAAGCAGGCTGTTGAACTGTTTTCCGCTGCCGGCATCCCGCGTCGGCAAGCCGGCCAACAGGATGGAATTGTGTTGCATCGCCGTTCTTTCAAGTCTGTCAATATAGCTGCGGAATTGATGCAGATAACCGGGAATGGCTGTTTCAGGCCAGATAATCAGATCATGGCCCCAGAAAGGCTGTGTCAGTTCGGGATATCCTTCCAGGGACAGGTTCCTGAACTCCGGTAACCATTTTATTTCCTGTGGAATGGCGCCCTGGATCAGGGCCACATCGATCTCCTTGCCGCTGTTGTCCGTCCACTGGATTGTGCGCAATTGCCAGCCTGCAACAAGAACGAGCAGCATGGTCAAGACCAGGGAGAGTTTCCTGTGCTTACCCATAAGCAGTACTACCCCGCCCGCCAGAAAAGCAGTGATGAAACTGATGCCGAATACGCCCACAAGACTGCCGTAACCGGACAGCATGCCGTTTGTTTGCGTGTATCCCAGCGTTAACCACGGGAAGCCTGTCAGCAACCAGGATCGAACCCATTCTCCGAGAGCCCATAACGACGGCATAATGACCAGAAAAAAACAATAGTCGGAACGCACCGAACGGCAATTTGCCAGGAAGCCGGTCAGCGCAGGGAACAGGGACAGGTAAGCGACCAGCAAAAAAGTCAGCAGGTAAGCGCCGGCCAGGTTAACCCCCGAAAACAGGTTGATGCTGATATGCAGCCAGCTAACCCCGACACCGAACAGCCCAAGACCGAACAGGTATCCGTTGAGGAAGGCGCGCCCCGGGCCGGCGGTGCGCCAGATATGGAACAGCAGCGCCAGCGTGATGTACGGGATAACAGAAATAGCGTACGGTGCAAACGCAAACGCGGTTGCGCCGCCGGCTGACAGGCTCAACAAGCCCTGGGTAATCGCACCGCGTGATGTTCTACGCGGGCGGGGTTCCAGGTTCTGAAACAGGCGTTTTTTCAAAACGTAACAGGTGTATTCGTCTTTTGTCGGCCCGCAGCACCTTCACGTTATAACCGACAAGGTCAATCATCTCTCCGCGTTTTGGCAGGTAACCGAATTCATTGATCACCAGGCCCCCTATCGTATCATAATCATCGTTACTCAGTTGTGTGCCGAAATAATCATTGAATTCGTCTATGGGCGTGAAGGCCTGAACCGTGTAGCGGTTTCTGCCATGTTGATCGATGAAAGTCTCCTCGTTGAAATCATGTTCATCCTCAATCTCGCCGACAATTTCTTCGATGATGTCTTCAATGGTCACCAGCCCGGCAATGCCATATTCATCCACAACAATTGCCATGTGGTTATGGTTGGTGCGAAAGTCCCTCAGCAAAACATTCAGGCGTTTGCTTTGAGGCACGTACACTGCCGGCCGCATCAGTTTTTTTACTGCAAAATCTTCCGGTTCGTCATCGACAAAACAGGACAGCAAATCCTTTGCAAGCAAGATCCCGAGCACATCATCCTGGTCTTCGCTGATCACCGGGAAGCGTGAATGGCCCGATTCGATAATGGTTTTCATGATCTCCCCCGGTTCGGACGAGTGCCGTATTACGACCATCTGCACCCTGGGAACCATGATGTCGCGCACCTGCATTTCCGCCACGTGCAACGCGCCCTCGAGCATCATCAGCACGTCGGGGTCGAGGATATTCCTGGTTTCGGAATCGCGCAGGATTTCGATCAGCGCCGGCAGGTCCTGGGGCGATTTTGAAAAGGTGGCTTTGATTTTTTTCCACCAGGTTCCGGTGATACCGGGTGGCAGGTGCAAGCGCGGGATTTGCAATCCCGACGGAGGTTTGTCTTTACTCATAGGTTATCGGTATGCCTGTTCGGCATCAATCTGGTTTCGCGGCGTTCGTCGTCATGGCGATAAGGGTCAGGGAATCCCAGTTCCTGCATCAGCGTGGTTTCTTTGGCTTCCATAACTTTCGCTTCCCGTGTTTCACTATGATCATAGCCCATTAAATGCAAAATGCCATGAATAATCATGTGCGCCCAATGCGCATTCAGGGCTTTCGCCTGTTCGGTGGCCTCGCGCCGGACGACGGGGGCGCAAACCACGATATCTCCAAACAGGGGGCAGCCTGCTTCATGCAGCGGAAATGAAAGGACATTGGTCGGGTTGTCGATGTTCCGCCACCTGTTGTTGAGAGCTTGCATTTCATTTTCATCGGTAATACGAATGGTCACTTCGCCGCCAATATCGTCCTGCGCCAGCGCGCACCCGGCCCACTGCAGGATTTGATTTTCAGCAGGAACGGCGGCTTCCGCAGTAGCGAACTGCACGGTGATATCAGTAGCCATTGGTATACGGGGTGAGGGTAGAAGTATAGCTATCGTGGACGATGGTAACGCACAGGGTAATTTTGTTCCGGCCCGGCTTACCCGGACTCATTTCGCTCATATGCATTGAGAATGCGCGCGACCAGCGGGTGGCGCACCACATCCCTGGATTTGAAAAAAGTGAAACTGATACCGGCCTCATCCCCGAGAATATCTATTACGTGGCGCAAGCCCGACATCTTTCCCTGGGGCAGGTCAATCTGGGTAATATCGCCGGTGATTACCGCCGTCGAATTAAATCCGATGCGGGTCAAGAACATCTTCATCTGTTCGATGGTGGTATTCTGGGCTTCGTCCAGGATGATAAATGCTTCGTTGAGCGACCTGCCGCGCATGAACGCTAGCGGTGCGATCTCTATCACGTTCTTGTCTATGAATTTCATCACCTGGTCGAAGCCGAGCATTTCATACAACGCGTCATACAATGGGCGCAGGTACGGATCGACTTTCTGCACCAGGTCGCCGGGCAGGTAGCCCAGTTTTTCCCCGGCCTCGACTGCCGGGCGCACCAGCACCAGGCGTCTGACCCGGTTCTGCTCCAGCGCCACCACCGCGCTGGCTACGGCCAGGTAGGTTTTGCCTGTGCCGGCCGGTCCTATGCCAAAACTGACATCATGTTCCTGGATATTTTTCAGGTACAAGCGCTGGTTGGGGCTCCGCCCCTTGATGATACCGCGTTTTGTTTTGATGATGACCTCGTCCTGCGCCTGCTCGTTGATGGAATCATCAATGGCCTTGTCCTGCAGCCAGAGGTGGATTTTTTCCGGCGACAAGTTGTCCACCGCGGTCGATTCATACAGCTCGGTCAGCAACCTGCCGGCAATGTTGACGATTTTGGCCGCGCCGTTTATACGAAACGAGTTGCCGCGGTTGTTGATCTCAACGCCCAGCCGTCTTTCGATCTGGCGCAGGTGGGAATCCAGTGAGCCGCACAGGTTCGCAAGCCTCTCGTTATCCACAGGTTCAAGCCTGACTTCGGAGCTTGCCGGATGAATGTTATCTCTGGTAATACTCAAGAATCAGCAGGCCGCGGTCTGTAATGAGGGTATTTCAGCGGGTGTCGCGGGCAATACGCCGCGCAGGGAATTGGGCAGCGCCCGGGTAATTGTTACGTCCACCAACTCACCGATGAGGTCGGCGCTACCGGGAAAGTTAACGACGCGGTTGTTTTCAGTGCGGCCCGACAACTCCCGCTTGTCCTTGCGGGAGGTTCCCTCCACCAGCACCTTCTGCACCGAACCGGTCATGCTGTTGCTGATGGCCCGGGCCTGTTGGTTGATCCGGGTCTGGAGAATTTGCAGGCGCTGTTTTTTCTGGTCCGGCGATATGCCGTCCGCATAGTTCGCCGCCGGTGTGCCGGGCCGTATGCTGTAGATAAAACTGAATGACTGGTCGAAACCGATGTCCGCAATCAGGTCCAGCGTGGCCTGGAAATCGGCATCGGTCTCGCCGGGGAAGCCCACGATGAAATCGGAGGAGATGCTGATATCCGGCCTGATTTTCCGCAGCTTGCGAATTTTCGACTTGTATTCAAGCACGGTATGGCCCCGCTTCATCCGCGCGAGTATGCGGTCCGAACCGCTCTGCACCGGCAGGTGCAGGTGGCTGACCAGTTCAGGCACTCGGCCGTACACATCTATCAGGCGCTCGGAGAATTCGACCGGGTGGGATGTCGTGTAACGTATGCGGCGGATACCGTCGATGGCGGCGACATACTCGATCAGGTCAGCCAAGTCAGCGCTGCCGCCTTCGAAAGTGATGCCGCGATAGGCATTCACGTTCTGGCCCAGCAGGGTAACCTCCTTGACGCCCTGTGCGGCGAGGTCGGCCACTTCGGTGATCACGTCATCCAAGGGCCGGGAGATTTCCTCCCCGCGGGTATAGGGCACGACACAGAATGTGCAGTATTTGCTGCATCCCTCCATGATGGAGACGAACGCAACAGGCCCTTCAGCCCTGGGTTCCGGCAAGCTGTCGAACTTTTCTATTTCGGGGAAAGAGATATCCATCGCCGGTTTGCCTGTCCGTTGCGCCCGGTCGTACAGAACGGGGAGCCGGTGCAGGGTCTGGGGGCCGAATACCACATCGACGAACGGCGCGCGTGCGTTAATCGCCGAACCTTCCTGGCTCGCGACACAACCTCCGACACCGATCATGAAACCGGGCTTCTCCTGTTTCCGCCGGCGCCAGCGGCCGAGTTCCGAGAACAGCTTTTCCTGGGCCTTTTCCCGGATGGAGCAGGTATTGAAGATGATGAAATCGGCCTCATCCGGTTCCCGGGTTTCTTCCATGCCATGAGATACGCGCAGCACATCCCGCATCTTTGCGGAATCGTATTCGTTCATCTGGCAGCCGAATGTTTTGATAAACAGTTTTTTTCCCATTTTTCGTCCGGTTTGCAGGGATCGGCTACGTTACACCTTCTTTCGCGTTTTTTCCAGTGTGAAATAAAGGACACCCGGGGTCAGAGTATAGTGACTCTGTTAGTGAAGCAGGGATCAAAGCGATTTTACCCTGATCCCTGAATACATACCTCTGGTGGCTATGGGTGGACTTGAACCACCGACTTCAGCATTATGAATGCTGCGCTCTAACCAACTGAGCTACATAGCCATAATCATCAGGGTTGACATTAGCCTAATCGGGATTGGAAGTCAATTCCGGACGCTTGTTCATGATTACTTGCCGGTGAATATGTTACTCTTTTGCAAACGGAACAACCTGTGGGAGTGTTACTGATGAAAACAAGTCTGACCTGGGCCGGAGGGGCCGCATTTATCGGCGAATCGGAAAACGGCCGGAGTATCGTTATCGATGGGCCGCCCGAAGGCGGCGGCAAAAACCTGGGGCCGCGTCCGATGGAGACGCTGCTGTTGGGAATGGGGAGTTGCATGAGCTACGACGTACTGTCCATCCTGAAAAAGTCGAGAAAGGACATCAGTGAATGCCGGGTCGAAATCTCGTCCACCAGAGCCGAAGAGCACCCCCGGGTATTCACCGATATTCGGGTACATTTCATCATAGCCGGCGCCGACCTCAAGACAGCCCAGGTTGAACGTGCGATCAACCTGTCTGCGGAGAAATACTGCTCCGCATCAATCATGCTGGGCAAGACCGCGCAGATAACACACACCTTCGAAATCCGGAATTAATCCGAACATTCATTCAAGGAAGGTCTGTCCACTGGATTCCCGCTTCCGCGGGAGTGGTAAGGAGGCAAATTATATTTTCCTGGGGTTTTCTGCGCGGCTTATGGTGAAGCTGATGATTTCTTCACCTTTATCGATGCGCAGGATGGTATGGCCGGTTCTCGCGCAATAGGCTTCAAAGTCGACTACCGAATGGGGGTCGGTTGCCTCGACGAACAGGATTTCTCCCGGTTGCATCCTGTTCAGCGCGAGCTTTGTTTTAAGTACGGGCAACGGGCAGTTCAGGCCCTTCGCGTCCAGGTGTTGATCATAACCGGTATCCATATCCGTTACGGGTTAACTGTTGCGTCGCTGCCTGACCGCTCCGGCGAGGGATTCCAGGACCGGTTCGGTCATCTCCCAGGATATGCAGGCATCGGTCACGCTCATGCCGTATTCCATTGATGCAAGGTCTTTCAGCGCCTGTTTTCCGGCTTTCAGGTTGCTCTCTATCATCACACCGCAGATGCGTGTTGAGCCGCCTGCCAATTGCCGGCAGATATCCTCGGCAACAACGGCCTGGCGCGCATGGTCCTTGTTGCTGTTGCCATGGCTGAAGTCCACCATGACCCGGTCCGTGACGTTTGCCGCGCCCAGCTTTTTCGCTGCATCCGTGATATCTGACTCGGAATAATTTGGCCCTTTGGATGCGCCGCGCAAGATCAGGTGGCAACAGTCGTTCCCGGTAGTCGTTACGATCGCAGAAATACCCTGCTTGGTGACCGACAGGAAATGGTGTGCGCTTTGTGCGGCGCCGATGGCGTCTATCGCGATCTGTATGTTGCCGTCCGTCCCGTTTTTGAAGCCTACGGGCATCGAGAGTCCCGACGCCAGTTCCCGGTGTATCTGGCTCTCCGTGGTACGCGCCCCGATGGCGCCCCAGGACACCAGGTCGGCGATGAACTGCGGCGTGATGGTATCGAGAAACTCCGAACCGGCCGGTATGCCCATGTTCCCCAGGTCCAGCAGCAGTTTGCGGGCTTTGCGCAGACCGGCATTGATATTGAAACTGTTGTCCAGGTTCGGATCGTTGATCAGGCCTTTCCAGCCCACCCTGGTACGGGGTTTTTCGAAATAGACCCGCATGATCACGAGCAGGTCGTCCTGCAGGCGCTCTGCCGCGCCGGCCAGGCGGCCGGCATAGTCCAGCGCGGCTTCCGGATCATGAATGGAACAAGGCCCGGTAATCACCAGCAGCCGATCATCTTCACCCTTGATGATCGCGCCGGCAGCTTTGCGGGTTGTGGCCACGAGGTTCGATACCTGTTCGCCGACCGGCAGCTCTTCCATCAGGATGGCAGGCGATACCAGCGGGCGCAGTTCGGCAATTCTTAAATCGTCTGTAAGCTGAAACATAATGTCTGTCTGCCCCGAATGTTGAACAGGCTGGCCTGTCCCCAACGGTGTGAATCAAAAACGCAGATTATACCCCAAAACTATCCCGGTTGATGCTCGCATACCAGCTACGGGCGTAGGCGGCCTCCCTGGCGCGGTACTCCTTGGTGGCCCTGAGCGGGCTCAACCCGCCTGCGCGTTCCACCAGTTTCATCCTGTCGTCTTCGTAACGGTACATCGCATTGATGGAAAAACCGTAATCCGGCGCAACCAGGCTGTAGCAGGTATTGTGATACAACATCGGCCCCGGATCGCGATCGCGTAACAGCGACACGACCGCAAAACTGCATACCTTGGCCTGGCTGTTGGCGGAGGTCGCCGATTTCGGCATTCCACCGCTAAGACAACTGTCGCCGAGGATGTGGATATCCGGCGCCAGCGTGGATGCAAACGTTTGCAGGTCGACCGGGCACCAGCCGCTCTCATCGGCAAGCCCGTGGTCGACAGCCAACCGGCCTGCCTGCTGGAACGGGATGACATTGGCCACATCTACCTTGAACTCACCTGCTTCGGCCTGCAAGCTCATGCGTTTGGGGTCCACACCGATGACCAGGCCGCCCGCGGATATCGGGATATGTTCAATCATGCCGGGGTAAAGTGTCTCCCAGGCTTCCTCGAACAGGTCGTGCTTGGAGAACGTTTCATTGGCATCCAGGATCAGTACCTTGGCGCGCGGGTTGTTGCGCTTGAGGTAATGGGCCACCAGGCTGGCGCGCTCGTAAGGGCCGGGCGGGCAGCGGAACGGTGTGCCCGGCACCGCGATTGCAAATACGCCGCCGTCCCGCATCCCGGCCAGTTGTTTCCGCAACAACTTGAGCTGGTCTGCTCCGTGCCAGGCGTGAGGCATGATCAAACTGGCTGCCTCGTCATAGCCGGCAAAGAATTCACCCCAAAGAAAACTGATCCCGGGCGAGATTACCAGCCGGCGGTAGGGCAGGGTGGCGCCATCTGCAAGTGTGACGGTATGTTTTTCGGGATCAATCGCGCTTGCCCTGGCGTGGATGACGTTGACGCCATACTGTTTCTCCAGGTTGTCATACCCCAGGGAGATGGATGACATTTCCTGCAGGTCGCCGAGTACGGCATTGCTGAACGGGCAGGTGAAATAGCGCGTGTCGGCCTCGACCAGGGTCACGTCGATATCCGGGTCCAGGTGGCGTATGTAGCGGGCGCAGGTCGCGCCGCCATAGCCACCGCCGATGACGACCACCCTGGGTGCGCCCTTGCCGGGCGGGCGGGAGCAGGCAGGCAATAATCCACCGCCGAGGGTTGCCGCGCTCGCCGTCAGCGTGTTGGCAAGAAAGTGGCGCCGGGTCAATGGCATTTCAGCGTTCCTCCCGGCCCAGCAGCGCGCTGATACGGTCGATTTCCGCATCAGTCAGGGCCTTGCTGATACGATTCATAATGGTTACCTGTTGCCTGTCGGTTTTGTAGGAGACCAACAGTTCTTTTAGCTGGGCTGCAGAGAGTCCCTCAAGTGACGGGATCGCATCGTCGCCTGCCGCACTTGCACTGTGGCATGTATAGCAGGTTGCAATGATCAGGTCGAAATAGGCGCTGTCGCTGTCGGGCGCCTGTTCCTCCCCCGCGCTTGCCGGATTCCAGGCAGCCAGGGTTTGCAGGAGCAGGATCACCAAGGTAAATTTATTTGACACGTCGGCAACGCGCATTGCAACAGGATAACAGGAATCCTGTAAATCTACACTACGGTAAGCTCGTCCAGCAACGGACCGCTGATGCAGATCACGCCGGGCCTGGGCAGCGCCGTGCCGCCGTCGGGCCAGTGGCTGTTCGGCGCGTCCGCAGAGGAGGCGTTTTCGCCCGGGTGTTGCACCGACAGGAACAGGGTGCGCCCGTCCGGACTGAAAGTGGGGCCGGTCAGTTCCGCCCCCCTTGGGGCTGAAGCGACCTGCACGGGTATGCCCGCATCGGCGCCTGACATGGGAATGTAAAACAAGCCGTTGTTTTTGAACGGCGCGTAAACCAGCCCATTGAGATCGTGGGATGAAATGTCGGTACACATCCACAGGTTGCCGCGCGGGTCGAAAGCCAGGTTGTCCGGGCAGGCAAAGCCGTTTTTGCCGCCGCCGGCCAGGAAGGTGCTCGCAGTGAACGCTTCTGCGGACGGATCGTTATCCTTTTCCACCAGTTTCAGGATGGAACCATACGGGCGCAGCGTGTGCTTGGTCAGCGCGATCAGCACCGCGCCTGTGTGCGGGTCGATCCCGATATCTTCCGGACGGTCCTGGGGGGTGGCGCCGGCCAGTTTTGCCGCTTCGCGGGTGCGGATCAGCAGTTCTGTCTGCGTCCTGAACGCCTGTTGCAGACGTTCGTCCCGGTGCGTTGCCAGCGGCAGCCAGCGGCCCCGGTCCGTATCGGCCGCGTACAGCACACCGTGTTCCAGCGAACCGGGTTCAGCGCCGACAAACTTGTAGATGTGTTCATCGGTCTTGTCGTCTCCCATATAGACCACCGGCCTGCCGTCCGCGGCCAGGGTCACCGTCGCGCCCTCGTGGGCAAACCGTCCCAGCGCGGTGAGCTTGTTTGCGATGCCCGTGAACGGATCGATTTCGACCACCCAGCCGTAGTGTTCGGGGGGATAGTCGAGATGGCGTTCCCAGCCGAGCAGACTGTCTTTATCATGAATGCGCGTGCCATCCTCGAAACTGACGTCGCCGTAGAAGAAGTGGAAGTTCTCTTCACAACTGAGCACCGTCTGCCACGGCGTCACACCGCCGGCGCAGTTGCCCAGGGTGCCGATGGCTTCACGCGCGCCGGCAATGGGTTCCGGGGAAATGAACGGTATGCGCGTGGTGGCGTCGATACGCCGGTTAAATCGATCATCCTGCAGCAGGCGCCAGCGTCCGTCAGTGTTGCGGATACGGACGATGCTGCCACCGACTTCCCGCATCTCCCGGTCGATGTCCGACCTGGATTTGGCGGCCGGGTCACGCGGCGTGGAGAAATAAGCCGACAGCACTTCCTCGTGGTTCACCCATAACAGGCCGTCATCGGGATTGCCGTCTATCGGCAAGAAGGCGGTGTAGTCGTTATTGAAACCGAAGCGGTCCCCTTTGCCGTTTAGCCTGTCCGGCCAGGAAACCAGGATTTCGTATTCCAGTCCTGCGGCCAGTACCACCTCATCGTCCGTACCCGGTGGGATGCCGGCGAGCGTCGAAGCGCTGCGGCGTTCTGAGCAGGACAGAACCGGCACAGCGACAGTGGCCGCGCCCACCGTTCTTCCCATGAAGCTCAGGAATTCACGGCGGGACCACTGTTTCATGAAGACCGCGTGCGGCGCTCCCGGGCGGCCGCTGCGAGTTCGCCGATCAGCGTTTCGGAATCGTCCCAGCCCAGGCAAGCATCGGTGATACTCTGGCCGTATACAAGCTGCTGGCCCGCCTCCGCGTCCTGGCGGCCTTCCTGCAGGTGGCTTTCGACCATCACACCGAAAATCCTGCCGTCGCCGTCGCGCAACTGACTGCAGATGTCGGCGCCTACCTGCAGTTGATTTTTAGGTTGTTTCCGGCTGTTCGCGTGGCTGAAATCCACCATCACGCGCACCGGGAGTTTTGCCGCGGTCAACTCGGCAGCGGCGGAGTCGATACTCCAACGGTCAAAGTTGGGCCGTTTACCGCCACGCAGTATGATGTGGCAGGCATCGTTGCCGCTGGTGGTATAGATCGCCGACGTGCCTTCCTTGCGCATGGACAGGAAGTGGTGCGGGACTCTTGCCGCACGGATTGCGTCCACGGCAATTTTCACCGAGCCATCCGTCCCGTTCTTGAACCCGACCGGACAGGACAGCCCCGAAGCCAGTTCCCGGTGCACCTGGCTCTCCGTGGTGCGCGCGCCGATGGCGCCCCAGCTTACCAGGTCCGTGACATATTGGGGGGTGATAATGTCGAGAAACTCGGTGCCTGCCGGGACTCCCATTTCGTTCAGGTCCAACAGCAGCGAGCGCGCAAGCCGCACCCCCTTGTTGATGTGAAAACTGTTGTCCAGGTCGGGGTCGTTGATTAGGCCTTTCCAACCCACGGTGGTCCTGGGTTTTTCGAAGTATACGCGCATGACGATGAGCAGGTCGTCGCGGTACTTTTCACTCAAGGTTTTCAGGCGACCGGCGTATTCTCTGGCCGCGCCGACATCGTGTATCGAACAGGGTCCGGCCACTACCATCAGGCGGTCATCCGCGCCATTCAGCAAGTCGCCGATCGCCTGCCGGGCTTGCCAGGTGGTCTCGGCTGCGGCCTCGCTGATGGGGATCTCCTCACAGATCTCCACGGGCGGGGTAACAGCCTTGATGGAGGCGATGCGTAAGTCGTCGGTTGCGTGCATCGCGACTCAGCCGGGCGGCCAGGTGAAGGAACGGCCGCCAAGGATATGCAGGTGCAGGTGAAACACGCTCTGCCCAACGCCGGCGCCGTTGTTGATTGCCACCCTGAAGGCATCGCCGATACCCTCGTCTGCCGCGACCTTATTCGCGGTCAGCAGCAGGTGGCCCAACAGCGCCGCGTCACTTTCATCCGCGTCGATCAAGCGGGCGATGGGTTGTTTGGGGATGACCAGGATGTGTACGGGCGCCTGCGGATTGACGTCCCTGAACGCCAGGCACCTGTCGTCTTCATAGACGATATCGGCGGGGATTTCCCGCCTGATGATCTTTGCGAAGATTGTCTCTGACATGACGATTGATTTACCGGTTATAAAACCGGTTATAATAACAGGGAGCGTCTGAAGTAAAAAGTACGTTGCAAGAAGAATCATCATATTATGGAACACTGCGAACACCACCAGGTTAAATCGGATACCGCGTCAACGGCGGCGACGGTTACGCTGCACTGTCTGGCAGGCTGTTCCATCGGCGAATTCATCGGCCTTGCCATCGGCGTCGAGTTCGGCCTGTCAGTTGCCGCCACCGTTACGCTGGCGACAGTACTGGCATTCATCACGGGTTTTGCGTTGACCCTGTATCCGCTGGTTTACCGCAGGGGCATGACGGTCGCGCTGGCGTTCAAAACGGTATGGCTGGGAGAGGTAATCTCGATCGGCGTGATGGAACTTGCGATGAATGTCACCGATTACCTGGTCGGTGGCATGTCCGCCTCTTCGATGTTTGACGCGATATTCTGGATCGGCTTCGGCGCTGCGCTGGTGGCCGGGTACATCTGCGCCTACCCCGTGAATTATGTGATGGTGAAGCGCAATATGCCGCGCTGCCATTGAGTTAACAGCACAGTCTGCGTCTCTTCCCCGAGGATATCAATCCATGGCCGATGACTTTTCAGCCCTGCGGCAGGAATATCGCCACGTGCCGCTGCTTGAGCGGGACGCAAACGCAGACCCCATAGCACAGTTCCGCGACTGGTTCGGGCAGGCTGTCGATTACGGCGTGCCGCTGCCCAATGCAATGGCGCTGGCAACGGCGACCCGGGACGGCAAACCCAGCCTGCGGTTTGTGCTGTTAAAGGATATCAGCGAACAGGGGTTTTCATTTTACACCCATTCAGTCAGCGCCAAGGGCAGGCAAATCGCGGACAACCCGGATGTCGCCCTGGTGTTTTACTGGAGTCCGATGCACCGCCAGGTGCGGGTGGAAGGCAGGGCGCACCTGCTGTCGGATGAGGAGGCTGACGCTTATTTCAACACCCGGCCTCAGGACAGTCGTGTTGCGGTCTGGGTCGCTGATCAGAGCGCTGAGGTGGAGAACCGGGCGTTCCTTGAGAGCAGGATGGCCGAGATGGCGCTACGGTACCCGGACGAGGATGTCCCCCGCCCCGCAACCTGGGTTGGTTACCGGGTCGTTCCCGAGTGCATCGAATTCTGGCAAGGCAGGGAAAGTCGCCTGCATGACCGGTTGTTGTACACCAGGGAGCGCACAGGCTGGAAGATCGTCAGGCTCGCGCCTTGAAAGTTGTTGAGGTTTGCCGCGCGTGGCTTAACCCGGATTTCGTCTGATCCGGCAAGTGGTGGGTTAGCCCGAGGTATCTGGTGGGCCCGGTAGGACTTGAACCTACGACCAATGGATTATGAGTCCACTGCTCTAACCAACTGAGCTACAGGCCCATGGAATTCGTTATGAACTGCCCTCGATAAACGTCCGCAACTGCTCGGAGCGGCTCGGGTGGCGCAGTTTCCGCAACGCCTTGGCCTCTATCTGGCGGATACGTTCGCGGGTTACATCGAACTGTTTGCCCACCTCTTCCAGCGTGTGATCGGTATTCATCTCAATGCCGAAACGCATGCGCAACACCTTGGCCTCCCTGGATGTCAACCCATTCAGCGATTCCCGCATGGTCTGCCGCAAACCCTCGAAACTGGCATATTCGGACGGCGCCTGGGTGTTCAGATCTTCGATGAAGTCGCCCAGGTGGGAATCATCATCATCACCTATCGGTGTCTCCATGGAGATGGGTTCCTTCGCGATCTTCAGCACCTTGCGTATCTTCTCTTCGGGCATGTCCATTTTTTCCGCCAGTTCCTCGGGCGTGGGCTCCCGGCCCTGCTCTTGCAGAATCTGCCGCGAGATGCGGTTCAGTTTATTGATGGTCTCGATCATGTGCACCGGGATGCGGATGGTCCTGGCCTGATCCGCTATGGAACGGGTAATGGCCTGGCGGATCCACCAGGTCGCATACGTGGAAAACTTGTACCCGCGCCGGTATTCGAACTTGTCCACCGCTTTCATCAGGCCGATATTGCCTTCCTGTATCAGGTCGAGAAACAGCAGCCCGCGATTGGTGTACTTCTTCGCAATGGAAATGACCAGGCGCAGGTTGGCCTCCACCATTTCCTTCTTCGCCTTGCGCATCTTTGCCTCGCCGATGGAGATCTTCCTGTTTACTTCCTTGATTTCCGCAATCATCAGCAAGTTGTTACTCAGCGCATCGGCCAGCTTCCGCTGGATTTTGACGACATCTTTCTTTACTTCGGCCAGGGCCTTCGCATACGGGCTTTTGGTCTTGATCTGTTTATCGATCCAACCGGTATTTTTTTCGTTGCCGGGGAAGGAGGCAATGAAGTCCTTGCGCGGCATGTTCGCGGTCTTCACGCACAAGCGCATGATCTCGCGCTCCGAGGCGCGGATCATTTCGATCGTGCGCCGGACATTGGCGGTCAGCGCAGCGATGAACTTGGGCGCCAGGCGGATGCGCATAAATTTTTCCGTGATATCGGTTTGAATTGCCACCGTCTTTTCGTGGTCTTTTCCATGCCGTTTGATGGAGTTCACCAGCTTCTTGTACAGCGCATCCAGACCGATAATGGACTTGCGCACTTCCTCCAGGTCCAGCGTATCATCCGTATCGGCATCGCTGGTGTCATCGTCATCGGTTTTGCGGGATGCCTGCTTCTTGGACTTGGGGGGCAGGCCGCCGTCCGGGTACTCTTCCTGAATGTTGAAGCCGAGGATGATGTCGCCCAGTTTGATGTCCCGGTTCTGGACGCTGAGGTAGGCCTCCAGCAGCATGTCGATGGTTCCCGGATATAACGAAAGCGCGTGCAGCACCTGATTCATGCCGGCTTCAATGCGTTTGGCGATCTTGATCTCGCCCTGCCGTGTCAACAGGTCAACGGTACCCATCTCCCGCATGTACATACGCACCGGGTCCGTGGTTCTGCCGAATTCGTTTTCGACATTGACTAAGGACGCGTTCGTATCCTCGGTCGTATCAGAATTGCTTGGGAGTAACTGATCGAGATCCGGTGGGAATTCATGGACTTCGATTCCCATATCCGTGATCATGTTGATGATGTCTTCAATCTGTTCCGGATCGACAATCTCATCCGGCAGGTGCTCGGTCACCTCGTGGTACGTGATAAAGCCCTGTTCCTTTCCTTTTGCGATTAACAGCTTTAATTGTGACTCATCATCATCGTCGTGATCCAGTTCGTGCTCTTCTAGTGTCTCAATTTCCGACATGGTCATATGAACCCGGTTTATAATTGGTCGAATTACCTGCCAAGATCAACAGGCAAAAAATAATCTTTTAGTATAGCACATAAAATAAATAAATCTTTTGTTTAAGTTCTTATTTTTTGTTACTTTTTTGCTATGCGAGTACTAGTAGCCACCAGCACCCCGTAGCATTCCCGCGCAAACGGTAATCCAGTATTGATAGCCAACCAGCACCCCGTACCATTCCCGCGCAAACGGTAATCCAGTATTGATAGCCACCAGCACCCCGTACCATTCCCGTGAAAACGGGAATCCAGTGAAACAAGAGTCGCCTTTAAGGCGACACACTATTTGACTGGACTCCCGCAGACGCAAATTAACAATTGGTCCATCCGACCTCCAGTCATCGCCCTGATGAGAAATTCAGAATGGTTACTTGCTGTTACTGGAGTAGCGTTTGCGAAGCTGCATTTTGGCTTCGTCAGATAGTTCACTGGGGAGGGATTCTGTGATCTCCTCTATGCTCTGCCTGGCCTTTGTCTCCCTCAGTTTTTCCACCCTGTGGATAAACTCGCGCTCCAAGTCGAAGGCTTCATCCTCCGGCAGGCCGGGGCCGGACGCAAGTTCATTCAGGCGTGTTTCATAACGGCTGCCGCGCCAGTTTTCCAGTATGCCGGCGCAGGTAATTTCGGGGTTCGAGTGTACCAGTGTGACCAGTTCCCGCAAAAAGTCGGCGCCCGGGGCGGCAATGCCGGCAAGTTCTGCCGGGTCATCCACCAGCATCGCCAGGTCGGGCCTGTTCAATATATACGCTATGATGGCGCTGATATCGCCGGTTCTTTCCCGTTGTTTTAACGGCCGGGCAACGCGAGTCCGGCGCGTCTTACCGGGCTGGTAGTCCTGCAACAGCTTGTGCAAGCCGTCCGCGTCAATTTGCGCCGTTTCGGCGACTTCCTGCAGCAATAGCTGGCGCAGCCCGCTACCGGGCATGCGGGCGAGGTAAGGCAATATCTGGTCCAGGAATGTTGCTCTGCCTTCGCGCGTGGTAATGCCGGCGCCGGATTTCAACTTGTTCAGCAGGAAATCGGACAGGGGTACTGTTGTTTCATCGGAACAGAACCGGTCAGCGCCGTACTCCCGAATAAAACTGTCCGGGTCATGGCCCTCGGGCATAAAGTTGAACAATGCCTGCCGGCCTTCCCGCAGCATGGGGAGCGCGATCTCAAGGGCGCGCCAGGCCGCTTTCTTACCCGCTTCATCCCCATCGAAGCAGAATATGAGCCGGCTTGCTACGCGGTACAGTTTTTCCAGGTGGTTTTCGGTGACGGCAGTGCCGAGGGTGGCGACTGCGTTGTCGACGCCGTGCTGGGCCAGCGCGATCACGTCCATGTAACCTTCAACCACGTACAGGGAATCCGGTTGTTTGCGTTTGCGCCGCACCTGGTACAGGCCGTAGAGTTCGCGACCCTTATGGAACAGGGGCGTTTCCGGGGAGTTCATGTATTTCGGGTTGTCCTGACCCAGTACTCGCCCACCGAATGCGATGACCCGCCCGCGGGGGTCGCGGATTGGAAACATGATGCGGTCGCGGAAGCGGTCATAGAATCCCCGGTTATCGCCGCGAATGATCATGCCTGTTTCATGCAGGCGATCCCTGGCCTCGGCAGATTTGCCCAGGACGTTCAGCAGCCGCTCCCAGCCGGGCGGCGCGAAGCCGATTTCGTAGTCCTCCACGACCTCGCCGCTGATGCCGCGTTGTTGCAGGTAATCAACGGCTTTGCCCTTGTGCTCTTGCAACTGTTTCCGATAGAACTGTGCGGCCTGTTCCAGCAGTTCATACAAATCGTCGCGCGCCTTCGACGCCGGCTGGTAGCCCGCCTCGCGCGGAATTTCCATGCCGTAGCGGCCGGCAAGGTCTTCAATGGCTTCAACAAAACCCAGCCCGTTGAATTCCATAACAAAACTGATCACCGTGCCGTGGGCGCCGCAACCAAAGCAGTGGTAGAACTGCTTGTCCTGGCTTACCGTAAAAGAAGGGGTTTTTTCTTCGTGGAACGGGCACAGCGCCTGGTGGTTCCTGCCCGCCTTGCGCAACGGCACGTGGTTATCGATGACCTCGACGATGTCGGCACGCGCGAGTAAATCATCGATGAAAGCCTGTGGTATTCTGCCCACCATCGCTTCTCTCAGGGTTAGCCAAGCACATAGCCGCCACACTGGCGTCGCTGCGCCCGGGGGATGTCGTCAGGAATGCCTGGCGGCCTTGAACAGATATACTACGGACTCAGCCGGGATTTTACCAGCGCGCTGACCTGGCCCATGTCTGCGCGTCCCTGCAGCGCAGATTTCAATTGTCCCATAACCTTGCCCATGTCTTTCATGCCGGCGGCGCCGGTAGCGCTGATGGCCTCGTCAATCCTGGCATTGATTTGCGCGGTGTCCAGGGGCTGAGGCAGGTAGTCGAGGATGATATCGAGGTCAAACTGCTCTTTTTCGACCAGGTCACCGCGGCCTGCGGATGCATATTGTTCGATGGAGTCCCGGCGCTGCTTTGCCATTTTGTTCAGCACGGCGGTAACCTGGCCGTCATCTAAGCTGATGCGTTCGTCCACCTCCCGCTGCTTGATTGCGGCGGAAATAAAACGCAATGCGGCAAGGCGCTCTTTTTCCTTGCTGCGCATTGCAGTCTTGATGTCTTCGTTGATCCGGTGTTTGAGATCACTCATGGGGAGGCAGGCGCCCGGGAAGGGGTATCAATATTGCCGGTAATGCCGGGAACCGGATTTTATCTGGCGTTTCTGGTGACGTTTTACCGCTGCTGCGGCTTTTCTTTTTCTCATCTGTGTGGGCTTTTCGTAAAATTCACGCCGGTGGACTTCCGCCAGGACCCCGGCTTTTTCGCAGGCGCGTTTAAAGCGGCGTAATGCGAAATCAAATGGCTCGTTTTCTCTTACTTTTACACTGGGCATAGAGTACGCTGTTCCTGTAGACATTGTTCAAAAGGCCAAACATCCTAACAGATATCCCGTAAAATACAAGAACAACAGGAAAACAACGCAGATAATCAGGTGCGTTCGCTGATACCGGCATTCAAATCCGACGTGAGTGCCGTGGACTACGACTACTGTGCCGACCGGGCCGGGATACATCAGTTGACACCAGGGTTTGAAGGAAGCGGCGTATGCGTCTATATTACCTTACGTTCCGTACACTCTTCCCTCGCCCATCTTCTCTGCCCCGGCTTCAAACGCAGGGATGGCGTTTCTCAGGAAACCAAGCAACTTGCTTGTCATGAATAGAAACACAAAAAGCATCAGGACAGAAGACAGTGCCAGCGCAACAGGCGAGGTTTTCACCAGGTAGGAAATGATACTCACATTGGCATCGTCCCGAATATTATCAACCTCTGGGATAACATCATCGGGCAGTTCCAGATATGCTTGTTCAAGTTCCTGTTTGTAGGCCCGCACACTTTTTTGCTCATTGATTACATCTTCTATGCCAACGGCTACCACAAACCGGATGAAACTGAGTTTGTCCAGGTAACGGATCATTCCGTTGATGACATAGCGGTTCATGCAATACGCACGTTGGTCAAATATCCGATGCTTCTGTCCGATGTAAAACAATTGTCGCCTCAGGTCGTAGAGCGTCTCCCGGGTCTGTTCCACTTGCAGCGCAGGATACTCAATCATGAATATCCACAACAGCAATCCCAATCCTGTCAGACTGTAAAATACGGTAATTATCTCATTCATCGGTTGTCCTCCAGCCTCTTCTCACCTCGCGCATCCATGTGACTTGATGATCTGTTTGGGTCTAAAGCCTCCTCTTCATATTTCATATACTTGTGGTATCTCTCAACGATATCTTTTCTAAGCTTTGATTGCTTACGGCCATATAGAATACCGCAAACAGCAGCTAATATGCGTATTCCGGTTGATCGTGAACGCGGATTCTGGTTCATCGTGAACACCGATTCCGGTCGAACGTGAACACCAATTCCGGTTCATCGTGAACACTGATTCCGGTTGAACGTGAACACTTTCCGGGTAATACCGGAATCGGTGTTCACCATCCCGGAATCCGCGTTCACGATGGGCCGGAATCGCCCCCAACGCATGGGACTTGTAACCCAGTGATAGGGTATCTCCCTTTTGGAGGAACCTGTCATGCCAACCCAGCGAGTGACCATGCGTAAACTACGAGAGACCTTACGGCTCCGGCTGCAGGCCGGCCTGTCCATCCGCGCCATCAGCCGCAGCACCAAGCTCAGTGTCGGCGGGGTCCAGAAACTTCTCAGCCGGGCCGAGACCTTGGGCCTGACCTGGCCGCTGCCGGCGGACCTGGACGATACCCGTCTGGCCGCGTTGTTCTATCCCGGCGCCGATACGGGCAGTGCGGCACGTTGTGAGGTCCCGGACTGGGCCGCGGTGCACGAGGAGCTCAAGCGTCCCCATGTCACCAAGCGGCTGGCCTGGGAGGAATACACCCAGCGTTATCCAAACCGCGCCTACAGCTACTCCCAGTTCTGTGACCGCTACCGCCACTGGCTGGGCCGACAACAACGCACCATGCGCCAGACCCACAAGGCCGGGGAGAAGTGCTTCGTGGACTACAGCGGGGATACCGTACCCGTCATCAATGCCGCCACCGGGCAGGCGCGCCCGGCGCAACTGTTCGTCGCCGTGCTCGGCGCCTCGGATTATACCTTCGCCGAGGCCACCTGGACCCAGACCCTGCCCGACTGGCTCGGCAGCCATACCCGGGCCATGACCTACTTCGGCGGCGTCCCCGCCGCCATCGTCCCCGATAACCTGCGCAGTGGAGTCAGCCGCGCCTGTCGCTACGACCCCGACATCAATCCTAGTTACCAGCAATGGGCCGAGCACTACCACTGCGCCATCCTCCCGGCGCGTCCGTATAAACCCCGGGATAAAGCCAAGGCCGAGCAGGGCGTGCTGCTGGTCCAGCGCTGGATCCTGGCCCGCCTGCGCCACCACGAGTTCTTTGCCCTCGATGAGCTCAACCGCCATATCGCCACACTGCTCAATGACCTCAATGAGCGCCCCTTCAAACGCCGGCCCGGCTCGCGCCGGTCCGCCTTTGAGGCCCTCGATAAACCGGCCTTGCAGCCGTTGCCCCCACAGCCGTATGCGTATGTGCACATCAAGCCGGTGACCGTCCATATCGATTACCATGTCCAGTACCAGCAGCATTGCTACTCCGTACCGCACCAGTACGTCGGCGAGCGGGTGGAGTTGCAGGCCTCTGACACCTTGATTACACTGTACTTCCGCCAACGCTGCATCGCCACCCATCCGCGCCGGGACGGGTACGGCTTTACCACACAGCCCGCACACCTGCCCGAACGCCACCGGGCGCAGCAACAGTGGTCCGCCGCGCGCCTGCAACGCTGGGCCCGGCAGTTCGGCCCGGATGTGCTTGCCTGGGTCACCCACCAACTCGAACGCCGCGCCCACCCCGAACAAGCCTACCGCACCTGCTTGGGATTGCTCGGACTCGGCAAACACTACCCCGACCGCCTCAATGCCGCCTGCCAGATTGCCAACCAGGCCGGCCTGGTGCGCCTCAAACAGGTCAAACACCTTCTACAAACAAACCAGGACCAACTCGCTGTCACCCCCGACCAAGAATCCACCCACACGCTGCCCCAGGACCATGAGAACGTCCGCGGGCCGCACCACTTCAACTGACCGGAGAGACCACCATGACCACATCCACCACACAGACCCTCACCCGCCTGCGCGACCTGCGCCTGCCCGGCATGGCGCAGGCCCTGACACAACAAACCGAGCAACCCGCCACCTACGACCCCCTGCCGTTCCTCGACCGCCTCGCCCTGTTAGTCGAGAACGAATGTGTCCAACGGGAACAGCGCAAACAGCACCGCCTCATCCGCCAGGCGCACTTCAAACTGCGCGCCGCCCTCCAGGACATCGATTATGAGCACCCCAGAGACCTGACACGGGCACAACTCGCCCAACTCGCACAAGGAGACTGGTTGCAACGCCACCGCAACCTGCTCATCACCGGCCCCTGCGGCTCAGGCAAAACCTTCATCGCCTGCGCCCTCGGCCACCAGGCCTGCCGGCAAGGTCACCCCACACGCTACTATCGCCTCTCGCGGCTGTTCCTTACCCTCACCCAGGCCAAGGCCGACGGCAGCTACCACAAACTCATCCATCAACTCGCCAGAACACAACTGCTCATCCTCGATGACTGGGGCCTGGAACCCCTCAACACCGCACAACGCCACGACCTCATGCATATCATGGATGACCGCTATCATAGCGCCTCCACCCTGATAGCCAGCCAACTGCCCGTCGACCAGTGGTATCACCTCATCGGCGACCACACCCTCGCCGATGCCATCCTCGACCGGCTGATACACAATGCCCACCGACTGACGTTAAAGGGGGAATCCATGCGCAAAAAACAGCCTGCTATTGACTCATCGTGAACACTTGAGGTAAAACACACTCACACGCCATGCGTGGGGGAACCCGGTGTTCACGATGAACCGGAATCACCGTTCACGTTCAACCGGAATCAGTGTTCACGTTCGCCGGAATACACACTAATACACATACAACAATATTAATCCAGAAAAAATGATGGTGTGGGTGGTAACACCAGCATGATATATTAACGCTGCTCACAAGGTATTTTGAAGAAAAATGAACAAGCTATTTATGGTGATTTGGGTTCTTTTTATTTGTATTAGTGGTTGTGAACATACAAATAAAATTACGGAAACGAAGCCACAGCTAACACATTCAGAAATAGAAATGTGGCGCTTGATGGTTGGTAAATGGTATGGAAACCAACCTGCCAATAACGGTGGAAGGAGTGAGATAATCACGGAAAGACGCTCGGATGGAACATACAAAAACATGTTCAGAATCCACGATCCGGTCCACGGAGTGACAGAAAGCACTGAAGTCGGGCAATGGGGCATGTCAGGCTCAATATATTTTACAATTCTTCATGGGTGGATCGAGGGGGACAAATTCTATCCTACGGATTCTGTCACGCCATACTATCAAGACGCGTACCGAATAATCGAGCTAAATGAGGAAGTTATAGAATATGAGCACGTAACTGTAAAAGGGATATTTGTATCTAAAAAAGTTCCTTTGGATTTTGAATTTCCAGAAGTCGATACCGGATTAAAACAATAGCCAGACTTGTCGCAGTCTGATTTGTTGTCTGAGAGCTCGGCAGGGTATGTATTTTATGCCTTTTCGGCATGCTCGTTTCTACTGTTTGAAATACAAATGGCAGTGTTACTTGTAATCAGCCCGAATTAGGCAGCAAAATGCCCATAATGGGCAACATGGCAAGCATGAAGTTTTTTCAGTCGCCAGCGCACAATACCAATGAGCCGTTGGTGGGCGCGCATACCAGTCTGGCAGGTGCATTATTCACATCCACCCAACAGCGAGTTCTGGCTTTGCTCTTTGGCCAGCCTCAGCGTAGCTTTTATCTCTCCGAGATGATCAAACGAACCGGTTCCGGTTCCGGCGCTGTGCAACGCGAACTCAAACGGTTGGTCAGTAGCGGTTTGGTCAGCGTCAAACGTATCGGCAACCAGCAACATTACCAAGCCAATCCGGCTGCTCCGATTTTCAATGAGCTGTGTGGGATGATGAACAAGACCGTGGCCTTAGTCGAGCCTTTGCGCAACGCGCTGGCGCCCTTGGCAGAGCACATAACCCTGGCGCTGCTGTATGGTTCTGTTGCAAAAAGCACGGACACAGCCAACAGCGACATCGATGTGCTAATTGTCGCCCATGCGCTTACGTTGGAAAACATTTACAGGATCCTGGCCTCGGTAGAGCAGCAACTGGGTCGCAGGGTCAACCCGACTTTATATTCCCCGCAAGAGTTTAGCCAACGAAAGGAAACCAACAACGCCTTCCTCACCCGGGTGTTATCCGGCGAGCACCTGGTATTAATAGACAATACATCTGAGCCACCCGTTACTTGATAATCTGGTGCGTATCGGCAAACTGAAAACCGAGTTGTAGTCAGAAGCAGAGCTTCAAGGTTTATTGAGTTCCGGTTGAGTTAGTTGGCCCGCAAATGGTTAGACAGATGGTTCGGATGGTTAGACAGGTCCGACCCTAATTCTCCAGGTGTGATTTCTCTCGATTGCTCAGGCAGATGGTTAGACTCGTCCGACCGTATTTCTCTTGAGTGACCAGGGAGATGGTTAGACACGCCCGGCCCTATTTCTGTTGTGTGGCCAGGGACATTAACACCATTTATAAATGTTTCTGCTTCTTCTGACAAATCGCTATAAAGCGACTTTCCCCTGTATGAGTATAATATGGCGAAGCCTGTTTCCTTGTGCACAGGATGCCTGCAATATAGTCCAATTGCTTCCAGCAACAGCGCCTCTTCTGATACTCGCGATATCTTCGCTTTAGTATCTTCTGTGAGTAAATACGTCCTTACACACGGATATTTACGTTCATCCGTATACCTAAATTCCGACTCAATCAGATTAAACCGATCGTTGCCATCAGTTTCTCTTATAGCGTTTAGTTTTATGAGAGACACAAAATCATTATTACTATCTACCGGCGCTAACGGAAACGTTAATACTTGTGCGCCAATGCTATCCTTCTCGTTAATGCCTTGTCTCGCAAACTCCATACCAAATTGATTCGATATCAGGAGAAACCATCCGTCAGATTTTGGTGAGTGTAGGTTTAGATAGTTACCCGGAAAGAATTGTCCGGAATCAACCGGCACTCTCTCATACGTCGGCGCTATAGCGATGCAGCCCGACAGTATAAATATCAGAGCAAAACCGCCAGTTCGTTTGGTTAACCTATTATTCATTATCATACGCCTAATGCGAGCCATAAGCGGCGCCTGGTGCGGGCCGGAGTTTGCACAACAATGGTGAAGCCATGTACAATCGCCGCAGAGTATCAGGCATCCGAACACGCTCACCAAACAATGCCCCAGAGAATAATTGTATTAGGAATAATACTATACATTTCTATAAGAAAGTTGCCCTAGCAATGCCATCCCCCCTTGATTACACAATCTTATGGAAACTCTGATTAAGTCAGAGTTTCCTGCGATACAGGGATGTATCGCCAAAATCAATGACAATAAGTCATTGATTTTGAGAGCAAAACAAAAATCGCATTTTTGTTTTGCGTGCTCTGACAGGTCCAGGATGGACTTGTTCAGAGCTTCTTTAATTTTCAGTAGTAACTTTAATTGTCACGATTTGCTAACCCAAGTTTACTCAGCTTCACTGGCATTTAGCCGGATTTTGCTGTTTTTTGCCGGACCCGTCGTCGTAACGCATTGATTTTTGGCAAGTGCCGGGTGGATTCAAACATTTAACGACATTTGAATCTCTGCGGTACATGCTGTCATATATCAGAGATGGAGGTGATTATGCACACTGCCAAGATTTTCAAACGGCCGGAGCTAAGCAGTTCGTATTCCAAAAGAGTTTGCCTTTGAAGGTGTGACCGAGCTTAGCGTACAAAGGCCTGGACAAAAGCTGTTCCTTGAGGCTGTACGCAAGTCCTGGCTGACGTTAAATGATGAAAGCGCGCCGGTCGATGATTGATCATGACGCGGACTGGGCAGCAGAGTGTACAGACAAGTTTGCTGTTATCCAGTCAGTACTTCTTCGTAAAGGTAAACCTATCGGCTTCACAGATGCTATGATTGCATCACATGCCTTGTTTAGCGATGCGACAATTGTGACCAACAATGTGTAACCAGAGGTCAGGTTATAGGAACAGCGCAAGATTTAACCACTGTTTACCCTACTGCGGTAGGGATGACGAATCATGTACATGTAAAACTGCGAATCAACCATAGTGTTGTTAATCCAAATAATTATATTCCAAATCCAAATAGTGGGGGGGTAGCCATGATGCTTAAGCTGGTGTTAAGCTTGCTGCTTACTGTATATAGCAATATAGGTTTTGCCAGTGCAGACGAGGAAATCTCCTCGGTTATACGTCAGCATTTATCAAAATATTGTCCCGAAAATATGGATATCAGTTTGTTGGACAATGAGATAATTAAGTCTGACCTGCCTAATTTTCGTCCAATAATCAAAAAGAATGATTATCAAGTGACAATAGAACTTTTAAATTGCAATTTGTGCAGTAGATATACTTATTGGGTTAGAGATGAAGATGGTCATGCCAAAGTTATTACCTACGCATCTCATTGTCAGCCAGAATGACGCCAGAATGACGCCCTAGCCCTGCCGTTGAGCAGGGGTTATTATTTAGCTGCTTATAAGTTGATCAGCCTCAAGCTGACTGTTGTTTAATCAGCGCCTTAAAGTGGCTCCATTAACGTGAAAATGGCCGGTTTTATTACGGTGCAAAATGACATCGAGGTTGTGTAACCGGGCCGTTCGATCTGAGGCAGAGAGTTAGGCAATATGGAAACTTGTCCATTTAAAGTAGGTGATACGGTTAGATTTGTGCCTTCTGAACATTCAAAGGGGTGGACTCCGCATCGTGATAGCTGGGGTCTCATTGACAATGAAGAATATACAATATTGAAGATTGTTGATGATAAGTATTTATACGTGAGTTCCAAGCAAACAAATGGATGGCACTGGAAAGATTTTGAATTAGTCTAAATGAAATATTTTGATAAGCTTTAATGCTTGCGTATTCCGACGAACGTGAACACTGATTCCGGTTGAACGATAACAGTTGTTCCGTTCATCGTGGTTGAGGGGTTTGCGCTGACGCCGCTGGCGGGGCTGACGGGCTGGCACGACTATGAGCTGGTGGTCGGGGATTACAACGGTGACGGGTACACGGACGTGTTGTTAGAGCCGAACGTGGCATTGTCGGGCGGCAGTGGGCCGGCGACGCGTTTGTAACTGGGCACAGTGGCGCCGGGGTTTGCGGAGGTGGCGCTGCCGGCTTGGGTCAGCGCCGAGTGAGGGTTACCGGAGCGTTAATTTTTCGCCGGTGGCCATTGCCGCGCTGCATGCAACACACGCAAGACTTGAGTTTGCTGTAAGTCCTCTACCCACCGATAAATTACAATAAAAGGAAGATCGCTAACCACAAGCTCACGAGTTCCTTTTACTCGTCCCGCTCGTCCTGCCATAGGATGGCTGGGTAACATCATTTCAACAGTATCAATCACTTTCAATACTACGGTAGTAGCAACATCCTGGCTGCTTTCTCTGGCAATGTAGGCTTCAATATTGTTGAGATCAGAAATTGCCGGTTCAGTCCACTTGAGCTGCATGCTTGGCCTTCCATATGGCTTTTATTTCAAGGTGGTCAACCAATTTACCATCAATGGCTGCCTGGATACCCTCTTCCACCTCTCGGACCAACCATTCTTCATGCTCCACATATTGCCTGATAGCATGCGCCATTAACCAGTCGCGGGATTTTCCTTTCGCCTCAGCTATTTGCCTTGCTCGAATCAAGGTATCCTCATCCAGTTTTATGAATATTGCTTTTAACGACATAACAGTTCTCCTTGGCCATACCAGATTTCTGAATTATACCCGATTCCACCCGAATATTTGTGTAAGTTTTCTGGAACCGTCATACGTAGTTGCTTGCTTGACATTTCATACCAATATGTCAATGGTCCATGGTTCAGACCCGTCTCTCCGCAATCAGTTACAATGAGGATGTTGTTGCCGCGTTAGGTACGTCCAGGGAAGATGTAAAAGCCTTCCCAGACAAGGTCAGGAAAATAGTTGGTTCTAAACTAATGACCGTACCACTGGGGAAACAAACAGTTAGGCAGGTCCGAAAATAGTTAAGCAGGTCCGACCCTGTTTCACGTACACTAATTGGATGCGTATTCTTGGAATAGAAACCTCGTGTGACGAGACTGGAATCGCCATTTATGATTCGGATCGGGGTCTGTTGGCAAACCAGCTTCACAGCCAGGCGCGGCTGCATGATGTGTATGGTGGTGTGGTGCCTGAACTGGCATCGCGGGACCACATCCGGCGTATTGCGCCGTTGCTGGCGGCTGCCCTGGAGGAAGCCGGCTCTGACCCCGGCAGCATCGATGGGGTTGCCTATACCGCTGGTCCGGGGCTGATTGGCGCGTTACTGGTTGGCGCCAGCGTAGGCAGGAGCCTGGCTTATGCCTGGCGTGTGCCTGCGGTGGCAGTGCACCACATGGAAGCGCACTTGCTGGCGGTGAATCTTGAAGAGCAGCGCCCTGATTATCCGTTTCTTGCGTTGCTGGTCTCGGGGGGACATACCCAGCTCCTGGAAGTCAGGTCGGCCGGTGATTACACGATGCTGGGTGAATCACTGGATGATGCGGCCGGCGAGGCTTTTGATAAGACGGCTAAGCTGTTGGGGCTGGGTTACCCCGGCGGGCCGCGCCTGTCGGCGCTGGCGGAACGCGGTCGCCCGGACAGGTACACATTCCCGCGTCCGATGACCGACAGGCCCGGGTTGGATTTCAGCTTCAGCGGTTTGAAAACGGCAGTGGCACAGGTTGTCGGCCAACTCGGAGATGGCGATGAACAGGCGCACGCGGATATTGCCCGCGCCTTTGTCGAAGCGGTAGTGGATTCCCTGGCGATAAAGTGCGAGCGCGCCATCAAACAGACCGGCATCAACAGGTTGGTGGCGGCCGGTGGGGTCAGCGCCAACACGCAACTCAGGGAAAAACTGAAGTTGATGGTTGACGGGGCAGGTGGGCAGATCTTCTATCCGAGACCAGAATTCTGTACCGACAATGGCGCGATGATCGCCTATACCGGGTATCTGAGGATTAGCGCCGGTGATAACGAATCTCTGGAATTCGCCGCACATCCGCGCTGGCCGATTTTTTCGGCGCCAGGGTAATCACTGAGCCGGCTCAGAGTTCAATTTTGCCCCCGCTGTTTATGCTCAGCGTTTGGGCTTTATCCGGGTTTTGGTGCCGTCCAGCAGTTTTGACGTTTGACCGGTAGCGCCAGACCAGGATGGCGGACATCAGGCACAGGGACGCGAATTCAATTCTGTCCCCGTTGTTTATGCTCAGCGTTTGAGGTTAATCCGGGTTTCTGTGCCGTCCAACAGTTTTTTGACATTAGACCGGTGGCGCCAGACCAGGACGGCGGACATCAGACACAGGGCCGTGATGTAGGCCGGCGCCGCGCCGAGTAACCAGCAATACAGGGGCGCCGACAGCGCGGATGCAATGGCCGCCAGCGAGGAGTAACGGCACAGCAGCGCGATCACCAGCCAGGTGCCCACGAAAGCCGCACCCAGTAGCCAGTTAAACCCGAACAGCACGCCGATAAGCGTGGCAACCCCCTTACCGCCGCGAAAACCGAAAAACACCGGGTACAGGTGCCCGCCAAACGCAGCCAGGCCGGCCGCGGCGACGAATAGGTCCGGCGCTTGCAGATAACGCATTAACAGGACGGGTAGCAGGCCCTTCAACAGATCGCCGCACAGGGTCAGCAGCGCGGCGTAGCCGCCGTACAGGCGTAGTACGTTGGTTGCACCCGGGTTACCGGAACCCTGTTCCCTCGGGTCGCCCAGCCCGAGGGCCTTGCAGACGATTACGGCGCTGGCAAGAGAACCTGCCAGGTAAGCGAGCATTACCAGTCCGATATGGATGATCATGCGCTTATTTTATTATGATCCCGGGGATAAGAGTAAAAAAACGCCGGAATTTTACTCATAGCCCACCTGTTCTTCCGATATTCGGCTTGTATTCCTGGTTTTATCTGCTTTAATCTGGCAGCTTCCAGTACACATACGTTGCGACTGATCCCGGAACCATGGATATCATCTACCTGAAAGACCTGCGCATAGACACCGTGATAGGCATCTACGGCTGGGAGCGCAGGATAAAGCAGACATTGTCCTTCGACATTGAGATAGCCGCACAGACCGGTAAGGCTGTGCAATCGGACAGCATTGAAGACACCGTGAGTTACGAGGCAGTGGCAAAGCGGTTGATCGGCTATATCAGCGAGTCCGAGTTTGAATTGCTCGAGACGCTGGCGGAAAATGTTGCCCGGATTCTTCTGGATGAATTCAATGTGAGCTGGTGCCGGCTGCGCGTCAACAAGCATGGGGCGGTACGCGGCGTGCGCGATGTCGGCATCATCATCGAGCGGGGCAGCAGGGACTGAAATGGCGACCGTTTTTATCGGCGTCGGCAGCAACCGGGAACGGGAAAAACATACCAGGGCCGGTATCCGCGCACTTCAGGCTGAATTTCACCATGTGCGCATTTCAACCATCTATGAAAACAGGGCGGTGGGGTTTGCCGGCGAGGATTTCTATAATTTCGTCGCGGGTTGCGAAACCGGTCTCGATGTGGATGAGGTGATTGATCTGTTGCGCCGGATTGAAGACAAATACGGGCGCGATCGGAGCAAGCGTTGTTCAGCATCCATCACCCTGGACCTGGACCTGTTGTTGTACGATGACCGGGTGATCACAAATAAAGCATACCAACTGCCGCGTTCTGACATCGACCAGTATGCGTTCGTGTTATGCCCGTTGGCGGAGCTTGCCCCGGACCTGCGCCATCCCGTTTCCGGTAAGACCTACGCCACTCTGTGGGCCGAATTCGACCAAGCCGGGCAGGCATTACGGCCGGTAGAGTTCGATACGGAAGCGGGATAACACAGTTGCTGCAGATGGATAACAGTTCATGGGACGGGCCGGATCGGGCACTGCAATTGCCGAACCCGGCGCCCTTGGCCCGTGAACACAGCCAGGGCCTGGCGAGACTGATCCGCAAGCAGGTCCGGGAGAACGGCGGCAGCATCAGCTTCGAGCGTTTCATGGAGATGGCCTTGTATGAACCCGGCTGGGGGTATTACAGCGCCGGCGCTACCCGGTTTGACGCGGCCGGCGATTTTGTCACCGCGCCCCTTGTCTCTTCGCTGTTCTCACGTTGTCTGGCCAGGCAATGGAGGCAGGTGTTGGCGGCCCTGTCCGAGGGCGACATCCTGGAACTGGGCGCCGGGTCGGGAATCATGGCGCGGGACCTGTTGCTGGAACTGGAGGCGCTGGATGCCCTGCCGGCGCGCTACCTGATACTGGAGACCGGCGCGGACCT
This sequence comes from Gammaproteobacteria bacterium, assembly GCA_965221335.1. Lineage (GTDB taxonomy): Bacteria > Pseudomonadota > Gammaproteobacteria > Eutrophobiales > Eutrophobiaceae > JAAXHV01. Next base: position 551,183 of record CBDCSC010000004.1, on the reverse strand, counting down.
GCGCATGCGCCAGCGGGAACTGTTTTCCTCCGCTATCCCGCATTTGCTGCCGCGCATAACATGGCTGGACGCATTGCCAGAGCAGCCGCTGAGCGGGATTATTCTCGCCAATGAAGTACTGGATGCGCTGCCGGTCGCACGCGTGCTGCTGGACAAAGGTAGATTGCATGAGTTGCGCGTAGGCCATGACGGAGATGATTTTTTCTGGATCGAAGCGCCGTGCGAAGACGATCGGATTGCCGCTGCCTGGGAAACGATCACGACTGACCTGCCGGCGCCGCTTCCCGAACCCTACCGAACGGAGATAAACCTGCGCGCCGGCGCTTTGATGCGCTCGCTGAGCGGGATACTGGAACAGGGTGTAATGCTGTTGATCGATTACGGCTACCCGCGCCATGAGTATTACCACCCGCAGCGGGACACAGGGAGCTTACTGTGCCATTACCGGCACCGCGCCCACGAGGATCCGTTCCATTATCCCGGTCTGCAGGACATCACCGCATCGGTGGATTTTACCGCAGTGGCGCAGGCCGCGCTGGAGAATGACCTGCAACTGGCCGGTTATACCAGCCAGGCCCATTTCCTCATCGGCTGCGGCCTGGCCGACCTGGCTGCACCAGGGAAAAACGGAACCGGCCGGCCCGACCCCGTGGTATCCGGCCAGGTAAAGCGGCTGACGCTGCCGGCTGAAATGGGAGAACGCTTCAAGGCCATTGCCTGTAGCAGGAATTTTACGGAACCTTTGTTGGGCTTTCAATTCATCGACCAGCGCCGGCGCCTGTGGACCATGGAGGGCTGAGTGGAGACCCTGCATGCAATCATCCTGGGAATGCTACAGGGGCTGACGGAATTCCTGCCCATCAGCAGTTCGGCCCACCTGGTGCTGTTGCCGAAACTGGCAGGTTGGGCGGACCAGGGCCTGCTGTACGACGTTGGCGCGCATTTCGGCAGCCTGCTCGCATTGCTGCACTATTTCAGGAAAGACCTGGCGCGCCTGGGTACAGGGTGGATCGCGTCCTTCTGCACCGGCGGTAACCGTGACGCACAGTTGGTCTGGTTGCTGGCAGTTGCCACCGTGCCCATCTGCCTGGCAGCCCTGTTGTTTCACGCTGAGACCGAACGCTTGCGTGATCCGCTGGTCATCGCCGGGGCGACGATATTGTTCGCTTTGCTGCTGTGGTGGGCGGACCGCCACGGCAAGCGGGAGCGGGACCTGGGCGCCCTGGGAATCCGGGATGCCGTTATCATCGGCCTGTTCCAGGCGCTGGCTTTGATCCCCGGCGCCTCACGCGCGGGTATCACGATTACTGCCGGGCTGCTGCTCGGCCTGGATCGTCAGGCTGCCAGCCGGTTTTCCTTCCTGCTGGCAATTCCCACCATCTTGCTGGCCTCCGGTTACCAGTTGCTTGATGTCTCGTTTTCTGCGGTGGATGTGGATTGGCCGGCGCTGTTTACCGTCAGCGCGGTATCGTTCATCAGCGCCTGGCTGACCATCCACTGGTTCCTTAAACTCGTCGAATGGACCGGGATGTTGCCTTATGTGCTATACCGTCTGGTCCTGGGTGGTATATTATTCGCGCTGTTCCTGTGACTCTTGCTTGAGGAAGACCTCGTCAACGGGTACCTGCATCCCGCTTGCAAGCCCGTTGTTCTGCTGCGCCAGCGCAATCACGGCCAGCAACTCCGCGTACTGTTCATCGCTCATGCCCTTCGCAAATGCCGACGCGGTATGGGAATGCACGCAGTATTCACAGGCATTGGCGACTGAGACCGCGGTGTAGATCATCTCCTTGGTCATCGCATCGATTGCCCCGGGCGCCATCACTTCCTTCCCCTGTGACCATACCCGTTCCAGCAACGCCGGGTGATTGGCTAGGGCTTTCCAGAAGTTGTTGATGAAATCGGTCTGCCGGGTCCGGCGGATGTCATCATAAACGGTCTTCACCTTGGCGCCCGCATCTTCGTATTCAACCAGTTTTACCGTAGACATGAAAATGACTCCTTACTTTATTGGGTATTGCCGCATACCACTCCAGCAAGTCCCGCCACAGAACCACTCCCGCAAAAGCGGGAGTCCTGTAAAATACCGTGTCGCCCGGAGGGCGACGCGTAGTCTCACTGGATTCCCGTTTGCACGGGAATGGGATGCGGGGCGCTACCGTGAACCCCGCTACCATAACCACTCTCGCGGAAGCGGGAGTCCAGTCAAATATTGTGTCGCCCGCAGGGCGACCCTTTGTTCACTGGATTCCGTAAATGGTAATATTGACAGTTGCATAGTTTAGCAACAAAACAATGGTAATATGTTCACAACAAGTTGATTGTGTTGCCTTCAGGTGCAAAGTAGCGTTAAATCAACGTACAGGCTGAAACAGTGGGGAAAACCAGACAATGACGATCTCTGAACAAGAACTCGCTGCGCTTTCTTTACCCGGCGCTCCCGATATCATTACCGACACGGTGCCGGGTCCGGTATCAACAAAGCTGCTGGAGGCAGACCCCGGGTTTGAATCCATGACCCGCGGCGGTGGTCCTTTCCCACTGGTGTTTGATGAGGGCAAAGGGGTAACGGTCAAGGACCCGGACGGCAATTTATATATTGACGTATCTGCAGGCGTCGGGGTCAGTTCCGTCGGCAGGGGGCACCCGGAGGTCATTGCCGCGATTGAAAGACAATCCAGGCAATTGATGCACGCCTCGGATATCAGTAATACACGGCGCGGCGAACTGGCAAGGAAGGTCTCATCCATCGCACCGCCCGGCCTGCGTGATAACGCCATCAGTTATTTTTGCCAGAGTGGCAGCGGCGCACTGGAGAGCGCCATCAAGTTTGCAAAACATGTCACCGGGCGCAACCAGATACTTGCGTTTCACGGCGCCTATCACGGTGTGTGGAACGCGTCCAATGCCCTGACCACCGGCGATCAGTACCGCAAAGGCTACGGCCCGTTCATGGGAGACGTGATCCATGCGCCGTATCCCTATGCCTACCGTTTCCCGTTCCCGTTGGGTGACAAGACTTGCGAACAGGCCTGCGGGGAATACGTGGACTACCTGTTGAACACGCCGTATACCGCTGCCGATAATGTGGCCGCGGTAATCGTCGAACCGTTGCAAGGCGAAGGCGGTTACATACCCCCGGCGCCGGAATTTTTCAAGCTGGTCAAGGCCGCGTGTGAAAAGCATGGCGCGCTGTTCATTGCCGATGAAGTCCAGGCCGGTACCGGCAGGACCGGAAAAATGTGGTCGATCGAACACGCAGGAGTGAAACCGGACATGATCACCTTCGGCAAGGGGATGGGCGGTGACTTGCCGATGGCGGGCGTGATCATGCGCAAGGACCTCGCGCAACAGCTTCCGGACTACTCCCAGCCCCAGACCTTTGCCGCGAATGCGTTATCCGCGGCGGTCTGCCTGACGAATATCGACATAATACTGAAGAATGGCTTGATCCCCAGAGCCGCTGAACTGGGTCGGGATATGCTGGAAAAATTACACAATGCAATGTCCGACACCGCGCTGATTGGCGAGGTGCGCGGCCGCGGCCTGATGATCGGGATTGAACTGGTCGAGAACCGGGAGACGCGTGAACCTGCCACCGGGGAAACGATGGGTAACGTTGTCATCGGCCTGTTGCAGAAAGGGGTGATCATGGTCCCCTGCGGCCGGTATGGAAATGTGCTGCGTTTAATGCCGTCGTTGACCATTACCCGCGACTACATGAGCAACGCAATCGACATCCTGCTGGACGTGCTCCGGGAAAACGGGAGGTAGCCTGGCACTCTTTCAATTAAATTGAAAGAGTACCAGTTTCAAGAGTAGTGATGCACCGGAACAGTGGTCGGCGTGTCGCGTTCCTTGATAATCAATGCCAGTATCTTTGCCGGTTCCGTATCTCCGGCGTTATTCGCAACGGTGTGGACGCAGATAATCCGCTTCACACCTCCTGTTTTTTGACCTTTCGGATCGCCTCGATCCGCCGTGCGCGCAGACGCTCCGCAATCTGCGGTCCTTTCAGGCCGTTGAAGTCCGCTGATTTCGTGTCAATCGCGAGACATGCATCGCGGTATTTCCTGAACAAGCCGGCCTGCGGGTAATCCTCCAGTTCCTTGCCCTTGCGCCCGCGTGCATCGGCTTCGCAGGCCAGCAGAAACCGGTCGAAGCGCTCCGGGCGGCGGAACGCGTCCAGTCCCTCGAGCGTGCCGAGCGCGACAGCGGGTCTCAGTTCATGCGCGCGATGGCAATTAAGGTGGTAGCGCGAGGTAAGACAGGCCAGGTCCCGGTACCTGTTGGGGATGTGCAGTCGATCACACAACTCGTTAATCAACTCCACACCCCGGGTTTCATGTCCGTGGTGGCTGGGCAGTAACTCCTGCGGCGTCGTGGCCTTGCCCAGGTCGTGTACCAGCGCGGCAAAACGCACTTCAGTATCGGCGCTGAGGTCCGTTGCCTGTTCCAGCACCATTAGCGTATGTACGCCACTGTCGATTTCCGGGTGTTGGCGCTCCGGTTGCGGGACTCCGAACAGGTTGTCGATCTCGGGGAACAGGACGCGCAGCGCGCCGCATTCCCTCAGCGTCTCAAAATAACACCGCGGGCGCGCAGTGCGCAATGCTTTTTCCGTTTCCGTCCAGACCCGTTCCGGCGCCACGGTTTGCAGTTCATTTGTCGCGCTGATTTCCCGTAACAAGGCCCATGTTTCAGCGACGATGATGAAGCCGAATTGCGCGGCGAACCTGGCAACCCGTAACACGCGCAACGGGTCCTCGACAAACGCATCGGAGACATGGCGGATGACTTTCTGCTCCAGGTCCTTGCGGCCATTAAAGGGGTCGATCAGGTTGCCGTTCTCATCCTTGGCAATCGCGTTGATGGTGATATCCCGGCGTTGCAGGTCCTGTTCCAGGGTGATCTGCTTGGAGGTGTCGAAAACAAACCCCCTGTAACCCGGTCCGGTCTTGCGTTCGGTACGCGCCAGCGCATACTCCTCGCCGGTGAGGGGGTGGATGAAAACGGGAAAATCTCTGCCGACCACCTTGTATCCCAGTGCGGTCATTTGGTCGGGGGTGGCGCCGACCACAACCCAGTCGCGGTCTTTTACTTCGGTTCCCAGGAGTTCATCCCGTACTGCGCCGCCGACCTGGTATATCTGCATGCGTGTCAGCCTGGTACTCGTTCAACTCAGGAAATTCTGATTATGTCAGAGTTTCCTTAGACATGTTCAGCGGGTCGGGAAGCGGTTGAGCGCAAGCCGCGCCATTACCGGCGGGCTGCGCGTTGTCTTGTCGCCGCGGCATCACACCGGGAACAGTGGTCATCGCACAGGCATCGATGATGAATTGGCGCCGCGAGGTTACGCTGTGTTTCATTCCGGTTCACCAGGGTTGTTCAGGCCGCTGTGCAGGCGATCCTGATCATAGGCATTGCCGATGAATACTGCCACGATTGCCCACAGCAAAGCAATACCCGCGCCGATCAGTCCGATGCCCGCCAGTCCCAGGCCGTAACCCGCGGCCAGGCCGGTGTACATCCAGCCGCTCAGCATGTCGCCGCCCCGGTACACCACGATGTCAATCACCGGTTTTGTCTTAAAGCGCGTTTCCCGGCTTACCTGTGTGAACAGCATTTCCCGGCCGGGCCGGGTAACCGCGTAGTTGCCGGCGCGGCGCACGACCTGCAAGCCCATCAGTACCGGCAACAGCGGCGCCACCGCTACGATCAGCCAGCCGCCGACGATGATAACGGGCACGATTGACAACGTGACGCCCAGGCCGAAACGCAGCGCCAGGCGGCTGGTGGCGAACATCGCAGTGATCACGGCAAGCAAATTGACGATCAAGTCCATTATGCCCCAGTATTGCGAACGGGTTGCCCGGTCAAAATCGGCCAGCATGTTTTTCAGTTCAAAATAAACAAACGTGCTCATCATCGTGTACAGCAGGATGAACAGGCCAATCCCCAGCAGGTAGCGGTTGCTGAAGAAATCAGCAAAACCGGCGAGAGGGTTGCGTCCTGAGGTAATCCAGGATGCCTGTTCCGTACCGGCTCGTCCGCCATCGAGGTCTTCGCGCTTCAGTTTTTCCAGGTACGCGACCAGTGGAATGATCAGCAGCAACAGTGCGGAAGCGAGCAGCATCAGGTTGTAAACACCCAGTGCGGCTGAGAAAAATACCGGAAACAAAGGCCCGGTAACTGCGCCGATGCTGGCGCCGGAAGCGATAAAACCGAACAGCCTTTTGCCCTGGTCCTTTGAGAATGTGTCCGCCATGAAACTCCAGAACACGGAGACATGGAACAGGCTGAAGACGCTCAGCCAGACGTAAAATGCCTTGTCGACATAAACCGGGTTGTCTGTGATATGAGTGCCCAGGTAGAACGCGAGAAAAGACAGGGAGAAAAAACCGTAGACGGCGGGGACGATGCGCCTGAACCTGATCCGGGAAATAATGCTGCCATAGATGGCGACCACCGCCAGGCTGATGATGAAGGTGGAGGTCCACAACCAACTCAACTCGGCATCGGACCAGTCGCTGGCCATCGCGTCGCGCACCGGGCGTAGCGTGTAATAGGCCAGCATCAGCAAGAATACGAAGCTGAAAGAGGCAAGCGCAGCCCTGATCTCGTGGGCTTCGATCTTCAGCAGCAGTCTTACGTGGTTTTGTATGGGCTTACTGGTAATGTTGCTCTTCCCTTGTTACAAATTCGCGTGGATGATATCGCATAACGCAGTGATATGGCGGTCGTTGTTATTGAGTGCCGGGATGTAAGAGAAGACCTTACCGCCGGCATCCAGGAAAAAATAGCGGTTTTGTAGTGCAATTTCTTCCAGCGTCTCCAGGCAGTCCGCGGCGAAACCGGGACACACAACCTGCACATGTTCGACACCGCCTGCGCCCCATTCCTGTAACAGTTTGTCCGTGTAAGGCTGCAGCCACTCGCGCGGCCCAAAGCGCGACTGAAAGGAGACCTGCCAGTGGTCCTCGTCCAGTTCCAGGGCACGGGCCAGCAGGCCTGAGGTCGCAATGCATTCGTCCTGGTAAGGGTCGCCGGCGAGGACGTAAGTCTTGGGCAAGCCGTGAAATGAAAACAGTAATTTGTCCGGTTTTTCGTGTTTCGCCCAATGGTTGCGGATACTCTCCGCCAGCGCGGCGATGTAGCCGGGGTCGTCGTGGTAGCTGTTTACCATCCTGAATTCCGGAATGCGGCGCCAGGTTTTCAGGACATCGGCCACCGCATCGAAGGTCGACGCGGTGGTCGCGGCCGAATACTGCGGGTACAGGGGCAATACCAGCAGCCTGTTCATGTTGTAACTTTGCAGCTTGTCGAGGGCGGAGCGGATGGATGGGTTGCCATAGCGCATGCCCAATTCCACCCGGTACGGCTCATCCACAATGTCTTCCAGCGCCGACCGGATCGCCTCGCACTGTTTTTGCGACATCGCCAGCAGTGGCGAGCCTGCCTCGGTCCATACCTCCCGGTAAGCCTTGGCGGAACGGCGCGGCCGCAACCGCAGGATAATGCCGTGCAATATCGGCCACCACAGCAGCCTGGGTGTTTCGATGACCCTGGGGTCCCACAGGAACTGTGCCAGGTATTTCCGCAACGCAGCCGGCGTCGGCGCATCGGGCGTGCCGAGATTGGTGAGCAGGATCCCGATAGTCGGTGTAGTGGAATTTGACATGTTTACGCAGGGTGAACAGGGTGAAAAAAGTGCTCTTGCTTCATTCTCCAGTATAACAATATACGCCTTTGGGAGAAATCATAATACCCGGGCTGTTGATTGCTGACAGAGAATAGGGGACTATGCAGCCAAATGATTATGTCTCCGGAGAATACTCACAAAGCCACGCCGTTGTTGGGTCCGGCGGACCCAGCGCCATTTCGGTTTATCGACCGGCGCGCTTCATCGAAGTGTCTGGTCGTGGCCGATCACGCCGGCGCTGCCGTGCCGGCGTGCCTGCAAGGACTGGGTCTGGGCCAGGATGCGTTGCAGCAGCATATCGCGGTTGATATCGGCAGCCGGGCAACCGCCGACAGGCTTGCGGAATTACTGGGAGCGTCCCTGCTCTCTGCCAACTACTCCCGGCTGGTGGTCGATCTCAATCGCAACCTGGACGACCCCACCGCGTTCATTCCGATAAGCGACGGCGTCGTGGTCCCGGGTAATCAAAACCTCAGCGCGGCGCAGAAGCAGCGCCGCGCCGATGCGTTATACCATCCTTATCACCGCGCGATTGACAACCTGATCGACGATTTTATTGCGCGGGGGTGCGTACCGGTCATCATCAGCGTGCATAGTTTTACCCCGGTGCTGGCCAACCAGGTTCGACCCTGGCACCTGGGCGTATTATGGGACAAGGACCCGCGTATCGCCCAACCGCTGCTGGCAAAGCTCAGACAATACCCCGAGTTGATCGTAGGCGACAATGAACCCTATTCGGGGCGCCACCCGGCTGATTACACGGTGGACCACCACGGCGAGGGCAGGGGCGTAGCCAATGTATCCCTGGAAGTGCGGCAGGACTTTCTGGCCGATGACGCCGGCACCAGGCATTGGGGGGCGCTGCTGGCAGAAGCCTTGGGTGATATACTCGCGGATGAGGCGCTGTACAGGATTCCAAGGTAAACCTTATGCTAATCTCTGAACCCGAATTCACCGTCGGTATTGAGGAAGAGTACCTGCTCGTCGACAGGTCGACACGCGACCTGTGCAATGATCCGCCTGACAACATGGTGGATGAATGCGCGGCGCTGTGCGGAGGGCGGGTTACCCCTGAATTCCTGCGTTCCCAGATCGAGGTGGGTACCCGTCCGTGCCGGACAATTGCCGAGGCCCGCGCTGACCTGGCGTCATTGAGACGTTCGGTGATCGAAGTCGCCGACCGTTACGGCCTCGCTCCCATCGCCGCATCCACTCATCCGTTCGGCAACTGGCACGAGCAGTTGCCCACGGAAAAAGAGCGCTACAATATCCTCGAACAGGATATGCAGGCCGCGGCCAGGCGCCTGCTGATCTGCGGGATGCATGTCCACGTGGGCATTGGTGATAACGAGTTGCGCATTGACCTGATGAATCAGTTCAATTACTTCCTCCCCCACTTGCTGGCCCTGAGTTGCTCCTCGCCCTTCTGGGAAGGGGATGACACCGGCCTGCTCTGTTATCGCCTGACGGTGTTCGACGGCCTGGTGCGTACCGGCCTTCCCGAACAGTTCTCCAGCTACGGCGAGTACGAACGCCATGTAAACATCATCAGGACCGCCGGTGTGATAGAGGACGCCACCAAGATCTGGTGGGACCTGCGCCCCAGCGCCCGTTATCCGACCCTGGAAACCCGCATCATGGACGTGTGTACCGACCTGGATGACGCGGCCTGCCTGGCCGCGCTGACCGTCTGCCTCATGCGCATGCTGTACCGTCTGCGCAGGGATAACCAGCGCTGGCGCGCCTATTCGCGCATGCTGGTCTCCGAGAACCGCTGGCGCGCAATGCGCTATGGGCCTGACGAGGGCTTGATCGACTTCGGCAGGGGCGAGGCGGTACCCTTCGCGACGTTGCTCGAAGAGATACTGGGGCTGGTGGAAGAGGACGCCGCAGCCTTGGACTGCACAACCGAGGTGGAGCATGCCCGTACCATCCTCGAACGCGGCACCAGTGCGCACCGGCAGGTGCGGGCTTACCGGCAGGCGATCAACGGCGGCGTGGACAAGCAGAAAGCCTTGCAGGCCGTGGTCGATAACCTGATTGACGAGACTGACCCGGATACTGATAGTTACCGGTGACAACAACCTCTGAGACTTTAATCAGAGTTTCTATGTAGTTCGCAGCGTCAGCATCGGTGGCGCGGACAGCGCGTTGCGCGTACCCACCAAACCGGTCACGCTAATCACCGTGATGCACAGCAGTGGTGTTACCAGCCATACCAGGGGGCTGAAGGTGAAGTCCATTTTGAACACATATTCAGCAAGCAGCAGTTCCGCCACGGTCGCGTTCAGCGCCGCGATCAGGCCGGAGATCAGTCCGAGCACCGCAAATTCCGCAAGCAGACCGGCCAGGACATGACCGCGCTGCGCGCCCAGCGTAGCCAACAGCGCGGATTCATACCGGCGTTCATCATGGGTGGTCTGCAACGCGGTGAGCAGCACGATAACACCTGCCAGCAGCGCGAAGCCCAGGATAAACTCCACGGCCCGCATCACCTGTTCCATCACCAGTCGTACCTGGACCAGGATCGAGTCCACATCGAAAACGGTAACACTGGGCCAGTTCCTGATCAGTTCACCCAGCAGCGGCCTGTTCTCCCGGGGTAGGTGGAAGCTGGTGATGTAGGTGGCGGGGAAACCGTCCAGCGTCCCGGGGCTGGCGATAACGAAAAAATTGACATTAAAGGTATCCCAATCAACCCAGCGGGTGTTGGCGACGGCGCCGGTGACCTGCGCGCCGGCAACACTGAACTCCAGCGTATCGCCCAGGCCGATACCCAGGGTTTCGGCGAAGTCCTGTTCGAACGAAAACAGGTTTTCCGCTGGGCCATCCCACCATTTGCCTGCCAGCAAGCGATTGTCGTCCTGCATCGTGTCTGCAAAGGACAGGTTGAACGTGCGCCTGATGAAGCGTTGGGCCACCTCGTCTTCATAGTCGTCCGGTTTCACGGCGCTGCCGTTGATCGCAGTCAGGCGGGCGCGCACCAGCGGATGTGTCTGTGTATCGAGCCCGGCGCGCGCTTTGATAAATTGTCTGAGTGCATCCACCTCCTGGGGCTGGATGTTGATAAGGAAATAATTCGGCGTATCGGCAGGCAACTGGTTGCGCCAGTTCGCCAACAGGTCGGTGCGTACCAGCACCAGCAGCGTCAGCAGCATTACGCCCAGGCTGACTGCCAGAATCTGCGCGCTGCTCAGCCCACCCCGACGTACGATGTTCGCGAGGCCAAAGCGAATCGCGGGACCGGTTCCTCCGCGCAACCGCCGCAGCCAGCGAATGGTCAGCAACGCGGTCAACCAGGCTGATAATCCCGTTATCGCAAGCGCGCCAACACCGTAGAAGAACAGTCGCTGGTTGTCTGCTTGCCATAGCGCCAGCAGCGCCAGGCAGGCGACAGCGGCCAGGCAGATGCCGATATTATTCAGCGGTAACGGCTCCAGGTCGCGCCGCAATACCCTCATGGGCGAGACATTTTTCAAGCGTAATATCTGCGGCAGCGCAAAGCCCATGGTAGTCACCATGCCGGCCGCCAGGCCGCCGATCAGCGGCGCCGGTGAAGGCGCCGGCAGCGGCCTGGTCGCGAGGTTCTGCATGAGTGTGGACAGACCGATCTGCCCCAGGTAACCCAGCGCGCAGCCAATGGCGCTGCAGACCAGTGTGAGAATAAGCAACTGTATGCCATAGAGCCAGACGACCGTACCCGGACTGGCGCCGCAGCAACGCATGATCGCGCAGGCATCAAAATGCCTGGTCGCATACCGGTGCGACGACAGCGCGATTGCCAGCCCGGCCAGCGTGATGCTGACCAGCACCGCGAGCCCCAGAAATTGTTCGGTCCGATCCAGCGCGGTGCGCAATTCGGGCCTGGCATCGCGTATGCCGCGCACATCGTATTCATCATGGGCATCTGCGAGGGCGCGGAATTCACCGATGGCGGTGTCCGCGCCGGCCAGCAGCAGCCGGTACGTGGCCCGGCTGCCGGGCGCCAGCAGGCCGGTTGCCTCCAGGTCCGCGAGGTTCATCAGCAGTCTTGGCGCGATGTTGAACATATCGCCGCCGCGATCCGGTTCGTAGGTCAGTACCCGGTTGGCAACCAGCGCCGATGCGCCCAGGTTGATACGGTCGCCCGGCGCCACCCCGAGCAACTGGAACAACCTTGGGTCCAGCCACAGTGTACCTGGCCGGGGAATGGTGTTAACGCCGTATTCGTTGGCGAATAGTTCATCGGTAACCAGCAGCCGCCCGCGCAACGGGTAACCCGGTTGTACCGCCTTGACTTCCGAGAGTTCGAGTCTTTCGCCGTGCATGACGACGCTGCGGAAACTGACCGTAAGCACCGTATCCAGTCCCAGCGCTGCGGCCTGGTCAATGAAGTCCTGTTCAAAGGGTTCCGCGGAACCGACGACCAGGTCAGCAGCCAGCAGTTCGGTGGCCTGGATTTCCGTAGCCAGTCTTACCCTGTCGGTAAAGAAATCAACGGATGTAAGGCTCGCAACGGCGATGATCAAGGCCAGCCCCAGCAGGCGCAGCTCTCCGGCGCGCCAGTCGCGCTTAAGCTGAGCGATAGAGAGTCTGACCACGCGCATCAGGTTAATTGGCCGCCGGCCAGGGTCAGGACGCGATCGCAACGTCCGGAAAGCGCAATATCATGGGTGACCAGTACCAGGGTGGTGTTGCGTTCTGCGTTAAGGCGGAACAGCAGTTCAACCACCTGGGCGGCTGTCTGCTCGTCCAGGTTACCGGTTACTTCATCGGCAAACAGTATCAGCGGATTGCCGGCAAAAGCCCGGGCGATGGCGACCCGTTGCTGTTCTCCGCCGGACAACTGGTTCGGGTAATGTTGTACGCGCGCCGCCAGGCCGACCTCGTCCAATCGCTGTTGCGCAAGCTCACGCGCCAAACTGTTGCCCGCCAGTTCCAGCGGCAGCATCACATTCTCCAGCGCGGTCAGCCCCGGCAGTAACTGGAATGATTGAAACACGAAACCGACGCGCCGGTTGCGTAACGCCGCCCTGCCGGCTTCATCAAGTGCGACCAGGTCCGTATTGTCCAGGAACACCTGGCCACAGCTCGGCAGGTCCAACCCGGCCAGTATTCCGATCAGCGTGGACTTCCCGGAACCGGATACGCCCGTGATCGCGACACTTTCACCATATTTTATCTCCAGGCTGATATTATCCAGGATGGTAAGATCGCCGGCGGGGCTGTTAACGCGTTTGCCCAGGCCTTGTGCGCGGAGAATAAAATTCGAGGATTGTTCCATGTTACGACTTATTGTATTTATATTGATTTTTCCGGTGTCATCGGGCGTGTCCGCTTCCTATAATACCATTCTCATTCTCGGCGACAGCCTGAGCGCAGCCTACGGGATTGACTTGCATCAGAGCTGGGTGTCCCTGTTGCGCGGGCGCCTGGACCGCGCCGGCTACCGTTACGAGGTCATCAATGCCAGCATCAGCGGTGACACCACGCATGGGGCAAATACCCGGCTTGACTCCATTCTAAATGAGATCACACCGGATATCACCATCGTTGAACTGGGCGGTAACGATGGGCTGAGGGGCATTCCCGTGGAGGAGATCCGGGCCAACCTCAGCGCCATCATTGAAAAAGCTACTGCCGCGGGCAGTCACGTGGTGCTGGTGGAGATGCTGTTGCCACCCAATTACGGGTCGGTCTATGTCGAGAAATTTGCCGGCATATACAAAAGCCTGGCCTTACGGGATAATGTGACACTGACCCGATTTATCCTGGATAATATCGCCGACAACCCTGACCTGATGCAAAATGACGGTATACATCCCACAGCCGAGGCCCAGGAAATGATGCTGGACAACATCTGGCCGGACCTTTATCCGTTGCTGCAAACGGAGACGGGTTCATGAATTATTGCAGCACCTGCGGCGCCCAGGTGACCCGGATGATACCCCCGGACGACAACCGTATGCGCTATGTCTGTGCTGCCTGCGACCTGGTCCACTACCAGAACCCGAAAATAGTCGCCGGTTGCATCCCCGTGTGGGAAGACAAGGTGCTGTTGTGTAAGCGGGCGATTGAGCCGCGCTACGGTTACTGGACATTGCCCGCGGGCTTCATGGAACTGGGCGAAACCTCCCAGGCTGCGGCGCTGCGGGAGACTCTGGAGGAAGCCAATGCCCGGGTGGAGATTGTCAACCTGTTCGCAGTGTTCAACCTGCCCCACGTCAACCAGGTTTACCTGATGTTCAATTCCAACCTCAAGGACCTCGATTTCTCCGCCGGCGCGGAGACCCAGGAAGTGGCGCTGTTCAGCCAGAGCGAGATTCCATGGGAACAGCTCGCATTTACCTCGATCCGTTACTCGCTGAAATACTTCTTCGAAGATTGGGAAAACGAACACCCCCGGCTGCATACCGGGGACATTATCCGCAACGGCGCGGGCCATGAATTCCTGGAAGGACCGAAGACACGATATTGATCGATTCGGGTTGGACATGAAAGGGTGTTCGGGTTACAATTCGATTTCATTCTATTAAGAAAACTCTGAGATTAAGTCAGGGCTTCTTAAAGTAACAGCAGCAGGATACCGGAGAACAGGAGGATCTAACCATGGCTACTGAATTTAATACCGATACCTTGGCGCTTGACGTGGAAAGACTGCAAACCAGTATCAAATATCATGATTTGTTTCTGGGATTTGTCGTCGTTGTCGGCGTCTCCTTGAGCATTTATCTTATCAATTCCATCCAGGACCTCAAGGAGGGCATGTCTGAGCTGAACACCCGCATCGCCGTGATGCAAATCGATATTGATTTAATGAAGCAGGATATCGTCGTAATACAACAGGATATTGTGGTAATGAAGCAAGACATCGAAGTAATGAAACAGGATATTGTGGTAATGAAGCAAGACATCGAAGTAATGAAACAGGATATTGTGGTAATGAAGCAAGATATCGAAGTAATGAAACAGGATATTGTAGTAATGAAGCAGGATATTGATACCTTGAATCGAAAGATGGACGGGTATCATGGCCCCGAATCGTAACCCCCGATGATAAACCCACATGTAACCGGCGAATTGCAACCGCTGTTCGTCCGGGATGAAGCTGCGCGCCAACACCTGCTGGAAGAAGCGCAAACCTTGCCGCAGTTGTTACTGAATTCGGCGGCTGCGGCCAATGCAGTAATGCTGGGCGCCGGGTATTTTTCTCCGTTGCCCGGTTATATGAACGCTGCCGATGCGATTAGTGTTGCACGGGAAATGCATACCACCGACGGCTTGTTCTGGCCTGTACCCTGCCTGAATATGTGCGCCGACATATCTGCAATCCGCAGCGCCGGGCGAGTGGCGTTACGCGATCCAAACGTGGAAGGCCAGCCGGCGCTCGCGATTCAGGATGTGGCCGCGATAGAAACGCTGTCGGATGACCAACTGGCCTTGATCATTGAGAAGGTCTTCGGCACTACGGACCCGAATCATCCCGGCGTTGCGACCTTTATGACATCGGGGAACTACCTCGTATCAGGACCGTTGCAGGTCCTGAACTACAGTTACTTTGAGCAGGATTTCCCGCACACGTTCAGGACCGCGCTGCAGATCCGCGCCGGCATCGCTGCCAACGGGTGGGAAAAAGTCGTTGCCTTCCAGACCCGCAATCCCATGCACAGGGCACACGAGGAATTGTGCAAGATGGCCAAACAAGCTGTCGGCGCCGACGGCATCTTGATCCACATGTTGCTGGGCAAGCTGAAGCCGGGAGATATCCCTGCCGATGTGCGTGATGCGGCCATCCGCAAGATGGTGGAACTGTACTTCCCGGAGAATACCGTAATGGTCACCGGTTACGGCTTCGACATGCTCTATGCCGGCCCCAGGGAGGCCGTGCTCCATGCGGTGTTCCGCCAGAATGCCGGTTGCAGCCACCTGATTGTCGGCCGAGACCACGCCGGCGTAGGCAGTTACTACGGCCCGTTCGACGCCCAGACCATATTCCGCGAGCAAGTGCCTCAAGGCGCGCTGGAGATCGAAATATTCGAGGCGGACCACACTGCGTACTCAAAAAAACTGGACCGTGTAGTGATGATGCGTGACGTCCCCGACCACAACATGGAGGATTTCGTGCTCCTGTCCGGCACAAAAGTACGCGAAATGCTGGCTGCCGGGCAGTCATTGCCGGAAGAGTTCGCCAGGCCCGAGGTGGCCCGGATATTGATGGAGCATTATCGGAACTAACCCGAAAATCTCACCAATTCGCTTGTTGGCATCGGATAGATGTTTGCTGTGAATGAGATATTCGGGTTAACCCCCGCCCCCCTGCAAAATTTTCAATTTTGTATTGACATCCTTTTATTTTCGTTTTATTGTTAGCACTCTCTTTAAGTGAGTGCTAAAGAAACTCTGATTAAGTCAGAGCTTCTCAGCATTATGTTCATTAGTGACAACAGCTTTAGTTTTTAGGAGGTAATCAGTACATGAAGATCAGACCATTACACGACCGGGTGGTTGTGAGGCGGCTGGAAGAGGAGAAGTTGTCTCCTGGCGGGATAGTCATCCCTGACAGCGCCACAGAAAAGCCCATCCAGGGAGAAGTTATCGCAACCGGTAACGGCAAAATCCTGGATAGTGGCGAGGTCCGCGGCCTGGATGTCAAAGCGGGAGACAAGATCCTGTTTGGCAAATATTCAGGCACGGAAGTGAAAATAGATGGTGAAGAACTGCTGGTGATGCGTGAAGACGACATCATGGGCGTTATCGAATAAGTTTTCAGGAGGTCAAGAAGAAAATGAGTGCAAAAGAAGTCAGATTCGGTGATGACGCTCGTTCGCGTATGGCGAGGGGTGTCAATACACTGGCAAATGCAGTTAAACAGACGCTGGGTCCCAAGGGACGCAATGTCGTTGTAGAAAAAAGCTTTGGCGCCCCGACGGTGACCAAAGACGGTGTTTCCGTGGCGAAGGAGATCGAGCTGGAAGATAAGTTCGAGAACATGGGCGCGCAAATGGTCAAGGAAGTCGCATCCAAGACGTCCGATGTGGCCGGTGATGGTACCACCACTGCGACGGTCTTGGCCCAGGCGATTGTACGCGAGGGCCTGAAAGCGGTTGCCGCCGGCACCAACCCGATGGACATCAAGCGCGGTATTGATGCCGCAGTGGGAACGGCTGTTGCCGAACTCGAAACCATGTCCAAGCCCTGTGCCGACAGCAAGGCCATCGCCCAGGTAGGCACGATCTCCGCCAATGCGGATGAGGACATCGGCCAGATCATCGCCGACGCAATGGAGAAAGTCGGCAAGGAAGGGGTTATCACCGTTGAGGAAGGTTCGGGGCTGCACAACGAACTGGATGTGGTGGAAGGTATGCAGTTTGACCGCGGTTACCTTTCTCCGTACTTCATCAACAACCAGGAGACCATGAGCGTTGACCTGGAAACCCCTTTTATCCTGCTCCACGACAAGAAGATTTCCAACGTCAGGGACATGTTGCCGATACTTGAAAGCGTTGCAAAATCCGGTAAGTCACTGCTGATCGTTGCGGAGGATATCGAAGGTGAAGCCCTGGCTACCCTGGTGGTCAACAACATGCGCGGTACGGTCAAGGTTGCCGGCGTCAAGGCGCCCGGTTTCGGTGATCGGCGCAAGGCCATGCTGGAGGATATAGCCATCCTCACCGGTGGTACGGTCATTTCCGAGGAGGTTGGATTGTCCCTGGAGAAGGCAGGCCTCGATGACCTTGGCAGCGCCAAGCGTGTGCAGATCAGCAAGGAAAACACGACCATCATTGATGGCGCCGGCAAGACCGAGAGCATCGAGGGCCGTGTCAGCCAGATTCGCGCCCAGATTGAGGAGTCCACATCCGATTATGACCGGGAGAAACTTCAAGAGCGTGTGGCCAAGCTCGCCGGCGGCGTAGCCGTCATCAAGGTTGGCGCCGCCACCGAAGTGGAAATGAAGGAAAAGAAGGCCCGTGTTGAGGATGCCTTGCATTCCACCCGTGCTGCGGTTGAAGAAGGTGTGGTTCCCGGCGGCGGTGTCGCCCTGATCCGCGCGGTAGCTTCAACTGCGAAGGTGAAAGGGAAGAACGATGATCAGCAGACCGGTATTTCGATCCTCGTCCGTTCCCTTGAAGAGCCGCTGCGCCAGATCGTCACCAACTCCGGTGATGAGGCATCGGTGGTGGTTAACCGGGTAGCCGAGGGTAAAGGCAACTACGGTTACAACGCCGCCACCGGCGAATTTGGCGACATGATCGATATGGGTATTCTTGATCCTACCAAGGTGACCCGTTTTGCATTGCAGAACGCCGCATCGGTGGCCGGGTTGCTGTTGACCACTGAGGCCATGGTGGCTGAACTGCCCAAGAAGGATGAACCGGCAATGCCGCCTATGGGTGGTGATATGGGCGGTATGGGCGGCATGGGTGGCATGATGTAACCCATTGCTGTTGCCCTGAAAAAAACCCGCCATTCGGCGGGTTTTTTTTATCTCTTCTTCATCGCATCGAAGAACTGGGCATTGTTCTTCGTGGCCTTGAGCCGTTCCAGCAGGAACTCCATGGCTGCTATCGATTCCATCGGATGCAGCAGCTTGCGTAGAATCCACATCTTCTGCAATTCGTCCTTCTCCGTCAGCAACTCCTCGCGCCGGGTGCCGGAGCGATTGATATAAATGGCGGGGTAAATGCGTTTTTCCGAAATCTCCCGATCCAGGTGCAGTTCCATATTGCCGGTGCCCTTGAATTCTTCATAGATAACTTCATCCATACGGGAGCCGGTGTCGATCAGCGCCGTGGCCAGTATGGTCAGGCTCCCGCCTTCCTCGATATTGCGCGCGGCGCCAAAGAAACGTTTTGGCCGTTGCAATGCGTTGGCATCAACGCCGCCGGTCAATACCTTGCCGGATGCCGGTACAACGGTATTGTAAGCCCGGGCCAGGCGGGTGATGGAATCCAGCAATATCACCACGTCCTGCTTGTGCTCCGTCAGGCGTTTCGCCCGTTCTATCACCATTTCCGCGACCTGTACATGGCGGGTGGCGGGCTCATCGAACGTGCTTGATATCACTTCGCCCCGCACCGAACGCTCCATCTCCGTCACTTCTTCCGGGCGCTCGTCGATGAGCAGTACGATCAGGTGGCATTCCGGGTGGTTATGTTTGATGGACTGCGCAATGGATTGCAGGATCATCGTTTTACCGGCCTTCGGAGGGGACACGATAAGACCGCGCTGGCCTTTGCCAATGGGTGCGACCAGGTCGATAATCCTTGGTGTCAGGTCCTCGGTGCTGCCGTTGCCCACCTCAAGCTTCAGGCGTTGCTGTGCAAACAGCGGCGTCAGGTTCTCAAAGATGATCTTGTTCCTGGCCTTTTCCGGGGATTCGAAGTTGATCTCGTTGACCTTAAGCAGTGCGAAGTAACGCTCGCCCTCCTTCGGGGGCCTGATTTTGCCGGAGATATTATCGCCGGTGCGCAGGTTGAAACGCCTGATCTGGCTGGGGGAGACGTAAATATCGTCCGGGCCGGCCAGGTATGAACTGCCTGCGGAACGCAGAAATCCAAATCCGTCCTGGAGAATCTCGAGAACGCCGCTGCCGTAGATATCTTCGCCCTTTCTGGCATGGGCCTTGAGAATTTCGAAAATAACATCCTGTTTTCTTGAGCGGGCCAAACCGTCGAGGCCCAGGGATTCCGATATCAGGACTAATTCTGATGCGGGCTGTTGCTTTAATTCTGTGAGATTCATTGGATCAATCTAAAGTTGAGTTGTGACAGGCTGAATGGCATACGCCAAACAGGCGAAATGCGCTGAAGCCCAGGTTTAGTTAGAGGGATAATTCGACAGGTTGGTGTCAGGTTAGCACGTTGATAAGAAAACGTCCAGTATTTTATATCTATAATGGTTCAATTTAAATTGTACTGTCGATAAATGCAGATAACTGCAGTTTCGATACTGCCCCCACCTTTGTGCCAATGACTTCGCCATCCTTGAATATCATCAATGTGGGGATGCCGCGTACTGCGTATTGCTGTGGGGTTCGGGGATTCTCATCAATATTGATTTTTGCAACGGTCAGGTTGTCCGTGTATTCATCGGCAATTTCATCCAGGATTGGCGCAATCATCTTGCATGGGCCGCACCATTCCGCCCAGTAGTCCACCATTACCGGCGCCTCGGACTTTAATACATGCTCTTCAAAACTGGAATCAGTTACTTGGATTATCCTGTTATTCATATCGGGTGTTACCTTCGATGTTTTGTTTGTCAACTGTGGGGTGTAACATTTTCATCTTAAACTGCGAATGATTCAAGCATTCTTTATCCGCGGCCAAGGTGTTGCACGGTCAAACGCGGGCATCCGGCAATTTTATTATGATTGCTTGGTCCATATCCCGATTGACATTCCCGGCTGCGTTCAGGAAGATCGAAACCCTGATACCAGCCGCCAACCGTTAGGAGATCCCCGATGTGCTCATATCGTATCAATTCAAAACCCCGCATAGGGTTGATTCTGCTACTCGCGCTCATTGTCGGTGGGTGTGGCCAGAAGGGTGCGTTATACCTCCCTGATGAAGAAACCGGGGGGGCGGCCGCGCAACGGGTCGATGAAACATTTTACGTATAAAAACGGCTCGTTGTACGCGGAAGAAGTTTCACTGGACACGCTTGCCGCGCGCCACGGCACACCGGCATTCGTATATTCCCGGGCCGCGATAACGCACTGCTGGCGCGCGTATGCGCAGGCTTTTTCCGGCAGGGATGTTCTGATCTGCTACTCCGTCAAGGCTAACGGAAACCTGGCCATCCTGCACCTGCTGGCCGGCCTGGGTTCCGGTTTTGACATCGTGTCCGGCGGAGAACTGGAACGGGTATTGCGTGCGGGAGGCGATCCTGCCAAGGTGGTATTTTCCGGAGTCGGCAAGCGCGCCGCTGAAATCCGGCGCGCGCTGGAAGTCGGGATAAAGTGTTTTAACGTGGAATCGGAGCCGGAACTGGCGCGCCTGAATGAAATCGCCGCTGAGATGTCCGTGACCGCGCCCGTATCCATCCGCGTCAACCCTGATATCGACCCTGACACACACCCGTATATCGCTACGGGTCTGAAAGAGAGCAAGTTCGGTATCGAGTATCAGCTAGCCCCGGAGATTTACCGGCTTGCCGATAGCCTGGACAATATTGAGGTCACCGGCATTGATTGCCACATCGGTTCACAGGTTACTTCGACCAGGCCCTATACCGACGCAGTAAACAAGCTGCTTGCGTTACGGCGAGACCTGGAAGAAATGGGGATCGCGATCCGCCATATTGATATCGGTGGCGGTCTGGGCATCAGCTACGGTGACGAACCTGCGCCTGCGATCGCGGACTTTGCCGGGGTCGTCTCGAACCTTGTGCCTGAAGAATGCGGGATTATCCTTGAGCCGGGCCGTTCAATCGTCGGTAACGCCGGCATCCTGCTTACCCGGGTTGAATACCTGAAAACCAATAATACCCGACGTTTTGCGATTGTGGACGCGTCTATGAACGATTTGTTGCGCCCGTCACTGTACCAGGCCTGGCACGATATCCTTACCGTCACTGAACATCAGGAAGACCCGGGACTGGACTATGACGTCGTCGGCCCTGTGTGTGAGACCGGCGATTTCCTGGGCCTGCAACGCCGGCTCTCGCTGCGCCCGGATGACCTGCTGGCGGTCCTGTCTGCCGGGGCCTACGGATTTAGCATGAGTTCCAATTACAACAGCAGACCCAGGGCGGTGGAACTGCTGGTGGACGCCGGGGACACCTATGTGATCCGGGAACGTGAAACAGTGGAACAATTGATGGCCGGAGAGAGGTTGGCGTTGTAAATATGCACAAAAATTGTGCATAATATCTATTCGATGGGCTATTTTGGTGCGTAGCCTGCATCATTATGGGGACAATGTTCAGCTAAACCGCTGAACGGCGGAAACTATTTTCAAGCTCCAAAAGTGGCATAGATTGTGCAGTGTAGTATTAAATCGATACCGGTTGACGCGAACGGCAGTGCAGTGAGGGGAAACCGGAAACAACTTTCAGTCAAATGTAAATACGTGCGAGGAGAGAAGCAATGTCCAAAGAGAAGGTATATGGATTAATCGAAGAGAACGAGTGTCGTTTTGTCGACCTGCGGTTTTGTGATACCCGAGGTAAGGAACAGCATGTAACCGTTCCCGCTACTGCCATCAACGACGATTTTTTTGAAAACGGCAAGATGTTCGATGGTTCGTCCATCTCCGGTTGGAAGGGGATCGACGAGTCGGATATGTTATTGATGCCTGATACGGAAACGGCGGTGATCGATCCGTTCTATGATGAAGCAACGCTTAACCTGCGTTGTGATGTCCTGGAACCGACCACGATGCAGGGTTACGAGCGCTGCCCGCGATCGCTGGCAAAACGCGCCGAGGCCTACCTGCAGTCCACAGGCATTGCCGACGCCGCCTATTTCGGCCCGGAACCCGAGTTTTTCATTTTTGATGAGGCACGCTGGGGTGACAGCCTTAACAGCGCATTTTACGAGATTGATTCAGAGGAAGGCCACTGGAACAGCGACAAACTGATGGACAACCCGAACCAGGGCCACCGCCCCGGTGTCAAGGGTGGATATTTCCCTGTGCCGCCCGTGGATTCCCTGCAGAACGTTCGTACCGCTGTCTGTATGGCGTTGGAGGACATGGGACTGTCGGTTGAAGTGCACCACCATGAGGTCGCCACCGCCGGCCAGGCGGAAATCGGCACCAAGTTCAGGACACTGGTCACCAAGGCGGATGAACTGCTCACCCTGAAATACTGCGCGATGAATGTTGCCCAGGGCTACGGCAAGACGGTAACCTTCATGCCGAAACCCCTGGTCGGCGATAACGGCAACGGTATGCATGTCCACCAGTCGCTCGGCATGGACGGCCAGAACCTGTTCACCGGCGACAAGTACGGCGGCTTGTCCGACCTGGCGCTGCATTACATTGCGGGTATTTTCAAGCATGCGCGCGCCTTGAATGCGTTCACCAATGCCAGCACCAACAGCTACAAGCGCCTGGTGCCCGGCTTCGAAGCGCCCGTGCTGCTCGCCTATTCCGCGCGTAACCGCTCGGCGTCATGCCGCATACCCTGGGTTCCCGACCCCCGGGCTAGACGCATAGAAGTCAGGTTCCCGGATTCCTGCGGTAACCCGTATTTCATGTTCGCGGCAATGATGATGGCCGGACTGGACGGGATACAGAACAGGCTGGACCCGGGCGAGCCCCTGGAAAAAGACCTGTATGACCTGACGATCGAGGAGGAGAAGGAGATTCCGACCGTTTGTTCTTCTCTGGACCAGGCCCTGGAAGCCCTGGACCAGGACCGGGAATTCCTGACAGCCGGTGGTGTCTTTTCCGACGATATGATCGACGGGTATATCGAGTTGAAGATGGAAGAGGTAACCCGGTTCCGGATGACCACGCATCCGGTCGAACTCGATATGTACTACAGCCTGTAATCGGCGATTGACCCCGGTGATGTTGCGCGGGGGCAGATTAAATCTGCCCCCGTTTGCGGGGCGGTAAGCTGTGTTCGGCAAGGATGCGGTTCCTGTGCAAAGGGTCGATATGATGAGCGCGAACAGGCTACTGGATAACCTGTATACGGCGGTGTTGGTATTCGATGAACACCTGCGGCTCACGGATATCAATAACGCCGGCGAGGCGCTGTTTTTTGCCAGCCGCGCCAGGATGTTCGGCCACAGCGCCCCGGAAGTCCTTGCCGCCTCTGACAGGCTGCAGGAAAACATCGAACGCGCGCTTGCAACCAAAGAACCCCGTATGGAATGGGGCATGGACCTGGAATTTCCCGATGCAAAATCCGTATGCGTGGATTGTATTGTCACCCCGGTACTCGAAGGCGATATATGCAGAGAAGTGGTTGTTGAACTGATCAATGCCGACACCCGGGTGCGCGCGCTGCGAGAGAGTAACCTGTCATACATGTACGATGCCGCGCGCAAATCGTTGAGCGGTATCGCGCATGAAATCAAGAACCCGCTCGGCGGACTGCGCGGCGCGGCGCAACTGCTGGAACGGGAGTTGAATGGTTCAGACCTGGTGGAGTACACGCGCATCATTATCGATGAGGCGGACCGGCTGCGTAACCTGATTGACCGGATGCTGGCGCCGGTGACCAGAAACCGGCCGCGGCCGGTTAACATTCACAGCGTGCTTGAACATGCCTGCCGCGTCGTGGAAGCGGATGCGATAGCCGATGTCACTATCCGGCGCGACTATGATCCCAGCTTGCCCGCGCTTCGTGCTGACCGGGAGCAATTGATCCAGGCGATGTTGAACATCTGCAGGAATGCCCTGCAGGCAGTGAATGGGTCCGGGGAGGTACTGATCCGTACCCGGATAAATCGCCGTTGTACGATCCGGAACCAGCATTTTAAGCTGGCCGTGCAGATAGATGTGATCGATAGCGGTCCTGGCGTTCCGGCAGAAATTGAAGAACATATCTTCTATCCCATGGTAACGGGGCGGGTCGGCGGCTCCGGCCTGGGGTTGTCTATTTCCCAGTCGCTGATCCGGTCACATAACGGGATGATCCAGTACGAAAGAATCAATGATATGACCTGTTTCAGGATTCTCCTGCCGGTGCAATAAGCGATGCCTGCGCAAAAAAAAGTCTGGATTGTTGACGACGACAAGTCCATCAGGTGGGTACTGGAACGCGCGTTGCTCAAGGAACGCCTGGACCCGGTATGCTTTGATAATGCCCAGGACCTGTTGCAACGTATGGACGGGGACAAGCCGGATGTGATCATATCGGACATCCGTATGCCGGGAATGGATGGGCTGGCCTTACTGGAGCAGATCAAGCTGATAAATCCCGATTTGCCCGTGATCATCATGACCGCATTTCCGGACCTGGACCGGGTGGTTTCGTCGTTTCAGGGCGGGGCTTATGAATACCTGTCGAAACCGTTCGACATAGATGAGCTGCTGAGCCTGGTAAAAAGGGCGATACAGCGTCACCCCGCAGAACCGGACGCGCTAGCGGCGCAGGACATTACCAGCGATGATATCATCGGTTCTGCTGCCGCAATGCAGGAAGTGTTCCGCGCCATCGGCAGGTTGTCAGGTTCCAACCTGACCGTGCTGGTTACCGGGGAATCCGGTGTGGGTAAAGAACTGGTGGCGCAGGCGCTGCACCGTCACAGCCCGCGCTCGCAGCAGCGTTTTATTGCGATCAACATGGCGGCCATTCCCAGGGACCTGCTTGAATCCGAACTGTTCGGGCATGAAAAAGGCGCGTTTACCGGCGCCACATCCCAGCGCCAGGGGCGTTTTGAACAGGCAAGCGGCGGCACCTTGTTCCTCGACGAAATTGGTGATATGCCGGCAGACCTGCAGACCCGTTTGTTACGCGTGCTCTCGACCGGTACATTTTACCGTGTCGGCGGGCGCATGCCCATTGACGCGGACGTAAGAGTGATCGCGGCAACCAACCAGGACCTGGAACAACGGGTTGCCCGTGGCGCATTCCGCGAAGACCTGTTCCATCGTTTGAACGTTATCCGGGTGCATGTACCGGCGCTGCGCGACAGGCGCGAAGATATTCCGCTGTTGACGGATCATTTCCTGCGCCGCTCGTCTGCCGAGTTGGGTATTGGAATCAAGCTGATTCTGCCGGAAACCCGGGAATTCCTGAACAGCCTGGATTGGCCGGGCAACGTCAGGCAACTGGAAAATTTTTGCCGCTGGATCACGGTGATGGCGCCGGGCAAGGAGATTCACCTGGACGACCTGCCACCGGAACTGCGGCAGTCGGGCCTGCCGGGAGAGCAGACCGGAGACTGGGAGAGCACGCTGCGCCACTGGGTCAAAACGAACCTGATCAAGGGTGAAACCGGATTGCTGGGCAACATTCTTCCCGAGTTCGAACGCATCCTGATCGAGGAAGCGTTACAACAATCCGGAGGACGCCGGAATGAGGCCGCAAAACTGCTTGGTTGGGGCCGCAACACCCTGACGAGAAAGATCAAGTCGCTGGACTTGAAAGTCTGAACTCCCCGGGAGCGCGGGCGTCCCGCCCCTGGGAGCGCGGGCGCATCAAGCGCTGTGTGTAATGGCAACATACTCGACAGATTACTATAACTCATTGACAGCAAACATCTATCCTATGCTGACAAGCGAATTGGTGATATTTTCGGGTTAGAACCACGACCACCCTCTGTGAGCGCACTCCTTCCAAGGTGAAACTTGGATCAGCTATTATGGTTCAGGAAACTCTGATTAAGTCCCAGAGTTTCCATTATACTGTAGAAGATAACAGAAGGAGGCTCAGAAATGATCCAAGAACGATTGATTGAATATGAACATGCCGGGGTGACCCTGGAAGGCTTGCTTGCCTGTGACAGCGCTGAAGAAGGGGCAAAACCTGCTGTGATGGTTGTCCATGCCTGGGGCGGGCGCGGTCAGTTTGAGTGTGACAAGGCCCGTGCGCTGGCTGAATTGGGCTACGTGGGGTTTGCCGCGGACCTTTACGGCAAAGGGGTGCTGGGCGCCAGCGTGGAAGAGAACGCAGCGCTGATGCAGCCTTTCCTGGATGATCGGGCCATGTTGCAATCCCGCTTGACGGCATCCCTGGACATACTTAAATCACAGCCTGAAGTGGACAACGCCCGAATTGCCGCCATCGGTTACTGTTTTGGCGGCCTGTGTGTGCTGGACCTGGCGCGCATCGGGACCGATATCAATGGTGTAGCCAGTTTCCACGGCCTGTTCGGCGCGCCGGACAACACGGCGGGCACCAGGATTAAAGCAAAGGTGCTGGCGCTGCACGGTCATGAAGACCCGATGGTGCCCGTCGATGCAGTCACTGCGCTCGAGCAGGAATTGACGCAAGCCGGTGCGGACTGGCAGATACATGTCTACGGCAATACGCTGCATGCATTCACCAATCCTGAGGCAAACTTTCCCGACCTGGGCGCGATTTACAACAAGAGTGCCGACAAGCGCTCCTGGCAGACGCTGCTGAACTTCCTGGAGGAGATATTCTGACGGAGTGGGCACAGGGCCTCCTCCCTAACCACTCCCGACCCCGTTCAACGCGATACGGGGGCAGGCTGAAAAGCGGGAGTCCCGTCATATACTATGTCGGCCATCCACCATCCCACTCCCGCGAAAGCGGGAGTCCAGTCATATACTGTGTCGGCCATCCACCATCCCACTCCCGCGAAAGCGGGAGTCCAGTCGAATCTCGTGTCGCCCGAAGGGCGACCCATTATTTCACTGGATTCCCGCTTTCGCGGGAATGGTAGGAGGACAGGAATGTTACATCGCGCCCGTCAGTCAGGATGAATTACCCAGTAAATACTCAGCAGCCTGCCGGGCGAAATACGTCAGGATTCCATCTGCCCCTGCCCGTTTGAAAGCCGTCAGGATTTCCAGCACCACAGTTTTTTCTTCCAGCCAGCCGCGTTCGGCGGCGGCCTTGATCATCGAATATTCGCCGCTGACGTTATACACGAACGTGGGCATGCGGAATTCGGATTTGACCCGCCGGATGATGTCCAGGTAGGGCAGCCCGGGCTTTACCATGACCATGTCCGCGCCTTCGCTGATATCCAGCGCCACTTCGCGCAATGCCTCGTCGGAATTTGCCGGGTCCATCTGGTAGGTCTGCTTGCCCTGCTTGCCGAGGTTTGCCGACGACCCCACGGCATCGCGGAACGGGCCGTAGAAGCCGGAAGCGTATTTTGCCGAGTAGGCGAGGATGCGGGTATTGATGTGGCCGGCGCCGTCCAGGGCCTTGCGGATAGCGCCAATGCGCCCGTCCATCATGTCAGAGGGGGCAACGATATCGATGCCGGCTTCGGCCTGGGATAACGCCTGTTGCACCAGCACTTCCACGGTGGCGTCGTTAACGACATAGCCGTCTCCATCCAGCAGGCCGTCGTGGCCATGAGTGGTGAACGGGTCCAGGGCCACATCCGCGACGACGCCCAGATCGGGAACGGCGGCCTTCAGTTCCCTGGCCGCGCACTGGACCAGGCCGTTCGGGTTCCAGGCTTCCCTGCCGTCGTCGGTTTTTTTCTGTTCCGGGGTAACCGGAAACAGCGCCAGTGCCGGTATGCCAAGCTGCTGCGCCGTTCTCGCTTCTTCAACCAGCAGGTCGATGCTGAGACGTTCCACGCCCGGCATCGCGGCAACCGGTTCGCGCCGATTTTCACCCTCTATGATGAAAACGGGATAGATCAGGTCAGCCGCCGTGACCAGGGATTCACGCATCATGCGCCGGGTGAAATCATGTTCACGCATACGCCGCAATCGCACCGTGGGGAAATTTCCCGGGTTGTTAATCGCCATGTCTAATGATATTTTGAATAAGATTGAAGGTTATTTTATGGATTTATCGGGTCAGAGTAAAAAACAAAATGAAATCAGCAAATAAATTCCGCCAGGCGGTGGAAGAGAACAAGCCGTTACAGGTCGTCGGCGCGATCACTGCGCTGGCCGCACGCATGGCGCAACGGGCGGGGCATAACGCGATTTACCTGTCCGGCGGCGGGTTGGCTGCGAATTCCCTGGGTGTCCCCGACCTCGGCATCAGTTCCCTGGAGGACCTGCTGACAGATGTGCGGCGCATTACCGATGTATGTGACTTGCCATTGCTGGTGGATGCGGATACGGGTTTCGGCGGAGCGTTCAATATCGCCAGGACGACCCGGAGCCTGGCCAGGGCCGGCGCCGCGGCGATGCACATTGAGGACCAGGTAACACAGAAGCGCTGTGGGCACCGGCCGAACAAGGCCATCGT
The DNA here is from genome assembly GCA_965221335.1 of Gammaproteobacteria bacterium. Taxonomy (GTDB): domain Bacteria; phylum Pseudomonadota; class Gammaproteobacteria; order Eutrophobiales; family Eutrophobiaceae; genus JAAXHV01. The sequence continues at coordinate 522,691 of CBDCSC010000004.1, read as the reverse complement.
CCCGCAGGCGGAGATGGTGGATCGCATCAAGGCTGCGGTGGATGCCCGTGATGCCGACGGGTTCGTGATCATGGCAAGGACCGATGCGCTGGCAGTGGAAGGCATGCAAGCAGTTGTCGAGCGCGCAAACGCGTGTATCGAGGCCGGCGCCGACATGATCTTTCCCGAGGCGGTAACGACCCTGGAGCAGTACCGCACCTTGCGCGCGCAGGTTCCGGCGCCGCTGCTCGCGAATATCACTGAATTCGGCAATACGCCGCTGTTCTCCACCCCGGAACTGGGCGCTGCGGGCGTTGACATCGTGTTGTACTGCTGCGGGGCTTATCGGGCGATGAACAAGGCCGCGATGGGATTTTACCGGGCCGTCCTGGCGGATGGTCACCAGCGCAATGTTATCGACTGCATGCAGACCCGGGAGGAAATGTATGACTTGTTGGACTACCACGAATACGAACAAAAACTGGATGCCCTGTTTCTTGGAGACGCGCACTGATGAGCACGAAATTTAAACCCAAGAAATCGGTCTCGCTGTCAGGCGTGCCGGCCGGGAACACCGCGTTGTGTACCGTGGGCCGCAGCGGCAACGACCTGTCCTACCGCGGTTACGATATCCTCGATATTGCCGAGACCTGCGAATTTGAGGAGATTGCGCACCTGTTGCTGCATGAACGCTTGCCAGACCGCACTGAGCTGGACAGCTACAAGAAGAAACTGATGACATTGCGCAGCTTGCCTGACCCGGTAAAGCGCGGGTTGGAGCTGCTGCCTGCCGGCGTTGCGCCGATGGATGTTCTCAGGACCGGTTGCTCTATCCTGGGCGCGGTGGCGCCGGAACCCGGCGAGCATACCACGGCCGGCGCCCGTGATATCGCCGATCGGCTCCTGGCTTCGCTCCCTTCGATGCTGGCTTACTGGCACCATTTCAGCTTGCACGGCAGGCGTATCAATGAGAATACCGGGGATGATTCCATCGGTGGCCACTTCCTGCACCTGCTGCACCAGCAATCGCCTCCGGATTCATGGGTCCGGGCAATGCACACGTCCCTGATCCTGTATGCCGAACACGAATTCAACGCGTCGACCTTCACCGGGCGGGTCATTGCCGGCACCGGGTCGGATATGTATTCGGCTGTTACCGGCGCCATCGGCGCACTGCGCGGTCCCAAGCATGGCGGCGCCAATGAAGTCGCGATGGAGATACAGCAGCGTTATGCCAGTCCTGATGAGGCCGAGGCGGATATTCGCGCACGGCTCGCGAAGAAGGAGATAGTGATTGGATTTGGCCATCCTGTTTATACCATCTCGGACCCCCGCAACGAGGTTATCAAGCGCGTTGCGAAACAACTTTCGATGGAAAACGGCGATATGCGTCTGTTCGATATTGCGGAGAGACTGGAAACCGTGCTGTGGGAGGTGAAAAAGATGTTCCCCAACCTGGATTGGTTCTCCGCAGTCTCCTACAACATGATGGGTGTTCCCACTCCGATGTTTACGCCGATATTCGTTATGTCGCGGGTTACAGGCTGGGCCGCGCATATCATTGAGCAGCGCCAGGATGGAAAAATCATCCGGCCCGGCGCCAACTACACCGGGTCAGACAAGGAAACGTTCGTGCCGATAGAACAACGATGATGATTTTGAGAGCAAGACAAAAATCGCATTTTTGTTTTGCGTGCTCTGACAAGTCCAGGATGGATTTGTTCAGAGCTTCCTTAGGTTCAGACGTAACGAACGCGTTCGGCTTTGGCGTCACACCGGCGGATAGTGCCGAGGCGCCAGGGCTGCTCCCCTGCCGTGCGCAATAGCTCGAGAGCCTTTTCCTGGTCATCCGGATGCACGATTAGCACCATGCCGATACCACAGTTGAATGTCCGGTACATCTCTTTCGTTTCCACCTTGCCGGTTTCCTGTAACCAGTGAAAGATATCCGGCCAACGCCAGCTTCCAAGATCGATTTCTGCGCAAGTAGGCGCGGGTATCACCCGGGGGATGTTTTCGGTCAATCCGCCTCCGGTGATATGGGCGGCTGCCTTGATGGTTACTTCCGGCAATAAGGTGAAAACAGCATTCCGGTAAATTCGCGTCGGTTCCAGCAATATGTCGGAGAATGGGGCCCCGTTCAGCGTGCCGGCCAACGAAGTCCCGGAGTCGGCAATAATTTTGCGGATCAGGGAATACCCGTTTGCATGCGGGCCACTGGAGGGGAGCGCAATGAGTACATCTCCGTCCCGGACATGTTCCCCGGTGATAATCGCGTGTTTTTCGACGACTCCAACGCAGAACCCGGCGAGGTCATAGTCCCCGGCCTGGTACATCCCCGGCATTTCCGCCGTCTCGCCCCCCGCCAACGCGCAACCGGACAGCTCGCAACCCCGGGCAATGCCTTTCACCACCGCGGTGGCGGTGGCCACATCCAGCCTGGAACAGGCAAAATAATCCAGAAAAAACAGGGGTTCCGCACCCAGCACCAGGATATCGTTGACGCACATCGCGACCAGGTCTATGCCGATGGTGTCGTGCCTGTTCAGTTCGATAGCGAGTTTTATCTTCGTCCCTGCGCCGTCGGCCCCCGAAACCAGCACCGGTTCGCGGTATTTGGTTACGGACAGGTCAAACAAAGCGCCGAAGCCGCCCAGTTCGCCGAGCACCTCAGGGCGTTGCACAGCCTGTACCAGGGGTTTGATTCTGGCCACGAGTTCATTGCCCCGGTCAATACTGACCCCTGCGGTTTCATAATCGGTACGCTTCATTGTTACGGTGATATTTTCATAAAGTACGATACTATAGTGTGATGGTATTTTACTTTCCAGTTTCGTGCCGGCTACGGCTTGAGTGTATGAAAAAAATTCTGGGCGTGATCTGCTGCCTGGGGTGCCTGCTGCCGTTGCCGGTTTCAGCGATCAAGGTGCCCGGCCTGTATGAAGCGGAAACCACCGTAACCGACCAGTCGGGCGCCGGCAGACAGGCGGGAATCCGTGCCTGCCTGGGCATGGTGCTGGTGAAGCTGACCGGCGTGCGCGAAGTGTCGGGAGAAGCTGTGCTGGAACCGATCCTGGATCAGGCGGAAAAATTTGTCCGCCAATACAGCTATCGGGACATCGAACCGGACAGCCCCGGTGCACCCGCGCCGGGTTGGCGCCTGGTGGTTAAATTCGATGAAGATAACCTGAACAGTTCGTTACGCGCCCAGGGGATACCGGTATGGGCCAGGGAACGGCCATCCATACTGGCCTGGCTCACGCTGGAACAGTCCAACCGCAGGGTATTTGCCGACTCCTGGAATCATCCGGACCTGCTGGCGATAGTGAATGATGTGGCTCAACGGCGCGGCGTTTCCGTCCTGCATCCGCTGCATGACCTTGATGACCGGGCACGGATTCAACCCGGCGATGTATGGCTGGGCTTCCAGGAGCAGATCATGGCCGCTTCCGCCCGGTACAAGGCTGATGTTGTGCTGACGGCAAGCGTCAGTTCCCCGGTTCCGGGGATTTGGGAGGGCAGGTGGCGGCGTTACGGGAGCGGCGGTCTCGAGTACGAATGGACGACGGAGACCAACCTGCTTGAAGTCGCGCTGGAGGAAGGCTTCGATGGATTTGTCGACACCCTGGCATACGAGTTCGCCCGCAGCGGCAGTGACACGCTGTTGGGAGAAATCGAGATAACAGTCGGCGCGGTGGATTCAGTCGCACATTACGCGCGCCTGCTCGACTACCTGGAATCACTGAGTTCAGTCAGCAGTATCCATGTACAGGAGGTGCGTACCGGGGAAGTGGTACTGTCATTGTCCGCCCATGGTGGTGAACAGGCTGTGGTACGCACCATCAACCTGGGAAGAACCCTGGAGCCGGTTGAAGGTTCCGGCGGGCATCACTACCTGTTGAAGCCGTGAAGGGTTGGCCCGAATGACAAAATCGGCTCACGAACAGCAAGGCGCCCTGGAATTTTATCGGGATCACGTTTTTCAGCCGCCCGGCGGCGGTGAGAACAGCTTGTCGCGAACGCAACTCCCGCTGGGTTTTGCGCACCATGATAGTTATACGTTTGAAAGCTATATTCCCGGTCGCAACGGGCAAGTGGTGGGTATCTTGCGGGATATTGCAAACGGTTCGGGCCGCGATAATGTCTATCTCTGGGCAGGCGCGGGCGCGGGAAAGACTCATCTGCTGCAGGCCATCTGCAACCTGGCGGCGCGTAGCGGCCGCCCCTGCGCGTGCATCCCGTTAACGCAGTTGGAGGATTTTACCCCGGCGCTGTTTTCGTCGCTGGAAGAACTCAGCCTGGTGTGCCTGGACGATGTGGATGCACTGGCGGGCAGGGATGCCTGGGAAGCGGCGCTGTTTGACCTGTTCAACCGCCTGAAAGACACGCAAACACCGTTGGTGATGAGCGCGGGATGCAGCCCCAAAGGCAGCCTGGTGCGGTTGCCGGACCTGAAATCAAGACTGTCCTGGGGTCTTTGCTATCACCTGGAACCGTTGGAAGAGCGCGACAAGATCACTGCGCTGAAGCTGCGCGCCCAGGAGCGCGGGTTTGAACTGAGCGACCAGGTCGTTGAGTATCTGCTCAAACGGGTCGAGCGCGATACCCGCAGCCTGTTCCGCTGGCTGGACCGGCTGGATCGGAGCAGCCTGCAAGCGCAGAGAAAACTGACCGTGAATTTCGTAAAGCAAATCCTCGAAATCAACGAAAACACGCTGTCAGAGTAAGCTGTTACCTCTGTTCCTGTAGTTTCAGCGACAGTTGGGCAAGCCTGGCCCCAAGGGTTATGCAGATCTGTTTCTCTTCGTCAGTGACCCCGATGTCGTTCTCGATGCCGGCCACGTGGCTTGCGCCGTAGGGCGTACCGCCGGACCGCGTGGTGACCAGCGCCGGTTCCGTGTAAGGCACACCCATAATGACCATCCCGTGGTGCAACAGCGGCAGCATCATTGACAGCAATGTGCTCTCCTGGCCGCCGTGCAGGCTGCCGGTTGAGGTAAATACGGCTGCGGGCTTCCCGGCGAGGCTGTTGGACAGCCAGATGTCCCCGGTGCTGTCGAGAAAATGCTTCAGCGGCGCCGCCATGTTGCCGAAACGGGTGGGGCTGCCAACGGCGATGCCGGCGCAGTTTACCAGGTCATCCTTGCCGGCAAACGGCGGCCCACTGGCAGGGCTGTCGTCGAGCACGGGCTCGCCCACTGCGGTGACGGCCGGGACAGTGCGGATCCGCGCGCGGCAGGATTTGATCGACTCCACCCCGCGCCCCACGTACCTCGCCATTTCCGCGACATTGCCGTAGCGGCTGTAGTACAAAACCAGTATGTCTGCCATCACTTAGGGATCTGATTTAGTCTCAGAGTTTCCTTAGAGGATTCTCAACACATTCTCCGGCGGACGCCCAATCGCGGCCTTGCCGTTGGCCAGGACTATGGGCCGCTCAATCAGTATCGGGTGCTCTATCAGCGCTTCGACCAGTTGCTCGTCGGACAGGTCCGGGGAATCCAGGCCGTTGGCCTTGTATTCGGCTTCTTTCTTGCGCATCAGCTCCCGGGGTTGCATGCCCAGTAATGACAGTATGCCGGTCATGTCACTTTTTGCGGGCGGATTTTTCAGGTATTCGATGATGTTTGGCTCCAGCCCTTGCGCGCGCAGCAATTCCAGGGTCAACCTTGATTTGCTGCACCGGGGATTGTGGTAAATTGTTACGGTCATTGTCCGGACTCCGATTTGTTCAGAATAAATTCAACAGCGTGCTCCAGCGGTACATCCGTTGTTTGCTCATCGCGCCTGCCCTTGTATTCCAGGGTTGCGTTATCCAGCCCGCGTTCGCTGAACACGAAGCGATGCGGTATGCCGATCAGCTCCATATCGGCAAACATGACTCCCGGCCGTTCCTTCCTGTCGTCCAGCAGCACCTCTATGCCGCTGTCGAGCAGCCGTTGATACAGTTCGTCGACGGCCGCGCGCAGGCGCTCGGACTTGTGCGCATTAATCGGTACCAGCGCGAGGCGGTATGGCGCCAGCGCGTCCGGCCAGGTGATCCCGCGCGCATCGTGGTTCTGTTCAATTGCGGCCGCGACGATGCGCGAGACGCCGATCCCGTAACATCCCATGTACAAGGTGACGGACTCGCCGTTTTCGTCCAGGCAGCTTGCCTTCATGTCTGAACTGTACTTGGTACCCAGTTGAAAGATGTGGCCGACCTCGATACCGCGGGCAATTTTCAACGGCCCGGACGCATCGGGTGCCGGGTCACCGTCCACCACGTTGCGCAGGTCGGCATGTCCCGGTTCGGCAACATCACGCTGCCAGTTCACACTCGTGAGGTGATAGCCGTCCTCGTTCGCGCCGCAGATAAAATCTGCGAGCGCCAGGGCGTCGTGATCGGCAATGACGGGCATGTCCAGACCGACCGGACCCAGTGAACCGATGCCGCAGCCTGCGCGTTCTGCGATCTCCCCGGCTGTGGCGAAAGTCATCGGCTTTGCCACCTCCGGCAGCCTTTCTGCTTTCAGCCGGTTCAGTTCGTGATCGCCGCGCAGTACCAGGGCAACGAGGTCGTCGTTGCTGCCCCTGACGATCAGCGTTTTCAGGCAGCGCGCCGGGCTCACATCGAAAAAGGCGCAGATGTCGGCGATCGTATGCTGGTTTGGCGTGGCGGTTTTTTTCAGCGCCTCTAGCGCTTCAGGCCGTTTGTTTTCCGGCGCGGGCGCGGCGATGAGTTCCACGTTGGTTGCAAAATCAGAACCTTCCGAAAACGCAATGCTGTCTTCGCCGGAGTCGGCCAGCACGTGAAATTCATGGGATACCTTGCCGCCGATATTGCCGCTGTCGGCAACAACGGCACGGAAGTCCAGCCCGAGACGGTTGAAGATATTGGAATAGGTCCGGTACATCACCTGGTATGTGTGTTCCAGCGATTCCTGGTTGAGATGAAACGAGTACGCGTCCTTCATGATAAATTCACGGGCGCGCATGATCCCGAAACGGGGTCGAATTTCGTCGCGGAACTTGGTCTGGACCTGGTAGAAATTGGCCGGCAACTGCTTGTAGCTGCGGATTTCGTTCCGGATGAGGTCAGTGATGACTTCTTCGTGGGTGGGTCCCAGGCAGAAGTCCCGTTGGTGCCGGTCCTTAAAGCGCAGCAGTTCAGGACCGTATTCCTCCCAGCGCCGGGACTCATGCCACAATTCGGCCGGCTGCACGCCGGACAGCAATACCTCCTGCGCGCCCGACGCATCCATCTCCGCACGCACTATCGCCTCCACCTTGCGCAGGACCCGCAATCCCAGCGGCAGCCAGTTGTATATTCCCGCTGCGGTTTTCCGGATCATCCCGGCGCGCAGCAGCAACTGGTGGCTGATGACTTCGGCATCCGCCGGGGCTTCACGCAGGGTGGCCAACAGGGTTTCCGTTGTTCTCATTGGTAATATAATACGACGCCTCTGGGCAAGCCAGAGGACCTTGAATTTATGGTGATGTCGTGCCGGTAAAACCTTCAAACAGTCCTTCAAGACGGGCCATGTGCGCTCCCAATTCTGTGATCTCCTTGTGAACAGACCGGATCAATGCCGCCAGGCTACATTGAGTGGCAATAATCATTGTGAGGATCGAAACCAGTTCGTAATTCATAATTGATCCGATCATATAGCAAATTCGGATATTTCTCTATCTTTGATATCCCCCTGCCAGAGGGGGGCGGCGTAGCAAACGCAAACTACCCTTTTCCGCCCCCCCTGGCGCCCTCAGGCTGTCCTTGATCCATGGCCCGACGCAGACAAGCGGACCTGCCATCAGACACGGAGGATTCCCGTACCAGGAATTATAGGAGAAGTACTTGAATTCCTTTTCGCCAGCTCACCAGATGGCAGGCTTGCTGTTGCCTCGTTTCCGTGTGGCTAATGAAATTGTAGATGGCGCGGCGCACCGGTAAAGCGGAAAATGGATGAAAATGTGAGAAAACGCACAATTTCGGATAAAAAAACCGGGCGCGGCGCATCTCACCGTGACCCCGCCCGCGGTGTTTCCGGCGTTATTTTGCAAGGCACAACTTGACGCTTGCAAAGAATATCAGTAAGTTACCATCTCCTGTTGTTCAGCAACCTGTGAAATCGAGTGGTGAAAAAAACAAGACCTATATTACGCGGCGCCGAAATTTTCGTTCGGGCACTGAAAGATGAAGGGGTGAAACATGTTTTCGGCTACCCCGGCGGCGCCGTATTGCACATTTACGACGAATTGTACAAGCAGACCGAGGTGGAGCATATCCTTGTCCGCCACGAGCAGGGCGCCGCGCACGCGGCCGATGGTTACGCCCGGGCCACGGGCCGTCCCGGCGTGGTGCTGGTCACCTCCGGCCCGGGAATCACCAATGCCATTACCGGTATTGCCACGGCTTACATGGATTCCATACCCCTGGTTGTTTTCAGCGGCCAGGTGCCCACTTCCGTCATCGGTAATGATGCCTTCCAGGAGGTCGATGCCATCGGCATCTCCAGGCCTTGCGTAAAGCATAACTTTCTCGTCAGCGACGTAAAAGACCTGGCCGGCATCATCAAGAAGGCATTTTATGTCGCCAACACCGGCCGTCCCGGACCGGTGCTGGTCGACATACCCAAGGACGTCACCGCGAATTCCTGCGCTTACGAGTACCCGGAAACGGTTGATATGCGATCCTACCGGCCAACCGTAAAAGGCCACCCGGGCCAGGTCAAGCGGGCAATCAACCTGATGCTGAAGGCGCGCAAGCCGATGATCTACTCGGGCGGAGGGGTCATCCTGTCCGAGGCTGCCGCGGAGCTGACGGAATTCACCCGTGCGCTGGGATATCCGATCACCAATACCCTGATGGGCCTGGGCGCATACCCGGCAACCGACCCGCAATTCATCGGTATGCTGGGCATGCACGGCACGTATGAAGCCAACATGGCAATGCACCAGTGTGACGTGCTGATCGCGATCGGCGCGCGCTTTGATGACCGGGTGACCGGGGACCTGGAGAAATTCTGTCCCCATGCAAGGATCATCCATATTGATGTCGACCCATCTTCGATTGCCAAGAACGTGCCCGTGGATGTTCCCATCGTCGGTGACATCAAGCATGTGCTGCGGGATGTCAATGCAGGTTTGCAGCAGAAAACCGAACGGCCCGACATAACCGCCTGGTGGCGGCAGATCAAGGACTGGCAGTCCATGGATTGCCTGCGTTTTGACAGGCGCTCCAAACTGATTAAACCGCAACGGGTCATCGAAAGCCTGTATGAACTGACCGGAGGCGAGGCATATATCTCCTCTGACGTCGGCCAGCACCAGATGTGGGCTGCGCAGTTTTACAAGTTCGACAAGCCGCGCCGCTGGCTGAATTCAGGTGGTCTCGGCACGATGGGATTCGGGTTGCCTGCGGCGATGGGCGCCAAGATCGCGTTTCCGGACGAAACGGTAGCCTGTATCACCGGTGAAGCCAGCCTGGTCATGTGCATACAGGAGCTTTCAACCTGCCTGCAATACGATACCCCGGTCAAGATCATCAATCTCAATAACCGGTACATGGGTATGGTCAGGCAGTGGCAGGAGTTTTTCTATGAGAAACGCTACTCCCATTCCTACATGGAAGCATTGCCGGATTTCGTCAAGCTGGCCGAAAGTTTCGGCCATGTGGGGATGCGCATTGAGAAGGCCAATGATGTAGAGCCGGCGCTCAAGGAGGCCCTGGCAATGAAAGACAGGTTGGTGTTAATGGATTTCATCACCGATCAGAACGAGAACGTCTATCCAATGATAGCCGCGGGCAAGGGGCAACACGAGATGCACCTGGCGCCCGGTTCGGAAGAGCGGGAACTGGCCTGATGCGGCATATCCTGTCCCTCCTGGTCGAAAATGAGGCCGGGGCGTTATCGAGAATTTCCGGCCTGTTTTCCGCCCGGGGCTTCAACATCGAGTCACTCACCGTGGCGCCGACGGAAGATTGCACAGTCTCGCGCATGACCATCGTCACGTCCGGTTCAGAGGCGATCATCGAGCAGATCACCAAGCACCTGAACAAACTGGTGGACGTGATAAAAGTTGTGGACCTGAACGAAGGTGACCATATCGAACGGGAATTGATGCTGGTAAAGGTCAAGGCGACCGATTCTTCGAAGGAAGAACTGATGCGGTTGAGCGATATTTTCAGGGGGCGCATCATCGACGTGAATGAGAATTCCTACACGATAGAAATCACCGGCAACGGCGACAAGCTGGATGCCTTCCTGAAGGCGGTAAAGTCTGAACTGATACTGGAAACCGTCCGCACCGGCGTTTCCGGCATCGCACGTGGAGATAAAGCAATCAGGATTTAGTTCAGGGTACGGAACCTCTGAGACCTTATCAGAGGTTCCATCAGCCCTCCGGCGACCTGTATTGCGATGCACAAGAGATAAACGATGAACATATATTATGATAAAGATGCGGATTTATCCGTGATAAAAAGCAAAAAGGTTGCGATCATAGGTTATGGCTCCCAGGGCCATGCCCATTCCAACAACCTGAACGACTCCGGCGTGGAAGTCTGCGTCGGTCTGCGCGAGGGTTCGGCCTCTGCGACCAAGGCACAGCAGGCGGGCCTCACCGTAAAAAGCATAGAGGAAGCGGTTGGCTGGGCGGATGTGGTGATGATCCTGGCGCCCGACGAACACCAGGCGGCGTTGTACCGAACGCAGGTTGCGCCGCATATCAGGGATGGCGCGGCGCTGGCCTTTGCCCATGGCTTCAATATCCATTTTCGCCAGGTGGAGCCGGGCGCCAACCTGGATGTGATCATGATCGCGCCGAAAGGTCCCGGTCACCTGGTCCGTTCCACTTACGTTGAAGGCGGTGGCGTACCCACCCTGATTGCAGTGCATCAGGATGCCTCCGGGCAGGCCAGGGAGATTGCGCTGGCATACGCTTGTGCCAATGGCGGCGGGCGCGCCGGCGTGATTGAAACCAATTTCCGGGAAGAGACGGAGACTGACCTGTTCGGTGAGCAGACAGTATTATGCGGCGGCGTTACCGCGCTGATCCAGGCCGGGTTTGAAACACTGGTGGACGCGGGGTATGCGCCGGAAATGGCCTATTTCGAGTGTTTGCATGAGACCAAGCTGATCGTTGACCTGATCTACGAGGGCGGTATCGCCAATATGCGTTACTCCATCTCCAATACCGCGGAATACGGCGATTTTACCCGGGGACCCAGGGTTATCGGTGACGAGGCGAAAAAAGCGATGAAGGAGATCCTGCAGGAGATCCAGCAAGGCGACTTTGCCCGCGAATTCATCATGGAAAACCAGACCGGCGCGCCGAAAATGAAGGCAATGCGGCGCATCAGCCGGCAACACCAGATCGAGCAGGTGGGTGAAAGATTGCGGTCGATGATGCCGTGGATCAGGGAAAACAAGCTGGTCGATCAGGCAAAAAACTGAGGATATGATAAAACGCCGCAGGGGGATTTATCTCCTGCCCAACCTGTTTACGACCTCGGCTTTGTTCGCCGGGTTCTATGCGATCGTCGCTGCGATCAATGCGCGCTATGAGCCTGCTGCCATCGCCGTGTTCGTGGCCATGATCCTCGACGGGATGGACGGCCGCATTGCCAGGATGACGAAGACGGAGAGCGATTTCGGTGTTCAGTATGACAGCCTGTCGGACATGGTGTCGTTCGGGCTGGCGCCTGCCCTGGTGGTATATCAATGGTCGTTGCACGGGTTGGGCAAGCTGGGTTGGCTTGCCGCGTTTGTTTTTGCGGCCGCCGCGGCGTTGCGCCTGGCCAGGTTCAATGCCCAGGCCGGCAGCGCAGACAAACGCTACTTTCAGGGATTGCCCTGTCCGGCCGCCGCCGCGGTCATCGCCGGTCTGGTCTGGTTCGGGAGTGTCGGCAAACCGCTCAATGAGGGCGCAACCAGCTTTTTTGCATTCGCGTTGACCATCCTCATCGGCTTACTGATGGTCAGCAATATTCGTTATCACAGTTTCAAACAGTTCGATTTGCGCGGCAAGGTGCCGTTTTTCAGTGTCCTGCTCATCGTGCTGATCATTGCGCTGGTTGCCGCGAGGCCATCCGTAGTATTGTTTTTACTGGCGCTGGCCTATGCCGCGTCCGGACCGTTAATGACCCTGGTATTGATCCGGCGCCACAGGAGCAAACGCGTTACCCAGGGTGATATCTCGGAGTCAGAGTAAAATCCTGCCCGAACATCAATAATTCAGGAACTTCTGATTAAGTCTCAGAGATTCCTTTAGATAATAGTTGGCAAACAGAAAAAAATTGACTATGCTACGTCTAATGCTGTCATAGTTGTAGGTAGTATCAACCGTAATTTCTGCCGTACACCAGATAGCCATTACCCAGTAATCCATAATTTTCTTATTGAAGGGGGAGAGTAGTATGAGTATGAGGGGAACCGTCAAATGGTTCAACAATGCCAAGGGATTCGGTTTTATCGAACCATCAGATGGAGGAGATGATATTTTTGTGCACTATTCGTCGATAAAATCCGACGGATACAAAACCTTGAACGAAGGACAAAGAGTTACCTACACCGCTGAACAGGGACCGAAGGGATACCACGCCACTGAGGTGGTCGTTGTTACTTGATCAAGCTGTTGGATGACTGATTGAACCCCGTACTTACGGGGTTTTTTCCTTGCCAATCGCCCTGTATCAGGGTCAGCGTGAAATTCAGGCAATTCACTCAGTAGTGATTATCGCCGGGTCAGGGGATTCTGCGATGGTCCGGATAATGGCTGTCACCAGGTCCTGCTTAAAGCCCAGCTTATAGCAGGGAGATCTTTCATAACCAGGATGGCCTTGTTCAGAGCTTTCTGAAAACATATCTATGGAATTATTTGAACAGATTCTGGTCGGAATCCTGGCTGTGGGCGTGTTGTTCCTGTTCTGGCCCGGGGCCAAGGCCGCGCTCAAGAAAAGCCGGGAAGCGGAGAACCCCGACTGGTCTGGCGCGCTGATTCCCATCGGGGTCGTAGTCCTGTTTGTCGTATTTCTGATCTTGCTCGCCCGGAGTTAAAGTTCATTACTCCCGGCCATTGCTCCGGGCAGTGTATTGTGATACAACAATAGCTGCATCAAGAACAGGGGAGGGCGATGAACACTGAACGCGTTAAACTATCCCCCTATACCATTGCATTTCCGGGGAAACTTTTCACTGCTGTAATTATCCTGGCGGCCGCGCCTTGTGCCTATGCGGCGGTAGAGCAGGAATTGCAGTTCATCTTCAATACATTTTCATTCCTGGTCTGGGGCGCGCTGGTAATGTGGATGTGTGCCGGCTTCACTATGCTGGAAGCGGGGTCGGTGCGCACCAAGAACGCCTCGGTAATCTGCCTGAAGAACATCGGGCTCTATTCAATCGCCGGCCTGATGTACTACCTGCTGGGCTACAACCTGATGTACACGGATGTGTCCGGCTGGATCGGTTCGTTCAGCTTCACCTACGGCCCGTCGGCGGAGGAGCTTGCGCTGTTGTCCGGTGATGAGGGCGCCAAGGCGGCGGTAATCGATAACGGTTATTCCGTAATGTCCGACTGGTTCTTCCAGATGGTGTTCGTCGCGACCACGGCCTCCATTGTTTCCGGCACCATGGCGGAGCGGGTAAAGTTGTGGTCGTTCCTGCTGTTTACCGCTTGTCTGGCCGGCGCGATCTACCCCATCGTCGGCGCCTGGACCTGGGGTGGAGGCTGGCTCGACGAGATGGGTTTCCAGGACTTTGCCGGTTCCACAATTGTGCATTCGACCGGAGGCTGGGCCGCGCTGGCCGGCGCGCTGATAGTTGGCCCGCGGCTGGGAAAGTACCGCGCCGATGGCAGCGTCAAGCCCACGCCGCCTTCCAATATTCCTATCGTCACCCTGGGTGTTTTTATCCTGTGGCTGGGCTGGTTCGGGTTCAACGGCGGTTCGCAACTGGCGCTGGGCGGCGCCGTTGATGCAGTGGCAATGAGCAACGTGCTGGTCAACACCAACCTGGCGGCGGCGGCCGGTGTGATTGCGGCGCTCAGTGTTTCAAGGCCGCTACTGGGCCGGGTCGACCTGTTGGCCGGCCTGAACGGCGCAATTGCCGGACTCGTATCGATTACCGCCGGGCCGGATATCGTCGCCCACACCTGGGCGATCATTATCGGCCTGGTAGGCGGCGTCATCTGCGTGTTGGGCATGAAGCTGCTGGAGGGATTGAAGGTGGATGATGTGGTCGGCGCGATCTCCGCGCACCTGTTTGCGGGTATCTGGGGTACCCTCGCCGTATGCATCGCCGCCGGTGGAGACCTGAAGGTGCAGCTCACCGGCATTTTCGGCGTCGGTGTTTATGTTTTCCTGGTGTCATTGATCATCTGGTACGCAATCGAAAAGACCATTGGGGTCAGGGTGTCTGCCGAGGTGGAGGAGCTCGGCCAGGATTCGGCAGAATTGGGAATCGAGTCCTATCCCGAGTTCGTGCTGATGCCAGACACCGAGGATTTCGACTGATTGCGCAACAAGCTTGTACGCCAGTCCAAACAGGGTGTCTAATCCACTATGCGGATTTTATTCCCTACCGTGTCCACCGGCTCGCCTTTCTCAAAACGTGGCCGGTACAAACGCCCGCGGATGGTTTTCTTGGCTTTCCTGCGGGCGGAGGTGGCATCCGGAGGTTCCGATTCGATAATCTGTACGTTTATTGCGCGCCCGGAACGGGACACGTCAAACGAGGCAAGAACAGACGTGGTCTTGTCTTCTTCCAGTTTCTGATCTATCTCGGGCAGAGGCAGGCGCAGGGCCGGCAGGTTCTGGGGTTTGCCGAATAATTCGTCAATCACTTCCTGGTACTCGTCGCTGTCCACCAGCAATTCGTAGGCGGACTTGTAGTTCTTGTAGGCCGTGGTTTTCTTGCCCCTTAGCAGGTTCCAGTCACCCAGGTGCACCAGCGCCCGGGCATGGGAATCTTCAGGCAGGTCCGGATTGGCTTCATGGATTAGGATAATATGCTGCAATGCCTTGCCTACCGAGACAAGTCGTTGCCCCAACGCGAAGTCCTTGTTACTGCTCTGGCTGGCGTAGTAACTCGGATCAGGTACCCTGATAGTGTTGCAGATACGCCTGGCGCCGCCGTTTGCGGTCGGGACGGTGCGGCATATCACCTGGGTCCTGGTCGGACTGCCGGCGCCGCGAAACTCATCCTGCGGGGTATTGGCAACTTCTATCGCATACTGGTAATTCGTCAATGCCCTGCCGTATAGAGGGTTGATCAGCCTCGGGTCGTTTTCGCCATACTGGCGTTCCAGGATATTGATCGTATCCTTGAACAGTTTTTCGGATTCACCGATTATCCTGATTGCGCTGCTGTCCAGCAGGTTTTCCTTGTAGGCCTTTAACTTCCAGCGTCCGACCGTATCCACAACCGGCAGCAACCGCGGATCGCCCGGCTCATAATTACGCTTGTGTATCCACAATAGCTGCTGATAGTTGCGATCCACTTCTTCCCAGTTCGCCCTGGCGATATTGCTTTTGATGAGTTGCTCTAAGATGAGTAACTGGCCGGTACTCTGCAATCCTTCGTTAACCCTTTTGATTTGCAGGGCGCGGTTGAATGCATCGGCCGCCTCCTGGTGTCTGCCGGCATTCTGGTAGACCAGGCCGACGGATAACAGGTATTCACCGGTGGCGGGATCGTAAACACCGTATTCCGCCTCCCGGGCCTGAATTTCCTGTTCGTAATCCGCGATCGACCG
The DNA here is from genome assembly GCA_965221335.1 of Gammaproteobacteria bacterium. Taxonomy (GTDB): domain Bacteria; phylum Pseudomonadota; class Gammaproteobacteria; order Eutrophobiales; family Eutrophobiaceae; genus JAAXHV01. Next base: position 506,977 of record CBDCSC010000004.1, on the reverse strand, counting down.
GGTCAGTTCAGCCGCGGTCTGAGCTTGATTATCTGTATCGGCAGGCGCATTGGCCGCATGGCAGCATATCCCGAACAGCAGCAAGAACGCTGAGAAAGCGGACCGAACCCGGAGAAGTTTCATTGCAATGGCCATATGGTTACTATCAAGTATAGCATTATTATTCCACTTTCCCGTTGATGCTATAATAAGCGGTTTAATCAGAGGTAAACACCATGGCAAGAGTAGCAGTAGTAACAGGCGGCACCCGGGGTATCGGCGGCGCCATTTCAATCGCCCTGAAGGAAGCGGGATACCATGTGGCGGCAAGTTATGTCGGCAACGACGAGGCAGCAGCCAGGTTCCAGGATGTCACCAAGATTAACGTGTACAAGTTCGATGTGGGTGATTTCGATGCGTGCCGGGATGCCGTTACGCAGATAGAGCAGGACCTGGGTTCGGTGGATGTGCTGGTCAACAATGCGGGCGTTACCCGCGACGGCACCATGCACAGAATGGATTTCGAGCAGTGGGACAGGGTGATCCAGACCAACCTGGGTTCCTGCTTCAATATGTCACGGTGTGTCATCGATGGTATGCGCGAGCGCGGTTTCGGCCGTATCGTGAATATCGGTTCGATCAACGGCCAGGCGGGTCAGTACGGCCAGGTGAACTATGCGGCCGCCAAGTCCGGCATACATGGGTTTACCAAGGCATTGGCCCAGGAAGGCGCGGCCAAGGGGATAACAGTCAATGCGATTGCGCCGGGCTACATTGATACCGACATGGTTCGGGCGGTGCCGGAGAACGTGCTGGAAAAAATCATCGCCAAGATTCCTGTTCGCCGTCTGGGCAAGGCCGAAGAAATCGCCCGCGGGGTGTTGTTCCTGGTCGGTGATGAAGCGGGATTTATTACCGGCTCGACCCTGAGCATCAATGGCGGCCAGCATATGTACTGAGGGTTTTTTTCAGGCCGCCAGCGCCTCCACGGCCGGCAGGTAATCGTAATGAAGGTCATCTGCGACGGCTTCACAGGTGACCCGACCTTTATAGATGTTGAGACCACTGCGCAAGCTCTGATCATCCATTAAAGCTCGTTTGATTCCCTTCTCTGCCAGCATCCTTACATAAGGCAGGGTAGCGTTGTTGAGCGCAAGCGTAGCAGTACGCGGGACTGCGCCGGGCATGTTCGCGACACAGTAATGCACGATGCCATCGACGATATAGGTCGGCGCCTGGTGCGTCGTCGGCCGGGAAGTTTCGAAACATCCCCCCTGGTCAATGGCGACGTCAACCAGGACCGAACCGGGCTTCATGCGTCTGACCAGGTCTTTTCCGATTAATTTCGGCGCCGTGGCGCCCGGACGCAGGACTGCCCCGATGACCAGGTCGGCCTGTAGCGCATAGTCTTCAATGGCATCCCGGGTTGAATAAACGCATTTGACCCGTCCGCCGTATTCCGCGTCGAGCTGGCGCAGGCGCGGCAGAGAACAATCCAGCAAGGTCACATCGGCGCCCATCCCAAGGGCCATGGCCGCGGCATTATCGCCCACCACGCCGCCACCGATCACCAGCGCCTTGGCCGGGGCGACACCGGGGACGCCGCCCAGCAGCACACCGGAACCGCCTTGCGCTTTTTCCAGGCAGTGCGCACCTGCCTGTACCGACAGCCGCCCCGCCACCTCACTCATGGGGGCGAGTAAAGGCAGTGTCCGATCCGGCGCCGTGACCGTTTCATAAGCAATCGCGATGGCGCCGGAGTCCAGCAGCAACCTGGTCTGCAGCGGGTCCGGCGCCAGGTGCAGGTAGGTGAACAAGGTCTGACCCGGGCGCAACAGCCGGCATTCATCGGGTTGCGGTTCTTTGACCTTTATGATCAGGTCGGCCCCGGCAAACACCTGGCGTGCGTTGGCAACAATCGCAGCGCCGGCGCCGGCATAATCGGCGTCGGACATGCCGATCGCGTTGCCGGCATTGGTTTCGACCAATACCTGGTGTCCCGCCTGCACCAGCTCTTGCACTCCGGCCGGCGTCAGACCCACACGGTATTCATGGTTCTTGGTCTCTTTGGGTACTCCGATCTGCATCGTGTTTGCTCCTGGTTGGGTTAACCCGAATATCTGGCTAAATCCAGAGGTTTCTGAGACAGAAGTCTAGTGAAAAGTGAACAGAATTTCTTTGCAAAATATTGGATAATATCGTGTATAATTAGAATTATTCTTATAATTTATCTAAAATTATCAAATATAATTCTAATGTTATCACTGGATAGGACAGATCACGCTATTCTGCATGAACTGCAACTGGATGGCCGCATCAGTAATGTTCGGCTCGCGCAGCGGGTCAATTTGTCCGAGTCCGCGTGCCTGCGCCGGGTCAGGTTACTGGAGCAGGCCGGCGTGATTGGTGGCTTTGCGATGCTGATCAACCAGGCGGCGGTTGGGTTGCCGGGAAATGTGTTCGTGGAAATCGCGCTGAACCGACAGCGCCGGGAAGACCAGGATGCATTCGAAGCCGCCCTGGCCCAGGTCCCTGAGGTCATGGAGTGCTACCTGATGTCCGGCGAATACGATTACCTGTTGCGCGTCGTGGTCGCAGACGCTGCCGATTATGAACGCATCCACCATGAACAGTTGACTGCATTGCCCGGTGTCGCGCGGGTCAGGTCCAGCTTCGCTTTGCGCGCGGTGACGAAAAGAACGGAGCTGCCCATTCCCACCTGATATAGCCGGAAAGGTATATCCGCGAGGTTGTCATATCAACCGATACCGATTAGGATTACTGCCCTGAGACAACAACAGGACAGTAAATATCCATGCCAGCTACAATCAGCTACGAAATCGAAGACAGCATTGCCGTCATTACCATTGATAATCCACCCGTGAATGCGATGTCTGCGGCAGTCAGAAAAGGTTGCTGGGATGCGTTGGAGCGGCTCGCAGCCGATGACGCGGCCAGGGCCGCAGTGCTGATCTGCGCGGGCAGAACGTTCATCGCCGGCGCTGACATCACTGAATTCGACAAACCCATTGCTGATCCCTGGTTACCGGAACTGGTGGAGAAATTCGAGGCCTCGGAGAAGCCGATCGTGGCCGCCATCCACGGCACCGCGCTGGGTGGCGGCCTGGAGACGGCCATGGGTTGCCATTACCGTTGTGCGCTGCCCGGCGCGAGAGTGGGACTCCCGGAAGTACACCTCGGTCTGCTGCCCGGCGCCACCGGCACACAACGGTTGCCGCGCCTGGCCGGCGCGCGCAAGGCGCTGGAGATGATGACTTCAGGTCGCCAGGTCGGCGCCGCGGAAGCGCTGGACGCCGGCATAATCGAAAAGCTGGTTGAAGGTGATTTACGCGCCGGCGCCATCGCTTACGCCAGGGAATTGCTGGCCGATGCGGCGCCGCTGAAACGGGTGAGCCAACTTGATGTCGACGCAACAGGTATGGATGATGCGTTTTACGCCGAGTATGAGCAGCAACTGGCGCGCAAGGCCCGGGGTTTCTTCGCACCGGTCCAGATCCTGAAATGTGTGCGTGCAGCCGTGGATCAATCCTACGCGGACGCAGTGATAACGGAACGGCGGCTGTTCAGTGAATGCAAGGCCTCCACCCATTCCCAGGCGCAACGCCACCTGTTCTTTGCGGAACGGGAAACCGCGAAGATACCTGATGTTCCGAAAACCACGCCCGCCAGGGAGATAAACAGCGTGGCGGTCATCGGCGCCGGTACCATGGGGGGAGGCATTGCGATGAACTTCGTCAATGCCGGTATGCCGGTTACGCTACTCGAGGCTGACCAGGCCGGCCTGGAGCGAGGGCTGGGGATCATCCGTAACAACTACTCGGTCGCGGTCGACAAGGGGCGCATGACGCAAGCACAACTGGAACAGGCGATGCAAATGTTCGCGCCGACCACCGATTATGGGGATGTTGCCGGGGCGGACCTGGTAATCGAAGCCGTTTTCGAGAACATGGCGGTAAAAAAGCAGGTATTTGCAAGGCTGGATGAGGTCTGCAAAGACGGCGCCATCCTGGCGAGCAATACTTCCAGCCTGGACCTGAATGAGATCGCTGCAGTCACGAAACGTCCGCAGGACGTAATCGGTATGCACTTCTTTGCGCCGGCCAACATCATGAAGTTGCTGGAGATCGTACGCGCCGAGCAGACTGCCGCCGATGTTATCGCAACGGCCATGGGCATCGCGAAAAAAATACGTAAAGTCGGTGTCCTGGTGGGAGTCTGCTTCGGCTTCGTCGGCAACCGCATGTTCTTCCCTTATATCAGGGAGGCGCAACAGATGATGCTTGAAGGTATCCCGCCGGAGCGGGTCGACCAGGTTGCGTATGACTGGGGCATGGCCATGGGTCCGCACGCGGTGATGGACCTGTCCGGCCTCGACATATTCTACAAGCTGAATAACGAATGGCAGGACCGTCCCGACGATCCGGTTTACTGCCGCATGATTAAGGTGCTCACCGAAATGGGACGGCTCGGCCAGAAGACCGGAGCAGGGACTTATCGCTACCAGGGCAGGACACCAGTGCCGGACCCTGAGGTGATGGAAATTGCCCGGCGTGAAGCTCAAGCGCTGGGCGTGCCCCAGTTGGAGGTCAGTGACGAGGAAATTATCGAACGTCTGCTCTATTCGATGATCAACGAGGGCGCGCGGGTGCTGGAGGAGGGTATTGCCATTCGGCCCGGCGATATCGACGTGATCTTCATCAACGGCTACGGCATGCCCCGTTATCGCGGCGGCCCGATGAAATATGCCGACATGATTGGCCTGGATAAGGTACTGGCGGCAGTTGAAAAATACCGCGCCCGCTACGGTGACCTGTGGTGGACCCCTGCTCCGTTACTCGAACAATTGGCCCGGTCAGGCAGCAGTTTTCAGGCCTGGAGCCAGGGGTAAATGGCTGACATCCTCGATTTATCCCTGACCGGTGCGCTGGAGCGGATGCAGGCCGGAGAGTTCAGCGCGGTCGAGTATGTGCAGGCCATGCTGGAACGTAACAGGGAGGTGGCGCGCCTGAATGCGGTCGTAGCCCTGGATGAACCGCGCTTGCTGGCTGCCGCTGCGCAACGGGACCGGCAGCGGCGAGACGATGACAATCCGGAATTACTGGGCGCGCCGCTGCTGCTGAAAGACAATATCAACAGCGCGGACCTGCCGACGTCAGGTTGCACTCCGGCGCTGAGAGGGCATGTTCCGCCAGCGAACGCGCCGGTTGCCCAGCGCTTGCTGGACGCCGGCGCGGTCATCTTCGGCAAGTCCAACATGCACGAACTCGCGTTCGGCATTACCAATAACAACCCCACGTTCGGCCCGGCGCGCAATCCGTACAACCCTGACCTGATACCGGGCGGCAGCAGCGGCGGCACTGCGGTGGCGATTGCCGCGGGGATACTGCCCGCCGGACTGGGCACGGACACGGGCGGGTCAACGCGTTTGCCGGCCGCGTTCTGCGGCATCTGCGGTTTCAGACCCACTGTCGGCCGTTACCCCGGCGCAGGTATCATCCCTATCTCTTCGACCCGCGACACACCGGGGCCGATGGCCAGGGCGATTGAAGATTTGCAGTTGCTGGATCGGGTGATGGCCGCCGACCCGGCGCCTGCCGAACAGGTCAACCTGGCTGACGTCAGGCTGGGTGTGCCGCGCGCCTATTATTATCAGAACCTGGAAGCGGGTATGGCGGATGTTATCGAGTCCACGCTGGAGATGCTGGCCGCATCCTGCAAAGCCCTGGTCGAAGTTGACCTCGACGGCGTGGCCGATCTCAACGAGAAGGTGAGCTTCCCGGTCGTGCTGTATGAGGCAAAACAGGATATGAAGCGCTACCTCAAGGATTATGTGCCCGGCGTCTCCATCGAAGAGGTGCTGGCCCGGATAGCCAGCCCGGATGTGGAAAAGGCGTATACCGCAGTCGTGTCCGGCGCCATCAGCAAAGAGGTCTACGATAACGCAGTGCAGAACTGCCGGCCGCAGTTACAGGCGCTGTTTTCAGAGTGTTTCAAGCGCCATGACCTGGATGCCCTGGTTATCCCCGCGGCACCGCTGACCGCTCCCCCGATAGGCGATGACGAGACCATTACCCTGAACGGTTCACAACATCCGACCATGGGGACCATCATTCGCAATACCGATCCTTCCAGCAATGCGGGTATACCCAGCCTGTGTGTGCCCGCAGGCCTGGCTGCCAACGGCCTGCCCGCCGGTGTCTGCCTGGAAGGACCGGCCGGATCCGACCGCAGGCTGCTGGCTATCGGCAAAGCCCTGCAGGACGAGACAGGATTTCTGCCAGGGCCGGCAAATCCATAAACTTCCTCCGGACGCAGAAACTATGACTGATTTTTACCACCTCCCGCTTGCCGAGCTGGAAAACCGCTATGCCGAGTTGGTGCGCCGGGCATTGCCGCTGTGGAATATCGACTCCAAATCGCCGTTGGAATTACTGAAATTGCGGGAGAACGGGGTTTACCGCGTGTTTGACCAGGCCGCAGAGCAAAATTATGTAGTGCGCGTTCACCGCGCCGGTTATCACGCCGACGCCGAGCTCCGGTCCGAATGGCAATGGATAACCAGTCTGATGGAGTATGGCATACTGACTCCGGTGGTGCGTTATTCAAACAACGGCCGGATGTTTGAGGTCGTCGAAACGCCTGGGGTGCCGGAACCGCGCCAGGTGGATATTGTTGACTGGATCGATGGCAAACAGTTGGGCAGCGTGGAACAGGGGCTGGAGGGCACTGCAGACGAGATACGCGTGCGTTTTGAAACCCTGGGAAGCACGATGGCAAGCATGCACAACCATACCCGGCAATGGCAGCAACCGGAAGGCTTTACCCGCCACGCCTGGGATGTGGATGGTCTGACCGGCGAACAGCCGTTCTGGGGCCGTTTCTGGGAACTGGCGGCCCTGAACGCAGGGCAGCGTGAGATGATGCTCGAAGTGCGGGATAAATTACGCGCCGAATTGACGCAATTGGGTACTGCCCCGGACCGGTATGGTTTGATCCATGCGGACCTGGTGTTTGAAAATGTGCTGACCGGCGCGGACGGTATCCGGGTAATCGATTTTGATGACTGCGGCTACGGGTGGCACCTGTTCGACATCGCCACCTCGATTATATTCCTGCACGGGACCGAGCATTTTGCGCCGGCAAAAGACGCGCTGGTTGCGGGCTACCGGCAACACAGGCCGCTGCCGGACGAACACCTGGCCCGTTTCCCGCTATTGCTGATGGCGCGCGCGACCACGTACCTGGGCTGGGTGCACACCCGCTCGGAGACGGAAACCGCCAGGGAGATGACTCCGTACCTCCTCGACCTGGTCTGCGGCCTGGCGCAGGACTACCTTTTATCCTGATGTCTGAAAAAACTCTCCGGAGAACAGCGCTCACCATCGTTTGCCTGGGCGCTTTTATCACCCCTTTGATGCTGTCGGCCGTAAACGTGGCCATTCCAACCATCGCCCGCGGGTTGGAAATGGACGCGATTACCGCAAGCTGGGTACCCCTGGCGTACCTGCTGTCCAGTGGTGTTTTCCTGTTGCCGTTCGGGCGGCTTGGCGATATGTACGGGCGCAAGAAAATGTTCCTGTCCGGCATGACGACGGTGACTGTGGCATCAATTCTTGCGTCATTTGCGTTATCGCCTGTGATGCTGATCCTGTGCCGGGCATTACAGGGCATGGGCGCGGCAATGCTGTTCGGTACCGGCATCGCAATACTGTCGTCCGTTTATCCGCCGGAGAAGCGCGGAAAAGTCCTGGGGTTGTCCGTGTCTGCGGTTTACCTGGGGCTTACCTGCGGGCCTTTTATCGGCGGCTGGGTTACCCAGGAGTTCGGCTGGCGTGTGGTATTCGTGTTCCATATCCCGGTTGTCGTGCTGGTCATTATCTTAGGACTGTTTAACTTAAAGGGAGAGTGGCGCGGGCCTGCGGGGCAGAAATTCGACCTCCCCGGCGCACTGATCTACGGTATTGCCGTAATTGCGCTGATGTACGGGTTCTCGGTTTTGCCTGCGCTATCCGGATTCGCCCTGATCCTGCTCAGCGGTATCGGTTTTGCAGTATTCTTCAGGTACGAAAAGCGTCTGCAATACCCGCTGTTCAACGTTAACCTGTTTTCCGGCAACCCCGTGCTTTCCTACTCCTGCGCCGCCGCGCTGATCATGTATTCCGCGACGTTCTCCACGACGTTTCTGATGAGCCTGTACCTGCAGAATATCAGGGGGTTCAGCCCGCAGTTTGCCGGCCTTGTGATGATCTCTCAGCCGCTGGTCATGACCTTGTTTTCTCCGCTGGCCGGCAGAATGTCGGATCGGCATGAGCCGCGTCTGATTGCCTCTTCGGGGATGGGTCTTACTGCAACAGGCCTGGCCCTGCTGGCCGCGGCAGGACCGCAGACACCAACCATGTTCGTCGTCACGACGCTGATGCTTGTGGGCCTGGGGTTTTCCCTGTTTGCCTCACCGAATACCAACGCCATCCTGAGTTCTGTTGACCGAAAATACCTGGGCGCGGCCTCCGGAACCGTTTCCACCATGCGGATCATCGGACAGATGTTCAGTATGGGAATCGTGACCCTGGTTTTCGCGCTGATGCTCGGGCCGGTGCAGTTCTCGGAGGAACAGCACGGTCCGTTGCTTGCCAGCATCAACGCCAGTTTTTTCGTCGCCGCGGTGCTTTGTTTCATTGGTGTTTATTTCTCCCTCAAGCGAGGCAATCTCCGAGGTGGAGCAGGTGAGTAGCACGCGCACATCATCTGACTACCTGCTTTTCCTGGAAGACCTGGTAGAACAGGCCGGGGAGATTTCATTGAAATATTTCCGCAGTGGCCTTGAGGTGACGAATAAACGCCAAAAGGGGGAGTCTTTCGATCCGGTCACCCGGGCAGACAAAGAAACCGAGGCATTCATCCGCGCGCGCATCGCCGCCGAATATCCCGGCCATAGCATCATCGGCGAAGAGTTTGGTACGCAACAGGGAAGTGACGCATTTACCTGGTTAATCGACCCCATCGACGGCACCCGCGGGTTCATTTCCGGCACACCGATGTGGGGAGTCCTGGTAGGATTGAAACAAGACGGTGAATGCCTGGCCGGCGCGATGCGCCAACCCTACACCGGGGAAACCTGGTTGGGCGATGGCAACAACGCGTACTTCCTGCGCGGGCAACAGCGATCGCGTATCAAGGTACGCGAGCCGGTGAGCCTCGCAGATGCCGTCCTGTGTTGCACCCATCCGGCCATGTACCCGACCGACGAAACCCGTGTGAAGTTCATGAGCGTAGCCGCCGAATGCCGTTTCTCACGCTATGGAACGGAATGCCTGGGCTACGGGATGCTGGCTAGCGGTTACGTGGACCTGGTGATCGAAGGCGGGCTGTCAGCCTATGACATCATGCCGCTGATCCCCATCGTGGAAGGCGCCGGCGGCATCATTACCGACTGGCAGGGCAGGACCGCGCTGGAGGGTGGACTGGTCGTTGCCGCGTCCGGCCCGCGGCTGCACGCCGATGTCCTGGAGCGTCTGGGGCCAGCGTAATTCTCCTTTTCTATTGCCGATTGTGGTAACCTGTGCCGTGTAAAAAACCAGCGTAACACTAACTGGTGAGAACCATGATAGACGAACTTCTCCAAAATAACGCCCGCTACGCGGACGGTTTTGACAAAGGCGACTTGCCTAAATTGCCCGGGCGTAAACTCGCCGTGGTGGCATGTATGGATGCTCGCCTGGACCCGCACAAGGCCCTGGGTCTCCGGGAAGGCGACGCGCACGTGATAAGCAATGCCGGTGGCGTAGTGAGCGAAGACGTGATTCGCTCGCTGATCATCTCCCAACGCTTATTGGATACACGGGCAATCGTATTGATCCACCACACGGACTGTGGGATGCTGACCTTTCGCGACGATGACGTCAAAGACAGTATTGAGGCTGATACCGGCCTCCGTCCCGCGTTTGCAATGGAGGCATTCAAAGACCTGGAACAGGATGTGCGCCAGTCCATGGCTCGCATCCAGGCCAATCCGTTTATTCTTTACAAAGATCAGGTTCACGGTTTTGTCTATGATTGCGCCACCGGGCGTCTTAACGAAGTTACCTGACAACAACTAACCGGATTGCCTGATCAGTCGTATCCTCAATCACGGTTTGCACGAAAAACTATGCTTTATCCGTCTATGGCGGCGCATGCTTGCGAATAACTGACCAGCGAGGCCGTATCAGGCGTAGTCCGCAAGAAGAAAGTGCACATCAATCTTATAACGCAATGAGTATGCAAACATTATCATCTTGCCCCAAGCGTACTGGCGCGATAGCCGGACTGCTACTCGCGGTCTGTTTTGCCGCGATGTCATTCGCCCAGGACAACGCGCAGCAGGCAAGTCCGGTCAGGTATACGGAAGCTGTCAGTAAACTGGTGCAGCAGTCCGTGCTGTTGCCGGGATACCTGGAAGCGCCCAACGTCAGTGTGCTGGCCGGTGAGATAGGCGGACTGGTAACGGAACTCAAGGTGCGCGAGGGAGACCGGGTTACCACCGGCCAACCCCTGGTGATATTACGTACTACGCCGCTGGAGTTACGTTTGCAGGCTGCCGAAGCGCGCCTGACCGAGGCACTGGCGCGCAGTAAACTGGCTGAAACCAGCCTGGTACGATACAGGGGCCTGGTGGAGAGCAATGCCATCTCGCGCCAGCAACTGGATGAAGCCCGCTATGAATTCGATGCCTGGGAGGGCCGTATTGAAACTTTGCGCGCAGAGGCGGCCGCGATACGGCATGACATTGAACGCAGCACGATCCGGGCGCCGTTCAACGGCGTAATCATCACCCGCCATACCGAGGTGGGACAGTGGAGTGACGCGGGCGCCAGGCTGTTGGAAGTGATGTCAACGGATATACAGGAAGTTCACGTGGATGTCCCCGAAAGGTATTTCAACCAACTGAAGACCGGCGCCAAGGTAACAGTCCGGTTCGACTCTGTCCCCGGCAGCGACTATGCGGCCTATATACGCGCCGTGATCCCCCAGGCGGATATCCAGGCCCGTACTTTCCCGGTGAAACTCCGGCTTACCGAACCGGGAAGTGAGATCGGCGCCGGTATGATTGCGCGGGTCGCATTTCAACTGGGCAATTCCAGCCCCGGCACTCTCGTGCCCAAGGATGCGATTGTCAGGCAGGGTAACAGCACGGTGGTATACCTTGTGAACCAGGGCAGCGCTGTTCCTGCGCCGGTAACGGTTGGTGATGCGCTGGGCGTATGGACGGTGGTAAACGGGGATATCTCCGCGGGAGACAAGGTGATCACGCGCGGCAATGAGAGATTGTTCCCGGGGCAGCCCGTGCAGGCGGAGCCGCTGGCGTACCCGGTTCCATGAATTTCATACAGTCCTGTATCCGCCATCCGGTCACCACCGCGGTCGGCGTCATCTTCCTGGTGTTGTTCGGTATTGTCGCGTTATTGAATATGCCGGTGCAACTGGCCCCGGAAGTCACCAAGCCGGAGATCACGGTGACCACCATCTGGCCCGGCGCCAGTCCGCTGGAGGTGGAGCGGGATATCATCGACGAACAGGAGGAGGAACTCAAATCCCTGGAAGGTCTGGTCAGGATGCGCAGCGAAAGCCAGGACAGCCAGGGTGTGATAACACTGCGTTTCCAGGTCGGCACCGACAAGGATGCAGCCAGGCTCAAGGTATCGAACCGCCTGGACCAGGTGGAGGATTATCCCGCCAACGTCGAGAAACCGATCATAACAGGGCAGGCCGGCGTCTCGGGAGCGATAGCCTGGTTTCACCTCGAAACCACGGCGGAAAACGGCGCGGGCAAAGATCTTTCCACGTTGTATGACTTTTTTGACGATTACGTGATACCGCAACTGGAACGGGTGGAAGGCGTTTCCAAGGTGAATGTCTATGGTGGCCGCGAAGCCGAAGTTCACGTCATTGCCGATCCGGCCCGGCTGGCGCTGCACCAGGTTACGCTGGTGGAACTTGCCGATGCGATAGAGCGGGAAAACCGCAATTTCAGTGGGGGTGATTTCGATGAGGGCAAGCGCCGCTACATCGTGCGCACTGTCGGCGAATACCGGTCTCCGGAAGAACTGGAAAACATCGTGATCGCCAGGCGTAACGATGTCCCCGTGTACCTGCGCGATGTGGCCCGGGTGGAACTTGCCCATGAAAAACCCCGGGGCGCGATATTCGTCCATAATCACAGGACACTGGCGATGAACATTCAACGCCAGATTGGCGCCAATGAACTGGATATCATGGACCAGGTGAATGAAGGGGTGGAAAAGGTAAACAGGGAACTGCTGAATCCGATGGGTCTGAAACTGGTTCATGCCTGGGACCAAACCGGGTATATCAACAGCGCGATAGAATTGGTGCGAAATAACCTGGTTATCGGCGGTTCACTCGCGATCCTGGTGCTGTTGGTTTTCCTGCGCAATGTCGGCAGCACTTTTATCGCCGCGCTCACCATCCCCATCAGTATCATCGGCACGTTCCTGATGATGGGCTTGTTCAACAGGACTATCAACGTGATCAGCCTCGCCGGTATGGCATTTGCGACCGGTATGGTAGTGGATAATTCCATCGTCGTTCTGGAGAACATCTACCGGCACAGGCAAATGGGTAAGCCAATCTTCAGTGCAGCTTACGATGGCGTCAACGAAGTGTGGGGCGCGGTGCTCGCAAGTACGTTGACCACCATCGCCGTGTTTGCGCCGGTGCTGCTGATCGAAGAGGAAATTGGCCAGTTGTTTGCCGATATCGCAGTGGCCGTCAGTTGCGCTGTGGGCCTGAGCCTGGTCATCGCGATTACCGTGATACCCACCATGTCGGCACGCATGCTCCAGGCGGCCGGTTCCGGCAGTAACGGCGGCTTCCGGAGCCTGTGGGGCGGTGTGTCCCTGGCGGCTATGTTAAGAGACGGGATCGCGTCGCTGTCTTACTGGATAAATAAATCGATGCTGCGCCGCCTGGTGATCGTCGGCGTGGTGGTTGTGCTGGCAACGGGTATCAGCATCCTGATAAAACCGAAAACAGAATACCTGCCCAGCGGAAACACTGATTTCCTGTTCGGTCTCATGCTGCCGCCGCCGGGTTACACCGTGGCGGAGCGGGGCTCGATTCACAACGAGTTCGCGGGCGCAATGGATTTTCTCATGTCCCATCCTGCGGATACGCCGGAAGCGGAGGAACTGCCCGGCGGCGGGCTAGATACGTTCTTTTTCGGGTTCGAAGGTGAAATAATATTCATGGGTATTAAACCCAATGATCCGTTGCGCACCAGCGAGTTGATCCCCATTTTCCGGCAGACCATGACTGCGGTCCCCGGGGCCATAGCGATTTTACAGAAATGGAGCATATTTGAAGACGAAAGTGGTGAAGGGCGTTCCATCGATGTGGAGATCAAGGGACCGGACCTGGAACGGCTTATCGCGCTGGGCGGAGAAATCTTTGCAATGGCTTCCGAGGTGATGCCTGGCGCGCAGACCTTTCCCATCCCCGGCCTGGACCTGGGCAACCCGGAAATGCAGGTTAAGCCGGACCGGCGCCGCACTGCGGAACTGGGCATCAGCAACCGCGACCTGGGTTTCTCGGTGGACGCCCTGGTGGACGGCGTGAAGGCCAGTGACTACCAGCATGAGGGCAAGGAAATCGATATCCGCCTCAAAGCGGAGGAGGGTGTTGTCTACAATACCCATACCCTGGAACAACTGCCTGTAGCCACCCCGGCCGGTCGCCTGGTGACCTTGGGTTCCATCGCCGATATCGCGCTCACCTACGGGCCGATCCAGGTCAACCACCGGGAACGGGAGCGCACCATTACCATCCGTATCGTGCCGGAAGATGAGATGCCCACAGAAGCCGCGATGGAGATCATCCAATCACAGCTCGTCGAACCCATGCGCGCGCGCGACGACCTCGGCGGGCTTTATCGGATAGAATTAACCGGCAGCGCCGATAAACTGGTAGCGGCGGGTGATGCGTTGAAATGGAACCTGATCCTGGCGCTGATCATTACCTTCCTGCTCATGTCCGCGCTGTTCGAGAGCTTCCTGTATCCGTTCGTGATCATGTTCAGCGTACCCCTGGCAGCGCTGGGTGGTTTCCTCGGTCTGGCTGCAGTCAACGCGGCCATAGCCTACCAGCCCCTGGATGTACTGACCATGCTGGGCTTTATTATCCTGCTGGGCACGGTGGTCAACAACCCTATCCTGATCGTGCACCAGTCATTGAACTATATCAGGAAAGAGGGCATGGAAGTCCACGCCGCCATCAGGGAGGCGGTACACAGCCGCATCCGCCCCATTTTCATGAGCGCCGGCACCTCGACGTTCGCGATGCTGCCGCTGATCCTGGCGCCGGGCGCCGGTTCGGAGTTGTACCGGGGCATAGGCGGCGTGGTAGTCGGTGGACTGCTGGTTTCCACCGTATTCACGCTGTTCATCGTTCCCGCGATGCTGAGCCTGGTATTCGACCTGCGCAAGGCGCTGACCGGGCGTTCTGACCGTGCAATCGCCGCACAGACTTTATCGGATTAATGAGTACGCGGGCTGCCTGATCATAATTTATCACTGAGTTTTAACCGGTATTCCCAACCAGGCGATGCGACGCTCTCACCGGATTGTTTATATCTTCCGGTTCCTCCAGCTTATCGAGTATGTCGTAAACCAGTAAATTCGCAATATCAGCAGAACACACAGATTGCAGGCCGCGCCATGCCGGCACGCTGTTTACCTCCAGTACCAGGAACGCGCCGTGCCGGTCGCGGATGATATCCACGCCGCCGTAACAGATGCCGGTTGCCCTGGAGGCGGCTTCCGCGAGTTCCCGTAACGCCGGGGTGAGAGTGGCCGGCAGGCACTCCCCGCCGCGGGCGCGATTCGTGACCCAGTGGTCTGAGATGCGTTCCATCGCGGCAACCGCGTTATGATTAATCACAAATACCCGCCAGTCCCGACCATTGCGGTCGTCCTGATCGATAAACTGTTGCAGGTAATAAACGCCGTTGATCAGGTCGCCGTCCAACTGGTATTGCTTTGAATCGATCAATTGCAGGCCACGCCCGCAATTCCCGAACAGCGGTTTCTGCACCAGCGCATGACCTTTGTCCAGTTGCGCTTGGATCACTGCATGGGCGGTTTCGGCGGTTTCACACACCCACAGCGGCGGGTGCGGGATGCGGTTTTTTGCCAGCAGGAAACTGGTCATAGCCTTGTCCACGGTCCGCTCTATGCTGACTGCATCGTTATACACGACAACACCGCAGGCTTTGAGCGCATGCAACAGGTCCAGCCTGAAGGTCACCTGCTCAAAACTCCCCGCGGCAACCGCGCGCACGAAAGCCGCATCCGGCAGCGCACCGGCAAACCCCGGAATGCTGATACCCGAGGTAGCCTGTTCAAAATCAATCCGGCATTCTCTCAGGGATACGACCCCCACACGCGCGCGATAACGCTTGAATGCGTCGGCCAGGCGCTGCTCATGCCAACCGTCGTTCTCGGAAAATATTACGATTTGTTTCATAACAGAGTACAACAGTATCAAAACAGGACTGGAAGAGGCGATAAATTTTTCTGAGACCAGACAAGACCTGGCCGGATATACGCACAGCTAGCGTGTTGTGTAATGACGATACAGGTGGAATATTATCATAACCTTTTGAAAGTAATAATATTTCCGTTGGCAGCAAGCGACTTGGTGAGAAATGCGGGTTAGACTATGGGCAAGTATTGGTGAGATTCGGAACCGGGCGGTTTTCGGTGTCAGTGGTGGGGCTTCACGCACGCAAAATTACCCTCGCCCAGGGTGAAAATGGTTGCTCGCAAGCTGGGACCGTCAATCGCTGGGTGATCGGCGCCGCTCGGCGCGATCCTGGGCCCGGGCCACGTACAACATAGCCAGGCCGCCGATACCGGCGATCAGTCCTGCGATGATGAGTGCAAGGTTCATCTATTGTTCCAGGTTACCGTACCACGACAAGACCAAGCCAATCCCGGTGAGCAGACCGGCGCTGATCACTTGGCTCTCTTCCAAAAAACCGGCCACTAACCCGGCGGCGATCAGGATGAAGCCGAGACGCCGGGCGTCTTCAGCCGTGGTCTTGAGGTTCAGATTCATCGTAATGACAAGTATAGCTGGCCACTGACTCTGGCGCCAGTGCGAGTACTTTCCAATATGAAATGAGCCTGAAGGGGAAGGGGTGCATCCAAGATGCGGCGCACGGCCGATTCGTCCTGTTTCAGCCGCTCCTAGCATCGTCTGAGGCGCTACGCTCGTCGAAATCCACATGAGTACGAACTCCTTGTGACAGGTGTACCTCCGGAAAGTATCGAGAGTCTCAAAAATAGTTGAGACCCCTGTAATTATCATTTATTATTACGTTTAAATGCGTTAAAATTCTTGAGGTATATGATGAATTTCCAGGAATTCGTTAAAGATCAGGTTTTCTCGCCCGCGCTTGTCGCCACCGCCCTGCGCACGACCCGGGGTGAGATCGCCCACACGCTGGGGTTGGGTCAAGATGCTTTCTCGCGTGCTTCTCGCATCCGGGCCAGGAAGACACAGACGCGCTTGCGCCAGATGCTTGAAATTCTCCACCGGGTATCGGCCCACACGGGTTCAGACCTGGCAGCTTATGCCTGGTTTCGCGCAGAGCCATTATCCGGCTTTGGCGGTATGACTCCAGACCAACTGGTGCGGGAAGGCAAGGCCGATGATGTCCACGCGCATCTCGACCGAATCATGGCCGGCGGTTATGCCTGAGCGGTATTTGACAGCAAACATGTTCCCGCAAGCAACAAGCGGACTTAGAAGTGCGAGGGTAATACCTCGTCCTGCTGATGCGCTTTGTCGGTCTCGTCTATCGCGCTCATAACCCGCGCTGGACTTGGGAGCCGACTTCGGGAGAAGGCGCGCGCCACCATGGAGGCCGTTTCAACCGAATAGGAGTCCCGGCGCTTTACACGTCCCTCTCTCCCATCACAGCCATCAGAGAGGCCAGCCAGGTAGGGCGGCCATTGCAGCCGATTACCCTGTGCGCCTACGGGGTCGATGCCGAGCCTGTTTTCGATGCGTTGGAACCGTCAGAGCAAGAGGCGCAGGGAGTCAAGACAGAAGAGATATTTTGCCGGAACTGGGAGCAGGAAATGTTGGCGGGTATCGTGCCTGCGTCACAGCGTCTTGCCGACCGGTTGATCGAAGCCGGTTACTTGGGTATGCGCGTCCGGAGTTTCGCACCGGGAGCCGGCGCGGATGACCTCAACCTGGTATTCTGGCGCTGGGGCAATCATGGGCCAGCCAAGGTAGCGCTGGTTGATGATGAACATCGTATGACAAATAATATACAAGGGTAAACTTATCCGTTTCGGTTCAGGCAAAATAAGGCCAGGGACACAACCAAACTGCCGGCACAAGATTTGGCGTCACTTGCTTGTGTCGTAGTAACCTCTGACTCATGAGTAACAAATCGCTAATCATCGTCGGCGCCAGCGCCAGGGCGGCGGCGGCTTCTGCGCAGCGGGCCGGATTTGCGCCGTACTGGCTGGACCAGTTTGGGGATGCGGACCTGCGGCAGCGTTTTCCCGGACAGATTATATCTCCCTATCCCGGTCAGGCTGTCAAACTGATCGACCAGGCGCCGGATGCGCCGTTTATCTATACCGGTGCGCTGGAAAACCATCCGACTGTTCTGGCACAGCTTGGCACACACCGGACTCTGCTGGGCAATCCGGAGTCAGTCTGTCTTAGCGTTAAGGACCCGTTTCGATTATTCGAAGTGCTGCAACGCAACCGGATTCCCTGTCCGGCTATCAGAAGCGGCGCCGGCGCGGCCAGCATCCCCCCGGCTATCTCTTCAACCAGCGTCAGAAGCGATGCCGTGAACAACGCCGCCTCAGGCGATTGGCTCGTGAAACCCCGGTCCGGCGCCGGCGGTATCGGCATCCGGCGCCACCAGGGCGAAACCATTGAGCCGGGTTATTTCCTGCAACAACGTTTGCCGGGCGAGAGCTGTTCGGCGGTGTTTGTCGCCGCGTCCGACGGGACTCGGTTATTGGGAGTCACGCGCCAACTGGTGGGCGTCCCGGCGTTCCATGCCGGTGAATTCAGCTATTGTGGCAGTATCGGACCGCTTGAGTTAAATGAGCGGGAGCGCAAACAATGGGAGAATATCAGCGCGGCGGTCGCAACCGGGTTTGAACTGCGCGGGTTGTTCGGCATTGATGCGATTCGGTACGAACAGGTCATCCATCCCATCGAAGTCAACCCCCGCTACACCGCATCGGTCGAGGTACTGGAGCTTGCATTGGGCATCCATACGCTGAAGCTTCATTATGACGTCTGTGCGGCCCTCCCACCGGGAGCACAAGCTCATGAAGCAATAAAATTGGGACACCCACGAAATGAGGAAAAAACACGACAACCATCAGAGCAGCGAGCGAAAACAGGACAGTCATTACATCAGCAGTACCAGGGCAAACCGATAAAAGCGGAAACCCACGGCCCCCGCCGATTAATCGGCAAGGCCATCCTGTTTGCGCCGCAAGACCTCGTGTTCAAAGAGTTCCCCAGGGAAGGGTTCTCCATTGCGGACGTCCCGGCCACGGGTACTGAAATCAAACATGGCCACCCGCTACTCAGCGTCATCGTAACCGGAACCGGCATTGAATCCATCAACGAAGAACTGAAAAATGCGGCGCAGCGCATTGCAGAATTTTTACTCTGACCCCATATATCGATAAAATAACAAGTTTGTAATCCGGAGAGATTGATTGGAACAATTCAGAGGAACAACAATCCTGTCAGTGCGGCGGGGTAACAAAGTGGTCATCGGCGGTGACGGCCAGGTATCCCTGGGCGACACCGTGATGAAAGGCAATGCCAGCAAGATCAGGAAGCTGTACCGGGATCAGGTCATAGCAGGCTTTGCGGGTGGGACCGCGGATGCGTTCACCCTGTTTGAACGCTTTGACGCCAAGCTGGAATCCTACCAGGGCCACCTGGTACGATCGGCTGTCGAACTGGCCAAGGACTGGCGCACGGACCGGATCTTGCGACGCCTGGAGGCGATGCTCTGCGTTGCCGACAAATCCAGTTCCCTGCTGATTTCCGGTAACGGCGATGTAATAGAGCCGGAAACCGGTGTCATGGCTATCGGTTCCGGGGGCGCTTATGCGAAGGCTGCGGCGCTGGCGCTGCTGGAAAACACGGAACTGGACGCGCGCGAGGTTGTCGAAAAAGCCTTGCACATTGCCGCCGACATCTGTATTTACACAAACACTCATATCACCATTGAAGAACTGCCTTGTGAAGGAGCGAAATAATAATGGAAGCACTGACGCCGAAACAAATCGTCTCGGAACTGGACAAACATATCATCGGCCAGGATGCGGCCAAGCGCGCGGTCGCGATTGCATTGCGTAACCGTTGGCGCCGCGCCCAGGTCAACGAGGAATTGAGAAACGAGATCACGCCGAAGAATATTCTTATGATAGGACCTACCGGGGTGGGAAAAACGGAGATTGCGCGGCGCTTGGCGAAGCTGGCAAACGCGCCTTTCATCAAGGTTGAGGCAACCAAGTTTACGGAGGTGGGGTATGTCGGCAGGGATGTCGAATCCATCGTGCGCGACCTGGCGGATGTGGCTGTAAAAATGACCCGCGAGGAAGAAATGGAAAAAGTGCGAGATCGGGCCGAACTGGCCGCGGAGAACCGGGTGTTGGATATCATGTTGCCGCCGCCCCGAATGAGCCCGGAAGAAGAGCAGGCCAGCACTACCAGGGAGAGGTTTCGTGCTTTATTGAAGAACGGTGAATTGAATGATAAGGAGATCGAAATAGAAGTCAGCATGCCGGCCATCGGCGTGGAGATCATGGCGCCACCCGGTATGGAAGAGATGACCAGCCAGTTGCAGGGGCTGTTCCAGAGTATTGGCAGCGAAAAAAAGCGCACGAGAAAAGTGAGGATCAAAGATGCGCTCAAGATCCTCGCGGAAGAAGAGGCCGCGAAAATGGTGAACGAGGATGAGATCAAGGTCAGGGCACTGGAGAACGTGGAACAGAACGGCCTGGTATTCCTCGACGAGATTGACAAGGTGACGCGCCGCGCCGAGGTAAGCGGCGCCGATGTGTCCAGGGAAGGCGTGCAGCGCGACCTGCTGCCGCTGGTGGAAGGCTCCACGGTGACGACCCGCTACGGCATGGTGAAAACGGACCACATACTGTTCATTGCGTCCGGCGCATTCCATTTTTCCAAACCCTCCGACCTGATCCCCGAACTGCAGGGCCGGTTGCCGATACGGGTCGAACTCGATGCGCTGGGCGTGGACGAGTTCAGCCGCATCCTGGTCGAACCCGATGCGTCGCTGACGCAGCAGTACACGGCGCTGTTGCAGACCGAGCAGGTGGACCTGTCGTTTTCAGACGATGGTATCGCGCGCATCGCCGAGATCGCCTGGCAGGTCAACGAGTCCACGGAGAATATCGGCGCCCGGCGCTTGCACACAGTGATGGAGCGGCTGCTTGAAACCCTGTCTTTCGAGGCTCCCGACCAGGTAGAGAACAGCATAAGAATAGATGCCAAATACGTGGACGACCACCTGGAAGACCTGATCAAGGACGAGGACCTGACGCGCTATATTCTCTGAACGGTCATGAAACCCGTATCCGTCAGCTTAAAGAAAAAATCACGTTGCCTGGTGCTGGAATACCCGGACGGGAACAGTTTCAGCCTCGGTTGCGAACTGCTGCGGGTGTATTCACCCTCTGCCGAAGTGCGCGGCCATGGGCCCGGCCAGGAGGTATTGCAGACGGGCAAGGAAAACGTGAATATCGATACGGTCGAGCCGGTCGGGAGCTATGCGTTGAAACTGTGCTTTGACGACGGGCATAACTCCGGCATCTATACCTGGGATTACCTGTATCAGTTGGGCGAACACCGGGAAAGGCACTGGGCATCTTACCTGGCCGCACTGGAAAAGGCGGGTTACAAGCGCCGGATTACATGAATCAATCAGTTGATTTCGGTTTCCGTAAGGTTCCCCGGGAAGAAAAAGCCCGGCGTGTGGAGGCGATCTTCAGCTCGGTCGCATCACGCTACGACCTGATGAACGACCTGATGTCCTTCGGTATACACCGGCTCTGGAAACGCCTGTGTGTTCACTTGGCCGGTCTGCAACCCGGTGCGCGGGTGCTGGATGTCGCATCCGGCACCGGCGACCTCGCTGCCCTGCTGAACCAGGCCGGCTATGAGGTCGTCTCTTGCGATATCAACGAGGCCATGCTGAATTTTGGCCGGGATAGTCTTGCGGACAGGGGATTGGTCAATGATGTGCATTACGTACAAGCGGACGCGGAACACCTGCCGTTTGCCGATAACAGCTTCGATTGCGCAACGCTGGCCTTTGGTCTGCGTAATATGACCGACAAACCGGCGGCGCTGCGCGCCATTCATGCCGGACTCAGATATGGCGGCCGGGTCCTTGTGCTGGAATTCTCGCGGGTAACCTCGGACCTGTTCAGGCGCATTTATGACAGTTACTCGTTCCATGTTATTCCCGCGCTGGGGAAACTGGTGCTGCAAGACCCCGACAGCTACCGCTACCTGGTCGAGTCCATCAGGATGCACCCGGACCAGGACAGCCTGAAAACAATGCTGGAGGAAGCCGGTTTTTCCCGCGTCGACTACCTGAACCTGAACGGCGGCATCGTCGCCCTGCACCAGGCTTACAAGTTATGAAACCCTTGGAACGCGTGCTGAACAACCTGCTGTTGCAGGACCCGGAAACCCTGGACGAGCTGGCCAGCCTGTCAGGCAAGGTAATCCAGGTGGAACTGCTGAACACCGCGCAGCCCGTGATCAGCCTGGTGATTCAGGATCGCGCGCTGCGCATCGAAACGGATCACGCCGCAGAGGCCGATGTGCTGATCCGGGGTGCGCCGCTCAACCTGCTTTCATATATGCGTTCCGCCGGGCAGGGCCAGCCGGCCGCTGTCGGGAACCTGGAGATACGGGGTGACCTGGGCCTGGCGCAGGATTTTCAACGGCTGATGCGCAGGTTCGAGGTCGACCTGGAAGAGCAGGCCGCACAAGTGCTCGGCGATACCCTGGCGCATAAGGCAGCCAATCTCGCGCGCAGTGGCGCCGGTTTTATCCGGCACCTGAAGAACAAGATTGAACTGGACCTGGGCGAATATGTGCTGTATGAAAAAGAAATACTGCCGGACCGCGATGAAATTGATCGCTTCAATCACGCAGTGGACGAATTACGCGATGACGTGGAACGCCTGAAACAAAGAGTAAATAAACTAAACCCTGATGATCTTAGCTCTGCACATCCCGACAGCATGTAACTTTTGGCATAACCCAAGACATGCCTCCGTACCACTCCCGCGAAAGCGGGAGTCCAGTCAGATTCTGTGTCGCCCGGAGGGCGACGCTTTGTTTCACTGGATTCCCGCTTTCGCGGGAATGGGTGGGGCGTAGGTCAGGGATCTAACACCATGATTTCGATGCAATGTTAACCGTAGGACAACTGTTCAGGCTGCTCACCATTCAGCGCGTGCTCGTCAAACACGGGCTGGATGAATTGGTGTTCACGCTGCGCCTGTTTCATTCGGTCAGGTGGCTGCAGCGCCTGTTGCCCTGGAACTGGTTCCGCAAGCTGGATGATTCCCGGGGTGTGAGGCTACGCCTGGCCCTGGAAGACCTGGGGCCGATTTACGTCAAATTCGGCCAGTTGCTGTCGACCCGGCGCGATATGTTGCCGGACGACGTCGCGCTGGAACTGGCGAAGCTGCAGGACAAGGTGGCGCCTTTTCCCGGCAGCATTGCCAGGCAGATCATCGAACGTTCGCTGGGAAAAAGTATCGAGGACATATTCCTGGAATTTGATGAAACACCACTCGCATCCGCCTCGGTGGCCCAGGTCCATGCGGCCACGCTCCAGGACGGGCGGGCGATGATTATCAAGGTGATACGTCCTGAAATAAACAAGGTGATTGGCCGCGACCTCGGCATCATTCATATCCTCGCAGAGACCGTGGAGCGTTATTCCAGGGACGCACGGCGCCTGAAACCCACCTCGGTGGTCGAGGAGTTTGAAAAAACGCTGTTCAACGAACTCGACTTGATGCGGGAAGCAGCGTCGGCATCGCAGTTGCGCCGCAATTTTTCCGGTTCCGATGTATTGCATGTTCCTGATGTCGAGTGGGAGTTGACGAGCCGGGACGTGATGGTGATGGAACGCGTATCCGGGATTGCCATCAGCAATGTGGCGGCGCTGGAACAGGCAGGCGTGGACTTGAAATGGCTGGCGGAACGCGGCGTGGAGATTTTTTTCACCCAGGTTTTTCGGGACAGTTTTTTCCATGCGGACATGCACCCCGGCAATATATTCGTACAGCCGGAGGAAGATGGCCGGGCGCGTATTATGATGGTGGATTTCGGCATTATGAGTTCTCTCAGCGAATACGACCAGCGCTACCTGGCGGATAACTTCCAGGCATTCCTGAACCGCGATTACCGCCGGGTTGCTGAGCTGCATATCGAATCCGGATGGGTGCCGGCCGGCACCCGCGTGGATGAGTTCGAGTTCGCGATCCGTACCGTCTGTGAACCGATGTTCGACCGGCCCATCAGGGAGATGTCGATAGGTACGTTACTGTTGCGGTTGTTCCAGACCGCCCGGCAGTTCAACATGGTGATCCTGCCGCAACTGCTGTTGTTGCAGAAGACCCTGGTCAATATCGAAGGGCTGGGCCGCCAGCTTTACCCCGACCTGGATCTCTGGGCCACTGCCAAACCCATCATGCAGCGCTGGATGGAAAACCGTGTAGGTACGCGGGCCTTGCTGAAGGGGACCAGGGATACCATCCCGTACTGGCTCAACCGCCTGCCCCAGTTTCCCCACAAGGTGATGGAACTGGTGGACCGCTTGCACGATGGCCGCTTGCAGGTGGAACTCAAGTACGGCAGCGACGAGTTGCGCGAGGAGATCCGCCGGTATGGCAAGAGCAACGCCCGCATGGTGATCGGATGCGCGCTGGTGCTGGCCGCGCTCGGGCTTTACCTGCTCGGCCCCGGCGCGTGGTTGATGGGCAGCTTCCCGCTGCTGCCGTTGCTGCTCGGCATTGGCGGCGGCTGGCTGGTTATCAAGGTATTCAGCGAGTTGTAAAGAGATTCAGGGTCAGATTACTCCGACGCCAGTATCTGCAGGCTTTTCAGCACGTTCAGGGCTTGTTGCAGGGCATAATCCTGGGTGAGTCGAGCGACGGTGTCCTGCTCCGTTTGCGCCTCTCCGTCCTCATCCCCATCCTGTGGGGCCTGCGAATCGTTGTCCAGGCGCCTGCTCAGGTTTTCCTCGGTTATGATATTCGATTCATCGTCTTCCAGGGTTTCAACCCTGACCCGGACCAGGGAAACGTCGGGCTCTATTCCATAAACCTGTATGGAACGTCCGGAAGGCGTGTAATAGCGCGCAGTGGTCAACTTCAGGGCTGCGGCGTTGGACACCGGCAGTACCGTCTGCACGGAACCCTTGCCGAAGGTCTTTTGCCCCATGATGATCGCACGCTTGTGGTCCTGCAACGCGCCGGCCACGATCTCGGATGCAGAAGCCGAACCGGAGTTCACCAGTACTACCACCGGCGCATTATCCAGCAGGTCGGCCGGTTTTGCGTTGAATTTTAATGTTGAATCGTCGATACGGCCTTCCGTATACACTATCAGTCCGCTGTCCAGGAACAGGTCGGAAACACCGACAGCCGCGCTGAGGATGCCGCCGGGATTGTTCCGGAGGTCCAGGATCAGGCCGTCCAGTTCGCCGCCATTGTCCTGTTTCAATTCCTGCAACCCGGCCCTGGCGTCTTCTGCGGTGCGGGATTGAAAATGCGAGATGCGCAGGTAGCCGAAACCCGGCTCCAGGGTTTGGGTCCTGACACTTTTCACCTTGATCACGTCCCTGGTAATCGTCACATTCAGCGGTTTCTCCGCGCCGTCCCTGATGATGGTCAAGGTGATATCGGTTCCCGGTTCCCCGCGCATGCGCGCCACCGCGTCATTCAATGACATCCCTTTGACCGGGGTCTCATCCAGGCGGATAATCAGGTCGCCGGATTGCAGTCCCGCTTTTTGCGCGGGCGTATCGTCGATAGGTGAAATCACCTTGATAAACCCGTTTTCCATGCCCACCTCGATGCCCAGGCCGCCGAATTCACCCGAAGTCCCTTCCTGCAGGTCCATGTACGCCTCTTCATCCAGGTAGGACGAATGCGGGTCCAGTCCCTCCAGCATCCCCCGGATCGCGTATTCCAGCAGCTCGCGGTCTTCCACCTCCTCCACGTAGTCGTTCTTGATCTTGGAAAACACCTCGGCAAAAGCCCTGATCTCATCAACGGGCAGTTCTCCGGCTGCAATATTGGTGACCGTTTCGGCGCGCGCGCCCAGTCCGCTGACAAGCAGACAGAACACCACTGTTTTTAGCGGACTCATTTTCATATCAACTCCTGCACCACAAAGAAGGATTTAACGGGTTCCCTCCTCGTCTTATCTCAAAGTAAAGGCCGGGCCGTTGCCGTCCTCCCGTATCGCCGGTCCGGGCAATAAGATTGTTCCTGCCCACCCTGTCCCCGGCCTGTTTCAGCAATTCTTCGTTATGTCCGTACAGACTCATGTAACCGTCACCGTGATCCAGTATCAGTAACAGGCCCAGGTTCCTGAACCAGTCAGCATAAACGACGGTGCCGGAACTGATTGCGTGAACACCGGTTCCGGCAGCGGAGGCGAAAGTGACTCCCTGGGATTTGAGTTTTCCGCCTTTTTTGAGTTCGCCATAACGGATTATGATCTTACCATGTACCGGCCACGGCAGTTTCCCTTTCAGGCTCGCGAACGGCGCATCCTGCTCTATCACTTCCACATTGGGTTTGATCCCGGAGAGCAATGCTTCCAGCTCCCGTTCCGTATTCAGCAGGACCTGCAACTGCTGGCCCTGATCGTCGATAAAATATTTTGACCGGGCAAGCAACTGTTTCCGTTCCTTGCGGTATCGGGTCAGTTCAGCCAGCCTGGCTTCCTTGCCGGCACGCAGGGAAACCAGTTCTTCTTTCTCGACCTCAATGGTACCCCGTAAAGTACTGATCTGCTCCTGTGCCAGTCCGATTGCCGCGATCCGGTCGGTCCTTGCCCGGTTGTAATAGTCATGGTACGCGAGAGTCCTGCCGAACAATGCCGGGTCCTCCTGGTTCAGCAACAACTTCAGGTAATCATTGCCGCCGGTGCGGTGGAGCGCGCGTACCTGCTCTGCGAGTAACGTCTGCTCCCGGCGCAGGTCTTGACCGAGTCGACCTATTTCCTGATTCAGGGTTGCCAGTCTTTTCTGTGCGCCGGCGATGTCCGTATCAATCCGCCTGAGCGCGGCGCTGACCTCGGCCGCCGAAGTCTCATACTCGCGTAATTCGATCAGCATTTTCTCAACATCGTCTTCCGCCGACCTGATCCGGGTCTGCATGGTTTTGATCCGGGATTTGACCGCTTTGATTTCCTGTTCCGCAGTCGCCGTATCATCCGCTGCGCACAAGACGGGTACAACCAGGAAAAATGCTATCAGAAGCTGTGCGGGTCCGGGGAATTTCCGACGATGATTGCAACAATTTGACATCACGGTGTGCTCTCTGTGTAGCCTATGACAAAAAGCAGCAGAACAATCAACTGAGCCTGAACAGGTGATTGCCGGTCATTTCTTCCGGCTGTTCCATCCCCATCAGGTATAACAGCGTCGGCACCACATCACACAGGGCTGCGGTAGTGCTGGGAGCCGCCTCTGCGGGCCGCCCCACGTAGATCAGCGGCACCAGGTTACTGGTATGGGCCGTATGCGGCTGTTCCTTGATTTTTTCCGTTATGAATGAACGCATTTGCTCTGCATTGCCGTGGTCGGACGTGATCAGCAGTTCGCCACCGACGCGCCGGGTCTGTTCGACTATTTTTCCCAGGCTGAGGTCAATGGTTTCAATGGCCTTTACCGTTGCATCGAAATCCCCGGTATGGCCCACCATGTCCGCGTTCGCGAAATTGCAGATGATCACATCGTATTTCTCCTCGGCAATCGCAGCCGTCAATCGTTCTGTCACCTCAGCCGCACTCATCTCAGGACACAGGTCGTAGGTTGCCACCGCGGGTGATGGTACCAGGATACGGTCCTCGTCCTTGAAAACCCGCTCTTCGCCGCCGTTGAAGAAAAACGTGACATGCGCGTATTTTTCCGTTTCCGCGATGCGCAACTGTGTCATCCCTGCATTGGCCAGGTATTCACCGAGCACGTTCTTCAGTTGGGCAGGGGGGAACAGCACCGGGAAATCAAAGTCCGCGCGGTATTCCGTCATGCTGATGAATGCGGTCAGGTCGATGGCCGCGCCGCGCTCAAAACCGTCAAAATCCTGCGCGGTAAACGCTTCTGCCAGTTGCCGCGCCCGGTCTGCCCGGTAGTTGCTGAAAATGACGATGTCGCCGGGTTCCACCCGGGCGGCGTTGCCGTCACGCCCGAGGATTACGGTGGGTTTTACGAACTCGTCGGTCTCGCCGCGGGCGTAGGCCATGTCCACTGCAATAAACGCATCGACCGACTCGTATTCTGCTTCGGCGGCAGTGATCAGGTTGTAGGCGACACGGGTGCGATCCCAGTGCTTGTTGCGATCCATCGCGTAATAGCGCCCGACGACACTGGCAAAGCGCCCCTTGCCCAGTTCCAGCATTTTCAGGTAAGCCTCATCCATGTACTCTTCCGCACTCTTCGGTGGTGTGTCCCTGCCGTCCAGGAATGCATGCAGGTAGATATCGCGCACATCATACTCTGCGGCGAGCTCCAGCAAGGCAAAAATGTGCTCCTGGTGGTTGTGCACCCCACCCGGAGACAACAGCCCCATGATATGCACCGCCCGGTCTTTCTGCGCCACGGTTTCCAGCGCGTCATTCAGCACCTGGTTTTCAAACAACGACCTGTCTTCTATCGCCTTGGTGATGCGGGTGAACTCCTGGTCAACAATGCGCCCCGAGCCGATATTCATATGCCCGGTTTCGGAATTGCCCATCTGTGTGGCGGGCAGTCCCACATCCATGCCGGACGCATTCAACAAGGTGTGGGGACAGTTGTTCCACAAGTTATCCCACACCGGCTTCCTGGCGCTGTGGATCGCATTGTAGGCAGTCGTTTCCGAATAGCCCCAACCATCCAGGATGATCAATACCATTGGACGGTGGAGTAAGCGCATGGCAACCGGAGAAAAGTGTAGGTATATGTAGTGAGTTGAAAACGATAAGGGCGCTATTTTAGCAAATCCCCTGTTACCCGTCACCCCTGCCGAATTCATGGGGTCAGAGTAAAAATTCTGTGATCTCTGTGCCCTCTGTGGCAAAAAACCAGATGAATGTCTTACTCTAACCGATAGTTTGAAATATAATAGTATCATGGAAAAACTACCAGAGTTCATTGCCAACCACCTGTGGTTGGTGTCATTGTTCGTCGCCATCCTGGCCTTGCTGTTGTGGAATATTTTTGGTTCTGCAATGTCCGGTCTTGCGCAGGTGGGGCCGGCGGAGGTCACGCGCTTGCTGAATCACGAAAAAGCGCTGTTGCTGGATTTGCGTACGAATGCCGACTATGCGTCGGGACACATCCTCAACGCCCGCAATATCCCTGCCGCGGAACTGGAAAACCGGCAGAAAGAACTGCAAAAACACAAATCCGCGCCGATAATCCTGTGTAGCAGCCGGGATTCGGAAGGCGCCAAGGCAGGACGCATTCTGAAGTTTGCCGGATTTGAGAAAGTCTATTCATTGAAAGGCGGGTTGGAGGCCTGGCGTAATGCCAGCCTGCCGGTTACCCGCAAATAATATCGCACGACAATAAGAACGGCATCCAAGTCCGTCCGCAATCATTCAGACAACCAGGAGAAAACCTATGGTAGAGGAGCAGGGAAACCGGCAGACGACGGCTGAAGAAACCAGGCCACGCGGGCAGTTTGAAATACAGAAGATTTACGTAAAGAACGTCTCGCTGGAAACGCCCAACTCTCCGCAAATCTTCCGCGAGCAGTGGAAGCCTTCGGTGCACATGGACATCTCGAACTCGGCAAACGACCTGGGGGATAACCTCTATGAAATAACCCTTTCGGTTACCACCACGGTGAGCCATGAAGACAAGACCCTGTACCTGGTGGAAGTGCAACAGGCCGGCATTTTTCTGATCGCCAAATTCCCCCGCGAGATCGTCAGACGCATGCAGGCCACCGTGTGTCCCAATATCCTGTTTCCATTCGCTCGCGAGGCGATATCCGACCTGGTCACCCGCGCCGGGTTCCCGCAACTGTTGCTGGCGCCGGTGAATTTCGACGCCCTGTACCAGCAGCACCTGCAAAAACGCGCCCCTGAGGGAGAGCAACAGCATTGAGCGGCAAGCGGGATGTTCCGGTCATGGTTGCCGGCGCCGGCTCCTGGGGCACTGCCCTGGCCCTGGTGCTGGCGCGCAACGGGCACCGGACTTTCCTCTGGGACTGCCTCGATGCGCACCTGGACAGGCTGATCGCAGAAAAGTGCAACAATCATCATCTGCCCGGCCATGAATTCCCCGACAGCCTCAATGCGGTGCGCCGCTTTACGCCTTTACCTGCCGGAGTGAGACATATTGTGCTGGCGACACCTTGTGCCGGCTTGGCGGATGTACTGGAGCAACTTCAAGCGTTGCCCGACCGGGATTTCAAACTGTGTCTGGCGTGCAAGGGTATTGATGCGGACACCCTGACGCTGAACCACCTGCTGGTGGAGCGCTACCTGCCCGGAGCACCTGTTGCGGTTTTGTCCGGGCCGTCTTTTGCGCGCGAAGTGGCGCAAGGACTGCCCACTGCGGTCACCATCGCGGCCGAAGCGCCGTCCGTCGCCGCGGAATTTTCCGAACTGTTCCATTGCGGAGTGTTCAGGACTTACACCCATGACGATATCATCGGCGTGCAGGTCGGCGGTGCGGTAAAGAACGTACTGGCGATTGCCGCCGGCATCGCCGATGGCCTGCATTACGGCGCCAACACCCGCGCCGCGCTGATCGCCAGGGGGCTGGCTGAGATCATGCGCCTGGGACGGGCCATGGGCGGCAGGCCCGATACGTTCACAGGCCTGGCCGGCATGGGTGACCTGGTGCTGACCTGTACCGACGATCAATCGCGCAACCGGCGCTTTGGCCTTGCCCTGGCCCGCGGCAAGACCCCGGAACAGGCGCTGGCGGAAATCGGTCAGGCTGTCGAAGGTCTGCATACCACCCGGGTGGTCTGTGCATTGGCCGAAAAATACGGGGTGGATATGCCTATCAGCGAACAGGTCCAAAACGCGATTGACGGCAAAGTCACGCCGCAGCAAGCGGTACATGATTTACTCTCTCGTGAACAGAAACCGGAAATGAATTAAGGAACCTCTGATTAAGTCAGAGGTTCCTGCGATACATGGATGTATCGCCACAAATCCGCCTGGAGCGGATTTGGACATCCGAAGGATGCCCGAAGGGTGTGCGCCATGGACGGTGCACATCAAATTCGATGACGGTAAGTCATTGAATTTGAAAGCAAAGCAAAAATCGCATTTTTGTTTTGCGTGCACTGACAAGTCCAGGATGGACTTGTTCAGAGCTTCCTTAAATACCCCGTTTTTTCTCTGGGCGTTGCAGTAGTTCGACTGCAATGAGCAACAGCAGCGCGACCAGGATCAGGAAAGTGGCCGCGGCAAGGATGGCCGGGCTGATCTCTTCGCGTATGCCGGACCACATTTCCCTGGGAATGGTGCGTTGCTCGATGCCGCCCATGAACAGCACAACCACCACTTCATCCAGGGATGCGGCAAACGCAAACAGTGCGCCGGAAATCACACCGGGGCTGATGATAGGCAACTGGACTTTGAAAAAACTCCGTATCGGTCCGGCTCCAAGACTCGCCGACGCGAGCAGCAGCTCCCGGTTGAAACCGGCCATGGACGCTGTCACCGTGATCACAACGAACGGCGCGCCCAGGGCTGCGTGCGACAGGATCAATGCGCTGTAGGTCTGGGTCAGGTTGAGACTGGAATAGAAGAAGAACATGCCCGTGGCGCTGATCACGATAGGTACGATGAGTGGGGAAATCAATAGCGCGGTGAGCGAGCGGCGCCAGGGCAGCGCCGGGCTGGACAGGCCCAGGGCTGCCAATGTGCCCAGCACGGTTGCCAGGGCCGTTGCCGACACGCCGATGATGAGTGAGTTCAGCGCCGCGTTTTGCCATTGTTCACCGAAAATTACCTGTTGATACCAGCGCAGGGAATACGCATCCGGATCCAGTTCCAGCATGCCCCGGGTAAACGTAAAATAGGGTTCGGCGTTGAACGACAGCGGGATGATCACCAGGATCGGCGCGACCAGGAACAGGAATGCGAGACCACAGAACAGCCGCAGCGCCCATTTTCCGGGATTGATCCGCATATCAGCCAAGCTTCATTCGATCCAGCCCGAGTACCCGGTCATAGAGCAGGAACAGCAGCAACACGGCGATGAACAGCACACAACCCAGGGCCGCGGCCAGCCCCCAGTTCAACGAAGTTTGAATATGGTAGGCGATGAAGTTGGAGATCAACTGCCCGCTTTGCCCGCCCACCAGCGCCGGTGTGATGTAATAACCTATTGCCAGGATGAATACCAGCAGGCAACCGGCGCCGACCCCGGGCAGCGACTGGGGCAGGTAGACCCTATAAAATGCCCTGGTCCATGAGGCGCCCAGGGACATGGCTGCCTGCATCTGTACTGCGGGAATGCCTCGCATCACAGAATAAAGCGGCAGGATCATGAACGGTAGCAGCACATGTGTCATCGCGACCGTGGTGCCGGTCATGTTATGGATCATCGTCAGCCGTTGTTCATCCGGGACCAGTCCAAGCCAGACCAGCAGGTCGTTGACCACACCTTGTTGCTGCAACAGCACGATCCAGGAGGTGGTGCGTACCAGCAGGGACGTCCAGAACGGCACCAGCACCAGCACCAACAGCAGGCGAGCCAGGTGCGGCGCTGAATGGGCGATCAGGTACGCGACAGGATAACCGATTGCCAGGCACAGCAGGGTGATGGTCAGGCTGACCCGGATAGTCTTGATGAACAGGGCGGTGTAGATGCGGCGATCCTCCGGTTGCCGGGCAATCCCGCTGTCGCTGCCGAAGGTCAGGTCCAGCGCGTTAAGGTAATACACGGGCGTGACCCGCGCCCCGGTACGGACCAGCGCCTGCCAGACCGCGGGTTCCCCCCAGGCCGGATTTATTGCCGGCAAGGACTCGGACCAGGGTGGTTCACCTGCGCGTTTCAAGCCTCTGCCGGTGCGCATAATCACGCCGCGCAGTCCGGAGGTATCCCGGTTCAACCGGGTCGCGAGCTTGCCGATGGTTCTCTCTTCCCGCGCCCGGTCGAGTTCCCGCGCCGCCAGCGTGTACACCTGCTCTGCCGGCAAGCCTGTCCCGTCCCATTGCGCCAGCGCGGCAACGGTTTCGGGCATGATGTCCGCGACCAGCGGATCGTGCACGCTGCGCATGAGCATGCTGCCCAGGGGCGCGACAAATGTCACCAGGATGAACGCGGTCAGCGGCAGCGCCAGCATGACCGCGCGGGCACGCGTTTTGGTCATTATTTGTTTGCCACAGAGAGCACAGCGCTCGTAGATTGGAACGTTAGGTAGCTCTCATGTTGTTCGTTAATTTTTCCTGTTTCCAGGATTTACCTTATCAACCACGCTGCGAAGCGTTCGTTCATCTCGTCCTGGTTGTCCGCCCACCATTCCGGGTCTTCCAGCACCGCGTTGGCCATGTTCTGTGGTGCATTGGGCAGGTGAGGTTCCATGTCGATTCCGGTTTCTTCATGCTTGTCCACCAGCGCCAGCGATGACTCGCGCAGCGGACCGTAAGAAATATACTTGGTCAGGTTGGCCAGCGACCGGGTAGTAGTGGCGAACGCGACGAACTTTCGGGCCAGATCCAGTTTGCGGGTGCCGGCCACGATGACATGGAATCCCGTCGCCAGCACCTGGCCGTCCCAGACGATGGTCAGGGGCTGGCTTTCCAAGGCCCAGGCATTGAAGATGCGGCCGTTATAGGCGGTGCTCATCGCAACCTCGCCGTCGGCCAGCATCTGCGGCGGTTGTGCGCCTGCTTCCCACCAGACCACCTGGTCTTTGATGGTATCCAGTTTGCTGAACGCGCGTGCGATGCCTGCCTCGCTTGACAGCTCCCCGTAGACTTGATCTGCCGGAACGCCGTCCGCCAGCAACGCAAATTCCAGGTTGGCGTTGGGAGTTCTGCGCATGCCCCGACGACCCGGGAACTTGTCGAGATCAAAGAAATCAGCCATCGTCGTCGGCTTGGTTTCGGGGAACCGGGTGTCGTTGTACGCGTAGACGGTGCTGTAGATGATATTTTTCACGCCGCATTCGACATCGAAGACATCCATGAAATCCGCCGCGGCCGGGACGCCGTCCGGCGACGCCGGCAGGGTCTCGTAATCCACCGTTTCCAGCAGTCCCTCGTCACAGCCGAGCAACGCGTCGCCGGCCTCCATGTCGACCACGTCCCAGGAAACGTTGCCGGTTTCTGCTTGCGCCCTGATCTGGGCCAGGCCGCCGTTATATTCATCCAGTTTGATGCGGATGCCGGTCTCCTCGACAAAACGCTGGTGGTAGGCATTGACCGAAGCCCGCGCATAGGAACCGCCCCAGGACACGACGGTAATGAAATCGTCTTCCTGGGCGCCGGTCGGAATTGCCAACAGCGTCAGGACCAGGGCTGCAATAGGACGGATTGTTGTTTTGATTGTATTCACTTGTTTTCTCCTGTTGAATAAGGGGACAGATTCGAAATCCGTCCCTGGTACATCTGCATCATTCCGAAACCCCGGCATCCAGCGCCCGGCAATCGGTAACCAGCCAGCCGAGGGTGACGGTATCCCCCGGGAGGATTGCGCCATGTCCTATGATATTGGGAATTTTGACGATAAACTGTGAACGTCCAAGAAGCGCGGCATGGACGCGCAGGTAATCACCCATGAAGATGATGTCTTTCACCTCTGCCTCGAAACAGTTCGGGTAGAGATCCGGAGGCGGATTCAAGGCCACCCGCTCAGGCCGGATGGTGAGACAGGTATGCGTATCGTTTTCATCAACGGCCACCGGGAATGCGCGTACAATTTGCCCGCCCACGTCCACCCGGCACTCGTCCGGGTTGCAGTCGAGAATCCGTCCCTCGACCTGGTTGTTTTCGCCGATGAAATTCGCGACAAACAGGCGTTGCGGTTCCTCGTACAAAGCCTCGGGCGAGGCGACCTGGCAAATTCGCCCCTGGTCCATAACCGCGACCCGATCCGACAGTACCATGGCTTCGCCCTGGTCATGGGTTACGTAGATCATCGTGACTCCCAGCCGTTGCTGCAGGTTCCTGATCTCGTACTGCATCTCCTCGCGCAGGCGCCGGTCCAGCGCGCCCAGGGGTTCATCCATCAGGATCAGGTCCGGCTCGAATACCAGCGCGCGGGCGATGGCAACCCGCTGCTGCTGGCCACCGGACAGGTGTGCGGGACGGCGCCCGGCAAAACCCCGCAACTGCACCATGTCCAGTGCGCGCAAGACACTCTTTTCTATCTCGTCCTTGGGGATATGCCGGGCTTGCAGGGGGAACGCAAGGTTTTCGGCAATCGTCATGTGCGGGAACAGCGCATAGTGCTGGAACACGACGCCGATGTTCCGCTTCCAGGGCTTGACCTGGTTGACGGGACGGCCGTTCAACCGGATTTCGCCGCTGCTCGGTTCCTCGAAGCCGGCCAGCATCTTCAGGCAGGTCGTCTTACCGGACCCGGATGGCCCCAACAGGGTGACGAACTCTCCGTGCCGGACACTCAAGCTGAAGTCCCGGACCGAAAATGATCGCCCGTCGTAACTCTTGCTGACCTCCGAGAATTCTACGGAAGCGTGGTCGTCCATAAATGCACGGGATTATTTAACATGGATATTTAACATGGATGAACAGAATTACTTAACATTGATATACAGGATAAAATAGTTATTATTTGTTTTTGCAGTAGACTGCCTGAATCCGGGCTGAGGTTTTCAATTAACGAAGCTCCCATATTATAAATTATAATATCTTGTTAATCCTGTTAATCCTGTTAATCCTGTTAATCCTGTTAATCCTGTGTATCAATGTTAAATGATCCTGTGCATCCATGTTAGATAATCCTGTCTATCGACATTAAATTAAACACTCCTGTACATTCATGTCAAACCCTCACAGCAGCCTCGCCATAGACTTTTGCGGCATGCAATTCGATACTCCACTGGTTTTACTGTCCGGCTGTGTCGGTTTCGGTGAGGAATATACCCGTGTCAAGGGTTTCTCCAACCGCGACGCGGGTGCGGTTTGCCTGAAAGGTACGACCCTGGCGCCGCGCCTTGGCAATCCTGCCCATCGCGTTGCCGAAACCTATATGGGAATGCTCAATTCCATCGGTCTGCAGAACCCCGGTGCGCGCCAGGTGGTGGATGACTACCTGCCGAGGCTGGATTTTTCCGAGACCCGGTTCATCGCCAACGTGTGCGGTTCCACGATCGACGAATACGCCAAGGTAACGCGTATCTTTGATGACTCGGCAATTGATGCGATTGAGATCAATATTTCCTGTCCGAACATCAAGGAGGGCGGTGTCAGCTTCGGTAACTACCCGGAGATGTCGGCGCAGGTCGTGGCGGCGTGCCGGCGCGAGACCGACAAGCCGCTCATCACCAAGCTGTCACCGAACCAGACCGATATTGTCGAGAATGCGCGCCGGTGTATTGCCGCCGGCAGTGACGCCCTGGCAGTGATCAATACCATCACCGGCATGGCGGTCGACCTGGATACGCGCACCCCGGTGATCGGGACCAACCAGGGTGGGCTGTCCGGCCCGGCCATCAAACCCATCGCGCTGCTCAAGACCTGGCAGGTCTACCAGGTATGCAGGGAGCACAACATACCGATCATCGGGCAGGGTGGTATTACGACCGCGAACGATGCCCTGGAATTTTTTCTTGCCGGCGCCAGCGCGATAGGCATAGGCACCGCGCTGTTCTACGACCCCCTGGTATGCAAAAAGATCAACGCCGGCATCGCGCAATACCTGGACGAGCATCGCATCGGCAATGTGGCCGAACTGGTAGGCGGCCTGCAGATCAGGACTTGATCAATCAGGTGCGTTCACCTGTGGATTGTTTTTCCAGGCGGCGCAGGAATACCTTCATCTCCTTTGCTGCCTGGATGTCGCCGCGCTTTTCGGCGATTGCAATACCTTGTCTGAAGACCCTGGCTGCGGCGTCCGGCTCCCCGGCCGCGGCCAGAGTCCGGCCGTACAGTTTCCACGCGGCGGAGTAGTCCGGGTCCATCTCCACTGCCCGGGACAGGTGCAGCTTGGCTTTTGCAAACGCCTTCTGCTGGTACAGGAGGTTGCCCAGGGTAAAGCGCAGCAGTGTATTGTCCTGGCCCCGTTCCAGCATGGCTTCAAGTGTGGTTATATCCATCTTTTCTGCGCCACGAGCATCGCCTCGTTCCTGAAACCCCGGTCGGTATCGCCCACGCAGCCTTCCTCGCGGTAAAACAGGATATGCAGCGACCCGAACAGCCGCAACAATTCATTTGCTTCCAGGCGGTACGCCGGGTTATTCGGGCCGCTGTCAGACACTTTTTCCCGGATGAAGGTCTGGTAGAACAGCAAGCCCCGCTGCCGTAGCGCGGCACAGATTGCGGGCGCCAGCGCCCTGTCCAGGAAACGGCTGACGACGATGATGTCAAAGGTCTCCGGCTCGGGCGGGTGTGCGCCGGCATCCCGTTGTTGCGCAATCAGCGGCAATCCCTGGCAGCGCGCCTGGTCCGACAGGGTTTTTACCACCACCGGAGAGATATCCCAGGCCCGGGTGGCATATCCAAGGGCGGCAAGGTACCGCGCGTTGCCGCCGCGCCCGCAGGCCAGGTCCAGCGCATCTCCCCCGGCAGGCAGCAGGTGCGAATGGTCCGCCAGCGCCCGGCAGGGACCGGCGGGTTTGCCGGCGCTGTCCGTATAAATCCGGTCCCATTTTTTCTGGTCAGTTTCGCTCATTGAAAGAGTACTAGTCCGTGATATTCAGCGTCAGCATAATCCTCTGTAACTGACTGACTCTGCCCCGGAAGCGCAATTACGTATTACCTGCGCCAGAAGACAGGCGTCAACAGCACCAGCAAGGTGAAGATTTCCAGCCGCCCCAGCAGCATGGCCAGGCACAGCAGCCATTTGGACATGTCGCTGATCCCGGTGTAATTGGCGCCAACCTCGCCCAGGCCTGGCCCCAGGTTGTTGAGGCAGGCGGCCACCGCGGAAAAAGCCGTGATCTGGTCCAGGCCGGTAGCCATCAGCAGGATCAGCATCAATGCGAATACGGCAACATAGGCGGCAAAGAAACCCCAGACTGCGTTGATGACGGATTCATCGACCGGTTTACCGGCGAGTTTGATCTGGATGATGGCATTCGGGTGGACCAGGCGTCTGATTTCCCTCTTGCCCTGCTTGTAAAGAAGCACCACCCGGATCACCTTCAGCCCGCCGCCCGTGGAACCGGCACAGCCGCCGATGAAACTGGCAAAGATCAGCAGCACCGGCAGGAATGTTGGCCAGTCCTGGTAGGCGGCGGTGGTAAAACCGGTGGTCGTGGCGATGGATACGGATTGGAACACGCCATGGCTGATCGTGCCCAGGGTGTCGTCATAAGTCGCCTTCAAGCCCAGGTAGACGCAACTGATTACGCACAGACCAAGAAGAACGCCGACAAACGCTTTCACCTCGGAGTCCTTCCGGTAGGTGTTCAGGCTCATGGATCGCCAACCGATGAAATGCAGCGTGAAATTGATGCCGGCAATCAGCATGAACACTACCGCTACGGCGTTGATCAATTCACTGTCGAAGTAGCCGATGCTCTGGTCGTGGGTCGAGAAACCGCCTATCGAGACCGTGGAGAAACTGTGGCTGATCGCGTCAAACGGCGACATCCCGGCAAGCCAGTACATCAGCGCGCAGGCGATGGTCAGGGACAGGTAGATGTACCAGAGCGCCTTCGCGGTCTCGGTGATTCGGGGTGTCAGCTTGGAGTCCTTGATAGGCCCGGGTGTTTCCGCACGGTATAACTGCATTCCACCGATGCCAAGCATCGGCAGGATTGCCACTGCCAGGACAATGATCCCCATTCCTCCCAGCCATTGCAGTTCCTGGCGGTAGAACAGGATGGATTTCGGCAGTTGGTCAAGACCGGTCATCACCGTGGCGCCGGTGGTGGTCAGACCGGAAACGGATTCAAACAGCGAATCGGTAAATGACATATCGGGGTCGGATGCAAGCAGGAACGGCAGCGCGCCGATCAGTCCCAATCCTGCCCAGAACAATACCACGACGATGAAACCGTCCCGCAGGCGCAGCTCCTTGCTGACCTTGCGCACCGGCAGCCACAGAAACGCGCCGATGCTGAGTATCAGCATGAAACACAGCATAAATGTCTTGACTGTCTTATCCTCGTACCACAGCGCAATGCTCAGCGGCGGCAGCATAGTCACGCTGAACAGCATCAGCAGCAGCCCGAGAATTTTCTGGATGACAAGGAGTTGCACTAGGGAACCTCTGATTAAGTCTCTCAGAGGTTCCAACGGTACAGGGATAGGTCGTCAAATTCAATATCTTCCAGTCATTGAATTTGATGAACGCTTTCCATCGCGCGCACCCTTTGTGCATCCTTTGGATGTCCTTGATTTCAGAAGTTCCTTAATCAGCGCTGGAGTTTGCGCAGTTCCGTTTTCAGTATTTTGCCGGAGGCATTTCGGGGAATTTGATTTATCGCCTGGATTTCCGCCGGCGTTTTGAACCTGGCAAGAGTCGTTTCGCAGTGTTGGCGGAGTTCTGCCTCATTCGGCGGCGCGCCATCGCGGGTTACCACAAATGCCTTGATTCTTTCTCCCCATTTGTCATCTGCGACGCCGACCACCGCGGCATCTGTAATATCGGTGTGCCTGAGCAGGGTTTCCTCTATCTCCCGGGGGTAAACATTAATGCCGCCGGAAATGATCATGTCTTTTTTCCGGTCAACAATATAAACATGGCCTTCATCATCAAAACGGGCGAGGTCGCCTACGGTGCACCAGCCGTCTCTCAGCGCTTGTTCAGTTTCGCTGTTTCGTTGCCAATAACCGTTAAACAGGTAAGGACTTCGGGAAAACAATTCGCCGATTTCCCCTGCAGCGCATTCCGCGCCGTTCTCGTCTCGAATACTTATTTCGGTATTCGGAAAAGGCTGCCCGACGCAT
This sequence comes from Gammaproteobacteria bacterium, assembly GCA_965221335.1. Classification (GTDB taxonomy): domain Bacteria; phylum Pseudomonadota; class Gammaproteobacteria; order Eutrophobiales; family Eutrophobiaceae; genus JAAXHV01. The sequence goes on along the minus strand of CBDCSC010000004.1, from coordinate 467,599 downwards.
TGGAATTTGCGCAACTGATCAGCAGGTTGCAGGTTGGAGACGATACCGCCCTCCGTGGAGCCGTAGGTCTCGTGCAGCAACCCCTCGCCGAAGTAAGCGATGATCCTTTCCTTGAACGCTTGCGGCAGCGGCGCCGCGTTGGATATGATGGTTCGCAGACAGCGATAGGGTGACATCTTCCTGAGCAGGTTATCCTCAAGCGTGAAGATACGATGAAAATGCGTGGGCACCATAAACACACCGCTTATGGAATCTACATTCAACAGCCCGAGAACCTGTTCCGGGTCAAAAGCATCCAGGATCCGGGTGAAACCGCCAAAATATACGGCAGCGAGTGGAAACAGCAGGCCCGCTCCATGACATAGTGGCGCCAACGCAAGGAAACGGTCATCCGGGCCGAAACAGCCGTAACAGGACTGCATGCCGGAAAACGTTCTTACCCTGGAACGCATCGAAACCAACACGCCTTTGGGTTTTCCGGTAGTCCCGGAGGTATACGGGATTGTGAACGGGCGCTCCTGGTCAGCGCCAGGCAGCCGCAGTCCGTGTTCCGCCTGCGCCAGCCAGGATTCATATTGGCTGCCAAAAACGATCGTTTTTTCAACCGTAGCAAATGTTAAGCCGGAAACAACCGACTCATTGGGTGGGTCAACAAATAGTACCTTTACCCTTGCGTCATCACATATCTCTTGTATCTCACGGGGAGAGAGCAGGGGATTGATGGTGGTTGCGGCAATGCGGGCCTCAGGCAGGCCGGCGACGAGTTCGATATATTCGATGCGGTTTTTTGACAGTATGCCGCAGTGCTGCCCGCCGGCAAGCAGCGGTTCCCGGAATGCCATCGTTGCCGCGGCCGCTATGCGATTGCTGAGCGCAGAGTAACTGACCTTTCGAAAACGATCCTCGGCAGCGACTTTGTCGGGGTCGCGGGCGGCGTTTTGCGCTATAGCAGCCGCAACGGATGGCGGCGTATCGGTAACAACAGTCGGCTCTGCAATCATCCGTGGCTCCCGTCAGGTCTGCAAACCGGCCTTGCGCGGTTGATCTGCGCTATTCGCTAATCCGAAAACACGCCGCGCATTGTCGCGCATCAACAAAGAAAAGGATTCATCCCGGAAACCAAGCTCTGTTACTTCACTCACCGCGCGTTCAGGATCAATCACGGGCCAATCCGTACCAAACAACACCTTTTCCTTTCCATAGGTGTTCGCATAATGAATAAATTCGCGCGGCCAGTGTTTTGGCGCATACGCATCGGAGCCGATGAAGACGTTCTCATGTTTCCATGCCATCGCGATCATTTCCTCAGTCCATGGCACGCCAATATGGATCCCGATGAGTTTGAGTTCGGGGAAATCACAGGCAACTGCGTCCAGGGTAATGGGCCGGGCGACACTGAGCAGCCGTCTGTCCCTGCTGTATACGAGATTCTGTCCCACCTGCAACATGATTGGTATATCGAGCTCGCAGCACTTGGCGTAATACGGGTATATCTGCGCGGCATCCGGCGGCATATTGAACCAGTGCGGATACCAATGCGCGCCGATGAAACCAAGGTCGGTTACTGCAATCTCAAGTTCTTTCAGCCCCTTCATGCCGCGCATGGGATCTATGCCCGCAATTCCTGCAAATCTGTCAGGATATTCGCTGCAAACATCCATCACATACTGGTAGGGCACTTCAAATGAACCTTCCATGCGCAGGTCGCCTCCCCGAACGGCAATGAGGAACGAGTGTTCGATGCCGGACCTGTCCATTTTATTCAGGTAGTCCTCAATGGTCACGCCTCCCCGGATCGCTTGCGGCATCCGCACCTGGGATTTGAACGCGCTGTCAAGACCGTCGCGGCCCTCGGCAACCACCCGGGGCGTGTAAAGGTTGCATACGATGTCGATATATCCGGCCATGGAATTGTAACGGTTAACGGCTTACCAGCTTAGTCAGTTTCACCCTTGAAAAAGTGGACATGAAATGTCCCTGCGCCGGTACGCAAGGGTATTGCCACATTGCGGTAGCGATCAGAATCCCAGAAATCGTGTCCGGCGCGGTAATCCGGCCAGCGGGAAACGGCAAAAATCTCCCAGGGCCAGGTTCCGGCAAGCACTTCGGTTCCTCCTCCGATGTTGAAAGCAATGTAGAAGCTGCCCAGTTCCGCCATCATCGGCAGGATGATGTCCCGGTACCTGTCCATCCTGGCCTGGTCCGTGCCGGTTCCCTGGATGACCATATAACAGCGGGGGCCTCTTCCGGCCGGCGGTTCAACCGATGCGATAGTGGGTATTTCGGGCGTTTCCGGCAGACCGATGTGGGGTAATCCCGGCGCCAGCAATGCCAATGTTCCGGGATCGTCAGCCAGCCCGTTGGCGGCAAGCAGGCGCTGGTTGGCATCGCTGTTCCACAGTTCCCTGGCCAGTTGCGCGTCCTCAAACCGGAACAGCGCAAGCTCTGCCGGCGGTGTGCCGGCCTCCAGGCATTCTACTGTGGCGCGGTCGCCTGTTCCAAGCAACCTGCATGACTCTGTGGCAAGCAATTCTTGCAGCGCATCCAGGTAAGCCATATTGCTACCGGTTCCGGATAGCTGCAAATACAGGAAACTGGGCGCCGTGTTCATTGCCGAGGTAAAGGTTATTGTGCGGAAGCTGATATGGCCAGCAGCGACCGGTTGAATTTTTCCGGCTCTTCCCAGAATGGCGCGTGGCTGCTTTTGTCAAACAGCACCAGCGAAGCGCCAGGTATTTGTTCTGCCATCCATTGTCCTACCGGTGTTGGCAAAATCCTGTTATTGGGATAGCTGTATAACAAGGTGGTCGGTACGGTGATGCCGCTAAGATGCGCACGCCAATCCTGTTTTACCATTTCATCGATCATGGTGGCTGCGACGTCGGTGGGGGTAAGCCAGGTCTGGGCAACCATCTCCAGGAGAGCATCACCTGTCGGTGGTTCCAGAAAGGCTGCCTGAAAAAAATCGTCGTAGATGGAACGGTCCTTGCGTAATGAAGCGCCATAAGCGTCTGCAGCGTCCTTGGGAAAGTCTCCGAAGGTCGGGTGTTCCCAGCCCTCGGTGGAGGGAAGCCTCGGTGTCATTTCCATCAGCGCCAGATGGCCTGTGCGCGCGCTGGAATAATCGGCCAGATACTGTAACGCGACGAATCCGCCGAGGGAATAACCGATCAGCACAATATCATTCAGGTCCAAATGTTCAAGCAACTCATGCAAGTCACTGGCAAGTTGTTTAATCGTATAGCCATGATTGGGTTTGCCGCTGAGTCCCTGGCCGCGTAGATCCGGCGCGATAACCCGGACCTGTGCGGCCAGTTCCGGCAGATTTTTCTGCCAGAAATAATCGGCTGAGAACATCAGCGCATTCAGCAATACCAGCGGTCGTCCGCTTCCCTGATCAATGTAGTAGACAGGGACACCATCCGTGAGTTGGTAGTAGGCCATGACGATGCGCGCAAGGTCCGTATCAGGTATCAGTTAAACAGATACCTGATCCTGACTCCGTAGGTTCTCGGCGCGCCGACAAAGAATTGCGGGACCACACGATCCACTCCCGGCGTCGGCACACCGGATTCGAGGGCATTGGTAAAATACTCCTCGTCACTCAGGTTTTGGCCATAGACCGATATCTCCCAGTTTTCGGTCGCCTTGTAACTGATCCTGGCGTTAATCAGGTCATAGGAATCCTGCTTGAAGCCAGCCCTGTTGAAAGGCGTGAAATACTGGCTGCCCGTATGCTGCCAGTTGAACCAGGCCTCCAGTTCACCCATTGCGCCCAACGGCAGGATGTATTGGGCGCTGACGGAACTGGTAAAATTCGGCGCGCGCGGCAATTCATTACCCTTCAGGCTCACTGAAGGAGCGCCGAACAAGTCTTTATCCTCTGTGATAAAACTGTCGTATTCGGTTTCCAGGATGGATACGCCGGCAGATACTCTGAATTGTTCCGTGAGCAAGGTATCCAGCTCTATCTCGGCGCCATAGATGGTTGCCTGCGCGGCGTTCTCGATAGTGGCGTTGAGTTCCACCACCTTGCCTACCTGCAGATCCTCATAATCATAGTAGAATGCGGACGCGTTCAATTGGGTGCGGTCCTGGTTGAAACGGCTCTTGAAACCGACTTCGTAACTGATCACCTCTTCCTCATTATAACTCGGTTGTATTGCAAGCATATTGAAGCCACCGCTCTTGAAACCCCAGGTAACCGAGCCATAGAGCATAATGTCATCGTTGATGAAGTAGTCCAGGCCGAACTTCGGGGTAAACGCGCTCCAACTATCGGAATCATCGATCACGCCGGGTGCGGGCGCGCCCAACGAGGTGCGATCGTCCACATAATCCGCGGATTTTTCTTCGTAACTGTAACGCAAACCGGCCGTTGCTTTCAGCCGCTCGAAAACGTTATAACTGGCTTCACCGAATACCGCATAAGCGTCTGTTTCTGTGGAGCCTTCGATCAGCACTGCCAGCGGCAGACCCGCGCCCAAAGGCAACGGGATGCCGATGCGGGAGTCCGAATCCTCTGTCAGAAAATATCCGCCAATGATCCAACTCAGTCTTCCGCCGGTATCCGAAAGCAACTGAACTTCCTGGGTGAACAGCTCGGAAGAATCGTCCTGCCAGTAATTCACTAGGTAAGCCTCAATGCCGTCGCCGTCATTCAACCATTCAAAACCGATATCCCGCCAGGCGCTGATCGACTTCACAGTCAGACCCGGTGTTACATCCCAGGTGATCGTGCCGCTGGCGCCTGTCTGTGATGCCTGGCCCGGGCTTGGCGCGCGCCAGTCCGGGAATCCGGGTGTGTCCAGTTCATAGCCCTGTGATACGGTGAACAAGTCGCTCTGAAGCGGGTTCGGGAAAGGCGCCCCGCCGAAATAAATCAGCGGGTCCGCGATGTACTTATAGGGTGACGCGATGCTGTCATCTTCGTAATTATCGACTGAGACCAGGATGGATAGTGTCTCGGAAGGGCGGAATTCCAGTTGTCCGCGCAGTGCCCAGAGATCCTTGTCATCCAGTTCGTCCAGACCAGCGCCGATACCTGGAAACACGTTGTCGGTAAAGCCGTCGCGATGGTGGGTCAACCCGGACAGGCGCGCGCTGACGTGCTCACCCAGAGGGCCGCTGACCGCGCCTTCCACCCGGATTTTATCGTAGTTGCCGTACTCCGCAGAGATGTATCCGGCCAACTCTTGAGTCGGTTTTTCGGTGATGAAGTTTATCGCCCCGCCGGTTGCATTACGGCCATAAAGCGTGCCTTGCGGCCCTCGCAGGACTTCAACGCGGTCCAGGTCATAGAGGTCAAATATGGCTACATTGGAGCGGGACAAATAGGCGCCATCAATGGATACCGCAACGCCCGGGTCGCCGGCGACGGTAAAATTCTCGGTGCCGATGCCTCGCATAACCACTTTGCCAATTACATCCCGTTGTATATTAAGACCAGGTGTGAAACCTGTAAGTTGTTCGGATGTTTCAATACCGGCCCTGGCCAGTTGTTCTCCCGTGAATGCCGTGATGGAGATAGCGGTGTCCTGCATGCTGACCGCGCGCCTCTCCGCGGTGACCACTATTTCTTCCAATACATCGCTTTGGGTTCGTGCCTGTCCTGTCCATAAGACCAGCAGACCGAGGACCAACATAATGTTACTTGTACGCAGGCAGTTAACTGCTCTTAGTGATTTGTGCATAGCTTTATACCCCTGGATGTTTCCTCCTCATCAGAGACAGGTTAACGGAACATCCCTCTACGATAGGAACCTGAAATTAACGGAGTTCTGAACAAGACTACCCAAGACTTGTCAGAGATACTCTGGCTCAATTACCGGCTTAATTAAAAGTTCCTTAGTTTAAGTGCTTGGTTTAAATGCTTCTTGACTTTAATCAGACGACAGCTTATGCTGGTTTTCATATATATGCAATGCAGGTTCATATTTGTGAACACTATTTCGTGAGGAGATCCCCATTATTTCGGTAGAAAGCAGAACAGGGCAAAAGCGTGAAGACGGCCTGGTAAAGTCGGCGGCACGGGTAATGGAAATTCTGGAGTTGTTTTCCTCCATGAAGGTTCCATTAACAGGTATGGATATCTCACGCCGGTTGGATTATCCAAAATCAAGCACGAACGCTATTTTGAAGAGTCTGGTTGCATTGGGTTACCTGACGATTGATTTGGATACCCTGAAATATTTCCCGTCATTCAGGGTAGCTTACCTGAGTGACTGGGTGTCGCATGCGCTGATAGACAAGCGCGAAGTCGACAACCTGCTGGAGCAGTTACATGAAACGACGGGTGAAACCGTTACCCTGTCCATGCGTAATGGAAGCAACATGCAATTCGTTAAAGTGCTGCCAGGAAAATTTCCGATATCGCTTATCATTGCCAGGGGATTTTTAGCGCCGATTTTCGGCACTTCAGTCGGCGCTGCCTACCTGTCTACGTTATCCAATCCGGCTATCAATGATTTATACAGGCGTTATAAGGGTTTGGATGAGGGCCGGGCTGTGGACGAGCAAGACCAGGCCCGCATGCGCCGCGAGGTGGCCAGTGTGAGACAGTTGGGTTATGCCAATTTCTATAATCGGGTGCTGCCCGACACCGGCGCGATAGCAATGCCGCTACACGATGAACACATTGAAAATAATCTGATTATCGCAGTCGGAGGATTGGCAACGCGTATCCGTAAAATGGAGACGGAAATTGTGAAGCTGATTAAATCTGTGGTAGGCGGCTACAGAAAGCGAGCCATGAGTCGGCGTGTTGAAACAACCGAATTTTCCCGCGCACTATAAATTAGAGAAGCGCTGAGATTAAGCCAGACTGTTCCTTAGATAAATATATTACGATCATGAAAGATAAACAAACAGACCTCCCCGCAGACAAAGTATGTGTCGCGTTGTACAAAACAATGGTTCGCGTCGCTGCAGCAGACGACGCGATTAAACGGGGACTGAGCGCAGGTGACATACAGTTTCAATATTATCCCTGTGGTGGGCAGGAGGCTATTGCCGCCGGCATTTCCATCGCGCTGACAGAAAGGGATTATCTGCTGACGACATATCGCGGTATCCACGATATCGTGGCCAAAGGCACACCGATGCGGGAAATTATGGCGGAATTATACGGGCGCGTGAATGGTACTTCCAAAGGTAAAGGCGGCCCCATGCACCTGTCCGACCCCGCTGTGGGATTGATGATGACAACGGGCATAGTGGGCTCCGGCCTGCCGGTCGCCAATGGTCTTGCCCTGGCTGGTGTCCTGCGCGGCGAGGATCGTGTCGCCGCGGTTTGTTTCGGTGATGGAGCCTCCAGTATCGGCGCTTTTCACGAGGCGCTTAACCTGGCGTCATTGTGGAACCTGCCGGTAATTTTCATCTGTCAGAACAACCAGTATGCAGAGTATACGGCGTTATCGGAGTATACGCGCAACCCTGACATCGCCAGCCGGGCGCAAGCCTATGCCATGCGCGGAGAGCAGGTGGACGGGACAGACCCCGTGGCGATGATGCACGCGCTGACGGCCGCCGCACAACGGGCGCGCGCCGGTGAGGGACCAACCCTGGTCGAAGCAATATGCCATCGGTTACAAGGCCATGCTTTCGGCAGTGAGGAGTCCCACATGGACCAGGAAGCGCTGGAGACAGCGCTTAAACACGCGCCGCTGCCAAACTTTCGCCAACGGCTCCTGCAGGCCGGCGTGGTGGATGAGCAGGCGCTGGCTGCGTTGGAAGCGGATGCACGCGCCGAGGTTGATGAAGCGATAGATTTTGCGTTGTCTGATTCACCCCCCGGCCAAGAGGAGTTGTATATTGACGTGTTCGCCGACGCCGCGCAGGTGCCGTACCATGCTGCTGCTGCGCCGGACACCCCTGAGCAACCGAGCGGGGAAAGCAAGGAAATGAACTTCTGTGCAACGGTCAACCATACTCTTGATTTCGCCCTGGCCCAGGATGATAGTGTATTCCTGTTGGGTGAGGACATACATGATCCCGCCGGTGGTGTTGTCAAAGCCACCGCCGGCTTATCGACAAAACATGGACTCGACCGTGTACGACCCACGCCGATTGCGGAACAGGCCATCGTCGGCGCGGCCTTGGGGGCTTCGATGGCAGGTATGAGACCTGTCGCCGAGATTATGATCAACGACTTTCTAGCAGTGTGCATGGACCAGCTTGCCAACCATGTGGCCAAACTGCGCTACATGTCCGGCGGTCGGACCGGCGCGCCGCTGACAATCAGAACCATGACGGCAGGCAATGTCGGCAGCTTTGGCGCCCAGCACTCCCAGTCCCTGGAAGGCTGGTTAACGCATACTCCCGGACTGAAGGTGGTTTATCCCTCTACCCCGGCGGAAGCAAAAGGACTGCTGCTCAGTTGTATCTATGACGATGACCCATGTGTGTTCTTTGAGAGCATGCGGCTGTACTTCAATTCCGGCCCGGTGCCTGCAGGCGATTATCGGATACCGCTGGGGGTGGCAGATGTAAAACGTGCAGGTTCTGATCTTACAATCCTGTGCTATGGCTGGATGGTTCCGGAAGCGCTTTCCGCTGCTGCCACATTGATGGACGATGGAATCAGCGCCGAAGTGCTGGACCTGCGTACCCTGGCCCCATTGGACCATGGAGCAATCCTGGAGTCGGTGTCCAGGACCGGAAGAGCTGTTGTTGCCCATTCTGCGGTGGAGTTCTGTGGCTTCGGCGCAGAGTTGGCCGCGCTGATACACCGCAGCCTGCATAATGAACTGAAAGCGCCCGTAGCCCGGGTTGCCGCGGCGTATGCGCCCGTGCCGTTTGCGCGGGAACTGGAACAGCATTACTTTCCTGACGCTGAGAAGATAAGAATCGCGGCGGCAGAACTTATGGCAAACTGACAATTATTGAGAGAAATTTCATGTCATTGATAACTCTACGGATTCCCAAGATGGCGGTGTCCATGCAAAACGGTGTTCTTCTGGAATGGTATGCTGATGATGGCAGCCAGGTCAGCGAAGGCGAACCCCTGTATTCACTGGAGATAGAAAAAACCGCGGTGGATGTGGAAGCGCCCGCTGATGGGATGCTCAAACGCATCGGACAGGAAGGAGAAACCTACCCTGTTGGCGAAGTTATAGGGGAGATTGCTCGCCCGTAACGTGCAGCGGGTCAGAGGAAGGTAATCCTGACCTGGAACAGTCGTTCCACCTCCGGCACGCGTTTTTTGTCGCCTACCAGCAGGATGACATGGTCCTCCGATGCGATGACCGTGTCGTGATGGGCGATGATCACAGTATCGTCCCGTACTATCGCGCCGATGCTGGTGTCCGGTGGCAGGGAGATTTCCTCAATGGTCCTGCCGACAACGTTGGAGGTCGTCCGGTCGCCGTGGGCGATGGCCTCGATGGCTTCCGCCGCGCCGCGCCGCAGTGAATGCACCACGACCACATCGCCTTTTCGAATATGCGCGAGCAGGCTGCCGATGGTCGCCTGTTGTGGCGAGATGGCAATATCGATGACATCGCTTTGTACCAGGTCGACATAGGCCGCGCGGTTAATCAGGGCCATAACCTTATGCGCGCCCAGACGCTTTGCCAGCATGCAGGAAATGATGTTGGCTTCGTCAGCATTGGTCAGTGCGCAGAAGACATCGGTGCTGTCGATGTTTTCCTCGTTCAGGAGTTCCTCGTCCGCGGCGTCTCCATTTAACACGATGGCGTTGTTCAACTCTCCTGCGGCCTTTTGCGCAACCTCAGCCGACAGTTCGATGACCTTGACCTGGTACCTGTTTTCCAGCAGCTTGGCGAGGCGCCGGCCGATGTTGCCGCCACCGGCAATGATAATGCGCTTTGCCGGTTTGTCGGTCTGCTTGGTCGATTTCAGCAGGTTCCTGATATGTTTCGGCGCGCCGATGATGAACACCTCGTCATCGGCAAGGATTTCGGTGTCACCGTCGGGGATGATTGCCCAGCCGCCGCGGAAGATCGAAGCGATTCGAAACTCTATTTTCGGCATGTGCCCGGCAAGGTCACTGATCTTTTTGCCGGCGAACTCGCTTTCATGGGTCATTTTTACTGCCACCATCTGCACACGGCCGGAGGCGAAATCAAGCACCTGGAGAGCGCCGGGAAAGTCGATCAGGCGGGCGATATATTCTGTCACAACCTGTTCAGGGCTGATCAGGACATCAACCGGCATGGCCTCCAGCGCAAACAACCGCTCGCTACTCAGGTATTCGTTGTTGCGCACGCGCGCAATTTTGGTCGGCGTATGAAACACGGTGTAGGCAACCTGGCAAGCCACCATGTTGGTTTCATCGCTGTTGGTGACCGCGATAATCATGTCCGCGTCGCGCGCACCGGCCTGGTCCAGGATCGAGGGATGGGATGCAGAGCCATTTACCGTCTTCAGGTCCAGCCGTTCCTGCAGGTTGCGCAGGACCGCCGGGTTGCGGTCGATGACGGTGATGTCATTGGCCTCACTGCAAAGATTGGCGGCTACGGATGAACCGACCTGTCCGGCCCCGAGAATGATGATCTTCACGATTTTATGTTGATGCCCAGAGCCTTCAGCTTCCTGTATAGATGGGTGCGTTCCATGTGGACGTTCCTGGCCATTTTGCTGACGCTGCCATTGGCCAGCTTCAACTGGTATTCCAGGTAGTCGCGCTCAAAGTTTTCCCGCGCCTGGCGCAACGGGAGGTCCAGGTTTTTCACACTTTCGGTGTCTCTTCTTGCCGGCGCATCTCCCAGCGCCGCCTCAACTTCATCCAGGTCGATGGTCGCAGTTCCGCCCGTTATCAGCATTCTTTGCACCAGGTTTTTCAACTCCCGGGTATTTCCGGGCCAGGGATAGCGGCGCAGCCTGTTTTGCGCGGCGGTGGAAAAGGACCGGTATGGCAACCCTTCCCGCTCGATAAACCAGGTGACGAAATATTCCAGGATGTCGGGCACATCTTCATAGTGTTCCCTGAGCGGCGGCACGCTTATCGGCAGCACGTTCAACTGGAAATAAAGTTCGTCCATGAAGACCGCGTCCTTGACCCGGTCGGCCAGGTTGTAGCGGGTGGCAGCGATGATCCTGGTATTAAGCGGGATTGTTGCGGCGCCGTTGACTCGTTTGTAGGTCTGGCTCTTCAGTGTATCCTGCAGGCGCGCCTGCGTTGCGAGGTTCATATCGGCAATATCCTTGATGAACAGTGTTCCTCCTTCAGCCTCATCCAGAAGGCCGCCCTGGGTCCCGTTCCCGGTCTGTTCGCCATACAACTCGTTGATCACGGATTCTTGATCCTTGACCGGTACGGTCATGGTGACAAAGGATTTGTCCTTGCGCGCGCTGGCTGCATGCAAGTGGCGGGCGACGGCCTCTTTGTCCGTGCCGGGTTCACCGATGATCAGTATCGGGGTATCCAGGCCGGCAACCTTGTTCAACTGTGCGCGCAGTTTTGTCATCGGTTTGCTTTTGCCGATAACACGGTGCGGCTCCTGCGAGTGCCGGCGCAGCCTCAGGTTTTCCCTGCGCAACCTGGATGCGTCCAGCGCATTTTTTATCGTCAGGGTTAACTTGGCCATGGACAGGGGTTTTTCCAGGTAATCGTAAGCGCCGAGTCGCGTGGCCTCGACCGCAGTGCCAATGTTCCCGTGCCCGGACATCATGATGACGGGATGGGTCAGCTTGCCTGACTCATGCCATTCCTTCAACAGGGTAATGCCATCCATGTCCGGCATCCAGATATCCAGCAGCACCAGCCTGGGCCGAAACTGTTCCAGCAGCGCCCGCGCGCCGGCGCCGTTATCCGCGGTCGCAACCTCGAATCCTTCGTCTTCAAGGATCTCCCGGATCAGGTTCCTGATCTCTGCCTCATCATCAACGACAAGTATTTTTTCGCCGGGGTTCATGTCAAAGCGCCACTGCTTCCGGCCACCGCCCGCGCCTGAGCTGTTTCATTCCTGGTTACCGGCAACCTGATGATGATACAGGCGCCGGGTCCGTCCATGTTGTTCCTGATCATTACCAGTCCGCCATGTTCTTCCACAATTTTCTTCACGATAGCCAGCCCCAGGCCTGTGCCTTTCTGTTTGGTTGTTACGTAGGGTTCGAATACGGTTGCCATTATATCCTCGTTTACGCCGCTGCCGGTATCCCGGATGCGGATCTCCATGTAATCCATGGCCAGTTGGCTGATATGCGCGGTAGAGATTGACAGGGACTGCTCTTTACCCTCGACGCGTGCATCAAGCGCGTTCTTGATGACATTATTGAAGACCTGCCGCAGGCGTTCCGGATCTGCGCTGATGGTGGAATGACCTTCGGTAAGCTTGAGACTGATCGAGACGCTGGTATCCATATCCCGGTACAGGTCCGCAACTTCCTCCAGCAGGAGGTTAAGGTCAACTGCCCGGGGCGACGTCGCCGGCGCCCTGGCGTAGTCGGAAAAAGCATTGACCATGCCTTTCATGGTTTCCACCTGGTTGATAATCGTGGTAGTGAGCCGGTCCAGGGTATCCGCTCGCTCCGGGGGTGAAGACCCGAGGAATTTATGACGCAGTCTCTCCGCCGCCAGTTGAATGGGCGTCAGCGGGTTTTTGATCTCGTGCGCCAGGCGGCGCGCCATTTCGCCCCAGGCTGCGTCCCGCTGCCCTTGCAGCAGTGCGGTGATATCGTCAAAAACTATAATGTGGACCGGCGCTTTTTCCCGGGCGGGGACAACAGATGTGCCCCGGCACATCAGCACCTGGCGGCCGCTAGCGCCGAACAGGGTTACCTGCTGGTCCCAGGCCTGCTCGTTCCGGTCTATGTGGGACCGGATCGTGCCATGAAGTTGTTCCAGGTGTTTGTAGCGCTCACAGATGCTGCTGAACGCATGGCCGATGATCTCGGTGATATCCAGGCCCAGTATCCTGCCGCCGCTGATATTGACGGTGCGCAGGCAGCTCTCCGAATCCAGTACCAGCACACCTGATGACAGCCGTTCCAGGACCGCTTCCAGGTATTTCTGCTGGGTCTCCGCTTCGTCCTGGCTGCGTTTGGCCGCGTCCCTGGCACTGGCGATTTTGCGGGTCATGTCATTGAACGACGCGACCAGGAACCCCAGTTCATCATTTGCCGGCACCCGCAGCGTGGTATGGTAGTCGCCTTCTGCCACGGACTTGGTCCCTTCCGCGAGGTCGCGTATCGGCGCGACCAGTCTTCTGGCGGAGTAAAACGCGGCCCATACCGCGGAAAACATGCTGAACAGGAAGACCATGGTCAGGATCAGGACAAAACTCAGTTTGAGCTGCTCTCTCAGGTAAGACAGTTCCTCGTACTGGGTAAACGCCGACTGGACGCTTTGCGCCAGTTCGTTCACCCGTTCGGTGACGGGATACAATGCATGCAGCATGCGCGGACCCACGCCGAAGCCGTAAATGGGCAGGTTTACCACAACCCGGAAGGACAGCCCGGCATTTCTGATGGTGTCCATACCGATATAACTGTTGCCCTGCAATACCTGGAACAGTACGCTCTCATCGGGCGCTTCCGGTACCAGGTTGTCCGGGTTTGCCGAACTGGAACCGATAATAATCCCCTGTCTCGTCATCACGGTCAGTTCATCGGCGCCGCTCCGGCTGCGCAGGCGGTCGACTTCGAGGGGGATCGACGCGTCAGGCGTGCGCGCGATCTCTTCAGCCATTTCCTCAGACTGTCTGAGCAGTTCCTTCATGCGATTCTCAAGACCGAGCCGGCTCAATTCCAACGAGTCTTCCAGCGCCTGTTCGACGCGCAAATCGAACCAGCTATCGATGCCCCGGTAGAGGAAATCCAGCGAAAAGTAATACAGAATGAGTATCGGCGTGACCGACAGGATCGCAAACATGGTAACCATGCGCACCGTCAGGCGGGCGCCGGCAATACGTTTCCGCGCCTGTCTGATCAGGCCGCGGAAATTCAGCCCGATCAGAATGACCAGGGCCAGCAGTCCCAGCGTGTTGAAGATCAGCAGGCCGGAATAGAATTCATCGAACTGAGTCGGGTTCTGCAAGGCCTGGCTCAGGATCAGCAGTGAAGTCAGCATGCAGGCGAACAGCAGCACGCCCGACAGCAGGATCCAGCGTCCGCCGCTTAGCCCGGATTTCATTCTGTGATGGTCCACTTGTGCCATTTGCTGTCCGATTGCCACTTGTTGAGCAGGGAGGCAACTGGTTTCAACGGTTCGGGAAGGTTTTTCACGTTCAACACGGTTTTCAGTGAACCGACCAGGTTTGTCCCTGTGCCGATATGCTTGTTATCAAATAACAGGTATCGGTCCAGCGTGCCCATGTATTTTAGCGCATTTTCCAGCGTATCAAACTGGCGCCGCCGGGCATTGCGGACATCGGTGACAATGTAGACGTTTGACAGCAGCAGGTGGTCGAGTTTGAACTTTATGATATCCTCATCGTACAGCCGGTCCCAGAGCCATTTGCGTTGTTCCCTGACCCTGATGATGATACGCGCGTCCAGTTCCACACCATGGTCCAGCGCCTCCAGCAGGTCATCATGCAGGTTGAAATTGATGCGCGCATCCACGTAGCAAGCGCCATCAATCACCTCCGAGGAGACGCGTTCAACGGTTACCCCGCCGGCCGCCCAGGTAGCGGAGGAGAACAATATAAGGAATAGCGCGGGCTTCATCATAGTCCGGATTTGTCCGGGTATTGTAATGCCATGCGAAAGGAATTGCAGTCATTAATCTCATCCATACTTGAATTCCTACTTGCGCAAGTGTAAAGTACAAGCCGTTATGATCAGGAGCTTCAAGCATAAGGGACTGGAGAAATTCTTCACCTCGGGCAGCGCGGTCGGTATTCTGCCAACCCATAAAGCCCGGATCGAAGAACGGTTACAGGCTTTACATACTGCATTTTCAATCGAGGATATGAATTTACCCGGTTGGCGCCTGCACCCACTCAAGGGTGACAGGAAAGGGCAGTGGGCAATCAACGTAAGCGGCAACTGGCGCATCGTATTTGAATTCATGGACGGTCACGCCTATGCCGTAGATTATGAGGATTATCACTAATGATTATTGAACAGCATAATCCCCTGCATCCTGGCGCTTTTATCAGGCGGGTTTACCTGGAACCCTTTGACATCGGCGCGAAACAACTGGCAGAGAGGTTACGGGTCAGTGAATCCGTGATCAGCCGGATTCTCAACGCCAAGGGCAGCATCACACCAACCATGGCGCTCAAGCTGTCTAAAGTGATTGGCAGGTCTCCGCAAAGCTGGCTGGCAATGCAGGACAATTTCGATTTGTGGAAAGCGCGGCAGAACATCAACCTCGACGATTTCGAAAAACTTGAAGTTGCTTGAGAGGAACCTGCGGAGATTGGAAACAGATTTAAGGAAACTCTGAGACGTAATCAGAGTTTCCTTAAATCTGTTTATATCGTTGAGTTTCTCGTGAACTACCGGATATCCTTCAGGATCTCCCGCGCGGCGTTATGCCCCGGGCAGCCGGTTACTCCGCCGCCGGGGTGGGCGCCGGAGCCGCACAGGTAAAGGCCTTTGACCGGCATCCGATAATCGGCATGCCCGGCCGCGGGCCTGAGTGAGAAGAGTTGGTCCGGCTGGATACAGCCGTGGAATATATCGCCGCCGATCAGCCCGAATTCCCGTTCCAGGTCCAATGGGCTGAGCGCCAGGCGCCCCACTACCGCATCCTTGAAATTGGGCGCGTAGTCATTAACGGTATCGATGATTAAATCCGCGACCTGTTCCCTGACATCGTCCCAGGATTTGCCGTCAGGCAGTTGCGGGTTGAAATGCTGGCAAAACAGGCTGGCCACATGTTTGCCTTCCGGCGCCAGGGTGTGGTCGTAGACCGAGGGAATCATCATGTGGACAATGGGTTTTTCTGACCAGCCCAGGTTGATGGCGTCTAGATAGGCGCGCTCGTTGTATTCCATTGAGTTGGTGACGAATACGCTCCCCTGCAGGTAACGCTCGTAATTCGGTTTCCCATCAAGGCAACGGAAGCGCGGCAGCTCGCTCAGCGCCACGTTCATGCGGAATGTGCCGCTGACACAGCGATAATTATCCACCTGGCGTTTGAAATCCGACTCCAGATGTGTTTGATTCACCAGTCTCTGGAACAGCAACTTCGGATTGACATTTGCCGCGACGACTTTTGCATGGATCTCCCGTCCGTCTTCCAACCTGACGCCAACCGCGCGCTTATTTTTCACGATCACTTCCTGCGCCGGCGCGTTGACCTCAATTTCTACACCCTGCGCTTCGGCAGACCTCGCCATGGCCTGGGTGATGCCGCCCATCCCGCCCGTGACATGCCCCCAGCGCCCTTTCATCCCGTTTACCTCGCCGAACATGTGGTGCAGCAGCACATAGGCCGAACCGCCGGAGTAGACCGATTGCATGTTGCCCACCATCGCGATATAACTCTCCAGCGCCAGTATCAAGTCCCCGCCGAACCACTGTTTCAGGTAATCCGCTACGCTCATGGTAAACAGCTTGATCGTTTCCCGTTGCAGCGCGGGCTGCAAACGCCGCATCCTGTTCGCCAGTTTTCCAGCGCGCCACAAGTCCGTCAATCCGCCACCGATATTCGGTGGTGTCTCCAGCGCCATGTCCCGTAATACGTCGGCAACCTGTTGTATCACGGCATCGTATTCCGGGTAGGCTGCATCGTCTCCCGGACAGCCGCGGCGCAACTGCGCAAGAAAATCGTCCTTGTCGCTTTCGTTGTCGGTGTCGGTGAACAGGTAGGTGTCGTCAACGCCCAGCACCAGCGCGGTAAATTCCCTGTCCTTTATTTCGAGCCCGAATTTATGCAGTTCGAGATCACGGATAACTTTTGGATTGAGCAGGCTCACCGCATAGGAACAGGTTGAATTCCGGTAACCCGGATGGAACTCTTCCGTGACCACTGCGCCACCGACCACATGGCGGCGTTCAACCACCTTCACCTTCAGTCCTTTACGGGCCAGGTAGTTGGCACAGGTCAATCCGTTGTGGCCGGCGCCGATGATAACGGCGTCATAGGCTGCGTTTAGGGCCATTGGCAAATTCCGGGATTGCCCTTCTGATTTATTTCCAGTTAAAGGTAATCGTGCCGCCGGCCCAACGCGGGTGAGCATAGGCATCCGTGGCGAAGGACAAACTACTGATATCCAGCGTATACAGGCGGTATTCGGTATCGCTTATGTTATTGACAAATGCAGCCAGTCGCCAGCGTTCGTCACCGCTGGTGTAACTGACCCGGAAATTTCCGATTACAAAGGAATCTTCCTGGTCGATGGGCGCGCACAGCACGCTGAAACAGAAATTGTCAGAATAGTTGAAATCACCCTGGATCGCCAGGGAACCGCCGAAAGCGGGCCATTCATAGCGGGCCAGCCCATTTAAACTGATATCCGGTGCGTATGGCAGGTCATTATCAACCAGGCGACCGCTCGGTAGCAGAACATCCTTGACCTCACTGTCGATGAATGCCGCGCCCAAACGGAAACTCAGGCGGTCGGTAGGCGCCAGCGTCAGTTCAACTTCACCGCCGACTGCTTCTGCATCCAGGTTAATGATGGTCAGGGAGGCCGGTATCACGTCCGGAATTATAACGAAAGCCTGGTAGTCCTTATAATCGTAATAGAACGCACTGGCATTTAATTGTGCCCGTCCATTCATAAAGGTAGTCTTGATACCCACCTCCCAACTATGCAGTACTTCTTCATCGTGAGGGAATGTTGGTATCGGAGTGGTGGGATTTCCACCCGCGACCACTCGCGATCCCCCGGCCTTATGACCGCGGTTGAAGCTGGCAAATACCAGGGTGTCGTCAGTCGGGCGCCAGTCTATTTCGAACTTGGCGGATACGTTCTTGAAACTCTGGTCAAACAGGTCATAATTCGGGTCGTCTCTGAGATCAAACGGAATAGTGAGCGTGAAACCGAGACCGGTCACGTTTCCGCCCAGGATGTCCGCCGATTCGAACACCGTATTCCTGTCGTCTTCGGTGTAACGCAACGCGGCAATCACTCCCCAGTTCTCGTTAAAATCATACTCCAGGTGGCCGAAGATGGCCCAGGACTCAGTGTCTACATTATTGGTCGTTGGTCCTTCAATATACGATGTGGGTTCGCCGAAGGAATAGGTCGGCGAGAAGAACGGAAGGTCCAGAAAGTAATTCAGGTTGCCCGCATGGTCGATATCCAGGTAATAGAACCCTGTCGTCCAGCGCAGGTTCTCACCCACATCGCCGTTGAGTCGCAGTTCCTGCGAGAACTGTTCAAAATCCTGGTCGGTTATAAACACGAAAACAGGATTGGGCGAACCGTCCGTGTCTTCGCCGTAGTTTTTATTCATTTGCAGGTAATCGGTGATGGAAGTCAGCGTTGCCGCGCCCATATCCCAGGTCAACTTGCCGGTTATGCCGGCAATCGACCGGCGAAATTCTCCGATATAATCATAGGAGCCGGTGAAGGGATCGCCATCAGGGTCGCGATAACCGAAAAAGTCACACCCTGGGCAGAACTCGTTTATCAGCGAATCCGGGCTGATTGCATAACCAAGGCCGTCTTCATCTGCCGAGATGGGCGCATGCGTGTAAGCGTTGCCATGCTCGTCGTCATCATTCGCATAATGCGCTTTCAGATCCAAAGTAACGTTCTCGGCGGGGCGGAATTCAAGTTGGCCGCGCAACGCGTAGTGGTCGTTGCCGCGCACATCCGGTCCAATCCGGTTTTCGCCGACGCCATCGTGAAAATTGCCGGCGAATGACACCCGCGCCAGGAGATTGTCGGCCAAGGGCCCGCTGATGGCTCCTTCAAACTTCTTTTGATTATAGGAACCATAGGTAAATTCAACATAGCCTTCGGGAGCCTCGGTCGGCCTGGCGCTGATATAGTGCAGCAAACCACCGGTAGCGTTGCGGCCAAACAGCGTTCCCTGCGGCCCCCGCAATATTTCCACCCTTTGCAGGTCAAACAGTTGCACATGACCGGCGCCCATCGCGCTGACATAAGCCTCATCGACATACATCGCTATGGGAGGCTCCAAGTGATCGCCAAAATCGTTTTGGGAGATGCCGCGAATATTGGTCGTAGTCAGAGTCGGGTGATACTGGATTATGCCAAGCCCGGGCGTCTGCGCGGCAATATCGATGGTGTTCGTGTATCCCAACTCGCGAATCTGGTTGCCGCTGAAAGCTGTCACGGAAATGCCCACGTCCTGCAGGCTCTGTTCCCGCTTCTGCGCCGTCACCACGACTTCTTCCAGCATGAGCTGCGCATGAGCCGGCAAGACAATCACGCAAGCGCACAGCAGCAGGCCGGCAATGAACCTGATATTTGTTGCTGTATTCAATGAGAAACTGATCATTATCCATCTCCGCAAAAATAGCGCTTGAAATACTGCGCCCGGTAAATTACACTGATCTAAAGTACGCAATACGCACGGATGAACGTTATACGTCCAACTACGAATATGGTTTTTTACCATGCCAGTATATACCTGTCAAGAAAATATTACAGGTGTTGTGATGATACAACATGAGCTGTATGTTATCCGTTGAACAGAACAACCGAGTCTGCCTGATCAGGCTGGAGCGGCCGCCGGCCAATGCCCTGGACTCGGCGTTGCTGGAAACATTGACCGGGGAGATAGCCCGGGCCGGCGCCGTCGACGGACAGGTCATTATCCTGTGCGGGACGCCCGGTTTTTTCTGCGCCGGGCTGGATACCTGGGAACTTGGCGCGGCCACGCCGGAGGATAGAACACAGATCCTGGCTCGCCTGCGTGCCCTGCTTGCCGCGGCTGCCGCTTGTCCGGCGCCCATGGCGGCGGCCATCACCGGACACTGCCTGGGCATCGGCGCAGCGCTCGCGGCGCTGTGTGACTACCGGGTGATGGAGCAGGGCGCTTACAAGATCGGTATGCCGGAGGTCAGTCACGGGCTACCGTTGTCAAACCAGGTATACCGCGTCCTGGCCAGGCTTACCGGCGCACAGTGGGCCCAACGGCTTTGTGTTGAGGGATGCCTGCTCGACCCGAAACACGCGCACCGGGTCGGCCTGGTCGATGATCTGGCGGCGTCCGGGGGAGCCCTTGATGCGGCCATGAAGTGGTGCGAGCATATCCTCTCCCTGCCGCAGGAGGCAATGCGGGCCACGCGTGCGGCCTGTCGCGAAGAGTTGCGGTTACTTCAGTGATACCCATGTCTGAACTGCTCGGCAAGGCAAAAGACATCATCGCCGTCCGGGTGCGCGCACGTTAGAGCATTCAGATGAAACTTGATACCAGGGTATTCCGCGACAAACGCATCTTTGATTACCTGTACCGGCACGTTGGCAGCACGCCGGACAAGTTGGCCGTAAGCGATGGGAACGCCGGCTATTCCTACCGGGAACTGTTATCGCAAGTGGAGGCTTGCGCCAGGGGACTGCTTGCGTTTGGCGTCGGCAAAGGCGACCGGGTTGCGACCCTGACCCCACCACACCCCGATTACTTCATTATATTTCTGGCGACCAGCGCCATCGGCGGGATCTGGGTGGGACTCAATGCGCGCTACAGCCGGGCTGAACTGGAGCATGTTATCGCGGATTCCGAACCTTGCGTCATCTTTGCCAGGACATGTATCGGCTCTCGCGACTACCGGGAGGATTTGCGCTATTTTCAGGGCAACATTGACAGTGTGAAGCATGTTGTCACGCTGGATGAGGACGCAGGGCTGCCCTGCGCTGTTTCCTACCCGAATTTTCTGGCGCGACAGACGGAAATCAGCGCCAAGACGCTGGCGCAGGCACAGAAAAATGTTGGCAGCGACGATGCTGTCCTGCTTGTATATACTTCCGGCACCACCGGCAGACCGAAGGGTGCGCTGTTGCACCATTACGGCGCCATCCGTCATTGCCAGGTGCAGGGATTGTTGCGTCCGGACGGCGAGCTGCGTCAACTGAACCCATATCCTGTCAACCACATTGCCGGGGTGATCGCCGGCGCCGTTTATGGCCTGGTGTTCGGTGGCACGAGTTATTTCCTGGAAAAATTTGATCCCGCCGCGGTGCTGAAGCTGATCGGGGAAAAACACATCAGCGCTTGGGGAGGGGTCCCCGTCATGCTGCAACAGGTGCTGGATCACCCCGATTTCCCCGGCGCGGATTTATCCTCGATCAGCCAGGTTTCCTACAGCGGCGGCACGGTCTCGAAAGCCCTGCTGGCGCGCATTGTGCGGGAAGTCTGCCCTGCCATTACTACCATGTATGCGCTGACTGAAGCGGCGGGGGTTGTTACCGCCATTGCCGCCACCGACGATATTGATCTGCTGGCGGAGACTGTCGGCATGCCGGTAGCGGATTGCGAGTTCCGCCTGGCTGACGAAACCGGCAAGCCGGTAGCAAAAGGTGAGCACGGCGAGATTCAGGTACGCGGCCCGTTCATAATGAAAGGGTACTGGCGCTTGCCGGAGGCGACCCGGGAGACGATCGACGAGGACGGTTGGTTGCGCACCAAAGATGTGGCGCTGCAACGGGACGACGGCAATATCGTGCTGGTCGGACGTTTGTCCGACATGTACAAGTCCGGCGGTTACAACATCTATCCCAGGGAAATCGAACAGGCGCTCGAAGCGCACTCGGCCGTTAGTCTTGCCTGCGTGGTAGGTGTGCCTGACCCATGCTACGGTGAAGTCGGCTATGCATTTGTCGCCCCGACGCCCGGTCAATCCCCTGACAGCCAAGCCCTGATTGCGCATTGCCGCGACCGGCTCGCCAATTACAAGCTGCCGAAATACATCGATATCAAAGATGAATTGCCTGCGCTGGCAAACAATAAGCCCGACAAACGCAGGTTGAAGGCGGCCGCGCGCAATGCCGTACAAATCGGCACGGATTAAACTCTAGGGAAACTCTGATAACTCCAGGATGGACTTGTTCAGAGCTTCCCTAGTACTCTTTCAAAAAAGTAAAAGGCATCTGAAATGAAACGCGATACAGGACCGAACAAAACACGAGCAAATATCCATCACTGGCATCCGATGGCCGCGCCGCGCGAGGTGGAACAGTCCGCACCGCTGGTATTCGAGCGCGCAGAGGGGGTTTATATCTACAACACGGCGGGCACGCGCTACCTGGATTCCCAGGGCGGTCTGTGGTGCGTAAACGTGGGACATGGACGCCAGGAGGTGAAGCAAGCCATCAACGCCCAGTTGGAGCGGCTTCCCTACTACACCACCTTTGGCGACACCAGCAACCTGCCGGTTATCGAACTGGCGGAACGGCTGATGCGCATGCTCGCGCCGGAAGACATGCGGCGGGTGTTTTTTGGTTCCGGCGGTTCGGATGCTAATGAAACGGCGATGAAGCTGGCCCGGCAATATTGGAAGCTGTCCGGCGAGGCGCAACGCACCAAGTTTATTTCACTGAAACAGGGTTACCATGGGGTGCATTTCGGCGGGACATCCATCGGCGGCCAGATGTACCTGCGCTCGATGTACGAGCCGGTACTGCCCGGTTGTTTTCAGGTCGATACCCCCTGGTTGTACCGCAATCCCTATTCGGATGATCCCGAGGAACTGGGAAAGATTTGTGCCAACCTGCTGGAACGGGAAATCGTGCACCAGGGGCCGCATACGGTCGCGGCGTTTATCGCCGAACCCGTACAAGGCGCCGGCGGCGTGATCGTACCCCCGGACAACTATTGGCCGTTGGTCAGGGAGGTCTGTGACAAATACGGCGTGTTGCTGATCGCCGATGAAGTCGTCACCGGTTTTGGCCGCACCGGCAATATGTTCGGTTGCCGCGGGTGGGGCGTGAAGCCGGATATCATGTGCTTGGCAAAAGGCATCAATTCGGGTTATGTTCCGTTGGGCGCGACGGTGGTCAACGAACGCGTGCGCCAGGCCTGGGATTCCGATCACCCGCTATCTGCCATCCTGCATGGTTACACATACTCAGGACACCCCGTGGCTTGTGCCGCCGCCAATGCGGCCCTGCAGATAGTGGAAGATGAACAGCTACCGGAAAATGCCGCAAACGTGGGCAGCTACTGCCTGGCAAAACTGAAAAATAAGCTATCTGACTATGGATTTGTCGGTGATATCCGCGGGAAAGGCCTGATGATGGCGATCGAACTGGTGGCAGATAAATCATCCAAAGAACCCTTCATGCCCGGCGATCCTTTTCTTGATCTGCTCCAGGCGTTAACACGCAAGCAAGGATTGTTGATAAGAAACGTCGGTTCAAACCTGATCATTTCGCCGCCGCTGATATTCGGCAAAGAACATGTGGACGAGATGTTGCGCATGATTGCCGGCGCATTCAAGCAGGCAAGCGCGGACTTCAACCGGCGCTGAAGAGGGACCGATGTCACGCCACGACATACAGGATTTGCTCAACAGCCATATCACAGGCCACGCGCTGCAACAGGCATTTTATGTTGAACCTGATGTGTTTTTGTTTGACCGGGAGAGAGTCCTGCACAAGTTATGGCACATGGCTGGCCACGTGTCCAGGATTCCCGAAATCGGCGATTATTTTATCTTCAGGATTTGCGGCGAAGAGATCATTATCATACGTGGCAGCAACGGTGATATCCACGCGCATTACAATGTCTGCCGGCATCGGGGCTCAAGGATATGCACGGAAAATGAAGGTCGAAAGTCCGCATTGGTCTGCCCGTACCACGCCTGGAGTTATAACCTGGATGGCAGCCTGCGTAAAGCAAGATTAATGCCCGATGGCTTCCGCCCGGAAAATTATGGTTTGCACGCATGCAAGGTCAAAGTGCTGGGTGGAGTGATCCTTGTGTCTCTGACAGGTGAGCCTCAAGACATTGATGGTATGGCTACCGCAATCAGTGAATACCTGTCGTTCCACGATATCGAAAATGCAATTACTGCACGGCGATTGGAACTGCCGACCAAAGCGAATTGGAAACTGGTGGTTGAGAATTTTATTGAGTGCTATCACTGTGTGTCTGCCCATCCGGAGTATTGCTCGGTGCAGTCGGAATTGAAGTTGCTGGCCGCTGGCGCGGGTATGGGTTCCGGGCCGGAATCGGCTTGCCGCCAATATGAAGCGGAAGTCAAAGCCTGGCGTATACAGGCCGAAGCCGCGGGCCATCCTTGTATGGAGGGTGAGTTCGATAATGGCGCGGGGATGGTGCGCATGCCTATCAAGGAAGGTTTCTTGACTGAAAGTCAGGATGGTCGGCCTGTTTCCTCACTGATGGGGAAGTTCAAAAAATACGATGGGGGCGTGACTTATATCGCATTCAATTACCTCAACTACCTGATCGCGTCCAATGACCATGCCGTCCTGGTACGGTTTACCCCTATCTCCGAGCTGTTGACAGATGTAGAAGCCACCTGGCTGGTGGATGGCAATGCGCAGGAAGGGGACGATTACGAACCTGAGCGCGTCTCATGGTTATGGGATGTCACTCTCAGGCAGGATGCGGACATCACGGAAAATAACCAGGCTGGTATTTTGTCTTCCCGCTACCGGCCCGGACCGTATTCCGAACAGGAAACCATGAATCAACATTTTGTTCGGTGGTATCTTGGGAAGCTCTGAACAAGTCCAATTCCGCTCCAGGCGGATTTGTGGCGGTACATCCCTGTATCGCAGTAACCGCTGAGACTTAATCACAGGTTCCCGTGATAAAATCAACGGGTGTTGCCAGTGATCCGCATAACAGTAAACTTGCATGATTTTATCGCCAAAAGACTATCGCGACCCTGAACCCGTTGATGTGAACGCCTGGGCGACGCGCTGGCTGACCTACCTGATTTTTGCAACCAGCCTGGTTGTTTATTACCTGTTGCCCATCTGGGCGGGTATCTTTACCGAAGAGTTCAATTTCAGCAGCAGGCAGGTCGGCCTGTTATTGTCGGCGGACATGACGGCGAACACCATCGCCGCGTTCAGCGCTCGCTACTGGATACATCGTTGCCATTGGCGCCGGGTTTTCCCTTTCACAGTATGCCTGGTCGTCATTCCTAACCTGATGTGCAGCGCGGCCGAAAGTTTTTCTGTGTTTCTGGGATACCGTTACATGGCCGGATTTGGCGCAGGAATGATGGTTGCATTCATGTATGCGACCATACGCGCAGCGGCGAATCCCGACCGGGAGTTCGCCTTTTCCATGGCGTTGCAGGTGTTTATCGGCGCACTGTGTCTTAATGGCGCGTCCTGGTTGTGGACGAGATGGGGAGTGGCGCCGGTATTCATCATGTGCGGCCTGGTCGCGTTATTGCCCGTGTTTCTTCTTTACGCCTTGCCTCGTTCCAATCCTGAGACTGAGGGCGCATGCAGTTCGTCACAGGCGATAGAACGTCGCGCGCGTTTCGGGCTGCTGGCAGTGGGATTTTTCTTTGCATCCATGAACTGCATCTGGTCGTTCATGGAACGGCTCGGGGACGCCGAAGGGTTTGCCACGGACTTTATCGCGTTTGCCCTGTCCGTCTCCCTGCTGTTCAGTTTAGCCGGCGCGCTGGCCCCGGCCTGGCTCGCCGGCAAAATGAAACGCATCATAACTATCTCGTTTGGCTATGTATGGTTGTGCATCGCCATCTACGCGCTGGGTCGGAATCCGACAGCCGCCGTCTACCTGGTGGCTTTATGTGTCTATAATTTCTTTTACAGCTTTGTTATCCCGTTTCAGAGCGGCTGGATTGCCAGTCTTGACCGCACCGGCCGCACTATCGTTCTGCTGCCTTTCATGCAAGGTCTGGGTATCGCGGCAGGCCCGGTACTGGCGGGACTGGTCATCGTTGGCAACCGCTATGCCAACGTCATCTATGTCAGCATTATCCTGTTAACGTGCAGCTACCTGCTGTTTTGCAGTATGCACAGGCAATCGCGTATCATGCCCGACGGTACAGGGGAAAACATACACGCGTCAGAAAATTGAGTGCTTGCCGGGCAGCAGATTGCCTATATCTTGTGCGATACGGAATAACTCAGGAAGGAATTTTTTTTCGATATTCCAGTCATTGATGCGTGCGACATTGCCGCCAAAAGTCACTGCGGCAATGGGAGCTTTTTCAGTGTTGAATATCGGCGCAGCAAGTGTATACAACCCGATTTCGAGCTCGCCATCAACGCGGGCATAGCCCTGCCGCTTTATTTTTTCCAGTTCCTTTCTTAAATTTGCTTTGCCGGTGATCGTGTTCGGCGTGTAACGTTTCAGTTTGACGTTCCGCAGGTACATATGGAGTTTTTCTGCCTCCTCATGGGCCAATATCACCCTTCCGGCCGCTGAAACACAGGCCGGAAGGTGTGTCCCGGGGTAAAACGTCACCTGGTCAAAACGATCAAACGAACTGTGGGCAATACTGACAATATCGTTTTCCTGCAATACCGAGAGAACGCATGTTTCACCGACCGTTTTGCTGGAGGCATTGATAATCGGCTGGATAACCTGGCCAATCTGCATGGAAGTCAGGTAAGAAAAACCCAGGTCGAGAATTTTCGGCGATAGTCGAAACCACTTGCCGTCAGTGGCGACGTAACCCAGGGTGGCCAGAGTCAACAATATGCGCCTGGCGGTTGCCCGGGTGAGGCCGGTTTTTGCAGCCACATCCGCCGGCGCCATTTCAACATCATCGGCATCAAATGCCCTGATGACGTCCATGCATCGTTCGATTGAGCCGATGAAATCCTTAGAGTCTTTTGAAAGCATGCGGATTGGCCGGGTATTTGGGTAGCAGCGTAATGTCTTCTAAGGAACCTCTGATTAAGTCAGAGGTTCCTACGATACAAGGATGTATCGTCAATATCAATGACTGTAAGGCATTGATATTGTGAGGAAAACAAAAATCGCATTTTTGTTTTCCGTACTCTGACAAGTCCAGGATGGACTTGTTCAGAGTTTCCCTAATTTCTTGGTCTGACCCCACTATTATAACGATGCGTCAATACCGCATAATAAAACCCGTCCGTGTCATCCAGGCCGGGCAGCAGTTGCCGGCCATGTTCCGTGGCAATTCCCCATTTGGCGCTGATCGTGTCAGGTTTGGCCGAGGGGTGGTCGTCCAGGAAAGATTCGATTACTCCGTCGTTTTCCCCGCGCAGCAGGGAACAGGTTGAGTACAGGAGCCTGCCGCCGGGTTTCAGCAACGGCCACAGGGCTGTCAGCAGTTCGATCTGGGTGGTTTGCAACGCGTGGAGTTGTTCCGGGGCTTTGCGCCGTTTAATGTCAGGATGGCGGCGAATGACTCCGGTCGCGCTGCATGGCGCGTCCAGCAGGATGCGGTCAAACTGTTCGCCGTTCCACCACTCTTCGGTATCGGTGGCGTCAGCCTGGATGACGGTCGCATCCAGGTTCAGCCTGTTCAGGGTGCCGAGCAGGCGCATATTGCGGCGCTCATCGGCATCCACGGCCGTGATGGCGCCAATCTGTGGTTGGGATTCAAGAATATGCGCCGTCTTCCCGCCGGGCGCGGCGCAGGCGTCCAATACCAGGTTGCCAGGCTGCAAGTCCAGCAGGCCGGCTGCAAGCTGCGCACCGGCGTCCTGCACGGAAACGCTCCCGCGGTCGAAGTCAGGCAGCCAACTGACGTCAACCGGGTCCGGGAGTTGGATGCCGCCGGGCGCCAATGCAAGGGGCAGCGCTTCGATCCCGGCGCTCTCCAGTTCTTCCAGGTAACGCTCCCTGGTGGCGCGTAAAAGGTTGACCCGCAAATGCTGGGGAGGCCGGCGGTTATTGGCCTTTAGTATCGTTTCCCATTGTTCTGGCCAGTCGGTCCTGATCCTGTCGATGAGCCAGTCCGGATGGGAATAGCGCGCCCCGGGATGCCGGTCAAGTTCCTTGTTCAATTGCTGCGCCTCCCGCAGTGCGCGTCGCAGCAGCGCATTCACCAGCGGTTTTGCCCAGGGCTTGTCCAGTTCCGCCGTTGCTCCAACCGTTTCCGACACCGCCGCGTGAGGCGGCGCCCCCAGGTTGCGAAGCTGGTACAGGCCGACCAGGATCAGCATTCTGATATCCGCATCTCCGGGTTTCAGCGGACGCTCCAGGCAATGGTCGAGCAGCCATTGCAATTGGTCGAACCAGCGCAGGGTCCCGAAGCACAATTCCTTCACAAAGCCGCGGTCCCGCGGGCCTTTAATGCCATGCAAACTGGGTTCCATGGCCGCATCCAGGGTCAGCCCGGTGTCGACAACCCGGTAGAGCGCTTTTGCAGCACGTGCGCGCAGGTTCATTGGGGCGCCCCGAACAGATCAGGATAACCGTTGTAAATCTCCCTGATGCCCTGTTTTTTCTTCCCTTCCAATTGCAACGCGTGGATACGTAGCGGCCGGTCTGCCGCGCAGACATCCAGGCCATCCGGCCCATAGGCGATGATGTTTCCGGGATTGTCGTGCGCCGCCTCGTCCGCCAATGTCAAGGCTTCCCAGATCCGAATCCTGACACCGTTCAGACAGCTATGGGCAGCCGGTGCCGGGTTGAAGGCGCGAATGTTGCGCGCGATCTGAGCCGCTGGCGTATTCCAGTCGATTTCCGCCTCCTGCTTGCTTATTTTACCGGCATAGCATGCCAGGTTATCATCCTGGGTCCGCGGATTGGCGTCGCCTGTCTTCAGGCTCTCCAGGGTTTCGAGCAGGCATTCACTTCCCAGCGTTGCCAACCGTTCCGACAGGGAGAGGGCGGTGTCAGCGTCGCCGATTTCGCAGGCCCGCTGAGACAGGATCATGCCGGTATCAATGCCGCTGTCCATGAGCATGATTGATATGCCGGTTTCCCGGTCACCCGCCTGGATCGCCCGCTGGATGGGCGCCGCGCCGCGCCACCTGGGCAACAGCGACGCATGCACGTTGATGCAACCATGACGCGGGCGGGACAGAACCGGTTCCGGAACAATCAGGCCAAAGGCGACGACGATCAGCGCGTCGATATCAGCCAGGTCAGTGTCCTGCGCGAGTTCAGTCCGGGTCCCGGGCTGTTTGACCGGTATCGCATATTGTTGCGCAAGTTGCTTGACCGGACTCGGACGGGTCTTTCTGCCGCGCCCGGAGGGCCGGTCCGGCTGAGTATAGACATGCCTGATTTCGTGTTGAGCGCTGTCGATCAGCGCCTGCAGGATGACTGCCGCGAAATCGGGCGTGCCGGCAAAGGATAGGTTCACAACGCGCGAAGCTTGTTCTGCTTCTCTATTTTTTTGCGCACGCGTTGCCGTTTCATCGAAGACAGGTAATCAATGAAGAGTTTTCCGTCAAGATGATCGATTTCATGCTGGATGCAGACTGCGCGCAGCCCGTCAGCCTCCGCCTCGATTTCCTCACCGTCAAGGTCGAGGTAGCGATAGGAAATTTTTTCCGCCCGTTGCACCAGGTCGGTAATTCCCGGCACCGACAGGCAGCCTTCCTCCATTTCCTCCGTGCCGCTCTTGTGCAGGATTTCCGGGTTGACCAGGGTTACGGGTTCATTTTTCTCTGCCGAGAGGTCCATAACCACGACCCGTTGTTGCACGTTGACCTGGGTGGCAGCCAGGCCGATGCCGTTTTCCGTGTACATGGTTTCCAGCATGTCCCGGGCCAACTCCCTGACCTGCGTGTCCACGGCAGCAACGGGCCGCGCTTTCTGGCGCAACCGGGGGTCGGGAAAATGTAATACGGTTAATCTTGACATCGGATCCTTGCTCAATAGCGAATAAGCATTTGACCATTATCCATCAAAATAGTGACGCGGGCAATATTTGTCCGTTGACTCCTTGCGCGTTGAGGAACTACACTTTAAGTTGTTTTACATTGGATGCCTTCGCAGGCATTTGCTCTGGAAACCTCTGATTAAGTCTCAGAGCTTCATCAAATCTCTAAACCTGTCAGGGAGGATAACGGTGCACAAAGTCATGGAAGAAACGTCAGAAAATTTCCGGACCTATGCCTGGCTGGCGCTGTTGCATGCCAGTGCCGCAACGAAACATGACATGTACCCGTTACTGCAGGACTTCGGCACTGCACAGGCCGTGGTGGATGCAGTCAGAGCTGGTGTAATCAACCGGTCGCACCTGCCGATATCGACGCTGAATATCCTGCTGAAGCCTGACGCCAACGAAATTGGCCGCGCAATCAGGTCTCTGGAGCACCCGGCGTATCACCTGGTCCCGTTCGACAGTCCGCTTTATCCTTCCTTGCTGAAACAGATCCCCGCGCCACCACCCTGTCTGTTTGTGCACGGCGACCCTGAAGTCCTTGGCTGTTGCCAGGTGGCCGTGGTGGGGAGCCGTAAACCTACCATGGACGGGCGCCGCGACGCCCGCTATTTTGCCGGAGAACTGGCCAGGCAGGGTATTGTGGTGACCAGCGGGTTGGCCCGGGGGATTGATGCGGCGGCGCACCGGGGCGCGCTGGCGCAACAGGGCAGGACCGTGGCGGTGCTGGGCAGTGGGCTGGACTGCATATATCCCAGGTCCAATAAGGAACTGGCAGGGGAGATCAGTCAAAGCGGCGCTGTGGTGTCCGAATTCCCACTGTCCTGGCGGCCGCTGCCGTACAATTTCCCGCGCCGTAACCGGATCATAAGCGGCTTGAGCCACGCGGTGCTGGTGGTTGAGGCAGCCCGCAGGAGCGGTTCGCTGAGCACCGCGAGGCATGCGCTGGAACAGAACCGGGAGGTGTTCGCGGTGCCGGGTTCCATCAGGAATCCGATGAAAGAGGGTTGCCACGGCCTGTTGCGCGAAGGCGCCGGCCTGGCGCAGCGGGTGGAAGATATCGCCGGCGTGCTCGGCCGGTCGCAAAGCACCAAAGAGAGTGCCGCGGAGGAAGCGTCAGCTTGGGACGCGAAGATCAACACACTTGACGAATCGGAAAAAGTACTGCTTGATAATATAGGGTACGATCCGACGGGCCTGGATGAGATAGTAAGTATGACCGGTCAGGCGATTGAGGACATCTCGGGAAAGCTGTTGAACCTGGAACTGGAAGGGCTGATCTCGGCGCTGGCCCCGGGCGTTTATGCGCGTTCGGCGCGAGAAAATGGAAATAATAATTAGTAAGCTCCGGGCGGATTTGTGGCGATACATCCATGTATCGCAGGAACCTCTGACTTAATCAGAGATTCCATAAATAAAACGAGAAAAAGAATATGTCTGAAGCATTGGTTATAGTTGAATCTCCTGCAAAAGCAAGGACCTTGAACCGTTACCTCGGTAGCGGGTACACGGTTATGGCCTCCAACGGCCATGTGCGCGACCTGTTGCCCAAATCCGGCGCAGTGGACCCGGAAAAGGAATTCGCGATGCGCTATGAAATTATCGATAAGAATGCCCGTTCCGTGGACGCAATCGCGCGGGCGCTGAAGAAGTCCGACATTCTTTACCTGGCCACAGACCCGGACAGGGAGGGAGAAGCCATCTCATGGCACTTGTATGAACTGCTCAAGGACCGCGGCGTGCTGGAGCACAAGCAGGTAAAACGCGTAGTGTTCCACGAGATTACGAAGAACGCAGTTTTGCATGCCATCAACAATCCCGGCGAACTCTCCGGGGACTTGATCAACGCCCAGCAGGCAAGGCGCGCCCTGGACTACCTGGTGGGCTTTAACCTGTCTCCGCTGTTATGGAAGAAAATACGCCGGGGTCTGTCTGCGGGTCGGGTCCAGAGCCCGGCCCTGAGGATGATCGTCGAGCGCGAAGAGGAGATTGAGCGCTTCAAGGCCCGTGAGTACTGGACTGTTGAGGCGGATCTGGCGCGCGCGCAGGTGGAGTTTACCGCCCGGCTGATTCGTTATGAGGATAATAAGGTCGAGCAGTTCACCATCACGGATGAGAAACGGGCTAGGGAAGTAACCGAGGCGCTTGAAACTCATGCCGCAGCGCAACTCAGTGAGGTCGGGGAAGCAACGCAAGGCAACGGCGCGCTTATCGTCAGCAAGGTCGACCGTAAACAGCGCAAGCGCCAGCCGGCGCCACCGTTCATCACTTCCACGCTGCAGCAGGAGGCCGTGCGCAAGCTCGGCTTCAGCGCACAGCAGGCCATGCGCGTGGCACAACAGTTATACGAGGGTATAGATACCGGCTCGGGCGCGGTCGGCCTGATTACCTATATGAGGACCGACTCGGTCAGCCTGGCAGCGGAAGCGATCAATGAAATGCGCGCGTTCATAGACAGTAAATTCGGCGCCGACTACCTGCCCGAACAGCCGCGCCGCTACCGCACCAAGTCGAAAAATGCCCAGGAGGCGCACGAGGCGATCCGGCCGACTTCCGTGAGTCGCGTGCCCGAAGAAATCCGCTCGAAACTGTCCAAAGACCAGTTCAGGCTGTATGAGTTGATCTGGAAACGGGCGCTGGCAAGCCAGATGGCCGAGGCGATTTTCGACACCGTTGCAGTCGATCTGGCCTGCGGTACCGGCAATCTGATGCGGGCCAACGGTTCCACCATCGTCGAGAAAGGTTTCATGATTCTCTATACCGAAGGAGACGACGACCGCAAGACGGGGCAGGGAAATGACGGCGCCCTGGGTAAACTGCCGCAGATGCAAGCCGGCGACGCAGTGGGATTATTGAAAATCCGGCCTGAGCAGCATTTTACCGAACCGCCACCGCGTTATTCCGAAGCGACCCTGGTCAAGTCCCTCGAAGAATATGGTATTGGCAGGCCATCGACCTATGCCGCCATTATTTCGACCCTGCGCAACCGCGAATACGTGGAGATGGTGAAAAAACGCTTCGTCCCCACCGATGTGGGGCGCGTTGTAAACCGGTTCCTGACCGAGCATTTCGACAGTTATGTCGATTACGACTTTACCGCCAGGCTGGAAGATGAACTCGATGCCGTATCCCGGGGCGAGAAGGAATGGATCCCGTTGATGCGGGAATTCTGGGACCCGTTCTCGGCGCGGGTGAAAGACAAGGAAGGGGGAGTCAGCCGCAGTGAAGCAGTGAGCCCGCGCAGCCTGGGCAATGATCCGGCCAGCGGGAGGCCGGTTACGGTGCGCATGGGGCGCTATGGGCCGTTCGTGCAAATCGGCACCAGGGATGACGAGGAGGCCCCGAAGTTTGCCAGCCTGTTGCCTGACCAGCGCATGGATACCATCGGTCTGGAACACGCGCTGGAACTGTTTAAATTGCCGCGGGAGCTGGGCGTTTCCGAAGAGGGCGAGAAGATCAGCGTCAACATTGGCCGCTATGGTCCCTATGTGCGTTATGACAACAGTTTCGCTTCATTGCAAAAAGACGATGATCCTTATACGATTGATTTGCCGCGAGCGCTGGAACTGGTGCGGGAAAAGAAGGCCGCGGATGCTGCAAAATATATCAAGGTATTTGAAAAAGAGGGTATATCCATCCTCAACGGGCGCTACGGGCCGTATATCACGGATGGGAAAAAGAATGCAAAGATACCAAAGGACAGGCAACCGCAGGACCTGACCCTGCAGGAATGCCAGGATTTAATCGCCGCGGCGCCGGCAGGACGCAGGCGCCGTAAATAAAGCGTCGCCCTGCGGGCGACACAGAATTTGATTGGAGCCTATCTGTTGAGGAGAGGTACGGAGAACTGCCCTCCTTACCAACAGTTATATGCTTGCGCAGATTCTTGATTACGAGTGTTTAAAATGAGAAATAAAAATGAATGAAAACAAACCGTTTGTAGCAATTTTAATGGGTTCGGATTCCGACCTGCCGGTAATGCGTTCGACTGTAGAGACGCTGGACAGTTTTTCCATTCCCAGGGAAGTGAAGATCACTTCAGCGCATCGGACGCCGGAGGCGACCAAGGGGTATATCAAGGATGCGGAGGCGCGCGGTTGTGCGGTATTTATCGCTGCCGCAGGACTGGCCGCACACCTGGCCGGCGCGGTGGCTGCCACTACCACGAGGCCGGTCATCGGCGTGCCCCTGGACGCCGGTCCGTTAAGCGGTATGGATGCGCTGCTGGCAACCGTGCAAATGCCGGGAGGCATCCCGGTCGGGACCGTTGCCATCGGCAAGGCGGGCGCGAAGAATGCGGCCTACCTGGCCGCGCAGATTCTCGCCCTGCAGGATGCGGAGCTAGCCGCTGCCATCCGCGCCGAACGTGAGCAGATGACCCGCTCAGTCCAGGCCAAGGATGCGGCGTTGCAGGAGCAACTGGCCGGATAAGTCAACTTGGACGGCGGCCAAGTCAGCGCAGCCTGCCGGGTCCTGGAACAGGGCGGCGTTATCGCCTATCCCACGGAGGCGGTGATGGGGCTTGGCTGCGACCCCTGGAATGAAGCAGCAACATTGAAAATCCTGCGCTTGAAACGGCGCCCGG
This sequence comes from Gammaproteobacteria bacterium, assembly GCA_965221335.1. Taxonomy (GTDB): domain Bacteria; phylum Pseudomonadota; class Gammaproteobacteria; order Eutrophobiales; family Eutrophobiaceae; genus JAAXHV01. Next base: position 433,412 of record CBDCSC010000004.1, on the reverse strand, counting down.
TCGACAAGGGACTGATCGTCGTCGCTTCGGCGCCGGAACAGTTAACGGAACTGGTGGATTTTTCCGGATTGACAGGCCTTGACGAGATAACCGGTTCATGGCCCGGCCCGGTTACCTGGTTGGTGACGACCCGACCCGGGACGCCGCGCTGGCTGACGGGCCGGCACGATACTCTGGCTGTACGGGTGTCCGCGCACCCCGTCGTACGGCAACTGTGTGACAGATTCGGATCGCTCGTGTCAACCAGCGCCAATCCGTCCGGCTGCCGGCCCGCCCGAACCCAGCGCCGCGCCAGGGCATATTTCGGTCAGGATGTGGACTGTTATGTCCCCGGCAACGTCGGCGGAGACCCCAAGCCCAGCGTGATCCGCGATGCTGTGACCGGCCGCGTAGTGCGGGTTTAATGGAGAAGAAACATGTTTAAAAGGTTGACCAGAAGGTCATTCATGCAACAGTCCCTGGCGCTGCTGTCAGGCCTCGCCGCCGCTGCGCCGCTCCGGTTCGGCAGCGCAGCCGGCAGCAACAGTTCTTTCTCCGGCCCCAGGATACCTGTGATACTCGATACCGACATCGGCGATGATATCGACGATACCTGGGCATTGTTAATGCTGTTGCGCATGCCGCAGTTCGAGCTAAAACTGGTGGCCAGCGATTTCGGCAATGCCATCTACCGTTGCCGTTTGCTCGCCAAATTGCTCGAACTGACCGGGCATGCGCATATTCCAATCGGTGTCGGCCTGGGTCAGACGGATCAGCCGGGGGGGCAGAGCGGCTGGATAGGCGAATACCGGTTGGAAGATTACCCGGGGCCCGTGCACCGCGATGGAGTACAGGCTTTGATCGATACGATTAAGCAATCTCCGGAACCCATTACCCTGATCTGCATCGGTCCGGTACCGAATATTGCACAAGCGTTGAAACGGGACCCGTCAATCGCTGAGAATGCGCGTTTTATCGGAATGCACGGTTCCCTGCGCCTGGGTTATGGCGGCAAACCGCCGCCCGCGGCGGAGTGGAATGTCAAATCCGACCCCGAAGCATTGCAACAGGTATTTGCCGCGCCCTGGGACTGCACGATATTGCCTTTGGATGTTTGCGGAGTCGTGGAGCTGGCTGGCGAGAATTATCAGCGGATATACCAAAGTGAGGACCCCTGGCTTAACGCGCTGATTGAAAATTATAAGATCTGGTTGCCGCAGGCGCCGTTCATAAAACCCGGGACCGACCCGGCGCTGATGAGCACGGTCTTGTTCGATACCGTTGCCGTCTATGCCGCGTACTCCCAGGCGCTTCTGATCATGGAGGATTTGCCGGTGCGCGTGACCGCTGACGGATATACTGTAGTGGATGAACAAGACGGCCGCATTGCCCATTGCGCAACCGGGTGGAAAGACCTGCATGCGTTTAAGGATCAACTCACCGATATTCTGGTCGATGGTTATCGGGGTTCAGAGAGTGTATAGGATGCCCGCCTCTGGGGTTGCTGCGGGAGTGGTACGGCGGAATACCCCGGTCTGTAGCAATAGTTACATGCAGTCAGAGCCTGCAGAGCAATGATCATGAGGATCTAGTACTCTTTCAACTTAATTTTGACATATTCAGAGCCACACAGCGACGCCAAGACAAGGCGCAGTCCGCCGGGAATGGCGCGCCCTTGCCAAGGGCTGCAACGCCGTATTGGCGTCGCTGTGTGGCTCCCTGCGGGCGGGCCGGGAAGCGGTCGCCCGCTGCGTTGCGCCGCTTGCGAAGGGCGCGCCATTCGCTGCGCGCCGCGCCTTGCGCTCAACCGCTTCCCGACCCGCTGAATATGTCAAAATTAAGTTGAAAGAGTACTAGTATTCACAATGCGACAATAATGGTATAAAATCCACAAAAACAAAATGTCAATAAAATTTAGGGAACCCTGACTTCATCAGCGGTTTCTTTACTGCGCCAGGAGAAGAAGAATGGTCAATCCGAAAATCAACAGATACTTTCCCAACTTGGGCCTTTTTGCCCTGATATGTATCCTCGCCATGCCGTCTCATGCCCAGACAGTGCTAGAGGAAATCGTGGTGACCGCGCAAAAACGCGAAGAAAACATCCAGGACGTGCCGATTTCAATTTCGAGGCTCTCCGGCCAAAGACTCGAATCCAAGTTCACCGGAGGGGAAGACATCCTGGCGCTGGCCAGCACGGTACCGGGATTGCACGTTGAAAGTTCCAATGGTCGCTTGTCACCGCGTTTCTACATGCGCGGCCTGGGCAATGCCGACTTTACCGCAGCCGCATCGCAACCGGTGCTGATCGTGTTTGACGAAGTGGTAATGGAAAAAGCCTCTCTCAAGTCATTTCCCATCTTCGATGTTGACGATGTGGAGGTCATCCGCGGTCCCCAGGGCACCTTGTTTGGCCGCAACACCACGGCGGGCATCATCAAGTTCGATTCACGTCGCCCCACTGAGGAAACGGAAGGCTATGTCAAGGCTTCCGGCGGCAATAAGGGGACGATAAACGTGGAAGGCGCAATCGGCGGCACGCTGGTGGAGAACACCTTGATGGGCCGGCTGTCTTTTATTACCCAGCACCGCTCGGACTGGGTCAATAACGGCTATACCGGTGAAAATGACGCGATGGGCGGGTTCGATATCTTTGCCGGGCGCGCCCAGTTGTTGTGGACGCCCACTGATGATTTCAGCGCGTTGCTGCTGTACCAGCACCAGGACCAGGGCGGTAATTCCGCTTCGCTGTTCCGCGCCAATGTGTTTGACCAGGGCAGCAACAAGCTGAATGACAATTACAAACGCGACACGGTATATTTCGACGGCGGCGACAACAACCCGGCAAAAATAAAAAGTTTTGGCGTGACCCTGAAAATGGACTGGGACGTGAACAACCATACGATTACCTCGATTACGTCTTACCAGGATATCTATGACCGCTTTGCTCGGGGTGACATCGATGGTGGGTACGGCTGTCTTTTTACCTGTGGCGGCATACCATCCGGACCGCCAAGCACGCCGTTTAACCCGTTCGCTTCACCTTTTGTCGTGAACGTGGATACCGGCGGTGACCAGACCGTAGAGCAGATCACCCAGGAAGTACGCATCGCCAGTAACATGGAAGGTCGGTTCAACTACCAGTTTGGCGCGTTCTATTTCGATGATGATCTGAAGAGCGTCTCGCAAAATCAAAGCGCCGGTCTGTCGGAATTCGTCGTTGGATCTATTTCCGATGTTACGAACACAACCTGGGCTGTGTTTGCGCAGGGCGATTTCGATATCACCGAGAGCGCTACATTTACCGCGGGAATACGCTATACCGATGATGAGAAAGATGCTAAGCATTTTCGCGCTGCCGATGGCGGTCTGGTTTCCCTTGATCCGATCAGCCTCGGAGACGATAACGTCAGTTGGAACGTATCGCTGGCGCACGAGATAAACGATAATGCCCAGGTTTATGTCCGGGCGGCATCCGGTTTTCGGGCGCCTACCATACAGGACCGTCTTGAGGATGACCCTGAAGTGACTACCGCGGACTCGGAGACCATTATGTCTTATGAGATCGGCTACAAGGCGTTGTTTGAAAAAGTCAGGCTCAACGTTGCGGCATTCTACTATGAAGTCAATGATATGCAGTTGGTCGCGGTAGGCGGCGATGCGAACACAACGACGCTGTTGAACGCGGATGAGGGTGTCGGTTACGGTGTCGAATTTGATGTTGATATCGCCCTGGCAGAAAACCTTATCCTGTCCGGAGGCTTCGGCTACAACAAGACCGAACTTAAAGACGACGAATTGACCTTGCCGGTTGGCGCGATGGCTACCGGCCTCGACCCGGTGGCAGAAAACGGCAATGCAATTATTGACGGCAACCCGTTCCAGCATGCGCCAAAATGGACTGCAAACATTGAGCTGGACTATACTCATCCGCTGACAAACGGCACTGAACTGTACCTGTTCAGCGACTGGAAACTGAAAGGCAAGACCAGTGATTTTCTTTACGAGAGCGTAGAATTCACGTTTGGCACCCAGTTTGAAGGCGGGCTGAGAGTGGGCTACCGGGACACGGTCAGAAACTTCGAGATTGGCCTGTTTGCCCGCAACATCACCAATGAGCATAACCCCATCGGCGGCATCGACTTTGCCAATAACCTGGGCTACGTGAACCAGCCGAGGATCTGGGGCGGGGAGGCCAGGTACAGTTTCTGAAGCCTCATGATAAGGGCGTTGCGCAGCCCAATTGCCTATTACTGTTGGCACAGGTCAGGCTATTCCCCTGTACCACTCCCGCAACAGCGGGAGTCCAGTCGAACATTGTGTCGTCCGAAGGACGACTCTTTGTCTCACTGGATTCCCGTTTGCACGGGAATGGGACAGAGATCAGGTCAGTTAGTAAAATTATCACAACAGTCATGAATATCCAATGTAGGTATGAAAGACCTGATCGGGGTCATGTTTTCTTCGCAGTTCGGCCAGGCGCCGCCAGCTCTCATCGGAAAAGCAGGTTTTTACCCTCTCCGGGAACAGGGTTGCTTCAACTTCATTGATGTAAGTCCCCTTGCTGTACGGCTGGAGCAAGTCGTTGGTCTGTTTCAGCCAGGCATGGTTGGCCTCGTCATCCTGTGCGTTATCCCAGAGCATGTAGTTGGCCAGGAAATGCGAGGCGACGCGTGAAAAGCAAGCGTCCTTGCGCAGTTCGGAATTAACCCCATAGGAACATAAGATGTGGGTGCGGGCTGACGGCGTTGTCTTGAAGTGCTCAACCAGGGATGACAAGGCCGGTCCAGGCTCGTCGGTCCAGATACTGTCAACCATGTAGCGGCCGACGCCGGTGTCGATGACATCCGGGTTATACAGCTTTGCAAACGAACTCGGTTGGCGCTCAAGTTTAAACGCGCTGGCGGCGGCAAGTTTGCTGTTTGCGAACGGCGCCAGCATAGATGTGGCTTCGTCCTCGGAATCGGCAAAAGCATTCACGCCCACCAGGCAGATCTTGGCCTGGTCCGGACGCGTATCCGCTGAAGCCTGCGGATCATGCATCAGCAGCACAAGCAGTTCAACGCGATCATCTTTTGCATTGCTGAGTTCATCCAGGGAATCGAGGACGGTCTGCAGCTTATCGATCGGCGTTACATACATGCTGGTGTATATACTCCGCGGCAGAGGATAAAGCTGTAATTCCAACCCCGTGACGATCCCGAAAAAGCCATGCCCGGCGCCGCGCACGGCCCAGAACAGGTCCGGATACGAATCGGCGCTGGCGGTAACCTTTCTACCGCCGGCCAGGATGATATCGGCGCTTATGACCGAATAACAGGCCATACTTCCCCACTGGCCATGGTTCCAGCCGGCGCCGCCGCCAAGCAGGTATCCACCAAGCGCTACCGTAGGGCAATGCGCGGCGGGAAAAGCAAGGCCATGTTTGCTTGTTTCCCGGATAAGTTGTTCCGACCAAAGCGCCGGTTGTATGCGCGCGGTTCTGGCGGCCGGATCGATTTTGACGTCACGCAGCAGTGCCAGGTCAATCAGCATGCCGCCGGCGCGTACCGCGGCGCAGGTGGAATTATGGCCGCTGCTCTTCGCTGACACTCTGAGGCCGTTGTCTGTCGCGTATTTCACCGCGCCAATCACATCCTGTTCAGACTGTGCCCGGACTATCATGTCCGGGTAGCGATCAGGTTTTCTCAGGTGCCAGACCATGCTGTTGCGCCAGGCTTCATATTGGCCATCAGCGCGGTTGATGACTTCGCCCGATACCAACCGGCCCAAGCCTTTTTCAGTATTGCCCGCGCGCGCCAATAATGAACCGGAATACAGTTGGCCCATAACGCCCGTTATACCCCCTGTTATGCCCAAGGCGCCAAGCCTGCGCAGAACATCTCTTCGTTTCAGTTGGGTTAACTTGCTCATTTCCGCACATTCAGGTCTGTCAATACACATCATTATGTAATAAAGTCTGTTGTTAGTACACATTGTCTGGGATATTGACTGTGGCCGCGCACAACCGAACTGTAGAGAGATATCTATGCCAGAAAAGAAACCGGATACAGTAGTTCGACTACAGCGGGGAAAAGTTACCCCCGAATTACTGAAGGACATACCTCCCCAATATGCGCCGCTTGATCAACAACCCTATGATCGAAATTTTGGATTAAGACTGGCAACGCCCGAACCGGAGACGCATGGCATCAAGGACATATGTATGGTCAGGAAAGGCCTGGCTGTTCTGATCGGGGATGTTGAACATGATTACGCCCACAGCGACCTGAGCGAGAGCGGCGATGTGGTCAAATTCCATTTTCGCTATAGTGGAAGCAGTGAGATAGGCGCCGAAGGAGGTGAGCTTGAGCCGGTGGATCCGATGACTTTTGGTGTTTTGATCCAGCCTTCGGGTGTGAAAAAGATCGAGCGCTTTGCTGCGCTCCAGCATGAACAGTCGGTGACCTTGTTATGTGACCCGCCGTTTCTTGAAGAAATCATTTCCGGCACGGCATTGTTGCTATCCACACCCCTGCAACAGTTTCTGTACGGCGCGCAGAAAGAGATGTACTACTGTGCGGTTGGGATGCGTCCGGAGATGATATCTGCGGTGAAATCACTGTTTGAAACGCACTACACGGGGCGCTTGCGACAATTGCAGGTTGAAGCGAAGACACTTGAATTACTTTGTTGCACGCTGGACCAATTATCAAAAATGTGGTCGGGCACAGGCACAGAGAAAACGCCACTCCGGCAAAAAGATATCAAGCGAGTTGCCGAGGTCTGCGAGATTCTCGACAATGACCTGTCAAGCGCCCACACCATCAATGACCTGGCCAAGGCCGTGTCCTGGAATGAAACGCAGTTGATGCGGGTGTTCAGACAGGCCGTAGGAACAACGGTGCATAATTACCTGCACCGCGCCCGCATGGAAAAGTCCTGTGACTTGCTGGCAAATACCGAAATGACAATTACCCAGATCGCGATGAAGATGGGCTATGAGTATTCAAGCAATTTCACCACGGCATTCAGAAAATATTTTGGCGTTACCCCCAAACAGATAAGAACAGGGCATGTCCGGGTGGAGACTGCAAACCTGACCGCCTCCCCGGAAATACATGAACGAATATAATCCGCCTACCCTGTCGGAATTCCGGCTGGCTGCTGACCGGTTGAAACCGTATACTCGGAGAACACCGACCTTTCACTGGCAGGGAGATACGATCGCCTCCCGGCTCGGCACGGATACGGATTTATTTTTAAAGTTGGAATTGTTCCAGCGAACCGGGACCTTCAAGGCGCGTGGCGCGATCAATAACGCGCTGGCATTGTCGCCTGAACAACTTGAGCGGGGCATTACTGCGATGAGCGCCGGCAATCATGCGATTGCGGCGGCCTATGCGGCGCGTTGCGTAGGGACCAGCGCCAAGGTGGTAATGCAGGCAAGCGCCAACCCGGCGCGGATTGAAATCGCCCGTGCGCTGGGCGCGGACATTTGTATAGCGGAAGATGGGGCTGCCGGTTTCAGCATGGTCGAGGAAATAGTGGAAAAAGAAGGCCGGACGTTTATTCATCCGTTTGATGGTTCACGCGTAACGGAAGCGACCGGCGTCTGTGGCCTGGAATTGCACGGGGATATAGAGGACCTCGATGCAGTTGTGGCGCCAATTGGAGGGGGTGGGTTGTGTTCGGGTGTTGGTGTGGTGACCAAGCTGCTGAATGCGCAGTGCAAGGTCTACGGAGTCGAACCCGAAGGCGCTGCAGTGATGCAGAAAAGCCTGCAAGCGGGTTCGGCGCAAAGTCTGACGGAATTGTCGACCATCGCCGACAGTCTTGCGCCGCCGTTTACCACCGATTATTGCTTCGCCATGTGTGAACATGTGCTGGACGACCTGGTGCTGGTGTCCGACGATGAACTTGCGTCTGCCGCCGCTATTTTGTTTGAACATATGAAACTGGCGGTTGAGCCTGCCGGCGCGGCGACGACGGCTGCCGTTTTCGGGCCGCTCGCAGAGCGGCTCAGAGGCAAGCGGGTCGCCGCGATCGTTTGTGGTTCGAACATTGATGTCGATGGTTTTGCCGGACTGGTCAAGCGCGGCAGCGACGGGCTGGCCCGGGGCCTTCTTCCAACGCGCCCCTGACGCGCATTCCCACCGAAGTGGAAGCAGAACAGAGCATCCTTGCATTTGACAGGCAGTCCTGCCCATTCAGTGGCATTGATGCAGCAGCAAGGCGCGCTGCCGGCGGCTTGCGGCGCCTGGGAGTTCTGGAGAATGACAGCGTGGCCGTTATCCTGCGCAATGATATCCCTTATTTTATTATCCATGAGGCAGCGCACTATCTTGGGTTTGATGCAGTTCCGGTGAACTGGCATTTAAAGCCGGCCGAGGTTGATTTCATCCTGGCCGACTGCAAGGCAAAGGTCGTCATCGTTCATTCCGACCTTCTGACCGGAGAGTTGGCAGGAGTAATACGACATGTTCCAGTGATTGTGGTAACCACGCCAGCCGGGATCCTGGACAGTTACGGAATTTTGGGAGACAGGGATCATAGGGAGCCGGGTTTCCTGGATTGGGATGACTGGATAGAAAAGAGCCAGGAGGTTACAGGCACGGAAAAAAGATTCAGGCCTCCCTTGTTTTATACATCGGGCAGCAGTGGCAGGCCAAAAGCTGTCCTGCGCAAAAACGTAACCCCTGAAATCGGCGCTAAAGTAAGCGCAAGAACAAGGTTTGCGTGGGGTTTCGATCGAACCCCGATTCGTTCTGTGATGACGGGACCCCTGTACCACTCCGCTCCGAACGGGTACGGTAATATGGTCCTGCAGTCCGGTGGATTGCTTGTCCTGACGGCGCGTTTCAGCGCCGAAGACCTGCTGTCATCGATTGAACATTATGAAATAACCCACCTGCACTTGGTGCCCACCATGTTTGTCAGATTGCTGGATTTGCCGGATGATATCCGCAGCAAATACCGGCTGGATTCTTTAATCCATGTCACCCACGGCGCAGCGCCATGTCCCGTGGATGTTAAAAGAAGCATGATCGATTGGTGGGGGAACGTGATTTATGAATACTACGCCATGACGGAAACAGGCATAATCACCTGCTGCAGCTCTGCTGAATGGCTGGAATGCGCAGGAACTGTCGGGCGTCCGGCGCCTGGGGTAGAGATTGAAATTCGCAATGAGAAAGGAAAGAGGTGTGGCCCCTTTGAGGAGGGAATGATCTGTGTCAGACATGAGGGCATCCACTGTATTGCTTATCTTAACGCAGAGGAGCAGGTTAAGGACTTGCATCAAAACGGCTTTCTGGTCACCGGGGATATCGGTTACCAGGACGAGGCAGGTTTTCTATATGTTTCCTCCCGTCAATCTGATATGGTGATATCAGGGGGTGTCAATATCTATCCGGCGGAAATTGAGACGGAGCTGCTCGCCATGGACAGCGTTATCGATTGTGTCGTATTCGGTATCCCGGATCCGGAGTACGGTGAAAAGCTTGTTGCAGTCATTGAGAAAAAAGGACTGTTAACCGGCGCCGATGTCTTGGCTTACCTGAAGACCAGGCTGGCGAACTTCAAGCTTCCGAGAGACTGTGTATTCGTTGACCGGCTGCCGCGTGAGGATTCCGGCAAGATAAAGAAGCAACGTATAAGAAATGAATATCTGAAAAATATGGCAACTGACCCCGGAGCGCGCTTATGAATAACTGTGCCATTATGCTCCTGCTAACGGTACTTCTGGTTCCCGTCAGCGGCTGTGCCGACTATGAGAGGCAGCCAGCGGATGAAATGACCTCGCAGGATTTCGAGCAGTTGGTGATCAGCGGTTATATCGAGCCGTATAAAACGGGCGACACTGAACACTGGATGGAAATTTTTGCCGATGGCGCGGTCGGTATGCATAACACATTGCCTGCGCTGGAAGGCAAGCAGGCGATTCGCCAGTTTGCAGAGGTCGTGCACAGTAGTTTCGACATTGAGCAATTGGACGTGACCGTCGACTCTGTTACCAGGGAAGGAGACTGGGCGCTTACCCGCGGCAATTTTACGGCCAGTTTTATTCACAAGGACGGGGGCGCTGACATCCAGCCGGAACCACGGCAAGGCAAATATGTATTATTGTGGGAACGTCAAAGCGACGGCTCATGGAAGGTCATTCTGGATATGGGCAATAGCAATTCGCCATGACCAAAATGAATGGCCGGTTCAGGCGCTATCCTGCGATTTTCTTTTTCCAACCAGGCGAAGAGGTGGCGTGATCAGTGAATATGATGTAATCGTGGTCGGCGGCGGTCCGGCCGGTTGTGTGGCAGCACGCCGTTTGTCCGAAGATCCGTCACTGGCTGTTCTGCTGGTGGAAGCAGGGGGGAGTGACAAGCGCCCATACAGCAGGATTCCCGCGGCCAGCGGCGCCGCTGTCTTCAACTCCCGACTTAACTGGATGTATGCGGTCGAACCGGACCCGACCCGGGCAGGGAAGGTGGATAGTTGGTGGAGCGGGCGTTGCCTGGGCGGAGGCAGCGCCATCAACGGTATGATGTTCGTGCGCGGACATCCCGATGATTATGATCGCTGGGCTGAGCTGGGCTGTGAAGGCTGGGATTACGCGTCGGTTTTACCGTATTTCAAACGCCTGGAATGTAACCGGCGTGGCGGGGATGAATGGCGGGGTGAGAAAGGACCTCACTCGGTGGAAGATTTAAACGTTGACAGTGTGCTGACCCATGCATGGATCAGGGCCGCCCAGGAAGCCGGCATACCCAGGAGTCACGACCTGAACGGAGCAAACCATGAGGGCGTGGACTTCGTCCAGGTGGCCCAGCGTAAGGGTTGGCGCGAATCTGCCGCCCAGGCATATCTCTGGCCTGTGCGCAAGCGGAGCAACCTGCATATCCGCCTCAATACCCTCGTTACCAGGATTCTGTTTAACGGCAACAGGGCCGGAGGCATCGAATTTACCCGCGCTGGCGCAGTTGGCAATACCGCGTTCGATACAGCATACGCACGCGCCGCCGTGATTATGAGCGCCGGCGCCATTGCCACACCAAAACTTCTGCAACTTTCCGGCATCGGGGACGGGCTGATACTCAACAGGGCAGGTATCCCCACTATCGCGCATGCGCCGGGAGTCGGCAAAAACCTGCAGGAACACACGGGAATTCGTTATTCGTTTGATGTCAACGGCGAGACACTGGGAAGCCGGGCAGGTCCCGCGCATAACCTGGCACAGTTGTTCCGGTTCCTGGCTAACGGTAAGGGGTTACTGACCACGCCGATTGCCCATGCCCAGGCATTCGTCCGCACTCGGGAGAAATTCAGGACGCCCAATATTCAGGTTACCATGGCGCCGTTTCATATACAGATCAGCAATAACAGCGCCGCGCTCAGCAAGGAAAAGATTGCAGGCGGCGCTGTTGGCCTGATGCGGACACAGAGCAGGGGCGACATCAGTGTGCGCTCACGCGACCCATTGGATCCGCCCCGGATTCATTATCCTATGCTGAGTTCTGAAGATGATATTGATCAACTCGTTGAGGCCTGTCTGTTAGCCAGGAATATCACGGAACAGCCGTCTTTCAGCAAACAACTGGCGCGTTGGCGGCATCCCGATGAAGAGGTGTTTGCAAGCAATCAGCTCAGGGAGTTTGTCAAAGACAGCGCTTTTCCCATGTACCACCCGGTCGGGACCTGCAAGATGGGAAATGACTCGGAAGCTGTGGTCGACCAGAATTTAAAGGTCAAGGGCGTTGACGGGTTATGGGTTATCGATGCGTCCATCATGCCGACCCTGGTGACCGGCAACACCAATGCCACAGTGATCATGATCGGTGAGAAGGGTTCTGATCTCGTGCTTTCTGCAATATCGAAATAAGCCGGTTCCGTGAAATACTTTAATGCACTGCTGCGCAATGCCGGCCACCGGTTCTGATGAGAGCGCCTACCGATAAAATTTCCTTGTTGGCTTATGCGCTGCCGGCTGTTCCGTTAGCAATGCTGGGTATGCCGTTGATCATCTATGTTCCACCATTTTATGCTTCAGAGCTCGGGCTGGAACTGGCCGCGGTAGGCGGTATTTTCTTCATTGCCCGCGCCTGGGACGCGATAACAGATCCTCTTATCGGCCATTTTTCCGATCAAACCCGCGGTCCCTGGGGACGTCGCAAGCCCTGGATCGTCATTGGGTCGCCCTTGCTGATGATCAGCGTGTGCCTGTTTCTTAGCCCGCCCTTTGCCGTCGACAAAGCTTACCTGTTCGTCGTAGCGCTGGTATTTTATGTCGCCTGGACTACCGTGCAGATACCCTATTTATCCTGGGGCGCTGAATTGTCGCGGGATTATACGGCGCGAACCCGTATCAACGGATACCGCGAGACGGGCACTATGATAGGGATCATCCTGGCGACACTGCTTCCCGTCCTTTTTCTGAGGGAGGAAAATCCGGCGTTGCGGGATATATTATGGGTATACGTTGCATTCCTGTTGGTGTTAATTCCCTTTGCGATGTCAATCGCAACGACAATCACGCCGAAAACCCCCTTTGTTGAATCCGGGAAACACGGTTTGATGTCTGCTCTGAGACTCTTGTCGGGAAATAAGCCGTATCTTCGTCTGGTTATTGCTGTCTTTTTTCTCTGGCTGGGCGGTAGTGTGATGAATGCATCGCTTATATTCACGTTTGAACATATATTGCAGATGCCACGAGCGGCTTTTTTAAAATTCGTGCTCATACAATATGTGATCGGTATTGTTTGCCTGCCATTATGGGTGAGGTTCGGTAACCGCTTTGGCCGCCATCGCGCTCTGATCTGGGGAGGTTTTGGCTACCTGGCAGTCCAACCCCTGTATCTGCTGGTAACCCCGGGTGACTTCTCACAGTTACTATTGGTTGCCCTCATACATGGACCGGTAATCTCGGTGATCTGGGTGATGCCGCCGGCTTTGGTTGCGGACACGATTGAATATGGAATGATGAAAGGGGGTAGTGATGACGCGGCAATATATATGGCAATTTATAATTTTATGGTGAAAGTCGCATTTGCGGGCGGTGTCGGCATCGCCCTGCCGCTGCTTGGTTATCTGGGATTTCAACCGGCGGCAGAGAATGACGCACAGGCCGTGCAAGGTCTTACGTTCGTTGCGCTGTTCCTTCCCGCCATCATAGGTTTCGCTGGGGCCGTCATGCTGTATAACTACCCCATCGACAAACACCGGCACGGCGTTATACGACGCTGGCTGGCCAGGAAGCGGGTTGCGCTCTCATCCGGGTGATAGAGCATGTTGAAGGCTACCGCCATGGAGCCCAAGCGGTCGTAGACTTTTTCCCTTAGCTATGCTCCCAGTTGTACGCTTCCGCAGCCATAACTGCGTCCGGCAGCCATGTTTCATGTACGTGGAACCACTTGATGCCGTTGGGCGCATCCTTGTCTTCAACAAAGACAGCCGTGGACAACCGCCCGTTGTTCTGGGGAGTTGACTGTCTGGCGTTTCTCTGCCACTCCTGGTAGTTGACGAGATACACCGAATCACCAGCCAGCGGCTGCTGTTGGATGGCGCGTATGCTTATATGAAAATCCGGGTTGCTGCCGTACAATTTCCTGAACTCCGGCCAGAAATCGGCGCCATAAATCATCATACCTCCGGGCAGGATGATGTTGAAATCACCGTGCATCCGGTCCAGCAGGCGCTTCGCAAAAACCTGCTCGTTGTTCTCGCAGTAGCCGCCGAACCAGTCTTCAAAAAAGATGTGCAGGTCGATGACTTCCCGGGCAAATCGGTTGGTGTATTGTTTGTCGGTGTGCATCTTCAGTTAACCTCCGGTTTTGATTTGAAGTAAAAATTCTTCAGGAACCCATGACAGCCCACTAATCCGGAACCAAATCATTTACCATTTCTTCCAATGCGTACAGTGTCTTTTGCGGAAATCGCTCCAAAGGGTAATATTGGCAGATGATGTCCAATGCTTTTCGGTAATTCGCAATATTCAGATAACGGGGCAGGAACCGCACATCAGCCTCATCCAAGGACCTGGATTGATGGACGCGCATTATATGCCAGGCACATAACGGCGCCACCCACCAGGTACAACTCTCCGGTAGTACCGGCACAGGCCAGTTCATCATTGAGAGGCTCCAATAAGCGGCGAATCTCATCCTTTTGCAACGCCATTAAATCCGTTACCGACCCACTGAACAAGCCAATTTAGTTGAAAGAGTCATAATTTGAGTAATCTTGCGCGCAACGCCCGCACTTCCTCTTTAAGAACGGGTTCAAGCTCAGGCATGCGGCTGTCTAAATCCATTGCCGTGTGTTTAACCGTTATAAGATAAATTTCGTCGTTTATTTTCTCAAAAACCAGGATATGTTTGCCGGTGGCGTAGAATTTCAAGTATTGGGAAATTTGAGTCTTTGTCTGCAAAAGATCAGGGTATTCCTGTAACAGTTGCAGGATTCTGTCTATATCCGCAATATATTTGTCAGCCTGGTCTTGTCCCCATTGTTGTTTTGTATATTCTTGAACCTGTTCGATTTCAAGCGCTGCTCTATCAGTAATGTGTAAAGTTACCATGAACCCGAATATCCCACCAATTCGCTTGTTACGATCGGATAAATGTTTGCTGTCAATGAGTTATGGTAATCTGTTGACTATGTTGCCATCACACACTACGCTTGATACGTTAAGGAAGCGCCCCAAGGATGGGGCGCGTCAAAAAAATCCTCAGCGATCATCGCATCAATTGGTGAGATACTCGGGTTAACCCGTTACAGTGCGTTCCTTTACCTGTCTGATTACCTCAGCGATGTTGCCTTTGTATTCGCTGGTACGCCCTTCTATTATGTCCTGATAGCCGTGGAGGATCGATTCGCGTAAAGTAGCCGCTTCTATTTTTTCTTTCCTTTCCCGTATCAGTGAGCGCACAAATTCGCTGGATGTAGCAAAAAGAGTCCCATCGCCAGACTGTTTTTCAACGAACTCCTTGAGTTCATCGGTTAGCGATAAATTGAGTGATGCAGGCATTGATCTGGCTCCGAAGTATCTATAGAAAAACCTGCCGCCAGTATCGCATCATGAAGATATTTGTCAATATTCTTCATAGCGCAATGAACCACCTGGCGTGCTCAGAGTGTTCCAGAACCCAGAACCTTAGCCCGGATTTCTCAGCCGATAAGAAATCCGGGTCAGTAATCAGAAGCGGAAAGTACCGGTTACGCCAACAAATCTCGGCGCGCCATAATGTGACCAGAGTGTGCCTAACGGAGCGCCGGGGAACGCCAGTATCGAACCATCAAATGGGATCGCGAAGTCGCTGTATTTGTACCGTTCATCGGTACAATTGCGGCACCACACGGCGAGTTCCCATTTGCCGCTGTCAGCGCTGACACCGCCGCGCAGGCTCAGCAACTCATACGCTTCCTGGACACGGGCGGGGTCCGGTTCCGTAAAGGAAAAGTAGTCGGACCGGAAAAACAGGTTGCCGTTCAGGAACAAGCGCATCCCGGTATCGCCCAGCGGCAGGTTGAAATTGGCGCCAAGATTGCCGGTAATATCAGACGAATAAGGTATATCCTGACCGCCCATCGCGGGCAACCCCGGTGACAGCGCCGGTACGCCATCATCAAAATCCGCGTCCAGGAATTGAACCGCGGCATAAACATCAAGATTCTGACTTACAGCCAGGTTTACATCCAACTCGATGCCTTGCGAGGTTGCGCCGGCCACATTAATGACCTGGAACGAACCATCCGTTCTTAACGTCTGGAGTTGCAGCCCTTCAAAATCCGTTTTCCAGATAGAAGCATTCAACCGCATACGGCCGTCAAACAAAATGCTTTTTAAACCTATCTCATAATGATCGGCATATTCAGGGTCGAATGTCGGGTCGCCCGGTGGGAAAAGACATACGGGGGGAACCAAGGTCCCGCCCGGTGGGCATCCCAGTACCGGGTCGCCCAACGTCACGGCATTGCCCGCAGCGTCCCTGTTCAGGCTGATGCCGCCAGATTTATAGCCCCGACTGTAGGTGAAAAATCCCATCACATTGTCTGTGGCCCTGTATTGGATACTGGCGGTCCCCGTTGCCTCGCTGTCATTACGTTCGGCATCGAAATCATGCACAACGGCAAGCGGAAAATTATTGAAAGGCGCTGCCGCATTGCCTGTCACGCCCCTGTGGCTGGCGTTCTTGTCATCATCGGTATAACGGACACCGCCGGTCAGGGAGAGTTTATCGTTGATATCGATGGTTATGTGACCGAAACCGGCCACGGTGTCCACATCCTGGCTGAATTCATCGAAGAATGCGCGTCCGGGCACGTTGCCGAACAAACCGGGAAAGAAGAATGGAAAAGAGGTGATTTGCGAACCCCAGACAAATTCCCTGGTTCGTTTGACCTGCTCGTTGGCATAATAAAAGCCGACCACCCAATCAAGCGACCGGGCGAAGCCGACATCCTCACTCACTCCGGCAATACGGAATTCTTCCGAGACGATGCTCACCTCCGGCAGGGTATCCGTATTGATCAGCATGTCCACGCCGGTGAAGTCATTGTCCTTGGTGTTCACATCCTGGTAATCCCGGTAAGCGGTGATGGATGTCAGGGTGATACCACCGAGCTTCCAGTTGATTTCGCCTGATATGCCGAAATCTTCGGCATCATAAACCAGGTCGCCGTTGGCGGCCACACGCAGGCCGTCCACGTCAGGGGGGTCAATGATACTGGCGCCGATCGCCGCCGCCAGCGGCGCGTTCACGACAGGGTTGAGCGGGTTATTGGTATTCCTTACCGGCCAGCAACAGTTTTCGTCCACTTCGCTGTAATCGACAATAACCCGGATGTTCAAATCATCATTCGGTTCCCACAGGAGTTGGCCGCGCAGCGTGAACCGGTCCCGATCATTGAGATCGTCACCGTTTGCATTATCGAGATAGCCATCTCCGTTATGCCAGGAAGCGGCGATGCGGGCCGCGAAGTTATCCTGGACAGGGACGTTTAATACGCCTCTGACCCTGACCTGATCATATTCCTGGTAGGTGACTTCAGCAAAGCCATCCACTTCATCGAACGAGGGTTTATTCGTGATGAAATGGATAACGCCGCCGGTGGTGTTCTTGCCGAACAGGGTGCCTTGCGGGCCTTTTAATATTTCGACCCGGTCCAGGTCAAGCAGGTCACTGCTTGCCACCAGTCCGGAGCGGCTGACATACACACCATCGATAAAAGTACCGACAGTGGGCTCGAACCCCATGTTAAATACAGAAGAACCCAATCCCCTGATGGCAAACGCCGCGCCCTGGCTGGGTGGGTCGACGCCCCTGACTTCCAGCGCCGGAACCGTCGCGCGCAGGTCGTAGATATCCTGCACAATATTATTTTGCAAATCATCCCCACTGATGGCCGTAATCGAAATAGGCACATCCTGTATGGATTGTTCGCGCTTCTGGGCAGTGACTACTACTTCTTCCAGCACAACCTGAGCGGCGGCCATGGTGGAAAACAACGAAATCAAGAAACCTGGTAAAACCGCTAAGAGATACTTATTATTCACAACGACCTCCATGATAGAAAGATCGATCGGGATTTATTCTAGTACCATAAGCGGGCAGAAATTTATGCAATGCCGTATTTTCCCTATGCAGAACAACCACCTGATACCTCTTGTGGAATACCAACATACCTTTGCAACTGCTCTCCGTATTCCTCGCTACCGGCAAACAGGCTGATTACGATCTGCCTGGATTATCCGCGCGCAATCCGGCACATGTTAAACTGTAACAATGGGACACGGGTGTAGAGAATGACAAAACAAAAAGCGACCAATGTGCATTGGCATGAAGGAGATATCACCCGCGCGGACCGGAACCGGTTTCTGGGTCAGAAAGGCACGACGCTCTGGTTTACCGGCCTTTCCGGCAGTGGCAAGAGTACCATTGCGGTAGCGCTCGAAGCGGTTCTTTACGAACACGGCAAGCTCAGCTACCGGCTGGACGGTGACAATATCCGCATGGGTATCAACAGGAACCTGGGCTTCTCGGCAGAGGATCGGACCGAGAACATCCGGCGTATCGGTGAGATATCCAAGCTGTTTGTGGATGCGGGCCTGCTGGTTCTATCCGCTTTCATCAGTCCTTACCGGGCGGACCGCGATCAGGTGCGGCAACTGCACCGGGAAGCGGGCTTCGACTTTATCGAAATACATGTGGATTGCTCCCTGGAGACCGCTGAGCAGCGCGACCCCAAGGGCTTGTACAAAAAAGCCAGGGCCGGGGAGATCAGGAACTTTACCGGTATTGACGATCCTTACGAGGAACCTGAAAGTCCGGAAATCCATCTCCGCAGCGATCAAATGACGCTTGCGCAAGAGGTTGACATCATTATCAACTATATGAAGGAAAAGGGAATTATCGACATTGGCGGTTAAACTCCGGGTTTCGGTATCTGTCCGAGGCTGCCAAGTAGGGTGACGAATCGGGTCAGCTTTTCCTTTTGCCAGGCATCCACATCCATGTCGCGGAAATCGTAATAGCCACGGCCTTCACGCATGCCCTTGCGCCCGTCCTGCATCATCCTGGATACTTCTTCCGGCGGAGCATGGCGCGGGGAATCCAGCGCCTTTGAGAGGTAGTGGCCGGCATAGTAGAGAATATCGACGCCGCCCCAGTCGATAAACTCCATCACGCCCAAGGTGCTGTAACGGGGGCCGAATCCATGGGTAATGGCCTTATCGATCTCTGCCGGGGTCGCCACGCCTTCCTCCACCATGCGGCAGGCTTCGGCCATCAGCAGGGATTGCAGGCGCGGGATGATGTAACCCGGCGCTGCCGCACACCTGACCGGCGCCTTGCCGATGGATTCGAACAGGGTAATGATATCCAGCGCCACGCTCTCCGCCGTATTCGGGGCGGGGCTGACCTCCACCAGCGGGATAAGGTAGGCAGGGTTCAGAAAATGTGTGTTCAGGAAGCGCTCCGGTTGCGCAACCCACTGTTGCAGTTCGGTTACCAGCATGGAAGAGGTGGTCGAGGTCGTTATCGCATCGGCGCCGGCATGTTCCCCAATCAACTCAAGCGCATGCTTTTTTGCCTCCGGGGTCTCCGGTACCGCTTCGATGATGACATCGGCCGCGCCTATCGCTGTAGGCGCGCTTGCCTTGGGTTTGACCTCAATGAGGTCGAGGACCTTGTTTACCTGCGCAGGGCTGATGTGGCCGAGCTCGGACAGGAACGTCAGGTTTGCCTCAATTTCAGCCAGCGCCGCATCGACCAGTTGCCTGAACCCGTCCTCGTCGCGGTCCTTGACGTCAAGCAGCGCCACCGGGTAGCCGGCATACGCGAACATGTGGGCAATGCCTCTGCCCATGCGGCCGGCGCCGGCGGCCAGGATGCGTTTATCCTTCATCACCCCCATCTTAAGGAACCTCTGATTAAGTCAGATGTTCCGTACTCTGACAAGTCCAGGATGGACTTGTTCAGAGCTTCCCAAGATAAATTACTGACCATCCAAGTAGCACAGATGTTGAACGGATATTCGGCCCACTTTGTGATCTCTGTGCCCTCTGTGGCATGAAAAATCTGCGTCATCAGCGGATTCCCTCATACAACAATTCAGCCAGCGCGGCACGGTCCATATCGGCAACTCCCAGGTTCTCCAAGGTTCGACCCGTCTCAAGAAAATTCCGCCCGGTGATGGCGGACCCCATGGCCAGCATGCCGCGGCTGATGGGCGCATCCAGGCCCAGGTAGCCGGCGCAGGAGACCAATAGCGCCAGTCCCAGTTCGACATCCTCGGTCATATAGCGGTGTGATTTCAGATCAATATGTTCGCGCCAGTCGCCGCTGTCCGTGAGTCTTTCATGGGCGGCATTCCCGTACATCCACTCATCGCCGTTCGGCCGGTAATGGTCGGCCAACGGAAAATGGGGCGGCGCATAACCAAACGCCTCGCGGATTGCAATTCTTTCTCCGTCAAGCGTGTCGGTCACCCGCCGAATGGACGCTTGCGTGCCTTCGTTATGAATATCCCAGCGCTCGAAATGCTCCATGGGCCCGGCATTCATCAGGATCAGGGGCGGATGAATAATCGGGCCGGCATTCATCAAGGCGCCGCTTAACGCGTCTTCAATACGCTCCACAGCGGGATACGCCTGTTCCAGAATGGGGAATGCGTAATCCGAATTTTTTGCCGGGAACACTCCGCTGGGCAGGCGGGTGGCATAGCCACTGACTGCAACCAGGCTGGCAGAACGTTTCCTGGCCAGGTAGGGCAGGGTGCCGGTTTCCGCAAAACTGACGTCAGCAGGGTTGCCGGCGTCCCGCAAGGCCCGGGCAAACAGGTAGCTGCCGAACGTTCCGGGTGGCAGGTACACGACCTGGCCATCCCGCAAGTGCGGCGCCAGCTCGCGTGCCAGGGCTTCATGGACCAGCGCCGGCAGGGGGATTACAATCAACTCCACACCGTTGATTGCTTCGGCCAGGTCAGTGGTTGCCTGGTGTATTTCAACGTCCCGTTCCCCCTTGCTGTCGAGCAGGGTAACGGTTTTTGTTTTCAGTACCGGCTCAAACGCCACCTTATCGCGGCGCCAGAAACGCACCTGGTGGCCTTGCTCGGTCAGCGTAGCGGCGGCGGCATAACAACCGTGGCCACCACCAAGAACGGCTAATTCCATACTATCTTCTCCTGTTAAATCTTGGGAAACTCTGAACAAGTCCATCCTGGACTTGTCAGAGTACGGAAAGCAAAAATGCGATTTATATCCTCGAAATATCAATGCCTTACAGCCATTGATATTGATGTGCACCTTCCATGACGCACACCATTCGGGCATCCTTCGGATGTCCAAATCCGCTCCAGGCTGATTTGTGACGATACATCCTTGTATCGTGGGAACTTCTGACTTAATCAGAGGTTCTCTTGTTGTATAACCCATGCACTGTACCATTCCCGTGCAAACGGGAATCCAGTAGATTAAATAGTCGCCTTTTCCATCAGCCTGTCAATCATCGCGTTGAACGCCTCCAGCTCTTCCTCGGTCAAGTCCGCCAATAAACTTGTTTCGTAATCCCGGGCGATGGGCATGACTTCATCATAAACGGACAAGCCGGTTTCCGACAGTCTCAATATGGAGCGGCGCCGGTCGTTATCATCCACATCCCGGTGGATGAAATGCCGTTTGAGCAGCCGCGCCACCGCCCTGGATACGACGGACTTTTCAATTTTTGTGCGCCGGCAGACTTCCTCTGCAGAGATGTCGGGATACTCGGCCAGGATCATCATAATACGCCACTCCGGCATCGATAGTGCAAACCTGTCCCCGTAAACTTCGGCGATAGCCCCGCTGACGGCATTCGACAGCAGGGACAACCTGTAGGGTAGAAATGCTTCAAGTCGTAATGGTTCGCGCTGTTGCAATACGCCAGGCTCCGGCGATAACTTGGTTCGGCAACATATAGCCTTCTTTACCACAAATCAAGTGCGCCCGTTGTGGTCGTGCGCGAAGTACGACCCGGATTTTAATCGAAGCGCTTGACAAAAGTTGTTCGTGCAACTAATATTTGTTGCAACAGCAACTAATTTCAGAACAGGAGGAATGCTCATGGCTGACAAGCATAACCCCATGGGTACCGATGGGTTTGAGTTTATCGAATACACCGCGCCCGACCCGGCGTTGCTGCGGCGCCTGTTTGAAACAATGGGCTTCCCCGCTACTGCGCAACATCGCAGCAAGAATGTGACCCTGCACGCCCAGGGCGATATCAATTTTATTATCAACGCCGAGCCGGACAGTTTTGCCCGGCGCTTTGCGGAGCAGCACGGGCCGTCCATTTGTGCGGTCGCATTTCGGGTCAGGGACGCGGCCAGCGCCTATGCCAGGGCGCTTGAGCTGGGCGCGCAAGGAGTTGAGCACCGGGCCGGGCCAATGGAATTGAATATACCCGCGCTTGCCGGCATCGGCGGCAGCCGCTTGTACCTGGTTGACCGTTATGGGGATAGAACCATCTACGATGTGGATTTTGTTCCGCTCGACGTCGAGCGGCGCGACGTGGAGACCAGACTCGCGTCAGTGGACCACCTTACCCATAATGTGCACCGCGGCAATATGGACAAGTGGGCGGATTTCTACCAAAAGTTATTCAACTTCAGGGAATTGCAATACTTCGATATAGAAGGCAGGCTGACCGGCTTGAAAAGCCGCGCGATGGTCAGCCCTTGCGGCAAAATACGCATCCCGATCAACGAGTCCGCCGACGACAAATCACAAATTGAGGAATACCTGAGCGAATACCGCGGGGAAGGCATACAGCATATCGCGCTGGCAACGGACGATATCTATGCGACCGTGGACGCTTTACGCTGTCGCGGCGTGGAATTCCAGACCACGCCGGACACATATTATGAAAGCGTGGACCGCCGTTTGCCCGGTCACGGAGAAGATCTGCAGGCGCTCAGGCAGCGCCATATACTAATCGACGGCGCGCCCGGTGAGGGCAAGGGTCTGTTGTTGCAGATCTTTACTGAAAACGTGATAGGGCCGATTTTCTTTGAAATCATCCAGCGCAAAGGCAACGAAGGTTTCGGCGAGGGCAATTTTCAGGCATTGTTCGAGTCCATAGAGCAAGACCAACTTCGCCGCGGCGTATTGCGCCGGGAGGATAGCAGGGTCGAGTCCATCCGAGTTCAGGAAGCGCGTGCTTAATTACCGCCCGCCGGCGCTTTCTTTGGTCGCAGAGGGCAGTTCGCCGAACAGTTGGTGGTAATCCTTTGCGAAGCGGCCCAGGTGCCAGATGCCCCATTTCGCCGCGATATCGCCCAAGGGCCGGGGTTCCATCGCGATGATTTCCCGCCTGATATTATTCAGGCGCCAGGCCCTGATATACTTGGCCGGGCTCATCCTGATATTTTCGTTGAACACATATTCCAGTGTGCGCCGCGAGGCCGACAACTCTTCGCACAATTTGCCGACGGTCAGCTCCTCGGACAGGTTGTCCCTGATAATGTCCAGCGCGTCATGAAACAGCCGGTGACGCCGGGTTATTGTCGTGATGCCGGATCTGTCCCGACTTTGCTGCTTGTTTGTGATAAACACGGAGCATATCGTTTCTGCCAGCGCATTTTTCATCGCCGCCAACTGGTTTGCGCTGTCCAGGCACAGAGCCGCTTGCTCCGCGCCGGTCTGAACATCTTCCAGCAGTGCACACAGCGGTCGCGTGTCCTTTTCGTTGTTAATGAGGCGGTAGGGAATATAGCGCGGCTTGAATAGATCCGGTTCCTCGTACTGACGCTGCAGCGTTCGCTGCAACAGGTCACTGGAGATATGGATGATGCAGATTTTCATGTCGGGGGACGAAATGCCCTCCATCTCGGATCCGGGAGGAAGAATAAACGCCGAACCTTTCGGGAAAGGCTCACAATTCAACACCAGCGTTCGGTCGGTGTTCATCAACAGGCCGATGGCGTAATACTTCGGCGGAACCGCGGCATTCTGGTACAGCACCTGGTTGGTCGATTCAAAAAACAGGGTCATTTCCGGGTCCAGGTGGCAGGTGGTAAACGTGCCACGGAAAGAACCCTTGCTTATCTGCTGGTAGGATTGATCGTAACCGGTAAGGCGCGCGGCCTGTTCATCAATGTCCCGATGTTGATGCTGCCAGATGGCGGGCTTTTTTGCGCAAATCGGATATTCCATCACGCTAATTCACCGAATTTGTTTGAAAAATACGACTTTATTGCGCAATAAGGATAACACTCTGTTAATTCAAGCAGTAAAAATAAGTTCTGTCAAATTATGTAAATACCTCTGTGTGGAGGACTGTTATGAATACAACAAAAAACATCGCCCGTATACGATGCTGGGTGATTATATATCTGCTGTGCGCAGTGGCTGCGGCGCCGGCGCAAGTGATTGAAGAGATACTCGTTACTGCGACCAAGCGCGAGACCAGCCTGCAGGATACGGCCATGTCCATCACGGCCCTGGGCGAGTTTGAGCTGCAACGAATCGGCGCCGAGGGCATATTCGACTATGGCGTGAAGATTCCCAACCTGGGTTTCAGCAATGAGGCCGATGGCCGTTTCAACGCGGGCTCTCCAGCAATCCGCGGCGTGGCCGGTGGCGGCGTGGTCGGCGCGACCGGGTTCTATATCGATGACATACCGGTTCCGGAATACATGAACCCGCGGGTCTCGGACATCTCGCGCGTTGAGGTCTTGCGCGGCCCGCAAGGCACTCTCTACGGCGCCCGCTCCATGGGTGGGACTGTACGTGTGATCACCAAACAAGCCCATACGGACGAGTTGGATGGTTATCTGCGCACCTCAATATCGGACATAAAAGAAGGAGGCCTCAACTGGCGGGTGGACGGCAGCGTGAACGCCCCCCTAGTGGAAGGCGTATTGGGCGCCCGCGCGCTGTTTTACTATGCGGAAAATTCCGGGGTATTTGATCGGTTACATATTGCCGGTTCCAACCGGCCTGCGTTCAATACCGCGACCAATGTCGATGACGATGAGTTTTATGGCGGCGCTATCTCGTTTCTCTGGAATGCGTCCGACAACATCAGCATCAGGCCCCGCTTCATGTATCAGCGCACAAAATCGGATAACCTGCCGCTGGCCGATATCAAGCCCGGCAATTTTAACGTGCCCCGGCATAACAACATCGAAGAACCCGGCGATGAAGAATGGTGGCTGGGCAGCGTGACAGTCAATATCGACACCGGCTTCGGTGAAATCGTATCCACCACGGCAAAGTATGACCGCGATGTCGAGGAGTACGAGGACCAGACCGGCACCCTGGATGGCTTGGTGTTTGCGGCCAACGGCGTGCCTGAGCCGCACATCCCGAGTCAAATCTCCGAAACGGAAGAGGACAGCTCGTTTGTGCATGAAACCCGTTTGATCACCGATTTCGGCGACTTGCCGTTTGACAATGTGGCGCTGACCCTGGGTGTATTCTATGAGAACCGGGAGCATATTCTTGAGTATCCGCCTTCTTTCGCGCCCGGCGTCAATGAACAGTTTACCGGTGCGCTGAACGCAGTGCTGACAGGCATTGTCCCCGGGTTTCCGGTGCCGGTACCTCCCGGCCTGCTCGGTTCCGACCTGGTATTTTATACCTACGATGACCAGGATACGGAAGAGATCGCGGTATTCGGGGAGTTGACGCTGAGGCTGACCGAGAACCTCAGGTTGACCGCCGGCGCGCGCTGGTCCGACACGACCATCGATTTCGATTCTGACAGGGGCGGGTTTGTCAATAGCGGCCCGGTTGTGCTGCCGAGGACCAAGCAGAGCAGTTCCGAGGTGGTTCCCAAGGTCCTGGTGGAGCTTGATGTATCCGAAGACATGATGGTTTACGGCTCCGCATCCAAGGGTTTTCGCGTCGGTGGCGTGAACCTGTCTGTGCCGGAACTGCTTTGCGCCAATGAAATAGCGAGCCTGGGTATCACCAGCGCCGACGTAAGAGACTTCGATTCAGACTCGCTGTGGAATTTCGAGCTTGGCATGAAGTCATCCTGGTTTGATGACCGGGTTAACCTGAATGTCGCGGCCTTCAACATCAACTGGAGCGATATCCTGCAAACGAACCGGCTGGCCTGCGGTTTCCAATACGTGGCCAATTCCGGCGAAGCGGACAACAAGGGGGTTGAAGTTGAACTGCAAGCCGTTCCGATGGAGGGGTTGAACCTGTCCTTAGGGTTTGGCTATACCGATGCCAAACTGACTTCAGGCAATCCGCTGGCAGGCACTGCCGCCGGCGATCGCGTGACCCAGGTTCCGGAAGTTACTTTCAATGCGGCCGCCGAATACAGTTTCCCGCTGTTTTCCACGTGGGAAGGCTATGTGCGCGGTGATTTTTCCCATTACGGCGACAGCCTGAGTGGAAATAACAGCGGCACATTGCCGCCGCGGGTGAGAGATTCCTTCGAGTTGCTCAATATCCGTATCGGCGCTTTCCAGGCCGGCAGTTGGGATATCGCCCTGTTTGTCAAAAACGCGACCAACGAACATGCCAACCTGTCGGATAACCGTTCCATCGCCGCGGAGAAGCCCGGACGCCCGCGCATAATGACCAACCGTCCGCGCAGCTTCGGTCTTGAAGTCCGTAAGGACTTCTAATGAAAAAGCGCTTGGATATATCCGATGAATTAACGCTCGCTTATGTAGAACACGGCGCCGGCAAACCGGTCATTTTCATACCGGGCTGGACCTATACGACAAAGGTCTTCACCAGGAACCTGCCGGCCTTCGCCGGGCGGTATCGAGCGCTGGCTTACGATCAACGCAGCCACGGCGATTCCGGCGTAACCGCCACGGGTAACGATTTCAGGCAGCACGGCGCCGACCTGCATGAATTCATCAACCGCCTTGAACTCGACGATTGTGTGATAGCCGGCTGGTCCTTCGGCGTCTGCACCGCGTATTCATATTTTGAACAGTTCGGCACTGCCGGTGTGCGCGGGTTTATCAGCATTGACGAGCCGCCGAAGATCAGGAAGGACAGCGCCGCGGATTGGGGGGAAGGAGAAGCGGATGAACTCACGGCCAGCCTGGAGATGCTGACCGAAATGGGTCATTTGAAATTCTTTGAGGATTACCTCTACCATTGCTACGTAGAGAAGCCCGACCCGGACTTTGTCCGGGACATGCTGCATGCAGCCGCCAGGACACCGGAAGCTGTCGCCTGCGACCTGATCAGGACCAGCTTTAACCTGGACTACCGCAAGGTTGCCCGCCGCACCGACAAAGAGATACCGATAATGCAGGTAGTGCGCGAAGACTGGAGAACGGCTGCCGGGCAGTGGATCAGCGAAAATCAACCGAATGCAACAACCTACTACATGCCGGCGCATCTCTCCTTCCACGAGTTTGCGGAGGATTTCAACAGCAAGGCGCTTGATTTTTGCAACAGTTGTTACCGGACTTATGAGAGACGGAATTAATTTTGCCCTTCAATGTGCTCCCAAGCCAATCGCGCCAGCGCTTTTCTGTTTTTTACACCAAACTTCAAAAAAATGTTTTTCAAGTGAAATTTCACGGTATTCTCTGAACAATTTCGACTTCGAGCTATCTCCTTATTCGAATAGCCATCGTAAATATATTTCACAATCTCTCTTTCTCTGAAAGTTAACACGCCTGGTGAATGACGTTCACGGTATCGGGTTTCCTGGTCGATCATATTTAATAGTTCGACCAGGAAGGATCGCTTTAATCGGTTATCAGGAAACAACTGATTGTCGGAAAGCGCCAACTCCAGCATGATGCGCTGGTCTTCACCGTAGACCAGGAATGGTCTTTTGAATCCCTCAAACACCGCATGCGATACTGCATCATTCAACCTGGCCAGCGCCGGCTTTAGTTTTCCAAGTTTGAAATAAGCCAGACTCAGCAGGATAAACAATGAAATTAAACTTCGGCGACAGTTATTACGTTTCGCTGTTGTGAGCAAGGAATTGATTACCTTGATTGCATCAAGCGGGCGTTCACTTTGCATATAGTAATAGGCAGCAGTCAAACCAATTTCTTCAACAATTCGATGACTGACGAAATTATTCCCGGTGGTTGGATTTATCAATGATTCAAATTGTAAACGATTAATAAGCCAGCCCGCCCTTTGCAAGCGGCCTTCGCGGACAAAAATACGAGTCTGCTGACAAATCGTGAATACGCGTAGCCGGTGAATCTTGCGACGCTTGCCGGTGCGGAAGCCATCAATCAAAACTTTCATTGCGGCGCCTGCACCTTTCCGGATACGGGCGATATTCGCGGCCGTTAAATAGGCAGAAATATATACGTCGAACCAGGCTTCTGATTGCTCAATTCTTGGGAAGGCAACGCTCAGGTAGGTTTGTGCCTGCTCAAACTCACTTTTTTCGTATGCAATTTCTGCCAGATGCGCAGCGGCAATAGCAGCCATGTCGCTGTCAATCCCGAAATTATTGACAGCCAGCTTATACCCTTCATCGTAAATCTGTTCCGCATCACGCAGACGACCCTGGGCAAGACATATTTTCCCCAAGTGGAAATAGAGAAAGTTTTCACCATAAATCGAACGTAATTCCTTATAGTGAAAAATTGCGCCTTCACCGGCATTAAATGCTTTCTCAAAACTCCCATAATCGAAGTAACCATAGCTGAGGTAGTTCAATAAGTTGGCTTGTAGAAGATGGTCTTTTTTGTCAATCCCTTTAAGAGCAGATTCCATTCTGGCGATATACTGCTGAGTTTGCGGTCTGTCTCCTATTCCACCAAGGAAGAATTCAACCACATTGGCTTCAACGGCAAAAAAAGAAGGCAAGGGGGTTCCATTCAAGACAGTAAAACCCTGTGTTCTATCGCGGAACTCAGTAAACTCAACTGACGCTTCGTGAACGTTTCCATGTTTCGCAACCAGCATGATATAGCCCAAGTAGGTTCTGGGAAAGTTTTGAATTGTTTCCAGTGGCAGAAGGTCAAGTATGGATTTCAAGGTTGAAATCCTTCCATCCAAAACGAAGCGCCAACCACCGGACCGTTCGGTTACTGATGCAAGATGTTCCGGATCATTACAGGCAATGGCATGTCTTATTGACTCAGCATGGTTATCAGTCCTCAGGTACCATTCCGATGTGAGTTTGTGCAATTCACTTTGATCATTATCATTCTTGTTACGAAACCGGTTTTGAAGAAATACAGTCAGCAAATGATGATATCGGTATGGGGCGCTTGCGCCATCAAGGGGAATGATCAGGTCGTACTGAAAAAGTTTCTCCACTACTTGCCAGCCATCGTTTCGTGCACAAACAACATTAATGATATCTCCATCAATCTGGCTGACTATGGATGTATCTACCATCACACGTTGTAAATCTACCGGAAGTTGATTGAAAATCTCGGTCATGACAAAAGTCGAGAAATCCGTTGATTGATTAATAAAGCTGTTAACATCTATTTCGGTATTCTTGTTTAACCAGTTCCTGGCGAACTCAATCGCAGCGGCCCAGCCTTCTGTTTTTTCGTGTAACAAACTGATTAGTTCATCAGTGATGTTTAGTTGTTCGGATAATCCCAGCAACTCGATTGTTTCTAATTCTGTTAATGCCAGGTCGCCGGCCGTTAATTCAAAATATGAACCGGATATCTGCAAGCGCCCTTTTAAAGCGGTAGGAACTTCCCTGCTGGCTATAATGAAATGCGTATTTTCGAGCGTTAATTCAATTAATTTCTGTATCCGTTGTTGGCTGGGACCAGCCTCGAGAAGGTGGTAGTCATCAAGTAAAATATAAACGGGTGTCTGGAACCCTGAAAGGCTATTGACGATAAGATTAAAGGTTTCGTTTTCCTCAAGTCCGTGAAAACCATTGAATGCTGCATGCAATATATCTTTGGGGATAAGTGCCGTTGCGTGCAGCGAGGCAATAAGATATGCCAGTAATTGCACCGGATCATTGTCGCTGCTGTCCAAGGTAAGCCAACCACAATGCTGGTTCTGTGTCTGCAGTAGCTCAAAGTATTGTGCAAGCAGGGCAGTTTTTCCGTAACCCGCCGGAGCATGGATAATGCTGAGGTGAGTGTCTTTCTGCAGTTCGAGTCGTTTAAGTAAACTCAACCGTTGTATTGATGCAGCCTTGCGGCGAAGTGGCTGCATCCTGTTCAGGAGCAAGCGACCTCTGTTGTTTGCAATCCGGTAGTTGTCCTGGAATCTCACTGCTAGCTTGCCGTTTGTTACAAAAATAAGTTGGATACAACGCTCTTGTTAGCTCATTCAATATTGTAGTTTAACCTACCCGTTTATGCAAATTACCTACCCATTTGTAATTTTTTGCACTACTGAAAAAAATATCGAAACCACACATCTATCTCATTGATTAAGAACGAGTTATGACTAGTATAGCGGTAATGGAAATTATTATTGTTGTGGGGGCAATTGACAGTGAGAATTGGCGTTGATGTAGGGGGAACCAATACCGATGCGGTGTTGATGGATGATCGCGTGGTAAAAGCGAGTTATAAAGCCCCTACCAGCGCCGACATCAGCGGTGGAATTGTGAGCGCAATCAGTCATGTGATGGAAGGCGCCGGCATTCCGGCCGGAGAAATCACCACCGTTATGATCGGCACGACCCAGTTTACCAATGCCTTTGTCGAGCGGCGTAGCCTGTTGCCTGTTGGTGTGATACGCCTCGCCTTACCCGCGACCCGTGGTTTGCCCCCAATGATAGATTGGCCGGCCGATTTAGCCGGTACCATCGGCAATCATCGTTATCTGGTCAAGGGTGGTTATGAATTCGATGGCCGACCAATTTCTCCGCTCGATGAACAGGCTGTTGCCTCAGCCGCGCGAGAGCTTAGACGAGAAGGTATACGCAGCGTCGCCATCAGTGGTGTGTTTTCTCCGGTGAATGCCGATATGGAAGAGCGGGCAGCGGAGATTGTGCGTGAGGAAATACCGGAGGTATCGATCACTTTATCTTCTCGCATTGGCCGGATTAGTTTATTGGAGCGGGAAAATGCCGCCATCATGAATGCCAGCCTGACGGATCTCTCCACAAAGGTAATTTCTTCTTTTAGAACAGCATTGGCGGAATTACAAATCCGGGCACCGTTCTATATTAGCCAGAATGACGGCACATTGATGAGCGCCGGGTTTGCTGAGAAATACCCGGTGCTTACCTTTGCTTCCGGCCCTACCAACAGTTTGCGCGGCGCCGCTTATTTATCCGGGATGAAACATGCCCTGGTAGCAGACATCGGTGGCACGACGACAGACATCGGGATGCTGGTCAAGGGTTTCCCGCGAGAATCCTCCGTGACTGTTGATGTCGGTGGTGTGCGGACGAATTTTCGCATGCCTGACATTCTGGCCATCGGCCTTGGCGGCGGCAGCCTGGTAACAGAAGGTGAACCCATGAGTGTCGGGCCGCGTTCCGTCGGTTATCGGCTCACCAAAGTGGCTCGGGTATTCGGTGGCAATACGCTCACAACTACCGATATCGCCGTTGCGGCCGGGTATGCGGATATCGGCAAGCGGGATTACGTGAATAATTTGCCGGAGACCCTGATTGACGCGGCCGTGACGAAGATCCATTCCATACTTGAAGATGGTGTGGACCGAATCAAGACCAGCGCGAAGCCGTTACCGCTGATCCTGGTGGGTGGTGGCGCCATCCTGGTCAATCGCGATATCGCAGGAACCTCTGAAGTGATTATTCCTGAACATGCCGGCGTTGCCAATGCCATAGGCGCTTCTATCGCTCAGGTAGGCGGTGAAGTGGACAAAGTTTATTCCTATGAACAAATGAGCCGCGATGCCGCAATTGCCGATGCAAAGCAGCAGGCGGTATTGGCTGCGGTTGAGGCCGGCGCTCTGGAAGATAAGGTAGAGATGATCGACTTTGAAGAGGTGCCTTTATCTTATATTCCAGGCAACGCGGTACGCTTGCGCGTTAAATCAGCCGGAGAGTTGGCCGTATGCTGAATGTACAAATGAAAAATGCCGACCCATTATCTCTTGGCGTAGAAGATATAAAAGACCTTGCTCAGGGTGCAGCCTTTCTGGGTACTGGGGGTGGTGGCGATCCCTATATCGGCAGATTGATGGCTGAGCATGCGATACGGGAATTCGGTATGCCGGAAATCATTGATGCCGACGAACTGGACGATGATGCCGCTGTCTTTACCGCAGCCATGGTGGGTGCGCCCACCGTTATGCTGGAAAAAGGAACCGCCGGTGAGGATATCGATCTCTCTATCAGGCGGCTTGCCGAGATCATCGGCAAAAAAGCTGATGCTATTTCTCCAATAGAGATCGGCGGTATCAATTCCATGTTGCCCATAGTTGCCGCAGCGCGTCTCGGTTTACCCCTGGTGGACTGTGATGGTATGGGCCGGGCCTTTCCGGAAATCCAAATGGTGACCTTTAATGTGCACGGTGTCTCGGCGACGCCGGCTGTCATTGTCAACGAACATCTGGAAACTGTAATGGTGGAAACCTCTGATCCCAAACGTGCTGAGGACATCATCCGGGTGGCGGCCATTCAAATGGGATTAAGCGTCTTATTCAGTGGATATCCAATGACGGGTAAGCAGGTGAAAGCCTATAGCGTCAGAGGAACCTTGACGCTGGCCCTGAATATCGGCAGGGCAATCCATTCAGGTCAAGATAGCGGCAATCCAATCGAATCTTTGCTGGCTTACCTGCGCAGTACCGATTACTACAAACACAGTAAGGTTTTGTTCGATGGAAAAATCACGGATATCAGAAGGGAAATCACCAAAGGCTTTGCAATGGGGCATTGTGAGATAAGCGATATGGATGATGCGAATGATCGTGTGCATATCCAATTTCAAAATGAAAATTTGCTGGCAAAACGCAACGGCCAAACGCTGGCTATTGTTCCTGACCTGATCAGTATCGTAGATCGGGAGACCGCGCAACCCATTACCGTTGAAACACTGAAATTTGGGCAGCGGGTAAAAGTTATAGGCGCCAGCGCTGCGCCCATCATGCGATCCCAAAAGGCGTTGGACGTTTTCGGGCCGGAATGCTTTGGCATCGAGGAAGCGTTCCAAAGAATTGAACACATTCATGACGATATATGAATGGCAACAGAAAAGTCGAATTATCAGTAAAAATGTTGGTACATAACGAGGAGAGAGAAATGAAACTTAAGCATAGTATTACCGGTAACCTCATGTGGATTTTGTTTGCAGTATTTCATCTTCAGGCCGTATATGGACAAATACAAATTGAAGAAATAATTGTGACCGCAGAAAAGCGCGAACAGTCATTGCAGGATGTGCCTGTGGCTGTGACGGCATTCAGCGAGACCTATATCAACGAAGCGAGGATCGATGGTACGACCGATCTGGTCGGCCATATTCCTAATTTACATCTTGCGCCATTTACGCGAGTACAGGCATTGCCGACGCTGCGCGGCGCACAGTCCGGTGAAGATGGGCCGGGACTTGATCAGCCGGTAGCCATGTTTGTTGATGATGTTTACAAAGGGCGTGTAACGGATTGGGACCTGGCCTTGTTCGATGTGGAGCGCATTGAAGTTCTGCGTGGACCGCAGGGGACATTGTTTGGGCGTAATGTAGTGGGCGGACTGATAAACGTGGTCACTAAAAAACCTACCGAGGAGACCCGGATTGTTCTCGAGGCAGGTTCGGGCCGCTTTGATCTGATCGACGTAAAAGGGGTCATCAGCGGTCCGTTAATGGAAGACAGCGGCGTCTACGGTTCTATTGCCTTTTCCAGCAAGACCCGCGATGGCTATACGTTTAACCAGGCGACGGGAAATCACGTTGACAGCATAGACAAACAAAGCGGCAAGGCCCAGTTGCGTTTCGTTCCCAATGATGAACTTGAGGTTCTGTTACAGGCCGATTTGATGCGTGATACGGGTTTCGGCCAGCATCGGGATTACATCGGGCCGGTTCCCGCCTCTGCCGAGTTTGGAGACTTTATGCCGGAAGATGATCCCGATACCACGAACCAACCCAATGACGGCGGCGTGGACCGTACCTCCTGGGGCGCCTCGATGGTTGTGGACTGGGATATGGGCTTTGCTCAAATCAAGTCCATATCAGCATACTACGAGGACGAAGGAAAACTGCCCGCAACTGATGTTTTCGGTTCGCCGCTGTCTGACCTTCTCGTGGAAAGCCAGGAGTTCGACCTGGAACAGTTTACCCAGGAACTCAGGATTAGCGGCGATGATGCGATGAAAGGGCGCTTGGACTGGGTTGTCGGCATGTACTATCTCTACATTGATCACACCCGTGATCGTAACTTCGTAACTGATTTTGCCGAGGGAACGATTCTTGGCGATATTTTTCAGGGGGCGGCGGAGCCTGATTTCATCGACACCACCCTGACCAATGAAACCGACAGTATTTCGGGCTTTTTCCAGGGAACTTTTTCCGTACTGGATAACCTGCGCCTGACGGTAGGTGGACGCTATACTCACGACAAAAAGGATGGCGTGGTTTCCCATGCGGGCACCAGCTTTATTTTTACCACAGGCGAGGCCTTCAGCCTGCCGGTATCCGAGTCCTGGTCCGAGTACACCTCACGCGTGACCCTTGATTTCGACCTTAACGAAGACATCATGTTCTATGCGACGTATTCAGAGGGCTTTAAGAGCGGTGGTTTTATCCAATTCGGTCTTCCGACTGCCGATGCCCATACCGTACCCCTTAATCCTGAAACCGCAAAAAACTATGAAATCGGCGTGCGTTCCAGTTGGTTCGACAATCGCATGACCGCCAACATAACAGGCTACATGGTGGATTACACGGATCTGCAGGTATCACAACTTGTCGGCACAACTTTTTTGCAGACCAACGCCGGTAAAGCGGAAGCTGAAGGCGTGGATGTTGAACTTAATGCAGCCATTACAGAGGGGTTGACTGCATGGTTCAACTATAATTATTTTGATGGAGAATATACTTCGGATGAACTCTTTCCGGGTAACGAAATGGTTGCGCCTCCCCATGCCTTTTCGACAGGGATGGCATACAGGCACCAGCTTGGCGACAAGGGTGCGTTGAGGATGCGCTTTGATGTGCAGCACAAGGATGAGTATTTCCAGGACCCGGCCAATGAACCAGGAATTGTTAACGGCCTGGACAGTATCGTCAATGCCAGTATCACCTGGGAATTGCAATCCAATTGGGCGTTTACCCTGTGGGGCAAGAACCTGACGGATGAACGCGCATATAATTATTTGAATGACTCCACTCCTTTCATGTTGAGTGAGGCGCAAGCGGTAGCCGGTTTGAGCACGCTTGCAGCAAACTATATCCCGCCCCTGACCTGGGGGGTCAGCGTTCGTTATACTTTCGAATAACGCGGGAGGATTTCCGGCGAATAAGTGTTATGGTCAAGGGCATGGTCACCAGCAGTGGCCATGCCCCGCTACCATTTCCAATCGCGGATAATGTATTGCTCGCATAATTTATCAAGAGAGTATTCCTCATAATATTTGTGACGACGATGAAACTGATTAATGTCTGTATTGGTAAGACACAGGAACTGGATATCCATGGTCAATCAGTAAAGACTGCCTACCTGAAAACCCCGATGACGGGTTCGGTACGAATAAACGAGCACGGCATTGAAGGCAATGAAGTAGCGGTGCATACGGATGCGGTGTATGCCATTGCACCGGAACATTATCAGTTCTGGGCGGATCGGCTGGATGCGAACCCTGAAGGCTGGCCGCCGGGTTTTTTCGCAGAAAACCTGTCCATTGCCGGGCTGGATGAGGCGCAGTTTCAGGTTGGTGATGTACTTTCCATCGGTGAACAAGTGCAACTGAAAGTATCCGGTCCGCGGGTGCCCTGTTTCAAATTGTGTTGGCGTATAGGCCAGCCGACCAGCTTTATCCGGGAATTCGCCGTTTCCGGAAAAAGCGGGGTGTATTTCAATGTGGAAAGGCCGGGGATGATCCAGGCCGGGGATGAAGTGAAGATTACCGGCAAAGCCACAGACAGTATTGCGATCAATGAAATTGCCCAATATATCTTTGGTAATGACATTGATGAAGTCAGGTTACGACATGTTCTTGCCCTCCCGGGTCTGAGCGAAACTGCCGCACTGCTCTTGCGTAACAAACTTTACCAGGTGCTGGACCAGGACCGCACCCGATTTGGTCGTTGGCAGGGTTGGCGTGAATTCAAGGTCGCCGAGGTCATTGACGAAACAGAGGAGATAAAATCCTTTATCTTGAAGCCGCAGGATAATCAGCCGTTGGCCGGGTTTCGAGCAGGTCAATTTCTCACTGTTCAGGTCCCCGTTGATACGGAGTCACCGCTGCTCAGGGTCTGGAGTCTGTCGGATTACCAGGATGAACCGGATCGCTATCGTTTAAGTATCAAAAAAGAACCGCAAGGTCTGGGTTCCGGGTTCATGCACAAGCATATCAAAGCAGGTGGGCATTTATCTATCTGCCCACCCTTGGGTCGTTTCGTACTCGACCGCAGTAGTTTCAAACCGATACTGCTGATAGCCGGTGGGGTTGGGATCACACCTTTATTGTCCATGCTCAAGTCCCACCTGGCGCGGGGGGAAAATGCCCCGCCTGTATATTTTATTCATTGCTGCCGGAACCGGGCCGCACAGGCTTTTCGTGCTGAACTGGACCAGATATCGAAGGAACATAAGATCCCCATGCTGCATGTTTATGACCAACCCACAGCAGAGGATGTAAAGGGTAAAGACTACCAGTTGGAAGGTTATCTATCCCTGGAGCATATTCAGAAATTTATCGAAGGTTGCCATATTCTCCATGGGGGCAAACGTATCGACATGCCTTTGGCCGATATCGATATCTATATGTGCGGGCCACCGGTATTTCAGAATAAATTGTATACTGAGTTAACCGGCGCCGGGGCTAACCCTGATCGCATATTTCAGGAATCGTTTCTGGCAAATAGTGGCAGCCATCAGCACGGACAAATCGATAGCGCTAGCGTTGTTTTTTCAGATGCGGGGAAAACTGTTCAATGGACGGCTGAAGGAGACCTGACACTGCTGGAACTTGCCGAATCCGCAGGTTTGTCTCCCGATAATGCATGTCGTATGGGTGTATGCCAGAGTTGCAGTGTTGGGCTGGAAGAAGGAAAAGTGCATTATGATTTCAGTTTAACTCATCAGCCTGAAGAGAATCAGGTTTTACTCTGCAGCGCCAAACCTGCAACCGGCAAGGTAGTACTGAAACTGTAGGCACGATACAGATGCGAA
Source organism: Gammaproteobacteria bacterium (assembly GCA_965221335.1). Lineage (GTDB taxonomy): Bacteria > Pseudomonadota > Gammaproteobacteria > Eutrophobiales > Eutrophobiaceae > JAAXHV01. Next base: position 396,725 of record CBDCSC010000004.1, on the reverse strand, counting down.
ATTTCGATAAACTGACTGAAGATTACTCTCGCCACCGCGTGCCGGATTCGATAGCCGTCAGCGGATTAAAGATCACAGTTGTTCTTGTAGGCGCTATTATTACTCTGCCGGTATTTCTGGTGGGGGCGCAACTGGCCAGTGCCCTGGGACTGAAGCAGGCTATTGTGGCTTTTTTCATTGCAGGTATCGTATTGTCTGTTATTGCCGGCGCTACCGGGGTGCTCGCTGCACGTACCCGACTGACAACCTGGGTTATCATCCAGTATTCGTTCGGCCATACGGGCGCCAGAATTGTCAGCGCATTTATTGGCATTACCGTGCTGGGGTGGTATGGCGCCACCGTTGATATGTTTGCACGCGCCGTCGAGGTGATAGTGCGGGACATGGGAGGGGAGCCATTAAGCCATCGTTTCTATCTGATTATGGCGTCAGGATTAATGATTGCGATCGCCATTTTTGGCTTTAAAGGGTTGGATCGTTTATCCAAGCTGGCGGTACCGATCATGGTGTGTTTGTTGGGCTGGTTGGTTTACGTGGCAGCCACTTCTTTTGGATTGAACTTTGATCATGAGGCGACAATGGAGCTCACCGAAGGGATTTCTGCCGGAATTGGTGGGTTTATTGTAGCTACGACCATGTTTCCCGATGTTTGCCGTTATGCTCGTTCATCTACCGATGCTGTTCAAGCGGCGTCACTGAGTTTCGGACTCGGAGTGCCTGTAATTTTATTGCTTGCTGCAATACCGGTCGTCGCCACTGCTGAAGCAAACTTTTTGAAAGTGATCCTTATAGTCGGCCTGGGTGTGCCTGGTCTTACGTTATTGCTGTTGGCTACCTGGACCACTAATGCTTATAACCTTTATTCCGCGTCCTTGGTCTTTGCAACCATCGCGGAGACAGTGGCGAAATGGAAGTTGGTCATTGTCGTCGGTTTTGCGGGTACGTTGATAGCCATGTTGCCGATACTGGATAACTTTCTTTATTTCCTGAAATTTCTTGCTTTCATGATACCGCCTGTTGCCGGTGTCTACCTGGCGGACTATTTTTGGTTAAACAAACAGCGTTATACTGACGAAGCATTGCAACGCGCTCGCCGATATAATCCCATAGCGTTTCTGGCCTGGATTCTGGGTTCAGTGGCAGGTTACCTGTCCGATAGCAAGATGATTGTATTTACAACCGTTCCTGCCATAGACGCAATTGTTGTTGGTTTTTCCATTTACTTATTTTTATCTTACATTCCAGGGAATAAGAAATTTTTGTTTTACCCAAAAAATCAATGACATATTGTCATTGATTTTGACGACCTATCCCTGTACCGTTGGAACCTCCGACTTAATTTCAGAGGTTCCTTAAATTTGAATCTTGCGGAACATTTACTCAATGCCCTGAAAGCCTACGGCGTCAAAGAGATCTTCGGCATCCCCGGCGATTTCGCGCTGCCGTTGTTCAAGGTTATCGAAGAGAGCAACATCCTGCCGTTGTACACCTTGAGCCATGAACCTGCGGTCGGCTTTGCCGCCGATGCCGCGGCCCGCTTTCATACCAGGCCCTCCGTGGCCGCGGTGACCTACGGCGCCGGCGCGCTTAACATGGTGAACCCGGTTGCGGCCGCGTATGCGGAAAAGTCGCCGGTCATTGTCATTTCCGGCGGGCCGGGCAGGGCGGACAAGTCCACCGGCTTGCTGGTGCATCACCAGGCCAGGCAACTCAACTCCCAGGTACAGGTGTACAAGGAAGTGACCTGCGACCAGGTGATCCTGGAGGATGTTGGGCAGGCGCCGTCGCAGATCGCAAGGGCGCTCTGGAACTGCATCATCGAGTCCCGCCCCGTATACATCGAAGTGCCGAGGGACCAGGTATTCGAACCCTGTGACCCCGTGCCCGTATTGCCGCTGACCAGTGAGTGTGATGCCGATGCCCTGGACGCGTGCGCCGATGAGATCATAGAAGCCCTGGAACGGGCGAGCTCCCCGGCGCTGATGGTGGGAGTGGAAATCCGTCGCTATGGGCTGGAACAGGAAGTAGCGCTGCTGAGTCGCAAACTGGGCATACCCGTCGTTACGACATTCATGGGCAAGGGCCTGCTCGCAGGACAGCCGGTGGACCTCAGGGGCACATATATGGGGATTGCCGGTGATCAGTCCCTGACCGATCTGGTCGAATCATCCGACGGCCTGTTCCTGCTGGGTGTCCTGTTGTCCGATACCAACTTCGGCATTTCCGAAAAGAAGATCGATCTCAGAAAAACCGTCCTGGCCTGTGACGGTTCCGTGTCCCTGGGCTTTCATGTGTATCAGAACATACCATTGCAGGAACTGGTACTGGCCCTGAACCGCAAGTTGCCGGACCGGCCGCAACAGGAGGGTGTCCGGTTTGACTATCCGAAAGGACTGGAATTGACGGATACCCCTGTCACGCCCACCGACATCGCTACCGCAGTGAACGATATGTTCCACCGCTACGGCCCTTTGCCCATCGCCTCGGACATGGGCGATTGCCTGTTTACAACCATGGAGATGGAGTACACAGAACTGGTGGCGCCGGGATATTACGCGACCATGGGCTACGGCGTGCCGTCCGGCCTGGGAGTGCAGGCCGCAACAGGCCGCCGCCCGCTCATCCTGGTGGGCGACGGGGCGTTCCAGATGACCGGTATGGAACTGCTCAACTGCAAGCGTTACGGCTGGAACCCCATCGTGCTGGTGTTCAACAACAGCAGTTGGGAGATGCTGCGGGCATTTCAACCGGAGTCCGCATTCAACGATCTGGACATGTTGGACTATGCCGCGATGGCGAACACCCTGGGCGGAAGCGGGCAGATGGCCAGCACAAAGCGCGCGCTGCACGCCGCGCTGGACCGCGCCTTCGCGGACGAATCCTGCTTTCAACTCATCGATATCCACCTGGCGCGCGGCCTCATGTCCAAGACCTTGAGCCGATTTGTGGCAGGTTTCAAGGAGATGCGGAAGGGTTAAGTCTAAACTCGGCACTTATCCGCCCAGCATCAGTGAATTGACCCTGGAATGTCTGGACACTGCAGTAACCTGAATATCTTCGCTTGTTACGGCCAAATAAATGTTTGCAGTGAACGGGCTATGATAATCTGCTGACCATGCCGCCGTCATCCATTGTGCACAGTGTTGGAGACCATCCCGAGCGTGGTTACCGCCGAGTAGATCGGCAAACCCGCGGATTTGTTTCACTGGTTCTCGCAATTGGCCTTCTCTTGCCGTGCATACCATCCAACGCCGGCGCACAGAATGAGCAACCAGCCAAGTTCGAGTTCAGCGCGCTGGCAAGTCCGACAACCGGCGCCGGCGCCCCGATCGGCGGCTATGCGGCAGGGTGTCTCGCCGGCGCCGCGCAATTGCCCGAATCAGGCCCCGGCTGGCAGGCGATGCGCCTGTCCCGCAACCGCAACTGGGGCCATCCTGATATGATTGCATTCATAGAACGGCTGTCCCGCGCAGCCCAGTCCGCCGGCTGGAAGGGACTTTACGTGGGCGATATCAGCCAGCCCCGCGGCGGACCTATGCTATCCAGCCACCGTTCGCACCAGATCGGCCTCGATGCCGACATCTGGCTGCGCCCGCCGGACAGCCTGACGTTGAGTGAGGCCGAACGCGAACAAATCAATTCGCCTTCCCTGGTCGCTGCAAACCGGCTGCAAGTGAACAGCACCTGGACCGATGGGCATTCCCGGGTCATCAAGGCCGCGGCGCGGGACAAAGCCGTGGCCCGCATCTTCGTAAACGCGGCGATCAAACGCCGCCTGTGCGATGACAGAGATGAAAACGATACCGGCTGGCTACGCAAGGTGCGCCCCTGGTGGGGCCACGATTCCCATTTCCACGTGCGCTTGCACTGTCCGGACGCAGGCGCTTGTATCAGCCAGGAACCACCCCCCGAAGGCAATGGCTGCGATGCAGAACTGGACTGGTGGTTCACCGACGAAGCGCTCTACCCGCCAGCGCCGGAAGAACCACCCCACGAAATCATGATGGCCGACCTACCGGCTGCCTGTAAAGAAGTGCTGGAAGCGAAATAAACCTAAGAGCCAGTTCAACGCGGCTCTTCGAATACTTTCGAAATGTAATCAATAGTATCCTTATCTAAGCGTACCGTAATTTGCTTTTTTGCCATCAGATTAACGTGCCATGAGCAATATTGAAATAGTCTCTGGCAATGGGTTGTGAGACATCCAGCAATGAGGCAACGTTGGAGTAATTGATTATCGAGTTGAAGGTATTGCCTTTTCATACCTTGCAAATTAAAAGTCTGACTTTGAAAATGCAAGGTTTAATGGTGGACGGGTATCTCAATCAGGGAATCCGGTAAAACCATGAGTTGTCAGTAGGACGACTTATAAAATGGAGGGCTTGTGCCCGCACGCGGGTGGGATGCCCGCGCTCCCAGGGGCTGGGCTCATTGCAAGTCTGGTGCTGGTCAATGGGCCGATTTTGGCGCTTCCAGGGGTAGTGGTGGTGGACTCATTGTGCCCGTGCCGGTTCCATTACCCTCATGATCAGTTCGCCGATTTTGAGGTTTTGGAAGGTTGGCGCGACGGTCTCGATGTTCCCGTGGCGCAACGCGTCCAGAACATCAATGTCCAGTGTTTCCGGGTCTATTATAAAGGGAGGGAGGACCTGGGTGATGTCATGCTTCACCCAAGTATAGCCGGTGTAAAAGAAACAGAGGCCGAACGCTCGACGGTTGTTCGGGTTCGCGCCGATCAAAACATATTCCGGGCCATCATCATTGTTCAAATCAACTCGAATGAATATCGGCTCCTTAGACAAATCCGGGCGCCACCCGGTAAATTGAGGGCGCATCAGTACTTCGTTAATCAACGCCCGTAGGTCCTGGGGGATTGCAAACTCTTCTGGTCGATAGGTGACGCGTTCCCAAAAGTCAGTGGTTGTGCCGACTAAAGCCCTATTGCTGCCTTCTATTATACGCTTGGCCAGGTCTGGGTCGGTGTCCGCCACTTGTTCTGCCAGCTTTTGCCGCGCCAGGTAACCCGGCCGGGCAAGTTGCCGCTTCAGGTACACAAAATCCAGTTCTGCCAATTCGATTTCACCGCTCTCTACGCGATTGAGTTGGCTGGCCACCGAGATGGAACGAAAGTCGAGCACGGGTGTATTTGCCAGCAACATCACCAGCGCCACCACCCAACCCATGGTGATATTGACGCGGGCCAGGCCCGCAATCCAGTTGAAACGCCGGCGGATGATCGCCCACAGGTAACCGCAGGAGAACATGCCCAGTAATATCGTTATCGCAAACGCCCAACAACGGTCGACGCTCCAGCCGTATTGATCAATCCGCAACCATAGTCCGTACAGCGCCAGCGCCGAAATGATGGGGAGCAGGGCAATGCCCGGGGAGAGTAAACGATGCGCAAGAGGCGGATAAGGCATATCCCGGCCCGTCTGGTATACCGCATTGGCAAAAAACAGCGTTACCGCGTTCAACGATATCAACAAGCCGGTTCCCCTGCCCGTTTCCCACAACGGCGCCAGACCGGTGAACGGCAAGGCCGCGATAAAGAGGGTTATAATCACGAGTACCAGGGGCAACAACAGCTTCATCATCCCGCTCAGCAGGCTGGTAATATTATCAATCACACCGGTCAGGTTACGGAAAATAAATACGGCAATGCCAAAAGCAACCGCGAGTATCGGATGCAGGAACCAGTCTTTTGAGAATAACGTTATGAAAAAATCAATGCCGATTAGACTGAACAGGCCTGCCCAAAGCGCAAGCAGACCACTCACGCCGAGTACAAACGCGCCGGCCAGCAGGGTCACCAGGAAGTTGCGCCAGGAGTAGGTGAACAATTGCTCATACGTTAACGGCAAACCAGTGGCGCGCTGCTGTAAATACATCAGGGCTTTGAAACACCCTACAGTCAACGTCACGATGTATATAAACACCATTGAATAAATTGGGAATTCACCAAACGGCGATGCCTGCCAACCGATGTAGGTTGCCGGCAGAATGAGCAGCAGTGAAAACGCGCTGACCAGTTTGAAGACTTGCGCCTTGTTGTCCTGTTCCAGGCTCAGCAACAACAACGCCGGCCAGGCAATGGCCAGGGTCCACAACGGAAAGTTAACAACCGGGATTTGCGCCAGCCATGCCTCGCCCGTCCCCGCACGCCAGAGGAACAGTAAGGCCAACCCCTGACCGAAGGAGAGCGCAAGCATCAAATTTCGCGGCAAACGGGACATGATGATCTTATATCATAACCGGGAATAGAATGTCTTGTTTCTGTTCAACAGGCAGGTTTGTTTCGACCTCAGTTCGCCTGGCCAAGCACAATCCCGGGAAACCTGTGCAGCAGGTACAACGGGATATTGAGTACCCTGCCGTCCTGCCGCAGATTCATCAGTGTTGTTCTTACCAGCCGGGAGGGGTGATACCTGCCGGCAAAAGCCAGCAGATTCTTCGTTATGTCCGGAAAACGTGCAGAGAATCACGTTTTCCGTGGGAAAAACGTGATGTTCTGCACGTTTTCCGTACGTAACAGGTTGTTTGACTGGTAGAACCGCGTTGACAGTCCGGTCATACGCAGGTCTATTCAGGAGGGCGCGTCTTAAGGAACCTCTGATTAAGTCAGAGGTTCCTACGATACAAGGATGTATCGTCAATATCAATGACTGTAAGGCATTGATATTGCGAGGAAAACAAAAATCGCATTTTTGTTTTACGTACTCTGACAAGTCCAGGATGGACTTGTTCAGAGTTTCCTTAGAATTCCATCTCCGGCGTGGACTCCGGCACAACCATTTCGCCGCCGGTCTTTGCCATTATCTCGTCCACGCTGACGCCCGGCGCGCGCTCCTTCAGCCAGAATTTGCCGTCGTTGATCTCCACGTAGGCCAGGTCGGTGACAACTTTGTTGATGCAGCCGGCGCCGGTCAGGGGCAGCGAGCAGTTCCGCAGCAGCTTGGAGGCGCCGTTCTTGCTGGCATGGGTCATGGTGACGATGATGTTGTCCGCGCCGGCCACCAGGTCCATCGCGCCGCCCATGCCTTTTACCAGTTTGCCCGGGATCATCCAGGACGCGATGTTGCCTTCCACATCCACTTCAAACGCCCCCAGCACTGTCAGGTCCACATGGCCGCCGCGGATCATTGCGAAGGATTCGGCTGAATTGAAGATGGAGGCGCCGGTGACGGTAGTCACGGTCTGCTTGCCGGCGTTGATCAGGTCTGCGTCCAGTTGTTCTTCGGTGGGGAACGGCCCTGTCCCGAGCAGGCCATTTTCTGATTGCAGCATCACTTCCATGCCATCCGGTATGTAGTTAGCGACCAAGGTGGGGATGCCAATGCCGAGGTTGACATAATAGCCATCGCGCAATTCGCGCGCCACGCGCATTGCCATTTGTTCTCTTGAAAGCGCCATAGGATTACTCCGTGATCGTTTTTTGTTCGATGCGTTTCTCGAACTCGCCTTGTATCAGCCGGTTCACGTAGATGCCGGGTGTGTGGATAACGGCGGGGTCCAGTTCACCGGGTTCCACGATCTCCTCCACTTCCACCACCGTGATACGGCCGGCGGTGGCGGCCATCGGGTTGAAATTCTGTGCGGTGTGGCGGTAGATGACGTTGCCGTAGCGGTCCGCCTTCCAGCCCTTGACGATAGCAAAGTCACCGGTGACCGATTCCTCCAGGATGTACTTGCGGCCATTGAATTCGCGCACCTCCTTGCCTTCTCCCACCGGCGTGCCGTAACCGGTGGCGGTGTAGAACGCGGGAATGCCGGCGCCGCCGGCCCGCATCTTCTCTGCCAGCGTGCCTTGGGGCGTGAGTTCCACTTCCAGTTCGCCGTCAAGAAACTGCTGCTCGAAGATCGCATTCTCGCCCACATAGGACGAGACCATTTTTTTGATCTGCCTGCCTTCCAGCAACAGGCCCAGGCCGAAGTCGTCCACGCCGCAGTTGTTGGAAACAATAGTGAGGTCGCAGACGCCCATCTCCCTGATTCGGGCGATACAGCCTTCGGGGATGCCGCACAGGCCGAAGCCGCCGGCGATGATGGTCATGCCGTCCTGCAGGCCGTCCAGCGCCTCGGCATAGCTGCTTACAACTTTGTCAAATCCGGACATGGTTTGCTTCTCTTAAGGATTAAGTCAGAGGCGCTAACGGTACAGGGATGTGCGTGCTCTGACAAGACCCGGATGGGCTTGTTCAGCGCTTTCTTAAGTATTCGCGTCTACCTGGTTTTCCGGCGCCGCTTGCCGGAATGCCTCCAGCTCCATGCAGGCCTGTTCAATTTCAACCAGGTTGGGGTAGTCGTTCATGGATACTTCAAAGCGGCGGGCATTATACATTTGTGGTACCAGGCAGGCATCGGCGATGGTGACTTGTCTGCCGAGACAATAAGGGCCTTGCCGGTTTCTGCCGTTCAGCAGTTGTTCCAGTGCGCTGAAACCGGTCTTAATCCAGTGGTGATACCAGGCATTCCTTGCTTCATCCTCTTGCTGCATCGACTGCTTCAGGTATTTCAGCACACGCAGGTTGTTCAGCGGGTGGATGTCGCAAGCAACGGCCAGGGAGAATTGCCGGGCAAAAGACCGCTCGGCCAGGGTCTGTGGGAGCAGGGGCGGTTCCGGGTAACGCTCTTCCAGGTAGTCCAGGATCGCGAGGGATTGGCCAAGACAGATATCGCCGTCCACCAGCGCGGGGAGCAGCCCCTGGGGATTTCTCGACCGGTATTCAGCCAGGTATTGCTCGCCCCCCTCTTTCAGCAGGTGTACCGGTACGACCTCATAATCCAGCCCTTTCAGGTTGAGTGCGATGCGCACCCGGTACGCCGCAGACGAACGCCAGTAGCTGTATAGTTTCATGCTTTATCCGATAAATTTATCATGGCCCCTCATACCGTAGGAACATCTGATTAAGTCAGAGTTTCCCTTAGACTTTACTCGGGGGGATGATACTGAGTGATGACCTGGTCGATCCGACCAAAAATCGAATTGCCGTTGTCATCGAACATTTCAATTTCAATGCGGTCGCCGAATTTCATAAATTCGGTCGTGGGTTTGCCGTTGGCAATGGTTTCCAGGCATCTTATCTCCGCGAGACACGACGACCCATCCGGACTGCCCACGTTGGAGACGGTACCAGAGCCGATCACGGTACCTGCCGTTAGTGGGCGCGACTTGGCCGCGTGAGAGATCAGGCGGGGCAGGTCAAAAGTATTGTCCACACCGGCGTTTGGCGACCCCAGCTTGATGCCGTTCATCGTGGAATGCAAGGGCAGGTGTATCTTGCCGCCATCCCACGCATCGCCCAGTTCGTCCGGCGTGACTGCTACCGGCGCGAACGCGGTATGGGGCTTGGACTGGTAGAAACCGAATTGCTTGGCCAGTTCCGCGGGGATCAGATTCCTCAGCGATACGTCGTTGATGATGGTGATCAGCTTGATATGCGACCTTGCTTGATCCGGGGTAATGCCCGCTGGCACATCGTCGGTAAAGATTGCAATTTCGGATTCAAAGTCGATGCCCCAGTCCTCGCTTTCCAGTGGAACATCATCACAGGGGCCGAGAAACACATCGGACGCGCCCATGTACATCAGCGGGTCGGTCCAGAAGGATGCGGGCAACTCGGCGCCGCGGGCCTTACGCACCAGTTCGACATGGGTCACATAGGCGCTGCCGTCCGCCCAGTGATAAGAGCGGGGCAGGGGCGCGGCCATTTGCTTCGGGTCGAAGTCGAAGGCGCCTTCAATGTTTCCTGCCTGCAAGCGGTCAAAGACTTCTGCCAAGGCGGGTTCTGCTGTTGCCCAGTTTTCCAGCGCGATCTGCATGGTCGGCGCGATATCCGGCACTTTGACTGCGCTGCTCATGTCACGGTTGACTACCACCAGGGTACCGTCGCGCCCTCCCTGTTTAAGACTGGCGAGTTTCACAAACTGTCTCCTCGAAATTAGTTACATATGAAACTATACTTGCCCGTATGGGTTAAGTCAACCGCTCCGCACCTGTTACAGGTTTGCGCGGATAAGAGTGTTTACTCATGTCAGCTCTCTCTTTCTGCTCGATTGACGAACATGTAACACTTCTACGGTATTACCCCGAATACGAAACAGTATTCGATAGTTCCCGAATATCAGATGTCGGATTTCGTAACTTCGATAACGGCTTTCAATAGCTACAGGGCAACGCTTGGGATTCTCATTTAGGGAGAATATGCTTTCTTGGATTTTGAGATACCACTTTACTGCGTTGGTTAGGGAATCTCTGGCAATAAATTCAAAAATGTCTTCGAGTTCGGCAGAAACTGCAGGTGGAATATTGACCTTAGGAAGCTCTGACTAAGTCAGAGTTTCCTGCGATACAGGGATGTATCGCCAAATTCAATGACGATAAGTCATTGAATTTGAGAGCAGAACAAAAATCGCATTTTTGTTTTGCGTGCTCTGACAAGTCCAGGATGGACTTGTTCAGAGCTTCCCTTAATATATCTGCATCGGGAAATTTGCCGCCAATGCGTTTACTTAAAGCGCAAAAGGCATCGTCGGCTGCAATCCCTTTTCCCTCCTCATGTTCCTTTGCTGCAAGAGTAGTCTTTTCGAGCGAGTCCAATAGGGTTACCATATCCTCATAGGCGCGCGCATCTTGAATGATAATTTCGGCCTTGCCGTTAATGGTCAGAATTTCGGGTTTCCCCGTAGCTTTCAGCCGTTTGATGTATTCTTCGGGTTCGCGACTGAATTCGGACACGGAATGGATGGCATCCATCGAAATCACAGCTTCTCTCATTACAATGATGTAGACAAAGCCAGGCTACCAGTCTGATACAGCCATGTCAAATTGACCCTTTTCTCGGCCTGACGAATAAAAATTAAGGTCATAACGAATTCTTTCCGCAAAACTCCGCCACGATTTCACTGAAGCGGTAGACATCCTCAAAGCTGTTATACAGCGGGATGGGTGCGACGCGGATGATGTCCGGTTCACGGAAGTCGGTGATGGCGCCCTGGTCGGACAGGACTTGCAACATGCGCTTGGGATTTTTTCTGAAGCGCAAGGACAGTGTGCAGCCTCGGGCCTGTTTCTCCGGGCAATGAGGAGGTGTTAACACCTCTACGAACTCGCCGGCGTTTCGTCGTAACAGCCATTCAAGGTAAGCGCTGAGCGCGATGCTCTTTGCGCGCAGCCTGGGCATGGTCGCCGTATCGAACAACTCCAGGCTGGCACGCAGCGCCGCCATTTGAAAGACAGGGGGGTTGGACATGGCCCAGCCTGCCGCGGTCGGGATGCGGTCTATCTTGCGGCGCATTTTGAAGCGGCCGCTCTCCTTAGTGCCCCACCAACCATCAAAACGTGAAATATCATTCTTGCCGTGATGCCGTTCATGGACGAACGCCGCAGCAATACCGCCGGGACCGGCGTTGAGGAACTTGTAGCAGCACCATACCGCAAAATCCACGTCATCATCGTGCAGGTTGAGCAGGATATTGCCGGCGCCGTGGGCCAGGTTGAAACCGACCATCGCGCCCATGCTGTGCCCCAGTGCGGTGATCGCACGCATATCGAAACACTGGCCGGAGAGATAATTGCAATTGCCCAACATCACCAGCGCCAGTTCGTCACCCACTGCCTCGATCTGCTCGAGGACATCAACATCGTCGATGGCCAGTTGTCCCGGTTTCGGTTGCAGTTCGACGATCGCATCGTCTGGGACGAATCCATGGAAGCGGGCCTGTGAGTCGACCGCGTATTGATCCGACGGGAACGCGTTTTTTTCGATGATGATCTTGTAACGTTTCTGCGTTGGACGATAAAAACTGACCAGCATCAGGTGCAGGTTGACGGTGAGCGTGTTCATCGCGATCACTTCGCTCGGTTGCGCACCGGCAATGTGCGCCAGGCTGTCTGCGACAAAGGTATGAGAGCGCGCCCAGGGATGATCGGTCTCAAAATGGCCTTTCACTGCGTACTTGCCCCAGGTATCGCACTCCGCATTCAGCGCCGCCCGGGCGCGATTAGGCATCAGGCCGAGCGAGTGTCCGGCAAAATACAGCAAGGGTTCACCTTCGGAGTTCGTGGGGAACGTGAACTCGGCGCGCAGCCCGGCCAGTTCATCCGCCTGGTCAAACCGCCGGGCTGCCACCAGGCTGTTGTGTTCGTTGGTAAAGTTCATTTGTTTCACGAACAGGCATCCCCATCAAAGACAGTGTTCATTTTGTGTAAACATTACTCACTATCCTGCCTTCTGTACCATTCCCGCGCAAGCGGGAATCCAGCGAAACAACGCGTCGCCCTTCGGGCGACTCAGTAAATTATTCCAAGGGTTCCAACGTTACAGAGATGTACCGACAAAATCAATTCGTGTTTGTGTCGTATAAGGCTTGAGTATATGGCTTGTTGTAATTAGTTTCATTTGTAACTATACTGTATGTTAACCAGTAACGCAGGAGATTCATCATGGCAACAGTTATCAGCCCAACGGTGGCAGAAGTTGTGGACACCGCGCAGGCGTATGAATACCTGAGCGGGTTCGGCAACGAGCATGAATCCGAGGCCCTGGCGGGGGCTTTGCCGCAGGGCAGGTTTTCTCCGCAGAAGGTGGCTTACGGGTTGTATGCGGAGAAGCTCAGCAGCACCGCGTTTACCGCGCCACGCGAGTCAAATCGCCGCACCTGGTTTTATCGCATCCGGCCCTCGGTGATGCATCGCGATTTCCGTCCCCTGGAGCAGACGCGCATCGTTAACGGGCCCATCACGGATGTGCCGGCGCCGCCCAACCAGATGCGCTGGGATCCCATCCCGATACCGGAGGCGCCCGCGGATTTCATTGATGGCCTGGTCACGTTTGCCGCCAATGGCGACGCGGCCACCCAGACCGGTTGCGGCATCCATTACTACCTGGCGAACCGCTCCATGGAAGACCGCTACTTCTACAATGCGGACGGCGAACTGCTGATCGTGCCGCAACAGGGACGCCTGGATATCCATACGGAGTGTGGCCGGCTTGATGCGGCGCCCGGCGAGGTCATCTTGATCCCGCGCGGGATGAAGTTTGCGGTGGCATTGCCGGACGGCCCCAGTCGCGGCTATGTTTGCGAAAATTACGGCGCCCACTTGCGCCTGCCGGAACGCGGCCCCGTGGGCTCGGACGGGTTTGCCAACGACCGCGATTTCAAGGCGCCCGTTGCCGCTTACGAAGACCGTGAGGGCGAGTTCGAGATGGTCTGCAAGTTTGCCGGCAGGCTGTATGCGTGCGCCATCGATCACTCACCCCTGGACGTGGTCGCCTGGGTGGGCAATTCACTGCCTTTCAAGTACAACCTGGAATTGTTCAACGTCATGGGCACGGTCAGTTATGACCATCCCGACCCTTCCATTTACACGGTGCTGACGTCCCCTTCCGACACGGCCGGGACAGCCAATGTGGACTTTGTGATCTTCCCGCCGCGCTGGATGGTGGGTGAGGATACTTTCCGCGCGCCCTGGTATCACCGCAATATCATGAGCGAGTTCATGGGCTTGATCTACGGTATATACGACGCCAAGCCGGAAGGTTTCGTGCCGGGCGGGGCCAGCCTGCATAACTGCATGGCCGCCCACGGGCCGGACGATGCGGCTTTTGACGGTTCCTCCAATACCAGGCTGGTTCCGGTCAAGCAAACGGATACGATGGCTTTCATGTTCGAGTCCCGGTATATGATCCAACCGACCCGGTTCGCGCTGGAGTCGGCGCAGCGGCAACAGAATTATGTGGAGTGCTGGCAAAAGCTGAAAAAGCAGTTCAAATCCTGATTAACGGACAGTGATTCCAGGCGGAATAATCAATCTAATACCCTTTCAAGTTGCTTCTGACATGTTCAGGGCGAAGCCGTGGATCCAAGGCAAGGCGCAGTCCGCAGAGAATAGTGCACCATTCCCGGCGCTGCGCGCCTTGCGCTCAATCGCCCCAGGCCGCTGAACACGTTAGAAATGACTGGAAAGAGTACTAGTCTGCCCCCTTCGATTTTGCTTCGAAAAGCAGCATGAAAAATCAGAACCCGGGTTTTAACCTGAAGGAATTCCTGCCTTATCGGCTTTCCATCGTTACCAACCGGATCAGCGCGTCGTTTGCCCGGCTGTACTCGGAACGGTTCAACCTGAGCATACCCGAATGGCGGGTAATGGCCGTGCTTGGCCAGCAACCGGGGTTGTCCGCCGACGAAGTCTGCAATGAGACGGAAATGGACAAGGTCCCGGTCAGCCGGGCGGTGACGAAACTGCTGGGCAAGGGCCTGCTCAACCGTGAGTTTTCCGGAACAGACCGGCGCCGTTCGATTCTGTCCCTGTCCGCTGCGGGTTACGGCATGTATGCGCAGATCGTTCCGCTGGCGCTATCCTACGAGGCGCAGTTGAAAGCGGTACTGACTGCCGAGGAGCAATCCCAGCTCGAGAGATTACTGGATAAGCTTGAGAAGTAGGATGATTTGACATGGATGAACAGGATAAAAAATCATCCTGTTCATCCTGTATATCCATGTTCATATGTTCAGTAAGCAGACATCGGCAATGACAGCAGGCCGCGGAAGCGGGCGCGTTTGTCCCGCACCGGTGAACCGGTCAGGGTCAGGTCGGGGAAGCGGTTGAACAATGCCGAAATGGCGATGCGGGCTTCGAGGCGCGCAACGTTGAGACCGGCGCAGGTGTGAATCCCGCCGCCGAAGGCCATGTGGTTGCGCGGGTTGCGGGTAATGTCGAGCCGGTCCGGGTCCGGGTAGACTGCGGGGTCCCGGTTAGCCCCGCCGATGGCAAAAGTCAGGTTCGTGTGCGCAGGGATGATCACGTCATCAAATTGCGTACTCGCGCTGGTGAGCCGGTTGCCGAGCTGCACCGGCGCTTCGTATCTCAATAATTCTTCGACTGCTGACTCGATCAGACCAGGCCGCTCTTTCAGCAACCGCAGTTGGTCGGGGTGAGTGAGCAGGCAGTATACGCCGTTGCCGATCAGGTTGGCGGTGGTTTCATGGCCCGCGTTCAGGATAAAAATGCACTGGTGATAGAGCTGTTTGCCTGTCAGTACAAAGCCGTCGGATTCCCATTTTATCAAGCGGCTCAGTATGTCGTCGTGATCATCCGAGAGATTGTTGCGCCGGTCTTCAACCAGTCCTTCCAGGTAATCCAGGAATTCTTTGACGCAGCGGTTGCCGTAGTCAAGCTTCTCCGGGGACAGGTCGAATTCCAGGGCGCCCAGGATGGCGTTGGCCCAGCGTTGCAGCGCGCCGCGGTCCTGCCGCGGCAGGCGTAACAGGTTGCCGATCACCTCGACGGGAATCCGCGCCGCGAAATCCGCCATGATGTCGAACTCTCTCTTCTCTTCAATGCAGTCCAGCAGCTCCCCGGTCAACCGGCGCAGACCCGGTTCCATCGCCACCAGGGTCTTGTGCGAGAGCGCGTCGCCGATAGCTTTTCGCACATGGGTGTGCAGCGGCGGGTCATTGAACACCAGGCTGGTCGTGTGGTGCTCATATAATAATGTGTCCCCGAACAGTGGTTTGAATATTTTCTTTTTGTCGGAGATGAACAGCTTCGCATCGCGGTAGATGCGGAACAGGTCAGCGTGGCGGGTAAAAAAATAGCTGCCGTCCGCCATGCGGTGTACCGGATCCTGCTCCCGCAATGCGCGGTAGTACGGGTAGGGGTCGTCGTAGTAATCGTCGGGCAGGTCGGTAAGACTGAAGTTTACGACGGAGATATGTTTTGTCTTGCCAGGCATAAAGTCATATTACCCTGTTCGCGGCAGACAGACTATGTTTGTGTAGATACGACAAAGTATTGGACTATCAGTCTTCCGGTGGTGATAATAAGCCAATCCGCAACAGCCGAGGAGACTGATATGAATGGGGTCTGGGATAACGACAGGTTGATTCGGGTCGATATGACGAATCTGAGAGTGACCATAGAGGAATATCCGACCGACTGGAAGTACCTGGGAGGGCGTTCCCTCTCTGCGCGCATCCTGCTGGAGGAGTGCGATCCCGGCTGCGACCCGTTGGGGCCTGACAACATCCTGGTACTGGCTCCGGGCATCCTGTCGGGAACCTCAGCGCCAACTTCGGGACGCTTGTCCGTGGGTTGTAAAAGCCCTTTAACAGGCGGCATCAAGGAAGCCAACACTGGCGGCGAACCCGGGCAGGATTTAATGAAGCTGGGTTACCGGGCCGTTATCGTGACCGGCCAGCCTGCCGACCGCGCACGGCGCTGGGGACTGGTGGTGTCGGAGCAGGGAGCCGATCTGGTCGAAGCGGATGAGTACAAGGGGCTGTGGAATTATGCCTGTTGCGAAAAACTCCTCGCCGGGCGCGCAAAAAATGCCTGCGCCATCAGCATCGGGCCGGCCGGCGAGATGATGCTTAAAACCGCGTCTGTCGCCACCACCGACAAGAGTAAGGGGCGGCATCCGGCGCGCCATGCTGCGCGCGGCGGGGTCGGCGCGGTAATGGGTTCAAAATGTCTGAAATGGGTGGTGATAGAGCCGGCCAAGGCGCGTATCAGGCAGGCGGCGGACAGCAAGGGCTTCAACGCCCATAACAAGACCTTCAGCAAGACCTATTTAAGCGATGGCCGCCACAATATCTTCAAGGGCGGTACCAGTACCGGTGTGCCCATGGCCAACATGTTGCACACTTTTCCCTACAAGAACCGCACCGAGGGCCGCAACCCGGATGTGGACAGGCTCGACGGCGCCCGCATCCATGAGGCGTTCCCTGAACGCGGCGGCGGGATGCACAACTGCATGACCGGCTGCATCGTGCGCTGTTCCAACATCATCCATGATGCCGCCGGCAACTACGTGACATCTGCATTGGAGTTTGAAACCCTGACACTGCTGGGTTCGTGTTGCGCCATCAACAACTGGGAGGATGTGGCCGACCTGGACCGTCTGTGTGATGAACTGGGCATGGACACCATCGAAACGGGAGCGGCCATTGCCGTTTACATGGATTCCGGTGGCATGAACTGGGGCGATGCGGAAGGGGCGAAGTCCCTGCTGCGCAACGAGGTGGGCAACTGCACGGAACTCGGCAGGCTGGTGGGTGATGGCGCGCAGTCCATTGGTCTGCACCGCAAGCACCACCGCATACCGGTGGCCAAGGGTCAAGCCCTGCCGGCCTGGGACCCGCGTCCGCTGAAGGCGGCGGGAGTGACCTATTCCACCAGCGCCATGGGCGCGGACCACACTGCCGGCCTGGTCATCGATCCCGAACTGGCGGGTGAGGATGCGGTACGCGCCTCCCAGGATGCGCAGATCGTCAACGCAGTGTGCGACTCCTCCGGCCTGTGCCAGTTCATGCAACCCAACCTGGATGAAATCCGCCGCTGTTACAGCTTGTTCTACGGTGAGGAAGTGACGCGCCAGCAGATTGCCGACCAGGGCTGGCAGTGCCTGGAGGATGAATGGGAGTTCAACCGCCGGGCCGGGTTCACCGAGGCTGACGACGATATGGCTGCCTGTTTGCGCGAGGAGGGCATCGGTCCTGACCAGGCGTTTGTGTTCGACATTCCTCCCGATGTGTGCATCCAGGCCAAGACCAAACCACCCCTGCGGGACAGCTTGTTCGAGCAGGGCGCTGCCGCCTGAGACCACGCGCGCTGTGCTGCTGCAATGGAAGACCTGATCCGGCAAATTAACACTTTTGCGGAACAGGCCGGCATCATGGAACCGGATGCAGACCGGCGTCGGGAGTTGCTGGATGCGGTGAATGACTATACCGAGCGGTTCCTTGAAGGTTTGCCGGCGCGTCCGGCGTTTAACTTTACCGAGGATATGGGCGCCGGTCTGAATGATTTCCCCATTGCAGAAGACGGCATTGAGATCGGGGAAATCCTGCGGATTTACAAGGAGAATGTGGACGACCAGGCGCTGTGCGCTGTTTCCGGCAAGTTCTTCGGCTATATTGCACCGTGCAGCATGTATTACTCGGCCCTGGGGGATTACATGGCTGCGGTGATGGACGAGTATGCCGGTGAGTTTTCCAGTTCTCCCGGCGCTGTGCGCATGGAATACCAGTTGTTGGATTGGATGGCGGAACTGGTGGGCTACAGCCCGGGCACGGCGAAAGGCGTACTGGCTTCAGGGGGCAGCATCGCCACCCTCACCTGCCTGGTAACGGCGCGGGAAGCCCATCGCCTGAAAGCGGAAAACACTTCGCGGGCTGTGGTGTATTCCACCCGGTTTACCCATCACTGCGTCGCCAAGTCCTTGCATATCGCCGGCCTGGGCGGCTGCGTCATGCGCACGGTACAGACCGATGCGCATTACCGTATGGACGCGGACGCGCTGGAACAGATGATCCGCGCCGACCGCGACGCGGGACTTGAACCGTGGCTGGTCGTCAGTTCGGCCGGCACCACTGACCTGGGCAATGTGGACCAGCTAGACAGGATCGGCGCGCTGGCGCGCGAGCATGGACTTTGGTTTCATGTGGATGCGGCCTACGGCGGCTTTTTTATCCTGTGTGATCTTGTTAAGCAGAAGTTTGCCGGGATCGAACTGTCGGACTCGGTGGTCATGAACCCCCATAAGGGGCTGCACACACCGTTCGGCCTGGGCGCGGCCCTGATCCGGGATGGCAAACAGTTGCACAACGCGCATTATTATACGGCCGACTACCTGCAGGACAGCGCTTTGCACGGGCAGGAACTGTCTCCTGCAGACGTAAGCCCGGAACTGACCCGCCATTTTCGCGCGCTGCGCCTGTGGTTGCCGCTGAAACTCATTGGCGTGGCCCCGTTCCGCGCCATGTTGAGTGAAAAGCTGCTCTTGGCCCGTTATGCCTGGCAGCGGATACAGTCAATGCCTGGTTTTGAAGTCGGTCCCGAACCTGACCTGTCCATATTGGTATTCCGTTATGCCGATGTTGAGGGAGATGTGGATGAATTCAACAGGAAGCTGGTTGAGGCGCTGCGTCGCGAGGGCACAATCTTTCTTACCTCAACCCTGATTGACGAGGTGTACATGCTCCGGCTTTGCATTTTATCCTACCGCACTCACATTGATACCATTGACCTGGCTATTGACGTGATCCGGCGTCAGGTGGGCATGTTGAAAGAACAAGAGGTCATGTAGATGACAAACAATACACAACTTCTGGAACGGCGTTACCGCCTGCTGGGCGCCGGCGCGCCCCTGTTCTACAACGAACCGGTGCATATTGTCAAAGGCGAGGGCGTCTGGCTGTACGACTCTGGTGGTAAAAAATACCTGGACGTATACAACAACGTGCCCAACGTGGGGCACTGCCACCCGCATGTGGTTGAAGCGCTGTACAAACAGTCTCAGACCCTGAACGTGCATAACCGTTACCTGCACGAGTTGGTGCTGGAATACGCCGAACGCCTGACCGCTCTCCATGACGACCCCCTGTCGATGGCCTTTATTGTCTGTACCGGCAGCGAAGCCAACGAGATCGCGCTGCGCATGGCGCGCCAGGCTACCGGCAACCAGGGCATTATCTGCAGCAACTGCGCGTACCACGGCAATACCACGGCGGTGGACGAATTGGCCACTTACTTTCATGGGGGAACTTCGCCGAGTCCGAACGTGAAGGCCGTGCCGTTCCCGGAGCGCTACCGGCCCATTGATGGCCTGCCGGACGAGGCCCTGGCCGCCGCTTACGCCGGCAAGGTGAAACAGGCTATCGATGAGTTCGAGCAAGACGGCATCGGCTGCGCCGGCATGTTGATCTGCACCTTGTTTTCCGGAGAGGGCCTGCCCGATGTGCCGCCGGACTACATGCAACAGGCCATAGGCCATGTACGCGCGGCCGGCGGTCTGTTTATCGCCGATGAGGTGCAAGCCGGTTTTGCCCGTAGCGGCGAGAAAATGTGGGGCTACCAGTTGCACGGCGTCACCCCGGACATCGCTACCATGGGCAAGCCCATGGGCAACGGCCACCCGCTCGCCGGGGTGGTGGCCCGGGCCGACCTGGTGAACGGGTTCCGCAAGCAGGTCATGTATTTCAACACCTTCGGCGGCAACCCGGTGCAGTGCGCAGTCGGTATGGCGGTGCTGGATGTCATCGAACAGGAAAACCTGCGGGAGAACGCACTGGTCGTGGGCGAATATATTCGGGAGGGCCTGCGCGACTTGCAATCCGAACACGAGCTGATCGGGGATGTACGCGGTTATGGTTTGTTCAACGGCGTCGAACTGGTTGGCGACAGGGAAGCCAAGACACCGGCGCCGGCAGAGACTAAAGCCATTGTCAACGCGATGAAAGATAAAGGAGTGCTTATCAGCAACATCGGCATGTATGACAACGTGCTCAAGATGCGCCCACCGTTGCCGTTCTCAAAAGACAACGCAGATTTGCTGCTATCCGTTTTTGCAGAAGCACTGGTTGAGGTCTGATACCGTTACGTCCAACCTTGATAGGCATCTCCAATGCGGACTCAACAGAGTAAGATCAGGAAAACGCGGTGTCGGTAAGGTGGCGCCAGCGGCTGACCAGGTAGTGGGGGATGTTCAGGAAGCGATAAGCCAAAGGGCGGGATGCGTGTTTGTAGTCTCTGACCATTAGCGGTCCTGAAGAGAAGCGCAGGGCATGGGATGCCCGTTTCTCGGCAATGAATTGCTGTAGTGATTTCATATGGCCCTTGTGCCCACTTTTGACTTCCACGGGCAGGGCTTCCTGTTGCCAGGCGACCAGGAAGTCCACTTCTGCGATACTGTGCTTGGACTGCCGCTCCCAATAGTGGATTGTCGGCGCTTGGAACGCGGGGCCATCATAGGCCAGGTGTTGGCCTATGAACTGCTCGGCGAGACAACCTTTTGCTATTTCATTGATCTCTCCGGAGGACTCTATCATCGCCAGGGATACGCCGAGCATGGATTGGACCAGCCCGACATCAAGAAACAACAGTTTGAAGAAGTTGGTTTTTTGTTGCGCAGACAGGGGCAGACCATCAGCATGGCTGTGGTAACAGCGCTGAATTACCCGGGCGAGTTCAAGCAGATCCACAATATGTTTTACTTTTTCACTCCGCTGCCCTTGCACCAGGCGCGTATATTTGGTTTTTTCACCAATTTGCAACGGAATGCTGGCAAATACCCGGTTCACCAGTTCCACCTCGGTCGCGCCCCGGTACTTGTGGAAGTCCGCCTGATAAGCAGTGATAATTCCCTGCTTACAACGTTCAACCTCCAGAAAAGAAGCCGTGTCACGAAATGTATTGATGGCCTCCGGCATTCCCCCGATGATCAGGAACAAGCGTAGCTCTTTCATTAACAGGCTGTGTTCAGCCTCGTCAGGTGGTTCGGTTAGGCTGAACCGTCCTATACGTTCTGCCAACACCTGCTTGCCGATACCGCCAAGATATTCCTCGAAGGTCATCGGCCCCAGGTAGAGAAACTCAACACGACCAACAGGGAAGGAAAAATTTTGTGCGCGCAAAACGAACTCAAGTAAGGAACCGGTAAGTATGATGCGATATTCGGGCGCTCTCTCAAAGCAATATCGCAGGAACGGGATCAGCCTGGGGCAAGCCTGAGCTTCATCAAAAAATATCAGGTGTTTGTCGGGGTCAAGAGTTGGCAGGTTATCAGCCAGTGCAATCGCCTGCAAAACCTTGTGCGGGTCGTTTTGTGGCAGCAGCTTGATAAAGTCGTGCTGGTCTTCGAGATTTATTTCAACTAATGACAGATTTAACCGTTCGCAGGCTAACCTGACCAGCGTGGTTTTACCGACTTGCCGCGCACCGCGAATAATAAGCGGCTTACGCGTCTTGCGCGTTGCCCAGTCAGAGATATGTTCCAGGTGTGATCGGTACATTCGGTTCTGTCGGTGGCAATCAGTTTTCCAATAGCCGTACTATTTCGGCCAGCCAAGTCTGTATGTATAAAGTAGGGGTAAAATAACATATAAAAATGTAAAAAGTAAGGGTAAAAAACGTGCAAAAACGTAAAAAGTAGGGGTAAAACGAGCAAGGCTTATGGATAAAGTCGGGCTAAAGGTCTACTTTTCGCCGTTGCCCTATCGTGTCATCCTCCGGTATCTCATTTTCAAACGGCCGGTAGCATAGATCTGGGGCCTGCTGAAGTTCGCCGGCTTCTATCTTTCGGATATATTCGGTAGCGGTGGCGTTGGCAGTCACAGCCAGGCCCAGTTCCTTGCCTTTACGGGCGACAAAGCCATTGATATCGTCCACTTCCGTCTTACGGCCTTTAAGGATATCCTGTCCCATAGACGGTCGCTGCTGGCTGCCGGCATTCTTGGGATTCGGCAAGAGCGCACGATCGACCGCCGCCAGATCCTCCTTGCTACCTTCGATAGCGCGTACAAATTGAACGGGTTGTAAGCCCGCAATAGGCTCCAACACATAGCCAAGCGCCTGGGCAATACGAATTGTCTCGCCGCCGAGTTCAATGGCAAAGCGTCGAATAACAGGGTTGCCGAAGCACTCCTTGCCAGTTAGACCGCTGACGGCAGCGGTCGCGTTGTGCATCGCGTTGATGGCTAACTTCGTCCAGCGCTCGCCCATCAGGTTGGTGGTGATCTTGGAGGAATCCACCTCGGACATCAGCGCGAAGAGGCGCTCAATTCTGGGTGTCACTTTGCCATCAGGCTCACCAACGCGAAATATGACGTGGTCGGCGCTGCCTTGCTTCATGTTTCTTTTGATGGCGCCCGGACCAGAAAGGTTTACCCCAATTGCCGAGGCAATGCCGCCCACCGTGCGTTCCCACCCGACGATCTTGGCAATAGTGCCTTCATTGATGCTGTTTTGCAGTGACATCACATAAGCTTTATCGCTGAGATGCGCCGCCACCAACTGCGTTATAGCGGCTGTTTTGTATGACTTCACCGCTACTATGGCAATGTCCACTGATTTACCATTGAGCGCATTGTGTATTCCGCTGGTGTTCACGATTTGCGGTCGTGACGACCAGCACTCGCCTGACAGCTCCTCGATCTGGAAACCTTGTTTCTGTACCTGAGCGACGTGCTCGGCCCAATCATCAACCAATAACAAATCATGATCCTCGCGGGCCAACGCGGCGCCAACATATCCTCCAACCGCGCCAGCTCCAAGGATAACTATTTTCTCTTTCATATTGAATTCAAGCTGATCGCAATTTGCGTTAGCGTGGATCCTGCGCCAGGAAGTCGGCTCGGCACTTAGTATAGTGATCAGAACGGGTTACCTGCTCTATAAAATTCGTTGAGGGCAACCCTTCTGGATTTTTGCCCTGTTGTAGCGCTGAAAGCGCCGAATAAACCCCCTGGATACTGGAAAGATGTGGCTGGATGCCCAATATTACTTGCTTGACTCGCCGACTTCTGGCGTATTCGAGTTCAGTGACTTCTTTGGCGCAACCACCGAGAATTATTGGCAGCGTGGTACAGTCGACGATGGCGTCTAACTCTTTTCGGCTGTTCACGCCCACCAATAGCAACGCATCCACGCCCAGCTTATCGTAGATCTTGACTCGCGCCAATGCCTCGTCGAGGCCGCCAATCGTCACTGAACTGGTTCGCGCGACGATCACAAAATCCGGGGAGCGGCGAGCAGCCAACGCTGCCTTTAATTTGCCGACCATCTCATCGATGGAAATTATTCTGGGTTCGGCGTCCCCGTATACATCCGGCAACAATGTATCTTCTATCGATACCGCCGCCGCGCCGGCCGACTCCAGTTCCTCAATGGTACGCATCACGTGAAGGGCATTACCAAACCCGTGATCTGCATCGACAAGGATCGGCAGGTTGCTGGCCCGGCAAGTTCTCCTGACCTGTTCCGCCAGCTCACTGAGTGACACCAAAGCCAGGTCTGGTGCGCCGACGATCACCATGGAGGCAACAGAGCCTGCCATAATCCCAACTTCGAATCCCAGGTTTTCCGCAATCCTGGCAGAGATCGGATCAAAAACTGATGCTGCTACTGTGCAGTATTCCTGTGATAAACAAGCTTGAAGTTTCTTTCTTCTTTCAGAATACATCTGTTTCCATGTAAGTGGTTAACTTTAGGAACCTCTGAGATTAAGTCAGAGCTTCCTTTACTATATTCCATCACCTGGAAAATCATGTTTCGTACAAGTCTTCCAGATACCGGGTTATGGGATAACTGTCGAACACCCCGATTTCCATCAGAATTAATCATCAATAATTTTACTCTATTTTGTCAAGATAATTTATCAATTGTACACGGACAATATTTTGATCGGATATGCTGGAGTATTTCCCGACTGATGTCACGTTGATTAACCTACTAATGCCTGCATGGTTTTGTCAAGCGCCTCAATGGCAATTTCGTGTTTTTGAGACTCCAGCCTGATGAGGAGTTCACGATCACGCTTCGTCAAGGCTCTTATGAGCTCCTTGTAATAGCCCTTATAGCTTGAGTATGATAAATTTTTGAAAAAACCTGCTTGTAGTCTATTAACTTCGCATAATGCCATCAGCCGCTTGGCCTCTTTTGCGTAGAAATCACAGGCAGATAACTCCCATATTTTGTGATTAAGAAACCGGTCGCCATCATAGGCCCCGATATAATCTCCTGTTCGATAGCATTCTACGGTTCTATTTGCCAGTTGTCTTAACTCCCTTAGCTCGTTCTTGTCCGGCCACCGTATGGAGGCACAAATTTCAGTCTCAATCAATTGTCTAAGCCTGTGAATCTGACGCAATTGATCCGGAATTATTTTTTGAACGAAATAACCTCGATTTTGGGCGTGACTTAAAAATCCCTGAGATGCGAGTATTTTCAAGGCCTCACGGATAGGAATGCGACTCACACCAAGCTTTTCCGCCCAATAATCCTGACGGATATGCTCACCCGGCATAAGTAAATTTTGATTTACAGCTTCGCGCAGAGCTGCCACTACTTGTGTAGAAGCGACGCCTTTACCGTTCGGAGATTTGCTTTTATTCATAGAGCTCTGGAGGTATTAAATTCAATCATGGACACCGCCATCATTGCCGAGTGATTGTACCCTGATGAGATAAGAATGTCTTGTAGTCCTACATCCGGTGTGTTACCGGAGTTCAGCCTTCTCCCCACCAGCATGGTAATCGTCAGCGTGTGGCCAACTGGAACAGACCGTTCTTTGCCGCGATGAGATGGTGACTTTTACTCCGTGATAGTTCCTGGCCAAACCAATAATGGCCTGCGCAGTCACGCCAGCGAGGAGTCGGCGTGTGCCATCCCCCTATGCGCGTGAATAATTCTCGGCGGCATCAAATCAGGCATATAATCAGTCTTATGGTCCGTGAATGCAAAGGAAAATATTGTCTATACGAAAAACGACAAAGATATTGACAAAATAAAACTTTTGGGTCATCCTTTCAGTACAAAGAATTTTTTATCAGATCAGCTATGAACTAAAGGGGTATTCATATGCGAAAACTTGATGTAATACGTCTCTCTCTGGCTTCAGTGGGTCCCGGTATGCCTCGTGGCTAGTTCACTGAGATATGCTCAGCCCCCCGTCCTGGAAGAAGTGATAGTACAAGCTCAAAAGCGCGCACAGTCGCTGCAGGAAGAGCAGTTTGGCCCACTTTTTACCGCTGATAAAGTTTGACGATGTTATCCGTCGCGCCAATGACTCCGATTACGGGCTGGGTTCTTCAATCTGGTCCAGTGATGTCGAAGGCGCCAGAGCAATTGCGGCACGGATGGAGACAGGGGTGGTCTGGATCATCGAAACCCAGTACGTTTTTCCGCACATACCGTCTAGTGGTCACAAGCAGTTGGATATTGGTTTTGAAAACAGCAAAGAGGGGTTGATGGAATTTATGCAGACTCAAACCATATTTGTCACAAGCTCCTAATGCTGCAAGATAGATTAAAAGACCCTTCTATATTGCGTACCGACGCGTACATCGCAGGCGAATGGGTGGCCGCAGATTCAGGAGAGACCCAGGCAGTGATTAACCCTGTAAACCAGCAGCCCCTGTGCGAGGTTGTTCGATGCGGCACGAATGAAACCCGCCGTGCAATTGAGGCTGCTGAAGCGGCATTGGCAGCCTGGCGCGCACTCACTGCCACGGATCGCTCACAAATGATGCGGGAATGGTATAACCTGATGATGGAGGCGCAGGAAGATTTGGCACAAATTCTGACTGCAGAGCAAGGCAAACCGGTGACTGAAGCGCGTACCGAAATCGCTTATGGCGCAGGCTTTGTGGAATGGTTCGCCGAAGAGGGAAAACGAATTTACGGGGATACGATTCCCGCACCGAAGGCCGACCGGCGCATCGTAGTGCTCAAACAAGGTATCGGCGTAGTTGCCTGTATCACGCCGTGGAATTTTCCCAACGCGATGTTGACGCGCAAAATAGCGCCCGCGCTAGCAGCTGGTTGTACCGTAGTGTGTAAACCGGCAAATGCAACACCATTGTCAGCCTATGCCATGGTTGAATTGGCTGAGCGCGCGGGTATTCCCGCAGGTGTAATTAATGTGGTTACTGGCAAAACTGCCGAGATTGGCGCTGAATTAACAGGTAACCCGATTGTACGCAAGTTGACCTTCACGGGTTCAACCAAGGTGGGCAAGCAGTTGATGGAAGAAAGTGCGCAAACCGTCAAGCGAACATCCATGGAACTGGGCGGTAATGCACCATTTATCGTATTTGACGATGCCGATATCGACGCTGCTGTCGCCGGCGCGGTAGCGGCCAAGTTCCGCAATGCCGGGCAGACCTGTGTATGCAGCAACAGGTTGCTGATACAAGAAGGTATCTATGCTCAGTTTGTCAGAAAATTCAACGCCGCAACAATATCGCTGAAAATGGGTGACGGCTGTGTCGAAGGAACTGAAATTGGCCCTTTGATTGACGAAAAAGCCGCCGACGATGTATTGGGTTTTATTGATGAAGCAGTCGAACGCGGAGCAGAAATAACGCTTGGTGGTCATCGTTCACCTCTGGGTAAATGTTTTGTCGAACCGACGGTACTGACTAACGTTACCGACGATATGCGAGTATTCCGTGAAGAAATCTTCGGCCCGGTAGCGCCATTGTTCTGCTTCCAAACTGAAGAGGAAGCCATCAGTAGGGCCAACGATACCGAATTTGGCTTGGCCTGTTATTTCTATAGCCGTGATATCGGTCGAATCTGGCGCGTCAGTGAAGCGCTGGAATACGGTATTGTCGGTATCAACGAGGGTATTATCTCAAACCCAATGGCGCCCTTCGGCGGAGTCAAGGAATCGGGACAGGGTCGAGAAGGTTCCAAATACGGGTTGGACGATTATCTTGAAGTGAAGTATCTATGTATGGGCGGAATTAACGACTAGTACCGTTTTAATTTAAGGAAGTTCTGACTTAATCAGAGCTTCCTTAATTCTGACTGGTTAAACCGAGCTGCAACCGGAATTCAGCTCAGGAATTAAAAGGGGGAGATCATATGAATACGAGAGTAAATAAACTGGCAGGCTTGGCCGCAGTAGTTTCTGTGGTTTTTGTGGGGAGTGAACTCGCGCAGGCTGCGGAATCACTACCTTTGCAGATTGAAGAGGTTGTCGTTGTGGCGCAAAAGCGTCAGGAGAGCCTACAAGAGGTTCCTGTTACGATTACGGCGCTTTCCGCTGATGATCTTGCTAAAGGAGGGATCGAAAGCACTCTGGAACTGGCAACAGTCACACCCTCATTAAATATTGCACAACAGGCTTCGGCCGCAATCACCTTTATACGTGGCATTGGCACCAACACTGCAACAATAGGAAATGAAGCCTCTGTGGCAACCTATGTGGATGAAGTCTATTTTGCCAATGCAACGCTGGCCAAATTTAACAATATTGAGCAAGTTGAAGTGCTGAAGGGACCCCAGGGCACCCTGTTTGGTCGCAATGCAACAGGTGGTCTTATCCATATCATTACCAAAGACCCAACCCAGGAAACCCAGGTAAAGCTTAAGGTGGGCTACGGCAATTACGACACGGTAACCGGCAGCCTCTATGCGGCGACAGGGATTAGCGATTACTTAGCAGCCGATCTCGCTGTTTATTTCAAAGACCAGGGTGAAGGCTTCATCGACAATTCGTTTTTGGGAGGTGAACATCAACCTGAAGAAGATCTGTCATTTCGTACCAAATGGTTGATAACCCCCAATGAGAATGTAGATATCAGGTTAACGGCCTATGACGTCAGTAATGAAGGCAGTGCATCTATGGCGCGTCAAGTGCGGGAAGGCGGGATCGGATTCGTAGGTACTGTCTTCTCGGGTGACTTTTTCGATATACCGGTTAATAGAAATGCACGATGGGAAGTGGACCGCCAAGGAGTGTCAGCGAATATCAAATTCAGAACGGATTTGCTGGAGTTTACCAGTATTACAGCGTATAACGATGATGAATCATCTTTTTTACTGGACCAGGATGCGAGCACCCTGGATATTCTCACCATTGATGCTGCGATCAGCAGTGAGTCATTCTCCCAGGAATTCCGCGTGGCCTCTCTGGGTGATGGTGATTTTTCCTGGTTGCTAGGCCTCTATTACTATGAGAATGAATCTGGCAATGTGCCTACAAGTATACTTCAGGGGCCAGCGCTTGCACCTGCTCTTGCTTTGGAGAATCACCAGGAGACGAAATCCTATGCGGTATTCGCTGAAGGTCATTTGCAGCTGACTGACCAGTTTGGGTTCACTGTGGGCCTGCGATACTCGCGTGACGAAATCGAAGCCAGTAATGCAACTATTCTTGGCGGCGGCGCATTAAGCGTACCCTCCTCAGCGGATAAAAACTTTGATGAGCCAACCTGGCGCGTGGTTGCGGATTACCACCTGGCCGAGCAGCAACTGCTCTATGCCAGTTATAGTCGCGGTTACAAAGCCGGGCTGTTTAATCTGGTGGGTACCACCAGTCCTCCTTTCATGCTCCCGGCGCCGGCAGAACCTGAAATTGTCGATGCTTATGAAATCGGCTACAAAAGCCAGTGGATGGACAACCGTCTGCGCATCAATGCTGCAGCGTTTTACTATGATTACCAAGACATCCAGGTGACAACCGCTGTCGCTACCGGCAGTATCACAAGTAATGCGGCGGCGGCAACCATCATCGGCGCTGAGATCGATGTTTTATTCCTGGCTACAGAACGGCTGGACCTGAAACTGGGGCTGTCGCTGTTGGATACCGAATATGACAGATTTCCGAATGGTTTAGGCCGTACGCCGGCCCTTGGGGGCGGCAATATGGATGTATTCAGTGATTTGTCAGGGAATTCCCTGCCCAGGACGCCGGATTATACCGTCCACGCCGGGGCCAATTATTCCATCCCAACGGATATTGGTCAGTTTGGCGCAACAGTGACCTATTACTATAATGACGGGTTTTTCTGGGAAGCGGATAACCGGCTTACAGAAGACAGCTACCATTTAATCAATGCCGAACTCTCCTGGCTCAGCCTGGATGAACGCTATCGCTTAAGCCTGTGGGGTAAAAACCTCGCTGACGAAGAGTACTCTGTCTACACCATTTCCAACAATATGGCTGGCGACCTTGAGGCACCAGCTTCACCTCTGACTTTTGGTGTCAGCGCAGAAGTATCATTTTAGCCCTATATCATTCATGTTTGGACCGGCGCATTATATCAGACAGCATCTTCGACCGCTGACCCCAGCTCAATTGTAGTGGCCCGTCCGCCCATATCAGGTGTCATGCAAGAGCCCTCAGCCAAAACGCTTTCTATAGCATTCATGATGGTCTTATAAGCGCCCTCTTCGCCAAGATGCCGGAGCATCATCGCGCCTGACCAGACTGCGCCAATCGGATTTGCAATACCTTGACCGGCGATATCAGGCGCAGAGCCGTGCACCGGCTCGAACATGGAGGGATAGTTCCGTTCCGGATTCAAATTGGCCGATGGCGCGATGCCAATAGTACCGGTACAGGCAGGACCCAGATCAGAGAGTATATCGCCGAAGAGATTCGAGCCAACCACGACATCGAAATGATCTGGCATCCTCACAAAATTTGCAGTGAGAATATCAATATGAAATTGGTCAACCTCAACTTCGGGGTATTCTGTGGCGATAGCTTGGACTCGAGCATCCCAGTAGGGCATAGAGTGAATAATGCCGTTTGATTTGGTGGCCGAAGTGAGGCGCTTGTTTTCCCGGGATTGTGCCAGGTCAAAGGCATATTTTAGCACTCGGTTTACACCGCGGCGAGTGAAGATGCTTTGCTGAATGACGACTTCATCTTCCGTACCCTCATATTGAATACCGCCGATATTGGAGTATTCGCCCTCTACATTTTCGCGCACAACCATGAAATCTATGCTGCCGGTTTCCCGCCCCACGAGGGGACAAGGCACGCCCTGGAACAGTCGCACTGGCCTGAGATTGATATATTGATTAAATTCACGCCGAATTGGTATCAGTAACCCCCAAAGAGAGATATGATCAGGGACACCGGGATAGCCGACCGCGCCAAGGTACACGCAATCAAAACCACTAAGTTGCTCTATTCCATCGTCCGGCATCATTGAGCCGGCTTTATGGTAACGCTCACAAGACCAGTCAAATTCAGTCCACGCGAGCTTGAATCCGTGTTTTGTAGCAGTCTTTTCCATGACCTTTTGTCCAACAGGAATGACTTCTTTGCCGATTCCGTCGCCGGCTATTACGGCTATATGATATGTAATCACGATTGTAACGCTCTCTTGTAAAAATCAATGGTTAACTGCATTTTTTCTGTCATATCATTTACCAATATTTCAAAATATAATTCAATAAAGAACGATTGATTCAGAAAAGACTAAGCGCCTACAACAAGGCCAAGGTAATACCGGAATTGGAGTCGGGCAAAAACTTTAATTATCAAACATGATGACATGGCGTGCGTCCGCAGCGCCGTTCTCAAATGCTGCGAATGCCTGATGGACATCTTCGAGTCTAATATGCTTGGAAATTAACGGATCCAGATGCAGCTTGCCATCAAGATAAAAATCAACGAAGTTCACCATATCAAGACGGAATCGATTTGAACCCATCAACGAACCTTGCAATTTTTTCTCCTGGATAAAGTCTATAAATCCCATTTCAACAGTCACATCAAGTGGTAACAGACCCAACACGGTGGATATTCCACCTGGACTCAACATTGCAATTGATTGTTCAACAGTCTTTTTTAATCCAACGGCTTCAAAACTGAAATTACATCCACCATTGGTAATTTCGCGAACTTCCTCAACAACATTCTCAGATAAATCTGAATTGATAAAGTGAGTTGCGCCCATGGTTCTAGCCAACCCAAGTTTTGGCTCATGCATATCTATTGCAACAATTTTGCTGGCGCCGACTATTGCCGCGCCATTAACGGCAGCAAGACCAATCCCACCACAACCAATCACAACCACACTGGAGCCAGGCGTCACCTTAGCCGTATGAAATACTGCGCCTACCCCAGTGGTAGTAGAACAGCCCATCAAGGCAGCACGATCGAGGGGCATTTCCGGATTGATTTTGGTAAGAGCATTTTCATGCACAAGCATCATTTCAGCGAAGGAGGATAAGTCGGTGAACTGGTGAACAATTTCGCCATTTTGCTGCAACCTGGGTTCGTCGTCAGGCTTACGTCGAACCTCGTCACTTCCACACAAAGCAGGGTTGCCGGTTAAACACTTGTCACAGCGACCGCAGAATACCGACATGCAGGTAACCACATGGTCACCCTTTTTGACATAAGTGACTTCGCTACCGACTTCTTCGACAATTCCGGAGCTTTCGTGCCCGAGAATGGTGGGCAATTCATAGGGCATTTTACCTTTGTACATACCCCAATCACTTTGACATACACCACATGCTACTGTGCGAACCAACACTTCTCTGGCCTGAGGTTTAGAAATTTGAACCTCTTCAATTTCCATCAGCCTGTTCGGCGCTCTAAAAACTGCAGCTTTCACTCTCGTATTCGCTATAAAAAATTTAATTTGATGTGCTTTTCACGCTACTTGGCGTGAAGTAGAACAGGAACCTCGGCAATACCGCGAATGACATTATTCGCATTTCTCACGACATCCCCCACAACTTCTATGTTAGAAAAACGAGGCATGATTTCTTCCCACAACACTCGAAGTTGCATTTCCGCCAATCTGTTACCCATGCATCGGTGAACACCAAAACCGAACGCTAGATGGTTTCTGGCATTCTCCCGATCAACAATCAACTTGTCCGCATCCGGGAACACATTTTCATCGCGGTTTCCCGAGATATACCACATCACCACTTTGTCATCTTTCTTAATCTGCTTGCCACCAAGTTCGATATCTTCAAGGGCGGTTCTTCGCATATATATTATTGGTGTTTGCCATCGCACCATTTCGGATACCATATTAGGAATCACTGCTGGGTTTTCTCGAAGCTTCTGATACTCATCCG
Organism: Gammaproteobacteria bacterium; assembly: GCA_965221335.1. Lineage (GTDB taxonomy): Bacteria > Pseudomonadota > Gammaproteobacteria > Eutrophobiales > Eutrophobiaceae > JAAXHV01. The sequence goes on along the minus strand of CBDCSC010000004.1, from coordinate 364,381 downwards.
GAAATTGGTTGAGCGCGACCACGCCACCAGAAATACTATTACGGGTTGTGTCATTCCCGCCTACGATGAGCAGAAGGATCGTTCCGAGAAACAACTTTGGGTTTTCAAAGATTTCCTTGGTGGCATCGCCGCCATGAGCAAGCATAGAAATGAGATCATTTCCTGGCTCACTTTCTGCGCGCTCACGCGCCATCGTAAGAAACGTGATTGCACACTCCTCCATGTCGGCCATACGCTTCTCGGCATCCATCGAAACATCACCGGTAAATTCTGGGGCAGCATTCGCAAGATCGGACCAATAAACAAGTTTGTGACGCTCTTCATAGGGAAAATCGAATAACGTTGCCAGCATTCGCCCCGTCAGTTCAATGGACACGTTTTCGACCCAATTGAAAGTTTCACCAACTGGTAAATTATCCAGAATGTCAATGACTCTCTCGCGGATCAAAGACTCCAGTTTGACGAGATTCATCGGCCCAACCGCGGGCGCTACCGCAGCACGTTGGACATTATGCCGTGGTGGATCCATAGCAATAAAATTTTCATAGGAAAGGTCGATGTCTCTCTCAAGGGTGACGCCACCAAACTTCATTTCAGATGAAAAAACTTTATGGTTCGAATCAACAGCTTTGATTAAATCAAAAGTTGAAACAGACCAATATGGGCCGTAAGGACTCTCCGGCAGGTAATGTACTGGTTCTTCTCTTCTAAGGCGTTCGAAATACGGTCTCCAGGAATCATCACCGTATAGTTGTGGATTGCTGACATCAAACTGATCAAGGGGTATGTTACCCACATCCACTACCGCTGCATCATTCATAAATCACCTGCATACCTAAATGTATATATTATTCATCACCGTCGTTCAACAAAGTATTATGTCAATGCACAACAAAACGACTGAATCCAACACTGAACAATTTATATGCTGAAATATTCAGCAATGATGGAGACAAATGCTTCAATGAAAATGTCGCCAAAAAATTCTATCATCTTTCCCGGCGTTGGAAATAGAGGAGCTCACACGAGCCCCTCTCCAATTAAAATGCTCGGTTCTTCAAGCGCTAACACCTTCCCGAAAGTGTCGGTCTAAAAATTATACTTAATACGACCGCCAAAATACGCATCCGCAGCGCGGGGGGTACGGTGAAACGCTCTGGCAATACTGCCAACGGATTCCCTCATGGCTCCTACATGAAACTTGTCCGTTACATTCTTGCCAAAGAATGAAATCTCGTATTTACCCTTTTTATCAATAATGCCTACGGTGAAATCCAGTAGACCATAGTCTTCCTGCACTAGTAGAGGATCATTGTTCAATGTAAAATGCACATCGTCCTGCCATGTATAAGCGACATTCGCAAAACCATCAAACGGCAAGCTATTCATGGGCACATCAAGATCCAAAGCCAAATTGAACTTGAATTCTGGCGTATTCGGCGCCTGGGTACCGGCTACATCTGTCAGACCACCTGAACCTACATTATCACCTAGACCGGGACCGTCTATACCACCTACACAACCAAGAGCTGCCGACTGGCCTGGATAACAGGGTTGCTGAAGATCCTTGACTTCGGCATCTGTATAGGCCACCCCAGCTGTTAATCGAGCGTTACCGGTTATTGACCAGACTAAGTCCGCTTCTACACCCCATATATCCAGGTCCCCTGCATTGATGGGCACAGTGATCAATCCCGGTAATAACACGGTGGTTTGCAAGTCCGTCACGTCCATATGGTAGATAGCCGCATTGAGTTGTACGTTGCCGCCCCAGCGAGATTTAAAACCGATCTCGTAACTCTCCGCAGTGGTTGGCTCAACAAAGGCGGTGGCGCCAGGCGCACCGGAGCGACCGAGATTGGTACCGTATCCAATAAAACTTCGAGATGCTGAAGCATAAAAATTCATCTCTTCCGTAGCCTGCCAGAATATACCCACGCGACCCGACCAATCACCGTTGTCAGCCTCGTCTGGTCCCCCGCCGGGAATCTGTAGCGCCCCGGGATTTGTCAAATCGATGGTTGCAGTATTTGTAGCCAAATCATATGTATTAGCATTGAGAACGAAACCATCTGCCACATCAGCCGCAAGAACAGTTAGCGAGTCAAAATCCACGTCAAGCTGTTCCTCTGTCCAACGAAAACCGCCGAAAATGTCAATTGTATCTGTGGCATGAACAGTCACATCAATAAAAAACGCATACACTTCATTCTTGGCAACGTGCATGGAACTCGTAACGAACATACCTGTATCGTTTAGCGGATTGCCATCGGCACCACCTGCTGCGCCAAATAGACCTATCGGAACGTAAAGCTCGACATCAGCGCCCTGAGCTTCCTCAAAATCCAGATAGTAAAAACCTGCAGTCCAATCCAGTCTGTCATTTGAACCCTCCAGGCGGAGTTCCTGGCTGAAATACTCGTATTTAATGTTATTGGTGTGATCGTTATCAGGATTGTTGCGGTTGATATTGGTTTCAATATCGGAAATAAGTGGCCCAAAGTTATTTCGGTTTACTGCCCGGGCAGGACCCGAATCTACATCCACCGTCAACAGGCCCTTCCATTCCCGGTAGGCGCTGATAGAACGTACGGTAAGTGAGTCATTCACTTGCCAAGTGAAATCAGCAGAAATCCCATAGTTTTCAGTTTGATTATCGGAATTCAGCGTTCCATCCTGATTGACTTGCCCTCGATCAGCAATCACTGACTGACCTAATGCCACGTCTCCATCACCTTGCAAAAGTTCTCGCAGAAAAGTACCGCCAGCGGCAACACCTAAATCTTCTGCAGTATTGGGAACCTGAGGACTAAAACCATGGGTTGAGTCCATATAGTCACCAATCAAAAGCAAATTCAGTGAGTCATTGAAGTCAATATCCAGCTTGACACGCCCTCCGGCCGTTTCTTCGCCACCCAGGTCCGGCGACCCTGGGAAGATATTCTCAATATGTCCATCACGGTCTTTGTAAAAACCCAATAACGAACCACGCACATTGTCTGATAATGGCCCACTGACTGAAGCGCGATACAGTTGCTCATCATCAGTAGTAAACGAGAGATCCACATAACCTTCGAATTCCTCACTAGGACGTAGCGTTGTGATGTTAATAGCGCCACCGGTAGAGTTTCTTCCATACAGAGTGCCCTGTGGTCCACGTAGTACTTCTATTTGCTCGATATCAGATAGTTCTGTCACAAATTCACCATTACGAGCGTAAGGAACTCCATCCACGACCATTGAAACACTGGGTTGCAAACCACCCTCAATGGTATAAGAACCCAGGCCTCGGATATTGAAGTTGGTTGCTACGGGACCAAATCCATCTTGGAAATTCAGCGATGGCGCAGCCTGTGCCAGAGTCCTGGTATCATTTATTGCCCGTCGTTGAAGAGTATCGGCGGTAATCGCTTCAACAGAAATTGGTACATCTTGTAGCGACTGCTTACGTTTTTGCGCTGTGATTATTACTTCTTCTATCGCAAGCTGAGCATAGCTGACTGAACCAGCAAAAAGAAATATAACGCCTGCTGATGCCAGAACAAGCTTGCTTGGATTTAGATTTCGCATTTGTATCCTCCGGGTTGTCATGAGCATGTTGGATGACCCATTAAAGCCACCGCCAATATTACGCGTGTCAGGATACCTCAAAATTGCATTATTTTGTCAATAAAATTTTATATTTGTATATAGACAATAACTGATATTAATCAATATTTTTTAACTCATTGTAAATAAATTATTTTTTTGTATTCTAGGTTTGTTTACTATCTTTACTTCGTTCATTTATACTGAATACTATGCTGAACATCAATGCTTGTCACGCGTCCCCAAGCATTACAGTATCTTTATGAGTGAACAATCGGACATCTGATTGTTTAAGTCGAATTTATGTAGGAACATTGAAACAACGTAACGAGTCAATTAGACATAGAGAGGCAGTGCTGATGGAAATAAAAGTGGGATTTATTGGACTGGGCGATATGGGTAGCGCGATGGCTCAAAAAATGATCGAAGATGGTTTTGAGACAATGCTATGGGCGCGTCGACAAGCATCAATTGAGCCCTTTCTTGGATTTGACGTAGAAATTGCTGATACGCCCAGGTTGCTGGGCGCCGCTTGCGATTTTGTTGGCGTATGCGTTTTTGCAGATGAGGATGTAAAACAAGTTGTTCTTGGCAACAGTGATGGAGTCATGTATGGCATGAAGCCGGGTGGCGTCATCGCCATTCACAGTACTGTCAGTATGGAAACCTGTCTTGAGTTGGACTCGATTGGCAAGAAACTTGATATTCGCTTGCTAGATGCGCCAGTTAGTGGCGCCCGAGCCAGGCAGTCTGCGCTCGATGGCGAATTGGTCGTTATGGTTGGAGGTGAACCCGACGCCTTTGAATTTGCGAAGCCCGTTTTGCAGAGTTTCGGTGGTTTGGTTCGACTGGTTGGATCAATTGGCAGTGGCCAGAAGGCTAAGATCCTAAATAATACACTGTCAGGTTGTAACCTTTATATGGGACACCTTGTCCTTCAAACTGCAGCGAAACTTGGGCTAAATCAGGAAGCATTCGCGGAAATTGCCTGTAATGGTTCTGCCAGAAGCGCGATGCTTGAACTTCTTGTTAAGCGAATGATACCCGATCCAGAATTCACTCGGTTGTGTGCTTCTATCGCAAAAAAGGATGGCAGCCTGTTTCAGAAAATGTGCCGGGAAGCTGGTATTCCAAGAAGTCGACTCAACGACGTGTCTGAAGAACACCATGTCGTTTTCGATGATCTAATTTAACTAACGCTTGGTCTCGAAACTCCAAAATAAACAATCTAAATTTAACAAGTCTATTATTGTCTATATACAAAAAGCAGACTGTATTGACAATTTTCAATAATAGGATAACATTATATTTGAGGGAAACTTATATTTTGAACGTAATTAACTCTGCTGTTGACGCTCAACCACTTAAATCAATTGATGGTGCGCTTCACCAGCTACCGAATAAACAAATGGGGCGTTGATATGAAAGTGTATTTTAAGAATTCATCTTTGCTAGCTGTTTTTTTGTCACACATTCTATTCATTACTGGAGCGCAGGCCGCCGTTTTAGAAGAAGTCGTTGTTACGGCTCAGAAGCGGGAGCAGTCACTGCAAGAGGTGCCAGTGTCTGTATCTGTGCTTTCTGATGAAACTTTAGAACGAAGGGTTATTACTGATACCCGTTCTCTGGCCCAGGCTGCGCCATCACTAAACTTCCAGGATGGTTTTGCGCCTGCGGCAACTAACTTCAATATTCGCGGTATCGGTTCCTACATCATCTCGGCAAGTATTCAGCCTAGTGTATCCATGGTTGTTGACGGCGTTCCACTTGCTCGCAGCGGTGAGTATGTAGCAGAACTGTCTGATATCGAGCGCATTGAAGTGCTACGCGGTCCACAAGGCACATTGTTTGGACGTAACTCTACGGGTGGCGCTATCAATGTTCTTACAAAACGCCCCAGTGATGAATTTGAAGGATCTTTTTCAGTCTCTGCGACAGATGACGATGAGCAAATATACCGCGCATCGGTGAGCGGCCCATTTTCCGACACTGCTCGTGGGTCGCTAATTATGTTTCATACAGACCGTGATGGTCATATTAAAAATGTTTATCCTGGTGGCGCGGATTTTGGCGGAAACGAAGCGACTGGCGCACGTGGTAAATTGGAGTTCGATTTCAGCGACAATGTAAATCTACTGCTTATCGCTGATTACACTGAAACCGATCACGGCTTTAATCCGGGTGTGACCTCTAATGTAGGTGGGAATAATTTTCGGCTTGGATTTCTAGGCGCTGATGCTGCGGGTAATATCGACTTGGCGCTGGCGCAGCGCGTACTTGATGATGGGTTGCTGGTCAACATCAACGATTCCAATTCGGCCGATGTCTTCATGGAGAATTATGGCTTCTCAGGAGATTTGACATGGAAATACAATGACAACATCACAGTGCGTGCCATAAGTGCCGTCCGTAGCTGGGACGGCGGTGCTGATATGGATGTTGACGCCGGACCTGGACAACTAAGTAATGCCGGTGTCATCCCAGGAATCGGTTTTTTTCATGTGCAGACAGACGTGAACCCCGAGATCAATACTTCGGGCCACAATACGGAGCACAGGATAGATTACTTTAGCCAGGAAATTCGTCTGGAGGGCACATCCGATAGATTTGACTGGATAACGGGCTTTTTTTACCAGGATTTTGAACAAGATTCATCATTGGACCTGGAATTCTATTTTCCTTTTGGAGCTGGTGCACTTGCGGGATTGCCGTTTCTTTCAGTGCAGCAAACAGATAACACTGCTAAAACAAAATCCTATGCTGTGTTTGTCGATGGCACATTCCAGGTGACAGATACCATAGATGTATTTGGTGGCTTTCGCTGGACTCACGAAGAGCTTGAAGTCGTTCTTGATAACGTGGATACCATCTCAATAGATGCTTTTGGCGCTAACACGTTTGATCCCGCAAATAATTTTATCAGCGTAGATACAACCAGCCCCGCTGTAATAGTGAACCAATTAGTTCTGGGTACCGCCACAACGTCCGGTGGCGAGTGGTCCGGTCGTGTGGGGATTTCCTGGCAGGCTACGGAAGAGATTAATGTATATGCCTCTGCCAGTCGTGGTTTTGTTGGTTCTGGTATCGATTACACACGTGTAGCCACGCTGACCAGGGCATTTCTCGATCCTTCAATAGCAGAAAACTATGAAATTGGTATCAAATCACGCCTCACCGATAGCCTGCAATTGAACGCGTCCATTTATATGATGGATGTGACTGATTTACAGACTGAAGTGTTGGTAGCTGGCGGAGGTTCTGTTCTCACCTTACCTATCAATGCTGGTGATCTGGATATACATGGCGTGGAAGCCGATCTGATTTGGGCTGCTACAGACAATGCGCGAATCACTGCTGGCTTTGCCTACACAGATGCGGAAATAGAAAACCTGTTACAACCTTGTTACACAGGTCAGACTGCTGCCCAAGGCTGTACGCTTCCAAATAATCAAACTGACGTCGCGGGGGGTACTTCGCCAAACACTCCAGAATTTAAATTTAATATTTCTGGTGACCTGGATGTGCCGCTGGCCAATATGCCGTTTGATGGCTTTATTAATGTAACTTACACTTGGCAAGATGATGTTTTCTTCCTGTTAAACAATGATCCATTAGTGACGCAGGACGACTATGGTTTGCTCGACTTTACTATAGGGATCGTGGACGATGATGGCCGTTATGAATTGTCCTTTTTTGGTAAAAACGTGACCGATGAGTTTTATGTTGGTAATGGTAACGATGGCACGGGCTTTGCTGGTCGGGTATTTAACCGTAATCCACGCGGAGCACAAGCCTATTATGGTGGACGCGTTAAAATTAATTTCTAACTGATTCATACCGGTAGAATAAGACCGCAAAAAAATGTTAGGAGGCCCGATGGCCTCCTTTTTTTTCTCCCTGTCTGTGCTAAGCAGAGCTAAGGAGGTGAAATAAATTGGGCCGATTAGAGGATAAGATTGTATTGGTCACCGGCGGCACTTCCGGCATTGGCGCAGATATTTGCCGGACTTGTAGCGCTGAAGGCGCCACCTTATTGGTAGCAGGGCGTAATGCCGAACGGGGCAACGCTGTTGCGGCTGAGTGCGGTGGCGATAGTTATTTCCTGGCGCTGGATGTTACCAGTGAGGAGGACTGGATTAATGGAATTGAAGATATTGTAAATAAGTTAGGCCGACTGGACGTGCTTGTAAATAACGCGGCTTTCATGCAGCCCGGAGACTTCGAGTCGATTACGCTGGATGATCTGGACAAAACCTATGCCACCAATATTCGTGGTTTGGTAATCGGTTGCCAGCAGGCGCTTGGTGTTATGAAACAGCAAACGACACAGTCTTCGATTGTTAATGTGTTGTCGGCAGGAGCGCTGCGATCGAAGGTGTTCATCACCCAATATGGCGCCAGTAAAGCCATGGCTTTGAGCCTGACTCAAATGCTGGCTTTGCACTGTGCGCAACAGGGTTACTCGGTGCGCTGTAATGCTATTCTTCCCGGTGGTGTGCGAACTCCCATGCTGGAACAAGCGTGCGGTTACAGCGAAGAAGCGCTGGATCAGGTCGCCGCATCTCACCCCATAGGTCGCATGCTGGAAGGCAAAGAGGTGGCAAGCGCAGTAGTTTATCTTGCATCAGATGATGCGAGTGGCGTTACTGGCATTAGCCTACCTGTTGATGGCGGTTATCTGGTCGATTAGTACTAATTATTTTAGGAGTTTCTAGTGCCTGATAATACGTCGTTCAACCCCAAAGTGGTGATATACGGCGTCGGTTTCGTTGGGCAGACACTGGTGCGTCTGGTCGCCAGTAAAGGCTGGAAGATCGTAGCCGCCTATAACCGTGCCGGGGATAAAGTAGGTCAAGATGTGGGACGCGCATCTGGTTTGAACAGAGATCTTGGCGTGGTGATCCAGGATTGTGAAACCGCAGATTACAGTAACTTAAGCGCCGATATTGCGCTTGTCGCAACAGTTAACACCTTAGAAGGTTGTGCTAGCGCTCACAACCGCCTGCTGTCAGCGGGAATTAATGTGCTTTGCCATTCTTCTGAAGCCTACAGCCCTCGCTGGTTTAATCCGCAACGGGAAAAAGAGCTTAATCAACTGGCGCGCGAAAATGGGGTGACTTTTAGTGGTGGTGGCATTTGGGATATGTCTCGTCTTTGGTCAGGCGTTATCGCAGCAGGTCCGTGTGTCAAGATTGATTCGCTTTTGCATACCAGCGCCACTGAAGTGGCGCGCCAGGGTGTGTGGGGACTGAGATATTTTGGCGCTGGTCTCAGCATGCAAGAATGGCAAGAGCAAATCGGCGGGAAGGTGGGCGCAATGAATTTCTACCATGTTCCCGCCGCGCTGGTGCTAGGGAAGCTCGGTTATACCGTTACTCATTACAACGCCTATATGGAGCCTATGACATGGGACGAAGATTTTTACTCTCATGACCTTAAAAAAGAAATACAAGCAGGGCATTGTATCGGTTCTCTGGTTTGTGTTGACGTCGAAACAGAAGAGGGGGTGAATGCCCGGTGTGAAATTCAGAACCGCTTGTTCAAAGATGGCGAGGAAGAATTCATGCGTTGGCGTATCAACGGCAAACCAGGTATGGAGATTACTGTTGTTCGTGAGGATTCAGGTCTTGCTTCGGCTTCTAGCTTCTTTAATCGCATTCCCGATGTTATTGCTGCGCCGCCTGGGTTGGTCGAAGTGCTTGACCTGACACCGTTAAAACCCAGCGTCTTGCTCTAGTTATAAAAGCAAAGCAATTTAATGCAATACTTTATAACTGAAAATAAGGGAGAAGTAATATGAGACAGCTTTCTGCTGACGAAATCATCAGCACAGCAACCCGTCAGACTGGTCTTACCGACTTTGGTGATGGCCTGGCGCCGAAAGGTTTGAGACAACTCGTCGATTCTATTAATGCTAACGGCGAGGGATTTATTATTCCGGATCGCTTGCAACGTCTCAAAGACCGACTCGTCCGGTTACTGGAAAACAGGCTGCGTTATCAGAAAGATCTCAACAACAACCCGGAAATTCTTGAACAGGATTTACTGCCGCCTACAGCAATCGTTTCCCTTCCTCGCACCGGTACTACCAAGATACAGCGTATGATGGGTGTGACTAACAGCTACCAGAATCTATTCTATTGGCAGATGTTTATGCCTGCGAGGATTACCGAAGCTGAGGATAACGGTGTTGCCGAGCGAATTGCTGTTACCCGAGATTACTGCGATTGGCTAAACAATACTGTGGCCGGTATCAGTCAGGTGCATAAGTTTGAAGCCGAAGTACCTGAAGAAGATCTTTTTCTAAATGAATTCAGTCTTTGCGCTGCCTCGTTGCGCAATATGAACCAGGCCATGGCTTATGGTGAGTGGCTGGCAAAGGAAGGCCTTTACCCAACCTATACTTATGATTTCCTGTACAACGCGTTGCAGTATGTCCAGTGGCAATTTTATCGCGATAATCCCAGACCCTACTTGATGAAATCGCCAATTCATGTGGGTTACGAAAGTGAGTTAGCGCGTATTTTCCCACAGGGTATTAATTTTATATTTACTCACCGCGAGCCCTCAGAATTAATTGCTTCTCTGGGAAGTTTGTTAGAGAAATTCCTGCACATCTACTACAACCAAACTATGACAAAAGATGAAATGGGTGGCGCTGCGTTGGCATTTTTCGGTCAATCATTGCCTATGAGTTTTAAATGGCGAGATGAAAATCCCTCTGCGTCCACACTCGATCTGAGTTATAAAGAGATTTGTAGAGACTCTGTAGACACCGCCAAAAAAATTGCTGAGTTCACCGGCGTTGAAATGATAGATGCACAGATAAATGCGATTTCTGAATGGGATAAGCAGAATCAACAACACAAGGAGGGTGAGAACAAATATACGCTGGAAGAATTCGGCTTGACTGTAGAACAAGTTAACGAAGCGTTTGCTGAGTATCGCGGAAGATACGCTGAATATCTTTAAAGAGCAATATGACTCATTTATGCCAAAGCATTTGTGACCATAGCGACGCTAAATCTGATCGTGAAAAACTTTAAAAAAGAAAAGTACAAGGTCATACAATGGGCGACCGGTAATCAAGGCAAGTTCGCCCTGAAAATGATCGCTGAGCGACCCCATCTTGAACTGGTTGGATGCTGGGTTCACTCGGAAGAAAAAGTTGGTAAGGAAGTGGGAGAGATTGTTGGTCTTTCACCCTTTGGCGTAAAAACGACTAATGATGTTGAAGAGTTACTTGCTTTAGAAGCAGATTGCGTATATTTCGCGCAGTTTCACCCCGATTTGGGATTAATGTGCAGACTTTTGGAGTCCGGGAAAAACGTGTTTACTGCGATTCGCTATATGTATCTTAAGCAAGGCGAAATCAGAGATCGTATCGAAGCAGCGTGTAAAAAAGGTAAAAGCTCATTTTACAGTGGTGGTATGAACCCTGGATTCATGGTTGATCGCTTGGGTGCAACCATCGCGACCCTATGTGCCAATTTTAAAAAGTTTACCGTGCTTGAATACAGCAATGGTCATATGGATGGTCTAAGCGAGCAGATGATTTTTGATGCAATGGGTTTTGGCTGGACTCAAGAGCAATTGGATGCCGGCTTGCCGCCTTTGTATCAAGGAATGACGGATGATGCATTGTTAGAGGGCGGAGATTACTTTGCCGCTGCACTTGGCTTTGAAGTCGATCGTTGGGAGAAAAGCCATGATTTTGTGATGGCAAATGAAAGCCTTGACGTCTATGGGCGCACGATTCAAAAGGGGCAGGTAGCGGCAGTACGAAACACCTATCGTCTGTATCATAATGAAGTGGAGCGCATCAATATTGTCCAGGTATGGATAATTGATGCGCGTGTTGATACAGGTTGGGGATATAGTGAGGAGTTTTATCAACTTTATATTGAGGGCGAGCCTTCATTTAAAGTCACTTGGGATCCAGAAGGAGATCCCATGCGTGATGCGCTTCAAGCGGGATGCGCTGGTATCGTGAATGCCATACCGATGGTTTGCGATGCCGAACCAGGTATTCATACGACAATTGAATTGCCATTAGTTACATTCACTGGCGAGTTATAAACAAAAACAAATTATGGAATTGAATTTAAGATAAGCTGTGATACAAACGACGTCTACTCCCCGACGCGAAGAACAGCAACAGCAACTATTAAAAGTGGTATTGCAAATAAGGCATAGAGCATTAGAGGCTCCCAGCCCAGATCGAGCAAAACGCCAGCGATAAGCGGTGACACGAATCCACCAATTCGCCCGATACCTATGCCCATACCCACGCCCGTTGCGCGGATTTCTGTTGGGAAACATGTAGGCGCGATCACAAACAGTCCATTGCCTGCAGCAAACAGGAAGAAGCCAATCAGTGCTGCAAAGGTCCAGGCAATAGTGGGTTCGGTCAAAAATACACCGAAGACAATAAGGCATATCATTGCGCTAGCCATATTAAAGGACACCAACTTTTTTGGGGTAAAGTAAGCGGTTAAAATACCAACGATTATCCCGCCGGCGGCTCCACCCATGTTTATAAAGACACTGGCCGAGATTCCGGCGGCTGTGGAGCCCCCAGCCTCCACTAATAGTTTGGGTGTCCAGCTCAGTAGGAAATAAACAGCGAGATAATTCATGAAAAAACAGGTGCAGATCAGCAACGTGGTTCGCCTGAATTCGGGCTTCAACAGGCTGCTGCGACTTACTTTTGCCCCGGCTTTATCCTCCACATCAGGTAGTCGATCAACCGCATTGTGCCCCATGCGCCTGAGTATGCTGTTTACTCGCTCCAGCGCATTACGAGGACGCTTACTTATCAGAAAATCGAGAGACTCGGGTAAGACCAGTAGAACTCCAAAAATCAGTATAAAAGAAGCTGCGCCGCCAAAAAAGAAAACGCTTTCCCAACCATAGTTAGCGATGAGGTAGTTAGCGATTAAACCGCCAAATATTGCTCCCAGTGGATAACCAACCAACATCAGGTAGATACATAGACCACGCCATTTATTCGGTGCAAATTCAGAGACCATCACTGTCAGGTTGGCCATCATTGCGCCGATCCCCAGGCCAGTTATCAACCTGAGTATGACTAGCTGCCACATAGAAGATGTCACACCTGACAGGACCATACCCAATGTTAGTACTACAAGACAGATAAGTATCATGGGGTGGCGACCCGTTTTATCTGCAAAGGGCGCCAGGAACAGTGAGCCGGCAGCCATACCAATCAAACCGGCGCTGAGTAATACACCTAATTCACTGCCGGTAAGTCCCCAGTCATCAGCAACAGGTGCAGAGGTAAATGCCATAACCAGCACATCAAAACCATCCAGCATTTGGATTAACATACAAAGGAAAACAACACCAATTTGAAAGCCGCTCATTGGGCCTGCTTTTACTGACTCTGCAATACTTGTCTGCATGGGTCTTATCTTGGTTTAAGATAATAGATATTGGAGTAAAGAGTATGCTTTAACCATGATTGTGAATAACGGTTTTGGTGGCGGAAAATTCCAACAATGCCTCTAGACCTTTCTCCCTACCGTGACCGGACTTTTTAAAGCCGCCAAAGGGAAATTCGACACCTCCACCGGCGCCATAGCCGTTAATGTAGATCTGGCCTGCACGGATGGCCTTAGAACAGCGCATGGCTTTTCCGGCATCACTGGTCCACACTCCTGCGGCCAGCCCGTAGGCCGTGTCATTGGCCAATGCAATCGCATCGTCTTCGTCTTTAAATGGTAGGATGCACAATACCGGTCCAAATACTTCCTCCCGCGCGATGTTATGATCGCGTGGCACAGGACCTAACAATTTCGGCGCCACAAAGTAACCGTCTGGACTCGCTTCCTCTGCGATTTTACCTTCAGCTATCAGCGGCACGCCATCGTCCAGTGCACTCTGCACCATGTTCACCACCCGATCGCGCTGCTTCGCATTAATTAATGCAGCCAGATTGGCATCTGAATCATGAGCGCCCGCAATAAGATTCCGGAAATGATTTGCAAACATTTCACAAACCTTATCCAGCGCCGACTCTTCGACTAATAAGCGACTACCCGCAGTACAAGTTTGACCAGAATTGAAAATAATAGAATGAGTGCAAGTGGGCAGCGCCTTATCCATTTCTGCATCGGCGAAAACAACATGCGGCGATTTACCTCCCAGTTCTAGGGTAACTCCGACTTGATTGGCGCCCGCTGCCTGCTGAATCAATGCGCCAGCTTGCTGCGAACCCGTAAAACTGATGAAATCCAATTGGGGGTGGGATGACAGCGCAGCTCCCGCTTCGTGACCATAACCTGTTACCGCATTAACAGCTCCGTTAGGGACTCCGGCTTCTTGTGCCAGTTTGGCCAGTAGCGACACGGTCAGACAGGCATCTTCAGCGGGTTTGAGGACAATGGTATTTCCCATGGCAAGTGCAGGGGCGACAACTCGTCCGAACATTTGTGTGGGCGAATTCCAAGGTAGAATTCCAGCGACAACGCCGAGAGGTTCACGTTCAGTATAAGCAGTAATACCATTTGGTGATGGAATTAGCTCACCACCAAGTTTATCGGCAGCGCCTGCATAATACTCAAAATAGCGCGACAATACTGTCACATCAGCGAAAGCAGAGCTATGGAGCTTGCCCACGTCTCTGGCTTCAAGTTCGGACAATTGATCTTGATCGCGCAAGATAAGTTGGGATAATTTCATCAACACTCTGCCGCGCTCAGTTTGAGACAATCTCGGCCATTCACCTTCATCAAAAGCATGGCGCGCAGCGGTTACCGCTAACTCCACGTCTTGCGGCCCACTTCGTGGAATAGTTGCAAATACTTTTCCGTCCGAGGGACAGACAATGTCGATGGTGCTACCGTCTCTTGCAGCGATTTCCTGACCATTTATGAAATTTGAAAAATTCACCTTATAACTCCACTACTTTCCACAACTTTACAATATTGATTTGCAGTAAATCTTTATCAGTTTAAGCGCCTTCAATTATAATTACTTGCATTTGCAATTATCAGATCGGCAGCTTTTTCTCCGATCATAATCGTTGGCGCATTAGTATTTCCTGTTGTCAGAAAGGGCATAATCGATGCATCTGCGACTCTTAAGTTTTCGATGCCTCGTACTTTGAGATCTGGAGTTGTTACGGCCGTATCATCTATACCCATCTTACAAGTACCAACAGGATGATATAGTGATGAACCTTGTTCGCGGACAAATTTTTCGAGTTGTTCATAGCTTTGTATATCTTCCCCTGGGACAGTTTCGGCGACGACATAGGGTTCAAATGCCGGCGCTCCGAAAATCTTTCGTGTGAATTCTATTCCTATCGACAATAATCGCATATCATCGGGGGCATCCATATAGCCAAAACGGATAGCAGGCTGCTCCTTAGGATTAGAAGTTTTTAGCGTAACACTTCCACGACTGCTGGGACGAGTAGGGCATACCCCAACTGTCATACCTGGCTGTTTTTCAAATCCCACCAATGCCTTTTCGATTGCATAACTCGCGGGAGTAAAGGAAAGTTGAATATCAGGACATTCCAATTCATCCTTGCTTTTACAAAACACCAGAGCAGTGGTGACACCGAACGTTAATGCGCCGGATCCAAACAAAGCGTACTTTAATGCCTCCCTTACAACCCGCCAGCCTGTCGCAAGCTCATTGATAGTTGTTATGCCTTTCTTCAAACGGCAAGAGAGTCGAACTGCATAATGATCGGAGAGATTTTGCCCGACGCCGGGAAGATTGATAACCGGAGTGACGCCAATGGAAGCGAGCTTTTCTTGGTCACCGATACCGGATAGTTGAAGAATTTGTGGTGAGCCAATAGCGCCAGCGGATAGAATGATCTCTCTACGCGGGCGAACCTCATACAACTTTCCCCTTCGCTGGTAACGGACGCCAACACATACTCCATTTTCAATAGTTAAAGAGTCGACGAGTGACTCTACGACCACATTGACTTTATTTCCTATCGATCTATTCGCAATAAAAGTGCGATAGGTTGAGCCACGAAATCTGCCTTTGCGTGTCATTTGTGAATGGCTGACTCCCTCCTGTTGGGATCCATTCAAATCAGGTGTAAATGCGAAACCTGCCTCCTCGGCAGCTTGCACAAACGTATTGGTAATTGGCAATACCGTATTATAGTGTTGAACTGGCATGGGACCGTTTGTGCCCCGATAGTTGGGATCACCATCATTTAGATAATTTTCGGATCGCTTGAATAATGGCAGGACTTCTTCCCAGCTCCAGCCCTTGCAGCCAAGCGCAGCCCATGCATTGTAGTCAGCAGGGTTGCCTCGTACATGAAGCATGCCATTGATGGAATGACTGCCACCCAAGACCTTTCCACGGGGCGTATGAAAAGTTCGATTACCGGTTCCTGGCTCCGGTTCTGCCTCATACATCCAATTAACGCTTTCATTATATATTAGGTGTCCAATACCAGCTGGTATGTGGATCATTGGATGGGTATCTTTCTTGCCCGCTTCGAGTAGGCATACGCTGTATCCAGCCTCCGACAATCGTGCGGCGACAACGCATCCCGCAGAACCCGCTCCAATCACAACGTAATCGGTGGTCATGGAAAATCTTAACCTTTTACTTAATTACTACCACTTGCAGGGAATGACCATTTGAATCCAACCAGATCTTCACTCATATCCCATAATTTTTTCCACGCCGCTTGATCAAGCGCGTGAGCGGCAGCGGTGGCATCGCCAGCAGGTCCACGAAATTCGAACATTTTTTGCGGCCCATAAAATCCTCCTCGCTTAGCTTCCGATCCTGCCGCCGCCAGCACCGTTGGGTGAGATCCAAGCTCAGAAGGTTGAGCAAATAGAGGGTTGACCAATTTATATATTAAATTAAGCAGGCCGACCGGTCCGGTGCTTTGCAAGTTTGTGTTTGCATAGCCTGGATGACAGGCAATGGATATAGCCCTGCATCCAAATTCATTAAGGCGGCGATCAAGCTCAAAAGCGAACATTATATTGGCCAGTTTACTTAACGAATATGCGCCTATTGCAGAGTATTTCTTCTCAGACATAAAGTCATCGAAAATGGGTGGCGCATACTTGTGTGCAACACTCGTTAAAGTGACAAAGCGTCCAGATGCTTTTTCAACTAAATCCAGTAGTAGACCAGATAGTAGGAAATGGCCCAGATGATTCGTACCTACCTGCATCTCAAAACCATCAGTGGTTTTTTGATGTGGTGTGTGCATGATTCCGGCATTATTTATTAATCCGTCTAGCTTTTCGTACTTGCTGTGGACCTCTTCTGCTGCACTACGAATTGATGATAAATCACTTAGATCGAGACTTAGAAAATCAACTATACCTTTAGTGTGCATCCCAAGTTCAGCCACGGCTGATTTAGCTTTTTCTGCTGAGCGGCACGCAAGAATGATGTCGGCGCCAGCTTTGCCGAGATATTTGGCGGTTTCGTATCCCAATCCAGAGTTGCCACCTGTAATGAGATAAGTTTTACCTGTGAGATTGGGAAGTTGGTCAGGGTCCCAGGTTTTAAATCCTGAGTCGAGAACGATTTGGTCTGCCATATTTATATTTCCTGCTAATTAAAATCGATAAAAAAATATTTCCAATGTTTACAAATTTGAACAAATTACAAATAATAAAATGCCAGAACCCTTCTTCTGCCGGAAGATATCGCTTTGCCGTAGTGTTTAATCTATTCATCTCGCCTGGATGATACTGAAACCTAACTAATGAGAGAGGCTGTTACCTGCAATTATCGAATCGAAAACCTTAAAGCCTAGGATTGCATTGATGGGATAACACAAGCATGAGAAGCGGACTCACCGGCGCCGATCAATTGCAATGCTTCTTCAGCACGCTCAAGTGGGAAGACTGTCGAAGGCATGGCTTGTTCCATTATCTCTATATGGTTGGACAGATAATGTAGCGCCGCGGGTATAGTTCGGATATCCCTTCCATAGGGGCCGGATATAATCAGTTCTTTAAGGATAATTTGATTACTGAGAAACTCCTGCACTGCTTTTCCTTTGGCGCCGGCTACGACAACACGTGCGCCGATATCTGCTACCAATATGGCCTGGGAAAATACCTTGGGATCAGGCGTCACATCCAATACTACGTTTGGCCGAATAGAGCCTAGCGAATCCAAGATTGTCGCCACAGTATCATCGAGCCCCATAGCAATAGTCTGTGTCGCGCCTAGCAGTTCAGCGCTACGAAGGCGATCATCATCTGATTTAAGGCCTACAACGATTATGTCTTTTGCGCCACCCAATTTTGCGCCAATCACACAGCCCAGTCCCTGTTGCCCTGCTCCGAAGATCATTACCGTGTCGCCCACTGCCATTGAGCCATAGTTATGTGTCCAGGCAATACCGTTGGCTATAGGCAATGTCATACAGGCCATGTCCGAGGGAATTCCAATTGGGATTTTCACAACAACAGACTTCGGATGAAGATATAGGTAATCTGACCAACCTCCCCATAGACCAGGGGCCACATCCACGGGTGTTTCTCCATATCGAAGCGGATGACACATCCGATAGCGTCCAGTGCGACAAAGCTTACAAACACCACAGGGAATCGGCTCTTCCACCAGTATGCGATCTCCTACTTCTACTCCCCAGCCTTTCGCTAGCTCTTCTTCAACCGCTTCAATCTCACCAATGATCTCATGACCCAAAGGGATAGCCCGTTCGGCAGCGACCGTACCATCGAAGCCCACACCATTGTTGTAGACTGGCCAGTCTGAACCGCATACACCGCAAGCCAACACACGCATACAATTTAATTTAACCTCTTCGGTAATAGGCACATGCAACATTTCAATTTTTCGCGGCCCGGTCAAGGCCATTACACGGCTGTTTTCGCTCATTTAATTGCTCACCCTTCTGCGAATAACTGCAATATTTGTCAGGCTTTCAATTACCCTGTGGCTACTGCGAGACCCGTAATCCATTCCGGGACGGCGCTGTAACCAAGTAAATTAACGGGACGATTTGCAGCACGCAAAGCTGCTACCCAGGTACGTACCTCAGCCGCGCCGCTACCAGCCTCTGCCATTACGTCCATGCTATCCAGCCAACTGATAAGTTCATCGTGCGATCGACTCATTCGTTCTATGAATTCAGCGTCCCATTCCTCGTTAATGTCTCTGGCAGTAAGCATCAGTTTTTTCAGATCATCGCTAGGCTCGCCTTCTGTCCAGATCTGTGCAGTGGCAGGATCAAGACCAGCTTTGTCAAAATCCATGCTTGCAGGGTCATGCGATAAACCACCGGTGGCGATAATCAAGGTACGTTCCTCGTTCTTACGGCAGAACTCCCCAACCAGTTGGCCAACTTGCGCTGATCTACTAAAGCTCAACATTGGAGGCGCGAAAGCATTAATTAGAATAGGGATAAGTTTCGGTTTAGAATAGTCGTCGAACAACAGGCTAAGTGAGTGCGTGAATCCATGGTCAAGGCCTGCATCAGTAGCGATCGCCGGATCAAATCCACTATTCAGCAGTTCATTTGACAACGCGTTGACAGTATCGGACTGTACATTGAGGGGCACCTCGGGGCGGCCAAACTCTCTAATACCATGGCCACTGGCTATCAAAGTCAAAGGAGGTCTTATTCCCTGTAGTAAAGCTATATGATCAGAACCGAATACCACTACGCAAGTCGGATCGAAATCCTCAACCATCATTTTAGCCTGTTTCATCCCACCACGAAATTCCGCTGCAATGGATTCATCACTATTCGGCGACATGGCCGGGTTGTGCGATGTACAGACAACACGTACTTCACTCATAATCTTGCTCCCTGGCAAGTACTTTAATTGCTCCGGTCGAATGACTGGCGCTTTGCAAAACCTATTGGGATTAATTCCTAGATAATACCGATCTCGCGGGCGGTCTGGTTAACTTTTTCGCGGATCTCGTCACTAACAGGCTGAAGTGGCGGCAATGGTGGCCCCGCCTTAAAGCCTACGACTTCAAACCAGGCTTTTACAATCGTGTTCGCACGAACGTAACTGCCAATCTGGTCTATATCCAGAGATGTATTGTGGGATTGATCTATGGCAATTTGAACGGGACGTAAATCATGGAAAGTTTGCCACGCTTGATCCCAGTTTCCAGCAACGGCTTCGTTCAAATAAGTACGAATCATTTCACGTTTCTTGCCATATATTGTGTATACGTAATTCGCAAATATACAGGGCACCCCGCCTCGCCACAAATCATGCATCATGTCCCATTCCAGGGGCTGCATGACCAGCGAATCTTCAGGGCAAATTTGACGTAGCTGGGGTGTCTCAGCTCTCAATGAACCTTGCTTCATACCGACAACCGTTGGCAGCTTCATAATTTCTGCAATAGCGCTATGCGACAATAATCGACCTGAACTGGGAGAACGATATACAACGATTGCCATGTCGGAGTTATCGGATATATGCTTAAAGTAATCGATCCCATCTTGCTCCGCCACCAGGCCAAATGGTGGGTTCATCACTTCTGCTCCGGTAAAACCAAGGCTTTGTACAAAGTCTAGCTTTTCCAGGGTAACGCGTGGTGAAGATTCCAAAATAATAGTGAACAGGTTTGTCTTGCCACCCGCCGTTTCGGCGTAAATTTCATGGACACGCTTCCATTCATCCGGGGTCATGTTCCATCCTTCGGCAAGATTACCTCCGGTAACTAAACCCTCCACGCCAAGCTCTAGATACTTTTCTAAGTTGTATCGTAAACCGTTCTCATCGATCTTGAAATCATCAGTTATAGGTGTCATCGGCGCTTCGAATATCCCTCGCAGTTGCTCCTTCGCCCATTGCCGCATATCACTGCGTGTATAGGGTAATGTACTCATTCTGTCATCTCCTGTTGCTATTGCTTCAACTGTGTTAATTCTGTTTCTTTGACTGGACTATTCTTTTTTCAGCCAGCCATCTGCCGAACCCAGCTCCGGGGTTTTGTCGTTTCGTTGGGGACGTATACCGTCAATAAACCACGGACCACGCCATAGCCATTCGCCATGCTCCGGTTCAAAATGAAACAGCTCAAGCGCATCGATTTGCTCATGAAAGGCCACTTCGGCTGGCGAGTTATAGGGCGATAACGGAACACCAGAGATCTCATCAAGCCACTCCTGTCTCGTCTTGGTAGCAAAGCGCTGCTGCAATTCCCCCGCCAACAGGTAGTAATTAGCCACTCTTTCCGGGTATGTGACAAAGCGCTCATCTGCATCAAGCGCCTCAAATCCAGGTGTAGCAACCAGGTTTTTCCAAACACGTTGGGAAACGGCAAGCATCATTACCATACGTCCCCCGTCGGAACCTGTTAGCGCAAAACTCTGGGTGACAGCGGGTTTCCCTCCCATGGGAGGAGGTCGTTGCTCTCCTTCTACAAACGGGCCGGTTTTACGCTCTTCGCCGATAGCCACAAGCATCAGGTTTATCGCCGATTCAAACAGCGATGTTTCTATATGACACCCAACACCCGTCTTTCGAACAGCAGCGAGACCAGCAAGTGTACCAATTACAGCGATCAATCCTGTGGCAATGTCTGCAGCAACCGGCATGTATTGTGGAAGACTGAATTCCGATGTTGAGCCTTCTGGCGTATAGGCATCTATCATACCCACAAGGGCTTGCACCATACCATCAAAACCAGGCTCGCCGGCCCAGGGCCCTTTACTGCCAAAGCCACTGATTGAAACCTGGACCAGAGTGGGGTTTAGCTCGCGCAAGTCCTTATGGCCAAGACTCATCTCTTCCAGTTTACCGGGGCGAAAGTTCTCCAATAAGATATCCGCTTCAGTCAGTAGTTCTCGAAAGGCCGCTTGTGCTGCATCTTCCTTTAGGTCCAGCACCATGCTACGCTTGCCTGCATTCTGGGAACGAAAGCCAATACTGTATCCGCGAATCTGATCACCCTCAGGCGGTTCGACTTTCAGCACCTCCGCCCCCAGCAACGACAACAAACAGCCTGCATGTGGCCCCGCAAATTGCTGGGCAGCCTCGAGAACACGAACACCTTCAAGTGGTAGCATGTTCTACTCCTTTTTTCCTAGAATTCCAGAATTAATGATGGCGTTATAGCCAGCCACGGTTTCGTAGACTACATCCAGGTAAGGAGTGTTCAATCCGAATTCTTTTGAGCTTCGATAAAAAGGACCAATCTGCTCTTCAACTTCACAAGGTTTGTGGCGCAATATATCTTCATGCAATGAAGTTCGGATAATTCGATCCGATTTTTCCAATTGTTTCCTGCCCATTTCAATGTGAATTTTCGTGGCCTCCTCTACCGACAAAGTCACTATCTCTCTTAATCGAGTAATCGGTGCAAAAAAGTTTTGCACTTCGTAGCCCTTGGCCTGGTAAACGCCTAATAAATCCTTGGCAAATAACACAAAAGACCTTGAAAGCTCAGGAATACTTAAGGCCTGGTTTATTCCCATGTCATGAAAAGGACCCATCGCGGTAACTGACCAACCTGCATATGACGCCACCTGGGCAACCTTTTCCCAGGCTACATGCCTGATATCTTCAGCAACTTGAGAACCAATTCCACCCTCGTTAAATGCAACGACCAATTTCTGGATTCGATCTGATGATCCCCCAGCAAGCTCACCAATATATATGCTGTTATCCAGAGTCGAATGATTATTGACGACACCGGATTCAACCAGAAAACCACCTTCGGTTGTGACAAAGCCAATAACATCATCAGCCCGTTCCGAAGGTAGATTCTTCTTCAGATTTTCTTCTTTCGTCAGACTATTTTGAAGTGAGGCGAAAGCGGCACATCTGCGTAATAACCCCGATGCTTCTGAGAGTGTTGCCTTGGTATCCTTACCCTTGACGCCTATCATATAATAATCATAGTCACCTTCAGCTTTGTCTGGCGAGTCCACGGCTGAGAGATTTTCTTTCACGACAGCTTCGCCTCGCACACCCAGTAACTGCAGGCCATTTTTCTGAATCGCTTCCACATGGGCTGGGCGAGCAATCAAAGTGACACCAACTCCGGCCAGCGCCAAACGTGCTCCTAAAACTGAACCCAGACCACCAGCGCCGTGAATCACTACTCTCATGAAAAGTCCCCTTGACTTGCAAGCTTTCAGGTAGAATTACTGCAACCGAAAGATCACTAATTTTTGCAAAAGGTGTGGGGCAGCGAAAACATTGCTGCTATTTTATCCACCACCATAAGTAATTTTTTTATATTATCCATGGTTGGATCCACTGTCAACACAACATAATCAATATGTTGACATTGGATCCAATATTGTTATCTTATATGTGCAATTGCATTCGCCAGGACACGCTTTGAGTGGCAGACTGAGAATTCCTATCCTGTGGCCTACAGGGGAAGTAATCCGTTAGGTAGAGGGTATTGAAATAAGATGTACGATAAGCAGCGTACCTTGAGGGGGAAATATGCCTAAAATTACATATATTGAACACGATGATACGGAACATGTGGTCGATGCTGACAACGATGAGACTTTGATGTCCGCAGCCATTAATAATCTTGTTCCGGGTATTGATGCAGATTGTGGTGGAGCCTGTTCCTGTGCAACCTGTCATGTTTATGTTGAGCCCCAGTGGGTAGTTGCCGTCGGTAACCGTACAGAAAATGAAGAAGGAATGCTAAGTATGAATCCAGATTGTCGAGAAAACTCCCGTCTGGCGTGCCAGATAAATCTTTCTGATGACCTTGATGGACTTGTGGTACGAATTCCAGAATTTCAGATGTGATCCTCCTATCTGCTCTACGATCCTGCTTTGCGCCAGTACTGGATATTATTGAAGCTCCCGAACACCCACACAACAAAGCTCGGGGAACCGATATAGATGTGGCTGGTAACACCCAACCCGCTCCGGCGCCCAGATTTAGTTGCTCGCAACCGGCAATACCAACAGCGCCCAGTTCTGAAGGTAGTGATACTGAAGCGGTACTAGCTGATTGGGGATTCAACGATGCTGATATTAAAACACTTATTGACAGTGGTGCAGCTGGCTAGGCAGTCATTCCGCTTTAATTGGGGTTAATATGTATAACATCACTTAAAAGGAGAATTAATTTGACCACAAAATACGATGAATTGAATTTCGATAACAAAATTGCGGTAATCACAGGCGGTGCATCCGGCATGGGACGAGAAATTGCGATGGCTTTCGTAGGTGTCGGAGCCAAAGTGGTGGTGGGTGATATAAATCAAGAGGGATTGGATAGTCTCAAATATGAGATTGGTGACAGATGTGCGGTGCAAACAACCGATGTCACCGATGAAGGTCAGGTTGAGTCACTTGTCGGTTTAGCTATGGAAACTTTTGGCCGCATTGATATCGGGGTGAATTGTGCAGGGGCCACCATCCCAGGTCCTATTTTAGAGATCGATGCTGAGACTTGGGACAAAAATGTTGATTTAAACTTGAAAGGTATATTTCTTAGTTTAAAACACCAGGCAAAACAAATGCGCGCACAGAACCAAGGTGGGGTAATTATCAACCTCAGTTCCGTTACCGCTTCTCTCGCCACTGTAGGAGCAGCACCCTACGCCTGCGCAAAAGCAGCGGTGCATCATCTCACCCGAATCGCGGCAGATGAGTTTCGTGATCTGAATATCCGAGTAATAACCGTAGCGCCCGGGTTAATTCGTACGCCATTAGCGGAGGTCATATGCGATAATCCCGATGTACTAAACACCTATCTCAGCAAAGTACCCTGTGCGCGCCCGGGTGAAGTCGAGGAGATTGCAAGCACAGTTCTGTTTTTGGCATCAGGCGGGGCATCGTATATTAATGGTAGCGTCGTCCATGTTGATGGTGGACAAACCGCCGACGGTGGCTGGGCCGATATAGCACAAGTACGGGAGTATTATCGAGCATAACAATAAGCGCATTATTCGAAGGTTAGAAATCAGGTATTAGCTTCAGCCAGCATACGAGATACCTGATGTTGAAATGCACGTTGCGGAATTTCATCCGTCATATCACCACTTTCCCATCCATTGTCATCTGTCTCACTCATACCTTCCCCTCGATTTAGCAATATCGGCTCAGGCCGTGGGGCATCCAGTCCATCAGTAGTTCGTTCAAACACAACCAGGTCATCAATTGCCGCCAGTCCATAGGGGCCATAAAATTGCTCTTGGTAACGGAGCCTTAATTCATTTACCGCACTGCTTGGCGGATCGTTTAGAAGTAAAACCTGATACTCAGACTCTGTCTCAACAGCAGATTTGGGAACAATGCGGCGTATTTGTGTGCCTAATAAAACTAAATTGGGAAAGATGCCTAAATTAAACGGCATAATGCTTGCCCTATCCATCCAGAGTTCCACATCTTCTTCAGGCACTTCCTCTTTTAATCGACTGAGGGTTTCTTCACCGTCGGGAATCATTGGAATTCTCATTTCCAAAGAATTATATCGTTCTCCCAAGGGAACATGTAGAAGCGCCGAATGTCCATTAGTCAAATCTACAGCAGAGGGTGGCAGTTGTGAGTACAAACCTTCTTTCTTATCTTTCTTGAAATTAACTGCCTCAAGCTCTTTGAACATTGCTCTGAAGTAAATGCCATGAACGTATTCACCATGATACGCATCGACTGAATTCTCACACTGCAATTTCCAGTTACCGCGAAATCTGCTCGATTGCGTTTCTTTGGTTACATAGATTTTTTCATGCTCACCGTCAGCCATGTGTTCAATCCAGGTATCGATGACGTTTTTTGCGCCACCTAACCATGTTTCCAAATCTTGTGCAGGTTTACAATTCATCACACCAAAAATAAAACCACGATATTCTTCCATAGCCGCAGCCATTGCCAAGTTGGTTTTCCCCTTGCGATCTTTCCAACCTGCATAACGTTTTGGGAGTGAAGGAGCTTGATTGACACCATTCCGACGATAAGCCCAGCCATGATAAGGGCAAACAAATACATCGGTGTTACCGGTTTTGGCTTGACAGACCATCGTGCCTCTGTGAGCACAACGATTAAACAAGCCCTTTATAGAACCGTCATCCTGGCGAATTACGATTAGAGGTATTTTGCCGACCGCTACACGCTTGAAATCTCCAGGGTTGGGTACTTCACTGGCATGGCAAAGGTATACCCAATTTTCATGAAAAATGACCTGCATTTCTCGTTCGAATTGCTCAGGACTTTTATAGACATCTCTCCCAACGCTAAATTGCCCATTTGTGGAGGCGCCTTTTTCTGACGGATTCGACATATGACCTTCTTCCTGTATATTTTCTTAGGGCTAATACTGCTTTTCGTATGAAGTTTAGTACATAATTCCTGCACTACCAGTGATCACTTCGGGAACTGGAAGCTCCACTTTTTTCATACGAATTTTCCAGCAATTACCGGATGGCACGAGTGTGTGATACAAACGCCCACCCATCGTACTCACATTATCGCGATACCATTGCCAGCAAATAAAACTTGACTCCGCCAGGACTGTGCCATCTGCCTGCGCGTCAACTTCGATATTTCCAATAATGCGAGCAGTGGCAGGTGGTGGCTGTTGTCCCCAACCGTCCGGTTGATTGATGCGATCCGCACGTATACGCAACATGGTCAGATCATCATAGGCATGATTTAATTCGGAAGCATGGTCCTGGGCATTCTTGTTCAAGGGGATCCAATATCGCGCGTCCTCGGTAAAAAGCGCCAACCAGGCATCATAATCCAGGGCGTCCAATACTTTGGCTTCCTGGAATAGAAAAGCGGTTACCGATTTCAATATGTCTTGTTCTGGCACACTGTCACTTGTTTCTTGTTCCACTGCACTCATACTTGTCCAGCCTTATCGTTTTGATTTTAATACTAACCAGCGAGTTACTTACGACGGTCATTTTTGCAGATAGATATATTATTCAATTATTGGATCCAATGTCAATGACAATCCTACGGATCAAAAAGCGCTAAGCGCTTAAATCTACACAAATTTATTGACATTGGATCCATAATAGGATATAAATATAAATATCTTACTTGAAAATCAGAGATATGGAAATCATTAAGTGAGATTCGTATTCGCATGTTCATAATTCTCGACAATAACTAACGCGTAATCATCTCAAAACAGTGGTTTCATCAATTGCCATTGAATTTACGGCACATCCTAATACCATGGAAACCTCTGGTTTAATCTGGATCCCGCGTATCAACTGACGAGGTGGGGTATAAAACCATGAAAAATATACAAGGAATAATAATTGCTTGCGTCGTGAGCACTATTGTCGGGCTGTCGTGTGGCGTTCATGCAGCTTGTAAGGATAACTGGAAGGACTGCAAGGATCAGCCTTGGGTCGACGGCAACAAGATGGAAACGCCACTCGGTTCGAAATGGTGGCCGCATCCGATTTGGGGTGAGGGTGATGAGGCAGGTTCGACCAACTGGTATACCAAGCCAGAAGTGGTTCTGCGGGCAATGGCACAGGTCAGGAAGGGTAAAACCGTGCGACTGGGTCAGATTTACGAACCGGATATGCCGCTGTTGCTCGGCCGTGGTTACGCCCTGCGTACCCCCGGTGTACCGACAGGAGGGCCGTTTGGCCATCAGATGATGATGTATAACGATGAGTACTTCGCTGGCGATATTAGTCAGGTCGGTACCCAGTTTGATGGTATTGGCCATATTGGTATAGCGGTTGGAGAGTTGACTGACAATTCAAAAATTTATTTTTACAACGGTTTTACGGCTGAGGAGATGAAATCTCCTTATGGCTTGTTGCGGCTCGGTGCGGAAAAGATGCACCCGATCGTGGCTCGCGGCATTCTCCTTGATATCGCCAAGGCACGTGGCGTCGAAGTGATGGAGGCCGGAGAAGTGATCACCATGGCAGATGTGAGAAAGGCTCTTGAGGTGCAGGGAATGGCCGACTTCGAATTTGAGGAAGGTGATGCCCTCATGTTCCGCACGGGCTGGGATCGGTACTGGATTACGGACAATGAAAAATACAACAATGGTTGTCCCGGTATTGGTATGGAGGTAGCTCGTTGGGTTGCTGAAGAGGTCAAGGCCGGGGTAACTGGCGCTGACAACTGGCCGGTTGATGCGGTTTGTGGCAAAGGCACCAAGTGCGAAGTGCCCGAGGGTTGTGAGTTCTGTGTGCACGCGTACCTGCAAGCTCGACACGGTATCCCCAATCAGGAGAGCCTGAAGTTACAGGAACTGGCTGATGCGCTGGCTGAAGAGGGTATTTATACTTTTGCCTATGTTTTCACGCCGGTTCCCATCAAGGGCGCGACGGGTTCCATCGGTTCACCTGTTGCGATCTACTAACACTTCCGGTTAACAGTGACAAAAAAGCCACCTTATGTGAGGTGGCTTTTTTGTTGCAATACAGAGCTTGCGCCTTCCCAAAGGAGCTATCAGCAAACTGCCTGCACCTGCACAGCGGGTGGTTTACGCTTATGACATTGGAACCATCCTACCATGAAAGGCGGCATCTACAATCCTGGACAGAGAAGCAAGCGTTAGTTCTCGTGGATTGTTCAGAATCAGCCGTTCAATCTTTATGGACTCCTGGACGACCCATTCTATCTTACTTTCCGGCAGATTCATTGCTGCAAGCGACTGCGGGATACCAATGTCATTGAACAGCGTCCGCACGCGTACGATTGCATCTACAGATGCCTCCTGGTTATCGAGTTCCCTCGCTCCACCCATAGCACGGGAGATTTCTGCAAACTCGGTTTCACATGCCGGCCGGTTGAAATCCATGACATAGGGCAACAAAGCGGCGACACCCGCACCATGTGCTGTAGCGGTAGCAGCGCCCAGCGGGTATTGAATAGCGTGCGCCGCTGCTGTTCCGGCTGTGCTGAAGGCAAGGCCCGCATACATAGCGCCCAACATGACACGGGACCTGGCCTTTCTGTTGTTCCCGTTGGCGAAAGCGTCCGCCAGTCCGAGGGAAACCGCAGCAATTGCATTCAGCGCATAATTATCACTAATGACATTTTTACCGATGAAGACGCGTTCGCAGTTGATACCGATGGAGGGCGCTCGCTTCAAGGCGGTATAGGCCTCGATAGCATGAGTAAGCGCGTCTGCCCCCGCAATCGCTGTCAGTCCCGGAGGGCAGGTGTAAGTGAGCTCTGGATCGCAAATCGCCACCTGGGGTATCAGAAAAGGGCTTGATACACCGGTTTTTAGTTCGTTGTTTTTATCCGCGTATACGGCAACCGGGGTTACTTCCGAGCCGGTCCCGGCGGTTGTCGGTATTGCCACTACGGGCACAACAGGACCTGGTACCCTTAATTCTCCGGCGTATTCGGATATATTTCCCCCGTGCGCCATCAGTAGAGAGACTAATTTGGCCAGGTCCATGCAGCTTCCGCCACCCAGCCCGACGACAAGGTCCGGTTGATATTTCTTGAATTCCGCGCAGCAATCGACAATGTTTTCGAGCGGTAGTTCGGGCTCGGTGCCGGAATAAACCCGACTTTGCACTCCTTCGGCTTTCAGTATGTCGAGGAGCCTGGGCAATTCGTCGCTGCCACCCAGTCGTCGATCAGTACAAACCAGTACTCGCCGACCGATTTTTCGCGCAATTTTGCCGATTGCATGTCGTTGACCTTCCCCAAATAAGATTTCTGTTGGGGCGCGCATACAGCCGATAGAAAGATTCATTCTCGCTCCTCTTCCTCGAATCAGTAACTTGAGTTAACTAAGTGGTTGTCCGGCCAATTCGTTAAGAATTTGCCAGGAATCGACGCTCATTGGTATGCCGTTTTTCCGATGATACGCCCGTTTGGCGCGAGCCCGGTCGCCTGGAATAAGAATGTGCTCATCGTTACTCAGGGGTCTCGAGTCCCGAATGCGATCAAAAAATTCTGTCAGCATCCCGAGGTGAGCAATTTCTGATGGATGAACGACGATAAACACATCACCCTTGTTGCATACTTCGGTGGAATCGAGGGTCCCCACAACATCAGGACCGGCGGCAGAGTTGGTTAAACTGGCGATGATTGCCTCCAGAGCGACACCAAGCGCATACCCCTTAGCGCCACCGAACGGCGCTATGGCGCCGTTTTTCGCAGCAACCGCGTTGGTTGTTGGTTTACCCTCGGCATCCACCGCCCAGCCGCTTTCCAACGTTTGTCCTCGGTTCGCATAGTCATGTATTTTTCCCATTGAGACGATACTTGTCGCCATATCGACGACCAACGGCTCCGACGATGTCGGCACGCCGATTGCAATAGGATTGGTGCCTAACATGGCTTCGGATCCACCCCATGGGCGCACCAGCGCTTCGCTGTTGGTCAGGGCAATCAACACTTGTCCCTGGCCCGCGATCCGTTCCGCGTAGGGTGCGAGCATACCCAAGTGATTGTTGTTTCTAATTCCAGCCACAGCAACACCGTTATTCCTTGCCCGAGTTGAAATTGCATTAAGTGCTCGTTGGGCAATGACAGGACCCAGGCCCATTTTGCCATCGACCTCGAGAAAGGAGGGTGCGCGCCAGGTCAGGTTTCCGGCTGTGCAAGGATCGACGATGTTGTTGGCGATCCTTTCAATAATACGCGGCAAGCGCAATAACCCGTGCGATTTATGGCCGCGCAGTTCTGCTTCAAGCCATTGATCGACCTGCGTTTTCGCGTTTTCTTCTGGCGTCCCCGCACGAACCATCGCCTGATATCCTAACGCCGCGAGATCGTCTACGGGCACAAAGTGCATGGCTTCAGTTAATGTGGCGGACATGCTCAGTCTCCAATGACCTGTTGTCCCGTTAAGGCCAATTATTCCGGCGCCAAAAAGCCCCAATATTAACTGATGCCTTACAGGCTACGGATGATTTAAACTCTTACAGCTTCAGGACGCGGCACGTTCCAGGTTGCGAAGATCGATTAGCGCTCGCAGAACGCGACGGACTGTCTCAACATCTTCAGCAGGGATTCCTTCCAACTGTTGAACCTCAAGTAAGCGTACTTTTTCCAGCATGGCATTTAAACGCTCCCTGCCTGTCTCGGTGAGTTCCAGCCGCTTATCTGACGTGAGTTTCAGGTAGCCCATAGACTGAAGCTCCGAGATGGTATGATCCACGATGTTTTGACCCAAAAAGAGTTCCGGCATGAGCGTCTCGACAGTTCTGTCTGGAAACGTCTCGATTGCCGCCAGTGTTCTACTTTGGTATGCATTAAGCCCTTCGGCTTCGCGACCCTGCTCAAGTATCTTCGATAACTCCCCATATGCCCGATACATCAGGGCAGAAAGAAATTCGTTTAGCGGTCCTTTACTTTCAGAAGATGTCTTACCTGCGCCAACCCGCACCGCATCTATCGACTCCGGGTGATCAACCGGTACGCCGTAGCGTCCTTGTACAAACAGCAAGGGTTCGCCGTGGAGGTGGTTGAAACGCTCAACTTGGCCAAGAAACATCAGGTGGTCGCCACCTGGATATTCGGCCTCACGGCGGCATTGGAAGACCGCTATCGCGCCGTTCAGAATGGGGGATCCGCCCAGACCGCTGTGCCAGTCCACATCGGAAAATTTATCACCGCCAGAGCGGGCAAAGCGCTTTGAAATGTCGATTTGCTCGGAACTGAGCACGTTGATAGCGAAATGTGTACAATTTTTGAAAACCGAAAAGCTGTCACTGTCATATTTGATGGACCACAGTACCAATGGTGGGTCAAGTGAAACCGAGGTGAAGGAGTTCGCTGTAAGCCCTCCCATCTGCCCATTGGCTTGCGCCGTAATGACAGTAACGCCGGTTGCAAATTGTCCTAGGCCCCGGCGGTATGCGGAAAGATCCAACTTGGGGTTGGTACCTTCTAAAGCGCCAAGCGGTTTTTTTTCTTGGTTCACAGAGGCTCTTTGTGATGCTGTCATCTTATCACTCCAAAATTAGTTTATTTGGGAAGCTCTGACAAGTCCAACCTGGACTTGTCAGAGCACGCAAAACAAAAAATGCGATTTTTGTTTTGCTCTCAAATTCAATGACTTGCAGTCATTAAATTTGGGGATACGTACCTGTATCGCAGGAACCTCTGACTTAATCTCAGAAGTTCCTTAGTTAAGTCTGAGGCCGTAGGCCCGCACAGCCGTATTTTTGAAAAGGTTGCTTTTTTCTTCTTCACTCAGACTCTTTGTAATCCGTTTGAAGGCATTCCAGATTTGATGGTAAGTACACGAGACTCTGTCTTCGGGAAAGTTACTTTCCAGCATGCATCGCTTGCTCCCAAACATTTCCAGGCAGCTTTCTAGGTAGGGCCGCCATGCCAACGAAAGCGCTTCGGAGGTTACCAGATTTCTGCGTTCATGAAAATTGAAGCCAAATACCGGCAGCCCCAGGCCGCCAATCTTCATGTAGATATTTGACCGTTGTGCCAGTTTCCTCAGTGACGAATTCCACTCCTTAAAAATTTCATCCTTGCGCGAGGCATAAGGTCCGCTTCCCATTGGTAGGCCGAGATGATCGACGATGATTGTTACTTCGGGAAAGTTGTCCGCCAGGTCACAGAGTTCGTCAAATTGCGAGTGTAGCAGGCAACTGTCGAAAGTGAGACTGGCGTTAGCGAGATGTCTGAAGCCGCTCCGAAATGCCTCGTCCATCAACAAGTGCCGGGTGGGGCGGCGCATTGCATAACGATAGAAATGTCCTGTCTCATCCCAAAATGAGACCTGTCGAAGCCCGCGAAAACGCTCCCCGGCTATCGCCTGATACCGCTCGATGACGGACTGCACAGTATCGGGTTTCGTCAGGTCTGCAAAGCCCACGATGCCGGCACACAACCGTGTCGCGCCATATCGACCGCTAGCAGACATCGCCGCCACACCGTTAACGAACTCCATCTCCCCGAGGGGTTTCATGGCCTCGGGACCTGTCTGGCGGTACATTGAGCCGCATTCGATATAGACCGTCGCCAGTATATTATGGCCACTAGTGACGTCTGCCAACAACTCCTCCATTAAGTACCTCTTCCCGGGCACATCCATGAGATGGTGATGCGGGTCGACAATCTCGATGTTCGGATCGAGGGCGGGTTCAGTTACGCCGGCCATGGTGTTACCCTCATCAGGCTCTTAAGGCGGCGAACCGTGTGCTCATACCAGACGCTCAATCCCTGTCGCCTTCTCCGACGACGGACGCTTCAGCGTAGTCGTCCGTGAACATGGCAATACCGCCAGCGGCATGGTGGGTGGCCTCGGCTTTCTCTTTAGGCATATCTGTATAGACGCTTTTTCCTTGCGCGATTGATTTGCCGAATGCCTCAACCAATTCGATATCGTCATCCGCTATCGGATCCATCTTCTTTTTCCGGGCGAGTGCGGCTTTGATGTACGGCGCCAGTTCGGCTTGCTTGGCTGCTTCACGCTCCGCTTCATCTCTTTTAAATTCAGGCATGCATTTTTTCGAAAAGATGCGCATGGATTCGAGTATATCCTCGTTTTTGCTATTGCCGGTACGCTGAAGGAAAATCATCTGATCGATGCCGATGTCAGCGTAAGCACGCAGTTTTCCGGTCACGGATTCCGGTGTGCCGATCCCCGAACTCGTTGCCACATCCGGCTGGCGCTCGCGTGCAATTTTGAATCGCTCATAGATGTTTGTTCTCCCGGGCTTGTGTTTTCCGTACAGGTAATAGTGCCCCAGGGCATATCCGAAGAAGTCGAAACCCTCAGCCCCACGGCGCTTAGCCTCCTCTTCTGTTTCACCCAATGAGAAGCCAGTCACCATTGCAATGTTAGCGTTCACGCTGTGTCCCATGGGCACACATTCCTCTGACTTGATGATGTCGTAGTACTCTTGACGCCATTTAACTGCTTCCTCAATGCTCACGAACGCGAAGGTAAGCGCTCCCATTCCTTTTCTTGCTGCCATATGGATGGTTTCGCGCCGTGAGCAGGCGAGCCAGAGCGGAGGATGTGGTCTCTGGAGAGGCTTGGGAACAACATTACGACAAGGCATAGAAAAGTACTTGCCCTGATAGCCCGGATACGGCGTCATGGTCATCATGTTGGCAATTTGCTCAGTGGCCTCAGACCACATTTCGCGCTTTTTGTCTGGATTGACATTAAATCCGCCCAATTCCACATGCGAAGAGGACTCGCCGGTACCAAACTCAACCCGTCCACCGGAAATCAGGTCCAGTGTTGAAATCCTTTCGGCCACGCGCGCAGGTGCGTTGTACGAAGGAAGCGTAAGCACGACAGCATGACCGATGCGGATTTGAGATGTGACGGCGGCGGCAGCAGCCAGGAAGACTTCCGGCGCGGAGGCGTGTGAATATTCTTCGGTGAAGTGGTGTTCGTTACCCCAGATGTAGTCATAGCCGAGCTCATCGGCGAGCTTCACCTCTTCCAAGGCCTCTGCGTACATTTTCGCTTCTGCGTCGGGTGACCAGGGGCGAGGTAGCTGCATTTCGTATAATAGGCCGAATTTCATTATTGTTCTCCCATCAGCTTAATTAATGCATGTTGATCCATCATGAAGAATTACTTCTATTTTGTCAATATGATTGTAAAATTGTATAAGGACAATAAACTTAATTCTCACCGCCAATCGCCGACCTGGGCTTTTTTTATCCCCAGGTTCTCGCGCAGGGTCAGGCCGTGATACTCTGTCTCCGCCAACCCCCGACGCTGCAGTTCCGGCACCACCAGGCGGCAGAAGTCTTCATAAGAACCAGGTATGTGGGTGGGCGCAGTGACAAAACCATCACAGGCGCCCCCGACAAACCATTCTTCCATCCGGTCCGCAACATCATTGACCGTGCCATAAAACAACGGAAACTCCCGGATCGTCGCCCGGTGCGTCTGTTCGAGAAAGTCATTGATCGACGGGTCAGGCTTGCCGCTGCGCTCTATCACACGCTCCTTATAGGACTGGTTGCCCGTCATACCGTCCAACTCTTCGGGGCTGATGGGCTCATCAAGTTCCCTGCCCGAAAAGTCATAGTTAAACAGTTCCGAGAGGTTAACCAGCGCATCGATCGGCTTATACAGCGACTCCAGCAGCGCCACCTTATCTTCCGCCATGGTCTTCGTCTCACCGACCACGGGAAACACGGCCGTGGCAATTTTGGTGTGCGCTTGGTCGCGGTTGGCAGCCCCGATCTCCTCCTTCAGCGTCCGGTACAGCTTCTGACCCACCTCAAACGTGGGGAACATGGAAAAAATCACTTCGCCCCAGCGCGCCGCAAACCTGCGTCCCCGGCCGCTGCCGCCGGCCTGAATGATGACCGGCCGGCCCTGCGCCGAGCGCGGCACCGGTAAGGGTCCCCTGGAAGAAAACCACTCGCCCGTGTGGTTGATGGCGTGCACCTTGTCCGGGTCCGCGAACCGCCCACTCGACTTATCGATGAGAATGGCTTCGTCTTCCCAGGAATCCCAGTGACCCAACACCACCTCCATGAATTCATCGGCCCGGTCATAGCGGAGGTCGTGTTCCAGGTGTTTCGAGCGCCCGTAATTGGCCGCCTCCGAATCATTCAGCGAGGTCACCACGTTCCAGCCCGCACGCCCCCCCAATATCAGGTCCATGGTTGCAAAACTGCGAGCCACGTGAAAGGGCTCGTTGTAGGTGGTCGAACAGGTCGAGGCCACACCCAGATGCGCTGTCGCCAGCCCCATTGCCATCATTATCGGATTGGGGTCCATCTTGACGGTACGAATCCCGTACTCGACCGCATAGCGGAAGCTGTCACCGTACCTGTCCGGCATCGCCAACCGGTCATCCACAAACGCAAGGGCA
Source organism: Gammaproteobacteria bacterium (assembly GCA_965221335.1). Taxonomy (GTDB): domain Bacteria; phylum Pseudomonadota; class Gammaproteobacteria; order Eutrophobiales; family Eutrophobiaceae; genus JAAXHV01. Next base: position 329,076 of record CBDCSC010000004.1, on the reverse strand, counting down.
AATTTGGCGGCTTCCAGTTCACGTGCAATACGCTGGTAATAGGCGGCCGACGCAAAGTCCGTCGCTGCGGCCGGGTGCCGCCAAGAGGCCGGAAAATTCGAGCAGTTCTGGGCCTGGATAAAAGCCACCAGCGTCATTTTTTTCGAAGTCGCCATTGGAGTCTCCTTTTCTTCTATTTTTACAGGAATGATACTGATACGGTTCCAATATCTGATAACGAGTACTTGTAGGTCTCACCTTGAGCAGGGAATACGGGCGGAAACAGAGCGCCGGAGAGAACAATATCCCCAGTCGATAAATAATCTCCTCTTTTTCTAAGATCATTTGCAAGCCATGCTACAAGGTTTAGCGGATCGCCGATTGATTCCTGAACCGGAGTTGAGTCCAGTGGCGCTTCGTTTTGTGTGACGGTGGCAACTGCGCCATGGAGGTCGCGTAGTGGAGACAGCGTACCGATGACAGCGCCGGCACTGCATGTATTATCAGCAATTAATGAGATCGGGTGCAGTTCACTATAGTCGAGATATCTGTCGTCAAGCAGGTCGATTACCGGAAAAATGGCATCAACAACAGGCGCGATATCATCTCCTCGTAATGGGACGTCGGTTCCGACCAGGTCCTGCTTGATACGAAAACCAATTTCAAACTCGATGCCCAGGTGCTGATAGTCGGAAAGTGTGATGGTTGCGCAATCCTGCCGCACTGAGCTTTCAAGCACGACACCAACAATTGGTTCGGAGAGACCGCATTTATGTTGAACAGCCACTGAAGCTAAAGCGATCTTGTGTCCAACGGGCCTGGTATTGTCCCGTTCGGCCAGCATTCGCACCAGTTCATCTTGCACTGAGTAGGCGTCCCCGAAATCGGAAATGCCATACTCAGCTCCGAGGACCTGAAATTGCCGACCATTTACCTGGTCCGCATAGATTGCAGAAGCGGCAGCCGTTACCACGCTCTCATTCGATTTCCTGCGGGAGTCTTGTCCGCGTCGGTTATTGTCGTTATATTCGTTTTGCATAGACTTGGTCGATTGATTAGACATAGTCATAAATTGTATAATGACAATATTATCATCATATTGACAATAACTGGTAAAAAAAGATTATGATGTATCTCCGGACTAATCAAGGCCGTTGGTATGTCACGATGGTCAGAATTTTCATAAGCAGGTTATTTGTGAGTAGAGCAGGAGGAGCAGGTTGCACGATGAACTTCGAAAGACATTGACTGAGATTGATGCTTATACACTTGCCGATGGCGCGCGCCGCGCCGGCACAGGCGCTGTGCTCAGCAGTGTGAGGTCCCAGACAAGCTCTACCTGTTTTGTCGGCCGGGCGCTCACCGCACGCGTACACTTTGAGCCTAATGGTGCAATTCCGCTGGGGGAGTTTGGAACGGGAGCGCTTATCGACCGCGCAGGTCCGGATGATGTAATCATCCTGGATGCGGGGGGCATCATGCTGACTGTGATGGGTGATCTTGCCATTTTAGCGTTAAAGAACGCCGGTGTGGCCGCTGCAGTACTGTACGGCTGTGTGCGTGACCTGGAACAGATCGAAACTATCGGATTTCCTGTTTTTGCCGTTGCGCCTGCTGTCAGTACCATTGCCGGACGGGGCAAAATCACAGCTATAGGTGAACCCGTTCACATTGAGGGGATCAGGATCGCAACCGGTGATCTTATTGCCGGCTGTCGTGGAGGTGTCGTAGTCGTGCCTTGGCAGGACCATGAGCAGGCCGTTGCCGAGGCAACGCTGATTCTCGACAGCGACAGGAAAATGCTTGAGGGCATCAAGCGCGGTGAGACCTTCAGTACGCTATGGCGCAAACACAAAGCCTAAAGAAACAACCATAAAGAGTGCTGAATAAGCGACTCAAATCGACAGGAAAAATACGATGCGCCAACACAGAACTTTATTAATTACCACATGTGCCGATGAAAAACTGTTGGAGAAACAACGTACATCAAATGCCGATGTTGCTTTTCTCGAGCTGGAGGACGGCGTATTAGCCGACCAGAAGACCGAGGCCAGAGAACGCTGTGTTACGGCGCTGCGTGACTGGGATTACCAGGGCAAGGAACGTTGGGTGCGGATCAATCAGGTGGCTTCGTTGGAGGGAATGCGCGACATCATCGCACTGGTTGAAGGTCGCCCCGACGCGCTGATTCCGGGCAAGTTACGCAGTGTGGACGAAATTATCGCGGCGGACTACCTGTTAACGCGACGCGAAGAGGAACTGGGATTGCCTGTGGGCGGTATCAAGCTATGTCCGATGATCGAAAGCGGCCCGGCGGTCTTGAATTTGAAGGATGTGATTCAGGCCTCACCACGTATGATTGGGGTGTGTCTGGGGACCGAGGATCTGAGCGTGGACGTGGGCATTATGCGTACCGAGGCTGAGCGCGAACTCGAATGGGTGCGTGGCCATGTGGTAATGACCTCACATGCGCTGGGGATTGAGTGTTTCGATGTGGCCAGCGTAAAGCTACGCGAACCGGAGGCCTTGTATGAAGAGACTCGCCGTATTTTTCACATGGGTTATGACGGTAAGATGTGCATTTCTCCAAGCCAGGTTGAAGTAATCCACAAAGCATTCACACCGGACGACGACAAGATCGAGTGGGCGCTAAAGATTATACAGGCGGCGGCGCAAGCCGAAAGTGAAGGCACCTCGGTATTCGCGGTGGATGGTCGTATGGTGGACTATCCGTTCATCATGCAAGCGCGACAGATTCTTCAGAGGGCGGGTGTCGATGTCTGACAGAGAAGGCCGCGAAGCGGCTAATTTGACGAGTTTGTTCCGCCCCGAAAGCGTGGCGGTTGTAGGCGCGTCGAATGATACCAACAAGTTTGGCGGCAAAGTGGCACACAACATTGGTCGTTCCAGGATCGCCCGGCGTTACTACATTAATGCCAAGGGCGGTACCATCCAAGGGCAGAAGGCTTATCGTTCACTCGGCGAGTTGCCGTCTGCCCCGGAAGTGGTGGTGCTGGCGGTTGCCGCGCAAGCGGCGTTGAATGAGTTGTGTAAAGCCGCAGAGATGGGCGTCCGGGCGGCGGTGTTGTTTGCGGCAGGATTCCGCGAGGCCGGAGAAGAGGGCATTAGACGCGAGGCGGAGCTGAAGGCGCTTGCGACCAAGTACGGTCTTGCGGTGATTGGTCCAAACTGTGTCGGCGCGGCTAATTTCGCCGATCAGGTATTTTTGAGTTCGGCCGACGGACTTGAGTTGCGTAAACCGGGACCTATCGCGCTGATCTCGCAGAGCGGTTCCTTGGGAATAGCAGTATCCAGTCGCCAGGAAGGCCGGTTTCGCTATCAGATCACCACCGGCAATGAGAGCGTATTGAAAACGCACCAGTTGATGGAGGCCTTGCTGGAACTGGATGCTGGAATTCGTACCTTTGCATTGTTGATGGAAGCGATTCACGATCCGTCAGAGCTGTCTCGCGTGGTGGCGGTGGCTCAAGCAAAAGGCAAGCGGGTAGTGTTGTTGAAACTGGCGGGCTCGGCCGAAGCGGGTAAAATTGCAGCGCTGCATACCGGCGCCGTCAGTGGTGAGATGGCGCCGCTGGAGGCGTACTGCCGAGACAACGGCATCTTGCTGGCGCACAGCCTGCGCGAATTTTACGCGGTGCTCACTCTGCTGTCGACGACTGACTACGACGGTGGGAAGCGGGTCGGAATTTACACGGCCTCCGGCGGTACGGCGGTGTTGGGCGCAGACTTTGCCAAGAAGCAGGGTCTGCAGTTGCCGGCGCCAGAGGCGGCGGCGAGGGCGGTGATCGCTGACTTGCTCGGCTCACAGCCCGACCGGATCACCAACCCGCTGGATACTACCGGTATCTATGCCTATAACGCACAGAGGTTTGTGCAGGCGCTGCGCGAGTTTGCTTCTCCCAAGACCTACGATCTGGTACTGGTGCCTTTGGGGGGCGCCGGTGGCGAAACCGCGTTGCAGCGCATTGAAGCGCTTGAACAGGTGGTAAGGACCTCACCGGTACCGCTGGTGCCGGTGTGGCAACAGTTACGCATGCTGGAGGAAGATGCCTTTCATCGGCTGTATAACTCAGGCATCACCATGTTTACCGATTACGAAGCGCCGCTGGAGGCGATGGCGCTGATTTCTGGTGTGGATGAGTCAACGCAAGAGTCGGCTCAACAGGAGTCTGCCCCCCACGAATCGGATGTCGGGGTGCCGTTCAAGGAAGCGCTACTTTCGCTGGAGGAGTATAAGGTGCCAATTGCGTCGGTGGGCGTGGTCTCGGCAGGTGACGATCCGATGGCGGTTTTTGCCAAATTCGGGCAGCCGGTTGCAATCAAGGTGAATCATCCGGAACTGCTACATAAGTCCGATTCCAGGTTGGTGGTGTTCCCGGTGGACACACCCGGATATTTCCGGGCAGAGACGAGCCGGCTTGCCGCTGAGATCAATCGACTGGGCTTGCCTGATGCGGAAATTGTGGTGCAATCAGGCGTGACCGGCGGTATTGAAATGCTGTGCGGGTTTGCCCGTGACGTCGAACTGGGTCCGTATGTGGTGCTCGGCGCCGGTGGAATTTATACCGAGATCCTTAAGGACTCGGGAGTAGCGCTGCTGGAACCACCCAATCTGGAGGACCGCCTGCGGTGTGTGATCGAGGGACTACGCATCTGGGAAATCCTGAAAGGGACGCGCGGTAACGTAGGCTACGACTGGCAATCGGCCATTCAGGCCATCTTGCGGGTGGCTGATTACTTTTGTGAAAACACATCGGTGAGCGCGATGGAACTCAACCCGCTCACCTTGCTGCCCGGTAAGGGTGGCGCCAAGGTTGTGGACGCACGAATTATTCGTTGTAGATGACTAGTACTAGGGCCGAGAAAATACAGCGACAATGACTCGTGGGACTCAAATATACATGCTTATTCCGACGGTGAAAATGGTGGCTATTATGGGTATCGCGACAGTGACCATTGCCAAATCTTTATAGCCCTCACGATGGGTCACACGCATAATTGTCAGTAACGCGACCACACCGCCACTATGTGGAAGACTGTCTATACAGCCACAGGCAATAGCTGAAATTCGATGCAATATTTCTGGTGGTATACCTTGTGCCAAGTATTGTTCGGCCAGAGTTTGCATAAAGATCTGTAGTCCGCCAGATGAAGAACCTATAATCCCCGATATCACGTTGACCGATAGCGCTGCCGACACATTGGGCGGCAGGTCTAGACTAGGCATGAAGTTGGCAAAATCATGAAAGCCAGTGGTTTGTGTCACAACTCCGCCAAATCCGATCACGGCGGCAGTATTAATCAGTGGCATAATTGAATTGTTAGCGCCGAGTCCCAAGTGTTCCATAAAATCCTTTCGGATCACCGGAAAAAGTATAAACACCGTTATGCAGCCGATTACAAGCGCGAAGCTCGGCCAGATAACCGGTTCCGCGCGCGCCACCAGTAGTAACCTTGTGAACGCAGATACCTGTGCATCGTCAGGGACAAATTGGCCAATGATCTTCGGTAACGCAATCGTCAAGATGACGATAATCATTGGGATCATTGCAATACGCCAGTCTGGCAGTTCCTCACTCGTAGCCTCTACACTGTCCAGTAGATAATGATCCGCGGGCGGTTCCCAGTCGGCAAGCTTGGCTTGTTCTCGCAACAAATACCAGACACCCAGGACTAGCATAATTACTGACGCCAGAATGCCCAGTAATGCCCCTGCATACAAATCTGTGTTCAGGGCAACGGCGGGAATAACATTATGGATTGAGGGTGTGCCTGGTAGGGCAGTCATGGTGAAAGTCCCACTGCCCAGGCACATTGCTGCCACGAGTAACCGTCGTGGTAGTCGAGCGTTTTGGATAAGTTGCAGCCCCAATGGGTATATGACGAAAACAACCACAAATGCGACTACTCCTCCGTAAGTTAGTATTGCCGCGCTAAACGCAACGATGAGCAGGGCCTGATTGGGACCCAGCGCCCTGCCAAGAGCACGGGCAATCGATGTCACTGCATAACTTTTCGCCATTAGGGTGCCGAACATAGCGCCGGTCAAAAATAGCAGAAAAAAGCGCCCCATAAACGTAAACGCGCCCAGGGGCGGCCCAAATGCAAAGTATTCTTTAAATGTTACCGGAAGTGACAGATCATTCGTTACAGCCACCATGAACGAGGAGATCAGCGATGCGATGATGATGTTGACACCCCGGAACGCCAGGATAATGAGAACTGTCAGTGCTATAGCTAAACCAAAGGCTTCCATCGTTTCTTAGAATGTAACGCCAGACATCAGGAATCATATATTGTCAAAGGACAAATGACAAACCATATTGACAAAATATTATTTTTATAGCAGCCTTTACTCAAATGAAAGCAACTAGCTGCGTACGGTTGCTGGCATTCTGAATTGTGATAAAAATTTCGAGCCTATAACCCACAGGCTTCAGTACGTAAATGGATCATTGAACTCCTATAAACTTGAATATGCTCGATAAGGTAGTCCACACTCAAGAAAATATGCCAATGATCTGTTTTACAAGCGAATTGACCTAGGGGAATCCCTTGAGCGACTATACAAGCTACGACCTGGTAGAGTGGGGCAAGCCCTTCGAAAAGCGTCGTCGGCCTTTGCCTGATCCGAAAGGCCTCGAGGTTCTGGTACGCGTGACGGCCGCCGGCCTTTGCCATTCCGATCTTTATATAAAGAAGGGCCATATGGACCTTGGTGAAGAGGGCAAACTGACGTTTTCCGAGCGCGGCGCACGCTTGCCGATGACCTTCGGGCACGAGGTCGCAGGGTATGTCGAGGCTGTCGGTAAGGATGTGAAAAGCGTCACGCACGGCCAGCAAGTTCTGGTTTTTCCCTGGATAGGTTGTGGTGCGTGCCTGGCGTGCCGGGAAGATCGGCAAAGCGACTGCCTGTCGATGCGTGTTATCGGAATGGTGCAAAACGGGGGTTTTGCCACCCATTGTCTGGTCGAGCATGAGAAGTTTCTGATCGATATCGAGGGGCTCGATGCTACGGAAGTGGCGCCGCATGCCTGTTCCGGCAGCACAACCTATAACGCACTGGTGAAAGTAGGCGAGCTCCGCGAAGGTGAGTGGCTGGCAGTCATGGGCTGTGGTGGACTGGGCATGAACGCCATAGCTCTGGCCTGTGGGATGGGTTTCGAGAACGTCATTGCAATTGATATTGATGATACCAAGCTCGCTACCGCGCTTGAAATGGGCGCCTCAAAGATAGTGAACAGCCGACGCAAGGATGCCGTCGAAGAGTTGCAGCGTCAGACTGACGGCCGCCTGATGGGTGTTGTCGATACCTTCGGTGGAGCAGCGACTAGCCGGATTGCTGTAAGAGCCATGTCGAAAGCCGCGCGTTATGTCGTCGTTGGTCAGGCCGGCGGCGATTTTCGCATACCGCAAGTCTGGCTGACGCAAAAGGCGATGACCGTACGGGGCAGTCATGTGGGCGACTTGCCGCAGTTGCATGCAATTATCGACATGGTGCGTGCCGGCAAAGTCAAGCCGATGCCGGTCGAACGGCGTCCACTGTCCGAGATCAACCAGGCGATGGACGATCTTGAGGCCGGCAACGTGACCGGCCGAATTGTGTTCCAACCTGACGAACACGACAACTGAGGCGAGATTAAGCGAAACTATGAAGACCTATAATCACTACATCAACGGCACATGGGTCAAGCCGGCTTCGGGTGAGTATTTTGTCACCGACAATCCCTATACCGGAGAAGTCTGGGCCAGGGTTGCGCACGGCAATGCCGAGGACGTGGACCGGGCCGTCAAAGCTGCCAAGGCGGCATTCGACAGCGGTGAGTGGGCCGATATGTTTCCCACCCAACGTGGCAAGCATCTGGTTCGATTGGCAGAGATCATCGAACGCGAAGCGGACCGTCTGGGCAAGCTGGAGGTTCGCGACAACGGTAAGCTGATTGCCGAGATGAGTCTGCAGACAAAATACATGGCTGAGTGGTACCGCTATTATGGTGGGCTTGCGGACAAAGTCGAAGGGTCGGTAATGCCTGTTGACCGTCCCGGAATGTTCAATTTCACCCGTTACGAACCCCTGGGTGTGGTGGCAATGATCACACCGTGGAATTCACCGCTACTGTTACTGGCCTGGAAACTGGCGCCGGCGCTGGCGGCCGGTAACACCGCGGTGGTCAAACCCTCGGAATTCACATCCGCTTCCACTTTGGAATTTATGGAGCTTATAAAGGAAGCCGGAATCCCGGACGGTGTTGTCAATTGCATTACGGGTATGGGTCTGGACACCGGCGCGCCTTTGGTTGAACACCGGGATGTTGTCAAAGTGGCGTTTACAGGATCCGATTTCTCCGGACAGAAAATCTATGAAAGTGCGGCCAGAAGAATCGTGCCGGTCACATTGGAACTGGGTGGCAAATCGCCCAATATCGTGTTCGAGGATGCCGACTTTGAAGCTGCCATAATGGGCACAATATCGGGTATCTTCGCAGCCAGTGGGCAAACCTGCACTGCCGGTTCACGGTTGCTGGTTCAGCGTACGATCCACGACAAATTCGTTAAGCGCCTTGTGGAAGTCGCAAGCGATGCCAGGATCGGTGATCCGATGTCGATAGACACTCATGTGGGTCCGGTCACCACACCACCACAATACGACAAGATTCTTCACTATATAAAAGTGGCGAAGGAAAATGGCGCAACTTGTGTATTAGGCGGCAAACCTTACACAGGCGAAGGCGCCAGGGGTGACCGCTTCGTCGAACCGACGATTTTTACCGGTGTTTCCAACGACATGCGGATTGCGCAGGAAGAGGTTTTTGGTCCGGTTTTGTCGGTGATCCAGTTCGACACGGAAGAGGATGCAATCCGGATTGGCAATGACGTCCTTTTCGGCCTGGCTGCCGGGGTCTGGACCTCGGATATCGGCCGCGTTTTTCGCATCTCGAAAAAGTTGATGGCCGGCACAATCTGGGTCAACACTTACCGTGCCGTCAGTTTCACGACACCCTTCGGCGGTTACAAACGCTCAGGCCAGGGCAGGGAATGCGGCGCAGAAGCGATCAAGGAATTCATGGAGGTCAAATCGATCTGGATTGCCCAGGAAACTTCTACGGCAAATCCATTCATAATGCGTTGATGTGCGATTGGAACGATGTTACGGCCGCAATAATAGATTTGAATGTTATTCGAAAAGAGCAATTCCATATATGACGCTCGGAGTGTTCGCGATTATTGAACGTGTTGAGGATCTTCTCCGAATTTTGCAGGAGCGTTACCTTTGACGGATGTTATACGTTGCAATCTAATTCCATACTCGGCGCTGTGGCTCAATAAATGCACGATAATAGAAGTCGCATAATCGCCGAGGAGACGGGGGCGTAAGAATTGGGCAAATTTATCTCGTTTGGCGCAGCGGTCCTAATCGTGGGGTATGTAGTTCTACGTGTGGCGTTCTATACGGCGGATATAAGTACAACCCTTGCAGGTGGCGCTGATACACGCGAGTTCAAGGTCGTTGGCACCTGGGGTAATCTGGAACACTGGAAGGAACGGGAAAGCCGCTTCTGGAATAGCACGCTTCCGGAAGTTTCCGGGGGCACGTTGACAGCAAACGCCAAACCACTTACGGAGCTAGGACTGTCCGGTTTCGAACTGATGCGGCAACTGAGGTTGGATGCCTTCGACTTCGCTCATGGTGTTTTGTCCAATGTCGCCAGCGACAGCCCAACGATCGAGGGAGTGGATCTTGCCGCCATCGTACAGGACTTGCCGACCTATCGGAAAGCGCTGGAAGCCTATCGTCCAGTCCTGGAACGGGAATTCAATAAAAAGTTCCACGCCAAGATTCTGATGCTCTATGCCTGGCCCAGCCAACAGTTATGGTGTAACTTTGGAGATAAAAGCGTCACGGATATCAGGCTGGAGGATTTGAGGGGCAAGAAGATCCGCGCTTTCAACACGACCCTGGGAGATTTTATCGAAGGGCTTGGCGGTAATGCCGTGACCATTACCTTCGCTGAGGTCGTACCGGCTCTACAGAAGGGCGTGGCTGACTGCGGCGTCACCGGGACACTACCGGCGTACAATGCCAAGTGGTTCCAGGTGGTCACACACAATGTCCGCATCCGGATCGGTTACGTGGCATCGTTCATGGCCGTTAACAAAAGGGTCTGGGATAGTCTGAGCGAAGCGAGTCGCAGGTTGATTGTAATGGAAGCGGCGAAACTCGAGGAAGAAATGTGGGCGGCGACCGCGGCCAACGATCAGCGCGGGATGGATTGCAATGCTGCCGGTCCGTGCGACCTTGGCGAGCCGGGCGGTTTGGTTCCGATCGAGCCGTCTGCCGCTGATCAGGCCAGACTCAAAATCATTCTCAACGATTTCGTTTTGAAACGCTGGGCGCAACGCTGTGGCAAGGCCTGTGCTGATGAATGGAATCAGCGCGTCGGCGTTCTGCTGGGCCTCGAAGCTTCCGGCTGATTGTAGAGGAGTTTATTTTATGGAGCTATTCATTTGTTTTCGCAATGTGACTGTTTTTTCTGACTTGCCATGAGAGAGACAAAATGTTTGCACGTATTTATGACTGTTTAGAACGGATTTCCCGCGTCGCTGTCTGGGTCGGAGGGGCGGCTCTTCTCCTGGCCGCTATCATGGTCACTCTGGATGTGCTATCGAGAAAAATTTTAGGCGTTACCATGAGCGGATCGGACGAAATCACGGGTTACGTGTTTGCGGCTAGCACATCCTGGGCCTATTCATATTGTTTGTTGAACCGGGCCAACATTCGCATCGACGCAGTTTACGGGCTGTTTCCGCGTAGTGTCCAAGCGGCGCTGGACGTGATTGGCACACTGTTGTTGCTCGTGTTTATGGGAGTTCTGACCGAGCGGGCAATCTTTACTTTGAAGAACTCGATTGAGTACGAGTCCGTTTCCGTTACGACTCTCACAACGCCGCTCTGGGTCCCGCAATTATTTTGGGTTAGCGGACTCGTGTTGCTCATGGTTACGCTGGTGTTCATTTCCATCTTCTCGCTGACGGCATTGTTCCAGGGCGACTTCCGTACCGTAACCCGGGTGGTTGGTATTAAGTCGCGGGAAGAAGAAATCGAAGAGGAGGCACGCAACGCCGGCGCTATGACGGGAGAGAGGGAATATTGACATGGTGGGAAAAACTCTAAGTCTGTTGTTGCTGCTGGCGCTCGCCAGTGTGCCGGTGGCTGCGGTTCTCGGTGTTCTCAGCCTGTCACTCGACCAACTCTACATGGATGGGCGACTCACACTGGCCATGGGCGAATTTGTCTGGGACAAAAGCAAGGAGTTCATTTTGGTCGCAGTTCCCATGTTCATCCTGCTGGGTGAGATAATGGTCAGGGCCGGTATTGCCCAGCGTATGTATATAGCAGTGGCGCAGTGGTTATCCTGGCTTCCCGGCGGTTTGATGCACGCCAACATTGGTTCCTGCGCCATCTTTGCCGCCTCCTCAGGATCCAGCGTTGCTACTGCTGCTACCGTCGGCACAGTCGCTTATCCGGAAATCAAGAGTCGCAAGTACAATGAACCCCTGTTCCTCGGTAGCATTGCCGCCGGCAGTACCCTTGGCATTCTGATTCCGCCGTCGGTCAACCTGATTCTCTATGGGCTTTTGACGGATACTTCCGTTCCGGAACTTTACTTGGCAGGTATTCTGCCAGGTATCATTCTTGCTGTATTGTTCATGATGGTGATTATCATCGCCTGCCTGTATCGGCGGAAATGGGGCGGAGCCAAGGTGAAAACGAGTTGGTCCGCGCGGGTTCGTAGTTTGCCCGACCTGCTACCGCCGGTCCTGCTATTCATCGCTGTTATCGGTTCGATCTATGGCGGTATTGCGACACCTACGGAAGCGGCCTCTATCGGTGTCTGTGGTGCGCTGATCATTTCAGTCTGGCGAAAATCCCTGACTCTCAGTATGCTCGCAGCCGCATTCGAGGGGACCATGCGCACAACCGCAATGATCATGATGATTATTTTGGCTGCTATGTTTCTGAACTTTGTTCTCGGATTTATTGGCGTCACCCAGGCGCTGACCGATTTCATCGCTGGGCTCGGGCTGACTTCCATGCAAACGATACTGATTATCGTACTCTTCTATATTATCCTTGGCATGTTCATGGAAACGCTTTCCATGATGCTGACAACCGTGCCACTGATATTTCCGATAATCGTTTCCCTGGGATATGATCCGATTTGGTTCGGCATTCTGGTGACAGTTTTAATGGAAACGGCATTGATTACGCCACCTATTGGTGTCATTCTGTATGTGGTTCAAGGTATACGTACCGCCGGTAATTTCAATGATGTATCTTTGGGCGCGTTGCCATTTTTGCTGATGATGCTGATGATGATAGGATTATTGCTGCTGTTCCCCGAGATCGCTCTTTGGTTGCCGACGCAGTTCTACTGAAGATTTGCATACCGGAGGGTGACAAGTAATGAAGTTCTGCTTAGTATTCCGTGATAATTCCACGAGGCAGCGATATTGAAAAAACCTAAAATCAGACCCGTTCCGGCAGTAATGCGTACTATTAATATTCTCAAGTACTTGTCGGAAAATCCTGAACCTGTCGGTGTTTCCAGGTTGGCGAAGGCGCTCGGGATAGTACCTAGCACCTGCTTGCATATCTTGCGTGCTCTGGCGGATGAAGGTCTGGTCGCAGTAAATACGGCTTCGAAGCAGTACACTTTGGGCGCAGGCATACTCATGCTCGCGCGTTCGTATCTTAGTGAATCGAATGTTGTTCGCGTTGTTCAGCCTATTCTCGATGATCTGACTCGCCAAAGTGGTGTTACGAGTGTATTTGTTGAGCCTTATGGATCGCGCAACCTCATCACAACAGCGGTTGGAGAAAGCGCTGAGATGTTCAGTGTGCGTATTATTCGCGGGCTTTCTTTTCCACGCTTCGCTAGCGCCTCGGGTCGTTGCGTAGCCGCTTATTGCGGTTTGGGGCCGGAGGACCTGAAGGCAAAGTTCAATTCCGTTGTTTGGGAGAATGCGCCCACTTTTGATGAGTGGCTACAAGATGTCAATGCGGTAAAACAATGTGGCTATGCCATTGATGACGGCGCTTATGTTCACGGGGTGACGATCGTAGCAGTGCCAGTGTTAAATAACACAGGAAAGCAGTTGAAATACTGCATAGCCTGCGCGAGTCTGGCCGGACAGCTAAGCGGCCAAAAATTGGATGAGCTGATTTTGGACTTAAAGGCCGGAGCGAAGTCCTTCGAAACCAGACTGATAGAAAAAGTATAGTAAAAGAAATTCTGACAAGTCTATCCTGGATTTGTCAGATCGCTCAAGACAAAGATAAGATTTATATTTTCATTGTTGTTCCGGCGTCTCTACCAGACAAGCATTCTCTATTTGTTCAGTATGACGAGATCCCTGTACTTCAGCCGAAAGCGATGATAGCTCTGCCAATTCCTCGGGGCTGAGTTGTACTTCCATCGCCTTTAAATTGGTTTGCAAATTTTCCAGGCGAGTCGTCCCGAAAATTGCAAATACATTGTCGCCCTGTGCCAATACCCAGGCCAAAGCAACCTGCGCTGGTGTTGCGCCGCGCCTGTCAGCCACAGTTTTAATGCGATTAACCAGAGTCAGGTTTTTCTCCAGATTTTCTCCACTAAAACGCTCGGACACATAGTTGCGAACATCATTTTCATCCACCGCAATCAACGTCCCGGTCAGCATGCCTCGTCCCAGCGGACTATAGGCAACAAAAGCCGCTCCGACTTCATGACAGGCCGGCAGTATTTCATTTTCCACATCGCGGGTAAAAATAGAATATTCAGACTGTACTGCCGTAATTTGGTGGACCTTGGCTGCGCGGTAAATTGTGTTGGGAGACGCTTCCGACAGGCCGATGTGTTTGATTTTACCCTCTCGTACTAACTGAGCCAGCGCTTCAACGGTATCTTCAATAGGCGTTTCCGGATCCGCTCGGTGGAGATAATACAGGTCAATACAATCTGTTTTCAGACGACGTAATGAACGTTCACAGGCAGTCTTAACGTATTCCGGTTTGCCAGAAACGCCGATTGGCCAGCCCTCATTGTTGAGTAAAATGCCAAATTTGTTAGCTATAAATGCTTCGCCGTAACGATTGCCGATAGCGTTGCCAATGAGTATTTCGTTATGACCGGCGCCGTATATATCAGCAGTATCGATCATTTCAACACCGAAATCCAAAGTATGATTCAACACCTCATCACTGTGCGCATCGTCCGAGGCTTTATACACACCTGACATTCCCATGCATCCCAGCCCCAGAGCGGATAATTCCGGGCCTTTCAGGCCAAGTTTTTTCTTCAATATCTTGACTCCTGGGCAAGTAATTCTTGCCATTGGCAAAATTTTATTCGGGGTCTGTTTTGAGCGCGCCCTCGCTCCCGCTCTTTACGATCAATCTGCAACCAGTCTTTTCGAGTAAACAGTGTCGCTTTGCGTTGCTTGACAATAGCCATAACCTCATCAGCGGATAATATTGCGGCGCTGAGTTTACCCGCTTGCCAGTCGGCCAGCAAATGGCGCACGGTATTACGGGCACACAGTTTATTCGAGCCAATAATGCCTCGGGGACCGCGTTTGATCCACCCGGTAACGTAGCTGCCGCGCACTACACCTTCCGGCCCGGTTACGCGGCCATCGTCATTGGCGATCACACCATTGTACTTATCAAAGGGTAGACCCGGAAAGGGAATTCCTCTATAGCCAATTGCTTTTAACACCAGGCCGGCATCGAGCAGTGTTTCTTCTTTGCTAGCGCGCGCCTGAACTCTGCCCTGCTTGTCGCGCTCGAGGTAGTTACGTACCATCAAAATCTGTTCGACTTTACCGTTGCCGATTAATTCCACCGCTGACGTCAGAAAGCGAAAGATGATTTTCTTGCCGGCATTAGTCACGGACCTACTGGCAAGATGCGCAAGGGTTTCGACTTTGCGCCGGGTTGTCCAGTTGGCGCCGTCCAACTTCATTTCGCTCTCGTTGGGCAGGTCTTCGATATCGACCGCCACCTCAACTCCATCGAGGTGTTCCAACTCTTCGAGTTCGGGATTATTAAAGGCACTTTGTAAACGGCTACGCCGACCGAGCACTACCACTTCATTGATGTTGCTTGTTTTGAGTGTCGCCAAGGCGTGATCAGCAATATCGGTTTTCGCCAGAAGCTTAGGGGATAATGTCAGGGTCCGGGCCATATCCAAAGCGACATTGCCGTTGCCGATAATCACCGCCCTTTCGCAAGAGAGATCGATATTCAGGTGACTATAGTCCGGATGGCCATTATACCAGCCTGCAAATTCGCCGGCGCTCCAACTGCCGGGTAGATCTTCCCCGGTGATACCCAATTTGGCATTACCGGCGGAGCCGGTAGCGTAGATCACAGCGTCGTACCATGCTGTAAGCTCATCGTGGTGGATGTCTTTACCGATCTCGACGTTACCGAGAAAGCGTACCTGGGGTCGCTGGAAATAATAGTTAAACAGGCGGTCGACCACCTGTTTCTTTTCCGGGTGATCGGGCGCCACACCAGCCCTGACCAGTCCCCAGGGGGTGGGCAGGCGTTCATAAAGGTCAATCTCCACCTTTATCTCGGGCTCTTCAAGCAGGTGGCCAATCGCATACATGCCAGCAGGGCCTGATCCGACCACAGCAATGCGTAGCGTCTGCTTCACGAGGTGTTCGCCCTGGCTCTGAAGTAATCCCTATTGACCTGGGTATAGCGTTGCCATTTTTCAGGCAATTTGTCTTCGTGAAAGATAGCCAGTACCGGGCAGGCTTCCACACAGGCAGCGCAGTCGATGCAGCGTGTCGGGTCGATATAGAGTTGCTCTGCGTCACCGAAATCGCCATCTTCCGGGCCTGGACTAATGCAATCGATAGGGCAGAATTCAAGACAGGAGTAATCAGCGATGCATGGGGCGGTTATTACATAGGTCACGGTTACTTCCTGGAAATATTCATGTTTTAATTGCGCGGCATACAGGTTACTTATTGTCGAGCATTGACGGTAACAGGAAAACCACTCATATGAGGCATAAAGTTGATCGCCTCACTGCGCTGGGGATCCAGCGCAATCAAACGACCGGTATGACCACCCTGTTCTCCTAGGGGATCATCCTCCGGGTCCAGTGTGCCATAGCAGTGAGACATGGAAATCACGCCTCGTCGCAGTGTTTCATCGCTGCGCACCACACCGATGATTGTGCCACTGTCGCTTGTAATGTCTACGGTTGCCCCGGAAGTCAAGCCTTCCTCTGCAATATCATCCGGGTGCATATAGGCAAAATTCTGGGGGAACTTGCGTCTGGCAAAGTCACTGTTGCGATAGTGGCTGTTCATCGCCGCGATCAAGCGTCGCGTCACAAAACGGTATTTCGTCTCGTTTAGGGGTTGCTGGCGCACTCGTTCCAGGTCCCTGGCAATATCATCCGGACAGAGATCCAGACGCGCTCCGGAGTCATGTTCTGCTTTAACAACCCTGAGTTCCGGTAGATCGGGCCTGATGCCGCCCGGAGCCCGCTCCAATTCATCGAAGGAAAGTCCTTTTTCTTCACAGATTTGCCGCAGCATATCGCGACACTCAGGCCGATTCAACATATCAATGGACGGGCCCGGAGGCAAGGTTTCAAAGCCGACTCCAGCGGTGAGGTACCTCAGGTCCAGTTGCAGTCCCATCGCTCGACCGAATTCCCAGAAAATCTCCCAATCGTGGGCCACGTTTTGCGGTTTTTCCACCACCGGACGAAAGTACTGTGCATAGGTTTCAGGCATCAGGAATTCACCAAAGCTACTCAGGTCGTGGCGCTCGTACTGAGTCGAGGTGGCGAGCACATAATCTGATAATTCGGCCGTTTCTGTCATACGGTGATCCAGGGTTATCAGCAGATCCAGGTCTTTGAACGCTGTCAGGGTCTTCCTTGGATCCGGGATGGACA
This sequence comes from Gammaproteobacteria bacterium, assembly GCA_965221335.1. Classification (GTDB taxonomy): domain Bacteria; phylum Pseudomonadota; class Gammaproteobacteria; order Eutrophobiales; family Eutrophobiaceae; genus JAAXHV01. The sequence goes on along the minus strand of CBDCSC010000004.1, from coordinate 312,109 downwards.
TCGCCGGGTTGCCGCCAAAGACAACCAATGCCCGGATTTTGTCCTCGCCGGATTGCAGGATCTCGTCCGGTAACAAGGCCGAGGGAAATTCTCCGGAAATTTTACCCACATCCTGAGTCCGGCATTTTACACCAGACTCCCAGGTTCGAGCGGGTGGTAATACATCCTCGATAGCTACTGTGCCGCCTAGGTCAACAGCTACTCCGTCACCAGCCCCTCCGCTGGCAAGGGGGGTCCGGTTACTTACCACTTCACCGGCGCGACGAAAACCGCCGCGCAATACATTAATACATTCGATTAGGAAATCGGCCAGGTTGGAATCGGGAGCCATAGCGGTTCCTGTACAGCAGGCAGCGTGAGTCCGCTTGGCATTCCCCAACATACGAGCGGCCTCTCGCACCTGCCCTTCAGGCACGCCAACCCGCTTGGCGACGTAATCCGGCTTGTAGCTTTGGACCATCGATTTTAAACGTTTGACATGGATAGCGAAACGGTCACAAAATTCCGTATCCACCCAATTGTTCTTGAAGAGCAGGTGGATAATGCCGGCGTACAGGGTAGCGTCCTCTCCAGGGATTACTTGCAAGTGCAGGTCAGCGTATTCCGCGGTTTCGGTCTTGCGCGGGTCAACTACAATGAGCTTATTGCCTTTAGCCCGCATCTTTTTGGCGTTTTCTCCCGGATTCATGCATTCGAATGGCGTATACGGCGATGCCATATGGGACACCATGGGGTTATTGCCAGATAATAACGCCACGTCGAGTGTGTTCACGGCGCGTTCACCCCCGAGAAACATGCCCATCCGCCCGAAAGTCACCCAGTGAGAGGACTGATCGATGGTTACCGTAGTAAAAAGATTTGGCGAACCCACTTCATGCAACCAGGACTTGGAAAAGATAGTGCCCAGGGTATTGTGATAGGCCCCGGTGCCGTAGAACAAGGCGATAGAGCGTGGACCGTATTCTTTGGCCAACGCCGCCAGTTTTTCACCTGCTTCACGGGCCCCTTCATAGGCATTCATGGTGATGAAGTCGTTACCTGTAGTTTTTTTTCGCGACTCGGTAATGCGGTCCGCCAGACCTTGCTGCAATTCAATCCCGGCAATCCCCTTGGGGCAGCAATAACCCTCTGAATAAGGATGATCGAGATCGGCGGCGAAGGACACAATCTGATTGTCTTCCACGTCAAAATTGAAACCACAATTGATACAGATTCGGCAGGATGACTTAACTGTCTTCATTTAGCCTCCCATGTAGTTTTAGAATAATTCCCAATTCTGAATTCTTATCTCCAATCGCCGACCCGGGCTTTTTTTATCCCCAGGTTCTCGCGCAGGGTCAGGCCGTGATACTCTGTCTCCGCCAACCCCCGACGCTGCAGTTCCGGCACCACCAGGCGGCAGAAGTCTTCATAAGAACCAGGTATGTGGGTGGGCGCAGTGACAAAACCATCACAGGCGCCCCCGACAAACCATTCTTCCATCCGGTCCGCAACATCATTGACCGTGCCATAAAACAACGGAAACTCCCGGATCGTCGCCCGGTGCGTCTGTTCGAGAAAGTCATTGATCGACGGGTCAGGCTTGCCGCTGCGCTCTATCACACGCTCCTTATAGGACTGGTTGCCCGTCATACCGTCCAACTCTTCGGGGCTGATGGGCTCATCAAGTTCCCTGCCCGAAAAGTCATAGTTAAACAGTTCCGAGAGGTTAACCAGCGCATCGATCGGCTTATACAGCGACTCCAGCAGCGCCACCTTATCTTCCGCCATGGTCTTCGTCTCACCGACCACGGGAAACACGGCCGTGGCAATTTTGGTGTGCGCTTGGTCGCGGTTGGCAGCCCCGATCTCCTCCTTCAGCGTCCGGTACAGCTTCTGACCCACCTCAAACGTGGGGAACATGGAAAAAATCACTTCGCCCCAGCGCGCCGCAAACCTGCGTCCCCGGCCGCTGCCGCCGGCCTGAATGATGACCGGCCGGCCCTGCGCCGAGCGCGGCACCGGTAAGGGTCCCCTGGAAGAAAACCACTCGCCCGTGTGGTTGATGGCGTGCACCTTGTCCGGGTCCGCGAACCGCCCACTCGACTTATCGATGAGAATGGCTTCGTCTTCCCAGGAATCCCAGTGACCCAACACCACCTCCATGAATTCATCGGCCCGGTCATAGCGGAGGTCGTGTTCCAGGTGTTTCGAGCGCCCGTAATTGGCCGCCTCCGAATCATTCAGCGAGGTCACCACGTTCCAGCCCGCACGCCCCCCCAATATCAGGTCCATGGTTGCAAAACTGCGAGCCACGTGAAAGGGCTCGTTGTAGGTGGTCGAACAGGTCGAGGCCACACCCAGATGCGCTGTCGCCAGCCCCATTGCCATCATTATCGGATTGGGGTCCATCTTGACGGTACGAATCCCGTACTCGACCGCATAGCGGAAGCTGTCACCGTACCTGTCCGGCATCGCCAACCGGTCATCCACAAACGCAAGGGCAAATTTGGCGGCTTCCAGTTCACGTGCAATACGCTGGTAATAGGCGGCCGACGCAAAGTCCGTCGCTGCGGCCGGGTGCCGCCAAGAGGCCGGAAAATTCGAGCAGTTCTGGGCCTGGATAAAAGCCACCAGCGTCATTTTTTTCGAAGTCGCCATTGGAGTCTCCTTAGCGCTGACCTTCAAACAATAAGCTTTTGGGGGTTAGAGCTACAGGTTGTAATACCACGATTTATGATTATTATATCCGATATCGGATACAATAATCAAAAATCGAAGCACATCTGCCATTGCCTACGATTCCAACTCGTAGTGGATTAATCTCCGGCTAGGCGTGATATCGGCTGAGTTACTTTGAAGACAGTATTTGTTATGTAATACTGAACAGGCAATTGATACCGTAACTTAACAATGGTAGGGCGGTGAGTTTTGTGTGTCGAAGGTGGCCTGCCTAATTGAGAAACATGGATTATTGTGAGATTTTACTTTGGAAAGTGGTGTGCTTCTGCTTTCACTGAAATCGTGGGTTTATATAAATTGGGAGGTGATAATTGAGTGAGATAGCACCGGCAACAACTGGTTATATCTATACAAACAATTTGTGTTCGCCTTTTTTTGATAAAGCGAGACGGAGACCCGATAGAATTGCAATAGTCTATGGGGATCAGACATATCGGTACGCCGATCTCGTAATGCAAATTGACGCCACCATAGATCTTTTTTTGGACTCCGGTGTTAAGCGTGGTGATCGTGTGGCCATCCTTTGCCACAATCATCCGGCTATGCTGGTGATTCTCTTTGCCCTGGCGCGCCTTGGTGTCGTTTACCTTCCCCTCAATCCCCGATCTTCACTTGAGGAAGTCAGGTCCATTGCCAATGATGCCGAAATTACCTCTTTAGTTATTAGTCCTGATTTACTGCAAGCAATGTCCCGCCTTCAGGATGAGTTGCCGTATCTGACTTTTATCAGCATCGAGGAAGCTCACAGTGATTGGCCAATCCTTTCAGTTAAAGATTTGACCGGCGCCAAGGGCATATCAAGGCATCCACTCTGCGAGACAGACCAAGACAGCCTGGCGGTGATACTCTATACCTCCGGCACAACTGGTGACCCTAAGGGCGTCATGATTACACATGGCAATATTTGGGCGATAGTGACCAATGTTCACTTAACTACCCACATTGTCGACAGTGCAGTTGTGCTCTCTATCGCGCCGATGTTTCACGTCGGTTCCCTGTCCTATGCCTTGGCGGCATTGGCCGCGGGCGGTAAAGTGGTGATTATGCCTTCGTTTGATCCTGATGGAGTCTACAAGGCGCTTGCTATGTGGAAGGTTACTTTTACATTTTGTGTGCCGACGATGTTATTTATTTTGGAAAACCATCCAAAATTCGCAAATCACGATTTCTCAGATCTGATGATAATGGCTGCCGGCGCACCCGTGCCCATAGCTACTTTACGTAAATGGTTGGATCGAGGCGTTCGAATTACGCAGGGCTATGGCATGACCGAAGGCGGGTCGACTGTGCTGGATCCAGCCAGAGCGCTTGAGAAAGCCGGTTCCGCAGGCATGCCGTCGCCCCTTACGGAAGTACAAATTCGTGACCTTGAAACTAATTTGCCCATTCTTCAAGCTGGTGTGAATGGGCAAATTTTTATGCGCGGTCCAGCAATCAGCAAAGGTTATTGGAACAGGCCTGAAGAAACCGCGGTAACCTTTGATAGTGACGGTTGGCTGGCAAGCGGCGATGTAGGATATTGGGATGAAGAAGGCTTCATTTACATTGTTGATCGCATAAAAGACATGATCATATCCGGAGGTATGAATGTTTACCCTGCCGAGGTCGAAAAAGTCCTTTGCGGCCACGAGAGAGTGGATTCAACTGCAGTAATTGGGTTGCCCGATGAAAAGTGGGGAGAACGTGTAACTGCGGTGCTTGTTGTCAGGGGCAGTGAACCGATAGAGGAAGAGGAGCTACGAGCCTACTGCCGCGCTAAAATGTCGAGTTATAAAGTGCCGCAGCAGTTTGAGTTTGTCGACAATATTCCACTTGGCCCTTCGGGGAAAATTCTAAAACGGGAGCTTCGGGAGCAGTTTATCACCTGCTTTAACGGACCTCTTAAGTCAGAGGCGTCTTAATTTTCGAAGTGCGTCGCAGTTGGCGCTCAATTGAATTGAACTGATCCAGATATACCATGGACTGGCTATTTACCGAATAGTTCTCTACCCTTGATGACACGATGTATTTGTCCTGATCCTTCGAAAATGTCAAATATCTTAATGTCGCGATACCACTTCTCAACTAAGTGCTCTTCTGAAGAACCTTCAGGTCCCATCAACTCAATGACGCGACGGCAAACATACTCTGCGGCATGTGGCGCTACAGCCTTAGCAGTCGAGGATTCCATACGATTAGGCAAACCCTGATCCTTGAGCCGACATGCGTTGTAGATCAATCGTCTGGCTGACGAAAGAATATGGTTCATGGAGCGTACATCGTCCTCGATTCTCAAGCGGTTAAGTTTAGAAAAATAGTGTTGGTTACTCTTGTACCAGTCCTCGAAATATTGCAGTGAGGCGCTCCCGATACCGATCGCAAAGGCTGAGACGAGAGGACGGGAGTCGTTGAGCATGGAAAGGGCGCCGAATAGCCCTTTTGCCGGACCTTCGGGGTCACCCAGTACATTTTCAGCAGGAATAACCGCATCTTCGAACGCAAGAGCGCTGGTTTTCCAGCTACGTACGCCGAGTTTGTCTTCATTCTCTTTCAATACAATTAAACCAGGAGTCTTTTCTCGTTCCACTATAAACGCGCGTATCCCTTCGGAACCAAGAGACTTGTCAAGTGTGGCAAATACCAGGATGTGACCTGCTGTAGCGCCACCACTGCAGTACATCTTTGAACCGTTAAGGACCCAGGTATCGCCTACTGCACGCGCAGTGGTCGCTACTTGAGACGGATCGGAACCAAAGTGAGGCTCGGTAAGTGCAAATGCTCCAACTCCTATTTCTTTCTGAATTTCCGGAGATAGCCAGTGTTTCTTCTGCTCTTCAGTGCCGATGGCCTCGACTACCTTGAAAGTGATACTGTTGCCACCTACAAAGACTTCGTATGCCCAAGGGTCACCATAGAAAACAGCCTCACATACCACGGATGAAAGCAAAAAATTTCCGTCAAGATCACCACCGAAGAACGCGTCATTTTCATTTAAGCCTCCGCTGGGGATGCTTAACGGAGATTGTTGTATGGGGCAAGCAGCTAAAATGTCGGCCACGTTCTCAGGAAGTTCTTCAGTCCTGTCGACGGCACGAGCGTTTGGGCGAATGTATTCTAACCCCCATGCTCTGATTGCCGCTTGAAGGCGAAGGGTGTCGGGTCTATATGAAAGAGATGTTTCCATTGTGAATTAGCGAGCAGGTTTTAGGAAATCCGACTGGTGATGACAGCCAGATGTCGAAGATCAGTGTCAAGCGATGCCATACCCACAGCAGTTCTATACAGACGTTCCACCGGATGATCTTTAATAAAGCCATGGCCACCAAGGACCTGAACGCAATCACGGGTCGCCTGTAAAACTGAAGCGAATGTATCACTACAAACCCTAGTTACCATGTCATTTACGACACTCGCGTTCTCGTTTGACTCAATGGCAGATGTTGCATCCTCAAAAGCCAAACGAGCCGCTTCCAGCGACATCTGGCCGTCTACGAGCATGAATGAAACACCCTGGTGTTGAGAGATAGGCTTGCCGAAGGCTATCCGCTCGTTGGCGTATTCGGCCGCATACTCAATACATTTGGCAGTTGCGCCGACTGCGACTGCAGCGGGTGTGAGACGAATTAAATTGATAATTCGGAGAAGTGAGTCAGCGTCGATTTTCAATGTCTCCGTAGCTGAAACGGCGTCCATTCGAACGCGACTGACAGGAGCTGCTCCGCCAAGACCACAAGAGATTACTTCGGCCCCGTCACGCTCGACTGTAATTCCATCACTGGTCTTGGCTTCGACGATAAACGCCTTCAAAGCTCCATCGGAAGAATCGCGAGCAATCACTGCAGCAAGATCGGGTAGCGCGGGACCACCTACAACATACTTGAGCCCCGTGATAGACCAGCCTGCGCCGGTTGGTATCGCTGTAGTGACGAACTCTTCCGGATCGCGACCAAACCCTTCATAGAGAAAGAGAGAAGTTTCCAGTGCTTCTTCGTTAAGTTTGGAAAGTATTGAACAAGGAAAATCTGCGGGTTCGCAATGAGAAGCTAAGAATAAAAAATGTGATTTACACAGGGCGCCAAGAGCTACTGCGGGATCACCGCGCCCAAGCTCTTCAGCGACCACGAGATACTGATAGGGTGTAAGAAATGTCTCACCGATTTCGGGTGTAGTGAAACCCAGTTCGTCAATTTTCTGCCAATGCTCTGCTGGTACTTGCCCGGACTTGTCGATGATTTCTGCCTTCGGCCACAACTCTGCCAAGGCAAACCCGTGGAGTGAGTTTCTAAGAACGGTAGTAATTTCGTCGTTCTGTATATCAGCCATTGTGAGGTATCCTGCAAACGTGTCGATAGTATTCTAAAATATATCCAATATTGGAGCAAATTTCAAAGAGTGTCCGACGGATAGACTATGCTTCAGGACGAGGGTTGGCTCTCTCCTTAGTCGTGTCAAGAAAATTTGTTCCAACAAATAGGGCGGGATATTCACTCGCTGATATAATTCTCCACATTACAACAAGTAACTTTTATTGTAGGTCACAGTGACGGTACAAGTGGGAGATAAGGCTCCTACGGGGCGGTTTGATGTAATGAATGCAGACGGACCGAGTTCGGTCAGCACGGTCGAATTGTTCCGCAGTAAAGTTCAGGAATCAAAAAAGCCTTGTTTGTATAATGTCTTTTTGGATCAAAGTCGGGGCAAAACGACGCTAACTGATGGATAAAGTCGGGCTAACCCGAATATCTCACCGATTCGCTTGTCAGCATCGGATAGATGTTTGCTGTTAATGAGTTATGATAATTTGCCAAGTATGTTGCCATTACACACTGCGCTTGATGCGCCCTCGCTGGTCTTTTTTGCGTTAGCGGGCACATGTTCCCTCAACCAGAAGAACCACTATGCTTTCGGTCACGAGCACCCGCTAACGCAAAAAATCCTCAGCGATCATCGCATCAATCGGTAATGAGATATTCGGGCTGATATGTTTTGACCTGTCAATCGTTAAATTTCATACTCTGTTGTGAACGCCTGTTGGGTCAGGACAAGGCCAAGCAGTTTGCGATGGTGGATCATGCTGATATACGTGGATTGGTTACCGACTGGACTTCACTGCATCGCGGAGCTGACCTTTCTCTAGTGTCAGGGATCATCGACCGGGAATGCTCGCTTGAGGTTATCCCGTCATGGCCGATGCCGGTATAGCCCGAACAAGGGTTCTCCACACCGGCTTGACCATGCCCTGACTCAACAGGTTTCACGTCTCCTCTATTCTGTGGATATGATTGGCTGCTTCACCTGGATGAGCTTCACCGAGTCACCCGGCCATCGACCTTCGGCATCTCTCGGCAGGCAATGTCCCAGATAAATCCAGCCAATTCCCGCGCCACAGCGACGCAGACCAGCTTGGTATTCTTACCGGCCTGGGTCAGTGTCTTATAGCGCCCACAGAGTCGTTTCTGGGCCTTCCAGGCAATGGTTTTGGCCTCATCGGACGCGCCGGCAGCCTTGCGTTTGAGATGGGCCGTCTGTCGTGCCGGGAAGCGATAGCTCCAGGCCGATTCGACCAGCATCCGCCGGGCATGGGCATTCCCTGTCTTGGTAATCGCCCCCTGACGACGGCGGGTACTGCTGCTGTGTTCGCTTGGCACCAGTCCCAAAAAAGCCATCAATTGCTGAGCGGATTCGAAGCGACTGATATCACCCAGCTCAGCCAGTAAGACTATCGCCGCCAGCTTGTCGATGCCGCGCAGTGCCACCAGTGAGTCCACGACCGGGGCAAACGACCAGTGCGGCAGTACCCGCTCCATCTGTGCCGTGATATCAGCCACACGCCGGGTCGCCGTTTTAACCGCATCAATGTACTCCTGCAACACGACCTGCTGCCAGTCATGGGCAAACCGGAGTGACTCCAGCCAGCTGTAGTGGCTTTGTGTCCAGCGCGTCTTGTGTGAGGGCCAGGCATGACCATGTCGCAGGACAAAGGCATTGAGCTGCTGACGTGCCTTGCGCTCCTGGGACTTCATGTCATCTCGCGCCCGGGTCAGATCCCGCATCGCCTCCTGTTCTTCATCCGGTACCCAGACGACTGTCAAGTCGCCACTACGCAACAACTGCGCCAGCTTGCGTGCATCACGCCGGTCAGTCTTGATGCGATCTCCCGGTTTCTGCGGAATCAGCGATGGCGCGATCACCTGGCAGTCATGACCCAATGCGATGAGTTGACGATAGATGCTGTACCCGCAGGGACCCGCCTCATAGCAAAACAACAGCATTTCACCACCGAACTCTGTGCTCAGGCGCTCAACCAGCCTGGCAATGCTCTTCGGCTTGTTGCCAATCTCTCCCCTCGATTCGGCCTCGCCCCGACCAGCTCGCGCAACGGCATAGGCTATCGTATCTTTATGCACGTCAAGCCCAATATAGGCCGGATAACGACCGTCTGCCGACGTGCTGTTGATCACTTTACGTGCGGTGACTGTTTCGATCTGATGCGCTTGTACTGTAAACTCTTTCATGACCTGTCCTCTCAATAATGGCTCTGTGTTGAAGTGTCCCATTTCAACATAATCCACGTGTGTTGAGATGGGCAGGTCAAAACATGATGTCTAGAGGTCTCCTGTCGCCGCTTGGGCGCCATCCGGGTTTGCGAACTTGTGAGAAATCCGGGCTGGACTAATAATCCGCTTTTATCCCGACCCCGTAGGACGCTGGCCTGCTTGGCGTTCTCAGATGGATGCCGGGGCCGAATACATCGGTTCCCATTGCCGTCGGTTGTTGCTCATCCAGCACATTTTTTCCGAATACGAACAACGACCAGTTAGCATTCTCAATTGCCGCGTACAAATTGAGGTAGTTCTTGCTCGGTGTCGTCACATAGTTGTTAAGGTCCCAGTCCACTTCGCCGCGATGCTCATAATCCAGCCGTCCGACCAGTTGCCAGGGGCCGGAGACAGGTTTTGTGTATTGGGCTGAGGCATTGATCGAAAAGTTATTTACCTGTGGCGTATTATTGCCCTCAAACATTCCGGAACCGTCAAAATCGTCTATTTCAGTGTCGGTCAGACCAAAACCGAAGTTCAAATCCAGCCCCTCAACCACTCTTAAGGCCAATTCCACCTCGGCGCCGATATTGGTGGTCTCCGCAATATTGATGATGAAACGTTGCACCCCGGCCGGCGTGACGCGGGAAAAGAAATGCTGCTGATCGTTAAAGTCGATATAGAACACCGCAGCGGATAATTGCACGCGCGAGTCCAGCATGAAAGCCTTGGCGCCAATCTCAAAGTTATCGGATACTTCGTTTTCATAAAGCACGCCTGAACTGTTTGAAAAACCACCCGGACGGAAACCGCGGGCAAAGGTGAAATAAGTCATCAGGTTTTCATTCCAGTCATACGATAGCGAGACCTTTGGTTGCCACTCGTTAAAGGTTTTACTCGGGGTAATTCCCAACTGGCCGAGATCAGTTGTATTGTCCTCCTCGTCGTAACGCAGGCCTGCTGACAATGCCAGTTGTTCGGTGATGTCGTAGTCTACCTGTCCGAAAACTGCCCATGATTCTCTATCCCGGACTTCCCTGGAGCCACCCGGAAATGGAATTACCGATGGTCCCGGCGCTTCAAGGCCAAAATCGGTAAATTCCTTGTCTTCCCTGTCCTGGTAAAAGCCGCCCAGAATCCAGCGCAAAGAGCTATCGCCGGCGGATGTCAACCGCAATTCCTGGTTAAAGGCTTCGACATCGATTTCCCACCATTGGGCAAACAAGGTGGCGGTGGAGAAGTCGCCATCGCCGAAAAAGTAGGAGTCCGTTTCATTGTAGGCGCTGATCGATGTCAGTGTGATGCCGTTATCAAAGGTATAATCGATCTTCAGTGAGGTGGAGCCTATCGTGCGCTCGTCCTCGCCATTCAGGTTGCTGCTGACGGGTATGGAGAAGTCGTCAATTTGATCGGTGGTAATCGTGACCAGGTAGATGCCCCCGGCATCACCGTTCAGGTAACGGCCGCGCAGGTCTAAGGAGAGCTTGTCCGTTGGCTGGAAAGTAAGCCGGCCCTGGACTGATTGCTCGTTGATCGGATCGGCTTCGGTTCCCGCGCCGACATTATCGATCAGTCCGTCTTCATCCCGGTGGCTGGCTGAGACCCGCAGGCGCATAGTATCGCTGAGTGGCGCCGACACCGTGGCGCCGGCAAACAGCGCATCGCCACGGCCATAGGATGCTTTAGCCTTGATCTCCAAATCATCTGACGGTGATTTGGTAATAATGTTGATTGCCCCGCCTACCGCGCCGCGGCCATACAAGGTGCCCTGGGGCCCGCGCAATACTTCGATACGCTCGATATCAACCAATTCCTGGTTGATGAAATTCATCGAGGGCGCATTGACCCCATCGACAATAAACGCAACCGGCAATTCACCGTTCTGCACAGTAGTCATCCCTCGTATCGTCATGGTCTGGGTGCCGGGACGGAGTTGGTCGATGATTGTCAGGTTGGGTGTTAAATCGGCAAAATCGCGAATGCTGGTGATATTTGCCCTATCGATGACAGTATCGCTGAAGACGGTCAGCGAATCGGGAATGTCTCGCAGGTTTTCTTCGCGTTTTCTGGAGGTGACGACAATTTCTTCGATGACCAGACCGGTTTGGGCCTTGACCGTTACCGGAGGCGCAAGCATGCAAATGAGAAAAACCAGCGTAAGCAGTTGTCCCAGGCCGGGGAATTTGAACAGAATAAGTTGTGATACGTTGTTGCTTAAATACATGTGACCCCCTCCGTATACTATACGAACAGTGTTACCTCGATAAGCATGCGACAGTTAATCCTTATCGCGTTAAGCGCTGGCGCTTGTTACGCCAAAACAGCGCCTGAATCCTTTTGCGGTATAATCAGCAGGAGCTGTTGCTGTTGGGACAGAACAGTTCTGATACTGCTTGAATTGTAGTATAGTACTTGGTATCAGTTAAGGCAATTTCGTCAAATGGATATACTTTTACCAATACTGAAAAATGCTTGCGGGTCTATCTTGCCTTGACGACCATCCTTAAAAATTGTCGCGTTGTTGATGTGCAGAGCGGGCATGTTCGTGCGGCCGCCGTTACACTGGCCGACGGCAGGATTATGGCCGTCGATAGCGCAGCAGACAAAAGCGGTAACTCCGCGATTATCAACATGCGCGGCGCTTATCTCTTGCCCGGCTTGATCAGTTGTCATACCCACCTGACGATTATCTTCCCGTTTCATTTGAGTGATCCCAATGAGGATCCGGCCCTGTCCGCCTATCGCGCTTATCGCAGGGGACAGGATGCATTGCAGGCCGGTATTACCACGGTGCGCACCGTGGGCGAGTTGAACCGCGCCGATATTGCATTGCGCAAGTCCATTGGCGCCGGTTGGGTGACCGGCCCGCGCATTTTTTCTGCCGGTCTGGGGGTTTCCGTGAGTGGGGGCCATGGTCATGGGTTTACCGCCGAAGCGGATGGGGCGGATGATTTTCGGAAGAAGTGCCGGCTTGATCTGCTGGCGGGCGCCAACCACATCAAGATATTCCTGACCGGCGGCATCGCTCACAAGGACGAAACGTTCTCCGAAGCGCAAATGTCCGCTGAAGAAATTCGAGCCACGGTCGAGGTTGCCCGGAGCAAGGGCACCTATGTATGCGCTCATGCCGGCGACTCCGAACCGATTATGGCCGGGCTGAACGCCGGCGTGCGCTGTTTTGAACATGCATACAATCTGGACAGGTCGGCAGCCGCAGCGCTCAAAGAAGCTGATGCGTTTATCGTGCCTACACTCAGTGTGACCCGTTCCAAAGACTGGATGCAAGAGCATGGTTTCGAGAAATGGACTATCTGCAAGGCAATGTCCGCTTCTTCCGATCACTTGCAGAGTATAAAAAACGCTGTGGACGCAGGTGTTACCCTGGTAAGCGGAACGGATATCCCACCGGGCGATATTGATGACGGGATACCCGTTGGGATTCGTGAACTGGAACATTACCTGGATGTCGGATTGAGTCCGTTACAGGCGCTCCAGACTGCGACCGTGAATGCGGCGAAGCTGCTTAATGATGACAGCCTTGGCGTCATCAAACCCGGAGCCAGGGCCGACTTTATCGCCACGCCAGGAAATCCTGTTGACGACCTCGGCAACTTGAGAAACATATTTTTTGTCATGCAAGGTGGAACTGTGATCAGGGATGATCGGTAAATGGGGAAATACAGCATAGGCGTCGATATCGGCGGCACTTTTGTCGATGCGATTCTTTTCAATGAAGAGACCGGTGAGACCCGGCTCGAGAAAGCGCTGACCACGCCCCAGGATTTGCCTGCCGGGGTATTGAATGCGATCGATCGGCTCGAAATAGACCTTGCAGATACAGGGATCATTGTCCATGGGACCACGTTGGGGCTGAATGCCATCATTGAACGCCGCGGCGCGCGCACAGGCATCGTAACCAACGAAGGCTTCAGGGATATCTTTGAATTGGGGCGCGGCGCATTGCCGCCCGAACATGCCTACAACCTGCACTACCAGCGTCCCGACCCCCTGGTCAAGCGCCGTTGTGTTGCCGGCGTGCCCGGTCGCATCAACGTCAGCGGTGAGGTTGAGGTCGAGTTGGATGAACAAGCGGTTGTAGACACGGTCAACGCGATGATTGCGGAACAGGCTGTTGAATCGATCGCGATTTGCTGCTTGCATTCATACAAAAACCCGGCCCATGAGCTACAGGTTGCGAGGATAATCAAGGACAATTTTCCGACTGTTGCCGTGTCCGTGTCGTGCCGTATAGCGCGTGAGTACCGCGAATATGAACGTACTTGCACTACCGTATTGGATGCGTATATTCGCCCTATCTTCGAGAAATATATCGACAATTTGCAGACCGCATTGGAAGGTAGGGGGTTTAACGGAAAATTCCTGGTAATGCGCAGCAGCGGCGGCACGATGACAGCGACTGCGGCAAAACAACGGCCTCTCGATAGTGTCATGTCCGGGCCGGCCGGGGGTATCATCGGCGCATCTTACCTGGCGCAGCGCTTGAATATTGCGCGTGTATTGACCATGGACTTTGGTGGCACCAGCTTGGATGCCTGCGTGCTCGATGATGCGCAACCCAGTGTGATACACGAAACCCGACTGCAAAATATTCCGGTCCTGGTGTCCAGTTATGATATCAGTTGCATTGGCGCCGGCGGCGGTTCCATTGCCTGGCATGAAGAAGGAATGCTCAGGTTGGGCCCGCACAGCGCCGGGGCCGAGCCCGGTCCGATTGCGTATGGTCGTGGCGGGACACAACCAACCTTGACGGATGCCGCGTTGCTGCTTGGATATATCGATGCGGATAATTTTCTCAAGGGCCAGTTGCGCCTGGATGTTGCCGCCGCGCGTGAAGGACTGGAAGCCAAGCTGGCCAGCGAGATGAAAACCGATGTGTTACAGACTGCGGCAGGTGTTTTTTCCGTATTGGTGGCGCAAACCGAAGGGGCAGTGCGTGAGATTACGGTAGAACAGGGCAAGGACCCAAAAGAGCTGACTATCCTTGCTTATGGCGGCGCCGGCCCGATGATTGCGCCGTTATTGGCGCTGGAAATGGCTATACCCGACACCATTATCCCGACTGTGCCGGCGGCATTTTCAGCCTGGGGCATGCTGATGTCAGACCTGGCTACGGATGTCTCCCAGACGTTTCTCGTGGAAATCAAGCGCTCGGTATTGGCCGAACTGGAGAAAACCCTGCAAGCCCTGGAAATCGAGGCAAGGGATAACCTGGCGGCCCAGGGTGCGGAAGTCGAACAGCAAACATTGCTTCGCTTCCTGGAAATGCGTTACCTGGGGCAGGAACATACGCTCAAAATACAGGTGGAGGGTATGCCGTCTTGTGAAACCCTGCATACGCTTTTTGACGCGGCTCACGAACAACGTTACGGACACAAAACCGATTATCCGCTGGAACTTGTCAACTTGCGCGTATCCGGCTTTGGCCACGGCGCCAAGCCGGAATTGAAAAAATTGAAAGGTACTAGCGCCGACGCAGGGAGTGAGATACCTGACAGCAGGCGTAACGCGTATTGTTTCGCGGACAGAAAGCTGAAAGATTTTTCCGTTGTTGAACGGCGCCGGTTGCGGCCGGGCACTCGTCTGGACGGCCCTGCCATTATTGATGACGGCACCGCGACGGCGGTGATATTCACCGGTCAAACCTGTCACATTGATGACTTTGGCCACCTGCTGATTCATACACCTGGCAATATCAATGGATAGCTCAACAATTGGCGTTATTCACAGTTATCTTAATTCGGCGGCTGAAGAAATGCGGCGCACGCTGATACGCACGGCCTTCAGTCCGGTAATTTACGAAGTGCTCGATTTTGGCATCTCCATCTACAACAGCGAATTGGAGTTGATCGCCGATGCGCCCGGACTCGCTTTCTTTCTCGGAGCAAATGATTATGCCGTTAAAAAGGGCTGCGAACGTATCGGCCTGGAGAACATGGAACCCGGAGATATCATCGTATTGAATTATCCTTACTGGAGCTCAGCGCATGTGGCTGATGTGGCCCTGTTTGCCCCCGTCTTTGATGAGGGTGAGGATAAGCCTTTCGCATTTACCTGTATTCGCGCCCATTGGCTGGACCTGGGCGCCAAAGACCCGGGTTATGTGCTTGATTCTACTGATATGCACCAGGAAGGTTTAATCCTGCCGGCTGTCAAGGTGTATAAGCGGGGCAAAGCGGATAAGGAAATGCTGGACATTATTCGCTTTAATTCCCGCCTGCCAGAAAATGTACTCGGCGACCTGGACGCACAGGTGGCGGCTACACAAGCAGGGATCAGGCGCTTGCGACAGATACGGGCTAAATTCGGCAAGCAAGCCCTGGAGCAGGCCATAGCCGGGATCCTTGACTATGGTGAGAGGGTGACGAGGAAGGCATTGTTGAGTATACCCAACGGTACCTGGGAGGCCGAGGACCTGATAGATGATGATGGAATAAGCGATGATATTATTCCGCTGCGTGTCAGGGTGAGTGTCGAAGATGAAAGGTTTATCGTGGACTTCAGCGACTCCCCGGATGCGGTAACCGGGCCTGTCAATATTCCTTACGGCTTGACCCAGACCGTTTGTAAAGTGGCCTTGAAAATCTTGACGGCGCCCACGCATCCGAGCAATGCCGGTTGTTTCCGTCCACTCGAGGTAATCGCCCCGCCGGGAAACCTGTTTCATGCTGTTTATCCGGCTGCCACTTATACGTTGTGGTCGGCCATGGTAGCGTTGGAACTCATATTCAAAGCGCTGGCAAAAGCCTTGCCGGCGCGTATCGCCGCTTGTTCCGGCGGCGATGTGCCCGGGTTTATGATGTACGGTAATGACGCAAATAGCGGCCGGCCTTATGCGCTCAGCAATAATGAGCCCGTTGGTTGGGGCGCGGCGGCCGACCATGACGGCGCCAACGCCTTGAACCATGTTTCAACCACGATGGTGCGTAACACGCCAATAGAGGCGCTCGAAGCAAAAACAGGTATGCAGTTTGAACGGGTGGAATTGCGCTGCGACAGTGGCGGAGCCGGGAAATACCGGGGCGGGCTGGGAATACGCAGGGATATCCGGTTTGTCTGGCCGGGGCATTTTTTGTCGATCACCAAGAAAAGTAAAACACGCCCTTGGGCCTTGGCGGGTGGTCTCAGTCCGGAACCCAACGCATTCAATCTGTTCCCGGGCACGGAAAAAGCCAGGACGGTGGGCACATACAGGACTGCTGTTGCGGTGGGGGATCAGGTTATCAGTATTTCCGCCGGCGGGGGTGGTTATGGCCTGGCCACTGAACGCGATCCGCAATGCGTGCTTGACGATGTCCTGGATGGTTATGTATCCGTACAGGCGTCTGAGCAGGTTTACAAGGTTGTGATAAGAAACAACGCGGTGGACGCAAAAGCCACTGCCGGATTGAGAAAGCGTTGACTGCGGGTTCCGGTTCCAGGTTCTACCCTGGCGACGATTATTCCCACCAGCCTGTGCCGGAAAATGATCGCGCCAGCGCCTATCGTATTGCCGCCATCATTATCGGCGGCACCATCGCAGTTCCGGGGTTTTTGATGGCATCAAAAATCAGCGAGGGCGCGGGGTTCTATCCTGGTGTGGTCGGTTTTATTCTGGGTTGCCAGGTGTTGGCGGTTACCGGGGTGTTGGCCGCCATGGTGGGCACACGTTCCAAGTTATCCACCTACCTGATATTGCGTTATTCATTCGGCGCCAGCGGCTATCGCTTTGCCAATATCCTGATAGCGCTGGTGATGTTTTTCTGGTTTGCGATACTGTGCAACCTGTTTGGCGCAGCGACCCGGGAGATAGTCTCCATCGTTACCGGCGCGGATATATCCGCGCACTGGCTTGCCGTAAGCGGCGGGTTGCTGATGGTGGGGATTACTATCTACGGCTTCCATGCAATAGAGAAAATGGCTTTGCTGGTGGTGCCGATACTCGCAGCCATCCTGTTGTATGGCGCATACAAGGCGTTGGCAGCGGGCAATATCGAGGGATTGTACGGCGCCGGCGCCGGCACGTTGGGTGTCGGCGGCGCAATGTCAATTGTGATTGGCGCTTACAGCGGCGGTATTGTCACTTTGCCTGATTACTTGCGCTATGCGCGCCACGAAAGGCGGGCGCTTATCGCAGTTTACCTGGCATTGGGCATTTCATTTCCAACAGTGTTGACGGTTACCGCAATACCCAGCGTACTGTCCGGGGAACAGGACTTGATCAAAATCATGCTTTCCCTGGGTATCGGTGTGGGCGCGTTAGTGGTACTGGTTTTTTCCACGGTGTCCAGCAATGTAGGGATGCTTTATTCGGCCGGCCTGTCGGTAGCCGCCTCCATGAAGCGGATAAAGTTCTGGTGGAGCGCAGCGTTGTTTGGCGTCCTGGCCACATTGCTGTCGGTATTTGACATCGTGACTTTCTTTATTCCGTATATAAGCGTGTTGGGAATCTGTATTCCGAGTCTTTGCGGCATCTATATCTGTGACTTTTTTATTGTCAACAAGCAAAACTACTCGGTTGAAAAGCTTGCACTACTCCCCGCCTATAATATCCCGGCGTTCCTGGCCTGGGGAGCGGGGTTCCTGGTGGGTATCGCAAGCGTACAGGGATATATTACCTTAACGACTGTGTCTGCATTCGACTCCATGTTAAGCGCTGCGTTATGTTATTCTCTGCTGGCCTGTGCGTTTTTTGCCGCTGCATCAGGTGACGCTAAGTTATAGCCAGGGAGTGATCTGCTGTTTTTTCACGATCAGACCCGATTTGTGTGAGATTCGATGTTGACAGCTAAAAAAAAATATATAACAATACTCTGCTTGCTTAATGCCGGAGGGGTACCCAAGCGGTCAACGGGGGCAGACTGTAAATCTGTTGGCAATGCCTTCGTAGGTTCGAATCCTACCCCCTCCACCAACTTGGTGCGGGGGGTAGGGAAACAGTGCAGAAGCAGGTTTCGGACTACCTGAAGAGTTGGTGGCTATTCCGGGCGGTTTTTAACCTGGCGGGTGTAGTTCAATGGTAGAACTTCAGCCTTCCAAGCTGACGGCGTGGGTTCGATTCCCATCACCCGCTCCAATAGCTGAGGTCGATGCCCATATAGCTCAGTCGGTAGAGCACTTTCTTGGTAAGGAAGAGGTCACCGGTTCAATTCCGGTTATGGGCTCCATGAATGACATTTTACGTTTAACAATCTGAGGAGAATATTGCATGTCCAAGGAAAAATTTCAGCGAACGAAGCCCCATGTGAACGTGGGAACAATCGGTCACGTGGATCACGGGAAGACAACGCTAACCGCTGCCATTACCATGGCGATGGCTGAACGTTTTGGCGGCGAAGTCAAGGCGTATGACCAGATTGATAATGCGCCGGAAGAGCGCGAACGCGGTATTACCATTGCCACCGCGCATGTTGAATACGAGAGTGACAACCGCCACTACGCCCACGTGGACTGCCCGGGCCATGCGGACTATGTTAAAAATATGATTACCGGCGCGGCACAGATGGACGGCGCGGTGCTGGTGGTGAGCGCTGCGGATGGCCCAATGCCGCAGACTCGTGAACACATCCTGCTGGCGCGCCAGGTGGGTGTGCCAAAGATAGTGGTCTACCTGAACAAGGCTGACCAGGTGGATGATGAAGAGCTGCTGGAACTGGTCGAGATGGAAGTACGCGAGTTGCTCGATGCCTACGATTTTCCCGGTGACGACACGCCGGTTGTCACAGGCAGCGCGCTGCAGGCGCTGAACGGCGAAGATACCGACCTGGGGCTCAAGTCCATCAATAGTCTTATTGAGGCGATGGACGACTACATCCCGATCCCGGAGCGGCCGGTGGACCAGCCGTTCCTGTTGCCTATCGAAGATGTCTTTTCCATCAGTGGCCGCGGCACCGTGGTTACCGGCCGGGTGGAACGCGGCATAGTCAAGGTGGGTGAAGAGGTTGAAATTGTCGGCATACGCGACACGTCCAAGACCACTTGCACGGGCGTGGAAATGTTCCGCAAGCTGCTGGACGAGGGCCAGGCCGGCGATAACGTAGGGGTATTGCTTCGTGGAACAAAACGTACCGATGTCGAGCGCGGTCAGGTAGTATGCAAGCCCGGCAGCATCACGCCGCACACGAAGTTCGAGTGTGAGGTGTATGTGCTGAGCAAGGAAGAAGGAGGGCGCCATACGCCGTTCTTCAATAATTATCGTCCACAGTTCTATTTTCGCACCACCGACGTGACCGGCGCGGTGGAGTTGCCCGAAGGTTCGGAGATGGTGATGCCGGGCGACAATATCAGTATGACTGTGGACCTGATATCGCCTATCGCGATGGAAGAGGGCCTGCGTTTTGCGATACGTGAAGGCGGTCGTACCGTAGGCGCCGGCGTGGTCAGTAAAATTATCGAATAGCCGGCTGTAATCTTCAGCATTTTTGCTGATTCTCAATAGGCCAGTAGCTCAATTGGCAGAGCGGCGGTCTCCAAAACCGCAGGTTGGGGGTTCGATTCCCTCCTGGCCTGCCAACAGGACGATATACATTAGCGAGGTCGGAGTAAAGACTATTGGTATTGGTGGTCAGAGTAATAAGTCCCCATGAATTTTTCTCTGACCCGATATCATGTCCGGTGGTTTGAGTGATGAATTCAGAGACAGTAAACGTGAAGTTGGACCTGGTAAAACTGGTGATTGCAGGGCTTATCGTCATCTCTGCGATTGTCGGCTTTTATGTCTTTGATGATCAGTCGACGCCGTTACGGGTGGCAGGCTTGCTGGCGGCAACAGGCATCGCCGCATGGATTGGTCTGCAGACCGAACCGGGCAGGAGATTCTGGGCCTTCCTGCAGGATGCGCAGCTCGAAGTGCGCAAAGTGGTCTGGCCGACGCGCCCGGAGACGATGCAGACAACACTGCTCGTTATCGGGGTGGTGATCCTGGCCGCGCTGATACTCTGGGGGCTGGATGCAGTTCTGGGTTGGGCTATCAGGCTGTTAATCGGCGGCCCGGGAGGGTAGACCGATGGACCTCAAGTGGTACGTGGTACAGGCCTATTCCGGCTATGAACAGAGCGTGATGCGTTCGCTGAAGGATCGCATCGAGCGCAGTGACCTGAAGGATCAGTTCGGTGAAATCCTGGTGCCTACCGAGGAGGTCGTGGAGATGCGCGACGGCAAGAAGCGCAAGAGTGACCGCAAGTTTTTCCCTGGTTATGTGCTGGTGCAGATGGAAATGAATGATGCGACCTGGCACCTGGTGAAGGAAGCGCCGCGGGTGCTGGGCTTTATTGGCGGGACGACGGACAAGCCGGTGCCGATTTCTGCGGCAGAGGCCAATTCCATCCTGCAGCGGGTTGTGGACGGAGTGGACAAACCAAGACCCAAGGTCTTGTTCGAACCGGGCGAGGTGGTCCGGGTCAACGACGGTCCGTTTACCGATTTTAACGGCGTGGTGGAAGAAGTGAATTATGAAAAGAGTCGATTGCGGGTTTCCGTGTTGATCTTCGGGCGCTCAACGCCGGTGGAGCTTGAGTTTACCCAGGTGGAGAAGGAGTAGAGGCAATATTGCTGCGGAATCCGCAGGAGTCATACAGTGGCAAAGAAAACCAGTTCGAAGAATATCAGTTCTTATATCAAGTTGCAGGTACCGGCGGGACAGGCAAACCCGAGCCCACCAGTAGGCCCGGCGCTCGGTCAGCACGGCTTGAATATTATGGAGTTCTGCAATGCCTTCAATGCGCAGACCCAGAATATGGAACAGGCTTTACCCGTGCCGGTGATCATCACCGTGTATACGGACAAGAGTTTCTCGTTCATCACGAAAACCCCTCCGGCGTCCTACCTGTTGAAAAAGGCCGCAGGCATAGAAAGCGGCAGTGGCGTGCCCAACAAGGACAAGGTCGGAAAGGTGACGCGGGCGCAACTTGAGGAAATCGCCAAGGCCAAAGAGCCTGATTTGACTGCAACAGACCTGGATGCGGCAGTGCTTACCATTGCCGGTACCGCAAGAAGCATGGGTATCGAGACGGAGGTGGCCTGAGATGGCAAGAATTTCAAAACGCGTGCGCGAGGCCAGGAACAAAATAGACTCAGGAAAGTCCTATACAATGATGGATGCGCTTAACCTGCTCAAAGAGAATGCAACGGCGAAGTTTGACGAGACTGTGGAGGTGGCAGTCAATCTCGGTGTCGACCCGAGAAAATCAGACCAGATCGTGCGTGGCTCGACCGTACTGCCCAAGGGTACGGGTAAAGTGGTCAAGGTGGCTGTGTTTGCCCAGGGTGAGCAGGCCGACGAGGCCAGGGCTGCGGGCGCAGAACATGTGGGTATGCAGGATCTGGCTGAGCAGATTCAAGGCGGAATGATGGATTTCAGTGTTGTGATTGCGGCGCCGGATGCGATGCCGGCCGTGGGCAAGCTGGGTAAAGTGCTCGGCCCGCGCGGTTTGATGCCTAACCCGAAAGTGGGCACCGTGACCAAGGATACCGGCGAGGCGGTGCGCAACGCTAAAGCGGGCCAGGTGCGTTACCGCACCGACAAGAACGGCATCATCCATTGCGGTATCGGCAAGACATCGTTTGCCGCAGAGGCGCTGAAGGAAAACCTGGATACCCTGCTGGCGGACCTGAAAAAGGCGAAACCGAGCGCTTCCAAGGGTATCTACCTGAAAAAAATCAGTCTTTCAACCACGATGGGACCCGGTATCGTGGTCGACCAGGCGGGGAGCGGGTAATGGGTCTTTCACTGGAACAAAAGCAGGCCGTTGTCGCTGAAGTCAATGCAGTCGCTGCCGCGGCTCCCGCGGCCATCGCCGCCGAGTATAAGGGGCTGGATGTTGCCGAGATGACGGCGTTGCGGCGCTCGGCGCGCGCTGCGGGAATTTATCTCAAAGTGGTTCGGAATACCCTGGCGCGGCGCGCCCTGGAAGGAACCCGATTTGAATGCATGCGCGAGACGCTTAGCGGGCCGCTGCTGCTGGCTTTTTCCAACGAAGAACCGGGATCGGCGGCAAAGGTGATCCGCGATTTTGCCAAGGATAACGAGAAGCTGGTCGTCAGGCTTATTGCCGTGGACGGCCAGTTGCTTGACAGCGCGCAGATAGAAAGCGTTGCGAATATGCCAACTCTGGACCAGGCGCGCAGCATGTTGCTGGGCCTGTTGCAGGCGCCGCTCGGAAAATTCCTGCGGGTCCTGTCGGAACCGGAGTCGAAGTTGCTGCGCCTGCTTGATGCCCGCCGGGAACAACAAGCAGGAACCTCAGATTAAGTCAGAGGTTCCAATGGTGTAGGGATGTACTCTGGCAAGTCCCGGATGAACTTGTTCAGAGCTACCCGGGATTATCAATATTCAGTATGTGTATTTAAGAGGAGTACAAAATGTCTGTCTCAAAAGATGAAATCAAAGCGGCCTTGAGCAGTATGCCGGTCATGGACCTGGTAGGCCTTATCTCGGAACTGGAAGAAGAATGGGGCGTCAGCGCCGCCGCGCCTGTCGCAGCCGTGGCCGCAGCCGGCCCTGCTGCTGCGGTGGAAGAAGCCGCGGAACAGACTGAATTCGACGTGGTCATGAGCAGCTTCGGGAACAGCAAAGTGCCGGTGATCAAGGTGGTTCGGGCTATTACCGGAATGGGGTTGAAAGAAGCGAAAGAGCTGGTGGAAGGTGTGCCGGCTGCGATCAGGGAAGCAATAGGTAAGGAAGAAGCCGAAGAGGTCAAGGCGAAGCTGGAAGAAGCTGGCGCCACAGTTGAGCTTAAATAGTTCAACTCTGGTGTATTTTTTGACGGCACCAGTCAACACCCGGCGCGCGCTAACGGCAAATGGCGCAGGCAGATTCAGGTCTGCCCCCGCCATTGGCACTGCCGCGCGCAAGACCTGCGGAGAAAACTATTGCCTGCAACCTGCAGGCACATGTTTGCATCCGTCCACATACCTCACTTTTGTGCATGAAGAGGGCATGTAATGACCTACTCCTACACTGAAAAAAAGCGCCTGCGCAAGGATTTCGGAAAAAGACAAAGCATCCTGGAGGTCCCGTACCTGCTGGCGACCCAGAGAAGTTCCTACGAGCAGTTTCTGCAATCGGGTCGCGCCCCTGAAAAACGCGAAGACTCCGGATTGCATGCCGCGTTTAAATCGGTGTTCCCGATGGACAGTTATTCCGGCAATGCCACCCTGGAGTATGTCAGTTACAGGCTGGATCAACCGGGGTTTGACGTAAAGGAATGCAAGATGCGCGGCCTTACTTATGCGGCTTCGTTGAAGGCGAAGGTACGCCTGGTCATTTATGACAAGGAAGCGGGTCTGAGCAACAAGATCGTAAAAGACATCAGGGAGCAGGAGGTGTATATGGGCGAGCTCCCGCTGATGACTGAAACCGGTACGTTCGTAATCAACGGAACGGAGCGGGTGATTGTATTCCAGTTGCACCGTTCGCCCGGCGTGTTTTTTGAAAGCGACAAGGGCAAGACCCACTCATCGGGCAAACTGCTTTATTCCGCCCGCGTGATTCCCTATCGCGGGTCCTGGCTGGACTTTGAGTTTGACCCCAAAGACATTGTTTATTGCCGTATAGACAGGCGCCGCAAGATTCTGGCGACCATATTATTGCGGGCCTTGGGCTATACTTCCCAGGATATCCTGGACACATTTTTTGAGACAGATCGTTTCAGGATAAATAAAAAAGGAATTTATCTGCACTTGATAGCAGAACGCCTGCGCGGCGAAACGGTTACGTTCGATATCGCGGACAAGGATGGAAACGTAATCGTGGAAAGTGAAAAGCGTATTACCGTAAGACATATCCGCGAGCTTGAAAAAGCCGGCGTCGAGGAACTGAAAGTTCCCGAGGAATTCCTGATCGGCAAGGTGTTGGCCAAGGATGTGGTCGACAAGGAGACCGGTGAAATCCTGGCCGAGGCCAATACCGAGATCACCGCGGAGGTCCTGGAGGCCCTGCACCTGCCGGGCGGGCTGGAACTGGAGACCCTGTTCGTCAACGACCTGAATTGCGGGCCGTTTATCTCCGATACCCTGCGTATCGACCAGCCATTGTCACAGCAGGATGCGCAGATAGAAATATACCGGGTCATGCGTCCGGGCGAACCGCCGACCAAGGAATCCGCGGAAAACCTGTTCAAAAACCTGTTTTTTTCCCAGGACCGCTACGACCTGTCCGCAGTGGGACGGATGAAGTTCAATCGTCGGGTCAGCCGCCAGGAAGTCACCGGGCCGGGCATAATTTATGACGGAAAATATTTCAGCCAACGCAACGATGACGTGTCAAAAGAGATGTACAAGGAACTCGGCGAGAGTTCAGACGTCATCGCGGTATTACAGACCCTGATGGATATCCGCAACGGCAAGGGCACCGTTGATGATATCGACCACCTGGGCAACCGCCGCGTGCGCAGTGTCGGAGAAATGGTGGAAAACCAGTTCCGGATCGGTCTCGTGCGGCTGGAACGCGCGGTCAAGGAGCGGCTGAGCCTGGCAGAATCCGAGGGACTGATGCCGCAGGAAATCATCAATGCAAAGCCCGTTTCGGCCGTCGTTAAGGAGTTTTTCGGTTCGAGCCAGCTTTCCCAGTTCATGGACCAGAACAATCCGCTGTCGGAGATAACCCATAAACGGCGCATTTCCGCGCTCGGGCCGGGCGGATTGACGCGCGAAAGGGCCGGCTTCGAGGTGCGGGATGTGCACCCGACCCACTATGGCAGGGTATGTCCGATTGAAACGCCGGAAGGGCCCAACATCGGCCTTATCAACTCCCTGGCGGTGTATGCGCGCACCAATGAATACGGTTTTTTGGAAACTCCTTACCGGAAAGTGCAGAACGGAAAGGTTTCCGGCGACATCGTATACCTGTCTGCAATTGAGGAAGGGGATTACATGATCGCCCAGGCCAACACGAACCTGGACAAAAAAGGCAAGCTGATTGATGAACTGGTTTCATGCCGGCACCAGGATGAGTTCACGATGGTCACGCCTGACCGCGTCGAATTCATGGACGTGTCGCCCAGGCAGATTGTGTCGGTCGCCGCGGCGCTGATACCTTTTCTTGAACATGACGATGCCAACAGGGCGCTGATGGGTTCCAACATGCAACGCCAGGCAGTGCCGACGATCCGCGCCGAGAAACCCCTGGTCGGTACCGGCATCGAACGCACGGTAGCGAAGGATTCCGGAGTCACGGTCACATCCGGGCGCGGTGGTGTCGTGGACTCCGTTGACGCCAGCCGCATCGTCGTGCGTGTGAATGACGAGGAGATAGTGCCCGGAGAGCCGGGTGTCGATATCTATAACCTGATCAAGTATACCCGTTCCAACCAGAATACCTGTATCAACCAGCGTCCGCTGGTGAAGCCCGGCGATGCAATCGCCGGCGGGGATGTGCTCGCTGACGGACCTTCTACGGACCTTGGAGAACTGGCGCTGGGGCAGAACCTGATGGTTGCATTCATGCCGTGGAACGGCTACAACTTTGAGGATTCCATCCTGATATCCGAACGGCTGGTCAAGGAAGAGCGTTACACCAGCATTCATATTGAAGAACTGAATTGCGTGGCGCGCGATATCAAGCTCGGCCCGGAAGAGATATCCGCGGACATTCCGAATGTCAGTGAGAACGCGCTGAACAAACTGGACGAATCAGGCATCGTTTTCATCGGCGCCGAAGTAAGCCCGGGCGATATCCTGGTCGGTAAGGTAACGCCGAAAGGCGAGACCCAACTCACACCGGAAGAGAAACTGTTGCGGGCGATATTCGGTGAGAAGGCGTCCGATGTCAAGGACACCTCCCTGCGGGTGCCGTCAGGCATGAACGGAACGGTCATAGATGTGCAGGTCTTCACCCGTGACGGCGTGGAAAAAGATACCAGGGCCATGGAAATTGAAGAGGCTGAGCTGAATCGCGTCAGGAAGGATTTGAATGACCAGTTGCGAATTATGGAAGACGGCGTCTACCAGCGGCTGGAACGCAATATCGTCGGAAAGAAGGCAGAGGGCGGGCCCAACGGCTACAAGCGCGGCACCGCTATCACCGCGGAATACCTGGCGGAGACGCCGCGCGAAAAATGGTTTGAAATCCGTTTCAAGAGCAATGAACTGAGCCGCATGCAGGAACAGGCCGCAGACCGGTTACGCCAGCTCAAGGAGGAATTTGACGACAAGTTCAAGGATAAACGGGATAAGCTGACCTCCGGTGACGATCTTGCTCCGGGCGTACTGAAAACCGTCAAGGTCTATCTTGCAGTGAAACGGCACATCCAACCGGGCGACAAAATGGCGGGCCGGCACGGCAACAAGGGCGTTATTTCCACTATCATACCTGTTGAGGACATGCCATACCTGGAAGACGGGACCCCGGTGGATATCGTATTGAACCCGCTGGGCGTGCCTTCCCGGATGAACGTGGGCCAGGTACTGGAAACCCATTTGGGCTGGGCCGCCAAGGGCCTGGGACGGCGCATCGGCGCGCTGCTTGACGCGCAGCAGAACACCAAGGACTTGCGCGCGCTGCTGAAACAAGTCTACAACGACAGCGGCGGCAGAAAAGAACAACTGGACCAGCTTTCTGATGCCGAAATTCTGCACCTGGCGGAGAACCTCAAGGATGGCGTGCCCATCGCCACCCCGGTTTTCGACGGGGCCAGCGAACAGGAAATCAAGGACATGCTTGAACTCGCCGGACTGAACCGCGACGGCCAGAGCATCCTGTATGACGGCAGGACCGGCGACCCGTTCGACCGGCCGATCACTGTGGGGTATATGTACATGTTGAAACTTAACCATCTTGTTGATGACAAGATGCATGCGCGTTCCACCGGGCCATACAGCCTGGTGACTCAGCAACCCCTGGGCGGCAAGGCCCAGTTCGGTGGCCAGCGCTTTGGCGAAATGGAGGTCTGGGCGCTGGAAGCATACGGCGCAGCCTATACCTTGCAGGAAATGCTCACGGTTAAATCCGACGACGTGAACGGTCGTACAAAAATGTACAAGAATATCGTCGACGGTAATCACCAGATAGAAGCCGGCATGCCAGAGTCCTTCAACGTTCTGTTGAAGGAGATCAAGTCTCTGGGCATAGACATAGAACTCGAGTGAGGTGGTGAACAATGAAAGACTTATTGAAGCTGCTGAAACAACAGAACCAGACTGAGGAATTCGACGCGATTGCCATCGGCCTGGCGTCGCCGGAGAAGATTCGTTCGTGGTCCATGGGTGAGGTTAAAAAACCCGAGACGATCAACTACCGTACCTTCAAGCCGGAACGCGATGGCCTGTTCTGTGCGAAGATCTTCGGCCCAATCAAGGATTACGAGTGCCTGTGCGGAAAGTACAAGCGCCTTAAACACCGCGGTGTTAAATGTGAAAAATGCGGAGTTGAAGTCACCCTGTCCAAGGAACGGCGTGATCGCATGGGCCATATCGAACTGGCCAGTCCCGTCGCACATATCTGGTACCTGAAATCCTTGCCCTCGCGGATGGGTCTGCTGCTGGATATGACCCTGCGGGAGATTGAACGGGTATTGTACTTTGAAGCTTACGTGGTCATCGATCCGGGCATGACCCAGTTGGAGCGCGGACAGTTGCTCGCGGAAGACAGTTATCTCGAGGCCATTGAAGAGTATGGCGATGAATTCGAGGCAAAAATGGGCGCAGAGGCGATACGCGAACTGCTCTCCCATATCGACCTTGACACCGAGATTAAGGGGCTGCGTGATGAATTGCCGCAGACCAAGTCGGAAACCAAGCTGAAAAAGATATCAAAGCGGCTAAAACTGCTGGAAGCATTCCAGCGCTCCGGCAACCACCCCAAGTGGATGGTCATGGAGGTCTTGCCGGTGTTGCCGCCTGACCTGCGGCCCCTGGTCCCGCTGGACGGCGGACGCTTTGCCACCTCCGACCTGAATGACCTGTACCGGCGGGTAATCAACCGGAACAACCGCCTGAAACGCCTGCTGGACCTGAATGCGCCCGATATTATCGTGCGTAATGAAAAGCGTATGTTACAGGAAGCAGTTGACGCATTACTGGATAATGGGCGCCGCGGCAGGGCTATCACCGGCACCAACAAGCTGCCGCTGAAATCCCTGGCCGACATGATCAAGGGCAAGCAGGGGCGTTTCCGCCAGAACCTGTTGGGCAAGCGAGTCGATTATTCCGGCCGTTCGGTCATCGTGGTAGGCCCGACCCTGAAGCTGCACCAGTGCGGGCTGCCGAAGAAGATGGCGCTGGAGTTGTTCAAACCCTTTATTTTCAGTAAGTTGGAAGGGCGCGGGTTGGCCACGACCATTAAGGCGGCAAAAAAACTGGTGGAGAAGGAAGGGCCCGAAGTCTGGGATATTCTCGAAGAGGTGATCCGCGAGCATCCGGTCATGCTGAACCGGGCGCCCACCTTGCACCGCCTGGGTATACAGGCCTTCGAGCCGGTGCTGATCGAGGGCAAGGCGATCCAGTTGCATCCGCTGGTGTGCACCGCATTCAATGCGGATTTTGATGGCGACCAGATGGCGGTGCATGTGCCGCTGTCCGTCGAGGCGCAACTGGAGCTGCGCACGCTGATGATGTCGACCAACAATATCCTCTCGCCGGCCAACGGCGAGCCTATCATCGTGCCTACCCAGGACGTGGTGCTGGGACTGTATTACATGACCCGCGAGTCGGCGGCGGCAAAAGGTTCCGGTAAGGTCTTTGTCGATGTGGACGAAGTCCATCGCGCCTATGAATGCGGCGCGGTTGAACTGCACGCAAAGATCAAGCTGCGTATGAGGCAGGAACAGGACGGCGACGACGAGGCGCCGCGTTATGAGCGGGTCGATACCACGGTCGGCAGGGCATTGCTGTCACGCATCCTGCCCGAGGAAATGCCATTCTCGCTGGTCAACCAGGTACTGGACAAACGTTCCATTTCCAGGCTGGTCAACGTTTGCTACCGGCGCCTGGGTCTGAAAACAACGGTTATTTTTTCCGACCGCCTGATGTATACCGGGTTTCATTATTCGACCCGTGCCGGTGTTTCCTTCGGCGTCGACGATATGGTGGTGCCGGAAAACAAGAGCGATATCATCAGCGAGACGGAAGACCAGGTGAAGCAGTTCGAGCAGCAGTATACCTCGGGACTCATCACTACCGGCGAGCGCTACAACAAGGTGGTCGATATCTGGTCCCACACCAGTGACCAGGTAGCCAAGGCCATGATGGACAAGCTTGGCGTAGATACGGTACAGGACAACGACGGCAACGACGTGGATGAGGCCTCCTTCAATTCGATTTTTATGATGGCCGATTCAGGCGCCCGTGGTTCGGCGGCCCAGATCAGGCAACTGGCGGGCATGCGCGGCCTGATGGCAAAACCGGACGGTTCCATCATCGAAACGCCCATTACCGCAAACTTCAGGGAAGGGCTTGATGTTCTGCAGTACTTCATTTCCACCCACGGCGCGCGCAAGGGTCTCGCGGACACGGCGCTGAAAACCGCCAACTCCGGATACCTTACCCGGCGCCTGGTGGATGTTGCCCAGGACCTTGTTGTGGCAGAAGACGATTGTGGGACGCAATCCGGTATCAAGTTAACCTCACTGATCGAAGGCGGAGATGTTGTCGAACCGCTGCGCGAAAGAGTGCTGGGACGGGTCCTGGTCAAAGATGTCACCCGACCCGGTTCGCCCGAAGAGATCCTGATTCCTGCCGGCTCCATGCTGGACGAGGCGCTGGTTGCGATCATGGATGAGAGCGGAGTCGATGAGGTGGAGGTACGCTCTGCGATAACCTGTGAAACCCGTTACGGGATCTGCGCGCTCTGTTACGGTAGAGACCTGGCGCGCGGCCACCTGGTCAACATCGGCGAAGCTGTCGGCGTAGTCGCAGCGCAATCGATCGGTGAACCCGGCACACAGTTGACGATGAGGACCTTCCATATCGGCGGCGCCGCCTCCCGTGCGGCCGCGATCAGCAGTATTGATGTCAAGTACGGCGGCAGTGTGCGCCTGGATGACAGTGTCAAGGTGTTGGAGCAGGAGAGCGGCAACAGAGTCGTGGTCTCCCGTTCCGGGGACGTGTCACTGCTCGACGAAGTGGGCAGGGAGCGCGAACGTTACAAGCTTCCGTATGGCGCCGTGCTGACCGTGCAGAACGGCGATGTGGTTGATCCGGGCATGAAAATAGCCAGTTGGGACCCGCATACGCACCCGGTGATTTCCGAGGTTTCAGGTACGGCTCAGTTCGCTGATATCGTCGAGGGCAAGACCGTTTCGCGCCACATTGATGAGTTTACCGGCTTGACCAACATGATGATTATGGATCCCAAGGAGCGTCCCGGGGATGCCAGGGAAATGCGCCCGACCGTGATCCTGGTGGATGCGGACGGCGCCCAGTTGAACTTTCCCGACACATCCATTCCCGCGCATTATCCGCTGCCGCCGAAGGCGATTATTACAGTCCTTGAAAACGCGCAGGTCAATGTCGGTGACGTGATCGCGAAGATGCCGCAGGAGTCCCTGAAGACCCGCGACATCACCGGTGGCTTGCCCAGGGTTGCCGACCTGTTTGAGGCAAGAAAACCCAAGGAACCGGGAATCCTGGCAGAGGAGACCGGCACGGTCAGCTTTGGCAAGGATACAAAAGGCAAGCAGCGACTGGTAATTACCGACAAGGATGGGGAACGCCACGAACTGCTGGTGCCGAAATGGCGCCATATCAATGTATTCGAGGGAGAACACGTGGAAAAAGGCGAGGCAGTTGTAGACGGCCCGCCCACGCCGCACGACATCCTCAGGTTGAAGGGTGTGCATGCGCTGGCGAATTACATCGTGAACGAAATCCAGGAGGTCTACCGTCTGCAGGGCGTTAAGATAAACGACAAACATATCGAGATCATCGTCAGGCAGATGTTGCGCAAGGTAGAAGTCACAGACCCGGGCGAGTCCGTTTTCCTCAAGGGTGAGCAGACTGAGAGGGCCAGGGTCATGGAGGAGAACGAGGCGTTGCGTGAGGAGGACAAGCTGGAGGCGCAGTGGGAACCGGTGTTGCTGGGTATCACCAAGGCGTCATTGTCCACCGAGTCATTCGTCTCGGCGGCATCATTCCAGGAAACCACCCGTGTGCTCACTGAAGCCAGTGTCAACGGCAAGCGCGATTACCTGCGCGGACTGAAGGAAAACGTCATCGTCGGCCGGTTGGTACCGGCGGGCACCGGACTCTCCTTCCATTCCGAGCGCAAACGGAAGCGCGCGGAAGATGAGCTGGAAGTACAGCAAGGCCTTAAGGAACACGCGCTCGCAGACGAGGACGGCGCGGCCGGCGACGACGGCAATGAGGTGATCATCCTGCCGACGGCGGTGGAAGATTCCGTGGAAGTTGAAAGAGTACTGGGCTGACCAGGCGTAAGGGAAGCTCTGATTAAGTCAGAGCTTCCTAAGCTCACACCGAACATCCTGTTTGAGCTTGCCGGCAAGCTCAAACAGGAAATCTCTGGTTTCCGCCTCCTTTTTTCTTGACATCCTGATTCATAACGAATTATAATCCCGCTTCTTTTTGGGAAGCTGAAAGACAGAAGGGTCCGACCTTCCTTTCAGGGGTAAAAAACGACCGGTGTATTGGTTGTTTTTTTGTTTTTATCAATCAGCACAGGTTCGGAAATTACCGGACCCGGCCGATTTCCCCCCTGTATCACTGGAAACCACGAATACAACAGGGTTAATAACCGGATTAGACGAAAGATTATTTATGGCTACTATCAGTCAATTGGTGCGCAAGCCTAGAAAACGGCAGCAGGTAAAGAGCAACGTGCCTGCCCTGGAAAGTTGTCCGCAGAAGCGCGGGGTGTGTACCCGCGTTTACACCACTACGCCCAAGAAACCCAACTCCGCGCTGCGTAAGGTTGCCAGGGTACGCTTGACCAACGGCCATGAAGTGACCACCTACATCGGTGGTGAGGGGCATAACCTGCAGGAGCATTCCGTCATTCTGATACGCGGCGGCAGGGTAAAGGACTTGCCTGGCGTGCGCTACCATACAGTCAGGGGCACCCTGGATACATCCGGCGTAGCCGACCGGCGCCAGCGCCGCTCCAAGTACGGCGCCAAGAAACCCAGGTCATAAGACGCAACGAGACCAGCGCCATGTCCAGAAGAAGAGAAGCCGAGAAAAGGGAGATCCTGCCGGATCCCAAGTACCACAATACAGTCCTGGCAAAGTTTATCAACATGGTCATGCGCAGCGGCAAGAAGTCCATTGCGGAAAAAATAGTCTACGGCGCACTGGACCAAATCGGCGACAAGAAAAAAACCGATTCCTTAGAGCTGTTCATACAGGCGCTGGACAATGTGAAACCCGTGGTCGAAGTCAAGTCCCGGCGCGTGGGCGGCGCCACCTACCAGATCCCGGTCGAAGTGCGCGCCGAGCGCAGCATGACCCTGGCCATGCGCTGGCTGGTGGATGCGGCCAAGAACCGGGGTGAGAAGAGCATGGGACTGCGCCTGGCAGGGGAGATAATGGATGCTTCGGAAAACAAGGGAACCGCAATAAAAAAGAGAGAAGACACCCACAAAATGGCCGAGGCCAACAAGGCCTTCTCCCATTACCGGTGGTGAGAACAGGTAGAGGGTTCAGGCCATGGCACGCAGTACACCTATCGGACGCTACCGTAATATCGGCATCATGGCCCATATTGATGCCGGGAAGACGACCACCACAGAACGCATACTGTATTACACCGGTGTTTCCCACAAGATAGGCGAGGTGCATGACGGCGCCGCGACCATGGACTGGATGGAACAAGAACAGGAGCGGGGCATAACGATCACGTCGGCGGCGACAACCTGTTTCTGGCGAGGTATGGCCAGCCAGTACCCGGAACACCGTATCAATATCATCGATACGCCGGGACATGTGGATTTTACCATTGAAGTGGAGAGGTCTCTCAGGGTCCTGGATGGCGCCTGTGCGGTTTTTTGCGCCGTCGGTGGCGTTGAACCCCAATCAGAAACGGTATGGCGCCAGGCAAACAAGTATAACGTGCCAAGATTGGCCTTCGTCAACAAAATGGACCGCTCCGGGGCCGATTTCCAGAGGGTGGTCGGGCAGATCAGGGCGCGTCTGGGCGGCATGGCCGTACCGTTGCAACTGCCTATCGGCGCAGAAGACAAGTTTCTTGGGATAGTCGACCTGGTACGCAGCAAGGCGCTTTACTGGGATGAAGGGAGCATGGGCATGAAGTTTACCGAGGAGGATATCCCCGCGGACATGCTGGATGCCTGCCGGGAAGCCCGTGAACAGGTGGTTGAAGCCGCCGCAGAGGCGGATGAGGAATTGATGGAACTGTATCTTGAAGAAGGCGAACTGTCGGAGGAACAGGTCAAACAGGGGCTGAGAAAAAGAACCCTGGCCAACGAGATAGTACCGGTACTGTGCGGGTCGGCATTCAAGAACAAGGGCGTCCAGTCGATGCTGGATGCGGTGGTCGATTACCTTCCTGCGCCTACCGATGTTGCTGCGGTAAAAGGCGTGCTTGCAAACGACTCCGAAGCCGAAGTTTCCAGGCAATCTTCAGATGATGAACCGTTTTCGGCCCTGGCTTTCAAGATTGCCACCGACCCGTTCGTCGGGTCATTGACTTTTTTCAGGGTTTACTCCGGCGTGCTCAAATCCGGCGATATGGTGCTTAACCCGGTGAAGGGTAAGAAAGAGCGTATCGGGCGGATCCTGCAGATGCATGCCAATTCCAGGGAGGAACTCAATGAGGTCAGAGCAGGTGATATCGCCGCTGCAGTCGGCCTCAAGGATGTCACCACGGGTGATACCCTGTGTCCGGCAGACAACTCCATCATCCTGGAAAGAATGGAGTTCCCTGACCCGGTCATCTCCGTTGCCGTGGAGCCGAAAACCAAGCCCGACCAGGAAAAAATGGGTATGGCTCTGGGTAAACTGGCACAGGAAGATCCGTCGTTTCGGGTACATACCGACGATGAGTCCGGGCAGACCATCATCTCCGGGATGGGTGAACTGCACCTGGAGATAATCGTGGACCGGTTGAAACGCGAATTCAAGGTTGATGCTGATGTCGGCAAACCCCAGGTGGCTTATCGCGAGACCATCCGTAAACCGGTGGAAAAGGCGGAAGGCCGGTTTGTGCGCCAGAGCGGCGGGCGTGGGCAGTACGGTCACGTGATACTGAAAATCGAGCCGCAGGAACCGGGGGAAGGCTATGAGTTCATCAACAATATTGTCGGCGGCGCCATACCCAAAGGCTTTATTCCGGCCGTGGACAAGGGCATACGGGAGCAGATGGAGAATGGCATCCTGGCCGGCTACCCGGTGGTGGACGTAAAGGTCACCCTGTATGATGGTTCCTTCCACGAGGTCGATTCCAGTGAAGTCGCGTTCAAGATTGCCGGTTCAATGGGCTTCAAGAATGGCGTCGTCAGTGCTGCGCCGATCCTGCTTGAACCGGTCATGAAAGTGGAGGTGGTAACGCCGGAAGACTACCTGGGTTCCGTGACCGGTGACCTGAGCCGGCGCCGGGGCATCCTGTCTGAAACCATGACTTCGGCTGCGGGCAAAATCGTCAAGGCGGAGGTTCCTCTTGAGCAGATGTTCGGTTATGCGACCGCACTGCGTTCGGCCACCCAGGGACGCGCCACCTATACGATGGAGTTCTCGAAATACAACCCTGTCCCGCCGGGAATAGCGGACGAACTTACAAACCGGAATGCGGCCTAGTCAAACCCGGGATCAGAGCGAAATATTATGGCACAGCAACAGGTTATCCGGATAAGATTGAAAGCGTTCGACCATCGGCTGATCGACCAGTCGACCCGGGAGATCGTCGAGACTGCGCGCCGTACCGGCGCACATGTCAAGGGTCCGATCCCGCTACCGACGAAAAAAGAACGCTACACGGTCCTGATATCTCCTCATGTCAACAAGGATGCCAGGGATCAATACGAGATCAGGACCCACAAACGCCTGGTGGACATCGTCAACCCCACGGACAAGACGGTTGATGCATTGATGAAGCTGGACCTCGCCGCCGGTGTGGATGTCCAGATAAAACTGAGTTGATCATAAACGGGCCGGAAACATGTCGATTGGAATTGTAGGCAAAAAACGGGGGATGACCCGGATCTTTACAGAAGCCGGCCAGTCCGTGCCGGTAACGGTGATCGAGGCGGTTCCCAACAAGGTTACGGCCCTGGCGACTGACGAGCAGCGTGGTTACCGCGCGTTGCAGGTTGCTTACGGCAGCAAACGTCGTAACCTGATCAACAAGCCACTGGCGGGCGCTCTGGCCAAAGCCGGCGTCGAGAGCGCTGAGGGCTTGCATGAATTCAGGCTGGATGGCAGTGAATCCGGCGATTTGGCCGCAGGTTCGGAAATCACCGTGGATATTTTCCAGGTGGGACAGAAAGTGGATGTAACAGGCAAGACGATCGGAAAAGGCTATGCAGGCGTGATCAAACGTCACAACTTCAGCAGCCAGCGTAATACCCACGGCAATTCCCGCGCCCACAGGGCGCCCGGTTCCATAGGTCAGAACCAATCGCCGGGACGGGTTTTCCCCGGCAAGAAGATGGCCGGGCACATGGGCAACGTAAAACAGACTGCACAGAACCTCGAAGTCATCAAGGTGGACCCGGACAGGAACCTGGTGTTGGTCAAGGGTTCCGTGCCTGGCGCCTCGGGCGGGACGCTCGTGGTCCGGCCGGCGGTCAAGGCAGGCTGATTCAGGGGGCGCGACGTGGAACTGGTAATGCACAAGGCGGGAAAAAAACGGGCGGGACGCGTCACCGTCGCTGATGAAGTGTTTGCCGCCGAATACAATGAAGCGTTGGTGCACCAGGTACTGACCTCATACCTGTCGACGGGCAGGTCTGCGCACAGGTCGCTGAAGAATCGCGCCGCGGTAAGAGGCGGCGGCAAAAAGCCCTGGCGCCAGAAGGGTCTGGGGCGAGCCAGGGCCGGCACCATCCGCAGCCCACTCTGGCGCGGGGGTGGCGTTACCTTTACAAACAACCAGCGCAGGCATGCCAAGAAGGTTAACAGGAAAATGTATCGCGGCGCGTTACGTTCCATTTTTTCGGAACTGGTGCGCCAGGAACGGCTGCTGTGTATAGACAAGTTGAATATCAGTTCGGCAAAAACCAAGGCCGCGCTCGAAGCGCTGGCCGCACTGGGCCTGGACGAGGTGCTGATCATTACCGATACCATCAGTGAGGCGCTGCACCTGTCGACCCGCAACCTGGCTCGTGTTGCCGTCGTCAACACCCATGAGATCGATCCGTATTCGCTGGTCGGGTTTGACCGGGTGCTGATCACCAGGACTGCCCTGGAACAGGTGGAACAATGGTTGGGGTCCGGAGATGGCGATAGCGCAACACCGGCGCCGGCCGGTGCAGATGAAACTGCAGAACCGGTGGCAGCGGACGGGGGCGAAGAGAATGAATGACGAAAGGCTGATGAAAGTACTGCTCGAACCGCGGGTCACCGAGAAAAGTACACGAACTGCCGATAAATACCAGCAGTTCGTGTTCAAGGTAGTACGCGATGCGAGCAAGCCCGAGATCAGGAAGGCCGTGGAGAAAATGTTCGAGGTCGAGGTCGAGTCGGTACAGGTATTGAACGTGCGCGGCAAGAGCAAGATGTTCCGGCGTGCGCGCGGCAAACGCCCGGATTGGAAAAAGGCCTATGTCAGGCTTAAACCCGGGTTCGATATAGACTTCATGGGCGCCTGAGGAGGATTTGAGATGCCGCTGGTAAATCCAAAACCCACGTCACCCGGCCGCCGGGGCGTTGTCAAGGTCGTCAGTCCGGGACTGCACAAGGGTGACCCGTACAGCCCGCTGCTGGAGAAGCAGGGTAAAACGGCCGGCCGTAACAATCGCGGAAGAATTACCGTAAGACACCGCGGCGGCGGCGCGAAACAGCGCTACCGGATCATTGATTTCAAGCGGGACAAGGATGATATAGAGGCCAGGGTGGAGCGGATTGAATACGATCCGAACCGTACTGCGCACATCGCTCTGTTATGTTATGCGGATGGCGAACGCCGTTACATTATTGCCCCGGCCCGCGTCAAGGCCGGCGCGCAACTGATGTCCGGAACGCGTGCCGAGATTGCGCCCGGCAACTGTCTGGCACTGCGTAATATTCCCGTAGGGACCGTTGTTCATTGCGTCGAACTGAAGCCGGGCAAAGGCGCACAGCTAGCCCGCAGCGCCGGCGCCGGCGTGCAACTGGTTGCGCGGGAAGGCGCCCATGCGACACTGCGGCTGCGTTCGGGCGAGGTGAGAAAAGTGCCGCTGGATTGCCGGGCTACCATCGGCGAGGTAAGCAATGTTGAGCATTCTTTGCAAAAACTGGGCAAGGCAGGCGCCAAACGCTGGCGCGGGATACGGCCGACGGTGCGCGGTGTCGCGATGAACCCGGTGGATCACCCGCATGGGGGCGGCGAAGGCCGTTCATCAGGCGGGCGCCATCCATGTACACCCTGGGGCTATCCGACCAAGGGTTACAAGACGAGGAAGAACAAGCGTACTGACAACATGATTATTCGTAAAAGGAAACAGTAATGCCGCGATCGATTAAAAAAGGGCCATTCATAGATCACCACCTGATGACCAAGGTGGAGACAGCCAGGGAGAACAGCGACAAGCGCCCGATTAAGACCTGGTCCAGGAGATCGATGATAGTGCCGGACATGGTCGGACTGACGATAGCGATACATAACGGCCGCGACCACGTGCCGGTGTTTATCACCGAGAACATGGTGGGCCACAAACTGGGTGAGTTTGCGATTACCCGGACATTCCGCGGCCATGCCGCCGATAAAAAAACCACGAAGTAGGCAGAAGCGATAGAAAATGACGACAGCATGTCTGAAATATGTGCATATGGCGCCGCAAAAACTGCGCCTGGTTGCTGACCAGGTGCGCGGGCTGCCTGTTGAGCGCGCGTTGAATATCCTTGCCTACAGCAACAAGAAGGCAGCCGGGATCGTCAAGAAAGTGCTGGAGTCGGCGATCGCGAATGCCGAACATAACGATGCTGCGGATATAGATGAGCTGAAAGTCAGCGCAATCACCGTTGACAACGGGCCTGTCCACAAGCGCATGCGCACCCGGGCGCGCGGACGGGCAGACAGGATTTTCAAGCGAACCAGCCACCTTGTGATTACGGTCACAGAGACAACAGAGTAAAACAGTATGGGTCAGAAAGTACATCCTACGGGAATCCGTATCGGTATTATCAAGGACTGGACCTCAACCTGGTATGCGGATACGAAGAATTATGCCAAGTACCTGAATACGGACCTGCAGGTGCGTGATTACCTGAGGAAAAAGCTGGTGAATGCCTCGGTCAGCCGTATCCAGATCGAGCGCCCGCCGAATGAAATCAAGGTGATCATACACAGCGCCAGACCCGGCATCGTGATCGGCAAGAAAGGGGAAGATATCGAACGCTTGAGCCAGGAAGTCTCCGATATGATGGGCGTCCGGGCGAAGGTCAGCGTGCGCGAGATCAGGAAGCCCGAACTTGACGCAAACCTGGTGGCGGAGAGTGTTGCCCAGCAGATCGAGCGCAAGATCATGTTCAGACGAGCAATGAAACGGGCGGTGACCAACACCATGCGGCTCGGCGCGCTGGGTATAAAAATCTGTGTCAGCGGGCGTCTGAACGGCGCCGAGATAGCCCGATCGGAATGGTATCGGGAAGGACGGGTACCCTTGCATACGCTGCGGGCCGATATTGATTATGGCACCGCGAACTCGAATACGACTTATGGCGTCATTGGCGTGAAGGTCTGGATATTCAAGGGCGAAGTGTTCAACGTGGAAGACCGCTCGGATGACGATGCACCGGTGAGCGGGAGCTGAGTCAATGCTGCAACCGAAACGAACCAAATTCAGGAAGCAAAGCAAGGGCAGGAACCGCGGGCTGGCATATAACGGCAACAAGGTCAGTTTCGGTGAATTCGGTCTTAAGGCGACTACCCGCGGCCGTATCACCGCGCGCCAGATTGAAGCCGCCCGCAGGACGATAACCCGCAAGGTCAAGCGCGGGGGGAAGGTGTGGATACGGATTTTTCCGGACAAGCCGATAACGACAAAACCCCTGGAGGTCCGGCAGGGCAAGGGCAAGGGCAATGTTGAATACTGGGTCTCCGTGATCCAGCCGGGCAGAATGCTGTACGAGATCGAGGGCGTATCGGAAGAACTGGCAAGAGATGCGTTCAAGCTCGCGGCGGCTAAACTGCCCGTGAAGACCGTGTTCGTCGGCAGGACGATTTTGTAATGAAGGCCGCGGAACTGAGAACCAAAAACCCCCGGGAGCTGCAGGAGCTGCTTACGGACCTGTTGCGCGAACAGTTCAACCTGCGTATGCAGAAAGGTTCCGGCCAACTTGGCAACCCGGGCCGTTTCAAGCTGGTGCGCCGGGAAATCGCCAGGATTAACACAGTGTTGCACGAGCAGGCGAAACAAGATGAGTGAAACCGGGAAAACAGCCAGGACATTGACGGGTAAAGTCGTCAGCAACAAGATGGACAAGTCGATTTCTGTGGATATACGCAGGACCGTGAAGCATCCTCTTTACGGAAAATACATTCGGCGTACCACCAGGTTGCTTGCCCATGATGAGAATAACGAGTGCGGTGAAGGTGATATGGTGATCATTGAGGCATCCCGACCCATATCCAGGAACAAGTCCTGGCGCCTGCGCAGCATTGTGACCAAAGCCCAGAAAGTGTGATGCCGGCAGGAACGAGAGCACAGATATGATTCAGATGCAGACAGTATTGGGCGCGGCAGACAACAGCGGCGCGCGCCGGCTGATGTGCGTAAAAGTCCTGGGCGGTTCCAAACGGCGCTATGCCAGGGTCGGTGACGTGATAAAGGTCAGCGTCAAGGAGGCCATCCCCAGGAGCAAGGTGAAAAAAGGCGAACTCTATAATGCCGTGGTCGTGCGCACCAGGAAAGGCGTGAGAAGGCCGGACGGTTCGCTGATTCGGTTCGACAGCAATGCCGCGGTGCTGCTCAATAACCAGTTGCAGCCCATCGGCACGCGCATTTTCGGGCCGGTCACCCGTGAGCTGAGAACGGAGAATTTTATGAAAATCGTTTCTCTCGCGCCCGAGGTCCTTTAATTCAGGGTCACGATCATGAACAGGATAAGAAAAGGTGATGAAGTCGTCGTTACTGCCGGTAAGGATAAGGGCAAGCGCGGCCTGGTGTTGAATGTCGACATTGAAAATAACAAGGTCGTTGTCGAAAACATCAATATGGCCAAGCGTCATACCAAGGGCAACCCGATGCGCGGCGCACCCGGCGGCATTATTGAGAAGGAGATGCCGTTTGCGATCTCCAATATTGCACTGTGGAACCCGGTGGCCAACCGGGGGGACCGAGTGGGCTTCCGGTTCCTCGAGGACGGCCGCAAGGTTCGTTATTTCAAATCCGACAACGAAGTGGTTGATGTTTGAGGGACGCTATCAGGATGTCCAGGCTTAACGAATATTATCGGAACACGGTTGCCCCGCAACTGATGGAGCAATTCAGCTACGCAACGCCGATGCAGGTGCCGAAGATCACCAAGATCACGTTGAACATGGGGCTGGGCAAGGCGATGGCCGACAAAAAAATGATTGAACACGCGCTGGATGACATGGCGCTTATCGCCGGCCAGAAACCGGTGCTGATCAAGGCCAAAAAATCCGTCGCGAACTTCAAGGTCAGGAAAGGGTTTCCGAATGGTTGCATGGTTACGCTAAGGCGTGAGCGCATGTACGAATTCCTGGACCGGCTGATTTCAATTGCGATTCCCAGGATCAGGGATTTTCGCGGGCTGAACCCGCGTTCATTCGACGGCCGCGGCAATTACAGCCTGGGCGTTAAGGAGCAGATCATTTTTCCTGAAATAGATTATGACAAGATTGACACGTTGCGCGGTCTGGACGTGACGATCACAACCTCGGCAAAAACAGATGAGGAGGCAAAAGCCTTGCTGCTGGCATTCAAATTCCCGCTCAGAAGTTAGACCGGCACGAGGCAGAACAGACTAATGGCAAAACAATCAATGGTGAACCGGGAGCGCAAAAGAGAGCGACTGGTCGAAAAGTATGCGGAAAAGCGCACACAGCTAAAGCGCATTATCAAAGATATGTCGCTGAGCCCGGAGGAGCGCAAGGAGGCAAGGATAAAGTTGAATAAAATGCCCAGGGATTCGAGTCCCGCCCGTTTGCGCAACCGCTGCAGCCTGACGGGCCGGCCGAACGGCTATTACCGTAAATTCGGACTGGGCAGGAACAAGCTGCGCGAAGCGGCAATGCGCGGCGACATACCCGGCCTGGTTAAAGCAAGCTGGTAGCAGCCTGAACAACGAGCGAATATGACATGAGTTTACAGGATCAAGTAGCGGATATGCTGACCCGGATACGCAACGGCCAGGAACGGATGAAGCGTGAAGTCAGCATGCCCTCGTCAAAGATGAAACTGGCTGTCGCAGGTATCCTCCAGGAAGAGGGCTATATTACCGGCTTCAGCGTGGGCGAGGACAAGGTCAAGCCGGTATTGACCGTGCAACTGAAATATTACGAGGATAAGCCCGTGATCGAGATGCTGCAACGCGTAAGTTCGCCCGGGTTGCGCCGTTACAGCCCCAGTGACAAATTGCCCCGCGTGCACGGGGGACTGGGCACGGCCATCATCTCCACATCCAGGGGTGTGATGACCGACAGGAGCGCCAGGCAGCTTGGAATTGGCGGCGAAATTATCTGCGTTGTTGCGTAGGACAACAGATGCGTAGGACAACAGATGTCGAGAATAGCCAATAACCCCATAACGGTCCCGGACAACGTCGAAATCGACGTGAACGGCGCCAACGTGCGGATCAAGGGGGGCAAAGGTGAGCTGACGCATACCTTGCACTCGCTGGTGCAACTGGATCGCGAAGACAACCTGCTCCGGTTCTCCGCGCAGGGTGACTCCAAGTCAGCGCGCTCACTGGCAGGCACGACCAGGGCGATTATACAGAATATGGTGACCGGCGTTTCCGAGGGTTTCGAGATAAAACTCGAGATCACCGGCGTAGGGTATCGGGCACAGGCAAGCGCAAACAGTCTCAGCCTGTCCCTGGGATTTTCCCATCCGGTGGAACTGGCTATCCCCGACGGCATCACGGTCGAAACCCCCAGTCAGACCCAGATCGTGGTCAGGGGCGCGGACCGGCAGAAGGTCGGGCAAGTGGCCGCGGACATCCGCAGCTACCGGCCGCCTGAACCGTACAAGGGGAAAGGCGTGCGCTATGCCGATGAACAGATCCTGCGCAAGGAAGCAAAGAAGGCATAACCCGGACAAC
Source organism: Gammaproteobacteria bacterium (assembly GCA_965221335.1). Taxonomy (GTDB): domain Bacteria; phylum Pseudomonadota; class Gammaproteobacteria; order Eutrophobiales; family Eutrophobiaceae; genus JAAXHV01. Next base: position 269,540 of record CBDCSC010000004.1, on the reverse strand, counting down.
TGGTATGAAGAAGAAGACGGCAAGATTGAGAAGGGCGGTTAAATCACGCAAGCGCATCAAGGCGCAGGGCGTAGACCGCTTATGCGTATTCCGTACACCCAGGCATATCTATGCCCAGGTGATCGCGGCGAACGGTGCACAGGTGCTGGCAAGCGCCTCCACCCTGGACAAGGAAGTGCGCGGCAAGGTCGGTAATGGCGGTAACAAGGAGGCGGCCGGCGTGGTGGGCCAGGTGGTGGCCGAACGCGCGCTGAAAGCGGGCATTACCAGGGTTGCATTTGACCGCTCGGGTTTCAAGTTCCATGGCAGGGTAAAGGCGCTCGCCGATGCCGCCAGGGAACAAGGTATAACATTCTGATTGAAGAGGAGATGACACCAGCATGGCGGTAGCGGATTCCATCACCGGTAACGAAGACTTACTGGAGAAACTGGTTGCAGTCAACCGGGTGGCCAAGGTCGTCAAGGGCGGACGTATCTTCGGCTTTACCGCGCTGACTGTGGTTGGCGACGGTAACGGCAAGGTTGGTTTCGGTCGCGGCAAGGCCCGCGAAGTGCCGGTTGCGATACAGAAGGCGATGGAAAAAGCGCGCCGCAACATGATCAGTGTTCCGCTGAACGGCGATACCCTGCACTACGCGATCACTGCGCGCCACGGCGCCGCCCGCGTGTACATGCAACCGGCCTCCGAAGGCACCGGCATTATTGCCGGGGGCGCGATGCGGGCGGTATTCGAATGCGCCGGCGTTCATAACGTGTTGGCGAAATGTACCGGTTCGACCAACCCCATCAATGTGGTTCGGTCGACCATGAAGGGCTTGCAGTCGATAGCTGCGCCGGAATATTTTGCGGCAAAACGCGGCAAACCGCTGGATGAAATTACCGGGTAACCATGGCGAAAAAAAAGAAACAGATCAAGGTGACCCTGAAACGCAGCACCAACCGCAGGACCACCAAGCACAAGGCCTGTGTCGCAGGTCTGGGGTTGCGCCGCATAGGTCATTCGGTGACGGTAGAGGACAGTCCGGAAAATCGCGGCATGATCAACAAGGTAGCCTATTTACTGGCAGTAGAAGAAATCTGAGATGAGACTTAATTCAATCAAACCCTCAAGTGGTTCCAAACGCGCGGCGAAGCGCGTAGGCCGCGGCATAGGGTCCGGATACGGTAAAACCGCAGGGCGCGGCCACAAGGGCCAGAAATCGCGCTCGGGCGGCTACCATAAGGTCGGGTTTGAAGGCGGGCAAATGCCGTTGCAGCGGCGTCTTCCCAAGGTCGGGTTTCGGTCCTACCTGGCCCGGGTCACCGATGAGATCCGGCTCCATGAACTGGAGAAAACTGGCGCTGACGTCATCGACATGAAGATATTGAGGCAAGCCGGCTTGATCTCGAGAAAAATCAAGCGGGTGAAAATCATCGCCGGCGGGAGTATTGACAAGGCGGTTACCATCAAGGGATTGCGCACAACAAAAGGGGCGCGGGCTGCGATCGAGGCAGCCGGCGGGAAAATCGAGGAATAGCGCATGGCGGCAAGAAATCCTGCAATACCGGGCGGGTTGGCCGGATTGACCCAGGTGACAGAGCTGCGCCGGCGGCTGCTGTTTGTCCTGTTTGCGCTGTTCGTGTACCGCATCTGCACCTTCATTCCCGTGCCGGGCATCAACCCGGATGCGTTGGCGCAACTGTTCGAGCAGCAACGGGGCACCATCCTGGACATGTTTAACATGTTCTCCGGCGGCGCATTGGAACGCCTGTCAGTCGTCGCCCTTGGCATCATGCCCTACATATCCGCGTCGATTATTATGCAAATTCTGTCATTCGTCGACCCGCGCCTGAAACAGTTACGCCGGGAAGGTGAAGCCGGACGGCGCAGGATTACCCAGTACACGCGCTACGGTACGGTACTGCTGGCCACTTTCCAGGCCCTGGGCGTGTCACTGGCGCTGGAGGGGCAGCAGGTGCTGGGCGGTTCAGTGGTAATGGATCCGGGCATGGGCTTCCGTATTACCGCGGTGACCACGCTGGTGACCGGCACCATGTTCCTGATGTGGCTTGGTGAACAGATTACCGAGCGCGGCGTGGGCAATGGCATCTCGCTGATCATCTTCGCGGGTATTGTCGCCGGACTGCCGTCCGCGGTGGGCGGCACCCTGGAGTTGTCCCGCACCGGGGAATTGCACCTGATCATGGTATTTACCCTGTTTGCGCTGGCTATTGCCGTCACCGGTTTTGTCGTGTTTGTCGAACGCGGACAGCGCAGGATCACGGTGAACTATGCCCAGCGCCAGGTGGGGCGGAAAATGTACGCGGGCCAGTCCAGCCACCTGCCGCTGAAGCTGAACATGGCAGGCGTAATTCCCCCGATATTTGCTTCCAGCTTGATCCTGTTCCCGGGCACGCTGGCGAGCTGGGCGGGTCAGGCGCGGGAAATGCGCTGGTTGCAGGACCTGGCGACACTGTTGCAACCCGGGCAGCCCATTTACGTCGCGTTTTATGCTGCCGGTATCATTTTCTTCTGTTTTTTCTATACGGCCGTTGTTTTCGATCCGAGGGAGACCGCGGATAACCTGAAAAAATCGGGCGCATTCATACCCGGGATGAGGCCGGGGGAACAAACAGCCCGCTACCTCGACAGTGTGCTGACGAAACTGACGATGGTCGGCGCCATTTACATCACCTTCGTGTGCCTGTTGCCGGAGTTCCTGATACTGCAGTACAACGTGCCGTTTTATTTCGGCGGCACGTCATTATTGATTATCGTGGTCGTGGTAATGGACTTCATGGCGCAAATCCAGGCGCACCTGATGTCGCACCAGTATGAAGGCGCGCTGAAGAAGGCAAATTTGAAGAGCCACGGGCGGCGCGTGTAACGGAGAGTAATATGAAAGTCAGGGCTTCGGTAAAAAAAATCTGTCGTAACTGCCGCATAATTCGCAGGCGGGGCCGTGTTTGGGTGATCTGCTCGGACCCGCGTCACAAGCAGAGGCAGGGGTGATCTGCATGGCGCCGCAAGACTCTGCCGGGATTATTCGGGGATTGAATTCAATTCCGTCACCATGTCGGATAATGCATGAGAGAGAAAACCTATGGCTCGTATAGCAGGTGTTAATATTCCGGACCAGAAGCACGTTCGTATCGCGCTGACCCATATTTATGGGATAGGCAATACCACTGCCGGCAAGATCTGTTCCGCAACCGGCATAGAACCCGGTGTCAAGGTATCGGCGCTCAGTGAAGACCAGCTCGACCTGCTGCGTTCGGCAGTCACGAATTATGAACTGGAGGGTGACCTGCGCAGGGATGTGTCCATGAACATCAAGCGCCTGATGGACCTGGGCGCATACCGGGGGATCCGCCATCGCCGCGGGTTGCCCCTGAACGGCCAGCGCACCCGCACCAATGCAAGGACGCGCAAGGGGCCGCGCCGTATCATCAAGAAATAACGCGAAGAGAAATTGAATGGCTAAACCCAGAGGTACCAGAAAGAAAGTCAAGAAAACGGTAGTGGATGGTATCGCGCATGTGCATGCGTCGTTTAACAATACCATCATCAATATTACCGACAGACAGGGTAATACCCTTGCGTGGGCCACGGCCGGCGGCAGCGGCTTCCGCGGCTCGCGCAAGAGCACACCGTTTGCGGCGCAGATCGCGGCGCAGAAAGTGGGTGAAGTGGCAAAAGAGTTCGGCATGAAAAACCTTGACGTGAATATCAAGGGTCCGGGGCCGGGCCGGGAATCGGCAGTACGCGCATTGAATGCGTTGGGCTACAAGATCACCAATATCACCGACGTCACGCCGATCCCGCATAACGGCTGCCGCCCGCCGAAGAAACGGCGCGTATAACCGCGGAGGAGGCAGGAAAAGATATGGCTCGTTACCTTGGACCAAAATGCAAGCTGAGTCGCCGCGAAGGCGTCGACCTGTTTTTGAAAAGCTGTGCCCGGCCGATTGAATCAAAGTGCCAGATTGACAAACCGCCCGGAGAGCATGGGGTAAGATCCAAACGCTTGTCGGATTATGCCGTGCAACTCAGGGAGAAACAGAAACTGCGGCGAATTTACGGGGTGCTGGAAAAACAGTTCCGCCGCTATTACAAGGAAGCGGTACGACGCCGCGGTTCAACCGGCGAGAACCTGTTGCAGATCCTTGAATCCCGTCTCGATAACGTGGTCTACAGGATGGGGTTCGGCTGCACGCGTAACGAAGCAAGGCAACTCGTGAGCCATAAATCGGTGCTGGTGAACGGGCAGTCGGTGAACATTCCGTCTTACCAGGTTGACCCCGAAGACAAGATTGAGATCAGGGAAAAAAGCAAGAAACAATTGCGTATCCAGGATGCACTTAATGTTGCGGAACAAATCGGGTTTCCCGAATGGGTCGAAGTGGATACCAAGAAGATGGTGGGAACATTCAAAGCCATGCCCGAGCGCGGTGAATTACCATCGGATATTAACGAACAGTTGGTAGTAGAACTTTATTCCAAGTAAGCAGCTACAGGAACAATATATATGCCCTCAACATTCAGTGAACTTTTAAAACCAACCCGGGTTGATGTGGAGACCCTTAGTACGACACTGGCAAAGATAACCATAGAACCGTTAAACCGGGGCTTCGGCCACACCCTGGGTAACGCGCTTCGCCGGGTGTTATTGTCTTCGATGTCCGGGTGCGCAGTGACCGAGGTCGAAATAGACGGCGTGCTGCATGAGTACACGACCATAGACGGCGTGCACGAAGATGTCACGGACATCCTGCTGAACCTGAAACAACTGGCGATCAGCCTGGATACCAGGCACGACGCAACCCTGTCATTGAACAAGACAGGACCGGGAGAGGTGAAGGCGAGCGACATCAAGCTGGACCATAACGTCGAAATCGCGAACCCGGATCACACGATTGCGCACCTTACCCGTGCCGGCGAATTGAATATGAGCATAGTCGTAGAACGCGGGCGCGGCTATCGTCCCGTTGAGTTTGGCACCCAGGATGATGAATTGGGACAGGCCATTGGCCGGTTAAGACTGGATGCGTCGTTCAGCCCGATAAAACGCGTTTCCTATGATGTGCAGAGCGCGCGCGTGGAGCAGCAGACCGACCTGGACAAGCTGATCCTGGAAGTGGAAACGAACGGTACCATAGACCCGGAAAAAGCCATCAAGGAAGCGGCGGGGATCCTGCACGAGCAGTTATCGATTTTTGTCGATCTGAAAGTTGATCCGCAGCCCGAACCGCAACCGGACGATGATCCCGGCACGTTATTCGACCCCATTATGCTGCGTCCTGTCGATGACCTGGAACTCACGGTGCGTTCGGCCAACTGTCTGAAGGCGGAAAGCATCTATTATATTGGCGACCTGGTCCAGCGCACGGAAATGGAATTGTTGAAAACGCCGAACCTGGGCAAGAAATCCCTGACGGAAATCAAGGATGTGCTCGCCGACCGCGGCCTCTCCCTGGGCATGAGACTGGATAACTGGCCCCCTTCCGACCTGTACGAGGAAAGGGAAATGTCAGCGATATCACACTGATACCGGCGGGTATTCGACATGCGACACAGAGAAAGCGGGCGCAAGCTGAACCGGAACAGCAGCCACCGTACTGCGATGTTCCGCAACATGGCCGCATCGTTGATGCGCCATGAAGTGATCAAGACCACCCTGGCCAAGGCGAAGGAGCTGCGCCGGGTGGCCGAGCCGTTGATTACGCTCGCAAAAACCGATTCCGTAGCCAGACGCAGACTCGCATTCTCACGCCTGCGCGACAGGCCCACAGTGACAAAACTGTTTAACGAACTGGGGCCGCGTTACAAGAGCAGGCCGGGTGGTTACCTGCGCATACTGAAATGTGGTTACAGGGCCGGCGACAAAGCGCCGATGGCCATTGTGGAGTTGGTTGACCGGCCCATACCTACTGTTTCGGAAGAAAATAACAACGACACGGAAAGTTGATCAAGGAAACTCTGATTAAGTCAGAGCTTCGTCAAATACTAATAATTACAAAAGTTGTAACAATTCAACGCCGGACATAGTCCGGCTTTTTGTTTTGGGTGCCCTGGTTAATTCTGGTAACCTGTCAGGCATGCAACCTGATTCCTACGACAGTCCAGAGGTTCTGAAGTCACTCGTCGACCCTGCCCGCGTACACCGTGACGTTTACATCAAGGAAGAGATTTTCAGGCTGGAAATTGAACGTATCTGGGGGCAGGCCTGGATCTATGTCGGGCACGAAAGCCAGGTCAGGTCCGCCGGTGATTATATCACCACGACCATTGGCCTGACCCCCGTGATCATGGTCAGGGACATGAACGGCAAGGACATCAATGTACTGGTGAACCGTTGCGGGCACCGGGGCGCGCAGGTCTGCCAGGCACGCGCCGGCCATGTGGGCAAACTGTTCAAGTGTCCCTATCACGGCTGGACCTACCGGACCGACGGCACATTGCGTTCACAGCCAAGTCCCGCCGGCTATCGGGACGTCGGTTTCGACCGCAACGCGGCAGCATTCGGCATGCCCCGGGTTGCTCGGTGCGGACTATATCGCGGGTTTGTGTTTGCGTCACTGTCCGCAACAGGCCCTGACCTGCCGGATTTCCTCGGCGATATGCGCGATACGATTGATAACATGGTTGACCGCGCGCCGGCAGGCGAAGTGGAAGTCACTGGAAAAACCTGTCACCGGTTTCGCCATCCGGTCAACTGGAAGTTCTTCATCGAGAACCTGCACGATGCGATGCACCCCATGGTGGCCCATGCCGGCACTACTGACGCAGTAAGGCAATACCAGGAACAGCTTTCGCCCGACCATGCCCCGCTGCCGGAAGCGGAAGTAATAGCCCCGTTCGGCGGTTCCTATGACTTCTTTGACGAGATGGGGTTTATCGGGCTGCCGCGCGGGCACGGCTACATGGGCGGCACGACCAGCATTTTCAGCCACTACCAGGTGTATCCCGATTACCTGGAAGCAATGGAACAGGCCTACGGCAGTGAGCGCGTCAAGGAGATACTGTCGTTCAACCGCCACAACGGTCTGATCTACCCGTCTTGTACGGTACGCGACAACATACAGTCCGTGCGTGTGGTCATCCCCGTATCGGTCAATGAGACCGTGATCGAATCCTGGACTTTCAGGCTGAAAGGCGCGCCGCCGAACATGCTGGACCGCACCCTGCGCTATTCCCGCCTGATCAACTCCCCGGCATCAATGGTCGGTCCGGACGACCTGGACTGTTATATCCGTATCCAGGAGAGCGCCGAGGCCGGCGCGATAGAATGGGTAGACATGCAGCGCCATTTCGGCAGGGAAATCCGCGACGGGGAACGGCTCAGGGCCACGGGTACCAGCGACCTGGCGCTGCGCAACCAGTATGCTGCCTGGCTTGACTACATGACCTGATATGGCAGTTGGCAAATTACAGCAAGAAATCAAAGACCTGATCCGCGTTGAGACCCGCTGCCTGAATGACGCGGATCTCGACACCTGGATCTCGCTGTTTACGGAAGACGGCTATTACTGGATGCCCCTGGAACGGGGGCAGACCGATCCGGAACAGCACGATTCCCTGATCTACGACAACCGCGCCCTGATGCAGATGCGCCGGCACACCCTGCACAACCCGTTATCACCGTCGATGCAGCTTGAAGTGCGCTCGATGCGTATCCTGTCGGAACCGGAAATCGACCTGTCGGCGGGACCCGCGGGTGACATCATCGTCAAGGCCGGCATCATCGCCGTCATCCACCACCGCAAACAGGACACATTCGCCGGTACCGTCACCTGGCGCCTGGTACGCACAAAAGACGGACTGAAAATAAAGTCCAAGCGGGTCGACCTGCTCAACGCAGACACACCGCTGGACAGCATCATGATGTACATCTGAAAGACCTCAGACTCAATCTCATTCGATGGTCGTACGCAGTCAGGTTCGTGACGGCATTGGCCACGGAATATATATTGCAGATATGGAGGAGGGTAACAGCTACATCCCTGTAGGTAATATTGGTGGAGGCGGCCGGAGTCGAACCGGCGTCCGCGAGCCATCGACCTTCGGTTCTACATGCTTAGCCGTCTCATTAAATTTAATCGCCTGTTACCCGAAACGGCAGGGGAACGCAGGCAACGAGTCCCTTAAGCTTTAGCGAATCCACCCGGGACAGGCTTTATCGCGAGCTTGTGTTTGTGACCCCTGAGTAGAAAGCACAAGCACATTTCAGTCAGAGGCTGGCCGGCTTTAAGCAGCCAGAGCGTAGTTGTACTTTTCGTCAACTATTGAAGTTTGCAGATGGATTTACGAGGTGATCTGCACCTCGGCATGCCCCTTGGGCTTCAGCGCCCTCGTCGAAACCAGGTACGCCCCCATGAACAACGGGTACTATTCAACAGCTTGAATAGCAGATACAAATATAGCGGTTTTCCATACGAAATTCAAGGGTCCCGGTTTGGGCAGTCCCGGATAAAGCAGGTTGAGAACATCATTGGCGGGTTGCGTCGGGCAAATCAGAAATTGCGCTGATAACGCATCAGTAACGCCAAATCCTCCTCCCCGTGAGTATGTCCGGCGTTATGTGTAACCAGTGTGGCAATGTGCGCAAAACCACCTTGCCAGGGCCGGCTGTAGGCAAGTTCCAAATCGAGCTGGCGACCAGAGGGTTCAAGTCCCAGCACGGTTGTTTCAACCTGTACCAGCCGCTCCCGGGTGCGCCCGGTAGCCCAGCGCAGGCCGACATGGCCGGACTCAACCCGTAACGGTTGAGACAGTTTCAATGCCAACCGGTCTTGCCCGGAAGCAATATTTTCGCCCACCAATCCCAATTCAAACGCGCTGGTCCATAAAGCCGACATATCATGCAGCAGACTCGGCGCCTCCATGTTTGCGCGACTGATGCCGGTATGGGCGGTCACCAGCGCCAACCAATGCCGGCTGAGCCGGCGATGCGCGGAGACCCCGATAAAACCGGTGGCCGCGCTCAACTCACCAAAGGCGCCACTCGCGCGGCTGCCCGCGAGGCGGGCCGGCTCTGTCAGCCAACCGGCTTGTAGCGCGACGCCGGCCAAGCGGCTGTCAGTGAAGCGGTATTCAGCCAGCGCGCCGCTGGTTTTGTGGCGATCGGCAACACGCTGTTGGCCATATTGCGCAGCCCCGTGAAACGCCGCAATGCTGAGCGCGCCCCTGGGCAGGTTTGTGGAGAAGCCGGCCGTTACACCGTCGCGGGCCAATGACAGAAAAGGGTTGCTGAAGGCCGCATCATCGGTAAACGCGCCGACCAGGTGTGCCGCCGAACCGGAGAAAGCGGCGGAGGCATGCAGACCGAGGTTCCAACCGGGATGGTGTCTGAACCCGAGGAAGAGTTGCTTGTTTGCTTGCCGGCGCAACAGCGAAAACGCGCCGGCATCAAGACCGCTTGTTCCCCGTTCAACCGGTTTGTACACAGGCCCGTGGAGACCGGTAGAATGGTCAGTCCACGGGTCAAATACCATACCATCCCTGCGCAACAGGTAGGTTGGGTCAAAACGCGCTTGCACAGAACCATACGCAGTTTGCGCCCTGAGTTCCAGGCCGTTGTGCATCCATACCCTTCCCCTTGGGTCATAGCCCAGCGAGCCTAACCTGTTTTCCAGCCGGGTGCCGGTAACTGTGGACATTTGCGCATAATCTGCAAGCGGGCGAAAGAACGGCGCGTCCAACTCATCAAACGCAGCAATTTCCAGCCCGGCCAGCCCGCGGTGTAATGCATCGCCAAAAACCGGGCCCAGGCTCACTGCGCTGAGACTCTCGGGCGCGGCCGCGCCCGACATTGACTGCCCGGTCAGCAATCGTGTCTGACCCAGCGGGCGGGTGGCGCGGTCGAGGTCCAGCAGGCCTTGACCATAGATGTCCGCATTGGCATAAATCCCTTCCTTGTTGGCCGTCTCCAGCAAGCGACTGGTGATTTCGTCGTTGCCCAACTGGTTGCGATAATGCTGGGCCAGCAAAGCAACGCCGCCACTGACCAACGGTGCGGCCAAGGATGTGCCGCTGGCCTGAGCATAACAGTCTCCCTGTCCGGCCGGACAGAAAATATTGGGAACCGGCCCGATCAGATTTTCACCCGGCGCGGCCAGGCAAAAATCCTGGGCAATGCCGCAACGGTTGGAAAAATCGCTGATCTCGCCATTCTCTTTCAGCGATACCACCGCGAGAGAGTGACCTTGCAACGCCGGAACCAGCGCCGGAAGCCCGGCCATGATTTCTACTGATGTTGCCTGTTCAAGACTGCCGTCGGCACGCAGCTCGCTTTGGGCGTTGCCGGCAGACCACACGTAGATCGCGCGTTCTGCCGCCGGCCTCTCTGCCTGGGCAATGGATTCCAGCAAAAGCGGGAACGCGGCGCGGATTTCGGCCTCATTATAGGCTTCGATATTTCCCTGCAGGCCAATGCTCAAATTGATGACCGTGACGCTGGGATTCAACCTGCTTGTTATATCAGCGAATAGCTGATCAATGCCTGTTGTACTGGCGCTGTCCTGGAGGTCAATAGGAGCATAGACATCGGGCGGGTCACTCAGCGGGAGCCCCACTGATAACAGCCTTGCGTCAAAGGCAACGCCATGTATGGACGGCACATCCACACCGGGTGTATCGGCGCCGGCAGTGCGGTTCGCGGCCAGGACTCCGCCAACCAGCGAGCCATGGGACGGCGGGCCTGCATCAAACCCGCAGGTGCCATCGGCATTACGCCCCGTGCACAGGTTATAATCCGGGTCATACCCTGAGATGTTCCAGGATTCCGGTGACAGTTTGCCGCTGAACTCCGGATGATTGCCGTCGATGCCGGAGTCCACGATACCGACAGTCACCCCGGCGCCGGTCGCGCCGCGCGCATAAGCATAATGCGCGTTGATCCGCTCCAGGGCAGGCTGGTTCTGAAACTCGAAATGGGCGGCGTATTCTTCTCTTAATTCATCTTCACTCGGCGCAGGCGGCGGCGGTGGCGCCGGATCCGGCATAACATTGCTGTTACCGCCACTTCCTCCACCGCCACCACAGGCAGCAAGTAAAGCAAACAAACAGGCGTACAGCATGAGCGTTTTGACTTCTTTCAACGCGGGATACCTCAAACGAGCGAATTATCGTATAGCATACTATACCAATACGCAGCCTGGTGGGATATGCTGTGTAAGCAAGGAGACAGTTATATGAACGAAGCCACAAACACAGGCGCCGCAAATTCTGAGATACCCGCACAACGGGTCGGCATCATCGGCGCCGGCATTGCCGGCCTGGTAACGGCCAAGATCTTCCTGGAGAACGGGTTCGATGTCCGGGTGTTTGAAAAGGAACCCGGCCTCGGTGGGGTCTGGGCCTTATCGCGTGCCTATCCCGGCTTGCGGGCGAATACCGCAAAGGAAACCTATAGTCTCAGCGATTTTCCGTATCCGGCATCCACCAGCGGTTACCCGGTGGCTGAAGAAGTGCGCGCGCACCTGGAATCCTACGCGGACCATTTCGGGCTTTATCCGCATATCAGTTTCAGCACCGAAGTGGTCCACCTGTCAGAGATCAATAACGATGCCAAGCAGGGATTCAGGCTGACGGCGCGCTCGACGGCAGATGAAATCGGCGAGGAGAGCAAGGAGGAAAACCATGAGTTCGCGTATGTCATCGTCTGCTCAGGCGCGTTTTCCACACCTATGATACCGGAACTGCCAGGCCGTGAAGATTTCAAGGGCCTGGTGCGCCATTCCAGCGAATGGACCCATCCCGCGGTCGCAGATGTGCGGCGCGTGGTCGTCATCGGCGGCGGCAAATCTGCGCTGGACTGCGCCGCCTGGGCAGCCAGAGAAGGAAAAACCGCGACCCTGGTGTTCCGCAAACCGCACTGGATGGTGCCGCGCTACCTGCCCGGCGGCGCCCGCAGCGACCTGCGCTTCATCTCACGCTTTATCGAGATGTTCGTCAATTACCCGACCCGAGCCTGGGATGAAAAGCTGTTGCATGGTCCCGGTAAACCGCTGGTGTGGCTGTGGTGGAGTTTCATGAGCGCCGTGGTGCCCCGCGTCCTGGGCATGCCCAAACATATGACCCCGGAACACAAGTTGCCGGTCGGCTTTGAAAGCGTGGGCCAGGTGGACGACTTTTTTGACCTGCTCAATGCCGGCAGCATCAGCGCGATACGGGCCAACGTCAAGGGATTTTATGACCTGGGCGTCGAACTCGATGATGGTACACAGATAGAAGCGGACCTGGTCATCATGGGCACGGGATGGCAGCGCGACATGTCGTTCCTGAGCGATGAACTGAGGTCGCAGGTTATCAGGAACGGCCGCTTTCATCTGCATCGGCGGATACTGCCCCCCGGCCAACAAAGGCTGGCGTTTATCGGATTTTTCCCGACCCTCACCTGCCCGCTGTCTTCGGAAGTCGGCGCGCACTGGGCAACGCAGTTGTTCACCGGAAACATGAGCCTGCCTTCACCCGAAGAGATGGACCGGGAGATTGAACGGCTGGAGAACTGGGCTAAAGAAAGAGTGCCGGAAATGGAAGACGGCGTCTTCACCGGACCGTATATCGCCCACTACGTAGACGAACTGATGCGCGATATGGGCCTGCCGACCAGGCGCACCAGTAACTTTTTGAAGGAGTATCTCGGAACATTATTTCCAAGCAGGTATGGGACCCTGGGTGAGGAATTAAAGGCCGCCAGCAAAGGGAAACTGAAACGCCGCTTCTACCTCGGCAGCCCACATGTACTGGCCGGGCTGCTCCTGCTCTGGATATTTGCGCTGGTTGTGGGGTGAGAAAAAACTCGCGTGATCGTTGTAAATCGCGTACAGCCCACGGCGTGTATTTTATTTGTGGCATACAGGCTCTGGCAGTTCGTCGTCAGAGCCCCAACTCTTCAGCCAATTATCGACTTCTTCCGAGGTTGCGTGTAAGCCCGTCTTTCGGTATTCCTCCCAGGCTTTGAGGGTATCTTGACGGAATGCTTCCCACTTCTCTTCGCGCTCGATATATTGGCGGATAGCCTCGCGCATCATCCAGTGCATAGTCCGTGCCCGGGCTTGCGCTAATTGTTCAATGCGCGCGCGGATATCAGGGTCAAGCTTAATCGATATCGGGCGAACAGTAGCCGCAGTCATTTCGAATCTCCTACATATTAGTTACAGGTACTACTTTAGCATACTATGTCTACTTGCCCCAATATGCTTGTGTCTTGCTGAACAAACCGGAGTCTCAAGCATGGTAGCTGCTAACACAGTTCTGAATAATATTGTTCTGAATAATATCTGACAAGTTGGTATTACTATGGGAAGATATGGATTAATTTGAAGCGCCTGCGAATAATCCATGATTACCTTGATTGAAGCTCTGAACTACCGTTGTTTGCGGTATGCGCACAGGCCTTTGAAAGAGTTCCATGTGTTGGTTGGCCCTAATGCATCCGGGAAGACAACCTTTCTTGATGTCATTGGCTTTCTGCGCGACTTGTTGTCCGATGGGCTTGATGTGGCGATATCCGAACGTACCCCCAATCCTCAGGAGCTTTTCTTTCGAGGGCAAGGCGACACATTTGAACTGGCGGTTGAGGCGAAGATCCCGGATAAGTTTCGTGATTTGATTAATCATAATGGCTCGGATTCAGTGCGGTATGAGGTAGCTATCGGCTTTGATGAAGCGCGCCATGGCTTCGAGTTCAAGGCTGAAACACTTCTGCTCAAGAAAGCGTCTGCGCCGGAAATGAAGCAACGCGCTTTATTTCCGGTTTCTGTTGCCGGCCCGCCTTCGACGCTTACCCCCAAAGCGAAAAGAGGAACGAAAACGGTCGTAAAGAAAGTACCGGGAGGCAATGATAATTTTTATAGCGAGACTTACCATAAGCCGGGCAAGGGATGGGCGCCTTCATTCAGGCTTGGCACAAAGAAATCAGCACTTGGCAACCTTGTTGCAGATTCGAATTCCTTTCCTGTTTCAACCTGGTTCAGGGAATACCTGACTGTCGGAGTGCAGGAGTTCATGCTGAACAGTCTTGCAATCCGACATCCGAGCCCGCCCGTAAAAGCTGTTGGGTTCCTGCCGGATGGTTCCAACCTGCCTTGGGTAGTCGCTCGTCTCAGAAAAGAAGATCCGGATCGGCACCAGGCATGGATAGCCCACCTGCAGACGGCTTTGCCTGACTTGGCCGACATCAACACCTTTGAGCGGCCTGAGGATAGACATTGTTATATGGTCTTTGAATACAAAGGCGGATTGAAAACGCCATCGTGGCTAATCTCTGACGGAACCTTGCGGCTTACCGCGCTGACCCTACCGGCTTATTTGCCGCACCTCGAAGGTGGTATCTACCTGGTTGAGGAACCGGAAAATGGCATCCATCCCAAGGCGATAACGACTGCTTATGACTCCTTATCGTCTGTTTATGGCGCACAGGTATTATTGGCAACCCATTCTCCGGTGATTTTGAATTTGGCTGATATTGATGAAGTCTTGTGTTTTGCCAAGGATAATGATGGTTCCGCCGATATTGTCCTTGGATCAGAACATCCTGCGTTGAAAGAATGGCATGGCGAAGTAGACTTGGGTACTTTACTGGCTTCAGGGGTTCTGGGTTGAAAAAAGACCTGGTGGTTCTCACGGCTGATAAGGATATGGAGCATGCCTTGAGAGGTATGTTTGCCCGAACAAAAGCATTGAAAATAAGACCGATTGATGTGGATATTTTTGTTCATCCTCAACATGATCCTGCCTTTGCGCGCCGCGGTGTTACATTTCTTTCTCGCTTTTCAGGGCGCTATGAGTTTTGCATGCTCATGTTCGATCATCATGGCAGTGGTAGAGAGGATGAAACAGCAGAGGACATGGAGGCGTCAATTGACCAAGAGTTTTCTCGTTCTGCCTGGGGGAGCCGTGCAAAATCTATCGTGCTGTCCCCGGAACTCGAAATATGGGTTTGGGGCGCTTCTTCTAATTTGGAACGAATCATCGGTTGGGATAGTAAACAAGTATCGCTTCCTCGCTGGCTCAGGGATCAGGGTTGGACGGAAGAAGGCATAGGCAAGCCAATCCGACCTAAACAGGCATTTGAAAAAGTCTTACGCGAAGCAAGAACGCCTCGTAGCTCCTCTCTGTACCAGCAATTAGCCGAAACAATGTCACTCAGCAGATGTACGGACAGAGCTTTCCTGGAATTCAAAACTACATTACAAAACTGGTTTCCTCCAATTGGTGATGGCCGGCTGGGAGCGATGGCGGACCGTGCCCGCATATTGGGGGATATTACAGCTCCAAGCACCGACCTGGTAGATTGGCAAGTGGACGAGTACTAGCGCTTCAGCCGTTCAATCACTTCTTCAGACTGGACGATATCGGCATAGCGCCGGCCGACATCCCGTAATGTGTCGTTATGCGGGCCTTCTTCCTGGTCGCCGCAACAGTCTTCGACCAGCAAGGTGCGGAACCCGAACTGGAAGGCGTCGACCACGGAGGCGCGCACACAACCGCTGGTGACGCAGCCGGTGACGGCGACGGTATCCACCCGGTGGCAGGTAAAATAGCTTGACAGTGGGGTCATGAAAAATGCCGATGCGCCCCATTTTTCAATGACGTAATCATAGGAATGATCGGCAATCCGGGGGTCGAGTTGAACCGCCTCTTTGCCGCGGCGCAGGTCGGTCTTTACTGCGCTGACTTTCCAGTGCGGGCACTCCGCATCATTGCCGTAGGCGACATAGGAGTTGGCCACCGGCACGTTGCAGGCGCGCGCAGTCTCCAGCAGGCGCGCGGTGTTCTCCACTGCGCGTTGAATATGGGCGCCGCCACCAAGGCGGAACCGGGAATCGGTGAAACCAAGCTGGAAATCGACAACCAGGATACCGATCCTGTCACCAAAGCCGACCTCGATCTCGCCGTAGCTTCTTTCTTGGTAAATATCATTCATGGAAGAGTCCCGCCGATCATTGGCATGAATGCACAACATTACCATTTTCTGGCCGATAGATTCAAGACGGTGAAAGTATATGGCGATATATATCTGTCAACTTTGCAGGAAACACCCAGCGGGAGGTTTAGCCCGTATTAATTGACGGTAAATTGCTGACTGTAACCCCGCTATATTATGCCTGCACAGGCATCTGTCTTCTTGCTGAATTTACACAATCCGGAATTGTGATTAAACTGCTTTGAAAGAGTACCAGGTAACTTTCCATCATGCTAATCAGCACACCACTCAAACTGTTCACCCTTTGTCTGCCGCTATTGCTGTTCGCACTCATAACGTCCCCGTTCGCCGGCGCTCACGAGCGTCACCCTCTGGCGATGGAGGAACTGGACTGGCGGGTGGATAACATAAAGCGGGTGTATACCCTCGGGGAAGACTTCCATGCCGGCGCCTTGATCCTGACCTGGAGGGCGCCCGGCCGGGTAGAGGAGGTGGCGGGCAAGCACTGTTTGGTCGGGCCGAATTTCATTTTTGATGTGGAAGACGATTTTGCGTTCAATATTGACGAGACTGTGACCGTTGACCTGCTGTTCGACGCCAGCGAGACGGACGGCTTTATCATTTCCTATGATCATGCGTCAGACTCGCCGCAAGCCAGTACGGTAAAGCTGGAGCGGGACAGCGATCAACGCTGGCAATGGGTACGCGTCGAACTGGAACGGGCGGGGCTTGCGAACCGGCGCCACGGTCATACCGACCTCGGTGTCGCCGCGCTGGGCGCACTGCTCGAATACGATGCGCAAGCGGACCATGAAATTGTGCTGTGTGGCATGAAGATCGCACGGGAGGGCCGGCAAGCGCTCGACTCAACTCCTGTGGGCACATTGAGTTTGCAGGTTCGAGATGGCGCAGACGGCGGCGCCATTCCCGCCCGTGTGGGTCTGTACGATGCGCAGGGACGCATGCCTGCACCCGGCGAACAGGCCCTGGTCGTGCCGCGCTTTACCGATCGCGTCAGGCAGGTTCCTGTACGACAAGGTTTCGAGTTCTGGCCCGCCGAGAAAGGACACGCGTTCTACGTAAACGGCAACTACGAAGCGCAATTACCGGCAGGTCGCTACCAGCTTGTGGTCGGCAGGGGGCCTGAATATCGTATCCATACACAGGAAGTGGAGATCGCCGCCTACGGGCATACCCGCGTGGAGGTGGCGCTGCAACGCTGGATCAATATGCCGGAACAGGGCTGGTTCTCCGGCGATACCCATATCCATATCGAACGCGCCCGGGCCGACAACCCCGAGATACTTGCCCTGCTCAGCGCCGAGGATATTCACGTCAGCAACCTGTTGCAAATGGCCAATCTTGCCCGATATTACTTCCCCCAATATGCGTTTGGCGAAGACGGGCATTATTTACAGGACAACCATGCGCTGGTGTCAGGCCAGGAGGCGCCGCGCACCGGCCAGCGCGGCCATACCATCAGCCTGAACATCAGCCGCTATCACGACCCGGTTGATTTCTACCTTTATCATGCTACGGCAAGGGCGGCGCGGGCGGACGGCGGACTCTTCGGCTATGCCCATGCGATGATTGATGCGTTTCATGTCTCCTGGGGATTGGCGCTGGATGTTCCAATGGAGCTGGTGGACTTCATCGAGGTATTGCAGTTCAGCCTGTTGGGAACGGAATTCCTGTACGATTTCTGGAACCTGGGTTTCCGGCTTGCGCCGGTTGCAGGATCCGATTTCCCATACATCAACCTGCCGGGAACCGAACGTTCCTACGTCCGCATCGGCGGCCCGTTTTCACCCCGGGCCTGGTTCGAAGGATTAAGGCACGGACGGACTTTTGTCACCAATGGGCCTATGCTAAGCCTTGATGTTGCCGGCGGGACGCTGGGCGATACCGTGGCGGCGGCCAGCGGCGAGACGCTGAATATAACAGCCGAGGCACGGCTCAATCCCGACCTTGACAGCCTGGATCGGGTCGAACTGGTCATCCATGGACAAGTCGTGGCGGCCGAGGCATCGGAAGAGGGCGCGGAAAGTCTGACGCTGAAACACAACCTGAAGGCAGAAAAAAGTTGCTGGGTTGCCGTGCGCGCCTACGGGAAAAACGGTGCTCTGGCCCACAGCGCGCCCGTTTACGTAAGTGTGGACGGTGTGGAAGAATTCTGGAACACGCCAGCCGTGCCGGCGCTGGTCAAAAAGTACAGGGGCAGGATTGAAACATTGCTGGCTACCGCGCCACAAGCCCATGACGATCTTGAGCGATGGGAAACGGCAGACCTGATGCAACCACTCTGGAACGCGCAGTTACCCGCATTAAGACAACACGCAGACAAGGCGCTCAAGCGTTACGCTGAAATGTTGCAACGGCTGGATTAAGCTGTATCGCGCCGTCAGTTTCAGACGGCGGGTAATGTCCGTTTCCCGGTCTAATTCACGTCTCAGGGTCCGTTCCTGGTCGCTGGCAGTGGTTGTATGCAGGTTCAGCGCTGACTGGAGATGGTTGAGGGCATCCAGTGCTTACGTGCCGGCTGACAGCGCTCGCTGCTGGCGCGCAATATACTGATGTATGTCCTGACGTTGTTGAGTTGGCACATCGTAGTCAAGCGCCAGGCTGTTCCAGTCCGATACTGCCTCCAAAACCGCTTCAGTCACATTGCTCACATCCTGCCTGGAGATGGACGCGCTTCGGGCGATGTTGATCACATCATCAAGGCGGATGTCTTTGCCCTTGCCGTTAACGCTCATGGCATGTTCGCCCATCATTCCCTGGTTCCAGGTAATGTCATAAGCTGGTGTATTGCGCCATTCATTTTTGTCCGACAGCATGAAAGCGAAATTCTTGGTGTGGTCATCCCGGTTGCCGATGACGATGTTAAAGATCATGCGCCGGAACAACTCTAACTTCTCGGAATACGAATGGGAGAGCATCCCGCACAGCTTGATGAGCTCTCTGTATTCAAAGTTTGACGCTCTGAAATCCGTATTCAGGATACCGGCCACGCTATGTACATGGCGGCGCTGGTTGCCTGGCGCTCTGTCAAACCGGCGCGTCATAAAATAAGCATTGCCGTCCTGCGCCGGCGCAAGCCTTGTCTCCGCCATAGTAATCCCGGCATTACGGGCCATGACCGAGTAGATATACTCTATCGCGCCTTCCGATTTTTTATCGGGGGTGTGGCCGGTAGGAAACTTGACCAGCCAATGGGAATAGTCAGGCGGCAGGTCGCCGGCGCCCTCAACGACCGTGTCGCCGCTTATTCCAATAAGGATTTTCGGCCTGGCGCCGGCAGAGGGCGTGCCATTGATTGCATGGCGGTCCAGTACTTCTGACAGTTCCCCCTGATACAAGCGGGTTGCCTCGCTGCCGGTGGCGCCAATATCCAGTTTCATCGCGGTGTGTCGTCCTACGGAGTCCGGCTCATCAGGCTCGTAGGATAGCGCTCCCATTGCCCGTTTGCCGATAAAGGCCAACCTGTCAAGAGGGCTGAGCGTGGCGGGATCTCGCCCGGCTTGTTTCAACGCGTTGTCCATGAGATACAGGCCCCAGCCATCCGGCAGGGAATCGCTGAACAGTCCGTGCAATCCATTAAAGGGTTCCAGTGGCGCTTTCTGTAATGTTGTTGTCAGCTCGAGTGAGAAAGGGGATGGATTCGTATTCTGTTGTATGAATTCCGCGTAAAACTCAAACCACGCGCGCTGCTCGTACCAGGCCAGACGCCCCATCCTGGTCGGCTTGTCGCCTCCTGAACCATGGTAGAGGACATTCAGCAGTTTCACTTCCTGTTACTCATTGCAATCAGCTCATCCATACTTTGTGGTTCTAGTGGAAACAGTGAATCGGTAGCGCTGGCATTTCCGTAGACATCACACAACATCAACAACTGCCTCAAGGATATCTCGCCGGTATCCTCAAAGCGCCGAATGGTTGCCTCAGGCACACCCGTTCTGATGCTGGTTTCCTTACGGCCATGCCGTCTGGATTTGCGCACCGACCTGAACGCTTCAGACAGGGAACGCTGAATTTCACTTGGCATCTTATAACTTGATATAATATCATCAATCATAGCGGTAATATTCTAATTTATTGTTAATATATTATCAATATCATTTAAAACCCTTTGCCGGAATAAGTTTACGGGAAACACGCAGCGGGAGATTTAGCCCGCGCTGGTTGATGGTAAATTTCTTTGAAATACTACCAGAGAGAACCTCAGATTAAGTATTAGCCCGAAAATTTCACCAATTCGCTTGTCAGCATCGGATAGATGTTTGCTGTCAATGAGTTATGGTAATCTGCCGAGTATGTTGCCATTACACACTGCGCTTGATGCGCCCTCGCTGGTCTTTTTTGCGTTAGCGGGCACATGTTCCCTCAACCAGAAGTACCACTATGCTTTCGGTCACGAGCACCCGCTAACGCAAAAAATCCACAGCGATCATCGCATCAATTGGTGAGATTTTCGGGTTAGCGGTTCCTGACGATATAAGCAGGGTCAATAAGGAAAAATCTGCCGGATGACGGATTCGAACCGCCGACCATCCGCTTACAAGGCGGGCGCTCTACCAACTGAGCTAATCCGGCATAACATTATAGAGAGCAGCCATCCCTGGCGCGACGTTTGAGGTTTCGATAACCTCCGGCCCCAACATCCGTGTTGTGGCGCTCACCGGGCAAAAGACACATTTAGTGTCTTTTGCTTAATCCGGTTCGCCCAACTGAGCTAATCCGGCATAACATTATAGAAAGCAGCCATCCCTGGCGCGGCGTTTGAGGTTTCGATAAAGCTGCCTATGATACAACACTTTCGCCGCTTGCTGGCGAATACATTTCTCAACTGTTGGCGGACAGGGTAACATATACCTGTCTACCGATATGACGGAGGAAACAAATCATGAAGAGATATCGTTGCCTGATCCTGGTTGTGACAATCCTGTGCCTGCCCGCAGGCCCGGCGCTCGCGAATGAGAACATCGACCGCCTCAACGAAATCGCCAACGGCGATCACCGTTCAGACGCCCACAAGGCCCGCAACATGTATCGAAATCCGGCTGAGACCCTGGACTGGTTCGGGCTGCGCGACGACCTGACGGTGGTGGAGATGTCCCCGGGTGGACGCGGCTGGTATTCCGAGATACTGGCGCCGTATCTCAGGGACAACGGGGAGCTGTACGCGGCAAGTTACGACAGTGAGTCCGAAGTGGAATACTACCGCCGTAATCACCGGAGATACCTGGACAAGCTGGCGGCACAGCCGGAAATATACGATAAGGTCAACGTGATCGAGTTTGCCCCCCCGAACAAGCCGGACCTGCAACCGGCGGGGCAGGCGGACATGGTGCTTACCTTCCGCAATGTGCACAACTGGCTGAACAACGATAGTGTGGACCAGGTGTTTGCCGCGATGTACAAGGTGTTGAAGCCCGGCGGTATCCTGGGCCTGGTAACGCACAGGGGCGAGGAGCACATGGTCGGCAAGGAATGGTCAAAAAAGGGGTATGTCCCCGAGGCCGAGGTCATTCGCCTGGCAGAACAGGCCGGGTTTCAGTTCGTCGGCAAGGCCGAGATCAATGCCAACCCAAAGGACACCAAGGACCACCCTGAAGGCGTATGGACGCTGCCACCGGGCTACCGGCTGGGTGACGAGGACCGGGAGAAGTATGCCGCCATCGGCGAGAGCGACCGGATGACGATGAAGTTTATGAAGCCGGAATAGCGCCTAAGGCTTTTACTCGTACCACTCCCGCGAACACTGCCACCATACTACTCCCACGAAAGTGGGAGTCCAGTAGAATACTGTGTCGCCCGAGGGGCGACCCCTTGCCTCACTGGATTCCCGTTTTCACGGGAATGGGGTGGGGGGCGCTCCCGCGGACCCCGCCACCGTACCACTCCCGCGGAAGCGGGAGTCCAGTAGAATACTGTGTCGCCCGGGGGGCGACCCCTTGCCTCACTGGATTCCCGTTTTCACGGGAATGGGGTGTGGGGCGCTCCCGCGGACCCCGCCACCGTACCACTCCCGCGGAAGCGGGAGTCCAGTAGAATACTATGTCGCCCGCAGGGCGACCCGTTAGTCTCTAGTCGTGAACAACCACGCCCCAGGGGAATTTGCCGACCTCAATAGTCTTGATCACCTCGTCTTTCCCGGTGTCAATCACTGAAACCGTGCCGCTGACACCGTCGGTGCTGAATACCTTGCTGCCGTCCTTGGTCATGGCCAGTCCCCAGACCCGCTTGCCGACCGGAATGCCCTTGAGGATTTCCATCGTTTCCGCTTCCATGACGATGACCTGGTTGGACCTGCCGCCGGCCACATACAACTTGGTCTCGTCCTTGTTCAGGATCACATCCTTGGGTTTGGCTTTTTCATCGGCTATCTTCCTGACCGCGACCACTTCGAAATTGGTCATATCGACTTTTTTGACCTCGCCGCTGATCTCGGACGTGGAGTAGGCCGTCGCACCGTCTTGGGTAAACGTGGCGGCACGCGGGCGCGCGCCGACCAGGATGTTGGCGACAATCGTGTGTTCGGGAACCTGGATCACGTGCAGCATGTTGGTCGATTCACTGGTGATGATGACATGCTTGCCGTCGGGGGAGATGGCCACGCCTTCCGGTTCCAGCCCCACCTGGATCTCCGCAATCTGCTCGCCGGTCCTGGGGTCAAACGCGGATGCCTTGGCATCATCTTCGTTGGAGATGTAGATATTGCCGTTCGGATGCACCGCGAAGGTTTCCGGGTCCGATCCGGCCTTGAATTTACGCAGCAGCTCCAGTGTTCCAAGGTCGATGACTGCGATCACATTCTCGTCGCTGACAGCAACATACAACTCTTTGCCATCGGGCGAGATGCCGATGCCCCTGGGTCGGTTGCCCACTTCAATGGTGCGTTCCACTTCCAATGTGCTGCCATTGATCACGGATATGTCGTTGCTGCGCTCATTGGTGACAAAGATACGGCCACTGGCGGCAGTGGCAAGCTGCATGCCGGCCAGGAACAATACGATAACGCTGATAAGATATTTCATTGATGACTCCTTAACTTGTACATCTGAAAATTATACAACCTGTTCTGCTCCAGGAATAAATTTTGGACACCCGCTAACCATTGCAAGACGCCAGGCCCAGGCTGTCCACTGCGTCCGGCGCGACAACGCCCCGCACCGGCGCCTCACCCAGCAGCTCCCCTTCGGGTCCGGATATCAGCAGCAACTGGCGCAACTGGCCGGTGTCGCGAAAATCCATGTCAAAACCCTTCTGACCGTCGAATGACAACCCCGTTTTCAGGAACTCGAGCATCGCGCCGGGCTCGGTGATAGATTGCCTGGCCACCGAGTCCGAGGTCATCTTGACCGCGGCCCAGCCGGCCCACGCATACTGGTCCATGGGGTGATCAAACCGCTTTTTGTAGCGCTTGTTCAGGTCCCGCGCGGCGAATTTCACGAACCGGGGGTGCCAGCCGGAGGCGCTGATATCGGCTTCCGGGTTTTTTTGCAACCACTGGGCTTCGGCATCGGCCAGCATCCTTGCGCTGGGTATCACGTGCAGCAGGTTGCTCGCGCAAGCTTGCCGCAGCGCATCCTCATGCGCGCCCACATTGAACACTGCATGGTCGCTGAAACGGGCGCCGGCCCGCGTCACATCGTCTGCGTTGCCGGCGACAATAATAGCGATAAACCTGTCAGGGTCGATAGCATCCATGTCATCCCCACTGAACTCCTCCAGCGTATAGTTCTGGCCCAGGAACTGCCCCTGCAGGTTTGCCTCGTGGATACCCTGCTCAACGCCCCGGTGCGCGCTGCTGTTTGCAGCGCCGATGAAGGCGAAACTGATTTCAGTCATGTCCGCGGCGCCGGCCGGGGCCGACGCGAGCAAGAGTAACGCGCTAATTCTGTAAATTATGCTTTTCATTGTTGCATTGTCCGTCAGTCTGTTGTTTGACCAGGGTCCCGAAAAATAGTTCTGTCAAGCCATCCCGTATCAGAGCAGGATTGCAGGTTGCCATCGCCGGAAATATTCTGTATGCTCTGCTTCGCATCAGGTGGCTGACCTGACTGATAACTATTAGCTATACTATAAATTAAAATCGATCAGTCTCATTATATATGACAATCATACTGATACAGTTGGGAGTTTTTCCCGACAAAGCATGAGATTTTTTCGTTCCTTATTCTGAATATTTATCGCTATTGAAGGAGATTGTGATGCTGAGAGCGCTCCAGATCGAACCGGAGAAGTGTACCGGTTGCCTCCAATGTGAACTGGCCTGTTCCTACCAAGCGGAAGGGGTATTCAACCCCGCAAAATCCCGCATCAAGGTATTCACCTTCCACGAGGAAGGCCGGTTTGTCCCCTACACCTGCACCCAGTGCAGCGAGGCCTGGTGTATGCACGCCTGCCCCGTCGAGGCCATCGTGCTGAACGAGGAGACCGGTTCCAAGGACGTGTTGGCCGATGTTTGCGTCGGCTGCAAGGTGTGCACGATTGCCTGCCCGTTCGGTACGGTAAACTACAATCAGGACACCAAGGTTGTCTACAAATGCGACCTGTGTGGTGGCGACCCCGAATGCGCGAAAGCCTGCCCGACGGCGGCTATCACTTATGTCGATGCTGATCATACCGGGCTGGCCCGGATGCGTGCTCACGCAGCGGCTGGCGCGAATTGATATTGGAGGAGATTTGAAATGGCATGGGCTAATAATGTATTACGCGTAGACCTGACCAAGGGCACTACCAGCAACGAACCCCTGAACATGGAGTGGGCCAGGCTTTACCTGGGGCAGCGCGGTCTTGCCACCAAGTACCTGACGGAAGAGATCGACCCGAAGTGTGACGCGTTGGGGCCGGAAAACAAGTTGATCATGACCACCGGTCCGCTGACCGGCACCATGGCATCCACCGGCGGGCGCTATTCTGTCGTTACCAAGAGCCCCCTGACCGGGGCCGTGGCCTGCTCGAATTCCGGTGGCTTTATCGGTGCGGAGTTGAAGGCCGCAGGCTACGACATGATCATCTTTGAGGGCAAGTCGCCGCAGCCTGTATACCTGTATCTTGAAAATGACAAGGTGGAGATTGTTCCCGCCGCTGAGATCTGGGGACAATCAGTCTGGACTGCGGATGAGTGGTTGCACAAAAAATACCAGGATCCGCTGCTGCGTGTCGCCGCCGTCGGCCGCGCTGCCGAGAAAGGCTGCCTGTACGCGGCGATCGTAAACGACCTGCACCGCGCTGCCGGGCGCTCCGGTGTCGGCACGGTTATGGCATCCAAGAACCTCAAGGCCGTGGCGGTCAGAGGAACAAAAGGCGTTGGCAACATCAAGGACCCGGGCGCTTTCATGCAGGCGGTAAACGCCGGCAAGCAGGTACTGGCAGAGAACGCGGTCACCGGACAGGGGCTGCCTACCTACGGTACCCAGGTACTGATGAACGTGATCAATGAAGTCGGCGCAATGCCTACCCGCAACATGCGCGAAGTGCAGTTCGAGGGCGCAAGCAAAATTTCCGGCGAGGCGATGCATGAGCCGCGCGAGAGCGACGGCAAGCCCAACCTGGTCACCAACGCCGGTTGTTTTGGCTGCACCATCGCTTGCGGGCGCATATCCACCATCGACCGGGGCCATTTCAGCATCGAAAACAAGCCGCAATACTGGGGCGCATCCGGCGGCCTGGAATACGAGGCGGCCTGGGCGCTGGGGTCGGACACCGGGGTGGACGACATTGATGCGCTGACCTATGCGAACTTCATCTGCAACGAAGACGGCATCGATCCCATCTCCTTCGGCGCAACCGTTGCCGCGGCGATGGAGCTTTACCAGCTCGGCGCAATTACCAAGAAGGAGACCGGCGGCGTCGAACTCAAGTTCGGCTCGGCCGAAGCGCTGACCTGGGCGACGGAAGTCACGTGCAAGGGCGAGGGCTTTGGCCTGGACCTTGGACTGGGTTCAAAGCGCTTGTGTGAGAAGTATGGCCATCCGGATTTGTCGATGACGGTCAAGGGCCAGGAATTTCCCGCCTACGATCCGCGCGGTATCCAGGGCATGGGCTTGACTTATGCCACATCCAACCGCGGCGCCTGCCACCTGCGCAGTTACACTGTCTCTTCGGAAATCATGGGCGTGCCGGAAAAAACCGATCCATTAACCACGGAAGGCAAGCCGGAACTGGTCAAGGCATTCCAGGACGCGACCGCGATCGTGGATTCCAGCGGTCTTTGCGTGTTCACCACGTTTGCCTGGACCCTGGAGGACATCGCGCCCCAGGTCGCAGCGGCCTGCGAGGGCGAATGGACCCCGGAGACCATGCTCGAGGCAGGCGAACGCATCTGGAACCTGGAGCGCGAGTTCAATCTTGCGGCGGGGCTGACTGCGGCAGACGACACGTTGCCGAAACGCCTGCTGACGGAACCGGCCCAGACCGGCCCGGCCAAGGGCAATGTGAACCGCCTGCACGAGATGTTGCCGAAGTACTACGAGGTGCGCGGCTGGAACGAACAAGGCGTACCGACTGACGAAACCCGGCAACGCCTCAGCCTTTAATAAATGGATGCCTGGGGCGGACTCAAATCCGCCCCCATGCAAGCAACACAAGAGACTGACACTATGCAACATGTCATTATCGGCGCCGGGCCTGCCGGCGTTATCGCAGCGGAAACGCTGAGGAAAAACGACGCTTCCTGTTCGATCAAGCTGATCGGCGACGAAACGGAACCACCTTACTCGCGCATGGCGCTGCCATATTACCTCATCGACAACATCGATGAGGCCGGCACCTACCTGCGCAAGACGGCCAGCCATTATGCGGATATGGATATAGAGCTGATCCGGGACCGTGTGGCGTCGGTGGACCCGAACGCCCACACCCTGGAACTGGAGAGCGGCGCAACGGTCAAGTTCGATAAGCTGTTGATTGCCACCGGCTCGCATCCCATCCGGCCACCCATCCCCGGCCTGGATTTGCCCGGCGTGCATTCCTGCTGGACTCTTGAAGACGGCAGGAACATCGCGCAAAACGCAAGCAAGGGATCCGACGTCATCCTGATGGGCGCGGGGTTTATCGGCTGTATTATCCTCGAGGCGCTGGCTGAGCGTGGCGTAAACCTGACCGTGATCGAGATGGAAGACCGCATGGTGCCGCGCATGATGAACCAGACTGCCGGTAACCTGATTAAACAATG
This sequence comes from Gammaproteobacteria bacterium, assembly GCA_965221335.1. Taxonomy (GTDB): domain Bacteria; phylum Pseudomonadota; class Gammaproteobacteria; order Eutrophobiales; family Eutrophobiaceae; genus JAAXHV01. The sequence goes on along the minus strand of CBDCSC010000004.1, from coordinate 242,447 downwards.
GTGCCTGGACAAAGGCGTCAACGTGCTGACTTCGACCCGGGTGGAGTCGCTTGAACAGGACGGTACAGACAGACTGTCGGTGCAACTGGATAACGGCGACCGGCTGGGCGCCGACGTGGTGATCTCCGCCACCGGTGTACGCGCCAATATACAGTTTCTGCAAGACAGCGGCATTGAGACCGATTTCGGCGTGCTCGTGAACGACCGCCTGCAGAGCAGCCACCCTGACGTGTACGCTGCCGGCGATGTATGCCAGGGCAGGGATTTCTCCACCGGAGAGTTCAACGTACAGGCAATCCAGCCCACCGCCGCCGACCACGGCAGGCTCGCAGCCATGAACATGGCCGGCCGGGATACCCGCCACCAGGGCAGCGTGAATATGAACGTGCTGGATACCATGGGCCTGATCTCCACTTCCTACGGCTTATGGATGGGTGTCGAAGGCGGCGAATCCGTGGAGTTGGTGGATGCGGAAAAATACCGCTATATCAGCCTGCAATTCCAGGATGACATCCTGGTCGGCGCGCAGGCATTGGGACTGACCAATCACGTAGGCGTACTGCGCGGCTTGATCCAGACCAAGCTGAAACTGGGCAAATGGAAGGACCACCTGCTGCAGGACCCGACCCGGATTATGGAGGCATACCTGGGGGCAACCCAGTCCATCGGCCATAACGCAGCCCTGCTTTGAGCGAATTGCCTGACCCTGACAGCCCCGCGAGAACAGGCTTCGTTGAAACTAACCTTAAAACTCTACGCCGGATTAACCGATTATCTCCCCCCGGATGCGGAGAAAAACAAACTCCTCATTGAGATATCCGAGCACAATACGGCCTATGAAGTCATCGACAGGTACAACGTGCCCAGGGAAATGGCGCACCTGGTATTGCTGAACGGGGTTTACATCAAACCGGAAGATCGCAACAAAGCGGTATTCAATGAAGGAGACACCCTGGCGATATGGCCGCCGGTAGCCGGCGGCTAACGTTAACCAGCTACTGACTTAACACCGTTCGTGAATACTGCGTCTGCGTTGGATAGTCTCCTGACCCGGGAGATGAGCATCACCCACAAGGACTTCTTCCGGCTGCTGCCGCGAGCGGTGAACGGCGCGCCGGTTACCCGCGACGGCAACCACGCAAGCATCACGACAAACGCCGGCCAGGTCAACATCAGCCTGATGCCGGAGACCGTAAGAAAACTGGGCCTGCTGGAATTCCCCGTCACACATGTCAGCATGGAATTCAATGGTTTCACCCCGACCGACCAGGCAGCATTCTTGGCGCGCTTTGAACTGGCGTACCAAAGAGGCGGAGGCTGACCGATTGCGGCCGGCGCCAGCCCAGGACCGCAGGCGTCCCGCCTGCCCGCGGGCAAGACGCCCGCACTCCCAGGGGGCGCCCGCATTCTATACCATTCCCGCGAAAGCGGGAATCCAGTAGACAACAAAACTCCTTATACACCCTCGTGACCGCCCAGTTGTTGCGCAAAAGAGACGAAGTAAAGGCACACAACATAATAAAGTCAAAAAAGTGTTGTAAATGTCCCTTTTATATGTTGCAATTTCTCCAGTAATGCAATATCCTTTAACAATGAACTAGCTTGAATAAGCCATAACAAAGAGTTTGTAATAAAAATCGTAGTATTTTTAATCGCTTAATACTTTTCCTGAGGAGGAGAATAATGAAACTAAATAAAACCAAGCTCACAACTGTTCTGAGCACGCTGGCACTGGCAGGCGCATTGAGCATGCCCTCCAATGCCGCGGTAGTCCTCGGCGGCGCAGACGGTTGGGAAGTCAGCTACGGCGGCTTTATCAACCTGTTCTATACGCAGAGTGACTTTGAATATAATTCTGGTGGAAGCGAAGACAGCGCTCATATGCAACAGGGCCTGTTGCCTTCGTTCCATACCATGACAGTCAAGACCCCTGAGGTTAACGGCCTGACCGGTACCGGTCAGATCACGTTTGCGGTGGATGCTTCTGCTGAGAAATCGGGCCGTTTGAACAAAGCCGGTCTGTTCGGTACGGGTCCTCAAATCGATATGCGTGAGGTGTTTTTCAACGTATCCGGTGATTTCGGTACTATCAGTGTGGGCCGTACTCTGTCTCTGTTCATGCGTCAGGCAATTTTGAAGGACTACACTCTGTTCGGTATGGGTGCTATGGTTGGTCCTGATGGCGGCGGTACCGGCTTGGGTCGTATTGGCTATGGTTATGTTTATCCTGACTTCCGCTCCCGCATTGTCTACCAAACTCCAGACATGAACGGTTTTCAGTTGTCAGTAGGTATTTTTGATCCGCAAGAGCCAGGCGGATTAATTTCTGCAGCTTCGTATACATCGGAAACAGATACGCCCCAATTTCAGGCCGAGGCTACTTTTAACTCAGCCTTTGAGGGCGGCAGCTTCAGCGGTTGGGCCGGTTTTCTCTGGCAGGAGCAGGAAATCACTTCTTCTGCCACAGGTGGAACGGGTGATGTGGAGTCTGTAGGCTGGAATATCGGTGCCGAGGTCTCTGCCCAGGGTTTCAGTATGACCGGCCATTACTATGACGGTGAAGCCTTAGGTACTATTCTCTTCAACAGTGGTGGTGGACTGGGTTTTGGCTGTAACGCAAATGGTTGTGGTGAAGCTGATAACGATGGTTTCTATGTTCAAGCCGGCTATACATTCAACGGTAAAACCAAGATTGGCGGCGGCTACGGCGAGTCAAAGCAGGATGCAAATGCTGCATATGGCATAGCTGAACAGGAAGGAACATTGTGGACAGTCGGCGTCTACCATGATGTTAACTCTTGGTTGAAGGTTATTGCTGAATATGGCAACTATGATCATACAATCCTGAATCAGAAGGATGTCGATACTTTCTCCATCGGCGGGTTCCTACTCTGGTAAACCTGTATTAAGCAAAACAAGGTCTTTCGACCTGAAGAAAAGGCGCACCACATAGTGCGCCTTTTTTTTGTGTGTAACTTTTACAAACCAACCTGCGCCCCATCCCATTTCCGCGCAAGCGCCTCCGCCCCATTCCCGCGCAAGCGGGAATCCAGTGGGACAAAGAGTCGCCCTTCGGGCGACACAGTATTCGACTGGACTCCCGCTTTCGCGGGAGTGGTACGGTGGTGGGGTTCGCTAGCGTGGTACGGTGGTGGGGTTCGCGGGAGTGGTAGGGTGTGTTTGCCCTGTGGGTGAGAAACAAAATACATTGATTGACAACCTCAAAGTCACGCGTATATAGTAACTCCTGAGAGCAGCCCCGAACTGTCGCCGGATGCGGCAGCGATGCAAAGGGAACAATAGTCAGGGCTGCCTCCCGCGAGGTTTATGACTCGCGACATGGGCCGGCGTTTCGGCCAAGTGAAATGAACAACACGATTGGAGTAGGAAAATGGTTGATGTGGCTTTTGATACCCTGAAGATGGCGCAAGGTTTAATGGACTCCGGTATGGAGGCCAAACAAGCGGAATCGGTGGTGATACTGGTGCAAGATGCGATTAATGAGCGAGTAGCGACCAAGGCTGACTTGGCTGGGACGGAGACTGCACTTCGTAGCGATATAGAGAATCTGCGTGGTGACATGGGGAAAATGGAAGCATCGCTTCGTAGCGATATAGAGAATCTGCGTGGTGACATGGGGAAAATGGAAGCATCGCTTCGTAGCGATATAGAGAATCTGCGTGGCGACATGGGGAAAATGGAAGCATTGCTTCGTAGCGATATGGAGAAGATGGAGACTGCGCTTCGTAGCGATATAGAGAGCGATATAGAGAATGTGCGTGGCGACATGGAGAAAATGGAAGCATCGCTTCGTAGCGATATGGAGAAGATGGAGACTGCGCTTCATAGTGATATAGAGAAGCTGCGTGTTGACATGGAGAAAATGGAAGCATCGCTTCGTAGCGATATGGAGAAGATGGAGACTGCGCTTCGTAGTGATATAGAGAAGCTGCGCGGTGATATGGAGAAGATAGAAACTTCGATTCGCAGCGATATGGAGAAGATGGAAACATCTTTGCGTGGAGACATGGAGAAAATGGAAATATCCCTGCGCGGCGACATGGAGAAGATGGAATTGCGGCTGACGGTGAAAATATTCCTGATCCAAGCCGCGTTCACTGGTTCGCTGATCGCCGCATTAAAACTGTTTCTCTTGCCCGGATAAACCGCAACATATTTATAACGGTATAAGATATTGATGAAACCCTGTGCTCTACTTGTCATCCTGCTTTCATTCCCCGGCATTATCCAAGCTGATTTGTTGCCCAATTTTGGCGCCAATGATGAGGATCTCTGGAAGTCCGGCGCCAACATGTATATCCGGCTCACGGACCAGGACCAGTCAAAAAAAGATGTGACGCCACCCAACCAGCACCCGGTACAGTTGAATGCAGGCCAGGTAAGTAACGCCCTTGAGGGCCTTCAGGCCTGGAGCGGCGGCGGCCTGTTCAAGAAGAAAAAACTCAAGTCGCTGTTCTCGCTGCAACAGTCACGTTTGCTAGGACAATACATCAGCGCCGGTCTGTCCAAGGCCAGGCCGGACCAGGATATCGTGTTTGTGCTGGCCCGTTCGGAAAAGAAATACATGGTGCTCCAGAATACGGGTTACACGGGAGGCCGTGCCTTTTACCTGGACGGCAAGTTGCATCTCATCATTGGTGATTACGACAACGAAGGCGACAGGTTCAAGGAAACGGTTGAAAAAAGCCATGGCATCACGGAATCGAAACAATACTTCAAACACGGACGCAGGGCCAAATCATCCGGGTTCAAGGGTACTATTGTAGCCAGGGCCGGCGTTGAGCCGCATATTGATGGCGGGAAATCCCGCCGGGACTGGATAGAGATCGACCTGGAACAAGCGGCGGCAGTGTACCTGGCGGAAAAAGCACAACAAGCGGCTCCGGAGCAAACTGCGACCAGCGCGGCCATGCAGGCCGAGGCGGACAAGCTGGCGCGGGAACAGCGCGAAATGCGCCTGGAAATGGCGAAGATGCGCAAGCAAATGCAATCTTCCTCAGCGGGGAATGATTCCAGCCAGACCATTGAGCAAAGACTGATGACCTTGAAGGAACTGCACGACAAGGAGCTGATCAGCGCTGAGGAGTATCAACAAAAACGGGAAGAAATTCTGGGCGATATATAAGTTTAGACCACCTGAACAGGCCCGGGATAACGTCCCACGAGTTCGTCCGCTCTCAGTAACCTGTCACTCCCTCAGCCAGGGAATATTGACGTGATTGTGTGATAATTTAGTCACTTGCTTCCAATTGCAACTGTCCGGACATAGATCGTACTGCCATGCGTGAGTTATACCCTGTTATTGATGCATTCAACAGCTACCGCCTGAAGGTGGACCCGATACATACGATATACGTGGAGGAAGCCGGCAATCCGCGGGGAATTCCGGTGATATTCCTGCACGGCGGTCCGGGTTCAGGCTGCAACGAGAATCATCGGCGTTACTTCAATCCAAAAAAATACCGGATCGTCCTGTTCGACCAGCGCGGCTGCCACCGTTCGGCGCCGGTCGGGGAGACGCGCAATAATTCAACTCCGGAACTGTTGCAGGACATAGAACACATCAGGGAGCGCCTGGGCATAGAACAATGGCTGGTATTCGGTGGTTCCTGGGGCGCCACCCTGGCGTTGCTGTACGCGCAGTCCTACCCTTCACGGGCCCTGGGCCTGATCCTGCGCGGCACCTTCCTGGCCCGGCAAAAAGACCTGGACTGGTTCAGCAGGGAGGGCGCGAGCCGGGTTTTTCCGGATTACTGGCAGGAGTTTGTGGAAATCATACCGGAACCTGAAAGAACTGACCTGGTCACAGCCTACCACAGACGAGTTCATGGCGATGACAGGAAAGCCAGGGAAACTGCGGCCCTGGCCTGGTCGAAATGGGCAGGGCGCCTGGTGACGTACCTGATCCCCGGTGTGGATTATACCCCTGGGGATACTGAAAAAGCTGTGCAAGAGGTATTGATAGAAACCCATTACGCAAAGAATCGCTATTTTATCGATAAGAACCAGATATTGCATAGTATCGCGTCGCTCCCGTCCGTGCCGGTCAGGATTATCCACGGGCGCCGGGACCTGACCTGTACCCTGGAAGCGTCCTGGTCTCTGCGCCAGGCCTTGCCGGATGCTGAACTGGTGATCGTCGAGGAAGGAGGCCACCTGGCCGGCGAGCCGGTAATGGTGGATGCGCTGGTGACTGCAACTGATGAGATGGCAAAGTGGTTAAGGTAAACCATCAACAGGATGCCGCCAAACCTTTGCTGATGGGTGTCCTCAACGTGACCCCGGACAGTTTCTCCGACGGTGGTCAGCACCATGATCAGGACAAGGCCGTTGCGCGCGCCTGCGAAATGGTGGAGCAGGGCGCGGATATTATTGATGTCGGCGGTGAATCCACCCGCCCGGGTGCGGCCCCGGTATCTGCGAAGGAACAGTTGCAGCGGGTGATCCCGGTGATCAGGCGGTTGCAACAGGAACTGCAGGCGGATATCCCCATCAGTATCGATACGACTTCGGCCCGGGTCGCCGGCGCCGCGCTGGAACAGGGAGCTACCATTGTGAATGATATTTCCGCGGGGCGGGACGATCCCGGGATGTTCAAGCTGGTTGCCGAAGCCGGGGTGATGTACATCATCATGCACATGCAGGGAAAACCAAAGACCATGCAGGATAACCCGCACTATGACGATGTCGTGGCTGAGATCAGGTCATTCCTGCTTGAACGCGCCACGGCCGCCGAAGATGCAGGCATCAGGCGAGAAAACCTGGTGATCGATCCGGGCATCGGTTTCGGTAAATCCAAACGCGACAACCTGGACATCATAGTCAACCTCGACAGTTTTACCGCAACCGGCTACAAGGTATTGCTGGGCGCGAGCCGGAAACGCTTCATGGGCTCGATTTGCGATATCACGCGCTACAGCGAACTGGTGGGCGCAACCTGCGCCACCACGACCATCGGCACGCAGGCCGGCGTCCACATACTACGCGTGCATGATATAAAAGAAAACCGCCAAGCGCTGGACGTAACCTGGGCCCTGGTCAGAAGACAGAGGGCTTAAGTAATCCCATTCCGATCTAAATCGTAGTAGCTGTTTCCCGGCTCAGTTCCTTCGAGTTTCGCATATTCCGGAACACCAGTGGTTTGCTTTCGAGCTCTTTTGTCCCGGACAGGCTGCCGATCCGTTCCACGTCCGCATGCAACTGCCGGTGGTGGGGGGATTTGTCGCAGACGGGGTCGGCGTTGGTCGCGTCCCCGGTCAGCATGTAAGCCTGGCAGCGGCAGCCGCCGAAGTCCTTTTCCTTTTCCGGGCAGCTCCTGCAGGGTTCCTGCATCCAGTCGAAGCCGCGGTATTTGTTGAACGCATCGGAGTCGTTCCAGATGTGATCGATACTGTGGTCCCTGACATTGGGGAACTCCAGTCCCGGCAACTGGGCCGCGGCATGGCAGGGCAGCGCGCTGCCATCCGGGGCGATGGTCAGGAAGATTGACCCCCAGCCATTCATACAGGCCTTGGGACGGTTTTCAAAGTAATCCGGGATCACATAAATGATCTTCATCCTGTCCTTCATCTTCTCCTGGTACTCCTTGGCCACGGCCTCGGCCTTTACAAGTTGCTCCCGGGTCGGCAGCAACTGGTCGATGTTGACCCTGGACCAGCCGTAATACTGGGTGCTGGCCAGTTCCACGTAATCGGCGTTCAGATCCACGGTCATGTCCAGGATATCCCGGATCTGGTCAACATTTTTCCGGTGCAGCACGATATTCAGCACCATCGGGTACTCAAACTCCTTGACCACCCTGGCCATTTCCTGTTTGTGGCGGAAACTTTTGCTGCCGCCGAGATAATTGTTCAACTCTTCATTGCTGGCCTGGAAGCTGATCTGGATATGGTCCAGGCCCGCGTCCTTGAAGGCTTTTACCCGCTGCGCATCCATGCCGACACCGGAGGTAATCAGGTTGGTGTAATAACCCAGGCGTCTTGCTTCGGCAATCAGCTCTTCCAGGTCGCGCCGCACCAGGGGTTCGCCGCCGGAGAACCCCAGTTGCGTTGCGCCCATTTTGCGCGCCTGCTGCAAAACCCTGATCCAGTCCTCGGTGTCGAGTTCGTCGTTGTACTTCGCGATCTCCACCGGGTTGGAGCAGTAAGGGCACTGCAACGGGCACCGGTAGGTAAGTTCGGCCAACAGCCACAGTGGTTTGCTACGATTTGTATCTGATCCAGCCATTGTTTCTCGCATTGTCAAAAAAGGTACGCACGTCGTTTTCAAGGTCTGCCCCGGGAAACGCTGTTTCCAGTTCGGCGATGATCTCATCGGTGCTCTTGACGCCATCGCAGCGTTTCATGATCTCACCGGCGCTGCCGCTGAGTTTAACCATCCCCTCCGGGTACAGGATCACGTAACAGTCCTGGGCTTCTTCCCATTGGAAACGGAAGGTCGGGGCGATTTCAGGAATGTTGCTCATGCTTCCACGCAATGATACGGCGGTTTGTTCTCAATATAGGCCATCCACATCGCGTCCAGCATCGTCCACAGTATGTCCAGCTTCAGTTGCAGAATGTTCAGCGCCCGCTCCTGGTCTGCGCGCGTCCTGAAATAGTCCAGGGTCACGTCAAGGCCGTGCTGCACGTCACGTCTTGCTTCGCTCAACCGCTTGCGGAAGTAGTTATATCCCTTCGCATCTATCCAGGTGTAATGTTGCGGCCAGTTGTCCAGCCGCTTCTGGTGTATCTTCGGGGCGAACAGCTCTGTAAGCGATGAACACGCAGCTTCCTGCCAGGTGGCCGTGCGGGCAAAGTTGTAGTAAGCGTCTATCGCAAAGCGCACGCCGGGCAACACCCGTTGCTCGGAGACCAATTCGTTCCGCTTAAGGCCCACGGCCTCGCCCAGTTGCAGCCAGGCCTCGATACCGCCGTCTTCACCCTGCTGGCCGTCGTGGTCGATAATGCGTTGTACCCACTGGCGCCTTACGTCCCGTTCGCGGCAGTTGGCCATGATCGCGGCGTCCTTCACAGGAATGCTGGTCTGGTAATAAAATCGGTTCGCGACCCAGCCCTGTATCGCCGGCTTGTCGAGTTGTCCCGAATTCATCAACACGTGGAACGGATGATGAATATGGTAGTATTTCTCCTTATCGCGCAAACGCTGCTCAAATTCCTGCCGGGACCAGGGAGCCTGTGTTTCTGTCATACCCATTTTCATCTTTTCGTTAATCTGCTCCTAAAATGAGAGCGAAAATCATGCCAAACCCTACAGTGTTCTCCAAAGAAAAAATAAGTCATATAAAACAATTGGTTATCTTTTCAAAAAGAAAACAATTATAACAGCACAAGTCGTTATATTAAACCACTCGATAAGGATTTGGTTCTTATGGACCAATCATGATTCGATTACCGGCTGTTTTGTTCAGGAACGGCTGAATCAAGTCAGAGGTTCCGTACTCTGACAAGTCCAGGATGGACTTGTTCCGAGTTTCCTTTATATTATCTGCGCGAACAGGCGTAATCGGCGCATACATCAGATAAACCATGACCGAACATATTCTCTTTCTCACCGGCAAACTTGCGGAAAAACGCCTGCAACGCGTACTGGACGGCATGCAACCGCTGGAGTTTGACTACGAGATACGCAACATAGGCGTCAGCGTCGCCGCGCTGATGACTGCGCAGATGATCGGCCGCCGGCTGCGGGACCTGGATGGAGTCGATCGCATCGTGGTACCGGGCCTGTGTCAGGGCGACCTGGACGCGCTGGGCAAGACCCTGGGCGTGCCGGTGCAGCGCGGCAGTGTGGATGTGAAAGACTTGCCGGTTTTTTTCGGGCGTGCGGCGCAAGCGGTCAACCTCGATCAGTACCATATGGGCATTTTTGCCGAGATAGTGGAAGCGCCGCAGATCGATGTCGATCAGATCCTCGCCCGGGCCGCCCGGTACAAACGGGACGGGGCCGACGTGATTGATATCGGGTGCCTGCCGGATACGCCGTTTCCGCACCTTGAAGACGCTGTGCGCGCCCTGCATGAACAAGAATACACGGTCAGCGTCGACTCCCTGGACAACGAAGAACTGCTGCGCGGCGCAAACGCGGGCGCCGATTACCTGCTCAGCCTGCATGAAGGCAACGCCTGGATAGCCGACGAGACCGCGGCGATTCCGGTCCTGATCCCGCAACAACACATCGACATGTCCTCGCTATGCCGGCTCATTGACAAGTTCATCGCGCAGGACAAACCGTTCATTGCGGACAGTATCCTGGACCCGATCCACTTCGGTTTCACCGCTTCCATACTGCGTTACCACGCGTTGCGGGAACGCTATCCCGGCATTGAGATCATGATGGGAACCGGCAACCTCACCGAGTTGACCGAAGCCGATACCAGCGGCATCAATGCCATGCTGTGCGGTATCATATCGGAACTGGACATCAACCATGTGCTGGCGACCGAAGTCAGCCCGCATGCCTGCTCAGTGGTGCGCGAACTGGACCTGGCGCGGCGCATCATGCATGCGGCGAAACAGGATGAAGGGCTGCCGAAAGGCATCCACCGCGGCTTGCTGACCGGCCATGAGCGCAAGCCGTTCCCGTATGACCTGGATGAGATCAGGGAACTGGCCGACCAGATCACTGATCCCAGCTACCGGGTGGAAGTCACACCGGAGGGCATTCACGTATTCAATCGGGATGGCCTGGTTACCGGACAAGACCCTTATGAGCTGTTCCCGGCGCTGACGTTGTTGCAGGAAGATGCCCCGCATGCCTTCTATATGGGCGCCGAGCTGGCAAAGGCGGAAGCCGCACTGAAACTGGGCAAGCGCTACCTGCAGGACGAAGACCTGAACTGGGGCGTCGCGGTCGTCCCCGAACAGGCCGAGGAACAGGAACAACGCCGGCGTTCCGCGCATGACATGAAAAGCCGGGCCGCGCAGGAATACAAACCTGCCGGTTCAACCTTAAAGGCAAAACGGCGCAAGTCCTGAGCAGCGATGATCTACGAAACGGTGATTACCACGATGAACCCTGACGGCAGCGTGCACATCGCGCCGATGGGTATTCGCGATGAAAACGGAAAATACCTGATTGCGCCATTCAAACCGTCCCGCACCCTGGATAATCTGCTACACTCCGGCGTGGCGGTGATTAACACCACCGACGATGTATTGATCTTTGCCGGTTGCCTGACCGGGCGCAATGACTGGCCGGTGGTGGATGCGACCCATATCGCCTGCAAACGCCTGTCCGCTGCGCTGGCGCATGTGGAAGTCCGGGTTGAGAGCCGCAAGGATGACGAGTTGCGTCCGGTATTTACCTGCCGGCGAACGCATGCAGCGACCCATGGGCCGTTCCGGGGTTTCAACCGCGCCCAGGCCGCAGTGATTGAAGCGGCAATCCTGGTAAGCCGCTTGCGCCTGTTGCCGGAACACAAGATCCGCGCGGAACTGGAATACCTGGGCATTGCCGTCGGCAAGACCGCGGGAGAGAATGAGCGTACTGCGTGGCAATGGCTGACGGATAAGGTTGAACAATATTATGCGGATAATTCCAGCAATGCTGATAAGAGATAAATCATGACAGGATTCCTTGCCAGCGTTTCATCCGTGGATGAGGCGCGACTGGTCTGCGCGCAAGGCGCGGATGTGATTGACTTGAAAGATCCGGCCAGCGGCGCGTTGGGCGCGCTGGACCAGGCCAGCGTGCGCGCCATAGTCGCATCCATGGATGAGGGCGCCACGCTCAGCGCCACGGTGGGCGACCTCCCGGCCTACGCCGCCGAACTTGAGAGCGCGGTGCTCGCGATGCATGACTGCGGCGTCGATATCGTCAAGGTCGGCGTGTTTGACAAAACCCTGTCGCCATTCATGCTCTCCGTCCTGGACCGGCTTACGTCCGGGGGCATCCGTATTGTCCTGGTATTTTTTGCCGAGCTGTATCCGCCTGCGGTCGACTTCCGCCGGCTCCGGCGCATCGGCATCATGGGAGTGATGCTGGATACCTGCGAGAAGGCAAACGGCAACCTGCGGGACAAGCTTGACGACGGCGCCCTGGCCGGGTTCGTGCGAGAGGCCGGGCGCGCAGGGCTGATCAACGGCCTGGCGGGCTCGCTTACTCGCGCGGACATCCCGCCGTTACTGCGCATCGGCCCGAACTACCTGGGATTTCGCGGCGCGTTGTGCAAACAGAACCGGCGCGCTTCAGAGCTGGATGGCGCACAAGTCGCCGCCATCAGGAAGCTGATTCCCGGCAAGCAACGATTTGCTACAATATCCGCGTGAACAATGGGCAAAAACAGAGGTATTACCATGGCAAAGTGGCGTAAAGAAACGAAAGATGCCACCTACGAGGTGGCCGAGATAGAACAGCGGCTCAAGGAAGAACTGCCAAACTGGTATTACGAAGACGGCTGGATCCGCCGCAAGTACAAGACCAGCGGCTGGAAAGGCACGCTGATGGTGATCAATACGGTCGGTCACCTGGCTGAAGCGGGCTGGCACCATCCTGACCTGACTGCAAGCTATGCCTTCGTCATCGTCAAACTGATGAACCATGCGGCCAAAGGGGTGACCGACAAGGATTTCGAGCTGGCAAAAAAGATCGAAGACGTGATCATGTGGCAACCGGGCGCGGACGAAGACAGCGCCCTGGACGGCACACCGGACGACCAGCGCTTCAAGTACATCAAGTATGGCTGACACACAGAGTCTATGAGCGCCAACACCATCAGGTTTGAAGAATATGCGATCCGGCAAGAACCGTATTATGAGCCTGCCGGCAACGAGATAGATATATTTGCGGCAGCCGTTGCCAACGGGCTGCCTGTATTGCTGAAGGGGCCCACCGGCTGTGGAAAAACCCGGTTCATGGAATACATGAGCTGGCGTCTGGACCGGCCGGTGATTACGGTGTCCTGCCATGATGATCTATCTTCTTCCGACCTGGTCGGGCGCTACCTGATCAAGGGCGGCGAGACTGTCTGGGTTGATGGCCCGTTAACGCGCGCGGTGCGTAGCGGCGCCATCTGCTATCTGGATGAAATCGTCGAGGCCAGGAAGGATACGACCGTTGTAATCCATTCCTTATGTGATGATCGGCGGCTGCTGTCGATAGAAAAACTGGGTGAATTGCTGGAAGCGCCACCGGAGTTCTGTTTGACGGTTTCCTATAACCCCGGCTACCAGAGCGCGCTCAAGGACTTGAAACAGAGCACGCGGCAACGCTTTGTCGCGCTGGATTTTTCTTATCCCCAGCCCGACCGGGAAACGGAGATCCTGGTGAAAGAAACAGGCGTCGACGCGACCACAGCCACAATGCTGGTCAGGTTTGCCGATATGACCCGGAACCTTAAAAACAACGGGCTGATAGAAGGCGCGAGTACTCGGTTGATCGTGAATGCAGCCAAGTTGATCCGGCATGGCATTGTCCCCCGGCAGGCCTGTGAGACGGCGGTGAACCAGGCGCTCACCGATGATGAAGAAATGCTGAAAACGGTCAGGGAACTTTGCGCGTCGGTGTTGTAATCCGCGGCCCTGGCCGTATCGTTTGCCGTTAATGGACGGTTCGGCTCCACCCCCTGCGGCGGAACAGGCCGCCGGCAGAGTACATATCCCTGCGCATTTGCGGCGCGCGGTCGGAGGCGGTCTGTCTCCGACAGTTGGCGGGAAAGACCTTGCCCAGTCGCTGCCGGCGCTGGACCCCGTGGCGCGCCGGCGCGTCGATCATTGGTTACAGGTTCTGCAGCGGGATCATCCCGACCTGCAGGCGCATTTTTCAGGCCGGCTTGACCGGGCGTTAACCCTGCTGGAAATAGAGGGCGTTGACGCCTGGATGACGGCCATCCTGGACGGTTATGACAAACGTGGCCTGGGCGCTGCGATTGAGGTGATTACAAACCTGGATGCGTTTGTTGAAGAATACCGCGCCCGGCGATCCGGCGTGGGCCTGGAGGAACTTGAACCCTTTCTGGAGTCCTATTTAACCGGCCTCGGCGGCCGTGCGCTGCGCATCACTGGCGGAGAACGCGTATTTACCGACACGGAGTCGATTTACCTGCCCACTTTTTTGAATGTCTTCGACACGCGCAGTGACAATGAAACCCTGTACAAGCTGATCGCGGTTTATCACTGGGCACAGAATTATTACGGAAGCTGGCGTCAGGATGTGCTTGAACGCCTGTTGCAGTTACCCGACCTGCCTGCTGCCCTGCCTGTTTTCGCAACTCTGGAGAGCCTGCGCCTGGAGGCGCGCCTGGCCCTGGATTTTCCGGGCTTGTACCGGGAGATGCAACGGCTTGATAACCAGGATGAAGACAGCAGGGCGTGTTACCTGGGCTGGACTCAAGACAACCGCCTGCTGCTGCAGGCCGGCGCAAAAGCCATGGACAGCATGGACAGGATAAGCGCTAACCTGGAGAGACCGGTTCCGGCACGCAAGGCCTATCATGGTGACTACTTGCCGGAAACTGTCGAGAAAATACTGCGGGAACGGGTGCGGCAGCAGAAACACAAATTGCAACAGTCGCTGGCGCGTCTCCGCCAGGAACAGCCGAACCCGGCGAGTACCGATACTATCGCGCTGGATAATACGTCCTGGACGGTAACCGGGGCCGATCCCGACACTGTCTTTACCGGCGCACACCAGGGGATCGGTGCGCTGTCGCTGATTTTCGGGAAACAGGAGGTTGATGCCGATGATGAGGTAAAACAGTTGCTGGTGTCGATCATTCAGGATATGGGTCATGTGCCCGATGACTACCTGGAGGTCAGTGGTGGTTATTCCGGTTACCCGGATGCGGAAACCGGTTCGGGTGAGGTCAGCCAGACCGATATTGCGGCAGGTTATGACCTGCAAAATCCGCTGTATTACCCGGAATGGGATTACACCAGGCAGCGCTACCGCAACCATTTCTGCGCGCTGACGGAAATCGATGTCACGCCCGTCTATGATGATTTTTTCGCCAAAACAGTGGAAAAATACCGTGTTCACCTGGGATCGGTACGCCGTTCGTTCGAGGCAATGGCCGAGGCGTATGAGATGCGCAAGCGCCAGAGCTTTGGCGATGAGATCGATTTCGACGCCCTGGTGGAAGCCTGTGTCGACCATCAGCAGGGCCTGGAGATGAGCGAGAAACTGTACAGTTGTTTCCACATGAGCCGGCGTGATGTGGCGGTGATGTTCATGGTGGACATGAGCGGCTCCACCCGCGGCTGGATCAACCATGTGGAAAGAGAGACGCTGGCGCTGCTGTGTGAAGCCTTGGAGCTGTTGTCCGATCCGTATGCCATCTATGGGTTTTCCGGCAGGACACACAAGCGTTGTGAAATCTACAGGATCAAGCGGTTTGAAGAGGCTTGTACGGCGCTGGTGCGCGCCCGGATCAGCGGCATCAAACCCAGGACCTACACACGCATGGGCGTGGCAATACGTCACCTGGGCAAACACTTGCAAGCGGTAAAGGCCAGGTCCAGGTTGCTGATTACGCTGTCAGACGGCAAACCCGAGGATTACGGCGATTACCGGGGGCGTTACGGCATGGAAGACACCCGCCAGGCCATCGCAGAAGTCCGCGCCGGTGGCGTCTATCCTTTTTGCATTACCATCGACAACGAGGCAAGGGAGTACCTGCCCTACATGTATGGCAGCGCCAACTATACCGTGATCGATGATGTGCGCAAACTGCCTTATAAAGTATCTGACATCTACCGCCGCTTGACGACACGAATTTAAGCGGCCAGGTTTACCCGGTACATTTCTAAGGAACCTCTGATTAAGTCAGAGGTTCCGTACTCTGACAAGTCCAGGATGGACTTGTTCAGAGTTTCCTTAACTTAATTTTGACATGTTCAGCGGGTCGCGAAGCGTTTGATCGCAAGGTTCGCAGCGCCTTGTCATAGCGCCGCTGTGTAGTTCTGAGCATATCAAAAGTTGAAAGAGTACTACCTTTTCCAGTCCCCGGATATGCCGCCGGATTTCTCCAGGAGTCTGACCGTCTCGATGATCATACCCCGGTCGGCGGCCTTGCACATGTCGTAGATCGTGAGCAAAGTCACCTGCACCGCGTTCAACGCCTCCATCTCAACACCGGTCGGGCCGATGGTCTCGACCCGCGCCCGGCAGTACACCGCGCTGTCATCCTTACGCGGTTCCAGGCTGATGTCGATATGGCTGATGGCCAGTGGATGGCACAACGGGATGAGTTCCGCGGTTTTCTTTGCCGCCATAATGCCGGCGACCCTGGCGATCCCAAGCACATCCCCCTTTTTGTGCGCGCCATCCATGATCAAGGCCAGTGTGCCGTCCAGCATCCTGATGGTGCCCTCAGCCACGGCAATGCGGCGCGTCGCATCCTTGGCGCCGACATCAACCATGTGCGCCTCACCGGTTTCATTGAAATGTGTCAGTTTTGCCATAAAAGTCTATAATACGTCAAACACCGCCAGGTAGATACATAACGCTGAGTCAAATGTCTGTTAAAGTCAAATATTTTGCCCGCATCCGCGAGGAAATGGGACGCGCCGAGGACCAGATGGACTTCAGGCCCGGCCTCAAGGTCTCTGATGTATGGAGTTGGGCCAGCGGCGCTGATGCAATGCCCGAAGCGATGCTGGTCGCAGTCAACATGGAGCACGTAAAAGGCGATTCTGAACTGAAAGAAGGCGATGAAGTCGCGTTCTTCCCGCCCGTTACCGGAGGCTAAGCCGCCATGCGAGTGGAATTAAGGCCGGCGCCATTCGATGCCGTGGCTGAAGCAGGAGAACACCGCGCTGCCCGCGGCAATCACGGCAAATCCGGCGCAACCAGTATCTTCATCGGCTCCATGCGGGACTTCAACGAAGGCGAGCAAGTCGGCGCAATGACCCTGGAGCATTATCCGGTCATGACCGAGAAGCACCTGGAAGAAATCTGCGAACAGGCAAGCAGACAGTGGGCCGTACACGATATTCTTGTGCTGCACCGCACCGGGAACATCGAGGTAGGCGAAGACATAGTGCTGGTCGCAACCTGGGCCGCCCACAGGGGCGACGCCATCGACGCGACCCGCTTCATCATCGAAGACCTCAAACACAAGGCCCCGTTCTGGAAAAAAGAAACGGTCGGCAAGGGAGAACGCTGGGTAGAACGTAACACCACGGGTTATTCATCAAACTAGCCTGGCCAGTTTTTATTACAAACAGAGGAGTTTACATCATCATGCGCATCAGGGTACTAGGCGCAGCCGCCGGTGGCGGCTACCCGCAGTGGAATTGCAATCATCCCAACAGCAGGCGCGCCAGGCAGGATGACCCGGCTGCGCCGCAGCGTACCCAGTCGTCCATTGCGATCAGCGCCGATGGAGACGACTGGTATCTGTTCAACGCATCCCCGGATCTGCGCCAGCAGATCAATGACAACGACATACTGCATCCGACAAAAGACTTGCGCCACAGTCCGATCATGGGCGCGGTACTTACCAATGCTGATGTGGATCATGTGGCGGGCCTGTTGAACCTGCGCGAATCACAGCCGTTACGAATCTACGCAACCCAGCGGGTGCTGGGTGTGCTGCAGGCGAATACGATATTCAACGTCCTGAACCCGAAATTCGTCAGCCGCGAACCCATGACCTTGAACGAACCCCTGGAACTGCTGAAGCCGGATGGCAGCGCGATGGAGATTGAAATCACGCCGTTCGCGGTCCCGGGCAAGGTAGCCCTGTGGCTGGAGGACGAGAGCAAGGGCAAGGATTTCGGTTCCGTGGATGAGGATACGATTGCACTGTTTGTTAAGGATCGAAACACCGGCAAGTCGTTTTATTACATGCCTGCCTGCGCCCGGGTGACGCCGGAACTGGCCGAGCGTATCAGCGGCGCCGACCTGATATTCTTTGACGGCACGTTATGGGTGGATGACGAGATGATCCGCGACGGAGTGGGGATCAAGACCGGCAAGCGCATGGGTCATATCAGCGTCTCCGGCGCAGACGGCACCCTGGCCGCCCTGCAGGACCTGGGCATCAAGCGAAAAATATTTATCCACATCAACACCACCAACCCGATCCTGTTCGCCAACAGCGAGGAACGCAGGACAGTGGAAGCCGCAGGCTGGGAAGTGTCTTACGACGGAATGGATATCGAGTTATAGACTACCCGGCAAGTTGGGTCCGATATGCCAGGGAAGCTCTGAACAAGTACATACTCACGTTTCACTGGGCTGTCCTAACAGTCTGTCACTCGACAGGATTCCATAATGCAACCAGAATTGAAACTCAACTTTGAACAGAGAAATGTTTTTTGCCTGCCTTGACCATAAAAAATATTCCGCCTGAGCTTTATCAAGAACTCAAATCTGCTGCCGAACGTCATCACAGGAGTATTAACAGCGAAGTGATCGCTTGCCTCGAGCGTAGCTTGCAGACTGTAAGAATCAATCCGGAAGACAGGCTCGAAGACATCCGTCTGTTACGCTCACAGATCCAACCTGACGTTATCGCAGCCGAAGATATTGACCGCGCCATTGACGAAGACAGGCCATGATCGTTGCGGATACAAGCATAACAACTGCAGGACGCTGCTGGATCGATGATGCTCCACAACGAATTTGATATTGCTTCTTCGCAAGTACTTAAACTTGTCGAGAAAAGCGTTTGCTCATCATATGATTGTGAATTTGTTGCTCTTGCTGAACATCTCAATTGCCCGCTAGTCACCGAAGACAAAAAGATCCATGGTTCATTCCCTTCAATCGCTTCATCAATAGAAGACTATCTTTCACGGTAGGCCTTTCGGACGGTGTACACCGTCAGATTCAAGGTGGTGGTCTATGTGTTGCATGCTTTCCAGAAGAAAGCCAAGCGAGGCATTGCCACGCCCCTTTGAACTCATCCAGTTCTGCAATAATATCGAGAATTTCCGGGGTGATATGAAGAGTATGTGTGTTAATTGTGTCAGCCATAAATCCAACCATATCCGGCCATAAATGCCTGACAGATGACCATAAACGATTTTCGGCCATAAATCCAGCCATATTCAGCCATAAAAAATCGAGTTGCAGGCAGTGCGGTTTGCTGATGGCTGGTACTAGTACTAGTTACTGCAGCATCTTTCCTCGAAACGCGGAAGGAGACAAGTAGTACTGCTGTTTGAAACGCTTGTTGAAATGCGCGGTGTCCTGGAAACCCCAGTAAAAGGCTATATCGGAGATTTTTCTGTGTTTCATATGCGGGTTTGACAAGTCCCGTGCGCACAAATCCAGGCGTTGGTGAAAGATATACTGCTTGACTGTATCGGCGTCTTCATTGGCATTGAACAGCCAGTGCAGGTAACGGGAGGACATGCCGCCTGCCTTGGCGATCATGGTTGGCGACAGGTCGGGGTTGCGGATGTTGGCCCGTATGTATTCTTTGATATGGCGTAACTGGGTCACTCGCAGGGGTGTTGGATCATCTGTACTATCCATACCCAGGGCATTAACCAGCACGCCGATGGTTGCGTCGATCAAGGCATGGTTGTCTTTACAGCCCCCATCGAAAACTGACTTGCGTAGTGATTTGACGTGGTTGGTAAGCAGCAGGCCGCTGTTCGATTTTCCGTCCAGCGAATGCCGGATTGAGAACCAGGAGCGGGGCAGCCAGGACTGGAAGCGCGGCAAAGGCATCATCACCGATATCTTGTGCAGCCGGTCCTGGACCTTGAAAGTCATGGGCCTGGCGCTGTCCCAGACCAGCAGGTCACCGGGTTTCAGCAGGATGTCTTCTCCGTTGAAGTTGATGTATTCCTGTCCTTCAAGCACGGCCTGTATAGTCAGGGTCTCAAGGCCGTCGGCGCGGATGCTTGTACGAGTGCGGGTGGCGGAGCAGGGGTCGCAGGTACATTCTATGATCTTCAGAATTGAATCGTCGTAATACTTGACACTGCTGAAGAAGTCCGGCGCCACCGGCCGATCCATTTCCCAGCGTCCGTATGCTTCATTGAGAACGCTCGCCCAGGCGTCGAAGCGGTCGCTCTTTGCCAGTCCGTCTGTGGACCAGGTATTAATGAATGATTGTGGAAAATTAGTTTCCATTGTTGCTGCCCAAAGCCTGCTCGCCCCGCGTGACGGATTGCGGCATTAATCGTTCCAACCTGCAGGCATGTATGATTTAAACAACACGACGCAGACGACATTGACAGAATATAACGCCATAAAATGGTCCGGTTAGCGCTGATCTGTTTAAGTCTAGCCGGTTTTAGCGTAAATCCAAGTTATTTTGCACGAATGACGCCATTTAACCGGGATAATTTCCATTATTTACCGTCTCACCATAGTGTTTGCACGTTCAGACAGCTACAGTTTCGCTTGGAAACAAGTCAGTATTGGTGTCATCCGGTATATTCTCTTGACAAAAATACAACAAAGGAACCTCTTGTTGAGTCAGAGTTTCCCAAAGGCATTCAGATACTGATATTAAGGGGGCAAGTAAATGAACAGATACTTCTTTCCAGGCGCCGTATTCGGAACGGCATGGCTTGCGCTGATTTTTCTGGCTGCACCCGCAAGCATATTGTTGATGAGTCAGGCAGTGATGGCGCAGAACGATACCCTGCTTGAGGAAATTATTGTCACTGCGCGCAAGCGTGAGGAAAATGTGCTGGAAATACCGGAATCCCTGACCACTTTCTCCGGAGACATGGTGGAGAGCGCCAACATCAATGGCCTGGAGGATATCGGACTGCTGGTGCCAAACCTCTGGATGAGCCGGCGCCTCGATGGTTTTCCCAATGTCTCGATCCGCGGCCTGGGCGCATTCGGCAATACCCAGGGTGTGGGGTTTTACCTGGATGATGTGCAGTTATTTGGGGATGCTTCGTCCCGGTTCGGCAATTTTGAACGGATTGAGGTGCTGAAAGGGCCTCAGGGTATCCTGTACGGCGGCGCCAACATCGGCGGCGCAGTGAAATTCGTCACCAAACGGCCCGACCCGGATGCGTTTTCGGGCCGGGTGAAGGCGCAAGCCGGTGAAGACAATTACTATGACGGCGAGATCGAGTTGAATGTGCCGCTGGGCGCGGATTGGGCAATGAGTCTGTTTGGTTTTGCGATGACGGATGATTCATTCGTGGTCAATCCCAATAGCCCGCGTCTCAATGGCGGCGTGGCCAACAATGATCCGGATGTGGGCAAAACTGAAAAATACGGTGTGCGCGGGACATTGGCCGGCAACATCAGCGATCAGTTGTCACTCTATGCCACACTGCGTTATAACGAACTGGACGGGCCCAATAATATCTGGAACCGTGAGCTGAGCGGGGACCTGACCCACACCAATGTCGTGGACACCAGTTACAACCCGCGCCACAAACGGGAAACCATAGCTGGCAGCATTGAATTGACCTATGATTTTGGCAACTTCAGCGCCACATACCTTACCTCCTACACAGACACGGAGTCGGACCGGCAGACCGACCTTGATATCTCCCAGGAATTCGTGCTGGACCTGGTTCGTCCGTGGCCGGTGGAAGTATGGACTCAGGAGTTGCGCTTTATCTCCACCAGCGACAGTCCCTTGCAATGGCAGGCCGGCGCCTACTACCTGGACTACCAGCGGGATTATGACGCAGACCTGCTGGCGCCCTATGGTTTCTGCTTCTTCCTGGATCCCAGTTGCAACCCGAACCCCGATGATCCGGTCCCCTTCCCGGCGCTTGACGAGGATCCCCCGGAGGATACGATAGTCGCCGTGATCCCTTTCGAGAAAAGCTACGGCAGGCGTGAACAGATCGCCGGTTATGCCAATTTCAGTTATCGCATGAATAATATCGAGATTGGCGGCGGCGTGCGCGTGGATAACTGGGAGAGCAAGCGCACCAACTATGACAGCAATGTCACCGGCCGCCAGGAAGAGACCGAGATATTGGGCCGCGGTTCCATAGCCATGTTTTTCGATGACGACCGGTCCATGGTATACGGCACCGTGTCCCAGGGCTTCGAGCCGGGCTATTTCAACCTGAACAACTTCGAGGGAGTCGACAGCCTGTTTGGCTATGGAGAAGAAAGGGCAACACAGGTCGAGATCGGTTATAAGGGGCGGCTGTTGGATGACCGCCTGATATTGACCCTGGCCGGCTTTTTCATAGACTACAAAGATCGCCAGTTTGAACTGCAGACCGAAGACCCGACTAACGGCGCCATACTCGAGGGCATTATCAATGCCGGTAATTCCGAGGCCTGGGGCATGGAGGGTGATATGGTCTTGTCCATGCACGAGAATTGGACTGTTTCAGCCGGTTTTGGCTACGTGGATTCGGAGTGGGATAATGGCGTCACCTCGCCGATAACAGGCGCTGACCTGTCCGGTATGACGCCACCCAACGTAGTAGACTGGAGCGCCACCGCAGCGCTGGATTATGATCAGCAGTTGAATGGCGATATGCGCTTGTTCGGGCGCTTGCAGTTACGTTACAAGGGGGAGGCGTCCACCAACGCCCAGTTTCTTGATGCTCCCGGGGATGATTTTCCGTTCTGGGAAAACCCGGATTTTACCGTCGTGGACCTGGGCGCCGGGGTGGAGTGGAACAACTGGGAGTTCGGTATTCACATAGAAAACCTGTTCGATGAAGACTACTATATTGATGTGCAGGAATTCCCCAACTTCTCCGGTAGCGCGCTGCCGTCCGCTCCGGGTTCCATCATCATCGGGACACTGGAGCAGCCGCGCCGCGTGGTCGGGTCGGTGTCCTATCACTTCTGACCTGATCAGGGGTTCTCTGACAAACAAAATATGAATTAAGCAAGAGGAGGGATAATATGATTCCACAAAAATATGCGCCGGTAGATGGCCGGTCGGTACAGATTGACGAGATCGATTGGGTGGATTTTCCCGGACCGTTGAGCCAGGGCGGTATCCGCTGGAAGCTGTTGAACGTTGCGCCGGAACTGGGGTCTTGGGCGGCGATATACGATTGCCCAAAGGTTCTTCATTTGCCAGCCATATCCATGTCGGCCCAGGAGAATATTTCCTGACCAAGGGTCATATGGAAGTCCGCGGCGGTGTGGATGAGGGCGGGGTCAGTGTCAAGGCCCCTGCCTATGGTTATGAAGCCTGCCAAGCGTATCACGGGATGACTCACTTCCTGGAAGACAGCGAATTCTACATGACTTTTCTTGGGCCTCTCAACTTTGTCGATGATGACGGCAATACCATCGCGCTGGTAACCTGGCAGACGGTCCAGGAAGCCTGGGAGGCGGCACTAAAGGCAGAATAAGACTCTCAGCCCTACACCCGCGGTCTTTCGCATGCATGTCCTCCGCATGTGTTCTATGAGGGCCGGTCATTATTAAGGCGTTCCTGACAGATTAAGTCAGGGGCGCCTTAAACCAATCCGGAGAAGGGCTGGATGTCCACGTATGACCCCGGTTCCACGCCGGTTGAATCCATTGGCAGGATGATGAAGCAGTTTGCCTGCGACATGGAGCGCAGGATGCCGGAGCCTTGGGCGCCGGTCTTGGTGACTACGAGATTGCCTTCCTTGTCCTGTTGCAGGATGCCGCGTTGGTATTCCACCCGGCCCGGGCGTTTTTTCAGCCTGGAATCGCAGCGCGCCTTCAGGGTCAGCATGCCGGCGTCGTCCTCTCCGATCATCTTGCGCAATGCCGGTTGCACGAACTCGTAAAATGTTACCATGACGGAAACCGGATTCCCCGGCAGGCCGAAGAACACGGCATCGCCTACGCGGCCGAAAGCCAGGGGGCGGCCGGGCTTGATGGCCACTTTCCAGAAATCGACCTGCCCCAGTTTGGACAGGATTTCCTTGATGTAATCCGCGTCGCCCACGGAGACGCCGCCCGACGTGATCAGCACATCGGCATTGGCGGCGGCGATGGCAAAGGCCTCTTCCAGGGCCTGTTTATTATCCCTGATCACGCCCATATCGATGATATCGGCGCCCATACGTTCCAACATGCCGTGCAGAGTGTAGCGGTTGCTGTCATAGATCGCGCCATCGCTCAGGGTCTCACCGATGGAGCGCAGTTCATCGCCGGTGGAAAAAAACGCGACCCGCAGCCGCCGCACCACGCTCACCTCGGCAATGCCGAGCGAGGCTACCAGGCCGATGTCGGCGGGGTTCAGGCGCCGGCCTTCGGTCAGTATCGTCTCCCCCGCCGCAATATCTTCACCGGCCTGACGCACGTTATCGCCCTTGCGCGTGCTGCCGTCGATCCTGATCCCGGAACCGGTGACCTGCACATCCTCCTGGATGATCACGGTGTCGGTCCCTGCCGGCATGATTGCGCCGGTCATGATGCGAACGCAGCTTCCGGGAGTGGCCTTGTCCGCGAACGGCTTCCCGGCCCAGGCCGTGCCCAGGACATTCAATTCGGCCGTGCCGTCAGAGGGGATATCCGCACTGTTCAGCGCGTAGCCGTCCATCGCCGAGTTGGTCCCGGTCGGCACGTTGATGCGGGAACGGATGTCTTCGGCCAGGATCCGGTTCAGCGCTTCCCGTATTGCGATTTTCTCGATGCCCCTGACGCGGCTGACGCCGGCCTTAATCTGCGCCAGCGCGGCATCAGCCGACAGTGATTTGGGATCGAAATCGTCCCGGCAACTGGGGTCTTTGTCAATGTTAATTGCAGTCATAATACTGAAAACAGCGGGGACAGATTATAAAATGTGTCCTTACAGGACTGTTATCTTACTGGATTCCCACTTTCGTGGGAATGGGCAGGTGGAGGCTGGAGGTCAAGGGGCAGGGCGATGGTGTCAGTTGACAAAACCTGGATTCCCACTTTCGTGGGAATGGGCAGGTGGAGGCTGGAGGTCAAGGGGCAGGTGGTGGGGCTGCTATCAGTCGCACGACAAATCATAACGGTCAATAATGAAACTCGCGATCTGCTGCGGGTTGTTCAGGTCCAGTAGCGGCAATGCCGTGTCGGCGGGCAACGCCGTATCGGTCGCCACCGCAATGATACTCTCATCGCCCGGATACAGTAAATCATGCCCCAGGCTGGGCCGGTGCAGTTCTATCTTGGGGATGGCCTCGGGCTTGAAGCCTTCCACCAGCACCAGGTCAAGGTTGTCGAGATCCAGGTTGCGGACATGGTGTTGCAACGATTTGTCGTCACCGTCCGGCGTTTCCACCAACAGCGCCCAGCGTTTTCTTGAGCCGATCAATACCTGCGAGGCGCCGGCCTTGCGCAGCTCATAACTGTCTTTGCCCGGATAATCGATTTCAAACGTGTGGTGGGCATGCTTGATGACGCCCACGCGCAAGCCCCGGGCGGTGAAAATACCCAACAGGTTCACCAGCAGGGTTGTTTTGCCGGTGCCGCTCCAGGCGGCGAAACCCATCAGCGGCGGCGTTTGAGGATGGTCACCCATTCAACAACTCTTCCATCTGCGCCAGTTCAGCCGGGTTGTTGGCATTTCTGAAGCAGTCCGGCTTGTCGGAAAAATCAGTCACGGCCAGCCTGTGCTTTTCGAACCAGCGGTCTATCTTGCGGTCGCCGCCATCCAGGAATACTTGCATCGAAGCGGCCAGGGATGCGGGCAGCAGCGCAAACACGGGTTGCATCCTGGAACCGTTGTGGGCAACGCTGATCTCCGCTTGTTCCTCCCCCAGTTGCCTGAACAGGCGCGCCACCAGGTCATCGGGCAGCAACGGCGAATCACAGGGGACGGTAACCAGGAACTCTGTCTCCACCTGTTCAAGACAACTCAGCATACCGGCCAGCGGCCCCTGGAAACCCGCCCTGCTGTCGGCGACCACGGGATAACCATAGACCGCATAGCGATCCCGGTTACGGTTTGCGTTGATGATAATCGTATCGACCTGCGGAGACAGGGCCGCCAATGCATACTCAACCAGCGGCTTGCCGCGCAGTTCCACCAGTCCCTTGTCGCCGCCGCCCATGCGCCGTGCCTCGCCCCCGGCAAGGATGGCGCCGGTTATCCTGTTTCTTTTCACTATCCGGCCCGCGCAGTGACTCAGCCGGCGCTCTTCAGGTTGGCTACTGCGCGTTTCGGCGGCAGGGACACATCGAATTCGATATGCTCGGCGCCATTGTAAACCAGGAAATGCGTTCCCTTGGCGCGCGAGAACAAGGTGACGCCGAAGTCCCTGGCCAGCTTCAGGCCCATCTGGGTGATGCCTGAACGGGACAGCAGCGCGGGAATGCCCATCTGCGCCACTTTCATCACCATTTCCGAAGTCAGGCGCCCGGTAGTGTAAAACAGCTTGTCGTGGCCCGGCGTATCTTCCAGCCACATCTGCCCGGCAATTGCATCCACCGCGTTATGGCGGCCCACATCTTCGATGAAAACAGTCACATCCGTACCCGCGCACAGGGCGCAGCCGTGCACTGCGCCGGCGCTTTTATAGACATCGTTATAGCGGGCCAGGTTTTTCAACAGCGCGTAAATATCCGATTGTTTGAGCCGTATCTCCGGCAATGCTATCTGCTCGATCTGCTCCAGGATATCGCCGTAAACCGTTCCCTGGCCGCAGCCGGTGGTCACGATCCGCGGTCCCAGCCGTTCCTTCCAGTCATCCCGTTCTGAACGGGTCGTCACCGCCGCGGCATTGACCTCCCAGTCCACCTGCACCGAGAGGATTTCACTGATGTCGGTAACAATGCCCTGGTTTTTCAGGTAGCCCAGAGTCAGCAGCTCCGGGGTCCTGCCCAGGGTCATCAGGGTGACGATTTCGTAGCTGTCCACATAGATGGTCAGCGGCCGTTCATCGGCGATGTGCATTTCCCGGACATTGCGGAACTCGTCCACGGCTTCAACCGCGATGGTAGGGTCGATGCCGGCGTCGGTCATCACGGGACAGCGTCTTTCCATTTCCGGCTTACCCACCGGTCATGTTCATATGGCGGAAGATGACGGGTTTGGCGGAAAGATTGAATTCATGTCCCTTGGGTTTGATATGCATTGAATCGCGCAAAGCTTGCTTCAACCGTTCCATATCGCCGGGATGGGAGCGGATGACCTGGCGCAAATCCATCGAGTGCTCCTGCCCGAGACAGAGCAGCAAGCGGCCCTCGCAGGTGAGCCTGACCCGGTTGCAACTATCGCAGAAATTGTGGCTGTGGGGCGAGATGAAGCCTACCCGGGTGCCGGTTTCGACGATCCTGTAGTAACGCGACGGCCCGCCGGTCGTCTCGGTGGTCGGTATCAGCGTGTAGTGCGCGTCCAGGTCGGCCCTGATCGCGTCACTGGAATAATAGGCCTCGGCGCGATCGTGATCGCCTATCACGCCCAGCGGCATTTCCTCGATGAAGCTGATATCCATGCCGCGTGCGCTGGCAAAGCGAACCAATGCCGGTATTTCATCATCATTGCGGTTTTTCAGGATCACCGAATTGATCTTGATCTTCTCGAAGCCGGCCGCAAGGGCCGCGTCGATGCCGGCCAGCGTCAGCGACAGTTCGCCGATACGGGTCAGCCGTTTGAATTTTACCGGGTCAAGCGAGTCCAGGCTGATGTTGATGCGTTTTACCCCGGCGTCTTTCAGTTCCCCTGCCAGTTTCGGCAGTTGTGAGCCGTTGGTGGTAAGCGTCAATTCCTTCAGTCCCTGCAGCCGGCCGAGATCGCGGAACAGTTTGATCACATTGCGGCGCACCAGCGGCTCGCCGCCGGTGATGCGAATCTTGCCGACCCCCAGCTCGGTAAAAGCCCGGGCTATGGTCGCAATTTCCTCCAGGGACAACAACTTGGCCCGGGGCACAAACTGCATTTCCTCATCCATGCAATAGACACAGCGAAAATCACATCGGTCGGTGACCGAAATACGGACATAGTTCACCGTCCGACCGAAATTATCGACCAGTATGTTGTCCTGTTTGTTCATATAGCAGTAGTTTGGGAAATATGACCCGGCATCTGAATAGCATAGATTAGGCGAAATTTTTCATAAATTCAATTTCATTCGCGTTACAATAGGGCACTTTCCATCCCGGTCAGACCAGGCGAAGCAGGCGTCCGGGAACAACTGACGGAAAACAATAATAAGGGGTAAGTCATGTCGGGCATCCTGTCCAAGCAACATATCATCGCAAAACCCGGGTTCAATCGCTGGCTGATCGTCCCGGCAGCCCTGGGCATTCACCTGTGCATCGGTTCCGTGTATGCCTGGAGCATCTTCAATCCCGCGCTGGTCAAACAAATAGGTGTTGTGCTCAGCGCCGCCGATGACTGGACGCTGAAGGATGTCGTATGGATTTTCACCGTGTCGATTGTCGTGCTGGGGCTGGCTGCCGCGATTGCCGGCCGATGGTTGGAGACGGTGGGGCCGCGCATGGTGGGCGTGGTTTCGGCCTGCTGTTGGGGTGGCGGCTTCATCGTTGGCGGCGTTGGTATTGTTACCCACCAGTTATGGCTGCTGTACCTGGGCTACGGCGTGCTGGGAGGGGTCGGTCTGGGTCTGGGTTACGTTTCTCCGGTCAGCACGCTGATCCGCTGGTTCCCGGACCGGCGCGGCATGGCGACGGGCATGGCGATCATGGGTTTTGGCGGCGGCGCGATGATCGGCGCGCCGCTGAAGGAGCTTTTTATTCAGTACTATTACCGAGTGCCCGAATATCTGGGCGCAGTGGCAGACCTTGAACTGATCACCAGGGCAGGGCGACGCTTTGCGGAGGTCGGCGGCGAGTTGCGCGAGGTAGTCGTTGTCGGCGCCAATGAGGTGGCGCAGATGGTCATGCCCGGCCCCGAGGGCGTATACCTGGTGGGCACCGGTTCGGTGGGCATAGCCCAGACCTTCTTTACCATGGGCGTGATTTATTTCATCATCATGATGATCGCGGCGTTCTCCTATCGTCTGCCGGCGCCGGGCTGGCAACCGGAAGGCTGGACTCCTCCCGACGCCGCGCATGCGGAGAAACGGATGATGACGCGCAACCACGTGGACATCGACCAGGCCCTGAAAACCCGGCAGTTCTACCAGTTGTGGATCGTGCTTTGTTTCAATGTTACCGCGGGCATCGGCGTGTTGGGTGTGGCCAAAACCATGATGACCGAGATCTTCGGCACGACCCTGCCGCATATCGTTGACGGGGCATTTGCCGCGACCTACGTGGTGATGATCAGCGTATTCAACATGGTGGGCCGGTTTATCTGGGCCAGTACGTCGGATTATATCGGGCGGCGCAATACCTACTGGATCTTCTTTGCGCTGGGCATCCTGCTGTACTGTTCCATCCCGTACACCGCGCAACAGGTCAGCGTCAATCCTGTGGTCGTTTGGCTGGTGTATTTCTATGCCGCCACGATGATCATCTTTACCATGTACGGTGGTGGATTCGCGACGATTCCCGCCTACCTGGCGGACATATTCGGGACGCGCTATGTTGGCGGCATCCACGGACGCTTGCTGACCGCGTGGAGCACTGCCGGTGTGCTCGGGCCGCTGGCGATCACGTCATTACGGGAGCACGCGGTGACCAAGGCGATCGATGACCTGGTCGCGAAGATCGACCCGGGCGTATTCGCCGACGCGTTCGGCGCCGGCCTTGACCAGTTGCCGGCGCTGGTGCAGGCAAAGACCGTGACCATCGCCAGCCTGATGGACATCGCGCCGGCCGGCACTGTTGACCCGACTCCGAACCTGTATAACAGCACGATGTACCTGATGGCCCTGCTGTTGGCGATTGCGCTGGTGAGCAATGCGCTCATGCGTCCGGTGCACCCCAAACACCACATGTCGAAAGAGGAACTGGACGATCCAATCTCCTGATATACCGGGGTCAGCCGGCAGCGACTGGCGTAGCGCGCTGGCAGTCTACAGCCGTCCGCGCGTCATCGCGATGAGTCTGCTCGGTTTTTCCGCAGGATTGCCGTTTTTGCTGGTATTTTCCACGTTGTCCGCGTGGTTACGGGACTCCGGGCTGGCCTTGTCCACTATTGGTTTTTTCAGTTGGATTGGCATTACCTATTCGATTAAGGTGTTCTGGGCGCCGGTCGTGGATCGGACACCGATTTTTTTCCTGACCCGCCGCATGGGCAAGCGGCGTTCCTGGATGCTGGCGGCCCAGGTGGTGATCGCGCTGGGCCTGGCCGGAATGGCGATGTGCGACCCGCAGGCACACCTGCAACAGATCGCGATCTTCGCGTTGCTGGTCGCGTTCGGGTCCGCAACCCAGGATATCACCATCGATGCTTACCGCATCGAGGCAGTGGACCGCCTGTTACAGGGGGCGATGGCCGCCAGCTACGTGTTCGGCTATCGGGTCGCGTTGCTGGTCGCCGGCGCCGGCGCGTTTTATATCGCTGCGGCACAAACCTGGCAGTATGCGTATTTCACGATGGCCTGCCTGATGGGGGTAGGCATCATCACGACCCTGGTCATCGCCGAACCGGACCACCCGGCCTCCGCAACAGCCGGCGACCTGGAAAATGAGGTGGGGCGAAAACTGGGCTTGGGCAATGACGATCGTGCGCTGACCCGGCTTGCGGCCTGGTTTGCCGGCGCCGTGATCAGTCCTTTCGTCGAGTTCTTCCGCAGGAACGGATTGCTGGCCCTGCTGATCCTGCTGCTCATCGGCACGTTCAGGCTCAGCGATATCACCATGGGCGTGATGGCCAACCCGTTTTACCTGGACCTGGGTTTCAGCAAGATCGAGATCGCCAATGTCACCAAGGTATTTGGATTTTTCATGACGATACTCGGCGCCGGTCTGGGTGGTATCCTGGTGCTGCGCTACGGGATTTACAAACCGCTGCTGGTGGGCGCGATCCTGGTGCCGGTGACCAACCTGTTCTTTGTCTGGCTGGCCGTGAGTCAGCCTGACCTGGTGAGCCTGGCAATCGTGATCAGTATGGACAACCTGAGCGGCGGTTTCGCAACCTCGGCCTTCATTGCCTACCTTTCCAGCCTTACCAATACCACGTATACCGCGACCCAGTACGCGCTGTTTTCCTCGCTGATGACCCTGCCGGCAAAGATCATCGGCGGCTTCTCCGGTATCGTGGTCGAGGCCGCCGGTTACGCCTGGTTCTTCCTGTATGCCGGTCTGCTGGGCGCGCCGGCGCTATTGCTGATTATCTGGCTGATGAGGACATCCATCCGGCAAAACTAAAGAGTCGCCCTTTGGGCGACGTGGAATTAGACTGGACTCCCGTTTTCATTACGGGAGTGGTGCGGTGGCGGCATTCACGGAAGCGTCCTCATCATGAGGATTTAGAGGCATCCTATATTCAGATTCATGCTATTTTATATCCCATGACAGTTACCGGCATAGAATTTTCAATCTTCCTGATCTTTACCGGCGCTGCGGTCCTGGCAACCCTGGCCTTGTATGCGCGCCAGGCGATGCTTGTTGCCTATATCCTGCTCGGCGTTATCCTGGGGCCTTGGGGTATGGGGCTGGTGGACGACCCCGAACTGATAGCTGATATATCGCATATCGGCATCGTGTTCCTGCTCTACCTGCTCGGGCTGGACCTGTTTCCGCAGGAGCTGTGGAAGATGCTGGGAGAAGCGATGTGGGTCACATTACTGAGTTCGCTGCTGTTTTTTGCGGCCGGTTTTGCGATTGCCCTGGGTTTCAGTTATCCGCTGCCCGAGGCGCTGCTGATCGGTTCCATCATGATGTTCTCCAGCACCATCATCGGCGTGAAACTGTTGCCCACTACCGCGCTGCACCATCGCCATACCGGGCAGATGATTATCAGCGTGCTGTTAATCCAGGACTTGATCGCAATCATCATCCTGCTGATGCTCCAGGGCTATGGAAAAAACGACCAGTTGCTGCTCGATATCACCTTGCAAATACTGACACTACCGATATTGATCCTGATTTCCTGGTTCTTTGAGCGCTATTTAATCGTTAAGTTGATCCAGCGTTTTGACCAGATCCACGAATATATTTTCCTGCTGGCCATTGCCTGGTGCCTGGCCATCGCCGAGGTGTCCGTCATGCTGGGACTGTCGCACGAGATCGGCGCGTTCATCGCCGGCATCACCCTCGCGTCCAGCCCCATCGCCCAGTTCATCACGATGAGACTGAAACCCTTGCGGGATTTTTTCCTGGTACTGTTTTTCTTCTCCCTGGGCGCCAGCTTCAACCTGGACATCGTCTCGACAATCATACTGCCGGCCACTGCGCTCGCTGTGTGCGCGCTGATCATCAAACCCATCATCTTTGAGAAGCTGTTCGTCAAGGCCCATGAAAAACGCGCAATTTCCAGGGAGGTAGGTTTCCGGCTGGGACAGATCAGCGAATTTTCCTTCCTCATCGCGGTACTGGCCGCCGAAGCGCAGTTCATTGAGCAGAACACCTCGTACATGATCCAGCTTGCGACGCTGATCACCTTTGTCTTTTCCTCCGGGATCGTCGTGATGAACTTCCGGACTCCGATTGCAACCTCGGACCGATTACGCCGGGATTGATTGGCCGCGGCGCGCGCGGCGTGACAAAACCGCTATAATGTCGGGCCATCTCCGTTCAACCAAGGAAATATAATCATGTTCGAAAAGAAAGCGATTACCTCTGTCCCCATCAATGACCTCATTGCCCGGCGTTGGAGCGGCGTGTCCTATGATCCCGCCCGGCCGGTGGAGGCGGAAAAACTCAGCGCCTGTATCGAGGCGGCAAGATGGTCGCTGTCTTGCTACGGCGCCCAGCCCTGGAACTTCATTATCTGTGACCGGTCCAGGGACGAGACGGCATGGCAGACTGCCCTGGACTGCCTTGTGGAGGGAAATCGCGACTGGGCGCAGCATGCGCCCGTGCTGATCCTCGCGCTAGCCGTGGAGCGCTTCAAGCACAACGGCGAGCCGAACAGGTGGGCGCAATACGACACCGGCGCCGCGGCCATCAGTTTATGCCTGCAGGCTACCGACCTGGGTCTGATGGCGCACCAGATGGGCGGGTTCGTCCCTGAGAAGTCCATACAGGCATTCGGTATTGCGGACGACCATACGCCGATGGCCATGATTGCCATCGGCTACCAGACCGCGCGGGAGGATGTGCCGGAACCGCGGCGGGAAAGGGAATTTGCTCCCAGAAAACGCAACCCGGCCGGCGAAAGCTTCTTTTTCGGAAAATGGGAGACAGGCAGTTAAGACAGTACTGACTTAACGAACGATTCCTTGACATGGATGTACAGGATTGACAGGATTTTTTCTGTTTTTTTATCCTGTTTATCCTGTGCATCCATGTTAGGGAACCTCTGGGATTAAGTCTCAGAGCTTCATTAATTATTTTTGTATTGATCATAAATCATCATAACCGCCTGTTGCGGCTGGCAGTCCCGTTAATCCTGTCCAACCTGACGGTTGCCCTGCAGGGAATGGTCGATACGGCAGTGGTTGGGCACCTGGACACCCCTGCTTACATCGGCGCGGTCGCAATGGCCGGTGTGATCTTCAGTTTCCTTTACTGGGGCATGGGCTTTCTGCGCATGAGCGTCGTCGGCATCGTCGCCCAGCTCAAGGGGAATGACAACAATGATCGCCTCAGGGCGGCGTTGCTGCACAGTTGCTTCCTGGCAGTCCTGATTGCCCTGGCCATCCTGTTGCTCCGGACCCCGATTGTCACGCTGGGACTTGACCTTCTAGGCGGTACCCCGGACGTCAGGAATAACGCCGAGGTGTACTTCTACTGGGCGGTCTGGGGCGCGCCTGCGGTGCTGTTGAACATGACCTGTATCGGCTGGCTGCTGGGCATGCAGAATGCCCGGGCCACGTTGTACGTGACCTTGCTTATCGGCGTTTTGAATATTGTCCTCGATTTCGTCTTTGTCTTCGGCATGAGCCTGGAGGTGCGCGGCGTGGCCCTGGCTTCCGTCATATCGCAGTTCTGCGGCAGCGCGCTGGCGGGCTATTTTATCTATTGCGAAATGAAGCGCAGCCCGGGGCGTTGGGTCAGGTCGGTTATCCTGGACAGGCAGGACTTTGTCTCGCTGCTGGCGCTGAACCAGGATATTTTTATCAGGACCATGTGCCTTATCTTTGCATTCGCGTTTTTTACCAGGCAGGGGGCGAACCAGGGAGAGCTGATCCTGGCGGCGAATGCGGTACTGTTGAATTTCCTTATGCTGGTGGCCCTGGGCCTCGATGGTTTTGCCAATGCCGCCGAGGCGCTGGTAGGCAAAGCCGTGGGCGCAAGAGACCCTGAGCAGCTACGCGGCTCTGTCCGTGCGCTGGTGGCCTGGGGCGGCGGTGTTGCGTTGCTGTACTCCCTGCTGTTCATTGTTGCCGGTAATGCGCTGGTCAACCTGATGACGAACATTGCAACAGTACGGGAGACTGCCTACCTGTTCCTGCCCTGGATGATCGTTTCACCGGTCATCTCTGTCTGGTGTTTCCTGTTGGATGGTATATTCATCGGCGCCACCCGGGGCAGGGAACTCCGAAACGCAATGCTAGTTTCGACCTTCATCGTCTATCTTCCCGCCTGCTACCTGTTGCAGGACCTGGGCAACCACGGGTTATGGCTGTCCCTGATGGCATTCTTCATTGCACGTGCGCTAAGCCTGCTCTGGTATTTCCGCACGGCAGCAAGCTGGTTTGGCAAACATTCACATGGATGTACAGGATAGACAGGATAATGGAATAACAGTTGTTTTAAACAGGGCAAGAAGGGTTGAACGATTTAATCCTGTATATCCTGTGCATCCATGTTAGTTTATAATGCCGTTTTTGTCGTGAGCACAACGTGTCTGAGAGAGAATTCAAGCCACTGAATATCGCCGTGTTGGTTGTTTCCGATTCGCGTACGGAAAAGACCGATAAGTCCGGAAAACTCCTTGCCGCGAGGCTGGAGGACGCGGGCCATCGGCTGCGGGAAAAGGCCATCGTGCCGGATGATGTTTACCGGATCCGCGCCGAGGTCGCGCGCTGGTGCGCCGATGCGGAAGTGGATGCGGTCCTGGCTACGGGTGGCACCGGCGTGACCGGCCGGGACGGCACGCCCGAGGCTGTTTCCGTCCTGTTCGACAAGGAAATAGAGGGCTTCGGCGAGCTGTTCCGCTACCTGTCCTACCAGGAGATAGGGACCTCGTCATTGCAGTCACGCGCGATGGCCGGCGTGGCCTGCGGCACCTATATTTTCTGCCTGCCCGGCTCATCAGGCGCGTGTGCCACGGCCTGGGATAAAATAATCTCACACCAGCTTGACTTCAGGACCCGGCCCTGCAACCTGGTTGAACTGATGCCGAGACTGAAGGAGCGCTGATGCTAACCTGTTTTCGTATCTCGTTGGCCCTGTTGTTGGTATTCGCGATGGCGCCCGCTCGGGCAACCGTTTCCTACATGTTGCAACGCCCCGGTGATACGCTGATCGGCGCGGTGGAAAAAGTCCAGGCCCGCTACGAGGACACTCTCCCGAACATAGCCCGAGCCAACAGTCTGGGCTTCCGGGAGATTAAGCTCGCGAATCCCGCAGTGGATAGCTGGTTGCCGGGGGAGGGCACTGAGATTGTGCTGCCGTCCTGGTATGTATTGCCGAACCCGCCTCATGTCGGCATCATCCTGAATATCCCGGAGATGCGCCTATATTATTTTCCGCCGCAGGAAACGGGTCAGGCGGCTGAGGTGATTACCCATCCCATTGGCATAGGGCGCCAGGGCTGGGCCACACCATACATGAACACCCGAATTATCGAGAAAAAAACCCGGCCTTACTGGCACCCGCCGGAATCAATACGCAAAGAACATGCCGAACAGGGCGACCCCTTGCCCAAACGGGTGCCGCCGGGGCCGAACAACCCCCTGGGCAACTATGCGATGAGGTTGGGAATGCCCGAATATATCATTCACGGCACCAACAAACCGTTCGGTATAGGTATGCGTGTCAGCCACGGCTGTATCCGCTTGTATCCCGAGGGTATCGAAAGTTTGTACCAGCAGGTGAAGCTGCGCACGCCTGTGCGTATCATCAACCAGCCCTACAAGGTAGGCAGGTACGGCGACAAGCTGTACCTCGAAGCCCATCCGTACCTGGAGGAAGACAGGGACAAGTTCGAGGGAAACCTGACCAGTGTGGTCGAGAGCCTGATCGAGCTGACCGTTGATTACAGCTACGAGGTGGACTGGGACCTGGCAAAATCGGTTATTGCCGACAGGGACGGTATACCGGTAGAAATCGGCAGGGTAATTACCGGGGATAAAGCGGAGTAACTCCCCGTCCGGCGCGTTGCACGAGTGCAGCGCGCCGGCAAGGAAAGTGGATGGACTATCAAGGAAACTCTGATTAAATCAGAGCTTCCTTAAGTCGATTTGAAACAATACTTATTTCTGCATTGCTTGTTCAAACATGCGGTCCAGCTTGCTTGAATTTTCATTGCAGCACGCCATCGCTGCGTCAGCCGCAGACTGGGCAGATGCAGCCGCACTCGCTGCCTGGTTGGCTGCTGCCGCGGCGCTGTCTGCCGCAGAAGCCGCGCTGTTGGCTGCGGATTGCGCGCTTTCTGCGATTGCCCTAACCTCGTTAAGTTGTTCAACCGTTGCGCAACCTCCCAGCATCACCAGCACAGCGGCGAAAAAAGTTATTTTGACTAAGGTTCTGTTCATGTTTTTACTCTCCAGTTTGCCCAATTTCAGTGGATTAAAGCAATTGTGCCAATAATGGCGCATTTTTCAGACATAATCAATCCGCAGATGAAAATCCTGACGTGATTAATCAACGACTATAACACGAAACAAGAATTAATGCAGTACATCCTTTCCTCAGCGTCCTCTCCTGCCGGGCGGTACCGTGAAACGTTGTTCATAATGATTGACGATAAACTCCATCAGGGACTGCTCCAGGCTGTGCATCTGGTTTGAATCGCAATAATTGTCCACCCAGGACAGGATTTCGTCCAGGTTCATGTCTCTGGAGATACTGTAGGTCTCCGGAGTCACGGCATTGTATGCGGTCAGGTATCCCATCAGGTACACCCTGTAGTCCTGGTCTTCGTCCGCCGCGCGTTCCTTCAGGTAGCGAAAGCAGGATTTCTGGCCTTTGCCCCATATCGCATAATTGCCTGCCTGGTCCACGGCCCATGCCTGCAGCGACAGGCCAAAAATGAATATACTGATTATAATCCTCATAAGGCTCTCCTGGGAAGTTTTGGGATCAAGTTCAGACTACCGGCACCTTTTGGCAGCAACCATGTTTTCGTTAGCAACAAGCAACTTGCCGAGTAACTACTGGTTATGGAAGGACATCTTGCGCCCGGAAAACTGGGTTTTCAGGAATTCCATCTGGTCAACCAGTATTTTCCTGTTAGATAACGCAAGATACTCAGCCCAGTTGGGCACGTAGGGCACGGCCAGCAGCGGCATTCTTGCCTCTTCCGGAGTCCTGTTACCCTTGCGGGTGTTACACGAGCGGCAGGCAGTGACCACGTTGGACCAGCGGTCCCTGCCGCCGCGGGACATCGGTACCACATGGTCGCGGGTCAATGAACTGTCCCTGTGGCGGTTACCGCAATACATGCAGATACGCGCATCGCGCTGGAACAGCTCGCGATTGGTCAACGGTGGGACGCTCCGGTAGATATGTTTGTGATTCCTTGAACGTTTGACGGCAATGATGGAATTAATCGAGATAGATGACTGCAGTCCGCTCAGTCTTGATGTGCCACCGTGGAACGTGAAGGTCTCGTCGCCCGCGGTCCAGCCCACCATATCCCGGCAATACAGACTGACCGCGTCCTGCCATGGAATCCAGGTGACCGGTGTTCCGGATATATCAAGCCGTAAAATAAGTGGTTTCATGTGTTAATCTGGTAATCCGATGCCGAACTGCATCCGTGTAGACCCGGCGCGTTGCCGTTTGTTCCACTATGGAACAATAAGTAGTGAAAATTACCAGAAAATTAAGATATTACAAGAGGATCTTTTTAAAGAAGCTCTGATTAACCCGAAGAGCTTCCTTTAACAACCATTTTTCGGGAAAATGAAATGAACTCGATACAGGACCTGATCAATATCATGGCGGCGTTGCGCGACCCGGAAACGGGGTGTCCCTGGGACAGGCAGCAGACGCCGGAGACCATCATTCCGTATACATTGGAAGAGGTATACGAGCTGGTCGACGCGATTGAGCGCAACAGTATGGAAGATACCAGGGATGAGCTGGGAGATTTGCTGTTCCATATCGTGTTTTATGCGCATATGGCAGCTGAGACCGGCGCGTTTGACTTTACCGACGTCGTAACAGGCGTTTGTGACAAGCTCCGGCGCAGGCATCCCCATGTTTTTGCCGGCCACCGGGCCGATACGGTGGAGGAGGTCAAGCGTAACTGGGAGGAGATGAAACGGGAGGAGAACAACGGCGATTACCTGGGTAATATTGCCCGGGCCTTGCCGGCGCTGCAGCGGGCGGAGAAGTTGCAAAAACGCGCCGCGAGCGCCGGTTTCGATTGGGATGACAGCGCGCCGGTACTGGCCAAGGTGGAAGAGGAAATCAACGAATTAAAGCAAGAGATGGCCGCCTCGGCAGAGCGTTCCCGCGTGCAATCTGAACTGGGCGATGTATTATTTGCGACGGTCAACCTGGCCCGGAGCCTGCGCATTGACCCTGAAACCGCGCTGCGCGAGGCAAACAAACGGTTCGAGCAGCGCTTCCGCTATATTCAAACCCGGCTTGAGAAAGAAGGCGAGGACCTGGAGTCCGCGTCCCTGGAAAGAATGGACGAGTTGTGGGAGCAGGCCAAAGCCGCCAACCTCTGAAATAAGGAGTCGCCCTACGGGCGACACAGTATATGAC
The DNA here is from genome assembly GCA_965221335.1 of Gammaproteobacteria bacterium. Taxonomy (GTDB): domain Bacteria; phylum Pseudomonadota; class Gammaproteobacteria; order Eutrophobiales; family Eutrophobiaceae; genus JAAXHV01. Next base: position 203,777 of record CBDCSC010000004.1, on the reverse strand, counting down.
TGGACTCCCGCTTTTGCGGGAGTGGTACGGTGGCGGTGTTCACGGAAACGCCCCCCATCCCATTACCGTGGAAACGGGAATCCAGTAAGACAAAGAGTCGCCCTACGGGCGACACATTAGCTATTTCTTTCTACTATATAGCGTGCGATATCGCGTAACATCCCGGCCTCTTCGCCAAAACTCTCAAGGTGTCCCAGGGCTTCGTCCAACGCTTCCTGTGCCGCCTGTTTCGCGCCCTCCAGGCCCAGCAGGTTGGGGTAGGTGGCCTTGTTCCGCGCCAGGTCCGAGCCTTGGGGTTTGCCGAGGGTTTCGGTATCGCCCTCGATGTCCAGCACATCGTCGTGGATTTGAAATGCCAGACCGATGCAGTCCGCATAGCGCGAGATATTATCGAATTGTTGCGGATCGGCACTGTGCGCACCTAACGCGCCCAGTTCAACGCTTGCCTTGATCAGCGAGCCGGTCTTGCGCGCGTGCATCGTCTGTAACTCTTCCAAATTGAGCAGCCTGTTCTCCGCTTCAAGGTCGATGGCCTGCCCGCCGGTCATGCCGGCAGGCCCCGCGGCCAGCGCCAGGGTGTTGATCATCTTCAGGCGTTGATCGGCGCTAGCGGTAATGTTGGGGTCCTGCGCCAGCACGTGGAATGCCAGTGCCTGCAACGCATCGCCGGCCAGGATCGCGGTAGCTTCGTTATACGCCTTGTGGCAAGTGAGCCGCCCGCGCCGCAGGTCGTCATCGTCCATTGCCGGCAGATCGTCATGAATCAGAGAATACGTATGGATCATCTCCACTGCGCAGGCGCAGCCATCAAGGGCTGCCGGTTCGGCGTTGAATGCTTCGCCGCCGGCATACACGAGTATCGGTCTTATGCGTTTGCCGCCGCCGAAAACCGAGTACCGAACGGCCTCGTTCAAGGACTCCGGCTCTCCCCCCGCCGCCGAAATCCAGTAGTCCAGCGCGCGTTCCACCCTGGCCTGGTAGTCTGCCAACCGTTCAGAAAATAACATTACGTGTTTGGACGAAGTGGCAGGAACAGTATTCAAACCTGTCCCCACTTATGCGTCATCATCAGTACCTGTTTCAAATGCCGCCAGTTCAGCGGCTTTGTTGTCACGGGTCAGGATCTGTACTTTCTGCTCCGCTTCCACCAGCGCCTCCTGGCAGGCGCGGGTCAGGGTGATTCCCCGTTCGAATTGCTTCAGGGAATCCTCCAGCGTAAGTTCGCCTTTCTCCATGGTTTCGACAAGCTTTTCGAGTTCAGCCAGCGCTTTTTCAAAATCTATTTCGGTTTTCGTATCGGACACGTGTCGGCCTCCGGTCGATGATTCCGAGATTGTACCGATATTCGGGAGCAGAGTAAAAAATTTGCTGTGGTCCCGGCTTATTGATAAAACCTATGCCTGCGATTGAAAAATACAATGAAAATGCCCGGTTTATCAAGTTGACACTATCGGCGGGATAAGTAAAATTTCAACTGAGCAATCACTATTCTGAAAGCGTAATACCACAGAACAGATCAATCACGAGGAGATAGCAAGATGAGTTTGAAAGGCACCAAAACTGAAGACAACCTGAAAGCGGCATTTGCCGGCGAATCCCAGGCCAACCGTCGCTACCTGTATTTTGCCCAGAAAGCGGATGTGGAGGGTTTCAATGACGTCTCCGCAGTGTTCCGTTCAACTGCGGAAGGCGAAACCGGCCATGCGCATGGTCACCTTGAATACCTTGAAGAAGTCGGTGACCCCGCAACGGGCGAGCCGATCGGTACAACCGAGAACAACCTGAAGGCCGCGATTGCCGGTGAAACCTACGAATACACTGATATGTATCCCGGTATGGCCAAGACCGCCAGGGACGAAAACCTGGACGAGATCGCCGACTGGTTCGAGACTCTCGCCAAGGCGGAACGTTCCCACGCCAACCGTTTCCAGAAAGCCCTGGATAACCTTGACGCCTGATTTGACCAGGCGATAGCAATACCGAGCCGGGCCGGCCGCGCGCTGAAGCCCGGCTCTTTTTTAACCAGTAATTTGCGAAAACTACCCTATGAGTGCCGACATACGCGAAGGCAGCCTGGAAGCGCCCACCCGCCATACCATCGAGTGGAAGCAGCCGGACTATTATGACCAGCAGGCGTTGAACACGGAGCTGGAACGCGTGTTTGACATCTGCCACGGTTGCCGCCGGTGTGTCAGCCTGTGTAATGCGTTCCCCACCCTGTTTGACCTGATCGATGAGTCGGAGACTATGGAAGTGGATGGCGTAGCGCAGGAAGATTACGGCAAGGTCGTGGATCAATGTTATTTATGCGATCTCTGCTACATGACCAAGTGTCCCTATGTGCCACCCCATGAGTGGAACGTCGATTTCCCGCACCTGATGCTGCGCGCCAAGGCCGTTAACTTCAGGGAAGGCAAGACAAAATGGCGTGACAAGGCGCTGACCTCGACAAAAACTGTCGGCAACCTGGCCGGCATCCCCGTTGTCGCGCAACTGGTGAATGCGGCAAATCAAACCCGGCCGGTGCGCAAACTGCTGGAAAAAACCGCCGGCGTGCATGCGGATGCGCCGTTGCCGCGGTTCCATTCCCGGTCTTTGCGCAGCCGGGTCAAGAACCGGCGTCCGCCGCAGCTTGAAGCGGAGCCGGCAGGGCGCACCACGGGCAAGGTAGCCTTGTTCGTCACCTGTTACTGCAACCGGAACACTCCCGGGGTCGCGCAAGACCTGATCGCGATATTCGAGCATAACGGTATCCCGGTGACCCTGGCGGAAAAAGAGGATTGCTGCGGCATGCCCAAGCTGGAACTGGGTGACTTGGATGCGGTGGAGCGCGCAAAAAACGTCAACGTACCCCAACTCGCGGCGCTGGTGGAACAGGGTTGGGACATTGTTGCCCCCATCCCTTCCTGTGTATTGATGTTCAAGCAGGAACTTCCGCTGATGTTCCCCGATGATGAGCAGGTGGAGAAGGTGCGGCAGGCATTTTATGACCCGTTTGAATACCTGATGCTGCGCCATAAGGAGGGGAAGCTGAAGACCGATTTCAGGCAATCCCTGGGCAAAATCGTCTACCACGCGCCCTGTCACCAGCGGGTGCAGAATATCGGGCTGAAGACCCGCGATGTACTGGCGCTGGCGCCGGATACCCAAATCGAGGTAATCGAACGCTGCTCCGGCCATGACGGCACCTACGCAGTGAAGGCCGAGAGTCACGAAATTTCCAAAAAAATCTGCCGTCCGGTGGTGAACAAGGTCAAGCAGGCACAGGCAGATCATTATGTCAGCGATTGTCCGATGGCGGGCGCACAGATTGAAAACGGCATGGGGAAAGATGATCCGGGCGCAGCCGAATCCGCTTTTTCCCTGCTCAAGACTGCTTACGGTTTGTGAAATGCCGGCAAAACTGAACAGGGAAGACCTCTTCACGCTGGAGAAATATTCGCAGGTACGCAGCGATTTCCGCGCCAGGGTAATGCAGCACAAAAAGGCGCGGCGGCTGGCGCTGGGCGCCAACGCCAACCTGTATTTTGAAGATCGCCTCACCATTCACTACCAGGTACAGGAGATGCTGCGCATCGAGAGAATCTTCGAGCGCGACGCGATCGAAGAGGAACTGGCGGCCTATAATCCGCTAATCCCGGATGGGCACAACTGGAAGGCCACATTCATGCTGGAATACGATGACCCTACCGAGCGCAGGGAGATGCTGGCGAAACTGGTCGGCGTAGAAGATTGTGTCTGGATGCGCGTGGGCACAGGTCCGGTTATTGTGCCGGTTTGCGATGAAGACCTCGAACGCGCGACCGGGGCCAAGACTTCATCCGTGCACTTCATGCGCTTTGAGTTGTCGCCGGAGGATATCAGCGCGCTGCAACAGGGTGCGGAAATTTCCGCCGGTATCAGCCATGCGGACTATACTTGCCAGGTAGCGCCCATCGCTACGGCAATACGCACATCGCTGGTCGGCGATTTAACCGCATAGTGGTTCTCATTCCGGCGCAGGGTTGGTTTTGTGCGCTGTAAGCAGGGGCAGCAATCCATTATAATCCGACGATGCCCATGACTGACACCTACGCCGCTGCCGATATCGAAGTATTGACCGGTCTTGAACCGGTGCGCAAACGGCCGGGCATGTACACGGATACCGCGCGGCCCAATCACCTGGTGCAGGAAGTGGTCGACAACAGCGTCGATGAGGCCATTATCGGCCATGCCGACAAGGTTGAAGTTACCCTGCATAAGGATAATTCCGTCACCGTCGCGGACAACGGCAGGGGTATGCCGGTGGACATACACCCGGGCGAGAAACTACCGGGCGTGGAAGTGGTGCTGACCCGCTTGCATGCCGGGGGCAAGTTCTCCGACAAGAACTACCGCTTCTCCGGCGGCTTGCACGGCGTGGGGGTGTCCGTGGTCAACGGCTTGTCGAAACACCTGGAGGTCTGGGTCAAGCGCGACGGTAAGGAATACAATATGGCTTTTGCCGATGGCAAGCGGGTGAGCCCGCTTGAGGTGATAGCGGAGGTCGGCAAACGCAACACCGGCACCACCCTGCGCTTTTGGCCTGACCCGGTTTACTTCGATACCGTCTCGGTGGCAAGGGCGAAGCTGAAACACCTGTTGCGCGCCAAGGCGGTGTTATGTCCCGGTCTGACGGTCAGTCTCAATGATGAAGCCGCCGGCGAACAGGTGGAGTGGCACTACGAGGACGGCGTCAGCACTTACCTGTCCAGCATGCTGTCCGGTGTTGAATTACTGCCTGTGGAGCCGTTTAAAGGCCATATGCAAGGCAATGACGAACAAGTGGACTGGGCGGTACACTGGCTGCCTGAACCCGGCGACCTGGTCACGGAGAGTTACGTGAACCTCGTGCCCACCACCCAGGGCGGCACCCATGTGAACGGTTTGCGCCAGGGCCTGCTGGAAGCCTTGCGGGAGTTCTGCGAATCGCGCAACCTGCTGCCGCGCGGCGTGAAACTGAGCGCAGAGGATGTCTGGGACCGCTGCGCTTACCTGCTCTCGGTAAAGCTGGACAATCCCCAGTTCCTTGGGCAGACCAAGGAAAGGCTGGCTTCCAGGGAATGTTCCACCTTCGTTTCGGGCGTGGTGCGCGATGCCCTGAGCCAGTGGTTGCACCAGCATGTGGAGACCGGCGAGAGGATCGCCGAACTGGCAATCCGGCATGCGCAGAACCGGTTGAAAGCCGGCAAGAGCGTCGTGCGCAAGAAGATCACCAGCGGACCGGCGCTGCCGGGCAAGCTGGCGGACTGCGCCAGCCAGTCCGCCGAGCACAGCGAGTTGTTCCTGGTGGAAGGCGATTCTGCCGGTGGTTCCGCCAAGCAAGCACGGGATCGGGAATTCCAGGCCGTCATGCCATTGCGGGGCAAGATCCTGAATACCTGGGAAGTGGAGCCGGGTGAAGTGCTGTCCTCAAAGGAAGTCCACGATATCTCGGTGGCCCTGGGCGTGGACCCGGGTTCCGATGACCTGTCCCGACTGCGCTACGGCCGCATCTGTATCCTCGCCGATGCGGATTCCGACGGCCTGCATATCGCCACCCTGCTGTGCGCGCTGTTCCTGAAGCATTTTCGCCCGCTGGTGCGCGCCGGACATGTGTATGTGGCGATGCCGCCCCTGTACCGCATAGATGTGGGCAAGGAAGTCTTCTACGCGTTGGACGATGCGGAAAAATCCGGCGTGCTCGACCGTATCGCCGCGGAGAAGATCAAGGGCGCGGTCAATGTCCAACGCTTCAAAGGTCTGGGAGAGATGAACCCGATGCAACTGCGCGAGTCTGCGATGGCGCCGGAAACCCGCCGGCTGGTCCAGCTTACTTTGCCGGAAGACGATCAGTCAGACCGGATGATGGACATGCTGCTGGCAAAAAAACGCGCCCCGGACCGCAAGGACTGGCTGGAGCGCAAGGGCGACCTGGCGACGATATAGGGAACCTCTGAGAAGTCCGCGATGGACTTGTTCAGAGCTTCCCAAGGTCCGCATCAACTGGTAATGAGATACTCGGGCTAAAACAAGAAGTCGTTACCATCGATACTGGTGACGCCCAATAAGGTGATGGTTCCGCCATCATAAGCGGACAGGTCAATGACCAGGTTATCCCCATCCCGTCTTGTTGTCAGGTCAGAGAAGTCGTCAATCTGGGTAAACGCAGTCAGGTCTATGACGTCCGGTCCTCTGGCGAAGTCCATGATGTGGTCGTTGCCATGGCCGGGGGCGAACACGAAGGTGTCTGCGCCGGGGCCGCCATCCATCAGGTCGTCATCGGCGCCACCATCGAGAATGTCATTGTCCTCGCCGCCATAGATCTCGTCGTTACCGGAACCACCCTTAAGAACATCTCTGCCTGCTTCGCCAAAGATACGGTCATTGCCGCCCTGTCCGTCAATGGTGTTGTTGTAGTTGTCACCCTTGAGGATGTTGCCGCCGCCGGAGCCGTTGACGGACCGGTCGTAAAAAATGAAGTTGTCGGCGCTCAGGTCAGCTTCTGTTATCCCATAAAGCGTGATCTCGCCATTGCCGGGCAAATCAATTTCTGTATTGGCATCATTCACGCCTACCGGGCTGATGTCCAGGTCAGCCATGGAGGCGATGCTGGAAAACCCGCTGAGGTCGATCTTGTCTGCATCCTTGGAGAAACCGAACACCTCATCATCACCGTCGCCACTGACAAACACGAAGGTGTCGGCGCCGGACCCGCCGGTGAGATCATCATCGCCCCTGCCGCCACTGATCACGCTGCCGCCATTGCCGGCAGTCAGGTCGTCGGTATGGTTTGAACCGATGATATTTTCAAAACTGTTCAACGTATCTCCCCTGGCGTAGCTGCCGGTCGGATTATCATTATCCGCCGGGGAAGTCGTAGCCAGGTTTACCGTTACACCTTGTTCCGAGCGCTCGAAGGAGATCGTGTCCGAGCCTTCACCGCCGTTCATATCATGCGCGTCCTTGCCGGCGATAAACACATCGTTGTGCGCAGAGCCGAGGTATTTTTCAATCCCGGCATAGGTGTCGCCTTCGGCATCGCCGCCTCCGCTGTTGCCGCTGTCCAGGTCCACGGTCACGCTTGCCGTCGCGCTGGCGTAGGTTGCGGTATCCGTCCCCGGATTCGCGTCCGAACCGCCGCCGTCCAGGCTGTCTCTGCCCGGACCACCGTCCAGGGTGTCATTGCCCTCGCCGCCCCGCAACGTGTCGTTGCCTGTTCCGCCTGTCAGGGTATCGTTGCCGCCGTGGCCGGTCAGGGTGTCGTTGCCGGCACGCCCTTCCAGGATATTGTTGTCGGCGTTGCCGTCGTCGCCGGTCAGCGTGTCGCTGGAGCGGGAACCGATAATGTTCAGGAACTGCCCGTGCGTGATCTTGTCGCCCGAGGCGTCGCCGCCGCTGGCAGTCTCGATGTAGGTGATATTGTCCGTCGTAGCGCCAGCGCTCAGGTCGACCCGGACACTGGAGTTGGAGCCTTCATAGGACAGGAAGTCATCGCTGCCGCTAGCGGTAATCGTGTCACCGCCCGGGCCGCCTTCCAGGGTGTCGGTGCCGCCACCACCGTCAAGCATGTCGTTGCCGCTGCCGCCCTTGATGACGTTGGCCCCGCGGTCGCCGGTCAGTGAGTCATCGTAACGGCTGCCGGTAAGATTCTCGAAACCGGCGCTGGTATCCGAAGTGGTAGTCGTGTCGTCAGTGGTCTCCGCATCGGTGCCGGGGCCACTGGCAGAGCCGTTCAATGTCACCGTCACGCCGGAAATATAGTCCGCCGCGTTGCGATCGCCGGTGCGTTGCGGCGAGCCTGCATACGACAGGGTGTCGATGCCATCGCCGCCGTTCATGTTATCCGCGCCGTCGCTGCCTTCAATGGTGTCATCCCCTGCATTGCCGTTGATGGTATCGTTGCCGGCGCCACCGATGAGATCGTCATCGCCCGGGCCACCGTTGATGGTGTCCGCGCCACCGCGCCCGTCGATCCTGTCATCGCCTCCGCCGCCCCAGATGAGGTTGCCGTCGCTGTTGCCGCTCAACACGTTGTCGGCGTCACGGTTGTAGAAAATCACGTCATCCGCGCCCAGTCTGTCCACATCCACGCCGTTCAGCGTAATCTCGTCGTTACCCGGCAGGTCGATGGTGTTCGCGTCCCCCTCTTTTGCAGTGACAAAATCGAGACTGCGGTAAGCGCTCAGGTCTATTTTATCCGTGCCCCTGCTGAAGTCTGTAATGGTATCCTTACCGTCGCCGGAGGCGAAGACGAACGTATCGGCGCCACTGCCACCGGTAAGCGTGTCGTTGCCGCGACCGCCGGTGATCGTGTCGTCGCCGCCGCCGCCGTCTACGAGGTCGTTGCCGGCGCGTGCGTCAATGACGTTGGCGCCGCTGTTGCCTTCAAGGTTGTCGTGGGTGGCGTTGCTGTCGCCGGCGCTGGCATCGGAACCGATAATGTTTTCGATGCTGGTCAGTGTGTCACCCTTGGCGTAGTTATTCTCATTGTCAAAATCACCCGTCGCGTCCTGCCCATCGCGGTCTGTCAGGTCCACCTCGACTGCGCCGCCGGACCTGATGTAGGAAACGGTATCCGAACCGTTGCCGCCGTCGAAATTGTCGGGGTTTTTACCGGCAATGAAGATGTCGTCAAAGGCGGAACCCACGTACTTTTCGATATTTCTGTAGGTATCGCCGCGGGCATCACCGCCGGTGCCCCGGCCGCTACTGCCGGAGAGATCGATGGTCACCGGTGCGCCGGCCTCTGCGAAGGTGGCGATATCCATGTTGCCGTCGCCGCCGTCCAGCGTGTCGCCGCCGGGGCCGCCATCCAGGAGATCGTCGCCGTCATCGCCGTTCAAAGTGTCGTTGCCGTCGCCGCCGTGCAGCGTGTTGGCGCCATTGTCGCCGGTCAGGTTGTCCCGGTGAGCGGAGCCAATGACGTTGGCGAACGCGCCGTACTTGACCTTGTCGCCGGCGGCATGACCGCCGCTGCTGGTCAGGATGGTATTGTTCTGGTCGTCAAAATCGCCGGTTCCCCGGTTCAGGTTGATGCTGACACCGCTGTTGGAACTCGCGTAGGACAGGGTATCCGTGCCTCTTGCGCCGTCCAGGGTATCGGCGCCTGCCAGTCCTTCCATCACGTTATTACCCCGGTCGCCGGTCAGGATATCGTTATAGGCGGAACCGATAATATTTTCGAAATTACTCAGGATGTCGCCGGCCGCGTCGCCTTTGAACGCTTCACCGTTGATCGTTACGGTAACACTGCTGGGTGAATGGCGGTAGGAAACGGTATCCGTGCCGCTGCCGCCATTCAGTGTGTCGATCCCGGGGCCGCCCTCTATCACGTTGTCTGCGCCATCGCCCGTGATCCTGTCGCCGTAACGGCTGCCGATAACATTCTCAATGTTTTTGTAAAAGCCCGTAACGGCAGCGCCGGTATCGACATCGCCCTTGTAGATCACGCCATCGTTTACCAGGGTTACCCCAACGCCCTCGCCGTTGCCGTCCTCATCGGTAAATTCCGCAAATGACAAGGTATCGCCGTCCGCGCTACCGTCGTCATTCTCGCCGCCATCCATCACGCCCAGCGCCATGGTCCTGTTGCCATCGTCAGGCGGCGTCTTGCCGTCGGTAAAATCAAAGTAATCGACGATCAGAGTGTCATCGCCGGGGCCGCCTTCGAAGCTGTCAACGCCTGCGCCGCCCTTGAGTGTGTCGTTGCCGCGGCCGCCGTACAGCACGTCGTTACCGGCGCGGCCGTCCAGGCTGTCGCCACTGTTGCCGCCGTGCAGCCGGTCAGCGTTCGGGTCGCCCGTTACCGGAGGGTCAGGGTCCGGGTCAGGCGTTGGATCCGGATCAGGGTCGGGGTCAGGGTCAGGATCACGGCTGCCGCTGAAAATAAAGTCATCTTCAGTCAGGTGACTGAGCAACACGCCCTCAAGTACCAGTTCCCCGCGTCCCGGCAGTTCAATCAGAACATTGTTGCCGAATTCGAGAATACTCAGATCGTCAAAATCGTTAATGCTGGAAATCGTTCTCAGGTCGATCCTGTCTTCACCAGGGGTGAAATCTTCGATGACATCATCACCCTCGCCGAAACTGAACTTGAAGATGTCATCGCCAAAGCCGCCCACCAGGTCGTCATTGCCGCTGCCGCCTTCCAGTATATCGTCACCATCCTGGCCCTCCATGTCGTCGTTGCCGTCGCCGCCAATCAGTTTGTCGTGGCCGTCGCCGCCGTACAGGTCGTCACGGCCATCGCCGCCGGATAACACGTCATTACCCTGGTTACCCTGCAGTTCATCGTTCCCTGCTTCGCCGTACAGCCTGTCTGCGCCGCTTCCGCCGTTGAGTTCATCGTTGCCGTCGCCGCCATACAGGTCGTCATCGTCATCGCCGCCGTCGAGGGTGTCCTGATGGTCGCCGCCCCTGAGCATATCGTCGCCGTCGTCGCCGTAGAGCCAGTCATCGCCGCGCCCGCCATAGAGATTATCGTCGCCGTCGCCGCCGTACAACCTGTCGTCGTTGGTGTGATTGCCGCCTGCCCCGCCGAACAGCGTATCGTCGCCCTCACCGCCGCGCAGGGTATTTGCCCTGGCATCGCCGGCCAGCACATCGTCCTCGTCTGAACCGGTCAGGTGGATAATATCCGGTACTTGTACCGAGACGGTCTCGCCATTCTCCGTGTAGGTCCAGGTGATGTACCGTCCGAATGTGTCGCCCTCTGCGTCGCCGCCGCTGGCAACCGCATTATTCAGACGCACGGTGACACCCTCGCGCGAATCGGCATACGTCGCGCGATCAATGCCGGTTCCGCCGATCAGCACATCGGCGCCGGCGCCGCCGTTTAAGGTGTCGTTGCCACCGCCGCCGTCGAGCGTGTCGTTGCCGCCGCGCCCGTTAAGTGTATCGCTGCCTCCAAGACCCCTGATGGTTTCACCGCGCGCGCTGCCGTTCAGCGTTTCACTGCCGCCTGTTCCGACGATATCGGGCCCGGTACCCGGGTCCGGATCGGGATCCGGGTCCGGAGTGGGGGTGGGAGGGGGCGTTGGTGTTGGAGGGGGTGTCGGTGTTGGAGGAGGCGTTGGTGTCGTGGCGCCGCTGAGGATAACGGTCAACTCGTACGCGCCGGAATTGTCCCTGTTCGGATTTGCAGAATAACTGCTGGCGCTGAGGTAGTAGACGCCGCTGACCGACGGGGTAAATGTCAACTGCGAGTCAAAAACGCCTTTTGCGGTATCGATATCATCATTGGTGGCGATGTGATTTCCCTTGGCATCGAGGAGCATAAGTATGGTGTCTTCCGCCTCGTCCCCGTTTTTTCCGCGCCCGGAGAGGTTAATCTGGTAGGTTGTTCCCCTCTGCAGTTCTATTTTTATCCAGTCTTCGTCGAACTTGTGGGACAGGATGCCGTTGAATGTATCGCCAACGGCCATCGTTTCTCTGGTTTGGATACTTGCCGCCGCATCCTGAGATGGGTTTTCATTAACAGTTGCCATAATCAATATCTCTTATGTCAAGTGAAGGAAACAGAGGGTGTCGTAACCGAATAATATTCAGAAAATTCAGTTTTGTCAAATATTTATTCAGGTTTGTTAAGAAAGAAGTATAGCGCGTCTTCCGTTGCTCCCATTGCAGGGTTAAGCATCCTGTGCTATCTTGCACTATCATCACGTCGCAGTCTTCAGGGCTTGCGATATTGGACCGAATAAGGAACTCGTAGTGTCGCAAAATCTTGTCCTGGATTTCGAACAGAACGAAACCCGGCCGTTATATGAATTTACCGAAAAGGCATACCTGGATTACTCCATGTATGTCATCCTGGACCGTGCTCTGCCGCACATCGGCGACGGTTTGAAGCCGGTACAGCGGCGTATCATCTACGCAATGTCGGAACTGGGCCTGAGTGCGGCCGCCAAGTTCAAGAAGTCGGCCCGCACGGTGGGAGACGTTATCGGCAAGTTCCATCCGCACGGAGACAGCGCCTGTTACGAGGCCATGGTGCTGATGGCCCAGGACTTCAGCTACCGCTATCCTATTATCGACGGCCAGGGGAACTGGGGTTCGATGGACGACCCCAAATCGTTTGCGGCCATGCGCTACACGGAATCCAGGCTCAAACCTTATAGTCAGGCGCTTTTGGCCGAACTGGGGCAGGGGACAGTTGACTGGGTTCCCAATTTCGACGGCACCCTGAAGGAGCCGAAGCTGTTGCCTGCACGCCTGCCCAATATATTATTGAACGGCGCCACGGGGATTGCTGTCGGCATGGCAACGGATATCCCGCCGCACAACCTGCAAGAGGTGGCCGGCGCCTGCATCCGCCTGCTGGAGCAGCCCCGAAGCACGATTGATGATCTGTTCGAGCATGTACAAGGCCCGGACTTTCCGACAGAGGCGGAGATCATCACGCCGGCAACTGAAATCCGGGAAATTTATCGCAGTGGTTACGGTTCGGTGAAACTGCGGGCCAAGTGGGAGAAGGAGGCCGGGAACGTAATCGTGACTGCGTTGCCGTACCAGACATCGGGGAACAGGATCCTGGAACAGGTGGCCGCGCAGATGCAGGCGAAGAAATTGCCCATGCTGGAGGACCTGCGCGATGAATCCGACCATGAGAATCCCACTCGGCTGGTGTTCATCCCGCGCTCCAACCGCGTCAACCTGGCGGAACTGATGTCGCACCTGTTCGCGACGACGGACCTGGAACGCAGTTACCGGGTCAACCTGAACATGATCGGTATTAATGGTCGGCCCCAGGTCAAGGACCTGAAGGCCATCCTGGAGGAGTGGTTGCAGTACCGCACGGAGACGGTGCGCCGGCGTCTGCAGCACCGGCTGGAGCAGGTTGAACAGCGGCTGCATGTACTGGAAGGCCTGATGATCGCGTACCTGAATATAGACGAAGTGATTCGGATCATACGCGAGGAAGACGACCCCAAGCAGGAACTGATGCGGCGATTTCACTTGTCCGATGCCCAGGCTGAGGCCATTCTCGACCTCAGGTTACGCCGTCTTGCCAAGCTGGAGGAGATAAAAATCCGTGGTGAACTGGACGAGTTGCAGCAGGAACGGGAGCAGCTACGGCAGATACTGGATTCGGCTACCTGTTTGAAGAACCAGGTTAAGAAAGAAATTCGGGCCGACATGGAAAAGTTCGGCGATGCGCGCCGCTCGCCGCTGGAACAGCGTGAAAACGCCCAAGCGCTGGATGAGACAAAACTGTTGCCCACGGAGCCGCTGACGGTAATACTGTCCGAGAAAGGCTGGGTGAGGGCCGCAAAGGGCCATGACATCAACCCGGAAACCCTGACTTACCGGGCCGGCGATGATTTCAGGCAGGCTGCGATAGGGCGCAGCAACCAGTTGGCAGTGTTTCTTGATACCACCGGCCGCTGCTATTCGATCCCTTCCCACATCCTGCCGTCGGCGCGCAGTCATGGTGAACCGGTCTCGGCCTGGGTAACCCCGCCGGACGGCGCCGCCTTCGTCGGTGTGATGCTGGGCGAGAGTGATGACCTGTATTTTCTTGCCACCGATGCCGGCTACGGGTTCGTCGCCAGGCTGGGCGACCTGTATGTGAAGGTGAAAGCCGGCAAATCCGTGTTGAACGTGCCGCAGTCCGCGCTGATCCTGCCGCCGGCAGCAGTAACTGACCACCAACAGGACCTGGTGGCCGCGGTGAGTTCAGAAGGCCGCCTGCTGGTGACCGACCTGGCCGAGTTCCCGCAACTGGCCAGGGGCAAGGGAGTCAAAATCATGCAGGTGCCGCCGGCCAGGCTGAAGAATCGGGAGGAGTACCTGGTTGCTCTGACCGTCTTCGGAAAAAAAGACAAACTGCGGCTGGAGTCCGGCAAACGCCACCTGACCTTGAAACCGAAGGACTGGAACCATTATCATGGCGCACGCGGCCGACGCGGCAACGTCCTGCCGCGGGGCTACCGGCAGGTGGCGACGATAAAACCGGATTGAACAACACATGGCGAACTACGGCACAAACGAATTCAAACCTGGCCTGAAACTGATCATTGATGGCGACCCCTGCGCGATCCTCGAGAGCGAGTTTGTCAAGCCGGGCAAGGGGCAGGCCTTCACGCGCATCAGGATTCGCAACCTGAAGACGGGCAGGGTGCTGGAAAAGACCTACAAGTCCGGAGAGAGCGTGCCTGCGGCGGACGTGATGGAGGTGACGTTGCAATACCTCTATAACGATGGTGATATCTGGTATTTCATGGACATGAGCACCTATGAGCAGGTCGAAGTCGATAAGACCGCGCTGGGCAATGCCGATCAATGGCTGACCGGGGAGGAGAACTGTGGGGTGACCTTGTGGAACGGCGCGCCGCTGACCGTGCAGCCGCCGAACTTCGTCGAACTTACGATCACCGAAACTGACCCGGGCGTGCGCGGTGACACCGCCTCCGGCGGTACCAAACCGGCCGTCCTGGAAACCGGGGCCACCGTCAAGGTGCCCCTGTTCATTGAGCAGGACGAGAGAATCAAGGTGGATACCCGCACGGGGGAGTACGTGAGTCGCGTGAAATAAACCATTGGTTATCACGCTGACTCAATAAAAGGATTTCAAATGCAAACACCGGCAGAAATCCTCGGTGAACACGGCGTCCTGTCGGGCCTGGTCCAGGATTTCTCGGCTCGGCCGCAGCAGATCGAGATGGCCGAGGCTATACGGGAGGCGATAGACCAGGGTGAATCACTGATCTGCGAGGCCGGCACCGGCACCGGCAAGACCTTTGCATACCTTGTGCCGGCGCTCCAGTCGGGCCATAAAGTGGTGATCTCCACCGGCACCAAACATCTGCAGGACCAGCTCTTTGCCCGCGACCTGCCGCTGGTGCGCACAGCCGTCGGCCGCGCGCTGAAGGTGGCATTGTTGAAGGGGCGCGCCAATTACCTGTGTTTGCATCGCCTGCGACAGGCGGAAAACGACCCGCGCCGTCTGCAACCGCAAGACACAAGTTACCTGGCTGATATTCGGGATTGGTCGCAACAGACAGACAGTGGCGACCTGGCCGAGTTGGCCCATATTCCTGAACAGGCTTCCGTCAGGCCCCACTGCGTTTCCACCAGCGATAACTGCCTGGGCCAGGAATGCGACTTTTACGATGATTGTTTCATTTTCCGCGCCCGCCGCCGCGCCGCGGACGCGGACCTGGCTGTCGTCAACCATCACCTGTTCCTGGCGGACATGGTGCTGAAGGAGGCCGGTTACGGCGAACTGCTGCCCAGCGCAGAGATGGTGGTGTTCGATGAGGCACACCAGTTGCCGGAACTGGCCTCACAGTTTTTCAGCGAGACCCTGGGCAGCCGGCAACTGCTGGAGTTGGTGACCGACACCCGGACCGCGTATTTTGAGGAGGCCGCGGACCTGCCCGATTTTCCGGAGCTGCTGGTTCACATGCAAAAAGCAATCCGCGACTTGATCCTGAGTTTCCCGCGGGAAGACAGCCGCATCGCCTGGGCTGAGATAAAGGAGAAGGTAAGCGCCGCATTATCGACCCTTCTGGAGAAAATTGCTGCCGTACACAAGGTGCTGGAGGACTTCGCCGGTCGAGGTAAGTTACTGGAACACTGCCACAAGCGGGTGGTTACAGCATCGGCATTGCTGGATCGCTTCAACGAACGCGAACAAGATGAGTTCATCCGCTGGCTTGAACTGCGCGGCAACGGGTTTTTCCTGCACCAGACCCCGTTGGATATTGCCGGCGTGTTCCGCGCGCGCATGCAGGAATTCGAGTGCATAAACGTATTTACCTCTGCAACCCTGAGTGTGAACCGGCAGTTTGACTATTTTTCTGCGCGCCTGGGCCTGGAACAGGTGAAAGCCTGCGACTGGGATAGCCCGTTCGACTTCACTACCCAGTCACTGTTGTACTTGCCCTCGGGCTTACCCGATCCGAGCGCGCATGATTTTACCGGGAGGCTGGTGGAAAAAGCGGTCCCGCTGTTGCGCCTCACCAGGGGACGGGCATTTTTCCTGTTTACCAGCCACCGGGCGCTGCGCCAGGCTGCCGAACTGGTCGGCCAGGCGCTGGATTATCCGATCCTGGTACAGGGAGACGCGCCGCGTACAGAACTGCTGGAAACCTTCAGGACTACCCCCCAAGCGGTATTGCTGGGCACCAGCAGTTTCTGGGAAGGGGTGGATGTCCGGGGACAAGCCCTGTCCTGTGTGATCATCGACAAACTGCCGTTTGCCTCTCCGGGCGATCCGGTATTGAAAGCGAGACTGACCCGGATGGAGGAGCAAGGCCGGAATCCATTCCTGGAATACCAGGTGCCCGAAGCGGTGCTGGCCCTGAAACAGGGCATCGGACGCTTGATCAGGGACAGCAGCGATTACGGCGCGTTGATGATCGGCGATCCCAGGCTCAGGACCCGGCCCTATGGCAGGATTTTCCTGAACAGCTTGCCGGAGATGGCACATACCAGTGAATTACAGGACGTGGAAACTTTTTTTCGACGCCATGAATCGTGTACACTGGATCAGCCTAAGTGATGGTTTAGCTTCTTAAATGAGAGGGGTGTCAAATGTTCAACCGATATCGCACCAGTTCCATTCTGTTCACCGCGCTGATTGTACTAAACGGCGTTTTCACTCCACCCACCGCGAACGCGCAGGAATCCGGACAACAGCGGGATATGCTGCCCATGCTGGAAGAGGTGGTAGTGACCGCGCTAAAACGGGAAGAAACGTTATTTGATACACCGCTTTCGATCAGCGCGCTGGGAGCTGATGAGATCGACGCGCGCAAACTGCGCGGCCTGACCGACCTGGCGGTGAGTCTGCCCAATGTGGCCCTGGATGAGATTGGCACTGCCAGGGGCATTTCCAACTTTTCCATACGCGGCCTGGGCGTGAACAGTTCCATCCCGTCCATCGACCCCACCGTGGGCATCTTCGTTGACGGCGTTTACCTGGGGTCAAACACCGGCGCTGCGTTCGATTCTTTTGACCTGGAAAGCATCGAAGTCCTGCGCGGCCCGCAAGGTATCCTGTTCGGGCGCAACGTGACCGGTGGCGCCATCCTCATGAACACCCGCAAACCCGGTGAGGAATTCGAGGCCCGCGTGCACGCCGCGCTGGACGGCGGCGGTGACGGCGGACTGAACAAGTACCTGATGGGCAGCGTTGGCGGGCCGGTCGGCGACGGCCTCAGTATCGGCGTCACGGCTTACTACAACGATGATGATGGTTGGTTTGAGAACAAGCTGAACGGCAATAACTTCGGCGCCATGGAACAACTGATGATTCGCCCGGTCGTGGTCTGGAAGGCCGGCGACAGGGTGGAACTGGTATTGCGTTACGAGTACAGAGAAATCGACGGTGACGGTTCCGTTTCCCAGGCACATACCAACGGGCTCGGGATCGACGCCAAACCGCTGAGCTTTGACCGCGACAGCCACGATTTTTCCATAGATGAGGAAGGCTTCCTGGACGGGGAAACCCATTTTGTCAGCGCTGAACTCAACTTGAAAGTCGGCGAAAACGGCATGATTACCAACATTTTCGGCTATCGAAGCGACGAATTGGCATTGCTCAGCGATATCGATGCCCAACCCGTCAGCCTGTTTCACGCGTTTGGCTACGAGGACAAGGAACAGGTGAGCAACGAGCTGCGCTACAACGGCGTTTTTGCGCAGCGCGTCAACCTGACTACGGGCGTTTACTATTTCAACAACGACATTGTTTACCATGAGCGGCGCAACCTGCTGGGGCTGGTGACCCCGGACGGCTCTCCGGCGCTGACCCAGGATGGCGGCGGCGAATACGAAGTTGAAACGATCGGTGTGTTCGCGGCAGTGGACTATGACCTAAGCGATTCGATGACATTCAGCGCCGGTTTGCGCTACACATCAGAAGAGAAGAAGGCGCGTATCGTCTCCCTGGTCAGAAATATCAACTCGCCTTGCAACGTGCTGGAAGACACCTGTAATTTTGACTTTACCGATGATAAAGAGTGGGATAGCTGGTCTCCGAAGGTGGGCATGAGCTGGCGCGTCACTGATCGGGCGCGCGTGTACGCGCATTGGAGTCGGGGCTTCCGTTCCGGTGGCTACAACCTGCGCAACACCGCAATCGATGTGGTAAACCTTGGCCCCGGACCGTTTGAGGACGAGACCGTTGATAACTATGAAATCGGTTGGAAATTGAGTTTTGCCCAGGGTTACCTGAACGGCGCACTGTTTTTCAATGACATCGAAGACATGCAGCGGGAAGTCAACCTGGCCGACCCCATCTCCGGAGTCGTGCAGGTGATCAAGAACACGGCAGACGCGGAAATACTCGGTTTCGAGCTGGACGGCGCGCTAAGCCTGGCGGAAAATATCCAGGTTACCGGTTCCGTAGGCTGGCTGGACCCGGAGTACAAGAAAGTGAGTTTCGACCTGAACAGCGATGGCAGTATTGATGATCGCGACAAAGACCTGGACCTGCCGCGCGCGGCAGAGTGGACCTGGAGCCTGGGCCTGATGCACCGTCTGCAAGCCGGTCATTGGGGTGATATCGACACACGGGTCCGCTACTCCTACCGGGACAAATCGTTTTTCACCGACAACAACCTGGGTTATATCCTCTCACAGAAGATCCTGGATGCCGGCCTGGACTTCAACCTGGCAAACAGCCGCTGGGTATTCTCAATCTACGGCAAGAACCTGCTGAATGAGGTCAAGCATGGCGGCGACACCCAGCTTCCATCAATGCTCGGCCCGATCCCCCTGGGCGGCGCCTATGCCCCCCTGGCCAAGGGCCGCATCATCGGCGGCGAGGTGACGCTTCAGTTTTGACGGCGCTTCACCCCGCGCCCCACAGCAGCAAAGCGCTGCCGAACAGGAACAGGGTCAGCAGGAATATGACGAAGGTGTAGCCCATGATCTGGCGCATGTGCAGGCCTGCTATTGCCAGCAGGGGGATGGTCCAGAAGGGTTGGATCATGTTCGTCCACTGGTCGCCGTAGGAGATCGCCAGCACGATGATGGAGGGATCTACCCCGAGGTTCTGCCCCGCTTCGATGAAAATCGGGCCTTGCACCGCCCACTGGCCGCCACCCGAAGGGATGAACAGGTTGACCAGCCCCGCGCAGAGAAAAGCAAAGAAGCTGAGTGTTCCGGGGGTAGCGATGGCGGTAAACCAGTCGGAAATGATGCCGGCCAGGCCGGTGCCCTGCATCATGCCGAGGATGCCGGCATAGAACGGGTATTGGATCAGAACCGGCCCTATCGTTGAGCTCGCGTTGTTGATCAACTGCACATAATGGGATGGTGACCGGGCAAGCAGCAGGCCGGCGCCCAGGAACGACCAGTTCACCAGGTTCAGGTTGAGGTGAAAACCCTTGATGTAGAAGCTGTAGCCGATATAGCAGAACAGTCCCGCGCCCAGCAGCAGCGTAAGCGGCCGCATGGTATCGAGATACCGGGCAAAAGTCTGCTGTTCCACGGTACCGGCCGGTTCCTGAACGCGTTCTTCAAGCAACGCCGGGTCGATCTCGATCAGTTCCCGTTCAGCGGGCCGCATCAGTGGGCAGACCATGCAGATCACTGCCAGGGTAATCAGCGCCAACAGGCTGTTGTGCAGCGTGAATACGGTCTCGGTTATCGGGATGATGCCGATTTCGGCTTCCAGCGAATGGCCGGCGGTGGCGACAAACAGACCGGCAGAGGAGGAATAGCCCATGTGCCAGATGACGAAACCGGCGTAAGCGGATGCCACCAGCAGCGGGTAGTGGATGCGGATACCTCTTACCGAGCATTGCCTGGCGACCTCGCGCGCGACGGTGGCGCCGGCAATCAGCCCCAACGACCAGGCGATAAGCGAACCTATGCCGGCGCTGAACGTAACGAGCGCATAGGCGCCCGCGGCACTGTTCGGAATATTGCCGATGCGTTTGAGCAAGACCTGCACCCGGTCGGTGTGGGCCAGTGCGTGCGCCGTCAGCAGGGTAATGCAAATCTGGGAGGTGAATGCAAGCAGGCTGGGGAGGCCGTCACCCCAGGCGGACAGGGCAATGGCGGGCGATGCATCGGCCAGGACCATTGACAGCAGGAAAGTGAGCGCGGAGAGCAACACCACGAATACAAAAGGATCCGGGTAATAACGCTCTACGAATGCGACAAACGGGCGCGCCAGTAACTGAAAAAATCGCATCGCCTGCTGGGAAATACGGGCTAAAACTCCAGGTGGTTGGGGGTGCGCGGAAACGGGATCACATCTCTAATGTTACCGGCGCCGGTCAGCAGCATCAGCAGGCGCTCAAAGCCCAGGCCGAAACCGCTGTGGGGCGCACTGCCGTATTTGCGCAGGTCCAGGTACCACCAGTAATCAGCCGGGTCAAAGCCCAGTTCCACGATACGCTGTTCCAGGTGGTCATAACGTTCTTCGCGCTGGCTGCCGCCGATAATCTCGCCGATCGAAGGCACCAGCACATCCATCGCGGCAACCGTCTTGCCGTCGTCATTCTGGCGCATGTAGAACGCCTTGATGTCTTTCGGGTAGTCAAACACTATCACGGGCCGTTTGAAATGCTGTTCCGTCAGGAAACGTTCGTGTTCGGACTGCAGGTCCTTGCCCCATTCCGGTTTGAATTCAAATTTGTGCGCTGATTGTTGCAGTATCTCCACGGCCTCGGTGTACGGCAGGCGGATGAAGTCGTTGTCCGCTATGTTATCCAGGGTCGCGGGCAGTGATTTGTCGACGAAACGGCAGAACAGGTCCAGGTCGGCGCTGCATTCCTCCCTGACGAAGTTCACCATGTGGCGGATCATCTCTTCTCCCAGGTCCATGTTGTCGCCCAGGTCCGCGAAAGCCATCTCCGGCTCTATCATCCAGAACTCGGCGATATGGCGCGAAGTATTGGAGTTTTCCGCGCGGAATGTCGGGCCGAAGGTGTAAACGCGCCCCAGGCTCAGACAACAGGTCTCCACCTCCAGTTGCCCCGACACCGTCAGGTTCGCCTCCTTGCCGAAGAAGTCGCGGCCGAAATCGACTGCTCCGTTCTGTTTCGGTACATCGTTCAGGTCCAGCGTGGTTACCCGGAACAGCTCGCCTGCGCCTTCGCAGTCGGCGCCGGTGATGATCGGGGTGTGGATCCAATTAAAACCGCGTGCCTGGAAGAAACTGTGAATGGCATGGGACAGCTTCGAACGGATGCGAAACATCGCGCCGTACTTGTTGGTCCGCGGGCGCAGGTGGGCTATGGTGCGCAGGAATTCATCGGAATGGCGTTTTTTCTGCAACGGATAGTCATCCGGCGCGGCGCCGATGACCTCCACAGCCGTTGCCCGGACCTCCCATTTCTGGCCACCGCCCGGTGATTGGACCAGGTCCCCACGGACCCGTATCGCGGCGCCGGTGGTGATGTGCTTGACTGAGGCATAATTTTCCAGCCCCGCATCGGCGATGATCTGGATATTCGCGAGACAGGAACCGTCGTTCAGTTCAATGAAGGAAAAGTCTTTTGCATCGCGCCGGGTCCTGACCCAGCCGGTCAGTTCCAGGCCCTGCATGGAGGCCCCGGCATTGAGCAGGGATTTGACGGTAGGTTTCCCGTGCATGGCTTAGCGCTTCCTGATCAGGCTGAGACCATCGCCGATCGGGAGCATGCACATATCCACCCGATCGTCCTCGTGCACCATTTTATTGAAGGCGCGGATTGCGTTGGTTTCGGCCTCCTGGTTGTCCGGGTTTGCGACGCTGCCACCCCAGAGCACATTATCTATGGCCATCACGCCGCCGCTGCGAAGCAGGCGGTAGTTCAGCGGGTAGTACTCGCAATATTCTTCCTTGAGCGCATCGACGAATATGAAATCGAAGCTGCCTGCTTCACCGGCCTGCAGCAGCGCTGCCAGGGTATCCAGGGCCGGGGCAACGCGCAGTTCAATCCTGTCCGCAACTCCCGCCGCCTGCCAGTATTGCATCGCCTTGTCGGTATATTCTTTGTTCACGTCACAGGCGATCAGCTTCCCCCCGGGGGGCAAGGCCCGGGTCATGCACAGGCTGCTGTACCCGGTGAACACACCGAGTTCGATGACCTTGCGCGCATCCAACAACTGTAACAGCAAGGTCATGAACTGTCCCTGTTCAGGCGAAACCTGCATACTGCTCCATTCATGGCGCGCCGTTTCCTCACGGCAGCGGCGCATCACTGCATCCTCGCGCAAGGTTACGGAGAGATAATAATCGTAGACCTGGTCGGTTAAATTAATCGTACTACTGGACATCGCTGTATCCGGTGAATCTATAATAGAAACATGCTACAGCATATTGCACTGCATTGTCAGCACCCGCAAGAGATCAAGCTGGTACAACTGACGGATACGCATATCTCCGCCGACCCTGATGAGTTGCTGGCAGGCGTCAATACGACTGGTACCTTGCTGGAAGTGATTAATGCGGTAAATCATCAGGCAGGGTTCGACCTTGCACTGCTGACCGGTGACCTGGCTCAGGATCCCTCCGAGCAGGTTTATGAAAAACTGGCGGGTGTGCTGCGCCGGCTTGAACTGCCGGTGTACTGTCTGCCTGGGAACCATGATGATCCCGGCCTCATGGCGCGCCTGTTGAATAGCGGAAACGTCAGCACCGCGAATTACCTTACCGGCGCGGCCTGGGCAATCATCCTGCTCAATACCCACAAGCCCGGCACCGACGGCGGTTACCTGTCCGCGGCCGAGTTGTCCCGCCTCGATGCTGCGCTGGCGCGATCCCGGGACAAGCATGTCCTGGTCTGCCTGCACCACCATCCTGTCAGTATCCATAGTCCGTGGATGGATTCGATGGCGCTGGAAAACAGCGTGGCGCTGTTCCGGGCGCTGGACCGGCACGATAACATCCGGGGCATTATCTGGGGGCATATCCACCAGGAATTTTCCGTGACCCGGAACGGGGCGCTGTTACTCGGTTCGCCGTCAACCTGCGTGCAATTCCTGCCGCAGGCCGAACGGGCAGGCATTGATGCCAGGCCGCCCGCTTACCGGACGCTGACCCTGGCGGCAGACGGTGCGATACACACACAGGTTCATTGGTTGTGAACAGCGGAAATTCGAGGTCAGACTAACAGGGGGCGGCTAAGCTATTTTACGCTGGCCCTGGTTATCACATTGCTTCGTTGCGGTGGTATACTTGGGAACCTCTGGATCACCCCAGAGCTACTTTAGTTCATTTGTAAACACGGGAGATTTGCATTAAATGAGTGGTATCAGATTTACCGAGGACCATGAGTGGCTGCGCCTGGAAGAGGACGGCACGGTCACCATCGGCATCACTGATTATGCCCAGGACCAGCTTGGCGATATCGTCTATATCGAGTTACCCAACGCAGGAGAAATGCTGAGCAGCGGCAGCGAGGCGGCAGTGATCGAATCCGTCAAGGCCGCCGGCGAGATCAAGACGCCCATTAGCGGTGAGGTTCTTGCGGTAAATGATACCCTGGTGGACAAACCCGAGGCGGTGAATTTCGACCCCACCGCCAGTGGCTGGTTTTTCAAACTGGCGCCGGAAGATATCAACGAACTGGACCAGTTCATGGACGAGGATGCCTACCAGGAATTCATCAGGGATTTATAGCCTGGTTGCCATCCACGGGACCAGTACTAAAATAAGTAGCGTATTGCCCTATACCTGCTTGACGACATTATCCCTGAGGTATACGGGCAGCGCCTGTTCGGCGCTGACGCAGCGCCCTGCATTGTACTCTCTCACTGCCAGCGCCAGCATGTCCTTTGCCAGCGGAAAACGATCCGGGTCAGCGCCGGTGATTTGCTTGTCAAGGACGCGCTGCAGGCGATCCCGGTAAGTTCCCCAGCCACTGCCGATACCGAAGACCTGTTTGCCTGTGGGTACCCGTACCGCATCGGGCGGTGTTACCTGCTCTCCTGATACCTGCTCTGCCAGCCCGTCCTGCCCCGCTTCATAAGCGGCCCAATAGACCTCTCCCATTCTTGCGTCTATTGCCGGCAGCAAGGTCGCGGATTGCGAAATTGCGCCTTGCGCCAGTGTTGCAAGTGATGACAGCGGGATAACCGGCAGGTTGGCGCCCAGGGCAAGACCCTGGACCACGCCCGCTGCGATGCGCACGCCGGTAAACGCGCCCGGTCCGCGGCCGAAAGCGATTGCGTCAAGATCGTCCAAGCCAAGCCCGGCTTCACCCAGGACCCCATCGACCATCGGCAGGATCAACGCCGCGTGCCGCCGCGGCGCGATGTCAGCGCGCGCATACACGCTGCCGTTACAGAACAGGGCCGCGGAACAAGCTTCGGTGGCAGTATCCAATGCGAGTATGTTCATCTTTGTTTAAGTCCGGGATGAGCTTATTCAGGGTTTTTTGTATTATATTTGAGGTTGCGGTTCCTGTCCCCTGTCACCTGCCCCTTGTCCCTTGTATACTGGTCCGATGTACAACCCGTTTGAAGCCTTCATCGGCCTGCGTTATGTCAGGGCCAAGCGGCGCAATCATTTCATTTCGTTCATATCCCTGGTGTCGATGCTTGGGATTGCCGTCGGCGTACTGGCCCTGATTACCGTTCTCTCGGTAATGAACGGGTTTCAGCAGGAACTGACCGGGCGCATCCTGGCAATGGCCTCCCATGCCGATGTGATCCATGAAGACGGCGCCATCGCGGACTGGCGTTCGGTGGCCGCAATCCTGAACCGGCAGCAGGGGATAGTCGGCGTCGCGCCTTATTTTCGTGCGGAAGGTATGCTGGTGCATGAACAGCGGGTGCATGGCGTGGTATTGCGCGGCATTGACCCGGAAGCGGAAACAGCGGTCTCACTGATCGCGCAGAAGATGCAAGCCGGCACATTCTCGGGACTCGAAGCGGGCGCTTACGGCATAATCATCGGATCGGAGACCGCGCGCAAACTGGGAGTCACGCCAGGCGATATGATCACGCTGGTGGCGCCCCGGGCCGGCGAGGGTGTTGCCGGCTTCCTGCCGCGCTTGAGACGGTTCACTGTTACCGGCATCTTCAGCGCCGGTATGCGCGAGTTCGACAGCGGTCTGGCCCTGGTTCACCTTGATGATGCTTTACTGCTGTTCGGGCGCGCCGGACCTGCGGGGTTGAGGCTGAAAACCGCTGATGTAATGCAGGCGCCGCGCCTCGGCAGGGACGCGGTGCGCTCACTTCCCGAGCAGTATGAAGTGGTGGACTGGACCAACAGGCACGCGGTGTTTTTTCGGGCATTGAAGACGGAGAAACGGGTGATGACGGTTATTCTGATGCTGATCATCGCAGTGGCGGCGTTCAATGTGATTGCAACCCTGATGATGGTCGTCAGGGACAAACAAACGGATATCGCGGTATTGCGTACCCTGGGCGCAGGCCCAAGCAGCATCATGAAGATCTTCATCATCCAGGGCAGCGTAATCGGCCTGGCCGGCATCATTCTCGGGGTCTTGGGCGGCATGTGGCTGTCCGATAATATCAATGCCATCGTCACCGCCGTCGAGCAGTTGCTGCGCGTCAGGTTGCTGTCGCCGGACGTATACTACATCAGTGAACTGCCTTCCGAGCTGCGCTGGCAGGATGTGGCCGTTACCGCGACGCTGGCGCTGCTGCTCGCAGTCGCGGGCACGATTTATCCGGCCTGGCGCGCCGCCCAGGTACAGCCGGCAACGGTATTGAGATATGAGTAATCCGTTCGGCGCTTACCAGTTCTTCATCGGCCTGCGCTACGTGATGTCAAAGCGCCGCAACCGGTTTATCTCGTTCATCTCGCTCATCTCGGCGCTGAGCATTGCATTGGGAGTGGTCGTGCTGATCACGGTACTGTCCGTGGTCAACGGTTTTGAGAGAGTCCTGACCGAACACCTGCTGGGTATGGAAGCCGACGCGACCATTATCGGCTATGGTGATTCGCTCCGGGACTGGAAGGAAGTCGCGGCGCTGGCGCAACGGCATCCAGGCATCAGCAGCGTGGCCCCCTATGTGGAATCCGAAGGCATGCTGACCTTCGGCCAAGAGGTCAAAGGTGTGGTGGCGCGTGGGATCCTGCCGGAAGCGGAACCACAGGTATCTTTTCTGCCGGAAAAAATGATCCGCGGGGAGCTGGAGGAGCTGGCGCCCGGAGAGTTCGGGATCATCCTGGGCGCAGACCTGATGGACCTGTTGCAGGCGCAGCCCGGGGACAGCGTGACACTGGTCTCGCCGGCGGCGAGAGTAACGCCTGCGGGCATTATCCCCAGGCTCAAGCGGTTTCGCGTGGTAGGCGTGTATAACACCGATATGTATGAATTCGACAGCGCGATGGTGTTTATTCACCTGGACGATGCGGTGCGGTTTTTTCGCACGGGCAATCCCACCGGCCTGCGTCTGAAGACCAGTGACGTGATGCAGGCGCCCCGGATCAGCAGGGAGGCCTTCCGCGATGTGCCCGGACGCTACGGCGTGATCGACTGGACTCAAAGACATGTGAATTATTTTCATTCGATCCGCATGACAAAAAAGATGATGTTCGTCATACTGGTCTTAATCATTGCCGTGGCGGCCTTCAATATCATTTCCACGCTGATGATGATGGTAACCGACAAACAGGCCGACATCGCGGTGCTGCGCACCCTGGGCGCAGCGCCGCAAGATATTATGAAGATATTCATTATACAGGGTACGGCGCTGGGCAGCGCCGGCATTATCCTTGGCGTTGCCGGCGGCGCCGGCCTGGCAACCCATATCGACTCCATGGCCGCCGCGGTGGAGCATTACCTGCAGGTGAAATTCCTGTCGCCGGAGGTGTACTTCATCAGTGAGCTGCCCGCCGACCTTTACTGGCCGGACGTTTTCGTGATTGCGCTGGCGGCCTTCGCCTGCGCGCTGCTGGCAACCTTGTATCCGGCCTGGCGGGCGGCACGCACACAACCGGCAGAGGCGTTGCGCCATGAATGATGTGCTCACGCTGGCCTGTACCGGCCTGTGCAAGACATTCAGCGAAGGGGACCTGCACGTTGAGGTGTTGAAAGGTGTTGAGCTGGCGGTGCCGGCCGGGTTCTGCATTGGGGTGGCCGGTTCGTCGGGATCGGGCAAGAGTACGCTGCTGCACCTGTTGGGTGGGCTGGATCAGCCCAGCGCCGGCGAGGTGACGGTGGATGGAGTCTCATTGGCGGCGTTGTCGGAAACGGAGACCGGCGTGTTGCGCAATCAGAAACTGGGTTTCGTGTACCAGTTCCATCACCTGCTGGCGGAATTTACCGCGCTGGAGAACGTCGCGTTGCCGTTGCTGGTCAGGGGGGAGGCGGCGCAAACGGCCCGGGATGCCGCCGCTGAGATGCTGGCCGAGGTGGGTCTGGAACAGCGCTTGCGGCATAAGCCCGGGGAATTGTCGGGAGGTGAAAGGCAGCGGGCGGCCATCGCCCGGGCGCTGGTGACGCGCCCCCGCTGTGTGCTTGCGGACGAACCCACCGGCAACCTGGATGAACAGACCGCGGCCCGGGTGTTTTCGGTCATGCTGGAGCTGAACAGGACACACGGCATCAGCATGGTCATGGTCACCCACAATACCCGCCTGCTCGACAAGCTGGACCAGGTATACGAATTGAGTGACGGAAAGCTTCGTTCCAGCTAAAATCAGAACCCTACAGATCACAGGGATTGTTTCATGTTTTTCAAAGGATTGTTATTTCTCACCGGCGTTATCGCCTGTTTGCGCCTGGCGAGCCTGCCCCCTGTCTGGTTTGCGTTTGGATTGCCGTTGCTTGCCTGGTTGGCCTGGCGCTGCCGCCGTTGCCGCTACCCTTGCTGGGCGCTTGGCGGTTTTCTCTGGGCGCTGCTCAATGCCCAGCTTTTATTACAGCAACAACTGTTGCCGCGCGATGAAGGCAAGTCGCTGGACGCGATCGGCGTGGTCGTCTCACTGCCCGAGACAAGAGGGACATCGACGCGCTTTAACTTTCGTGTAGAACAGCTTCAGCAACATGGTCACCCGGTCTCGTCCAATCCCGGCAAGGTAAGACTGAGCTGGTATCAAGGCAGCCAGTCGGTACGGCCGGGAGAGCAATGGCGGCTGAAGATCAGGTTGAAACGGCCGCGCGGCTATTTAAACCCCGGCGGTTTCGATTACGAGTCCTGGCTGTTCCAGAACCGCCTGCGCGCCACCGGCTACGTGGTGGATGATAACAACAATGCCCGTCTGCGGCCTGCCAGCAGGTTCAACCCCGATTCCCTGCGCTTTGCGTTGAGAGAAAAGATTCGAGCGGGGTTTCCAAACGACCCGCTGGCCGCGCTGGTCCCGGCCCTGGCGGTCGGCGACCGGAGCGCGCTGAGCGATGCGCAATGGCGGGCGCTGACCGTAACCGGCACCAACCACCTGATAGCGATTTCCGGCTTGCATATCGGCCTGGTGGCCGGCCTCACCTACCTGCTGTTGCTGAAGCTCTGGGGAACATTACCGATATTTGCTTACGGTCCGCTCGGTAATATCCCCCCAATCAGGGCCGCAGCGCTGGGTGCGATGCTGGCGGCCCTGGTCTATGCGCTGCTGGCCGGGTTTTCGTTGCCTACACAACGCGCATTGATCATGCTCTGGGTGTATTTTGGCATGAAGTTATACGACCGCTCGGCGCCCGCGGGCGATGTGCTGGGGGTAGCGTTGATTGCAGTTTTGATCCTGGACCCGCTTGCCCCGATGGCGGCGAGTTTCTGGTTGTCGTTCGGCGCCGTGGCAGTGATATTTTACGGTGTCAGCTACCGGGTTCACTTGGGCCGGCACAAGTTGCGGGAAGCGGTCAGGGTGCAGTATATCGTCACCCTGGGCCTGGCGCCGGCGTTGGCCTTGTACTACCAGCAGATACCGGTGTTGAGTCTGCTTGCGAACCTGTTCGCAGTGCCCTGGGTCAGTTTTGTCCTGATACCCCTGGTATTCGGCGGCTGCCTGCTGTTGTTGTTCGAGGTGGAGCTGTTGCTGGAGCTTGCCCTGGTGGCCTTACGCGTGTTGTGGTGGGTGTTGGCGTACTTTGCCGGATGGGAATTCCAGTTGCTTCCGGTCGCACGGCCGGAACTGCCGGTCCTCGCGTTTGCCACCATCGGCGTGATGATCCTGCTGTTGCCACGCGGCAGCCCCGGCAGGTGGTTGGGCGCACTCTGGCTCGCCCCGTTACTGTTCAGCGCCAGGCCGGGACCCGGATTCGGCGAGGTTGTTATGACCGTGCTCGACGTCGGGCAAGGGCTTGCGGTGGTTGTGCGCACACAGGATCACGCCATGCTCTACGATACCGGACCCGGCTACGCGTCCGGTTTCAACACAGGCGCCGCGGTGGTCACGCCGTTTCTGCGCAACTCGGGGATCCGCAAGCTGGATTTGCTTGTGCAAAGCCACGGCGACAATGATCATATCGGCGGTTTGCCGGCAGTCCTGCGGGAAGTCCCGGTTGACCGGATCATCAGCAGCGTGCCTGATAAGGTTTCACATCCGCTGGTTCGGGATTGCCTGGATGGTCAGTCCTGGCGCTGGGATGGCGTGCAGTTTGAGGTCTTGCATCCGGTCGCAGGCGTGGAGATGTCAGCGAATGACCGCTCATGCGTCGTGCGGGTTCGCGCGCGCAACCTGACCCTGTTGTTGTCAGGCGATATCGAGCAGGCCGCCGAGC
This sequence comes from Gammaproteobacteria bacterium, assembly GCA_965221335.1. Classification (GTDB taxonomy): domain Bacteria; phylum Pseudomonadota; class Gammaproteobacteria; order Eutrophobiales; family Eutrophobiaceae; genus JAAXHV01. The sequence goes on along the minus strand of CBDCSC010000004.1, from coordinate 174,198 downwards.
GAGGCCTGCTTCAGCGTCACCGCACAGGCTTGAAATCAGATGTGCTGGTGGTCCCGCACCACGGCAGCAAGACCTCCTCAACCGATGATTTTATCCGGGCCGTTGATCCAGACATCGCCATTTTCCCGGTAGGTTACAGGAACCGCTTCGGACTGCCCAACCGGGATGTGGTTGCCCGCTACCGGCAACACGACGCCCGATTGGTGAGCACCGCCGAGAGCGGCGCGATCCGCATCCGCACATCCAACTCGGGCATAACAATCACTGAGCATAGGGAAAAACACCGCCGATTCTGGCATACTTTAATAATGGAACCTCTAAAATAAAGTCAGGGCTTCCTTAAGATATTCAGGAGGGTTAAGTGCTCGAATTAATCAAATCAGGCGGAGTGCTCATTTGGCCGTTGCTGCTGTGCTCGGTCATCTCGTTGGCGATTATCTGCGAACGGTTCTGGTCGCTGCAGAAGAAACGCATTATCCCCGAAGACCTGGTGAAAAAGGTGTGGGAGTGGAATTCGAGAGGGTTTCTTGACGAACACCACATTGAAACGCTGAGGAGAGGTTCGCCGCTGGGGAGGATCCTCGCCGCCGGCCTGATGAACAGGAAGCGTGACCGGGAAGTGATGAAGGAAAGTATAGAGGAGGTAGGGCGCCATGTGGCCCATGACCTGGAGCGGTTTCTGAACACCCTGGGCACCATTGCCTCGATATCGCCACTGCTGGGGTTACTGGGTACGGTTGTGGGTATGATCAAGGTGTTTGCCGTGATCACCGCACAGGGAGTGGGCGATCCGGGCATACTGGCCGAAGGCATTTCCGAAGCGCTGATAACCACGGCCGTAGGCCTGACCGTGGCCATTCCTTCATTGATGTTTTACCGCTATTTTCGCGGCCGTGTCGATGAACTGGTCGTGACCATGGAACAGGAGTCCCTGAAACTGGTCGAGGTCATCCACGGGGAGAGAAATTGAACTTTCGTTCACAACGCCACACTGAGACCGACATCAACATCACCCCGTTGATCGATGTGGTGTTCCTGTTGTTGATCTTTTTCATGGTTTCCACGACATTCGAGCGTGAATCGGAGATCAGGGTCGCGCTGCCGGAAGCCTCGGAGGAGCAGGTACAGGCCCGGGATGAACTGATCCTGGTGGTTATCGATGCAAATGAACAGGTATATATCGGCGACCAACCGCTGGCGGACGCGAAAACCGCGACGATAGGCGCAGCGTTGCGGGAGCAGGCAGCAGGGCTGGCCGAGACGCCCGTCGTGATCCGCGCCGATGCCGCAGTCAGCCACCAGGTTGTGATCAAGGTGATGGATGCCGCCAGACAGTCGGGGCTGGTAAATATCACGTTTGCAACGCGGGTGCTGGGCGAAGAATGAATGTCCGGGACATGACCCTGAATAACATGCCGTGGCAATGCCGTATCGAGTCCTTATGGTACGGGCGCCGTCCGTTGGCCGCGTTGCTGTTGCCGTTGAGCTGGTTGTACCTGGCGGCACTGGCCTGCCGCAGGTTCTTGTATGCGGTCGGTATTCTGTCTGTGACCCGGCTTCCGGTGCCTGTTATCGTCGTGGGCAACCTGACGGCCGGTGGGACCGGTAAAACCCCGCTGGTTATCTGGCTGGCCCGCTACCTGCAAACCCTGGACTATAAACCGGGTATCGTCAGCAGGGGCTATCGCGGCGTGACCGGGTCGCGTGTGCGTTGGGTGGAAGCCGGCAGTGATCCGGCGCTGGTCGGGGATGAACCGGTAATGCTGGCGCAACGCACCGGCCGCCCGGTTGTGGTCTCGGCGGACCGGGTAAAAGCCGCCCGGGCGCTGCTGCGGCAAACGGATTGCGATATACTGCTGAGTGATGACGGCCTGCAACACACCTCCCTGGGCAGGGATGTGGAAATTGCGATGATTGACGGCCAGCGGCGCTTCGGCAACGGCCGCTGCCTGCCTGCCGGCCCGTTACGCGAACCGGTGGCGCGCCTGGATACGGTGGACATGGTGGTGGCCGGCGGTAGCGCGGTAACAGGCGAATACCTGATGGAATATACCGATCTGCCGGTAAAATCCCTGGACGGCGGGCAAGAATCGGCGCTGGCTGCTTTCAGTGGGCAGCGCGTCCACGCGGTCGCCGGCATAGGTAATCCTGAACGGTTTTTCTCAATGTTGCGTCGTAACGATATCGATATTGATGAGCACGCGTTTCCCGATCACCATGATTTCAGACGCGCCGAACTCAAATTCGGTGATTCTGCCCCGATAATGATGACGGAAAAAGATGCGGTCAAGTGCCGGCGCTGGGGACTGGAGAATGCATGGTATGTGCCGATAGACGTGAAACTGCCTGAAGCGTTTGAACGTAAACTCAGACTTTTACTGGAGAAATTAAGGCATGGATAAGAACTTACTGGAAATACTGGTGTGTCCGGTGACCAAGGGACCGTTGATCTATGACAAATCGAAACAGGAGCTGGTTTCCCTCTCTGCGCGGCTGGCCTATCCGATACGCGACGATATCCCCATCATGCTGGAGAGCGACGCCCGGGCGCTGAGCACGGACGAAGTGGAACAGTACCGAAAGTGAAGCAGGATTTTGTCGTGGTCATCCCTGCCAGGTTTGCCGCAAAGCGCCTGCCGGGAAAACCATTGATCGAATTCGGCGGCCGCCCACTGTTGCGGCATGTATACCAGGCGGCCATAAAGAGTCGGGCGGCGGAGGTCGTCATTGCCACCGATGATGAACGGATTGAAGCCGCGGCGCAAGGCTTCGGCGCCAGGGTGGTAATGACCTCGCCCGCACATCGTTCCGGGACGGACCGTATAGCCGAGGCGGTGGGTCTTCTGCAATGGCCCGGGTCCCGTATCGTCGTCAACGTACAAGGGGATGAACTGGGTTTGCCTCCAGTCCTGATAGACCAGGTTGCCGGCAACCTGGCCGACCATCGGGACGCGTCCATGGCCAGCCTGTATGCGCCGGTCAGCTCAGCGCAGGAGATGAACAATCCCAGTTGCGTAAAAGTGGTGGTTGACGCCCGCGGCTACGCGCTGATGTTCAGCCGCGCGGCCATCCCCTGGAACGCGCCGGACAAAGGCTGCCGGCACATTGGCATCTATGCGTATACATGCGAATTTCTGAAGACATACACGAATCTGCCCGAGTGCGAACTGGAACAGGCCGAGCGGCTGGAGCAGTTGCGGGCGCTGTACCACGGTTACCGCATCCACATGGCGCTTGCGGCTGCGCAACCGGGCATGGAGATCAATACCCCCGAGGATGCGGCGGCGGCACAACGCCACTATCGCGAGCAATCCATTGATTGAGGGACCCTCTGATTAAGTCAGAGCTTCCCGGGTTGATTTGCAGGCAGATTCGGGTTAGCGGTTGCGGTAGGTGATCCTGCCCTTGGTCAGGTCGTAAGTGCTCATTTCAACGGTGACGCGATCTCCGGTGAGGATGCGGATATAGTTCTTGCGCATTTTTCCGGAAATATGGGCGGTAATGGTATGACCACTATCCAGTTCAACCCTGAACATGGTGTTCGGAAGGGTTTCTATTATCGTTCCCTCCATTTCTATCTGGTCTTCTTTCGGCATGGTTCCTCGCTATTGGAAAAACTGGAATTATCGCTTAAAACCCTGTCTATTACCATACCCCGTCAGCAGTAGTGCTTGAGGATACCGGTAAACATGTCCCGCGGCATGGGGCTCGCGCCAAGGCTTTCCATGTGCGTGGAATGGACTTGGCAATCGATAAGACGGAAACGCCGTTGTTCCAGCATTTGCGCCAGGTGTACCAGCGCGACCTTGGAGGCATCGGTCACGCGGCTGAACATGGATTCGCCGAAAAACACCTTGCCAATGGCCACGCCATAAAGCCCGCCGGCAAGTTCGCGTTGATGCCAGCACTCGCACGAAATCGCGTGGCCCAGCCGGTGCAGCCGGATATAGGCTTCGGCCATCTCGTCCGTGATCCAGGTGTTGGCATTGCCGCCCCGCGGCGCCGAGCAGCCCCGCACCACCTCTGCGAATGCCTTGTTGAATGAAACCCTGAATTTGTTTCGCTTCAGAGTCCTGGCCAGGCTGCGGCTTATCCTGACCCCGCCCGGTTCCAGTACACAGCGCGGGTCCGGCGACCACCACAGAATCGGTTGCCCCTGGCTGTACCAGGGAAAAACGCCGCGCCGGTACGCATTCAGCAGCGTATCGGGTTCCAGGTTGCCGCCGATAGCCAGCAGTCCGTCCGGTTGGCGCAGTGCTTTTGTCACGTCAGGCAGGTTTGCGGCGATACGATTGTCCGCAACCCAGAAGAATTGCCCGCTTGTAATCGGATCGGTAGCTGCTTGCGCCATGTATTATCGGGGTTAACGCTAACCGTCAAAAAAATCCAGCAACAGGCGGTTTACCGTGGCAGGTTGTTCCAGCATGAACCAATGCCCGGCGTCCTCTATGCGTTCATAGCGCCAGGGACCTGACACGTTGATACGCGACTCCTGCATCTGTTGTTCTTTCAGGAACGGATCGGCGCTGCTCCATATGCCCATTACCGGCATGTCTACCAGGGGATAGTTCAGGCCGGTATGCAGCCCGCCCCAGCCCCGGGTGTTGGCGCGGTACCAGTTCAACGCCGCAGTCAGCGCGCCGGGACGTGACAGGTCCCGGATAAAATGATCCTGGTCGCCGCTGTCGCGGGTGATACGCCTGAAGAAGTCCCAGTCGTTCGCGGTCAGCGCGGTCTCCGCGATCCCGGTCTTGTTGAAGAAGTCGAAATACCAGGACGCCTCTCTCTGCTCGATGGTATCCCAACCGGGATTGCCCGAAGAGCCGACCGACATCACGACCAGTTGCTCGAAGCGCTCCGGTATGGTCGCGGCCATCACCCATGCCAGCCCGGCCCCGAAATCATGGCCGACCAGCCTGGCCTTTTCTATCCCCAGTTGGTCCATGATGCCGATGATGTCTCCGGCAAGCAGTTCGATGCGATAATGCTCGACCCCATCGGGACGGCTGGCATGGCCGAAACCGCGCTGGTCGGGCACGATGACCCGGTAGCCGCCATCGGCAATCGCCTGTACCTGGTAGCGCCAGACCTCGCGCGAATCCGGGAAGCCATGCAGGAATACCACGTCCGGTCCCTCTCCGTACACGGTGACCGGAAACATCAGGTCATTCACGGTCAGGGTCCTGGAATGGGCCGACATGTCAAAGGGTTCTACGGGTTGCTGTTGCGGCACGCAAGCCTGGCAACAGAGCAGGATCATGATTGTACTGAGGATGGATTTGCCGATCTGGCGAGCGCGTGCTGGCATAGTCTGCGGATAGAAATATCTGATTCTTGCACACATGATACGTTACAATTTACCAAGCTGAAAGCGCGCACCTTTGTAAATACGAAATGAATGGGTTTATGAATTGAAACATCTGGCGTACATTGTGCTTGGCGCGGTACTTGCACTGCTTGGCAATAACTTCTTCGCCAGTTCGACAAAACCCGATTTGCAGCGTCTTTACATGCAAAGCATGGCGGTGGAAGACCAGCCCCCGGTCGTCTTTATCCACGGCATCCTCGGCAGTAAACTCAAACATGAGCAGACCGACGAAGAACTATGGTTCGGGCCTTTATGGAAATTGCTGTTTGATCATCATTATGACCTGGCGATGGGTATTGATCCGGTCACGTTGCAGCCGCAGCCCGGCGCGCTGAAGGCGTTTGCGATTGCAGACAACACGGCCGGCAAGGACTATTACGGTAACGTGCTGCGCACCCTGGAGAAAGTGGGCAATTATCAGAAGGCAATGCCCGGCCAGGAAATCCGCGCGCAGACAAAGTATTACTATGAGTTTTACTACGATTGGCGCCTGGACAACGCAGTGAACGCGGCGCGCCTGGCCGATTTCATTGAGCGCATCAGGTTGGACCACGACGATCCGGACCTGAAGGTCGATATTGTCGCGCACAGCATGGGTGGACTGATTGCCCGATACTATATCCGTTACGGCCGCACCGATGTATTGGACAGCAACGAATTCCCGGTAAACATGTACGGCGCAGAGCGGGTCAGGCGCGTTGTTCTGCTGGGGACTCCCAGCCTGGGCTCGGTAAAAATTCTGAACGCGTTTATCGACGGCATCCAGGTCGGCTTCAGGAAGATCAATACCGAGATCCTGGTGACCATGCCCAGCCTGTACCAGTTGCTGCCGCATCCCATCAATACCTGGATCGTGACTGCCGAGGGCGCGCCGCTGGCGCGTGACATATTCGATGTGAATGTGTGGCGGCGCTTCAGGTGGTCAATATTTGACGAGGATACCCGCGCCCGCATCCGCGCCCGATTTGATAATGCTGCCGAAGCTGACGCCTATCTCAAGACCCTGGACGCGTATTTCGACAAATCACTGGAGCGTGCCCGGCGCTTTGTCTGGTCGTTGACCGTGCCGTTGCCGGAGGAACATCCGCAGTTGATCGTGTTTGGCGGCGGCTGCGCGCTGACCCCGGCCCGGATCCTGGTTGAAGAAGTGGATGGCATATCGGAAATCCGGATGTACCCGGACGAGGTCACGCAACCGGTTCCGGGCGTGGATTACGATATGCTGCTGCTGGAACCGGGGGACGGCGCCGTGACCAAGGCGTCCCTGCTCGGACGCAACACCCTGGACCCGAGCGTGCCGCGCCATGAATACAGTTTTTTCCCGTTGCACCATGCGTTCCTGCTCTGCGAAAAACACGACAGTCTGACCGGCAACATCAGCTTCCGCGATAATTTACTGAATACGCTGTTATCGGTGGATTGACTGAAAGCACAACAACAAGCGCATTTTTTGTTTTGCGTGCTCTGACAAGTTTACTCTTTCAACGGTTCGCCCTGCGGGCGATACAATAGTAGACTGGACTCCCGCTGTTGCGGGAGTGGTATGGAGGTAGACCCTGGCCTGTGCCAAAATTTAGATGCAGTCGCGACCGCAGAGCTCTGATCATGAGGGTTTGGAATTGAGGCTATGAGAATAAACGTGTCATTGAAATCAATAATTCTTGCGCTGTCGTTATTCGGCGTTGGCGTGCAGGCCGTTGCACTCACCGTTCTTCAGGATGAAGCGGCATTGCATCCGGACAATATCATTTACCTGGAGCAGAACTGGGATGCTGCCGACCGGCAGTGGTTCTACCACCTGGACCAGGGATCCAGCCTGTTGTCCTATGACCTGTTCCTGCGCCTGGAGCGGCACGACAGTGAAGAGTTATTGAGCGACCCGCTGAACATGATGCGTTTCGGTTTCCTGCCCGGGGTCAGGTCGCGGACAAATCCCGACGCGTTGCCCATCGGTTTCGCCCGTAATCAGGACAATGTCGGCCTGACCTGCGCGGCCTGCCATACCCAGCATGTCCGTTATAATGGCAGTCTGCTGCGCATTGACGGCGGCCAGGCGATGATGGACCTGCAACTGTTCATGGAACACCTGGAGCAGTCTCTTGCGCGCACGCTCAGAGACAGTGACAAGCTGTCCCGGCTGGGCCGGCGCTTGTATGAGGGCGGGCCCACGGAGGAGGAATTCCTGGCATTGAAGAACCTGCTGCAACAGGACTTTGACCGCATCAGCGACACCAATCGCCGCAACCACACGCGTGTCCCGTATGGTTTTACGCGCCTGGATGCGTTCGGAGCGATCCTGAACAAGAGCCTGTCCCTGACCGGCGTGGAAGATAATTTCAATGAGCCGGACGCCCCCACCAGTTATCCCTACCTGTGGGATACACCGCAGCATGATTACGTGGAGTGGAACGGTTCCCAGGCCAATTCCCATGTCGGCGCACTCGCAAGAAATGTCGGCGAGGTGATCGGGGTTTACGGCCGGGTGGATACCACCCCGACAACCTGGCTGGGCGTCTACGACGCCGGTTATCCCTCCACGGTACGCACGGACAACCTGCGCGCGGTGGAAAAAAAAGTCGCCGAACTGCATTCACCGCTGTGGCCGGCGGTTTTTCCCGCCATCGACCCGGAGCAGGCAGCGCGGGGCAGGGCGCTGTATGAAACCTATTGTCTCAGTTGCCACCAGGATATCGACCGGACCGATCCGGGACGCAGCATCAAGGTGCGCATGAGCAGTATCGAAAAGCTGGGAACGGATCCAAAAATGGCGCAAAATGTCGTTGGAATACGCGGGAAAACCGGCATTTTCCGCGACAAACCGCGCTTCTACCTCGTCGGGTCCGTGCTCGGTGAGGAGGAACCCGCGCTGTTCGTACTGAACAACCTGATTGGCGGCGTGCTCAGGAACAACCCGCTGCAAACCTTGCTGGCAATCAGGGATGCGAAAAAACTGGGCCACCCGGATGTCATACATCCGCCGAAATACCTGGACGGGGTGCTCCTCGAAAGCGGCATGACGGTCACCGACCGGGCGCTACTGGCCTACAAGGCCAGGCCGTTGAACGGCGTCTGGAGCAGCGCGCCCTTCCTGCATAACGGTTCGGTCGCGAACCTGTATGAACTGATGCTGCCCGCGGCCGAGCGCAGCGATACGTTCTACATCGGCAGTTGGGAATACGACCCGGTAAAGGTCGGTTATGTGGACCGTCCGGCGCCGGGCGCATTCATGGTTGATACCAGCCTGCCCGGCAACAGCAATGCCGGACATGAGTACGGCGCCGGCGCTGACGGTATGCCGGTCCTGACCGACGAGGAAATATGGGCATTGGTTGAATACTTAAAGACGCTTTAACCTGAACGTAGTGACGGACAACCCCGAATACAACCGGTAATTATCCGATGACAGACAGCTTTCAATTTGCCGCTGCGCGCGCGTGCCGGAACCCCGGGATAACCGGGATTTGTCATGGGAACAGGTTATTGGCCGGTTGTTTACCGGCGCTTGCGGCGCTGGTTCTGGCCATTATTCTTGCAGGTTGCGCCGACTCGGATTTCAACAATGAAATAATGCGCAATGACGAGGCGGAGCAGGGCGAGGCTGCCCGCGCCAGCTTCGAACAACTGGTGGAAGCATATCGAACAACGTATGTCGCCCGCGGCGCCCATGCCAAGGCCCATGCCTGCGTGCGTGCGCATTTCGATGTGCTGCCGGATCTCCGCAACGAGTTCCGTTACGGCGTGTTTGCCGAGCCGGGCAGGCGTTACCGGGCCTGGGTGCGGTTTTCCAACGGCCATTTCAACCTGGCGACCAGCCAGGATTACAACAACGACGCCAGGGGCATGGCGCTGAAGCTGATGGGGATTCGCGGCAAGCCGCTTGAACGGGACGGCATCAACGGTTCGACACAGGACTTTCTGATGGCAAACACGCCGGTATTTTTTGTCAGGAACATGCCGGATTACAATTCATTCATCGCCAAGCCGGAAAACCTGAGGGCTTTTTTCTTCCCCGGCTTAAATCCGTTCAAATGGCGCGTCAGGGAATTGTTCGCGGGCAAACGAGTGCTTTCCCCGCCACCTGCGAGCGTGCTTGACCCGGTGTATTTCAGCATCACGCCCTATAAACTGGGCCCGCGCAACATCAAGTTCGCGGCGCGGCCCTGCAATGCGCGCGCCGCAGACAAACCGGTCATTGATGAGCATACCGGGCCTGATTTCCTGCGTGAGCAACTGCGTGAAGAACTGGACCAGACCGCCGCCTGTTTCATCTTCCAGGTGCAGGCACAGCCCCCGGACGCAGACGGACTGTCCCTGGATGACGCAACCCAAGCCTGGACTGAAGAAGATGCCCCGTTTGTGCCGCTGGCGACGATCAGCATTCCGCGGCAGGATTTCTCGGGCGATGAACAGGCCCAATTCTGTGAAAACCTGTCATTCTCGCCCTGGCATGCGCTGCCGGAACATCGCCCTCTGGGACAACTTAACCGTTTGCGCCGACAGGCGTACCCCGCCTCATCCGACTATCGGCACGAACAGAACCAGGCGCAGGTACCGAACGCAGTGGCGTTTTGGAGAGCAAGGGCCAGGGACAGATAGCGGTTACGTTATCCCCTTGAAAGGCAGGTGTTCCTCCAGGGTCTTGACGTAGGCATCCATTTGCGCAGTTTCCTGTTGCAGGTAAGCGTCGATTGCGTTACGAAAGCCGGCATGCTGGATCCAGTGGCCGGATAGCGCCAGGAACGGTTCAAAGCCCCGGTTCAGTTTATGCTCACCCTGTACGCCCGCATCGACCGAACGCAGCCGGTGTTCCAGGCAATACTCTATGGTCTGGTAGTAGCACAGTTCAAAATGCAGGTTCGCCAGGTACCTGTCGCAACCCCAGTGCCTGCCGTACAAGGTGGTGTCGCTGACCATCGCAAACGCGCCGGCGACATGTTCATTGCCCTGTTTCGCCAGTATCAGCAAGGTGTTGTCCGGCATTGCCGTGCTCAGGTGGTGAAAGAAGTCCAGAGTCAGGCGTGGGCTGCCCCAGCGGCGGTAGAACGTGCTGCAGTAAAATTCGTAGAACACGTCCCAATGCTCTTCGGTGATGTCCGCACCGCGCAGGCGCGCGATGTTCAGCTTCTCATCCCGGACCGCCCTGCGTTCCCGCTTGATCTGCTTGCGCCGCTTTGACGTCAGGCTTTGCAGGAAGTCGTCGAAGTTCTCATAATCGCGGTTATGCCAGTGGAACTGGCAGGTGTGGCGCAGTAACAGGTCATTGTCCGTGAAGATTTTCGGGTCATCTTCCTGCGTGAACAAGCAGTGGAATGAAGACAGGTGAGAGCGTTCCGCCAGTTCTGCGACGGTCTTGATGATCAGGGACTTGATTGCGCGATCCTTGCCGGCAGACCGGTCGATGAGGATGCGCGGGCCGCACACTGGGGTAAAAGGGATGGCCGATACCAGCTTCGGATAATACCTGCCGCCGGCCCGCTCAAAGGCATCGGCCCAGGCCCAGTCAAACACGAACTCCCCGTGCGAGTTGTCCCTGATATAAAGCGGCATCGCCGCCAGCAGGTTGTCCGCCTCCGACACCAGCAGGTGGCAGGGTTCCCAGCCATGACCTTCCAGGCACCCGAACCGTTCCAGTCCGTTCAGGAAGTCATAGCGTAAAAACGGGTTGCCGTTGCAGTCCAGCCGGTCCCATTTCGCCTTGTCGACCTGGTCTAGGCTGCGGGTCTGCCTGATGGTAATTTCCATGGGTGCTGCGGGAAACCCCGGTGAGCGGGGGTTCGGTAGCGGCGGTTTATTCTCCGCTCTTGGTATACAGTGGGAACGGCATCACGTTTTTCCCGTCTTCGTCATATTCCGTTATCTTTGCCGCGCCACGCTTGTCCATTTCGTCGATGCGTATCACCGAATGCATAGGGATGTAAGTACGGTTGACGTGGCTGAACTCGGTTTTCAGGTTTTCTTCCGTCGGGTCGACCACCAGCGAGTTTTTTCCGCTGAATACCAGTTGTTCCATTTCCACAAAGCCGAACAGCGCGCCCTGGTTAACATTGCGCGCGTACATTTCATAAATCTTGCCCTGATTGTGAAATATGACTTTGTAGATGGGTTTTTTCGACATACTGATATTACCTGAAAGTGTTCCTGATAGAGTCTAACATATCCGGAAAGTTCGTTAGCCGTTATGAAAAAGTCCGGATGTGAAAGAAAAGAGTTTTTTCATCACAGGCTTTTTGCGCGGTAACTGACTTCATGATTATTGTGTTTTTCATAGTAAAATAACGGTGAATTATACCTCGAATAAGGATATATTCGCTGCTTCACGAGCACCTTGAACTCAAAGGAAAAAATGGCCCCGGTAAAACCTTTAACACGCTCCCTGCCGTACCTGCGCCCTTATCGCGGCAGGATCCTGTTTGCGCTCGCCAGCCTGACGGTCGCGGCGCTGGCCGCGCTGGCGATGCCGATCTCCATCAGGCTGGTAGTGGATTACGGTTTTTCCGGCGCCAACGGCCGCTCCATCGACATCTATTTCATTGCGTTGCTGCTGTTGTCCGTGATCTACGCGGTGTCCTCTTCCCTGCGTTATTACACGGTGATGTGGATCGGCGAGCGGGTGGTCGCCGATATTCGCGCCGCGGTGTACAAGCATGTGCTGCGAATGGACCCGGCGTTTTTCGAAATCACCAAGTCCGGTGAGGTGCTGTCCAGGCTGACCACGGATACCACGCTGGTGCAGTCAGTGGTCGGCGCCGGCGTTTCCATCGCGTTGCGCAGTGCGTTTATCCTTGCGGGCGGGCTGGTCATGCTGTTCGTCACCAGTCCCCGGCTCAGCCTCCTGCTGTTCGGTTTATTGCCGGTTGTGGTGCTGCCTGTGCTGATCTACGGCAGGAAAGTCAGAAAACTGTCGCGGGAAACCCAGGACCGGGTTGCCGATTCCAGCGGCATAGCCGGCGAGGTGCTGAATTCGATACAGGTGGTCCAGGCTTTTACGCTGGAGACCCTGCAAAATCGCCGTTTCAGTGACGCTGTGGAGCGCTCTTTTGTCGCGGCCAGGCGGCGCCTGTCCGTCGGCGCGCTGTTATCCGGTCTTATCGTATTGTGCGCGTTCAGCGCGATCGTGATTGTATTGTGGACCGGCGCCCGCTCCGTGATTGACGGCAGTATCAGCGCCGGTGTGCTGGTACAGTTCCTGTTTTACGCGACCCTGGTTGCCGGCAGCACCACCGCAATAGGGGAGGTCTGGAGTGACGTACAGCGGGCGGCCGGCGCGATGGAACGGGTAATGGGTATCCTGGACAGCCGGCCCGCGATCACCAGTTCCGTTGACAGTCTCCCGTTTCCTGACGGCGGTAACAACCATGTCATCATGGACAATGTGAGTTTCAATTACCCCAGCCGGCCCGAGCAGTTGGCGCTGGACGGGTTTTCCCTGGATATCACCCCCGGCGAGACACTGGCGCTGGTCGGCCCGTCCGGCGCCGGCAAAAGTACGGTCTTCCAGTTGTTGTTGCGCTTCTATGATCCCGGCACGGGCACAATTCGACTCGATGGCGTCGATATCCGGCAGGCGGACCTGGGTTCGCTCAGACAGCGCATCGGTATCGTGCCGCAACAGACGGTGCTGTTTGCCGGCAGTGTGCTGGAGAATATCCGTTTCGGCAGGCCGGATGCCACCGATGATGAGGTCGAGCAGGCAGCAAAAGCGGCCTATGCAGATAATTTTATCCGGCAATTGCCGGAAGGCTACCGGACGTTCTTGGGAGAGAAGGGCGCCCGCCTGTCCGGTGGCCAGCAACAGCGTATCGCCATCGCCCGGGCCGTGTTGAAAGACCCGCCGCTGTTGTTGCTGGACGAGGCGACCAGTTCCCTGGATGCCGAAAGTGAGAACCTGTTGCAACAGGCATTGCAGACGCTGATGGCAAACCGCACGGTAATCGTGATCGCCCACCGCCTGGCCACCGTGAAAAAGGTCGACAGGATCATCGTCATGGACCGGGGCAGGGTGGTTGGCAGCGGCGACCACAACAGCTTGATCGCCGGAGGTGGTGTTTACGCGCGGCTTGCGGAACTCCAGTTTGACTGAACCTGTTGTAAACTGCGCCCGATACGCGCAGGAAACTCTGATTAATTCAGAGTTTGAGAGCAAAACAACAATCGCATTTCTGTTTTCCGTACTCTGACAAGTCCAGGATGAACTTGTTCAGAGCTTACCTCACCCAACCAATGGGAGGATGTGTTATGGCCAGAGTTAACCTGCAACAACTGTGTTGCGCCAGGAAAATCATGCCGTTGTTGCTGGCAGGTCTTGTCGTCACCGCAGCCTACGGCGCAGATGGGCCGGCGAGCCCGTGCCACCAGTTCTACCCCAATATCCCAGGTGAGACCTTGCTGGATAATGACACGCTTGTCGTGCAAAGATTTATCATTCCGCCCGGACAATGGGAAGGTGTGCATAAACATCCACCGAATCAACTTTATATCCATATTAAAGGCGGTGAGTGGACAGTACGCTATGGAGACAACACAGAGACCTATGTAGCGCCTGATGGCGAGATCGGCTGGAGCGATGAAGGGCTGGGGCTGGACGCCGACCACGAGTCGCAGAATTCCGGCGATGAACCGATCCACCTGGTCTGGGTCGCGGTAAAACCGGGTTGTATGGCCGGCTCATGAGCCGGCAAATCCATCGAAGCTTCTTTAATACAATTTTGATAGAATCTGACTTTTACAGCTCACAGCAAACTACCGGAAGAGAATATTATGAAATTATTCAATAGCCTGTTAAGCGTTCCTGCAATGTACCTGTTATCCCTGTCCGTCTGCACATTGCAGCCGATTGCACAGGAATCAATGCCTGCCGCTGATAACGAAATTGAAGAAATCGTTACGATCGGCACACGTTCCCAGACCCGCGCGATTGAAGACAGCCTGGTGCCGGTGGATATCATCACCGCTGACGACCTGGTCAGGTCGCCCAATATTGCCGGCGAACTGGGCGGTTTGCTGCAGGCCGCCGTGGCTTCTTTCAGCATGCCGCGCCAATCCAATTCCGGGCAGACCGACATTGTCAGGTCGGCGCAACTAAGGGGTTTGAGTCCGGACCAGGTGCTGGTTCTGGTAAATGGCAAGCGGCGCCATGTCAATTCGGTCATCAGTACTGAATCGAAGGTGGGCAGAGGCAGCGCAGCCGTGGATTTCAATAATATCCCGACCAGCGCGATTGAACGCATTGAGGTATTACGCGATGGCGCAGCGGCCCAGTACGGTTCGGATGCTATTGCGGGCGTCATCAACATCGTGCTGAAAGACAATACTGAAGGGGGCAATATCTCGGTTTCCTATGGGGGCCACATCACGGAACTGGACCCGGTTGACAAGAATATCACGGACGGGGAAACAGTGACTGTCAGCGCCAACCACGGATTTTCTTTCGCCAACGGCTTTCTTAACCTGAGCGCTGAATACCGTGACCGATCATCGACTAACCGGTCGAGTTTCGACCAGTTGCCGACGATTGGTTTTGCTGAATTCATCGCACCGGTCCCGTCCAGCGGAACACCGGAAGCGGCCCCGAATGATGCGCTGGCAGGCATGCGCAACTATCGTGAAGGCGATGGCGAAGCAAGTGATATCAACCTGATGTTCAACGCCGGCTATGAGTTGGATTCAGGCTTTGAGTTATACAGTTTCGGCAGTTACTCCGAGCGTGACGGCGAAGGCTATAATTTCTTTCGCTATCCGGTCAGCGCAAATAACGTCATGTCAATCTATCCCAACGGGTTTTTGCCGATAAGTGACGCGGACATCACTGACTTCTCTATTGCCGGCGGCATAACCGGGGAGTTGGCCGGTGGCTGGCTCATCGATGCGAGCGTAGTATACGGTTCCAATGAGTTTTCCGACAGCGTAAAGAACACGCTTAACTCTTCGCTGGGTACTGCCAGTCCGACTGAGTTTTACCGGGGCGAGTATGACTATTCGCAAACTGTGCTCAATCTCGATGTTTCCAGGGGAATGGAACTCGGCGCGATCCCGGTCAATGCCGCAGCGGGACTGGAGTTCCGATTTGAGGATTACAGCACGAAGGCAGGTGATCCGGAATCCTATATTGCGGGTAACGCGGTAGCCTGTGCAGTCTGTATCACCTTCGGTAACAGCGATACATCCAAGATCGGCGCGCAAAGCGGTCCGGGATTACAACCCTCTGATGAAGTCGATGAGGACCGGTTTGCCTGGTCGGCATATGTCGACCTGGAGTTTGATATTACTGAGGACCTGCTGTTGTCAGTGGCAGGCAGGTTTGAAGATTACGATGATTTCGGCGATACGGTTAACGGCAAGGCTGCGGCGCGCTACGAACTGTTCCCGGGCTTCGGCATCCGCGCAAGTATCAGCACCGGCTTCCGCGCGCCCTCTCTCGCGCAGGCATTTTTCACCGGCACGACGACCAGTTATGGCACAGGCGGCGCGCTGGTCAGAACTTTGAGTCTGCCCGTGACGGATCCGATTGCGCTGGAAAATGGCGCAGAGGCCCTCGATGCTGAAGAATCACTGAGTAAAAGCATCGGTTTTACCTGGTTCAATGATAACGGTAT
Organism: Gammaproteobacteria bacterium; assembly: GCA_965221335.1. Lineage (GTDB taxonomy): Bacteria > Pseudomonadota > Gammaproteobacteria > Eutrophobiales > Eutrophobiaceae > JAAXHV01. The sequence goes on along the minus strand of CBDCSC010000004.1, from coordinate 158,238 downwards.
CAGTCTGACCTTTGACTACTTCGAGGTGGATATCGATGATCGTATTGCGCTGTCCCAGAACATTCCTGTAGACGGTGTGCCGGGTGTTGGCGGAGTGCGTTTTTTTACCAATGTTGCAGACACGGAAACCACCGGGTTTGACGTGGTTGCATCCTACCGGCGCGAGGGCTGGAGTTTCTCGGTTGCGTATAACAACACCGATACTGATATTGTCAATGAGCCGAACCGGGTGATTATGGGTATCGAAGAGCAGAACACCTACGAGACGGCAGCGCCGGAAGATAAGCTGATTCTCACCGGTTCATGGTCCAACGAAACCATATCCGCGCTGGTGCGGGCGACCCGTTTCGGAGAAACGGAACGGATATTTGATTTCGGCGGCGGTTTTGAACCGCAGCAGGTCTATGGCGCCGAATGGTCTGTCGATGCTGATATCGAGTATGCAATCAATGACAACTGGCGTATTTCGGCAGGGGGGAATAACCTTCTTGATGAATATCCTGACGAATCGATATTCGACATCAGCTATTTTGGCAACCTGCCATACGATGTTCTCTCACCGATCGGCGTTAATGGCCGCTTCATTTACGTGAGAACAAGTTTCAGCTACTAGTGAACTTGCAGGCAAGTCCAAACACGATGTCTTTGGCATCAGTCAAGCACGGCGCCGAAAAACCACGGCGCCAACCTGGGATCGCAGGCGTTCCGCCTGCCTGCGGGCGGGGTGCCCACGCTCCCGTACTGGCAAGAGTGGCCTTGCTGTTGTTTTTTCCGTTGTTTGTTTTCGCCGCCGCGGACAATACATCAAGACCCGATTGTGAATTGTTCTACGTGGTGTTCCCAAACAGGGATGCGGCCGGCCAGGTCGAGACAAAAGTTTTTGACGCCGTTGCCGCATTGAGTTGGGAACAGCGCAAAGCGCTGTCCCGGACCGAGAGCAAACGTCTTGAATCAATCCTGGCTATCAGTCCCGGCCTTGCCGGCAGGATAACGCCGGGGAAAACCTTGATTACCCAGGGTGGTTACCAGGGTGTATCCGGCATCTCCATCAATGCCCGTTTTAATATGGCCGCTGATGCCACCGCTGAAGATATTATTTCCCTGGCATCGATGATCGGGTATATCTATTTTCAGGACAGCGTTCTGCTGTTGTGCCACGTATCGCTTGACCAAGGCATAAAGCCCGCTGTGATACACACTGTTGTTGATGCCGGCAGCAAAAACTACCTGAATCCGCTATCTGCGCGCTTGCTGTTCGGCAAGATGATGGGTTATCTGAACAGGGTTGAAGCTGTCGGCTATACCTACGAGGAGACCAACGCTGTCTTTCGTGTACTGGAATTTGATCGGGTCGGCCAACCCAACAAAGAGGCGCTATCACAGATTGCCGGGCGCCTGGGTGATTTATCTGACGGTAAGGTGAACCTGACTATGCACAGCGCCGATGTGTTTGCGTTTTCGACGGGAAATAAATGGAAGGAATTTCCAAGGGGGGGCGCCTATGCGAAGCGGTTCGCCGATGATGTGGACAAGGCGTTAATCCAGAAAGAACAAATGGTGTTTATAAACGAGCTGGAAAGCGAGTATGTCCGGCATCACTGACGATAAGCGGCGACATAGTTTAAGGAAGCTCTGATTAAGTCCCGGAGTTTCCCAAGGCATAAAAACAGGTGTTACGCATAATACCGTTACTCCACGTAAGGAATAAACCGTCCCAGGATAATCACCCCAATCCAGAACAGTAAGGACAGCGCGGACACCGTCCGGATGGCCGTCCTCGGCTCATCTCCGCCGGCCAACCCGGAATTTCCATGTACATTCAGCGCGAAATACAGCGCATTCAGTCCGGCCAGGAGAATGCACAGCATCTTCAGGCGGAACGCGATATTGGAGTAGTAACGGAATGGATCGCTGAAAAAAAACATCGCGCCGGTGACCAGGTTGATACCGAAACCGGCCAGGGCCAGTGGCAGGAATCTGTACACCGCGGCAACCGGGAAGTTGCGGGCAAAACCCAGCAGTCTGCAATCCACCACCAGCAGCGAGCCGATGAGCAGCGAAAGCCCGATGAAGTGCAGGATCTCAGCCATCGGAAACAGCCAGACGCTGCTCCGCATCACCTGGCCCAGCGCCGAGGTTTCGATGCTCAGCAGGAGATCGTCCATAAGCTCATCCAACCTCGATATATGCGATGAGCCGCCCGGCGATGATTGCGCCGGCCCAGAACGCCAGTGAGCCGCCCGCAACCAGTTTCGCCCCGGCAGGCATCACGCAACTATCTTCCTGCGTTATAGCAGATTTCAGCAGCGCCTGAAACACCAACCATAACGACAACGCGCCCAGGGTGACAAGCGCTATCTTGATCCAGAACACAGGGTGGTAAAAGAACTTCACGGGGTCGCCGGAAAACAGCGCCAGGCCGGTCACGACGTTCAGCAAAAGCCCAGTCCAGGCGATAGCATACAAGCGGGCAAACAGTGTCAGCGGCACGGCGCGGGCAAACCCGAGGATACGGAGACCTGTCATCGTTACCGTCCCGGCAACCAGGGCCATTCCCACTGCATGGCAGGCGAGCACGATCGGATATCCCCAAATCGATTCTGCCACCCATACCCCCAACGCGCTGTCTTGCAACCAGATCAGGATATTCATGAATATACGTAGTATGCAAACAAAAATTATTATACCAGTCGGCTTAAGGCGCACGACATTGAAACCCTAATCTGCTTATTGACTTCTTACTCACATTTAAATATATTCAAACTATCCCGTTCCGATAAGAAACGGATATCCAGTAACTGTCTGCGGCGAGTAAGGAGATTACAAAATGTCAACGGAGTTAATAGCAATCTGCAGCATCGGCGTAACCGGAATCGGCGTCGGTATCGCGCTGGCGCGTCTCATTCTGCGCTCCCTGCGAGAACTGCGGGAGGATATGCAGGCAGAAATCAAGTCCTTGCGTTCTGAAATGCAGGCGGGTTTCAAGGGCCAAGGGGAAGCAATCGACAGGTTGCGGGCAGATGTCAATCAGTTGCGGAAAGATGTCAATAATGTACTGGGTCGGGTAGCCTACATCGAAGGTTTGCTTGAGGCTATGCGCCAGCCCCAAATGGAAGCAGTAGCTGAAGGGCCTGGTCGATACAAGGAAACTTCTGATTAAGCCAAAGAGTACCAGGTTTGGCTGCCCCAATATCATAGAGTCAACCCGTTAGGAGAGATGGCCGAGTGGCTTAAGGCGCACGCCTGGAAAGTGTGTATACGTTAATAGCGTATCGAGGGTTCGAATCCCTCTCTCTCCGCCAAGTCGTTTGAATATAATCGTTCTCGATTTTACAAGAAAGCACTATGTTTGCTACTATGAATCACAAGGTGAACATTAAATGAGCACAATAGACCTATACCAAATACTACGCCAAATACCAAACGTAACCGAAGAGCAAGCAAAACAAGCCGTAACCGGCCTCGAGCAGCCGGAACGTATCAAAGAAATTGAAGAGCGGCTCATTAAAGTTGAAACAAAAATCAACTACGGCATAGCTCTTCAGATAGGTATATTTCTAACGGTACTAGGTATAGCTTTTGGATAACTCCCAATATCCAATACGCCACGACATATCGTAGTATTACGCCTTAAAAGAGCTTTGCGGCTCAATTAAAGTGATCATGGAGTGGCTATGATGTAGATCTCGCCTGAAACGACAAAACAGACCCGAACGGGTTTATTTTATAGTTTTTTTGCTAAAAAATGCTAAAATCATCCCGAAAGGGTTGATTTATGACAGATAGCAAAATCAAGAAACTCGGCGCTATTGTGAAGAAAGCTCGAAAAGAGCAAGGCTTGACACAACAGCAACTGGCTGCCACTACAGGTGTGGGGGTACGGTTTATCCGCGAGCTGGAACAAGGCAAAGAGTCCTGCCACATCGGCAAGGCGCTGACCGTTGTATCTATGCTCGGTATTGATGTCACAGTGGGTGATGAAACCCTATGAACCGGGTGTTAGATGTCTATTTACAGGACAAGCCGGTTGGAAACCTTGAGCAAACCGATAGCGGCGAATTGGTCTTTACCTATGACGCCGATTATTTGGATTCGGCATCATGCGGCATCTCGCTTTCACTGCCTTTGCAGGCCGAGAGTTTTACAGGCAAACAGGTCAAAGCGTTCTTCTCTGGCCTGTTGCCTGAGGAAAGCGTGCGAGATCGCTTGGCGAAGTATTTAGGACTTTCCAAAAAGAATCCTTTTGCCTTGCTGGAGGCAGTTGGTGGCGATTGTGCGGGAGCTTTGGCGCTATACCCGCATGGCGATAAACCACCCGTGGCCTCTGATCATGTTGAAATCTTGGATGATAACCGATTGAGAGAGGTGTTGGATCTGATAAAACGCCGTCCAATGCTGGCGGGTGAGGATGGGTACCGCCTATCTCTGGCTGGCGCACAGGATAAGCTGGCGGTGGGCTTTAAAGATGGACATGTATTACTTATCAAAGGAGGTGCGCCAACCACGCATATCTTAAAGTCCATGATTGAGCGCGTGAAAGACAGTCCTCATAATGAATTGTTTTGTATGAAGCTGGCCAAAATGGTCGGTCTTGATGTGCCGGAAGCATCATTGCATTTTGTGGATGATACACCTTATTATCTGGTGGAGCGTTATGATCGTTATATTGCGGAAAATGGCACAATAACGCGCATACATCAGGAAGATTTCTGTCAGGTGTTGGGTATTGCACCTGAGATAAAATACGAACGTGAGGGAGGTCCTAATATCGCTGCATGTCAGGAAGTTATAGCCAAACATGCTGCACGTCCTGCTGCAGATCAGACTAAACTGTTGAACATGGTGCTTTATAATTATTTGGTAGGCAACGCCGATGCCCATGGGAAGAATTTTTCATTGCTCTATAAGGATAACAAACCAGAACTGGCGCCAGCCTATGATTTGTTGAGTACAGCCATATATCCTGACCTGTCTGAAAAGATGGCCATGAAGATTGGTGGCAAATATAAGCCTAAGGATGTGTATCTGAGGCACTTTTACAGGCTGGTGGCCAATACCAAGGCTGCACAATCAGCTTTGAACCGGCAGATTAAAACGATGACAGAGAAAATGATGGAGGCAGCGCCAAGTCTGAAAGCAAACCTGGCAGAAGATGGGCTGGCATCTGGTGTGTTTGATGACATCATCGCCACTATTGAAAAACGCGCCAAACGCCTGAGTAATTAAGTGCACAATGAAAGAAGAATATGACTTTTCCGAAAGCGAGCGGGGGAAATTTTACCGGCCCGGCGCTAAACTAAAGTTACCCGTCTATCTGGATGATGACTTACTGGCTTACATCAATGAGCGGGCTGCATCAAAAGGCGTTGAAGTGAATGACTTAATTAATGAGATGCTTAGAAAAGATATCGATTTGATTGAGACAGTAAAGCGAAATAGTGATAACTGACTTTCAGATGCCCGTGATGAAAGACTGCGGATTTCAATTTGATACAACCTATACAACGCTGCCGGTGCAGTTTTTTACGGAGATCAGGCCGGATACGGTTGCTGCGCCGGACGTCGTGATTGTCAATGGTGCGCTTGCAGAGTCTATGGGGTTGAATTTTTCCGGCTTGTCACGTAAAGAGCAAGCGGAACTGTTTTCCGGGAATCGATTGCCTAGTGCTTCTACATCTTTTGCACAAGCGTATGCCGGGCATCAGTTTGGTCATTTTACTATGTTGGGCGATGGCCGCGCGCATGTCTGGGGAGAACATGTCACCCCGGATGGGGACAGGTTTGACATTCAATTCAAGGGAGCAGGCCGCACGCCTTATTCACGGCGCGGCGATGGCAAAGCAGCGCTGGGGCCTATGCTGCGGGAGTATGTTATTTCCGAGGCAATGTACCATTTGGGTATCCCGACAACGCGCAGTCTTGCCGTGGTGACGACAGGTGAGTCCGTTATGCGTGAAGCGATTTTGCCCGGTGCGATTTTAACCCGTGTTGCCGGCTCACACATACGCGTGGGAACATTTGAGTTCGCAGCCGCTCAGCAGGACAAAAAAGCCGTTGAAGCGATCATGGATTATACCATTCAGCGTCATTACCCTGACCTGCCGGCAGGTCAGAATAAGGCCTTGGCATTCCTTCAGGCCGTGATGGAAAAGCAGGTTGACCTGATTGTGCATTGGATGCGGGTTGGGTTTATTCATGGGGTTATGAATACGGATAACATGACCCTGTTCGGAGAAACTATTGATTACGGGCCTTGCGCGTTTATGGATGCGTATGACCCGCAGACTGTTTTCAGCTCAATCGATCATGCGGGTCGTTATGCCTATGCCAATCAGCCGGGGATCGCACAATGGAACCTTGCCAGACTCGCCGAGACACTCTTGTTATTCATGGATGATGATACGCAAAAAGCAGTGAATATGGCTGAAGAGACGATCAATCAATTCCCGCAGATATATCAGCGGAAATGGTTGGCGATGATGCGCTCCAAACTTGGGTTGTTTGGTTCAGACAAAGGTGATGAACAGCTAATTTCCGATCTGCTTGACTGGATGCAGAAACATCAAGCCGATTACACCAATACGTTTCGTGACCTCAGCCAAACGGACAAGCCAGCAGGCCAGCTCTACGCGCAAAAGCCATTCAACGAGTGGTATCTCAGATGGCAGCACAGGCTTGGAAAAAATACAAAGCCACTTGAATCATCTCTATGCCTGATGAGAAATGCCAATCCTGCCGTCATCCCGCGCAACCATAAAGTGGAGCAGGCCCTGGAAGCGGCAAATGGAGGTGACTTTACGCGTTTTACGGATTTATTGGCCGTGCTTGAAGAGCCTTATCAAGACCGGGAGGTGCTGAAACCCTATCAGACCCCGCCTGAGCCTGGTGAGCGTGTTCACCAGACCTTTTGCGGAACATAATCCATCAGGATTGGCACTGCGCGCACAGGCCATGAATCTCAAGATTCCAACTGGATGGCGTAAAGGTATTATTGGCAGCGCTATGCTTTAGCGGTTCCGGCAGTTCGCAGATATGGGCCTCGATGACTACGCCGCAATCATCACAGATCATGAATTGCCCACCCCTGTGCTGATGTTCAGCGTGGCAAAGAACATAGGCATTAAGGCTTTCAATGCGATGAATAAATCCTTTTTGCTGCCAAAATTCTATGGCCCGATAAGCAGTCGGTGGCTTGGGGAATTGAATCACATTTCCCAGTTGTTCCAATATTTCGTAAGCGCCCAAAGGTTTGGCGCTTGCAGCAATAATTTTCAGCACCTCCAGTCTTGGCTTCGTAAGGCGTTCCTTGTGACGCACACAGAACAGCTCTGCCTGCTGAAGGATGTTACTTTGCAGCGCAAGATTACTGTTGCTCATAGTGTTACCCATACCTTTGCGCCGGCATTTGCCCCTGACAGTCAACTGGTGCAATATCCCGGTCAGTAGGTATAATACCCGTAATCGCCTGATTATTTCCGGTAAATACGTCTATGGACGAAATTGTAAAGCCAGTTGCCGGTCACCTGTTGAACCTTGAACCCTTCTGGCTGCCTTATACCGCCAACCGCGCCTTCAAGAGTCGCCCGCGTATTATCGAGTCCGCCCGGGGTTATTATTACAAGACCACAGATGGGAAGGTTGTGCTGGATTCCTTCTCAGGATTGTGGAGCACCGGCCTCGGACACTGCCACCCTAGGATCGTCAACGCAGTGCAGGAACAGGTGGCCAGGCTGGATTATGCCGCGGCGTTCCAGGTGAGCCATACCGGGGCGTTCGAGCTGGCGGAAAAGTTAATCCATTTCGCGCCCGATGGATTTGACCACGTGTTCTTCACCAATTCCGGCTCGGAGGCCGTCGATACCGCGTTGAAGATAGCGCTGGGCTGGCACCGGGTGCGCGGGGAAGGGACCAGGATCAAGCTGATCGGCCGCGAAAGAGGCTATCACGGCGTAAATTTTGGCGGGATGTCGGTCGGCGGTATTCCGGGAAACCGGAAGATGTTCGGCAATGCGATGCTGCCGAATGTTGACCATCTCCCCCATACGCTGGACCTGGAACATAACGCGTTCAGCAGGGGCGAACCCGAGTGGGGTCTGCACCTGGCTGATGAACTGGAGCGAATTGTTGCGTTACACAACGCGGAAAATATTGCCGCGGTGATCGTCGAGCCGGTTGCCGGTTCCGCCGGGGTACTGGTGCCGCCCCGGGGCTACCTGCAGCGTTTGCGGGAAATCTGCACCCGCCACGGTATCCTGTTGATCTTCGATGAGGTGATTACCGCGTTTCACCGCATCGGCACACCGTTCGGCTGCCAGAGGTTCGGCGTGATGCCAGACATCATCACCACCGCCAAGGGCATCACCAACGGCGTAATTCCGATGGGCGCGGTGCTGGTCAGCGATGCCATCTACCAGAGTTTTATGAACGGCCCTGAACACGCGATCGAGTTTTTCCACGGTTATACCTATTCCGGACATCCGGTGGCCGCGGCTGCCGGCCTGGCGGCGCTGGAGTGTTATACCGAGGAAGATATCAGCTCCAAGGTCGCTGAACTGGAACCATTGTTTGAGGATGCGCTCCATGCGTTGCGCGATGTCCCGCACGTGATCGACATCCGCAATTTCGGGCTGATGGGCGCCATTGAGATGGCCCCGCGTCCCGGCGCGCCGGGCGTGCGCGGCATGGAGGCCCATGTCAGATGCTTTGAACAGGGTCTGATGGTGCGCCACAGCATGGATACCCTGGCGTTCTCGCCGTTTTTGACCTTCACGCCGGACCTGCTTGAGCAGACCTTCGACACCGTGCGCAGGGTGCTTGATACGATTGATTAGCCCGCTGACCCCGATAGTGCAACAGTTAGCGCAGTATATTGACCAACAATCGAAACTCCCCGATTCTCTATTACTTGCAGCGCGATGCCAATCCGATCGGCGGGAACCTGTAGTTTCTTATACTGAACAGATAATTCAAAGGAGAAAATCATGAGCGAAGGTAAATGCCCGGTAACGTCCGAAAACGGTAACGGCGTTGCCCGCAGAGGCACGACAAACCGGGATTGGTGGCCGGACAAGCTGGACCTGGATATTCTGCGCCAGCATTCATCCAAATCCGACCCGATGGGTGGAGATTTCAACTACGCGGAAGAGTTCAAGACCCTGGACCTGGCCGCCGTCAAGCAGGACCTGCATGAACTGATGACCGCGTCACAGGACTGGTGGCCTGCCGACTACGGCCATTACGGACCGTTATTCATCCGCATGGCGTGGCACAGCGCCGGCACTTATCGAATTGGCGATGGCCGCGGCGGTGGTGGCACAGGCAACCAGCGTTTTGCGCCCATCAACAGTTGGCCTGATAACGGTAACCTGGACAAGGCGCGCCTGCTGCTCTGGCCGATCAAGAAAAAGTACGGCAGGAAAATCTCATGGGCAGACCTGATGATCCTGGCAGGTAATGTTGCGCTGGAGTCGATGGGCTTCAAAACCTTCGGTTTCGCCGGTGGCCGCGCGGATATCTGGGAACCCGAACTGGACATTGACTGGGGTACCGAGCATGAGTGGCTTGGCGACCAGCGTTACAGTGGCGATCGGGAACTGGCCGAGCCTCTTGGCGCAGTCCAGATGGGCTTGATCTACGTGAACCCGGAAGGCCCCAACGCCAATCCGGACCCGCTCGCTTCCGGGCGGGATATCCGCGAGACCTTCGGACGGATGGCGATGGACGACGAGGAAACCGTTGCGCTGACCGCCGGAGGGCACACCTTCGGCAAAGCCCATGGCGCCGCGCCTGCGGACACCCATGTCGGTCCCGAACCGGAGGGCGCCCCCATCGAGCAACAGGGCATGGGGTGGAAGAACAGCTTCGGCTGCGGCAAGGCCGGCGATGCGATCACCAGCGGTATTGAAGGCGCATGGACCCCGACCCCGATCACATGGGACAACAGTTACTTCGACACGTTATTCGGCTATGAGTGGGAACGCACCAGGAGCCCGGCCGGCGCCTGGCAGTGGAAACCCAAGGATGACGCAGGTGCGGATGCCGTACCGGATGCCCACGACCCGGACAAGCGCCATGCGCCGATGATGACCACGGCGGACATGGCCATGCGTATGGACCCCATCTATGAGCCTATTTCGCGGCGTTTCCACGAAAATCCGGATGAATTCGCTGAAGCCTTCGCAAGAGCATGGTTCAAGCTGACACATCGCGATATGGGACCGCGGCCGCGCTATCTCGGCCCGGAGGTGCCCGAGGAAGAGTTGATCTGGCAGGACCCCATCCCCGCGGTCACCCACGAATTGATTAATGAGCAGGATATCGCGGCGTTGAAAGTTCAGGTAGTTGCATCGGGCCTCACCGTCTCGCAACTGGTTTCGACTGCCTGGGCCTCAGCGTCAACCTTCCGCGGCTCGGATATGCGCGGCGGCGCGAACGGGGCGCGCATCCGTCTGGCGCCGCAAAAGGACTGGGAGGTCAACCAGCCGGATCAACTGGCTGATGTTCTGCAGGTCCTTAATGGTATCGCGCAGGAATTCAACAGTTCTCAGGCCAATGGTAAGCATGTGTCCCTGGCCGACCTGATCGTCCTGGGCGGTTGTGCCGGCGTTGAGCAGGCTGCGAAAAATACCGGACATGAACTGGTTGTACCCTTCACGCCCGGGCGCGCGGATGCGTCGGAGGAACAAACCGATACGGCCTCTTTTTCCGTGCTCGAACCGGTTGCCGACGGCTTTCGTAACTATCTCAACGGCGCTCGCGGCATCGCACCGGAGAGGCTGCTGGTGGACAAAGCGCAGTTGCTTGGCCTTACGGCGCCGGAGATGACGGTGCTCATCGGTGGCCTGCGGGTACTGGGGGCAAATTACGGACAATCCGAACACGGTGTCTTCACCGGCCGGCCCGGGGAGCTGACCAATGATTTTTTTGTGAACCTGCTGGACATGGGCACGGCATGGCAACCGGTGGATGGTTCCGAAAATCTCTTTGAAGGGCGCGATCGGGCTACAGGCAAACCCAAGTGGACCGGCACCCGGGTCGATCTCATCTTTGGTTCAAACTCTGAGTTGCGTTCGCTTGCGGAGGTCTATGCATGTGACGATTCCCGGCAGCAATTTGTGAATGATTTCGTAGCTGCCTGGGACAAGGTAATGAACCTGGATCGTTTCGATCTTGGCTGATACCCGGCTCAGGTTTAAGAAGGGTTTTCTTTCAACACATAAGAGATGAATTATGCGTACAGCAACCACTATGTTGATTACATTTACGGTTATTTTCTGCGGTATCGCGGCGCCGTTGTCGGCTGATCAAGCAGGTTCTGCGGAGTATCTGAATTCAGGTAAGGTCTTCCCCACCGACATCCCGTTGTCCGAGGCGGTCCGGGTAGGCGACACGCTGTACCTGTCCGGACAGGTTGGCATCGTCCCGGGCACAATGAATCTTGCGCCCGGCGGCCTCGAAGCAGAGACCCGGCAGACAATGGAAAATATCAAAACAAGCCTGGAGGCACATGGCTATGCGATGAGCGATCTTATCAAGTGCCTGGTGATGCTCGCGGATATCTCCCAATGGGCGACTTTCAATGAGGTCTACAAAACCTATTTTGATGAATACTATCCTGCGAGGAGCGCGTTCGGCGCCAACGGGCTCGCAATCGGCGCACAAGTGGAGATCGAATGTACCGCCGTTCGGACACAATGACTGAAAATCATTGCCCGGATCAGCCTGTTATTCACTGATATGGTTGAAAATACTGTACTTGAGAAAAAAGTCTGCCTCGCCGTAATCAGGATATAACGCGATCATTTTTTCCATGGCCTCGTCCCTGGATTGCGCGGCCTGGACGATGCGGGTGTAGTCATCGATATACTGTATCATCGCATCGAACATGCTCATGTCTCCCACATCGCCATGTCCCGGGTACACGGTGGGGTTACGCTCGGTGTATTCGGATTTAATCCGCACCAGTTCTTCCCGCCAGTTGGCAATATCCTGCCAGCTTATGTCATCACCCTGCCAATGGTGAACCCGGTTATAGCCGAAGTCTGACAGGAACAGCGCATTCAGGTCCGGGCTGTACACCGTGGTCATGTGGTCCGCTTCCGCAGGCTTGTAATCGGTGGTCAGCTCCAGTGTGCCGCCGCCGTCCAGGGTCAGGGTGTCGGCATTGAGTAAGTGAATGGTGTTCTCGTAATCAAACCCGTCCGGGTTTTCGGGTGTTTTGGGTTTGAGTGGCGGTTCGAGAACCGGTTCGGCGGCGGTGGCGCCGAACCCGTCCATGTAAATTGCGTAGGCCTTGATTTCCTTGCGAATGTCTTCATTTGCGACGACGATTTTTGCGTCGGGGAACTGGTCACGAAACAGCGGCATGCCGGTGAAGTGGTCGGTATGCCCGTGGGTAATCAGGATATGCGTGACGGGCAGCTTGTACGACTTCACGAGCTCGGCGAGTTGCTCGGCTTCAGCGGTCTTGCGCTGCACATCCATGACGATGATGGATTGACCGTTGGAGAAAATAAACGAGTTCACCGTGGCGAACTCACCTTTGAACATTTCCACCTGCAGCTTGTTTTCGGCAGGCTCCGTGCAGGCATTGACACTGAGCATCACAGCCAGGCCAAGCAATATCGTGATTGGTCTTTTCATTATCTCAATTTACGTTTAGCTGATGCCGTTCAGGTACCAGCGGACAAAGATTGCAACCCGCTTTTCATGCAACGAGTAAGGGCCGGGGCGGTAACGGCTGGACATGATGCCGGCGTCATTGTCTTCGGTGATCTTCTTGTCCTGCAAGGTGGTCATATGCCAGACCCAGGCCAGGTTTTCCGGGTCGTAATCCACGCCTTCCACCGCATTCTTGTGCACCAGCCAACTGAACTGTACATCGGTATTGAGCGCATCACGCGGCGTGAAGCGCACCATTAACGCAAAATCGTTGAATGCAAGAATGTAATTCGTCGGGTTGAATACGAACGCGGTTTCTCCGCGATCATATTGCTTGAATTTGCCCATCAGTTTGTTGCAGCCGGGTTTGCCGTCCCGGGTCTCCGAGGCAAAATTCCGGTCATTAATGGGCACCCTCGACAGTTGTGCCAGGTCGAACGAATACTCGTCGCGCTCAAATTCGGGCACAGGGTGGCCCAAGGCCAGGGTTTTTTCCGTCCATTCATCCAGTATCGGCTGATATTTCTCCATCGCTTCATCCGGGCCCGAGCCCGGACCTGCGCCCATCGCCAGCAACTGGTCCGGGGGATGAACACTGCAATATTCCGGGTGCGCGGGCGCGCAGTGGTAGCATTCCAGGAAGTTTTCCACCACCAGTTTCCAGTTGCAGCGGTTCGGGTAATCGCGTTTCAGTGCGATCTTCGCGTCTGTTAAACCGTGAAAATCCATCATTTCATCAAATGGCGCATACTGCTCGGCAAAATCGGGCGGTGTACCTTCGGCGAGGCACACGAAGATCAGACCGTGGTACACGGCGACGTGGCACTTGTGCAGGTTATGTTGTGTCCTGTCAAAACCAACCGGCATCAACGGCGGTGGCCGCAGTTCTCCATTGAGGTCGTAGGTCCACGCGTGGTAAGGACAGGTCAGGCGCTTTTTGTTGCCTTGCTGTTCCAGGCAGATGCGCGACCCCCGGTGACGGCATACATTGAACAAGGCATTGATGCTGCCATCCGCTGCGCGCACGATGATGATGGACTCGTGGCCGATGTTGAACAGAAAATAGTCGCCCTTTTTCGGGATGCGGGATTCATGGTCGACCAGCAGCCACCTGCGCGACAACAGCCGCGCCATGTCACGCTCAAATACGTCGGGTGAGCGGTAAAACGCCTGTTCCAGGGAAAAACCGTCCTGGTAGGCCGCGACCATCCGATCAATATCGGTCTCAAGCACTGCGCTCATAACTGTTTCGCTCTCGGGCCAGTGTTTCGCTCTCGGGCTAAGCTAGAGCCTGCTCGGCTGCACGCGCGCCTTCCTCCGCTGCGGTGTTCCAGAGTTGGGCGCCGGTCAGCTCGGAATGTCCGAATGAAATACGGCCATGCGGCTCGCGGATGACGTCGCTGGCCGACAGGTCGCCGTGTTTGCCGAAGTAAAAGCCGGGCGGCGACACCACGTAGGCATGGCCCCAGCGGTTCGAGACAATACCGGCGATATCGCGTTTGGCGTCGAAACCGTATGCTGAAAACATCTTCGTAAACTGTTCCCGCACCCCCCGTTCGACGTCGGCATAGGGCAGCGCGAACAATTGCATACGGGCGGTGGTCGCCTGCTGGGGCATCGGTATGCCGGGGTTGCAGAACGAGTTGTACATCGTCAGCACCGTCGGCTTGTTCGGGTCCAGCGGCATCGGTTCCTTGCCGTCGATGATCATTTGCCGGCGCAGGCTGAAGAACCAGCCGTAACCTTCAAACCAGCGTACTGCGCTTGCTCCGAGCTTTTCCAGGAACTTCCAGTTGCGCAGCGCCACATTCACGGTGTGCATCGGCGCATGGTGGAAGGTGGCCATGGCAGCCTGGTATTCCGGCGGCAAGTCCTTGCAAACCAGCCGGTTTACCCACTGGCCACTGGCCATGACGACTTTTTTCGCACGCACCTTGTGCAGCTTGCCGCCCTTGTAGTAAATCACGGACACGCTTTTTGCGGAATGCGGCGAGCCGTCGTGCATGACACCGGCCACGGTGGCGGACAAACGCATGCGCGTCGGATGGTTCGGGTTATCCAGTTCGTTCCAGTTGATGCCGTTGAACAGCACCGCGGACAGGGAGTTGTCCCCGTCGATGGCGCCCGGGATCATCGCCTTGACGAAATGGCGGGCGATACCGGTGTTGCCGCCGGGGAAGCTGGCCAGGTAAACATACTCGGACGGGTCTTCCAGGCCGGCGAAACGCTTGTAGGAAAGCACGCCCGGCTGCACAAACTCGTACGCGGAATAGGCGGAAATCACATCCGCGCCCAGGCCGCAACCCATCGCCGCAGTCTGCGGATTCAGGTATGCCGTAACATCTTTTGAAACGCCTACGTAGCGGGTCAGGAACTCTTCGTAGGTCATCGTGTCCAGCCAGTGGTGCCAGTCATCCTTGCGGTACGGCACATCCTTGTACAGCTCCATCTGCATCAGGTCACGCTTCAGGTCGTCCGCTATCGGCGCATCGCCGAAACCGCGGTTCCAGGGGTTCAGCACCATACCGTGGTTTTCGTGGTAATGGGCCAGGTCTGCATGCTCCCAGGCGATATGCATCGGGCTGTACACGTCGCGCGGGATAACCAGGTCTTTTTCCAGGTTTTTCGCGGCCTGGTACTTGAAATCCTGCGGCAACCCCAGCTTGTCCCAGTAGTGATGATGCCAGCCGATGGGCTTGGTGCGGTTGGGCGGAAATACGCTACCGTTAGAGCCTTGGGGCGCCCACAGGTGGACGCCGTCCACTTCGAATTCGTTCTGTTTGGCCTCGCCGCCAAACATTGCATGGTTGTCCAGGATCAGCACCGGCGCGTCCGGCCGGTCTTCATGGAAACGGTATGCCGCCGCAAGACCGGCAAAACCGCCGCCCACGACGACCAGGTCGTAGACCTCGCCGGAATCAACAGCATCCTTGAACTGCTTTTCATAAGCGCCGTTACGAATGCCGTGGCCGTCATTCATCACTTCATGGGTATTGCCGTTGGCGGTGCGGTAATCACCTATGCCGCCGGGGCCGGTCCAGTCCGGGCCCACGCCGGTCAGCGGCACCGCGAGCGTCTGGGCATTCGCAGCGCGCATCAGCGCGGGGGCATTTGCATACAGCAGCCCGGCGCCGGCGCCGATAAGCGTACTGCCGATAAAATCCCGACGGGTAATGTCCGCGTCGAATCCCAGCAGCCTGTCTTCGCGGGTGTTGTTCGGTTTTGTCATGACGTTCCCCCTTGCACCGGAAATGTGTCTGGTAGCGTTTCCCATAGTCTAGCATAGTCAGAAGAAACTTCTTCACGCATCACGGAATGTTGTTATATACTTCGCGTGGGTAGCAAATTTTCATTGTCTCATCCATATGGGGAGCCAACCATGACATTACACTTGAATAGAGTAACGTTCATATTATCAACCCTGTTCGGTTGTTCATTATTCGCTAATTCCATTATTGTTTTTGCACAGGACGATTTCTATCTTGAGGAGATCACGGTTACTGCACAGAAACGCGAGCAGAGCATGCAGGATGTGCCGGTTGCCGTAACGGCCTGGTCGGGTGACAAGCTCATTGATTATGGCGTGACCGACGTATTTGACCTGCAGCAGACCGCGCCCGGGCTGGTAGTGGATAACAGCCAGGACCTGACCACGTCCAATTTCGCGATACGCGGTATCGGCACCAGTGGCCAGAACTTCGGTCTGGAGCCTTCGGTCGGCTTGTATGTTGATGGGGTGTATCGCTCCCGGCAAGGCGCGCTGGTCAACGAGTTGGTCGATATTGAACAAGTGGAAGTCCTGCGCGGACCACAGGGCACCCTGTTCGGTCGTAACTCCTCATCCGGCGCGGTGCTGATCAATACGGTGGCTCCCAGCCACGAGACCGGTGGCTTTTTTGAATTGACTTACGGCAATCTTGACCTGTTCACTGCGAATGGCGCATTCGGCGGCTCGCTGGTGGAAGATGTTCTGGCAGTCCGGGTTACCGGTTTTACCACCAACCGGGACGGGCATGTTGATGCCGTCGGATTGGGTGATGACGTGATCAATGATCGCGACCGTAAAGGCGGACGGGCACAGTTCCTGTTTACGCCAACTGCGGACCTGTCGCTGCGGGTCAACCTGGATTATGCCGAGATCGATGAAACCTGTTGTTCCGCCGGGACATTTCTCAATAATTATTTTGGCTACAATAACGTGCCGGGTTCCGATTCGTTGCTCACGCTGTTGGGAGTGCCGATTATTTCCGATCAGCAGTTTTCCGATGATGTGGTCGGCCTGAATGCGCTGCCATCCTCGAAACATAAGGATAAGGGTGTGTCTGCGGAACTCAACTGGGACACCGCCGCCGGCAAGTTCACCTCGATCACTGCATTTCGCAGCTTCAACTCTGCCGATGTGGCCGATGTGGATTTCACCTTGGGCGATATCGTATCCCGCGACAACCGCGCCGAATCCGATACCTTTTCCCAGGAAATACGCTTCAGCAACAGCGGCGAGCGTATTGAATACCTGGTCGGTGGTTATTATTACACCCAGGATCTGGACAACAGGACGAGTCTGATCTCGGGGCCTCTTTTCGCGCCGTTTACCCTTTCTGATCCCAACCTGTCGCCGCTGGTCAACGGCATCAATTCGTTGTCCGCCGCGCTTGCGCCATTATCGCAACTGACCGGTGGTCTGGTTCCGGCCCTGCCGATGGTAGCCAACCCGTTCCCTGCCGGCAGCAGCGCACAGGATATGATGATGCAGGAGCACGAGGCCTGGGCATTGTTCGGGCAACTTGACTTCAGTTTGACCGAGCAGTTCAAACTGTCGGCCGGATTGCGTTATACCGATGAAAACAAGGAATTGCAGGGGTCGTTCACCCAGGGAAACACCGGTCCGCCGCTGGGCGACCTGAACCAGGTCGGGGCCAGCCTGGTGCAACTGGGCCAGACCCTGGCCTCGCTGAGTGGGCAGCCGTTTAATCCGGCCCTGTTGCCGGCACTGCTGCAATCGATCAATCCGCATATTCAGCGGCTATCCCCGTTCTTCTTCCCAGGGTGGGGTTACTACCTGTTGCCGATACTGTCGCCGCGCCCCGGTGTGGATGAGACCCTGAACGACGACCGGATTACCTGGAACGTGAAGTTTAGCTGGTTGCCGAATGACGATATGCTGGTGTACGCCGGTTATTCAACCGGTTTCAAGTCCGGCGGTACGAACACCGACCGCATTGATCCCAGCTTGGACCAGTTGTTCGGCGCAGAAAAAACACAGGCATTCGAAGCAGGCATCAAGGCGGACTTCCCGGAACAACACCTGCGGGCGAACCTGGCGTTGCACTATACCATTGTTGATGATTTCCAGAGCATTGCCTTTACCGGAACCGGCTTTAACCTGCGTAATGCCGGGCAACTGGAAAGCAAGGGCGGCGAGTTGGAACTGACTTGGCAGCCGTTACCCAACCTGGTATTGAATGGCGCGTATATCTACAACGAAGCCGAATACGATTCCTTCAAAGGCGCAAACTGTTGGGTCGCGACACCGTTTCACACAGGCCAGCTTGATCCGGGCCTGCAAGCGGATGGGTCTTGCGACCACTCCGGCGGGCGGGTATCCGGTAATGCGGAAAATACGCTAATCGTGTCTGCCACCGGTGTTTATCCGCTTGGCGCTACGGTGGAAGGCTACCTGCATGCCGATTACAGTTATCGCAGCAGTGTCATGATGGATGGCAATTTCGACCCGCTCAAACTGCAGGATGGTTTTGGATTGCTGAATATGCGTGCCGGCCTGATCTTGCAAGGGCTCGATCTTGATATTACATTCTGGGCGCGCAACCTGTTGGACAAGAACTACCATGGCGTCGTGTTTGATGCGCCGTTGCAGGACGGCAGGTTGGCTTCCTACTTGCGTGAACCCAGGACATTCGGCGTGACGGTGCGCAAGACGTTCTGACGGTTATACGCTGACGCAGCCGGTATGGCGATGCTATGCCGGCCGGCGGATAACACTTGTGGAGGCGGGAAAGCAACGTGAGCGAAGCAGAAAACGGCAACGGCGCGGGCCATCCGGAGTGTGATCACTGCGGTATTTTTACGATACCCACCCCCCATCCCATCATGGGTGCGTGGCGTGACATCTCATACAGCCCGGTGCGCGACCGCATATGGTCCGTCAGCGAGGGCATCTACCGTTCCGTGTTCCTGGAAGGCGACAAGGGCGTCATCGCATTCGACACGCTGACTACGCCCGGCACCGCCAGGGCCTATGCCGGCGCAATAGGCCGGGTGTTCCCGAAAAAGCCGATCCACACGATTGTCTATTCCCACGACCACCTCGACCATACCGGTTATGCCGCGGACATGGCCCCGGAGGCCGATATCGTTGCCCACCGATTGTGCGCCGACGTGGTTGCGGCACGAAAATCCGACGGCCAGTTGCCGGCCACGGAAGTCTGGGATGGCGAGCGCAAGAGCTATGAGATCGACGGTGTATACTTCGAGCTGCTCTATCCCGGCCCAACCCACGGCGACGGCAATATCGCCGCGTGGTTTCCGCAGAGCAAGGTGCTGTTCATGGTGGACACCGTGATCCCCGGCGTTGGTTACACCTTCTTCCCGGACTGGCACTTCAAGCCCTATGTGCAGAACATGAAGCGTTTCCTGAGCCTGGACTGGGACATCTTCATTCCCGGCCATTTCTGGATCACCGACCGGCAGGGCTTCATCGACAACCTGGAATATTACGACCTTATGGCCGACTTTGCCCAGCAGGCGATTATCGACGGGCTGGACCCCCATGACTGGGAGGGCGTATGCCGCTATACCGAGGAGAAGCTGTCAGCATCTTTCGGCAACCTGTTCCGCTACCACGAGTATTGCGCGATGAACCTGTCCAGGTACATGCAGACCTACCTGACCGGGGGCTGGGGCATTGAGGGCAATATGCACCCCGTTACCACACCGTTTTAGTGAAACTGTGATGAAGTCAAGGTTTCCTGGCTCCGACAAGTCCTGTATGGGCTTGTTCACATCTTCTCTAAGCTTAATCAGGAATTGGCAATGAGCGAGAACAGGGGATTATTCACGACCGACAAGGCACAGGCTTACCTTGCTTTCGAACCGGATATGACGCTTGAGCAGTTATCCGAACGTCTCTGGACGGTCAGCGATGGAACTTGCAGGACCATTTTCATCAAGGGCCGCGAAGGCGTCATTGCGTTCGATACATTCGGCACACCGGGTCGGGCGCGTGCCTATGCCCGCGCGGTGCGGACTGCCGTCCCGGGGCGGGAGATCAGCACGGTGATTTACTCCCACGACCACCTGGATCACGCCGGTTTCGCCGCCGACCTGGCGCCCGGCGCAGAGATCATCGCCGACGAGATCTGCGCCAAGGTCGTGAAACTGCGCGCCGCCGAGGGACAGCTTCAACCAACCCGGGTGCTGCGCGGCGCAAAGAACCGGATCAGCGTGGACGGTGTGGACCTGGTATTGCTGAACCCCGGTCCCACCCACGGTTCCGGCAACCTGGCCGCCTGGTTTGCCGACGAGCGCTTGCTGTTCTCTTCGGATACGATACTGGCCAATGCCCGCTACGGCTTGATGCCGGATATTCACCTGGCAAATTTCGTCCGCTTCATGCGCGGCTTCCTGGACCTGGATTGGGACACCTTCGTGCCCGGGCGTTATGGCCTGACGGACCGCGCAGGGTTCTGCCGCGGCTGTGATTACATCGAGGCCGTGCAGGACGCGTGCCAGCAGGCATTCGTGGAATTCGTACCCATCTGGGCCTACGAGCCGATGCGCGGTTATGTAATGAACAAGCTGTCAGATCGTTTCGGCGACCTGGACGGTTTTGCAGAGCATGTGGGCCTGACGGCCATACGCGTCGTACACCATTACCTGATGGGCGGTTGGTCGCTGGAAGATACGCCGGAG
The DNA here is from genome assembly GCA_965221335.1 of Gammaproteobacteria bacterium. Taxonomy (GTDB): domain Bacteria; phylum Pseudomonadota; class Gammaproteobacteria; order Eutrophobiales; family Eutrophobiaceae; genus JAAXHV01. The sequence continues at coordinate 137,649 of CBDCSC010000004.1, read as the reverse complement.
CCGGGTTATCTCCTGGCTGATGCGGTAACGATATAGCCCGTGCGGGCCAGTTCGGCAGGGATCTTCTACGGCTGGTGGAATGTCGCCACCGGTTTCGTCGGCATGGGTTTGAGCTATGCCATGTTCACGGTGTTCGCGTTCGGCGTATTCGTAATACCGCTTCAGAACGAATTCGGTTGGACCCGCGGCGAACTGTCGTTCGCGATCACGATGACCAATTTCGCGGTGGTTATCGCATCACCCTGTCTCGGCTTGATCATCGACAGGTTCGGCGTGCGCCGGGTATTGATCCCCTCGCTGATCATGATGGGGCTGACAGTCGCTTCAATGGCGTTGCTCAGCGCCAGTTTATCGCATTTTTACGCATTGTACTTCCTCATCCCGTTCCTCGGTGCGGGCACGTTGCCGCAGAGTTATTCACGGGTGCTGATTGCCTGGTTCGAACGGCGCCGGGGCATCGCGCTGGGTATCTCGTTGTCGGGTTTCGGCGTCGGTGCAATGCTGGTGCCCGTTGTCGCGCAACTGATGATCGATCATTACGGCTGGCGCATCGCCTACGTCGGGTTCGGCGCGGCCGTAATGGCGCTGGCATTGCCGATGGTGGTGTTCATTTTGAAGGAAAGCCCTGCAGAAATGGGGTTGCAGCCTGACGGCGGCGGCGAAAAAAATGCGACCGGCGGCAATCCTGCGTCCTCCGTGACCGATAATGGCGCCGGCAACATCAAGCCTGCGCCGGCGCTCAGCGGATTAACCTGCCGGGAGGCTGCACGCACGCGCAGTTTCTGGCTGATACTGGTCTCATTCATGCTGGTCGGCATCGGCATTACCAGTGTGATTACCCACCTGGTGCCGATGCTGACCGACCGCGGTGTGTCGCCGGCCGGCGCTGCGCTGTACATGAGTTCACTGGCCCTGGGCCTGATAGCCGGGCGCGTTCTGGCCGGCTTCCTGATGGATTATTTTTTTGCGCCGTATGTGGCAGCTTTCTTCCTGTTGGGCCTGCTGGCCGGTATCCTCATCCTCGCCAGCGGTACTACCGGCGCGCCGGTGTTTGCCGCTGCAGTGTTGGTGGGGATGGCGACCGGGTCGGAGATCAGTGAGATTGCCTACATCTGCAGCCGTTATTTCGGGCCGCGCGCATTCGGGCTGATCTACGGTCTGATGTTCTCCGCATTCCAACTGGGATCGATGGCCGGTTCGCCGTTGATGGGTATCTACCATGACCATGCCGGGAATTATGCCGGCGCGTTATGGGTGGTGGCGGCGCTGGTCGCGGTCGGGATCGTGTTGATAGTGTTGCTGGGTCCTTACCCGGACAGTTGGCATCCTCGCACTGCCAGGAAGCCCGCGCAACAAGCCGCCAGCAGGTAGCGTGCCTAATTCGGGAACCTCTGATTAAGTCGCAGAGCTTGCTTAGCTGGGAAAGAGTACTAGCGCTTGCTGTACTGCGGGCGCTTTCTGGCCTTGTGCAGGCCGATCTTCTTGCGTTCCACTTCGCGCGCGTCGCGGGTGACAAAACCCGCCTGGCGCAGCGTCTTGCGCAGGCTTTCATCGTACTTGATCAGCGCTCGGGTGATGCCGTGCCGGATGGCGCCGGCCTGACCGGAGATACCGCCGCCACTGACGGTGACGTTGATATCGAAATTTTCCAGCATCTCAAGTTTTTCCAGCGGTTGCCGGACGATCATCCTGCCGGTTTCCCGGCCGAAATACTGGTCCATGGTGCGGTTGTTGATGACGATATTGCCGTTGCCCTTCTTCAGGAATACCCGCGCGCTGGAGCTTTTCCTGCGGCCGGTGCTGTAATAGATCTCGTCTGCCATGATTGTTCTGTGCGCCTCTGCTGAGTGCCGTTATAGTTCCAGTGGTTTGGGTTGTTGCGCCTCATGGCGGTGATTGCCGTCGGCATAGACCCGCAATTTGCGGAACATGTCACGTCCCAACGGACCCTTCGGCAGCATGCCCTTGACCGCTTTCTCAATGACCCGTTCCGGCTTCGAACGGATCAGTTTGTCGAATGTGATTGACTTGATGCCGCCGGGGTAGCCGGTGTGGCGATAATAGGTCTTCTTGCTTGCCTTGTTTCCCGTTACCTGCACATCTTTCGCGTTGATCACGATCACGTAATCCCCGGTGTTCATGTGCGGCGTATATTCCGGTTTGTGCTTCCCGCGCAAGCGCTTGGCGATCTCCGTGGCAAGCCTGCCCAGCACTTTGCCCTTGGCATCGACAACGTACCAGTCAGGGTTGATGTCTGCCGGTGTTGCGGTATAGGTTTTCATCGTATTACTTTTGTTTGCGGCAAAAAGAGTGCAATCTTACGGATTATCGGTTTTTGTGTCAATAACGGATTTGTCCGGTGTGATGAATTTCCCGAAGGCCCGGCTGCCGTCCCCCGTTGCAATCCGATCGATGACCTGCAGCGTGAACGGGTCTATCACCGCCACATCGCCATCGAACCAGTTGGCGACGTAGATCAGCCCGGACACCGGGTCGAGGTCAATTCCCTCCGGGTAGTCGCCAACGGAGATAAGCGCAACTTCCTCCATAAGTTCGAGGTCCACGACGGAGACACTGTTGTCTCTCTGGTTGGTGACGAACAGCCTTTGTGTGGGCTGGTGCCACGTCATCGCATAGGGAAATTCCCGTACCCGGACGGTTGCCATGACCTGGTTCTGCGCGGTCGATATAACGCTGAGGGTGCTGTCCTGCACGTTTGTCGTCAGTAACAAGCCCTGCCGCTCCAGCAGCAGCAACCCGAACGGCGCGTTGCCGGTCGGTATCTCGGCGATGATGCGCCGCTGTTCCAGGTCGATCACCGACACCGCATTATCTTCCTTGTTGGCGACATACAGGTAACGGTCCCCGCCGCCCAGCGCAATGCCTGCGGGAGTCCTGCCGGCGGGCAGTTCACCCGTGATCTCAAGCGTGCTGTCGGCGATCACATGAATACGATTGCCGTACCAGTCGGCGACATAGATGTTCTCCCCGCGGCTGTCCGCGACGATGCCGAGCGGCGACCCGCCCGTGGGCAGGGTTTGTATCACCGTGTTGCTGGTGGTCGCGATAACGCTGACGCTTTGCCCTTCGGGGTTGGTGATATAGACATGGCGATTATGGGCGGTGGTCGTCACCCCCGCCGGCCGGCTGCCGACGGGAATGGTATCGATCACGGTGCGTGTCGCATTGTCGATGACGGAAACGCTGTCCGCTTCCTGGTTGGTGATATAGGACAGTGGCGAAGCGCCCGCGTACAGGCAAAATAACAGGCACGCGGCGCTGCTAGCCAGGCGCAGCAGCGGCAATGCCGGCGCGGCGGGTGGATGCACGGGCTTGTCTTACTGTTCCGCGGCCGCCTTCAGGCTGTTCAGGCCGGGTTCGTACAGGTTGCGGATGGCTTCGGCGCAGGCTTCGTCATTGAGTTCTGGCGGCGGGTCCATGCCCGGATAGGCGCGGTAAAAGGCGGCCTTGTATTCCAGGGTCGAGGTTCCGCCGTCAACCGGTTTCACGGTCAATATCGATCCCATGGTTCTCACCGGCAGCGCGTCGGAATTCGATTTTACCAGCGTATACTGGATGCGCATCGTTTCCGGCGTTACCTTACTCAGTTTTTCCTCCAGGGTGCCGCCGGCGGCAAGAGTGATGGTCCTGATGGTGCCGGGCTGGTCGGGCGCGTCCAGCTCGCAGTCGGTCACGCCGGGGTTCCATTCTGCGATCGAGCAGAATTCATTGAGCAAAGTCCAGACTTTTTCTGCACCGGCATCAATGCTGACCTCAAGTTTCAGCGATTTCCTCGACGGTCCGTGCGCGGTCGCGAGCACCGGCAGCATCAGCAGCAGTATAAGTAACCATGTTAAACGCATAATTATTCTCCGTTATTCAGGAACCCGCTGAAACACCCGGCGCCAGTACTATAGCAGGTACGGGAACGGACCTTTTCGCGGTGTGATAAAGCGGCACATGATAACCGATTATGCGCGCGGGTGCATGCCGGCTTCAGAAATGAGATAAAATGGTTCCATGAACAGCCGGAACTACAGCGCCCTGGATCAGTTGATCATCGGGTTTGAGAAAGTTAATAGTGGCGCGGGGGATGGTAATTTGCCCGACGCGATGAGCGCGGGCGCGCAAACGAATAAGCAAGCAGGAATGACAGGTGAGGAAGCGCGCTTAACGGCGGAACAAACAGGGATGCCGGCAAATGCGGACGGGTTGCGCAGCGCTGCGTTGATGCGGGTCAACCATGCCGGGGAAGTCGCGGCTCAGGCCTTGTATGCCGGTCATGCTCTTGTCGCGAAGGACATGCGGGTGCGCGACGCGATGCTGCGGGCTGCCGCGGAGGAGGGTGATCACCTGGACTGGTGTGCGACAAGGGTCAGAGAGCTGGGCAGTCACGTGAGTTTTCTTACCCCGTTATGGTATTTCGGTTCGTTGGCAATCGGCGCCGCGGCCGGTTCGGCGGGCGATAAATGGAGCCTGGGTTTTGTTATGGAAACGGAGCGCCAGGTGGTGGAACACCTGGACCGGCACCTGCAACGGCTGCCTGAACAGGATCGAAGAAGCCGCGCGATATTACAGCAGATGCGCAGCGATGAGGCGCACCATGCGTCCGCAGCACAGGATGCGGGCGCCGCCGAGTTGCCGTTACCGCTGCGTTTACTGATGCGCGCGTGCGCAAAGGTGATGACCGGCATTGCCTACCGGTTGTAGTTCCCTTCCAGTTAATTCTGACATGTTCGACGGGCAGGGAAGCGAGAGTACTGGCAGCAAACGGAACTTTTCCGTTTGTCGCCTTCTAATAGGTATGAAAATAACACTGGTACTATTGCCTTATGCTTAATATTTTTCCAGCCAAAGCTGCACATGCGCTGAAGCTTTATTCAGGTGCGGCACTGGTTGCGGTCCTGGTACTTGCCGGCAGCGCCCGCGCAGCCCTGCCCGGGGCGGTGGAAGGGCAGGAACTGCCCAGTCTTGCGCCGATGCTGGACAAGGTGACGCCGACGGTGGTCAATATCGCCACCGAAGGACGGGTGCAGGTGCGCCAGAACCCGCTGTTCTCCGACCCGTTCTTCCGGCGTTTTTTCAACGTGCCGGACCAACCGCTGGAGCGCAAGACCCAGAGTCTCGGTTCCGGCGTCATTGTTGACGCCGAGCGCGGCCTGGTGTTGACCAACAACCATGTCATCGCCAATGCCGTGCAGATCACCGTAACCCTGCGCGACGGGCGCCATTTTGACGCGGAGTTTGTCGGTTCCGACCCGGCAACGGATGTGGCCTTGATCAAGGTGCCGGCGGAGAACCTGACCGATATCGGGGTCGCGGACTCGGATGGCTTGAGGGTTGGCGATTTCGTGGTGGCGATAGGCAATCCGTTCGGTCTCGGACAGACGGTAACTTCGGGGATCGTCAGCGCGCTCAGCCGCAGTGGCCTCGGTATTGAGGGTTACGAGGATTTCATCCAGACCGATGCGTCCATCAACCCGGGCAATTCCGGTGGCGCACTGGTCAACCTCAACGGAGAACTGGTGGGCATTAACACGGCCATCTTCTCCCGCAGCGGGGGAAATATCGGCATCGGGTTTGCAATACCAATCAATCTCGCGTTGCAGATCATGGAGCAGTTGCTTGATAAGGGCATGGTGGAGCGGGGCTTCATCGGCGTCCAGGTGCAGAATCTGAACCCGGACCTGGCGGAGGCGTTCGGGATCCGGAACCAGCGAGGCGCGGTAGTGAACAGTGTGATGCCTGCTTCCCCGGCCTCGGAGGCCGGTCTGCAACCGGGAGACATCATAGTCTCGATCAATTCAAAACAGGTGAAGGCGGCCGCGGACGTTAGGAACCATATCGGCCTGCTGCCCGTGGGTGAACAGGTCACGTTCGAGATCCTGCGCGAAGGCGAGAGTAAGACCCTGAAGACCAGGGTGGCCGTCGCCAGGCAAATGGAATTGTCCCAGGCCGCGCTGAACCCGCGGCTGCGGGGAGTCACGCTGGGCAATCTTGAGGAGGACCATCCTTATTTCAACCGGATCAAGGGTGTGGTAATTATGGAGGTCAAGCGCGGTTCACGCGCCTGGTCCTCGGGTTTGAGAAAAGGGGACATCATCACCTCTGTTAACCACGAGCCGATTACCGACCTGCAATCCTTCCTGCAACTCGTGAATAAGGTCAATGACACCTTGTTATTGCGGGTAATCAGGGGAGATGCGGCCGCATTTCTTGTTATTAAGTAATCTATACGTCGTAACACCTCGGCGTCACCTGCCTGGTATCGCTGAGACCGCTGGGGTCGCAGGCATCCCGACTGCCTGCGGGCGGGATGACCGCTGTCCCAGGGTATAGCCGCTCCAAGAGCTTTCTTAATTCTGATATTCCCGTTTGCCGGGGATGTCGCATTGGCGGATAATCCGGCTCACGAGTTGCGCCAGTTGTTTCTTCGGGTAGGTGTTGCGCCAGGCCAGCGCGATGTCCCGTTCCGGTGCGGGTTTAGCGAACGGCCGGTACACGGCCAGCCCGCCCAGCCCGTCCTGCTCCTGGATCGCGGTGGACGGCAGTATCGTGACTCCCGACCCGGCCGCCACCATGTGTTTGATGGTTTCGATGGAACTGCCTTCCAGGGTCTTCTGTATCTTGTCCTTGGAAAAAATGTCACTCTTGCATGCGGGGCACGCGTCCATGACCTGGTCCCTGAAACAATTCCCGGATTTCAGCAGCAGCAGGGTATCCTCGACCAGGTCGTCCGCCCTGATCTCTTTCCTGCGGGACAGCCGGTGGTTCTTCGGCAGCATCACCGTGAAAGGTTCCTTGTACAGCACTTCCAGCGTGGCTCCCGGTTGTTCAAACGGTGTGGAGATGATGATCATATCCAGTTCGCCGCGTTTCAGTTGCTCCGCGAGGTTAAGCGTGAAATCCTCCTCGATGATCAGGGTCAGCTCGGGGGCCTCGCGGTTCAATATCGGAATAAAATGGGGCAGCAGAAAAGGACCGATCGTATAGATGACTCCCAGCTTCAGCGAGCCTTGCAACTGATCCTTTTCCGATCCGGCGATGTTTCGGATCGCGTTGACCTGCTCCAGTATAGCAATCGACTGCTCCACGATACGCCGGCCCACGGGCGTAATGGTAACGTCATGCGGACGCCGTTCGAAGATGGTCACACCGAGTTCGTCTTCCAGTTTCTTTATCGCGACACTGAGCGTCGGCTGGCTGACGAAACACGCGGCCGCGGCCCTGCCGAAATGCAGTTCGCGGGAGACGGCGACAATATAACGTAATTCGGTCAGGGTCATTGTCTGCAGCTCCCGGCAAGTAATGCGCTCATCACGCAGTCTGTGATGGCGAGGCAGGTGCGCATCAGCATAACCTTTTGACAGCAATCATATTCACGTTGGAGATTGGCGACTTGAGATATTTGGGCTAAGAAACCTCTGAGATTAAGTCAGAGGTTCCTGCGATACAAGGATGTTTCCCTGACAATCACTATCGTCAGATGGCCTGAGATCGGCGTTGTGGCAGCCGCCCGCCAGCGGCATCGCTGTGGATCGTTCTCAGCAGGTCGAGATCAACGAAATCGCGCCCGTAGGCCGAGCCTGCCTGTACCTTGAACGGCTTGTTCGGCTCTCCCAGGTGGTTCAATACCAGCGACGCGCCGGTAAAATCATTATCCACGGTCAGGGGATGGGTGGTAATGACCACAGGTATACCGGCCGCCAGCGCCGCGAGGTTGCCGTTTGACGTGTCCTCAAGCGCGATGCAGTATTCCGCCTGCAGCCCCAGTGCCGACAGCGCATGAATATAAACGGCCGGAGACGGTTTCTTCTCGGTCACCAGGTCGGAACTGACCACAACCGGGAAAAGTTCTGCACCGGCGCTGCCAAAGGTCCGGCGCAACAAGGTGTTGACGTTGTCGGTCGAAGAACTGGTGGCGATCGCGAGTTTGATCCCGGCCGCGTGGCATTCCCGCACCAGGCGGCGGATGCCGGGGCGCAGTTCAATAATGTCAGAGACCAGTATCTGCCTGTACAGCGCGGACTTTTTTTGATGCACCAGGTCCACGGTCTGCGGCAGTTCGGCGCCGTCGAAGCCGGCCTGTTGCAGGCAATGGTAAATTCTCTCCCTGCCGCCAGAAATACTGAGCAACTGCTTGTACTCAAGGCGGGACCAGTTGAGCGGGCAGCCGTACTCCTTGAACGCAAGGTTGAACGCCCGGCGGTGCAACTCTTCCGTATCGGCAAGCGTGCCGTCCATGTCAAAGATGATTGCGTTGAGATCGCTCATCGACCGTCAATTCACTGCGAATAAAACCTTCACGCCGTCTCAACAGAGGCGCTGGTCTTGTTGTTGAATATAATTGCCTGCCACTGCGCCGGGCCGGTCTGGTGAACGGAATTGCCGCTGCTGTCCACTGCGACGGTAACCGGCATGTCCTTAACCTCAAATTCATGGATGGCTTCCATGCCCAACTCCGCAAAGGCCACCACCCTGGAACCGGTGATCGCCCTGGACACCAGGTAGGCGGCGCCGCCGACGGCGATCAGGTAGACCGCCCCATGTTTTTTGATGGCCGCCAGTCCATCCGGCCCGCGCTCCGCCTTGCCTATCATGCCGATTAACCCTGTTTTCTCCAGCATCAGGTCGGTAAATTTATCCATCCTGGTTGCGGTGGTCGGGCCGGCCGGCCCGACGATTTCATCCCTGACTGCATCGACCGGTCCTACGTAGTAGATGAAGCGATTGTTGAAGTCAACGCCTTCGGGCAGCGCTTCATCTTGCCGCAAAAGCGTGTCGATACGTTTGTGCGCGGCATCGCGGCCGGTCAGTAGTTTACCGCTGAGCAACAGGATTTCACCGGGCTGCCAGGCAGCTAAGTCAGCCCGTGTGAGTGTATCCAGGTTGACGCGGCGGGCGCCGGGGCCGGCCTCCCAGCTAATCTCGGGCCAGTCATCGAGGTCGGGAGGTTCCTGCAGGGCCGGGCCGCTGCCGTCCAGCGTAAAATGCGTATGGCGAGTGGCCGCGCAGTTCGGAATCAAGGCCACCGGCAGGGATGCGGCATGGGTCGGAAAATCCATGATCTTCACGTCCAGCACCGTGGTCAGTCCGCCCAGTCCCTGGGCGCCTATCCCCAAATCGTTTACCCGGTCGAAGATTTCCAGGCGCAGTGCTTCCACCTGCGTTTGCGGGCCGCGTTGCCTGAGTTCCTGGATATCTATCGGTTCCAGTAAGGCCTCCTTGGCCAGCACTCCCGCCTTCTCGGCCGTACCGCCAATGCCGATACCGAGGATGCCCGGCGGGCACCAGCCCGCGCCCAGCGTCGGCACGGTGTCCACGACCCAGTCGGCAATGCTGTCGCTGGGGTTCAGCATCGCCATTTTCGCCTTGTTTTCAGAACCACCGCCTTTTGCGGCAAGCCGGACCTCGACCTTGTCTCCCGGCGCCACTTCCATATGGATAACTGCCGGCGTGTTATCGCCGGTGTTTTTGCGGGCGCCGGCCGGGTCGGCCAGGATCGACGGGCGCAACACGTTGTCCGCGTGGGTGTAGGCGCGCCGGACACCCTCGTTGATCATATCCGCAACGCTCATCGTGGTGTCTTCCCAGCGCACTCCCATGCCGATGCGGATGAATACCGTGACTATGCCGGTGTCCTGGCAGATGGGGCGATGCCCCTGCGCGCACATCCTGGAATTGACCAGTATCTGCGCCAATGCATCTTTTGCCGCCTGGGACTGTTCCCGCTGGTAAGCGTTATGCACCGCGGCGATAAAATCCGGCGGATGGTAATAGGATATGAACTGCAGCGCATCTTCCACGCTGGTGATCAGGTCATCTGGCTTGATTGTCGTCATGATTTTTTCCGGCAGTACGCATTACCCTCTGTTCAAGTTTAGGGAAACTCTGATTAAGCCAGAGGGTCCTTTAGAATAACATAACGCTGACTTATCAGTGTGCTTTGAGCATGTGCGGTTTCACCAGCAGCCTCTCCAGCAGTTCGAACAACAGTTCGACCAGGATCGCCAGCGCGGCAGCGGGGAGTGCGCCCTGCAGGATCAAGCCGGTGTCGTTCAGGGCAAGACCGGTGACAATAGGTTCGCCCAGTCCCCCGGCGCCGATGAATGCGGCCAGCGTCGCCGTGCCGATGCTGATAACGGCCGCGGTGCGAATGCCGGCAAGAATATTCGGCAAGGCCATCGGTACCAGCACATGGCGCAACTGCTCGCGGCGCTTCAAGCCTATCGCCGCGGCCACCTGTTTCAGCAACGGGTCGATGGTCACCAGCGCGGTAATGGTATTGCGCAGTATCGGCAGCAGCGAGTACAGGAACAGCGCAACAATGGCCGGCTTCTCGCCGATACCGAGCAGCGGTATCATCAGCGCCAGCAACGCGATAGAAGGGATCGTCTGTAACAGGCCGGCGAGGTAGACGGTGGTATTTGCCAGTGGGCGTATACGGAACACCGCAATCCCCAACGGCAGGCCGACCAGGCAGCCCAGGCCCAGCGCGATGGCTGTCAGCTTCAGGTGGGTCGCGGTATCTCCCAGAATTGAGGACAGCAGACTTTCTTCGACTTCCGTCTCTCCCAGACCCTGTGCGCGGATGAAGCCGCCGGCGACGTCCGCAAAGCTGCTGCCGTCAATCGTTGTTTGCCGGTTCAATTTCTGCATCCGGTGGTCATCCAGACTGCCGGCAAGCCGGCCCAGGGCTTCCGCGGCCTGTTCCGGGAGGTCGGCGCGCGCCAATGGCACCGCAAGATAACGGGGGAAAAAGCCGCGATTGTCATCCAGCACGGCCAGGTTATACCTGGACAACTCCCCATCGGTCGAATAGGCGTCGGTGATGTCGATGGAACCCTCGACCAGGGCCTGGTAGGCCAGCCCGTGTTCGATGCCGGTCGGCGTTAGCGACAGGTTATAGGTATCGGCGAGACCGGGCCAGCCGTCTTGCCGATTCAGGAACTCCAAAGAAAACGCCGGCGCCAGCTCCGGATGGCGCGCCAGGTCGGAGATGCGTGATATCTGCTTGGCTGCGGCCATGTCCTTGCGCATCACCAGGGCATAGGTATTGTTGAAACCGAGCGGGGCATGCGCGTGCAGGCCCTGTGCTGCGATGGCCGTATTCAACCGGTCCGGGTCCGCCGGACCGTCCAGTTTCAGGATCGCTTCTGCCAGGGTGCCGGTGTATTCCACGTAAACATCGATCGCGCCATTCACCAATGCCTGGTAACAGACCAGGGTCCCGCCCAGGCCGAACTTGCGTTCAACGGCAAAACCTTCCAGCTCCAGTACCTGTGCGATGATCTCGCCCAGCAGGTATCCTTCATTGAAGTTCTTACTGCCGACGGTAATCCGCTCCTGTCCCTGGACCGGCGCCATACAGGCCAGGCACAGGAACAGGGAAATGGCGCTGCGGCGCAGGTCAGGCATCGGCGGCGTTCCTGTTCGACAGCAATCCCCTGACATAATCATCAGCGGGGTTGTCTTTGATCTGTTGCGGGCTGCCTTGCTGATGAACCCGTCCCTGTTTGAGAATCACCAGGTGTCTGGCAAGTGTTGCCGCTTCGCTGATTTCGTGAGTCACCAGCAGCACGGAGCGGTCGCCTGTCTGTTCCAGTTGCTGCATTTCCTCGTAGATCGCGGCGCGGGTAATCGCGTCCAGCGATGAGAACGGTTCATCCAGCAACAGTAGCGGCGGGTCCAGCATCATCGCCCGGCACAATCCCACCCGTTGCGCCTGTCCGCCGGACAGGCTGTACGGGTAGCGTGCGGACAGTTCACCGGGCAATCGGAACAGCCCCAGCAGTTCCTCGTAGCGTTGTGCTATGCGTTGCCGCGGCCAGCCTTCCAGCTTGGCAACCAACGTTACGTTTTGCTCGACCGTGAGATGGGGAAACAGGCCCGCGCCCTGTACCGCGTAACCCATGGCGCGTCGGATCGCGGGCAAGCGGGTATAATCCAGCGCCGCACCGAGCACGCGCACGCTGCCGGAATCCGGCCGGATCAGCCCGTTCGCGAGTTGCAGCAGCGTTGACTTGCCGCTGCCGCTCTCGCCGACAATCGCCACCGTGGCATTTGCCGGCAACGCCAGCGTCAGGTCACTGATAACCGGCTTGCCGTTGTAGGACTTGACGATGTGTTCAAATTCGACCGCGTGTGCCGGTGCGATCATCGCATCACATTACTTGAACAATACGCTCCATGCGCTCAGGCAGCGAGTTGCCGCAGCACGTAATGCAGGATGCCGCCATTGTTGTAATACTCCCATTCCTTCGGGGTATCAACTCGGACAATCGCAGTGAATTCCGTTGTGGCGCCGTTATCCGCAACCGCGCGGATCAGCGCTTCTCCGGCGCCGGTCTCAAGGCCGTCGATGGAATAGGTTTCTTCTCCCGTCAGGCCCAGGCTGCCGGCGTCTTGCCCGGGTTGGAACACCAGCGGCAATACGCCCATACCGACCAGGTTGGAACGGTGGATGCGCTCAAAACTGACCGCGATCACCGCCCGGATACCCAGCAGCCTGGTGCCTTTGGCGGCCCAGTCCCGGGATGAGCCGGTACCGTATTCGCTGCCGGCCAGCGCTATCAGCGGAACCTCTTGTTCCCGGTAGCGCATCGCGGCTTCGTAGATCGTCATCTGCTCTCCGGATGGCTGGTGTGTGGTCCAGCCCCCTTCGGTTCCCGGCGCAAGCTGGTTTCTGAGGCGGATATTGGCAAACGTGCCGCGCATCATCACCTCGTGATTGCCGCGGCGGGAGCCGTAGGAGTTGAAGTCCTGCGGCTTGACGCCCATGCCGACCAGGTACCGGCCCGCCGGCGTATCGGTCTTGATGGCGCCGGCAGGAGAGATGTGGTCGGTAGTAATGCTGTCGCCCAGTTTGACCAGCGCCCTGGCGTTCCGAATCGGCTCAATCCGGCCCGGGGTTGTGCTCATGCCCTCGAAATAAGGCGGGTTCTGCACGTAGGTGGAGGCTTCATTCCACTGGTACCTGCTGTTTTTTGGGGTGTCGATGGCGTTCCAGTTGGCATCGCCGGCGAAGGCCTGCCGGTAGGAACTGCGGAACATGTCTGAATCAATGGCTTCGGCGATGACCGCATTGATCTCCGCCTGGCTCGGCCAGATGTCCGCCAGGTAGACATTGTTGCCATTCGGGTCCTGTCCCAGGGGATCGTTCTGCAGGTCGATATCCACTGTGCCGGCGATCGCGTAGGCTACCACCAGCGGCGGCGATGCCAGGAAGTTCATTTTAACCTCGGCATGGACGCGGCCTTCGAAGTTGCGGTTGCCGGACAGCGCCGATGCGGCCACCAGGTCGCCCTCGCGGATGCTCCGGCTGACCGCGTCCGGCAACGGGCCGGAGTTGCCGATACAGGTGGTGCAGCCGTAGCCGACGATATTAAAACCCAGCGCGTCCAGGCTTTCGTTCAGTCCCGCCCGCGCCAGGTAGTCCCTGACCACCAGGGAACCCGGCGCCAGGCTGGTCTTTACCCAGGGTTTCACGGACAGCCCGCGCGCGCTTGCTTTTTTCGCCACCAGTCCGGCACCGACCATGACTGCCGGGTTCGAGGTGTTGGTGCAGGAGGTAATCGCTGCAATCACGACTGCGCCGTCCTTCAACTCGAAATCGGCTGTTTCTGCGCGCGCCGGTTCGTTACGGCCGGTCATCTCCGCCAGGCCCTCGCGGAAACGTTTCCCGACCTCGGCCAGGGCGATGCGGTCCTGGGGCCGCTTCGGCCCGGCCAGGCTCGGTGTTACCGTGCTGATGTCCAGGCTCAGGGTAGCGGAATAGCGCGCCTCTGGGCTGCCTGCGTCGCGCCACATGCCTTGCGCTTTTGCATACGCCTCGACCAGTTCAACCTGTTCGCTGTCCCTGCCGGACAGACGCAGGTAATCGATGGTTTCCCGGTCAATGGGGAAGATGCCGCAGGTGGCGCCGTACTCCGGGGCCATGTTGGCAATGGTTGCCCGGTCGGCCAGCGACAGGTTGTCCAGACCGTCTCCGTAAAATTCGACAAACTTGCCGACCACGCCATGCTTGCGCAGCATTTCCACCACGGTCAGTACCAGGTCGGTGGCGGTGGCGCCTTCCGGCAATGCGCCGCTGAGGCGAAAGCCGACGACCTCGGGAATCAGCATCGTGATCGGTTGTCCGAGCATCGCCGCTTCGGCCTCGATGCCACCCACACCCCAGCCCAACACGCCCAGGCCGTTGATCATCGTGGTATGTGAATCGGTGCCGACGACGGTGTCCGGGTAGGCTTCCACCGCGCCGTTGACCTGCCTGGTGAACACTGTCCTCGCCAGGTATTCGAGGTTGACCTGGTGCACGATGCCGGTGTCCGGCGGCACGACCTTGAAATTGGAGAACGCCTGCTGTCCCCAGCGCAGGAATTCATACCGTTCCCGGTTGCGATCGAACTCGATGGCTGCGTTGCGTTGCGCGGCATCCGGCGTGCCGAACACATCCACCATCACCGAGTGGTCGATAACCAGTTCAGCCGGGGACAGCGGATTGATCTTGTCCGGATCGCCGCCCAGCGATTGCATCGCATCGCGCATCGCGGCAAGGTCTACTATGGCCGGAACACCGGTGAAATCCTGCATCAATACCCGCGCAGGGGTGAACGCGATTTCCCGTTCCGGTTTTGCCTGCGGGTCCCAGTCCGCAAGCGCCTTGATGTCCTCCCGGGTAATGTTGGCGCCGTCTTCATGACGCAGCAGGTTCTCCAGCAGGATTTTCAGGGAATAGGGCAGGCCGTTGATGTCGTGCTGCCCGGCCAGCGCCTGCAGGGAATAAATCCGGTAACTTTTGCCGTTTACCTCAATGCTTGTTGTTGTGTTGTTCAATGATCACTCCTTATTCGCCTTTCACTGTGCCTGTTCGCGTCGGATGGTTGCCTTGATAATCTCCAGTTGCTCCAGGGTTCTGCCGCCGCTGCTGCCGCGTTCCTCCAGCGCGTTCAGCGTCTCCATCCCATCAACGAGTTCGCCGAAGATCGTGTGCTTGCCATCCAGGTATTGGGTAGGCACAAACGTGATGAAGAACTGGCTGCCGTCGGTGCCCGGGCCGGCATTGGCCATGCTCAACAGTCCGGGGCGATCATGGGACAGTCCTTCAGGGAACTCCCCCTCGTACCGGTAACCTGGCCCGCCCCGTCCGGTGCCGGTGGGGTCGCCGCCCTGGGCCATGAAGCCGGGGATCACCCGGTGAAACAGAGTTCCATCGTAGAATCCCAACTCGGTAAGGTAGATGGTACTGCTTACGTGCATCGGGGTCTTGTCATGTAACAGCAGAAAACTCATGTTTCCCATATTCGTTTCCATATCCCAGTAGTACTTCATACCGGGAGCAAACGCCATCAACTCGGGTTTGCTGAGCTGTTGTTTCCAGTTCGGATCGGACTTGTCGACCGCCGCGGCCGCTTCAGGCTGCACTATTTCATTTTCTGCTGTCTGTGCACCACGGTCACAGGCAGAAAAAAAACCGGGCGCAAGAAAAAAAAGCCATAATCTGTGTGCTTTAAGCATCTTATTTCCTCTATATGTTATGTTTCGATTTCTTTATTTTACAATGCAAAGACGATTAATCCGTTTTATCCTGAAAATCTCTGTACCAATTGGGAACTTTGCCAGTCACAAATACTATGGCAAGAGAAATGATTGTCCAGGAACCCACAGTGGTTGCGAACTTTTCAAACCCATGTAGTAACGCGACCACACATACGGAAAGTATAACAACGACGAGAATTGCGCCTAGAATTTGTCCTGTCAATGACTCCTTGCGGGTGTATTCAATGGTCTTGCATTCCATAGATAGTTGATGTTCGGCATATGACTCTGCCATACGTATTATTCGATCGGCTGACCCGGGAACTATATCTTCATACTTTGCCAGCTCGGATGAAGTCGGCAAAGGACCGCTATATGTTGTCTGGACGACTTGCCTGGAATGATTTTCTGAAGAGATGAAAGGTTCAGCCTCAGAAGGTTGAGACTGGCCCTGTATTTTTTTGCGTTCCCTGCTCATCTTTTTTCATGTCCATGGCGTGGCGAATAGCCAGGCCTGTTCGTTCAAAACTTAAGCGTAGACGTTCGTTAAACGATTCTCTTGGCACGAACTGCTCATACCTGATCTCAGGCGCTACATTGAGGACAGAACCGAAGTTGCGAATCGTTCTTAAAGTACGGTTAATCATGACTGAGTGCTGATTTCAGATACCAAACGAGTATTGCATATTCAAAATGAATGTCAAATTTTCTTTTCCGGGTTAGAGAATCTCTGAGACTTGATCAGAGGTTCCCGAATGTTGTTTCGATCACACCGCCACCCAGGCATTGGTCGCCGTCGTAGAAGACCGCGTATTGGCCGGGGGTGACAGCTCGTTGCGGGCGGGCGCAAAGCGCCCTGACCCTGTCAGTGTCCAGTGGCTCAATTGTACAGGGTTGGTCGGCCTGGCGGTAGCGCGTTTTCACCGCGCATTTACGCGGCAGCGCCGGCGCATCCGTGATCCAGTGCATGTTTGCCGCGACCAGGCCGCGGCTGTAAAGGGCCGGGTGGTCATGTCCCTGGGCCACCGTCAGCGTGTTGTTTTGCATGTCCTTGCGCACCACGTACCAGGGCTGATCCGGGTAATCCCTGACCCCGCCGATGCCCAGTCCCCGACGCTGCCCCAGGGTGTAGAAATGAACCCCGGCGTGCTCGCCCAGTTCAGCGCCATCAATCGCGAGAATCGGCCCCGGCTGTACCGGCAGGTAGTGGCTGAGAAAGTCGCGGAACGGGCGTTCACCGATAAAACAGATGCCGGTGCTGTCTTTTTTGTCATGGGTGATCAGGCCATGGCGTTGCGCCAGGGCGCGCACTTCAGGCTTTTTCAGCGTCCCCAGCGGAAACAGGCTTTTTGCCAGTTGCGCCTGGTTGAGCCGGCACAGAAAATAACTCTGGTCCTTGTTGCGGTCGGCGCCCTTGTGCAGCCGGCAGGCGCCATTATCGCGCCGGATGGCCGCATAATGCCCGGTGGCAATCGCCGCGGCGTCCAGTGACGCTGCGTGGTCGAGGAACGCGCGGAACTTGATCTCCTGGTTACACAGTATGTCGGGGTTGGGCGTGCGCCCGCGGCTGTACTCCTGCAGGAACTCCCGGAACACCTTGTGCCAGTATGCCTCGGACAGGTCTACGGTATTGAGCTTGATCCCGAGTTTTTCGCAGACGGCCAGCGCATCTTCCACGTCCGCCTCCCAGATGCAAGCGCCGCTCTCGCCGGTTTCATCCCAGTTCTTCATGAACAGCGCCTCTACGTCGTAACCCTGTTCGAGCAGCAGTAACGCCGCGACCGACGAGTCGACGCCGCCGGATACGCCGACGATGATTTTACCGGTGGTCATCTTCGCGATCAGGGATGGGCCGGCAGCGCCGAGCCCGGCGCTTTTGCCTGCTTGTCCAAAGCGGGTACTGTGCCAGAGGTGTTTACCTGCTTGTCTTCCTGCAGCGCTTTCACTTTTTCTATTTTCGGGTCGTGCCAGTTGCCGGTGATTGTGTACTGGTAGCTCAGCATTTTGTTGATATTGTTATCGATCAACCCGAACATGTTGTCAGCCAGGTACAATACGGCGCCGACTCCGATTCCGACCGGACCTAACAGGGCGCTGGCCAGCGGCAGGTTGTTCGCGAACTGGGGAGTAACGGTGACGAGTTGGTCATAGTCCTGGTCGGTCAGACCCGTCCTGCCGCTGATCAGCACATCGGCGCTGGGGCCGGTCAGGTGCAGGTTATTGGTATACGCATTGCCGTTGGCGATATTGAAGCCCCCGGTTATTTTATCGAAAGCCAGACCCTTGCCGAACAGGTCGGTAAAGTCCAGCGTCAGCCTCCTCGGCAGGGTCTGGATACTCAATAATCCAAAGAGTCGTCCCGCCGCAGGAGACACCTCGAGAAGTTGGCCTTTTTTTACCCGTATGTCAAACGTGCCGGCCAGCTTCTCCAGTGAAAATTCATGTGGCCCGCCGTCCCAGCCGGCATCGATGGCAATTTTTGTTTTACCGGCCTTGATCGCGGTATCGTCATAGCCGAAGGCTGCCAGCATCTTATGCAGCTTGCCGGCTTCCACCTGGATGTTAAAGACTGACCTGCTCAGGTTCAACGGCTTATTCCACAGGCCGCTTCCGGTGATGGTCATCTCCGGCGTTGCAAACCCGATTTCCTCAATGGAAAGTCCGTTGGCGGTCGGCGCCGCCGTAAGCTGCATGCTGCCGAGTTCATGGTCGCCATAGGTGAAGTCGGCGACTTCCGCCCGGATTGGCGGCATTTTTTTCGGGTCGGCTGCGCCGGCGCTCCGGTCTTTGCCGGTCTTCCTCAGCGCCAGCTTATCGAGGTTGACTTCTACCCTGTTTTCCGGCGACGGATGTTTTGGCAGGAAGAGTTCACCTTCCAGGCTCTCTCCCTGGACTGCGACCCGCCAGTCTCCGTTGAGCCGGCTCGCTTGTATGCTGCTGTCCTTGAATGGCTGGTTCAGCACATTCAGCAGGCCCGTTTCCAGCTCTGCGTTGATCTTTGCCGAGCTGAAAAAACCGGTTCCGTCGCCCTGTTCGGGAGTGAAAAAGGCAAGCGTGTCGCGCCATGCATCAAACTGCAGGATGCCGGTCTGCCCCGTCAGGTTCAGCCCGGCGCCGGCAGGACCGGTGCGAAAGCCGTCTCCGAGGTTGATATCCAGTCTTTCGATACTCCCGTCCGGCCGGGTTAGCAGCTTTGTATGTACACTGGAGTCATAAACCAGCTCTGTCGGCACGGGTTCTCCCAGGGTTTTCCTGATCACCAGCGGTCGCCTCGCGTAGGTGGGTTTCCACAACGGCCTGGGCAGGTCCAACTGCAGTCCGTACAGGTCGGATTCCAACTCCAGGCGCTGTTTCAGGGACTGCTCGCCCTGCTCGAAGATGAACCGCGCTTGCCAGTCTGCGTGGCCGGCGATGCGCGTCGCCAGCTTCGACGCGAAATGCGCCGCGCCCGGGAACCGTTCGCTGACCTGTTGGATGATCGCATCATCGGTTGAACGCCCGTCTATGACGAAAACAGGCGGCATGTCGGGCGTATTCCTGGAACCGGTCATGCTCAACGAGACCGGTTGCCCGGCAAATATCGCTGACAGCCCGCGCCCATCCACCGAATCCCGGGTAAATCCGATTGTGCCGTTGACCTGCTCGATTTCAAGGTTGCTGGCGTCCGACACCAACTTTGCGTCTTCCAGCCGCAGCGTTCCGTTGATAACGGGCTGCAGGTGCGGGGCTTTGAGCGGAATCCGCATGTCCAGGTCCATCTGAAAGTTGCCTGCCACCAGGGATTGGTTCGCGTAGCGGATAATGCCGTCCCCGGCCAGCGGACTCTGTTCTATGTAGGCTTCCATATCCCGTTCCGGACCCTTGACCTTGCCGTTGAGCAGGACTACCTTGGGGCGCTTGGTCAGGTCTTCGATGATGGCCGTAGCGCCGGTGACTTGCGCGTCGAAAACACTGCCGCGGCTGATCTGCGCGGCCATCCGTTCGTTGTGAAAAAATATTCCGGCATCGACATTGTCCACGGCAGGCCACTTCTGCGAATATTCGACGATCCCCTGGGACAGGTTTACCACCCCGCGCAAGCTGCCGTTGTTGTTGCGGAACGGGAACTCATCCGGGTGCCCGCGCAGGACTGCAATCGCAGATTCGACATGCCCCGCATGCAATGACCGCTGCATCCATTCCCTGATGCGGAATTTGTCCGTGTAAGGCATATACCGGTACATGTTCTCCAGCCGCTTGCTGCGGATTTCGGCAACCAGGTCCAGGTGCGGTGTGGTGTGCGCGCCGGCGTTTTCCGCGCTTCCCCTTACGGCCAGGGACATCTCGCGGTTTTCCAGAAAAAGTTCATCTGTTTGTAACGTCCAGCCGTCTGCCGAGCGCGACCAGGACAGCGATCCATCCAGAGTGTCGAACGCCAGGTCATTGCTGTAAAAGTCCGGGATGCTGAATTTCGCGCCGGCGCCGTTCAGGGCAAGATCGACCCGGCTGTCCGTCCCGCGCAGCGTCCCTGAGCTGACGCCGGCGGCCGGCCGGCCGGGGCCAAACTCTGCCTCCAGGTTTCTGAAGCCCAGGTCGTAAACCAGCGCTTGTTTTGCGCCAGGACGCCGGTCGTAAACAATCAGCCCATCCTGCAGTATGGCGCGTATCGACGCCGTAGCAAGCATGTCCCTGGCGGCTTCAGGAATAAATGCAATGTCGGCGGCAAGCGGCGCCAGGTCCGCCAGGTTCAAATAATTGAAGCTCAGCGCGTAACGCCGGTCGGACGTCTTCGGCAGGATAAATTCCATGTTCGCGGCCGGCCAGGCGCCGTTTTCGGTCTCCATCCGGTCAAGTTTCAGGGAGATATGCCAGTCCCTGTCAGGCAGCTTATTAGCCGCGAAGCGCGTCGCCAGCGCGCTGACATTCAGGGTTTTTGCCGAGGTCAGTACGACGAAATCCCGGTATGCCAGACGCCCCTGTACCTGCACGGGTTGTGCCTGTTCCCAGGCGCTCCACAACTCCAGGTCGGCGCTGCCGCCGGCAGGCGTCAGCCGCTTTGGCCGATATTCACGGTACCAACTGTCCGGGTTGAATTGCGTGGTGGACGCGTAGATTTCTCCGGACCAGTCCGGCGACCAGAGTTCACCCGTTGCATCCAGCGCAAAATTCATCTTCTTGCCGTATTTGCCGGGAAGGCTCATGTCCCCCATCACCTGAGACCTGGCGCGGTCATTTCGAATCAGCAGGTTGACGTCGGTGAAACGAATGGCATCCTGCCGGTGTTTGTGGTCTGTCCAGGTGATGGTGGTGTCCCGGACTTCTATACTGTCCTGGCCGAACAACCACCTGACGAACTCGTTGTCGCGAGCGCCATCCTCCGGGTCGATATTGATGTCCTGTACCAGCAGTGTGCCGTCACCGAGGCGCGATACCGATACGTCCAATCCTGAAATCACGATACGCCTGGGCACCGGCTGGCGCTTGCGTAACGACATCAACGGGGATATTTCGACAGTGACGGCATCGAAGCCGATGATTTCCTCGGCGCCGTCCCGACTGCGCAGTTGCACTCCCTGCAACAGCACGCTGGGTATCCACCCCTGCCATTCCGCGCTGATGGAATCCACCGCAACATCATGTTGCAGGTAATATCCGGCCCATGCTTCCACCTCGCTTTTGTACTGGCCTATATTCGGCAACGCCAGGCGTATACCGGTAACCAGTATCGCCGCCAGCAGCACAACCGCGCCGACGAGATAGAGCGCGGCATGGTAGACGCGAGAATTAAATCCGACTGTCATGTTGAAAAAGTATGAAAATGACCTTAACCAAAAAATATTACCGGCGACAACAAGCGGCCTGGTGGGAAATTCGGGTTAAAGCAGAACAATGTCGTATTGTTCCCTGATATACAGCGGCTCAACCTGGAAGCTGATCGGTCTGCCGATGAACTCCTCGAGCTCGGCCACGCTGGCCGATTCTTCGTCCATCAGCATATCGACAATAGTTTGCGCGGCGATAACCAGCAACTTGTTGCCGTCGAACTGGCGCACTTCGCGCAGTATTTCGCGGAAAATTTCATAACACACTGTTTCCGGGGTCTTCATGGTTCCCCTGCCGTCACAGGTAGGACAAGGCTCGCACAGGATTTGTTCCATGCTTTCCCGGGTTCTCTTGCGTGTAATCTGCACCAGGCCAAGCGATGTGAACTCGCTGATGGTGACCTTGGAATGATCTTTTTCCACGCGTTTCTCCAGCGCCCGCAGCACCTGGCGCGCGTGTTCCTGCTCCTGCATGTCGATGAAATCTATGATGATGATGCCGCCGAGGTTGCGCAGGCGCAATTGCTTGGCGATCGCATGGGCCGCTTCCAGGTTGGTCTTGTAAATGGTTTTTTCCTGGTTCCTGTGGCCGACAAACGCACCGGTATTGACGTCTATCGTTGTCATTGCCTCGGTCTGGTCTATTACCAGGTGGCCGCCGGATTTCAACTGTACCTTGCGGTCCAGGGATTTCTGCATTTCGTCCTCGATGGAATACAGGTCCATGATCGGCCGTTCACCGGAGTAGTATTCGATCCGACCCAGGAAATCAGGGATGAAGTGTTTGCTGAACTCCATGACCCGCTTGAAGGTCTCCTTGGAATCGATGCGTATTTTTTCTACCTCGCCATGGGTCAGGTCGCGCATGGTCCGTACCACCAGCGGCAGGTCCTCGTGGATTAACGCCGGCGCGTAGGTGTTTTTTGCGCGGATGGATATCGAACCCCAGAGCTTGTGCAGAAAGTCCATGTCGCGGTGCAGGTCCTCTTCATCCGCGCCTTCTGCGGCCGTCCTGATGATAAAACCGCCCATCGGCGGTTCCGGTCTTATGCTGTGCAGCACTGTTGCGCCGCCGCCCGCGCCCAGGGCTATCGGCTGCTCCTCGGCCTGGTAGTGGGCGATGACCCGGCGCAGGCGTTCCCGCTCCGCCTCTTCCTCTATTCGTTGCGATACGCCGATGATGTTGTGGTTGGGAACGAACACGAGGTAACGCGACGGAATGGAGATGCGGGTGGTGAGACGCGCGCCTTTGGCGCCAATAGGGTCCTTGACTACTTGCACCAGCAGTTCCTGGCCTTCGGTCAGCAACGTGTCGATGGAATTCTCCACCAGCGCACCGGCAACGGAATCCATTTCCAGGTCTTCCTCGGTTTCGACCAGGTCCGACACATGCAGGAACCCGGTGCGCTCCAGGCCGATGTCGACAAACGCGGACTGCATGCCCGGCAATACGCGGTAGACGCGTCCCTTGATGATGTTGCCGACCAGGCCGCGCTTGCGCGTTCTTTCGATATGGATGTCCTGCAACACACCGTTTTCCACCACCGCGACGCGGGCCTCGTGGGGGGTAACGTTCATGAGAATCTCTTCACTCATTTGATTCGGCACATATCGGAACAGGATGGGAGATAACTATAACATATTGGCAGGATTATTGTTTTCGATATTCACAAGGTTACGGTATACTGAACATCTCAAAATTAAGGGCATAAGATGATTTACACAATTATTAGCCGCTTATCGGTGTTGTTCGTATTGCTTCTGAGCGCCGCTGCACAGTCTCAGGAAGACAGGTTTGCAGCGGTGGAGATAACGTCACAGGAAGTTGCGCCGGGCATCCATATGCTGATGGGTATGGGCGGCAACATCGGCGTGTCCGTGGGCGCAGACGGGGTGTTCATGATCGACGATCAATTTGCCCCGCTGACCGATAAAATCACGGCCGCCATCGCAACGCTGTCGGATCAGCCAATCAGGTTCTTGGTCAATACCCACTGGCATTACGATCATACCGGCGGCAACGAGAACCTGGGCAACCAGGGCGTCTTGATCGTCGCGCACGACAACGTCTACGAGCGCATGTCCACGGATACGGAAGTCGGCGCATTCAACCAGGTAGTGCCGGCCTCTCCGAAAGCCGCGTTGCCGGTCATAACCTTTAACGATAACGTGACCTTCCGCCTGAACGGCGAAGAGATACGCGCGGTACACTACAAAAATTCCCATACCGACGGCGACAGTGTTATTCATTTTGTGAATGCCGACGTGATCCACACCGGCGACATCTGGTTTAACGGGTTCTACCCGTTTATCGACGTATCAACCGGCGGTTCCATCGACGGGCTGATCAGCAGCGTCAAAACTCTGATAGACCTGGTCGGGGACAACACCCGTATCATCCCGGGACATGGCCCGCTCGGCGACAAACAGGGCCTGCAAGGCTACCTGGAGATGCTGGAAACAGTGCGGGCGCGGATGAACAGCCTCATCGCAGAAGGCAAGTCACTGGAGCAGATCATCGAGATGCAGCCCAACGCGGATTATGACGACACGATGGGCAAAGGGTTTATCAATCCCGAAACATTCCTGCGAATTCTCTACAGCGACCTGACACGATAACTACTTAAAATTATCATGTCAGTGACTGAAATTAATCTCGCGCCCAGGGTAGAAGAGACCGGCGGCGCCGACTTGCGGCGCACCGGCGCCCATCCCGATCACTGGTACCCGCTGGCGCGCAGCCGCAACGTCAAGCCCGGCAAGACCTCGGCCAGAACATTTGCCGGCGAACCGATTGCCCTCATCAGAACTGAATCCGGCAAGCTGTTTGCGCTGGAAGATCGCTGCGCGCACCGCCAGGTACCCCTGTCGAAAGGCAGCGTCTGCGGCGAAGAGGTGCATTGCTGTTACCACGGCTGGGTGTATGACGCCACGGGAAGTTGCGTAAACATTCCCTATGTCGGCAACAGCGAACGCATGCCCAGGGGGGTGCGCGCCTACCCATGCCGGGAAGAGTACGGACTGATATTCGTTTTTCCGGGTGATCCTGCCAGGGCGGCGGCTGCCGCGTTCCCGGATGTGCCCACCTGGCATGACCCGAAGTACAAGACCCGCTACCTGGACCGGCAAGTGGGTTGCCACTATACATTCCTGCATGAAAACCTGATGGACATGAATCACCAGTTTCTGCACCGCCGCATCATGTCCCGAATACGCACGGGTTTTCTGGATTTGCGCCATGGCGATGACTGGGTGGAGGTCGATTACACGTTCTCGCGCGTCGGCAAACAACCGATAGGCGAGAAAGTGATGCTGGGAAAACGCTCCGCACCGACCAGCGAGCGTCCTAAAGACCTGATGACCGTGAGTACCTGCTACCCCCACCAGCGGCTTAAGTTCTGGACCGCCGGCAGCGAGCACCCGGCCCTGGACCTGTGGATTACCTATGTGCCGGTGGACCGGGAACAGCGGCGCAACCATACGTTCGGCCTGATGAACATTCGCAGACCTTCGATACCGGGCCTGATGGAGTTGCTGTGGCCGTTCGTGATCTGGTTCA
Organism: Gammaproteobacteria bacterium; assembly: GCA_965221335.1. Classification (GTDB taxonomy): domain Bacteria; phylum Pseudomonadota; class Gammaproteobacteria; order Eutrophobiales; family Eutrophobiaceae; genus JAAXHV01. The sequence goes on along the minus strand of CBDCSC010000004.1, from coordinate 112,752 downwards.
CCGAGGGCATATTTGCCGAAGACCGGTGGATCGTGGAGCTGGAACAGGCTGCGTTCGACCGCCAGGGCGGCGACTGGAACCAGGAGATTTTTCCGGTAATACTGCAATTACGGAACATGCTGCTACGCCAGGGATTACCGATTCCTGCCGATGTTTGATTATATCAACGGAAAGATATTATCCGGTTGCCATTCGATAGCTGACCTGCGCCGGGCGGCCAGGCGCCGCCTGCCGCGCGCCGTATTCGACTATATGGATGGCGCCGCGGAGGACGAGGTCACCCTGTACCGAAACCAGGCGGACTTCGGCCGTTACGAACTGCTGCCGCATTTCCTGGTGGATGTGGAGAACATTGACCTGCGCACCCGGGTGCTGGGCGCCGACCTGGATGTGCCCTATGTCCTGGCGCCCACTGGCATGTCCAGGCTGTTCCACCATACCGGCGAGCGGTCGGTGGCCAGGGCGGCCGAAAAAGCCCGCACCCTGTACTCCCTGTCGTCAATGGCGACGGTCTCCATTGAAGATATCGCCCGCATCGGCACAGGGCCGAAGATGCTGCAACTGTACGTCTGGCGCGACCGCGGCATCTTGAAGGATTTTATCCAGCGCGCCAAGGCGAACGGCTATACAGCCCTGTGCCTCACCGTGGACCTGCCCCTGACCGGACAACGGGAGCGGGACCTGAAGAACGGGTTTACCGTGCCGCCGCAGCTCAGGCTGTCGAATATTATCGATACGATGATGCACCCGGACTGGCTCTTGCAGTTCCTGACCAGCCCGCGTATAAGACTGGAAAATGTAGTTAAATCTGCCGGAGCGTCGCAGAACCTGTTCTCCGTGATCGAATACACCGCCTCGCAGTTTGACCCGACAGTTACCTGGGATGATATGGCCTGGATGATCGAAGAATGGGGCGGCCCGTTTGCGATCAAGGGCATTCTCACCGCCGGCGATGCCCAACGTGCGTTGGAGACGGGCGTTTCCGCGTTGATCCTGTCCAACCACGGCGGACGCCAACTCGACCATGCGCCATCACCCATCAGCGTACTGCCGGAAGTGGTCGACGCGCTGGGTAACCAGGTGGAGATTATCCTGGACGGCGGCGTGCGCCGCGGCACCGATGTGCTCAAGGCGCTGTGTCTTGGCGCAAACGCGGTGATGGTTGGGCGCGCCTACCTGTTCGGCCTGGGGGCCGGAGGTGAAGCCGGCGTGGACCGAGCCTTAGAGTTGCTGAACGATGAGATCCGCCGCAACATGGCATTGCTTGGCTGCCCTTCCGTGCAGCAACTGGGCAGTAAATACGTGCGCGAGATACGCTGAGATGAAGCGCTGGTTATCTATCGCCGCGCGCGGTGACATTGTCATCAGTTCGCTGAAGGTATGCGCGGTAGTGGGAACTATCCTGGTACTGATCAATTATTTCGACCATATCCTGGCAGGAACCTTAGGCGCTGGCGACTGGTCCAAGATCCTGTTGACCTATTGCGTTCCCTACTGTGTGTCGACCTATGCCTCGGTCAGCATGGTACTCAAGGGGCGCTCCTGATGTCTGCACCGGTGCGTTGCGCCTGGTGTCTGGGGGATGACCTGTACCTGGATTATCATGATAACGAGTGGGGCGCGCCGTTGCACGATGACACTAAACTGTTCGAGTTCCTGGTGCTCGAAGGCGCCCAGGCCGGCCTGAGCTGGATCACGGTGTTGAAAAAACGCCCGGCCTACCGCGAGGCGTTCGACGGTTTCGACTTCACCAAGGTTGCGCAATACGGCGAGGACAAGGTAAGCAGCCTGCTGGCGAACTCCGGCATCATCAGAAATGAACTCAAGATCCGCTCGGCAATCCGCAATGCCCGCGCCTTCCTGCGCGTACGTGAGGAATTCGGCAGCTTCGACAACTACATCTGGGACTTCGTCGGCGGCAGCCCCATCCAGAACGCCTGGCCGGACTTATCGCAGGTACCGGCGCAAACCCCGCTGTCAAACAAAATTTCCAGGGACCTCAAACGCCGGGACTTCAACTTCGTCGGCCCCACCATCGTCTATGCCCACATGCAAGCCACCGGCATGGTCAACGACCATACCGTGGATTGCTTCCGCCACGGAGAAGTAAAAGCATTGGGTGGATAGCCCCCGTTTATACAAATTATAAGTACAACTTATAATTTGTATAAAAAACACCCCTCATTGCGACTTAATTCTTGGATTCCAGCCAAGCGCGGCATCGGAAAACCCAACCACCCAGCCTGTGATCGCGGGCGTCCCGCCTGCCTGCGGGCGGGGCACCCCAACTCCCGGAGTGGGCTTAACGCCAAACCCTTTCAGGCAGGCACAGCGCTTGCGGGATAATATGTAACGGTTCGGATAATGCCTCCTGCGTAAAATCAATGTCCATTATTCAGGTTTGGGCAATTCTCTATCTGTTCCCCAGCTTTCCAGCCACGACATAACGCGGTCACCCGGTATAGTCTTACCTGTCTGTACAGACTTCAGGGCCGGCAGCGTATCTGCCCAGCGTAAATCCTCCATGACCTGACGTTCCAGGTACTCTTTTACTGCCTGGTTAATTGCGTATTCCGGTTGATCGTGAACGCGGATTCTGGTTCATCGTGAACACCGATTCCGGTCGAACGTGAACACCAATTCCGGTTCATCGTGAACACTGATTCCGGTTGAACGTGAACACTTTCCGGGTAATACCGGAATCGGTGTTCACCATCCCGGAATCCGCGTTCACGATGGGCCGGAATCGCCCCCAACGCATGGGACTTGTAACCCAGTGATAGGGTATCTCCCTTTTGGAGGAACCTGTCATGCCAACCCAGCGAGTGACCATGCGTAAACTACGAGAGACCTTACGGCTCCGGCTGCAGGCCGGCCTGTCCATCCGCGCCATCAGCCGCAGCACCAAGCTCAGTGTCGGCGGGGTCCAGAAACTTCTCAGCCGGGCCGAGACCTTGGGCCTGACCTGGCCGCTGCCGGCGGACCTGGACGATACCCGTCTGGCCGCGTTGTTCTATCCCGGCGCCGATACGGGCAGTGCGGCACGTTGTGAGGTCCCGGACTGGGCCGCGGTGCACGAGGAGCTCAAGCGTCCCCATGTCACCAAGCGGCTGGCCTGGGAGGAATACACCCAGCGTTATCCAAACCGCGCCTACAGCTACTCCCAGTTCTGTGACCGCTACCGCCACTGGCTGGGCCGACAACAACGCACCATGCGCCAGACCCACAAGGCCGGGGAGAAGTGCTTCGTGGACTACAGCGGGGATACCGTACCCGTCATCAATGCCGCCACCGGGCAGGCGCGCCCGGCGCAACTGTTCGTCGCCGTGCTCGGCGCCTCGGATTATACCTTCGCCGAGGCCACCTGGACCCAGACCCTGCCCGACTGGCTCGGCAGCCATACCCGGGCCATGACCTACTTCGGCGGCGTCCCCGCCGCCATCGTCCCCGATAACCTGCGCAGTGGAGTCAGCCGCGCCTGTCGCTACGACCCCGACATCAATCCTAGTTACCAGCAATGGGCCGAGCACTACCACTGCGCCATCCTCCCGGCGCGTCCGTATAAACCCCGGGATAAAGCCAAGGCCGAGCAGGGCGTGCTGCTGGTCCAGCGCTGGATCCTGGCCCGCCTGCGCCACCACGAGTTCTTTGCCCTCGATGAGCTCAACCGCCATATCGCCACACTGCTCAATGACCTCAATGAGCGCCCCTTCAAACGCCGGCCCGGCTCGCGCCGGTCCGCCTTTGAGGCCCTCGATAAACCGGCCTTGCAGCCGTTGCCCCCACAGCCGTATGCGTATGTGCACATCAAGCCGGTGACCGTCCATATCGATTACCATGTCCAGTACCAGCAGCATTGCTACTCCGTACCGCACCAGTACGTCGGCGAGCGGGTGGAGTTGCAGGCCTCTGACACCTTGATTACACTGTACTTCCGCCAACGCTGCATCGCCACCCATCCGCGCCGGGACGGGTACGGCTTTACCACACAGCCCGCACACCTGCCCGAACGCCACCGGGCGCAGCAACAGTGGTCCGCCGCGCGCCTGCAACGCTGGGCCCGGCAGTTCGGCCCGGATGTGCTTGCCTGGGTCACCCACCAACTCGAACGCCGCGCCCACCCCGAACAAGCCTACCGCACCTGCTTGGGATTGCTCGGACTCGGCAAACACTACCCCGACCGCCTCAATGCCGCCTGCCAGATTGCCAACCAGGCCGGCCTGGTGCGCCTCAAACAGGTCAAACACCTTCTACAAACAAACCAGGACCAACTCGCTGTCACCCCCGACCAAGAATCCACCCACACGCTGCCCCAGGACCATGAGAACGTCCGCGGGCCGCACCACTTCAACTGACCGGAGAGACCACCATGACCACATCCACCACACAGACCCTCACCCGCCTGCGCGACCTGCGCCTGCCCGGCATGGCGCAGGCCCTGACACAACAAACCGAGCAACCCGCCACCTACGACCCCCTGCCGTTCCTCGACCGCCTCGCCCTGTTAGTCGAGAACGAATGTGTCCAACGGGAACAGCGCAAACAGCACCGCCTCATCCGCCAGGCGCACTTCAAACTGCGCGCCGCCCTCCAGGACATCGATTATGAGCACCCCAGAGACCTGACACGGGCACAACTCGCCCAACTCGCACAAGGAGACTGGTTGCAACGCCACCGCAACCTGCTCATCACCGGCCCCTGCGGCTCAGGCAAAACCTTCATCGCCTGCGCCCTCGGCCACCAGGCCTGCCGGCAAGGTCACCCCACACGCTACTATCGCCTCTCGCGGCTGTTCCTTACCCTCACCCAGGCCAAGGCCGACGGCAGCTACCACAAACTCATCCATCAACTCGCCAGAACACAACTGCTCATCCTCGATGACTGGGGCCTGGAACCCCTCAACACCGCACAACGCCACGACCTCATGCATATCATGGATGACCGCTATCATAGCGCCTCCACCCTGATAGCCAGCCAACTGCCCGTCGACCAGTGGTATCACCTCATCGGCGACCACACCCTCGCCGATGCCATCCTCGACCGGCTGATACACAATGCCCACCGACTGACGTTAAAGGGGGAATCCATGCGCAAAAAACAGCCTGCTATTGACTCATCGTGAACACTTGAGGTAAAACACACTCACACGCCATGCGTGGGGGAACCCGGTGTTCACGATGAACCGGAATCACCGTTCACGTTCAACCGGAATCAGTGTTCACGTTCGCCGGAATACACAGTTAATCAGAGAGTTTTTACTCTTGTCCAATTTTTTACACAAATTTTCCAGAGATTCTTCTATCTCAGGATTAAGTCGGATAATTGTGATACTCATATTTGTGACCAGTGCTATGCTGTTAACTCTCTCAGAAAAGAAGCCAAGCTGACGGCTGAGACCTCAGGGCTTATTGCGCTTCCTGTGCCTGTCTTCGATGAGCCACCATGTACATCGCGGGTCGCTATCCATAGCTGCTACGTTACCGCTTTCGGTATGTATAACATTTGAGTATTCTAAAGTGACACTTTAAATTACTCAAAATAATGCCTCTCTACCCACGTTACCAATAGGGTAAAAAGGCGACTGTTCACTGAATTTGGATACCTTACCGCGGCGTGCCGGGGTTGTACCGGCGCTTGAGCCAGTAATCCAGGCTGATGTATCTGCCGCCACCGAGGAAGAACAGTGCGCACAACATGACCAGGTAGGTGGCGGCCCATTCGATACCATTGTTGGAGACGACAAAGTTGCCGTGTTCTGTCAACCAGTTGTAGTTGCCGTGCTCGCGCAAAATACTTTTTGCTCGGCCAAGGCGTTCGGCGGCTTCACCTGCCTCGGCTGCCGGAAATGGGCTGTTCAGGTCATGTATGGCCTGCCAGCCGTGGCTGATATGCACCGTCGTCATCGCGACGACCATGGTCACTATCAGCGGAATGCAGACCCAGCGCGTCGCCAGGCCCAGGGCCAGCAGGATGGCGCCGATATATTCCGCACCCCAGGCCAGGTACGCATTCAGCGCAGTGAACGGCAGCCCCAGGCCCCAATCAGGGTTGCCAAACCATTCAATGACGGAATCCAGGGAACTGTCGTCGTCCAGCGGGTTCCATTTGTTATTGCCGGCAACCCAGAAAACAGGAACCAGGTACAACCTGAGCAGCAGAGGGCCGATGAACTCGATGCGATTCCTTGCGGTATCTAGTAAGCCCTGTGCCCGCCCTGTCAGTAAAATAATACTATTCATGCTGATTACTCCAGTTTTTTATAATTTCCAATCCCACATGATCAGGGCTCTGCTCACCCCGGCATCATATAACTGTTGGCAGCAACCAAGCCATGCCTCCGTCCCACTCCCGCGAAAGCGGGAGTCCAGTGAAATACGGAGTCATGCCTCCGTCCCACTCCCGCGAAAGCGGGAGTCCAGTCTATTATAGTGTCGCCCTGCGGGCGACCCATTGTCTCACTGGATTCCCGCTTACGCGGGAATGGGTTGGGGGCACTTGCGTGAACACCACCACAATACCACTCCCGCGAAAGTGAGAGTCCAGTAGAATACGGAGTCACGCCACCGTCCCACTCCCGCGAAAGCGGGAGTCCAGTCTATTATAGTGTCGCCCTGCGGGCGACCCATTGTCTTACTGGATTCCCGCTTACGCGGGAATGGGCTGGGGGGCACTTGCGTGAACACCGCTTCTATACCACTCCCGCAACAGCGGGAGTCCAGTAGAACAGGGTGCCACCCAAGCAGAATTGCCGAAATACCCATTGCGCAGAACATCTGAATCGGGCTCTCTGTATATTGCTAGACACCCAGGGACTTAAATCACTTCAATACCCCGGTAATCGTATAGCGTTCTTACGTACCGGTGTAGATATTATACCGTTTTGTCCCTTCCATCAACGGCACACAATCTGACGCTGGCAGTCGGTTCTATTCCCCTCAATCAGTTAACGTATTGGTTTCTCTGTCCAAGTCAAATAAAGGACAGTGATTAGGTTCACGCTCTGCTATCCAACGCGTTACATCAATTTTGAATGAGAAGCCATCAGCGCTGCGCTCTTTCCGTGAGCTTGGAACCGCCCACGGGTTATTTTGTACTGGCTGATATGGAACATCAAGTTGACTCCTCCATACCCATACGCCCTTTCGAGGTGGCGATATTAACTCATCCGTGGGATATTTTATCCAGTATTGCTGATGTTTTTCATCCCCACCCTGAACAATGACCATAAGATAACGGCCATGATGTTTCAGGGCTTTGCTTACTTCCTTTTCTGACCAATAAACGTACCCACTCTCGCAATGCTTTACTTCGACATGGTATGCGCCGTGTTCTTTATGCTTTAATTCGATATCTGTCTCCCGTCGCTGTTCGTCCCTGGTTGGTCTGCAGCTGACCTGCCATCCAAGAGGCTCAAGGCGATTTTTCAGGTCTGTCCGTATTCGTTTTTCTGCCTTTTTTCCTGCTTCGACATTTGGAGCTGAGGATGCTCTTCCGCTTGTGCTACTGCCAGAACCGCGATTTCTGCTATTGTGTGATGAACGGGTTACTGTTTTAAAGCCTGTCTCGAATTCATTTGTTTCTCTAGGTTGCCCAGAATTTCTCGGCAATTTGGTTTCCCCTAGGGCGGTCAACGCCTCGATTGTCTCCGTTTCCATTGGTTGAATTGGTTTCACTTTCATTTCATTAATACTATCTTGAGTGAGTCCAAGTTGCAGGAGTTTATGCTCAAGATTCAGATTTTCATAATACAGCAGGTCCTTAAATATGGGTTGTTTATCAAGAGATAGTTCGCCTGCATAGACCAGAGCGCTGGCAATATGTTCACAGGCCATTGTTGGTAGTTTAGTGTCCCTAAAGATCTCGTTATCCAGCCATAATTCCCAGAGGCCGTCTTCGGTTTGCGAATGGTAGGCTCTCATGGGCCTATCGATATTTGTTCCGTCAATTTTAAACTGGATTTTTAACTGATTTATAACTTTAACTTCTGGGATTGTATCTCCACTGGAAAAGAGCGCGTTTTCGGATGACTCCTGTTTAAGAAAAGCATTAATGAATTTAATATGTTCCTTGGTCCTTTGTGAGAGTCGCTCGGATAGTTCCTTGATTTCTTCTGGTTCTACAGGTTGTCCTGATAAATGTTCAGAGAGCAACTTAAGTCGTAATTTTGTCTTTGCACTATCCTGTAGCTGATTGAGTTCTATCGGAAAGATATAACAATCAGGAATTCGGAGATCGTGCAAATCAGGGCGGTCGACATAATAAATGCTATTTTGCTCATTTAAGCGCCGCCATTCTTCCGTGTTGTCGCGCTTCTGTTTGATGCCCCATAATAGCCCTGAGTAATGATCCCTATTGTTATCTCTCCAATGTCGAAGAGCTGCCAAGTAAAGACTTTTCACATTTTCTTTGCGACTATGTATCTGTTCTTTAGAGAGTCCAGCCGCGGCTTGAAGCCAACGCTGCCAGTCCTCACTCATAATGGCTGTCCAACCCCTGCGCACCCCGATCGCTTCCAGAAAATCCTTCTCTGCGTCATCCTGAATTTGGAAAGTCCAGCCGCCAATCTCGTTGCTGATTTCTGGGGTTTGAAAAACATCTTCTGGATTTTGTTTTTTGGCTGTCTGCTTTACCGGCACCCAAGCATTGTTCTTAAGCAGCCAGATAAAATACGATTGACAATGCCACGAGACTTCAGCCTTCTTCTTGAGTGTCGAATATTGGCATCCATAGGCACCTTTATATATTTTGTAGTAATCCCAATTGTTACCGATGAGCGAAAAGATGCCCTCCCGCATCAATAATTCTTCTCCTCCATCCAGCGTCCAGTTTTGTTGCATCCTGGGAGCATATCTGTGATCAAAAGCTCTATCCTTATGAATCGTGTCACAGTATTCACGCCAGTGTGGCGGTTCCTTATCCGTGGTGATTTGAAAATACTTGCTTGTCTTTATCCATTGTGCTTCTTGCTTGGTTTCTCTATGGTCTTCAAATCTGGGATTTACCACAGGCAAAATTTTTGGACACCAACCTACACCCAGCCATTGATAAAATCTCTGCCAACGTTTCTTTTCTTCTTCATCAGTTGGTGGTGGTTTCAGAAAATCTCGTTCATTGTTATTGCCATAGGCTTTTTCAAGGAAATCATTGCCGGTCCAGTCAGACCCTGCATATACTTCCTTGACCGGCCGTTCATCACCGCCCCGGACTGGTAATTTGAGCAGTTCAGACACTTTCTTACGCGCAGGTTCTTTCCAATTGAATATGATGTCCTCATCTGCGAGTTCTGGTTCTACGGCAGAAAATAAGAAGTCGATAAGGCCAGCCGGTTGTTGGACATCGGTTTTGCGAAGAATCGGCAGAATCGCGCTGAGCAGACTCAATGGTTTGAACTCTGATACATGCAAAAGCTCTTTAAGCAGGATGTTCTCAATTTTACTCTGCCCATGCTCTCTGATGAGCTCAACGAAGTTCTGGTCAAGAAATCGGATTTCCACATCACGTGGAGCTTGCGGGGGATTTTTTTCAGGAGGAAAGAAGATATTTGACTTGTTTGCAGCGATGAAACAGTCATGCCCTGTGACGGGTATAATAGGTAATTCTGTGATTTCGTCTTCTGACAACCTGGCATCGGGATTGAAATAAAGTATCGTATTATCACGATCATCCGAATCAACCCCGGGGGGGAGCAATGGAAGTTGTAAAAATTGATCGCGGTTATGCTCATGAAGAATACTCTTGAAATCATTCCAAAGATTACAGTCATACCCCCATATTCTATGTTCGGGACGAAGTCTAACCTGACTGAGTTGAACCTGCTTGGTGTTGGGAATCGAGATGTCGGAAAGTCTAGTCTTGAATGCACCCCAAAGTTGTTTCTCTATATTCCTCATTTGTTCCGGCTCAATTCGAGGGTTCAACAAGTCCAAAAAAACTCCGGTGTTAGAAACCCCATCAAGCGCGTCATACACGAGATCTGCAACTTCTTCGACAATATCACTAATATTGCCATCCTCAATAAACACGTTATTACGGCCTTGCTCGAGTGGAAATTTGGCATGTATGAGCAGGGGAAGTGGTGACTGCTCTCTAGTTTCGAAGAATACGCGGACATTTTCATCCTTATAGGGAGCTGGCGACCCGTCCTCATGCAGCTTGACGGCAACCGCAGCCCGTTCCGACTTGTAAATGCGCCAGCGTTCAGCCATCTGTTTGTCTGGCGTATTGCCATGAATCTCGACATGTCCATCTTCAACCCGACGGGACCAATCGTACTTTGATACGCCGGTTTCGTCATTGCGTTCCCAGACAATCCGGTTCAATCCGTCGCTCTCAAGAAACAAAAGCAATTTTCCATCTTTGGCACATTTCTCCCAATGAGGTAAGAATCGTTCGCGAGATTGGTTGTCGGTGAAGGGAAGTACAATGACCGTGTCATATTTTTCAACCAGCTCACGGACTTGCTTAGGCTCTTGTTCCTGAGATACGGGAAAAGGCAGGCGTAAAATCGGCACTTCTTTAATCGATTGATATCTTTCCTGAATAAGTTTGAGGGAACGCGAGCGGTCAAAACCAAAGTGTAAGTATCCCGAATGGAATCTCGGCCCGTCGCATATATTAAGTACTGCATTGAAGCCGATTCCCTTGCGCCCAATTTTCTGTACGGCACGCGCATCATGCGCGTTCTGAAGTAACTCGGGCAGAATGCGGCCTGCATATTCATCACGAAGCGCATACTCTGCGGTAACATCTCCTTTGATATCGCTTAGCTCGAATCCCTGGATTTGCCTGGGTTTATATTTATCTAACCTGTAACTTTGTATCTCCTTCAGCAGTCCTTCAGCTTCCTTCTTGCTGTTGAACATATTGTCATTGTTCGTAATATCGTTATGACCTTTCGTACTTATATTTGGTTGGCAGACCGCAAATAAATCTTCCTTAGTAAATGGCCGCCCGCGATTCGCTACTGCAATATATTCATCGGTTAACAACGCGTGAAAATCGATGTTGTCGGTGTCAATTCCCATCAGGCAAACTCCTGTATTCACTGGTAATGAATTGCTGTATGGTCTCTTTACTGGATGCATCTAACGAAACTTGTTTCTCGGCCCTGCGGATGAGTCGTTTCACATGACGTGACAGATTGTTTCCGGCATCGCTGTCAGAAAGAGCGGATAGGAAGGCAATGATAACATGCAGTTCCGGCTCCTCAGTGTTTATCAGTTTTGAAAGGCGATCGGCAATTTCCTGGTCTAATCCTAGCGCAATCAGGTCGGACAGGGCAGTAATATCAAGTTTTGTACTCGTTCTCTCTGAATAAAGCGTATTCAAGGCCGAGACCAAATGACTAAAATCGTTTGTATCCTGAGGTAGGGGAGTTAAAAAGCGAGCCAATTCCATACTGCCGTCATCATCAAGCTTGAAGTCAGCATGTTTTGCCATCATGCTTGGAGGGTTTGCATGGGCAACCATTTTCTCATGAATGAGTTCCTTATGCCCATACCGACTCTCGATAGGGTCAGCCAGACGATATACAACATCACCCATCCCACCCCATCCGGCAGCCAGTATCTGCGGAACCTTTCGAAACACAGGAATTCCTTCTGATTTTTCAGATTCTTCACGGTCATACACCAGAACACAACTCGTATGCTCCGTTACCAGTTGATATCGTTTTGCCAGTTCTGCGGCTGCATCAGCATCAAGCACTTGCAATCGACTATGCGCCGCTATCCTGGGCAGGTTGGCAAACGAGCTTTCGCTTACATTAAATTCTGTTGGGAGGTTTACCTTTTCGACCACAACACGGCCATCTCCAAAAGTGACTGTCAGGTCAACCGTGCCTGCTGGACGCTCGTCGAACCATCCGAACACATGCAATGTATCTCCCGCATACACGGTACCCAACTCAGCAGGTATTTGACAAATAGGAGTTTTCGGCCAGTTAATATATAGTGAATTTGCCTTTGGCTGATCGATCCGTCTGAAATGCCGTATGATATGTTCTGACATATTTTCATGCGGTGATACCACCTCACAGGCTCCGGAGGTCGATTCGGCTATTCCACGGACAAAACTTTCAGACACCGCACTGCCTACGCCGACAGTGAATATTCTATGTCCGGATTCTTGCGCGTCCCGAATAACCTGCTCGTGATGCCACACTTCGCCATCGGTAATCAACAGAAGATCGGAGGGCAAGCCTGTAATCGTTCCGCTCCGATATGCTGCATCCAGTGCCGCGCCGATTTCGGTGCCACCCATATCCGCGAGAAGCCTATGCACGAACTGCGTTGCTTTGCTGATGTTTTCCTGGTTGGCAATGACCACTTCGGGAAACAGCATGCCATAGCTCGAACCAAACCTTATCAGGTTGAAATAATCAACTGGCTTGAGCAGTGAAATGATTTCACGCAGCGCGGTTATTGCTTCAACGATGGAATCTCCATTCATTGATCCGGAACAGTCCACCACCAACTTTATACAACGAGGCGCTTTCTCTGTATCCTCCGGGAAGGTGGGATGAAAGGACGCGAGCGCAACAAATTGCTCATTATCCTGCGCAAGAAATCCTTCTTCCACGGATTCAACAGGCTCTTTCACAACCAGCACAAAATCCCGGTCCATCATGGCGCTCCCTCCGGAAAGCGATATTTCCATGACATCGCTGCTCCTTGATATGGCGATCTGGTGTGAGGGACAATCCAATTTTGCCTGTGATAGCTCGCCCTTGATGCGAACTACCAGTGAAAACGCATAATCCGCTGAAAGGACATATTCCGGGACTTGGTGGGGAGACAATCCGGCCGCATACGGATCACCATATCGGGGAGCAATAGTAGTAGGGATATGGAACTTGAGACTATCTCCTTGCCAATGATGTAACTGGGCATAGCGGAAACGTACAACAGCTTTTTCGCCGGGCAGGATATTGCCTGCATTCAAGGTAAAAATACCCGGTTCCAGTTTTTGCAGGAGAATTGCTGAGTCGCCGTCATTGATCGCATCTTCATAGTGATCTTCTGCATCGGTATTTGGGTAAATCACGCCATGCAACATCTTTCCATTGAGTTCCAAAGTAAGCTCCAATAACACCGCATTGAACGGGAGAGGAAAGGTATAGACTGCTTCGACACTGGCATTTTCCAGGTTCCGGTAGGTCTGCGTAACAACAACTTCTGACATCAAGCCACGCAGACTTGCCTGAAAATCAACTGCTTCAAGGGCAATGCGCGCCTTACCGACGGGTTCGAGTACTGCTGCGGTTGTATTTCTCATATTTATTCCTCTTTGGCGGAACGGATTTTTTCGTATAATTTCATCACACTGCCGGCGAGTTTCCGGACATCTTCAGGCGTTAAATTGGCCTGTTTCGGATCAATGCTGAGTTCCAGACCATCATCGATAGAGATATGGCTCCGCACGGCTACTGTGCCCTTTTCGCGAGGTCTCGGCGGTGGTAATAAAGCGCCTGTTTCACTTGCAGAGAGTAGTTCACGTATTCGCTCTAAAGACAATCCCGCTTGTTGCCATTTGCGGATCTCTATCAGTTGTTCCAGATGACGAGTTGTGTAATGCGCGCCACGACCAACCCCTTCGGGGCGATCAATCAACTCGATCTGAATGTAATAGCGAACTGTTCGTCTTGGCAGATCGACCAAACTGGCCAATTCATTCAGAGTGAATAATTGCTTTATTTCTTTCACGACACTTATTATATACAGTATTACTGTCAATATAAAGTGGTAATTTAAGTAAACCTCTGATTAACTCAGCGCTTCAATAAATTTTGCCAAGTAAAAAAAGGATACGTCCGCCCTGTATCCCATCCGAATTGTGCCGAAAATATCTTGCCTCGTCTGACAACTTCAGGTTAACTTGAACAAATGAATGAAACACCAAGTGCGGGCATCGTTTACGTCTTGACCAATCCTGCGATGCCGGGTCTGGTCAAGATTGGTAAAACCTCACGCGACAGCATGAATGCCAGGTTGAATGAACTGTACTCCACAGGCGTGCCTGTACCGTTTGAATGTGTTTTTGCCGCACGGGTTAATGATGAGACAAAGGTTGAAAGCGCGTTTCATCGCGCATTCGGGCCATACCGACTTAATGCCAAGCGTGAGTTCTTTGAAATTGAACCAGAGCAAGCGATTGCATTGCTTCAGTTGATGGCCGGCGAAGATGTTACACCAGACCTCCAGCGGGAGGCGGACGCCGTAGATACGGAGGCCAGGGATGCATCGAATAGACTCAAGGCCCGCCGTCCGAGTCTGAACTTTATCGAGATGAGCATTCCAGAGGGGTCTGTTCTCCAGTTTTATAAACCGCCGCATGAAAGCGTTGTGGTTGTTTCTGGGCGGAAGGTTGAGTTCAGGGGAGAGACAACATCATTGACGGCGGCCACCAGAGAGCTGCTGGGTACCGATAATCCAGTTAATCCAACGCGGTACTGGGTCTACCAGGGTCGGAATCTGCGCGACATTTACATAGAGACATACGACGCGCTCTGAGTTTTATTCTCTAAGCCAACCTTCATTCAAGAATCTCCGAGATTAAGTCAGAGCTTCCTTAAATTTATCACTTCATTGTTGGTGTCGCCGTTGACAACACAGGGCGATGCTGCCGGAGTGTAAAATATACATCCTGACCCAAACCTTTCACAGATCATTTGCCACAATAAATGTTATGTTGTAACATATCAATTATTGTGACTGTTCGGCTGCTGCGGTATTGATTCCCCGATTGTTAAAATGCCATATCCACTGCTGCATTATCCGGGCTTAAAGTTAAGGAACCTCTGTGATTAAGTCTCAGAGATTCCTTAAGAAACATGAAAAGAGTATAAAAGATTATCGCTGGTGCTGAACAGTATTGTACTGCTGATATCTTGCGTCTGACCAGCAGGATCGAGCAGGTTCTGCCCGCGCAGATGCAGCTAAACGTGGATATTATCTCATGCGAATGACTATGACACGTATACAAAGGCTCACTGAAAAAATGGCGATGAGCCTGTCTTTGCTTTGCGCGATCCATTGCCTGGCTGCTCCTTTAATCATTGTGATGCTCCCCAGCCTGGTGGCATTGCAATTCGATAATGAAGCGTTTCACCTGTGGATGGTGCTGGCGGTGATACCCACGAGCATCTACGCACTGACCATGGGCTGCAAACAGCACAAGCGCTATCGATTGCTGGTTTTGGGTTTATTCGGCTTGATGTTTTTACTGTCAGCCGTGCTGGCAGGCGAAGAAGTTGTGGGCGAATTCTGGGAGCAGGCGCTGACCCTCACCGGCGCTGCCATCATTTGCCTGGGCCATTATTGGAATTACCAGTTGTGCCGGCTTAAAAACTACTGTGCCTGCCCGGAACAACCCGTTGGATAAGCGCCCGATGACCATGCTGGCTAAACTCACTTCTAAAAATCAGTTGACGCTACCAAAAAAGTGCTATCCGAGCTTGAAGATACAGAGTACTTTGATGTGATCGAGGAACAGGGTCGCATAATATTGACGCCTGTTCGGTTTAACCGCGCCGATTCGACGAGAAAAAAACTAGCCGAGCTAGGGATATCTCAAGCAGATATCGCAGATGCTGTCACGTGGGCGCGGCGCGGTGAGTAAAAGGAAAGCTATTGTCGTCGTGGATGATGGGGCGGACTTCTCACCATGGCAAATTTAGAGATTCTACAAAAAAATCAGTAAAATCTCTGGAGATTTTACAAAATATTCAGTAAAATCTCCACTCATGTATATAATTCGCGAATTACATGAGAATTTGTTGCGTTTTTTCCAGCCGGATTCGCCCTCAGGACTTATCTTGGCCGGAACGGTCGGTTCCGGCAAGACGACACTGATTAAACAGGTACTGAAAGAACTGGAAAACGACTTTCGCGTCTTCTCCTATACCGGAGATGATGTGCAATTTCGCCAGGCCGTTGCCTGGAACACCCGCTATCTGCACGAGCAGGTCAGCGCGCAGACAAACCGCGCTGCCCTGATTTTCATTGATGAAGTACAGAAGTCGGAACTGATATTCGATGCAGTGAAGTATGTCTTCGACCATACCGGCGCATCCTTTATTATTTCCGGTTCCAATCCTGCCTTTTTGCAAACTGAGGCCAGGAGGCGGCTGCAGCGCCGGGCTGACCTCTGGCACCTGGCGCCGTTATCTCTTGGCGAAATCCTCTGCCATGAGAAAATGGTGAAACCGGAATGGATACGGCAATTTCGGGATGTGTTGTTCAAATGGCAGAACGGGCGGGATGTGCAGTTCTCCCTGGACCTCGATGAAGAACCCAAGCAGATCATTGCCCGCTACCTGTGTTATGGCGGTTTCCCGCTGGTCCACCTTGCGCAGGGAAATGACGCCAGGCTTGTGGAAATACGCAAAATCGTAGAGCGCGGTTTTGAACTGATGTCAGTTAATAATGAAACCACGGCGGACACGGTTAAACTGGAACTGGCCCGGCTGGATTCCAGGGAATTCGCGTACCAGGGAGTTTTCCAGAGAACCGGTTTGAGAAGGCGGGACCAGATTAACCAGGTCATCGACGCGCTGATCAACCAGGGTTACCTGCTCAAAAAAAAGCCGCTTCTTATCGGGCAGGAACGCCGTTCCTACCTCAATAATTTTTCCTACATCGACCCGGGCATCGTCACCTACCTGACCGGCGAGGAGTTGCTGGAAAGCGATGCGGAAAGAGGCTTTCGCGTGGAAGGGTATCTGCATAACAGACTCACGCAGATTTTGCAGTTGAAAGCCTTGAAAACCCACATCAATTACTACAAGCCATTCACCATCGACGCCAATAACAAGGTGAAATATGGCGCAGGAGAAATTGATTTTGTAGTAACTGTGGGTAAACGGCTGATCCCCCTCGAGGCCAAAGCCGGCATAGACCGCAGCCAGATCGATACCTCGTTGCTTGTTGATTTCATAAAGCGTCAGGGCATAGCTTTCGGTATCATCGCCTACGGCGGATTGCCTCACTGGGATAAACGAAACAGGATCCTCTATTGGCCGTACTGGTTGATATAAAGAACTTACCGCAGCTACCGACCAAGCCAAGCCATTTAAACCTGCGCGCACATGTGCTAGCATACTGTTCCAGCTTATGTGCAAGTTACAGAACTTCTGCGTGATTTGTTGCGGCCTGCTGGAGCCGGTCCCCGCTTTCTCACTTTTCCCAACAGGCTCGAAGCCTTGACCCGTTTTGTCTTTGTCACCGGCGGCGTGGTGTCTTCCCTGGGAAAAGGGCTGGCCTCGGCGTCCCTCGGAGCGATCCTCGAATCCCGCGGGTTGGACGTGACGTTGCTGAAACTGGACCCGTATCTCAATGTTGACCCGGGCACAATGAGCCCGTTCCAGCACGGCGAGGTGTACGTAACGGAGGACGGCGCGGAGACTGACCTGGACCTGGGTCACTATGAGCGCTTCGTGCGCACCCGCATGACCCGGCGCAACAATTTCACTACCGGGAGGATCTACCAGAACGTCATCCAGAAGGAACGCCGCGGCGACTACCTCGGCGGGACGGTGCAGGTTATCCCCCATGTAACCGACGAGATCAAGCGCTGCATCCTGGAAGGGGCAGGGGATGCGGACCTGGCCATCGTGGAGATCGGCGGTACGGTTGGCGACATCGAATCCCAGCCGTTCCTGGAGGCGATCCGGCAGATGCGTATGGAGCTGGGCGCGCGCCGTTCCCTGTTCATGCACCTGACCCTGGTGCCATATATCGAGACCGTCGGCGAGATAAAGACCAAACCGACCCAACACTCGGTCAAGGAACTGCGATCCATCGGTATCCAGCCCGATGTGCTGATGTGCCGGTCCGACCGCCCCCTGCCTGACAATGAACGCCGCAAGATAGCCTTGTTTACCAACGTGGATGAACGCGCCATCATCTCAGCGGTCGATGTGGACAACCTGTTCCGGGTCCCGCGCCTGTTTCACGAGCAAGGCCTGGACGACATAGTGCTGGACAAGCTTGGGATGTCGGCGCCGAATGCGGACCTGTCCGAATGGGACGATGTCATCGACGCGGTAGAGCATCCTTCCGGGGAGGTCAATATCGCGATGGTCGGCAAGTACACCGGCCTGACTGATTCCTACAAGTCCCTGGCCGAGGCCTTGATCCACGCCGGCATACATACGCGCACGACCATCGATATCCATTACGTGGACTCCGAAGATGTCGAACAGGACGGCACGGAACGGCTGCACTCCATGGATGCGATTATCGTGCCCGGTGGATTCGGCGACCGGGGTATTGAGGGCAAGATCGCGACCGCGCATTACGCCAGGGAAAACCGGGTCCCGTACCTGGGCATCTGCCTGGGGATGCAGGTGGCGGTGATAGAGTTTGCCCGGCACGTGGCGGGGATGAAAGGAGCCGACAGCACCGAATTTGCGCCGAAGACGCCGTTTCCCGTGATCGGCCTGATTACCGAATGGCTGAATGCTGACGGCGCAACGGAAACGCGGGACGAGCATTCGGACCTGGGAGGTACGATGAGACTGGGGGGACAGGAGTGCCGGCTGCTGGACGATACCCTGGTCAGGAACATGTACGGCAAGGACAGCATCATGGAACGGCACCGGCACCGTTACGAGTTCAACAACAACTACCGCGGCAAGCTGGAACACCACGGGTTGCGGGTGGCAGGCATATCGGCCGATGAAAAGCTGGTGGAGATTGTCGAACTGTCCGAGCATCCCTGGTTTGTCGGCTGCCAGTTCCATCCCGAGTTCAATTCCACTCCCCGCGACGGGCATCCGTTGTTCACCGGGTTCATCAGGGCGGCTTTGACTCACCGCAACGGTGGCTGAACATGAATTTGTGTGGTTTTGAGGTCGGAACCGACCACCCGCTGTTCCTCATCGCCGGTCCTTGCGTTATCGAGAGCGAACAACTGGCCCTGGACTGCGCAGGAACGCTACGGGAAGCCACTGCTGAACTGGGTATCCCATTCATCTTCAAGTCCTCTTTCGACAAGGCCAACCGCAGTTCCGGAGAGAGTTATCGCGGTCCCGGCCTGGAGCAGGGTCTGCGTATCCTGGAGAAAGTGAAGCAGGAGATTGGCGTGCCGGTATTGACAGACGTACACGAGGACACGCCGCTGGGAGAGGTAGCGGCAGCGGCAGTCGTGGATGTATTGCAGACCCCGGCTTTCCTGTGCCGGCAGACCAATTTCATTCGCAACGTGGCTGCTTGCGGACTGCCGGTGAACATAAAGAAAGGCCAGTTCCTTGCGCCCTGGGATATGCGCCAGGTCGTCGAAAAGGCCCGCGCGACGGGCAATGAACAACTGCTGGTCTGCGAGCGCGGCGCCAGTTTCGGCTATAATTATCTGGTGTCCGACATGCGCGCGCTGGTTATTCTGCGGGATACCGGCTGCCCGGTGGTGTTCGATGCGACCCACTCGGTGCAACTGCCGGGCGCGCAGGGCAGGCAGTCCGGCGGGGAGCGGGAATTTGTTCCTGCCCTGGCCCGGGCCGCGGTGGCCGTGGGCGTCGCCGGGATCTTTATGGAAACCCACCCGCAACCGGACCAGGCCCTCAGCGATGGCGCCAACTCCGTGCCGCTGCATGAAGTGAAACAATTACTGGAAACCCTGGTCGATCTGGACCGGCGCATCAAAACAGGAACAGCCTGATGTCTGAAATAACTCAACTACGCGCATTCGAAATACTCGATTCCCGGGGTAACCCGACCCTACTGGCCGAGGTTGCAACGGCTGCAGGCAATACCGGCAGCGCGATGACACCGTCCGGTGCGTCGACCGGCTCGAGAGAAGCCCTGGAATTGAGAGACAACGACGCCACCCGCTACTGTGGCAAGGGCGTCTTGCAGGCAGTCCGCCATATCGAGAATGAACTGCGTCCGGCGCTGTTGGGCATGGAAGCCCGGGACCAGACCGGCATCGACACGGCGATGCTGGAACTGGACGGCACCGACAACAAGAGCAGGCTGGGCGCGAACGCGATACTGGCGGTTTCGATGGCCACCGCCCATGCCGCAGCCGCCGACGAGGGTCTGCCGCTGTACCGTTACCTGGGCGGCGCCGGCCCGTTTGACATGCCTGTGCCGATGATGAACATCATCAACGGTGGCGCCCATGCGGACAACAGCGTCGATATGCAGGAGTTCATGATCCTGCCCGTGGGCGCGCCCAGCCTCGCCGAGGCCGTGCGCTACGGCGCGGAAATATTCCATGCCCTGAAGTCGGTACTGTCGGCCCGGGGGTTGAATACGGCTGTCGGGGATGAAGGGGGCTTTGCGCCGGACCTGGAATCCAACGAGGCGGCGCTGGAAGTCATTCTAAGCGCCATCGGCGATGCCGGGTATGTCCCCGGCGAGGACATCCTGCTGGGCTTGGACATCGCCAGCACGGAATTTTACCAAGACCGCAGGTACCTGCTCGCGTCCGAAGGCAAGTCATTGAGCGCACAGGAGTTTCTGGATTACCTCGCGCCCTGGATGGAGAATTATCCGATTATTACCGTGGAAGACGGCATGGCCGAAGACGACTGGGACGGCTGGCGGGCATTGACCGCGCGTTTCGGCGACCGGGTGCAACTCGTGGGAGACGACCTGTTCGTCACCAACACGACCATCCTGCAACAGGGGATTGACTCCGGCGTGGCAAACTCGATCCTGATCAAGGTCAACCAGATCGGCACGCTGACTGAAACCCTGGCCGCGATCGATATGGCCCGTAAAGCCGGTTACACCACGGTCATATCCCACCGCTCCGGCGAGACCGAGGACACAACCATCGCCGACCTGGCGGTGGCCACCGGCGCGCGGCAGATAAAAACCGGCTCGCTGTCCCGTTCCGACCGGGTAGCCAAGTACAACCGTCTGATCCGCATAGAACAGGAACTGGGCGATGGGGCGCGCTACCCGGGCCGGGCAGCATTCAGCCACCTGGCCGGGCAGGCGCCTGGCGCGTCTGCACCGGGATAGAGATGAAGCTGGTGGTCGTCATCATGCTGGTCATCCTGGCGCTGCTTCAATACCGCCTGTGGTTCAGCCCCGGCGGCTTGATGGATGTCAAAGAACTGGAACAGACAAAACAGGAGCTGGCCGAAGAGAATCAGCAGCTCAGCGAAAGAAACGCGTCCCTGGCCGCGGAAGTCATTGATTTGCAGCACGGCCAGGAAGCAATTGAAGAGCGCGCCAGGAGTGAAATGGGTATGATCAAATCCGACGAAGTGTTCTACCAGATTATCGATAACCCGGACCGGACCACCGGAGAGTTAGTGCTCGAGGCGCCGCTGGAAGAACCGGGTGCCTTGCAATGACCGGCCGTCCAAACCCGGACTATTGGGCTGTCATTCCGGCGGGCGGGATCGGCCGGCGCGTGGGTGCGGATCGCCCCAAGCAATACCTGAAGCTGCTGGACCGTACCGTTATCGAACACAGCCTGCAGCCGTTCTGCGACCATCCGCTGATCAAGGGCATCGTCGTGGTGGTCGCTGATGGCGACGAATTCTGGCCGACCCTGGCGCCCGCACGCCATCCGCGGGTGCTCACCGCACCGGGCGGTAAGGAACGCTGCCATTCCGTGCTCAACGGTCTCAATCGCGTTGCGGAATGTGCGTTGGATACTGATTGGGTGCTGGTCCACGATGCGGCCCGGCCCTGTATTACCAGGACGGATATAGACTGTCTGATCGACGGTCTTGAGGATCACCCGGTAGGCGGCATCCTGGCCCTGCCGGTCCGGGACACGGTGAAACAGACAGGGCGGCAACATGATATCGAGGCGACGCTGGACCGTGAGCAACTCTGGCGCGCGCTGACACCACAGATGTTCCGACTGGGTATGTTGCGGGAAGCAATTGCAGCGGCGGCCGCGGAGGAGGTACTGGTGACGGACGAGGCCCAGGCGCTGGAACGCCGGGGTTGCCGGCCGGGAATAGTGCAGGGCGGTTCCCACAATATCAAGGTATCGTTAATGGAAGACCTGGCCTTGGCTGAATTTTATTTGAAGAAGCTCTGAACAAGTCCATCTTGGACTTGTCAGAGTACGGAAAACAAAAATGCGATTTTTGTTTTCCTCACAAAATTAATGCCTTACAGTCATTGATATTGATGTGCACCTTCCATGGCGCACACCCCTCGGGCATCTTTCGGATGTCCAAATCCTCTCCAGACGGATTTGTGCCGATACAAGGGTGAGTAATGAGAGGAATTCCCGGGGATGCAAATCATTGTGTCTTTATCGGCTGTAGGAGTTTAGAATAAACACTATGAGAATCGGTCACGGTTATGATTCCCACAGGTTCGTGGCAGGGCGCCCGCTGGTGCTGGGCGGCGTCAACGTGCCCCATGACAAGGGGTTGCAGGCGCACTCAGACGGTGATGTCGTGATCCACGCGCTGTGCGACGCGCTGCTCGGCGCGGCCGCGCTGGGTGATATCGGCGCGCATTTCCCGGATACCAGTGGCGAATTCAAAAACATCGACAGCAGAGTCCTGCTGCGGCGCACGCGCGCGTTGCTGGCGCAGAAAAAACTTGAAGTGAACAATGCCGACATCACCATCATTGCGGAAGAGCCCAAAATGGCGCCCCACATCAGCGCGATGCGGAACAACCTGTGCGCCGACCTGTCCGTAGCCGCGGACGCAGTCAATATCAAGGCAACCACCAATGAGAAAATGGGCGCCATCGGCAACCGCGAAGGCATCGCAGTACACGCAGTAGTCGCGCTAAAATAACCCGTCCCCCTAAGAAGTGCGGACGTTTTTCCCCTGGTAGCGTGGCAGGCCCCCTGCGATACCAGGCCTGCGCTAAACTCCCCCTCCCATTCCCGCGCAAGCGGGAATCCAGTGAAACAAGGGGTCGCCCTTCGGGCGACACAGTATCTGACTGGACTCCCGCTTTCGCGGGAGTGGTTATGGTGGTGGTGCTCACGCAGTTGCCTCGCCCGCCCATTCCCGCACAAGCGGGAATCCAGTGAAACAAAGCGTCGCCCTCCGGGCGACACATTATGTCCTGAAGTATAGTATTTGACACTTCGCATTTAGTATCTATACTTACTGCATATATGCGCGTTGATCAAAAACGACTACTTGCCTGGCTGCTCGGCGCCCTGGTTATATTCGGGCAGACAGCCGCGCTGGCTCACGAGTTCGACCATGATGTACTGACAGCGCATGAACATTGCGAGCAATGCCTGACACAGTCGGTGTTCAACGGCAACGCGCTTGTCGCTGCCAATACCAGCATTACTCCGCATTCAGACGGGGCGCCAGCCGTCCCGGTTCAAAACACTTATCATTCACACCATACATCCACTTTACACGCGCGTTCCCCCCCACTATCTCTCACATAACTGATTAAGCTGTAGGTCTGAATAGCGCCCGGCGCTGTTCCAAGGAAACTCCGGTTCAACCAGAGGTTCCGAATTTTCGTATATGTGGAGATATCCAGATGTTAAGAACCATTGTCCTGTTGCTCATAAGCATAGGTATTTACTGCTCACCCGCGTTTGCCGACGAGGCTCCCGGTCACGTTCAATCGCCTGCCGGCGAGGAGTTTATCGAGGAGATCAGGGTCACTGCCCACCCGTTGTCCGAGATCGATGAACATATCGTCCAACCTGTTCAGGTCCTGTCAGAAGAAGAACTGAAAACCCGCAGTATCAGCAACATAGGTGAAACGATTGCCAATGAACCGGGTGTGGCTTCCAGCGATTTCGGTACGGGAGCAGGCCGCCCTGTCATCCGCGGGCTGAGCGGCAGCCGGGTACAGGTGCTGGAAAATGGCCTGGGCACGATGGATTTAAGCAGTTCGAGCGCGGACCACTCGGTTACCACGGAGACAGTGCTTTCTCAGCAGATTGAGATATTTCGCGGTCCCGCGACGCTGCTGTTCGGCAGTGGCGCAAGCGGCGGCATTATCAACGTTGTGAAAGACAGAATACTCGATTATGTGCCCGACCAGGTGGAAGGCGAAGTGGCCTTGCAATATGAAACCGTTTCGGACGGCATGACCGGCGCCGGCAGTTTGAATTTCGGGATAGGTGATTTTGCGTTTCATCTCGACGGCATGTCGCGCAATACCGATGATTACAATATCCCGGGATTTGCCGAGATGGAACCGGGCGAGTCTGAGCGGGGCACGCTGGCCAACAGCAGCAGGGATACGGAGAACATATCTGGAGGCTTGTCCTGGGTCGGTTCACGCGGCTATGCCGGCTTTTCCGTGAGCCACTATCGGAACAAGTATGGGATACCGGGACATCACCACCATCACGAAGACGAGCATGACCATCTGCACGACCTTGAAGACATGGATTTAGACGATGATCATGACCATGATGAAGATGAGCATCATGATGATGAAGATGGCGATCATGATGAGGACGAACATCATGACGATGAAGATGGCGATCATGACCATGATGAAGATGAAAATCATGACGAGGAAGACGGCGATCACGACCATGATGAGGATGAAAATCATGACGATGAGGACGGCGCTCATGATGAGGACGAACACCATGACGATGAGGATGGTGATCTTGACCATGATGAGGACGCAGCGCAGCATAATGAGGACGAGGAGCATCACGACGAAGATGAAGAGCATCATGATGAGGACGAAGTGAATCATAATGAGGACGATGAAGATCACGACGAGGATGCAGTGCATGATGAAGATGAAGAACATCACGACGAAGATGAAGCACATGATGATGAAGACGCCGCTCAAGACCATGACGAAGAAGATGGGCATGACGAGGAAGACGGACATGACGAAGAAGACGGCGACCATGACCATGACGAAGAAGACGGACATGACGAGGAAGACGGCGACCACGATCATGACGAAGAAGACGCAGATGACGAAGAAGACGGCGACCATGACCATGATGAAGAAGACGGGCATGACGAGGAAGAGGAAGGCGGTGTGCGCACTCACATGGAACAGACCCGCTACGATTTCGTCGCGGCCCTGAATGATCCGTTGCCCGGCTTGAGACGCGTGAAGTTACGCTGGGGTTTTAATGATTATCAGCATGATGAAATCGAACCGGGCGGCGAGGTCGGCACAGCCTTTGATAACGAGGAGGTGGAAGGGCGCATCGAGTTGCTTCATGATCCCATAGGCGACTGGAGCGGCGCTGTCGGGTTCCACTATCGTCACAAAGACTTCTCGGCTGTTGGCGCGGAGAGCTATGTGCTGCCGTCGGAACTGGAGTCGTTCGGGGTTTTCATCCTGGAAAAAACCGATATCGGACGTATGCATATTGAACTGGGCGCACGCTTTGAACACCAGGATTCGAACGCAGAGACGGGCGCTAAAAATGACTATGACCTGTTCAGCGCATCCGGTGGCCTGAGCTGGGATTATGCCCCGGGCTACCAGGTCGGCATTTCTGCCAGTCATTCAGAGAGAGCGCCGTCGATAGAGGAGTTGTATGCGCAAGGCCCGCACCTGGCGACTGCGACATTCGAGATCGGTGACGCCAACCTGGATAAAGAGAAGTCCAATAATGTCGATATCTACTGGCGTAAAACGACGGGCATGTTCACTGTCAGCGCCAATTTCTTCTATAACCGGATTGACGATTACATCTACAGGCAGGAACAGGACCTGAACGGTGATGGTTTCGCCGACCGGGTGCCGGAAAATTTTGACGGCGACCCGGCAGATATTCTGGACCCGGAAGATGACGAGGAACCGTTGCTGGTTTTCTTGAGCCAGGACGATGCGGAGTTCCTGGGTTTTGAGGCTGAAACCCGGGCGCGCCTGCTGGACAATGATCAGGGCCGCATGGTGTTGCGTTTATGGGCGGACTACGTGGAAGGCGAACGCAGCAATGATATTAACCTGCCGCGCATCACGCCCTGGCGTTTTGGTTCGGGTCTCACGTATTCACGCGGCGACCTGTATGCGACCGTCAACTATACCCGCGTGAACGAGCAGGACAGCGCCGCGCCGTTGGAGACGGAGACAGGCGGCTACCACTTGCTGGACATCCATGCCGACTACACGTTCAGGCTGGGTGACAACAGGGTGACGCTGTTTGCCCGTGCTACCAACCTGCTTGATCAACAGATACGCCGGCATATTTCTTTTGTCAAAGACCAGGCGCCACTGCCAGGACGCTCCGGCATCTTCGGTATGCGCGTTGCGTTCTAGTCGGATATGCCCATCGCACGCGAATCCCTGTCAGCCTGGCTGCTCTCTGCGCTGATCCTGTTGGGGCAGGCATCAGCGCTCGGGCACCAGTTCGAGCATGATATTCTGGAGTCCGATGAGTATTGCGTACAGTGTCTGACGCAGTCGGCATTTGACGGCAAGGCATTTGCCGCGAGTCATAATTACTCAATCTTACTTGCTGATACAGCGCCCTGGGTCGCGCTTGAAAGCAGGTATCATTCACACGACAGTTCCACTACCCGCGCGCGTTCTCCCCCGATAATTTCCGCATAAACCATACTAAGGAACCTCTGACTTAATCCTAGAGGTTCCCTGACGTTGTTTGTCTGAATAACGCCTGGCGTTATTCCATATGAATTTATCCGGAGATATCCAAATGTTAAGAATCGCCGTCCTGTTGCTCTTGGCAACAGGCATTAATGGGCCGATCGCGCTTGCCGATGAAACGTCAGGCCATGCCCAAACGCTGGAAGAAAACGAACAAACACTCACCGGCGGGGCACCCGCCGGGGAATTGTCAGCTCCGTCCAATGCAAGCACACAGGGATTGGAACAATCCGTGGAAGCTGATGGAACTGCCCGCCTGGACGTGATAATCGTGACGGCGCGCCGGCGCGAGGAAAACGCACAGGATGTGCCGTACGCATTAACGGTGCTTGGCGCCGATACCCTGGAATCGCGGCGTGTGGATGACACGTTCAGCCTCTTCAGGCAAGCGCCCGGATTGTCTCTGACAAGCTTTGACGACGGACGCTTCGCCTACTTCCAGCTCCGCGGCATTGGGCCATTGTCGCAAGCGATTGGCCCCGACGACGGTTCCGTCGTCGCGTATGTTGATGGAGTGCCCCAACCGGTCTTCGCGTCGGAGTTCGCTTATCTGGACCTGGAGCGTATCGAAGTGCTGCGCGGCCCGCAAGGCACTCACTTCGGGCGCAATAGCCAGGGCGGCGCCCTCAACATCACGACGCGCGCGCCGTCCGACGAGTTTGAAGGTCGCGTACGGTTCGAAGGCGGCGAACAGGGCTTCGGGATCGCCGAAACGTCCATTTCCGGTCCGCTCGCCGGCGATAGCGTGCGCTCACGACTGTCCTTCCGCGCATCAATGGTTGACGGTTTCATTGACAATATCGCCCCCAATGGCGGGGACCTCGGTGACCGCACCGCATATTCGGGGCGCGGTGTTGTCGTTATTGAACCCGAAGCCGATGACGGGCTTCGTATTACATTGTCGGGGAATGTCGATCACCGGAACTCTAATCCGTTTTATTATGTCTTACGCACGCAGCCTGGTCCCGTGGTCGAATTAGACCCGGAAAACGAAGTCGAGCGAACGGCCTGGGGTGCGAGCGCGATGGTCGAAATACCGCTAGGCTTCGCAGATTTCACCTCGATCACGGCGGTCAACGGTTTCACCAACGATCAAGTCACGGATGATACCGATGGATTGATCTACGGTCCGCTTTTCGGTCTGCCCAGCTCGGCATTCCTCGCGCCGCTTTCATTCTCGGACTGGCACGAGGATGAGACTCGCTTTTACCAGGAAGTCCGCTTATCGAGCGCTGCTGAAAACGAGATCGCTTGGGCTGCGGGTCTTGTCTATTTTCATTCCGATTTCGACGTGGAACTGGACAATCGGTCGACCTTCTCGCCTATTCTGAACGGCGACCGGGACGCCACCCAGAAGATTGATTCCTATGCAGCCTACGGGGAAGTGACAGCGCCATTATTCAATCCGCGACTCAAAGGAACGGCGGGCCTGCGTTATACGCGTGACGAAAAATCGCTCGATGCCAGCTTCACCGGTGTGGGTTTCCCGGGTTCCGTGGCCTTCTTTGAAGAAGAGAGTGAGGCCAACTTCGATCTCTTAACGGGTCGTCTTGCGCTGGCCTTCGAGGCCACCGAAAACGTCAATCTTTACGCGACGGTTGGACGAGGCGCAAAGAGCGGTGGCTTTCCACGGCTGACCCTGAACGCAGCCTTTGGCATCGAAAGCCCGAATTATGCCAAATCCACCTCCTGGACCTATGAAGCAGGCGTGAAGACACGCCTTCTGGACGGTCGCGCCAGTTTCGACCTCAGCGGTTTCTACAATGACGTTAAAGACGAACAACTGTTTGTATTGGATTTTATCGCCTTTCAGTTTATCCCGGTCAATCTCGATACACGCAGCTTTGGCGTCGAAGCCCAGGGTAATGTCGTTCTCAGTCGAAACTGGTCTGCGTCGGGAGGACTTGCGTGGACGGACGGGGAGATGCGCGAGGATGACGCATTTTCCGGTTCGGCAACAGGGAACCATATCCCCAACGTTGCCGAATTCAGTTCTACAGTGACACTCGATTACCGGGGCGATACCGCATCATGGGGGGGCACATTCACGCCGTTTATGACGTTGACGCATCAATATGTGAGCGAACGCGCCGCCGATGTCGCGGGCAGTTTCGACCTAGATGCGTATCACAATGTCGACTTCCGGCTTGGCGCCGCCTTCGGTGGCATAGAGGTGTTTGCATTCGCCCGCAACCTTTTCGACGAAGAGCAGGAGATCAACGGTGTTCTCTACGGTCCCGGCGTTCAAGGGTCTTCACTGGGACGCCCCCGGATCATCGGCGGCGGCATCACGGTAACATTCTGATGCACTGGTCAAGCTGAGTGCAACGAACGCTTTGAGCACATTTGACTCCCGCAACAAAGTACTATGAGATAACTTGATTATGCCTCTCGCACGCAAATCCCTGTCAGCCTGGCTGCTCTCTGCGCTGCTGCTGTTGGGGCAGGCGTCAGTACTTGCGCACCAGTTCGGCGAAGACATTCTCGAATGCCATGATGATTGCGTACTATGCCTGACGCAGTCGGTATTTGACGGCAAGGCAGTTGCCGCGAGTCATACTTACTCAATCTTACTTGCTGATACAGCGCCGCAGGTCGCGTTTGAAAGCAGGTATCATTCACACGACAACTCCACTACCCGCGCGCGTTCTCCCCCGATAACTTCCGCATGATCCATCCAGGGAATCTCTGATTTATTCCCAGAGGTTCCCTGACGTTGTTTGTCTGAATAACGCCTGGCGTTATTCCAGATATATTTGCTGTGTAAATATTTTATAACTTATCCCCAGTACCATTCCCGTGAAAACGGGAATCCAGGAAAACAAAGCGTCGCCTGCGGCGACACAGAATATAACTGGACTCCCGCTTTCGCGGGAGTGGTGCGGAGGCATGACTCGATTTATACCAACAGTTACTGCCGCCGGGGTGCGCAGCACCGTGCTCATGAAAGTTTATGTGGAGATATCCAAATGTTAAGAATCGCCATCCTGTTGCTCGTGGCAACAGGCATTCACGGGCCATTAGCGCTTGCCGATGAAACGTCAGGCCATGCCCAAACGCAAGAACAAAATGTACCTGCACCTTATGGTGGTGAATCCATCGAAGAGATAAGGGTTACTGTCCACCCGTTTTCCGAGATCGATGAGCATATCGTCCGGCCAGTGCAGGTACTGACAAAACAAGAACTGAGAAGCCGCAGCGCCAGCACGCTCGGTGAAACGGTTGCCAATGAACCGGGCGTCACCTCCAGTGATTACGGTACGGGAGTGGGCCGCCCCGTCATTCGTGCGCAGAGCGGTTACCGCGTACAAATGCTGGAAAATGGTCTCAGCTCCATGGATGTCGGCAGTTTCAGCGCTGACCATTCGGTTACCACGGAGACGATTTTATCTCAGCAGATTGAGATTTTTCGCGGTCCCGCAACGCTGCTGTTCGGCAGCGGCGCGAGCGGCGGCATTATCAATATTGTCAGCGGTAGAATACTTGATTATGTACCCGACGATGTGGAAGGCGAAGTGGCCTTGCAATATGAAACCGTTTCGGACGGCATGACCGGCGCCGGCAGGTTGAATTTCGGGGTAGGTAATTTTGCGTTTCATCTCGACGGAATGGCGCGCAATACCGATGATTACGATATCCCCGGGTTTGCCGAAATGGAACCGGACGAGTCTGAACGGGGCACCCTGGCCAACAGCAGCAGGGATACGGAGAACATATCGGGCGGTTTGTCCTGGATCGGCGCGCGCGGCTATGCCGGCTTTTCCGTAAGCCACTATGAGAACGAATACGGGCTGCCGGGACATCACCACCACCACGCAGACGAGCATGAGCATCATGACGAAGATGAGCATCACGGCAATGAAGTTGACGACCATGGCCATGATGAAGAAGAACATCATGACGATGAGGATGACGACCATGGCCATGATGAGGAAGCCGAGCATGATGATGAGGAAGGCGGTGCGCGCACGAATATGGAACAGACCCGCTATGATTTTGTAGCGGCCCTGGATGATCCGTTGCCGGGCTTTAGCCGCGTCAAGATGCACTGGGGGTATAACGACTATCAACACTTAGAAGGCGAGGAAGGTGCGGGCACTTTATTCGATAATGAGGAGATAGAAGGCCGCGTTGAGTTCCTTCATAATCCCATCGGTGGCTGGTTCGGCGCTGTCGGGTTCCACTATCGGCATCAGGACTTCGCAGCGATTGGCTCAGAGAGTTTTGTGCCGCCGTCGGAACTGGAGTCGTTCGGGATTTTCATCCTGGAAAAAACCGATATCGGACGCATGCATATTGAACTGGGCGCACGCTATGAACACCACGATACGAATGCAGAGACCGGGGATAAAAACAGTTACGACCTGTTCAGCGCCTCCGCTGGTCTGAACTGGGATTACGCCCCGGGCTACCAGGCTGGCCTGTCTGTCAGCCACTCGGAACGGGCGCCTGCGATCGGACAGTTGTACGCACTCGGCCCGCACCTGGCAACCACAACGTTTGAAATCGGTGATACTGGTCTTGATAAGGAAAAATCCAACAACATCGATATCTATTGGCGCAAGACGGCCGGGAAATTCACTGTTTCAGCCAATTTCTTCTACAACCGGGTCGACAATTACATCTATCTGCAGGAACAGGACCTGAACGGTGATGGTTTCGCCGACCGGGTAACGGAAAATTTTGACGGCGACCCGGCAGATATCCTGGCCCCGGGCATTGATGAGGAACTGTTTCTGGTTTACATGACCCAGGACGATGCCGAATTCCTGGGGTTTGAAGCGGAAACCCGGGCGCGCCTGATGGACTCTGACCAGGGTCGCATGGTGTTGCGTTTATGGGCGGACTACGTGGAAGGCGAACGCAGTAATGATATCAACCTGCCGCGCATCACGCCCTGGCGTTTCGGTTCGGGCCTCACGTATTCACGCGGCGACTTGTATGCGACCGTCAACTACACCCGCGTGAACGAGCAGGACAGCACCGCGCCGTTGGAGACGGAGACAGGCGGCTACCACCTGCTGGACATACATGCCGACTACACGTTCAGGCTGGGCGACAACAGGGTGACGCTGTTTGCCCGCGCTACCAACCTGCTTGATGAACAGATACGCCGGCATATTTCTTTTGTCAAAGACCAGGCGCCACTGCCAGAACGCTCCGGCATCTTCGGTATGCGTTTTGCGTTTTAGTTGCCGGAGCGTTTGCGCCGAGCGCGGTGAGCCAGATAGCTGAGTAATATACCACCTAACAGCAGAGTCAAAAGCGGGGCTAACAGGTTGAGGGTCATATCAATTCTCCAGGCTGCCGGCCAAGATCAGCGCCAGACCGGTCGTCGTGATTGCCACACTGCCCGAGGCCTGGGTCGCGTCGAGTACGCCGGAGATCAGGCCAGTGGCAGCCACAATGACTCCGATCTGGCGCAAAGCCGCACCAAGATGATCAGGGTTAATATTCACGCAGATAGTATAGCACAGGACCTTTGTCGGAACTGCACTCGGTCGGGATTTTCATCGGCTCGGCGCTTGTTTTTTCAATGGTAGTGCGTGGAATTAAGACGCGCAAGCGGATCTTCTCAGGCGCTTCATTCAATATGCGGTAGAATGTGCTCAGGATAAAATAAGCGTATAGGAGAACTGTCAGCCGTTGTGGAATATTCTGACTCTTTATTACTGCTGGCGGGGTATTCCGTCGCAATCATAGCCGGTTCCCTGTTGGGTGGATGGCTGCCGTCCGTATTTCGGATGACCCATACCCGTATCCAGATGGCGATGACTTTTGTCGCGGGCCTGATTCTCGGGGTCGCCATCTACCACCTGCTGCCCTACAGTTTGCAGGTGTTCCCCGGCGAACATGCCGTTGAAACCGTCGCATCATGGATGATACTGGGCATTGTGGTGATGGTATTGATGTTGCGCTTCTTCCACTTTCACCAGCATGATTTCAGTGATGTGGACCAGGATAACCACGCCCCTCCGAATCACGGCACGGTCGCAGCGCACCCGGTCAGTTGGTTCGGTATCGCCCTGGGGTTGGGCTTGCACTCGCTGACCGAAGGAATCGCGCTGGGCAGCAGTCTGCGGGTCGGCCTGTCCCATGAAGGCATGGGTAGTCTGGCAGGATTTGGCGTTTTCCTGGCGATACTATCGCACAAGCCGCTTGACGCGCTCTCCATTACCGGCACGATGCAGGCCGCGGGATTGAGCTGGCGTCTGCGCATGTTGGCCAATGTGCTGTTTGCACTGATATGCCCGATGGTGGCTTTTCTTACTTTCTGGGGCGTGGGACTGCTTGGTGCGGAGGGGCCACTGGTGATCGGTTGTGCACTGGCTTTCGCAGCCGGCGCGTTCCTGTGTATTGCCCTGAGCGACCTGTTGCCCGAATTTCATTTCCACCGCCATGACCGTATCAAGCTCACACTGTCCTTCCTCACAGGAGTCGGCTTGATCTTCATCCTGCACTACCTCGAAGCCAGCTAGCCCAGGCAAACACCCGGCCGCATTACTTATCCGGAATCAACGAATCAGGAATGTCATAAAAGCCGGGGGCGTGTTCCAGGATCAAATCCTTGATGACGCGGGCGCTGGTATGCATATGTGAATAAGGTGAGCAGCACAGCGTGATAGTGCGTATGATCCGGTATCCCTCCACGCGTCTGAAGTCAATCTTATCGGTGGGTTCATGATCGATAACAGCACAATGCGGGACAAACGAACAACCCACTCCCGATAGCACAAGATCCAGGCAAAGTTCCGGCGAATCGGTGCGCGCAATATGTTGAAGTTGAATTTCATGTTCATTAGCCAGCCATTCGATATTTCTGGTTATTGCGTGATGTTTGGGAGTGGATATCAACCTGGCGCTGGCCAGGGCATTGATCGGCACCGTGGTCTCGTCCGAGCCGGCAATGTCGTACAATTCTCTTGCCGAGCAAAAAAAGACTTCTTCTTCAAACAACTTGTAATATTCAAGAGTGCTCGAGGAGAATAAATATTCGGTGTGCAGCGTGGCCTGATCTTTGCGAACTGAAATATCCTTATGCAGGATGGCCATATCGATGCCGGAATGGGATAACTGGTTATACAGGTCCTTGCTGTCCCCGGAGAGGAACTCTATTTCGATATTCGGATACTGCTCATGTATTTTTCTGAACAGGCCTAGTCCAAGAAACCGCGCCAGGCTTTTTTGAAAGCCCAGGACAATAGTACCGACCGGGCGCGAGACTTCCTGCTTGATTTCATCCAGCGCCTCGTTTGCTGACTTGACTATATTCTTGGCATGGGAATAAAGTCGCTGCCCGGCGTCGGTTAAGGTAACCCCTTGTCGTGAACGAACAAACAGCTTTACCCCCAATTCGCTTTCCAAAGCTGACAATCGGTTGCTCAGCGCCGGTTGGGCGATATAAATCTGTTCCGCGGCGCGGGTGATACTCCCCGCGTCGGCTATGGCGATCAGCGCGCTCAGGTGTTTGATATCCATTCAGGCTATTTTACCCGGAAGATAAAGCGCTATTCCAGGAAATAAAGCAATGAGCGCGATTGCCAGCATCATCAGCAAAACATAGGGCAGGGCGCCATAGACCACATCGGAGAATTGTGCCCGGGCGGCGCCTTTGATAACCATCAGGTTCAGTCCCACCGGGGGCGAAATCAACGACATTTCCAGGTTGATCACCAACAAGATGCCGTACCACATCCGATCGATACCGAGCAGGTCCAGCGCCGGCAGTATCAGCGGTGTGGTCACCAGGGTAATCGAGGCGCCCTCCAGGAACATGCCCATAATGAAGATAAGCGCCATTAAACCCAACAGGAACACGAGCGCGTCCAATTCCATGGAAATAACCCATTCGAGCAATTGCAATGGGATTTCGGTAATAACGATAACATGCCCGAATAACGCTGCGCCGGCGACGATGGCAAACACCAAACCGGCGTTTTCCGCAGCTTTTTTCGCAGCCAGGTGGCAACCTTTCAGCGTCAGTTGCCGGTACACACAAGTCGCCAGCAGCATCGATAAGACCACGCCGACAGCCCCCGCCTCGGAAGGCGTAAACACCCCGCTGTACAAGCCGCCAATAATCAACACCGGCAGTAATGCAACCATGCTGACTTTGAATTTTCCGGTACTCCCGGAGGTATCGCCGTTCCCGGGTTCGGACTGATCCGGCGAAGTCTGCTGTTCATCGGCTGGCTCCCCCGCGCTGGGCTGCAAGGACAGTTGCAGGCGGTCATACAGGCAGAACAAGCTGATCAGCAGCAGCGCCGGGAGCAACGCGGCGATAAACAAACCGCTGATCGACACATCGGCGATGATTCCGTAAACGATCAATGCAATAGATGGCGGGATCAGTATTCCCAAGGTGCCGGATGCTGCGACCAGGCCATAGGCGCTCCGTTTGGAATAACCATGTTTGAGCATTTGCGGAATGGACACATCGCTTAATGTGACAGCGGTGGCAACCGAAGACCCTGAAACCGCAGAAAAAACCGTTGCCACGCCGAGCGTGGTAGCGCCGGCGCTGTTTTTGATATTGCCTGCGATACGGTTGACAGTATTGTAAACATCCTGCAGTGCATTCGTTCTGATCAGGATTTGGGCCATGTAGGCAAACAGCGGAATGGCGACGAACGCATAGGTATCCAGCCTGGCGAAAATGATGTCCGCAATGTGCTCGATACCCGCCGGCCCTTCCATGGCCAGCAGCGCCACTATTGAAGTGATACTCAAGGCGACAAATACCGGCACGCCCGCTGCCAGCAGAAAAAGGAGAAACAGTATCAGCAACAGCTCACTCATGCCTGTTATCGCGCTGTGTCAGCAACTCGGAACCGGCAAGCCGCGGGAAAACAGCGATACTGGACAATGTCATCAGCGCGCCGCCGGTGGGGATGCTGAGATTCAATATCCAGTCCGGTAAACCAAGCAAACTGGGAGACCGTATACCGTATTCATACAAAAACAATACCGTTTGCGCGCCTGAAACCAGTATCAGAACGGACGTAATGAAACAACAAAGCCAGATCAACAGCGCGCCCGCGACGGCCGTTTTGCCCGAAATCCGGCGTTGCAGCAACTCGATGCGCACATGCCCGCCTTGCTCTATCAGCCAGCTTGCGACCAGCAATGAAACCAGGGGAATGGACGCCGATATCAATTCGTCTATCCAGACCAGCGGGTGCGCAAACAAATAGCGCGCGACGACGCCAGTGAAAACCAGTAACGCCATCAGGATAACTATGCCGGCGGATAGTTCTATCGCAGCGCGGTTAAGCAAACTGACAACCTGAAGCAGGCGCGAACCACCCGCAGAACGTCGGGTAACCTCCGGGGGTTTATTTGCCATGATGGATGAATGCCATGCTTATTTCCATTACCACGTTCAACTTGATCTTGGCCTGTTCAGCGGGTCGGGAAGCGGTTGAGCGCCAGGCACGCTGCGCCGGTTAAGATTATAACCAGGTAAGCGCCGGTGTCTCAGCTACCGCTGTTCCCTCCAGGCATTGTAGTATGACAGCATTTTTTCTCCTCTTGCGCCGGTCTGAAGAATAAAGTTCTGCTCCCAGTCTGCCAGCATGACCCCGGCCAGGCGTTCGATTTCAGCCTGGGTATGCACATGGATTTGCATCCCGTTTTCCCGGAGCAAATCCGGCAGTATTGCATCTTCCTCGCGCGCATAGTTCACAGCTTCCCGTTCCAGCGCCTTGCTTTCGGTGTTGATGATCGCGCGCATCCGGTCGTCCAGGTTTTTCCACCAGGTTTTATTGACTGCCAGCGTAAATACAGTGATGAACACAGGGGTGATAGTACACCACTCCTGGATCTCGTAATATCGCCTGTGATACACGGCCGGCAAGGTGGTCAGCGAGGCGTCGATGAGATTGGTTTGCAGCGCCTGGTAAGCCTCCCCGCCGCTCATCGTGACCGGCGCCGCGCCCAACGCCATCAACGAGGTGTTTACCTGCGCGCTCATCCCGCGGATCTTCAACTGCCTGAAATCGGCAGGTCTGACCAACGGGCGCCGATTTGACGTGAATCCCTGCACATCCGTAATCCATATCCATGCCAGGTTATGCGCGCCGACTCCGGCAAACATGTCCAGGTTGGCCAATGGCGGGCTCTCGAGGAAATCCCTGAACTCATGATAATTCATGAACGCGAATGGCCGGCTGAATATACTGATTTCAGGAATGCTCAGTCCCCAGTCGATATTGCTTATCAGCGCGGCTTCGATATGGCCTCTTGCCACCGCCTGGACCTGGCTTTTTGAACGCAGCAACTGGTTGCCGGGAAACAGCTTTATTTCGAGCTGATTCCCGGCTTTTTCCCCAATCCTTTCCGCCCAGCGGTCGACCAGTTCGGCGATGGATCTTCCTTTTGGCACGCCATGGCTTAATCGCAGCAGGGACGCATCGGCCCTGGCGTCAGCCGCGGCGCCAAGAGCAAACCATGCAAACAGCAGTAATCGATACATAACTCCTTCCGGCATCATCATACATCCTATGATGCTTGACCTTGCTCATCGCTGCAAGCATAACGATTGCGTTGCCGCCGTCCTGCGCGAGCGCAGCAACGATGTGCGGTCGTTGCTGCGTCGGCAATCAGGGGGGGTTAGAACCCGAGTTCCACCGATACGCCCCATTCGCTGGGACGCCCCACTTCAACGGTGGTGGTGCCGAAGGGGGTGTTGAATAAATTAAGACCGCTGGTCAGGTACTCCTTGTCAGTGAGGTTGGTCCCGAACACAGACAGCCTCAGGTTTTCACTGGCGCTGGCGTAAGTCAGGCGCGCGCTCAACAAGCCGAACGATTCCTGTGTGACCGAATTGGGTTCCGGCGCCACCAAACGATAATCATCTTTCCAGCCCCAATCGATGCGCGCGCTCAGCGCTCCGCCGGTGTTCATCGGAAGCACAAATTCACCGCCAATGGTATAGGCAAAATCCGGAGAACGCGCCAACTGGGTGCCGGTGGAAATATCGTCATTGCCTTGATCATCGGTAATGCGCGCATCCATCCACGCGCCGGATGCATTGATCTGAAAATTTTCGGTTACCAGCAGGGTCAGGTCCAACTCCACACCGTCTACCTGCGCTTCACCCACGTTCGAGACCCGCACATCATCGCCGACGATGGCGGGAAGTTGCAGGTCAGTGTAATCGGTGATAAATGCCGCGGCATTAAAGCGCGCCCGGTTATCCCAGAAATCGCTCTTCAAGCCGATTTCGTAGGTATAGGCCTGCTCTTCATTGAACGGGTTCAAACCATCGAACGGCGCGCCGGGACTGGGTGACCTATCGTTAAACCCACCGCTTTTGAATCCACTTGATACGGACGCGTAAGTCATGATCCCGTCGTTCCACATGTAAGAGCCGGCGACCCGGAAAGTAAATTCCGAGAAACTCTCTTGCGCGCTGCCGACAACGCCATTATGAAATGCGCGGATTTTCTTGTCTTCCCAGGTGCCGCGTACCCCAACGGTGACATCAAGCTGGTCGGTAACGTGGATATTGCCCTCGCCAAATACCGCATAGCTATCGGTTTCTTCATTAAAAATGAATTCGTTCAGGCCACCTAATGTTGCCCGTTGCTGGCGCCGATGGTCGTCGGGTTTTTCGTGATAGTAGAATACGCCAAGGAGATAATCCAAACGTTCGGTAAAGCTGCCCTGCAGGTGGATTTCCTGTTGTACCTGTTCATGGTCGCGCACGACAAGTTCATCGCGCAACACCCCGGCGGAGCCATCGAAATCAACCCCAAACTCGTAATCAAACGTGCGGTAGGAGGTCAGGGACTTGATCAGGAAATCACCCACTTGCCACTCGATGGTCAGTCCCAGCCCGTAACCTTCGTAGTCGGAAAAGGTATCGGCGCTGATGTTGCTCACGTAAAGGTCGCCGGTTGGCGTGGGCACAGGTTGTCCTGAGCCTGCCAGGCGCGGCGCATTGGGGTTACCGGCGATGATATTCATCGGGTTGCCATTGGTCTTTGAATCGACCCAGTCATAGGTGAAATTCACCTCCAGGTCACTGGTGACATCCCAGAGCAATTGCCCGCGCAAAGCGGTCACGTCCTTGTCCCCGGTATCCACCGGGTTATTCGGATCGAATTGGTTGATCACATGCCCATCATACGTTTTGCTCAGCCCGGAGACACGTAAGTACATATTATCGGCCAACGCCACGTTCCCCATACCCTCAACATCCAGCCGATCATAGTCGCCGGCGGTGAGCTTGATACGCCCTTCCGTTTCCTGGGAGGGTTTTTTTGAGACGTAGTTGATGGCGCCGCCAATGGAGTTTTTCCCGAACAATGTGCCTTGTGGACCACGCATGACCTCGATCCGTTCCACATCCACCAGGTCGATCAGCCCACCGTCACTCTGACCGAGAAAGATGCCGTCGATGTAAAGGCCGACACCCGCCTCGGCCGTGGACGCGCTGCGGTCCTGACCAATGCCGCGGATGAAGATACTGGAAATGGAACCACCGAAACCCCCGCCTGAGCCAATAGTGATATTCGGCACGTAGGTATTGAGGTCAACCAGGTTGCCTATATTTCTTTTTTCCAGGTTTTCCGCGTCCAGCGCAACCACTGACAGCGGAACGGATTGCGCGCTTTCCTCAATGCGCCGCGCGGTGATGGTGATTTCCTCGATAATCGTTGCGCCACCGTCTTGATTATCAGCCACGACAGGTTGTGCGCTTATGATAAAAATTGGCGCCGCTACCAGCGCTACCAGCAACCTGTTGATATTCTTGCGAAATTTAAGGAACAATCTCATTGATGTTACCTCCGTTCTCAAATTGACCTGTTAAGGATATCCTGCTCGAGTCAGGGTTTTCCGTGCTCTGACAAGTCCCGGATGGACTTGTTCAGAGCCTGTCAATTACTATCCTAGTCATGATACGCGGCAGCAGAGTAATACATTGTTTAGATGTATTATGAGTTTTTGATATGACCGCAATCAAAATAGATGCCGGCGGTATCTAGCCCGGAAATCTCACCAATTCGCTTGTCAGCATTAGATAGATGTTTGCTGTCAATGAGTTATGATAATTTGCCAAGTATGTTGCCATTACACACTGCGCTTGATGCGCCCTCGCTGGTCTTTTTTGCGTTAGCGGGCACATGCTCCCTCAACCAGAAGAACCACTATGCTTTCGGTCGCGAGCACCCGCTAACGCAAAAAATCCTCAGCGATCATCGCATCAATTGGTGAGATTTCCGGGCTAAACCCGTTCTCATTATTTCCGAAGGCCGCAAGACAGTTGTTGATTCTTAATTTAATTGCAGGATAAAAAATAAGTATTACCGGGATTGCCGCGAGGTGATTTATCGTTTGACAGTGTTCAGCGTCAGGATGAGGATGAAAAGTGAAAACAGTTAAAATGGGTATGAACAATACCGGCCCGTTAAGAGATATCAGAATCCTGGATTTGTCCAGGCTGCTGGCCGGGAATTTCCTGTCTTTTCACCTGGCGGAGTTGGGCGCAGATGTGGTAAAAATCGAGAACACGCGCCAGGGCGACCCGCTGCGGGATTTCACCACCAAAGGCAAACAGGTTGCGTGGAAAATATTGTGCCGCAACAAGCGCAGCCTGTCTTTAAACTACACGACAGATGCACGCGGGCGCGAGCTGCTGTTTCGGTTGTTGGAGAATGCCCACGGGCTGATTGAAAATTTCAAACCCGGCGGCATGGAAAAATTCGGTTTGGCGCCCGATGTGCTGCACCGGGTCAACCCCAGGCTCGTGATCGTTCGCGTCAGTGGTTGGGGGCAGGATGGTCCTTACTCGCACAAGCCGGGTTTTGGCACGCTGGTGGAGGCATTTTCGGGTTATGCGGCCAAATCCGGTTTCCCGGACAGTGAACCACTACTGCCGAACCTGGGACTGGCGGACATGATCACCGGTGTTACCGGTGCGTTTTCACTGCTTTCCGCGATCAGGGAGGTCGAGGTGAATGGCGGCCGGGGACAGGTCATCGATCTCAGCCTGCTGGACGGTATCACCAGTTTCCTCGGCATTGATCCGGCGATTTGCCGGTTGACCGGCAAGCCAATTCCCAGGCTCGGCAACAGGGGTGAAGTCTCGGCGCCGCGTAACCTGTACCGAACAAGCGACGGGCGTTACATCGCCATTTCCGCCTCCATGCAATCCATGTTTGATAAGTTGTTCATCGCGATAGGGCAGGCAGACCTGCTGGATGATCCCAGGTTCAGGACCAATGAGGATCGCGTCAGGAACAGCGATAAACTGGATGAGATATTGGGCGCATTCATCGCCAGGCGCAGCGCCAGGGATAACCTGGACTTTTTCGAGAAAAATGATGTGACCGCGGGTCCGCTCTACGATGCCATCGAGATCTTGAACGACCCGCATGTACAGGAACGTGGCGTTTATGTCTCGGTGGACGACCCGGACCTGGGACCGATGCCGGTGCCGAATATTGCGGCCCGGTTATCCGCGACACCCGGTAGTCTGCGCACCCATGCGCCAAAGCTTGGCGAGCACACCGAGGAGATTTTGCATGCGTTGGGCATGACCGGCAACGAGATAGCCGGGCTGGAAGCTGAACAGGTGATCAAATGCAACAGGTAACCACGCAATTTTACCGTTCTTTGCTGTTTGTGCCCGTGTTGGTAAAGCGGCGCGTCAACAAAGCTGCCGGCCTGCAGGCCGATACCATCATACTGGACCTGGAGGCTTCAATTCCACAGGCTCAGAAACAGGAAGCCAGGGACAAGGCGCCCGAAGTGGCGGATTTTTTGCGGGCCGCCGGTAAGTCGGTCATGATTAGAATCAACCGTGCCAACGCAGAGGATGCGGTAATGGCCGCGGCCGCTGATATAGATGGCCTGGTTGTCCCTGTCGTTGAACAACCGGATGATATCTATGGCATCATCAACGCAATTCGCGCAGCAGGACTGACCGCGCCGCCTCTTCTCCCCATCATTGAAACGCCGCGGGGTTTGCTTAACTTGAGTGAGCTGATCAGTATCGACGCGGGCGTATGTGGCCTGGCATTCGGGGCGGAAGATTTCGTCCAGGTGATGGGCAGTCGCGCCGTGCCTTGTGCTGATCTGCTGTTCAACGGCGCCTGGCAGGTGG
The DNA here is from genome assembly GCA_965221335.1 of Gammaproteobacteria bacterium. Taxonomy (GTDB): domain Bacteria; phylum Pseudomonadota; class Gammaproteobacteria; order Eutrophobiales; family Eutrophobiaceae; genus JAAXHV01. The sequence goes on along the minus strand of CBDCSC010000004.1, from coordinate 71,133 downwards.
CTGTGACCGCCAGGGCCTACGGCATTAAGCCCTATGGCATTGCCGGCAGCCTGGTTGACTTCAAGGACCTGGACACTTACCGCACGCTTTGTGAGCAGGCCAGGCGCATCGGCATGGTGGGTTGCCCGGCAATACATCCGGGCCAGCTTGACGTTCTCAACGAAGTCTTTTCAGCCTCCCCGGCAGAACTGTCTTACGCGTCCAGGGCAATAGCCGAATTTGAAGCTGCCGGAGAAAAAGCGATTGCCGTAGAGGGCCGGTTGGTGGATTACCCGATATATTTCAGATTCAAGCAATTACTGGAAGAGTACGGTCAAGCATAATCCCTGTGTCACAATTTCACTCCGGGCTGCTGACTTAGCCCCATGCACAGAGCAGCCTGAATACTGACCCCCTGGGAGCGCGGGCGTCCCTCCCACAGTAACCTGTATACTGACCCCCTGGGAGCGCGGGCAGGATGTGCCCCAAATTTATCCGCCGCAACACCAGGCCAACGCCCAGCCGCATTACTTATCCGGAATCAACGGATCGGGAATGTCATAAAATTCGATTTCGACGCTTACCTGGCCGCTGCGGGTGAGCCGGTCCACTTCCCGGGCATCGGGACCGAGCGGTTCCTTGAATTCCCCGAGCTGCGGCATGCCTTTCTCCATCTTTGATTTGGCCTTCAGTACCATTTCATGCAGCTCTGCGGAGTAGGGCAGTTGGTGCGACCTGGGACGGGACCTGCCGGACAGGTCATTGAGGTCTTTGAGCCAGAGATAGACCTTGCCCTCGGCGCCGGTCGCCTTGTCAGGCTGCACCACATCCGCGGCAACCAGGCGAAAACGCGCCGGTGGCTGCTCCCCGGTCGGCCAGCCAAGCAACGGCGGCCAGGACAGGTACGTGATAACGTACAGCAGCGTGGTGACCACGATGGAGCCGGCCTTGACTTTCCACGACCAGTTGGAATACAGGTTGATGCTGAGCAGTAGCAGCGCAACCAGTACATAAGCGGCGACCAATCCGGTGATTCCCAGTGTATACACGATGATTTCTCCTTTGCGGCGATAAATATTAGCGTATGGATACCAGTTGTTTCGGCAGGAAATTGATGTTTGATACTTTTCCGTCGATGTTGATGCGGAACCTGAAGGCCGTTTTCTCCATGCCGTTTTGTTCCAGGGTAACCGTATCGTAATAGACGATCTCCAGGGATGGATTGACCTTCACCAGGCGCACCTGTACATCAACGGGTTGTCCGGTTTCCGTTGCGTAATAATGCAGGTTGACGATGTATTCACCTTTTACCACCCCCCTGATGGTAACGACTTCCTGGTTGAGCGGGTTCTGCAGCTCCTCGCCATTGACCAGGATGGTGTCGTTGATCAGTCCCCGATCATCGCGGTCCAGGTGCAGCAAGCCTGCTTCCGGATTGCGGAACCAGACCACCCTGCCATCCGGGTCTTCCACCCATACATCAATGTCATCGGGGTTATTGTCTTCCCAGGTGATGGTAAGAATATATTCGGCCTTCGGGTCAATGATCCCGGACTTGGCCTCGGGATTCATGAACATGATTGCCACCAGGAACAGGAAGGTAAAACCCAGCAGCGCATTGAACAGCAGGTCGGTGAACGGGTCCGATTGGTAGCGCTTGTAGTTGTTCACGTCAGCTTGGGCAGGATATGCACCTGGGTCAGGTGCTTGGTGGTATCGATCAGTTCATCGGCAGCCTGGTCCAGCAGGTGGAACTGGGCCGCGGTCAGGATGCTGCAGGTCAGCCCGGCAAACGTGGTGTACAACGCGGTGCCCATACCCGAACTCATCTCCTTGAGTATGTTCTGCATCGTCGTCACGTCAAAGTCCGTTACATTCACCACGGAACCGAGCATCAGCACAAAACCGATGATCGTCCCCAGCAGCCCCAGTTTTATCATGATATCGGTACAGAACCAGCCCAGGTTATGGGGATTTTTGAGTTTCGCCTCAAAAACCTCGATCAATTCCTTGTTGTTCGCATTCACCGTAATGTTATCGGTCTGCTCTTCCGGCGCCGGGGCGGATTGCGCCCGATAGAACAGGTCCAGCAGGTAACGGGTCAGCAGGCAGTCGGGCAGTTTCTCGTTGTTGTCCAGGTAAACCTGATCGCCGTTCACCGCAAGCTCGTGCCGGCGCGCGAGCGCGTAGACCTTCTCCGAGTGATTGATTTCCACCGAGATAAACCATACCCGGCGTGCGCAGTACAGGGTCATGATGATGAACATCAGCGTGATCACCCAGGACAACTTGCTGACGTCGCCCTGGTAAAGCAGCAGTAGTACGTTCTCGCGCAGCGCGAGGAACAGCGCAAAACCGATCAAGCTGATCAGCAGCAACCACACAAGTAATAAATGATGTTCGCCTTTTTTCATGATTGTTGTTATTTCAGCGGGCAGGTTCTGTCCCGGAAGCTTTGCCGCTGTCCCCCCGTTACTCCCGTATCACCACCTTGGTGCCCAGCGGGATATATTTTCTCAGTTCGTTAATCTCGTCGTTGGTCACTGCTATACAACCCTCCGTCCAGTTGTGCGCCTCATGTATCCGGCTTTTCTCATCCGTGGTCCGACCGATGCCGTGGATGCCGATATATCCGCCGAGCCCGGTATTCTGCGGCGGCAGGCTGTTACGCTTGTACGCCAGAACTATCTGCTTGAATTCGACGGCAGAAATGATCTCATTCGTGTAACCGCGCCAGGCATCAAGGGGGTTAGGATAATTTAACTGGATGAAAAAATGAAATTTACTGTTGAATTTGAAATCAATCACCCGGTATGTGCCGATAGGCGTCTTGTTATCGCCGGCGCGTATCTTCGTGCCTTTTCCGCCTCTCCCGTGAGAGATATCGTAATACCTGATCACTTCCTCATCCTGCTTGACCACCAGGGTACGCTCGGACTTGCTGACCTCGACGGTATACGGCGACGCGGCCGCCGCCAGGCAGAAAATACTCAGGATGATGGTAAACAGGTATTTCATCAAAGCCTATTTTTAAGGTTTACGCAGCGGAAATCAACTGGTTCATTTTAACCACCTGCATTATACTGTCTCCATGGCTTATGCTCGCAAACGATCTCTCAGTCACCTGCTGCTGGTGCATGAGATCGCCTTCCTGTTCTTAGTGGCAGTGACCGGCTTGCTCACCGGTTTGTCCGCCTACCTGTGGCAGAAAACATCAGCGGCATCCGATCGCATCAACAACTCGATTTACCTGAGTGAGCAGTTACGCGGCGAATTGTATCGGCAATTGCAGCAGGTTTCGCGCGCGCGCTGGTCCGGCGACGAGGATGCGCTGGAAGTATATTATGAATATTCAAGGCGTATCGGCCGCCATTTCAACCAGTTGCGGCGCACTTCCCTGACCAGGGACGAAGATGAGGTAGTGCAGGCGCTGCAACTGGCTTACCGTAAGATCCAGATCGATATTTACCGTATCTTCGACGAACCCATTGTCCCGGGCACGACAGGAACGCCGCATATCATGGATTTTCGCAATGCCGATGCGATGTTTGATGAGTTCGAGCAGAAATACCTGGAATTGAAGGCGCTGTATACAGAACAGCTTCGGGAACTGGAACAGACCATTGAATTCTGGACCCGCTATGCGCCGGTATTGATCCCGGTGCTGTTCCTGCTGGCTGTCGTCATCGTGGTGATTACCAGCCGAATAATCCGCAACAGCTTCGTACGGCCGATGGCTGCGATCATGGCCGGCGCAACGGAAATCAGCCGCGGCGAACTGGGCCACAGGATTCCGGAACAAGGTGTGAATGAGGTCGCGCAACTGGCCGGTTCCATCAACCATATGGCCGCGGAGTTGAAAACCAGCCGTGATGCGCTGGTGGAGCATGAACGGCAGGCAGCGCTGGGGAGTCTTATCCCGGTCGTCGCCCACAATATCCGCAACCCGCTGGCCAGTATCAGGGCTGCCGCGCAAGTGTTGGACGATGCAGACAACAAGGACGAACTGAAGGAAGGCAAGCAGGCCATCGTCGGTACCATCGACCGCCTGGGACGCTGGGTGAATGCGCTGGTCTCCTACCTGCATCCGTTGCAGCCCGAGTTAAGAGATGTCGGCGTTGTTGCATTGCTGGATGCGGCGCTGGCGCTGTTGCAGACCAAAATCTCGGAGAAGGCAATCACTGTGAAACGGGAATACAAGGACCTGTCAATCACTCTGAAGGTGGACCCGGACCTGATGGAGCAGGCGATTTACGGCCTGATGGCCAATGCCGTGGACGCCTCGCCGGACCGCGCCGAACTGTTGATAACAGTGACTGAAACGGAACAGGCCGTTATTATAGGCATTCGCGATTACGGCCCCGGCCTGCCGTTCAAGCCGGAACCCGGGAACCTCGAACCCGGCCCTTCCACGAAGCGCTTCGGCACCGGCCTGGGCATACCCATTGCATTCAAAATCTGCCAGAGTCATGGCTGGCGCCTGGATTTTGAGACGCAGGAAACCGGAACCCTGGCAAGAATTACCGCGCCAAAACGCGAACCAGCGGAACAATCGGACCAGGATGAAATCTCTTCTGACCCCCATATATCCTGATGCCAGATAACGACATTACAAGACACAGCAGTCCGCTGGTGACAGAAACCGAGGTGCCGCTGCTGGAGAAGCGCATACTGATCATCGAGGATGAGTCGGTATTTGCCGGCGCGGTACGCAAGCGGTTGGCGAGGGCCGGGTACAACGCCGAAGTCGCCGGTAACCTCGCGCAAGGCGCGGCAAAACTCAAGGAAACCACCCCGGACCTGTTGCTGCTGGACATGCGCCTGCCCGACGGTTCCGGCCTGGATTTTCTGTCCGGCTTGCAGGATAACGGCGAGAGCGCGTTTCCGGTACTGGTGATGTCCGCTTACGGCGAGATTGAAGACGCGGTATCGGCGATGAAGTCGGGGGCGTCCGATTACCTGAAAAAACCGATCGACCTTGATGAGCTGATGATTACCGTCGAGCGGGTCCTGGAACAGGCTGCGCTGTCCCGGAAGCTGACCTATTCCAGCAAGCGCGAGCAACACTCGCATGAAGGCGTGGAATTCCTCGGTGAGAGTCCTGCGGTGACTGCCGTCAGGCAACAGATCGAACGCCTGCAACAGGTAACCGGCGCGGCCGTTCCACCCACCATCCTGGTTCTGGGTGAGACCGGCACCGGTAAAGACGTGGTAGCCCGGCTGCTGCATGCCAACAGCGCCCGCAGTGAACGCCCGTTCGTACACGTGGATTGCGCAAGCCTGCCCAAGGACCTGATCGAGGCCGAACTGTTCGGCCATGAGAAAGGCGCGTTCACCAGCGCGCACGCGGCCAGGACGGGCCTGATCGAGGCGGCGGAGGACGGGGTGTTGTTCATGGATGAAATCGGTGAGTTGCCGATGGATTTGCAGGCAAAATTACTCGCGGTGCTGGAACGCAGAACCTTGAGGAAGGTCGGCACCACCAAGGAACGCCCGGTCGCGGCCTGGATCATCGCGGCCACCAACCGGGATATCGCCGACCTGGTGAATCGGGGCGAATTCCGTTCCGACCTGTATTACCGCTTGAACGTACTGTCGATTTCGCTGGCGCCGTTGCGCGATCGGGGCGATGATATAATCTTGCTGGCCAGGCATTTCATGGCCCAGAGCGCCAAACGCTACGGCATTAGCTCCCTGGGTCTTTCCGCGCAGGCCGTGCAAGCGCTCAAGGCATACCACTGGCCGGGCAACGTGCGTGAGTTGAAGCACATGATTGAACGGGCCGTATTACTGTCCGGAGAAGGCGAATTGTCTGCCGCCAGCCTGTCCTTGGCTGCCCCGGCACAGCCCGGGGTGGGGACGGACACCGGCAGCTCGCCCGTTGTCGAGGCTGATTTGACGCTGGATGACGCAGAGCTGCTGCTGATTAAAAATGCGCTGGATAAGTGTAACGGCAATGTGTCCAGGGCAGCCCGGGAACTGGGCATTACCCGCATGGCCCTGCGCTACCGGATTAAAAAACACAACCTTGATTGACGGGAGAGCGACATGAACGAAGATACCAGACAAGCCATCGAAGCAGCCTCGTTCCGGCGCCTGGTCGGTTACCTGCGGGAACATACCGAGGTGCAAAACATAGACCTGATGAACCTGGCCGGCTTTTGCCGCAACTGCCTGTCGAAATGGTACCGGGCAGCCGCCGAAGAGCGCGGCGTGGAACTGGACTACGAGCAGGCCCGAGAAATCATCTACGGCATGCCCTACAGTGAATGGAAACACAAGCACCAGCAGGAAGCAACCCCGGAACAGGCGCAAGCCTATGCCGAACGACAAGCGCGGGAACAGGCATAAACCCCGCGCCATAGCCGCACTGGCGGGGACGCTGTGTCTGCTGTTCACCTGCTGGCAGGCTGCCACAGCAGGCACGCTGGAACAGGTACGGGAACGCGGCAAGCTGCGTTGCGGCATTGTCGAGAGCAGCCCCGGTTTCAGCAGCATCGACGACTCCGGCCAGCGCGTCGGGTTTGACATCGACCATTGCAAGACCATCTCGGCAGCGATATTCGGCGATATCAGGATCGAATACGTACCGGTTACCCCGCATACGGTGTTCACCCTGCTGCAATCCGGCGAGATAGATATTTTCCCGGACGGCGCCACCTGGTCCTTCATCCGCGACGTATCCCTGGGCCTGGATTACACCGGAGTCTACCTGTATGCCGGGCAGGGGTTCGTCGTGCGCCGGGATTCCGGGGTAAGGTCGATCAGAGACCTGGACGGCGCGACCATCTGTATCGCCCAGGGCACCACCCTGGAGCAGAACATCGCCGATTACTTTGCCGCGCACGGTATGTCCTATACACCCGTCACATTCGCCGACATAGACAAGGGGCTGCAAGCCTATTACGCCGATCGCTGCGACACATTCACCAATGAGCGCCTGTCTACGGCCGGGCGCATCGCCAACTGGCCGGACCGGGAAGACCACCTGATCCTGGATGAGGTGATCTCAAAAGAGCCTTTCGCGGCGCTGGTGCGCCAGGACGACCCGCGCTGGCGCGATATCGCACTGTGGGCGTTCAACGTCCGTTTTGCCGCCGAGGAACTGGGCATCAGCCAGGACAATGTCGATGAGGTAAGAGAGAACTCGTCGAACGCGGAAATCCAGCGCCTGTTAGGCGCCCATGGCGATTTCGGCGAAAAACTGGGCCTCTCCAACGACTGGGCATACCAGATAATCCGCCTGGTGGGGAACTACAACGATATGTGGGAGCGAAACTTCACCCCCCTGGGCGTAAAGAGAGGTCTGAACGCAAGCTGGAAGAACGGCGGCCTGCACTCGGCCTTGCCATTTCGGTGATAATTACAAGACATGTACAGTGTCGCCTTGCCACCGAACCACTCCCGCGAAAGCGGGAATTCAGAGAAACACAGTGTCGCCTTGCCACCGAACCACTCCCGCGAAAGCGGGAGTCCAGTAAAATACTGTGTCGCCCGAAGGGCGACCCTTTATCCACTGGATTCCCGCTTCCGCGGGAATGGGTACGGGGAGCAGGTTAGTTACAAAACTTACACAGCAAAAAAGACATTCAGATAACAAAAGATGAGAACAGGGGACAGTGTAATTAATCGGGATATTATTTATCAGGTCATTCTGTTAATTGTCATCGCGGTCCTCATCTATCTGGTAGCGGTGACTACACAGGCGAACCTGGCGCGTCTGGGGGTTGATTCCAGTATTGATTTCCTGTGGAAGCGGGCAGGCTTCGAGATCGGCCAGAAGCTGATTCCCTATGACGCCAATTCCACGATAGCCCGCGCGTTTGTGGTCGCGCTGCTCAATACCCTGCTGCTGGCCGCGGTCTCCATCGTGTGCGCCAGCATCCTGGGACTGTTCATCGGTATTGCCCGGCTCTCCGACAACTGGCTGGTATCCCGTCTTGCCCTGGTTTACATTGAAGTATTTCGTAACATCCCCTCGCTGTTGCAGATATTCTTCTGGTATTTCGTGGTCTTGCGCACATTGCCGCGCAGTGGCGAGAGTATTGAATTCTTCGGCGCCATCTTCCTGAACAACCGCGGGTTGTTCGTGCCGTCGGTCAGTTTCGGGCAGGGCGGGTTCTGGATCGCCGCGGCGTTGCTGGCCGCCTGCGGCATGGTGTATTGGCTGCGGCGGCAGGAACGGCGGCGCGCCGCCGGCCCCGGTCGGGTCCCTTCTGAATCCCGCAGTACCATTGCGCTTGCGTCCTGGAGCCTGCTGATCCTGGCGGGCATTGCCGGCGCTATCGTGCTGCTGGCCGGCGCCCAGGTCGAGATCCCGAGAGAAACCGCTTTCGGCTACCGCGGCGGTATCGTGATGATGCCGGAATTCCTGTCGCTGGTGGTGGGTCTGTCCATGTACAACGCAACCTATATCGGCGAAATTGTCCGTTCCGGTTTCGCGTCCATCCCGCGCGGCCAGGTCGAGGCAGCGGATTCGCTGGGCCTGCGGCGTCACCACACCATCCGCCTGGTGCTGTTCCCCCAGGCCCTGCGCGTGATCATACCGCCGCTTACGACCGTTTACCTGAACCTGTTCAAAAGCACGTCCCTGGCCGCGGCCATCGCCTACCCCGAGGTGGTCTCGGTGTTTGTCGGCACCGTGAATAACCTGGTAGGGCAACCGCTGTTCATCATGGCGATTACCATGGCGGTGTATGCGTTTATCTCCCTGTGCATCGCGCTGTTCCTGAACTGGTACAACACAAGAATAGCGCTGACGGTGGCGCCATGAATGACAACCCGCATTTCTTACCGGGCGATGCGATGATCGCACCGGATTTTTGTCCGCAACGGGCGCCTGCGACCGATGGCATTGCCGGAGGTATGACAGAGGGAGCACGTGAATCATGTTTCTGATAGCAACAAGCGGCATGGTGAGAAATGCGGGTTAATTGGCTGCGTAACAACCTGTTTTCTTCGCCGTTGAATACCGTGCTGACCCTGGTCTGCGCCGGTTTGATCGTTATGGTCGGCGTTCCGCTGGTCAACTGGTTGATTATCGACGCCTACTGGACCGGCTCAACTCCGGCGGACTGTCCCGACAAAACTGCCGCGTGCTGGCCGTTTGTGCGGGCGCGCTTTGACCAGTTCATGTATGGCCTGTACCCGCAGGCCGAACGCTGGCGCGTGAACCTGGGCCTGGCATTGATCGTCCTCACGGCCCTGCCGCTGTTCATTCCACGGTTCCCGGGCAAGCGCTGGGCGTTGGCGCTGCCGCTGATAGCCTGGCCGCTGATCGGGATGTTCCTGTTCCTGGGCGGTCATGGTGGACTGGTCTATGTTGAGACCGGCAGTTGGGGTGGCTTCTTCCTCACCGTGATCACCGCGCTGTTCGTGTTGTCCACTTCGTTGCCGATTGCCGTGATGCTTGCCCTGGGCAGGCGCTCATCGATCCCGCTGATACGGGTCTGCTGTGCGACCTGGATCGAGTTGTGGCGCAGTGTGCCGGCCCTGGTAGTCCTGTTCGTCGCGATCATCATGTTCCCGCTGTTCATGCCGGAAGAAATAAAGATCGACAAGCTGTTGCGCGCGCTGGGCGCGCTCACGATCCTGATGTCCTGTTACATGGCCGAAGCAATCCGCGGCGCGCTGCAATCCATTCCCAGAGGGCAGTTCGAGGCCGCCGAGGCGCTGGGCATGGGTTACTGGCAGCGCATGTTCCTGGTGATCCTGCCGCAGGCATTTCCCGTGGCCCTGCCGCAGATAACCAGCAATTTCATCGGCCTGTTCAAGGAAACCACGGTGCTGCTGATCATCGGCCTGTTCGACCTGCTGGGCATGGTGCAGAGCGCCGCATCCGACCCGGCCTGGCTAAGCCCCGGCGTCAGCGCCACCGGTTACCTGTTCGCGGCCTTGTTTTTCTGGTCATTCTGCTTCGGCCTGTCCCGATACAGCGCCTGGCTCGAAAGGAAGGCATCCGTCTACAAGGCGCGTGCAGGCTAACCCGGATATCGCACCAGCGGATGCGTTCATTAGTATTTCGGATCAAAGGTCAGGATATTTTTCCCGCCGGTGTGATGGGTGAGTATCCCGACCTTGCGCCCGTGCAAGGTCAGTTGCAACGCTTCAACAGATTCCATTTGCCGATCAGTTTGCGACATCGCTATTCATCCTCAAATTCAGCCAGTAATGCAGACCAGGAGGAATCGCTGGCCTGATCCTGCCATTCATCAGCGGTTATGGCATCTAAGTCAAGCCGGCCCGACCGTAGCAAATTTTCCAGTTGTCGAGCTTGTTCGCGGGGCGCGATCAGCAGTTCCAGCCCCATTCCTTCCAGCACGCGCAAAAGCGTGGAAACCCGTATGTCATGACCCGCCTCAACGCGCTGGTATTGCTGTTGTGACATGCCGATTTTCATCCGCATATCCGATTGCTTCAATCCCAATTCGCGCCGGCGCTTCCCGATCATGGATGACAGTTCAATCAATGTTTTCATGGTGGCTCACCGGGCTACTCCTCAAATACACAATATTAGTTGTTTTATCGGAGATATACAACAAAATAATTGTAATATGATAAAAACGCCCTGGGATCGCAGGCTGGTGCCGCGGTTTTCCGGCGCAGCGCTTGGCTAAAATCAAAGAACTCAGGTTTGAGCTTGCCTGCAAGTTAAGGAACCTCTGATTAAGTCTCAGAGCTTCCCAAGATGGCTAACCCCTGTTGCGCGGCATCAGGATATACGGCCAGGGGCTGGGCATGCCGGCGCTGGGCATTTCAATCAATACCGGGCCGGTTTCTTTGAATGCCGTTCGCAAGGCCTGGCGTAACTGTTCGGGTGTTTCCACGCGCAGACCCGGGGCGCCGAAGCTCTCCGCAAAGCGTACGAAATCCGGATTGATCAGGTCCGAACCGATGATGTTTCCGCCGAATTCCTCCTGCTGTGCCCGTTTTACGTTGCCGTAAGCGTCGTTGCTGAAGACGATGTTGACCAGGTTCAGGCGGTATTTTACTGCGGTCGCCATTTCCGTAGCCTGGTACATAAAACCACCGTCCCCGCCGAGCGCCACCACTTTTTTGTCGGGATTGGCAGCTTGCACACCGAGTGCGGTCGCGTACCCATAGCCCAGGTTCCCCTGGTAGCCGCTGCTGATAAATTGTCGCGGCCGGTAAACCGGAAACCCGTACCATGACGTATAACCGACCTGGGTGATCTCATCCACCAGGAAGCCATCCTCCGGCAACTCCTCCCGGATCACCTTCAAGATTTCCATTTGCGGTCCCAGCTTCTGTTCGTATTCCTTGAACGTCGCGTTTTTCAGGTCGGTCAGTTCCTGTTTGCGCGATGGCCTGGCACTATTGTGGCGCTCCAGGGCCACAGCCAGGTCGGCCAGCGCCCGTCCGGCGTCTGCAACAATGCCGATGTCCGGCTCGGTGACGGTTGTAATCTGCTCGGCATCAATATCGATACGGACGATTTTCAGTTCGTCATCAAGACCCCATAGCAGTTGCTGATCTCCCAGTCTCGTGCCCACGGCCAGCGCCACATCTGCGGCGCCCCAGAGACGGTGTCCGGCGCTCCATGGCTGGCTCAGGTAATGGCGGTCGTCGATGATCCCCTTCCCGCTCCATAAGGTTGTGCAAGGCGCTTGCAGGAGTTCCGCGACCCGCAGCAACTCTGCGCCGGCATCCACGCAGCCATGGCCGATGATAATCAACGGGTTCTTTGCGTTGCCGAGCAGGCGCGCGGCCGCCTCGATCAGGTCGGGGTCGGCCCCGGGAGGCGCCGGGGCAGGGGACGGGGCGAGCAGTTCCACGTCATCCTGCAGGCCCATGATGTCCGGCGCCATCTCCAGCGCGACCGGGCGCGCCCGCCCTGAGTGCATTTCCCGAAACGCCCGGTCAACCAGGCGCGGCGCATCTGCGGGTGTTTCTATTCGTTCCGCCCATTTCGTCAGGCTTTGCAGGATGCCCAGTTGATCCGGTATCTCGTGCAGTAATCCAACGCCCTTTCCAATCCATTGCGACGGGATCTGACCGGCCACGCACAGTACCCGTTCATTGCACGCATACGCGGTGCACAGGGCCGAGCCGGTGTTGAGGATACCCGGCCCGGGCACGACCGAATAGACACCCACCTTGCCCGTGGACCTGGCATAGCCATACGCCATATACGCGACCCCCTGCTCATGGCGGGCATTGAAGACTTTTATCCCGTCCTGTTCGTTATAAATGGCATCGAACAGGAAATAAGTCTGCCCCCCCGGCAGCCCGAAGACGGTATCAACGCCGTAGCCGCGTAGTGATTTGATAATGGCTTCAGCGCCGGTCATTTTACTCATTGCATTTCTCTCTGGTTATTTTGCAGGAGTGGGATTGTGGCGGTATTCACGCAAGCGCCCCCCATCCCACTCCCGCGAAAGCGGGAATCCAGTGAGACAAGGGGTCGCCCTTCGGGCGACACAATATCTGACTGGACTCCCGCTTCCGCGGGAGTGGTACGGGGGTATGCCTCGGCATGTGGCAACAGTAATTATTATTGTGCAGAGATCTGATCATCAGAGTTTATTCGGCGCCTGTATTTTATATGGGTGTCCTGTAAGAGGCGTTATAATACCTGAAAGCAGTAATTTCGCACTTTGTAGTTCACTCCAACGGAGTTCCCCATATGGCAGTTGTATTGATCACCGGATGCAGCAGTGGTATCGGTAAAGTCAGCGCCCTGGCGTTTGCGCGCAAGGGTTATCAGGTATTTGCGGGTGCGCGCAATCCGGACGACTGTGCCGCGTTAACGGTTATTTCCGAAAACGAGGGCCTGAAGCTGGAGGTTGTGCAACTCGACGTGACCGATCCGCAGGCAGTCAGCGACGCGGTGGCCCGCGCAATCGATGTCAGTGGCCGCATAGACGTGCTGGTCAATAATGCCGGCATTGGCAGGCTTGCGGCGCTGGAAGATATGACAGATGACGAGATCGACCAGGTGATGCACGTCAACTTCATTGCGCCGCTGCGCCTTTCCAGAGCGGTGCTGCCGGTCATGCGCGCGCAAGACTATGGTCGTATCATCATGGTGTCTTCCCTGTCGGCGCTGGTCGGCTTGCCGGGGGAGACGATATATTGTGCGAGCAAGGCGGCCCTTGAGGCGATGGCCGAAGGACTGCGACATGAAGTGGGATGTTTCAATATTGCCGTATCGGTGGTGGAACCGGGATCGTTCAATACGGCGATGCCGGGCAAGATAGCGCTGGGCGCCGCCTGTCCGCCGGAATCGCCTTACGCGCCCCTGCTGCAACACCTGCAGCAAGAGGCGGCAGCCGGTATCGGCCACGGTGATGATCCGCAACGGGTCGCGGAGTTGCTGGTGCGCATTGCCGGAGAGAAACACCCCGCATTTCGTTATCCGGCAGGCGAGCAAGCCGAGACGGTGACGGAAACCCTGCGCGGCCTTGACGCAGATGCACGGGAACGGTTTATCCGCGCCGTAAACGATACCAACTGGTGGTCGGCAGGAGAGCAAAACAAGGGGGCAGGGGCAGGGTAATGGAATGGGGTGGGGCAGGGTCAGTGCCGCAGTATCTGCCCCAAAAATGTCTTTAGCCGCTCCGACGATGGATTGCCGAAGAAATCTCCCGGATTGTTTTGTTCGATGATGCGGCCCTCGTCCATGAAGATTATGCGATTAGCGACCTGGCGGGCGAAGCCCATTTCATGGGTAACGCATAACATCGTCATACCGGATTCGGCCAGGCCGGTCATGGTTTCCAGCACCTCGCCGATCATCTCCGGGTCCAGCGCGGAGGTGGGTTCATCGAACAGCATGATTTTCGGTTTCATGCATAACGCCCGGGCGATCGCTACCCGCTGCTGCTGGCCGCCGGACAACTGGGCCGGGAATTTTTTTGCGTAGTCACGCATTTTTACCTTGTCCAGGTAATACATGGCCAGTTCCTGCGCATCTTTTTCTGTACTCTTGCGTACCCGCACCGGGGCCAGCGCCAGGTTTTCCAGTACGGTAAGGTGGGGAAACAAGTTGAACTGCTGGAATACCATGCCGACCTCTGCGCGCACGGCGCGCACGTCCCTGTTGTCCGCCAGCGTTGTTTCCAGCACCGTCAGCGTGCCAGACTGGTAGTTCTCCAGCGCGTTGATGCAGCGGATGAGTGTGGATTTGCCGGAACCGGATGGGCCGCAAATGACAATTTTCTCCCCGGCTTGGACACGTAGCGTGATGTCCTTGAGAACATGGAACTCGCCGTACCACTTGTTCAAATTGTCGATTTGAATTATGTCGGAACTCATCGATCACAAGACACCGGCAGGAGTCACCCGGAATTTGCCCGCCAGTTCAAACATGCTGTGCAGGCAACCTGAATTTGCCTAAGCAAGTATAGTAATACATTATAATTGTCGTAAATGTCCGATTGCACGAGGTTAATTCAGTAATGCGAAACAAGCTGCGTCATGTGTTTACCGGTTCATTATTGAGAACTGCCGGGGCGCCAATAATCTTATTATTCCTGGTTGCCTGCAGCGAGCGGCAACCACCGCCCAATATCGTGTTCATCATGTCTGATGACCATGCATACCAGGCGATTAGCGCATACGGACATGGCTTGAATCATACTCCCAACATCGACCGGATTGCAAAAGAGGGAGCGATTTTCAACAGGGGATTCGTCACCAATTCGATTTGCGCGCCGAGCCGGGCTGTCGTTCTCACCGGAAAACACAGTTTCGTCAATGGCAAAGTGGACAATATCCAGGCATTTGACTGGGACCAACCCAACTTTGCAAAACAGCTACAGGCAGCGGGCTATCAAACAGCGCTGATAGGCAAGATACATCTGGACGGGCAACCGCAGGGATTTGATTATTCAGCGGTACTGCCGGGGCAGGGGCATTATTACAATCCGGATTTCATTGAAAACGGCGTAACCAGGCGTATCAAGGGGTATGTCACGTCAATTACCACCCAACTGGCCCTGGACTGGCTGGAGAATAAACGGGACAGAAAAAAACCGTTCCTGTTGCTGTACCAGCAAAAAGCGCCGCACAGAAACTGGAAACCGGAAGAACAATACCTGACCCTGTTTGATGATAAAACCTTTGAACCGCCGGCCAATTATTTCGATGATTATCGCCGGCGCGGTTCCGCGGCCAAACAACAGGAGATGCGTATAGACACCCATGCCAGGTGGGGGCATGACTTCAAAATGCTCGTTGCGCCGGATGGAGAGGCTACCGACCTCAATGAAGAACTCGAAAGGTTCGATGACGATCAGAGAAATGCCTGGCTCGCTGCCTACGACCCAAAAAATGAAGCCATGAAAAGATCGAACCTTACAGGCGCTGAATTGTCGCTCTGGAAATTCAACCGCTACATCAAGGACTACCTCAGGTCAGTACAGTCGATTGATGACGGCGTAGGCGAAGTGCTGGATTACCTCGATGAAAATGGCCTTGCTGAAAATACTATCGTGATTTACACGTCCGACCAGGGCTTCTACCTCGGCGAACACGGCTGGTTTGACAAGCGGTTCATGTATGAAGAGTCGTTCCGGACACCAATACTCATGCGTTACCCGAGGGAAATCAACGCAGACACGCAAATTGATGAACTGGTTCAGAACCTGGATTTTGCCCCGACACTGCTGGATTATGCCGGAGTGAACCCCGCGGACGGGATGCAAGGCGAATCCTTCAGAAAAATTCTGAGCGGGGAATCATCAAACTGGCGGGATGCGATCTATTACACCTATTATGAGTTCCCTTCGGTACACATGGTCAAACGGCATTACGGAATACGAACCAGCCGCTACAAGTTAATCCATTTTTACTATGACGTCGATGAATGGGAAATGTATGACCTCGAAACAGACCCTGCGGAAATGAACAACGTATACGAAGATGAAGACTATGCCTCCGTCAGAGCGGCCATGCACCAAAAACTGGCGGAGATAAGAGAGAAATATGGCGATTCGGACGAATTGAATCAAATGCACCTGCAAAGATACCTGAATGACACGTCCATGCCCCATTATGAAGAATACATTCTCAAATCACTCCGCGGATAAGGGCGGCGCGTTGCTTTCTTACAACATCCTGTAAATCCGCGCTTCCGGGAGTAGCAGTAAACCAGACCCACCAACAATAAAACGTAAAAATATTTCTGCTTGACAGAAAACTGTTTCAGCCTTAGATTGTCGTGAGAATTCTCTTGTATTAATCAGTAGTTGTCATTCAATCCGGTTTGATACGACGAGAAAATAACAACAAGCCATTGTCACGCGAGCCTTATATGGGGGTCCAAATGAAACTGAAAACCTGTTTGTTTACGCTGCTCACCATCTCCATCGCAGTCCCTGTTTATGCGCAGGGGACGCTGGAGGAAATTGTTGTCACCGCGCAACGCAGGGAGCAGAACCTGCAGGAAGTGCCGGTCAGTGTCACCGCGTTTACCGGCGCCACGCTTGAGAACCTGAAGATCACCGAAGCTTCCCAGTATTTGCAGATGACCCCCAACGTCAGTTATACCGAAGACGGGCAGGTGGGCGCACGCGGCATCAGTGTCGCGATGCGCGGCGTCAGCAATATCAACACGGACGAGAGCGCATTTATACAGTCGATCGGCGTCTACCTTGATGAATTCAGTGTATCGGCGGTGGCCAATGCCACGCTCAACCCGCAACTGCTGGACCTGGAGCGGCTGGAAGTGCTGCGCGGCCCGCAGGGCACTTATTTCGGCCGCAACTCGGTAGGCGGGGCGCTGAATATCCAGACCCAACGGCCGACCGATGAATTTGGTTACAAGATCATCGCCGGCGGGCGCGGGTATGAGACAACCGGTTCCCAGTGGGATGTCGGCGCGATCGTGAATATACCTTTCAGCGACAACTTCAAGGCCCGCGCCGTGCTGTATTACGAGGACAATTCTGGCATCGTCAAGAACATCGTCCCGGGTGGTGGCGACAGCGGCCATGACTTCGTGATGGGGCGCATCAATGCCGAGTTCACCCCTTCGGACGCGACCACCATCAACGTGACCTTCATGCGCACGGACGAGGAGCAGGGCATGGATGAGACGGTGCCATCCGGTGTCTGGGATACCGACTCGGTGGCCACCTTTGGTCTCAACCGGCCCGATGGCGCGACGTTCAATTCGCCCGTGGATGACGGAACCGGCTTCTGGCCGCAGAACCGCGACAAGGCCGCACACACGGCTATTGGCGAGCGCAACGACAACAGTTCGACCATCAGCATTCTCAATATCTCCCACCAACTGACCGATGAAATCACGATCAAGTCGATTACCGGCCGGATCGATACCACCAATGAAAAGGTGTTTGACAACGACCTGGTCCCTGAAGACCTGGTAAACCGTTACCAGGAAAGGAATGCCGAGTCCTGGAGCACCGAGTTGCGGGTGGAATTTTCCAATGAGCAGTTCGACTGGATTACCGGTTTCCTGTACGCGGAGGACCGGGTGTCCCAGGACCCGTTGGACGGCGCGCCGGGCGGTGGTCTGGGTGTGGTTACCGGCACTACGACCGCGGTGGATGGCGGCGTATCGCTTGACCCGGTGCCGGGCGGGGATCCCACTGTGCCGATAGTCATGCCGGGCGTAGTGGATTTTGCGCTGACTGGAGCGCTTCCTCCTCTGTTTGACCTGTCCGGTGGCGCGGCCCCGGGTGGCGTATTTCTCTGGCAGGTGGCAGGGGGTGTTGGCACGCCCGATGGGCAGGCGCCGCTTTGCCTGGGTTGCGCGCTGAGAAACAATAAGAACGACAGTTGGTCAATCTTCTCCGATATCACCTGGCATGCAACGGAACAACTGGACCTGACCGTCGGTTTCCGCTACACGGAAGACGACATCTCCGCGAGAACACAGGAGATCGGGCTAACTCGCAGGCCAAGGTTAGCTGACATGCCGGTATTCACCGCCGGCGATACCTTTGATGACTTCACGCCGCGTTTTTCCATCGGCTGGCAGGCAACCGACGATATGAGGTTGTATGGCACCGTTTCCAGGGGCTACAAGGCAGGCGGTTATACACTCGATTTTGACGGGGCTGCGCCTAACAGGGGTATAGTCAATGAAAAGTTTGATGAAGAGACGCTCTGGAACTATGAGATCGGTCTCAGGTCCGAATGGTTCGATCGCAGGGTAAGACTGAATATCTCCGGATTTTATCTTGAGTGGAGTGATATGCAACTGGAAACGTTTTTCTTCGCAGTACCGGGTGACGCCACATCGAATGTGGCGAAAACCATAAACGTCGATAAGGCCGAAGCAAAAGGCTTCGAGCTGGAACTGGCGGCAGCCCCGGCGGAACGTTTTCTGATCACCGCAGGACTGGGCTACACCGATTCGGAGATCACCAGTGATAATACTGCCAGGATCAGCGGCAACCTGGACGTTTCCCTCAAGGATCAGCGCTTGCCCCGTTCTCCCAAGTGGACCTGGAACATGACTGCTGAATACAGTTGGCCTTGGGGCGGCAATGAAATGTATATCCGCGGTGAGTGGATTTACCGGGACAGCCAGTTTTCAACCATTGAGGACGTGACGTATCGCCAGACCAGCGGTGCGCCTGTACTCAGGGATACAACAATGCCGGCAGTTGGAGACAATGTGATAGGTGTGATACCGGACCGTTCCGACGGTTTCCCGTTCCGCTCGCCGGATTACCACCTGGTTAACCTGCGCGCCGGCGCTGTTCTCAATCAAAACTGGGAGTTGAATGTCTACGTGAACAACCTGTTTGACGAAGAATATTACACCGGCACCGGCGAGAACTTCGGCCTGAGCGGCTTCCGTCTGCGCCCGCATCCCCGTTATTTCGGTGGCAGCGTCAGCTACAGCTTCGGCGGTATCTGATTAAAAGGAGTCGCCCTTCGGGCGACACAATATTTGACTGGACTCCCGCTTCCGCGGGAGTGGTACGGTGGCGGTGTTCACGGAAGCGCCCCGTATCCCATTCCCGTGCAAACGGGAATCCAGTAAAACAAACGGGTCGCCCTGCGGGCGACACAGTATTAAACTGGACTCCCGCTTCTGCGGGAGTGGTACGGTGGCGGTGTTCACGGAAGCGCCCCCCCTCCCATTCCCGTGCAAACGGGAATCCAGTGAAACAAAGGGTCGCCCAGCGGGCGACACAGTAATCGACTGGACTCCCGCTTCCGCGGGAGTGGAATGGTGGCGGGGTTGGCGGTAGCGCCCCCCTCCCATTCCCGTGAAAACGGGAATCCAGTAAAACAAACGGGTCGCCCTGCGGGCGACACCATGTACGGAGCTTGATGATTAAGTCTTTGAGCCACAGGATAAACTGGTGATACGTGTTGTCGCGCTAGTCATCCTCTTAGTTCTGCCGCATACATTCAGTATCGCCGAGCAACCGGATGACATGAACACAGAGATAGACCAACGCGCATTTGCGCTCGGTAGCTTGTCAGCGTTCGCTGAGATGGTCAGGGTCGGCGTTAAGACCCTGGCATTGAGCGCGGCGCTGACGCCGGAAGAAATGGACAGCCTGGTCGCAGATGCAGAACGCATCGCCCGGGAGGAGGGAGTGTTGCTCTACCGCGAACCGGACCTGATTGTCACCGACCTGTTCCCGGCCGGCGTGGCTGCGGGCAAACACGTGTTGCTGATCTACAAGGGCGAGACACTGCAGGCATACCAGGCCCTGAAAAAAAGGAAGTCCGAACTGGTGGCTTCCGGTTCCTATGCGGGTGACGCGCGCCGGGACATTGCCAGGCAATTCGGCAAGTTGCTCAGTTATCCTGACGCCAATATTGAGGAGCTGATAAACAACAACCGGGGACCATAATTTTCCGTCAGATCACGCGCCGTATCTCCGTTCTAATCACATCCCAGTCGCCGGCCTCTATCCGTTTTCGCGTTGCCAGCCAGCTACCGCCGACGCAGAATACATTTTCCAGACACAGGTAATCGGCATGGTTGTCTGCATTAATACCGCCGGTAGGGCAAAACAATATGTCTGGGAACAGTTCCCGGAAAATACCGAGGGTCTTCACGCCGCCTGCCGATTCTGCGGGGAAGAATTTCAGGCGGTCCAATCCCAGTTCCCGCGCCGCCATCACCTCTGATACGGTGCTGATACCCGGCAGGTAAGGCATTTGCAGTTGTTGCGCAGCAGTAACCAGATGTTCGGACAGGCCGGGGCTGACACAGAACTGCGCGCCGATCTCCTTTGCCCATTGCAACTGCTCAGCGGCGACGACCGTACCGATGCCCACACAGAGGTTCGGGCAGTCCTTGAGCACATGTTCCGCTGCCGCCAGCGCGCCGTCCGTACGCATGGTGATCTCAATCACGCCAATACCGCAGTCAAGCAGGGTACGGGCCAACGGCTCGGCCCGGTCCGGGCTATCGATGGTGCAGACCGGAATGATCCTGCTTGCCGGGATTATGTCCTGGATCGATTTCATATCAGCCATGGTTAAATTATACTCGACACATGATCAAGCCGCATGTCTCTAAGGAAAAAATCAATGCCTTACAGTCATTTATTTTGATGTGCACCGTCCATGGCGCAGACCCTTCAGGCATCCTTCGGATGTCCAAATCCGCTCCAGGCAGATTTGTGACGATACATCCTTGTATCGTAGGAACCTCTGACTTAATCCAGAGGTTCCGTAACATGTTTCCATTCGCAACAAGCGCCCGGGTGGGATATGCGGATTAACTGGAAATCCAACAATCCGGTCAGGGTCGCGGCCATCGGCGAATGCATGATCGAGCATCACGAGAGCGGCTCAGCATCAAACTCTGGCAACCGTACTCCGCAAACATTTTCCGGCGATACGCTCAATATGCTGTGTTACATGGCAAGATTGCTGCACCGGGCCGAGGCGGAACTGTTCTATATCACCGCAATAGGGACGGATGCCGGCAGCGCCGCGATGCTCGCGCACTGGGAGACAGAAGGAATTAATACCACGCTTGTCAGGCGCTTGCAGGACAGGTTGCCGGGCAGTTACACCATCGCGACCGGACGGGGAGGTGAACGCCGCTTCAGCTATGACCGGGCTGAGTCCGCGGCGCGTGAACTGTTCACGGACAATTATGCGGCAGACCTGTCGAAATCGCTGAAGGGGTTGACACTCTGCTACCTGTCCGGCATCTCGGTGGCGATCCTGCGTCCGGATGGCAGGGAGGCATTGTTGAGCCTGTTGCAGACATTACGCAGAGCGGGCGTGATAATCGTGTATGATCCGAATTACCGCGCAGCGTTGTGGGAGTCTGCCGGTGTAGCGAGGGACTGGTCCGTGCGCATATATGATAAAACCGATGTGGCGATGCCCGGTTTTGCCGATGAAAAAGCGCTGTTCGATGATGCCACGCCAGAGCAGGCATGCCGCCGGCTGACCGGGCTGGGGATCGAGGAGGTGATAATGAAAAACGGTTCATTACCCTGCCTGGTTGCGACCGGGCAGGACATTCGTCACTTTCCCGTGACGCACCGGCAGCAGGTGGTCGATACCACGGCCGCGGGGGATTCGTTCAACGCCGGCTATATGTCAGCAAGATTGTGTGGCTGTGATATCGCCGCATCAGTCCGGGCCGGGCAAATTCTGGCCGGCAGAGTCGTACAATATCCCGGCGCCATCATTCCCCGCGACGCGACCCCATCCCTACGTAATATGTGTTAAGAACCACCCGACAAAAAACGGATACCCGAACATCATGCCATCACCCGAAAAAACCTGGTCGTCGAGGTTCACCTTCCTGTGCGCGATGGTCGGCGCATCCATTGGACTGGGAAATCTCTGGCGTTTCCCCTATGTGGCCGGAGAAAACGGCGGCGGCGCGTTTATCATCGTCTACCTGGTTATCATCCTGTTGCTTTGTGTTCCGCTGGTCATCGCGGAACTGGCGCTGGGCCGGCGCGGCGGCAAAAGCCCGGTAATGACGATGGTCAACCTGTGCAGGGAAGGCCGGCATTCGGGTTTCTGGACGGCTATCGGCTGGTTGAGTATTCTCTCTCCGGTTATTGCCCTGTGTTTTTACGCAGTGGTTGCCGGCTGGTCGCTGGATTATGTCTTTTTTGCGCTGCGCGGCGAGTTTGTCTCCATCACGCCTGATAACGCGCAACAGCAGTTTGCCGGACTGCTTGCGTCCCCCGAGCGTCTGACCCTGTGGTATACGTTGTACCTGGCAGCCACCGTATGGGTCATCGGCCTGGGTGTGCGGCGCGGGATCGAAGCCGTGACCAAGATCATGCTGCCGGCCCTGTTTGTGATGATCATCATTCTGGTGATCTACGGGCACATCGAAGGGGCGCCGGCGCGCGCCTGGCAATTCATGTTCAACCCGGACTTCTCCAGACTTACCTGGCAAAGCGTGTTGCTGGCGCTGGGACAAGCGCTGTTCTCCATCACCGTGGGCACCGGGGCGCTGCTGACCTACGGCGCGTACCTGTCCAGGGACATAACCTTGCCCGGCCCCACCTGGACGATTGTGATCAGCGACACGCTGGCGGCGCTGTTATGCGGCCTGGCCGTGTTCACCATCGTGTTCGCGTCCGGGCTGGACCCGAGTGGCGGACCGGGACTCATGTTCGTTACCCTGCCGGTCGCGTTGGGAGCCATGCCCGCCGGCCATTTCTTCAGCGTGCTGTTTTTTGCCCTGGTATTTTTTGCCGCGTTTACCTCTTCCCTGGTCATGTTGGAACCCTTCATATCGTACATGGAAGACAAGGGTTACAAACGCGTTGCAATGTCGGCGCTCACCGGGTTCCTGATCTGGCTGGTCGGCCTCAGTGCGGTATTCTCGTTCAACGTGATAAAAGACTTCAAGCCCTTGTCGCTGATCCCGCTGTACCGGGACAAGAATATGTTCCACATAATTGAATTCAGCGTGTCGAATGTGATGCTTCCGTTCACCGCGTTCCTGATCGCGCTGTTTGCCGGCTGGGTCATCTCCTCTGACCTGTTGCGTAACGAGATGGGTATCGGCAATAACCGGGTGTTCATGATTTGGAGACTGCTTACCCGTTATATCGCGCCGCTCGGCGTCGGCAGTGTTCTGGTGTTCGGGCTTGTATCCTAAGGAACCTCTGACTTAATCTCAGAGGTTCCCTAATCTCTGCGGGATAATAATTTCCTGGACAAGCCGGGGCCCCGTCCGGGTTTGCTCCAGGGACAGACCTGTATGCAGATCCCGCAGCCATAGGTGATGCTGAAATAGGGAACGCACTTATCAAAGTCCACGTACCATTTTTCCTCGCCACGGACCAGTTGTTTGCTGTCTGAAATGGCATCGACCGGACAGTCTATGACGCAACGCCGGCAGGCGAGGCAGAGATCCTCAACACCGATATCCACGGGACCGTCAACAGCAAGGGGCAGGTCTGTCAACACGGTTGCCAGGCGCAGGTTGGCGCCCAGCTCCCTGTTGATCAGCGACCCGTGTTTACCCAGTTCGCCCAGGCCAGCCCTGATAGCAAGGGGGATATGCAGGATGTCGGCGCTCTCGCAATATGCTCTTGCAGGCCAGCCGAGTTTGCGAATCCAGGCTGCCACCCGCACCACGGTATCAGTGATCTGCGAATAGGCGCGTAAGGTCTCGACTCCACCCTCTACGCCGGTCACGTGTTCCTCCATGAGATCGAAATCCATCCCGTAAGCGATGGAGACGGCATACTTGTAAGGCTGTTCGATATCATGAAACTGCGCATCTTCAGTAAACGTCGTAACGCCGACAGCATCAGCGCCGAACTTGCGCGCGATTTGCTTTACCTGCTCCGTCATGGCGCCGGCATCCGTCACCTCGATACGCTTGGTCGCGATAGCTCCATCAGCTTTGCGTAACAACCACCTTGAGAACAAGCCCCTGATAAATAATCTGAATGGCATTGTCATCAGGAAAAACAGTTCCAGCGCCCACCACTCCACCTTGCGGAAACCGGAACTGTGGAATATCGGTACCGGCCGGCGCTTTTCGGTTTCTCCCAGGCCGTTGATTTCATTGCCGGATTTCGGCTGGGAACGGTATTTGAAATGGTACGCCGGTTGCGGCCAGGCGTGCTTCATTGCGGTTTATTCTCCAGCAAGTCCTCGAGGATGGCCTCGGTGTTCTCTTGTTGCGCTCGGCGGTAGTCGCGCCTGATCTTACGCCCCAGCGTAAACCAGAGCGCGAGGAAGGCAAAGCTGTCCAGCAACAGGGCAATATCCCGCCTGGCACGCTGTAGCAGTCCCGGATTGGTCAGGTAGAATTTCTCTTCGAAGGAAGGCATAGTTGATAGAATACAGGATAAAGGCGTTGATAAGCATATAATGTTAGGGAACTCTGAACAAGTCCATCCTGGACTTGTCAGAGTACGGAAAACAAAAATGCGATTTTTGTTTTCCTCACAAAATCAATGCCTTACAGTCATTGATTTTGACGATACATCCTTGTATCGTAGGAACCTCTGACATAATCAGAGGTTCCTTAGCTCGTCTTGCTCCAAACTAACGGGCTCTATAGCCGGATTAACCATAGCAGCAGAGTTGATAATAAGTCTGAAGGAAGCTGCAAGACATCTATTGTAAATGAGATGATCTAATGAAAATCACCAGCGCCAAAGTCATCGTCACCTGCCCCGGCCGTAACTTCGTCACGCTCAAGATCGAGACGGACGCAGGCGTTTACGGGCTGGGCGACGCGACGCTCAACGGGCGGGAGCTGGCGGTGGTTTCTTACCTTGAGGAGCATGTTGTTCCCTGCCTGGTCGGGCGCGACCCGCGCCAGACGGAAGATGTCTGGCAGTTCCTGTATCGCGGCGCTTACTGGCGGCGCGGCCCGGTGACGATGACCGCCATCGGCGCGGTGGATACGGCATTATGGGACATCAAGGCCAAGCTCGCAGACATGCCGCTGTACCAGTTGCTGGGCGGCAGCAGCCGCGCCGGAGTCATGGTCTACGGCCATGCCAATGGCGCGGATATCGACCAGACCGTCGATGAGGTGGGCAGGTATATCGACATGGGCTACAAGGCCGTGCGCGCCCAGAGCGGCATCCCAGGCCTCGCGTCCACCTACGGCGTGGGTAAGGACCGGCTGTTCTATGAACCGGCGGATGCGGACCTGCCACAGGAAAATACCTGGTCGACGGAGAAATACCTGGATCACACGCCGTTGCTGTTCGACAGGATCAGGCAGCAATATGGCTTTGACACGCACTTGCTGCATGACGTGCACCACCGCCTGACCCCGATCGAGGCGGCGCGCCTCGGCAAATCCCTGGAGGAATATCGGCTGTTCTGGCTGGAGGATGCGGTTCCGGCGGAGAACCAGGAAGGCTTCAGACTGATCCGGCAGCATACCGTGACCCCGCTGGCCCTGGGCGAGGTCTTCAATACCATCTGGGACTGCAAGGACCTGATCCGGGAACAATTGATCGATTATATCCGCGCCACCGTCGTCCATGCCGGTGGGATCACCCACCTGCGCCGCATCGCCGACCTCGCCGCTCTGTACCACGTGCGCACCGGCTGTCACGGGGCAACAGACCTGTCGCCGGTGTGCATGGGGGCGGCGCTGCACTTCGATACCTGGGTGCCGAACTTCGGCATCCAGGAATACATGCGCCACACCGCTGAGACCGACGAGGTATTCCCACATGCGTATACCTTCAACGACGGCTTTCTGTATCCGGGCGACGCGCCCGGCCACGGTGTCGATATCGACGAAAAACTCGCGGCAAAGTTTCCCTACCGGCGCGCGTTCCTGCCGGTAAACAGGCTGGAAGACGGCACCATGTGGAACTGGTGACCTACGATGGCGCGTGTTTTGCCTGCGGAACTGTACACGGCCGCCCAGGTATGGGAACTTGACCGTCTGGCGATCAAAGAGTGCGGCATCCCGGCGCTGACGCTGATGGAACGCGCGGGCGCCGCTGCTTTGTGGAACTGGTGACCTGCGATGGCGCGTGTTTTACCTGCGGAACTGTATACGGCCGCCCAGGTACGGGAACTTGACCGCCTGGCGATTGAAGAGTGCGGCATCCCATCGCTGACCCTGATGGAACGCGCGGGCGCCGCTGCCCTGGATGTCCTGGTAAGCCGTTATCCGGAGGCCCGGAGTCCGGTCATTGTCTGCGGCGGTGGTAACAATGGCGGCGACGGTTACGTGCTGGCGCGCCTTGCGCAGCAGGCGGGACTCAAGGCCAGGCTGGTAGCGCTGGTCGAGCCGGACCGGCTCAAGGGTGACGCGGCTGCCAGCGCACAGAAGTATTTGCAGACAGGGGGCGTAGAGACGGCGCTGGCGACCGATGGCGCAGACCTCATTGTCGATGCCTTGCTGGGCAGCGGCCTGAACCGTCCGGTGGAAGGTATCTTTGCCGAAGCCATTAAACAGATCAACGGCGCAGCCGCCCGCGCGCTGGCCCTTGACATTCCTTCAGGATTGAATGCGGATACCGGCGCGATCCAGGGAAACGCAGTCAGGGCCGACGCCACGATCACGTTCATCGGACTGAAACGGGGTTTGTTTACCGCAGCAGGCCCCGAACTTTGTGGTGAGATACTGTTCAGCGACCTGGAGACGCCTGCCGGCATTCATGCCGGTGTCAGCCCCGGCGCGCGTCTGGTGGACCCGGACGAAGTAATGCATTGTCTGCCGCCCCGTGCGCGCAGTGCCCATAAGGGCAGCTATGGCCATGTGCTGGTTATCGGCGGTGATTACGGCTACCAGGGCGCAGCGATCCTGGCCGCTAGCGCTGCCGCGAGAACAGGCGCCGGCCTGGTGACTGTTGCAACAAGGCCGGAACATGCGCAGACAATCCCCTTGTTCCGGCCTGAATTGATGACCGCGTCCGTGACCGATGCGCGTGACCTGGACGAGATACTAGACCGGGTCACCGCGGTCGCCATCGGCCCGGGATTGGGGCAGTCGGATTGGGCAATGTCATTATTTGCCAAGGTCTTGCAGACCCGGCTCCCGTTGGTGGTGGATGCCGATGCGCTGAACCTGCTCGCGCTGGAACATCAGCATCGGGAAAACTGGGTGCTGACGCCTCACCCGGGCGAAGCCGCCCGCTTGTTGGGCACAACCTCCGCAGAAATCCAGGCAGACAGGTTCGCCGCAGTTTCATCACTACAGGATAAATTTGGCGGTGTTGCTGTGCTCAAGGGGGCCGGCAGCTTGATCGCAGGCACAAGCGGCCCCATCCGCCTCAACCGCACCGGCAACCCGGGCATGGCCAGCGGCGGGATGGGAGACGTTCTCACCGGCATCATCGCCGCCCTAATCGCCCAGGGCCTGGAACCCGACGCAGCCGCAGTAGCAGGCGTTCACCTGCACGGCCAAGCCGCAGACCAGTGCACGCGCCAGGGCGAGAGAGGCATGCTGGCCACTGATCTGCTCCCGGCCATTCGCGCACTTGCCAATCCCGATCAATGTGCTTAATCCGCATATTGCGCCAATGGATGCGATGATCAAATTTGATACGCCCGATCCCTGCCTGGGGCGGCCCTACGGGCGCTCTGCGAACGAAAGCACAGTAGTTATTTTGGTTGAGTAAGCACGTGGCCGCAGGCGAAAAAAAGACCAACGAGGGCACATCCACTGACGCCATAGCCGGGTTGGTAGTCAAAAGTCCTGAAGAGATGGAAACTTTTGCGGCCGGCTGCGCGCAGTTTCTGCCCCCCGGTTTCAACCTGTACTTGCAGGGAGAACTCGGTGCAGGTAAAACCGCCTTTGTAAGAGGCATATTGCGCGGGTTGGGCTACCGGGGAACCGTCAGGAGCCCGACCTACACCCTGGTTGAACAGTATCACATTGCCGGGCGCGAGATTTACCATCTTGACCTCTACCGCATGGCAAGCGCAACGGAACTGGATGATATAGGTTGTCGGGACTATTTTGACGGTCTCGCCATCTGCCTCGTAGAGTGGCCCGAGCGCGGCCGTAGCAGCCTGCCGTCCCCGGACCTGCTCATCAAGATCGCGATAGACCGGACACAACGAGACCTGAATTGCCAGGCCCAGACCCCCGCAGGCGAGAAATTCCTGCAACAGTTCGCCACCCGTCCCATTCCCGCGTAAGTGCCCCCATCCCATTCCCGCGAAGGAGTCGCCCTGCGGGCGACACGATATTAGACTGGACTCCCTCTTTCGAGGGAGTGGTACGGTGGCGGGGCAAACAGGATCACCCCCTATCCCATTCCCGTGGAAACGGGAATCCAGTAGACAAGGAGTCGCCCTTCGGGCGACACAATATTAGACTGGACTCCCACTTCCGTGGGAGTGGTATGGTGGCGATGTTCACGCAAGCGCCCCCCTCCCATTCCCGTGGAAACGGGAATCCAGTGAGACAAGGAGTCGCCCTGCGGGCGACACGATATTAGACTGGACTCCCACTTCCGTGGGAGTGGTACAGTGGCAGAGCGCACAGGATCGCCCCCCCCTCCCATTCCCGTGGAAACGGGAATCCAGTGGGACAAGGAGTCGCCCTTCGGGCGACACAGTATTCAACTGGACTCCCTCTTTCGAGGGAGTGGTACGGTGGCGGGGCAAACAGGATCGCCCCCCTCCCATTCCCGTGGAAACGGGAATCCAGTGAGACAAGGAGTCGCCCTTCGGGCGACACGATATTAGACTGGACTCCCTCTTTCGCGGGAGTGGTACGGTGGCAGAGCAAACAGGATCGCCCCCCATCCCATTCCCGTGGAAACGGGAATCCAGTAGACAAGGAGTCGCCCTTCGGGCGACACGATATTAGACTGGACTCCCGCTTTCGAGGGAGTGGTACGGTGGCGGGGCAAACAGGATCACCCCCTATCCCATTCCCGTGGAAACGGGAATCCAGTAGACAAGGAGTCGCCCTTCGGGCGACACGATATTAGACTGGACTCCCTCTTTCGAGGGAGTGGTACGGTGGCAGAGCAAACAGGATCGCCCCCTATCCCATTCCCGTGGAAACGGGAATCCAGTAGACAAGGAGTCGCCCTTCGGGCGACACGATATTAGACTGGACTCCCTCTTTCGAGGGAGTGGTACGGTGGCAGAGCAAACAGGATCACCCCCTATCCCATTCCCGTGGAAACGGGAATCCAGTGGGACAAAGAGTCGCCCTTCGGGCGACACGATATTAGACTGGACTCCCTCTTTCGAGGGAGTGGTACGGTGGTAGGGCGCACAGGATCGCCCCCTATCCCATTCCCGTGGAAACGGGAATCCAGTAGACAAGGAGTCGCCCTTCGGGCGACACGATATTAGACTGGACTCCCTCTTTCGAGGGAGTGGTACGGTGGCGGGGCAAACAGGATCGCCCCCCTCCCATTCCCGTGGAAACGGGAATCCAGTGAGACAAGGAGTCGCCCTGCGGGCGACACGATATTAGACTGGACTCCCTCTTTCGAGGGAGTGGTACGGTGGCAGAGCAAACAGGATCGCCCCCCCGTCCCATACCCGTGGAAACGGGAATCCAGTAGACAAGGAGTCGCCCTTCGGGCGACACGATATTAGACTGGACTCCCTCTTTCGAGGGAGTGGTACGGTGGCAGAGCAAACAGGATTGCCCCCCCGTCCCATACCCGTGGAAACGGGAATCCAGTAGACAAGGAGTCGCCCTGCGGGCGACACGATATTAGACTGGACTCCCTCTTTCGAGGGAGTGGTACGGTGGCGGGGCAAACAGGATCACCACCCATCCCATTCCCGTGGAAACGGGAATCCAGTAGACAAGGAGTCGCCCTTCGGGCGACACGATATTATACTGGACTCCCTCTTTCGAGGGAGTGGTACGGTGGCAGAGCAAACAGGATCGCCCCCCCGTCCCATACCCGTGGAAACGGGAATCCAGTAGACAAGGAGTCGCCCTTCGGGCGACACGATATTAGACTGGACTCCCTCTTTCGAGGGAGTGGTACGGTGGTAGGGCGCACAGGATCGCCCCCCATCCCATTCCCGTGGAAACGGGAATCCAGTGAGACAAGGAGTCGCCCTTCGGGCGACACGATATTAGACTGGACTCCCTCTTTCGAGGGAGTGGTACGGTGGCAGAGCAAACAGGATCGCCCCCCCGTCCCATACCCGTGGAAACGGGAATCCAGTAGACAAGGAGTCGCCCTTCGGGCGACACGATATTAGACTGGACTCCCTCTTTCGAGGGAGTGGTACGGTGGCAGAGCAAACAGGATCGCCCCCCCGTCCCATACCCGTGGAAACGGGAATCCAGTAGACAAGGAGTCGCCCTTCGGGCGACACGATATTAGACTGGACTCCCACTTCCGTGGGAGTGGTATGGTGGCGATGTTCACGCAAGCGCCCCCCTCCCATTCCCGTGGAAACGGGAATCCAGTGAGACAAGGAGTCGCCCTGCGGGCGACACGATATTAGACTGGACTCCCACTTCCGTGGGAGTGGTACAGTGGCAGAGCAAACAGGATCGCCCCCCCCTCCCATTCCCGTGGAAACGGGAATCCAGTGGGACAAGGAGTCGCCCTTCGGGCGACACGATATTAGACTGGACTCCCTCTTTCGAGGGAGTGGTACGGTGGTAGGGCGCACATGATCGCCCACCGTCCCATACCCGTGGAAACGGGAATCCAGTGAGACAAGGAGTCGCCCTTCGGGCGACACGATATTCGACTGGACTCCCTCTTTCGAGGGAGTGGTACGGTGGTAGGGCGCACAGGATCGCCCCCCCTCCCATTCCCGTGGAAACGGGAATC
This sequence comes from Gammaproteobacteria bacterium, assembly GCA_965221335.1. Lineage (GTDB taxonomy): Bacteria > Pseudomonadota > Gammaproteobacteria > Eutrophobiales > Eutrophobiaceae > JAAXHV01. The sequence goes on along the minus strand of CBDCSC010000004.1, from coordinate 40,492 downwards.
CAGTAGACAAGGAGTCGCCCTTCGGGCGACACGATATTATACTGGACTCCCTCTTTCGAGGGAGTGGTACGGTGGTAGGGCGCACAGGATCGCCCCCCATCCCATTCCCGTGGAAACGGGAATCCAGTAAAACAAAGAGTCGCCCTTCGGGCGACACAACACAAATCACAACAATTATAAAAAAAACAGCTACATAGCTTGACTTCTTAAAAAAAAGTTTAGATAATTACCGCAGTAACACTGAAACATACGGCTTAGCGGATGGCGCGATATCTCTCAAGTTATTGTTTACTGCTGATTTTTTCTGTCACTTGCAGTGCGGGGGAAGACGTGCGCCTGAAGAATATCCGGGTCTGGGCTGCTCCTGACAATACCCGGGTTGTGATTGACCTGACCAGTCCGGCCAATCATAAGCTGCAAATCCTGTCCAAACCTGATCGGGTCGTGATCGACCTGCAAAACACCAAGGCGCTTGCGCAGTTGCCGCAACCTGAGTTGCGCAACGGCTATGTGCATGACCTGCGGCGCGGGCAGCATAAAGGTTTTCTCAGAATCGTCCTGGATTTGACCATGCAGGCGAAGGCGAAAAGCTTCCTGCTGCCGCCGAACGAACTTTATGGGCACCGGCTGGTGGTGGATGTTTATAATGAAGAACAACAGCAGCAGTTGGCGGCAAAGGAGAAAGCGCGGGTCTCCGACGAGCGTGATATCGTGGTTGCCGTCGATGCGGGCCATGGTGGTGAAGACCCGGGCGCGATAGGTCCGGGCGGAACGCATGAAAAGACAGTCGTCTTGCAGATAGCCAAGAGACTGGTCGACGCGATCAACCGGGAGCGCGGGATACGCGCGGTCCTGACCAGGACAGGAGATTATTACCTGCCGTTACGCAAGCGCATCGAACTGGCGCGCCGGCACAAGGCAGACCTGTTTATTTCGATACACGCCGATGCATTCACCAATCACAAGGTAAGGGGTTCGTCCGTCTATGTGCTTTCAAACCGGGGCGCCAGCAGCGAGCACGCGCGCTGGCTGGCTGAGCGGGAAAATGCGTCCGACCTGGTGGGTGGGGTCAGTCTCGACGACAAGGACAGTCTGCTCGCGTCGGTACTGTTGGACCTGTCGCAGACGGCTAGTCTTGAGGCCAGTATCGATGTCGCGGAAGAGGTCCTGGCAGGCTTGAAGAAGGTCGGCAAGGTGCACAAGCCCGGCGTGGAGTCAGCGGCATTCGCGGTATTGAAATCGCCCGACATCCCTTCCTTACTGCTAGAAGCGGCGTTCATTTCCAATCCCCAGGAAGAGAAGAACCTGAAAAGTTCAGCCTACCAGCGCAAGCTTGCGCAGGCAGTCGCCACCGGGGTCAAGCGCTATTTCGAGGATAATGCGCCGGACGGCACATTGCTTGCGGCACGCAAACAGGTTGTCGCGAGCAGAAATTAAGCGTTATTAATTCCCGGTAATCGATGGTTATACCCAGGATTGGCGAGCTGCCCGCAACCCTGGCAAGCCAGATCGCGGCCGGAGAGGTCATCGAACGCCCCGCCGCGGTGCTCAAGGAGCTGCTGGACAACAGCATCGACGCCGGCGCAGACACTATCGCGGTAACTATCGTTGATGGGGGGCATAAGCTCATCTCGGTCAGCGATAACGGCCATGGCATTCATCCTGACGATATCGAACTGGCGTTAAGACGGCACAGCACCAGCAAGCTCAATGCGCAATCCGACCTGGATTGCATCACCAGTCTGGGGTTTCGCGGTGAAGCCCTCGCCAGTATCGCGGCAGTATCAGGGTTTTTACTGGTCTCCAGAACCGAACAGGCTGATAGCGGTTGGTCCTTGGCTTTTGATCCGGTCAGCGGCAACTCGACAATAAAACCGGCGGCCCGTGCCCGCGGCACCACCGTGGAGGCGGCCGATATTTTCCGCGCCACACCGGCGCGCCATAAATTCATGCGCAGCCGCAATACCGAGTACCTGCATATCAGCGAAATGTTCAAGCGCGTGGCCTGCAGCCGCTTCAATATCACGTTTACACTCACGCACAACAACAAGACACAGTTGCGTTACCGCGCCTGTGCGGACAATATGTCAGAGAGAGTGGAAGAAGTATTCGGTCGCCGGTTTGCGGCTGAAGCCATCCCGGTGAGTCATGACACCGATGGGATGAAGTTATGGGGATGGCTGGGCGGCGCCGGCCTCAGCCGCAGCCAGTCGGACCGGCAGTTCTGTTTTGTCAACGGCCGGGTGGTGCGGGATAAAAGAATCCTTCATGCGGTGCGCTCCGCTTTTGATGACACCCTGCCCGCGGGCCGTTATCCTGCATGCCTGCTTCACCTTGAAATCGATCCGTCGGTGACCGATATCAATGTACACCCGACCAAGAGCGAGATCCGCTTCCGGGACGGCCGGGTGGTGCATGATTTCATCCACATGAGTCTGCGCGATGTGCTGAAAAACGCACAGTTGCCGGCCTTGCCCGATGCCGAGCACACACCTGAAAGGAGTCAGTACGGGTATCCGGCGCGCCAGTCTCCGGTCCACCCGCAACAGGTCAGGGAAGCCGGACTGTTCTACCAGCATCTTGTCCCCCGGGAGCAACAGGACGATTTACTGGACAGAACGGCCGGCCTCGGCATCCCCAGGCTGGCCTTGTCACCGGAAATTGTACTCACACAGCGCGGCGAGGAAGTTATCGTATTGAATTACCGCGTAGCACGTGCTTATGTACTGGACTATCGATTAAGCAGGGAGTACCGAAAAAAAGCCGTGCGGCGCCGGCCTTTGCTCGTTCCCGTACACATCGAAGCCACCGGACGCCAGGCGGACCTGGTCGGACGCTACGAGGAACTGCTGGATTCAATCGGCTTGTCGTTACGCGTTGTGTCGGCTCAAGCCATCTCCATCAGGGAGATTCCCGCACTGCTTGAAGAGGCGGATGTCAGCGCCATGACGGCAGCCGTACTCAATGCACTGCCAGGACAGGGCGAGGCCGAAGACGCCGGCGAGCGGTTACTGGCGGTAATGGTCCGCAGCATGGAACAAGCGATGGAGATACCATCCGACGCCATGGTACGGAGCCTGTTGAACGACCTGGACGACACAGACCTCGACACCACCCGGAAACAGCATAAAGGTCTGTGGAACACGGTTTCCCCGGACGAGTTCGGCCGCTTGATCGATGACTGATGCGGTCGTCTTTCTGATGGGACCGACCGCCGGCGGTAAAACGTCCCTCGCAGTGGAACTGGTAAAACAACTGCCGCTGGAGATCATCAGCGTCGATTCCGCGATGGTGTACCGCGGAATGGATATCGGCACCGCGAAACCGCCCCCGGCGATACAGGACATCGCCCCGCATCGTCTGATCGATATCTGCGAGCCTACCGAGTCTTATTCGGCCGGCAGGTTCCGCGAAGACGCACTCGCGGCAATTGAGGATATCCGCAACAACAACCGGGTCCCACTGCTGGTGGGCGGCACCGGTCTGTATTTTCGCACCCTGGAACAAGGGTTCTCCAAACTGCCAGCGACGGCGCCGGCCCTGCGCGCCCGCCTCACGCAGCGGATGCGGGAATGCGGTTCACCGGCGCTGCATGCGGAACTGCAACAGGTCGACCCCGAATCCGCAACGCGCATTCACCCCAATGATACGCAGCGGGTGCAGCGGGCGCTGGAGGTGTATGAAATGACGAAAACCCCGTTATCCGTTCTTATCGGAGAAGGCCGGCTGGGCGCACTGCCGCGAACGGTGATCAAGCTGGCGCTGGCGCCGTCCGACCGGCAAGTGCTTCGTGAACGCGCCGAACAGCGTTTTATGCAGATGTTGCAGCAGGGCCTGGTGGATGAAGTACGCGGCCTGTTTCAGCGTGAGGACATACACGAGGGCCTGACCTCAATGCGCCTGGTCGGATACCGGCAGGTCTGGTCTTACCTGGCGGGCCGCTCCAGCTATTCCGAAATGGGCGAACGCGCCGTCATCGCCACCCGGCAACTGGCCAAGCGCCAGCTCACCTGGCTGAGAACAGAGGAAAATACCACCTGGTTCGACAGTACCGGCGCACAGGTTACCGATGACGTGATAAAGTTCCTGCATAACAATCCCGCGTTTTCGTCTGCTATGTAATATAATTATCAAGTCCGCCGGTGTTGACTGCGAGGATGGGCCAATCAATAAGGGGCGGATACAACGGGACGGACAATAATAATCATAACGATTAGAAATGAGGTGGCATTATGAGTAAGGGGCACACACTCCAGGATCCATTTCTCAACACTTTGCGCAAGGAACGGATTCCCGTATCGATTTATCTCGCCAACGGCATCAAGTTGCAAGGGCATGTTGAATCATTCGACCAATTCGTTATTCTGCTGAAAAACTCAGTGAATCAACTGGTATACAAACACGCAATCTCGACTATCGTACCTGCCAGAAACATAAGATTACCACTGGCAGAAGACGAACAGCATGACCTCTGAGCCTGGTAACAGGAAAATTTGTGTATTAGGCTCCATCAACCTCGATATCGTCGCATCCGTTAAAGAGTTACCGCTTCCGGGGGAAACGGTTGTTGCGCAAAATCTAGCCCAATTCCCCGGCGGCAAGGGGGCAAATCAGGCGGTGGCAGCCGCATGTATGGATGTTGATACCTTGATGATGGGGGCAACGGGAGCTGATCCGCCGGGTAATGAATTGCGTGCTTTTTTGCAGGAAAAACGCGTCAATACGGCGTTGGTAAAGTCCGCTGCAGATCAACCCACGGGGCAGGCGTTTATCAACGTATCTGAATGCGGAGAAAATTCAATCGTAATCGTTGCCGGCGCGAATGGCAGCTTATCCCCGTCTGATATCGCAGCCGAAGACATTTCCAGTTGCGGTATTTTTCTTGCGCAACTTGAAACCCCGGTCGAGACGGTAAGAGCTTTTTTCGAGCTTGCCTTGGAGCAGAACGGGATCACGATACTGAATGCGGCGCCGGCCGGCAATCAAGGCGCGCCGCTTTTCCCCCTGGTTGATATCGTTATCGTCAATGAGGCGGAACTCGCAACCTATGCAGGTCTGCCCGCACCACAAAGGCAGCGGCCTGTCGTTACTGATGAAACAGAGCTTGCTACTCATGCGGGTTTATCCGAACCACAGAGTGAACGGCCTGTCGACACCGATGAGGCAGAACTTGCTGCTTATGCAGGTCTGCCCGCACCACAGAGGCAACGATCAGTCATTGCCGATGCAGCGCGCCGGTTAATTTCGCGTGACCGGCAAACCATTATCGTCACGTTGGGCGCAGACGGGGTAATGCTGGTAAACCGGCAGCGGGATGACTTCATCCCAAGCAGGCCGGCGAATGCAGTGGATACAACCGGGGCAGGGGATTGTTTTTGCGGGGTGTTTGCGGCCGGACTGGCGTTAAACCTGGCTTTGCCCGAAGCCGTAAACCTGGCGGTTACCGCGGCATCCATATCAGTGGAACGCCCCGGCGCAGCCACATCCATACCGACCCGTGCAGAAGTCGAAGCAGCATTATCGCAATGAAATGACCGGCGCGCTTTTCCTGGATCCTGCGAGCGCGGGCGCCAGCTCGCCAGTCTGATGCGGTCGAGACGCCACCGCTCCCAGGGAAAAAACTGACCGAATTGAGAAGCTCAAGAGTTTATGTCAATGATGAAATCTTTCGCCCGGGAACATTATATTTTCGTCTCCCTGCTGCTGTTGATCCTGTTTTTCAGCCTGGTGGCGGACAATTTTTTTACACTCGTAACGTTAAGGACCATACTTAACCAGTTGCCGGCCTTAACGGTTGTCACGGTAGGCATGACACTCGTTCTTGTCGTCGGCGGTATCGACCTGTCCGTGGGGTCAGTGCTTGGCCTCAGCGCCACTATCGTCGGCGCCACGATCATAGGTTGGGATCTCCCGGTTTTCACCGCATGTCTTGTTGGAATAGGCGCAGCAATGCTCTGCGGTGCGCTGAACGGCGTGCTGGTCGCCTACCTGGCCTTGCCGTCATTTATCGTGACCCTGGGTATGCTGGAAATGGCCCGCGGTCTGGCATACATGACCACAAATTCCCAGACCATGTATATCGGCGCTTCCATTCAGCAACTGGCGTTGCCAATCCCGGGTTTCGGTGTGTCGCCGGCGCTTCTTATCGCGCTATTGACGGTCTTGTTGGGGCATATCATGTTGACAAAAACAGTCCCCGGTCGTTATGTGATTGCCGTAGGCGCGAATGCCCGCGCAGCCCGGATGTCCGGCATAGATACCAGGCTCTATCGCCTGCTGATGCTCGCGTTATCAGGGGCGCTGGCAGGTCTTGGCGGGGTATTCAATGTGGCTTACCTGGGGGCCGCCGACCCGAATGCGGGTTCCGGCATGGAACTGGCGGCCATTGCCGCGGCAGTCATCGGCGGCACCAGCTTGATGGGTGGCCGAGGCACGATCCTCGGCGCGTTCGCAGGCGTGCTGATTATTGCGGTCCTGCAAAACGGATTGGCCCAGTTGGGTGTGTCCGAGCCTGCAAAGCGCCTGATAACAGGTAGTGTCATCATTATTGCGGTTTTTCTCGACAGTTGGCGCAATCGCAGCAGCAGGACGTAGAGCAGGGCGTAATAATCAGCGTATTGCAACCGTAGCCGGGGTTAAATTCCAACAGGCAACCGCACCAGGCCGCGACTCTGGATGCCCGGCCGCCATTGCAACGTATCCTCCTCCACGGCCAACTCCAGACCGGGCAGGCGTCGCAAAACCGTGTTGAAGATGACCGCCATATTCAAACGCGCCAGGTGACTGCCCAGGCAGTGGTGGGCGCCGCCGCCGAAGGCCAGGTGCCGGTTCGGCTCCCGGCGAATGTCAAACCTGTCCGGCGCTGGAAACCCGGCCTCATCGCGGTTGGCCGCGGCGTAAAGAAAGCCGAACTTCGCGCCTTTTGAGAATGAATGGCCCCGATACGTCATATCTTCAAGCACATAGCGATGGAAATGCGGCAGCGGCGCGTCAAAACGGAACATCTCCTGGACTGCGGTGTGGATCAACTCGGGGTCTGTTTGCAACGCGGCCATCTGTTGCGGATGCCGCAGCAACGCCAACATCCCGTTGCCCAATGCGTCGATGGTCGAACCATGCCCTGCCATCAGCACCGTCATCGCGGTGGAAATCAATTCGACCTGGTCCAGACGACTGTCCCCATCACGCCACGCGATCATCGCCGAGATCAGGTCGTCTCCCGGTTGCTTCCGGCGGGTCGCGGTCAAATCGTCAAGGTAAGCGACAAATTCCGTTGTCGCCCGTTCCGCCAACTCCCGGTGCGCAACAGTCCGTTCCGGCTCAAAAAACTGCACAATGTCTTCCGACCAGGTTCGCAGTTGCGGGCGGTCCCGCTCCGGCACACCCAGCATCTCCCCGATGATAAACCCTGGCACCGGGGCAACCAGGTCTTCAATGAAATCGAACTCCCGAACTCCCCCCAGCGCATCAATCTGCTGGTCAGCCAATTCCTGGATAAACCCGCGCAAGCGGTTCACAAGCGCCGGCGTGAACATCCTGAACACCGCTTTTCTCAGGCGATCATGCAGCGCCACCTCGCTGTCAAGAATAGAGACCTTCACATACCGGCTGTGATTGGGCGCCGCATCCCAATCCCGGCTCGCCCGGTCCGCGTCAATCTCGTCACGGGACATCACATGATCCATAGTCCTGCCCAGGCGCTCATCCATCACCAGCGTCTTTATGTCCTCATACCCGGAAAACAGCCACGCATCCCAAGTTGGATGGTAATAAACCGGACATTCCCGGCGCAGCCGCGCATACACCGGGTACGGGTCCCGGGCAAACTCCACCGAGTAGGGGTCGAAATTAAATGATGGATGCATCCGTCACGGCCTTTTACAAACTATTTCAATATGCCCGTCATAATGATCTTTTTGATATTTTTCCGGGTCTGATTATAAAACCGGGGATCATCCAGGGACTTCTCCAGTAGCGCGTCAATTTGAACGGCAAAGTCGGAGTAATGTTGGGTGACAGCCCAGATCATCATAATTAAATGGTACGGGTCCACATCAACCATCTCCCCTCGTTTAATCCATTTCCTTATTACGCGGGCCTTCTTCTTCACGATATCGCGCAAATAGGTATCCAATACCGGTTTCAGTATTGGCGCACCGGCGGCAATCTCATTTGCAAACACACGGGACGCCATCGGGTACAACCTGGAAAATTCTATTTTCTGGTCGATATAGGCGCCGATCTCGTGTTCCGGTGATTCGTTTTCATCCAGTTCCATCAAAGGCTGTATCCAGATTTCCAGGATGTTGCGCAATACAGTGAAATACAGGTCTTCCTTGGAAGCAAAATAATACAGCAGGTTAGGTTTTGACATATTGGCCTTATCGGCAATCTGGTCGATAGTAGCGCCCCGGTAGCCATACAGGGAAAAGACTTCAGTGGCCGCGCTCAGGATCTTTTCCCTGTTGCGAGCCTGTATCCTGCTGCCCTTTCTGTTGCGCTCCTTCTGTTCATTTTCAAAAGCATTAAATAGTGACGGGTTTACATTCAACATGATGTTTGTTCTTGCGGGAATTTATGGTTGATGGAGTTTTGAAATCTTTGACTCAATCAAGGGTCCTCAATCAAAGGTTCTTGACTTTATTTGACCAAAAGATAAAATATTTATTGCCTGGAATAAGATTTATCATTATAATTTATCAGACGCTTTAATATAAGTGGAAGTAAGCGACCCGTGTCAAAAATCAAGGTAGGCCTGATTCAGATGAGTCTTAAAGCCGATACCTCAAAGAGTGTCGAGGTGATTCGCGACGCGATGCTGGAGGCGCATATCCCATACATCGAACAGGCAGCGCGGCAGGACGTGCAAGTTCTGTGTTTTCAGGAAGTTTTTACCCAGCCCTATTTCTGTCCCAGCCAGGATGCAAGGTGGTATGCGGCCGCCGAACCTGTGCCTGACGGGCACACAACAAAATTAATGCAGGAGTACGCCGACAAACATCGGATGGTTATCATCGTGCCGGTCTACGAGGAAAGCGCGCCTGGTGTGTACTACAATACCGCTGCGGTCATCGACGCCGACGGCGCCTACCTGGGTAAATATCGCAAAACCCACATTCCCCAGGTCGCCGGCTTTTGGGAGAAGTTCTTTTTCAAACCCGGCGCGTCAGGATGGCCCGTATTCAGGACCGCTTATTGCAAGGTTGGCGTATACATCTGCTACGACCGCCATTTTCCTGAAGGATGGCGGGCGCTGGCGTTGAACGGCGCGGAATATATTGTGAATCCCTCGGCTACTGTAGCCGGACTATCCGAATACTTATGGAAGTTGGAGCAGCCTGCGTCAGCCGCCGCCAACGGCGTCTACATCGGCGCAATAAATCGGGTTGGAACCGAGGCGCCGTGGAATATTGGTGAATTTTACGGCCAAAGCTATGTTGTTAACCCCCGCGGCGATATTGAAGCCATGGCCAGCCGGGACACGGATGAATTACTGGTTCACGAAATCGACCTGGATATGATCCGCGAGGTTCGCAACGGCTGGCAGTTCTTGCGCGACCGCAGACCTGAAGTCTACGGCGTACTGACTGACCTGGAAACAGGATAAACGCTCCAATCCAATTCAGGAGGTTGACATGTCTCTATTGATAAAAGGCGCAACCCTCGTCACCGCCGATAGAACGTATCGCGCTGATATCCTGTGTAAAAACGGACAGATCAGCGCCATCGGCCAGGACCTCGGCGACACCGGCAAGGCAGAGATCATTGATGCGGGCGGCTGTTATGTCATGCCCGGCGGCATTGACCCGCATACGCACATGGAATTGCCGTTTATGGGGACCGTTGCCTCCGAGGATTTCTATACCGGGACCACCGCCGGGCTGGCCGGCGGCACCACGATGATCATCGACTTTGTCATTCCCAACCCGCAACAGGACATTATGGAGGCTTATCAGCAATGGCGCGGCTGGGCGCAGAAGGCGGCTGCCGACTACAGTTTCCATGTGGCCATTACCTGGTGGGACGATTCAGTGCATCAAGCCATGCAAACGCTGACCCGGGACTATGGCGTGAACAGTTTCAAGCACTTCATGGCCTATAAAGGCGCCATCATGGCCGACGATGAAATACTGGTCAATTCGTTCGGGCGCGCCCGCGAACTGGGCGCGCTATGCACTGTGCATGCTGAAAACGGAGAGCTGGTTTTCCACCTGCAACAGAAAATACTCGAACAGGGCATTACCGGACCTGAAGGGCACCCGTTGTCCAGGCCGCCAGAAGTGGAAGGAGAAGCCGCAAACCGCGCAATTCGTATAGCCCAGGTAATGGATGTCCCTCTGTATGTCGTCCATACCTCCTGTCAGGAAGCGCTTCAGGCGATTACACGGGCCAGAAACGAAGGGCAACGGGTGTTCGGAGAAGTCCTGGCAGGCCACCTGCTGATCGACGACTCCGTCTATCGAAAACCGGAATGGGATATCGCCGCAGCCCACGTGATGAGCCCGCCGTTCAGATCAAAACAGCACCAGGAAGCGTTATGGCGCGGGCTGCAAGCCGGGATGTTGCAAACCACTGCAACGGATCACTGCTGTTTTTGCGCGCCGCAGAAGCAGATGGGTAAAGAGGATTTCACTAAGATACCCAATGGCACAGGCGGCATTGAAGACCGCATGCATGTGTTGTGGCACCACGGCGTGAATACGGGCCGCCTGACTATGAACGAATTTGTTGCGGTCACTTCAACCAATGCCGCAAAAATTTTTAACCTGTATCCGCGCAAGGGTAGCATCAGTGTGGGCGCTGACGCCGACCTGGTGATCTGGGACCCGGAGAAACACCGGACAATTTCTAAAGACACGCACCACCAGAATGTGGATTTCAATATATTCGAAGGCATGACGGTACGCGGAATTAACATTGTTACCGTCAGCCAGGGCAAAGTAGTCTATCAGGATGGCGAGGCGCGCACGCAACGCGGCAGTGGGCGCTATATAAATCGTCCGGTCTACCCCGCGTATTACGATGCGATGGATAAAGTGGCCCGGAGCAAAGTCCCCACCTCGGTAGCGCGGGAGCATCGGTAAAGCAAAGAGAGAACAATGAGTTCCGTACAACCCCTTCAAAGCCGGCATGACCGCGACCACCTGGTGTGCCATTACATCAACGGCAAAGTAGTCAGCGAGCCGGGTGAGCGCGCCTTACCGGTCTATAATCCCGCGACCGGTCAAATTTTGCGCCAAGTCGCGTTGGCCGGCAACGCAACGGTGGAGAAAGCCATTGCCGCTGCGGCCGCCGCGTATCCTGGCTGGCGCCGGACTCCTCCTGTGAAACGCGCGCGCATCATGTTTCGTTTCAAGAACCTGTTGGAACAGCATGCTGATGAAATTGTCGGCCTGTTGACCGAAGAACATGGCAAAGTCCTGGATGACGCCCGCGGCGAGTTGACCCGGGGCATAGAGGTGGTTGAATACGCGTGCGGCGCGCCTGAACTGTTAAAGGGAGAGCATAGCAAAGATGTTGGGCCCGGCATTGACAGTTGGTCGGAATTTCAACCGCTGGGGGTGGTCGCCGGGATCACCCCTTTCAATTTCCCCGCCATGGTGCCTTTATGGATGTATCCCATGGCGCTTATTTGCGGCAATACCTTTGTATTGAAACCATCGGAAAAAGACCCCAGCGCGCCGACCCGTATCGCCGAACTGCTCCAGGAAGCCGGCGCGCCGGATGGCGTCTTCAACGTGGTGCACGGAGATAAAGAAGCCGTGGATACCCTATTGGCAGACCCCAGGATACAAGCAGTCAGTTTTGTTGGCTCGACGCCCATCGCTGAATACGTTTACCGTACCGGCACAGCAAACGGCAAGCGGGTGCAAGCGTTGGGGGGAGCAAAAAACCATGCCGTGATCATGCCGGATGCAGATTTGGACAATGCCGTGAATGCATTGATGGGCGCCGCCTATGGTTCCTGTGGCGAACGTTGCATGGCTATCTCCGCAATATTGTGTGTGGGAGACGCCGTTGCCGATGAAGTGGTCAACAAGCTGGCCGCAAGAGTCTCAGCTCTGAAAATAGGGCCTGGCATAGAAAGCGAGAATGAGGTGGGGCCGCTGATCAGTAAACCGCACTACAAAAAAGTACGCAGCTATGTTGACACGGGTGTAGCGGAAGGCGCACAACTGGTCGTTGACGGGCGTGAAATGACTGTTAAGCGCCAGCCGGACGGCTTCTTCCTGGGTGGCTGCCTGTTTGACCGGGTAACGCCGGCCATGCGCATTTACCGCGAGGAAATCTTCGGCCCCGTGTTATGCGTGTTGCGTGTGCCAAACCTGCAGGAAGCAATGCGGCTCATTGATGAACACGAATACGGCAACGGTACATGTATATTTACCCGTGACGGCGGCAGCGCCCGGCGCTTCACCGACAATATCAAGGTTGGCATGGTCGGTGTTAACGTGCCCCTGCCGGTGCCGGTAGCCAGTCACAGCTTCGGCGGCTGGAAACGCTCCCTGTTCGGCGACTTAAGCGCCTACGGCCCTGATTCAGTCCGGTTTTATACGCGCCGCAAGACCATCAGCCAACGTTGGCCAACAGATCTTGTCGAGGAAACACAGTTTTCTTTTCCGAGTATTCGATAACAACACAATAGTGTGATCATTGCGAGGAGAGATAGCTCAACCCTGGTTGATAAACGCCGGAATGACGGCTTCCGCGTAGTTGGCAATGATTTCCTCCTCTTTGCCGTTGTCCAGGTAGATATTGAACTGCGTTACTCCCGTCTTTTCCAGCGCTTTCAATTTGGCGATATGGTCGGCCGGATTGCCTAACACACAGAAACTTGTGACAATATCAGGGGTAATAAAATCCAGGTATGGGTTGTCGCTCCGACCGTGTTTCTTGTAGTCATAACCGCGCCGTTTCTCAATATAGGCAGTGAGGCTTTTCGGCACTTCTGTCGTATCGGCGCCATATCTCTCAACGATGTCTGCGATGTGGTTGCCGACCATTGCCGGGAACCATCTCGTCGCTGCAATACATTCATCGGATGAGCCAAAATACGCCGGCGCTGCAGACATTACCCTGAAATCCGACATGTCTCGTCCGGCAGCCTCGCCGGCGCGACGGCACTGCTCGACAAACCAGGCGACCAGGGTCGGCTCTGCAATCTGCAGGATGACGCCGTCTCCGTGTTTGCCTGCTGTGGCCAGCGCTTTGGGGCCGTAGGCAGCGATCCATACGGGCAGATCATGACCTGCGGACCAGGTGAACCTGACAGGTTCCGCACATGCCGCGTAAGTCACCTGTTCGCCCCGGACCATGGCTTTGACTTTTTCCGTGAACTCGGCAACGCGCGCAAGACTGGCGGGTTTCTTTCCCATGACCCGCAGGGAACTGTCGCCTCGCCCCACACCAATATCGAAACGCCCGCCACTTTGAAGAGCCAGGCCGGCAAACATGCTGGCTGCGACCGACCAATCCCTGACGTCCGGATTAGTGACGCAGGGGCCGAAACGCATGGTTTTCGTATGCTCCATACACAGGGCGATGGCAGCATAACAATCGCGCCACAGAATATGGGAGTCATAAAACCAGCAATAGGAAAATCCGCCCGTTTCCGCCTGGCGAACCAGGTAACGTGCTCTTTCTGGGCTGACGTTGCCTTTAAAACAAATGCCGAAATCCATCTGGTGCGCCTCTTGTTTTAAGGAAGCTCTGACTTTATCAGAGGTTCTTTAATCGTAAATTGCCCTGTCATATGCTGATGATGACTGTGGCCAAAGTGGCGAAAATGCATACAAGGGCCGACTGTATGTGCGTGGTACAAGCCTGGATCAAAGTCATCTCAATTTACTTGATGGGAGAAAATGAAGCTGGTTTGAGAAATTTTATTTCCTGCGCCTGGATGATTCCCAGGGACCAGACTTCTTCGATAAAATTTTGCCATTCCGGATCGGTCTCCATTTCGGCGCGGCGTCGTTCCCGGTCTCCCATACTTTCATATCCCCACATAAAAACGACCTGGTGCAGGTTGCCCACTTCGGTGGTAAACAACCCCAGAAATTCCCCCAAGTGTTTTTTTTGAATCGGCAAGCCCTCAGTTTCGTACTTCTCCAGCCACTGTTTCAATGTGCCGGGACGGAACGTATAAGTGCGATGATCAATAACCATTGACGTTTTCTCCGCAAGTGTCCTGTTTCTACGATATTACGATATGCAGCCGCGCTTTCCGACAGTCGCCATTGTAGGCAGATATTTCTTTCTCAGTCAATCATTTTTTTATCTTATGGTAAAAACTATTCGGTATTATTATTCTATCCAAATCAAAAAGTTATGAAAATATGGCTATTGAAATGACACACAATACGAAATAGAATAGCGACGCTGAAGACCTTGCACAGAGATGAACCAGGAGGTCCCCTGATTTCAACGGCGGGCATCAACAAAAGATGAAACCAAAATCATCGAAACTACGCCAATACAAGGAAGCTAGAATCTTGCGCGCAACAGCAAAACTCGTGGTGACCCATGGGTTTCAGGGCACCCGAATGGAGGATATTGCCAAGGCTGTCGATATTCCCCGACCAAACCTGTACTACTATTTCCCTTCAAGAAATCACATCTACCGCCGCATCATCAATGACTTGCGCACTGAATGGATTAATGCGTTAGGACAGATTACGGCGGATGGAGAACCCAAAGAGGTCATCAGGAAATATATTCGCGCCAAGATAGAATATTCCATGAAGCACCCGGCCGCTTCAAAGATTTTTGCCGATGAGGTGATCAGGGGTTCAGGCATATTGACAGAGGAGGAAAACGAGGAAATCAGGAAACTAACGGATGAAAAATGTGAAGTGCTGGAACGTTGGATGAACGAGGGCAGGATGGACCGCTTGGACCCGCGCCATTTCTTTTTTCTTATCTGGGGATCAACGCAGTATTACGCTGATTTCGAGCAACAGATTAAAAACATACTCGGAGTAAAGCGCCTGACGCGCGCGCACTTCGCCCTGGGTGTGGATACCATTACCCACATCATCCTCAAGGGTTGCGGATTCGAGTAAATTCCAGCGTCATATCGCCACACCGGTTACGGACCGACTGATCGCGAACCATCTATGCGCAAAACTATATTTTGACAAAGATGTCAAGTCTACATATAGTTAACAGCGTTCTGGCTTTGCAAATGGAGATTAACGATGTCGATACCTCTCAAGGTGGCTTTGTGCGAGTTGTTGTGCGACTGGCGCGCCGATCTTTCACCTGAATGGCAACAGGCGCTGGATGGCGCTGAACTTGCCTTTGACCAGGTGGATGAGCGGCTGGAGTTACATTCCTGGGAACCGATTTTTCCGACACGCAAGGGATTTGTATTACCCGGAGAACCGCCCGACGCGCATATGTTCCGTGCGTTTGACGGATTGTCGCCGGACCGGGTGCGATGTGTGGTGGTGGGACAAGACCCCTATCCCAGCATCAGTTTCTCCACTGGCCGGGCATTTGAAGCGGGCGACTGCCGTTACTGGAACGAATTGGAGAAAATGTTTTCATGTAGTGTCAGAAGCCTGATGCAGTTCGTGTATGCTTTTCGCACGGGGGAAACGCGTTACGCCGAAGGCACCGAGCGCTGGCCGGATGTGCTGCGCGCCATTGGTGGTCCGGACTCTGACTTTCCGGCGCCCGATCGGCTGGTACAGGGCTGGGTGAAACAGGGAGTCCTGATGCTGAACGCGAGTCTCACCCTGACCCGGTTTTCTGTATCAGGCGACCCCCATCAACTGCGTGGCCACCTGCCACTTTGGCGGCCGTTAATCACGCGCTTGCTCACCTACTTTTCCAATCGACCGTCGCAGCCGGTCGTTGTGCTCCTGTTCGGCGACGCGGCGCGAGAGGTCGCGCTAACCGGCGGTATTGTGTCAGAGGCCGAACTCCACAATCACCCGGGAATTGTGGCTTTACCCCACCCGGCAGAGGGGGATGCATTTTTACGTCACCCTAACCCGTTTCAGCTTTGTAATGACAAGCTGGCCGCAATGAACGCACAACCAATCGAATGGTAAGAAAAAACAGTGATGTCCAGAGAGTTTGACTATATTGTCGTCGGCGCCGGTTCTGCAGGTTGCGTGCTGGCAAACCGACTTTCTGCAAACCCGAAACACCGGACGCTGTTGCTTGAAGCGGGTGGGCGGGATACCAATTACCTGTTTCGCTTGCCTATGCTGATGGGCAAGCTGATGCATTCGGGCATCTATAACTGGCGCTTCCACACCGAAGAAGAACCCCACCTCAACGGGCGCAAAATATACTGGCCGCGGGGTAAAGTATTAGGCGGCAGTTCAACGATAAACGGCATGATTTATGTCCGCGGCAATCCCGCGGATTACGACGGTTGGGAGCGGCTGGGGTTGCCGGGCTGGTCTTATGACAGCGTGCTGCCCTTTTTCAAGCGCTCGGAGGGACATATTGATAGGCATGACAGTTACCATGGCCGCGACGGGGAACTGACGGTATGTCGCGCTCGCGGTGATAATGCTTTGTTCGACACATTTATCGAGGCAGGCCAACAGGCCGGTTATTCCTATACCGATGATTTCAACGGGGAAACTCAGGAGGGATTTGGCCGATATGATTTCACGATCAGACGTGGCAGGCGCTGTAGCGCGGCAACCGCGTTCCTCCGGCCGGCAGCGCGGCGCGCGAACCTGGAAGTAGAAACCGGCGCATTGACACAACGCATTGTATTTTCGGAGGGGCGCGCCAACGGGGTTGAATACCGGTTGGGTAATAAGGTGGTATTCGCCAGGGCAAAAAAAGAGATCGTACTGGCCGCCGGTGTGGTTAATTCTCCGCAATTGCTGATGTTGTCGGGAATCGGTGACGCCGGTGAATTGGAGCAACACGGCGTTCCGGTAATCCATCATCTGCCAGGTGTGGGAAAAAACATGCAAGACCATGTGGATTGTTGCCTGGCATACGAATTAAACCAGCCGCTGTCATTGCGAAATGACCTGCGTGCCGACAAGGTTACTCTTGGGATAATTCAAGCCACCCTGTTTGGATCCGGCTTTGTCACGACGTTTCCCTACGAAGCAGGGTCATTCATCAAGTCTTCCGCCGACCTGGAAGCGCCGGATATCCAGACCCATTTCATGCCTGCCACCGAAGACACCGCGAACCTGCACTGGTCATTGCCATTTTTCCGTAGGGAGGATGTCCCTGCCTGTCATGGTCTGACGATCAGAATTGGCCCGGTGACCCCGTGCAGCCGGGGACGGATCGCTTTGCGTTCCAATGATGCCGCAGACGCCCCTCTGATTTACGCCAATTATCTGGAAGCTCAGCAAGATATCGAGAGCACGGTTGCGGGAGTGCAACTTATGCGTGAGGTTATTGCGCGCAAGGCATTCCACGGGATCAGGGGGAGAGAACTGGCGCCGGGTCCGCGCTACAGGACTGATGAAGAATTGAGGGTGTGGTTGAGAGATGCCGCTATGACTACCTTGCACCCGGTCGGGTCCTGCAAGATGGGCATTGATGATCAGGCGGTAGTGGACGCACAATTGCGAGTGCATGGGGTACAAGGCTTGCGGGTCGCGGATGCATCGATTATGCCTGTAATTACCCGTGGCAACACAAATGCGCCGGCCATAATGATCGCAGAAAAAGCCAGCGCACTTATCCTTGATGAATAGAATGCGAAGTATCGTACCTATGGTTTACGGCGCCGAAACCTATCTTGCGAAACATGTTCTCAGGTAAAAAAATTGACAAAATAGTTTGACAATAGTGTATAATATTATACAATCCAGCCGGTAGATGCCGCAATGATGCGATGCGCAGACTGCGGCAATGGTAAGTGAAATTTTACCGAGATGTGGGAGGAGATAGTATGAACATGCTTGGCAAGTTGAATAACCAGCGCCTTATATACCGGTTTACGTTTACATTTATCCTCTTTACCTTAGCGCTCGCCCCCCCGCTATTGCCGGCTCAGGCCAGGTCACAAACCGCGCAGCTCGAAGAGATCGTAGTAACCGCGCGCAAACGTGAAGAAACGCAGCAGGATACGCCTATTTCCATCACCACTTTTTCCCAGGAGACGATGGAGGAAGCAAACATGCTGGATCTCCGGGATATAGGCAGGTACACGCCCGGTATGTCGTTCACGTCTTACGGCATGGGCAGCGCAGAAGCCGGCGCGATATTTGTACGCGGTATCGGGCAATCCGACCACATGATCACGACCGACCCGGGAGTCGGGCTGTACGTTGACGGAGTTTACGTTGGTCGTAACATGGGCGCGGCCCTGGATATCCTCGACCTCGAACGGGTAGAGGTGTTGCGAGGGCCTCAGGGCACGTTGTTCGGCAAGAATACTATAGGCGGCGCGGTTAATGTGGTCAGCAGAAAGCCAAAATTTGAAAACGGAGGTCATATCGCCGTGACCGCCGGCGAGGATGAACGAATTAACGTGGAAGTGTCCGGGGAAGTCGCGGCCAGTGATAACCTGGCGATCAAGGCCAGTATTCTATATAAAAACCGTGACGGAGTGGGTGAACAGGTGTTTACGGGAGACGATCTTGGTGATGAAGACAGCCTGAGCGCCCGCGCACAACTTTACTGGGAGGGTGAGTCTGTCAAGTTTTCCCTGGTTGCCGACGTATTCGACGCCAACCAGGGCGCTGTGCCGCACACCCTTTACAATTCCGGGATAGGAACGGCGCCCTGCTATGAAGAAACTTCGCCGGGAATGTACAGCGCCTGTCCGGCGGGAACAGAAATCAGCCGTTACAAGAACTATTCGTTGGATGACTTGGGGACCAAGCAGGAATCATATGGCATTGCGGCTACATGGGAGTGGAATGTCAGCGAGAACATTACCGTAAAATCGATTAGCGCGTACCGGGAGATGGAATATGAGGGCAACCTCGAGTTTGACGGCGCGCCGATTACACTGGTCTACTACCACGAAACAGGAGATGCTGACCAGTTTTCACAGGAAATTCAATTTCTGGGCGAGGGTGAAACCTACCGGTGGATCGCCGGGCTATACTACTTCACGGAAGAAGGCGAGAACCTCCAGGATGATGACGTGTTTTTCAGTCTTGACCAGCGCCGTAGCGCGGTTGAAACGGACAGTTACGCGTTGTTTGCGCAAGGCACCCTGGATTTCAACGAAATGCTCAGCATAACCGGGGGCATTCGTTATACTGACGAGGAAAAAGACTACGACCTGTATTACCAGAGGTTGCGGGCAGGCGACCCGGCGCAGCAAGCGATGCTGGACGGCGGCGAACTGATTTACCGGATCCCGCCGACCGAATTGAGCGAATCATGGGACGCGGTATCCGGCACCGCCAGCGTTGATTTGCAAGTCAACGAAGATATCATGCTGTACGCCATGTATTCGCGCGGTTTTCGTAGCGGTGGATTTAACGCACGCCCCGGAAATCCGAATTCCGTCAATATCTATGATCCGGAATACGTAAACGTTTATGAATTGGGTCTGAAGTCGGAGTTGTTGGACAATCGCCTGCGTTTCAACCTGGCGCTTTATACCAGCGATTACCAGGACTACCAGGCGCAGGTTAACCAGATCCAGGATGCCTTTACTACGCGCACCTTGAATGCTGCTGAAGCCGATATCAGCGGCGTTGAAGTGGAACTCGCCGCGTTGCTGTCAACCATGTTCAGGATAGACGCGAGTTACGCGTATACGGATGCCGAGATCAGTGATGTTGATATCGCCCCGTCCCTGAACGCCAATTTCAGTGATGGGAACAGGTTGCCTTACGTCAGCAAGCACACTTGGAGCGTGTCTCCGCAACTCGATATCCCACTGGGTGGCGGAGATCTGCAGTTTCGCGCCGATTACTCTTACCGTAGTGGTTATTATGGCCAGATATCAAATCACCCGGAGGAAAGACAGGGCGGCTATGGCTTACTCAATGCGCAAATTCAGTATAGATCCCCAAATGACCGCTGGAGGCTGGCTGTTTACGGCATCAACCTTGCCGACGAGGAATACGCCAGGGTAAAAAATTACTTCCCGTTCTTTATCGGTTTCGCTCTTTGGAATACCGACCGGCGTGAAATCGGTGTAAAGGCGCGCCTGAATTTCTGACCGGTCAGTGATGAACTGAATAGAAGGTAAATCAAATTAATTTCTGCACCACCGGTCTTGCCGGCGGTGGTTCAGCGCCAGCCACAAACGCCCCGCGCAGCGACTTGGCAGCCGCGTGCGCCCCGGCTTCATCCCGGGCATGAACAATTGCTACCGGGATATCGGGGCCGAGACGGGCGCCGAGGCCCGCGATCTCAGTCAAGCCAACGCTGTGGTCGATGCTGTCTTCAACCCGCCGCCTGCCGCCGCCCAGCGCGACCACGGCATTGCCCACCCGGCGCACATCAATGGCGGTAACATACCCTTCGCCATCGGGGAAAACCGGCCTCGCAACCGGCGCCGGCGGCAGGTAGTCATCGATCCGCTCAATGAAGTCCGCAGGCCCGCCAAGCGCGCTCACCATGGCGGCGAAAACCTCGGTCGCCCGGCCCCGGTCCAGCGCTGTTTGCAACAATGAATACGCTGCCTGCCGGTCCTGCTCCAGACCGGCCAGCGCCAGCATCTCCGCCGCCAGGGTGAAGACGACTTCATGCAGGCGGTCGTCGCGCCGCGTCCCGGTCAGAAAATCAATCGTCTCGCGTACCTCCAGGGCATTGCCGGCGTTATGTCCCAGTACTTCCGACATATCCGTGACCGCCGCCTTGATCGGCAAGCCTGCTTCGGTGGCCGTATTCACCAGGGAGCGGGCGAGTTCCAGCGCCTCAGCCTCGGTTGCCATGAACGCTCCCGAACCGGTCTTGATATCCATGACCAGCCCGTCCAGGCCGGCGGCAATCTTCTTGGACAGGATGGAGGCGCTGATCAGCGGCACGGACTCGATGGTCGCAGTCACGTCCCGGATCGCATATAAACGCCGGTCCGCCGGCGCCAGTTCCGGCGTCTGACCGATGATCGCACAACCGGCTGACCTGACCACCCGTTTGAACTCTGCCAGTTCCGGCGCGGTGTTATAGCCGGGGATACTGTCCAGCTTGTCCAGCGTGCCGCCGGTATGTCCCAGCCCGCGCCCTGAAATCATCGGCACGTAAGCGCCGCAAGCGGCGACCAGCGGCGCCAATATCAGACTCACCTTGTCTCCCACACCACCGGTCGAGTGTTTATCGACGAGCAGCCCCTCAACCCCCTCATCAGCCCAGTCTATCACGCTCCCCGAACGCGCCATGGCCCGGGTCAACTCAGCCGTCTCGGCGCTGTCCATGGAGCGAAAATAAACAGCCATCGCCAGCGCAGAAACCTGCTCCGCCGCAATCGAACCATCGCAAAGACCGTCTACAAAATACTGTATTTCATCCGCGGCCAGCGCTATGCCATTTCTTTTTTTCCTGATGATTTCCTGGGGAAGCATTGAATTGTGCATATGTTTGGGGGCGGGCGGCCACTCCTAAATTTCGTTGACTCTTAGAGATTATGAAGGTTTGTCGAAATCAAACCAACCCCTGCTCGGCGCCGGCACTGTCACATATCGCGTTCAATGGTTATACTATCCGTATCGATAAAGCTAAAGCCAATAGCTTAATGTAGCCACACATGAAAAACTATTCTCTCGATACCTTCCGGGGTGACCTGTTCGGGGGCATCACGTCTGCGGTGGTGGCGTTGCCGGTTGCGCTGGCGTTTGGCGTTGCAACCGGGCTGGGCGCGGCGGCCGGGTTGTATGGCGCGATAGGCGTGGGTTTTTTCGCCGCGGTGTTCGGCGGCACGCGCTCGCAGATTTCCGGGCCGACCGGCCCGATGACGATTGCGATGGCAGTGGTAATCACGACCCACGCCTCGACAGTTAGCGAAGCCTTTGCCGTTGTCATGCTGGGGGGGCTGTTGCAAATGCTGCTGGGCGTTCTCAGGATGGGCAGGTTCGTGGTCTATACGCCCTACGTGGTGATCTCAGGGTTCATGTCCGGGGTAGGGATCATCATCATGCTGATACAACTCATGCCCTTTCTCGGAGCGCCCCCTGTAAGTGGCGGCCCGGTTGCGGTGCTGCGCGCGCTGCCTGATGGATTGGCGAATATGAATCCAAGCGCCGCAGCCCTTGGAACGCTTGCGCTCGCCGTCGCGGTCTTGTGGCCCCGGCGCCTGGCCAGGTACGTGCCGGGTTTGCTGATGGCGCTTGTCGCGGGAACGCTGCTCAGTGTGCTGTGGCTGTCTGATGTTTCCGTGATCGGTGAGGTGCCCACCGGATTGCCCGCGATACAAGTGCAATGGCCCGGCTTCGCGTTTCTGTTGGGCGCACTCCAGCCGGCTCTGATACTGGCCCTGCTTGGATCGGTGGACAGCCTACTGACTTCACTGGTTGCAGATTCGCTGAGTGGAACCCGGCATAAACCGAACCGCGAACTCGTGGGGCAGGGCATTGGCAACATGGTCGCTGGGCTGATCGGCGGCCTGCCCGGAGCCGGGGCGACGATGGGCACCGTCACCAACATTCGATCCGGCGGAACGACACCGGTATCCGGGGCGATATACGCATTACTGGCGCTCATCCTGATGTTGGGCATGGGCGATCTCGTCCAACCGGTGCCACATGCTGTTCTCGCCGGGATCGTGATTAAAGTGGGCTGGGATATTATCGACTGGCCTCTTATCACCCGCATCCATCGTATTCCCAGGGCGAATCTTATTATCATGCTGCTGACCCTGGGCCTCACGGTCTTTGTCGACCTGGTAACAGCCGTGGCATTCGGACTGATTGCCGCAGGGATGGTACATGCCCGGCAGTTGGAGAAGCTGGAGTTGGATAGCGTGATCTCCGTTCCTATCCTGGATAAGGTATTTTTCGCTAGTCACCCGGAGTCAGACGCTATGGACCTGTACTCCGCCCGGGTCGGGTACGTCCGTCTTAATGGCCACTTCACCGTTGCGTCTTCGCAGAATCTCTACAGCGTTATCGGGGAAGATCTGAAAGACCATGAAGTCGTGGTCTTCGACTTCAGCGAAGCCATGCACATCGACGACAGCGCCGCAATGACGATCAACCGCCTGATCATCAGCGCCGGAAAACAGGACACCCAATGCATCGTGATGGGTCTTTCCGGCTCGACAGCCGAAACACTGGAAGCGCTCGACATCCTGCGCGATCTCCCGGAAGCCCATGTAGTGAAGACAATGGACGAAGCGCGCAACCAGGCCCTGCGACTACTGACTTCACCTTGACAACCCCATAACAGGCTACTAACATCAGATCTACCAGTAAGCAGAAATGTTTACACTCATCTAATGAACGGAAAAACGGGAGTTAAACCATGAATGAAACAACGGTAGCACAAGCAAAACCAGCGGCAGAATCACATTATTGTACGCCGGAGCAAGACATACTCATGTTCAACGAACATGCCTACATAAAACGGATGACAGCATGCGGTTTTAACGAGCAGCAGGCGGAAGCGCTGGCGGCAGAGCAGGGTGATCTGTTGAACAACCTTGCCACAAGAGCGGACATCAAAAAAATTGACCGGCGTTTTGACAAGGTTGAACAAGAGATCAAAGATATTCGCCAAAACATGGCGACCAAAGAAGATATCAAAAAGATTCACCAATATATGCAACACATGGCCACCAAGGAGTACGTTAAGAAGGAGATTGATAACGCCGTTAATAATGGCGTTGGTAACCTCAGGTCGGAGATACTCAAATTGATGCTGGGCCAGACGATTGCCATCTGTGGAATCACATTCGTAATAATCAAGTCTGTGCAGTAAACCCCCTTGGAGAGCGGTCGTCCCGCCCGCAGGCAGGCAGAACGCCTGCTATCCCAGCCCAGCGCTAAGCTCCCCCATCCCATTCCCGCGCAAGCGGGAATCCAGTGAAACAACGAGTCGCCCTCCGGGCGACACAGCATCTGACTGGACTCCCGCTTCCGCGGGAGTGGTACTGAGGCGGGGTTCGCCGCGCAAGCGCCCTCCACCCCATTCCCGCGAAAGCGGGAATCCAGTGAAACAAAGCGTCGCCCCAGGCGACACATTATTTCACCTTGACAACCCCATAACAGGCTACTAACATCAGTTACCAACAGTAAACAGAAATGTTTACGCTCATCTGATGAACGGAATAACGGGAGTTAAACCATGAATGAAACAACAGTAGCACAAGTAACACAAGCTGCAGAAACGCATTATTTTACGCCGGAGCAGGACATACTTATGTTCAATGAACACGCCTACGTAAAGCGTATGACAGCATGCGGTTTTAACGAGCAGCAGGCGGAGGCGCTGGCTGCAGAGCAGGGTGATCTGTTGAACAACCTGGCCACAAGAGCGGACATTAAAAAAATTGACCAGCGCTTCGACAAGGTCGAACGTAGTGTCGAGGAGCTTCGGCAGGAGATGAAACAGGAATTTGCCAATGTTCGACACGAAATGGCCACCAAGGAGTACGTTAAGAAGGAGATTGATAACGCCGTTAATAATGGCGTTGGTAACCTCAGGTCGGAGATACTCAAATTGATGCTGGGCCAGACGATTGCCATCTGTGGAATCACATTCGTAATAATCAAGTTTGTGCAGTAAACCCCTTTGGAGAGCGGTCGTCCCGCCCGCAGGCAGGCAGAACGCCTGCTATCCCAGCCCAGCGCTAAGCTCCCCACCCCATTCCCGCGCAAGCGGGAATCCAGTGAAACAACGAGTCGCCCTCCGGGCGACACAGCATCTGACTGGACTCCCGCTTCCGCGGGAGTGGTACTGAGGCGGAGTTCCCCGCGCAAGCGCCCCCAATCCCATTCCCGCGAAAGCGGGAATCCAGTGAAACAAAGCGTCGCCCCAGGCGACACATTATTTCACCTTGAGAACCCCATAACAGGCTACTAACATCAGTTACCAACAGTAAACAGAAATGTTTACACACATCTGATGAACGGAAAAACGGGAGTTAAGCCATGAATGAAACAACGGTAGCACAAGCAAAACCAGCGGCAGAATCACATTATTTTACGCCGGAGCAGGACATACTCATGTTCAACGAACACGCCTACGTAAAGCGTATGACAGCATGCGGTTTTAACGAGCAGCAGGCGGAAGCGCCGGCGTCACACTACCCCCCACCTGTCATTCCACTTGCATAATTATCCGCTACTGTTACACTGTTACACTTGCTAAAGCAGTATCAAAAAAATATCACAACAATTAAAATCAATATGCTAGGCTATCCAACCCGCATATTAGAATAATGAATCAGCATATGGCTTGAAAGGAAGAGTGCAGTATCCCGAAAACAAGTATCCCGAAAATGCTTGCAAACTTGTTTCGGGCGTGATTTTATATAGCGCTGTTGTTTCTGCGGGAATGAGGGTCAAAAAATAAGTGTGTTTAGCCGTAATGTATAACTGGCTCACCAGGGGCCACAGTGCACGCGCATGCGGCCTAAGCATCAATATGCCTGTTTCCAGGGCGCCGGCCGGCGCTGCGCCAACCATCCTGCAACACCTTACCCGCTTGCTGTGCCGCGTCCCGGCAGTCGTTCTCGCGTTCACCCTGTTCAGTCCCCAATCGCTGCTGGCGCAGTCCCCGCCGGCCCAGCCTCAGCACTTCACCGTCGGCGTGTCCCAGGAAGTTGGTGCAGGGTCTAATACTACAGGTCAAGCCCAGTTGAACTGGGCCAACCCGGCTGACAACAGCATCACAAAGTACCAGGTACGGCACAAGGCGGGCACGGGTTTCACGCCCCCGTCAGATGATAACCTGTGGACGGATATTTCAGGCAGCAACAGCTTCTCGACGTTTGCGTTTGTACAGAATCTGACGTTTGGAACGACCTATGTCTTCCAGGTGCGCGCGGTGAATGCGAACGGCCCCGGAACGGAGAGCCCTGCGCTGACGGCGGCGCCGACACCATTGCCCGTCCCGCAAGGCTTTTCGGGCCAATTTCTTCATCCGCCGACGAATGTCGTGGTCACAACGCCGGATTTTGGCAAGATCAAGGTCACTTGGGATTGGTATGATCCCACCTGCTCCTCGATTCAGGGTGAACCCTACATATTTGAGGTGGTCTACAGGAAGCCTTCAGTACCCTGGAACACTGTAAGTAAAGGTACTGACTCAGGTAAATATACCCATTATTACAATCATAGTAATAACACCTACATAACAGAGTGGGAGTTTCCCAGGTTGGGCAGTCGTGGACAACCTGATGTGGTATTGGATTCGGAGGAGTACGAAGTCAGCGTAACGTATGCTGGTGGGCAGTATCTTAATATCCCCGATCCCAATATTTGCAACGGCTATGGTTCCTGGACCTCGCCGATCAGCGTCATCGTGCAGGCGGATACGAATCCTGACTTTGGCGGCGCTACGATCCCGGACCAGGTCTACACCCAGGGCACGGCCATCACGCCGCTGGTATTGCCGGAGGCGACGGGCAATGGCACGCTGAGCTACAGCATGACGCCGTCGCTGCCAGCGGGTTTGAGCTTTGACTCTGCGACGCGCACGCTCAGCGGCACGCCGACGACGCTGCAGGCGGCGACGGCATACACCTACACGGCCACAGATGCCCAGGGCGACACCAGTTCGCTGACGTTTAACATCACGGTGGTAGCGCTGGCCAAGCCGGCCAATCTCACTGCCACCGCCGGCAACGCCCAGGTCACGCTGAGTTGGGATGATCCGAGTGACAGTACCATCACCAAGTACCAGGTCCGCTATGCCCAGGGCACCGCCGACCCGACGACTGCGACCTGGACGGACATTGCCAACAGCGGCGCCACGACCACGACCCACACCGTTGACAACCTGACCAACGGCCAGGTGTATGCGTTCCAGGTCCGCGCGGTAGCGGGCGTTGCCGAAGGCCCGGCCTCGGACACGGCCACGGCGACCCCGATAGCCGCCCCGGCCATTCAAGTGGCGCCGGCCACCCTGGTGGTCGATGAGGACGGCAGCAACACCTTTGATGTGACCCTGGCCACCGCGCCGACCGCTGCGGTCACTATCACCGTGGTCAGCGACGACACGGACGTGACCGTCAGCCCGACACCGCTGACGTTCACCACGACGAACTACAGTACCGCGCAGACGGTGACGGTAAACATGGCGGCAAGCCCCACTGACGGCAATGCCACTATCACCTTAAGCGCCGCCGGCGGCAACTACGCCGGCCTCACGGCCACGGTCGCGGTCACCGCGAATGCGCTGCCGAGCTTCGGCACGCAGACCATTGCCGACCAGACCTACCCGCAGGGCGCCCAGATTACGACGCTGAACCTGCCGCAGGCGACCGGCGGTGACGGCACGCTGACGTACACGTTGACGCCGACCCCGCCGGCGGGTCTGACGTTTGATGCGACCGCCCGCACCTTAACCGGCACGCCGACCACCGCCCAGGCGGCCACCGAATACACGTACAAGGTGACCGATGGTGACGGCGATGAGGCCGAGCTGAAGTTCGACATCACGATTACCGCGGACAGCCAGCCGGACTTCGGCACGCAGACCATTGCCGACCAGACCTACCTGCAGAACTCGGCGATTACCCAGCTCGACCTGCCGCAGGCGACCGGCGGCGACGCCCCGCTGACGTACACGCTGACGCCGAACCTGCCGGACGGTCTGTCGTTTGACGCCACCGCCCGCACCTTGACCGGCACGCCGACCACCGCCCAGGCGGCCACCGAATACACCTACAAGGTGACCGACAACGACGGCGATGAGGCCGAGCTGAAGTTCGACATCACGATTACCGCGGACAACCTGCCGAGCTTCGGCAGCGACACCATTGCCGACCAGACCTACCCGCAGGGCGCCCAGATTACGACGCTGAGCCTGCCGCAGGCCAGTGGCGGTGACGGCACACTGACGTACACGTTAACACCGACCCCGCCAGCGGGTCTGGCGTTTGATGCGACCGCCCGCACCTTAACCGGCACCCCGACCGCGCCCCAGGCGGCGACCGAATACACCTACACCGCCACCGATACGGACGGGGATACGGCCACGCTGACGTTCGACATCCGTATTACGCCCACGCTAACCATCGGCGGTGTGACCGATGCCAACTTAGCCGAGAATACGGCCTACACCGGCAATGCGACCTTGACCGGCACGCCGGTGGGCAACATCACCTGGGCGTTGACCGGTGACGACGCCAATGCGAACGGGTTTACGCTGTCGAACCAGAGCAACACCGGCGCCACCGTAACCCTGGGCGCCAAGGACTTCGAGGCCCCGACGGACAACGACACCAATAACATTTATGTGTACACGTTAACGGCGACGGACGATGACAGCAACATCGCCACCGTGAACGTGGCCATCACCATTACCAATGTGGACGAGCCCGCCACACTGACGCTGACGGGCCTGGCCGATGCCAGCGTGAGCGAGAACCAGGCTTACACGGTGGATGCGTCCTTGACCGGCGCCCTGGGCGCGGTCACGTGGACACTGGGCGGGGCGGATGCGGGTGCGTTTACGCTGCCGGCGGCGCACCAGAGTCAGGCCGGGGCGCGGGTGAGCTTAGCGGCGCGGGACTTTGAGACCCCGACCGACAGTGACGCCGGCAACACTTACGAGTACACGTTAACGGCGACGGATGCGAACACCAACACGGTGACCTCCAGCGTCTACACGGTGACGGTCACCGATGTGGACGAGGCCCCGGCCAAGCCCACTAACCTGACTGCCGCTGCCGGCGACACCGAGGTCACGCTGACCTGGACCAACCCGAACGACAGTACCATCACCAGGTACCAGGTGCGCCAGGCCCAGGGCGCCACCATACCGGCCACCACCGCCTGGAACGACATTGCCAACAGCACGGCCACGACCACGACCCACACTGTTGACAACCTGACCAACGGCCAGGTGTATGCGTTCCAGATACGCGCCGTGGTCGGCGCCGTCAACGGCCCAGACTCGGACACGGTCACGGCCACGCCGACCTTGTCTGTTCCCGACGCACCGACGAACCTGACGGCCACCGCCGGTGACACCCAGGTTATCTTAAACTGGACCAACCCGACCAACGCCAGCACGCTTGACAACCTGCAAGTCCGCTACAAGGCCACTGCCGACCTGCCGTTTGTCAATACCGACACCTGGACCAACCTGGCCGCCACCGCCACCACCTACACGGCGACAAGCCTGACCAACGGCACCGATTACACGTTTGCGGTGCGCGCCACCAACACCGCCGGTGACGGCACGGCGGCCACTGTGGCGGCCACCCCGACCGTGAACGCCCCCACCTTCGGCGCGGCCACCATTGCTGACCAGTCCTGGACCCGGTTGGTCGCGATTACCAGCGTCACACTGCCGCAAGCGACCGGCGGCAACGGCACACTGAGCTATGCGCTCACCCCGGCGCTGCCCACTGGCGTGAGCCTCGACACGACCACGCGCACCGTCAGCGGCACGCCCACGGTTGCCCTGGCGCAAACCCTTTATACCTGGACGGCGACCGACGCCCAGGGCGATGCGGCGAGCCTGACGTTCAACATCACCGTGGCGCAGGGCAACCGGGCGCCCGTGGTGGTACGGCCGATACCGGATAGCGGCGTGTGGTTGAACAGTCCAGTTGGTCATGATGTGTTTGCCCGGCAGGTGGAATTACCGGGCGAGGAGATATTCTCCGATGCCGATGGCGATACGCTGACGTACACGGCCACCAGCGCCGACACCAGCGTGGCGACCGCCACGACGAACAACGTGGTGCCCGACGGGATAGCCAATGTGGAAGTCCAGGCGGTATCGGTGGGCACCGTGGAGATTACGCTCAGGGCGACAGACCCGAGCGGCGAGTGGGCGGAAGACAACTTCAACATCACCGTCATTGATGCGAACGGGTCGGGGCATATGTCTTCGTTCAATGACGTCACAATCTCTGTCAATGGCGGCAGCACGGAGTACATCAACCCGCCGTTGCCGGCAGTCGCCAGTGCGGCCACCGCCAGCTCGTTCTCCGGATTGAGTCTCACGGCGACCAGCGCCAACCCGTCGGTGGCCACGGCGGAGATTATCAACCGGGTGAATGGCGTTCGCGGCCCCTTCTTCGCAACGTTCAATGTGCGTGTGACCGCGGTGGGAACCGGCGTGACGACGGTGACTGTCACCGCCGATTCTTCCCTTGCCGCCGCTGTGACCGAGACCTTCACCGTCACCGTCACCGGCAACCTTGCGCCCGCCCAGCCGGCAAACCTCCAGGCAACGCCGGGCGACGGCGAGGTGGCGCTGAGTTGGGGCAACCCGTCTGACTCCAGCATCACCAAGTACCAGGTGCGCTATGCCCAGGGCACCGCCGACCCCACGACCGCGACCTGGAACGACATCACCGGCAGCGGCGCCGCGACCACGAGCCACATCGTTGACAACCTGACCAACGGCACGACCTATGCGTTCCAGGTACGCGCGGTGAGCGCCCAGGGCGACGGCGCGACCTCAGACACGGTCACGGCCACCCCGCTGGCCAAGCCGGCTGCGCCCACGGGCCTGACCGCCGCGGCCCGCGACCGGGCGGCGCTGTTGACCTGGACTGATCCGAGCAACACCAGCATCAGTAACTACCAGGTACGCCATGCCGCAGGCGCCTCGGTGCCGGCCAACACGGCCTGGACGGACATCGCCGGCAGCACGGCCACGACCACGACCCATACCGTTGACAACCTGACCAACGGCACCCAATACGCATTTGAGCTGCGCGCAGTGAACGCCAGCGGCGATGGCGCCGCCGCCACGGTCACTGCGACCCCGACGCAGCCGACGGTCACGCTGGCGCTCTCGGCCACGGCGATTTCCGAGAACGGCGGCCAGGCGACGGTGACGGCAAGCCTTAACTATCCGTCGACCGGCGCGACCACGCTGACGGTGGCGGTGGCCCCGGCAACCGGCTCGACGGCCGTACCGGGCGACTTCACGCTGAGCAGCCCCCCGACGCTGACGATTGCCCAGGGGGACACCACGAGTACCGGCACGGTCACGGTGACCGGTGTGGACAACACCGAAGACACCGCGGACAAGGACCTGACGGTCTCGGCGACCGCGGCCAACCCCCAGGGGGTCACCGGGCCGGCCTCACTGACCTTGACGCTGACCGACGACGATGCGCCGCCGGCTGCGCCCACGGGCTTGGCTGCGACTGCGGGCGACACGCAGGTCACGCTGAACTGGACCGACCCGAGCAATAACGCCATTACCAAGTACCAGGTGCGCTACGGCGCCGGGTCAACCGTGCCCGCCACCGCCACCTGGGGCGACATCACCGGCAGCGGCGCCACGACCACGACCCACACCGTTGACAACCTGACCAACGGCACCCAATACGCATTTGAGATTCGCGCAGTCAATGTGACCGGCAACAGCGATGCGTCAGCCACGGTCACCGCCACCCCCAGACCGGACCCGGCCATTACCGTCGCACCGGACACCCTGGTGGTCGATGAGGGCGGCAGCAACACCTTTGATGTGACCCTGGTCGCGGCCCCGACCGCCGCGGTCGCCATCACCGTGGCCAGCAACAACGCCAGCGTGACGGTCAACCCGACGTCGCTGACGTTCAGCGCCACCAACTACACGACCCCACAGACGGTGACGGTGACCATGGCGGCCAACCCGTCATCCAATGGCAACGCCACCCTCACCTTAACCGCCGCCGGCGGCAACTACGACACGCTCACGGCCACGGTCGCGGTGACATCGAATGCGCTGCCGAGCTTCGGCACGCAGACCATTGCCGACCAGACCTACCCGCAGGGTACGGCGATTACCACGCTGAACCTGCCGCAGGCGACCGGCGGTGACGGCACACTGGCGTACACGTTAACACCGACCCCGCCGGCGGGTCTGGCCTTCAATGCGACCGCCCGCACCTTAACCGGCACGCCGACCGCGCCGCAGGCGGCCACCGAATACACCTACACCGCCACCGATGCGGACGGGGATACGGCCGAGCTTAAGTTCGACATCCGTATTACGCCCACGCTAACCCTCGGCGGTGTGGCCGATGCCAACTTGGCCGAGAATACGGCCTACACCGGCAATGCGACCTTGACCGGCACGCCGGTGGGCAACATCACCTGGGCGTTGACCGGCGACGACGCCAATGCGAGCGGCTTTACCCTGTCGAACCAGAGCAACACCGGCGCCACCGTAACCCTGGGGGCCAAGGACTTCGAGGTCCCGACGGACAACGACACCAATAACATTTATGTGTACACGTTAACGGCGACGGACGATGACGGCAACATCGCCACCGTGAACGTGGCCATCACCATTACCAATGTGGACGAGGCCCCGGCCAAGCCGACCAACCTGAACGCGGCGCCCGGCGACACCGAGGTCACGCTGACCTGGGCCAACCCGAATGACAGTACCATCACCAGGTACCAGGTTCGCTATGCCCCGGGCACAGCCGACCCGACGACGGCCGCCTGGAACGACATTGCCAACAGCACGGCCGCGACCACGACCCACACTGTTGACAACCTGACCAACGGCACGACCTATGCGTTCCAGATACGCGCGGTGGTCGGTACCGCCAACGGCCCGGACTCGGACACGGTCACCGCCACCCCCAGACCGGACCCGGCCATTACCGTCGCACCGGACACCCTGGTGGTCGATGAGGGCGGCAGCAACACCTTTGATGTGACCCTGGTCGCGGCCCCGACCGCCGCGGTCGCCATCACCGTGGCCAGCAACAACGCCAGCGTGACGGTCAACCCGACGTCGCTGACGTTCAGCGCCACCAACTACACGACCCCACAGACGGTGACGGTGACCATGGCGGCCAACCCGTCATCCAATGGCAACGCCACCCTCACCTTAACCGCCGCCGGCGGCAACTACGACACGCTCACGGCCACGGTCGCGGTGACATCGAATGCGCTGCCGAGCTTCGGCACGCAGACCATTGCCGACCAGACCTACCCGCAGGGTACGGCGATTACCACGCTGAACCTGCCGCAGGCGACCGGCGGTGACGGCACACTGGCGTACACGTTAACACCGACCCCGCCGGCGGGTCTGACCTTCAATGCGACCGCCCGCACCTTAACCGGCACGCCGACCGCGCCGCAGGCGGCCACCGAATACACCTACACCGCCACCGATGCGGACGGGGATACGGCCGAGCTTAAGTTCGACATCCGTATTACGCCCACGCTAACCCTCGGCGGTGTGGCCGATGCCAACTTGGCCGAGAATACGGCCTACACCGGCAATGCGACCTTGACCGGCACGCCGGTGGGCAACATCACCTGGGCGTTGACCGGCGACGACGCCAATGCGAGCGGCTTTACCCTGTCGAACCAGAGCAACACCGGCGCCACCGTAACCCTGGGGGCCAAGGACTTCGAGGTCCCGACGGACAACGACACCAATAACATTTATGTGTACACGTTAACGGCGACGGACGATGACAGCAACATCGCCACCGTGAACGTGGCCATCACCATTACCAATGTGGACGAGGCCCCGGCCAAGCCGACCAACCTGAACGCGGCGCCCGGCGACACCGAGGTCACGCTGACCTGGGCCAACCCGAATGACAGTACCATCACCAGGTACCAGGTTCGCTATGCCCCGGGCACAGCCGACCCGACGACGGCCGCCTGGAACGACATTGCCAACAGCACGGCCGCGACCACGACCCACACTGTTGACAACCTGACCAACGGCACGACCTATGCGTTCCAGATACGCGCGGTGGTCGGTACCGCCAACGGCCCGGACTCGGACACGGTCACCGCCACCCCCAGACCGGACCCGGCCATTACCGTCGCACCGGACACCCTGGTGGTCGATGAGGGCGGCAGCAACACCTTTGATGTGACCCTGGTCGCGGCCCCGACCGCCGCGGTCGCCATCACCGTGGCCAGCAACAACGCCAGCGTGACGGTCAACCCGACGTCGCTGACGTTCAGCGCCACCAACTACACGACCCCACAGACGGTGACGGTGACCATGGCGGCCAACCCGTCATCCAATGGCAACGCCACCCTCACCTTAACCGCCGCCGGCGGCAACTACGACACGCTCACGGCCACGGTCGCGGTGACATCGAATGCGCTGCCGAGCTTCGGCACGCAGACCATTGCCGACCAGACCTACCCGCAGGGTACGGCGATTACCACGCTGAACCTGCCGCAGGCCAGCGGCGGTGACGGCACACTGGCGTACACGTTAACGCCGACCCCGCCGGCGGGTCTGACCTTCAATGCGACCGCCCGCACCTTAACCGGCACGCCGACCGCGCCGCAGGCGGCCACCGAATACACCTACACCGCCACCGATGCGGACGGGGATACGGCCGAGCTTAAGTTCGACATCCGTATTACGCCCACGCTAACCCTCGGCGGTGTGGCCGATGCCAACTTGGCCGAGAATACGGCCTACACCGGCAATGCGACCTTGACCGGCACGCCGGTGGGCAACATCACCTGGGCGTTGACCGGCGACGACGCCAATGCGAGCGGCTTTACCCTGTCGAACCAGAGCAACACCGGCGCCACCGTAACCCTGGGGGCCAAGGACTTCGAGGTCCCGACGGACAACGACACCAATAACATTTATGTGTACACGTTAACGGCGACGGACGATGACGGCAACATCGCCACCGTGAACGTGGCCATCACCATTACCAATGTGGACGAGGCCCCGGCCAAGCCGACCAACCTGAACGCGGCGCCCGGCGACACCGAGGTCACGCTGACCTGGGCCAACCCGAATGACAGTACCATCACCAGGTACCAGGTTCGCTATGCCCCGGGCACAGCCGACCCGACGACGGCCGCCTGGAACGACATTGCCAACAGCACGGCCGCGACCACGACCCACACTGTTGACAACCTGACCAACGGCACGACCTATGCGTTCCAGATACGCGCGGTGGTCGGTACCGCCAACGGCCCGGACTCGGACACGGTCACCGCCACCCCCAGACCGGACCCGGCCATTACCGTCGCACCGGACACCCTGGTGGTCGATGAGGGCGGCAGCAACACCTTTGATGTGACCCTGGTCGCGGCCCCGACCGCCGCGGTCGCCATCACCGTGGCCAGCAACAACGCCAGCGTGACGGTCAACCCGACGTCGCTGACGTTCAGCGCCACCAACTACACGACCCCACAGACGGTGACGGTGACCATGGCGGCCAACCCGTCATCCAATGGCAACGCCACCCTCACCTTAACCGCCGCCGGCGGCAACTACGACACGCTCACGGCCACGGTCGCGGTGACATCGAATGCGCTGCCGAGCTTCGGCACGCAGACCATTGCCGACCAGACCTACCCGCAGGGTACGGCGATTACCACGCTGAACCTGCCGCAGGCGACCGGCGGTGACGGCACACTGGCGTACACGTTAACACCGACCCCGCCGGCGGGTCTGACCTTCAATGCGACCGCCCGCACCTTAACCGGCACGCCGACCGCGCCGCAGGCGGCCACCGAATACACCTACACCGCCACCGATGCGGACGGGGATACGGCCGAGCTTAAGTTCGACATCCGTATTACGCCCACGCTAACCCTCGGCGGTGTGGCCGATGCCAACTTGGCCGAGAATACGGCCTACACCGGCAATGCGACCTTGACCGGCACGCCGGTGGGCAACATCACCTGGGCGTTGACCGGCGACGACGCCAATGCGAGCGGCTTTACCCTGTCGAACCAGAGCAACACCGGCGCCACCGTAACCCTGGGGGCCAAGGACTTCGAGGTCCCGACGGACAACGACACCAATAACATTTATGTGTACACGTTAACGGCGACGGACGATGACAGCAACATCGCCACCGTGAACGTGGCCATCACCATTACCAATGTGGACGAGGCCCCGGCCAAGCCGACCAACCTGAACGCGGCGCCCGGCGACACCGAGGTTACGCTGACCTGGGCCAACCCGAATGACAGTACCATCACCAGGTACCAGGTTCGCTATGCCCCGGGCACAGCCGACCCGACGACGGCCGCCTGGAACGACATTGCCAACAGCACGGCCGCGACCACGACCCACACTGTTGACAACCTGACCAACGGCACGACCTATGCGTTCCAGATACGCGCGGTGGTCGGTACCGCCAACGGCCCGGACTCGGACACGGTCACCGCCACCCCCAGACCGGACCCGGCCATTACCGTCGCACCGGACACCCTGGTGGTCGATGAGGGCGGCAGCAACACCTTTGATGTGACCCTGGTCGCGGCCCCGACCGCCGCGGTCGCCATCACCGTGGCCAGCAACAACGCCAGCGTGACGGTCAACCCGACGTCGCTGACGTTCAGCGCCACCAACTACACGACCCCACAGACGGTGACGGTGACCATGGCGGCCAACCCGTCATCCAATGGCAACGCCACCCTCACCTTAACCGCCGCCGGCGGCAACTACGACACGCTCACGGCCACGGTCGCGGTGACATCGAATGCGCTGCCGAGCTTCGGCACGCAGACCATTGCCGACCAGACCTACCCGCAGGGTACGGCGATTACCACGCTGAACCTGCCGCAGGCGACCGGCGGTGACGGCACACTGGCGTACACGTTAACACCGACCCCGCCGGCGGGTCTGGCCTTCAATGCGACCGCCCGCACCTTAACCGGCACGCCGACCGCGCCGCAGGCGGCCACCGAATACACCTACACCGCCACCGATGCGGACGGGGATACGGCCGAGCTTAAGTTCGACATCCGTATTACGCCCACGCTAACCCTCGGCGGTGTGGCCGATGCCAACTTGGCCGAGAATACGGCCTACACCGGCAATGCGACCTTGACCGGCACGCCGGTGGGCAACATCACCTGGGCGTTGACCGGCGACGACGCCAATGCGAGCGGCTTTACCCTGTCGAACCAGAGCAACACCGGCGCCACCGTAACCCTGGGGGCCAAGGACTTCGAGGTCCCGACGGACAACGACACCAATAACATTTATGTGTACACGTTAACGGCGACGGACGATGACAGCAACATCGCCACCGTGAACGTGGCCATCACCATTACCAATGTGGACGAGGCCCCGGCCAAGCCGACCAACCTGAACGCGGCGCCCGGCGACACCGAGGTCACGCTGACCTGGGCCAACCCGAATGACAGTACCATCACCAGGTACCAGGTTCGCTATGCCCCGGGCACAGCCGACCCGACGACGGCCGCCTGGAACGACATTGCCAACAGCACGGCCGCGACCACGACCCACACTGTTGACAACCTGACCAACGGCACGACCTATGCGTTCCAGATACGCGCGGTGGTCGGTACCGCCAACGGCCCGGACTCGGACACGGTCACCGCCACCCCCAGACCGGACCCGGCCATTACCGTCGCACCGGACACCCTGGTGGTCGATGAGGGCGGCAGCAACACCTTTGATGTGACCCTGGTCGCGGCCCCGACCGCCGCGGTCGCCATCACCGTGGCCAGCAACAACGCCAGCGTGACGGTCAACCCGACGTCGCTGACGTTCAGCGCCACCAACTACACGACCCCACAGACGGTGACGGTGACCATGGCGGCCAACCCGTCATCCAATGGCAACGCCACCCTCACCTTAACCGCCGCCGGCGGCAACTACGACACGCTCACGGCCACGGTCGCGGTGACATCGAATGCGCTGCCGAGCTTCGGCACGCAGACCATTGCCGACCAGACCTACCCGCAGGGTACGGCGATTACCACGCTGAACCTGCCGCAGGCCAGCGGCGGTGACGGCACACTGGCGTACACGTTAACGCCGACCCCGCCGGCGGGTCTGACCTTCAATGCGACCGCCCGCACCTTAACCGGCACGCCGACCGCGCCGCAGGCGGCCACCGAATACACCTACACCGCCACCGATGCGGACGGGGATACGGCCGAGCTTAAGTTCGACATCCGTATTACGCCCACGCTAACCCTCGGCGGTGTGGCCGATGCCAACTTGGCCGAGAATACGGC
Source organism: Gammaproteobacteria bacterium (assembly GCA_965221335.1). Lineage (GTDB taxonomy): Bacteria > Pseudomonadota > Gammaproteobacteria > Eutrophobiales > Eutrophobiaceae > JAAXHV01. The sequence goes on along the minus strand of CBDCSC010000004.1, from coordinate 2,513 downwards.
CTACACCGGCAATGCGACCTTGACCGGCACGCCGGTGGGCAACATCACCTGGGCGTTGACCGGCGACGACGCCAATGCGAGCGGCTTTACCCTGTCGAACCAGAGCAACACCGGCGCCACCGTAACCCTGGGGGCCAAGGACTTCGAGGTCCCGACGGACAACGACACCAATAACATTTATGTGTACACGTTAACGGCGACGGACGATGACGGCAACATCGCCACCGTGAACGTGGCCATCACCATTACCAATGTGGACGAGGCCCCGGCCAAGCCGACCAACCTGAACGCGGCGCCCGGCGACACCGAGGTTACGCTGACCTGGGCCAACCCGAATGACAGTACCATCACCAGGTACCAGGTTCGCTATGCCCCGGGCACAGCCGACCCGACGACGGCCGCCTGGAACGACATTGCCAACAGCACGGCCGCGACCACGACCCACACTGTTGACAACCTGACCAACGGCACGACCTATGCGTTCCAGATACGCGCGGTGGTCGGTACCGCCAACGGCCCGGACTCGGACACGGTCACCGCCACCCCCAGACCGGACCCGGCCATTACCGTCGCACCGGACACCCTGGTGGTCGATGAGGGCGGCAGCAACACCTTTGATGTGACCCTGGTCGCGGCCCCGACCGCCGCGGTCGCCATCACCGTGGCCAGCAACAACGCCAGCGTGACGGTCAACCCGACGTCGCTGACGTTCAGCGCCACCAACTACACGACCCCACAGACGGTGACGGTGACCATGGCGGCCAACCCGTCATCCAATGGCAACGCCACCCTCACCTTAACCGCCGCCGGCGGCAACTACGACACGCTCACGGCCACGGTCGCGGTGACATCGAATGCGCTGCCGAGCTTCGGCACGCAGACCATTGCCGACCAGACCTACCCGCAGGGTACGGCGATTACCACGCTGAACCTGCCGCAGGCGACCGGCGGTGACGGCACACTGGCGTACACGTTAACACCGACCCCGCCGGCGGGTCTGACCTTCAATGCGACCGCCCGCACCTTAACCGGCACGCCGACCGCGCCGCAGGCGGCCACCGAATACACCTACACCGCCACCGATGCGGACGGGGATACGGCCGAGCTTAAGTTCGACATCCGTATTACGCCCACGCTAACCCTCGGCGGTGTGGCCGATGCCAACTTGGCCGAGAATACGGCCTACACCGGCAATGCGACCTTGACCGGCACGCCGGTGGGCAACATCACCTGGGCGTTGACCGGCGACGACGCCAATGCGAGCGGCTTTACCCTGTCGAACCAGAGCAACACCGGCGCCACCGTAACCCTGGGGGCCAAGGACTTCGAGGTCCCGACGGACAACGACACCAATAACATTTATGTGTACACGTTAACGGCGACGGACGATGACGGCAACATCGCCACCGTGAACGTGGCCATCACCATTACCAATGTGGACGAGGCCCCGGCCAAGCCGACCAACCTGAACGCGGCGCCCGGCGACACCGAGGTTACGCTGACCTGGGCCAACCCGAATGACAGTACCATCACCAGGTACCAGGTTCGCTATGCCCCGGGCACAGCCGACCCGACGACGGCCGCCTGGAACGACATTGCCAACAGCACGGCCGCGACCACGACCCACACTGTTGACAACCTGACCAACGGCACGACCTATGCGTTCCAGATACGCGCGGTGGTCGGTACCGCCAACGGCCCGGACTCGGACACGGTCACGGCCACCCCCAGACCGGACCCGGCCATTACCGTCGCACCGGACACCCTGGTGGTCGATGAGGGCGGCAGCAACACCTTTGATGTGACCCTGGTCGCGGCCCCGACCGCCGCGGTCGCCATCACCGTGGCCAGCAACAACGCCAGCGTGACGGTCAACCCGACGTCGCTGACGTTCAGCGCCACCAACTACACGACCCCACAGACGGTGACGGTGACCATGGCGGCCAACCCGTCATCCAATGGCAACGCCACCCTCACCTTAACCGCCGCCGGCGGCAACTACGACACGCTCACGGCCACGGTCGCGGTGACATCGAATGCGCTGCCGAGCTTCGGCACGCAGACCATTGCCGACCAGACCTACCCGCAGGGTACGGCGATTACCACGCTGAACCTGCCGCAGGCCAGCGGCGGTGACGGCACACTGGCGTACACGTTAACGCCGACCCCGCCGGCGGGTCTGACCTTCAATGCGACCGCCCGCACCTTAACCGGCACGCCGACCGCGCCGCAGGCGGCCACCGAATACACCTACACCGCCACCGATGCGGACGGGGATACGGCCGAGCTTAAGTTCGACATCCGTATTACGCCCACGCTAACCCTCGGCGGTGTGGCCGATGCCAACTTGGCCGAGAATACGGCCTACACCGGCAATGCGACCTTGACCGGCACGCCGGTGGGCAACATCACCTGGGCGTTGACCGGCGACGACGCCAATGCGAGCGGCTTTACCCTGTCGAACCAGAGCAACACCGGCGCCACCGTAACCCTGGGGGCCAAGGACTTCGAGG
>CBDCSC010000003.1:0-207521 GCA_965221335.1 Gammaproteobacteria bacterium | reverse complement strand
GGAAATGGGGTTTTCGGTAGCGATGATTTCACAATCAAGAGCGGCTTCCGTGTGGGAGGGGCTTTCGCGACGAACGCTGGATCTGTTGCAGGACATGGGGTTTGAACAATCGCTTGCTGGCCTGGGACCGGAGGTCAGGAGGGAGGCCAACTGGAACGGACTGACATCCTCACGGAATACGGAATGGGTAGTCGAGCGAAAACATTTCGACGCCGCCTTGAGAAACGAGGCAAACGCCCTTGGTGTTGCCGTGATTAACGGGCTTGTGCTTAAAACCGTTTGGAATGGCGCCTTATGGACCGTGGTCGTGAAATCCCGGGAAGTGAAAAAGCAAGAACTTTACTGCAAATTCGTTATCGATGCCCGTGGCCGCCGCGCGCCAACCGCACAAAATAGTAGTATCCGCGGGCCGGCGACAACCGCGCTGAGAGCATATTGGATGCACCCCAGTAATATTTACGCCATCACAGGCGTGGCGTCTTTTACAGATGGCTGGGCATGGTATGCTGCGAGTCACAGCGGGCGCGCAACATTGCAGTTAATCGTCTCCGGTGAGAAAGGTAGCTTGCCCGGGTCAAAAGCGCTGGACAGCTATTATGATAAAGTTGTCCGGGATCTTCCTGCAGCGGGGCAGTGGTTGGCGGGTGCAACGCGTTATGGCAAGGTCAGTGCCCACTCTGCTGGCGCGCGTCTGGCTACTTGCGTGATTGATGAACGACAGGCGCGGGTTGGTGACGCAGCGATGACGATCGATCCACTTTCTGGTCACGGTATCTATGAAGCCCTGACGGCTGTATGTGTACTGGTGCCGGTAGTCAATACGATGCTGCGCAAACCGGCCAATCTCAGGCACGCAATCATGTATTATCGCGAGCGGATGCAGGGCAGGTTCATGCAGGTGTGTCGTACGGGGCGTGATTTTTACGTGCAGGAACAACGCTGGCCTGGATCCGGTTTCTGGGAAACTCGGCGCCAATGGCCCGATTCACCGTCTCAAAATGAAACGCAATCCCCACCCGCGCCCGTTATTGCAAAACGGGCGGTAATTGAAGATGGGTTTATAACGGAAAGGGAAGTGTTTGTGACCGGCGCCGAACCGCGCGGCGCCTGGGTGGTGGAAGACGTACCGCTGGTACAGTTATACCGTTTACTACAGGCGCAAGTGCCGTTGCATGACTGTGCAAACCGGCTGAGTGTATCACTAGATCAAGCGCGTTTGGCAAGGAAGTGGCTGGCAAGTAACAGCTTGTTGGGGAGCGCTTGACTTATCTTTGCCGTTGCTCAGGACCTCTGTATAAGGATATACGCTCCAGGTAATCATGTACCGTGCCCTGATCACCACCAGCAGCCAGGTAATCTGCGATAGTTGCGGTAATGGAGGCGCAGGCAAGACTGGCGCCGGCCTGACCCACATTGTCTGATTCATCCGAACAGGGCTGCACGCAGGCGCCAAAGTCATGTCTTTCACTGTTCAGAAACGATATCTCTCCTGGATTGCAGCGGGCATCGCCGGTAACCCGGATTACTCCCGGGTAGGATGCTGGATAGACAGCGACCCCGCGTGCCGGCATGGATGCAATCAAAATCACCCCAGAACTGATCAGTTTGTAACAGGTTTCCCTTAGGATACGGCGATCTGCCGACAATCCCAGGCTCATGTTAATCAGTTCGCATCCCATATCGTTCAGCCAGTTCAAGCCGCCCGCAGCTTGGGCTGCGGTAGTGACCCAGGTTGAAGCAAATATCTTTGCGCAGACAAGCTTGACTTGGTCACTTCTGGCAATGAGTCGGTTTGCCACCGCGGTACCATGCCCGATCTCGTCACCCGTCATATCAGTCTCATAGACTTCACCTGCTGCATTGATATTGAAACAGCGGCCGCGAACAGGCGCTGTTTTGAACAGCCTGTTCTGGTTTATCCCGCTGTCAAGAATGCCGACTGTTATGCTCATGCGCATACGGTGTTTGACGTGGTTCACCGGAGGTGCAGTGACAGAGAGCTGTCCACCGGAGATTCTGTGCGATGGCTTACAATAATCCGGGTCCGGCCGGCAAACAGTTCGTCTATGGCCTCCAGTATGCGGGATTCCGTCTCGATATCGATGGCGGATGTTGCCTCGTCGAGTATCAGCACACTCGGATCAAGCAGGATGGCCCGAGCGATGGCAAGCCGTTGACGCTGTCCACCGGACAGGGATGCGCCGGCTTCGCCGATGTCGGTCTGGTATGAATCCGGTAATGTCATGATATAATCATCAAGTTGTGCCAGGCGCGCTGCGTGATATATTTCCTCTGCCGTGGCATTGGGTCGGGCGTAGGCAATATTTTCAGCAACAGTGCCGCGCAACAGGGTGCAGTTCTGGGAAACAACCGCAATCTGCCATCTTAATTCACGCAGATCAAGACTTCTAAGGTCTGTGCCATCCAGCAGGATGTGTCCCGTGTCCGGATCATAGTGGCGATGCAATAAATCGATCAGCGTTGATTTCCCAGCCCCAGATGGGCCGGTGACAATGGTTTTTCTACCCGCCGTAAAACAAAATTCGAGATTTTCAATGAGGGGAGATTCTTGCGCATCATATGAAAATGATACATTTTTCAAGGTAATCTCGCCGTGTACATGATCCGGCAGCGGGCGGGGCCGCTCCGGGGAAGTTACAACGGGAGGCGTATCCATCAGTTTGCGCACGCGCATATAACTGACCCGAGCTCTTTGCATGGCCACATAAAGTCCCAGCAACCCTTGGATTGGCTGGTACGTTCTGGCCATATAGATGGTAAAGGCAATGAGTGTTCCGATAGTCAGGCTGTTACCCATGACCATGGACGCGCCGAAAATGAATACAATTGACGTGGTTACGGCTAGCAGCAACCCCGGGACAGTGCCGGTGACATAGTTGGTGAGCTGTTGTTTTAATAGCGATTGCAGAAAGTTTTCGTGTAACTTGTCGAGGCGTTGCGTTTCCCGCAATTCGGCATTCATGGTCTGTATGAATTTTATATTCTGTAGTCTTTCAACAAAAAAACCCGTTATGGTGGCGGTCCGTTCACGCACCTCTTTCGTGCGCGTTTCCACCCGCGGCCGCATACGGCGCAAAAACACGATATGCACAGGCAATAAAATAAAGCTCAGCACGGACAGCCTCCAATCAAGCCAGATCATTACTGCAAGACCGCCAGCAAGAGCCAGCAGCCCGTTCACCGAACTCAACAGCATATCGGTAATGAAGCGCTGCAATTCGGCGGTATCGCCATCGAGCCTGGACAGGATATCCCCGGTACTGTGCTCCAAGTAGAACCCGGGTGACAGGCTTTGCAGGTGGTCAAAGATCGCAGCGCGCAGGGCGAACAGGAGACGCGCAGACACCTTGATGTAAAGCCAGTGATTGAGTCCCCCCAGGAATGCTGACAAAATCGCCAATATGATCATCAGACTGCATACTTTCAGGACGGTGTCGAACCGGCCGGCAATGAGTCCTTCGTCAATCAGGAGTTTGGTCAGGTAGGGTTGCGCGAGCACCAGTACGGTGGTGATGAGGGACAGCGCAAGGATCAGGCCGAGGCGTGAACTGTGGGGTTTCAGAAAACCTGACAGCCAGCCCAACTGCATATCTCACCCGTCGGCGCAGGTTCAAGAGCAGAATTATCTCTGGATGAATCGCAGTGAAGCAAAAACCATATCGGGACAGCCGGGAAGCTCAATCTGTCCCGTTTTACTGAGATCTTCCGTAGAATAGATGGCAATATCACACATCCCACCCCCGACTACCACCTCCTTGCCGTCACCGGTAACATTAGAAAGATAATAAGTGTGGTCAAGATCAATACGCTTGACTGTTTTTGATTGTTCGAGGTCGATTTTTGCCAGGGTGGTATATCCGGCGAATGCAACAGGTTCAGTCGGGCTCACTACGATGTTAAAAATGACATCGCCGCTGTTTTCAAACATCTTTGTGTCAATCGCGCCGGATTTCAGGTCGACGGTCAGAATGTGGGTTTCGTAAGCCGCAAAATCCGCTGGGTTAATATCGGATCTTACTGCCCACAGTGTGGAAGCAAACACGTCAGCCTGTTCGTAGTCATAAAAAGGATAGAAGACGTCCGGAGGATAATATTGCTCACGCTCCCAGTTCATCAACGGGTAGGTTTCCAGAATTTCACCATTGACCGGATTGATACGCAGGAGATCCCAATTCAGCGCATAAAGCAATTGATCATCTGCCGACATGACCATGTTGACGACACGACGCGGCGCTGGAATGGTGCGCACTAGTTGCCCCTGGTTTGGGCCGGTGGCGGCGTAGACGCCTATCCTGTTGTCATGTACCTTGTATTCGTCCTTAAGCATCTCTACAGGCGCTTCGTAGACGAATAATTCCGTGCCGTCCCGAGATAAGGTCAAGGATAGTATCTTTACCCGCATATTCTGCTGTGATGGCATGATCCGATAGCGTTCCGTACCGCTGTCTAGGTCCATGGCTGATATTGCGCTATGCCGGTCAGTTACTACATAAGCATATTTTCCATTCGGCCCGGGAATAATAACCCATGGAATACCAGGCTCGGGGATTTCAATTTCACGTTCTATTGTTCTGGCAGGGACATCGATAAGATACAGTTTATTCGGGCGGGAACCGGTTAATAAGTATTCTTTGGCCGTAACACCGGCAGGAAGCAGCATTGAAAGGCTGAGTGTGAGCGTTATTGGTATTTTACTGAGGCTGGAGTTATGAAAGAACGTTATTGATTTCATATGATTAAATTAGTAAATCTAGATGTTGATTATCATTTTTTGGGGAAAATGGCCTCAAGCTTACGCCAGTCGTGCTGTGCTGAATCCAGTCCCTTGCCCCAATCAGGGTAGGAGTTGATCGTGTCCGGCACCTGTGCTGGCCACCAGCAGGGATCGGTGCAACCGTAGAGATCAGCCTCCATCGGTTGACAGAGACTAGCGACTCCGCCGGCAAAATCGACCTCCCAGCCCGGGTCGAGCGTTGTTGCGCAACCGGCTACCACCTGCATGGCCGTTACTTCCTCAATTGTTCCTTTTTCTACCGCCTCATCAAGGAGCTTAGCTTTCTTGTTCACTGGTTTCAGGTGTTTCATTGCATGGGTCTCCTGGACGCGACATGGCGTGTGAGAAAATCAGGGTTATGAGTCATAATCTCAATAAATATCCTGATGCCGAAATCGACCCAGTCCCTCATGAGATCACAATATTCAAAGGTCGGGCTGAGCGGATCTGTATATTTTGCATAGCTTTCATGATAACAGCCACCTGAGCAGATATTACGGATATGACATGTCTCACAGACCGTACCGCTGCGATCAACTGCAGTTTCTAGGAAGGCGCCGAGAGAATCCTTGTTTATCCCTTCGTTGACGTTTCCGAATGTCGGCAGTTCGGAACCGGTGAATCGGTGGCAAAGATTGAGTTCACCCTTATTGTCAACCGCAAGCAATCCGATCCCTGCGCCACAGGGCAGTGACTTACTGGTGCCTTCCATCAGGTCGGTCATCAACTGGTGCATGTTGGAAAATCCGATATTGATACCCTGCAACGCGGCATCCCTGTACATTTCGCCCAATTCCTTCATATTGCCAAACAGGTTGACAAGTTCATCCGCGGTTAAATTGAACAATTCGATTTCGTGTGAGGTGACCGGAGCAAAACCGACTTCCGCAAAACCGATCTCTTCAACCAGATGCCGGTGAATACCAATCACGTCAATATTGCCGGAAGTCAGGGTTACCCGGGCGCCGACGGGTCTGCTGCTATAACGGTCCAGTAAGAGCCCTACTTTTTCAGCGACGGTCCCATAGGTTCCCTTGCCTCCAACTGTGCGCCTGTGCCGGTCATGGCTTGCAGCCGGACCATCGATACTGACGGATATCCCGAACCGGTGCGAATTGAGATAATCGATGTTGGATTCTTTCAGCAGGGTGGCATTGGTGGTAAGTGAAAAATCCACTGTTTTTCCAAGCTCTTCACACCGCCGCTCGGTATAACCGACCACTTCCCGAATCAACGGCAGGTTGGTCAGCGGCTCCCCGCCAAAAAATACAACATTGATCCTGTCCCTCACCGCGCCTTCGCGTAACAGCAGTTCAATACTCCGGGCGGCAGTGTCGAAATCCATTTTTTTGCCATTTGCCGGCACATCCAGGTCTTCCTTGTAGCAATAGCTGCAACTGAGGTTGCAGCCGGTGTTGACATTGAGAACGATGGTGCTCAAAGGGAAGTTTTCAATCCTGATTGACTTCGCTGTAGGTTCCAGGCGTTCCGGATTATGAACGACATCCAGATCAAGGAAGTCCTGTAGTGCATCCATGACCTGTTCGGGTGAGAATCTACCGTCAAATGCCTGTTTCATGTCATCAGCGTTGACAACAGTCCTACTTTTGAACAGGTCGAGGACTGAACCGCTTATATTATCGAGTTCGAATAAACCGCTGCTGGGAATATGAAACAGGTAACGTTGCGAATTGACCGACACGTCATGCAGGTTCGAACGGTTGAGTTGGAGCATGTTCATGGCCGTATATCAGCGAATTGGCGTATCGATCCAGCGCTGCACGGTGACGACTAGTTTTGCCGTACCGCTCATTTCTGTTTCACCATCATCGACGGTTGCGCGGACAGCTAGTTCTCCTACATTATTTGAACCGTACTTCCTCTCCATATTACGACCGGGCAGCGCCGGGCTGAAAAGACCATTCTGATCTATGCTTCCTGCATACTTTTCATCACCCAGCGCTCGGGCGATATCATTGGCCGGTTCTACCGACCATTGAGCAGACATAACGCCGATGCGTACATCATCTTCGGTTCCCGGCTCTTCGTCCTGACCATTCAGGTACGCTATCGCCTCGAACTGGGCGCTGACGGGATCAAGCGCACCGCCGCCACCGCCGACCCGGGCAATGGCAATGGCCGGTTCTACGACTACGGACTCGATGCCGTGGTAAATGATCAGGCCATTTTCCCGTTTGCTGTTTCCTACGCTGACCCGCCGGTATCCGGCGCCGGCTTTTGTATCCACACTGGCTGACAGGGTTATCTCGTGAGGTTCACGGGATTTGATTGTTGTCATGATTCCCGGTCCCAGATTTACTTCTCCGTCAAGGTTGATACCGTGTATTGTCAGTTCGTTTGTTTGTCCAGATCGCAAATGGCCCGGATGAACCGCGAGGATTTTGGATTCATTGTCGACTATGCGGTGCGCGTACAAGTCCCCTCCGACCTCATCGTGCAAACGCTCGTACCAGCGTCCCTGAAGCTCGTTTCCATCTTTGCTGAGAGCATAAATTTCCTTGGTTTCAGTACCGTTCAACTCGCTTGTGCCGCGCCATTCATATCCTGTATAGACTATTGCGGAAGAATGTCCGGACAGCGCTGTCCCATCGGCGAAATGCAGCGAATAGACTGCTTTATAATGATCGTCCCCATCGGCAGTGATCTCCAGTATGCCAGCGTAATCTCCCTTGCCGGGCTGATGGCCAACTACGCGCCAGCTACCGCCGGGAGAGTGGCGCCGAGCCTGTTGCCAGGCAGTCCATTCGGGTGTGTCGTACGACAAGAGTTCTGCGAGCCTCTCCGGCATCAGTTCGGTCAGATCATTGAAGGTGTCTCTTGAGCGTCCTTTTTCATGGTATTCCATCCAGGTAAACTGGCCTAGATGAAAATGTCCCAGTTTTTTCCATTCTTCCACATCTCTTCTTTGCAGCATGACCCGCGCATAGGTATGACAACGAGCGCAAGCGATACCCAGTTCCTCATCATAAATCGGTTCAATCACATTGGGTCGGCGTTCCAGGGCATAGCGATATTCATGCGTTTCTTCCGGCGCCAGTCCGTGTTTGTCGCTGAGATATTTTACAATTGCACTGTGTTCTTCATCGGACAATGGCGCTTTGTGAATCTGTCTCATGCGAGTAATCGTCATGTCCCATCCTTCCGGCGTCCTGCGGGCTAAGGTTATACGGGATAATTGGCCGTCATCTGACGGTGCGTGACATAAGATACAGTGAGTGCTGATGATTTTATCCCCTTCCAGTGTTTGTGCAAAAACGCCGGATGGGAAAATAGCGAGAATTAATAGAAAAATTACAAAAATAATCAGTATATAGGCATCAAGCGCAACATGGAAAGGCGGGTGAACAAAGCGGCTTCTAAGTATCATTATGCTTAAGACCCTGATTGTTTGACGTTTTCTCAACCCCAAATCCATTAGTATACAAACAAATATTGTCCAGTCAACCTGAATAGGTTATCAACCCGGTAATCCAAGCGGGCGGGACGCCCGCGCTCCCAGGGGTTCAGTTTGCAGGTCGCAGGCGCCAGGGGGGCGGGAGTCAACATCGAATCCGTTGCCGCGTTTGAAGGCCGTTGCTACTGGCGACTTTCAATGAACGCGGTGCGGTAGACGCAGTTTAATTCGACCGCTCAGAACTGTTTGCGCAGGGTTACGCCGTAAGTGCGGGTCTCGCGCAGGTAGCCAGCCAATTTGCCGGTTTGCAACGGCACGTCGAACACGGCGGCATGCCTGTCCTTATCCAGCAGGTTGCGCGCCCAGAAGGAGATATCCAGGTCAAAGGCATCCAGTGTCAGGCCGGCGCGGACATTGAGCAGACCGAAGCCATCCTGCAGCTTGATCGGGTCGGCATTGCCGTCTGTAACGGTGTTACTGCGGTGGCTGTAGTCCGCATGGACATAGCCAGTCAGGCTGTCGTTGAATGAGTGCGACAGGGTCGCGGACAGCAGTACGGTATGCTTTGGGTCACCGGCCAGGCGGTCACCGCTGCGATCGCAAAAATTGTCCCCGGGGTTACGCTGGCCCGGGTCTGGCGTGCCGGTGAGGAACGGCGTGGCCACCCAGCAGTTGGCCATCTCAAATTCGTCGTACTCGGCATCGTTATAGATATAGGCCCCACTCAAGCTCAGGCCATCGAGCGGCGTCCAGTACATCTCCAGTTCCCCGCCCTTGGCCTCCAGTTTGCCTGCGTTGCGCAGGTTGAAACCGGAGCCGGTGAAGGAATTGCTCTGGAAATCCTCAATGGTTGTGTAATGCAGCGCCAGGTTCACCCGCAGGTTCTGCTCGGGGACTACCAGCTTCATACCAAGCTCAACCGCGTCCGACTTCTCGGCGCCGAACACCTGGTTGAATCCCACGGGGATGCGGTCGGTATTGGCGCCGCCGGATTTGAAGCCGGTGGCATAACCGGCATACAGCAGCAGGTCATTGTTCGGGGTCCAGATCAGCCTCGCATTCCAGGTGACCTGGTCATCCTTGAGGTTTTCATCCACGTCGGGGCGCGGCGCTATCGCCGGCGTCAGGTAAAACCCCCAACCCGGGCGCGCGAGCTGCGCCAGCAATACCGGGTTCAGCGGGGCCAGGCCCAGGTTCGCCAGGAACAGGTTCGTGCCTATGGCCGTGAAATCCGGCGGCGGACCAAAGGTATCCTGAGAAAAAGACCCGTTCAGCCGTTTTTTTTCATCGGAGTAGCGCAGTCCGGCAGATACACTCCACTGTTCATGCAACTGTATGTCGAACTGGCCGAATAACGCCCAGGCCTCGTGGTCCTGCAGCATGACGTTCAGCGCCCTGCCGCCCGGCAGCACGGCCGGGCCGGGTGGTGGGATGCGCCCGCCGGTCAGCGCGGAAATGCGTTTGACTCCGTTAATCGTGGCGCGGAGGTCCGGGTTGCCGTTTGTGATGAAAGCCTCAAAGAGCGATCCAGGTGCGGTGGTCGTCCAGTTATCCAGGTTCTGGTTGAAATAATACGCTCCGGCAAGGTAGTCGACCCGGCCCCGGCTCCCTGACAGGCGCAACTCCTGCGAAAACATCTCCGACTCCCCGCGGTTATAGCGCGTGATAATGTCCGCGGCATTGAAATCCACATCGGAATCGTCCGTCGTATTGAATTTACGGTAGGCGCTGATCGCGGTAAGTGTGTCGGTAGCGCTGAGGTCCCAGTTCAATTCCGCGGACACGCCTCTATCGTTGTTCCGGGAGACCGGTAACTGGTTCATGTGCACCACGTAGTCGGTGAATTGACCTTCGTTTGCCAGCGGTACGCCCAGGCTCGCCAGCAGCGCATCGGAGCCGGGTCGTCCGTCAAATGAGAAATAATTGTTACGGAACGTGGCCGCCGCGCAGCAGATCTCGTCGATCTCGGCATAGTCCACTATCAGTCGCAACGAGATGTCTTCTGTCGGTGTGTACAGCAGTTGTGCTCGCCCACCGTAGCGGTCCCGGTCATTGAGCAGGTTACCGCCCTCACCCAGCGCATCGACAAACCCGTCCCGGCTGGTCATGAACCCCGTCACCCGCATTGCCAGCACATCCTTCACCAGGGAGCCTCCGAACGCGCCGTTGGCGCTGAACAGGTCCAGGTTGCCGTAGCTCAACTCCAGGTAGCCGTCCGTCTCATGGGATGGCGCCACCGTGTTCAGCAGCACCGCACCTGCAGACGAGTTGCGCCCGAACAGGGTTCCTTGCGGGCCGCGCAATACCTCCACCCGCTCGACATCCGCCAGTTCGTTGATGAGCGAACTCTGGCGCGCCCGGTACACGCCGTCCACGTAGAGGCCGACGGAAGGCTCAAGGCCGAAGTTCTGGGAACTTGTGCCGATGCCGCGTATATTGAAGTTCGCGGTGGTGGCGGTCTGGCTTTGTCCGACACGAAGCGCCGGCGCGCTATGCTGAAGGTCAAACATATCGGTGATTCTGTACTCAACCAGTTGCTCGCCGGACAAGGCGGTGACCGCGACCGGGATATCCTGGATATTCTGCTCCCGCTTCTGTGCGGTAACGATGATCTCTTCCAGGAGTCCCTGGATCTGCGCAAGCGTCCCAAACGGTAGAACTAATGAGAACACGGCAATACATGCCGGCAGCCACGCTTGATTATTGGTTCTGAGTGACATAGTACCCCCCTTAAACCTGCATAATCAGAGCATTTTACACCCCGATTGCATGTAAATGTTGCACAGGCCAGGGCATTTCCCCTTACCACTCCCGCAACAGCGGGAGTCCAGTCAAATTCTGTGTCGCCTGGAAGGTGACCATTTGTTTTTCTGGATTCCCGTTTTCACGGGAATGGTAATAGGCACAGGCCAGTTTGTTAGTAAAACTCACACAGCAAAATAATACCTGAGAAAATAACGCTTGCAATTAATAATATCCTATACTATACCTACCAAAATCATCCGAAGAAACCGAATTGAGGAGGGGGGGATAATCCAGCGATGCTTGCTTAACCACGGTCAGGTGAGTGGAGTCAAAGTAATAATGCCTTCGTCAGGCAAATCTTCATGTTAGGTCTTCTTGAAGAATTGTTTCTCCTGTGACTTGGCGTTTTGCGGGAATTGCTGGAAATAACCAGCTTGTATAACAACCTGTATCGGGATTCTGTCGTGTAATTTCCGGGGACTGGATATGGCTTTCTCCGGAGTTATGGGTCACATGCCACCACAATGCAGAGACCTGATCATGAAGTTTCGGTCGATTACATTCAGTTTCACACTCAGTGGGAACATAAAATGCAGCAGCAGACAAACGACTCTAAAGATAGTACTGTCCGGCCCGAATGGTTTGGCTACGCGCAGTTGGGCCTGATACTCCTTGTGATTGCAATTGCCTTGTACTTTGCCCGGGCGCCGGGTCGTGTCCAGCTTGACATGGCGCCTGCCCAGGTTGTGGGCGAAACCAAACCGGCCGTCAATGTCATCCGGCCGGCGCCGACCGAGCAGGCGCTGACGGTAAAACTGACAGGTTCGGTCAGGGCATACGACAAGGTGGTGGTGCGCTCTGAAGTTGCAGGGCGGGTGGTTTGGGTTTCACCTGATTTTACCAATGGTGGATCGGTCACGGCAAACGAGGCGTTTGTCAGGCTTGATCCAACCCGGTACGAGCTTAAGGTGGAAGCGGCGGAAATGGCAGTCAGTCAAGCACAAAATACCGGCGCCGCCCAAACTGCGCTGAAACTTGCACAACTCGATCTTGCGCGTACCGAGATTTCGCTTCCCTACGATGCCCGGGTAATATCATCATCCATTTCGGTGGGCGAACTGGTTGGCCCCGTTGAAGGGCTGGACGGCGCCGCCTCAATACTGGGCATCGTTTATCAACCCTCAATACTAGCGGTTGACGTTCCGGTTGATCCGAAAGTCCTCGAATACCTCACACCCGTAATCGATCGTGCGGCAACTGTTCATATTCGGGCGGAGACATATTCAGCCAGTGTCAATCGCATCTCATCGGTAGTTGCGCCGCAGACGCGTATGGCGTCCCTGTTCCTGAGGTTTGCGCCGGATCACCCGCCGGAGTCGCTGCCCCTGCCGGGGTCGTTCGTCGAGGTTGAGATAGAAGGACCCGCTTACCAGGATGTCTTTGTGCTACCGGATTCCGTTCTCCAGGAAGGCGATAGTGTATGGACCGTGCACGACGGTGTCCTGCGTTCGCTCACACCACAAGCGCTTGGACGTGTCGGCGCTGGACTGGTGGTGGAGGCATTCGATGCGGGCGAGGGGATTGTTGCAGGCATTCTGCCCGGCGCCGGCGATGGCCTGGCAGTTCAGGTGGCTGAAACTTTGCAATAATAGCAAACAACCCTATCCAGGCTGTTAAAGCCCTCAATCAGACAAAACCGGTGCAATCATGAAATCAGGTCTTATCGCTTATTTTGCAGGAAATCCTGTTGCCGCCTACCTGCTGATGGCATTTCTGATTATCGGCGGGTTGTTGTCCGGGCAACAACTTGCGGTGCAGATTTACCCCGAGATGGATCTCCGCACAGTGACTGTAAAGGTGCGCACGCCCGGCTCGTCTCCCCGGGAAATTTCAGAAGATATCAACCGTCGAATTGAACAGAGCATAATCGGTATCTCCGGTGCTGAGCGGGTTGTCAGCACCGCGAGTGAAGGCCTGGGAACGGTCATGGTTGAGGTGGCAACCTTTGCCAACCCCGCCGCGGTCCTGGAAGATGTCCGCGAGGCAGTGGACAGCATCGATGGCTTTCCGCCCTTGACAGCGGAACAGCCTGAAGTGGAACTTGACCAACTCGATTATGAAGTCCTGACCCTGGCCGTCTTATCCGATGTTGTCGGAGAGAGGGAATTACGGTCTGCTGCGGAGGCGTTGCGTGATGATCTGCTGGAATTGCCGTCCATTTCACAGGTAAAGCTGCTGGGCACTCGTGACCGTGAGATAAGTATCGAACTTAACGAGGAGGACCTGCAGCGCAATAACCTGACCGTGAACGATATCATCTCAGCAGCGCGGAACGCCTCATTCAACATGACGTTTGGTGAGTTGCGCACGGGTTCGGGTGGTATTGTGCTGCACACGGTCGCGAAACGGCAAACAGGCAAAGAATTTGAGAATATACCGCTGATTACGCGGCTTGACGGTACGCTCGTATTGCTTGGCGATGTGGCGGAGATTCGCGATGGATTCAGTGATGAAGATATTATCTCCGAAGTTGACGGCACCCCCGCAGTTTTTGTGCGGATTGACACAGCCCGGCAGCAGTCGATTGTTGCTATGGGCGAGGAGATCAAGAACTGGCTTGCGAACTATGAAACTCCCAGCACTGTCACGGTCTCGATCTGGAACGACCGGGCACAGCCTGCGATTGACAGGATATCGGACATTCTCGGCAATGCGTTGCTCGGCATAATACTGGTTTTCATCTGCCTTGTTCTTGTGTTCGACCTGCGCGTTGCCATCTGGATAACCGTCGGCATCCCGCTGTCCCTGATCGGTTCACTGATGTTCTTTGAACTGGCGGACATGACGCTTAACGTTGCTACCATATTCGGGTTTTTCCTGCTGATCGGGATTGTCGTGGATGATGCGGTGGTAGTGGGTGAGAGCATCGCCGCGGAACGGGAGAGTGGGAAAAATGCTCTGGATGCGGCCATTTCCGGCGCGCACGCGGTAGTGGGTCCGATCACCATCGGTGTACTGACAACGCTGTTCGCTTTTTTTCCGTTCCTGTTCATTACCTCGGGCAACTACCAGATTGTAACCGTATTTCCCTATATGGCGCTGTTCGTCCTGTTTGTGTCGCTGGTTGAAGCATTCTTTATCCTGCCTGCCCACTTGTCGCATCAGCAACGGTGGAGCCTGCCGCCGTTAAGCCTGGTTCAAGGCAGGGTCAGTGGCAGGTTGAACGAGTTCCGCGACCAGGTGGTGGTGCCGGTGGTATCCTGGTCAGTAAGGAACACTTTTATTACGCTGACAGGCGGGATACTGCTGATAATATTGGCGCTGGCGTTGCTTCGCTCCGATATCGTCCGTCTCGTCCTTTTCGATAAATCGGCCTATGCCGGCAATCATGTTCAAGCTGATATTTACCTTCCGGTCGGCGCGCCTTTTGACGCCACTCACGCTACTGCAGAACATTTCGCAGATGCCGCTCAGGCCATGAATGAAGAGCTTGGCGGAATGGCGATAAACTCGGTCAGTATGCTGGTTGGTAACGTTATGTTGCCGTCGTATATGGACCGGGACTTCAATGAGAGCCACATGGCGACAGTAAGGCTACACCTTAATGAAAAGCCGCTCCGCACGTTAACACCCCAGGAAATAGAAAGAGCATGGCGCGGGAAACTCGGTGATATTTCCTACCTGGAAAAAACTGAATTCCAGACCACACGTATGCATATCGGAGCAAGCGCCGCCTACGCGCTGAAACATGAAGATTTCGAGGTTCTGAAGCAAGCAACGGCTGAACTGAAATCCCGTATGGCCACTATCCCGGGCATTTACGGAATTTCCGACAGTTTGTCTCTCGGCAAACGGCATTTTGAGATTGCGCTTACACCGGCTGGCATTGCCGCGGGACTGTCGCCGGCAGTTGTCGGCGCGCAGTTACGCGCCAATTTCCATGGAATCGAGGTACAGCGGATCCAGAGCGGTAACGAAGAGATTAAAGTAGTAGTAAGGTATCCGCCTGATCGGCGGGGAAGTCTGCGTGAACTCGCCGAGGAGCATATCCGGCTACCCGGCAACGGCAGGGAAATCCCATTTTCCATGGTGGCGCAAATCACAGAACAACGTGAATTAACCAAGTTGGTCCGCGTAAATGGTAAGCAAACGGCTCTGCTCAGCGCACACGCCGATACATCGGTTGTCACGCCCAGACAGGCCAGGCGTACTATCAGTCAGGAGGTCTTTCCGGAACTGCTGGCAAAGTATCCCGGTCTGAAGATCGAGGCTGACCAGGGCGCAAGAGATGAGAGAGCTTTATTGAAGACCCTGGGTTTATTGGTGCCCATAGTTCTGATTGCAATGTATGCGCTCATTGCCGCATTCCTGCGCAGCTACTGGAAACCGGTTATCGCCGTTGCCGGTATTCCCATCGCATTCTCCGGCGCGGTCCTGAGCCATTGGCTGCTCGGTTGGGATTTCACTGCCATGTCGATATTCGGTGTGGTGGGCGTCTCCGGGATTGTCGTGAATGATGCACTGGTGCTGCTGGATCGCTACAACCGGATTCGCCAGGAAGATGATAATGTGTTTCCGGCCATTGCCGCTGCATCTGCGGCGACCCGCCATCGTTTCCGGGCGGTTCTGCTGACGAGTCTCACAACCATCTTGGGTTTGTCTCCGTTGCTCTACGAACGCAGCGACGAACTGATATACCTGGTGCCGTTTGTCGTGAGCATGCTCGGCGGCCTGGTATTCGCGACCCTGGCTACCCTGGTATTGCTGCCGACGCTGGTCATGGTTGTCGAAGGCCGCAAGGAATAGCTCCGTTTCGCAACGGGATGGGGATAAAACCGATCAGGTCAGTTTCATAATGGCGATAGCTAGACCGGCTATGCCCAACATCCATTTTATCAATCGGTTTTCCATATTCGCCAAACTGGTTTGCATGTTTGCAATATCCAGTTTTGTCGCCACCTGTTCGCTTTGGGTCACATCGTTTACCGCTTCAGTTGCCAGTTGTTTATCCACGCCGGCTGCCATTAATGCATTATAGAGCGCCAAGCTACTCACTGTTATCTCTCCAAATCTATATCGTTTAACCAAAGGTTTATTTGGAATGCTTATCGTCGCGTTCCCTCGATTCCGCTCTGGGCTGTATTATAATATGCTCCTGTAAATAATGTAAGCTCTGCTCAAGTCGATTTAAACCATGTCCCGGACAATCAACCGCAGGGATCTCGATTTTCTGATCTACGAAATGCTCGATGTCGAGAGCCTGTGCGCGCGCGAGGTTTTTTCCGGCCAGGGGCGCGACGTTTTCGACCCCATGCTCGACCTGGCCGAGGATATCGCCCGGGATCACTTTCTGGCCTGTGCGGATGCCGGGGACAAGCAGCCTGCGGAACTGGTGGACGGCAAGGTAAGGATGATTCCCGAAGCGCAAACCGCAATGGATAACCTGTACGAAGCCGGGTTTGTCGCTTCCTGTCTGGATGCTGAATATGGCGGCCTGCAACTGCCTGTGACGGTAGCCAACGCCTGCATGGCCGTATTTCAATCGGCCAACACGGGGTTGTGTGGCCTGCCGTTCCTCTCGGTGGGCGTTGCCAACCTGATCAACGCCTACGGGAGCGCAGAACAAAAAGCCCGGTATATTCCACCGTTACTGAACGGCCGGTTTTACGGCACCATGTGCCTGTCCGAGCCGCATGCGGGTTCTTCACTGACCGATATCCGCACCAGGGCTGAATTGCAACAGGACGGGACCTACCGCATAACCGGCAACAAGATGTGGATTACCGGTGGAGAACATGAACTGAGCGAGAATATCATTCACATGGCGCTGGCGAAGATCCCGGGTGGTCCGCCAGGCGTAAAAGGCATTTCGCTGTTTATTACCCCGCGTTACCGGGTCGAAACAGATGGCGGTGTGGGTGAGGCCAACGATGTTTCCCTGGCCGGTCTGAACCATAAGATGGGGCAGTGCGTCACACCGAACTGTGCGCTGAATTTCGGTGAGAACGGAGGTTGTACCGGTTACCTGGTGGGCGAACCTCATCGCGGACTGGAGTATATGTTTCTTATGATGAACGAAGCCCGTATCGGCGTGGGAATGGCCGCGATTGGCACAGGTTATGCGGGCTACCAATATTCACTGGAGTATGCGCGCGAACGCGTCCAGGGCCGCTTGCCGGACAACAAGGACCCGGCAAATCAAATGGTCCCCATTATTCAACATGCCGACGTAAAGCGTATGCTGCTGGCACAGAAAGCCTACGTGGAAGGGGGGTTGGCGCTGTGCCTGTTTGCCTCTTCCCTGGTTGACGAGGAGAAAACCAACCCGGACGCAACGCGACGAAACGAATCAGCCCTGTTGCTGGATGTGCTGGTGCCGATTGTGAAGGCCTGGTGCGCCGAGTGGAGCCTGGAAGCGAACAAACATGCCATCCAGATCCTGGGCGGGTACGGTTACACCACGGACTTTCCCGTAGAGCGTCTGTACCGGGATAACCGCATCAACATGATTCATGAGGGCGCTAACGGTATCCATGGCATCGACCTGCTGGGCCGGAAGGTAATGATGCAAAATGGCGCGGGGTTCAGGTTGCTGCTGCGCAGGATACAACAGGATGCTGATGCGGCGGGGGCTAGCGGGAACTTGTCGGACTACGTCGCAGACCTCAACCGGGCCGTGGCAACCGTAACGAAAACGACGGAAGTTCTGGCCGCAACGGCAGCCAGCGGAGATTTGAGCAGGTTTCTGGCGAACTCCTCTGCGTACCTGGACATGCTCGGCCACGTGGTCGTTGCCTGGATGTGGTTGAAACAGGCCGTGGTCGCCCGGTCTGGCTTGGCGCAGGCAAACGACGCCGACCAGCAGTTCTACCAGGGCAAGCTGCAGGCCTGCCGCTATTTCTTCCGCTGGGAACTGCCGAAAATCAAGGCCCAGGCCGAATTGCTGTCCGGGTTGGATACGACCTGCCTGGATATGCCGGAAGAATCGTTTTAAGGAAGCTCTGAACAAGTCTCCAAGTGTTCTTTATTCTATAATTGAATCCAGTGGCTTGAGATCTGAGTTATGGCAATAATCAATGAGAGCGTCGAGGCATCCCTGGATGCGGCCGCGAATAGCGAAACCGCCTACACCATCTCCGTTGGCGATACATTCAATGGCATCCTGGACAACAGGTTAGACGAGGACTGGATCGGGATAGAACTGGAGAGGGGAAAAACCTATCGGATTGCCCTGTCAGGGCGCGGGTCGGCCCCCGACAAGGCGGAAGACACCATCCTGAAATTGTTCGATGCCGAGGAGAATCACATTCTCACGAACGACGATATTGATGCGAAAAACCGCGTGTTCGATTCACGCTTGACGTTTACCGTACTTGCCGGCGACATCTACTATATCAGCGCTGCCAGCTATACCCGCAACCCGGCCACGGACAATTCCGGGACTTATACGATACTGGTTGAAGAGATAGAGGTAGTTACCACCATAGACGGTACTGTCACGGGTACCCGGTGGGATAACAGCCTGACCGGGACCGATGGGGTAGAAATGATCTATGGACTTGGGGGGAACGACTACCTGTACGGCCTCGGCGGTGACGATGAACTGGACGGCGGAGCCGGTGACGACACGTTGAACGGAGGCGGCGGCGCCGACAGGCTGACCGGTGGTGATGGCGAAGACACCGCGTCCTACGCGGGTTCTCCCGCAGGTGTGACGGTGCGCCTGCATCATCCCACACCTCGGGGAGGTGACGCTCAGGGCGATACGTTCGAGGGTGCTGTCACTTTTACATATACGGACAACGGCAATCGGGTGGATGTGGAACTGCCGGACATCATCAACCTGAGCGGTTCGGATCATGATGATATCCTGGCCGGTGATCAGCGGGCCAACAAGCTTTCAGGAGGAAGAGGCAACGATACGATATACGGGGGCCCCGGCGGTGACGATACGAACAGTGACATCATAGACGGTGGCCCGGGAGATGACAGGCTGTTCGGCGGCCGGGGCGATGATACGCTGTACGGCGGCGAGGGTAACGACACACTCAAGGGCGGAACCGGCGCTGACATCCTGGTGGCTGGTTCCGGCGATGACATGCTGTACGGCGGCGCTGGCCCGGATGTGCTTGAAAGCGGCGCCGGTTTTGACACCTTCATCTTCGCTTCAGGACATGGGGAAGATACCATAATCGATTTCAGAAACGGCAGGGATTTAATCGACATCAGCGCGTTTGATCTACCGGGTTTCGATGACCTTGCCATTTCGTCAGGTACCGAAGGCGTGATTATCGACTTGACGGAACAGGGGGGAGGAACCATCCTGTTGGAAGATTTCCCTATCGCCAACCTGGATGCGGGAGACTTCCTGTTCTGACCGGCGGCAGCTTATCTGTGGGCGAGTGGGTTCAGGATACGACCCCGACCAGGTCCACATGATGTCAGCATGATATCCTTGGATAATCCGGTCATACAACGTTATTACAATGGAAGCCTTTGATACGGAAAAACTGAATTTCTACCTTGAAGATCAGGTTGCCGGTTTCCGCGGGCTAGTCAAGGCAGAAAAGTTCCCCGGTGGCCAGTCGAACCCGACCTGGCTGCTGAGCGCCGCCAGCGGCTGCTACGTGTTGCGCAGCAAACCCCATGGCAACCTGCTCAAGTCAGCGCATGCCGTGGATCGCGAGTTCAGGGTGATACACGCGTTGGCCGCTACCGATGTGCCGGTTGCCCGCGCGCTGTGCCTGTGTGAGAACGAGGGAGTCACCGGCGCTATGTTCTACGTGATGAGCTACGAGGAAGGTCGCATATTCTGGGATCCGGCGCTGCCGGAACTCAGTAAAACAGAACGGGCGGGTTATTATCGCGAGTTGATCCGTGTTCTTGCCGCGATACACAGTGTCGATATCGGCAGCGTCGGCCTGGGTGATTACGGCCGGCCAGGCAACTACTACGAGCGCCAGATCAGCCGCTGGACAAAGCAATACAAGGCTGCCGAAACTGCTGTTATCGAACCCATAAATTCGTTGATGGAATGGCTGCCGGCCAATACCCCGACAGATGACGGCCAGAGCGCGTTAATCCACGGGGACTACCGCTTGGACAACCTGATCTTCCATCCCGATAAGACGCGCATCCGAGCTGTGATAGACTGGGAACTCTCCACCCTCGGTCATCCCCTGGCGGACCTGGCTTATCTTTGCATGTGTCTGCGCCTGCCGGCCGAAGGAGACGTCAGAGGATTTGCGGATAAGGACCGCACCGCGCTGGGCGTGCCGGATGAACAGGCCGTTATCGAGCAATACTGTGAATTTCGCGACATCCCGGCAATAGAAAACTGGCATTTTTACCTGGCTTTCAGCTATTTTCGCATGGCCTCCATCTGCCAGGGCGTCTACAAGCGTGGCCTGGACGGCAACGCTTCCAGTACCAGAGCGCTGGAACTGGGCAGGCTGGTTGAACCCCTGGCCGCCGCAGCGGTGGAATTGATTAACTGATGCGCGTTCTTTCCACAAACGTAGACGGTTTTTTTTCGAGGTGAAAAAAATGGCAACAGATCTGTTTGACTTGAGCGGCAAGATCGCTTTGGTAACCGGCGCCAGTCGCGGCATCGGCGCCGAGGCTGCGCGCTTGCTGGCCCGACAGGGCGCTCACGTTATTATCTCCAGCCGCAAGCAAGCAGCCTGTGAGGAAGTGGCCGGCAGTATCCGGGATGAAGGCGGGCAGGCGGCCGCGTTGGCCTGCCACATCGGCGACCTGGGGCAAATCGATGCGATCTTTGCCCGGATTGGGCAAGAGTATGGCCGCTTGGATGTGCTGGTCAACAATGCCGTAACAAACCCTTATTACGGTCCCATCACGGAAACAGACCCCGCCGCGTTTGATAAGACCGTTGAGGTCAACCTGCGAGGGTACTTCTTCATGTCCGCCAATGCGTGCAAGCTGATGAAGGAAAACGGCGGCGGTTCCATCGTCAACGTGGCGTCCGTGGACGGGGTCAGGCCCGGCGCGATGCGGGGTATTTATTCCATCACCAAGAGCGGCATCATCCAGATGACCAAGGC
The DNA here is from genome assembly GCA_965221335.1 of Gammaproteobacteria bacterium. Classification (GTDB taxonomy): domain Bacteria; phylum Pseudomonadota; class Gammaproteobacteria; order Eutrophobiales; family Eutrophobiaceae; genus JAAXHV01. The sequence goes on along the minus strand of CBDCSC010000003.1, from coordinate 186,502 downwards.
GTTTGCGCAGGAGTGCGGCCCGGACAATATCCGGGTGAACGCGCTGCTACCGGGATTGACCGATACAAAATTCGCCGGCGCCCTGACCGGCAATGATGCAATTCTGAAATCCTGGTTGGATGAAATGCCGTTGCGGCGCTATGCCCAGCCGGATGAGATGGCCGGCGCTATCCTGTTCCTCGCATCCGCCGCCTCCGGCTTTGCTACCGGCAGTATCCTTCCCGTGGACGGGGGCTACCTGATTTGACGAGGATCAGGCAATCATCTTCCACAGGACGGCCATGGTGAATGCCAGGTTGAACCCAACCATCCATTTCAGCAGACTCAATTGCGCTTGCACGTCATCAACCCGTTTATCGAGCAGTTGTATATCCGCCTTGGTTGCCAGGTTTTCGGAAGATGAGGCTTCCGCTGCCTGACGCGCTTGATCATGCGGCACACCCGCAGTGATAAAAGCCTGGTAAACTTCGGAAATCATAGTTGCCATGGGCACATATTATAGCATTCTTAACTTATTTAAACCTACATTCGTTTTGCCGCTATCACATACGGGTTAAGAAAGCCAGCCAACTATGATATAAGACGGGGGTGTTGCCAAGGCGCCAGCAACTCAGCGATGCCTGCTTTCTCAACCACGGCGCGGGATGCCTGGTTCATGTCTGCAATCAATTCTTCCTGGTTCAGTTTTGTGGAGCGCCCGTTTTCAACGATTAGGTCGCCATCCACCATTACATACCGTACATCAGCGCCGCGCGTGAAAAATATCAGGCTCGCGACAGGCCGCAGGCAGGGTTGGTGATGTAAGGCGCGGGTATCCACGATCGTCAGGTCAGCAAGCGCGCCTTCTCGCAACATTCCCAGGTTTTTATGCAGCATTTTCCCGCCAAGCCTGGTTGCCATGGTCAGCAACATTTCAGCAGTTGTCACTTCCGGATCAAGGCGCCCGACACGTTGTAACATCAACCCGGTCTTCATCGCTTCAAACATATGCTGTCCGGCTATTGCTGTGCCATCCGTGCCGAGCGTCACATTGGCGCCGGCCTTGAGCAAGTCTTCCAGTCTCACGATGCCCGACGCCAGGTATTGGTTGCTGATCGGGTTATGGATTACGGTTGTTGCGGACTCACCCAGCATTCGGATTTCTTCATCATCCAACCAGATGCCATGCGCAAGTGTGGTGTGATCGCCCAGAATATTCTGCTTATATAACCAGGCTGCGGGACGCATGCCGTAAAGCGACTCAAAAATTTCAACTTCAAATTTGGATTCACTGCAATGCACTTGCCACGACAGGTCAAAATCACGGGCGAGTTCGCTACTGCCGATCAACAAATCAGGGTCAGCGTAGACTACGTTCTTTGGTCCGGGCCAGATATCCACAAGCCTGTTGCCGGCCATCGCGTGCATGCAGGCGCGTGTTATGTCCAGTTCCTGCTGCACGGTATAGTTGAACATGCGCGGGTCGCAATTCATCCGATGACCTCCCTCGGTTATCGGGCCAAACATCCCTCGCGCCAGCGTTGCCCTGATGCCTGCTTCCTGGTAGGCATCGGCAACGGCCAGAATACTGTCTTCATCGACCGGGGCATAGTGCTGGTCAACAACAGTCGTTGTGCCTGACAGGGCGCTTAACAGCGCCGCAAACCGCACTGCGATCACCGCCTGTTCCCGCGTTACCTGGCTGGCCAGCGGCAACATGAACCGTTCCAGCCAGGGCAACAGGCTCAGTCCATCCCCCAAGGTCTTGCCCAAACTCTGAAACAGGTGTGTATGGGCATCCACCAGTCCCGGGATCATTACCTGGCCGGAAAAATCAATAGTACGGTTCGCCCCTTTAATCCGATCGTGGACAGCCGTTTCGCTGCCAATCGCCACAATCTTATTTGCCCGGACCGCCACCGCTCCGGCCCGGATGTACGGGGCTTCGGGGTCAACTGTGATGATATCGCCACCGGTAAACAGCGTATCAACTACATCGGGCGCTGTGCTCATCACGGTTGAGCAGGCGTATGCACTGACGTCTTTCTCACGTTTTCCGTGTGTTCTTCGGGCGCCAGTTTTATCGCCAGCGCCAACAAGACCAGAACGGCAAAATAGCCGGCGGATGCTACCATCAACACAACATAATTGTTGCTCGCCTCCACGATTCGGCTGCTCACCCAGGGCGCGATTGACGTGCCGGTGGTAGCGCCCAGAAGCAATGCCGACACAAGCCTCGGTGGCGGCATCCGCAGCATCTGGGTTGCGAGTGAGAGCGTGATCTTAAGCAGTCCCAGATTGACAACCCCACATACGAAAGCGAAATGAATCAGCCCATCAATCTCGCGATAACTCCACAATGGAACGGTCGCCAGGGCGCTGGCGAATGCGCCAATGAAAAGCGTTCGTCTGACACCTATCTTAAACACCCACCAGGCGCTGAATAATTGGGCAACAAACATGCCGGTCCAGAATCGGCTGACAATCAACCCGGCTTCATCAAGCGTAGCGCCCAAGCGGGTTTCCGCGTAATTCGGAAGCCAAAGAAACAGGGAATATTGCGCGAGCGTATAGATGAAAAGCGCGAAAATGCAGACCCATGCGCCAATCGGCCAAGGTTCCCGCACAGTCCGTTTCTCCAATCCTGTCTCGGCTTGATGGTCGGGAAATGTTGATAGCGTGGTCAACGCGATAATGATACAGGCGATGACGGCAACAAACAGATAGGTTCCATACCATTGAATGTCACGGACTGCCAACTGCACTGCCAACCAGGATGTGACAATGCCGGCGATGCTGAAACAGCCGTCAGTAATGATCAACATAGAGGCGCGGCGTTCCTGTACGTATAACTTTGATATGGTTATGGCCGCGCCGGAGAGGCCCGCGCCACAACAGGCGCCGACCATTCCCAATGCCAACCAGATGCCAGGCAAATCTGACTGGAGAGGCAATGAGATGAGGCTGAGCAGAATGAGGCCGTAGATGACGAGTAGGGCATATTTCAGGCTTGCCCATTCATAGATAAACAATGCGGCCAGCGAGCCAACAAAAATACCGCCCGTGAACCAACTGAAATTGGCGGTAATCCTGGTAATAGGCTGATTGAAATACTCCGCCATCTGCCCTGTGATAATGCCAACAGGGTTCATCATGCCGGACATGACAAAATAGGCAAGAAAACAAACCGTTGTGGTTCGTTGTATGTTATTCAACGAGCAGATTCCTTGTTCCGTTCAGGCGCTCTTTGCCTGTTCCATTCTATAAATTGTCTCCAGCGCGATTTGGATCTCCATTTCCCAGGCGGCGGCGAGTTTCTTGTTTTCCGTTGTATAGATTACCTCACCCGTGTTCAGATTGCCTGATACACCACAAATGCAAGCGGCGCGCAGGCCACGCAGGTGGGCAACTGTAAACATCGCCGATGCTTCCATTTCGACATTCTGCACACCCAGCTTAATAAGCTTGTTAATCCACTCTGATTCGCTGTAAAACGCATCGTCAGATGCGCTGATACCACTATAGACCTGGTGGTCAGTGTCAGCCGTCAGCTCTTTTGCTACCTGGGTCAAGAGGTATGTCAACCCTATGTCCGGAACAGCAGGGAAACAATCCGGGACATAAAATCCGGAAGTGCCTTCATTTTTCATGGCTCCGTTGCTGATCACGATATCGCCAATTTTAATATTCTCACGCAACGCTGCTGAGCTGCCGATACGGATGAAGGTATTGGCCCCGATATTGGCCAGTTCTTCCACGGCAATGGCAGTGGAAGGACAACCCATGCCGGTAGAGCAAACGCTCACTTTGATCCCCTTGTGCTCACCGGTGAAGGTGCGATGCTCCCGATGGCTTGCTTTCAGCTCCGCATTATCCAGATATTTCGCGACCCGGTCGCTTCTTGCCGGGTCGCCAGGCAATAAAACATATTCGCCGACATCACCAGGCTCCAGTGCAATATGGTACTGGCGAACGCCTTTGGTAATCTCCCATTTGTTAAGCTCAGGCATGATTAACGTATTAGTGTCTGCGGTCTAAAATTCAAGGCTGACTTCGGCGCCGAAATAACTTGGATCGGTTACCGTTGCAGCAAGATTCAGGAACGCCAAACCATTAAAGACGGTTACCTCGTTGGTAATATTTCGGCCAACAAAAGCAATGTCAAGGCCGGTATTTGCATGACGATAGCCGGCGCGCACACCACCAATCCAACGGGATTCGGATACAAACTCGACGGATTCATACAGAAATATATTTGCTTCGCTTTTGTAGTTCCAGTCAGTATTGAAATATACCTCACCGTTTGCGATTGGCGCGGTGTAATCCAGTATGACATTGAATATCCACTCCGGCGCGAGCGGCAAGGGGTTGCCATCAACAAACACGTTAGTCACCGGTCCAAATGGCCCCGGATCGACCGAACGGATCGGGTCCAGCGCGGTGCATGCCGGTGTACTGCCGCACCTGGATTCAGACAGCGTCTTATCCCTGATTTCCGTATTATTGTAACTCAAGTTCGAACGCAGGTGTAGCGTGCTGGTGATGGCGAGTTCAAGATCGGTTTCGAAGCCATAGCCTCGAGTATTATCAATGTTAATGAGCCGGTTGGTGTTATCCGTTTGGCCGACGGCTGTGATTTGCTGGTCGTTGATGTCATAAAGATAGCCGTTGATATTCCAACGCGCCCTGCCGCCCAATAGTGTGGTCTTGAGACCGACTTCATAAGATGTCAGCGTCTCGGTATCCGCCGTGCTGGTAAATCCGAAGCGCCCAAGCGTGACAGGGCCGCGAGAACCTTGCGCGACACGAACAAATCCGGTCACGCTTTCATTCAAGTCATAGTTGGCGGCCACGTCCCAACTGATGTAGCTGTCATCGGCTTTGATGGTCGCGGGAAATGCGACATCAATGGTGTCCAGGCGTTTATCATCATCCGTAAACCTGACGCCACCCGTAACTGAAAAATCAGTTCTCAACCAGTATTCCAACTGGCCGAATGCAGCATAAGATGTTGTTTTCTGCTCAGTAAAAGTCGTGGTATTGAAAATGAAGTCCTCGGTCCGCACACGAAAATCCTCCTGGAAGAAGTAGCCGCCGAACTGGAGAAACCAGTTTTCGCGATCCAGCGCAAAACGAAGTTCCTGACTGACCTGATAATGTTCATCGAAGCCATCGCCCGTGGCAACGCTGAAAAATGCCTGTTGTCCAAGCGTTCCTATCGCTTCAGGACCGCCCTGAATACCGCCATCGACATCAGCTCTGCTGAAGCTGTCGAGCGTGTCGTAGCTTGTGACCGAGGTCACGGTAAAGTTCTCAAAGTCATGGTCAATCTTCAGGCTGACACCGAAATGCTCCAAATCCTGCCCGTTCTCGGCGTCTTGGGTGACGATTTCCTCATCGAAGCCTGGACGTGTGCCCTCCACGCCCGGTGTCAGGGCATTGGCGTAAAATACCGGAGTATTGGCATCAATCTTTGAACCCTGCAACCGGAGCAACATATCAGTGCTTGCTGTTGGTTCAAAAAGCAATTGCAGGCGTCCGGCATACTGGTCATAGCCACCTAGGTTGTCTCCTTGGCCCTTGGCGGCGTTGGTGATGAAATCATCCTGTCCGGAATAATGCACAGACAAGCGAGCGGCAACCGTATCTGACAAGCCGCCCCCCACGGCAAAATTAACACTGCGTCCGTTTCGGGAGCCGTAGGATGCGCGCAAAAAGCCTTCGCGTTCATATGTCGGTTTAACCGTATCAATCTTGACGATGCCGGCATTGGTGTTGCGTCCGAAAAGCGTCCCTTGCGGGCCATTTAGAATTTCGACTTGGGCGACATCAAAAACCGGGATGCTTCGTAACGTGGTGCTTTCGATAGACACATCGTCCAACACCAGTGAAACGGGCTGGCTGGCATTAATATCAAAATCAGTGTTGCCAAGACCCCGGATGTAAAACTGGGGCAGGAAACGACCTGAGTTGCCGTTGACATTCAGGCTGGGCGCTCTCGCAGCCAGCGCCTTGATGCTGACGCCGCCACTCAGAATAGCGTCAAAATCCGCCGCGGGGATGGCAGTCACGGCGGCAGGGATATCCTTCAATGTCTGCTCGCGTTTTTGCGCGGTCAATACAATTTCTTCCAGCACGAACTCGCTGGTAGCGGCTTCGTTGCCGACATTCGAGTTGTTACTGTCTGCGGTCTGGGCAGCCACTGCTGTCACGGCTGCTGCGCCTGCAAACAGGGTCAGTACACGAGAAAACCAGGGTTTGCGTTTGTTTTTTGCCATTTGCTCTGTCCTCTTCATGCTGTCAGCGCCTGGAGCGCCATTGGTGACAATCAATACACCTCTTTTATCCACCATACCCCGGAGGCCGGTGTCCATCAGTAACAGTCTTAAGGCCTCATCCAATGTGAAGTCTCCCATCACCGCGTTGGTGGCAATATGGCGTACCTCGTCGTAAGGAAATAACAACGGCGTTTTCGACTGTTGAGCCAGAAGATTTAACGTCGTTCCGGCTTCTCCGGCCGGGATATCAAATTGATATCTTATGGCTTCTGCATACAAACCTACAGATGTTGACATCAATATAAGCAACATGAAGATGCGGGACATGAGTCCCGCCTTTAATTGCCCATGACATCCGGCTGCTCTGATTGTCTCCTTCGAGTCGGTCGCCTGATGAATTAAGACAGTTGCCCGATAAAAATCCGCCATAAGCTTTCGGTCGCGAGCGCCCGCGTACTGACACACAAATCCGCCTGGAGCGGATTTGGACATCCGAAGAAAGCCCGAAGGGGGCGCCCCACGGATGGGGCGCATCAAAAAATCCTCAGCAATCATCGCATCAATTGGTGAGATTTCCGGGCTGATATGTTTTGACCTGTCAATCGTTAAATTTCATACTCTGTTGTGAACGCCTGTTGGGTCAGGACAAGGCCAAGCAGTTTGCGATGGTGGATCATGCTGATATACGTGGATTGGTTACCGACTGGACTTCACTGCATCGCGGAGCTGACCTTTCTCTAGTGTCAGGGATCATCGACCGGGAATGCTCGCTTGAGGTTATCCCGTCATGGCCGATGCCGGTATAGCCCGAACAAGGGTTCTCCACACCGGCTTGACCATGCCCTGACTCAACAGGTTTCACGTCTCCTCTATTCTGTGGATATGATTGGCTGCTTCACCTGGATGAGCTTCACCGAGTCACCCGGCCATCGACCTTCGGCATCTCTCGGCAGGCAATGTCCCAGATAAATCCAGCCAATTCCCGCGCCACAGCGACGCAGACCAGCTTGGTATTCTTACCGGCCTGGGTCAGTGTCTTATAGCGCCCACAGAGTCGTTTCTGGGCCTTCCAGGCAATGGTTTTGGCCTCATCGGACGCGCCGGCAGCCTTGCGTTTGAGATGGGCCGTCTGTCGTGCCGGGAAGCGATAGCTCCAGGCCGATTCGACCAGCATCCGCCGGGCATGGGCATTCCCTGTCTTGGTAATCGCCCCCTGACGACGGCGGGTACTGCTGCTGTGTTCGCTTGGCACCAGTCCCAAAAAAGCCATCAATTGCTGAGCGGATTCGAAGCGACTGATATCACCCAGCTCAGCCAGTAAGACTATCGCCGCCAGCTTGTCGATGCCGCGCAGTGCCACCAGTGAGTCCACGACCGGGGCAAACGACCAGTGCGGCAGTACCCGCTCCATCTGTGCCGTGATATCAGCCACACGCCGGGTCGCCGTTTTAACCGCATCAATGTACTCCTGCAGCACGACCTGCTGCCAGTCATGGGCAAACCGGAGTGACTCCAGCCAGCTGTAGTGGCTTTGTGTCCAGCGCGTCTTGTGTGAGGGCCAGGCATGACCATGTCGCAGGACAAAGGCATTGAGCTGCTGACGTGCCTTGCGCTCCTGGGACTTCATGTCATCTCGCGCCCGGGTCAGATCCCGCATCGCCTCCTGTTCTTCATCCGGTACCCAGACGACTGTCAAGTCGCCACTACGCAACAACTGCGCCAGCTTGCGTGCATCACGCCGGTCAGTCTTGATGCGATCTCCCGGTTTCTGCGGAATCAGCGATGGCGCGATCACCTGGCAGTCATGACCCAATGCGATGAGTTGACGATAGATGCTGTACCCGCAGGGACCCGCCTCATAGCAAAACAACAGCATTTCACCACCGAACTCTGTGCTCAGGCGCTCAACCAGCCTGGCAATGCTCTTCGGCTTGTTGCCAATCTCTCCCCTCGATTCGGCCTCGCCCCGACCAGCTCGCGCAACGGCATAGGCTATCGTATCTTTATGCACGTCAAGCCCAATATAGGCCGGATAACGACCGTCTGCCGACGTGCTGTTGATCACTTTACGTGCGGTGACTGTTTCGATCTGATGCGCTTGTACTGTAAACTCTTTCATGACCTGTCCTCTCAATAATGGCTCTGTGTTGAAGTGTCCCATTTCAACATAATCCACGTGTGTTGAGATGGGCAGGTCAAAACATGATGTCTAGCCATTGTCAGGGTGAAGAAAAATCCTGTCTGCTTCAGCGTGTTCTACACGCACTCCGAAGCCTTTTTGCAACGCATTGAGCAAACTGTCTATCTCACCGATGCGAAAATATCCACCAATCCGAAGCTGTTTCAGGGACGGGTCAGAGATATGGATTTCAATCGGTGTATATCTGCTGACTTCTTTTATTACCGACTCCAGCGCGTCCCCTTCGAAAATTAACATACCATCTCGCCAGGCCAGACGTTGGATGATTGTCCGGGGTTCCAGGGTTTCTATCGAATGAAGCGCTTTGTCGAATGAGCCAGATTGGCCTGCAGTCAGCCTGGCAGGCTCCTTTTCCCGCGGTGATGCAACAGGCGAGGGATTGGTTTCGTATTCCGTTGTGCCAGACAATCGCACTACGCCTTCACTCACAGTGATTTGTATGGCCGGCTCATCCAGGCGGACAGAAAACGCAGTGCCGATTGCAGTGATTGTTCCTTTAGGCGTTGCGACGACGAAAGGTCGTTGACTGTCCGCGTGCACGTCAAAAAATGCTTCTCCCTCGTACAAGTAAACTGTCCTTCCTGCCTCTTCATAATCCACTTTCAGCTTGCTGGCTGTATTCATTCTTATGTTGGAGCCATCAGACAGGCGCAGCGCCTTTTGTTCTCCTATGCTGGTTTCGTGAAGCTGTGATGTCCGGATTTCCGGACGGGGATAAAAGTCTACGGCAACCAATAACAGCCCAAAAAACAAAACTGCCAGGCTCGCTGCTATCGATGCCGGCGCCCAATAGCGGGCGAATACTGATTTGCCGGGCGCGATGATGATCTCGCGATAGGCGGCGAGCACGTCCAGTTTGTCCCACAGATCAGCCATACGTTCCAGCTCCTCGGTGTGAATCGGGCTCTGTTCAATCCATGCCTTAAGCGCTTTCAAATCCTGGGTGGTCATCTTCCCCGAATCAAGCTTGGCTACCCATGTACTTGCCTGTTCTCGAATCTTTGAACGAATCGGCATATCAATTACCTGTGTCATGACTTTTATTCATTACCTGTTTCTTGTTGAGATAGATGATCGTTTTCATCCACATAAAACTCCTTGCTTATCAGCAGTAAACCTTTGGCGATATGTTTTTCCACAGTGCTTTCGGCAATACCGAGCTGTGCGGCTATCTCCTTCTGCTTCAACCCATGGACTTTCTTCAAGATATACACTTCTCTGACACGAGGAGGCAAATTGGCAATGGCCAGTAACGCCAATTCCAGTTGCTGCTCGATGATTGCGTTGTGCTCAATGCCTTTTTCATTACCATCCGGAACCGGTAATTCTGTAATGTTCGCCAGATTGCCGGTACGCCGGTTACGATTGCTTTCAAGCTGATTCAACGCCAGATTTTTCGCAGTCCGATACAGAAATGCCCGGGGCGACTTTATTGAGATAGAACGTTCAGCCTGGTAAGCCTTTAGAAAAGCCTCATGCAGCGTATCCTCTATATCTTCCGCAGAATCGAGGAAACGGCGCAGAAAACGGCCCAACGAAGACTTGTTCTTCAAGTAAGCGCTTACAATGTCGTCGCGATTTTTTTCGTAATCCATTTATTTCGGGTTGATAATACTGCCGATTGTGATCAAGACAGTTGAGTTGGATATTTCCGCTATAGGATAGTAAACCGATACTTGATTCGTAGTGTCTCTCCTATCTTCCATCTATAATCTGTATATACAGTATTAACGGAAAAGAGGCGCCTCTGTGGAAACGCAAGTTATTGTCCGGGTTGATTCCCAGCTTAAGAAGAAGGTTGACAGTTCTGCCAGGGCAGAAGGTAAAACCGTGAGTCTTGTCGTCAGGGAGCTACTGGAAGGATATGTAAAAAACAGGGATATGTCGTTATATATTGGTGAACTCTGGGATCGTATCGGCAGTCGCCTGAAAAAGGCAGGGAGCACACAAAATGATATCGAAAATGTTATCAGGAAAGTGAGGGAAAAAGCCTATCGAGTTTAGACAGAACGGCATTTAACACAGGAAGAGTCCGCGCAGTTCAGTATGCTGTCGGCGATAATTACGACTTCATTCAATTCAATCGATATAAATCAAAGCAGGCCTTATCACTGAGTCGGTAACAAGCCATCTTTCCTTAATTGCTCCTGCACTTCCTTCCTGATATCTTCCGGCGTTTGTTGGCTCAATCCGTTTTTTTCTCCCTCAATCAGAGCAAGACGGATTGCTTCGATTCCGGTATTGCGGTTTTGCCGCTCGCGAATGAGATCACTGATCACCTCGCTTTCCGAGCGGTATTGGCCACTGGCGACCTGGGCTTTTAGCCATTCATTATGGGTATCTGTAACGGTAATACTCTTTCAGGGTACGGCGCTGTTTTTGGGTAAATTAATGGTGCGACTATGCACCAGGTTTGCATTTGTTGTAAACACATTACGTATCGCTATAGACTCCCGCCACCGGGTGTGTTATAAAGCCATCTCCTGACGCAATACTGCGTTAACGGGCGGTCTGGTCAAACAGCCGTCCGTGTCTTCTTGAGGGTGATGCCCTGGAATTCCCTGTACTGAACAGCTAGCGCTGTAGAAGTACGTCCCGTTGTTTTAAATCATGTCAGCCCTGGCCGGATCGGGGCACGCTAATTTGAGAGCACAACAAACATCGCATTTTTGTTGTGCGTGCTGTGACAAATCCAGGGCGGACTTGTCAGAGCTTCACTAAATTAAACCTGGAGAAAAAAACTATGCCCGGTCGAAATTTTTTACATATACCCGGCCCGACCATCGTGCCCCAGCGCATTCGCAACGCCATGGCGATAGAACAGGAAGACATGCGCGCGGTGGATTTTCCTGAATTCACCCTGCCGCTGTTTAACGATCTGAAGAAGATATTCAAAACTGAGACGGGGAGGGCATTCATCTTTCCCTCTTCCGGCACCGGGGCCTGGGAAGCCGCCATCAGCAACACCTTGTCGCCGGGTGATAAAGTCCTGATGTCGCATTTCGGCCAGTTCAGCATGTTGTGGGTGGACATGTGCCGGCGTCACGGCCTGGATGTGAACGCCATAGAGATGGACTGGGGTGACGGTGTGCCCGTGGAGCGCTACGCAGAAATTCTGAAGGCGGACACCAACAAGGACATCAAGGCCGTGTTCGCGACCCATAATGAGACCGCGACCGGGGTTAGAAGCGATATTCACGGTGTTCGCAAGGCCCTGGACGATGCGGATCATCCGGCCTTGTTGTATGTCGATGCGGTCAGTTCCCTGGCCAGTCTGGACTTTCGCATGGATGAATGGGGTGTGGACCTGGCAGTCTCCGGTTCACAGAAGGGGTTCATGCTGCCCACCGGCCTTGGCATTATCGGGGTCAGTGAAAAAGCTCTGGCCGCGCGCGCCGATGCAAGCCTGCCGCGCACGTATTTCTCTTTCGACGACATGATTGCGGCAAACGACAACGGTTACTTCCCCTATACCCCCAATACCATCTATCTCAGGGGCTTGCGGGAATCCGTCAACATGCTGCTGGAGGAAGGGCTGGACAACGTGTTTGCCCGCCATAACCGCATGGCCGTCGCAGTGCGCAAGGCAGTGGCGGCATGGGGCCTGTCACTGGTCGCAAAAGATGAGAAATGGTATTCCGATACGGTCAGCGCCGTGCGCGTGCCGGACGGCATCGACGGCAATGAGGTGGCGCGCCACAGCTACAAGTACTACAACGTTGCCTTGTCCATCAGCCTCGGCAAGATTGCCGGCCAGGCATTCCGTATCGGCCACCTTGGCGATTTGAATGAAGTCATGGTCCTGACCCCGCTGAATGCAGCGGAGATGTCCATGAAAGACCTGGGCATCGATATTGAACTTGGCAGCGGCGTGGCTGCCGCGCAGGAATATCTGCGCACTACCCGCCAGGCCAGGTTCTGATGAGTTTTACCCAGTACCCACCGGCGCCGGCGCGCTTGCAGCGCAGTGAACTCGCGGTGCCGGGTTCGAACCCCGATATGTTTGAAAAAGCGGCCGGCTCCGCCGCGGATTTCATCTTCCTGGACTGCGAGGACGCAGTGATTCCGGATGACAAGCCCCAGGCGAGGAAAAATATCATCGCGGCCCTGAACGAGATCGACTGGCAGGGGAAAACCATGTCGGTGCGCATCAATGGACTGGACACGCATTATATGTATCGGGATGTCGTGGATATCGTGGAACAGGCCGGCGCCAGGCTTGATACCGTGCTGATCCCCAAGGTGGGCACGGCGGCGGATGTCTACATGGTGGATTGTTTGCTGACCCAGATTGAGGAAGCAACAGGACTGAAAAACAGAATCGGCATAGAATGCCTGATTGAGACCGCGTTGGGCGGCGCCAATGTCATGTCGATCGCGCAATCCTCCCCGCGCCTCGAAGCGTTACACTTCGGGGTCGCGGACTATGCCGCGAGCATGCGGGCGCGTACCGTGAACATTGGTGGACTGAACCCGGATTACCATTGCGACGGTGCGCTGGGCGACCAGTGGCATGCGGCGCTGGTGAATATCGTCACGGCATGCCGGGCTTTCGGATTGCGCGCCATTGACGGGCCGTTCGGTGATTTCAATGACCCCGAGGGTTACGTCGCCGCGGCCAAGCGCGTGGCGGCTTTGGGTTATGAAGGCAAATGGGCGATCCATCCCAACCAGATTGCGCTGGCCAATGACATCATGTCGCCGCCGGAAGCGGAGGTAACCCGGGCGCGGCGTATACTGGAGGCCTTGCAGGAAGCCGCGCGCCAGGGCAAGGGCGCGGCACAACTGGACGGTAAGATGATCGATGCCGCATCGGAACGCATGGCGAGGAATATCGTACAGCAGGCAGAATTGATAAACAGGCAATAACATGGATGGACAGGATATACAGGATCTTATCAGGGGACACAATGATATCGGGGTCAGAGTAGGCAATTCGTCAGAAATTATGCTCTGACCCATGTAATTGAACGAATAGTACAATCTATGAGGTAACACGAGTGGAAATTCACGAATACCAGGCCAAAGAAATCCTGTCGGATTTCGGCGTGCCAATCCCACGCGGGGGACTGGCATACAGTCCGGAACAGGCGGTGTACCGCACCCATGAAATAGGCGGCGACGCCTGGGTGGTCAAGGCGCAGATTCACTCCGGCGGACGCGGCAAGGCCGGCGGGATAAAGTTCTGCCGGGATGACGAAGAAATATGGAACGCAGCAGACGAACTGCTCGGTCGCAGGCTGATAACCAACCAGACCGGCAACGCCGGCAAGATCATCCACAGGTTGTACGTTGAAGAAGCCAGCGACATCGCCAATGAGTATTACATCGGTTTCGTTCTGGATCGGCAGAAAGAAAGAATTTCTGTCGTTGCCTCTTCCGAGGGCGGCGTTGAGATCGAGGAAATAGCCCTGGAGAGACCGGATTCACTGATACGAGTCACTGTTGAACCGGCAGTCGGCATGCAGCCTTTCCAGGCCAGGGAAATCGCGTTCAAGCTGGGCATAGACAAGTCCCTGGTCAGCCAGGCCATTACCACGCTTTTGGGCTGTTACCGGGCATTTCGGGATTTGGATGCGACAATGGTGGAGATTAACCCGCTGGTCGTGACCGCGGACAACCACCTGCTGGCGCTGGATGCGAAAATGGGGTTTGACGACAATGCCCTTTTCCGGCGTCCCAATATATCCGAGTTGCGCGACAAGTCCCAGGAAGACCCGCGGGAAATGAAGGCGGCCGATCGCGGTCTGAGTTATGTTGGCCTGGAAGGCAATATCGGTTGCATCATCAACGGCGCCGGTCTGGCCATGGCCACGATGGACATGATCAAGCATGCCGGCGGCGAACCTGCCAATTTCCTCGATATAGGCGGCGGCGCCTCGCCGGAGCGTGTGGCCAAAGCCATTAACCTGGTTCTGGGTGACAAGAATGTCAAGGCCGTGTTGGTGAATATCTTTGCCGGCATAAACCGTTGTGACTGGGTTGCCGAGGGCATAGTCCAGGCCGTAAGCAAGATAGAAACGAATTTGCCGTTTGTTGTCCGGTTGTCGGGCACCAACGTGGAAGCGGGCAGGGAAATCCTGAAAAACAGCGGACTGCCAATCATCATGGCGGAAACCCTGCACGAGGCCGCGGAGAAAGCCGTTACCGCGTGGCAGGACTACGAGAAAAACCGGGGTGAACTGTAATGGCGATATTGATTGACGACAATTCTAAAGTCCTGGTCCAGGGCTTTACCGGGCAGATCGGTTCGTTCCATTCGCGGGACATGATCAACTACGGAACCAACATCGTAGGCGGCGTGACCCCGGGCAAGGGTGGAACCACCCACCTGGATCGCCCGGTTTTCGACACCGTAAAGGAAGCGGTAGCCGAAACCGGTGCGGATAGCAGCATCATATTCATCCCACCGCCTTTCGCCGCCGACGGTATCATGGAGGCCGCGGATGCGGGGATAAAATACTGTGTCTGCATTACTGACGGGATTCCCGCGCATGACATGATTCGGGTAAAACGCTACATGCGGCGTTACCGGGCAGAGGACAAGATGGTGCTGACCGGGCCCAACTGCGCCGGCACCATCAGCCCCGGCAAGGCAATGCTGGGCATCATGCCGGGGCATATCTACCTGCCCGGCAGGGTGGGTGTGATAGGCCGTTCCGGTACCCTGGGATACGAGGCCGCGTCGCAGATGAAGGCCGAGGGAATTGGCGTGTCCACCAGTGTCGGTATTGGCGGCGACCCCATTAACGGCAGTTCGTTCAAGGACCACCTGATCAGGTTTGAACAAGACCCGGAGACCGATGCTGTGGTGATGATAGGCGAGATCGGCGGCCCGCAGGAAGCCGAAGCTGCCGAGTTCTATCGGGATAACATGAAAAAGCCGGTGATCGGGTACATTGCCGGATTGACCGCGCCCAAGGGCAAACGCATGGGGCATGCCGGGGCCATTATTTCCGCATTCGGCGAGAGCGCCGCGGAGAAAGTGGAAATCCTGCAGGAATGCGGCGTGACTATCGTGTCCAGGCCGTCCGAATTCGGGAATACCGTAAAATCGGCGCTGGCTTCGCTGTAATTCATGTATCGCCGTGATCAACTGAGGAAGCACAGAAAATATGAATAAACCCAGAGTAATAGTCAGCCGTAAATGGCCGGAAGAAGTTGAAAGCCGGATGCAGCAACTCTTCGACGTACAGTTGAACGAAACGGACATCCCGATGACGTTTAAGCAAATGCAGGCGGCGTTAAAGACCGCCGATGCGTTCTGTCCCACCGTCTCCGATAACGTCAATGCAGAAGTCCTGTCAGTGGCCGATCTGAAGGCCCGGATCATCGGCAGTTACGGCGTTGGCTTCAACCATATCGACCTCGATGCGGCGCGTGCGCGCGGCCTGGTGGTGACCAATACCCCTGAAGTGCTCACCGACTGCACGGCAGACCTCGCGATGACCCTGCTGCTGATGACGGCCCGACGCGCCGGTGAGGGTGAACGGCATGTGCGCAACCGGGAATGGACCGGCTGGCGCCCCACCCACATGATGGGCGCTAAGGTGACCGGCAAGACCCTGGGGCTGATCGGCATGGGGAGAATAGCCAGGGCCATGGCGCACAGGGCATTTCACGGCTTCGGCATGAAGATCATCTTTACGGATCCTTATCCGCCACCTGGGGAAGTGATCAAATCGTTGCAGGCCGAAGCCCGCGACAGTGTCGAAGATGTGTTGCGGGAAGCGGACTTTGTCTCCCTGCACTGTCCCGGCGGTAAGGAAACCTATCACTTAATCAACGCTGAGCGGCTCACGCTGATGAAACCCGGCGCGTTTCTTGTGAACAGCGCGCGCGGCGATGTCATCGACCAGGACGCCCTGATTGCTGCCCTGGAACAGGGATCGATAGCCGGCGCCGGACTGGACGTATTTGAAGGTGAGCCGGCCGTTCCCGAAAAACTGTTGTCCATGGAAAATGTCGTGCTGTTCCCGCATCTTGGCAGCGCCTCCAGGGAAACCCGGGTGGCCATGGGCATGCGGGTAGTGGACAACCTGCAGGCATTTTTCGACGGCAAGACACCGCGCGACCAGGTTGTGTGACATACGGGAGAAGATCATTCCCCCATACCACTCCCGCAGCAGCGGGAGTCCAGTCTGATACTGTG
Organism: Gammaproteobacteria bacterium; assembly: GCA_965221335.1. Classification (GTDB taxonomy): domain Bacteria; phylum Pseudomonadota; class Gammaproteobacteria; order Eutrophobiales; family Eutrophobiaceae; genus JAAXHV01. Next base: position 169,893 of record CBDCSC010000003.1, on the reverse strand, counting down.
TCGCCCTGCGGGCGACGCATTGTTTTACTGGATTCCCGCTTTCGCGGGAATGGGCTGGGGGGCACTCACGCGAACTCCGCCACCGAACCACTCCCGCGAAAGCGGGAGTCCAGTCTGATATTGTGTCGTCCGGAGGGCGACCCTTTATTCGGCAGGATTCCCATTTGCACGGGTATGCGTGGGGCGCAGTCATTCAGTAAAGTTATACAGTAAATATAATTGTCCCTTATTTCTGAAAATGTCCGCCTTCAATTTTCCTGAACAGTCCTCGGTTGCCGAACTGGATTCGGCGGCAGCCAGTTATGCCGGCAACCTTATAGAACTGCTGGCGCAACAGTTGCGCCAGGTCATCAGTCAGAGAAAACCGGAAATTCTCCCTGTCTTCGACGGGAAAAAGACCCTCCCCAGGGATGATAACGAGTTGTTGCTGGCAGGTTTGCAGGCCTGGGGTATCTGGTTCCAACTCCTCAATATCGCCGAGGAAAACGCGGCGATGCGCCGGCGCCGGGTCACTGAGAACATGCAGGGACTGGAACATGTTCCCGGCACGTTCGCCAATGTGATCGCGCAGGCCGCGAGCATGGGACTGTCCGAACAGGAAGTCCAGGCGTTGCTGAACAATATGAAAGTAACGCCGACCATTACCGCGCATCCCACCGAGGCAAAACGCGTTACCGTCCTGCAGATACACCGGCGCATCTACGTTATCCTGTATCGCCTGGAAGCCACGCGCTGGACAACCCGCGAGCGCGAGTCACTGGAAGCGCAACTGCGTAATGAAATTGACCTGCTATGGTTGACCGGTGAGTTGCGCCTGGAGAAGCCGTCGGTCTCCCAGGAGATCAGGTGGGGCCTGCATTTCTTTGAACAGACCTTGTACGAGCGCGTGCCGGAGACCCTGGAACGGCTGGACCTGGCTTTGTCCGGGCATTATCCCGGCAAGACCTTCACGGTTCCGCCGCTGTTCCGCTTCGGCACCTGGATAGGCGGGGACCGGGACGGCAACCCCTTCGTGAACAATTCCGTTACCCGCGAGGCCTTGTCATTGAACCGGCAAGCAGTGTTGCTGCAATATCGAAAGCAACTGGAACAACTGTTCCAGAATATCAGCGTCTCGATCCACGCGATAAACGCCCCTGACGTATTTCTGCAACGCCTCGACAGCATGCTGGATACCAGCGGTCTGAGAAAAAACCTGGAAAAACGCAACCCGGGAGAGATCTACCGCCAGTTTATCGCCTGCATGCAGGAAAAGATAAAGAACACCGAGAAGAAAAGTACGCTCAGCAGTTTTGTCTATGATACGGCCGATCGCTACATCCAGGATTTGAAAATCCTCGAACAGGGGTTGCAACAGGCGGACTGTGCGCAACTCGCGAGCGCGCAGGTAACGCCATTGCGGCGCCAGGCGGAGGCGTTCCGGTTCTGTACCGCGCGGCTCGATGTCAGGGAAAACTCCACGGTCATCACCGGCGCCTTGCAAGACATCTGGCGCTTGCGTAACGGACAGGAGACCCCGCCCGAACCGGATTCCGACGCCTGGCTTGACTGGATACACGCGGAATTGTCGACTCCGTTCGAGCAACTGCCACATTTTGCTTTCAAAGACCGGCAAAGCGCGACGACTTTCGGCCTGTTCCAGTTAATCGCGGAGACCCGCAATACCCTGGACCGGGAGGCCGTGGGTGGTTTTATCCTGAGCATGACCCGTTCGGTGGCGGATGTTCTCGGTGTCTACCTGCTGGCCAAATACGCCGGCGTGTTTATCGACAGCCAGGCGGTGGAACTCTCCACGTTACCGGTAATCCCGTTGTTCGAGACCATTGAAGACTTGCGCGCTGCCCCCCGGATCATGCAGGCCTTGTTAAAGACACCGGTCGTGCGGCGCAGCGTCAGGGAACAGGGCGGTATCCAGGAAGTCATGATCGGTTATTCGGATTCCAACAAGGACGGCGGATTTCTGACTGCCAACTACGAATTGAACCGCGCCCAGGTGGAACTGACCCGGATCGGCGAAAAGTGCAAGATTCCGATCGTGTTTTTCCACGGCAGGGGTGGCTCGGTCAGCCGCGGTGGTGGCCCCAGCGGGAACGCCATTGCCGCGCAACCAGCGGGTACAGTGAACGGTAAACTGCGGATCACCGAGCAGGGCGAAGTCGTATCCTCCAAGTACGCGAACCACGGCACTGCGCAATACGAGATGGAACTGCTCGCGGCCAGCGTCATGGGACATACGTTGAACTCCATGGACGCACAGCGGCTCAAACACCCGTCTGAATACGAACAGGCCATGGACGCGCTGTCCAGCCTGGCATACACCGCGTATCGCGGCCTGGTCGAGGAAGTCCGCCTGGTCGATTACTATCATGCGGCAAGCCCGGTGCAGGAACTGGGTAAAATGCGCATTGGTTCGCGCCCGTCCCGACGCTTCGGCGCCGGCACGCTGGACGACCTGCGGGCGATACCCTGGGTGTTCGCATGGACCCAGAACCGCCACCATGTGCCGACCTGGTATGGACTGGGCAGCGCCGTGGAAAACTTCGTCAAGGTCCGGGGACAGGAAGGAGTGAAACTGTTACGTGAGATGTACGCAAACTGGCGCCTGTTTGGGCTGATCATCGACGAGGTGGAAAAATCCCTGGCTTTTGTGGATGCCGAGGTGATGCGCAGCTATGCCGGCCTGCTGAATGACGCGGAAACCAGGGATAAATTTCATCTGAAGATTATCAGCGAATACGAACTGTCCGTGGAAAAAATCCTGCTAATCACCGGCGAATCAAAACTGGCTGAACGCTTTCCCCGCTTCAGCCGCAAGCTCGATCGGCGCGGCGATATTCTCAAACAGGTCGGCCTGGCCCAGGTAGAACTGGTGAAACGCTACCGCGAACAGGACAAACAGGAAGACCTGGTCGCGCTGCTGCTGTCCATAAACTGCGTCAGCGCCGGCCTGGGCTGGACGGGTTAAGGCAGACAGCGCCTCCTCATTCTAATCCCAAGATTCCTTTGCGCGTGCGGGACCGGGTTACGGTGATGCTGTAATGTGTGGAGAGATAGTCGATAATCACCGATTCGGCTTCTCCCAGGTCCCATAAGCCGTGCTCGGCCTGCATCAGGCGGATGGTATCCTCCCAGCCGCTTCGGTCCATCCTGTTCTGGGTTACGAGTTTGGCTGAATGGCAGGCCGCGCAATGCGCGTTGGTGAGTTCCCAACCTTTATCGATAATGAAGCCGCTGACTTCATCCAGGGGTTTGTCTTCGGCAAAAGAAGCGCAGGGGGCTGCCAACACGCAAATGATTGGCAGTATCGCGGTTAAACCACGTAGACGGCGATGCGGTGGCATGAATTGTTCAGGTATCCCTTGGGGTTCCAGCCCGGAATGACCATCGGTTGCGACACGCCACCGGCATCCACTGCCCGCGCCCAGACTTCGTAGTAGCCCGTGGCGGGAAACCTTACCTGCGAGTCCCAGTGCTGCCAGGCCAGGGGGTTCGCGGGACGTTGCAATTCGGCCCGGCGCCAGGTGCGCCCGAAATCGATGGAGATGTGCAATTCGGCGACTTCCGAGTCGCCTGCCCAAGCATGGCCGCGCAGCGCCAGCGGCTGTTGCAGCGGGGTTTTCAGGCCGCTGCGCGGGGCGGTGATCAGTGACTTGACCGGCATGGATTCGATGATACACATATCTTCGTCAGCGACTTTAGTCCCCGGCGCGACAGGATTGCAGGGCAGGCGGTAGGACTTGCCCGTCATTTTCGGGCCGTCATGTACAATGTTACGTACTGCGATTCGTGTCAGCCACTTGCCTGAGGTCGAGCCTGGCCAGCCACCGAATACCAGGCGCAACGGATGGCCGTTCATCGGGTGCAGCGGTTCATTGTTCATGCCCCAGGCTATCAGGGATTCCTCTTCCAGCGCCTTGCCGACGGGCACGCCGCGGGAAATGGGGATTTTCCCCGGTTGCCGGCTCAAGTGGACATCGGCGCCGTAATACGCGACATATACGGCATCGTCTTTGATACCGGCATCTTCCAGCACATCCCGAAGACGCACGCCGTTCCATTGCGGACAACCCACCGCGCCCAGGGTCCACTGGTTGCCGGAAGCAGGGGGATCAAATTCGGCCCTGCCGTTGCCGCCGCATTCCAGGGTCAGTTGCAGGGTCCGGCTGGGGAATTGCCGCTTGAGTTCTGATATGCTGTAGGTCTTCGTTGTCGCGGCCGATTCGCCGTCCACGGTCAGGGTCCAGGTATCGGCATCGATGTTCTCGGGTGGAAAGCCATTGTTTCGTATGAACAGCCGTTCCGCGGGCGTAACGTCATCATTCAGCAAATGAGCCGGTGTTTCCGCATTCAGCGGGCGGTCGTTCAACACCCGCAGGCCGTTTTTGCCTTCTATGACAAACGGCTCTTCCGAATCGGCCAATACCGCGGGTATCAGACCGGCAGGCATATCAGGGTGAAAAACAATTTCTGCCCCGATAATTGCGGAAAAACCTGCCAGGCCCTTGACGAAACCGCGCCGGGTCAATGCGTCAGCGCGTCTGCCCCATACCAGGGAGTCAGCTCTTTCGGGGTCGGACCTGAACAACTCATGGATGCCAACTTCTTTTTTCACTGAATACCCGTAATCGGCCTTTCGTAAAATGGTTTAGGGTTGCATAATACTATACTGCAACACTTGGTGTTGAATTAAGAAATCTCTGGACTTGTTCAGAGCTTCACAAACTTTTACTACTATTTCCGGTTCCGGAGGTAAGTCAAAACGATGACGCGCCCGATAAGCGCTTGTATTGATACCCGGGCGCTGCGCCAAAATTACCGGGTGGCCTGTGACCTTGCGCCCGGTTCGCGGAATATTGCCGTCGTCAAGGCCAACGCGTACGGACATGGCGCGGCGATCATAGCCCGGGCATTGGATGACCTGGCGCCTGCTTTTGCCGTGGCAGGTGTGGATGAGGCGCTTGAATTGCGGGATGCGGGGATCAGCAAGCCGGTGCTGTTGCTGGAAGGTCCGTTCACACCGGATGAGGTAGGCATTGCGCAGGAACAGGGATTTTGGTTAATGGTCTGCTGCCGGGAACAGGTTGAAATGGTTTGCCGGGCCAATATCAGCAACCCGGTCACAGTCTGGCTCAAGATTGACTCTGGCATGCACCGTTTGGGGATTACTGAAGACCTGTTTCTGCCCAGTCTTACCGCGCTATCGGAAAGCGCGAATACGCTACCCGGTATAACACTGTGCACCCACCTGGCTGATGCGCACAATATGTCCGGACGGGAAACCGTCGCTCAAATCGCGTTTTTCCGGCGACTGGTAGCAGGTTTGGACAATCCGGTCAGTATTGCCAATTCAGCCGGTCTTCTGCACTGGCCGGCAACCCATGGCGCATGGAACCGTCCCGGTTTGATGCTCTACGGCGCGTCACCGTTCCCACAGCCCCAGGAAAATGCCGCGCGCCTGGAACCGGTGATGACACTGCAATCCGCGGTGATTGGCGTGCGGAAAATTGCTGCCGGCGAATCAGTCGGTTACGGGAGCAGGTGGATTGCGCAGCGGCCTTCGGTCATTGCTACGGTCGGTGTCGGCTACGGTGACGGGTATCCGAGAAGCGCGGTCGATGGCACCCCGGCGCTGTTGAATGGAACGCGCGTCAGTCTCGCGGGCAGCGTATCCATGGACATGATCACTGTCGATGCCACCGACCTGGAAGGCGTAAAAATCGGCGACCCGGTAGAGTTGTGGGGCAAGTCGCTGCCGCTCGCTGAGGTGGCGCACTATGCGGGCACGATCAGCCATGAACTGGTCACCCGCGTGTCCGTGCGGGTACCCAGGGTCCCGGTGTGAACAGGTTGCCCGCGTGTCCTGACCCGTTCAACGCATCTGTGTTAATATGGCGCTGCGGCCTGCGCCGGTCTCCCCGCGGCGCGAAGTTGTGAACCCCGTCAGGCCCGAAAGGGAGCAGCGGTAACAATGGATGCGGGTGCCGGGCCAAGAACGGTGCAGGGCGCTTTCAGATACGGGAGTATGAAATGAGTTACCAGGTTCTTGCACGTAAATGGCGGCCGCGACTGTTCGGGGATATGGTCGGGCAGGGCCATGTTCTCAAAGTGTTGGTCAATGCACTGGATTCCGGCCGGTTGCACCATGCCTACCTGTTTACCGGCACCCGCGGGGTAGGCAAGACGACTCTCGCGCGTATCCTGGCAAAGTGTCTTAACTGTGAAGCCGGGGTCAAAGCCGAACCCTGTGGTCAGTGCAGCGCTTGTACCGGCATCGATGAGGGCCGGTTTGTTGATTTGATCGAAGTCGACGCGGCCTCACGGGCTAAAGTGGACGAGACTCGGGACCTGATGGATAACGTGCAGTACGCGCCGTCAGTCGGCAGGTACAAGGTCTATCTCATTGATGAAGTACACATGTTCTCGAAACACAGCTTCAATGCCTTGCTGAAAACCCTGGAAGAACCTCCGGACCATGTAAAATTCCTGCTCGCGACGACCGAGCCCAAGAGAATTCCCATCACCATCCTGTCTCGCTGTTTGCAATTCAACCTCAAACACCTGGGCGCGGAGCAGATAGAGGCCCAGTTGAATAAAATACTGGCCGAGGAAGCGATCCCGGCGGAAGATTCCTGTGCCCGCCAGATCGCCCTTGCAGCCGATGGCAGCATGCGTGATGCGCTCAGCCTGCTCGACCAGGCCGTATCCTACGGTGATGGTCGTCTGGAGTCCGTCCAGGTCAGGGAGATGCTGGGCACGATAGACGGCGAAGAATTGGGCGCGCTGCTGGCGGACATTATCGATCAGGATGCCGCTGCGATGTTGGCGCGGATCGAGCGGATGGCCGAGCTCTCTCCCGATTACGACGCGATGCTATCCGGCCTGCTAGCCATCCTGCACGACATCGCGGTCGCGCAGGTACTGCCGGATGGCTCTGACCTTGTTGATGAAACCTGCCGTGGTTTTGCTCGCAGGCTTGACAAGGAGGCAGTTCAACTTTACTACCAGGTCGCTCTGAACGGCCGCAGGGACCTGCAAATGGCGCCGGACCCCAGGACGGCGTTTGCAATGACCATGATCCGTATGCTGGCCTTTCGTCCGTGGGAGACAGCCGATTCAACGGAAACCGGCAGCGGTAACGGCGCCGGAAGTGGCGGGCCGGATACACCGGCGCCGGTCGTCGAAGAACATAGCCGGGACAAGCAAGCGCTTGCCGGCAACGACGACTGGCATAAATTGATCGACTCCATGGCGCTGGATGGACTCACGAAGGAACTGGCGTCACACTGCACCTTTCAGGCGTATCGGGGGGACAGGATATCCCTGAACCTGCACCCCGACCAGGAATACCTGCTGGGCACAACCAAGCAGAAGGACAACTTGCAGGCTGCGCTGAGCGCACACTTCGGCGCCGGCGTCAGGCTGGCAGTGACGGTCGAGAACTCTGCGAACGAAACGCCGGCGCAGAGAAAAGGTCGAAAAGACATCGAAGCGAAACAGGCTGCACTGGAAGCCGTTGAAAATGATCCGGACATCAAGCTGTTCATGGATACATTTGATGCGACGATCGACAAGGAATCGATCAAATACCAGGAGCCGGGGTAAGAGCCGGCAGTCACACCTGGCATCATTTATCAATGGGAATATCACGCGGGCAGATGATCTGACCCCCAAATAACACTGAATGAGGAGATGCGTATGAATAGCGGGATTGGCGACATCATGGACCAGGCCCGGAAAATGCAGGAGAACATGCAACGGATCCAGGAAGAGATCGCAGCCACCGAGGTACGGGGCGAGTCAGGCGCGGGCATGGTGACAGTCATTATGAACGGAACCCATGACGTAAAACGGGTGGAGATAGATCCTTCCCTGCTGACTTCCGATAAGGTCATGCTCGAAGACCTTATCGCCGCTGCCGTGAATGATGCCAACAGGCGGGTGGAAAAGGCCGCCCGGGACAAGATGGCAGATGCGACCTCTGCGCTCGGCCTCCCTGCGGGTTTGAAGCTGCCGTTCTGACCTGCCTGGCGTACGGGAACGGTGAATGAAGCAGGCTGAACCACCCAGGTTGAGCGCATTGATCCAGGCGCTGTGTTGCCTGCCTGGAATCGGGAAAAAATCAGCCCAGAGAATCAGTTACCACCTGTTGCAACGGGACCGGGACGGAGCTAGATCCCTGGCGGCGGCGTTGTACGATGCGATGGAGCATATCGGCAGTTGCCAAAGGTGCCGTAATTTCAGTGAAACCCCGTTGTGCGCTCTTTGCTTGAGCGATAAGCGGGACAGTTCGCTGCTGTGCATCGTGGAAAGCCCGGCGGATGTGTTTGCAATGGAGGAGGCCGGCTACAACGGGAAATACTTCGTATTGATGGGACACCTGTCTCCCCTGGACGGTATCGGACCCCAGGAGCTGGGGCTGGACAAGCTGGCAGCATACCTGGCCGGAACGCAGGGAGAGGCAACAGGCGCTGAGGTCAGGGAAGTGATTCTTGCCACCAACTCGACCATGGAAGGCGAGGCGACCGCGCACTATATCCATGATATCGTGCGCAAGCATCAGCTACGCGTGACCCGAATCGCCCATGGCGTCCCATTGGGCGGCGAACTGGAGTATATCGACAGCAACACGCTTTCCCACGCGCTGAGCGGGCGGCGCGAGATCGCCGGATGACCAGTCTCGCACTTGGTATTGGGACTGTTCTGGGAACTCTGATTAGATAACCTTTTGGTTCTGTTTTCTGCTATACTCACCCGTATGTTGGATTAGTATTTGCCTCAACAGGAGAAAATCGGATGAGTGAAAGAAATTGGGAAAAACCGGATTGGCAAAAAGCTCTGGAACATCATGAAGAACTGTGTTCCGAGCGCGGTCGCACTATTGCAGTGAAATTTGAAGCTGTAGATAAGAGATTCGAAGCAGTCGATAAAAGATTCGATTCTGTAGAGCGACGGCTGGACAATATTGAAAGACTGCAACGCTTCACCTTGGGCGCTATCCTGGCTTGGCCGCCACTTCTGATAGCGGTTATGAAATTGGTCTGATCCGCTGAACCGGTGGAGGCGCCTGCCCTGCCTGTTATCTCCGCCGCTGTTATATTCTTGTTTGAGTCAGCTTTTGGCCAGGTGGGCTATCCTGATGGGGGCCGGCGGATGTGAATCATGAAACGCCGAGTACATCGGATCCGGTGTCAAGGTATTGGCATTTTCCTTGTAGAGTTTGACCAGGGCATTGATCAGGCTGCCGGCCTGGACCTGGACTTTGGCGAAGTCATCGGCTTCAAACTCATGCTTACGCGAGATGGATGAAAACACCGGCTGCAGGAAGAAGGTAAAAGCCGGCGCCACCAGTACGAACAGGGTCAGCGCCATATATGTGGAAGGATTACTCACGCCCAGACCGGTATAGAACCAGGACTGTTCCATCAATACGCCCAGTATCGCAAAGCCTGCAAGAAAGGTAGCCCCGAGGATTGTCAGGCGTTTTTTTATGTGGCCGCACTTGAAATGACCCAGTTCGTGGGCCAGCACCGCTTCTATCTCGTCGTAAGACAACTCGTCAATCAGGGTATCGAAAAAAACGATACGTTTGTTCGCTCCCAGGCCGGTAAAATAGGCGTTACCATGTGTGGAGCGGGTCGAGCCGTCCATGACGAAGATACCGTTACTGGTAAACCCGTTACGGTCGAGTAACGCGGCGATGCGGGTAGCGAGTTCGGTATTGTCCAGGGGCCTGAATTGATTGAATAACGGCGCGATGAATGCCGGGTAAGCCCACACCATGACCAGGTTGAAACCCAGCCAGGTAAGCCAGACATACAGCCACCACCAGGCGCCTGAGTTGTCCATGAACCATAACACCAGCATGATCAGCGGCGCGCCTATAACAAGCGCGATGCTTGTATTTTTCAGCAGGTCCGAAATGAACAGCTTGAGCGTCATCTTGTTGAAACCGAACCGCTGTTCCAGGTTGAAGGTACGGTACAGAGAGAACGGCAGGTCCAGTAGCGACGAGATTAACATCACTGCCAGGATGAAAGCGGTCCCTGCCCACAAGCCGGGCAGGTTGTACGTGCGAATAACGGAATCAAGCAGGTCCAGGCCCCCGCCCAGGGTCCAGATCAACAGCAGCAGCGAAGACACGCATAATTCGGTCAGCCTGGCGCGGGTTTTCGCACAAGTGTAATCGGCTGCCTTGCGATGGGCGTCAAGCGGAATCCTGTCTTCGAAGTCCTCCGGTACCGCTTCCCGGTTCGCGGTGATATGGCGGACATGACGGGTGCTAAGGCGCCATTGCAGAACAATGCCGGCGATCAATGCTATGATAAGCGCATAACTCAAACCATTCATAAGTCATATTTTAACCGAAATGGCGCATTCGGAAAACAACCTTATCTGGATCGATCTCGAAATGACCGGTTTAAACCCGGACCATGACCATATCATTGAGATTGCCACCGTAATCACTGACTCCCGGTTGAACCTGCAGGCGGAAGGTCCGGTAATGGCATTGCATCAGCCTGAATCCGTCCTGGCCGGAATGGATGACTGGAATATGGACCAGCATACCCGCTCCGGGCTGTTGCAACGGGTGCGCGCCAGTGAGCACAAGGAGGCTGATGCGCAGAAGCTTACCCTGGAATTTTTGCGCGAATACGTACCGGCCGGCGCCTCTCCCATGTGCGGTAACAGCATCTGCCAGGACCGGCGCTTCCTGTACCGCCATATGCCTGAACTCGAAAAATATTTTCACTACCGTAACCTGGACGTGAGCACGGTTAAGGAACTCGTGAAACGTTGGACCGGTAACCCGGAACCGTTCGAGAAGGAATCGGCGCACCTAGCCCTGAGCGATATCCGCGACTCCATAGAGGAGTTGAACCATTACCGGGAACTGTACTTTAACTGCTAGTGGCAAAGGACACAGGGTTTATTTCAGCCACAGAGGACACGGAGTTTACAGGGAAAAAAACGAATAACATGAAGATTACCCATAAATTGAACAGGTTCTCGAACCACTCTAAGATCTCTGTGCCCTCTGTGGCAAAGGTGTTTAATGTCAGATTATGACGTCATCATCGCCGGCGGCGGCCATAACGCATTGATATGTGCCGCGCTACTGGTCAGGAACGGGCTTAAGGTACTGGTGGCTGAGCGCAATGATTGGGTGGGCGGCGGCGTGATTACCCGGGAAGTCACCTTGCCCGGGTTCAAACACGACATGTTCGGTTCTTCCCATGTCTGGATCCACCTGAACCCGGATTTCAGGGCGTTACAACCCGAACTCGAACAGCATGGGCTGAAATACATCTGGTCGGAAGACCATATAACCGGCCATCCGAACAAGTACGAAGGCCAGGGGATCATCGTTTACCGGGAAGTGGACAAGACCTGTGACACCATCGCTGAGTACTCCCGCGGTGACGCCCGGCGCTACCGGGAGATTTACGAGGAATTCGGCGAGATCCGGGACGGAGTGATAAAAGGCATGTTTTCCCCGCCTGTGCCCCCCAGTTATCTTTACCAGGCCATGGAAAACAGTCCGGAGGGTCTGCGGCGGTTACGCGACTACCAGTTGAGTTCGCGCCAGTTTACCCTGGAAAACTTCGAAAACGATCATGTGCGCGCGTTTATCCTGGGTTGGGCGATGGCGCCGCAGACGCTGCCGGACCAGCTTGGTACAGCCGCCGGGTTCTACGTGATGATCCCAAGCATCCATTACTATGGGCAGGCCATTCCGGAAGGCGGTAGCGGGATGTTGTCGGTCGCCCTGCAGCGGTATGTCGAGGCCAACGGCGGTACCGTGCTTACCAACGCGACGGTGAGAAAGTTTATCGTTGAGGATAACAGGTGTATCGGCTTTCGGCTTGAGGATGGTACCGGGATCACTGCGAAACAGGCGGTTGTTTCTGAACTGGACCCTTACCAGACCTACCTGCACGGTTTCGACGAGGGCGTACTCACGGACAACTTTCTCGACCTGGTGCGCAGGTTCCGTTTTGGCGATGTGACCATTGTGCGCGTACATTATGCGTTGAACGAGGCGCCAAAATTCAGGAACGGGGCAGACATGGACAACACGGCCTTCCAGCGCATCTTCGGCACGGTGGCCGATATAGACAAACAATACAACGAGATGGCCATGGGAGTGGCTCCGACTGACCCGTTTTTATGGACCGCCGCCTGGACCACTATGGACCCGACCCGGGCGCCTGCAGGCAAACATACGCTGATCATGGATACGTTTGTCCCGGTAGACCTGGCTTCCGGCGAGAACTGGGAACAAATCGGACCCGCGTATGTGCGCAATACCTTGCTCAAGCAATTGCGCAACTACACAACCAACATGGAAGATGGCAACATACTGGCCGAATACGTGGAGACGGGGCCTAGCCTGGCCCGGGCCAACCTGTGTTTTTACCGGGGCGTCACCACCGGTGGCGAACGCACCCTGGCGCAGATGGGCGCATTCCGGCCGTTTCCGAATTATGCCGATTATCGCGGTCCGATAAAGAATTTCTACATGACCGGCCCATCCTGTCATCCCGGCGGCGGTATCTGTGGCATGGGTACAATAGCCGCCAACGAAATCCTCCTGGACCTGGGTCTGAGAGAGGAGGAAGATGATTTTGAGTTTTAGTAGCCACAGATAGCCACAGAGAACACAGAGTTTACAGGAAAAACAACGAATAACATGAAGATTACCCGTAAATTGAATTGGTTCTCGAGCCACTCTGTGATCTCAGTGCCCTCTGTGGCCAAAATGACCTGTTATAAAGAGAGTTTAAGTTATGTCTGAAAAAGCGGAAAGAATTGCGCCCTACACGGCGCTGGTGGTACAACCCGAGGTCACCGTCGTGAAAAAACGGGAGGATATCAAACAGAACCTGGATCGGGTCTGTAACCTGATCCACTTCGGTGTGGGCTATTTCTGGGAGCAGCCGGTACGCCTGGTGGTGTTGCCCGAATATTTCATGCAAGGTGTCGGCACACCAGGCAAGGGTGAGAGCCGCATCAAGGACCAGATGGATAAAGTCGTGACTATCCCAGGCCCGGAAACGGAACAATTGGCAGAAATAGCCGAACACTACGGTTTGTATATTGTCGCCGGCGGCGTCTGTGAGGAACTCCCCGAGTTCCCGGACCGCTGGTTCAACACCAACTTCATCATCGGGCCGGACGGCGATATCGTACTCAAATACCACAAATGGCATATCCCCGCTTATATCGGCCTTGGCACCAGCCCGCATGACCTGTTCGATGAGTATTGCGAAAAGATTGGCGGCGACATCAAGGATTTGTTTCCTGTGGTGGAAACTCCCATCGGCAAACTCGGCACCATGACCTGCCATGACGGCTGCACGCCGGAAGTCTCGCGCGCCCTGGGCTATAACGGGGTGGAGGTGATCTGCCATCCCGGCGCGATACAGGAGGTGGAAGGGGTATCCGAACCCTGGGATTTCTGGATGTTCACGCGGCGCGCTCGCGCCCACGACAACATGTGTTACCTGCTGGGTTCCAACTGGGGCAAGGTCAACTACGACTATTACCCCAGGGCATTTTGTCCCGGGAATTCATTTGCCATCGATTACACCGGCATGGTAATGCGGCACACCCCTTATCCGGAGGAACAGGTGCTGGCGGTATCCATCGATATTGAAGCGTTACGACACCATCGCACAAAAACTATCCATAATTGCTGGGTGGACATGCGTACTGAAGGATTCCGCCAGATCTACGACAAACCCATTTATCCCCCCAATCGGTTTCCGCCCGGCAAACCACCGCACAGCCTGTCGGAGAAGGTATCCATCTGCAAGGAGGTGTTCGACGACCTGTATGCCCGCGGCCAGTTCACACCGCCGGCCGGCTATGCGCCGGAAGACATATCGGGTCTGCTGGAACAGAGGATTGCCTATGCCCAGAAAACCGGGCGCCTTAAGAAGAGCTGATTTATGAGAGTGCGCAGCAAGCTGGCCGATGTCGAATTCAAAATCGGTGAATTTGAATACAAAAAAGACCACCTGATCATCCACAACGCGCCGGAACAGGCCATGCAGACCAGGGTCTATATCAGCCCCGACGACATCGTCAACGCGCTGACAAAAGCCCTATCCAACCCCAGAGTCTGGCTATACCTGCTCGGTTTTCCGTTCTTCCTGCTTCGTTACAGACGCCGCCACAGGGGGAGTTGAAGACGTATCTCGTTAATATGCTAAACTTGAGTGGTAAATAATTCCGGGGGGGTGCGCGATGACAAGTTCAGCATATCGGGACCTGACTGCTGAAGAAATAACAACCTATCAGCAAGAGGGTGTGGCGCTGGCGCCGCAATGTGTCGACCCGGCGTGGGTGGAGCGCATGAGCAAGGCCATTGACCGGGTGCTTGCTCAGCCAAGCAAATGGGCGCAGGATACCAACCCGGGGTCAGAACAGGCGCGGTTTCTGCATGATCGGTATCTGTGGCCGACCGACATAGACTTTCGGGATTACGTATTCCATTCCGGTGTGGCCGAACTTGCTGCCCAGGCGATGCAGTCAAATACTGCGCGTATCTATTTCGATCATGTGTTTGTCAAGGAACCGGATACGCAAGAAGAGTTTTTCTGGCACCAGGATCTACCTTATTGGCCGTTCAAAGGTAAACAAATCTGTTCCGTCTGGTTGTCTTTAACAGACACCGATCTTGCTTCGAGCGGTTTGGAATTCGTGCGCGGGTCGCAAGCATGGAACAAATGGTTTAAACCGGTGTTGCCCGACGGCGGGGAAGACACCATCCAGGCCGAGTGGATCGGTTCGAGTTCGGAAGAAGAAATACCGGATTTCAATGCGTTGAGAGATGACTACGAATTCGTGTCCTTTGAGACCAGAGCGGGAGATGCGCTGATTTTCGACACAGCCATCATCCATACGTCGCATGGCAATTTTTCCCCCACAAAACGCCGCCTTGCCCTATCCACGCGCTGGCTCGGCGATGACGCCTGCTGGGACCCTCGCCCCGGCACAGACCCAATCGTCACCCAGGAACATGTTTCCATCCAACCCGGCGCCCCGGCCACGGACGAGAATGCCTTCCCGCTGGTATGGCAGGCCGGTAGTAGCCGGCTATAAATCCCGCAACAACTCGTTCAGGCTCACCTTGCCGCGGGTTTTTTCGTCGACCTGTTTGACGATCACCGCGCAGTACAGGCTGTATTTGCCGTCTTTTGAGGGCAGGTTGCCGGATACCACGACCGAGCCTGGTGGTACCTTGCCATAGCTGATCTCGCCGGTCTCGCGGTTGTAGATGCGGGTGCTTTGGCCGATGTAGACACCCATGGATATGACGGAACCCTCGCCGACCACGACGCCTTCGACAATTTCCGAACGCGCGCCGATAAAACAGTGGTCCTCGATGATGGTCGGGTTGGCCTGCAACGGTTCCAGTACTCCTCCCAGGCCGACGCCGCCGGACAGGTGCACGTTTTTGCCGACCTGGGCGCAGGAACCCACTGTCGCCCAAGTGTCCACCATGGTCCCTGAATCCACGTAGGCGCCGATATTGACGTAACTGGGCATCAGCACGACATTGGGCGCGACGTAGCTGCCATAACGCGCCATGGCCGAGGGGACTACCCGCATGCCGCCCGCGTTGAAATCGTCCTGGCCGTATCCGGCGAACTTGGGTTCCACCTTGTCGTAATACCGGGTCCAGCCCCCTTCCATCACGCGGTTGTCGTTTAATGCAAACGACAGGAGCACGGCCTTTTTCAGCCACTGGTTCACCACCCACTCACCGTTTTGTTTCTCCGCCACCCGCATATCGCCGCGGTCCAGCCCGGCAATTGCCTCGTTAACGGCATCTTTAAGTGATGTATCGGCGTTGCCCGCGTTGATGCCGGCGCGCTGTTCGAAGGCCTCGTTGATGATGTCTGAAATACTACTCATTGACTGTCAGCTCCTATTGTCTAAGGAACCTCTGAGATTAAGTCAGAGGTTCAAACGGTACAGGTATGTGCTCTGACAAGTCCCGGATAGACTGGTTCAGAGCTTCCTACGATACTGGGATGCGCGCTGGCAACTCTTGGATGGATTTGTTCAGCGTTTCCCTTAAATTCAGTAACTCACCATTATGATACAATTCGCAAACTTACTCCAACAGCAACAGGTAAAAAAGCAGGAAATGAGTCATAACGTACTGGTATTGGCGGGTGACGGGATCGGCCCGGAGATCATGGTGGAAGCAGAGAAAGTCCTGGCCTGTCTGACCCGGTACCATGGCCTGGAAATTTCCATGGATCATGCGCTGGTAGGCGGCGCGGCCTATGATGACTGCGGGAGCCCGTTACCGGAGCAGACCCTGCAAAAAGCGCTGGCCTGTGACGCCGTCCTGTTCGGCGCCGTCGGTGGACCGAAATGGGATGGGTTGGCGCGTGATTTGCGGCCCGAACGCGGCGCGTTACTGCCCCTGCGCTCGGAACTGGCCCTGTTTGCCAACCTGAGGCCGGCGCTGACCTATCCGCAGCTTGTCGCGGCCTCGTCGCTGAAACCGGAACTGGTCAGCGGACTGGATATCATGATCGTGCGCGAGTTGACCGGCGGCATCTATTTCGGCCAACCCAGGGGCATTCAGACAATGCAGTCCGGGGGGCGCGAGGGCATCAACACCTTGCGTTATACGGAGACGGAAATTCGTCGTATCGCCCGCGCGGCCTTCAAGGTCGCGCTGCAGCGCAACAAGCGGCTCTGCTCGGTTGATAAGGAAAATGTGCTGGAAGCGACGGTGTTATGGCGCGAGATCGTGATTGAGGTGGCCGCGGAATACCCCGAGGTCGAATTGGAACATATGTACGTGGATAACGCCGCGATGCAACTGGTGCGCAGACCAAAGCAGTTCGACGTGATTGTCACCACCAACATGTTTGGCGATATCCTGTCTGATCTTGCC
The DNA here is from genome assembly GCA_965221335.1 of Gammaproteobacteria bacterium. Taxonomy (GTDB): domain Bacteria; phylum Pseudomonadota; class Gammaproteobacteria; order Eutrophobiales; family Eutrophobiaceae; genus JAAXHV01. The sequence goes on along the minus strand of CBDCSC010000003.1, from coordinate 152,969 downwards.
TCAATGCTCAGCGGTTCCATTGGTATGCTGCCTTCCGCGTCGCTGGACGAGAACGGCAAGGGCATGTATGAGCCGGTCCATGGCTCAGCGCCGGATATCGCCGGCAAGGGCCTGGCCAATCCCCTGGCAATGATCCTGTCAGCGGCGATGCTGCTGCGCTACTCCCTGGACCTGCCGGAGCAGGCGGACAGGGTGGAAAATGCGGTGAAATCAGTCCTGGAGCAGGGCCTGAGAACCGCGGATATCCACACGCCGGACACTGAAAAAGTGTCCACGTCGCAGATGGGAGACGCTGTAGTCGAAGCGCTGCTGTGAATGAATAAGAAAGTCAATGTTGCAGTCGTCGGTGCGACCGGTGAAGTCGGGCAGGCCATGTTGTCAATCCTGGCGCAGCGGAATTTTCCGTTTGCCGCGCTGCATGTCGTGGCCAGCAGCCGCTCGGCAGGGAAACGCATTGAATTCATGGATGAGGAACTGGTGGTCGAAGACCTGGACACGTTCGATTTTTCCGGCATCGACATAGGCCTGTTTTCTCCGGGGGCTTCGGTATCCAACATCCATGCGCCCCGGGCGGCCGCCGCAGGGACGGTCGTCATCGACAATACGTCGCGGTTCCGGTATGACGCGGATATTCCGCTGGTCGTGCCGGAGGTGAATCCGGAAGCCGTCGGGCAGTATGCCGGACGCGGCATTATTGCCAACCCGAACTGTTCCACCATCCAGATGGTGATGGCGTTGAAGCCCGTGTACGACGCCGCCGGCATTGAGCGCGTCAATGTCGCCACCTACCAGGCAGTGTCCGGCAAGGGCAAAAAAGCGATAGAGGAACTGGAGCAGCAGACCATCGCGCTGTTCAACGGCAAACCGGTTATCCCCACGGAACACCCCAGGCAGATGGCGTTCAATGTCCTGCCCCAGATCGATGTATTCCAGGACAACGGTTATACCAGGGAAGAGATGAAGATGGTCTGGGAGACGCAAAAGATCCTTGATGATGAAACAATTCGGGTGAACCCCACCTGTGTGCGCGTGCCGGTATTCTATGGCCACTCAGAGGCCGTGCACATTGAAACCAAGGAGAAGATCACGGTGGAACAGGCAAGAACCCTGTTAAACGATTTCCCCGGCGTCGTGGTGATAGATGAGCGGGAAGACGGCGGCTACCCGACGGCCGTTACCGAGGCTTCCGGACATGACCCGGTATTCGTCGGCCGCATCAGGGAGGATATTTCCCATCCGATGGGAATCAATTTCTGGGTGGTTTCCGACAATATCAGGAAAGGCGCCGCGCTTAACAGTATCCAAATTGCGGAATATTTGTTAAAACATCATCTATGATTACCCATACGGTTGACACACGGGCAAATCCGTCATGAGACAGGTAAAATTGCCGGTACTAACCGCTTGCCTGCTGGCGTTGCTGGCGCCTGCCTGGGCGTTTGCCCTGAACCTGGGCGATATCAACCTGAAATCGGAACCGGGGCAGCCCCTGGAAGCGGAAATTCCGCTGTCCGGCGTAGCGCCTGATGAGTTGGACAGCCTGAGCGTGGGCCTGGCCGATGTGGCCGGCTTTCGCTGGGCCGGCATCGATTGGACTCCGACACTTAACCGCTTGCAATTCGAGTTGCAGCGCGGCCGGGACGGCGCAGCGCATATCCGCGTCCACAGTGATGAGGCGTTGCGCACCCCCTTGCTGCACTTTTTGCTGAAGGTGGCATGGTCCAGCGGACGGCTGTTTCGGGAATACACGCTGGAACTCGATATCCCGCCGGATACCTATGCTGACACGGAGAGCCAAACCGGCTTGCAGCGCGGTGTCGGTTCTGCAGCCGATGATGACCAGGGAGATGTTACGGCGGCGCTCCGGGGGTCCCGTAGATACGAAGTTGTACGGAATGACACGTTGTGGGATATTGCGCGGGAACTGCGCTCCGACGCTTCCGTCTCCATCCAGCAGATGATGCTGGCACTTTTGCGCACGAATCCCGATGCCTTCAGTTACAAAAATATCAACTGGCTGAAAGCGGGCGAGGTGTTGTGGATACCGAGTGACTTTGAAATGCAGGCGCTGCCGGCAGCCGAGGCCTTTGCCGAAGTGCTGGTGCATAACAATGTCTGGCGCGGAACCCGCGGTCTGCCAGCGGTGGAAGCCGGCTGGGTGGCCGGTGCCGGCAGGATATCGGTTGATGGCGGACTGCGCCTGGTCGCGGTCAGAGAGGGATATCTGGAAAATGGTAACAGTGTGCCGGCACGGTCAGACAGGGCTTCCGGCGAGCAGTCGCTGGCATTGGCAAATGAGCGGATTGAAGAGCTGTCCCAGGAGAACATCGAGCTCGAGGACAGGTTATCCGAATCCGAGACCATTATTGAAGACCTCAGGCGCCTGGTAGAGCTAAAGGATAATGAACTGGCCGCGCTGCAAGCACGGGAGATTTCTGAACAGGGTGATCCCGGACCGGACCTGGCGGCGCGCATAGGCGACGCTTATGACTCTGCGTCTGAGGCGCTGAGCGGTACGAAGTTGCAGTCAATTTACGACAGTATGAAGCAGAATTGGCAGTGGGTGCTGGCCTGTCTGGCGGTACTGCTGGCGCTGGTTGGATGGTTGTTGTTACGCAGAAAAGCCGCCCATGATGGGGTGGGGTCTGCAGCGCCCACCGCTTCAGACAGCCCCGATGTTACTACGGTGGCCGGAGACGGGGGATCGGATGCTCCCGAAGAAGGTGATAGTCAGGAAGAGGGCGCGGACACCGAGGACCCGGAACTCGTGGATGATATGGAGCAGGCAGAACCGGACGCGGTGGATGAAAGCGACGCGGAAGAAGCGCTCATCTCCGATGAAAGCGAAGATGAGGGAGACATGCTGCAGAACAAGCTTGACCTTGCCAGGGCCTACCTTGAACTGGGCGATGTGGACAACGTTCAGTCCATACTGGATGAAGTCCTGGCGGATGGGAATGCGGCGCAAAAGGAAGAGGCCCGGCAGTTATTGGCCCGGATTGAATCCTTATGATGAAATTTGCCGCCGGTGTTGAGTATGATGGCTCTCATTACTCAGGATGGCAAATACAGAAACATTCGGCATCGGTACAGGAACAAGTGGAAGCTGCCCTGTCGGCTGTGGCCGATCATTCGGTTGCAGTAACCTGTGCCGGCAGAACGGATGCAGGCGTACATGCGCTGAACCAGGTGGTCCATTTTGAATCAGGGGCTGAGCGGGATTCCCATTCCTGGGTCCTGGGCGCCAACACTCACTTGCCCGCAGACATCAGCTTGATCTGGGCAAAACCCGTCCAGGTCGACTTCCATGCCCGTTACTCGGCAACGAGTCGCATCTACAAGTATATTATCCTGAACCGGCCGGCGCGTCCGGGCCTCGGCCATGGTTATGTTACCTGGGAGTGCCGCCGCCTGGATGTTGCCAGGATGTCGGAGGCTGCGACCTCGCTGGTGGGCGAGCATGACTTTACATCGTACCGGGCGACATCCTGCCAGGCAAAATCGCCGGTAAGGAACGTTTTGAGCCTGAGCGTCAAAAGGGAAAATGAGTACGTGGTTATCGCGGTTGAAGCCAACGCTTTTCTGCACCACATGGTGCGCAACATCGCAGGTGTGCTGATCGCCATCGGCATGGGCAAACATGAAGTAGGTTGGGAAGCCGAGGTGCTTGGCGCAAAACGCAGGGACCGCGGCGGCGTGACCGCAGCGCCGGACGGGCTTTACCTGGCAGGCGTGAATTATCCGCAAAAATATGGCATTCCCGGACAACACACAGACAGCCATACGAACTATTATTTATGACCAGGATAAAGATCTGCGGCATAACCCGAAGTGAAGATGCCCGCGCCGCGATCGATGCCGGTGCGCATGCCCTGGGCTATGTCTTCTACCGGCCGAGCCCGCGCTATGTTGAACCCTCTGCCGCCCGGGATATCATCAGCCGGCTGCCGCCGTTTACCGCCAGTGTCGGGCTGTTCGTGGATGCGGAACGGGAATTCGTCGCCAACTTGCTGGAAACGGTCCCCCTGGATATCATCCAGTTTCACGGCAATGAAGATGCGGATTTTTGCGGCAGTTTCGGCAGGCCTTACATCAAGGCCGTAAGCATGAAACCGGACATCGATTTACCGATGGTTTGCCGCAGCTACGCCAATGCCGCAGCCCTGCTGCTGGACAGTCACTCGGGAACCGCCCCCGGGGGAACAGGTGTGAGCTTTGACTGGCGTATCATCCCGCCCGGTTTATCCAGGCCCATCATCCTAGCCGGCGGGTTGACGCCGGCGAACGTGCGCTGCGCCATCCGCGCCTGTGCGCCGTATGCGGTCGATGTAAGCAGTGGGGTCGAACTTGAGAAGGGTATCAAGGATAAAACAGCCATAGTGAATTTCATACGCGAGGTAAAACAAGCCGATGACGGTGCCTGACGAAAACGGCCATTTTGGCATTTATGGGGGTAGGTTTGTCGCTGAGACGCTGATTGAGCCCCTGCAAGAGTTGACCCGTGCGGTCGGGAACTACCTTCAGGATGAGGACTTCCTGACAGAGTTCGACCGCGACCTGAAGACGTTCGTGGGCAGGCCCTCGCCCCTGTACCACGCGCGCAGGTGGAGTGACAGCTTGGCCGGTCCCCAGGTCTTTCTGAAGCGCGAGGATTTGAATCACACCGGCGCCCACAAGGTCAACAACACGGTGGGCCAGGCCCTGCTGGCGAAACGCATGGGAAAGACCCGACTCATTGCGGAGACCGGCGCGGGCCAGCATGGGGTCGCCACTGCCACGGTTGCCGCCCGCCTCGGCCTTGAGTGTGTGGTGTATATGGGCGCCGAAGACATACGGCGCCAGGCCGTGAATGTTTTCCGGATGAAGCTGCTGGGAGCCGAGGTCGCAGAGGTCACTTCCGGTTCGCAGACGCTGAAAGATGCGATGAATGAAGCGATGCGGGACTGGGTCAGTAATGTCGACGATACATTCTATATTATCGGCACCGTGGCCGGGCCCCATCCCTACCCGGTGCTGGTCAGGGAACTGCAGTCCGTTATCGGCAGGGAAGCCCGCCGGCAATGCCTGGAGACGACCGGCAGGTTGCCCGATGTACTCGTTGCCTGCGTCGGTGGAGGGTCTAATGCCATCGGGTTGTTCCACCCATTTCTGCAGGATGAATCAGTGAGGTTGATCGGGGTGGAAGCCGGCGGCCTGGGGCTGGATACGGGCCGGCATGCAGCCCCGTTGAGCGCCGGCAAGCCTGGCGTACTGCACGGCAACAGGAGTTACCTGATGGAAGACGAACATGGACAAATCCTGCCGACCCATTCCATTTCAGCCGGACTCGATTACCCCGGCGTGGGTCCGGAGCATGCCTGGCTCAAGGATAGCGGCAGGGTGGAATACGTGTCGGTGAATGACGCAGAAGCCGTCGCCGCGTTCCACGACCTGACGCGCACGGAGGGGATCATGCCGGCGCTGGAATCCAGCCATGCGCTGGCGCAGGTGACGAAACTTGCGAGTGGTCTGGACCGGGAACAGGTGGTTATCGTCAATTTATCCGGCCGGGGCGACAAGGATATAGAAACCATCGCGACCATGGAAGGCATCACACTTTAGTTAAAAGTACTGTCCCCGGCATTCGGATTGTTGTAATCTATATCGTTTGCATACTTCAGTCCTGGCAACAGATGAGTCGCATTTCTTCCACATACCGGACACTTAAGCAGCACGAAAAAAAGGCGCTGGTTACTTTTGTCACTGCTGGGGACCCTGAACCGCAGGTCACCCCGGAAATCATGCAGGCCCTGGTGCATCACGGGGCTGATATGCTTGAACTGGGTGTGCCATTCTCGGACCCGATGGCAGACGGGCCGGTAATTCAACGCGCCAATGAACGCGCTCTCGCGCAAGGGGTTACGCTGGAAAAAGTTTTCGGGATGGTTGAACAGTTCCGCCGGGCCGACAGTCATACTCCCGTGATACTCATGGGTTATTTGAATCCGGTAGAAATCTTCGGCTATGACAATTTTGCCGCACGCGCCGCCGCGGCCGGCGTTGATGGTGTTATCGTCGTGGATCTGCCGCCAGAAGAGTCGGCATTGCTGAACCGGCCATTGCGCGCCAACGGGATTGACCAGATTTTTCTTGTAACGCCCAATTCCACAGCGCCGCGCATTGAACTGATTGCCGGCGCCGCATCGGGATTTTTGTACTATGTTTCCGTCAAGGGCACTACCGGCGGGAAACAGGCTGACGCCGGGGATATGGCAGCTAAGCTTAAGCTGCTGAGAAGCAAAACCGATTTGCCGTTGGCTGCCGGTTTCGGGATAAAAGATGCACAAACCGCGGCGCGGGTTGCGACGTATTGTGATGCCGTGGTCATCGGCAGTGCGCTGGTGGAGAGGCTGCATGCCGCAACAACGGCAGGTGATGATCTGGCTGCCGAAATCGGCTCATTCGTCGGGCCGATACGGGAATCACTGGATCACGCGGCTTAACGGCGGGAACCATGAGCTGGCTCGATAAACTGCTGCCTTCGAGGATAAAGACCAACAGCGCCAACCGGCGCTCGGTACCCGAAGGCGTATGGACCAAGTGCGACAGTTGTAATGCAACGCTGTACCGCGCGGAATTGACCCGGAACCTGGAGGTCTGTCCGAAATGCGGCAGGCACATGCACATCAGCGCCCGGGCCAGGTTGGACCACTTTCTTGACCAGGATGATCGGGAGGAAATCGGCGCCGGCATCAAGCCGGTCGATAAGCTGAGATTCCGCGACAGCAGGAAATACAGGGAACGGTTGGCCAGCGCGGGGAAGGAAACAGGAGAAAATGACGCGCTGGTGGCGTTCAGGGGATATGTAAGAACAGTTCCCGTGGTTGCGGCGGCATTTGAGTTTGACTTCATGGGAGGCTCCATGGGTTCAGTCGTTGGAGAGCGGTTTGTACGCGCCGTCGATGTCTGTATGGAACACCATATTCCTCTCGTCTGTTTCTCCACCAGCGGCGGCGCGCGCATGCAGGAGGCTTTGATATCACTGTTCCAGATGGCAAAAACGAGCGCCGCGCTGGGAAAATTGCGCAATGCCGGTTTGCCTTATATCTCGGTATTGACAAACCCTACCATGGGCGGTGTATCGGCAAGCCTGGGTACCCTTGGAGACATCAATATCGCAGAACCGGGCGCGCTGATAGGTTTTGCCGGCCCGCGCGTGATTGAACAGACCGTGCGCCAGACCCTGCCGGAAGAATTTCAGAAAAGTGAATTCCTGCTCGAACATGGCAACATCGATATGATTACCCGGAGACAGGACTTGCGGGATACGATAGCATCAATACTGTCCATGCTCTGTGATAAACCATGCTGATGAGTTCCGTCCCGGAAATTGTACCAGGACCGCGCCAGGGACCCACACCCAGGTTCAGCCGCCTGGATGACTGGCTGGCCTGGCAGGAAAGCCTGCATTTCACAGCTATAGAACTGGGCCTGGACCGCTGCAACAAGGTGGCGCAGAGGATGGGCCTGCTGCAGTTCGACAGCAAGGTAATCAGCATATCCGGCACAAATGGCAAAGGCTCCAGTGCGGCCATGCTGGATACCATGTTCAGACGCGCCGGTTACCGGGTGGGTACTTATACCTCGCCACATTTAACCCGGTACAACGAACGCATCTGTATCGGCGGCAAACAGGTAACGGATGAACAACTGTGCCGGTCGTTTGCGCGCATTGACCGGGCGCGCGCCGATATTTCCCTGACCTATTTCGAATTCGGCACCCTGGCGGCATTGGATATATTCCGCGATGCGGCGCCTGATATTGTAATTCTGGAAGTCGGGCTGGGCGGCCGACTGGATGCCGTCAATATACTGGATGCCGATATTGCGCTGGTCGTTACCATCGACCTGGATCATGAGAAATGGCTGGGATATACCAGGGAGGCCATAGGCAGGGAAAAAGCGGGAATATTCCGCCGCCGGCGTCCGGCAATCTGCTCGGATCCGGACGCGCCGGGATCCGTTGCGGCCTGCGCGCGGGAAACCGGCGCTGAGTTCTACCAGGCTGATCGGGATTTTTCCTGTACGATAAATTCGGACACCTGGACCTGGAAAAGCCCGAAGACAGTCTATGAGAACCTGCCAAAACCCGGCATCAATAATGACAGGCAGGTGCAGAATGCGGCCGGTGTGCTGATGGTGCTGGAAACCCTGGCCGATGAGTTTCCGGTCAACGTGGATACCGTAAAAGCATGCCTACGGGATTTCCGGCTTGCGGGAAGATTTCAGGTTGTTCCCGGCGCAACGCCGTGCATTCTGGATGTTGCGCATAATCGGCAAGCCGTCTCGGCATTGGTTGAGAATATAAGGAAAATCCCCAGTGTTGGTGAAACGCACATCGTGATCGGCATGCTCAAAGACAAGAATCATGACGCGGTCTTTGAAAAACTGGCGCAAGTTGCCGACCACTGGTATGTGGCCGAATTGCAGGAAGACCGTGCAGCGGACGTGACGGCATTAACCGGCGCGCTGGCCCGGTACGAGGATCTGGAGAACGTAAGACAGTTCAGGACTGTCCGCGATGCACTGGCGGATGCGCGCTCCCGTACCCGCACCGGAGACAGGATAATAGTTACCGGTTCTTTCGTTACGGTCGGCGCTGCAATAGAATACCTGGTGGATCAAAGTTGATAACCTACCGATAAAACAGTATGGACCAGAAATTGAAAGAAAGAGTTACCGGCGCAATCGTATTGGTATTGCTGTTTGTAATACTGATTCCATTGTTGCTGGATGATGCCCGGGAAGTGGAAACCCGGATCACGGCAACCAATATTCCGGAAAAACCCCAGGATGAGTTCACAACCCGCCTGGTGCCGATCCCTGAACCGGAAGCGGTTGTTCCGGTTGAAGAGGAGGCTGATCCGGGTCCTGTCCCGGCTGAGGACGATGCCGCCTCCACCGCGGAAACGGAAGCTGCGTCTGAACAGGACCGGGAGGAAGCCGCTGCCGAACCCGAGGCTAAGACCGGCGCGTTAACCGGATGGGTTGTGCAGGTAGGCAGTTTTTCCCGAAAAAATGCTGACAGTCTCGATGCCCGGTTGCGCGCCGCCGGCTATTCATCCTACGTCGAGGACGAACCGGTAACGGCCAGGGACGGTTCCCTGTTGTTCCGGGTGAGGATAGGGCCGGAAGTTCTCCGTTCCGAAGCCCTGAAGCTCAAGGCCGAAATAAAGAAGGAAATGGACTTGGATGGTTTTGTTCTGAATTATCCGTAACACCGGGACTGTTCAGTATCCATGCCGGCCAGGTTGCCACGAACGATCAGGAACAGATAATGGGCTGCAGGGTCTGATCGTGAAAGGTGTCGATATCGGAATTCTCGTAGTCCTGTTCCTGCCGGCAATCATGGGGCTGTTGTATGGCCTGCTCAATGTCTTGTTTTCGATTGGGGCCTGGATCATGGCGGTCATAGCCGCAGTGAAACTCAGCGGCTGGTTTTCCCCGTTGCTGGACGCATACCTGGAACCCTTGCTCAGGGATGTGATTGCTTTTGCCGGCGTGTTTACAATCAGCCTGGTAATTTTTACTGCGTTGGGGTATTTTGCAGTTAAACTGCTGGGCAGGACAGGGTTGACCGCGGCCGACAGGTTTCTGGGCTTTTTCTTCGGGATCGGGCTGGGTGGAGCAATTATTACCGCCCTTGTTTTTCTGGCGGGTTTCACGGCCATATCAAAACAGGAATGGTGGCATGAAGCGGTATTGATCGAACCGTTCCAGCGCGTCTGTGTGTGGAGCAGGCGCTTTATTTCGGAAGACATCGCGGTATATCACCGCTACGAACTGCCTCCACGGCAGGATTCGGAGGGTAACAGAGCAGGGGACAGACATCAGGGAGGCTCTGGCTTAATCTCAGAGGCGCCGTAAGCGAGCGCCGGACGTAATCAGGGCTTACTCAAATCTGTTCCAAAAAAAGCTGGTATTGGAGAACATGTGCGGCATTATCGGAATCGTTGCCAAATCGAATGTCAACCAGGCGCTGTTTGACGGCTTGACAATCCTGCAGCACCGGGGGCAGGATGCGGCCGGCATGGTTACCTCTGACAATGCCCGGCTGTACCTGTGCAAGAACAACGGCATGGTGAGGGATGTGTTCAACTCCAGCCAGATGCTCAACCTCAAGGGTAAGATGGGAATCGGGCATATCCGGTATCCCACCGCAGGTTGCGCATCCTCCTCCGAGGCACAGCCATTTTATGTCAACTCTCCATACGGGATCGCGCTGGCGCATAATGGTAACCTGACCAACAGCGAAGATCTCAAGCGGGATCTCATTATGGATGAATTGAGACATATCAATACGGAATCGGATTCCGAGGTGTTGCTGAACATCCTCGCCTTCGAGTTGCAGCAAATAGGCAAGCTGAAAAAAGACCTGACGCCCGAAGATATCTTTTTTGCGGTGAGCAGGCTGCATCAACGCTGTCGCGGCGGGTATTCCGCGGTTGCATTGATCTCGGGGGTCGGCGTGCTTGCATTCCGCGACCAGTTTGGCATCCGGCCGATTATCTTCGGGGAGCGCATGACCGACCGTGGGATGGAATACGTGGTGGCCTCCGAGAGCGTTGCCATGGATGCGCTGGATTTCGATGTGACCCGTGACATAGAGCCGGGGGAGGCAATTTTCATCAGCAAGGATGGTGAGATGTTTTCACAGCAATGCGCGGAAAATCCGCAGCGCACGCCATGCATCTTTGAATACGTGTACCTGGCAAGGCCGGATTCGGTCATTGATAACATATCCGTATACAAGACCCGTTTGCGTATGGGGGAAGCGCTGGCCGCAAAGATATTACGGCTGCGCCCGGAACATGATATTGACGTGGTGATCCCGATTCCGGACACGGGGCGTACCGCAGCATTACCGCTGGCCTACGAACTGGATGTGAAATACCGCGAGGGTTTTATCAAGAACCGGTATATTCCGCGCACGTTCATCATGCCCGGGCAGAGCGTAAGGAAGAAGTCCGTAAGACAGAAACTGAATGCGATAGAACTGGAGTTTCGGGGCAAGAATGTGCTGTTGGTGGATGATTCCATCGTGCGCGGCACAACATCAAGGGAAATCGTGCAAATGGCCAGGGATGCGGGCGCGGCAAAAGTATATTTCGCATCTGCGGCGCCGCCGGTCCTGTATCCAAATGTTTACGGCATCGACATACCTACTTCCGACGAACTGGTTGCCCACGGGAGGACCGAACAGGAAATCTGCGCGGCCATTGGCGCTGACTGGCTGATCTACCAGGATGTCGGGGACCTTGTTACCGCGGCAAGTGAAGGAAATCCGGCCATCGACCGGTTTGAAATGTCCGTGTTTACCGGCGAATATGTGACCGGGGACGTGAGCGAGGGCTACCTTGCCAACCTCTCCACGGAGCGCAGCGATTCGGCGAAACAAGCACGCACCCTGGTCGACGACGTATTGAACGACCTGTCGAACATGGTGTAGTCCGATACCGGATTGAAAGAGTACTAGTAGCGACCGGTTCGGATATTATTCTTCTTTCTCGCGCTTGTTATCCGTGCCGGAAAATCCGGCGGCCTGGAGAAAGCTGTTTTGCATCTGCCGCCAGGCCTCCAGGTTCTGTTCCGTCATTTCACTCATCCTTGCGGCTAGAGGGTTGCCCGTGACCGCTTGTTCGAAGTTCTTCTGCAGGCTTTGTTGTTGCGCACTGAACATTTCCAGGCTGTTCTGCAGATATTCACTGAACGCGGACTGGTACGCGTTACCGTAAAAGCGGATGAGCTGCGCCAGCATCGGTGTATTGAAGATAGGTTTTCCCTCGTGTTCCTGCTCCGAGATGATTTGCAGCAGGATAGTGCGCGTCAGGTCTTCCTCGGTCTTCACATCCACGACGCGAAAGTCGACTCCATCCACGACCAGTTGCCTGGCATCCTCCAGGGTGATATACCTGCTAATCTCCGTATCGTAGAGTCGGCGGTTGGGGTATTTTTTTATGATACGCATGGTGGTGCAGCCAGTCCGTTTATCTTTCCACGGCCAAGGCAACACCCTGGCCGCCGCCAATGCATAACGTGGCCAGTCCCTTGTGCGCGTCCCGGCGCTGCATCGCGTGCAGCAGTGTTACCAGGACCCGGCAACCCGACGCGCCGATGGGGTGCCCCAATGCGATGGCGCCGCCGTAGATATTCACTTTTTCTGCGTCCCAACCCAGTCCGTTGTTGACGGAGATGGCCTGTGCGGCAAACGCCTCGTTGGCTTCCACCAGGTCCAGGTCGTCCACCGTCCAACCGGCCTTGTCCAGGCAGCGCTCGGTTGCCGGTATTGGCCCGGTCCCCATGATTGCCGGGTCAACGCCGGCGCTGGCATAAGCGCTGATACCGGCCATCGGCGTCAAAGCCAATTCTTCGGCCTTGGCCCGCGACATGACGACAACCGCGGCGGCGCCGTCATTGAGACCGGAAGCGTTGGCTGCAGTCACGCTTCCCTCACGGGTGAAAGCGGGACGCAATTTGGCAATCTTCTCTTCCGTCACGCCTTGTTTCGGATATTCATCCTTGTCGAATATGATGGGATCGCCCTTGCGTTGCGGAATGCTTACCGGAACGATTTCTTCGTCAAACACCCCATCTGCCTGGGCTTGTTCGGTTTTTTGCTGGGACCGCGCGGCAAAACGGTCCTGTTCTTCCCGTGAAATCCCGAACTTGTTCACGATATTCTCTGCGGTCATGCCCATGTGGTAATCATTGAATGCGTCCCACAGGCCGTCGGTGATCATTGTGTCCAGCAGCTTCCAGTCACCCATCTTGGCGCCAACCCGGGATTTGGGCAACACGTGCGGCGCCAGGCTCATGTTTTCCTGCCCGCCGGCAATAATGATATCCGCATCGCCGCACTTGATGGCCTGGGCGGCAAGGTGTACGGCCTTCAGGCCGCTGCCGCAGACCTTGTTAATCGTTATCGAAGGCACCGAGTGGGGCAGACCGGCCTCAATGGCGGCCTGGCGCGCCGGGTTCTGGCCGGCGCCGGCGGTCAGAACCTGTCCGAGGATAACCTCGTCAATTTGACCCGCTTCCAGCCCGGTTTTTTCCAGTAATGAATTGATTACTACGGCGCCCAAAGTATGGGCCGGGATGGTCGCAACGGCGCCGCCAAAGGAACCGATGGGGGTCCGCGCCGCGGCGACAATGACTGCGTCATTGGTCATGGTGTATACCTCGATATCAGGGGGTTATTATTGATGTGGCAGCATTATAACCAATTCCAGTTGCGCTGCACAATAAAGAGGACACAGGCTTCAGATACCTTGCATCCCTTGTATTTTTCTCTTTAGTCAGATATGTAATGCCCGCTTATCCGCTGCCAGCGCCGCCTCATGCATGGCTTCCGCCAGAGTTGGATGGGCGTGGATGGTGCGGGCTATATCCTCCGCGCTGCCGTCGAATTCCATTGCCAGGACTGCTTCGGCTATGAGTTCGGAGGCATTCGGCGCCAGTATGTGAATGCCGAGTATCCGGTCGCTTTCGGCATCACACAGCAGTTTAATCATGCCGTCGGTATCACCCGAGGCGAGCGCCCGCCCGCTTGCCGCCATTGGAAAGGTGCCGGCTTTGTATTTCACGCCGGCGTCCTTTAATTCATGTTCGGTCCTCCCGACCCAGGCAATCTCAGGCCAGGTATAGATTACCCAGGGAACATGGTCCAGGTTGAACTCACTTTTTTGCCCGGCAAGCCGCTCGGCCACCAAGACACCTTCTTCAGCGGCCTTGTGAGCCAGCATCGGGCCGCGTACCACATCGCCGATAGCATACACACCGGGCAGGTTGGTCGCACAAAATTGATCAACCTCTATACCGCCCCTGCTGTTCAGGTTCAACCCCACCTCTTCGGCTCCCAGCCCCGCCACATTGGGGGCGCGCCCAACGGCTACTACCAGCTTGTCGAAGATTAACTGTTGCTTGCTCCCCGCTTGTTCAAACGTGACGCTGACTTCCCGCTTGTTAAGGCCGGTGCCCGTTACCCGGGCGTCAAGGCGAATATCAAGCCCTTGTTTCGCGAAGAGTTTTTGTGCCGCTGTTGCGATATCCCTGTCTGTGGGCGCGAGAAAATCAGCCAGTGCCTCCAGTATCGTGACCTCTGAGCCCATCCTGCTCCAGACACTGCCCAGTTCCAGGCCGATAACCCCCGCGCCGATGATGCCGAGCCGCTTCGGCACTTCAGTGAAGGCCAGGGCACCGGTGGAATCCACGATCCGGTTGCGGTCTACGGCTGCAACAGGCAACGCCGCAGGGACCGAACCGGTGGCAATAATAATGTGTTTTGCGGACACCTGTTGGACTTCCGCGGTCTGCTTGCCTGTTGGCGTTACTTCCACCTTGTTGTCACCCAGGAGTCTGGCTTGTCCTTGCAGCCACTCAACGCCGTTCTTGCGGAACAGCCCGGCTATGCCCCGGGTCAGTTTCTGCACGATCTTGTCTTTCCGGCCGATCATTTTATGAACATCCATTTTCATGCCCGTGAGGTTGATGCCGTGCTCCGCCGCATCATGTTGCAAGAAGGAATAATGATGGGATGAATCCAGCAGGGCTTTGGATGGGATACAACCCGTATTCAGGCAGGTTCCACCCAGGGTGGGTTTGCCGCTGCTGTTGAGTTCGCCGTCAATACAGGCTGTGGAAAACCCCAGTTGTGCGCAACGGATGGCGCAGATGTAGCCGCCGGGGCCGGCACCGATGATTATTACATCATAATTTTTCATAGTTAACGGGTTATATCTGCAGCAGTAGTCGAGAAGGGTCTTCCAGCGCTTCCTTGATCGCCACGAGGAATGATACGGCCTCGCGGCCATCGATGATGCGATGATCGTAGGAGAGCGCCAGGTACATCATCGGGCGCACCACGACCGCACCGTCCTCCGCAGCCGGACGTTCTTGGATTTTATGCATGCCCAGGATCGCGCTTTGCGGTGGATTGATGATCGGAGTGGACAGCAGGGAGCCGAACACGCCGCCATTGGTAATGGTGAACGTACCGCCGGTCAACTCTTCCAGGGTGAGTTTTGCGTCATGGGCTTTTTGCCCGTATTCGCTGATGGTTGTTTCAATCTCGGCGAAACTGAGTTCATCCGCGGCACGCACTACAGGGACGACCAGGCCGCGTGGTGAACTGACGGCAATGCCAATATCAAAACGGTCATGGTAGATGATATCGGCGCCGTCCACCGACGCGTTGATGATCGGGAACTTTTTCAGGGCTTCTACCGCAGCCTTGGTGAAAAACGACATAAAACCCAGTTTGACCTTGTGGGTTTTCTCAAAACTCTCCTTGTATCGATTGCGCAAGTCCATGACCGGCTGCATATTGACTTCATTGAACGTGGTCAGGATCGCGTTTTCCCGTTGCGCCTGCAGCAGGCGTTCCGCTGCGCGCCGGCGCAGGCGGGTCATGGGAACGCGTTTTTCTGCTCCCTCAGCAGGCATCTCACCCACTTCTCGCGGTTCTTCCTTGTCAGGCTTGGGTATCCCGCCTCCCGTTTTCACGGTCTCGGTCCCAATTGCCTGCTCAGCAACAACCGTGGCTGCCGGCTCCGGGTCCTCCCGGCTCGAAGCAGGCTGTTCTCTGTCTTGTTTCCCCTGTTCTCTGCTATCCAGGTAGTCAAGGATGTCTTGTTTGGTCAGCCTGTCTCCACCTGACGGGACCTCGCCGGCATCGAGGCCATGTTTGCTCAGCAGGTTTCTGACCGCAGGACTCAGCTTGGGGGGCTGTTCCTCAAGCAGCGACTGTTGCCGTTCACCTGCCGGTCCTGGTTCGGCCGCAGCCTGTGGTGCAGCATCCGCGGCTTCGTCTCCGGAGGATTGCGCGGCATCGCCTTTATCCGCAGCAGCTTCCGTTGCGGGTCCGGTTGGCGCGGCCTGCGCGTCAGGTTCCGGCGTCGCGGGCGCAGCCTGCCCGGCGCTATCCAGTTGCGCGATCAATTCGTTACTGACTACATCTTCCCCGCTGTTTTTAAGGATTTTCGCCAGCATCCCGTCTTTCGGGGCCACCACTTCCAGCGTGACCTTATCCGTTTCCACATCAACCAGGGCATCGCCGAACTTTACCGAATCGCCCGGTTGTTTATGCCAGTCCATCAGCGTGGCTTCGGCAACTGATTCGGCCAGTACCGGGACTCTCACTTCAACTAACACAACGTTCTCCTGATTTTTCGGGTTAGGGAACCTCTGATTAAGTCAGAGCTTTGTTAGGCTTACTCACGTCTTACCTGATGCCGCGCGTCTGTCGCATGTGCGTGGTGACTTCCAGTTTTTCCGGTTGCAAAGCGTCATCGACCAGCTTTTTCTGCTGCGCCAGGTGCAGGCTCAGCGAGCCCACTGCGGGGGAGGCCGAGTAAATACGTCCCGCATAACCGAACACATGCCGGGCGCTCAGGCAGCCGATCATGGTTCCCCGGGATTGCATGTAGTACCAGCCGCCCTGGTTTTTGGGTTCTTCCTGCACCCAAACGACTTCATTGGCGTTCGGATAGGAGTCAATCAGGCGCTTCATTTCCTTTTGTGGAAACGGAAACAACTGCTCCAGGCGAATAATGGCGACATTATCGATCTCATTCACGCGCCTGGCCTCCAGCAGATCGTAATACACCTTGCCACTGCATATTAACAGGCGTGTTACTGCGTCCTTCTCTATATTATCGTCTATTTCATCAATTACAAGCTGGAAGCCGCCACTGGTGACTTTGTCCAGGGTCGATGTGGACAGTTTATGCCTGAGCAGGCTTTTCGGGCTCATCACGATCAGCGGTTTGCGATAAGGCCTGATGACCTGGCGCCGCAACAGGTGGAACATCTGCGCCGGGGTACTGGGTTGGCACACCTGCATGTTCTCCCGGGCGCAAAGCTGTAAAAAACGCTCCAGCCGGGCAGATGAATGCTCCGGTCCCTGACCGTCGTAGCCGTGGGGCAGAAATACCGTGAGCCCGCAGAACCGTCCCCATTTCACTTCGCATGAACTGATGAACTGGTCAAAGACGACTTGGGCGCCGTTCGCGAAATCACCAAACTGGGCCTCCCAGATCACCAGTGCGTTAGGCTCGGAGCTGCTGTAGCCGTAGTCAAAAGCCAGCACGGCTTCTTCCGACAGCGTCGAGTTGATGACCAGGAACGAAGGCTGTGTCGCGTTAAGGTGCTGCAACGGCAGGTAGGTGTCGCCGTCGTCCTGGTTGTGGACTACGGCATGACGGTGGAAAAAAGTCCCGCGCCCACTGTCCTGGCCTGAAATACGCACCGGGAAACCGGCATCGAGCAAGGTGGCGTAGGCCAGGGTTTCGGCATAGCCCCAGTCCATTTCCACTTCACCGGCGCCCATCCTCTTGCGGTTTTCGATGATCTTCACCACCGTCGGATGCAGGGTGAAATGCTCCGGCACAGTGGTGAAGCGTTCCGTCAGGCGAGATACCAGCAGGGGACTGATTGCCGTGTCAACACGCATGTCCCAAGGGGTGTTTTTGAATGGTTCATAGTTGATTAAAAACCTGAAATCGGCGTTGCTGGATCGGGCGCCGGCCACGCTTCGATTGGCTTCCAGCGCTTCGATGTAGGCGTCATGAATTTTACTTATCTCATCATGGGTCAGGAATTCTTCTTTAACAAGCCGGTCAGAGTGTACTTCCCTGATATTCTTGTGCTGCCTGATCTTCTGATACATGAGCGGTTGGGTGGCAGCCGGCTCGTCCGCTTCGCTGTGGCCGTGCCTGCGGTAGCAGACCATGTCGATGACTACGTCTTTCTTGAATTCCATGCGAAAATCCAGCGCCAATTTCGCCACATACACGACCGCGTCGGGATCGTCGCCGTTGACGTGAAAGATCGGCGCCTGAACCATCTTGGCAACATCCGTGCAATACAGCGTCGAGCGCGAATCCAGTGGGTCGCTGGTGGTAAAGCCAATCTGGTTATTGACTATCACATGAACAGTGCCACCGGTGCTGTAACCGCGGGTCTGGGACAGGTTGAAGGTTTCCATCACCACACCCTGCCCGGCAAACGCGGCATCGCCATGAATGATTATCGGCAATACCTGGGTGCGGGATTTATCATTGCGCCGGTCCTGGCGCGCGCGCACGGAACCTTCGACCACGGGGTCGATAATTTCCAGGTGGGAGGGATTGAACGCGAGGGTTAAATGTATCGCGCCGCCGGGGGTCAGGATATCCGAGGAATAGCCCAGGTGGTATTTGACATCGCCCGAACTGGTGGATTCGTCATCGACTTCCCGCTTGTTGATGCCTTCAAATTCATCGAACAGTTCGCCTGGCAACTTGCCGATGATGTTAATCAGCACATTCAGCCGGCCGCGGTGGGCCATGCCGATGACTGCCTCGCGCACGCCGGCTTCGCCACCAGACTGTACAAGCTCGTCCAGCAGCGGGATCAGGGCTTCACCGCCTTCCAGTGAGAAACGCTTTTGCCCCACGTATTTCCGGTGCAGGTATTCTTCCAGCGCATTGGCGGCAATCACCCGTTCCAGTATACGTGTCCTTTTTTCCCGCGAAAACCGGTGATGGCCTTCGGATTCTTCCATCCGCCGCTGGATCCAGCGTTTTTGCTCTGTTTCATTGATGTGCATGTACTCGGCGCCGACCGTCCGGCAATACGTGCTTTTGACGATGTAGAAGATTTCAGCCAGAGTCAGCTCATCGGGCGCAAACAGTGACCCGGTATTGAATACCCGGGTCAGGTCTTCCTCCGTGAAATTGTAATATGCGGGGTCCAGTTCCGGAACTTCCGGGCGCTCATACTGTTTCAACGGATCCAGGTCCGCTTGCTGATGCCCGCGGAAACGGTGGGCATTGATCAACTGCAATACCGAGGCCTGCTTTTTGTTGTCGGTATTGACCCCAATCGCGGCTTTTTGCGCGGGAACCGATTCAATTCCTGTGCCGGCTGCCGGCGCCCCGGTTTGCGCGCCGGCGCCGGCCGGCGCGACATCCTGTTGCAGGGTATCAAAATATTGGCGCCATTCAGCGGTTACGCTGGCCGGATCGTCGAGGTAGCGCGCGTAGATGTCCTCGATGAAAGCAGTATTACCGCTGATCAAATTAGAGATATCAATGTTGCTCATCGCTGCCGGAAAGTTCGGGTTGTTACGATGTAAATTAACGTAATACGTCAAAAGAAGTATTATAAAACATTTACGCGTATAATAATAAGGAAGCTCTGAACAAGTCCATCCAGGACTTGTCAGAGCACGTAAAACAAAAATGTGATTTTTGTTTTACTCACAAAATCAATGACATAAAGCCATTGATTTTGACGGCACATCCCTGTACCGTTGGAACCTCTGACTTAATCAGAGGTTCCATAAGAGACCTCTGGAAAAGAGGTTTCCTGAATAACAATAAGTATAGCCGCTGATATGAGGAGACGTTTTAATGACGCGTACGGTTACGATCACCGACAGCAAGACCGGCAAACAGGTTGAATGTCCGGTATTGGAAGGCGCCTGTGGCCCTCCGGTAATCAACACCGAGTACCTGTACAAGGAACTGGGCATGTTCACCTTTGATCCCGGTTTTGTCGCGACCGCCAGTTGCCGCAGTGCAGTAACATTCCTGGATGGCGAGAAAGGAATCCTGTTGCATCGCGGTTACCCGATAGAACAACTGGCGGAGCAAAGCACCTTCCTGGAAGTTGTTTACCTGCTCATCCACGGTGAATTGCCGAACCGCAAGCAGATGGACGAATGGGAACATGCGATCAAGATGCACATGATGACCCATGAGCATATTTCCAGGTTTTACTCTGCTTACCGCTATGATGCGCACCCGATGTCTATCATGGCTGGTGTGGCCAATGCGATCGCGTCCTATTACCATGACCGGACCGACATCTGGGATGCGGACAGCCGCCTGATAACCGCCCGGCGCATTGTCGCCAAGATGCCCAACATCGCGTCGAAATGCTACCGCTACGCGTCCGGGCTGCCGTTTGTCTACCCCGATAATTCGCGTAACTATGTTGAGAATTTCATGTACATGACGTTTTCATGGCCCACGGAGGACTACATACCCTCAGCGGCAGCCGTACGCGCTCTGGACCTGCTGTTCATCCTGCATGCGGATCATGAACAGAACGCAAGCACCTCTACCGTGCGGCTTGCGGGCAGTTCGGAAGCCAATCCTTTTGCCTGCGTCGCCGCGGGCATTACCACCTTGTGGGGTAAGTCCCATGGCGGCGCCAACGAGGCCGTGGTGCGCATGCTGGAGGAGATCGGCAGCCCATCCAACATCCCGAAATTCGTTGCCCGAGCCAAAGACAGCAAAGATCCGTTCCGCTTGATGGGATTTGGACACCGTGTCTACAAGAAATACGACCCTCGGGCGAAAATCATTCGCAAGGCATGCCATGATTTGCTGGAGGAGGTAGGCCTGAACCAGCCCCTGTTTGAAATCGCGATGGAACTGGAACGGATAGCGTTGGAAGATGACTATTTCATCAGGCGCAAGCTGTACCCCAATGTTGATTTCTATTCCGGTCTGATATACCAGGCCTTGCGTATTCCCACCTCAATGTTTACCGTGATGTTCGCGCTGGCGCGTAGCGCCGGCTGGGTTGCGCAGTGGATGGAACTGATGCAGGACAAGGATTTTCGCATCGGCCGGCCGCGCCAGTTGTACATTGGCCAGCAGCGCCGGGATTACGTACCCATTGATGAGAGGTAATGAATGACATGAAAACCCCGGTACGCGTTGCCGTAACCGGCGCAGCCGGTCAGATCGGCTATGCCTTGCTGTTCCGTATTGCCGCCGGAGAATTGCTGGGCAAGGATCAGCCGGTGATCCTGCAACTGCTTGAAATTCCTCCGGCGTTGCCTGCGCTGGACGGTGTAGTGATGGAACTGGATGATTGCGCGTTTGCCACCCTTGCCGGGGTGGTGACCAGCGCCGATGCCAATGTTGCTTTCAAAGATGCGGATTTTGCCTTCCTGGTCGGCGCGCGGCCGCGCGGCCCCGGTATGGAGCGTGCAGACCTGTTGTTGGGCAATGCCGAAATCTTCAACGTACAGGGCCGGGCGTTGAACGAACATGCCAGCCGGGACGTGAGGGTTCTCGTCATCGGCAACCCGGCCAATACCAATGCATTGATCGCAATGAAAAATGCGCCCGACCTGGACCCGCGCCGGTTCATGGCGATGATGCGCCTGGATCATAACAGGGCGCTGGCAATGCTTGCCGCCCGGGTACGGCAGCCGGTTGGCGCAATCCGTAACCTGACCATCTGGGGCAACCATTCAAGCACACAATACCCGGACCTGCATCATACCCTGGTAGACGGTGGCGCGGCGCTGGACCTGGTTGAACGGGACTGGTATGAGAATTCGTTCATTCCCGGCGTCGCGAAGCGAGGCGCCGAAATTATCAAGGCCAGGGGCGCATCCAGCGCCGCATCAGCGGCCAGTGCGATCCTGGACCATGCCCGTGACTGGACGTTTGGCACCGCAGAAGACGACTGGACCAGTATGGCTGTGCCTGCCGATGGCAGCTACGGCATTCCTGAAGGCATAATCTACTCTTTTCCTGTTACCTGTTCCGGCGGTGACTATCAGATAGTCAGCGGGCTGGATATCAATGAATTCAGCCGGATGAACATGGAGCAAACCCGGACTGAACTGGAGCAGGAAAGAGCAGCGATCAAGCATCTGCTTGACTGAGCATTGGCGTGCCCCGGCGCTTGCCGCCAGGTTTGATCTGTGTTTAAAATGATACAGATTTTATCTACTATTACCGACAGTATGGCTCAATCAGGTTCACAAATTGATGCGCAAGGTTTCCGTGCCAACGTGGCAATCGTCCTGTTCAACGATGAACGCCGCGTGTTCTGGGCAAAGCGGATCGGAATGGACGCCTGGCAGTTTCCCCAGGGCGGTATCAGGCAGGACGAGTCCATTGAAGCCGCGATGTACAGGGAGCTGTACGAGGAAGTCGGCTTGTTGCCGGAACATGTGGAAGTCGTAGGCGTGAGCCGGAACTGGTTGCGTTACAAGCTGCCCAAGCGATACATAAGGCGCCACTCGACGCCGCGCTGCATCGGCCAGAAACAACGCTGGTACCTGCTCAAACTCACCGGTGACGAAAGCAATGTGAACCTGGCCTTAAGCCGGCGCCCGGAATTTGACCACTGGCGCTGGGCGGACTTTTCCGAGCCTGCCAAAAACGTCGTGTTCTTCAAACGGGATGTCTACCGGCGCGCACTGGCCGAACTCAAGCCGCTGATGAAGGTTTTCTGAATGGTTGTTCAGGGCGCCTGGTTCGACTTCTCCATCATCAGCAACGGTAACAGGCGCCGTATGGCCCGGTTTTTCATCCTGGTAATCGCGTTCATATAGAAACCGGGGTTGACCCCGTTCTCGTTCAAGCTGGCTTGCAGGTCGGTCAGGATCGGTTCACAGGTTTGCACGGCATTTCCCGCGATGACCCGCACATCCGGGCTGGATGCCACGTTCTCTCTTGCATACTGTTGCAGGCAGGTTACGTAGTTCAGGTTGATCTCCGTCATCAATTTCATTTCTGCGCTATCGAAGGAATTTCTGAGCGGGGTTTCTGCTAGCGCGTTGAGGCCGGTCATGCATAGAATAGCCACCAGGCAGATTGATAAGCAGATCGAACTCAGCCTGGCGCCGGCATAGCCAGCCGCTGCGTCGCCAAGCGGCAGGGCAGGCTTGCAGTCTGTCCCTGCCGGCCCGTATTTCTCGCAAGTCTGGGTTGACAGCACCAGGCTACCCATGATCTTCCAGCAGGCTGCGCAGCATCCACGCGTTTTTCTCATGGATCTGCATACGCTGCGTCAGCAGGTCTGCGGATGGCTCGTCATTGGCGCTTTCCACGACGGGAAATATGCTCCTGGCCGTTTTCACGACAGCTTCCT
The DNA here is from genome assembly GCA_965221335.1 of Gammaproteobacteria bacterium. Taxonomy (GTDB): domain Bacteria; phylum Pseudomonadota; class Gammaproteobacteria; order Eutrophobiales; family Eutrophobiaceae; genus JAAXHV01. The sequence goes on along the minus strand of CBDCSC010000003.1, from coordinate 130,046 downwards.
GCCCGTGCACCAATTGCCGGATCATCTCCTCGGCGCCGGGCACGCCGGTTTCCTCCGGGATGGAAGACAACTCGCTGAATTGCCGGTATGACCCGGGCGCGGCCACGCCCAGCGCCCTGATGCGCTCAGCGATCTCATCCACCGCCGTTGCCAACTCCGTGTAGTGCTGTTCAAACAGGGTATGCAAGGTGGTGAACATCGGCCCGGTCACGTTCCAATGGAAATTATGTGTCTTCAGGTACAGCGTGTAGCTGTCGGCAAGCAGCCTGGACAGGCCTTCAGCTATCTGTTGCCTACTCTTTTCTGAAATACCAATATCGATTTGCATGTTAACCTCCTTCCGGTTCAGTTGTTCATAGAAAACAGCTTAGCGCACTATCTACCATTAATATATTTTAATTATTTAATGATAATAATAGTTAAATTATATGGCAGTGAGGAAACTCTGATTAAGTCAGGGCTTGTGTAATACTATGCGAGTGATTTTTCCTATAAACTGCGATGCCGGAAATGCTACCACAGCGGTTAATATGAATCTGTATATACTCGGCATCTGCGGCACGTTTATGGGCGGTATCGCCAGGCTGGCGCAACAACTTGGCCACCGGGTCGCAGGCAGCGACCTGAACGTTTATCCGCCGATGAGCGATGAGCTGGCGAATGCCGGCATCGATGTCGTGCAAGGCTATGAACCGGACTGTCTTGACCCTGCCCCCGACCTGGTAATTATCGGTAATGCGTTGTCACGGGGCAACAAGTGCGTGGAGCATGTGCTCGCGCAAAAGATTCCCTATGTATCAGGGCCCCAATGGCTGGCGCAGAACGTGTTGCCAGGGCGCATGATCTATGCGGTGTCCGGCACTCACGGCAAAACTACGACCGCGAGCATACTTGCCTGGCTCCTGCATGACGCGGGATTGCAACCGGGATTTCTGATCGGCGGCGTGGCGGAAAATTTCGGCTGTTCGGCTTCCCTGGGCGGCGCGGAGATTTTCGTGGTCGAAGCCGATGAATATGACACGGCCTTTTTCGACAAACGCTCAAAGTTCATTCACTACCATCCCGATGTATTGATTATCAATAACCTGGAATATGACCATGCGGATATATTCGCCGGTATCGGGGAGATTCAAACGCAGTTTCACCACCTGGTCCGTACCGTGCCCGGCAACGGCCGGATTATAGCCAGGGCGGGCAGCACGCATATTGATGCAGTGCTTGAGATGGGGAGCTGGTCGCCGCTAACCCGTTTCGGGGACAGGTCCTGTGCCTGGTACACCGAACCGCGGTCCCGCGACTACGCCGAGTTCCAGGTCATACACAAAGGCCGGGAGGCAGGCACGGTAGACTGGTCCCTGTTCGGCAAGCATAATGCGGACAATGCCCTGGCAGCGTTGCTGGCCGCGCGCCAGGCTGGCGTACCGACACAACAGGCCTGTGTAAGCCTGTCCGGTTTCAGCAACGTCAAACGGCGCCTGCAATTACTGGCGACAATCAATGGCGTTTCGGTATATGATGATTTTGCGCACCACCCGACAGCTATCCGGTGCGCGTTACAGGCGCTGCGCGGCCGTATCGGCGAGCAGCGTCTTATTGCCGTGCTGGAGTTGCGTTCAAATACGATGAAAGCGGGAGTACACCAACATACACTGGCCGATGCCCTGCAGGGAGCGGACCTGGTCTGCATGCTTGAACCGCCAGAACTTGGCTGGGACCTGCGCGCGAGCCTGGGCGCCCTGGGTGACAGGTTATGCCTGTTTCCCGCAGTGGCGGATATCGTGCAGCGACTGCAACGGATCAGCGCCCCCGGCGATCATATCCTTATCATGAGTAACGGCGGGTTCGATAGTATTTACCCGCGCCTGATCGAGAGGTTATCAGACTGATGCAGAATGTCCCCTTGTTCCCCTTGCATACGGTATTGTATCCGCATGGACGCCTGCCGCTGCGAATTTTCGAGCCGCGCTATATCGATATGGTGAGCGAGTGTATGAAAGCCGGCACCGGCTTTGGTGTCTGCTTGATCAAACAAGGGAACGAAACCGGCCCCGCAGCCACTTGTTTCGACACCGGCACCTATGCGGAAATCATCGATTTCTCGCGCCAGGAGAACGGCCTGCTGATCATCACCATACAGGGTAGAAGACGCTTCACAGTCATACAAACGGAAGTTCGGGCCAATAATCTGCTTACCGGGGCCATCGACTGGTCCGACTCTGAAGAAACAGGGGAAACTGCGCAAGGGTACGGTTCGCTCAGGGAGCTGTACCTGCATATCGTCGAAAATTATGAAACCCTGTATTCCGATGAAGACCATGATGGCGTCAGTGCGGCGCTGCTCAGTTATCGCCTGGCTGAATTTTTACCTCTCGGCAACAGCGCCAAGCAGGAAATCCTGGAAACAGACGATGTGGAGGACAGGCTGGAATTGATCAAGACCAGGCTGATGAGCCTGGAGATTGAGTTTGACAGCGCCGGTTCAGGCATACAATAGCGGGGAATTCCTTGGTTTATCCTGATTTGACCCGCACTCTGGACCCTGCCACGCTAAGCCTGGCTGGCCTTACGCCGCTGCTGGCAGTGTGTACGACCCTGGCCAGCGGCTTTGCTATGGGCCTGGTTTACCTTGCCGCACTGGGTCTGGCCGGTATTACCGTGTCCTGTACCAGGCGTTTTATCCCGGACCGCATCAGTTTTCTTTATTTGTTGCTTATATCTGAGGCCTGGGTTTCGATCGTCGATGTGCTGATGCAGGCCTGCTGTTATGCGCTAAGAGAGCAACTGGATATTTACCTGCTGCTGCTGGCAATGAATACCACGCTGCTGTTTCACCTGCAAGCGTCATCATTACGGCAGAGCTTCAGAGCCAGTGTCCCCGCCGTCTTTAGAACCGCACTGACCGGTGTTGCGCTGCTGGCGCTAACCGGCCTGTTGCGCGAACTGGCGGCCACGGGCGGCATACTGACGGATGCCTACCTGTTCGCGCGCGTCGAATGGCTTGATTTCCTCCAGGCCGTATACCTGTTCAGGGGAGGGCTGCACCTGTTCGACACCAGCGCCGGCGCGTTCATCATTTACGGATTATTACTGGCTGCGCTCTCATATTGCTTTCCGCGCAGCGCGGGCGGTACGGCGGCAGATTCTTGAACGCAGGCAAACGCGCGCAAATCTTTTCCCTGTTGCGGCAGCAAAACCCTGCGCCGACTACGGAACTGCATTACTCCAGCCCCTTCGAACTGCTGGTATCCGTGGTGCTTTCGGCACAAGCCACGGATGTCAGCGTCAACAAGGCCACGAAAACACTGTTCAAGAGAGCCAACACGCCGTTGCTGTTTATCGAAATGGGCGTGGATGGACTCAAGCAATACATCAAGTCAATCGGGCTTTATAATACAAAAGCCGAAAATATCATCAAAACCTGCCACATCCTGCTGCGTGACCATGCCGGCGAAGTCCCGGCCGACCGGGAAGCGCTGGAACAACTGCCGGGCGTGGGCAGGAAAACGGCCAACGTCATCCTCAATACCGCGTTCGGCCAGCCCACCATCGCGGTGGACACCCACATCTTCCGCGTATCCAACCGCACCGGCCTCGCACCCGGCAAAAACGTCCTGGAAGTCGAACAGAGACTGCTGAAATTCGTCCCCGATGAGTACAAAAAAGACGCCCACCACTGGCTCATCCTGCACGGCCGCTACACCTGCACCGCGCGCAAACCCAAGTGCGGAGAGTGCGTTATTTTTGAGTTTTGTGAGTGGCGGGAGAAGAAGTTATTCAGGGATATAATGTAGTTTGAATTAAAGCGTCAATCAGGCTATTCTGCTTTGCAATCAATCAACGTATTTTTCAACGGAATCAATGGAGGTGACATTATGACAACCGTCTCAATCAGATTTTCTGAACGCTTGAAACAGGAGAAGATATTTGCGTCGGAACAGGCTGACGCCTTTGCCAAGGCATTGAATGACGAACTGTCGGACCAGTTAGCGACCAAATCTGATCTCACCCAACTGGAAAATAAGTTGATTAAATGGATGTTCGGCCTTGTACTAGCTTCCACCGCGATTAATTTGACGGTTATCGGTTATCTGATGAGCGTTTTAATCTCTCTCATCAGCCAATCAACAGCGGTCTAGTACTAAACCGCTACCGGACGACTTTTGGTAACCCACGGAATTCCATTGCCGGTCAGTTACTCCGGTCGGGTTAACCCCGTTGTGAATCAGCCGCGGCCTTCGGCAGGCTGAAGTGCAGTATCGCATAAGCCGCCAGCGCGGACAGCAGTGAGCCCAGCAGGATACCCACGCGATCTCCGCTGTAGTAGTCGCCGCTGCCGTGCTCAAAGGCCAGGCCGGCAATGAACAGGCTCATGGTGAAGCCGATGCCGCAGGCGCATGACACGCCTAGAAGCTGAGACCAGTTGACCTCTTGCGGTAACCGTGCCAGACCCAGGGCAACGGCAAGGCCCGTGAAGGCCAGGATTCCCAGCGGTTTTCCCAGTACCAGACCGGTAGCCACACCCAGTGTGACGGGGTGCGTAAGCGCATCCAGCGACATGTCCGCGAGCGGCAACCCGGCATTGACAAAAGCAAAGATAGGCAGGATCACGAAGGCTACGGGACCGTGCAGGTTGTGTTCCAGTTCGCGCAGGGGACAATGCCCTTTCTCATCCCGCATCGGTACGCAAAACGCGATGAGCACGCCCGCCAGGGTCGCATGCACACCTGATTTCAGTACGGTTACCCATAACGCGACGCCCAGCAATACATATGTTGCAGTGCGTGTTACTCCCATGCGGTTCATCGCGATAGCGACGATGATAAATAAACCGCCGATAAGCAGCATGGCCGGTGAGAGGTCCGCCGAATAGAACAGTGCGATGATGGTGATGGCCGCCAGGTCATCCAGTATTGCCAGTGTAAGTAAAAAAACCTTGAGAGATGTCGGCGCCCTGACGCCAAATGAACCCAGCAGCGCGAGCGCGAACGCGATATCCGTTGCGACCGGAATTGCCCAGCCGTCCAATGCCACGGCATCTCCCATGTTGAACCAGATATAGATCGAGGCGGGCACAATCATGCCACCCAACGCGCCCATTCCGGGCAGGATGACCTGGTCGAAAGACGACAGCTCCCCGTCCATGATTTCGCGTTTTATTTCCAATCCTATCAGGAAAAAGAACACGGCCATCAAGCCGTCATTGACCCAGAGCAACAGGGGCTTGTTGATGATCAAGGTGCCGACCTGGATCGCGACCGTCAAATCAAGCAGGGCATTATAGGTGACTGCCAACGGTGAATTGGCTACGAGCATCGCAATGACGACGCAGATGATCAGCAGAACACCGCCTGCAGTTTCCAGTTGCAGAAACTCGCGTAACGCGTCGGCTATGGGTGAAGTCTTATCCTGTTTTTCCATCGGGAAGGGGCCGGGACGGTGAAGTATCCGCCGGCCGGGAAATGTTCCGGACCAGCGCAGGCGCCTGGCGCCGGAATCTTATCGTTCCAGGTATTTGAGCTTGTCTTTTACCTCTTTCCAGTCATCTGCGTCGGCTGGCGCGTCCTTCATGGAGTTGATAACCGGCCACTCCCTGGAGAGTTCGGCATTCAGCTCGATGAAGTGTTGCATGCTCTCCTCGACATCTTCGTCGGACATGATGGCCTCAACCGGGCACTCCGGTTCACACAGGGTGCAATCGATACACTCGTCAGGGTCGATGACCAGCATATTCGGCCCTTCATGGAAGCAATCTACCGGGCATACTTCCACACAATCCGTATATTTACACTTGATGCAGCTTTCGGTGACGATAAAAGGCATATGAACATCCTTCAACAGGTTGAGTTACACTATTCAGTGTTTGGGATTATAGCGTATAACGATACTCTAATTCAAAAGCAGTTAACTCCTGTTCATCCTGTATATCCGTGTTAATTCCGCGCCAGTTCGATCAACCGGTACAACAGTTCCAGCGCCTGTTTCGGCGTGCTTCCATCCGGATCAACCTGTTTCAATAATTCCCGCAATTCATCAGGTTGCTGGAACAGGTCGCGTTGCGGCTCGTCCGGCAGCAGGTCGACGGTATTTTTTTCCATGATGTCGAGCTGCAGGTTCGCCTGGTCGATCACCGCGCGCGGAATGCCCGCCAGTTGCGCCACCTGGATCCCGTAACTCCTGTTGGTGGCCCCGGGTTTGACGGTGTACAGGAAGACGATCTCGTTGTTGTACTTGGTCGCGTCCAGGTGTGCGTTCTGCACGGTATCCATGATTTCCGGCAACGCGGTCAATTCGAAGTAATGGGTTGCAAACAGGGTAAAGGCCCGGATGTTGTTTGCCAGGTAAGCGGCGCAGGCCCAGGCCAGGGCCAGCCCGTCGTAGGTGCTGGTGCCGCGGCCGATCTCGTCGATCAAGACCAGGCTCCTGTCAGTGGCATTGTTCAGAATGTTTGCAGTCTCCACCATTTCCGCCATGAAGGTGGACTTCCCGGATGAGATGTCATCCACTGCGCCGATGCGGGTAAAGATACGGTCTACGGGGCCGAGTATGGCCTGCTCTGCCGGTACGAAACTGCCGATATGCGCGAGTAGTGTAATAAGCGCAGCCTGGCGCATGTACGTGGATTTGCCTCCCATGTTCGGCCCGGTGATCAGCAGCATCCTGACGGACTCGTCGAGCTGGATATCATTGGCGATAAAGGGCTTGTCCTGCAAACGTTCTATTACCGCGTGGCGGCCGGCGCGGATGGCCAGTCCGGGGGTATCGGTGAACTCGGGCCGGCAATAGTTCAGCGCCTCGGCGCGTTCGGCAAAACAGGCGATCACATCGGTTTCGCTTAACGCTGCGGCGGTCGTCTGCAAAGACGCCAGGTCGTCGCAGATGCGTTCAAGGATACGCTCGTACAACGCCTTTTCCCGGGCCAATGCGCGTTCCCTGGCGCTCAGCACCTTATCTTCAAAGTCCTTTAATTCCGCGCTGATAAAACGTTCCGTGGATTTCAGGGTTTGCCTCCTGTGGTAGCGCTCCGGCACGGCTTCGCTGTTCAGCCGGGATACTTCAATGTAATAGCCGTGCACCCGGTTGAATCCCACCTTCAGCGTGGGTATACCCGTCTGTTCCCGCTCGCGCTGTTCCAGTTCAGCCAGAAATGACCCCGCGTCCCGGTCCAGTTGCCGCAACCGGTCCAACTCGGTGTCAAAGCCGTCGGCGATCACTCCCCCGTCACGAATACTGGCGGCCGGGTCTTCGTCTACCGCATCTCCAAGGTACTGTTTCAACTCCGGGAATTCCTGAATCAGGTCATTCAACTCGCTAAGACGCGGGCTGTTCACGCGCGCCAGCGTGGCTTTAAGCTCAGGCAACCGCTGCAGCGACTTGTGCAGTTGTGCCAGGTCCCTCGGGCGCGCTGACTTCAGCGCGACCCGCGCCAGGATACGCTCTAAGTCGTTGACCTGTTTCAATGATTCATGAACGGCAAGCCAGTCCTTGCCGCTTGCCAGGTCAGCTACTGCGGCATGGCGCAGGCGCAGCGCCTGCTGGTCGCGCAGGGGACGGTTCAGCCAACGTTTCAGCAACCGGCCGCCCATAGCCGTCGCGGTCGTATCGAGAACGGCCAGCAAGCTGTTTTCTTTACTGCCTCTCAGATCCTGTTCCAGTTCCAGGTTGCGGCGCGTCACGGCGTCGAGAATAAGGCTGTCCGAGCGGTGCTCCACCTTGATCGGCTGCAAATGCAACAGGGCTGTACTCTGGGTTTCATTGACGTATTGCAGGAGCGCTCCCGCAGCGGCGCTCGCGGCCGTTAACCCGGCAAGTCCCAGTCCTTCCAGTTCCAGGACCTGGTACTGGCGTTTGATCGACGCTTCAGCCCTGGCTGGATCAAAATGCCATGGGTTGCGTGGCGTCACGTTATTTCGGGCAATGCCTGGGTGTTGCGACAGCTCGCAGCCCTCGCTGATCAGCAGTTCGGCGGGTTGCAGGCGCGCCAGTTCATCCAGGAGTGAATTCATATCCCGGCTCTGGCTGAGCGTGAAACGGCCGTCTGCCAGGTTCAGGCAGGCGACTCCATGCTCGTTCTCCAGGGTATGGATGCAGACCAGCAGGTTGTCGGTCTTTTCTTCCAGCAACAATTCATCGGTAACGGTGCCGGGTGTGACCACCCTCGTGACTTTTCTTTCCACCGGCCCCTTAGCCAGCGCCGGGTCACCAACCTGTTCGCAGATGGCGACCGATTCACCTTGCCGGATCAGCTTTGCCAGGTAGGAATCGGCGGCATGGTAAGGTACGCCCGCCATCGGGATAACCTGGTTGCCGGATTTGCCGCGGGACGTCAGGGTGATGTCGAGCAGGCGCGCCGCCTTGCGCGCGTCCTCGAAAAACAACTCGTAAAAATCGCCCATGCGAAAGAACAGCAGGATGTCGGGATAGTCAGCCTTGAATCCAAGGTATTGCTGCATGACCGGGGTGTGTGCGGAGTTGTCTGCTTGCATCGCTTTATTCTGCTGACAAAGGGCGCGGACTTCAAGACTTGAAATTTATTATCACGGCCCCAACTAAAGGTACTTGTAAATTTTGAGAGTAAAACAATAATCGCATTGTTGTTTTACGTGCTCTGACAAGTTCCGGATGGACCTGTTCGGAGTTTCCTTTGTTAGAAGTTCTTTTGTTCCAAACGGGGATACCATGACTGCAGATACGAAAAAAGAATCTCTGGGTTTCCAGACCGAGGTGCAGCAATTGCTGGACCTGATGATCCATTCCTTGTACAGCAACCGGGAAATCTTCCTGCGCGAACTCATTTCGAACGCCTCCGACGCCGCCGACAGGTTGCGCTTTGAGGGTTTGCAGGATGACAGCCTGTTCGAGGACGACCCGGAACTGAAGATCAATGTGGAGTACAACAAGACCCGGAAAACCATCACCGTGCTGGATAACGGCATCGGCATGTCCCGGCAGGAGGTGGTCGACAACCTGGGCACTATAGCAAAATCCGGGACGAAGCAGTTTTTTGCTTCATTAACGGGCGACCAGACCAGGGATTCACAACTCATCGGCCAATTCGGCGTGGGGTTTTACTCGTCGTTCATCGTTGCGGAGAAGGTCGAAGTGTTCACACGCCGCGCCGGCCTGCCGCGGGAAGAAGGCGTACACTGGGTCTCAGACGGCAAGAGTGAGTATACGGTGGAGACTGTGGACCGGCCGAAACGCGGGACCAAGGTGGTCCTGTACCTGCGCAAGGAAGCTAAAGACTTCCTCGATGGTTACCGGTTACGCAGTATCATCGGCAAGTATTCAGATCATATTTCCCTGCCCATTGTCATGCCTAAAGAGGGTAAGGATGAGAAAGGCGAGGATACGGTCAACACGGCAAAGGCATTGTGGGCGCGCAACAAGAAAGACATCAAGGACGAGGAATACAATGAGTTCTACAAAACCGTGTCGCACGATTTCGAGGACCCGCTCTGCCATGTCCACACCAAGGTGGAAGGTAAACTGGAATACACCAGCCTGTTGTATATTCCTGCCCGCGCACCCTTCGACCTCTGGGACCGGGAGCAACGCCACGGCGTGAAACTGTACGTGAAGCGGGTGTTTATCATGGATGACGCAAAACAATTGCTGCCTTCTTACCTGCGCTTCGTAAAAGGGGTGGTGGATTCCGATGACCTGCCGTTGAACATATCCAGGGAGATACTGCAACAGAACAAGGTCATCGATACTATCCGTTCGGCCTGCACGAAGAAGATTCTGGACCTGGTGAAAAAACTGGCGGACAAGCAACCGGACAAGTACAGCCAATTCTGGAAAACATTCGGCCGAGTTATGAAGGAGGGCGTCATCGATGCGCCGGATAAACGCGAAGACCTCGCAAAACTGTTCCGCTTCAAGTCAACCCAGGCGGACACGGAGGAGGAAACCGTTTCCCTGGATGATTATATCGGCAGGATGAAAGAAGGTCAGAAGGCTGTTTATTACGTGACGGCGGAAAATTACGCCACCGCCAAAAACAGCCCTCACCTGGAAATATTTCGCAAGAAAGACATTGAGGTGCTGCTGCTTACCGACCCGATCGACGAGTGGCTGGTTAACCACCTGACCGAATACCAGGAGCACCCGTTGGCCTCGGTGAACAAGGGTGAACTGGACCTGGGCGAGCTTACCGGCGACAAGAGCGGGGAGGAAGCCGAGGACAGCGGCGATGAGAAACTGGAGAAACTCACCAAACGTATCGGGGAAGTGCTGGAGGAGCGGGTGAAGGAAGTGCGTGTCACCCGGCGGCTTACCGAGTCCCCGGCCTGCCTGGTGGCCGATCAATACGGAATGGGCCGCCACTTGGAGCAGATCCTCAAGGCTTCGGGACAGCAGATCACGATGGAAAAACCGATCCTCGAGATCAACCCGGACCATCCGATTGTCGGGAAATTGCAGGACGAGGAAGACGAAAACCGATTCGGGGACTGGGCCAACATCCTGTTCGAACAAGCCCTGTTAAGCGAGGGCGGCCAACTGGAAGACCCCGCCGGCTTTGTGCACCGGCTCAACAGCATCTTCCTGGAATTAAAATAGCGGAACTGTCATTCCGGCGAAAGCCGGTATCCAGTGGGATAAAGGGTTGCCCGGAGGGCGACTCAGTATTTCACTGGATGCCGGGTCAAGCCCGGCATGAAGAGTTGTTTGGATACTTCAAAATCAGTGACGATCAGTCATTGATTTTGAGAGCTTTTGTTTTGCGTGCTCTGACAAGTCCAGGATGGGCTTGTTCAGAGCTTCCTGAAGTTGTCTTACAGCTTGAAAAACTCTACGGCATTTCCTCCGGACAGCCTGGATTTGGTCTCCGGGCTGAATGCGTTTGAGTCGTTAATCAGGGAGCCGACGCACAGTTCGCCCAACGGAAACGGATAGTCGGAACCCAGCATGACGCGATCCTCTCCCATCACGTTCACCAGCAGGGCCAGCGCGTTCTCATCAAACACGGCCGAGTCCGTGTAAAAGCGGTCGGTATAAGAAGACGGAGGCTGGGGGCAGTCCTTGCGCACGAGATCCCGGTTGTGCCAGGCGTTCTCCACGCGTCCGAGCAGGAAAGCGAAGCTGCCGCCGCCATGGGCGAAACAGATGCGCAACGTGTACGGCAGGCGCTCAAATGCACCCGATAATACCAGCGAAAGAATGGATAGCTGCGTCTCCGCCGGCATGGCCACCAGCCATTGCAGCATGTATTTTGGCATGCGTTCCGGCGCCATCATATCCCATGGGTGAACCAGTACCGCCACATCTTCTGACGCACAGTGCTGCAGGAAGGTGAGCAAGCCCTCATCGTCCAGGTTTCGGGGTCCGACATGGTTGCCGATTTGCACGCCCAGGTACCCTGACTGCTTGCATCGGCTGACCTCTTTGCAGGATGCGTCGATATCCTGCAGCGGTACCTGGCACAGGGGTTTCAGGCGTTCGGGATGATGCCCGCACATTTCTAGCGCCGCGTCGTTGAACAACCTCGCGCATTCCAGCGCCTGTTGCGCCGGTTTATCGTACGCGAACAGCAGCGGCGTGGCGCACATGATCTGTATATCGATGCCGTCGCGGTCCATTTCCTCCAGCCTCAGCGCCGGGTTCCAGCAGGCCTCGTAAACCGGCCGGTAGTCTTTATTCTCCAGGGTGATCATGCCCTTGCCGGGGCCGGTGTGGCGGAAACCCGGCCACGCGCCGCCAAAGCGCGCGGACAGATCAGGGATGTTGTCAGGGTAAAAATGGCTGTGGATATCGACGACGGGGCTCATAGCGCGATCCAGTCCTCCGGTGGGTGCTTGCCGGGATGCAGTGCCTTGCAGGCGGGACAGGTGCGCAGTGTTTCATCGTTAAAGAACTTTTCAAACAGCGGCGGGAGGTCCCTGACGATGGATACCAGCAGAACCTCGGCCCGGTAAACCAGGTTGCCGCATTCGAAGCAATACCATTCAAAACCGTCCTTTTCGCCATCCGGCCGCTTGGGTTCCACCACCAGGCCGATACTGCCTTCCACCGGGCGCTGGGGCGAATGTCTGACATGCGCGGGCAGGAAAAAGATATCGCCCTCACGGATTGGTACGTCGTAAAATTCACCCCTGTCGTATATTTTTAACACCATGTCTCCGCGCAACTGGTAGAAAAATTCCTCAGCCGGGTCATCATGGAAGTCGGTGCGTTTGTTCGGACCGCCAACAACAGTCACCATCAGGTCGGTGTCTTCCCAGATCTGTTTGTTACCTACGGGCGGCTTGAGCAGATGTGAGTGTTCGTCAAGCCAGGATTGGAAGTTAAACGCGCTGAGCTTTGTCAAGAGTGCCCCCTGGATCCGGGTCGATTATGATACTGTGTCTAGTGAAAATAGCGAATGCGATAACGTATGTCAATTACTCTGCGGGAACTCATTGACTGGACCGAGCAGCGGTTTGTCCGGTCGGGCCTGTTTTTCGGTCACGGCGTCGATAATGCCCTTGATGAGGCTGCGTACCTCGTGCTGGGCGCGCTGGAGCTACCGTTCAATCCGGGCCGGGAACAGATGGATGCTACGGTAACCGAAACCGAGCAGCGGCGTATCGGCGAACTGGTTGATGCAAGGATTAAAACGAGGAAACCGACAGCTTACCTGTTAAACAGGGCCTGGTTTGCCGGCTTGCCGTTCTACGTGGACGAGCGCGTACTGATCCCGCGTTCACCGATTGCCGAACTGGTCCGTGACGGGTTCTCACCGTGGATTGATCCCGCACAAGTGACGCGTGTCCTGGACCTGGGCACCGGCAGTGGTTGCATCGCCATCGCCAGCGCATTGGCCTTACCCGACGCGGCTGTCGATGCAACGGATATCAATCGGGATGCGCTTGAGGTGGCGCGTATCAATTGTGACAGACACGGCCTGGCACAGCGGATAAACCTGGTCGAATCGGACCTGTTCAGTGCGTTGGGGCACAGTCGGTATGATATAATCGTAAGCAATCCGCCGTATGTGCCCGAGCAGGACATGGCGACATTACCGATTGAATACCGGCATGAACCGGCTGTTGCCCTTGCCGCAGGTGACGCTGGTCTGGACGTGGTTGATCGTATCCTCGCAGATGCCCACAGTCACCTCACGCCCCATGGCATCCTGGTAGTGGAAGTAGGCGATGGCCGCGAAGCGTTGGAGGCGAAATACCCCCGCACGCCTTTTATCTGGCTTGACTTTGAGCATGGCGGGGAAGGTGTTTTCATTGTATTTAACATGGATGTACAGGATATTCAGGATAAAAAATAATAATGTCGCCCGCAGGGCGACCCTTTGACTACTGGATTCCCGTTTTCACGGAAATGGACAGGACGCAGGTCAGACAGTACAACTTAAACAGCAAACAGTGAGCAATAATAATAAATCTCAGCGCCTGACGCCTGTTGCCGGTAATGGTCTGCTGGACCGGCGCCTGTTCCTGCAAGGCGGACTGGTAATGGGAGCCGCCCAACTGCTTGCGGGCAAGGCCCATGCCGCCGCGGGGGAACCGGTTGCCAGGCCCGAGTGGATGAACGTCCCGGGCAAACCGTTTACGCCCTATGGACAACCGGCGGAATATGAAGACGAGGTAGTTCGTTATCCCGCTCCCAACCGGGTATTGCGCAACAATGGCGCTTCCTGGTCGCCGCTGCACCGGCTGGAAGGTATGATCACGCCCAACGGCCTGCACTACGAGCGGCACCACAACGGTGTGCCGCAAATCAATCCCGACGAACACCGGTTGCTGGTACACGGCCTGGTGCGGCAACCGGCATTTTTCAGTATCGATAATTTGCTGCGTTACCCGATGCGTTCGCAGATCTGTTTTGTCGAGTGCGGCGGCAACAGTAACGCCGGCTGGAACGATACGCCCTCGCGCGCGGAGGCCGGGTATTTTCACGGCCTGGTTTCCTGCAGCGAATGGACCGGTGTGCCCCTGCCGACCGTACTGGCGGAGGTGGGCATCGATAAAAAGGCCAAATGGCTGATTGCCGACGGCGCCGATGCGTTTGCGATGAATATCAGCATCCCGATTGAAAAGGCGATGGACGACGCGATCCTGGCCTTGTACCAGAACGGCGAGCGCCTGAGACCGGAGAACGGCTATCCGTTACGCCTGATCCTGCCAGGCTGGGAAGGCGTATTGAACGTCAAATGGTTGCGGTCGTTAAAGGCTACAGAGCAACCCATTATGGCCAGGAACGAGACTGCAAGATATACGGAACTGCTGCCGTCCGGCAACGCGCGCATGTTCACGTTCACGATGGAGGCCAAATCGCTGATCACGTCTCCGTCCGGCGGCATGGTCTTGAAGCAGGGGCCGGGCTTGTACCAGGTTACCGGTCTGGCCTGGAGTGGCCGCGGGCGCATAAAGCAAGTGGATGTATCCGCTGACGGCGGCAAGACCTGGGCGCCGGCGGCATTGGAGGAACCGGTACTGCCAAAGGCATTTACCCGGTTCCGCATACCCTGGCAATGGGACGGGACGCCGGCCGTCCTGAAAAGCAGGGCTGTTGACGAGACCGGATATGTGCAACCGGAACGAGAACAACTAGTTACTGCTCGCGGTCGGCACGGTTTTTACCATTACAACGCTATTGTCACCTGGAGCGTGGATGAATACGGAAGCGTGACCCATGTTTATGATACCGAAGAAAAGCAGCCTGATACTGATATCAGTATTGACGCTGGCTGGGATTAATCCCGGCGCAGACGAGGTTCGTCCGGGCCCCGACCTGGGCGAGCCAGCCGGCAACCACGCCGTCAGCGGCCTGGACTGGGGCGTCATGCCGGATGGCGCCGGTCTGCCGCAGGGCGGCGGCACGGCAGAGCAGGGCAGGGCGCTCTACGACAGGCTGTGCATATCCTGCCACGGCCCCGGCGGCCTTGGCGACAGCGGCGACCAACTGGCCGGCGCGCAAATGGGACTGACCGATGAATGGCCGGAAAAAACCATCGGCACGTTCTGGCCTTACGCGCCCACGCTGTTTGACTTCATCCGGCGTTCAAAGCCCATGTCCCAACCAGGCAGCCTGACTGCTTCCGAAGTGTACGCACTCACGGCCTACCTGCTTTATCTGAACGAGATCATTTCCGCGGACAAGGAGATGAATGCCGTCACCCTCGCCGAGGTGAAAATGCCGAACCGGGAGGGTTTTATCCAGGTTCTGGACTAATCCGAAGTTTTGGCTCGTTGCGTTACCGCAGTGTTGTGATAATAACAACTATTGACCAGTAAATGACTGGTCAGTTATACTAGTCATATGGAAACAATCAATGCATCTGTCTTCAAGGCCCAGTGCCTGGCAATTCTAGACCGCGTACAATCAACAGGTGAGCCTGTGCTTATCCTGAAGCGCGGACGTCCGGTTGCCGAGCTCTTGCCCGCGCGGCGTTCTCAAGCCCGATATCCTCAAATGGAGTTGGAAGGCACGGTCTCTATCGTTGGAGATATTATTGAACCGGTAGTTCCGGAGGAAGATTGGGACTGTCTCCGTTAATGAGTTTGTTGCTTGATACACATGTGCTCCTTTGGTGGCTTAATAAGCATGAAAGCCTTTCCCAAAATCAGCGTAATCTTATCCAGGCGGCTGATGCCGATTCACCGTTGCTGGTATCCGACATATCACTGTGGGAAGTGGCCATGTTACATGGTCGGGGGCGTATCAACCTGCATATCCCGTTACGTGAGTGGCTGGACAAAGCTGCGGCGCCGCCGTTGGTGCAACGCTATGGCATCTCTCCTGCCATCGCCGCGGAAGTGGCAGCGTTGCCGGCTTCATTTCATAGAGATCCTGCAGATCGGATTTTGGTTGCTACTGCCCGGGTTCTTGGTGTTACGCTCCTGACACAGGATCGCAGGATCATCGACGCAGCGTTGGTCGATACTGTGAGTTGACCTCTATGTCAGGTAACACTATCGGAAAATTATTCACGGTAACCAGTTGTGGCGAGAGTCACGGCTACGGCTACCTGTGCATTGTTGACGGTTGCCCGCCTGGCATGGAACTGTGTGAGGCGGATCTGCAACATGACCTGGACCGGCGCAAGCCCGGTAAATCCCGCCATGTTACCCAGCGTCGTGAGTCCGACAAGGTGCAGATACTGTCCGGTGTGTTCGAAGGCAGAACAACGGGTACGCCGATAGGTCTGCTGATCGAGAACGAAGACCAGCGCTCGAAGGATTATTCCGCAATCAAGGATAAATTCAGGCCCGGTCATGCCGATTACACCTACTGGAAAAAATACGGGATCCGGGATTACCGCGGCGGTGGCCGCGCATCCGCCCGGGAGACCTGTATGCGCGTGGCAGCCGGCGCGATTGCCAGGAAATACCTGCGCGAGCAGTTTGGCTGCCTGGTGCGCGGTTACCTCGCGCAACTGGGCCCTGTCAACCTGGAATTACGTGACTGGAACGAGGTTGATAACAACCCGTTTTTCTGCCCGGACGCAGACAAGGTAGAAGTCCTGGAAAAACTGATGGATGAGCTGCGCAAATCAGGCGATTCCATCGGCGCCCGGATAAACCTGGTTGCGACTGATGTGCCGGTGGGATTGGGGGAACCGATATTTGACCGCCTAGATGCCGATATCGCCAAGGCCCTGATGAGCATCAATGCTGTCAAGGGCGTGGAAATCGGCGATGGCTTCAAGGTGGTTGAACAACGCGGCACGCAACATCGGGATGAGATCACTGCCGGCGGCTTCTTGTCCAACCACGCCGGCGGCACCCTCGGCGGCATCTCCAGCGGTCAGGATATCCTGGCCGCCATTGCGCTCAAACCGACATCCAGCATTCGTATTCCCGGAAAAACCGTGGATATTCACGGCAATGAAACGGAGATCGCGACGACCGGCCGTCACGATCCCTGTGTCGGCATCCGCGCCACGCCCATCGCTGAAGCAATGCTGGCGTTGGTGCTGATGGATCACGCATTGCGACACCGGGCGCAAAACGCTGGTTGAGTTCAAATGGGTTCACCGAATGCGATGCTTACCTCGTTCGACGATGCCTTGCCGCCCGGTGAACCGCTCATGGTAAACGGCAATGTTACCCATTTATCCGGCTTGTCTCTGCTATTGCGCAAGGACTCCAGCCACGCAGTATCATCCGCGGTTGGTGCAGACCATGGGCATACGACTTCGCCGGCATCAAGCAGTTCAATGATGGTCTTGCGCGTGGTTTGATCCGGGGCGCCGGGCAAGGCGCGGAAGAACTCAAAGAACTTCTTCGAATACCACTTGCTGTGGATGCTCTCATCCATCACAAAGCGTACCTGGCGCGGGGATGCCATCTGGATGAAGGTCCAGTCG
Source organism: Gammaproteobacteria bacterium (assembly GCA_965221335.1). Taxonomy (GTDB): domain Bacteria; phylum Pseudomonadota; class Gammaproteobacteria; order Eutrophobiales; family Eutrophobiaceae; genus JAAXHV01. The sequence goes on along the minus strand of CBDCSC010000003.1, from coordinate 112,741 downwards.
CCCGGGCTGGTGTGTTTGCCCCGCAGCAGGACCCCACCGCTATCGGGAAAATTGCTGAATCCCCCGACCTCCAGTCGGTAACGGTAGCCGATGGCCAGGGTGATAATAAACCGCACCAGTGATTGCGGCAGTTTATACACCGTGTATATCGCCCCACCCAGCGCCACCACCGTCAATAACGGAAACAACAGGTTGCTGATGTCCCTCATGGAAAACAGCACGGTCAGCACCAGGAAGCTCAGCATCACCACGTTCCGGATAAAGTTGTTACCCGCCAGCACCCTGCCCAGGATACGTTCGCCTGCGTGGAACTGCATTAACGCGTTGAGCGGGATAATGACCAGGCCGCTGAGCATACCCAGCAACAGGATGTTAAGAGCATGTGCCGGCATGTTGCCGAGTACCGGCAGGATCAATAAGCAGGTAGCCACCCCCAGCGCGCCGACCGGGATCAAGCCGGTCTCGATATAGTTTTTCGAGATCCTGCCGGCAATAAGCGAGCCCAGCATGATCCCGATGCCGGCACACGCTAGCGTGCCCTGGATAACCCGGGTGTCGTACACCCCCATGTTTTCCTTCGCGAATGCGGGGAATGCCGCCAGCAGCACCTGGCCGATTGACCAGATGATCGCCAGGCCGATGATGGACAGCATGATCACTTCCCGGGACCTGACCGCGTTCAGGTTTTCAGCCAGGTAACGGCCGCTGCGGTATTTGGCCCAGTCGAAACGCAGGTCTTGATCCGTTTCATGGACAGTCGGCAAGCGGTAAGACAGCAGCAATTCCACCAGCGCCCCGGCAATCAGGAACCAGCCGGTAAGTTTGATCGCGCCCAGCACATCTTCCTTGGTGGAAAATGCCACATCGGCCAGGAACATCTCGAAGGTGATTGAAAATATGAATGTTCCGGTGAGGATCGCGGTGGTCGTGGTGGCCTGCACCACGCCGTTGGCGCGCGCCAGCCGTTGCTTGCCGGCAATCTCCCTGATATAGCCGTACTTCGCCGGCGAATAAAACGCGCTTTGCACCGCCAGCAGGAATGTCATCGCGAAAGCCGCCCAGAACCATTCCAGGTAGTAGAACAAGGTGATGAAGCTGGTCAGCGCGACCGCACCCCAGGCGGTGGTGCGCATAACCCTATTTTTCGGAAACTTGTCGGCCAGGAAACCGGAGGGGGTAAACAGCAGGATGAACGGCAGCAGGATCAGCGCGTTGACGATAGCCGTCAATATAATCAGGGCATCGCCCTCGTAGGTTTTGAAAACGGTGTTCTGTATCGTGATCTTGTGTCCCAGGTCGACAAAAGCGTTCAGGAACAGCATGGACACATAGGGAAGAAATCCCCTTATCCTGAACAGGTCATTTAACATGGATGTCCGGGATTGTGTTCATCCATGTAAATTAATCCGGTCTGGATGTCCCGCCGACGGTCAATTCGTCGATCCTGATGGTCGGCTGCCCCACCCCGACGGGGACTGACTGGCCATCCTTTCCGCATACCCCGATGCCACTATCGAGTTGCATGTCATTACCGGCCATGGACACGCGGGTCAGCACATCCGGTCCGTTGCCGATCAGGGTCGCGCCCTTGATGGGTGCAGTCAGACGGCCGTTTTCGATGAGCCAGGCCTGGCTGGCGCTGAATACGAATTTACCGTTGGTGATATCCACCTGCCCGCCGCCGAACTGGGAAGCATAGACTCCTTTTTGCACCGAGCCGATTATTTCTTCGGGGTCATGCTCACCTCCCAGCATATAAGTGTTCGTCATTCTCGGCATGGGCAGGTGCGCATAGGATTCCCGGCGCCCGTTGCCGGTGGGATTCATCCCCATCAAGCCGGCATTGAGCTTGTCTTGCATGTAGTTTTTGAGGATACCCCGGTCAATCAAGGTGGTGGATTCGGTAGGCGTTCCCTCATCGTCGACGGTCAGCGAACCGCGCCGGTTCTCGATAGTCCCGTCATCCACCACAGTAACGCTTTCGGCCGCGACTCGCTGGCCTATACGATTACTGAACGCGGAGGTGCCCTTACGGTTGAAATCGCCCTCCAGTCCGTGACCGATGGCTTCGTGCAACAGGATCCCGGGCCAGCCCGGGCCCAGCACAACGGTCATCGCGCCGGCCGGCGCCGGCACGGCTTCCAGGTTGTTCAGCGCTTGGGTCACCGCATCGTCGATATAGCCGGACACGATTTCTTCATTCATAAAGTAGCCATAGCCAAAGCGCCCGCCGCCACCGGCGCCGCCTTTTTCCCGCCTGCCGTTCTGCTCGACGATGACATTGACGTTAAGCCTGACCAGCGGTCTTATATCAGCGTTGTAAACGCCGTCACTGCCGGCAACCAGTATTGCGGTATACGCTGCGCTCAGGCCGGCAATCACCTGTTTGACCCTTGGGTCCTTGTTGCGGGTTTCGGTATCGATGCGTTGCAACAGCGCAATCTTTTGCTCGGCGGGTATCGAATCCAGCGGATTCTCGGCGGCGTAGAGCGGCGCCAGATGGCGGTTTTGCCAGGCTTGCAGTGTCTGCGCGCCACCGCTGCGGGCGATAGCCCGCGCCGCGTGCGCGGCATCGGTCAGCGCCGGCAGGACAATCTCATCGGAATAGGCAAAACCGGTTTTGTCGCCGCTGACGGCCCTGACTCCGACTCCCTGGTCGATACTGTGAGAGCCTTCCCGGATAATGCCTTCCTCCAGTACCCAGGACTCGGCCTGGGAATATTCAAAATAAAGGTCAGCGTAGTCGATATCATTGACGATGATCTGGTCCAGGGTCTTTTCAATGTCCCGGCGGCCGATTCCGCCCGGGCTGAGCAATTGCCGGGAGGCTTGTTCCAGCCCGGATAACGCGTCAGTTCGCTTGGGACTTGACGATAATGTTTTCATACTCATAGAGTTATATGGCTCATTTTCACTTTTGTGCCGTTACAGGCTACGCTTCCACTGGCGCTGTATCCGGGCTGTTGTTGTCTCATAATACGCGGTGCTCCAGCGCCGGGAACGACTGTCTCAGTTCATGCAGCCTGCGCAGGTCGATATTGGCGCAGGCAACGCCCGGCCCTTCCTCCAGGCTGCATAATATGTCGCCCCATGGGTCGATAATCATGCTGTGCCCCCAGGTGCGCCGGGTCTCCGTGTTCTGTCCGCCCTGGTTGGAGGCGATGACATAGCACAGGTTTTCCACGGCGCGGGCGCGTAAAAACAGTTCCCAGTGACGCTTCCCCGTTGCGTAGGTGAACGCGGCGGGGACGGTGATCATTTCCGCTTGTTGCGCGGAAAGTTCGCGATACAGTTCGGGAAAACGCAGGTCATAGCAGACGCTCATCCCGATCCTGCCCAACGGCGTATCCGCGACCACTGAATTACGCCCTGGAACAATGGTGTTGGATTCATTGTAAATCTCCTTGTCCTCGTCCCCCACTTGCACATCGAACAAGTGCATCTTGTCGTAGCGATAAGCGCCGGCGCCATCGGGGCTATACAGCAAGCAGGTGTTGTACACACGCGCAGCGTCATCGCTTTGCAGTGAAAACGTGCCCGCCATCAGCCAGAGCCGGTTGCTCCGGGCCTGCTCGGCAAGGAAATCCTGGATAGGGCCGTTGCCGGGCGTCTCCCCGATACGGATTTTCGCCGCCTCATCATCGCTCATAATGGGGAAATATTCCGGCAGCAGCGCAAACTGTGCGCCCTGGCCCGCAGCCTCCCGGACCAGTTCGGCGGCCTGCGCCAGGTTCGCGTCCAGGTTATCGCCGGAGACCATCTGGATTGTAGCTGCTTTAAACATTTGTAAAGTATACGTGAAACTCGTACTCATGCACATTGATGAAAAATAGCAAGGATTGATCGGTAAAATGGTTTTGATGGTTTATTGCAAAGCTCTAGTTTTACGATGTGCGGTTTCACGATGCTGTAGAATAGTAATGTATGATGTAATATGTAAGCATGCATCGTACACAGCTACTTCTTGAGGATTGGCAGTATGACGGCTTGCTGAAGCGCGCTGAGCGTGAGGGTCGCAGTGTTTCTGCGCTGGTGCGAGATATTATAGGCGCATCATTGGCCACGCCCAGTCCAGTCATGCGTGCAGGTCTTGACGCCATTGCCGGTATCGGCGAGGACGCAGCCTCATATGGCGAGCAACATGACAAATATCTGCGTACTGGAATGCGTTAGACAGCCCGTATTTCGCGTTACCAAGTCACACATGATTGCCGTCAATGTCTGCTGGTCTCCTGCATCCGTAATAGCCCTTAACAAATACCAATAAAGTAGAGACGAGAGAAGTTAATGAAACCGATAAAGATAGGATTGCTTGGCCTGGGTACGGTAGGCGGAGGCGTGGTTACGGTCCTGACGCGGAACGCCCATGAGATTGCCCGGCGCGCAGGCAGGGATGTGGTAATCAGTCATGCTGCGGCAAAGGAATATGACGCCGGCGCAATTGACGGACTGGACCAGGTAGGACGGATCACCGACGACGGATTTGCCGCGGTCGACGATCCGGAAGTCGAAATCATCATCGAACTGATTGGCGGCTACTCTCCGGCAAAGGAAATGGTTTTGCGCGCCATCGATAACGGCAAGCATGTGGTGACCGCGAACAAGGCGATGATTGCCGTACACGGCAATGAAATTTTCCGCGCGGCCCGGGAAAAAGGCGTGATCGTCGCATTCGAGGCGGCCGTCGCCGGCGGGATTCCCATTATCAAGGCAATCCGTGAGGGCCTGGTGGCAAACCGTATTGAATGGGCTGCGGGCATTATCAACGGCACGGGAAACTATATCCTGACCGAGATGCGCGATAAGGGCAGGGATTTCGCCGAGGTATTGAAGGAAGCCCAGCAGTTGGGTTATGCGGAAGCCGATCCGACCTTTGACGTGGAAGGCATTGATGCCGCGCACAAACTGACCATCATGGGCTCTATTGCGTTCGGCATCCCGTTGCAGTTTGACAAAACCTACACCGAGGGAATCGGCGGGGTAGAACAACAGGATGTTGCCTGCGCCGATGAACTGGGCTACCGGATTAAACATCTTGGCATTACCCGGCGAACCGATACGGGCATAGAACTCAGAGTCCACCCCACGCTCATCCCCGCGCGGAGATTGATAGCCAACGTGGACGGGGTGATGAACGCCGTACTGGTACAGGGCGATGCCGTAGGGCCGACCCTGTATTACGGTGCCGGGGCGGGTTCGCTGCCGACCGCATCCTCTGTCGTGGCAGACGTGATAGACGTGGTGCGCGCCCTGACTACCGATCCGGAGAACCGCGTGCCGCACCTGGCGTTTCAGCCGGGCGCGCTGTCCGACCTGCCCGTGCTGGATATGGAAGAGGTCCACACGGCGTATTACCTGCGCATGCGAGCGCTGGACCAGCCCGGCGTATTGTCCTCGGTGACCGCGATCCTGGGCGATTTGGGCATCAGCATAGAGGCGATAATCCAAAAGGAACCTGAGCCCGACGCCGGCCATGTTACCGTGATCATGCTGACCCAGCGGGTACAAGAGCGCAACATGAACAAGGCCATCAGCCAAATCGAGGCTTTGGATACGATTAATGGCAAGGTGCACCGGATTCGGGTGGAGACCTTGAACTAGCCGGGCTGGTTGCAATGAGCTATTCGGGATTGATTGAGCGGTATCGTGCGCGGCTGCCGGTGGCCGGTGATGCCCGTATCATCACCCTGGGCGAGGGCAATACCCCGTTGATTCGGCTGGAAAATATTCCTGCAGCCAATGATCGGGCTATCGAACTTTACGTGAAATACGAAGGCTTGAACCCGACCGGTTCTTTCAAGGACCGGGGCATGACCATGGCCATTACCGAAGCCGTGAACCAGGGTTCGCAGGCGGTACTGTGCGCGTCCACCGGCAATACTTCGGCTTCCGCAGCCGCGTACGCGGCCAGGGCCGGCATCGCCTGTTACGTCCTGATCCCGGACGGCAAGATCGCGATGGGCAAATTGGCCCAGGCGATGATCCATGGAGCCGTGGTCATTCAGGTGCAGGGTAATTTTGACGATGGCATGCGGTTGGTGAAACAGATCGCCGCTGAAGCGCCCATCACCCTGGTGAACTCGGTCAATCCATACCGTCTGCAGGGCCAGAAAACCGCCGCGTTCGAGATTGTCGATGCGCTGGGCAAGGCGCCGGATTTTCATTGCCTGCCCGTAGGCAATGCCGGGAATATCTCCGCTTACTGGACCGGCTACAGCGAATATGCCGGCATTACCCCCGGTTCCTGCAATTTCTGTGACGGCCAATGTGCGTACAATGCTGAGCCGGTGGTGGACACGCGTCCGCGCATGCTGGGTTACCAGGCGTCCGGCGCGGCGCCGTTTCTGCGGGGCGAACCGGTGACGGAACCCGAAACCATCGCCACTGCGATACGCATCGGCAGGCCGCAATCATGGCAGTTGGCCTGGGCTGCGAGCAAAGAATCCGGCGGTTGGTTCAACGAGTTCAGCGATGCGGAAATCCTGGCCGCGCAAGCGTTGCTGGCAGCCGGCGAAGGCATATTTTGTGAGCCGGCTTCCGCGGTCTCCATCGCAGGCGCGTTGCAAGATATCGAAAAAGGGAAAATACCGGAAGGGAGCACAATGGTATGCACCCTGACCGGGCATGGTCTGAAAGACCCGGACACCGCAATGCGCCAAAGCGTTGCCCCGGTGCAAAAGGTACCCGCCGACCTGGACGCAGTAAAACGGGTCATTCTCGCCGATCGCTGAATGGATATTACCCGCCGCACAGTTCCTTCCGAGTGCGACCTGCCGGATTCCATGCATCCGGTGATGCGGCGCGTGTATGCCGGGCGCAATATTTCCTCGTACCGGGAACTGGATTATTCGCTGACCAACCTGCTGCCGTTTGACAAGCTGAAAAATATCGATGCGGCTGCCGCATTGCTGATCGATGCGCTATGCGCCAACAAGCGCATACTCATCGTCGCAGACTACGATGCCGACGGCGCCACCGCCTGTGCCGTGGCCTTGCGCGGCCTGTCGATGCTCGGCGCCAGGCAGGCCATGTACATGGTCCCGGACCGGGTAAAACAGGGTTATGGTCTGAGTGTCGATGTGGCGCGCCAGGCCCTGGAGTTTGAACCCGACCTGCTGGTAACTGTGGATAACGGCATTTCCAGTCTTGCCGGCGTTGACTTTGCCCGCAGCGCCGGGGTCGACGTATTGATCACCGATCATCATGTGCCGGGCAAACAACTTCCTGTGGCCAATGTGATCGTTAACCCGAAACAGCCGGGTGATCAATTTCCGAGCAAATGTATCGCCGGAGTCGGCGTGATGTTTTACGTGTTGCTGGCAGTCCGGGCCGGTCTGAGGAATGCGAATTGGTTTGAACAGCAGGGAACGGAGGCGCCGAACCTCGCGCCTTTGCTCGACCTGGTGGCGCTGGGCACCGTTGCCGATGTGGTGGAAATGGATTTCAATAATCGTATCCTGGTCGGGCAGGGTTTGAGACGCATCCGGGCGCGCCGTTGTTCCCAGGGTGTGTTGGCCTTGATCCGGATCGCCGGCAGAGAGCCTGAAAAGATGACTTCCGCAGACCTCGGGTTTGCGCTGGGACCAAGGTTGAATGCAGCCGGTCGTATGGCCGACATGAGCCTGGGTATAGAGTGCTTGCTCACAGACAATTTTTCCGATGGGGTTAACCTGGCGCTGCAACTGGATAAATTCAACCGCGAGAGAAAGCATGTTCAGGCTGAGATGCAGGAACAAGCCGGCGCCCACCTGCGCGCAATCACCGGGCTGGACCAGGCTGAGTTGCCGTTTGGACTGTGTCTGTATGACCCGGATTGGCATCAGGGCATTATCGGCATCCTGGCAGGCAGGTTAAAAGAGACGGTAAACCGACCGGTGATTGTGTTCGCACCCGCCGGCGCAGGACTGTTGAAAGGTTCCGGGCGGTCCATTCCCGATATCCACCTGAAAGATGTCCTGGAGGCGCTGGCCGCGCAACATCCGCAGTTGATAAAAGGCTTCGGCGGTCATGCGATGGCCGCCGGCCTCAGCATCATGGAAAGCGATTATGCGCAGTTCAAGCAACTGTTTGACGCGCAACTCAGGCGTCTTACCGGCGGGCGCATACCGGCGGCGGAACTGTTAACGGACGGCAAGCTGGCGGCCGCCGAGATCAGCCTCGATCTTGCCGGGGAGATCGAAACCGGCGGACCCTGGGGGCATGGCTTTCCCGAACCCTTGTTTGATGATGATTTCACGGTTGTTGATGCAAAAACCGTTGCCGAACGGCACCTGAAACTGAAGCTGCTTGCAGACGGCGCACAGCACCCTGTTGACGCGATATCGTTCAATACAGACCCGGAGGCTATCGATAGCTCTGCGCCGACCCAGCGCATCGTCTATCGCCTGGCTATCAACGATTACAACGGTGAACAAACGCCACAACTCATCGTGCAGCATATCCACCGTAACTGAATCGAGGGAAGAGCTGCTCACACGCTTCCGGTTCCATTACGGGAATGGTGGATACCCGGCAATATCTGACTGGCAGATATTTGCGCAAATTGCGATTTTACTCTGTCCCCGGATGTCGTAGAATCTGTTCCCAATATCCGGATACTGAAACAAACCAAGGAAACCGACATGCTGGAACTTTCATCAATCACCGCCCGTATCAAAGACTGCCAGGGACGAATCGAAGCCCTGAGGAGGTATCTTTGACTTTGAGGTCAAGGTAAAACGCCTGAATGAAGTCAGGCAGGAACTTGAACAGCCGGATATCTGGAGCGATCCGGCGCGCGCCCAGGCGCTGGGCAAAGAGCGGGCGCTGCTGGAAAAAACAATCGAGACGATAGAGACCCTGGGTCAGGGTATCGGCGATGTCGAGTTACTGCTGGAACTTGCACGGCAGGAAGACGACGCCGATGCCGCGGACGAGGCCGTGGCTGACCTGGATAAATTCACCGCGCAGATCGAAGACATGGAATTTCGCCGCATGTTTTCCGGGGAGATGGACCCGAACAATGCATTTCTCGATATCCAGTCAGGTTCCGGCGGCACTGAAGCCCAGGATTGGGCGGAAATGCTGCTGCGCATGTACCTGCGCTGGGGCGAGCAACGGGGTTTTTCCACCGAGTTAATCGAGGTGTCGCCTGCGGAAGTGGCCGGCATCAAGAGCGCCACGGTAAAGTATGAGGGAGATTATGCGTATGGTTGGTTGCGTACGGAGACCGGGGTGCACCGGCTGGTAAGAAAATCGCCGTTTGATTCCGGTAACCGGCGCCATACTTCGTTCGCCTCAGTGTTCGTGGCGCCGGAAATCGATGACAATATAGAAGTGGATATCGACACTTCCGAACTGCGCGTCGATACCTACCGGGCAAGCGGCGCCGGGGGGCAGCATGTGAACAAGACCGATTCGGCGGTAAGGTTGACCCATATCCCCACGGGTATCGTCGTGCAGTGCCAGAATGACCGCTCGCAACACAAGAACCGGGACCAGGCCATGAAACAGTTGCGCGCCAAGTTGTATGAGTTGGAACTGCAAAAACGCATGGCGGAACAGAAGGCCCTAGAGGAAACCAAGGCCGACATCGGTTGGGGCAACCAGATCCGCTCCTATGTGCTGGACCAATCCAGGATCAAGGACTTGCGCACCGGTGTGGAGACCGGCAATACCCAGTCTGTTCTGGATGGCGACCTGGACCGGTTCATGGAGGCCAGTCTCAAGGGCGGGGTGACTTAGATGCAGATAAAAGACGACAATCAGGTAATCAGGCAGCGGCGCGCGCAACTGGAGGAATTGCGCGCAGCCGGGAATGCCTATCCCAATGATTTCAGGCGTAATATCCTGGCTTCTGAGCTGCACAACCGTTACGGTGAAAAGGAGCGGGAAGAGCTGGAGGCAGAAACCGCAACGTTCAGCCTTGCCGGCAGGCTGATGAGCCGCCGGGTCATGGGCAAGGTGGCGTTTGCCCATATTCGCGACATGTCCGGTCAGGTCCAGCTTTTTATCCGGCGCGATGCTCTGCCGGACGGGGATTATGCCGCATTCAAAAAATGGGATGTCGGCGATATCATCGGCGTGACCGGGATTGTATTCAGGACGAAAACCGGAGAGTTGTCGATCCAGGCCGAGACCATCAGGCTGCTGGCCAAGTCCTTGCGCCCCCTGCCGGAAAAATTCCATGGCCTGTCGGACCAGGAAACCCGTTATCGCCGCCGGTACCTGGACTTGATTGCCAATGAAACGACCAGGCAGACGTTCCAGGTCCGCAGCAAGGTGATCAACCATATCCGCGCTTACCTGGGCGACAAGGGTTTCCTGGAAGTGGAAACGCCGATGATGCAGTCAATTCCCGGCGGCGCCGCGGCGCGGCCATTTATTACCCACCACAATTCCCTGGATATGGACTTGTACCTGCGCATCGCGCCGGAGTTGTACCTGAAAAGACTGGTGGTCGGCGGTTTTGAGAAGGTGTTTGAGATCAACAGGAATTTCCGCAATGAAGGACTGTCGCTGCAGCACAATCCCGAGTTCACGATGCTGGAGTTTTACTGGGCCTACGCCGGCTACGAGGACCTGATGGCGTTGACGGAGGAGCTGCTGCGTTCCCTGGCCCGCGAAGTAACAGGAGACAGCGTATTCGAATACCAGGGGGAGACCTGCGATTTCAGCCGTGATTTTCAGCGTATGAGCGTGCGCGATGCCGTGCTTGCCCATAACCCGGATTTGTCTGCTGGTGACCTCGAAGACCTGGACAGGCTGCGCGGTATAGCGTCCGGTCTGGGCGTGGAGGTAAAACAGGGTTACGGCTCCGGCAAATTGCTGGTTGAAATCTTCGAGAAGACCGTGGAGGCAAAACTCAGGCAGCCCACGTTCATCACCGGTTATCCGATCGAAGTGTCGCCCCTGTCCAGGCGCAATGACTTGCAACCCGACCTGGCGGACCGGTTTGAACTGTTTATCGGCGGTCGCGAGATTGCCAACGGGTTTTCCGAGTTGAACGACCCCGAAGATCAGGCTGCGCGCTTTAATCGGCAGGTCGAAGAGAAGGCCGCCGGTGACGAGGAAGCCATGCATTATGACGCCGATTACATCATGGCCCTGGAATACGGTATGCCCCCCGCGGCCGGCGAGGGCATAGGCATAGATCGGCTGGTGATGTTGCTGACCGATTCGGCATCCATTCGCGACGTGATCCTGTTTCCACAGTTACGGACAAAATCATAATCGCTGACGGTCTGGGCAACCACATACGCTGAAACCCGGTTCCCGCTTTGCCGTTTAATCGCTGCAAATCGGTCACTTATTTCCCCGGGAGCGCGGGCGCCATCCCGCCAGCCTAACGCTGGCGTGATGCCCACGCTCCCGGGAGAAACCGCAAAACATAAAGTGCGCATTCGCCCTGGCAGTTTCCCAAGATAAAAAAGGAACTTTTCGTTGTAAGACGTGTCATTCTTAATGCTATACTGCCAGTGCGCGACAGCAAATACTGGCGGCGTAGACGTTCCAAAATAACCAAGACAGGAGGTATTACTGATGTCCAAAGAGATGACATTAAAACCATTAGCGGCTGCGTTGGGGACTACTTTCGCAGTGTCGCTTTCCCTCAGCCCCGTTGCCAATGCTGCTGAGAACCCGTTTAACATGACCGAACTGTCACAGGGCGGTTACATGATTGCCGGCGAACACGGCGAAGAAGGCAAGTGTGGCGAAGGCAAATGCGGTGAAGGCAAGTGTGGCGAGGGCAAATGCGGTGAAGACAAGGAAGAAGGCGAGGGCAAGTGTGGCGAAGGCAAATGCGGCGAAGGAAAGTGCGGCGAGGGTAAATGCGGTGAAGACAAGGGAGAAGGCGAGGGTAAGTGCGGCGAAGGCAAATGTGGTGAAAGCAGCGACTCATGACATGCAGCGCGCTCCGGCCTGGCGCCGGAGCCTGATTATCCAGGCATATCCGGGTCAACTCCCGGTCTGATACGGGATCGAAGGATATGCCTGGGCCTTACCCCGTACAGGGTACCGGTCTGGGTCTGCGGCGGGCGTTCATCCGCTCGCTCGCAGACTCGGATGACTGGCGCTCACGCATCGATTTCATGGAGGTGGCGCCGGAGAACTGGATTGACGTGGGCGGCCGCTTCGGGCGCAGTTTTCGTGAGATAGCCGAACAGACACCACTGGTCTGTCACGGGCTGTCGCTGAACCTCGGCGGTCCGGCGCCCCTGGATGAGGCTTTCCTGCATAAAGTAAGACAGTTCCTCGATACATTCAATGTCCGTTGTTACAGCGAGCACCTGAGTTATTGCGGGGATGACGGCCACCTGTACGACCTGATGCCGATTCCGTTTACGGAGGAAGCGGTGCGCTATACCGCTGCCAGGATCCGGCGCGCCCAGGAGATTATCGGGCGGCGCATGGCCATTGAAAACGTGTCCTATTATGCAGCGCCCGGCGCGCAAATGACCGAAACGGAATTTGTCAACAACGTGCTGGTCGAAGCCGACTGCGACCTGCTGCTGGACATCAACAATATTCACGTCAACAGCATCAACCACCGCTATGATGCCGAAACCTGGCTGAAATCAATGCCGGCGGAACGTATCGCGTATGCCCACATCGCCGGCCACTACGTCGAAGCAGAGGACCTGCGGGTGGATACTCACGGTTCTGACGTGATCGACCCGGTCTGGAAACTGCTGGAGACGGCCTACGAACATTTCGGTGTCTTTCCGACCCTGTTGGAACGGGATTTCAATATTCCTCCATTGCCTGAGCTGGTCTCTGAGGTCGGCATCATCCGCCGCACCCAGGTCCGGTACATGGCGTATGAGGATAAACGACACATTAATTCACATTGATGTACAGGATATACAGGATGAAACATGTCATAAACCCGCATGATTAGATCCCTGTATGTCTTGATCGCATGTAACTGTTGGTCCAAACCAGGCTATTCTTCTGCACCACTCCACGAAAGAGAGAGTCCAGTCAAATACTATGTCGCTCATCCACCGAACCACTCCCGCGAAAGCGGGAGTCCAGTTTAATACGGTGTCGCCCGAAGGGCGACTCGTTGTCTCACTGGATTCCCGCTTCCGCGGGAATGGGATGGTGGGCACTCCTGTGAATATCACCACAGTACCACTCCCGCGGAAGCGGGAGTCCAGTCGAATACAGTATGCCCGCAGGGCAACCCTTTGCCTCACTGGAATCCCGTTTTGACGGGAATGGTGTTATGAACTCGTTTACTGATATCCAGTATCAGTTTACCCGGCACATTCGTGACCCGGACAACGAGCCGGCGCCGGCGGATATTGAAGAGCGCCGCATGGCGATCTATCGCGGCCTGCTGTATCGCAACGTGGAGAGTTTTCTCGCGAACAGTTTCCCGGTATTGAGGAAGGCGCTCAGGGATGAAGAATGGCATGGCCTGATGCGCGGGTATTTCAAAAACCACCAGGCGCGCACGCCGCTGTTCCCCCGCATGCCCCAGGAGTTTCTCCAATATCTGCAGCATGAACAGGAAACCGTCAAGAGTCTGTATCCGTTTGTGCTGGAACTTGCGCACTACGAATGGGTGGAACTGGCCTTGTCGATAGACACCCGGGAGATCAGGCAGGACGGCATCGATCCTGATGGTGATTTGCTCTCTGGCGTTCCGCTATTGAATGAACTGTCCTGGTCGCTGGCCTATGACTACCCGGTGCATCGTATCAGTCCCGATTATCTGCCTGCGAAAAAACCCGCGCAACCCACTTGCTTGCTCGTATATCGGGACCGGCAGGACAAGGTAAGGTTTATCGAACTGAACCCCCTGGCTGCGCGCCTGGTCGATGGCATCAAAGAGAACAAAGACGGTAAAACCGGCCGGGATGTCCTCGCGCAAATTGCCGCAGAGATAGCACACCCGGACCCGGAAGCCGTCATCAACGGCGGCGGCGCGGTGCTTGAAGAAATGCGGGAAAAGCAGGTAATCCTGGGAATTGATTTATTTTCGCATGCGCAGCCGTAACGCATTCAGTTTGATGAAACCCTCAGCGTCTTTCTGGTCATAGCTGCCGGCGTCGCTTTCAAAGGTGGCCACCTCGGGGTTGAACAGGCTGTCAGTATCGGATTTGCGACCACACACGATGACATTGCCTTTATACAGTTTCAGGCGCACGCGGCCGTTTACTGTTGCCTGGCTTTCATCGATCAGCTTTTGCAGCGCCAGGCGTTCCGGGCTCCACCAGTAACCGTTATAAATCATCCTGGCATAGCGTGGCATCAGGTCGTCTTTCAGGTGCGCCAGCTCGCGATCCAGGGTGATGGATTCCATCGCGCGATGCGCTTTCAGCAGTATTGTTCCGCCGGGCGTTTCATAACAGCCGCGGGATTTCATGCCTACGTAGCGGTTCTCGACAATATCGGTGCGGCCGATGCCATGCCGCCCTCCGATTTCGTTCAACGTCTTCAACAGTTGTGCCGGTGACATCGCAACCCCGTTCAGCGCGCAAGCGTCGCCGGCGCTGAAATCCAGTTCAATAACTTCCGGTTCATCGGGCGCGCGCTCGGGCGCGACACTCCAACGCCATACGGATTCATCCGGTTCCTGCCAGGGGTCTTCCAGGTCGTCGCCTTCATAGGAGATATGCAGCAGGTTGGCGTCCATGGAGTAAGGAGATGCGCCGGCGCGCTTGGCCTCTATGGGGATGCCGTGCCGTTCGGCATAAGCCAGCAGTTTTTGCCGGGAGTCCAACTCCCACTCGCGCCACGGCGCGATGATCCTGATATCGGGTTTCAGCGCGTAAGCGCCCATTTCCAGCCGGACCTGGTCGTTGCCCTTGCCCGTGGCGCCGTGGGATATTGCCTCAGCGCCTGTTTCCTCGGCGATCTCCACCAGGCGTTTGGCGACCAACGGGCGCGCGATAGATGTTCCCAATAAATATTCGCCCTCATAGATTGTATTTGCGCGGAACATCGGAAAGACATAATCCCGGACATACTCTTCCACCAGGTTCTCGATGAATATCTCCTTCACCCCCAGGCTTTCGGCCTTGGCCCGCGCCTGCGCCACTTCCTCGCCCTGGCCGATATCCGCGGTGAACGTCACCACTTCGCACTGGTAGGTGTCCTGCAGCCATTTCAGGATGACGGAGGTATCCAATCCGCCTGAATAGGCAAGCACGACCTTATTCACTGGTTGATGACTCATCGGCGTTTAACGGTTAACTAGGAGGTTCCAACGGTACAGGGATACGCCGCCAAAATCAACGACTTAAGTTCTACTAACTGACCTGAGCCCTGTACCATCCCCGTAACAGTGAGTAAAGGGTTGTCTTTCAGGCGGCACAGTAGTTGACTGGACTCCCTTTTTCAAGGGAGTGGTACGGGGGAATGCCCTGATCCAACATGCAATCGGGCGTGCAGCGCTCCGACAAGTCTTGTACTCTTTCAACTTAATTTTGACTTGTTCAGAGTATAGCTCACAGCAGAATGTCCCGGATATCCGTCAGGATTTCACCAAGCGTCCGGGTGAATTGCGCGGCGGCGACACCATCGATAACCCGGTGGTCGTAAGACAAGGCGTAGGGCAGGATCAGCCGGGGTTCGAACGTCCCATCCTGGTAGACCGGTTTCATCGTTGCGCGGGAAACGCCGAGTATCGCGACTTCCGGGGAATTGATGATGGGTGTGAACCCCGTGCCACCGATATGGCCCAGGCTGCTGATAGTGAAACAGCCGCCCTCCATGTCCGCGGGGCGCAGTTTTTTATCCCTGGCCTTTTGCGCCAGCTCGGTGAGTTCCTCAGCCAACTCGAACATACCTTTAAGGTTGGCATCCTTCACTACCGGTACCAGCAAGCCCTGGTCGGTGTTCACCGCCACCCCGATATGGAAGTATTGCTTGTAAATCAGTTGCTTGCCGTCCGGCCCCAGGGAAGTGTTGAATTCCGGTAACTTCTTCAGCGCAACCACCACCGCCTTGACCAGGAAACTGAGCAGGGTGAGCTTGACGCCGCGCCGTTGCGCGTCGGACTTTTTCGACAGGCGAAAGGCTTCCAGTTCAGTGATATCCGTTTCGTCGAATTGGGTGACATGGGGTGCGTTGACCCAGTTGCGATGCAGGTTCTGACCGCCGAGCTGTTTCAGGCGCGGCAGCGGACGGGTTTCCACCGGACCAAACCTGGAAAAGTCCACGGGCGGGACTTCCTGAAGCGCGGGCCCGTCGAACACGCGTGTTCCCGTCATCACGGTCTTGGTAAAAGCGGTTACGTCTTCCTTCAGAATGCGGTTTCTTTTGCCGGTGCCCTTGACCAGGCCCAGGTCCACACCCAGCTCGCGCGCCAATTTACGCACAGCCGGGCTCGCATGTGCCTGGGCGGAAGCGCTGGAACCGACGGTTTGCGCGCTTGCCGGCGCTGCCGGCGCCGGTGGCGGGGCGAACGCGCCCGGCGCGTCGCTGTCTTCATCGGTGGCCAACGCTGCCGATTTGACTGGGCCGTTATCGGCGACAGTTGCTTTTTTTGCGGTGGTCTTGCCCGGCTGTCCAGTCTTGTCAGGCGCCGCAGCCAGCGGCGAGGTGATGGATTCGGACGCTTTATCCGCAGCCATGTCCTGCTCCTCGGCAGGTTTGTCTGACTTCGTAGGTTGCGGCTCAGTGACGGCCTGCGTCTCTCCTTCTTCAAAGCGCATCAGCAAATTGCCTTCGGACACCGCGTCGCCAATGTTGACAAGAATTTCCTTAACGATGCCGGTCGCAGCAGCCGGCACATCCATACTGGCTTTATCAGACTCCAGCGTGACCAGCGTGTCTTCCAGGTCGACTCGGTCGCCCACTTTAACGGCGATATCAATGATCTCAACCGCATCAAAATCCCCGATATTGGGGACAGTAATATCGGATAGCTTGCTCATAAAGATATAACGATAACAGAATTATGCAGTGGCCGGACCGGGTTTGTCCGGGTTAATGTCGTAGCGTTTGATAGCGTCGCTGACTGTGGCGGTGGGCGTTGCTCCTGCATCCGCCAATACCTTCAGGGCGGCCACAGCGATGTGATAACGGTCTACTTCAAAGAAACTTCTCAACTTGGCGCGGGTATCGCTGCGCCCGTATCCGTCCGTGCCCAGCGCCAGGTATATCCCCGGCACGAACTGGCGTATCTGGTCGGCATATGTTTTCATATAATCGGTGGCCGCAATCGTCGGTATCGTTGTATTGCCCAGGCATTGGCTGACATAGCTCTGTTTGGGCTTTGCTTCCGGGTGCAAACGGTTCCGGCGTTCTACTGCCAGGCCGTCACGGCGTAATTCGTTGAAAGAGGTTACGCTCCAAACCTCGGCGGCGATTGCAAAATCCTCTTCCAGCAATGCTTTTGCGGCTAATATCTCACGCAGAATCGTTCCCGAACCCAACAACCGCACTTGCGGCGCTTCCGTATCGCTTCCTTGCAGTTTGTACATACCTTTCAATATGCCTTCGATTGCATTATCCGGCAGCGGAGGGTGTGGATAGTTTTCATTCATCACCGTGATGTAGTAGTAAATATCCTCATCGTCCGAATACATCCGCCGCAGGCCGTCGTGAATGATCACCGCCAACTCGTAGGCATAAGCCGGGTCATATGACACGCAGTTGGGTATCGCTGAAGCCAGCAGGTGGCTGTGGCCATCCTGGTGTTGCAGCCCTTCGCCGGCCAGCGTGGTGCGACCGGCCGTGCCGCCGATGAGAAAACCGCGTGAGCGCAGGTCGCCGGCTGCCCAGGCCAGGTCGCCAACGCGTTGAAAGCCAAACATCGAGTAAAAAATATAGAAAGGTATCATTTGCACGCTGTGATTCTTATACGCGGTGGCCGCGGCCATCCAGGATGAAAACGCGCCTGCTTCGTTGATGCCTTCCTGCAGTATCTGGCCCTGTTTGTCTTCGCGGTAATACATCACCTGGCTGCTGTCGACCGGTTCGTATAACTGGCCTGCCGAGGAGTATATGCCCAGTTGTCTGAACATGCCTTCCATCCCGAAGGTGCGCGCTTCGTCGGGCACAATAGGAACGATGAATTTACCGATGTGTTGGTCCTTGACCAATGCGGTAAGAATACGCACAAAGGCCATAGTAGTAGAAATCTCCCGCTTGCCTGTGCCGGCCAGCAGCTTGTCATGTATTTGCGCATCCGGCATCTGGTGTTTTGGCGCTTGTGGCCATTTCTGCAACAGGAAGCCACCCAATTTTTCCCGACGCCCGCGCATGTAGGTTAATTCGGGACTGTCTTCCGGCGGTTTGTAGAAAGCGGCGTTGGCAACATCTTCGTCGGAAACCGGTATATTGAAACGATCGCGGAATGCTTTCAGTGTTTCCTCTCCCATTTTCTTCTGCTGGTGAGTGATGTTCTGGCCTTCGCCCGCTTCCCCCATGCCATAGCCCTTCACAGTCTTCGCCAATATAACGGTCGGTTGTCCCTGGTGTTTCATCGCTGCGGCATAAGCCGCATAGACCTTGTGCGGGTCATGTCCGCCGCGGTTAAGGCGCCAGATATCCTCATCCGACATGTTCGCAACCAACGCTTTTAACTCCGGGTATTTGCCGAAAAACCGTTCGCGCACATAAGCGCCGTCGTTGGCTTTGTAGGCCTGGTACTCGCCATCCACCGTCTCCTCCATTACCTTGAGGAGTTTGCCGTCGGTGTCGCGGGCAATCAGCGGGTCCCAATAGGAACCCCAGATAACCTTGATCACATTCCAGCCGGCGCCGCGAAAATCGGCCTCCAGCTCCTGTATGATTTTGCCGTTGCCGCGTACCGGGCCGTCCAGGCGTTGCAGGTTGCAATTGATCACAAAGATCAGGTTGTCCAGATTTTCCCGGGCGGCCAGACCGATAGAGCCGAGCGCTTCCGGCTCATCCATTTCGCCGTCTCCCATGAATGCCCAGATCTTCCTGTCGCTGGCCGGGACTAATCCCCGGTGCTCCAGGTAGCGCAAAAACCGCGCCTGGTAAATGGCCATCAACGGTCCCAGCCCCATGGAAACCGTGGGGAACTGCCAGAAATCGGGCATCAGCCAGGGATGCGGGTAAGAAGACAGACCGTCGCCATCCACTTCCTGACGAAACTTGTTCAATTGTTCTTCTGTTATTTCGCCGTAGAGAAAAGCGCGGGCGTAAATTCCCGGCGCTGAATGGCCTTGTATGAATATCAAATCGCCCGCTTGTTTTTCGTTGGTGGATCGAAAAAAATGGTTGAAACCCACATCGTACAAGGTGGCCGAGGATGCAAAGCTGGCGATATGCCCGCCCAACTCGCTGTTCAGACGATTGGCCCTGACCACCATAGCCAGCGCATTCCAGCGTATCAGCGAGCGGATGCGCCATTCAATACCGGCATCACCCGGCGTTCGTTCTTCCCGCGCAGGCGGGATAGTGTTCAGGTAAGCGGTATTGGCCGAATAGGGCAGGTAGGCGCCGGATTTCCTGGCCTTGGCAACCAGTTGTTCAAGCAGGTAATGTGCCCGTTCTGTGCCGTCCCGGGCCATGACTGAATCCAGGGCTTCGAGCCACTCCTGAGTTTCTTGAGGGTCGATGTCTGTTGTTTTTTCCAGCATGCGTTCAGTAGTTTCAGTCATTGTTGAATAGTTTCAGGAATTATAACCGGAATGGGAATGAAAGGCTTGACCAGGCAAGTATTTGCCTGTCTTGAAGCAGAAAAAAAATGCCGCCACCAGAGGGGGAGGACCGGTGGCGGCCAAGTATGGGAGTATGGAAACTCCCGGGGGATAGAGGGGGGTAAACCTGTCTCAATTCACTACGCCAACCCGATAAAAGTCCGGAACCGCAATTTTCCGATTGGCGATAGAAAAACCGAAGTCCTGTACCTGCAGGGCGTTTACCTGGTAACCCGTTGCAGGAATAAACGCTTCGCCTTCGTACAGGCGCTGCATGTTTTCTTTCAATTCCTCGAGAACCTGTGTGCGCATGGCCTCATCCAGGTAGCTGTCGAGTTCGCCCGCGTGATTCTCCACGCTGGCCAGGGTCAGTAAACTGGCAATCAAGGTGATAGCAAACGTTTTTCCGATCAAAGTTTTCATGGTTGTTCTCCTTTTCTATGTAAGTTGTCTAACTAAATATGGGCTAAAAATAAATTTTCAAGGGCTTTAGATAAATACGGCCCACAGCCAACAGACATCGCGGCAGTGTGAGTGTTCTTCGATATGCAATGTCATAAGTTTCATACCTATCTAAGTTAAATAGCTAACTTATATTCTGTAAAAAATATATCCTGTCCTGTTATGCGGCAGCCCGTTGCTCATTCCGGCAGTGCGGGGCCAGGCTTTTTATCCATTCAGCCACCGACTTGAGTTGCTGTTTCAATTGCCGGGGATCATTTAATATGTTGGCCAGCAAAATAATTCCCTGCACCCGTGATACGAACTCGAAACCCAGTTCCTCAGCCTGCTTCAAACCCATCAGGCGAAATTGCTCCGTTGACCAGTCCACCAGGTACTTCATACAGCTATCAGCGCAATCCATCAACTCACCGCATTGCTCATCCAGTTCCTGGGACAGGCCGCCGAGAGGGCATCCTGCTTCGGCCAGTTCCCTGCTATGGCCTATCATTACCTTGACCAGATTCATCAACGCGTCCATCGGATCCCTTCTCCTGCAACAACTCTTGAGCATATTTGATAATGCCTGCTTCCGTTCTGTGACAACCGCCTTGCAGATATCCTCCTTGGTCTTGAAATAGTAATACACGTTTCCTAACGGCACTTTTGCCTCTTCGGCAATGTCTGCTAGCGTGGTGCGATAAAAACCCTGCCTGTGTATCAGAGCATCGGCTGCACTAATCAAACGTTCACGTTTATCACTTAATCTGGGCATAAACAAAACTTTGTTAGTTACTTAACTAAATATTATAGGGGCTGAATATAAAATGTCAAGGTTTTTTTACAGGTTTTCTTACAAATTGTTTTACGAATTTTTAAAATCAGTTAAGCGCCATCCCTTCAGCCATGTTTGTCACATCGCCGATATACTTGTCGTAATAATACACCTCCGTTGCCTGGAACAGGATTAAGTACAATGCTTCATCTTTGACTGTGCCGGCAACGTAGATTTTTCTTGGCACGTCATCACGGGTAACAATGCTGATATCCGTTTCAAACCCCGGATGTCCATCTACCAGCAATGGTTTGAGTGAGCCATGGCCTGATACGGTTGCCGACATGAGCTTGACAATCGAGGATTCGACCAGTTCAACAATTTCATTGGGCAACATATCAGACGCAAATGTCGGGAACTGTTCTTTTTCTTTGGCTTTGAACAAAGTCTGCCCGTCTTTGATAGCCGAGATAAAAGTTACTGAATTAAGCAATGTGCCGTCGGCCGTCCAGGTTGGTCTCCCGCCCAGTCTTAATTGGGACGGGGCCGAATTCCAGACTGTTTGCGGTGTCACTGCAATCCCCTCTATTTCGACCAGTTCGGTCTTCACCAGTGTGTATTGATTGCATCCCGATAGCGCTATCAACATAAATACGAATGGTATTTTTTTCATATCATTTCTCCATAGACAGATAAAATTGGATCATTTCTTTATCGGCCGCGTCAGGCTCCAGTTCCAGGTAACGCCGAAAATTGTCATAAGCACGCTGTTGCTGTTTTTCCTTCAACTGTAAAAGTCCCAATGAACGATATAGCGCAGCCGGATGCTGATCGAAAGTGGCAGCATGCTCATAGTGATAAATTGCTTGCTCGATATCGCCCTCAGCTTTACGCAACCTATGGAGTTCGCCTTTGTAGTAATGAGTGATAGCCGGAGCAACATTGTTTGCAAGCAGTTTTGTCAGGATGAATTCCGATTTGTCGAGGTAGTTCAGGTTCAGTTCGTCAGTTAACATATCGTGCCAGTAAGGTTCCAGGACGCGCTGATATGTATCTGCTGTCGTTTCGATTTGCTGCGCTTGTTCGGATAGCGCTTCAGCGTACTCAGTAAGTCTTTCAAGCCGATCTTCAGGGGCGGGATGGGTAGCAAAAAAAGGAACAGAAGAGCGTTTGTTGAGCTTATCATTTTCCTCTTCCTGAATTATATTTTCCCATATTCTAACCATCTCAAACGGGTCGTAACCCGCTTCGGAAAGCAACTGTATACCGTATTTATCCGCTTCTCTCTCCAGGTTGCGGCTGTATGCAAAAATACTCGATGCAACGAAAAGCTGATGTATGCCATAAAGTCCGAGTGGGGCAGCGACTAAAGCGCCTATAGTCATCTTCTTGCTGGCATCTTCAAACTGGTTGAGACTGTGCCGTAATAGAAAGTGTGCTAATTCGTGACCGAGAATAGCTGCAACCTGCGCTTCGTTGTAGGTTCGTAATAATAGGCCTGTCCATATCGTCATCATCCCATTGGGCGCCATGCTTGCGTTAAAATAAGGTATGCGAGTGACATATACCCGAATATAATCACAATATTCCGGGACGAGACGGCAGACAATAGATTGCAGGTAGGCATTGATTTCAGCATCAATGATTCGTTTAGGTGAAGAACGCAATTCCTTCTCAGCGTTTTCCATTATCATCCAAAGGCCACCCTCCAATTCGCTATCATCCGGTGTATAACCCGGTGGGATTTTCGGGGTCAGCGGGGTGAAAGAATCAGATGACTCACTATTGACCTGAAGAGAATACAGACTTACCAGGAACAGACAAACCAGGATGCCGCGCCGATGAAGCATCTGTAAACCGGTTTGAAATTAACGGGGTAGCTCGTTCAATAATAGGGAGACAGTTCCTGCCGCAGGTTCAGCGTTGCGCACGTCACCCGTTAGGCTGAGCAAACGGTTGAACCAGACGATATTGCCGTTTCTCAAATCCACCAGTGATGCAAACCCCATTTGCTGCCCACCATCAAGCATAATCCCGGTTAATGCCCCTACGGCAGCTTGAAGCAATACCCTGCCGGCGGTGCTGTAACTGTCTCGCAGATAAATGAACAAGGCGTAGTCGGCATCATATCGCTCCCGGATAATTTGTACATCAGGACCCAATGTCCAACTGAAGGTATCTTTTTTGGATGGCAGCGGCATCTCAAATTCATGGATCAAAATCGATTGGCCGACAGCGCTGTGCAGACGCTCTATTCCCGCCAGTTTCTGAAATAACGGGTCATTCTCATTATCTTCCGAATAAATTATCAGCTCAGAGCCGGTTTCGCCAAGTTGCGCTTTGATAGCGGTCAACATGTGCTCTTTGGCTGCCTGTGTCCAGTCAGCTTTAGGTTCCCGCATGCCGCCGGCAGTCAGCAGTGATAGTTCGACATCCAATGGCATCAACACAGTTTCAAGACCGGTCTCATCGGGCGTGAGTCCGGTTACTGAACTGAATTCAGTCGTGGATGCGCAACCGCCCAAGCCACCTGCAACCAGAATGAACAAAATCAATGACCACAGACGCGGTAATATTGGATGGATGCTTGTCATCTTTGAACCCCTCACCATTATGACCAGTTTTAGACTGTATACGGTTGTTTTATGACAGCAGGTCAAGAAAGTCAAGTATTTTGAGTTCTGCGCTTGTACAAGACGCCTGTAATCTCTGGAGTTAGCGCTCTGCGTCCGCCATTTTTTTCAGGTGGCGGCGCATTGCGATGCCGGCGCGGTCTGCCGGCACGTCGACCTCAAAGAAGCCGGGTGTCTGATCGGTGTCCTGTATTCTGTTGATGTGTTCGATCGCGAACACATCCTCGCTGAATGCGGCCTGGTTTGCTTTCAGCATGAACGCGCCCATTTCTTCGTCGTGTAAACAGAAGTTGCGACACTGGGCATAATAATAGTTCGTCGAGGTATTGGTTTCCGGGGTTATCAACTGCGCCACTTTGATAAGAGGCTGCAGTTTTTGCATTTTTTCCGGTTTGTCCAGGTTTTTCAGGATGCCGGAGTTAACGTGCAGGCCGGGGCTGACAAACAGCGAGCCGGAACTGCGCATGGCTTTTTCGCCCTCCCAACCCAGCGGCTTGGCGTAAATCGGCGGCAACACGCATTCCACGTGCCGCCACACCTCAAAATGTTCGTCACCGACCGTGTCTTCAATGGGGGCGCGCGCATATTCCGGCGTGCCGAAGGTCTTGTCATGCAGGAAGCTCAGGTGCGACAAGTCCAGCAGGTTTTCATGCAGGCTGACATAGCTGCCTTTTATGTTCAGGAAACCGATGTTAACCGCCCAGTCCGGGTGGTCCAGGTAGAACTGGTTTGGTAGGAGGGCCTCGTCCGCCTTGTCCGGGTCGCCCGGCCAGATCCAGATAAAAGGTTTTTTCTCCACAACCGGAAACGTACGCAAGCCAATATTTTGTGGCGGGCGCTTTTGCGATGGCACCGCCACACACTTGCCGTCGGTGTTATAGCGGAAGCCATGATAACCGCATTCCAGCACATCACCGTACAGCTTACCCTCAGCCAATGGAAACGAGCGATGGCAGCAACGGTTCTGCAAAGCCACCGGCGCGCCGTTCTCCTTGCGAAACAGCACAACACTGACGCCCAGGTACTGCCGGGAAAACAGCTTGCGTGTGATTTCATCGCTGCGCGCAGCCACATACCAGGCATTTCTGATCAGCGGCGTGTCGCGATCGGCCATACTCGCCGCTGAAATAGAGGCCAGTTTCTGTTGTCTCTCAGCAAGAGGCTGTGAATCCATGGAAGAACCCCCGTCAGTCGAACGCTAAAGGAGAGTATACTAAGGAAACTCTGAACGTGTCCATCCAGCACTTCTCTGAGCGATGCATCCCCGCGTCGCAGGCCAGCTATTAAAATCATCCTGTTCATCCTGTGTATCCATGTTAAGGAAGCTCTGAACAAGTCCATCCTGGACTTGTCAGAGCACGCAAAACAAAAATGCGATTTTTATTTTGCTCACAAATTCAATGACTTATCGTCATCGAATTTAGCGATACATCCCTGTATCGCAGGAAGCTCTGACTTAATCAGAGCATCCTTAATTCATCCCGTGTATAATCACCTTATGGTAATAGTGAGATCAATCTCTTTCCTGGTCTGCTTCCTGTTCGGGCATCAGGTCGCGGCTGCCGAGCTTCAGGCCGGGCAACCTGCGCCCGGGTTTGTGATGCAGGATCAGCACATGAAAACCCATAGCCTGGAGCAGTACCAGGGCAAGTGGGTGGTGTTGTACTTCTATCCCAAAGACGATACGCCCGGTTGCACCACCGAGGCGTGCAATTTCCGCGATGACATCTTCAAACTGCGGGCTTTGGATGCGGAAGTGCTTGGCGTCAGTCTTGATAGCACCGAAAGCCACGCCCGCTTCGCGGAAAAATATGGTTTGCCGTTTCCGCTGTTGTCCGACGCCGAAGGCGAAGCAGCGAGGCAATACGGTTCTCTGACAAAGTGGCTGGGCATGACCATCGCCGCGCGGCATACCTTTATCATTGACCCCGCCGGCAAGATTGCAAAGACCTACCGAAAAGTGGACCCCGATACCCACAGCGCCGAGGTCCTTGCGGACCTGGCGACTCTGCAAGCTGATTAAGAAACCTCTGAGATTAAGTCAGAGCTTCCCTAACTCCGACCCCTGGTTTTACAGCAGTTTCCCCCTGACCTGGCATGAGTGTCCCTCGAACAGGGCGACCAGGTTGCCGTCCTGGTCGGTGACCCTGACCTGGTAGCGTCCGTAACGGCCATCCTGGGACTTATGTTCGGCAGTCGCCGCCAGCCGATCACCGACTCTGCCCGGCCGTTTGAACTCGATGCCGCACTTCTGCGCTACGTTCACGTCGTTGCGGGTGTTGCAGGCGCAGGCAAAGGCCGTGTCCGCCAGGGTAAAGATGAAACCGCCATGGCAGATGCCGTGGCCGTTCAACATGCCGTCAGTGATGGTCATCTCGAGACGGGCATAACCCTCACGCACCTCGCCAACGGTAATGCCGATGCTTTGCGAGGCCATATCCTTGGCGTACATGGCTTTCACGCAGGCGCGTGCAAGCTCATCTCGGGTGAGCTCAGTCATCCCGACGTTCCACCAGCGTCATAACATCGTACAAGGCTACGGTTTTGTCGTCCTGGTTGGTAATCTCCACCGCCCATCTCACTACACCCGTCGCGCGGGTATCATCGGGGCGCCTGTCTTTCTTTATCTTCTGTTTGACCACGATCTTTACCTGGATGGTGTCGCCGATTCCCACGGGTTCGATGAAACGCAGGTTTTCCAGGCCGTAGTTGGCCAGCACCGGTCCGGGCGCCGGGTCCACGAACATGCCGGCTGCCGCAGAGATCAGAAAATAGCCGTGGGCCACACGCTTCCCGAATATCGAATCCGCGGCGCCGATCTCATCGAAATGGGCGTAGAAATGATCACCGGTCAGGCAGCCGAAGTTGACGATGTCCGCCTCGGTGACGGTGCGCCGATGGCTATGATGGGTCTCGCCGACTTGCAGTTCCTCGAAATACTTGCGGAACGGGTGCGTCTTGTCGGTCAGCGGGGCCGCGCCCTGGTGGTACTCGCCGGTCACGCGCATCAGGGTCGTAGGCGAGCCTTGTAGCGCGCAGCGTTGCAAATAATGCTTGATGGCCCGGGCGCCACCGAGTTCTTCCCCGCCACCGGCCCGCCCAGGCCCGCCGTGCACCAGCGCCGGCAGGGGCGAGCCATGACCGGTGGATTCCCCGGCGCAGTCCCGGTTGATGATCAGCAGGCGGCCATGCCAGGCGGCCGTGTTCAGTACAATGTGCCGCGCCTCCGCATCATCACCGGTGAATACTGAGCCGACCAGGCTGCCCCGGCCTTTTTTTGCCAGCAGGATGGCTTCATCGATATCCCGGTAAGGCATGACCGTACAGACCGGACCGAATGCCTCTATGTCATGAGGTTCTGCGGCAGTTTCCGGTTGATCACAATACAACACGGTAGCGGGAAAGAACGCGCCTTTCTCCCTGTCTCCCCCGCGGATTTCGAATTCCCCGCCCCCGCCGTAAAGGATTTCGCAGGAACGGGTCAACAGGTTCACATTTTCCCGGACATCCTCCATCTGGGAGCGGCCAACGAGGGGCCCCATCTTAACACCGTCTACGGAAGGATCGCCCAGCGGCAGCTTGTCCAGTCTTTGTTTCAGCGCCGCGGTTACCGCCTCGACCCTGCCGGCGGGCACGATGGCGCGGCGGATGGCCGTACATTTCTGTCCGGCCTTAACAGTCATCTCCCGGGCCACTTCCCTGATGAACAGGTCGAACTCGGCCGAATCCGGCTCGACCGTTTCGCCCAGCAGCGATAGGTTCAAAGAATCCGCCTCCATGTTGAACGGGACGGAATTGGCAACGATATTGGGGTGCGACTTCAGCTTTCGCCCCGTGGAGGCCGAACCGGTAAAGGTCACCACATCCTGTTCCATGAAGTGGTCAAACATATCACCCGTACTGCCGCAGATGAGCTGGAACGCGCCCTCCGGCAGCAGTCCTGATGCCACAATCTCGCGCGCCATCTTCTCTGTCAGGTATGAGGATACTGTCGCAGGTTTCACCACTACCGGCATCCCCGCACACAGGCTGGGGGCAATCTTTTCCAACATGCCCCAACAGGGAAAATTAAACGCGTTGATATGCACAGCCACGCCTTCCCTGGGAACCAGGATGTGGCGGCCGGTAAACGTCCCTTCTTTTGACAGGCGTTCCTGCTCCCCTTCCACCAGGAAGGTTTCATTCGGAAATTCACGCCGCACCAGGCTGCTGTAACTGAACAGCGTGCCGATGCCGCCTTCTATGTCGATCCAGCTATCGGAGCAAGTGGCGCCAGTCCAGGCAGAGACCTGGTAGAACTCCTCCTTGCGCTCCATCAGGTATTGCGCCAATGCCTTCAGGCACAGCGCGCGTTCATGCAATGTCATCGCGCGCAACGCCGGACCGCCGGTTTCCCGCGCATGGCGCAGTACCTCCCGAAAGTCCATCCCGTCACTGGAGACGGCGCCGATGTAATCGCCGTTTACCGCATTGACAACCCGGGCGCCATCACCCCCGCCGCTGAACCATTCGCCTGCGACATAACTTTGTATATTCATTGCACGATGTATCCGCTGTAAGGTTTCTCAAATCCAGATTCCTTCAATTACCGGTTTCCGTTGAATATCTTTTAAGATATGATACGGAAATCTGATGATATCAGAAATTCCTGTAATAGTTTAAAACTGCTATTGAAGGTGCACAGTATGACAGAGCAGGGGACTTTTGACACCTTGGATCCCATTGAAAAAGCCGGCATCGATGAGTTGCGCAGCCTGCAACTGCAGCGGCTGAAATGGAGCCTGGAACATGCCTACGCCAACGTAGCGAGCTACCGCAAGAAGTTTGATGCTGCCGGCGTCCATCCCTCGGACCTGAAGCAACTCAGCGACCTGTCCAAATTTCCGTTTACGGACAAGCAGGACATGCGCGACAACTACCCGTTCGGCATGTTCGCGGTGCCTATGGACGATGTAGTGCGCATACACGCATCCAGCGGCACCACCGGCAAACCGGTGGTAGTAGGCTATACCCGCAATGATATCGAGGTCTGGAGCCGTGTCGTAACCCGCTCTATACGGGCGGCCGGTGGCAATCATAAAGACAAGATACACGTGGCCTACGGCTATGGCCTCTTCACCGGCGGCCTGGGCGCCCACTACGGGGGTGAGATGATGGGTTGCACCGTGATCCCCATGTCCGGCGGGCAAACGGAGAAACAGGCGCAGCTCATCCAGGACTTCGATCCCGATATCATCATGGTGACACCGTCATACATGCTCAGTATTGCCGATGAACTGGAGCGGCAAGGCGTCGATTGCCGCAAACTCAGGCTGCGGGTGGGCATATTCGGCGCCGAACCCTGGACTGGTTCCATGCGCGCCAACCTGGAACAACGGCTGGATATCGACGCGGTGGATATCTACGGCCTGTCCGAGGTCATGGGACCCGGCGTTGCCCAGGAATGCGTGGAGACGAAGGACGGTCCTACCATCTGGGAAGACCACTTCTACCCGGAAATCATCGATCCGCAAACGGGAGAGGTATTGCCGGACGGGGAAGAAGGAGAACTGGTGTTCACCAGCCTCACCAAGGAAGCCCTGCCCGTGGTGCGCTACCGCACCCGGGACCTGACGAGGCTGTTACCGGGCACGGCCCGCACCATGCGCCGCATGGACAAGATCACCGGCCGCAGTGACGACATGCTGATCATCCGCGGCGTGAACATGTTTCCCACTCAAGTGGAAGAGCAGATACTCAAGGTCCCCGACCTGGCGCCCCACTACCAGATCGAGATCACCCGCAGCGGCAACCTTGATGAGGTGACGATCAACGTGGAGCTATCCCCCGGCGCCGCCGAGTCTGCAAAACAGCCGGCCGCCAAGGCGCTGCAAAAACACATCAAGGACTTGATAGGCATCTCGGCGCAAGTCAACGTGCACACAGAAGGCGGCGTCGCGCGCTCTGAGGGCAAGGCCAAACGGGTGATTGACAAGCGTAACCTGTAAGCGCCGCAGTCACCTCTCGATATACACGATATATTCGGTCTCCTGTAATTTATAGGCATTTATAGCAGAGCTTTCCTATATTGGAATTCTAATGTAATAGCCACAGTCTGCGACATCAGGAGGCGCAAACGCTACGCACCGCGCTCCCTGCCTGCAAATTCAGGTAGAATTAACAGTTAGCAAGCGATTGATTACATACAAATTTAAGAGTTGGAGGAGAAAAAAATGATTGGTTACGTTACTTTGGGAACAAACGACCTGGAAAAGGCCGGTGCATTCTATGATCAATTATTTGGCGAACTGGGCGCTGCCCGCTTGATGGAAGAGGAGGGTAAACACATAGCTTGGGGTAGATCACAATCTGAACCACTATTCGCTGCTATGAGGCCCTTTGACGGAAACCCTGCCACTATGGGCAACGGTGTGATGGTGGCATTTTTCGTGGATTCGACCGACAAGGTCCATACTCTTCATAGAAAGGCGCTTGACCTGGGCAGCCAGGATGAGGGCGCTCCCGGGCCGCGCGGCGATGGCGGTTTCTACGGGGCCTATTTCCGCGACATGGAGGGTAACAAGCTTTGTGTATACACCCGTACTCTTTCAACGTAATTTTGACATGTTCAGAGCCACACAGCGACGCCAAGACAAGGCGCAGCCCGCCGGGAATGGCGAGTCCTTGCCAAGGGCTGCAACGCCGTATTGGCGTCGCTGTGTGGCTCCCTGCGGGCGGGCCGGGAAGCGGTCGCCCGCGTCGTTGCGCCGCTTGGGAAGGGAGCGCCATTCCCTGCGCGCCGCGCCTTGCGCTCAACCGCTTCCCGACCCGCTGAATATGTCAAAATTAAGTTGAAAGAGTACTAGACTAACGCTGGTTGATTCAATCCTGTCCCGCAGGCCAAATTCCTGCTGCCTGACACAGTCATCCGGGGACTGTAAACGTCTGGTCAAACCAGAGGTTGTTTTGACAAAGCGGGATTAATACTCCGTCACACCCAGTTTGTCTTTGATGTGGGCAATCAGTTCTTCGCGGCGTTGGTGCATGTCGATCAGTGGTTGCTTGCGCAGTTCGCCGATTTCCTCGGCGTTGTAGGGCACAAATGGATCGGGGAGTTGGTTTTTGCTGAAGTTCAATAAAATCCAGTTCATCACGTCTGTGAGTTCCTGGTCGGAGATGGGCGCGCCGGCCACGCCCGGCACCTGGGTGATAAATTCCCTGCCGCCGGGTACGTGCAGGAAATAACCGACAAAGTCATTCATCTTCGGCACGTTGCCTGGCGAACCTGAACCGTCCGGCAGGTGGCAGCCCTGGCAGTTCAGAATGTAGTTCTGGCGCGCAAGGACATCATTGGCGTTGGCAGTGACGCTGACACTTAGCAATAGCAGAAGCGTGCCAGTCAGCACGAATTCAATCGGCCGGCGTCCGGGACACGGAAGCCAGGCAGCTACGCGTTGCCGTCGCGCCATTATTGCTTAATCGCCACACCCAGGATGAGGTTGACGGTGCAGTGATAAGCCGTGCTCTCCGTGCCGAGACACCAGTTATAGTCATTGGAGGTATGGGGCCGGTAGGTGGGTCTGTCTCCTTCATTCCGGTTGCAGAAGCAGTTGCCGCAGGCTGTTTTGCCACAGCAGTCGTTGTAGGAGATGATGTAGTCCTTGCCGTCTCCGGGGTTTCTGCAGGTGCCGATCCAGGTGATGGACGACATCTGCGTCCCCGGCGGGCAACTGTTGATGGTTCCGCCACAGCAGGAGCACAGGTAGCCGTCTATCGCGCAGTTGCGCCAGTATTCGCAGGTCGCCGGGTCTCCCGGGTCAACCTCGGGCGGTCCCGGTTGTTCCGTCTCCGCGGCCGCAGCGCGGGCAACCGGCAACAGGGGCATGATCGATCCGCCCGCGAGCGCCCCGCCCAGTCCGCCGAGAAAACCCCGGCGGGAAGATGTCTTGGCCACGTTTCTCGATAAATTTTCCGTCAGTTTGTCTAACCAGATCATATTCTATTGCTCCTTAACAAGGATATTGCGCCACTGGGGTTTGCAACAGTACGAAAGTGAACATCGGGCATATAACTCTATGAGTATGCATACATTATTGTCTTACCTAAAGCGAACTTGCGCACTATCCAGACTAGGGCGATGCATACACCAGCAACGGCCAATTATGGTAGAAATCGGCGATAGTATTGATGTGTTCGCCTGACTGGGCGTCATAGACTTCCAGTTTCATTTCTATATTGGTGGTCACAATCTTCGGCGAGTCACCCATGGTGATATCGAATGCGATGGCCGGCAAGGTAAGCGGTATGCGCTGCACCCTGGTCTTGGCGGCGGTATCGAACACCCAGATTTCAGAGCCCGGATTATCATGGGAGCCTTCGCCACCGTCTGCGTGCATCATTACGTAAAGTCGCCCGGTACTGTCCGTCGCGGTCAGCCAGGCGCCGCCGGGACGCCAGTTCTGTTCCAGGTCCGCTTCATCTACCAGGCTCCATTTCTCTCCCAGGCTGGCGCTGGCGCCGCTCAAGTCGATTTCTTGTATCTGGCCGCTGAAGCTGGGAAAGTAGCCAGTGCCATCAATGATCGCGGGCCGCTCGAACAGGGCATCTTTGTCGACGTCAAAAAACGGTTCGATCTTGCTCTGTTCGGTCACCTGACCGTTCTCATCAAGCTGGAAGCTGACCATGGAACCGTTGCCGCACAGCGAGCTGAAGCCACGCCGGCCGGTAGGAAAAATACCGGCGCAGGTCGGCAATGGGACTCCGTTAACGACCTCGCGTTTTTCCAGGTCCACGACGGTAACAAAGGTGCCGGGGGTGAAGCTGTAGAACAGCAGGAACCTGTCATTGTCAATGAGTGAGATGACGAACTTGCTGACCAGTATCTCGGCCCGCTTGAGTTTGGGGTCGCTGAGGATAATTTCATCGATCGGGCTCAAGGTGGCTTTATCGTAGATGGTGATCATGTCGGCGCGGTTTCCGCGCGTGCCGCGATCATAATAGTGCTCAAGCACATACATCTCTGACCTGCTCAACGATCGGGCAAAGGCCGCGATAAAACCGCCGTTGAAAGTCCCCTTGAAATAATTCTTGATATCCCCGCCGTTGACATCCAACACCATGAAGCGGCCCACGGACATGTGGTCGAACGCAATGTCATGGACAATCACCCAGTCGTTGGGGTAGGGCACAGGCAGGGTGTTTACATTGCCTATCGCATCGTTTGGCAACTCCGCCCTGGCGATGCTGAAAATACTTAGAAGCAGGATTATTCCGGATAATTGTTTAAGCATGATAGGTAACTGTTGTCAAATTTTCGGGCAAGCTCAGACTATTTTAATGATTTAGAACATTAATGCCAGAATTTTATCTGAGGTAAGATTGATTACCCGGCGCAGCATAAATCGTGTGTCACGGGTGAAAGTACCGAGAAACTGTTGTAAATTCGCTCTCGGGGCTGACGCGGGTTGTCGATTACCTGGATGCTTTACGCGGCAACATCGTATTCGCCGGGTCGAATGAAGTGCATCAATTCAATATTGACGCCTTCCTGGTCGGCGGACTGCTTCCCCTTCCGGCTCACTAATAAGCAAACCGTATTTGTCTCTGGGTGATGCGGGAAATCCTGATCAGACGAAAAACTGATGGTGTTATCATGGACATCTTCCGGGGAACGATCTTACAATTCATAAAACTCCATACACTTCAAGAGGTCTCACATGGCAACAGGTTTTGTCTATCACGAACTTTATATGTGGCATGAGAACGGCAACTTTGCGGCCTTCATGCCGTTCGGCAACCCGGTGCAGCCGTATGTGCATGCGGAGCACCAAGAAACCAAGCGCCGCATACGCAACCTGCTGGACGTCAGCGGGATCCTGAAAGACCTGATTCATATCGAGCCGCGGGAGGCGACGCAAGCGGAGATCTGCCGGTACCATACCTCGGAGTATTACCAGAGGATCGAAGCGCAGAACGACCAGTACCTGTCGGAGACGGGTTTTTTCACCGCAATGGGGCGCGGTAGCTTCGAAATTGCCCGTCTGTCTGCCGGCGGCGTGATCGAGGCGGTCGATGCGGTACTGGACGGCAAGGTGGACAACGCCTATGCGCTGGTGCGACCGCCAGGACACCACGCGCTGGCCGACATGGGTATGGGCTTTTGCATATTCGGCAACGCGGCCATTGCCGGCATGCACCTGCTTGAAGCGCGCAAACTGGACCGTATCGCGATAGTCGACTGGGACGTGCACCACGGCAACGGCACCCAGGCCGCGTTCTGGGAAAATCCCGCGGCCCTGACCATCTCGGTGCACCAGGATAATTGTTTCCCGCCGGATTCAGGCCACATCAGTGAAACCGGAGAAGGCGCCGGCGCCGGCTACAACATTAACGTGCCGCTGCCGCCGGGGTCGGGAGTCGGCGCATACGAAGCCGTTTATGACCGGATCGTTGTCCCGGCGCTGCAACAATACAAGCCGGATTTCATCATCGTTCCGTCAGGATTCGATGCGGGGGCGCACGACCCCCTGGGCCGACAGATGCTGACCAGCGAAGCCTACCGCAGCCTGACCACAAAGATGATGCAGGTCGCGGCCGAGGTATGCGGCGGTCGCCTGGTAATGTGCCACGAAGGCGGCTACAGCGGTCATACGGTACCGTTCTTCGGCCTTGCGGTGATGGAACAGTTATCCGGCATCAGCAGTGGTGTTGAAGACCCCTTCGAACCGGTACTGGCGGGCCTGGGAGGCCATCCGCTACAGCCGCACCAGGACGCGCTGATCGGCGCGGTGGAACCGCTGTTGAAAAACTTGTGAGCGATCTTTACATAGTGTGGGATATATGAAACTAACAGAATATATTTCCTATGATGGACTCGGACTCGCCGAGCTGATCCGCAACAAGGAGGTCAGTGATGAAGAAGCGCTGGCCTGTGCGCTGCAGATGGCGGACCTGCTCAATCCGAAAATCAATACCATTATTGAACTCTTTCCCGAACCCTTGGCAGGTTCGCACAATGCCGATGCGCCTTTTTTCGGTGTGCCTTTTCTCATCAAAGATCTGGGGCTGCGCGCCGAAGGTGTGCTGAATGAGATGGGCAGCAGGTTGGCCCAGGGGATCCGGGCGCAACACGATACTGACCTGATGAAGCGGTTCCGCCAGGCCGGGCTGCGCACAATAGGCCGGGCAGCCACGCCGGAATTCGGTTATTGCCCCACCACTGAACCGCTGGTCAACGGCCCTTCGCGCAATCCCTGGGACCTGGCAAGAATGCCGGGAGGTTCAAGCGGGGCCACGGCCGCATCGGTTGCCGCCGGTATCATTCCGCTGGCTCATGCCAATGACGGTGGTGGTTCCATTCGCATACCGGCCTCCTGCTGCGGCCTCGTCGGCCTGAAGCCGACCCGGGGCAGGGTACCGAGCGGTCCGGACAGCGGCGAGCCGTTGAGCGGCCTGGCAGTGGAATTTGCTGTTACCAGGACGGTCAGGGATGCGGCAGCCCTGCTCGACGCCGTCAAAGGCCCTGGCATTGGCGATCCTTTCGAGATTCCGATACCCGGGGAAGCCTATGCGAGCAACATGTTGAAAGGCCCCGGATCATTGACAATAGCCTGGATGAACGAAGCCTGGTCAGGCGTGGAAGTTGACGGAGAGGTCAAGGATACAATACCGAAGACTGCAGAACTTTGCGAACAACTGGGGCACCAGGTTATTGAGGCCAGGCCCCGACTCGACTGGGAGCAGTTTTTCGAGGCAACCGTCGTGCTGTGGGCAGCCAACCTGGCCGTTTTCATAGATTTTGCGGCTATGCTCACCGGCCGGCCCGTGGATGAAGAGCATCTTGAGGCAACCACGCTTGCCTGTTACCGGGAAGGCAAGCAGGTCAAGGCGGAAGCCTTGCTCAAGGCCCAGGCAGTCGCGAACCAGGTATGCCGGGGTATCGGCGGATTCTTTCAGGAATACGATATCCTGCTCACACCTACCGTGGCCCAGCCGCCGCTGCCGGTGGGTGTCATCAATGCCAATGCCCCCGGCCTGGATGCCAAAGCATGGTCAAACCGTACTTTTGAATTCTGCCCGTTTACGCCACTGTTTAACATGACAGGACAACCGGCAATCTCGCTGCCGTTACACCAGAACACCAACGGACTGCCGTTGGGGGTACAATTTGTCGGTCGCTACGGCGCGGAGGCCACCCTGCTGCAACTGGCGCGACAACTGGAGCAAGCCGCGCCATGGCCGCTGACCGCGCCATTGCTGAAACAGGACTAGACTGCTTGCCGGAAACCCTGACTTAATTAGGTGTTCGCAGTATACTGGCGCAATGTCCAGCATCAA
Organism: Gammaproteobacteria bacterium; assembly: GCA_965221335.1. Lineage (GTDB taxonomy): Bacteria > Pseudomonadota > Gammaproteobacteria > Eutrophobiales > Eutrophobiaceae > JAAXHV01. The sequence goes on along the minus strand of CBDCSC010000003.1, from coordinate 76,967 downwards.
ATTAGCCGCCAGTGTTATCCTTGTGCGCGGGTCTGACCAGGACCCGGAAGTTTACCTGGTCAAGCGCGCTCCCGAGCTCAAGTTCTTCGGCGGTTACTGGGTGTTTCCCGGCGGCAACGTCAGTACGGTCGATAGTCATGGGGAGGACGATCCGGAGGAAGTGGTGCTGAAACGCTGCGCAGTACGTGAAATCCTGGAGGAAACGGACATACTGTCTGCCACCCTGGGCGGGGAATTCAGCCCGGAGCGGAAACAGGCGCTGAAACAGCAGATCAAGGATGAGCCTGAACAATGGCGGGATTTCCTAGCGCAGTATGATGCGGCGCTTCCTCGGATCACGCCGCTATACCGCATCACTACACCGCCGTTTTTTCCGGTCCGTTTCGATACCTTGTTCATGTATGTCCGTTGCCCGGAACATGAAACTCCGGCCGTCGATAACTATGAACTGGTCGAAGGCCGGTTTGTCAGGCCCGGGGAAGTGGTCGACGCCTGGGACAGGGGGGAAATGGAGATCGCGCCGCCGGTGCTTTTTCTGTTGCGCCTGATGGCCGAGGGTGGTCTGGATACGTTCCTTGAACGCAGCAGGCATGAAACGGAACGCCTGGCGCAGGGCGGCCTGCATCCGGTTTATTTTTCACCGGGCATCTTCGTTGCGCCGCTGGCAACGCCGACATTACCGCCGGCGACCACCACCAATACCATGATAGCCGGCACGGACAGGCTCTACATCATCGATCCGGCGACTCCGGACCAGGGGGAACAGCAACGGCTGTTCAACCGGATGGACGACCTGATTAACGAGGGAGGAAGGTTTCAGGCTATCCTGTTAACGCATCACCACCGGGACCACGTTGGCGCGGTCAACGCGGTGAGCCAACGGTATCGGCTGCCACTGCGCGCCCATGAGGAGACCTACCGCCGCATCGACGCCGGTTTTATACCGGGGGAACCGTTAACGGACGGCGACCGCCTGGAGCTTGGCACTGCGCCGGATGGGTCCGGTGACTGGCATCTGAACGTGTTGCATACTCCGGGTCATGCGGTCGATCACCTGTGTTTTATCGACAGCCGCTACCACGCGGCAATCGTGGGCGATATGCTGTCCACGGTGTCAACCATTGTTATCGACCCGCCGGAAGGTCACATGCACACGTATTTAGACAGTCTTAACAGGTTGCTTGGTACTCCCATGGGTGTCCTGTATCCTGCCCATGGGCCGCCCCGGCGCGACGGCCACAGCCTGATCCGGCACTTTATCAGGCATCGGGAAATGCGCGAAGCCGCGCTCAAGGCGGCTTTGTCCGGCACGCCGCGCGCGGTCGATGAATTACTGCTCGATACCTACCCGGACGTATCGGAAAGCGTCTACCCGATTGCCGCCCGATCCTTGCTGGCCGGTCTGATCAAACTGGAAGAGGACGGTTTCTGCAAGCAGCAGAACGCGGCCTGGCTGCTACAATAACTGTTCCTCTATCTGCACAACCGGGTTGATATTGGTGAAATTAGGGATGTCGCCCATGATTTCGGGCGCATGGGCATCCAGCGCTTGCTCGAATGCCTGCACGCTGTCGAATTTCAGGCTGGCGACGGTGACATAAGGTTCCGGGGCGCCGCCGGCGCCGCCCAGCCCCTTGTAGACTTCCATGCCGCGTACCACATTGCCCCATCGTTTCTCCACCAGGGGCATATGGGTGCTCAGGTAGTAGTCGTAGTCGAAATTACCGTTTTCCTGCTTGGGGTACATTACATTGACTCTGATCATGCGTTCTCTCCGCTAGTGTTGTAAGGTCTTTGCGACCAGGTAGCCGGAGCCGCCACCCAAACCCGGTCCAGGATGGGTGGATGCGCCGATATGGTACAGATTTTTAACCGGTGTATCGTGGTTCTTCAGCGCCCGCAGTGGCCGCCACAGGAAGAACTGGTCCAGCGAGCAAGCGCCGCCGTACGGGTCTCCCCCCACCAGGTTGATATTTATCGCCTCCAGGTCTGCGGGGGATAGCGCCGTTCTGGCAATAATGCTGTCTTTCAGGTTTGGCATGTAGCGCGCAAGCCGCTCAATGATGCGGTCTGCATAGGCTTCGCGTACCGCTGCAGTCCAGGCGCCGTCTGCAGGCGCTTTGATGTTGCCGGCCGCATCGCCTTTTATACGGCGCGGGCATTCCTGCAATTGTATCCACAACAAGCCCTTGCCGTCCGGTGTCCGACTCGGGTCCAGCGCCGCCGGCTGGCCGACTACGATGGTCGCTTCCTGCGGCAGCAGGCCGCAGCGCGCCTCGTTGATCGAGCGCGCGACCGCATCCACACCGCTGGTAATATGCGTGATCGCGACATTCTCCAAACCTGGCGCATGCCACTGTGGCGGTTCCGACAGGGCCAGGTGGATTTGCATGTCGCCGTTGCCGTACCGGTAGGCCCTGGTTTGTTCAGCCACCGCGGCCGGCACATCGGCCGGTTCCAGCAGGATTTCGTAAAGCTGGTTCGGTGTGACGCTGCAAATCACCTTGCCGGCCGAATACTCCATGCCGGCGCGGCTTCTGACGCCGGTTGCCCGGCCATGCGCCGTAATCACCCGGGTGACATCCGCGTTCACCTGCAATTCGCCGCCATGGGCTTCAATAAGCTGCTGAAAAGCCCGCACGATGTTGTAGTTGCCGCCCTTGACAACCGGACAACCCGCCATTTCCAACGTGAAGGCGATTATTCGGGCCATCAGCGCCGAGCCGGGCGCATCCGGGCCGATGCCGGCATGGGACGGCCAGCCGGCCAGGCAGGCGCTGACCGCGTTGGAGTTAAAAGTCGTCTCCAGCCAGGCGCGCGCCGGTTGCAGTCCGGCGCCAAAATACTGCGCCAGTTTGAACGGCCCCATTTTCACCAGGGCAGAGAGGAATACCTTCAGCGTCGCGCCGCGCCACAATTCGCTGCCCAGCAGGGTAAAGGTAAGCCCCAGGGATTGTTCCAGTTCTGCCATGGCCGCGCGATAACGGTCGCCGTCACCGTTGGACAGCGCATTCATCGCGTCAATGTTCTGTTCCCGCGAATTCTTCAGGACGAAAGCTGTCTGGTCGGGCAGCGCCACCGCGGTAGGCGTGTCGGTATTACAGTATTCCAGTCCGTACTGTTCCAGTTCATCCTTCAACTCGGCATAGCCTGGCGAGGTGACGAACAGCGGGTGCCAACTGGACAGGACATCGTGGACAAAACCCGGCGCGGTAATCTCATCTGTGCGGATACACCCCCCCAGGCGGTCGTTGCGCTCCAGTACCAGCACCTTGTTGCCTTGCTTGCTCAACAAGGCCGCGCATACCAGCGCATTGATGCCGCTGCCGACGATAATGGCATCGAATTTATCCATCTGTTTCTCTCTCATCCCACGGCGCCCACATTTTTTTCAACTCCTCCCAGGGAGGTTCCTCCTCTCCGCCGGGTTGAAATCGGCAACCCTCATGTTCATAAAACGGCCTGGTCCAGGTACCCCGCTCGACCAGCGAGGCGATATTTTGGCGGTAGATCTCATCCACCTGCGCATGACGCAGCGGGTCCTGTTTCATCCACAGGTTCTTCGGGTGGATCGGTTTTTCATACATGCGCTTGTACACTTCGGTGCGCAGGTCTTTCAGCCAGTTGCTGTTCAGGTTCATCAGGCGGAACTGGCGTAGGGCTTCGATATCAATGGTGGCGCACACCAGGGTATTGTTCGCCGATGGGCTGTAGGACATGATCTCGCCACGGTAGTCGACGATGTGGGCATGCCCGCCGGTAATATCTACCGGATTTTTTGATGTAGCTGACAGGAAAATGGGACCGGCATTGGGGCACAGCATGTATACCGAGTTGAATTCCGCATGGCCCCGGTTCTGGATCATCCAGGAACCGCCGCCCGGGTAGCCGGAACCGGTCATGGGCATCGCCTCGCTGGGCCGGTAGACTACTTCGGCGCCGTTGAACGCGAGCGCCCGCACCGCTTCGGGGTATTCGCCGTCGCTGCAGCAGATGGTGCCGATGTTGCCGATGTCCGCGGTTTTCAATACGGGATAGAATGCGTCAATATCGTTGCCGAACACATCCACCCAGCGGTCGTAGATATCATGAGGCGTGCAGGAGCGTTCCCGGCACCAGATATGGTTTTTCGCCGACTTGTGCGCGACATTGCCGTTCGGATCGATCACGAACAACGTGTTGAAGAACCGGTCCTCCATGATTTCAGGCCAGCGCGCCTTGCACTGGCCGATGATGTAGGTGTTATACAGCCTGGCCAGGCGCCCCAGCCACTCGGTCTCTTCGCCGGGGATATCGATGAACAGTTCCCTGGCCGCCAACACATGGGGCAGGTCGAAGATCTCGTCGGTGAAACCCGTCAACGCGCCTTCCGCCAGGGCGATGATTTTCACCGGCATATTGATATTCACCATGGAGACGGCCGCATGGATCGCCTCCTCAATGTTTTCCAGGTTATGGCGGATATGCTTGCGATCGGCTATCCCCGTTATCGTCGTGGACAAGCCGATGGCCATGTAGGGGGCAACGGGTTTGTTCTGTTGTTCTTCAGTCATGGATCAACTCCGTGAAAGCAGCCACTATACCACTGTCGCAACAGCGGGAGTCCAGCAGAATAGGGTGTCGCCCGCAGGGCGACTCGAATTTCAAGGATAGCATTTTCGGAGGTTCCCCTATATCATACGCGGCCAACACAGATAAGAATAACGCTGAAAAACAGCTTGCCAACCCGATCATGGAACTACAGGAACAAATCCGCATACTGTCGGAATCAGCCAGGTACCACTCGCTTGTGCGCCGGCGCCGGCGGGTGACCTGGCTGCTGACGGCAATCGGTATATTGCAGTTCGGCGTCTATTTTGGCGCCATTGCCTGGTTGCCCGAATTATCCGGGATGGCATGGCCTGAGGGTAGCGCCGTCAGTATTATTATCTGGCTGACTGTGCTGGTTATCCTGCTAAGCATTATTGTTTCCGGGTTTTATACCTGGTGGACAGGTCGGTATTTCGACCCTGAACGGGACAGGCTATTGCAGGAACTGGCGGATGATTAGAAGTTTGTCGATTTTCCTGCTGCTGCCGTTGTCAGCGGGCACCGTGTTAGCCGCGCCGGTTGAGGAAGCTGCCGGCGGACCTAATATCACCGCGATCCTGACGTTTGTGCTGTTTGTCTTGAGCACATTGCTGATCACCTGGTGGGCGGCCCGGCGCACCCATTCACGCAAGGAGTTCTATGTTGCCGGAGGCGGCATTACACCTTTGCAGAACGGCATTGCGATTTCCGGCGATTTCATGTCCGCAGCCACGTTTTTGGGACTTTCCAGTCTGTTGTATTTTTCCGGAACAGACGGTTTGATGCTCGCCGCCGGCGCCGTAGCCAGTTGGCCGCTCATTTTGCTGCTGGTTGCCGAGCGCCTGCGTAACCTGGGGCGGTATACGTTTATCGATGTCGTGTCCCTGCGGCTTGCGGAGCGCCCCGTGACCCTGGTCGCCGCACTGGGATCGCTTTCCACCGCGGTGTTTTACCTTATCTCGCAACTCGTCGGCGCCGGTAAACTGATCCAGTTATTGTTCGGCATCGATTATGTCTGGGCGGTTACCTCCGTGAGTTCGCTGATGATTTTATACGTCACTTTTGGGGGCATGCTGGCCACCACCTGGGTACAGATCATCAAGGCTTTCTTGCTGGTGGTCGGCGGAACAATCATTACCGTTCTGATGCTGCAGCATTTCAATTTTGACCTGGGGCGGATATTTCACGATGCGGTAGCCATACATCCGAAGGGTGAGGGACTGATGATGCCGGGAGGTTGGCTGACCGATCCGGTATCGGTGATCTCCCTGGGGCTGACCTGCCTGCTGGGCTTTTTGGGACTGCCGCACGTGCTGATGCGAATATTTACGGTGAAGGATGGCCGGGCCGCAAGAAAATCGACGTTTTATGCCGTATCGATTATCGGGTATTTCAACTTGCTGATGATCGTCATCGGCTTTGGCGCGGTGTCGCTGGTCATGTTCAATGCCGACTACCAGGATGCATCCGGCCTGCTGGACGGCGGCCGCAACATGGTGGCGTTGCATGCTTCCCATTTCCTGGGGGGCAACATCCTATTGGGTTTTATCTCTGCCGTCGCCTTTGCCACCATCCTTGCGGTCGTATCCGGCTTGACCATTTCTGCGGCGGCAACCATCGCGCATGACCTGTATGCAAAATCGATGAAGCGCGGTCAGGCATCGGATAAGTCTGAGCTGTTGGTTTCCCGCTGTGCCGTTATCGTCATCGGCATACTGGCTATCCTGTTCGGTATTGCCTTTGAGCAGCTCAACGTTATCTTCATCACCAACATGGCGTTGGCGGTGGCCGGCAGCGCCAATGCGCCCATATTGCTGCTCTCCATGTACTGGCGCGGGCTGACCACGCGCGGCGCGATCTACGGTTGCCTGGCCGGTCTGATTTCTTCCGTAACCCTGATTGTCGTGGGACCGCAGGTGTGGGTGGACGTAATGGGTATGGAAAAGCCGCTGTTCCCTTATGTCTATCCTACCGTCATTTCGGCGCCGCTGGCGTTTGTTACGGCCTGGGCGTTATCCGTAACAGACAACAGCGCCCGGGCGAGCCGCGAACGGGCGGCATTCGGCGAACAATACATACGTTCAGAACTTGGTATCGGCACATCTGAAGCGGCAAGCCACTGACCTGTTCACGGCAAACAGGTAGAGTCCAATACGGCTTGCCAGCGCTCGCGTTTTTGCTCCAGGGTCATAGCTGCATTTGCGGGGCTGGTGGAGGGTAGCCGGTTAAATTCAACAGACACCGTGTCGGGAATGGTGGGCGCCACCAGTTTGTGGTAGAACTGTTCGGCGGCGCTGCCATTGAAGAAGACTGCCTTCAGTTGTGTATGCTGCTCGTAGAAAGTTGCAAAATCGTTTGCTTGAGGTTGTCGTATTGCGCTATCGAGGCTGCCTGCTCGGTGACAGTTTTGCAGCACATCCCATAGCGCGATACCATGTTCAGTCAATGTCCGGCAACGCTCTGCATAAGGCGCGTCGCGACCAATGCCAAACCAATATTCCACGATGCGCCAGAATAAATTCCTCGGATGCGCATAATATTGTTGTGCGGAAAGCGATGCCGTACTGGGCATCGAACCGAGGATCAGCGCCCGAGCGCGGCGGTCTGCAATTGGCGCAAAACCTTCTACGTGCATAATAGTATTTACAGGCTGTGCATATAAATTTGGTGGGTGTCGTATAATTTACAGGATATTGACAGGAACGGCAGTTTTTATGACATAATCACAAGATATTAGGGGATCTCTGATTAAGTCAGAGCTTCCTGCGATACAGGGATGTATCGCTAAATTCGATGACGATAGGTCATTGAATTTGAGAGCAAAACAAAAATCGCATTTTTGTTTTGCGTGCTCTGACAAGTCCAGGATGGACTTGTTCAGAGCTTCCATAGATAAATCGGGACCAAAATATGATCTTCTTCTCAAATAAGAGCCGGCCCTTCCACTATGGCCCGTATCCTCTAGAGAGGTTGGCCAGGGATGAGGAGATTATCGAGCATGAGCGCTGGTTGGGACAGAATGAAAGGCCTGTTTTCGGCAACGGCGCGCAGCCGGACTATGCCGCTGCGCTGGAAAAATATCACCGTATCTTCAAGCAATTTTGCGATGGCCCGGTAGCGCCGGCGAGGGCGCCGGCGCCTGATGACCTGGAAAGGCGTTCCATTGACGTGAAGGGCGCCGGTTATTTTCTCGATGCCAGCCAGATTGGTATTTGCCAATTGTCGGCCTCCTGCTGGTATCGCCATGCAAATTCGGCAGATCATACTCACGGAATCGTCGTGCTTGCCGAATACAGCCGGCTGCCGGAACCCGGCAACCTGGCCCGCAACTGGCTGGAAGGCTCAATTCATGCCACCGCGCAGATGCGCGCTTTCGAAGTGGCAGTAGGCATAGCCAACCACATCCGGGCGATGGGGTTCAACGCGACCGCTTATGACGATCACAATGATCGGGTCGATATCGAGCGGCTAACGGTGCTTGCGGGCCTGGGAGTCCGGACCAAAGGCGGAATCATCAATCCTTACCTGGGCGCCGACTACACGGTTGCGGTGGTCACTACGGACTATGCATTGGCAACTGACCTGCCGTTGGCGCAAAAGGCGAAAAACGGCAAGAGCCTGGCATACTGGTTGGGCGTCGGCGGCGCGACCTCGGGCCTGGAAAGATGGCGCCGCGCCAACCGCCGCACCCACCTCAGTAATTACCCGATGGAACAGGTGAAACGCGTGCTCAGGCCGACCACGCTGATCCTGGATGATGAAGTGCCGCGGGTGCCGAAACGCGCAGGCTTCTTCGAACGGGCGATTCACGGCGACCTGGATAAGAAGGCCCAGGTTGAGCGCCAGCGGTTTTCCTTCAAACACCCTTTTGCCGCTGCCATGCTGAAGCAGATCCGCGGCATGGTACCGCACCAGGATGGTCCTGTTGCGAAAACCAAGGCGGCGGAGTTGAGTGATCCGGAGGCCAACACCAGGGCGCTCAAATCCCTGTCCTATGCGCTGGGGTCAGAGATCACCGGTATCTGCGAGATACCGGACTACGCCTGGTATTCCCATAAGGAAGACGGTTCCGAGATCGTGCCGTACCACAAATACGCGGTCGTATGCCTGATCGACCAGGGTTATGACACGATGGAAGGGGCATCCGGCGATGATTTTATTTCCGGCGCGCAGTCCATGCGCGCTTATATGCGCGGCGCGCTGATTGCCGGCATCATGGCCGAGCATATCCGCTCGCTGGGATACCCGGCCCGGCCCCAGACCAACGCAGATTCCCATGTGTTGCATATTCCCCTGGTCATGTGGGCGGGACTGGGCGAACTCAGCCGTATTGGCGAACTGGTGCTCAACCCATTCATCGGCCCGCGTTTCAAGACCGTCGTCATGACCACCGATCTGCCGCTGGTTCCCGACAAGCCCGTCGATTTCGGTTTGCAGTATTTCTGCTCCAACTGTCTCAAGTGCGCGCGCGAATGTCCCTGCGACGCGATCCCTTTCGGTGGCAAGGTGATGTTCAACGGCTATGAGATGTGGAAACCGGATGTCGAGCGCTGCACCCGTTACCGCCTGACCAACCAGCGCGGGCTGGCCTGCGGCCGCTGCATGAAGACCTGCCCGCTGAACAAGGTCATCAGTTGGGACGGCCCCATCGCCACCCAGGTCGCAAGCTGGTGCGGCGTCAACGCATTCTGGCTGAAGCCCCTGCTGGTCCCCATCGCGGTAAAATTGGACGATCTACTGGGTCACGGCGTGCGCAACCCGGTAAAAAAATGGTGGCTGGACCTGGAGATCGTCGACGGCGTCTGCGTACATCCGCTCAAGGGCGTCAACCAGCGCGACCTGGACCTTGATCGAAAGATTGATGTGAAAAAACACAAGGTAGCCTATTACCATGCCGACATGATGCCGCCGCCGAACAGCTCAGGCATCGCGATGATGGTCAAAAGAAAAGACGGTCTTGCCGCAGCGGTGAAGGTCGAGACCGTACAACAGGCCCTGACCCGCAAGGCCGAAGGCGGCGCCACCCCGGAACATTACATTCCGACACCTCCCATGGATACCAGCGCAACACAAAGAGAGGATGTCACAGAGTTCAATCCCTATCACAACTGAGATAACAGTATCCATTACAGAGTCGCACTGCGGGCGACACAGTATTTTACTGGGCTCCCACTGTTGCGGGAGTGGTGCGAGGGAATGCCTTCATGTTACTTCTCACCCAACCTGAATATGATACGAAAAGTTGACATATCCGAATTTTTTTGTATCATTAATTCAATGGCGATATCGAGGTAAATAACGATGACCGATACAGCAGCATTGGCGGATATTTTTCAACAGCGGATCGATGCCGAGGAAAAAATCGAACCGCGTGACTGGATGCCTGAAACGTACCGGAAAACTCTGATCAGGCAGATTTCGCAACATGCCCATTCCGAGATTGTCGGCCAGTTGCCGGAGGGCAACTGGATCACGCGTGCGCCGACCCTGCGGCGCAAGGCGATCCTGCTGGCCAAGGTGCAGGACGAGGGCGGGCACGGTCTGTACCTGTACAGCGCTGCGGAGACCCTGGGCGTGTCCCGCGAGGAGTTGATCGATCAACTGCATTCCGGCAAGGCCAAGTACTCCAGCATCTTCAACTACCCGACTCTGACCTGGGCGGATATCGGCGCCATCGGTTGGCTGGTGGATGCCGCGGCCATCCTCAACCAGGTTCCGCTGTGCCGCTGCTCTTACGGCCCCTATGCCCGCGCCATGGTGCGCATCTGCAAGGAAGAGAGCTTTCATGTGCGCCAAGGCTATGAGTTGCTGATGACACTGTGCCGCGGGTCCGAAGCGCAAAAAGCCATGGCCCAGGACGCGGTAAACAGGTGGTGGTGGCCGGCGTTGATGATGTTCGGTCCCAGCGACGCTGATTCCACCCATTCAGCCCAATCCATGCAATGGAAAATCAAGCGTTTCAGCAATGATGAACTGCGCCAGAAGTTTGTGGATCAATCTGTACCCCAGGCCGAATACCTGGGCCTGACGTTGCCCGATCCTGATCTGAAGTGGAATGACGCGCGCGGTCAGTACGATTTCGGCGAAATAGACTGGGAGGAATTCTTCCAGGTCATCGCCGGAAACGGCCCCTGCAACCACGAACGCTTGCGCGACCGTGTCAAGGCCCATGACGACGGCGCGTGGGTGCGGGAAGCCGCCCTGGCCTATGCTGACAAGCAACGGCAGCGGGCGCAAAAGATCGCTGCCTGAGTAACTTACCATGACGGATAAGCAGTTGTCCCCGTGGGAACTGTCCATCGGCGCTGAGCAGTGCTTGGTTCAAGCATCAACGGCCATTGCCAGGAAGTTTGGCCATGACAGATAAACGGATGCCCCTGTGGGAAGTGTTTGTGCGCAACAAGCGGGGGCTGGATCACAAACATGCCGGCAGCATTCATGCGACTGACTCTGAGCAGGCCCTGCAATATGCACGCGATACCTATACCCGCCGCAACGAGGGATGCAGCATCTGGGTGGTGAAATCTGCTGATATCGTTGCCAGCCAGCCGGAAGACGAGGACAGTTTTTTCGAGCCGGCAGAAGACAAGATCTACCGCCATCCAACCTTTTACGACGTGCCGGAAGACCTCAAGCTGTGAACCAGGACCTGTTTCAGTACCTGCTGAGACTTGGGGACAATGCCCTGATAAACGGCCAGCGGCTGGCGCAATGGTGCGGCCATGGCCCGTTCCTCGAAGAAGACCTGGCGCTGACCAACACCGCGTTGGACCTGATCGGGCGCGCCCGCATGTTGCTGACCTACGCCGGCGAGGTGGAAGGGCAGGGCAGGGGCGAGGACGATCTCGCTTATTTCCGCAGTGAACGGGAGTTCCGAATTTCCATATCATGGAGTTGCCGATAGGCGATTTTGCCTTCACCACCGCGCGGCAGTTTTTTGTCGATGCCTATGATTATTACTATTACCGCGCCTTGCGGGACTCGGCGGATACCACACTGGCAGCAATAGCCGCGAAAACCCTGAAAGAATGTGAATACCACCTGCGCCACAGCAGCGAATGGATGGTGCGCTTAGGTGACGGCACCGAGGAGAGCCATGAAAAAACGACCCGGGCGATAACGGAACTGATGCCGTTCACCCCTGAGTTGTTTGCCGCGGATGAGGTGGACCGGACCATGCAGGAACAAGGTATCGGCGTGGACTTGAACAGTATCGAGACCTCGTGGAATGAAGAGGTGGAACGGGTTTTCCGCGAGGCAATGCTGGAACGCCCGCAGCCCGGCTTCACCCGCGGCGGCGGACGCCAGGGCTTGCATTCGGAACACATGGGATACCTGCTGGCTGAGATGCAGTCCCTGCAGCGTACCTATCCCGGCCTGAACTGGTGAGGTCGCAATGGCTGCCGTTTACGCAACGGAATTACCTGCTGGGTGCATTGAAGGCACGCTTGCAAAGGTAAAACAAGTCCTGGAACAGGTTACCGACCCGGAAATACCGGTATTGACCATCGCCGACCTGGGTATATTGCGCGAGGTGCGTTGGCATGACGGCAGGATCCAGGTAATCATTACACCCACCTACAGCGGTTGCCCGGCGATGCAGACCATAGAGGACGATGTCAGGGCTGCATTGGATCGGAACGGCCATCCGGATGTTGAATTGATCACACAGCTTGCGCCGGCCTGGACCACTGACTGGCTGAGCGCGGCCGGCAGAGAAAAACTGCTGCAATACGGTATTGTGCCGCCCGCGGGTTCCGGCGCCAAACAGAGTTTGAGAACACCGTTTGCAGTGTTATCCTGCCCGCGCTGCCAATCCACCGATACGGAAGAAATCAGCCGCTTCGGATCCACCCCCTGCAAGGCCTTGCACCGGTGCAAAACCTGCCTGGAACCTTTTGACTATTTCAAATGCATTTAACGCAGATGAAACAATATCGGACAAGCATGCGTTCCCTGGGAACGCGGGCGTCTCGACCGCGCCAATTGCATGACCTTGACGCATAGACTTAGACTTATTGTTATTGAAGATGCCTGAATTTTACCCTCTGACCATCAGTGATATACGTAAGGAAACGGACGACTCGGTGTGCCTCACGTTTGACGTGCCCGCGGATTTATCCGACCTCTACCGGTTTATCCAGGGCCAGTACCTGACGCTGAAGGCGGACATCGATGGCGCGGAGGTCAGACGTTCCTACTCCATCTGTTCCGGTGTGGACGACGGAACCCTGCGGGTTGCGGTCAAGAAAGTCGCGGGTGGCGTCTTTTCAACATACGCCAACGAGAACCTGGCCAGCGGCGATAAGCTGGAAGTCATGCCGCCCCAGGGGACATTCTTCACACCGCTGAGTGAGGACAGCGAACGCAATTACCTGTGCATTGCCGCCGGCAGCGGCATTACACCGATCATCTCGATTATCAAGACCGTACTGAAACGGGAGCCGGACAGCCATGTAACCCTGTTGTACGGCAACCAGCGGGTGGCGACCATGATGTTCAGGGAAGAGCTGGAAGACATCAAAAATCAATATATGTCTCGCTTCCAGTGGATCAATATCCTCAGTCGGGAACACCAGGATATTGAAATCCTGAACGGCCGCATCAATAACAGAAAAGGCGCGGAATTAATTCAGCGCCTGCTCGACCTGCGCGCGGTCGACGAATTTTTCCTGTGCGGACCGGAAGCGATGATCTCCGAAGTCTCCCGGGGGTTGCGCGCCGAGGGTATCGACGAGAGCAAAATACATTATGAGTTGTTCGCGGCGTCAGCCGAGGCGGCCGCGGCAAGAGTGGCCAAACACCATGAGCGGGCATTGAAACTGGCCGGGATGGTGGCGCAGGTCACGGTCAATGCGGATGGCCGCCAGACCCGGTTTGAGCTGAGCGCAGACGGCCAGAACATTCTAGACAGCGCCCTGGATAACGGCGTCGACCTGCCGTTCGCGTGTAAAGGCGGCGTTTGTGCCACCTGCAAGGCAAAACTGCTGGAAGGGGAAGTGGATATGGATATCAACCATGCCCTAGAGCCGGATGAGTTGGCGCGGGGTTATATACTTACCTGTCAGGCTCACCCGATCAGTGATCGGGTCGTCGTCGATTTCGACCAGTGAATGAAACAGGTCAGCAACCTGCTGGAGGAGTTTTCCGCGCGCAAGCCCATCCGCACCGGCTCGCTGGTCATTACCCTGTTTGGCGATGTGGTCTCCCCCCATGGCGGCGCTATCTGGCTGGGCAGCCTGATCAGGATACTGGAGCCGTTCGGCCTGAATCACAGACAGATTCGCACTGCGGTGTTCAGACTCGTGAAAGAGGACTGGCTGGTCGCAACGCAGGTAGGCAGGCGCAGTTATTACAGTTTCACCGAGGCGGGGCGAAAGCATTACGAAAAGGCTGCGCGCCGCATATATTATGCCGGGCGCCAGCCTTGGGACGGCAAATGGACCCTGGTATTGCCTTCTCTCTGTAACCAGGAGGAGAAAGAGCAGTTACGCCGGGAGTTGTCATGGCTGGGCTACGGCGCGCTGTTGCCGGGATTGCTGGCTTACCCTTCCGCTGACAGGCAATCACTGGATGAGACCCTGATGGAGCTGGGTTTGACCGGGAAGACACTGGTGTTTATCGCTGCTACGGAAGAGCTGGCCTCGCGCGAGGTATTGCGGCAATTATCCCATGATTGCTGGGACCTGGGAGAGATAGAACGAAGATACCAGCATTTTATCCGCCGCTACCATCCTGTTTACCGTGCCTTGAAAAGCGCGAAGAAAACAGACCCCGGGCAATCGTTCCAGGCGCGCGCACTGCTGATTCACGAATACCGGCGCATACATTTACAGGATTCCGACCTGCCAGCCGAGCTCCTGCCGCCGAACTGGTCCGGCGCTGCAGCGTATAACCTGACAAAAAACATCTACCGCGCAGTGCGGGAAGACTCGGTAGAATACCTGATGAACAACATGGAAACGTTGGAAGGGCGCCCGAGAGAGCCCGCCGCTGAATTCTATTCCCGCTTCGACGAGACCGGTATATAATTTTTACCATTAACCTCAGGGGAAAGAAAATGCTGGGTCTGATGATGGACAGGCAGTTGACCATTACCTCGATAATGGAGTATGCCGACTCGAATCATCCCGAAGCGGAGATCGTATCCGTTACCTGTGACGACTCAAGGCACAGGCATACCTACGGGGATGCATTCCGCAGGACGCGCCGGCTGGCGAATGCCTTGCTAGACTATGGCATACAGCCTGGAGAGCGTATCGCAACCTTTGCCTGGAACGATTACCGCCATTTTGAGTTGTATTACGCGATCGCGGGCATAGGGGCCGTGACTCATACGGTAAACCCGCGCCTGTTCCCGGACCAGATCACCTATATCGTCAACCATGCCGAAGACAGGCTGGTCTTTGTTGACCCGCTGATTGTTCCAACGCTGGAGAAAATCAAGGATGATCTGCCGTGCATAGAGGCTTATATCATTCTCACGGATGATGACCATATGCCTGATACCGAACTGAAAAACGCACAGTCCTATGAATCCTTCATCAGCTCTCATCCGGACCGGATTGACTGGCCTGACCTGGACGAGAAAACGGCCTGCTGCCTGTGCTATACCTCCGGCACCACAGGCAATCCCAAGGGCGTGCTGTACCATCACCGTTCGATGGTCTTGCATACGCTGGTTGGCATCTCGACGGATTGTTTTGGCCTGTCTGCCCGGGATGTGGTCATGGCGGTGGTACCCATGTTTCACGTCAATGCCTGGGGTCTGGCTTACGGCGCGCCGATAGCCGGCGCCAAGCTGGTGTTCCCCGGCCCCAAAATGGGGGACGGCGCGACCTTGCAGGCCTTGATCGAAGAGGAAGAAGTGACTTATTCAGCCGGAGTGCCCACCGTCTGGCTGAACCTGCTCAAGTATCTTGACGAGACGGGCAAACAGGTCGATACCTTGAAGCGGGTTGTAATCGGCGGAGCAGCCTGTCCGCGGTCTATCATGGAGGAGTTGGAAGACCGCTATCGCGTTTATGTGAATCATGCCTGGGGGATGACGGAGATGAGTCCGCTGGGCACCTTTAATACCCTGAAACCGGATATGTTGAAACTGTCGCGGGAGGAACAATACGCGATCAGGGAGAAGCAGGGCCGCGTGCTCTACGGCGTGGAGATGAAGATCGTCGATGATGATAACAACGAGTTGCCCCGGGATGGGAAATCAACAGGACTGATAAAGGTGCGCGGCCCGTTTATCTGCAGCGATTATTACAAAACCGGCGTCCCCAGTGACGCGCACGACGAGGACGGCTGGTTCAGCACCGGCGATGTAGGGAGCCTGGACCCCAGGGGTTACTTGCAGATTACCGACAGGTCCAAAGACGTGATCAAGTCCGGCGGCGAATGGATCAGTTCCATTGAGCTGGAAAACGAAGCAGTCGGCCATCCCGATGTCGCCGAGGCGGCTGTTATTGGCGTGCCCCACCCGAAGTGGGGAGAACGGCCGTTGCTCATCATAGTCCGGAGAGAGGGCAGTGAACTGAACAAGGAAGAAATTTTGGACTGGCTGCGGGACAAGGTGGCTAAGTGGTGGTTACCCGATGACGTGGCCTGGGTCGATGAAATCCCGCACACGGCCACCGGCAAGATACAAAAGACCGAACTGCGCAAGCGCTTCATCGGCTGAGGTCTACATCGCCAGCAGGCTTGCGTTTCCCCCTATCGCGGCAGTATTGACGCTGCAGGTCTGCTCCGTCGTAAATCGCAGCAGGTAATACGGCCCCCCTGCCTTGGGTCCGGTCCCCGACAGGCCGCAGCCGCCGAAAGGCTGCGCGCCCACAACCGCCCCGACCATGTTCCGATTGACATAGATATTGCCGACATGTACCCGGTCACGGATATACTGCGCCCGCTGCTCAATCCTGCTGTGGATGCCCAGCGTCAGGCCGTAACCAAGAGCGTTGATCCGGTCCGGCAGCGACTCCAGATCGCCGGAGTCATAACGCAGTACATGTAACACCGGGCCGAAAACCTCTTCCTTGAGTTCGGACAGGCATGCCAGTTCGATAATGGCCGGGGACGCAAAATAGCCTGTTACGTTTGAAACTGGCCCCGGCCCGCGGTAAAGCAACATGCCTCGTTCCTGCGCGGTATTAATATAACTTTCCAACCGGGATTGTGCGGCCGCATCAATAACGGGCCCGATGTCCGTGTCCAGGCGCGCCGGGTCGCCGGTAACCCATTCGTCCATATGCTCTGCCAGCAGTTCCAGCACATGCGGCGCTATCTCGCTTTGCAGGCACAGCACGCGCAGGGCCGAACAACGCTGACCGGCGCTGTTGAACGCGGATTGCGCCACATCCAGCGTTACCTGTTCAGGCAATGCCGAACTGTCAACCAGCATCGCGTTGATGCCCCCGGTCTCGGCGATCAGGCAGGGCAGCGGACCGGCGCGCAGGGCTAGGTTACGGTTGAGCCGGCGCGCAGTCTCCGTAGAGCCGGTAAATGCCACGCCTGCGACCCTGGAATCATTCAGCAGCGCATTGCCGAGATCAGGGCCTGCGCCGGGCAGGAATGCCAGCGCCTGCTTGGGGATTCCCGCCGAGTAAAGCAATTCAGCGATTCGGTAAGCAACCAGGGTGGCCTGTTCCGCGGGCTTGGCGATCACCGTATTGCCGGCCGCGAGCGCCGCCGCAACCTGGCCGGTAAAGATTGCGGCAGGAAAGTTCCACGGGCTGATGCAGACGAACACGCCGCGCCCGCATAGATGCAAACTGTTGCGTTCACCGGCCGGCCCCGGCAGGGCTATCTCGTCTGCCATCAGCCGGCGGCAACTGGCGGCATAATAGCGCAGAAAATCCACTGCCTCGCGCACATCGTCGTGCGCGTCACGCAGGCGTTTGCCAGCTTCAAGCACGCACAACGCGGTCAGTTCCGGAAGGCGCGCCTCTATCAGGTCCGCAGCTTTTTCCAGGATGCCGGCCCGGAACGTTGCGCTGCTGCGGCGCCAGACCGGGAACGCATCTGCGCAAATAGCCAGCGCCCGGGAGGCGATACCCGGCGTCGCGTCCCAAACCTGGCCGATTCGTTCCCCGGTAGCGGCCGGGTTGCAGATGGTCCTGGGAGCGCCGCGCAAGGATTGACCGTTGACTATGGGTGCTGCCACCCATTCACCGTTGCGGGCGCGGGACAATGCCTCCAGCAGCGCTGCCTGGTCAGCGCCGTCGGCAAAATTGAGGCCACTGGAATTCTTGCGTTCGGGATGGAACAGGTCTGCCGGTACCGGTAAGTCAGGATGCCTGGCATCCCCGTTATCCTGTTCAACCGCGTTCACCGGGTCCGCGACCAGTTCGGAAAGCGGAATTTGCCGGTCGGCGATACGGTTGATAAACGACACGTTGGCGCCATTTTCCAGCAACCTGCGCACAAGATAGGGCAACAGGTCCTCATGCGCGCCCACGGGCGCATACACGCGGCAGGGGATATTCAGCCCCTGCGGGTTGGTAACGCCGGCATACAGTTCTTCGCCCATGCCGTACAGCCGCTGGAACTCAAACACCCGGCCTCCGGCATGATGGTGGATATAACTGACGGTATGGGCATTGTGGGTCGCGAACTGCGGATAAATGCGCGGGCAATGCGCGAGCAGGTATCGGGCGCAGGCCAGGTACGAGATGTCGGTATGGCGTTTCAGGGTGAACACCGGATAATCCGCCAGCCCCTGTTCCTGGGCGCGCTTGATCTCCATGTCCCAGTAAGCGCCCTTGACCAGGCGTACCGGGATGATACGGTCCTGCGCGGTGGCCAGCCGGTTCAGCCTTTGCAGCAGAGGCAGAGCGCGTTTCTGGTAAGCCTGTACCGCAAGACCCAGGCCCGCCCAGACGCCCAGGCCGGCATCATGCAACAGGTATTCAAATACCCGTATGCTCAGTTCCAACCGTTCGGCCTCCTCCGCGTCGATCGTCAGCGCAATGCCCGCGGCGCGCGCGGCCGAACACAAGCGTAACATGCGTTCGGTCAGTTCACCCATGGCGCGATCTGCCTGCCCCGGTTCGGCGCGCGGGCACAGGGAAGACAATTTGACTGATATGCTTAGGTTTTCCGGGCTGCTCACCCCGGAACCGATAGACCTGCCCAGCGTCTCGATGGCCTGCGCATACGCCTGTTCATAGCGCGCCGCGGCGCTGCTGGTCAGGGCGGCTTCACCGAGCATATCGTAGGAAAAACGGTAACCGCGCAGCGCTGCCGTTTGGCTACGCCGGTTCGCCTCATCGATGTTACGGCCCAGCACAAACTCGTCCGCGATAATTTTCATCCCCGCTTTCAGCGCCGCGCGCAATACCGGTTGTTCCAGCCGGCTCAACAGCTTGCGTAACTGGTCATGCAACGAAAGGGAATCATCCGGCCCTTGGCAGAGCAGTTTGCCGGTCAGCATCAGGCCCCAGGTGGATGCGTTGACAAACAGTGAACTGTCCTTGCCCAAGTGCCGCTCCCAGTCCGCTGAAGCCAGTTTGTCGGCAATCAAAGTATCCATTGTGCCGGCATCGGGTATGCGCAACAGCGCCTCGGCCAGGCACATCAGCGCCACGCCCTCGTGGGAGGAGAGGTCATAGTGGTTGAGAAATGCGCGCAGTCCGGATGCATGCTGTTGCCTTGTGCGCACGCTCTCCGCCAGCGACCTTGCCGTATCCTCAATCTTCGGTTTTAACGCCGGTTGCGGGCGCGCCAGCGGCAGCAGGCGCCGCACGATGTCCGCCTCATCGGCAAGATAATCCCTGTTGATGACGGTCCAGTCCGGCGCTATGCCCGCGTCACAGGGAACAGGTTCCGAAATTCGGCGCTTCATATCAGTGTGCGACAGGCTCATTGCGTATCTGACATAATAAATATATCAGATACTAGCAGTTAAATACTGAAAAAAGTTTTTACTTTCCATAAATCATAAAATATAATTCTTTCAAAATTTATTTTATAAAATATTCTGTTGTAGCGTTCATAGAAGCGCCTCCACCCCATTCCCGCCCCTGCTCAACGCCATACAGGGGCAGGCTGAAAAGCGGGAATCCAGTAAGACAAAGCGTCGCCCTGCGGGCGACACAGAATTAGACTGGACTCCCGCTTTCGCGGGAGTGGTTCTGTGGTAGCATTCATGGGAGTGGTACGGGGAAATGCAGAGACCTGATCATGAGGCCTTAGAAGCGCCCAATAGATAATTTTACGAGCATGGCAGACAAACTTGACCGTATCGACCTGAAAATCCTGCGCGAGTTGCAGGGCAACGGCAGGGTTTCAAACATTGAACTGTCCAGGCGCATAAATCTCAGTCCTGCGCCATGCCTGGCGCGGGTACGCCGGCTGGAGAAGAAAAGGTATATTACCGGCTACAAGGCGGAACTCAACCCGGAACTGCTTGGCCTGTCGCTGCTGGCTTTTGTGGAGATAACCCTGGACCGGACCACGCCGGATGTGTTCGAGAAGTTCAAACAAGCCGTACAGACCGTGCCTGAAATCGAAGAATGCCACATGGTGGCCGGTGGGTTTGATTACCTGGTCAAGGTGCGCAGTTCCGACATGGATGCCTACCGAAAAATCCTGGGGGATAAGATAGCAACCATACCGGGCGTGTTGCAGACCCACACCTACGTAGTCATGGAACAGGTAAAACGTTCCGGGGAGTTGAATATCTGAGACTGCTTCAAGCAGGTTCAGAGATTGTGCGACTGATCCTGGGCTATACTATCTCCCACGGATTGGTTACTTCAAGACCTGCCGCAGCAAATGGGCTTGTATCTCTGGTAGCGATGATCATCCCATTCATAGCAGCCGTTGCCGCGATATATCCGTCTGCCGTGCTGATGGACTGACCGGCTTTCCTGGCTTGTGACATGACTTCAGCATAAGTTTCTGTGACGGCTATATCGAAAGGTAATACCCGACCGGCAAACAGGGGCAACAATTTGTTTTCCAGATTGTTCTGTAACGTAGCCTTACGCCTTCCGGATGGCAGCAGGGCAACTCCGAAGCGTAGCTCTGCCACAGTAATTGCTGACAGGCACAAGGTTTCCATAGCTTGTGTATTGAGCCAGTCCACGACACGGGATTCAGGATCTGGGCGTAGCGGCTCCGAAATTACATTGGTGTCCAGCATAATCATTCAAAATTCTCGGGACTGGCAGGTTTCTTGTCGCGCACATGGTCAATGATCGCAAATTCTTCGTTGGTCAATTGTGCTTTGCGACCTATCTCAGACAGTATCGAACCCAGCTTGACGCGACTCGCCGGCTTTACAGTTTCTTTCAGGATTGCGCGGACCTCAGCTTCAGTGCTGTTACCATTTCGGGCAGCGCGTACTCGTAAGGCACGATGAATATCGTCCGGCAGATTGCGTATAGTCAGACTTGCCATAATCATCACCATTATTTGCTGTCAATGATAGCAACCATACTATAATGCTATCATTATTGCAATCTTCTTCTGAAGCAGGAGCGATATAGGAAAATCCCCAGGTCAGCGCAAAGCCCCCCATCCCATTCCCGCTCCTGCTCAACGCCATACAGGGGCAGGCTGAAAAGCGCCCCCATTCCATTCCCGCGCAAGCGGGAATCCAGTAAAATAAGGGGTCGCCCTGCGGGCGACACAGTATAAGACTGGACTCCCGCTTGCGCGGGAGTGGTATGGAGGGTGGGCGACACAGTATCTGACTGAACTCCCGCTTTCGCGGGAGTGGGATGGTGGCTGGGTGACAGGCCAATCATGCAATAATGCACAATATATCATAAATATAAGTTGCGCATTATTGCGCAATGTTGCATAATTCAGGACAACATCCACACCAGGGGAATCGAGATGTTGTCGTTTACACCAGGCAGCAGGATCGAGAATCAGCTCAAGACATTACAGGGGTTACTGGTTGAGACATACAAGGGTCTTGAAACCGCGGTTGCTGAAGAGAAGCATTTTCTGAAGAAATGCGCACTGATTAGTAATATCGGGGCGACGACGCGGATTGAAAATGCGGTATTGACCGATGTTGAAATCGAATGGGTCGATACGATCCTGTCAAAAGATGGCAGAACCACGGCTTATCAGGAAAACAAGGACTTCATCATTGACAAGCTTTCGGCCAGCAGGCAAAGGAGTATCGAAGAAGTCGTAGGTAGCCGGAGTGTACTCACGACAATATATCTTCAGGCGGATGAACTGAAACCATTAACCCGGACTACAATCCGGGGACTCCACCGGGAATTGCTGAAATACTATCCCCCTGCCGAACATTTTGCAGGAGCGTATAAAACCGTAACCAACAAGGTTGTCTCAAGAAATAATCAAACCGGTGAAGAACGCACTGTTCTGGAACCCACCGACCCCGGGGTGATGACCGAAATGGCAATGGCCGAACTGGTTGATTGGTACAACAGGACTGTCGATACCTATCACTGGCCCCTGCTCACGGCCATCGAATTTACCTTTCGCTTCCTGGCGATACACCCGTTCCAGGATGGGAACGGCCGGCTGGGGAGGGCATTGTTCCTGTTGGTACTCTTGCAGTCAGATGATAAATACCTGCGGGAAATCGCTTCATACCTGGCGATAGACAGAAAAATTGAGCAGAACAAGACCCAATATTACAGCGTACTGCACCAGTCCTCAGACGGCAGGTTCCATACGGATCCAAAGCTGTATAAATTCGATAACCTGGTCCTTTTTTTTCTCAAGGTTTTTGCGGAGTCGCTTGCCGATATCGCTGTATATCGAGAGAAATACGCGTATCTCCAGTCATTATCCGAAACAGCGGTTACGGTACTGGAGTGCTTTAAATCCAACCCGGAAATAAAACTGAAAGTCGCCGATATCGTAAAAAACACCGTTCTACCCAGGCGCACAATCCAGTTCGCGCTGAAATCCCTGACCGGGAAGGCTTTTCTGAACAGGCTGGGTAAAGGCGCCGGGAGCAGGTATCAATTAGGGAAGCTCTGACAAGTCCATCCTGGACTTGTCAGAGCACGCACAACAATAATGCGATTTTTGTTTTGCTCTCAAATTCAATGACTTATCGTCATTGAATTTGGCGATACATCCCTGTATCGCAGGAAACTCTGACTTAATCAGAGTTTCCTTAGTGTTCTAAACTCTCATATGATCAAAACTGCCCTTCATCCAGGGCCATGATCGAACTGCTGCCGGCCTGGATGGCCAAGAAATAACCGGCGGTCCTGGGCAGGTAATGTTCGGCGTAGAAGCGCGCCGTGACTGTCTTGCTGTGATAAAAATCATCAGCTGAGGAGGCGGTTTTTTGCGCCGCAATCATAGCCGCCCGGGCCATCAGCCAGCCGCCGCACACATAGCCCATGAGCATGAGGAAATTGACGGCAACGGAACCCGGCACATCCGGGTCATCGTGACAGTTGTCCAATAACCAGTCCGTTGCCAGTGCCAGGTTTTCTGTCGCAGCCTCCAGGGCGCGCCGGATCGCGGCCTGGTTGGTATCGGCAACGGATAGTTCCGCCACGGTTTGCCGGATCTCGCCGATGAGTTCCCGGATGGCCTTGCCATTGTCCCGGATGACTTTGCGGCCGACCAGATCCTGGGCCTGGATGCCATTGGTACCTTCATAGATGCTGGTGATACGGGCATCCCGGAAGTGCTGCGCGGCGCCGGTTTCCTCGATATAGCCCATGCCGCCGTGCACCTGTACCCCCAGGGAGGTGATTTCCTGGGCCAGTTCGGTACACCAGGCTTTAACCACCGGGGTCAGCAGGGCGAATCTTGCACTGTGTTTGGCTTGTTCCGAAGAGCGGTTCAAGTGGTCAAGCGATGCGGCGGCGACACAGGCGAGTGCGCGCATCGCTTCACAGCCGGATTTCATCAACATCAGCATCCGGCGCACATCCGCGTGCTGGATGATCCGGGCGCGGCCGGACTGACCTGGTTTTCTGCCTTGTTCGCGCTCTTTCGCGAAGGTCAGCGCTTGCTGGTAGGCGCGTTCGCTGATACTCAGACCCTGGATGCCGACCGACAGGCGAGCATGGTTCATCATGGTAAACATGCAGGCTATCCCGTCATGCTCTGCGCCCACCAGGTAACCGTGCGCGCCGCCGTTGTCACCATAACTCATGACGCAGGTCGGGCTGCTGTGAATACCCAGCTTGTGTTCGATGGAAACCGGCTGAACATCGTTGCGCCGGCCGGTTGAACCGTCCGCGTTGACCATGTACTTCGGAACCAGGAACAGGCTGAGGCCCTTGATTCCCGGCGGCGCATCGGGCAGGCGCGCCAGGACCAGGTGCAGGATATTGTCCGTGAAGTCATGGTCACCCCAGGTGATGAAGATTTTCCGCCCTGAAATGAGGTATGTATCGCCGTTAGGCACAGCCCTGGTCCTTATCTCGGCCAGGTCCGAGCCGGCCTGGGGTTCGGTCAGGTTCATCGTGCCTGCCCACTCGCCGGATACCAGCTTCGGCAGGAAGATTGCCTTCATGTCGTGGGAGCCGTGTATGCCCAGTGCGACGGCACAGCCTTCCGTCAGCATCGGGCACAGGGCGAAGCCCATATTGGCCGACTGCCAGATTTCATTAGTTGCGGCGGCTACCAACTCCGGCAGCCCTTGACCGCCAAATTCAGGCTCAAACGGTAGCGATGCCCAGCCGCCTTCGACAAATGCCTGGTAGGCGTCCTTGAATCCATCGGGGGGGATGGCCTTGCCGTCTTCAAATCCGGCGCCGGCGATGTCCCCGGCGCGATTGAGCGGCGCCAGCGCTGTGGCGGCGAACTTTGCCGCCTCTTCCAGGATGGCATTTACGGTGTCTTCCGTGGCATCTTCCAGCCCCGGTAGTTGATTGACGGCGGACAGCCCTGCCAGTTCGTTCAACACAAAACGCATGTCGCGGGTGGGGGCGTTATAGCTGCTCATCGCGTCCTCCTGAATCATTCCTGGGCAAACGGGAATCCAGTGGGACAAAGAGTCACCCTTCGGGCGACACAGTATATGACTGGACTCCCGCTTTCGCGGGAGTGGTATGGTGGATGGGCGACACAGTATATGACTGGACTCCCGCTTCCCAGCCTGCCCCTGTATGTCGTTGAGCAGGGGCGGGAGTGGTACGGGGAAATGCCCTCAGTACAGGCGGGCCGCATATTTTTCCCTGAACTGGTCGCAGTCGCGGAGTAGGGTCTGGGTGGTTTTCGGCATCGGGATGCGGTAATTGGTCAAGTCGTCGATCAGTGTGCCGCAACGGTGGAAAATATCGATGCCGCGTTTTCCCAGGGCATGTTCGCGCCGGGTCGCGTCTTCAGCCAGCACAGGTTTGCAATCGGCAACCTTTTCGCAAGCGCTGACAAAGCACGGCCATATTTCTATGATGGCCGGATCGCTGCGCATGGTTTCCATCGTGTTTTTTCCACTCTCGGCCAGCTCCGAGATCAGCGTTGTCAGGCTGCTGAACATGGGCGCTTTGGCAAAGACCTCGTTCATCTTGTCGGCAATCTCATCGATTTCCCGCATGGTGTGCGCGATCTTGATGTAACGACTCTCCAGGAATCGCTCAACCGGCGTGGTGAAAGCCCGGAAGGGCTCTCCCCAGAGTTCTTCCAGTCCTTCCCTGCCGTGTTTCACCCGGATGTATTTGCCATACTCCAGTGCGCCCAAAAAACACAGCCCGCATTCTTTCAGCAACTCGTTTTCGGGATTAATCGTGACGCCGATCTGTTCCAGTTCGACGATATGGGTCAGAATATCCGACCCGCGGTTCAGCAGGGCGCCGGCGAGCATTGCGGCCAGCACGCGTTTTTTTGATGCATTTTGTTCCGCCTTGTATTTGCGCCGGACCTCATCGAGTTTGTCGCCGGGGGCATTTATGCCGGGTTCAACATGGTGAAATACGCGCCGGGTCAACTGGTCGATAAGATTTTTTTTATAGGTAAGATTGTTCGGCACATTGTAGTGGCGAATCCAGTAACCTTCGTAATAGACGCGTTCCTGCCCGTCTATTTCCCTGATTGTGCCGTTCGCAACTTCTTGCAACATGCTGAAAGGCTATCTGGCGGCGAATCTCGACTGGTAGTGTTTGCTGCTGAGTACGGGCAATACGCCCAGGTCAACCGGTCCCTCCCGTATCAGCATATCCTGGCGGGTTTCCAGTCCCTGCCGGTAACGCGCATACACGCCCAGCGCCCAGACCGGGAAATAGTGGCTGTAGCCGTGGTAGCGCAGGTAGAACACCCGCGGGAACCCAGTGCCGGTGAAAGATGCTTCTTTCCAGCCTTTTGCGCCGTCGAAATTGCGCACCAGGTAACTGATGCCTTTTTCCACTGCTTCTGATTCTGTCTCGCCCATTGCCATCAGGCCCAGCAGCGCCCAGGCGGTTTGCGATGCGGTGCTTTCTCCCGACCCGGCCAGTGTCGGGTCGTTGTACGTGTCGCAACTCTCGCCCCAGCCGCCGTCACTGTTCTGGATATCCTTCAACCATTTCACGGCTTTGCGCAGCCAGGGTTGGTTCGGGTCCTCGCCCAGCGCGCCCAAGCCGACCAGCACGGCCCAGGTTCCGTAGATATAATTTACGCCCCAGCGGCCGAACCAGGCGCCGCAGGGCTCCTGGTCCTGTTGCAGAAACTCGATGGCCCGGGCGATGGGAGGAAAGGTCTTGTCATAGCCAAGCATGGCCAGCATTTCAATACAACGCCCGGTCAGATCGGCGGTGCTGGGGTCGACCAGCGCGCCGTGATCGGCGAACGGAATATTGTTAAGGTATTCATAATGGTTGTCGATATCGAAGGCGCCCCAGCCGCCATCGGTATTCTGCATGCCGATAGTCCAGTTGACAGCCTGGGCGATGCGTCTTTTCTTGTCCGGATGGTAATGGGCGCCAACCCGCAACAGGGCCATCACCACCATGCTGGTATCATCAACATCGGGATAGAAGTCATTCTCGAACTGGAACGCCCAGCCGCCGCCTTCCAGGTCCGGCGCCTTGCTGATCCAGTCGCCCCGGGTAAACACCTGCTTGTCGAACAACCAGTCGGTAGCCGGTTTGATAGCTTTGTTGTCCGCCCGCAGGCCGGCTTCAGACAGCGCGGATAAGCTCAGGCAGGTATCCCAGATCGGCGAAACACAGGGCTGCACGTAGGTTTCCGCCGCTTCTTCGGTTACCAGGTCCTCAATTGCCTGCAGGCCGCGCGCCAGGTCCGGATCGTTTGCATCGCAGTCCAGCAGTTTGAGCGCATACACGGCATTTGCCATCGCCGGAAAGATTGCGCCGATACCGCCCTCGCCGCGCATGTGTTCGCGCATCCAGGTTTCCAGCTTGCGCATCGACAGCCGCCTGATAAATCCGGGGACCATCGGCTCCAGTAATTTGAGCAGGCGGTCCAGCAGGATGAATGCGTTTTTCACGCGTGCGCCGGGGATGAATTTGTCGATGTGTTTCAGGGACTCAGGATCACTGTTAAACAACTCCCTGATGTCTGTGCCCCGGTGAACCGGCTTGAAGGCAAAGATCAGCAACAGCGGAATGATAACGCAGCGCGACCAGTAGGACACCTTATCCAGGCTGAAAAACCACCAGCGCGGCAACCAGATCACCTCCGCCAGCATTGCGGGCACGGTTCTCCAGGGCGCCTGGCCGAAGGTTGCCAGCAGAATGCGGGTAAACACATTGACCTGCTCCGCGCCGCCGTTGCCGCGTACCCAGGCGCAGGCACGCTGCATCGCTTCTCCGGCGGGGTCCCTGCCCGCTGTTTTCAAAGCAAAATAGGCTTTTACGGTGGCGCTGATATTACCGGGGCCGCCCTCATACAGGGGCCAGCTTCCGTCCGGTAATTGCCGGCTGAGGATATAATCTGCCAGACGCTGTTCACGCGCGCGGTCAACCCTGCCGAGCAGGTGCTGCAACAGGATATATTCAGAGGGGATCGTGGTATCCGCTTCAAGATCAAAACGCCAGTAACCCGCTTGGCGCTGCTGTTCCAGCAGGGCCGTGCCGGAATGCACCAGTGTTTCGGTTACCGGATCGGTGCGCGGGACAGGAACATTTTTCTCTTCCTCTTGCAGGAGCCGGTCTGACAGCGATTCGCCAAACAGCGTATCTGTTATTGTAGCCGTAGTGTGATCAGACATGGTTCCTGTATTGGCGAGGCATTAAACAGACTATTCTAATTTATCTTATTAAATTTGCAAACTATTTTGTTCACTGTTCGCTGCTGTTTGTTCACTCTCAGATCAGCCTCATATATTGTGTCGCCCTGTGGGCGACCTGTTGTCTCACTGGATTCCCGCTTTCGCGGCAATGGGGTGGGGGCGCTTGCGCGAACACCGCTACCGTCCCACTCCCGCGGAAGCGGGAGTCCAGTCTAATACTGTGTCGCCCGCAGGGCGACCCTTTAACAAAAATCCACGGTCAGCCCAGCGCTTGTGCTCTGCGCTTTTGTGTAGATATGTTTAGCCGCGAACATATCCTGGGCGTTGATTCCATGGGACTGGTAGAGTGTGATCTGCCGATCATCCTGCCTGCCGGGAATTTTGTCTTGCAGCAACTCGCCCAACTCCCCGACAATATGCGCTGCATCGATAGCGCCTTCCTGTATAGGTATCATGATATCGCCCCCCTCGTTGCGCATGGATTCCATCAGGTCCACATAGACCGAGGACTTGACGATCAGGTCGGTGTCGCCTTCGCGCGTGGTCAGGCTGTGGGCGCCAACCAGGTTGACATGCGCGCCGGGCTTCACCCACTCACCCGCGAGGATAGGCTCAGGTGAAGTGGTGGTAGCGCATACCAGGTCGCAGGCGCCGGCCTCCGTCGGGTCCGTTGCCGCCCGAACATTGATGCCGGTACGCTGTGCCTGTTCACCGGCGAAGGCTTGCGCCTTGTCCGGGTTGCGCCCCCAAACGATGATCTCATCCACCGGGCGTACTGCGCGCATCGCATCAACATGGGTCTGCGCCTGCGTGCCGTTGCCGAAGATGCCGCAGCTACGCGCATCGGCGCGCGCTAAGCAGCGCGTTGCCAGGCCGGATGCCGCGGCAGTGCGGATGGCGGTTACCTCGGCGCCGTCGATAATGGCAACAGGCGTGCCGGTGGCGTGGTCAAACAACGCGATGAAGCCCTGGATGGCAGGGAGTCCCCGGACGGGATTGTCCGGGATCAGGCTGAGCAGCTTGGCGCCGAACATGGCCAGTTCGGCGCTGGAACCGGGCATCAGCAAAAACAACCCGCTTTCATCAATAAGTGGTGAGACCAACCGGGGAGGCATGGATATTGTTCCGTTGGTCGCGGCGATCATCGCGGGTTCCATGATGTCTATGCATTCATCCATGGGGAGCAATTCGCGTACGGCCGCGGCGTTGATAAAGGTCATGGTCATGTTTTAGTCTCTGTTTTCAGCCGCTCCGTTGTCGGCACGATGGTCTGCCTGTGTCCGTAGGGCTTCCAAGCCGGGGCGATCACGTTGGGCATGTCGGAACGTTGCATCAGCGTGGCCCGGGTCAGGGTGAATTCTCCATAGCGGTTGTTTACCTCATCCATGACTTTGTTCAGGCGGTGGAACCTGTCTTCCTCTTCCCCGAAAAGCTCGGTCTGGCCTTTTGCCGGGCGCGGGTCCAGCGCAGTCACCTGCACCTGGAAAACGCCTTCGCCGCGCCAGTATTCTTGTAATACCCGGTAGCATAAATCAATGATCGGCCGGCTGTCGTTGGTCGGAAACACCGTCTTCAGTTTGTTGCCGCCGATCCAGCCGTCCCTGGTGCGCAGTCCGATGAAGAACTTCCGGGCGGCCAGGGAGTGTTGTCTCAGGCGGAACCCCAGTTTCTCGGCCATGTGGATCAGGTACATGTAGATAACATCCCTGTCGGTCGTATTGGGTGGCATTATCTTCCCGTGTCCCAGGCTTTTGGGCGGGGCGATTTTTGTCTCGACCGGCATGGGGTCTTCTCCCCGACACATCTGCCAGATACGCCGGCCCGGGTTGCCGAAGCGTTGGCCGAGCACGCTGATCGGCAATTTTGCGACATCGCCGCAGGTCAACGCGCCGCGTCGGGCCAGAAACCCGGCTATGCCCTTGTTGACACCGCATAGCTCCATTACCGGCACGTTCTTCAACCGGTCCCGGGCTTCCCAGGGAGCAATGATAGTCAGACCGTCCGGCTTCTGCTGCTTGCCTGCGAACTTGGCCGTGGTCTTGTCCCCGCTCAGCCCCACCGAGCAGGGCAGGCCGGAGGCATCCCAAACCAGCGCCTTGATCATTTTCCCCAGCGCGGCAGGGGGTTTGTTCCAGTAGGCCTGGCAGCGGGTGATATCGAGAAATGCCTCGTCGACCGAAAATACCTCCACATCCGGGGTGATATCCAGCAGCGCGTGCATGATGCCGGTCGAGACTTCCGCATAGCGTTCAGGACGGGCAGGCACCTGGATGAAGTCCGGACACAGTTTTCGGGCCTGCTTCAGTCGCATGGTGGTGTAAATGCCAAGCGCCCGGGCCTCATACGAACAGGTGATGAGGCAGGTCCCGGTTTTGCCGTTGGTGACGCCGATGGGTTTGCCGCGGTATTCGGGGTTGTCCAACTGCTCGATGGATGCAAAAAACGCGTTCATGTCCACAAAGGCGATGAACCGCGGCCAGTGTCTGTTGTTGTCCGCCATGGGACGATCAATCCTAGGCGAACTGGCACATGCTGGTCAAGTAATTCCGCAAGACCCAACAAAATTCTATGGGTGTCTTGTTTTGACGCGTTGTGTCAAAATGTTCAAGGTCAGGGTATCCTTGCTCTGACCCTGAACTATTCCCAAAATCAAGACATCCAGGTAACGCTACCCATGCTGGCAGTTGCAACGACAAATATTATCGATATCCGGCGCGAGCAGGTATTTATGCTCTTGGCCGGCTTTTTTCTGTGCGCGATGACCCTGCTCAATGTGGTCGGCATCACCCGTTTCGTGGAGCTGGGTCCACTGTCCCTGGCCATAGGGGTGCTGCCTTATCCGCTTACGTTCCTGTGCACCGACCTGGTGAGTGAGCTGTATGGAAAACGCCGCGCCAATTTCCTGGTGACGGTGGGGTTGTTGATGAATATCTTTATCATCCTCGTCCTCACCGTCGGCAATTACCTGCCGTCGGTACAACCCGCTTCCATGCCGCCGTGGCAGACGCTTGAACTGGCAGAGGGTATCATCCTACCCAGTGGCGAACTGGTGTCAGGTTCCGTCGAGTTATTCCAACTGATCTATGCCTGCACCTCCGGTTCAGTGCTGGCGTCCATGTTGGCCTATGTGGCGGCGCAGTACTGCGATGTCTACCTGTTTCACTTCTGGAAACGCCTGACCATGGGCCGGCATCTCTGGTTGCGCAACAACTGCAGCACACTGGTCAGCCAGGGAGTGGATTCATTTACGGTGATCAGCATTACTTTTGGAGCCACTTTCCTGTCCGGCGCCATCTCGTTGGAGCAGATGCTGGCGCTGATGGCCAGCAACTACCTGTTCAAGATGCTGGTCGCGTTAATTGACACCATACCTTTGTACATCCTGGTGCATTACCTGAGGAGCTACCTGGCGCTTGACAGCGATACGGAGGTGTAGCACTCAGCCTGGGATCGCAGGTGTCTCGCCTGCCTGCGGGCGGGACGTCCGCGCTGCCAGAGGTGGGATCAATGCTCGACCTGTCCGAGGTTGGCATGGACGGTGGCGCCGTTCATCACCGGATGCCGGGCGCAGAAATACAGTGTGTCGGCAATCTCGTTCGGGTCGATCAAACGGCCCATGGTAATGCTTTCGGCCAGGCTTTTCAGGATCGCGGCATCGTGGCCGGTGTGCTCGCGCAGCATCTCCGTTTCGGTAAAACCGGGGCAGACACATGCCGTATGAATGCCCGTACCCGCCAGGTCCTGACAGGTGGCCCGCATCAGGCCTGCCAGCGCGTGTTTCGTGGTACTGTAGGAGCAGGTATCTGCCACGGCTTTTACACTAAGCGTTGAGCCTACGTAGAGGATGGCGGACCCTCGCTCCATCGACGGCAGCGCCAGCCGATTCAACTGTACCGGCGCGACCAGATTTATCTGCAATACTTCCCGCAGGGCTACCCCATCCAGGTCTTGCACCGAGTCCTTGCGCAACAGGCCGGCATTGTGGATCAGGACGATATGCTGTTTGTCCGGAAGGATCGCATGCAGTTCCGCCGCGCATGCCCGGTCCCAGTCCGGTTTACCCAAATCAACCGTCAGGTTCAGCGCATTTTCCAGTGGGCAGGGAGAGCGGGAAAGATTGATGACGCGATAGCCATGTTCCCGAAACAGGCCGGCCGTTGCCAGACCGATCCCCTTGCTGCCGCCGGTAATGATCAGGTTTTTTGTCATGCTTTTACCACCTCCCAACTGGCTGAACCCCATTGTCCCGGTCCCGATGATACTTTCAGAATGATCGCCCTGACTCTGTCAGGACCAAAAAACGCTTTGTCCTGCACCAGGCGGGACAGCAGATAATGTGAATACTCCTCCACGGTGGTGTTCCGCAACGGCAACAGTTTTGTGTCCCGCTTGGAGAAGTACAGAGTTTCGTCGTTAAAGCCGATTACATACTGCCCGTCGTTCTCGGTGATCTCCAGGTACGGGGAATGCGCCGGTAACAGCGTATATTCGTCCAGTTCCGCGCATAATGCCCTGAGTCGGGATTTCAATTCTGCATAGTTGAAGCACATCCCGTTCTCGCCCACCGGCGCGGTGACAGACACGTAGACCCCGAAGTTGTGGCCATGCAGCCGCTCACGTTCCGTGGCCGAGAAGATCGTGAAATGGGCGGCGGAAAACTTCAGGTCTTCCTTGCTGATTTCAATGGTAGTCTCTGGGGTCATCGTCATACGGAAACATTTGCCGGTCGTTCGTCATGATTATATCTTACAACAAGCGCTGAACAAGATTGTTCAGCCCGAAGTGCGCCGGGCAGCAGCCTCTTATTTCCTTGGGAGAGCGGGCGAGATGCCCGCGCTCCCAGGATAGGTGATAAGACAAAAGTATACATTTACCTTGATTCCGAGGTTCTCAAAGTCATTGATTTTGACGGCGCGCCCCTGTAGCGTAGGAGTCTCCGGCTTAATCAAAGAGTCCTGCGCTCCGGCGCCGGACTGGCTGAAAAACAGTTTCCATGACTCGAATGCCTTGCACAGATGCGTTCTGACGATGCTTTTACCCGGTCCAGGGAAGATCATGAACAAGCGCGCGCTGAGCTCGCTTTTCTGTTTGGCCGGGAAACGGTAGAGCAAGCTGAGCAACTTGATATCGCTGACCTGAACCTTGGCGATGAAATCGTCGCATCTATTGCCGATGGCATCAGGACACTCAAGTCCTTGCAGGACAAGCCTGCCGCCCAGATGGATTTCGCCAACAGCCTGCAACCCGGTACCCGCCTGCTGCTCTGCATGTGGATTATGGATATGGACTTACTGAAAAAAATTCAGCCGCGCTCATATCTCCGGAATAAAACAGGACACCCGTAGACAAAAGAGTCGCCCTGCGGGCGACATAGTATTCAACTGGACTCCCGTTTTCACGGGAGTGGTACGGTGGCGGCATTAACGGGAGTGCCCATCTTACCAGTCCCGTGAAAACGGGAATCCAGTAAAACAAAGAGTTGCTCATTGAGCGACATAGTACATGACTGGCTTGCCGCTGCTGCGGGAGTGGTATTGTGGCGGCATTGCCCTGATCATGAGGGTTTGCAGTGACAGACTCAGCCGGTTAAATACCCGTTACAGACTTCTGCGAGCAAGTGCATATTGCAATTGCCGCCGGACAGAATTCCGACAACCGTCTTCCCTTTAAAGTGGTCGCGCAGCTTCCATGCAGCCGCGGTAGCCGCGGCGCCGGACGGTTCCGCCAGGTTGTGGGTGGCTTCCAGCAGCCAGGCCATAGCCTGTTTGATTTCCTCATCTGTGACCAGGACGATATCGCTCACCAGCCGGCGCATGATCTCCAATGTCATGTCTGCCGGCGCCCGGGTGGCCAGGCCCTCGGCGATGGTGTCCACCGAATCGTATTTCACGTTTTTGCCGCGCTTGAAAGACTCTGTTACCGCCGGCGCTCCCGCAGATTGTACGCCTATGACCCTGGTTGCAGGATTGCGTTCCGCCGCGACGATGGCTGTGCCGCAGATGCCGCTGCCCAGACCGATAGGGACAATCAACACTTCCGGCGCCGGTTCCTGGTCGAAAACTTCGTCAGCCATGGTGCCGACCCCGGCGATCAGCATGGGTTCATGGGCGGAATGTACATAACGCAGACCTTGTTCCTGCGTCAGCCGCTCACAATAATTCTTTGCTTCGTCGAAATCCTTACCGTGTTCGATCAGGTCAGCGCCCAGCGCCCGCATCGACTGGTTTTTTCCCGGATTGTTGTTTTCCGGCACGACCAGGACACAGGCAACGCCGAAGCGGCGCGCGGCGTAGGCCAATGACTGTCCGTGGTTGCCGGTGGTGCAACTGATGATACCTCGTTGCTTCTGATCGTCGGACAAGCGGCTCAACAGGTTAACGCCGCCGCGCACCTTGAACGCCCCGGTAGGCTGGTGGTTTTCATGTTTCAGCAGGTAGCGGAACCCGAACCGCTCTCTCAACAGCGGCCATTCATTCAACAGGGTAGGGCGCAGGTATCGGTATACCTGCTCGCGGGCTTTGGTTACATCATGGTAGTCGGGGGGAGTCATCTGGTCGATAAGGGGTTAACTGTATGTTAGGATGTGTATCAAACACGATAGGGTAACGGCATGTCAAGGGTAGATAGTTTGCCTGTGTAAAGGGGCACTCCGCAGGTTGGCTAACGCCGACCATTACACAGACAATTTCGGTATCGCAACGGAGTGATAATGGTATACCAAATCCATGCCGCTACTGAACGGAACGCAATTCAACTCCCGGTGTGCAGGACAATGCATAGCGGCAATGCTATTCCACCGGCTTTTCATATGAGTAGAGTATATGGCAGCTTATTTGGTCCCGCTGCGGGAAATGCGCTTTTGACACGCTATGCCCGATACAACCAGTCCGGCAGTTTGATATGGCTGTAAGCGCGGACATCATCGTCATCGGCGCCGGTATCGCCGGTGTTTCCGCGGCTTCCGAACTGGCGGCAACGAAGCGCGTTATAGTTCTGGAGCGGGAACCGCAGCCCGGTTACCATGCCACCGGCCGTTCCGCCGCGTTTTTCGTGGTCTCGTATGGCAATGCCGCAGTGCGCGCGGTCACGGCCGCCAGTGAACCGTTCTATCGTTCGCCGCCCCGCGGATTTTCCGATATCCCGCTGCTGCGGCCTCGTCCCTGCATCTTTTTCGGCCGGCCGGACCAACGCGCAGCCATGACGTCGTTGCAGGACGAAGTCCCCACCTTGCAAAGGCTCGACCCCGAACAGGTGCGGGAACGGGTCCCGGTCGTCCTGCCCGGCTACCTGCAAGGAGGATTGCTGGATGAAACCGGCGGCGACCTGGATGTGGATGCCATATTGCAGGGATTCCTGCGGCGCCTGCGCGATCGCGGCGGAAAATTGTACTCCGGCCGCGAAGTCCGCGGTTTATCCCGCAGCAACGGCGTGTGGAAAGTCGTCACCGGGAATGAAACACTGAGTGCGCCGCTGGTCATCAACGCCGCCGGCGCCTGGGTGGATGAAGTCGCCCGCCTGGCGGGACTGGATGCACTGGGTTTGCAGCCGAAACGCCGCACAGCCATCCTGATTGATACGCCCGAAGGACACGATATCACCGACTGGCCGCTGATGGTCAACGTGGAGGAGGAGTTCTATTTCAAGCCGGATGCCGGCGCGTTGCTGCTGTCACCGGCGGATGAGACACCCAGCCCTCCCTGTGACGCCCAACCGGAAGAGATCGATGTCGCCCTCGCGGTGGACCGGTTTGAAACGGCGACCGGCCTGGAAGTGGCCCGCGTGGCCCATCGCTGGGCGGGCCTGCGCACCTTCGCTCCGGACAAGACCTTCGTAGTCGGTTTCGACCCCCGAACGGAGGGTTTTTTCTGGCTGGCGGGGCAGGGCGGCTACGGCGTGCAGACCTCTCCCGGCATGGCAAAACTGGCAACCGCATTAATCATCGGAACGTCGCCCCAACAGCACGCCGGTATTGGCGATGACCTGGTCAGGCAACTGGCTCCCGACAGGTTGTTGGGATAAATATCAGTAAAATACTCCATCTTATTATTCGAGCATCATACCTTACTATGCGCGACATCCTGAAATCTTCAACAGTTCTTCTGTGTCTGTCGGTCGCAATATCCTGCGGCAAATCCGAACAATCAGAGCAGGTCTCTTCCCGTGAAGAAACGGGAGTTCAGCGCCCGCTGGTTGCCTTGATCATGAAATCTCTCGCCAATGAATTTTTCGTGACCATGGCAGATGGCGCCCGGGAACACCAGGAAATGAATGCGGAGCGGTACGACCTGATCGTCAATGGGATAAAGAATGAGGTGGATCTCGCGCAGCAGGTTGCCCTGATCGATCAGATGATAGCCTCCGAAGTTGACGCTATTGTCATTGCCCCGGCGGATTCCAGGGCCGTTGTTCCCGCGCTGGCGCGCGCCCATGCCGCCGGTATTACGATTATCAACATAGACAACAGGCTGGAGCAGGCAATACTCAATGAATTTGAGCTCCGCATTCCGTTTGTGGGCCCGGACAACTTTCAGGGCGCGCAAATGGCAGGTGAACACCTGGCGTCAATGCTCTCTCCGGGGTCTCAGGTCGCGATACTCGAAGGCGTACCGACGGCGTTTAATTCGCAGCAGCGCAGCGCGGGGTTCCGCAAAGCCATGGTTGACTCGGGTATGAATATCGTCGCGCAACAAAGTGCGCAATGGGACCAGACTCTGGCAGTGACTGTCAGTGCTGCCATCCTGGTGCAGTTCCCGGAATTGGCGGCGATTTTATGTTCCAACGATAACATGGCCCTGGGCGCGGCCGCGGCTGTTGCCCAGGTTGGCAAGGACAAGCAGGTGAAGATCGTCGGTTTTGATAATATTTCCGCGCTGCATAGCCTCATCAGGGAAGGACGCGTGCTTGCAACCATCGATCAGCATGCGGACCTGTTGGCTGTGTATGGCATCGGATACGCGCTGGACGCGCTCTCTTCGGATTTGTCGTTGCAGGACAAACAAACTCCGGTTGACCTGATTACCCGCACTTCCATTGAGTAAGCGGCAGATGGCGACGGCTCGTTTAAGCATACAAAACCTTAACAAGTCGTATTCAGCGCCGGTTCTGACAGATGTCAGCCTCACCGTCGAGCGCGGTGAAATACATGCTATTGTCGGCGAGAACGGCGCCGGCAAGACCACGCTCGGCGGCATTCTGGCCGGTTTTACCACCAGGGACAGCGGCAGGATAATGCTTGATGGTGTTGACTACCGGCCAGCCAATCCAAAACAGGCTTATTTTGCCGGGATTTCCTGCGCGACACAGGAATTGAGTTTGATTGATACACTCAGTGTTGCTGAGAATATTGCGATACGAAACCTGCCCCGCAGCTACTCCTTGATAACAAAACGGGAACTGCTACGCCGCGCCGAATCATTGCTTCGCACTGTCGGTCTTGCCGGGCTGGACGCTGACGCGCAGCTCGCTACCCTGGGTCTTGCTGAGCGCCAACTGGTTGAATTGGCAAAGTCTCTTGCCATGGATTGCAAGGCGCTGATCCTGGATGAGCCGACCGCAGCGCTGACCTCCGAGCAGGCTGCCCATGTACATGAAATCATTGCGCAACTGGCACAATCCGGCGTCTCTGTAATTTACATCAGCCACCGGTTGAAAGATGTGCTTGAAGTATCTGACACCGTAACCATTCTCAGAGATGGCCGGGTTGTGACCAGCGCGCCGGCAGACACCTTGAGCGTGGCGCGCCTGGTGCAGTACATGAGTGGGAACCTGCGCCCTGATCATGAACACAGACTGCCCGTTACCGGCCGGACGGCAATACCGGCGCTGGATGTGCATCAGATTACCACTAAGGAACTTCCCGATGAGATAAGCTTAAGGTGTGATACGGGAGAAATCATCGGCATTGCGGGATTGTCCGGTTCGGGGCGCAGTGAATTACTTAACGCATTATTCGGTTTGAGTCCGTTAACAGGCGGACATATCAGTCGGTATGCCGCGACAGAAGCAATAAATATCGATAACCCGGGGACGGCAAAACGGGCAGGGATGGCATACCTGGGTGAGGACCGGCAGTCTATGGGTTTGTATTCAGGTCATTCAGTCCTGATGAACATGATGACTCCTGGCAGGTCGCGCAGATTTGCTCTGCTGAAGGAGAAAACAGAAGCCAACGCCGGTGCGGAACTGGTGAAAACGCTTGGCATAAAATGCAATGGCCTGGACCAGGATATAGACCAGCTTAGTGGAGGCAACCAGCAGAAAATCCTGATCGCCAGGTGGCTGCATTGCAAGGCAGACATTTTCCTGTTGGATGAGCCTACGCGAGGGATTGATGTAGGCGCCCGGAACATGATCTATCACCTGCTGTCATCCCTGCGCAATGCGCGCAAAACCATCTTGATTGCATCAAGTGAAATAGAGGAGTTGATGGCGTTGTCCGATCGCATCCTGGTCATGTCAAATCGGAAGCTGGTGCGGGAATTTGCAGCAGGCGACTGGTCGGAAGCGGGTATTCTGGCTGCCTGCTTCAGTGAGTACCTGGCGCAGACTAATGCGATCACGCATCAGGTTAGCATTTAAATCCGGATCGGGACGCCCGCGCTCCCAGGGTGGGCGTCACACACTGTCCGTGCCGTACCTTTGCGGAGGTTTCATCACGGCGACAATCACGATCAGCGCCAGCAGCAGCGTCGCGTTCAGTTGGAAAACGATGGAGAAGCCGCCGGCCTTGGCGCCGATATAACCGGCGAGGACGGGGCCGATCATGGCCGCGGTAGTGAGGAAATTCATCGTGCCAAGCAATTCAGGATTGTCCTTCTCTCCGAAATAATTCAGCAGTAACAACGCGGTGGCCAGGAAACACATGCCGAAGCCGAAACCTTCGCCGGCGGCAAATATCGCCAGCATGATCGGGTTATCCGCAACGGAGAGGGCCAGCATGCCGATCAGCTCTCCGATCAGCGCGGCTACCAGCAGCCATTTCGGGTCTATCCGGGTTGCGAGCATGCCGCCCAGGGCGCGGGACAACGCGTTGACTGCCCCGGCCGCGCTCAATGCCAGTGTGGCCATCGCAGTGGATATGCCAAGCATCCCCAGGTGCGTAAACGCCCAACTGTTCATCGTCAGGGTGCAGAACAGGGTCAGGGTCAGCGCAGCAACGATAATGTAATACTGGGGCGTGCGCAACGCGTCCCGGTAGCGCCAGTCAGCCTTTGTTTTGAATACTTTATCGGAGCTTGCCTCTTCATCGGGTGCGCCGGGGGTGCCTGCGTCGTTACCTTCCCTGGTGCGCCGGGTGAGAAACGCGCCGGCGAGCAGCATCAGTATCAGCATGGCCGCGGTCATCGACCACCAGTGCATCCGCCAGGAATCCGTGAGGCCGATAATTGAGGTGACCAGGGGCGGTCCTGCCACCGCGCCCAGGCCGCCCAGGGTCATGTACAGGCCGATAGCGAATGAGCGCCGCTCAGGCAGCCAGTCATTAATCAAATGGATGCCGGGCACCGTCGCACACAGCGCAAACCCCACTCCCAGCAGGCTTGCTCCGGCCCAGTATCGGTACAGGCCGGCGCCCGCGGCAATCAGGATAAACCCGCAGGCCATGACCAGCGATCCGATAACATAGGTCGCCTTGATCCCGAAGCGCCGGATGGTCCAGGCGGGCAGGGCGCCGGCCAGGCCCACCATCAGCGCCAGCAGGGAAAAACCCGTGCCTGCCTCGGACCATGACCAGGAATACTCTTCGATCATATAAGGCAGCGCCACACCCAGGGAACTGAAGGTGGCTGCGGTGATGAAGAAGAAGTACAGGCTGGCTATGGCGAACAGCCACCAGCGTTTGAACCCCGATATTCCTGTCATGCTTGAAGAAACCTCATTGGTTCCTACGGTACAGGGATGCGCGTGCGCTGACAAGCCCGGCCGGACTTCATCAGAGCTTTCTTAAGTGAAAGATTTATGAAACAAGGAAAGCCCTTACAAGGCTGGTTCAGCCGTCTCTTTTTCGTCAACCTCAACCGTCAGTTCGTCATCGGTTGCCGAAACGCTGACTTGGCCGCCGTGCAGCAGTTTGCCGAACAGCAGTTCTTCCGCCAGCCGTTTCTTTATTTTTTCCTGGATGAGGCGCGCCATGGGTCGGGCGCCCATTACCTTGTCATAGCCGTGTTTGCCTAGCCACTGGCGGGCAGCTTCATCCACGTCAATGGTCACCTTTCTGTCATCGAGTTGTGCCTGTAACTCGACCAGGAATTTATCTACCACGTTGAGAATCGTCTTCTGGTCCAGCGCATTGAATTCAATGATGGCGTTCAGCCGGTTGCGGAATTCAGGGCTGAAAGTCTTTTTGATGATTTCCATCGCATCTGAACTGTGGTCCTGCTGAGTAAAGCCGACTGAAGCACGGCTGATGCGATCCGCACCCGCGTTGGTGGTCATGATGATGATCACATTGCGAAAATCGACGTGACGCCCGTTGGTGTCAGTGAGGGTTCCGTGGTCCATCACCTGCAACATCAAGTTGAACACATCGGGATGCGCCTTTTCCATCTCGTCCAGCAGCAGTACGCAGTGGGGATGTTTGTTTATCTCATCGGTCAGCAGCCCACCCTGGTCGAAACCCACGTAGCCGGGTGGGGCGCCGATCAGCCGGGACACCGTATGCCGCTCCATGTATTCCGACATATCAAAGCGGATCAGCTCTATGCCCATTGCGTTGGCCAGTTGCTTGCTGATCTCGGTTTTTCCGACGCCCGTGGGTCCTGCCAGCAGGAATGCGCCGATAGGTTGTTCCGGGTTGCCCAGGCCGGAACGAGCCATCTTTATGGACGCGGCGAGACTGTCTATAGCGTTGTCCTGGCCGAAGACGACCATTTTCAGGTTTCGTTCCAGGTTCATCATCATATCCCGGTGGGACGTGGTGACCGTCTTTGGCGGGATGCGCGCGACCTTGGCGACAATGGTTTCCATATCCTGGACCCCGATGGTCTTTTTGCGGCGTGAAGGCGGCAACAGGCGTTGTGATGCGCCGGCTTCGTCGATGATGTCGATGGCCTTGTCGGGCAGGTGGCGATCAGTGATGTAACGCTCCGAGAGTTCCGCCGCAGAACGCAGCGACTGGTTGGTGTAGCGCACTTCGTGATGTTCTTCAAAACGGGACTTCAGTCCTTGCAGTATCTTAATGGTTTCCTCGATGGAAGGTTCGCTCACATCGATTTTCTGGAACCGGCGCGCCAGCGCGCGGTCCTTCTCGAAGATACCGCGGAACTCCTGGTAGGTTGTGGACCCGATGCATTTTATATCGCCTGATGCCAGCACCGGTTTAATGATGTTGGACGCGTCCATGACCCCGCCCGAGGCGGCGCCGGCGCCAATAATGGTGTGGATCTCATCAATGAACAGTATCGCGCCCGACCGATCCATGAGTTCGGCAATGACGCCTTTCAGCCGTTTTTCGAAATCACCGCGATACTTGGTTCCGGCCAGCAGTGCGCCCAGGTCCAGAGAGAAAATTGTGCACTCATGCAGCACTTCCGGCACCGTTTTGTCAACGATCTGCTTGGCAATACCTTCGGCGATCGCGGTTTTGCCGACACCGGCCTCACCAACGAAAACGGGATTGTTTTTACGCCGCCGGCACAGTATCTGTATGGTCCGCTGTACTTCATGGTCGCGCCCGATAAGCGGATCGATCTTCCCGAGTTCCGCCTGCTGGTTAAGGTTGATCGTGTAATTTTCCAGCGGACTCCGGCTTTCTTCATCAAGGGTTGTTTCACTGTCCTCCGTGGAAGCATCCGGAACACCGGCGCCATTTTCCACATTTTTCGAGATTCCATGAGAGATATAGTTCACTACGTCAAGGCGAGAAATATTTTGCCTGTTCAGAAAAAATGCGGCATGGGATTCTCTTTCGCCGAAAATGGCGACCAGGATATTGGCGCCGCTGACCTCTTTTTTCCCGCTGGATTGTACGTGTTGAACGGCGCGCTGGAACACCCGTTGAAAGCCGAGTGTGGGTTGAGTCTCGCGTTCATCATCGTCGGCCAGGCGCGGGGAGTTGTCCTCGATAAAACGCGCCAGTTCGTCTTGCAGTTCCTCCATATTGGCGCCGCAGGCACGCATCACCATGATTGCGGCAGGGTTATCCAGTAAAGCAAGCAACAAGTGCTCTACCGTCACGAATTCGTAGCGTTTGTCGCGGGCGTTGTGAAACGCGTCATTCAGTGTCTGTTCCAGGTCTTTGTCAAGCATAACGGTGCGTTTGGTATCAGTAGGCTTTTTCCATTGTACATTTTAACGGATGTTCATGTTCCTCTGAGTAATGATTTACCTGGACGACCTTGGTCTGGGCGATATCATGGGTAAAGATACCACATACCCCCATACCGCTCGTATGGACTTCCAGCATAATTCGCGTTGCGGTCTCCCGGTCCATCGAAAAGAAAATTTCCAGGATGTGCACGACAAACTCCATCGGCGTATAGTCGTCATTGATCAGAATAACCTTGTACAGAGGCGGACGTTTCAACTTGGGCCTGGCCTCCAATAATGCCAGGTCCTCGTTATAGCGTTCGTGTGGTTTCTCAGACATCGCGCTGCCGTATCATGTGTTTTCCTAATGATAACCTAACAGGTTATGCCTGCCAATAACGTATACATAATGGACCCATGATGGGACCATCATGGATACATGAGAGTTCCATTCGGATTTGCAGGAAGGGCAGTGAGACTGTATACTAATCGTTTTATTTTCACTAAGGAGCATCAGATGACTAATGACGTAAAGCGGATAGAACAGGACTGGGCGGAGAACCCGCGCTGGAATCACGTCAAAAGAGATTACAGGGCTGCGGATGTGGTCAGGTTGCGCGGTTCGGTGCAGATTGAGTACACCCTGGCGCACCGGGGCGCCGAGAAGTTGTGGCGACTGGTCAACGACGAAGACTACATCAACAGCCTGGGCGCGGTGACCGGCGGTCAAGCCGTACAGCAGGTAAAGGCCGGCGTCAAGGCCATCTACCTGTCAGGCTGGCAGGTGGCTGCCGACGGCAATACCTCCGAGACCATGTATCCTGATCAATCCCTTTATGCGGTCGATTCGGTGCCCACCGTGGTGCGCCGTATCAACAATGCGTTTAAACGCGCCGATGAGATCCAGTGTGCCAGGGGCGAGGGCAACGTGGATTACTTCGCTCCTATTGTTGCCGATGCCGAAGCCGGTTTCGGTGGTGTGCTCAACGCGTTTGAACTGATGAAGGCCATGATTGAGGCCGGCGCCGCGGGCGTGCACTTCGAGGACCAGCTTGCCTCGGTGAAAAAATGCGGACACATGGGCGGAAAAGTACTGGTGCCCACCCAGGAAGCAGTCCAGAAACTGGCCGCGGCCAGACTCGCGGCAGACATCATGGGTGTGCCGACCATTGTCCTGGCACGGACTGATGCCAATGCTGCATCGTTAATTACATCCGATGTCGATGAGAGAGACCACCGGTTCATTACCGGCAAACGGACCGCGGAAGGATTCTATGTGACCAACGCGGGCCTTGACCAGGCCATCGCCCGGGGACTGGCTTACGCGCCCTACGCAGACCTGCTCTGGTGTGAGACCGCAGTGCCGGACCTGGATGAGGCCAAGCGTTTTGCCGAGGCAATTCACAGTGAATACCCTGGCCAGTTGCTGGCATACAACTGCTCGCCTTCATTCAACTGGAAGAAGAACCTGGACGATATCA
Source organism: Gammaproteobacteria bacterium (assembly GCA_965221335.1). Taxonomy (GTDB): domain Bacteria; phylum Pseudomonadota; class Gammaproteobacteria; order Eutrophobiales; family Eutrophobiaceae; genus JAAXHV01. The sequence goes on along the minus strand of CBDCSC010000003.1, from coordinate 33,551 downwards.
CCATCGCCAAGTTCCAGCGCGAACTGGGAGCCATGGGATACAAATACCAGTTCATCACGCTCGCGGGCATCCATAACATGTGGTACCACATGTTCGATCTCGCCCACAATTACGTGCATCGGGGCATGACCGCCTATGTCGAGATGATACAGGAACCGGAATTCGCCGCGGCGAAAAAGGGCTACACCTTTGCCTCGCACCAGCAGGAAGTGGGCGCCGGTTACTTTGACGATATAACCACCGTGATACAGGGCGGTACTTCCTCGGTAACGGCGCTGGCGGGTTCCACGGAAGAGGAACAGTTTGACAAGGCTGCCAGTAACTGAGCAAACAAATCATCTTAGTGCCGTCACAGGAGCGCCTTTGCGCGCCCCTGTACGGTCCCACAGAGACTGATGGGTTTCTGCGCGTGGTTTCAGCAGCGTCTGCATTCGCTCAGGCAGCGTAAGCCGCAGACTTTTCCCGACAGCCTGCTGCCCGGTGAATACTCCCGGGCAGCAGTGCTGATACTTTTCTGGCCAGGCCCCGATGATGCCGTTCAGGTCGTTTTTACCCGGCGCACCGAGACCGTTTCCAGCCATCGCGGCCAGGTATCCTTCCCCGGTGGCGTGTTCCATGAGGGTGATGAGACCATGGCTGCCACGGCGCTGCGCGAGACCCGGGAGGAACTCGGTATTGATCCCGAAACCGTCACCCTGATGGGTCGCCTGGATGATGCCTGGAGTATCGCCGGCCACCATGTGGTCCCTTACGTGGGCTGGACTGAGCGGGCGCCTGTCATTACCCCGAACGCCGGCGAAGTGGCACAGGTGATTACGGTAGATGTCCGGGTATTGTTACGCCCCGAAGTGAATACCACGCACAGTGTCGAATTCCGCGGCAAAACGCACCTGACCCATGCTTTTGACTGGGACGGCGGGTATGTCTGGGGCCTGACCGCCGATATGCTGAGGGAGTTTCTCAATTGGTTGAACGGCGAACCTTGCGACCGTTTTGCCCGACGATTGCAGCGTATGGATGAACTGGTCGGAGGTTAAGCGCCAATCCCCAGGGAGTTGCTTGGCGGACGCTCTCCCGGGAGGCATTGCTGGCGCTCTTCTAAGGAGTACTCCCGGCACTCTCTCGGGGTTCAGTTTCCTCCCACGGGTCAGCGGGTTAAGGAAATTCTGAGATTAAGTCAGAGCTTCCTTAACATTAACCGCGTCAGAATTGATTCATACACATCTGCCAGCGTTTCCAGGTCGGCACAGCGCACACATTCGTTGACCTTGTGGATGGTGGTATTTACCGGTCCCAGCTCCACCACCTCGGCGCCGGTGGGGGCGATGAAACGCCCGTCGGAAGTGCCGCCGTCAGTGGAGACCTCCGGTGTGATGCCGCAGACATCTGCCAGCGTGTCCCGGGCCGCGTCCAGCAGTTTCCCCGACTGCGTCAGGAAAGGTTGGCTGCAGGGACGCCAGAGCAGGTCGTAGTCCAGTCCGTGGCTGTCCAGCATATTCCTGATGGAATCCTTAAGTTGCTGTTCAGTCCATTCAGTGGAGAAACGCAGGTTGAAACTGACCTCCAGGGAGGCCGGTATCACGTTTTCGGCGCCGTTTCCTGCCCGGATATTGGATATCTGGAAACTGGTGGGGGGATAGTGCGCGTTGCCATCATCCCAGACCCGCCCGCTTAACTCCACCAGCGCGGGGCCGGCCAGGTGCACCGGGTTTCTTGCCAGTGCAGGGTAGGCGGTGTGCCCTTGTATGCCGGCAACGCTGAGCACGCCGGACAGCGAACCGCGGCGACCGTTCCTGATACTGTCGCCAAGTTTTTCGCGGCTGCTGGGCTCACCCACCAGGCACCAGTCGATCTTGAGTTGATTCTTCACCAGGTATTCAACCACTTTTTTCGTGCCATTGACTGCTATGCCTTCTTCATCGCTGGTCAGCAGCAGGCTTATGGTCCCCTCGTGTTCCCGGTTGGTCTTAATGAAGCGTTCCAGTGCGATTACCATAGCCGCCACACTGCCTTTCATGTCGGCCGCGCCGCGCCCGTACAGGTAGCCATCCCGCTCATGTGGTTCGAACGGCGCTGATACCCAGTCGGTTTCCGGTCCCGGTGGCACCACATCCGTATGGCCCAGGAATGTGAAAACAGGAGCGCCCGTTCCATGGGTCGCCCACAGGTTGGTCACATCCTCACTGGGCAGGTGGGTAACCTTGAAGCCGATTTTCTGCAAGCGGTCGCCAATCAACTGCTGGCAGCCGGCGTCATCAGGGGTTACCGATGGCCTGGCTATAAGTTCCCGGGTCAATGCTATTGTCATACTTGAAAGATATGCCTGAAATTCCCTGGCCATGAATGTGTTGGTTCCTGCGGTGTTTGACGGGGCTGCTGTTTGGACATTACTCCCGACCATCTTTGCCATGGATCAGGCGCCGGTGTTGCGTAGAATGCCCTCGTACAGTTTTTTGTATTGGGTGAGGACCACTTCGCCGAACAACGGGTCCTCCACCTGGGAAATCTTATCGTCGATCAGCCGCCACTCCGAATCCTCCAGGGTAGCTTTGGCCTTCGGAAAAATACTCCCCTCCTCCAGGTTCATATGATTCCGGAACAGGTCAACGTAGGCCCTGGTATTATTAAGAATGTTGTCCATGGGAACTATCGCACCATTGATCACTGCATTAACAGCATCTTTCAGGGCCAGCCCCGTATCAGCTTGTTGCTTGTGTTGCTTTGTTAACTTGCGGACATCACCCGAGCAGTCCGGATCAAGGGCGCTCAGGATATCGAAGATAAGCTCCTCATGGGGATGGTGGTAGGCATCCGGATAACTGACCATGTAATTCACAATGTCATACATCAGCACGAAATCGGGTTCTTCTCCCCGATCCAGTTTCTCTGCTTCCGCACTCAACAGGTCCAGCAACACCACATAGTTATCGTGGTCCTGGTGCAGGTTATCAATCAAGGCTGCCATGGAATATAGTTTAGCCCATCAGCAGACATTATAACAGCGCCAGAATACTATTCCTGCTGAGCGTTAAACAGCAGCCACTGGCGGTCGATGACATAGGCATGTATGTCCTCGACATCCTGTTCGCTAAGCAGTCCCTCGAATGGCATCATGCCCAGTTGTTTCCTGGCGCCGTCAAGGACGATTTCCTTGAATTGCGCGTGAGAATCGGCGCTTAGGTATTGCAGGCTGGGCATAGACCCTCCGGGACGCACGCCGGAGCCAGCGGAACCGTGGCACAGGCCACAAGATGCGGCATTGTAGAGTTCGGCGCCGCGCGCAATTTGCTCAGCCGATGCAGTTTGTTGCGGTGGCTGAGGAACTGTTGGCACCTCAGGTGAGAATTCGGGCAGCGTAGCGGAACCATTGAGTTTGAACGCCAGTAGTTGGGTCGGCCCTGGCAGGTCGCCATAGAACGGGATCATGAAGCGGGTCATACTGACGGAACCCACTGGAACCAGCACATATTGAACGCCATCCACGGAATAGGTAACCGGGCCGGCTTGAATCGCTGAGCCGGTATCGAAATGCCATAATTCTTCTCCCGATGTGACCGAGTGAGCGCGGAACCCGCCATCAGCCGCCCCCTGGAACACCAGGTCGCCGGCGGTGGAAACCACGCCGCCATTCATTCCGTATTCATGAAAAAACTCCCATCTTGCTTCCTTTTTTACTACGTCCCAGGCTATCAGGCGGCCGCGCGTATTGTGTTTACCCGTCTCGGTTAACGCATCCTGGTCGGCATTGAGATTATCATCATAGTAATGAAAAGAAACACCGCCCAACGGAGAATTGGCGCCGGCGATATACGTTGCGCCGAATGATTGCGCGGGGATAAAGGTCAGGTTATGCGTAGGATGGTAGCTCATCGCATGCCAGTTGTGTGCGCCCAATGGAGTAGGGGAGGTGTGTGCGCTGTTATCTTCTTCCAGGTAATAGCGCGCGCCTTCATTTTCAACCGGTCTGCCGGTTTCCGGGTCTATGCTTTGCGCCCATTTGACCGGGACATAATTCTCTGCCGACAGCAATTCGCCGGTCTCCCTGTCCAGAACATAAAAAAAGCCGTTCTTCGGCGCCTGTAACAGCGCTTTTCTGCTGTTCCCGTCGAGTTCCAACTCAGTCAGGATAATATGATTTGCCGCGTTCAGGTCCCAGGCATCGGCCGGCACGGTCTGGTAATGCCATTTATATGCGCCCGTATCAGCATCCAGGGCAATGATCGAGTTCAGGAACAGGTTATCGCCACCGCCTGGGCTCCTGACTTCAGGGTCCCAGGGCAAGCCGCTGTCGGTGCCGATATAAAGCTGATTGAGTTTCTCATCGTAGACAATCGCATCCCAGGCGCAGGCGCCGCCGCCGGGCGCCCAACCCAGACTCCAGGTCGTTGCCGCCATTTCCAGGATGGCGTTTTCATGGGGCAAGGCCGGGTCACCGGGTACGGTGTAAAAACGCCATATCTGCTCACCGCTTGCTGCGTCATAAGCGGTTACATAACCGCGCGCGCCGAAGTCGGAGATGCCGTTGCCGATATATACTTTGCCATTGGCAACCCGCGGTGCGCCGGCAATCGCGTATTCTTTACCCGGGTCACAGGATTGAATTTCCCAGACAACTTCGCCCGTACTGGCTGCGAGCGCGATCAGGCGACAATCCCCCGTGCCAACGTACACTTTGCCGTCGCTGACAGCGACGCCGTGGTTACGACGGCCTGACCAGGAACTGCTGAAGCCATGGCCCAGTTCAATCTCCGGATCGTAGAACCAGATTTCTTCTCCACTGACGGCATCAAGTGCAAATACCGTCGAAAATGTGCCACTCATATAGACGACACCATCAACGACGATAGGCGTGGCGGCAAAGCCATCATCCGGCAGTGGAGGTTGATATGACCAGGCCAGCCCCAGGTCGGAGACATTCTCCGTATTGATCTGGGTAAGTTCGCTGAAACGTTGTTCGCTGGCATCCAGCCCATGCTGCGGCCACCAGACATCGGCTTGCTGTTGGTCGCCGCCAACCGCCGGACCGCTATTATGCTTGCGATTATTTTCTGTTCGCTGTTCACAGCCATATGCCAATACCAGGCAAGCAGCGAGCAGACATTTTATTATGCAATTCAAACCATTCATTTGATATCTCCCGATTAAAGTCGGCAAACAGCTTTCGAACACAGGGTTTACCAGCCTCCGGCAACCCGGCGGTCAGCGCGTTCACCCCCTAAGTCAAAACAAATCAATTTGGCCTCGGTAAACGTATCCAGGAACCACTTGGACAACTCCCGGCCTACGCCACTCTTGCCGGCGCCGCCGAAAGGCGCCAGTTGGTCCCAGTAGTTGCAGGTCTCATTAACATTCACGGAGCCGTGCGGTAACGCTTCGGCAATACGCCAGGCCCGTCCCAGGTCTTTTGTCCACAAGGAGGCAACCAGTCCCAATTCCGATTCATTGGCGATGGCTATTGCTTCGTCAGCGCCACTGATCCTGATCAGCGGGGCAACCGGACCAAAGGTCTCTTCCCGGGCTATCAGCATGTCGGTTGTTACACCGGTCAGCAGGGTGGCGGGGTAATACAAGTCCTTTTCCGGTCCGAACTGTTCTACCTGCGCACCCTTGGCAACGGCCTCATCCACATGCTCCTTGACCCGGTTCAACACAGCCTCGTTGCAGAGCGGTCCCATATCCGTCTGCTCCAGGGCCGCGTTGCCGATCTTCAGCGCGCGCATCCGGTTTCTGAACTTTTCCAGGAATTCATCATACACCGCTTCGTGCACCAGCAGACGTTCAGCGGATGTGCAAACCTGCCCGGAATAGTAGAAGCAACCGACTATCGCGCCTTCAACCGCAGCGTCGATATCGGCATCTTCGAGCACGATAAGCGGCCCGTCACCGCCCAGCTCCAGCAGTTGCGGTTTGAGCGGCGCACTCGTTGCGATCTGTTCGCCTGTTTTGGTCGAACCGGTAAAGAAAATGCCCTTGATCTCGTTATGCTCAACAATAGCAGCGCCGACATCGCCAAAACCTTGCACCACGTTGATCACGCCAGCCGGCAACCCGGCTTCAGCGAACAGTTCAGCCACCATAACGCAGGCTGCGGGGCAATATTCGGTGGGCTTCCAGACGACGGTATTGCCGGCCGCGACGATATGCGACAACGCGATGGATGAAATGTCGGTGGGAAAATTGAACGGTGTAATGACGCCAACCGGCCCTAACGGCCGGTGCCCCAGCACCAGGCGCTTGTTGTTTGTATTTTCCTGGGTTGACGGCAACAGCATGCCGCGGTAGCGCAGGATCTCTTCCGCTGCTTTGCTCCAGGACGGCCCCGAGTATTCAAAGGTCTCTTCACGCGCTACGATGATGGGCTTGGCGACCTCCGCGACGATCATCTGCGCAATAGCTTCGGCGCGTTCGACAAAAAGCTGGTGAATATTTCTCAAGATATTTGCGCGTTCATTCACCGAAGTGGCAGCCCAGGCGGGAAAAGCTGTTTTTGCGGCAGCAACCGCGCGATCGGCATCGGTGGGTGAACAGCGCCCCACTGTATGCAATACCTCCCTGGTTTCGGGTGAACGGACATCAAACATGCCATGGGAACCTGGATACCATTGGCCCCCAATCAGCGTGGCATTGGAAAAATCTGCACCGATTTGTCGGAAGTCACTATTCATCGTCTCTCTCACGGCCCGGTTTATTCACCAAGCAGCCCACCCGGCTCCAGCGAGGCGAGATAGGCTTGTTTCTCAATGACAATCAGTTCACGGTAATCGCCGACCATTTCCCAGGTGCCAGTGAATCCTTTGGGCACGACTAACATGCTGCCGGCAGGGTAGACGCTGGTTTGCGGGTTACCGGTTTCCTGCAAACGCAGTTCGCCTTGCAGGACCATAACGAGTTCATCGAAAGGCCAGGGTGAGGTGATATTCAGCTTGATCGGTTTTGCCTGGTAGACGGCGACGACTATCTCCCCGGAGAACAATTCACTGAAAGTGTGTTCGGAAGTTCCGGAGAGGATCATCTCCGCGGGCCAGGGCGAAAATTCACCCAGGTTGACGCCGGCGAGTTTGTCTTCAGGCAAACGAACCGGGCTGGTTTCTGCGGCGGCAACAAGCAATGATGCGCTTAACATGAGGAACACTATTATTATCGCGGGAAGGTTGATCTTTGTGGTCGTGTTCATACAGCCGTCCTCCGGTTAAAGAAAAATGGTTGTTTTCAGCTTCTGATTGCTTTCAGCTTGTCTCTGACAGCACGCCTTATCTAGATTTATTCGTCAGTTGACGTATGATATTTTCTATATGAGAATAATGCAATAATCATCGGGAGAATATTTATGAAGCAGATACTCAATACACCCGAGTCCATCCTGGTCGATAAAATAACGCTGCTGTTGTTCCTCCTGTTTGCTTTTCTACCGACCTTCTCTGCCGCCGCTGCCGATCTTCCTGCCGGCAATGTCACCAGGGAGCGTTTGTTGGCGGCTGAATCAGACCCGGATAACTGGATGGCTTACGGTCGTACCTATGGCGATCAGCGTTTCAGTCCGTTGGAGCAGATTAATACCACCAATATACAGCAACTTGGACTGGCCTGGTACGCAGACATTCCCAGTCGCGACGGGTTGTCCGCCACGCCCATCGTAGTGGATGGCGTGGTCTACATGAGCGCACCATTTTCCCGGGTATATGCGTATGCTGCGCATAACGGCAAGCTGCTCTGGAGTTACGACCCCAATGTCAGGCGCGGCCTCAGTCTCACAAACAGTTGGACCGCGCGCATCAACCGGGGGATCGCAGTGTGGGAAGGCAAGGTTTTTGTCGCCACCGGTGATTGCCGGCTGGTCGCCATCAATGCGAGTTCAGGCATAGAGGAATGGGTGGCCCCGGTTGAAGACCTGCAACCCGCGTGCGACCCCAATAGTGAAAACGGCATGGACGGTGCGCCGCGGGTGGCTAACGGCAAAGTGTATATTGGTAATGGCGTATCCGACTTTGGTGCTCGAGGCGTTATCAGCGCTTATGACACGAATACCGGATATGAAGTCTGGCGTTTTTATACCGTCCCCGGCGACCCTGAAAAAGGTTATGAAAACAAGGCGATGGAGATGGCCGGCAAAACCTGGCCGGAGGGTTGGGCGCCGGGCGGCGGCGCGTCCGTTTGGGAAACCATCGTCTATGACAAGGAATTGAACAGCATCTATTTCGGCACCGATGCCGGTTCGCCGCTGAATGCCGAGGCGCGCAGTCCGGGCGGCGGCGACAACCTGTTCACCAATTCCATTGTTGCAGTGGATGCTGATACGGGCGAATACAAGTGGCACTACCAGACTGTGCCCCATGATGCCTGGGACTACAATGCCAATATGCCCATCGTGCTTGCCGACCTGGAAATCGATGGCAAGCTGCGCAAGACGCTGATGCAGGCGCCGAAGAGCGGTTTCTTTTATGTCATTGACAGGGTAACGGGCGAGTTTATCTCCGCCGAAAAATACGTGCCCGTGACCTGGGCCAGCCATTACGACTCCAAGACCGGTCGTCCGGTAGAATTGCCCGGCGCACGTTATTATCAGAACCCCGACGGCAAGGCGCTTGTATATCCGAGTGTCTGGGGTGGGCATAACTGGCAACCCATGAGCTTCAGCCCGTTGACAAAGCTGGTGTATTTCAGCGCCTGGGACATCCCCGCGTTATTTGAATACCGGCAGGATGCGAAACTGGGTGGCATACTGGTGGATACCTACATCATGGGCACTGATGCAGAGGCAATCCATGGACGTGGCAGCCTGCTGGCCTGGGACCCGGTACGGCAAACCGCGCGCTGGAAAATTCCCCAGGATATTCCAATCAATGGCGGTACGTTAAGCACTGCCGGAAATCTGGTGTTTCATGGCACCGGAACCGGCGAGTTGAATGCGTATAGCGCCGACAAGGGACAATTGTTGTGGTCGGTAAAGACCGGTTCATCAATACAGACCGGGCCGGTGACTTATAGGGTGGGCGGCAAACAAATGGTACTGGTTCCGGTCGGAGCGCCGACATTTGTCCGCAATGCGCTGCCGGATTATGGCGCATCCCGCGATGCGCGCGGCCCGGCTCGATTGATGGCTTTTGCACTGGGCGCAAACAACGGCATGCCGGCCGCGCCCAGTGACCAGGCAATTGTGCCTGAACCGCCGGAACAATTTGCTTCCGAGGCTGAGCTGGCCATCGGCAAGGAGTTGTTCAATGCCGGTAGCTGCTGGATTTGCCACGGCGAACAGGCAACCGGTTTTACCGGCTCGGCAACAGACCTGCGCGCCTCGCCCATGCTGCAATCAAAAGAGGCCTGGTACCAGGTTGTGGTCGAAGGGGTAAAACGGTCGACGGGAATGATAGGCCATGATTACCTGTCGGAAGCTGATGCGGAAGCTTTACGGGCTTTTGTCGTCAAACAGGCATGGAAGGAGTATGATCGGCAGACTCAAATGGAATAACAGAAGTTCTGGCTATGGCCAGGAAAAAATTACAACCAACGAAAATCATGCTGCTTGAGGCCGCGCGTACTGCGTTGGCTGAAAAAGGGCACAGCGAGTTTTCCATGCGCAATATCGCCAAGGCAGCCGGCGTGCACCTGCGCACAGTCCAGTATTACTTTCCGACCCGGCGCGACCTGCTGACCGATGTGCTCGAATATACAATGAGTGCCTATTATCTTGGCCAGTATCCTATTGCCCGCAGCAATTTTGCAGGATTGTCGCCGGAGAAGAAGTTTGAAACGGTGGTCGGTTTCCTGTTCGATGATACAAAAGAACCATTTGTCTGCCAGTTTTTTCCGGAAATATGGGCCTTAGCATCACGGGATGCGGACGCCTCCGCGGCGTTGGACCGGTTTTACGTGCTTCACAGACAAAGCATTGCCGCGATCATTGCCGAGGCCAGGCCGGCGCTGTCTGCGCGCGCGGTGGCACACAGAGCAGCTATCGTGGCAATGCTGTTTGAAGGTCTGTTATTGCTTGTCGGCCACGGCAAGCCCTCACACAGCGAACTGCGCGGCATCCGGACGGAGGTAATCCGTCAGTGCAACAATATCATCAATCTCGGTGAGTGAATAAAACCACCGGTTTCAAAGGACAGAGGAGTGAGGGGGTTAGATCCCCTCCATATCCTCTGTCCTCAGTATTGACTTCCATCACTGCCAGGTATACCTGACTTGCCCACCGAACCAGCGCGGTGGCAGGTGCGAATGGATATTGACGCCTAACACCGACAGGTCAAAGGTATAGTTCTGGATATCGGCATCGGCGATATTGCGCACAAACATCGCGATATCCCATTGACCGTCCGCCGTGGTATAACTGATGCGGCCATTGCCGATCACATATGAATCTTCTGCTGTGGTCGGCGCGTTCGCGATGCCGGAGAAATAATCATCCACGTAATTGAAATCCATTTGCACGGCCAAGGCGCCGTTAAACACCGGCCATTCTTTACGCGCCAGTCCGTTCAGTGTCACGCTCGGCGCCTGGGTCGGTTCGACATCAATCACTGTGACGCCATCCGGCATACCGATATTCTTGACCTCCGCTTCCAGCAGACTCATTCCAAGCATTAAATCCCAGCCTTCAGCAGGCGCCAAGGTCAGTTCGAGTTCGCCGCCATACATTTCCGCATCACGATTGGTAATGAGTTGTGCCAGACCGACAAGTTGAAACGCCTGGTAATCGTTGTAGTCATAATAGAAGCCGGCAGCGTTCAACCTGGCTCGACCGTCCCATAATGTGCTTTTGAAGCCGATTTCATAAGAGGTCAGCGTTTCTTCTCCAAACGGAGTCGCTTCCACGCCTAAGAACCCATCCAACGGCACATTGAAACCTGGCCCCTTATTGCCGCGGGTAACACTGGCATAAACAAGCAAATCGTCGTTGGGACGCCAATCCAGTTCGATCTTGCCAGCCCAATCGCCCACTTCCTGTTTGGTATCAGGAGTCCCCGCATACGGCGCGCCCAACTCAATTGGATTATTGTCATTGTAATGATATAGCAATGTGCCGGCCGGTAGCGGGATCCCGCTACCTGGCGCAGTCTCGCCACAAACCAGGGTCCCACAATCGACAACAGCAGTTTGCCCCATGTGTTCCTTGGTCTCATCAGTCCAGCGAAAACCGCCGATAACCGTCCATTGCGGCGCCAGGTCAAATTCAACCTGGCCGAACAGTGCCCAGGATTCCGTATCTGTTATCCAGTTGCTGGCAACATCGAAAGCAAACTCGCCAGGGCCGAATGAAGGCGTCGCAAAACTGCCAAAGGAATCGTTATCTATGGTCAGGTAATAACCGCCGACAGTCCATCGTAACTTTTCCAGTTCGCCATTAAATCGGACTTCCTGGGAATACTGCTCCGAGCCAGACAGTCCGGAGCCGAATTCGCAAGTGGGAATCGGCGTGCCATCGCAATCTTCCTTGTACTCATATTGAAAATCGTGATAGCCGGTAATTGATGTCAACGTGAAATTGTCAAAATCCCAGGTCAGCGTTGCCGACAGCGAAAATATCTGCCTGTCAAGGAAACCGACAGGGTTGAATGCCGAATTATGTGCATCTGGGTCTGTATCAATATAACCAAAAAATGGATCGGGTTCGCCTGTGTCAATTCCGCGTCCATATTCATCGGTCCCAGCGCCGACGCCGTGGTAGGTGCCGGCCCTGTCATTCTGCGTGCCGCCACTCACGCTAAGCAACAACGATATGTTCTCATCAGGCTTAAAGAGAAGCTGTCCGCGGGCGGCAAACTGGTCTTTGTCAAACCTGTCCTCGCCATTTCTGTTTTCCCACCAGGGATCGTAATGATCCGAAGTAAAAGCCAGCCGCGCCTTGATGCTGTCGCCAAGTGGGCCGCTGATGGCAGCCTCAGAGCGGATTTGATCATAAGAACCATAGGTCAGGTCGGCGTAGGCTTCAAATTCGTCGGTAGGTTTGCGGGTAACGTAGTGGAACAGGCCGCCTGTTGCATTGCGGCCATACAATGTTCCCTGGGGGCCGCGTAGTACTTCAATACGTTCCATATCAAACAGCGCAAAGTTCAGTCCGGTAATGAAACTCATATAAATTCCGTCGATGTAAACGGCATTGGGCGCTTCCTGGGTTTGGGCGAAGTCATTTTGGGAGACGCCGCGGATTGTAGGCAGACTGAATGTGCCGCCACTGGCAACACTGTTGAATGAAACGCCAGGCATCTGCGACATCACGTCATTGGATCGGGTGAAACCCAGGGCCCGAACCTGCTCGCCGCTGAATGCTGTGACCGCTACCCCAACATCCTGCATATTCTGTTCCCGTTTTTGCGCGGTGACGATCACCTCCTCCAACACCACGGCAGAGGCAGGCGCTATTACAACAGCGATTGAAAGCGTAAGAATTGCCAATTTAAATTGTGCGTATCTCCACATGGCTACTCACCTCATTCTGGTTGATTAGCGTTAGCGCGGGCAGTCTATACGTCATGTGACGTACAGTCAATTAATTTTAGTGATTCGGCAAGTAGTAGTGACGGACAGGAAACGCACCGATTTCAAATTAAGTATTTTATTTACACTATTGAGTAAATTTACTCAATAGTGTAATATACAAGTTTATGCACCAGCGACCACAGGTACAAACCTTGCTCAACCGTCTCAATGAGTCGGTCAAGCGCATTATTGTGATCACAGGGCCAAGACAGGTGGGCAAAACCACTCTTGTGCGAGAAACCTTGGAACGCCACTACTCGCCCTCTCAATACGAGTATCTTGATTTGGATAAACCGGTAGAACAAAAACTTCGTTTGTTCTCAGCGCCAGGCGCGCGGGACATTGCCAGGAACGTTACGAGACCGGATGCTGCCTGGTTGGTTGAGCGTTGGAAAGAAGCGCGCGAAAAAACTGATGAACTTGTGTTGCGGACGGATTATCAAGACCGAAAGTCAGTTGAAGACAAACCGGTATTTGTGCTGGTTCTGGACGAGATACAAAAAATCCCGAATTGGTCCGATACTGTAAAAGGTCTGTGGGATGCTGACCGGGTGGATGGCCGCCCCATGCACGTGGTTATCCTGGGGTCTGCGCCATTATTGATGCAGCGCGGTCTTACCGAAAGCCTTGCCGGGCGGTTTGAACTGCTGCGCATGACACATTGGTCGTTTGCGGAGATGAACCAGGCCTTTGGTCTCAGTTTGCAACAGTATATTTATTTTGGTGGCTATCCCGGCAGCATGGAGTATGTGCACGATGAGCAGCGCTGGAAAGAATATGTCCGTGACGCATTGATAGACCCGAATATTGAAAAAGATATTCTGATGATCACCCGGGTGGACAAACCGGCGCTGTTGAAAAACCTGTTTGAACTGGGCTGTCACTACTCCGGGCAGGAGCTGTCTTACAACAAGATGTTAGGACAACTGCAGACCGCGGGCAACACCACCACTTTGGCTCACTACCTTGATTTGCTGACCCGCGCCGGCCTGCTCGCCGGTCTGCAAAAATATGCGAAACAACAGCATCGACGGCGCGCGACAAGTCCCAAACTAAATGTGCTGAACACCGCATTAATGTCGGCGCTGTCCGGTTATTCATTCCAGGAAGCCTGTTCTGACCGCAGCCATTGGGGCCGGTTACAGGAAAGCGCAATCGGCGCGCACCTTTTCAATGCAAGTGGGTCGGATTATAAATTGCATTATTGGCGGGACGGGCATGATGAGGTCGATTTCATCCTGGTAAAACACGATAAAACGATTGCTATCGAGGTTAAGAGCGGAGTTAAACGAAGCAACCGGCGCGGCCTGGGCAGGTTTACCGAGCAGTTTCGACCGCTACACACACTGGAAGTTGGCGAACATGGCATTCCCCCGGACGAGTTTTTACTGACTGATCCGAATGAATGGTTTGCAACGAGTTACTGCAAGCCGTTGTCGAAATATTATTTCAACGAAAGCTCTCGCAGTGTTGGTTCGGAACTGGATAATGCGGGCCTTGTGCGCGGCCGAATTGAAGAGACGGCAAGCCAGCCGTATTTGAAAGGTCTCCAGGGTCATTTCAAGACATCTGTTATCTTGCCGGAAGACAGTTATGCGCAGAAGTTGGCAAGGCGAAATGAGTGCTTCAGGCAGGAAAAGCAAGCAGACATTCAATTCATCAGAAACCGTATCAAGGATATCAAGTCAGGTAGAGCGGAACCGGGAATATACTACCGCATAGGGTTTGCATATTACGGGCATTTGAGCAGCGCAAAAGGGGATACACCTTTGGAGAGGCTGAATGATTTGTTTGATGGCGATGCCGACATAGTCCAGGCCGTCTTGACCGGCTTACGGCATTTTATTGTGCGGGAAGATATCCCGGACATCACGGCAATCTTCAGGATGAGCCTGGACAATAAACATTTTTTTCATTCTCATCCTTACCGGGCGGCGCTGGATGAGTTATTTAAGGAAGACAGAAAAAAATTACTTGAATTGGACGAAGACAAACTGGAAAAAGCGCTGGCATTTTATTTCGTTGACGCTTCAGGACAAGAGACAGATTGGTTTAACCTATTGTTGGGCGAGCGCTTGGATATTGTCGCGAAAATATATATACGTTACGCGCAAACCAGGTTACGTGGCGGCAAACATCAGGTTAATTTGCTTTATCCACTTGTCTACCAACAAGAAGACGAAAAACTACAGCAGCAATACCGCAAACTGGCCAATCTTGTTACTATCCCTCTCCTCAAAACCCTGCCAGTGCGCGGCACATCCAAACAGTTGGAAGCGCTCGATTATCTGTTGAAGGCGGCCATACAATTTGCTAACCGTGACTTGTTGCGGGAATTGACCGATGAAAAACTGAGCCGGAAAAGTATGGATGCCACACAGACTGTCTATTGGCTGGCGACAGGGCTGATTCTTTCACCGGATGATTACGACAAGAGGTTGTATGACTATGTCAGGCAGAGTGAAAATCGGATCAACAAATTGAGTCATTTTTTAACTGCCGACTGGGCCCCGGAACGGTTGTACTTTGAAGATGACCTGCCGGTTACTGCGCTTTCAATATTGATTAAATTGCTTGGCCCTGAGTGCCGGCCTTATCTGGCAGCAAATTCGTTCGAACTTGATCTTGACCATGCGGCAGTAGAATTTTCTGACTTGGTTGCAAGGATGATCAATGCAATCGCCGATGTCGTCACGGACGAAGCCACCAAGGAACTTGAAACTTTACATGGTTTGGACAATCTGGATAAATGGCATGATCAAACAGGCAAAGCCTTGGTCGTACAACGCGTAAACAAACGCGATGCACGCTTCAGCTATCCAAGCCTTGAGCAAGCGCATAGCACTTTGGATAATGCCGAGCCTGCCAATCCCGCGGATTTGGCTGCCTTGACCATGGTTACCATTCGTCAATTGGCATGTGAGATCAGACATAACTCAACCAACGATTACCGGCAATACTGGGCCTATGATGTAGGGAAAAAATTGTCGAAACGCAAAAATGAGGAAGAATGTCGTGATGTGTTCCTGTCACATCTGAGGCGAAAATTTGACCATCTAAATGTTAATGCTGAACCGGAAAGTCGTTATGCCAACGAACGCCGGGCGGATATCAAAGTGTCTTATGGGGGCGCTAGTGGCTACCACATTCCCATTGAGATAAAGTGTAATGACAGCCGTGACCTTTGGCGTGCGATTGACGATCAGTTAGCCAATTATACGCGTGACCCCGGGGCATACGGTTATGGAATTTACCTGGTATTCTGGTTTGGAAAAAATGATACACAGACATGTCCAGGAGGCGCCAACAAACCTGCAACGGCCGAGGAACTTGAGGGACAATTGACGGCATTATTATCAAACGAGAAACGTCACAAAATATCAGTGTGCGTGATTGATTGCGCTATCCCAAGTAAACCCTCATGATCAGGTCTCTGGGTACCCCGTTTTCATGTAACTGTTAGCACAAACCAGCACATTCCCCTGTGCCACTCCCGCAACAGCGGGAGCCCAGTCAAATATTGCGCCGCCTACAGAGACTGTCTCCGCGAAAACGGGGGTATGGCACTTTATTTTACTGGTTTCCTGCCTTGTATCCTGACTATGAAGCTACTTATCTCCTTCCCGGCTCAGAGAATTTATCAGTCCTTCGACTAATTTAGACCTGGCGCTGTAGCTCAGCATGTCTTTACGCAGGAATTGTCTCACAGCGGCTTCCACATGGACTGGTGTGATGCCGGGCAGATTTAATGATTCCGACACCGGTTGCGGGCCTGCCGCTGCCTGTAAATCCAAAAAAGTGACTGCCCACTGTCGCCTTGTACTGGAAGCCAGTTGCCAGAACTCCGCCACTCCCTTGTCCCGATAACTCTGTTGCTTATCCCGCGACATATGTGTAACTTCCACCTCCACTACCAGGTCAGGCGGGTTGCGCTCAACATACGCTTCTTCCGCTTCCTCGTTTGTATCCACCGCGTCAATATATCCTTCTGCCTTCTCGCCAAAGTAAAAACTGCAATCAGGCTCATTGCCGGTATTCTTGGGTTCATACTCCCGACGCCAACGGGTAGAACGGCAATTTACTATCTTCAGTCCTATAATATCGGAAGTAAGATTAATAAAATCATCGACAAGGCTTGAGGTGGTTTCGTGTGTCATGCCAGGCGTCATCAGTATCACCAGGCCACGCGCCGCATCCAGAACCACCCGCCGGAAAGCATTTACCAGGTCGGAGTCGGCCAGGGCAATCACATCGTCCGGGGAAGTGTAAAAGGCGACATACTCAGAGCCTAGAGAAGTGGTTTTAAGTTGTCTCAGATGCCGGTGCAACCGGTCTTCGGCGGTTTCCACATCGGTGAGGGGCAAGGCGGTGATACTCATCTTCAGCACACACTATAATCCGTTAAAAACAAGTTAAAGCATAGCACGCAAGGCAGACATTAGCAAAAGTAAAATATGTTGCGTGCTCAGGCTAACGCTAGGGTTTTCCGATGCTGACTGTGATTGGATAGCCTGGCGCGATGGCGTGAGCAAACAGGTAAAGCATTGCACCCATAACGCACAAACAAAAGCGATGCCCGCTTCAGCTATCTTAGCCCGGAGCAGGCGCGTAACGCTTTATTTTGAAAGGAATTTATTTCCCAATTCTGAAAAAGCAGCCAGCGCCTCCTGGCGGGATTGGCGGACATCAATAACGGGATAAGGATAATCCTGTCCCAGGGTAACATTGGATGCAGCCAGGACCCCTCTGGGCGCGTCCCAGGGTGCGGCCAGGTAAGCATCCGGCAGGTTGGCCAATTCCGGCACATAGCGGCGGATATATTGCCCCTCGGGATCGAATTTCCGCGCCTGAGTAACCGGGTTGAAGATGCGGAAATACGGCGCAGCATCGGCGCCACATCCGGCTATCCACTGCCAACCGGCGCTGTTATTTGCCAGGTCCGCATCAAACAAGCAATCCCAGAACCAGCGCTCGCCGTGATGCCAATGCAACCGCAGGTTCTTGACCAGAAAAGAGCCGACGATCATGCGTACCCGGTTGTGCATATAACCTGTTTGATACAACTCCCGCATACCGGCATCGACGATGGGGATGCCGGTTGTCCCGCGTTGCCAGCGACGCAGGTCTTCAGCGCTTTCCCGCCAGTTAAAATCAGCAAATTTACCCTGCAACGGCTGGGTGCGGAGTTGCGGGTGATGGTAGAGCAGGGAGTAGGAGAATTCCCGCCAGGCCAGTTCTGACTGGAAGGTAGCCAGGTTGGGATCATCGTCATGCCGGATATCCTTTGCCTCATGCCAGCATTGGCGTGGCGATATTTCACCAAAATGCAGGTGCGGTGAAAGGCGCGAAACGGACTTCCTGGCAGGGAAATTGCGCCCCTGCTTATAGTTGTTTATGCCGGACCCCAGAAATTCCGTCCAGCGCGCCTGCGCGCCCGCCTCCCCAATCTCCCAGCCGGCAACCAGTTGCCGATGCCAGTCAAGTTCCGGCAGCAAGCCCAAATCATCAATGCACAAGCTGTTTACCGACTCCGGGTAACAGTCAATTCCGTCGGGTATCGGCAATGGCAACGCGGGCGGCGGCGTCATGCCCAGACAGCCGCGCCGGTAAAACGGCGTAAACACCTTGTAATGCGTCCCATCCGGTTTGAGATTTTCCCACGGTTCCCACAATAACGAACCGTTATAACTTTCGACTGCATGACCCGCCGCGGCCAGCGCCGCTTTAATGCGCATGTCCCGGTCAATGCGCCAGGGTTCATAACAGCGATTCCAGTAGACGGCCGGCGCCGCAACTTGCTTGGCCAATGCCGTTAACAGCGGTTCTGCCGGTCCGGAAAAACAGCACAGGCCACCGCCCAGGCTATCATTCAACGCCCGCAGCGAATGATACAACCAGACCCGACTGGCGCTTCCCATGCGCGCGTCGCCGGCATCCTCATCATCATGAATATAAACAGGCAGCACCGTGCCTTTGCTGCAAGCGGAATGAAAAGCCGGGTTGTCAGCCAGGCGCAAATCCTGGCGAAACCAGCAGATTATCGGCGCGTTCACAAAATACGCGCGCTGTTCGGAAGTTTCTGCGCTGGATGTAAAGACGGGTATATCATCGGCTGTTGATCTTATCATACTCATATCACCCAACACATGTGTCATGCCGGCAACGGATAGATGGTACCGGCAGTAATGCCGGTAAACAGGTCAGCCAGGAGAAGGCAAGTTTCATATCGGCGTCCTGGTATAACATCCGGGTTGATCCAAATTATTCAGGGAAAAACCGATTCCAGGAAACGGAGGCCCCTGAAACAGTTCGGGAATCCAGTTTCCTGCCGGATTCCCGAACGGGCCTAACACGCGCTGGTGAGGATGATTGCCGGTTCCTTCACCAGCGCCGGTACTTCCAGTACCGGTCTAGTCCAGCAAAACGAAAAGATCACGTAACAAACCTCATCTTGTGGACAGGCATTTTCGAGTCTACCGTTACCGTAAGTGCAAAAATGTGAGAAAACTCACATTTTTGGAAAAAAACTTAGCCTGGGGAGAGAAAATCCTGGTGGCAGCCTGGGATCGCAGGCGTCCCGCCTGCGTTTCCAGGCAAATAAATAACCTAATCCGGGTCTTCCTTGTCATAATTTTCCGTCGTCTCGCGGACCATGTTTTCAAGTTTTATCACATCGTCGATGTGCAAACAGTTTTTTCTTTTTCGGATGAGGCCGGTAGATGAAAGTTCCGTCAACTCCCGCGATATTGCTTCTCTGTGGGTACTGATACGGTTGGCAAGTTCAGCATGCCTGGGCGCGGGGCTGATGGTTGCCGTATTGGCATCGTTCATATTTTTCCACGCCAGTCTGAGCAGTTCGATATGAAGCCTGTTTCTGACGTCCAGCGAACTGAATTCGACAACTCGCTGCGATAACAGCCTGATCAAGCGGGTACAGTGCATGAAAGTTCGGAGCATGATGGAAGGGTACAACTGCAGTATCCACTGGAAGTTGTCCGCGGACATGGCGGCAATTACGGTATCGCTCAGGCTGACGACATAGGCCGACCGGGGTTTCTTGTCGAGCGCAGCGAGTTCGCCGAACATTTCTCCCGCGACCTGCTCCCCGAAACATATTTCCTTTCCGGAAGCAGTGTATATGGTAATCCTGACCTTACCGCTGATGATGAAATACACATCATTGCCGATATCATCATCTGCCGTGATCATATCGCCGACATCAAATTGCAACCCCCGGCATTTGTCGGCAATCATCTTGCGCTCGTTAAAGGATACGTCATAAAAGATCTCGACCGCCGATAATGCTCCTGCTGATATCTCGATATTTTTTTTTGTCATTGTTTTTCTCCAATATGATGAATATTCCGTATCGGAATCTGTTGCCCTCGCATCCTCACAATCTGCCTGTGGAGATTATCACGGACACGTCTCAGCGTGTTGTGGTACGCCACTTCCCGCATCAATACCCACTTGAACATGTAGCGGGTATTTTCCGCATTGTCTGTTCTAATCAGATCCCCTGACCTGCACAGGGAATACAATGCCTGATCGAGGCTGTCCCTGTTATGTGGCCATACTTTGGCCAGCAGGGAATAACTGAACTTGCGGCCCAGCACAGCCCCGATTTGTGCGGCTTCCCTGGACGGGGGATGTTGGCGATAAAGCCGCGCCATCAGCACGGCCCATACTTTGTCGGGTATCTTCAGTTTGCTCCGGATAGCTGGCGGCGTTCCGGCAGCGGGAAATTGAGCCTCCAATGCCGTCCTGGTTAACTCTTGCAGGAACAGCGGTATTCCGTCACCCCTGGCGATGATTTCGGAAATGATGTGGGCTGGTATCTGCTCCTCTCCCATGCAGCAGTGAATCAAAGAGCCGGCGTTAGCCCGGTTCAACGGCTCCAGGTGGATAGTATCCACGTGACTCTGGTGCAACCATTGTTGCGGTGGTTTAAATTGCGTCCGGTGGGAGATCGCCAGCAGTATCGGCTTTCCCTGAACAAGCGTCGTCAGTTTGCCGATCAGTGCCAGGGATGCGATACCATAACGATGTGCGTCGTCCAGGATGATCAAGCGCGGGTTGTGCGCGGCCGATTTCTCCGGCAGAAATTTCGCAGCGGGGAGATTACCGTGGGCCAGTCCTTCTGCATCCAGTATATTTGCAAGATACGTATGCGGAGGGTCATTCGGATCACAGGCGGAACATTGCAGGATTGACTTCCCCGGGCATTCCTCGGCGACACGCGTGCGCAACGCCTCCAGCAGTCTTGTTTTTCCAGTGCCTGTTTCACCGGAAACCAGCACCACCCGTCCGCCCCGGCGCCGCGCCAGGTTCCAGAGCTGCATGAGGCGCGCCTGTTCTTTTTCCCTGCCAACCAGTTGCAACGTACTCAGCGGCTTAGCGCCGCTCGTGCATGGTTGTGGAGTCACCGTGCCGGTAACCTGCCACAGTTTTTGTGGTATTTTGTAGCCGCGCAGTGACGGCGCGCCGATGCATTTCAGTTTGAAAGCATGTTGTATCAGGCTGCGGGTACTGCTGCACACGATTACCGTATCCGGTTCCGCGATAGCCTGTAATCTTGCCGCCAGGTTCGAAGGCTCACCGATGATGATCTGATTGGGCGAGTCGTTGCATACGCCGGAATTTCCAACTACGACCAAACCGGATGCTATGCCTATACGTATGGAAACCCTGTTCCAGTTCCCTTTGTCCGGTCCTGTTTTTCGGGCATTGACCGCATTGATCAGGTTCAGCGCCGAACCGGTTGCCCGTTCCGCATGATCTTCATGCGCGCAGGGATAACCGATAATACTCATGATGCCGTCACCGCTGAAACTCGCAGTAAAGCCGTCGTTGGCGCTGATGATTTCTGTTCCAAGGTGGCGGTATGCCTGGATGAGAGTCATCAGGTCTTCAGGTTCCATCTCTGTAGTCAGACCTGTGGAATTGACCAGGTCGCAGAACATGATGGTGAGGTATCGGCGTTCAGGGCGGTTGGCAGAATCGAAGCGCCGCTGTTCGTGATCTGTAGGGCGGAAAAGCGCGTATTCCATTACGATCAGGGCGGAGACAGGCTTGATGGTGAGTAGCGCAGACGCGGAATCAAAAATAAAATGCCACGATCCATCGCTGTTCCAGCCATTCAAGGTCCAATACAGAAGTTTCCATTTGCATACTTGCTTCCATCAGGTCCAAAAATATCCGCTGATGGTATTCAGTCAATCCAGCATAGACACGATAAAAATAGGTGTCAATCACCGATTACGGTTTTTTTACGATAATCGGTTGTATTTTTCAAAATACCGTTCGTTGCGCGCCACTTAACGGAAAGCCTGGCTGACAGCATCGGTCAGCGCTGCGTATTGTTGCAGCAGAGAGTTTGCTGCGCTCAACTGTCCCCTGGCCCTGGTCGCGCTGTGCTCGCTGTGATTGGCGAACCGGTTCGGGTCCCATGAAAAATAGTTTTCATTCAAGGCATCGGCACAGAAGCGGGCGGCCAACTCAAGGAATATCGTCAGGGTCGCAGCCGGGATCGCACGCCACTCCTCTTGCGTGAGCAGGTCCCCGGCAGCGCCGGCATAACCTTCAAGCGCTGCCCGGCAATGGGTCATCGAAAAGCAGCCGTCAACGGTATCTTCCCCGGCCGGATTGCACCAGGATCGCAGCGCGTCACCCAGTTCCAGGAAGACCGGCATCCTGCTCAGGGTGTCGAAATCAACCATGCAGATCACTTCACGATTATCTTCCGAGAAGATGAAATTGGAAATCTTCGGATCGCCATGAACCATCCGGGCGCCGACCACCGGTAGCGCGGGAAGCTGCTCGAGGCGCGTCAGGATGGCCTCTCCCAACGGTTTGATATCCGCGTAGTATACGTGGCTGTATTTTTCTTCCAGGGTGTGTTTCAGGTGTGAGGTGTGGCGGGGCGTATCATGTGGATGTGATGAGGTTGTCCTTAAATCATAATCCAGCAGCGCCAGCGCCATGTGCATGCGCCCCAGCATGACGCCTGCTGCCCGGGCCATTTCGGGTTGTTGCAGGCTTTCGTGGCTATTGCCCCTGATATGGTTGAACAAGCGCCAGGTGCGCTCGTCCATGCAGTGATACACGATACCGTTGCGATCAGGCAGCAGCCTCGGAGTCACCAGGCCCGATTGCTCCAGGTGGCGGGTTACAAGGTCGATATCCAGGTTCACTTGCGGCGGGAACCTGCGGTTTACTTCCTGTAAAATGTACTCCCGCCCATTCTTGCCGGTGACGTGATAAGTCCGGTTGATCAACCCGCTAACGATCGGTTGAATTTGTACGGGAGTAACGGCATATGCCGCAAGCACCGTATGGATTTGTTCATGCTTGGTCGCGGTCATCGCTGGAAAGAATCGCATACGGGCGTGATGCATGCAATCCCGATTCGGCCCTGTCAGCGCGCTGAAATTTGCGCATGCCGGATTGTTGTTATACTATTTCCATCAGGATAGTTCATAATTTAACACTATTTTAACGCTGTCCTGTTGTACAATTGCCGTTGATCTGCTTGACTCTGTCCGGTGCGGACAGAATAATAAAACAGCAAACGGGTCGGGTATCGAACAACCGACCACCTTGAGACGAAGGTTGAGCAGCAAATGTACGGGTTATTATACAGTGCCCAGGACCATTACCGCGGGGAGGTTATTTCCTTATGGATACTATTAAAATATTAATAACTCCAGCTAAGTTATTAATGTTGAGTCTGATTTTAGGATTCGGTTCGGTTGCAGTCGGCCAGGACCGGATTGAAGAGGTTGTCGAAGAGGGGGTTTCCCGCAACCGGGAGGCTGCTGAATCACAAAAGCGGATCGATGGAACCGCGAGTGAGACGGAGAAACTGGCCTCCAGGTACCGGCGCGAACTCAAAGTCATCGACGGCCTCAAGGTCTATAATGCGCTGCTGCAGAAACAGGTTGACGACCAGAACCGGGAAAAACGCACTATTGCCGAATCGATTGACGAAATAGCGGTAGTGGAACGCCAGATATTCCCGCTCATGCTGAGGATGGCGAATACCCTGGAACAGTTCGTGGAACTGGATCGCCCGTTTCACATGGAGGAACGCCGCAAACGGGTGGAGGACCTGAAGCAATATATCGGTGATGCCGGTATCAGCGCGGCGGAAAAACTGCGTCTGGTACTGGAAGCCTATCGCATTGAGACCAGTTACGGCGGCGACCTGGATGAGTACAGCGAAGTGCTGGAAATCAACGGCCAGGAACGGCCGGTGAATATCCTGCGTTTCGGCCGCCTGGTGCTGGTGTACCAGACCGATGACGGTAAGGAAAACGGTGTCTGGGACCAGGATGCCCGCCAATGGGTGCCCCTGGAGTCTGCCGAGTACCGTAACTACATCCGCCAGGGCTTGAAGATTGCCAGGAAGCAGCTTCCACCCGACATATTCATACTGCCCGTCAGCGCGGCCCAATAATGGAGGAGACACGGAAATGAAACTTTACCAGTACTTTACCGCCACAACCCTGTGCGCTCTGTTGCTGTCTCCGACCGCTGTTGCTGACGAGGCTGTGTCCCTTGATACGCTGCTGCAACAGGTGCAGCAGGGCAGGATCGATGAATCGAAGGAAAACCAGGCCAGGGAAGAGGAATTCATGCGCAACAAGGCAAACCAGGCTGCAATGTTGCAAAAAGCCAATAACGAAAGGGCGGCGCTGGAAGCGGTCAGTGAGCGCCTTGAGAAGGAGTTTGAAGCCAACCAGGACGATATTGACATATTGAAGCAGGACCTGCAGGAGGCCCTGGGGTCGTTAAAAGAATTGTTTGGCGTGCTGCAGACGGCAGCCGGCGATTCCCGGGCTACATTTGATGCGTCGCTGACGAATATCGAATATCCCCAGCGTGGTGATTTCATGACCGAGCTCGCGGAGAAAATGGGTTCGGGGAGTGAACTGGCGTCCCTGGAGGAAATTGAGGAACTCTGGTTCGAAATCCAACGGGAAATGACCGAGACCGGAAAGGTCAAGCGCTTCAAGGCTGATGTCGTTCTTCCTGATGGCACTGATGTGGAAAAAGACGTCATCAGGATAGGCGTGTTCAACCTGGTCGCGGGCGGCAAATACCTGAAATACGATCCGGAAACACAGACCATTTCCGAACTACTGCGCCAGCCGGAAGACCGTTTTGTCAGCGGAGCAGAGGAATTGACCGAGGCCGAGGAAGGTTTCGTCCCGCTCGGCCTGGACCCGACCAAGGGCCAGTTGCTGGGCCAACTGGTTGATGTGCCGAGCTGGTATGAACGATCCACTACGCAAGGCGGTACCGTTGGCTGGATCATCATCGGCTTGGGCATCTTCGGCATTGCCGTTGCCCTGCTCAGGATTCTTTATATGATGTATATCGGCATGGCGGTGGACAAGCAGGTACGTGAACTGGACAATCCTTCCGATCAAAATCCCCTGGGTCGGGTATTGCTCACATACCATCAGAACAGGAATATCGACGTGGAATCGCTGGAGCTGAAGATGGGCGAGGCGGTACTGCGCGAGGTCCCCAAACTGAGCAGGCTCAATACGCTGGTCAAGGTGATCTCGGTCGTAGCGCCGTTGCTCGGCCTGCTGGGAACGGTAATCGGCATGATCGTTACGTTCCAGTCGATCACCCTGTTCGGCACCGGCGATCCAAAACTCATGGCCGGCGGCATTTCCCAAGCGCTGATCACCACGATGCTCGGGTTGTGTGTTGCTATCCCGACAGTCTTCCTGCACAGTATGATGGCCGGGCAGAGCAGGCGGATCATTGAGGTCCTGGAAGGCCAGGCAACCGGTTTTGTCGCAGAGGCGTCAGAGCAACAGCACAAGACGGACAAGACAGCATAAAGACCATAACTGGCAGCACATAATGGATATTATTTATTCAATACTGCTCGGCATCACGTCCATTATCGGGCTCGAACATGTCTTCATCGACATGTGGGAGGCCATACGGGACTTCATGGAACTGGGAGGGCCGGTACTTTACCTGGTTGCCGTCGTGCTGGCCATCATGTGGGTGTGCATCGTGGAAAGGTTGATTTACTTTTCCATTCAGCAACCGCGACTGTCCGAGGATGCCATCAAACGCTGGGATGCACGGCCTGAAAGAATATCCTGGAATGCGCACAGGGTGCGCGAAGCCATGATCTCGGATATCAGGATCCAGGCAAATCAATTCCTGGGGACCATCAAGGTCTGCGTTGCCCTGTGTCCGCTGGTGGGCTTGCTGGGAACGGTAACAGGCATGGTAACGGTGTTTGAAGTAATGGCGTTTCTCGGCACCGGCAACGCCAGGGCCATGGCCGCCGGAGTGTCACAAGCGACGGTGCCCACCATGTCAGGTATGGTCGCGGCGCTGTCCGGTTATTTCATCAGTGTCTGGTTACAAAGCAAGGCTGACTCGGAAGTTGAGAAACTGGGTGAGCACTTGACTATGGATCATTAATCACAACTTGGTCTGAGGAAGATAAAACATGCGTAGAATTACCAGTGTATCCGCCGACGATGAGTCTGAAGTCAACATCACGCCATTGATCGATATCGTATTCATCATGCTGATTTTCTTCATCGTCACGGCAACCTTTGTCAAGGAGACCGGTATCGATGTCAACAAACCTGACGCGCCGACAGCCGAGGTGAAGAAAAAAGCGAACATCTTAATTGCAATCGATGCCAACAACAACATCTGGCTGGATCGCAGGAAAATCGATATTCGCTCAGTGATTCCGAATATCAAACGCCTGCGCGCTGAAAACCCCCAAGGCTCGGTGGTGATACAGGCAGATGAGGAATCCAAAAATAAAATGCTGGTGGAGGTCATGGATGCGGCGCGCCAGGCCGGCGTAGTGAATATTGCGCTGGCGGCCGAGAAATAATCACGGGTTTATGCAAATGCAGGCATCAAGCTTACTTGTAGGCCGCTACCTGATTGCCGGGGTTTCTGCCCTTGTTGTCGTGTTCGGCCTTTTCTACCTGATGCAGTTCCTGATCAATATCGCCGACCGGAAACTGGACGAAGATGATGCCGGCAGGATGCTTGAATTTGTGCGCATCGATCCCGAAGAAGTGGTCAACCGCCGCAAACCCCCACCGAAAAAACCACCGCCCCCGGACCAGCCGCCCCCCGAACCGCCTCCTCCGGCGATGGATAACATTACGCCGGAAGCGCAATCAGTGCAGGTGTCGGCTGCGCCGGTAAATACGAACATCAACCTGGATGCGAGCGGTTTCGGCCTCGCGCCCAGCGACGGCGAATACCTGCCTATCGTCAAGGTGCAACCGATTTATCCGAGAAGGGCACAGTCCCGCGGTATAGAAGGGTATGTCATCGTCGAATTCACCGTGACCAAGTCGGGCACCACCAAGGATATCCGTGTCGTCGAAGCGGTGCCGCCCGGTATTTTCGACAAGGCCTCGCTGGCCGCGGCGGCCAAGTTCAAATACAAACCCCGAGTAGTTGACGGCCAGCCTATCGAAGTGCCGGGTGTACAGAATAAGATCACATTTGAGCTCGAGGATTAGTGTTGGAGATTGGTACTTATGAGTAATCGTTATACCGCGTTTAACTCCCTGCTTGTGCGCGCCGTATTGCTTGGCTGCGCGTTGGTGATTGTCCCTGCGTTCATTATCTCCACCGCGCCGAATGTTGCGGCACAGGAATCATCGGATTCGGGCGACAAGCGCAAGACCCGGAAGACTCCCTCCATGAGTGAGAAGGTCTACAAGAAATTGACGGAAGCGCAGGAGCTTATCGAAGCAAAGAATTACGATGCGGGCCTGGCAGCCCTGAACGACCTGGCGCAGGAACCCAAGCTGTCGGATTACGAAAAAGCGCAACTATACAATTATTTTGCCTATACCTATTTCACCCTGGAGCGTTATGAGGACGCCATCTACTCGTATGAAATAGTGCTGTCACAGCCTGACCTGCCCGAAGCGTTGGAGACCAATTCCTTATATACCTTAGCCCAGCTCTATTTCATTATCGAGAATTACAGGAAGGCGGTCGATGTGATCAACAGGTGGTTTACTCTGACAGCGAACCCCACTGAGAATGCCTACATGCTGTTGGGGCAGGCCTATTATCAACTGGAGCAGTACAAGGAATCGCTGGTGCCATTGAAGCAGGCTTATGCGATGGTGAAGGGCCGCGGCGACATCCCGAAGGAAAACCTGCTGCTGCTGTTGCGGGTGGACTATTTCAACCTGGGCGATTACGAGAACATGCTCCAAATGCTGAAGGAACTGGTCGTGCATTACCCCAAGCCGGAGTACTGGCTGACGATGGCCGGCACCTATTCGGAACTGAAGCGGCTGGACAAACAGATGTCCATACTGGAGATGCTGTATGAAGCGGGGCCTGCTGCAACGGGGCAACCAGCAACTGAACCTGGCCAACCTGTACATGTTGCATGAAGCACCCTACAAGGCCGCGGTATTGCTTGAGAAGGGTATGGAAGAGGGCAAGATTGAGGAAAATATCAGGAACCTGAGATTGTTATCACAGGCCTGGTTGCAGTCCCAGGAGAGCGAAAAATCACTTCCACCCCTGATACAGGCTGCCCGGTTGTCCAAGGATGGCGAACTGGACATGCGCATCGCCCAGGCCTACATCAACCTTTACAGGTATGACGAAGCCGTGGAATCATTGCAGACGGCTTTCAGGAAAGGTGGTCTGAAACGCGCCGACCAGGCCAATATCATGTTGGGCCTTGCCTTGTTCGAAACGCAAAAATTTGATGCATCCATTGAGGCTTTCACCGCTGCCAGTAAGGACAAGCGCAGCCGCAAAGCCGCCGAGACCTGGCTGGGCTACGTCAACAGCGAGAAACAGAGAAAGCGTCAACTGGAAGAGAGCCTCAAACAACGCCGCAGTTGATTATTTATCTTAGTCACAAAGCGCACTGCTCCGAACCACTCCCGCGAAAGCGGGAGTCCAGTCAATTACAGAGTCGCCCGCAGGGCGACTCTTTGTCTCATTGGATTCCCGTTTACGCGGGAATGGGATCCGGCGCAAGTCAGTTAGTAAAATAACACACAGCAAATAATCTATGTCTGATACCGTTTCCCGCGAATGTATGGAGTATGATGTCGTTATCGTCGGTGCAGGCCCGGCGGGACTCGCAACAGCCATTCATCTCAAGACATTGGCGCAGCAGTTGGATAGGGAAGTCAGCGTGTGTGTGTTGGAAAAAGGATCGGAAACAGGCGCACATATTCTTTCCGGCGCGGTACTTGAAACGCGCGCCCTGGATGAACTGATCCCTGACTGGAAGCAACGGGGTGCACCGCTGACCACGCCGGTCAACAAGGATCGCATGTACTTTCTTACGGGCGCCAAGTCTGCGCTCAAGGTTCCCAACGCGTTTGTGCCCGCCAGTATGCACAACCGCGGCAACTACATTGTCAGTCTGGGGAATGTATGCCGCTGGCTGGCTGAACAGGCGGAGGCCCTGGGGGTAGAGATATATCCCGGTTTTGCCGCGACCGAAGTCCTGTACGATGCGGAAGGGCGGATCACGGGTGTGGCGACGGGTGACATGGGCATATCTGAAGCCGGCGAACGCAAGGATACCTATGAACCCGGCATGGAACTGCATGCGCGTTACACGGTGTTTGCCGAGGGCAGTCGGGGACACCTGGGGCGGCAACTTATTGAAAAGTATAAACTCGACGAGGGACGTGATCCGCAGCATTACGGTCTGGGCATAAAGGAGTTGTGGGAAGTGGAACCCGGAAATTTCCAGTCCGGCCTCGTGGTGCATGGCTCAGGCTGGCCGTTGACCAAAGAAGCGTCCGGTGGTTTTTTCCTGTATCACCTGGATAAGAACCAGGTAGTGGTGGGGCTGATCATCGACCTGAATTACACCAATCCCTACATCAGTCCGTTCGATGAATTCCAGCGGTTCAAGCACCATCCGGTAATCGCCGGCACGCTTTCCGGAGGACGCCGCCTGGCCTATGGCGCCCGTTCCATCACCAAGGGTGGATTGAACTCACTGCCGAAAATGTCCATGCCCGGTGCGTTGCTGGTCGGCTGTGATGCGGGCACGTTGAATTTTGCAAAGATAAAGGGGACGCATACCGCGATGAAGTCCGGCATGGTCGCTGCGGAAACCCTGCTGCAGGCATTGGAAACAGGCGCCGGCGCTGGAGAAGACCTGCTTATATACGCTGAGAACTTTCGTGCATCCTGGGCCTGCAACGACCTGTATCGTTCCCGGAACTTCGGTGCGGCCTTGCACAAGTTTGGCATGTACCTGGGCGCTGCGTTCAATCTTGTCGATCAATCCGTTTTTTCCGGAAGACTGCCGATTAACCTGCATGACAGGCTGGCGGATAACGAATGCCTCAAGCCGGCTGCCGAGTGCAGCGAAATCCAGTACCCGAAACCGGACGGCAGCCTCAGTTTTGACAAGCTTTCTTCGGTATTCATCTCCAACACCAACCACGAAGAAGACCAGCCTTGCCACCTGACACTGAAAGACGAATCAGTACCGATTGATACGAATTTAAGCCTGTATGCGGCGCCGGAACAACGCTATTGCCCCGCTGGCGTGTACGAGATAGTTACCGAAAACGATCAGGCAAAGCTGCAGATCAACGCCCAGAACTGCGTACATTGTAAAACCTGTGATATCAAGGACCCCACCGGGAATATCGTCTGGGTGCCACCGGAAGGCGGCGGCGGGCCGAATTATCCAAATATGTAGGGGCGCACCCTCTACTCCCATTCCAGTTCCAGGAAAGCCCGGGAGACATTGCGCCCATGGTTCTGTTCGTGCAGCAACCATTGGGTTTTTTCTGTTTTACCGACGATCTCAATTACCTCCTCCATGAATGTCCCCTTGCTGATTTCCTCCCTGGTCTCGTTTAACAGCATAGTCAGGTAATTTTCCTGTGCGTTCGCAGCATCCGGCCAGGACATGGTGATCGCGCCATGTCCGGGTATAACGTGATTTGCCTGCTGCGTTTTCAGTGTTTCCATGGTCATCAACCATCCCCTCAGGCTCGCGTCGAAGACCGGTATCCTGTCTATAAAAAGCAGGTCGGACAGCCAGAGTGTCCCGGTTTTGTGATCAAAAATAGTGAGGTCGTTGTACGTGTGGGACGGAGGATGCGCGCTGAGTGTAATGACCCGGTTGCCAAGGTCAAGCTCCAATTCATCGGCAACTGTGATATCAGGGCCGATAATCGCGGATTCCGACGGATGTTCTCCCAGGTTGCCGGCAAATTCAGACAGGAAGAAGGAACGGTTCTGCTCAATCTCGGATGGCAAGTTCTCATGCCCGACAAACTTGGGATCATACTCTGTGAACGCAAGATTACCCAGCACATGGTCAAAGTGAATATGGGTATTGATCACGTAACATACCGGCAGGGAGGACAGGCTCTTGATGGCATTTTTAAGCGCAAGACCGATAGCCACGGAACCGCCCGTGTCAATGACGGCAATACAGTTATCGCCGATAATAAAGCCGATATTGGCGATATCATCGTGGTCCGGGTGATCCAGGTTTACGTGTTTGCCCTGGTGTACGTAAATTCCCTCACTGACCTCGGTCAGATTAAAACTCTCATGCTGTTCTTCGGAAGCCTGAGCGCTGCTAATCTGTGCGGCCAACACGCATGTTACCGAAGAAATAATGATGGATTGCAGCAGGGAAGAGTTGGCAGGCATCGCTAATGGTATCCTGTATCATAACGAGCATAGTATAAGCGCTAACGAAAATAAAGGAACCTCTGAAACTTAATCAGAGGCTTCTGAAGTTTTTGCTTGTAGTCCGGGAAAATATGGACTAACTTTAGAGTATGCAACCCCCATAATGAAAACCTGAATTGAAGGAGGACTCTATGTTTGAACATGAGCAGGAGATAGTTGATGCATTACTGAATGAAAACGTAAGTTTTAAACGGCTGTATTCAAGACATGGCGAATTGAAGGAGAAAGTCAATGACGCCAACTCCGGTGTGGCTCCCCTGGACGGTTACACACTGGATACGCTGAAAAAAGAGAAACTACACGTCAAGGATCAAATGGCGGCAATGATCAATCAATACCGTCAAACCCACGCAAACTGAGACACCACCGATACTGCTGCCGGGCTGGTAACCCTTCCCAGCCCTGCGGGCGGGCCGGGAAGCGGTCGCTCGCCTAAAGTATCGCCAGGCGTCCGCCGATCAACATCAACATCAGGGCAAGCAGCAGGCGCATGAATTTCTCCGGTAACTGCACGCCGGCGTGGCTGCCCAGGTAAATGCCGGGGAGTGAGCCGACTATCAGGCTCAGCAATAATTGAAAATCCACCGAACCCAGGTGCCAATGGCCCAGGCCTGCTATCGCGGTGATGGGCACCGCGTGAGCGAGGTCCGTTCCGACAATTTTTACGGTATTCAACCGGGGATACAGAAAAAACAATATTGCCGCGCCAAGCGCGCCGGCCCCGACTGAGGAAAACGTCACCAGGATGCCGATGATGAAGCCGGCCACAACAGTCATCGGCGCGCATAATTTCCTGTGGATAATACGTATAAACTGGAACGGTTCGGTTCTGCCGATGGACTGTAACGGGTTTTTGAACAGGATAACCAACGACGTCAAAATCAGGGCTATGCTGAGCATCGAGGTAATGATGGGCTCGTAGTTGATGCCCATACCGGCCAGTTGTTTGAGAATAAAAATGGCAAGCAGGGTGGCCGGTATACTTCCCGTGGACAGCAGCCTGACAACTCTCCAGTCGATTGTCCCCTGTTTGTGGTGGGGGAAAATCCCACCTCCCTTGGTTATCGCAGCATAAAGCAAGTCGGTTCCCACCGCGACGGCAGGTTTGATACTGAATACAAGGACCAGCACGGGCGTCATCAGGGAACCCCCTCCCACCCCGGTAAGCCCGATAATAAAGCCGACGACGAATCCGGCAAAGGTAAATCCAAAATCCACGATGAAGCGAAATAGTCTGAGAAAAAAAGAGTGTCACTTTACGGCGAAACATCTATACTTAAAAGTGATTATTTTTGATATTTTTAGAACTAAATGTTATAAGCCTGCTGTCAAATGAAATTACAACAATTACATTATATCCGCGAGGTTGCCAGGCATGGCCTGAACGTATCGGCCACTGCCGAGAGCCTGTATACATCCCAGTCCGGAATAAGCAAACAAATCCGCATGCTCGAGGATGAACTGGGTCTGAAGATATTCCAGCGCGGCGGCAAACACCTGACTGAAATTACCCAGGCCGGTGAAGTGATTATTGCCCTGGCCGATGAAATCCTGGAAAAAGCCGATAAGTTAAAGCAGGTGGCGTTGGAGTACACCGATGAGAACAAGGGAACACTTTCGATCGCGACGACACACACCCAGGCGCGTTATGTGCTGCCGGCGATAATCCGGCGCTTCCGCAAAAAATATCCGCAAGTTGCGCTGCACATGCACCAGGGTACACCGATGCAGATATCAGAGGCTGGCCGCGAAAGGTACTGTTGAGTTTGCCATTGCCACCGAAGCGCTTGAATTGTTCGAAAACCTGGTGATGATGCCCTGTTATCACTGGAATCGCAGCGTGGTCGTCCCTCGTAACCATCCATTGGCGCAACTCGATGAGTTGACCCTGGAGGCCATATCCGCTTATCCCATCGTGACTTATGTTTTCGGGTTTACCGGGCGGTCACAATTGGATCGCGCGTTTAACAATGCCGGCCTGGTGCCCGATGTGGTGTTTACCGCCACCGATGCAGACGTGATCAAGACTTATGTCAGGGCAGGCATGGGCGCCGGCATCATTGCCAGTCTTGCCTATGACGAGGCACTGGACACCGACCTGGCATGTTTGGATGCCAGCCACCTGTTTGCGCAAGCGACCACCCGAATCGGTTTCCGGCGCGGCATTTTCATGCGTAACTACATGTATGATTTCATTGAATTATTCGCGCCGCACCTGGACACCGAACTGGTTCAAAAAGCAGCCCGGACCGACGACAGAAAAGAACTGGAAAGCCTGTTCAACAACCTGCAACTACCTGTCCTCTAACCCGAATATCTCACCGATTGATGTGATG
>CBDCSC010000002.1:0-639897 GCA_965221335.1 Gammaproteobacteria bacterium | reverse complement strand
GCAGGGTCGGGACGGCGGAACTGATGAATGGGTGCACGCCATAGACGATACCGATATGGCCGGATGCGGAATTCACAAAATAGAAGATCACGCCGACCAGCGCGCCGGTAAATACATGTTGCCCCAGTCCATCCGAACGCTTGCGCATGGCTACCAAGGGGATGGACAGGATAATCATTGCCAGGATTGTGAACGGGCGCACGAGTTTTCCATAGAACGCCTGCTCATAGGCGGCGGTACTCTGTGAATTGGATTTCAGAATCCGGATGCTTTCCGTGAGGTTCCACAGCGACATGTAAAGGGGGTTGATGATCACCAGGTTGATCAATCCGTCATCGACCCAGGATTCCCAGACGGCCTTGTCGTAGCGCTCCCGGGTGATCCCGGATCCATCAATAATCGTCCTGTCAACGCCTTCCAGCATCCAACGGTCATCGATATGTCGGGCTTTCTCGGCGGTAATGCTGCTGCGCAACCTGGCCTGCGCGTCGAATTCATAGATGTAAACTTCTTCGATGGTGTTGCCCGGCAGTATTTTACGTATATTGATGAAACTGTTTCCATCCCTGGCCCAGAAGCCGTATTTTGTGCGCATCGCGACTTGCTCCGTCAATGCGATGGATCGTTGATACTTGGCCTTGATTTCGCTTACGGGAACGATGAACTCACCGATGAAGACGGTGAACAACACGACCGCGAGGGCCGCCTTCGCCAGCAACACGGCCAGTGAGTATTCCGATACGCCGGCAAGCCTGATAACATCGAGTTCGCTGTTTCTGGCGAGCAGCGCAACACACGCCATACCTCCAATCATCGCGGCAATCGGCATAATTTCGTAGGCCAGGCGCGGCACGGTCAGAATAACGTAGGAGATTGCCTGGTAGGAATCGTAGTTTCCCTGTCCGGCATCTTCCAACTGGTCGATAAGCGACAGAAATGCGAATATGCCTACCAGTACAGTCAGGGCAAGCGCGGTGGTCCAGACCAGGTTAAGGATAAGATAACGCTGGATTATTTTCATGCCGCCGCCATATCAACGGTTCACCATGGAAGTCACCGCTCCTGGTCTTTTTTTCCATCTCATCAACAAGCGCGGAAACTGGAAAAACAGAACAATCAGTACAGCCAGCAGCAGGTGTACCCACCACAAGCCGATGGCTGCGGGAATTTCATCCCGTTTCAACAGGGTTTTGGCTATGCTGAGCATGTTGCTGTAAACGATGTAGAGCAGTAAGGCCACGAACGCGGAAAAATATTTCTGCTCACTGAACGAATAACGGCTTAATGCAAGCGCCATTACGGGTAACAGCAGCGATGAAATGACGAACGACAGGCGCCATTGCAGTTCTGCCGCATGTTTTGGGCTGTCGGAACTCAACAGGGTTGCCGTCGGCAATGATTCAAGCTTCACAGTTCGACTTTCCATGTCACCTTGCTCAACCAGCACCGCGTAAGTCCGGTAACGGGTGATACGGTAGTCCAGCGAATCCCGACTCCCGGTATATCGGCGCCCGTTGTTGAACAGGATGAATTTTCCGCCCGCGCCCTCCGTGTTCCTGTAACTGGCGTTGCTTGAGTTAATCACACTGGATTGTACACCGTCGCGGGCATGGAGGAAGATATTCTCCATTCGGCTTCTGTCGCTTGAGGACTGTTCAATATAGATGACCTGTTCCCCCTTGCTCATCTCGTTGAATTTGCCGGCCGCAATACCGGCGGTATCCAGTTGCACTTCTGCCCGGTTGCGCAATATTTCCGTATTCTGCGCAGCCCAGGGCGAAATATAAAAACTCGTGATGAAGACAATCAGCGCAAACAGCAGGGAAAACTGGAATATCGACACCAGTTCCACGCGGCGCACACCGCCGGCAACGGTAACCGCCGTCAATTCCCGGTCGCGCGCCAGTCTTGACAACCCCAGCAATACCGCCAGAAATACGGCCACAGGCATCAGTTTCGGAAGAGTTGTCAGCATTTTCATCAGCAGAGCCTGGAACACCAGGTCGGCAGGAAAGGTGCCGGCGGCAGCATCGGCCAGGTATCGGACAAACCGGTTACTCATGATGATCAGCAGCAACAGGCCTATGATCCAGCCGAGTTTTTCAGCTATCTCTCTATGAATATAGCGTCGCAGGATCATATCTGGTTTTAATGCCGGTTATCAGATAACATTACATCCCTGTACCGTGGGAACTCCCGATTTAATCAGAGGTTTGTTAACAGAATATCATGGAATACAGCATAAAAAGCGGTAACCCCGAAAAACAACGCAGCGCTTGCGTGGTCGCAGGTGTGTATGAATCCCGAAAATTGACGCCCGCGGCACAGGCCCTGGACGCTGCCTCAGGCCAACACCTGTCGAACCTGTTGCGCAAGGGTGATATGGACGGAAAAATCGGACAGTCGTTATTGCTGCATAATGTCCCCGGTATTCTTGCTGATCGCTTGCTGCTGGTCGGATGCGGCAAACAGGCGAACCTGGATGACAGGCAATACCGCAAGATCATTGCCAACAGCGTCAAACAGATAAAACAGACTGGCGCGACTGAAGCCGTCAGTTTCCTGCCCGGCGTTAAAGTCAAGAAGCGGGATTATCCCTGGAGGATACAAAGCGCGGTGCAGTTTATCGACCATGAACTGTACCGGTTCAAGGAATTCAAAAGCAATAACAGTGAGCCGAAAAAATCCCTGCGTAAAATCACGCTGATGGTCTCCGGGCGCAAGGAGTTGCGGCAGAATGAACCTGCGCTGACCCGAGGCATTGCGCTTGCCGCGGGCGTAAAACTTACCCGGGACCTGGCCAACCGCCCCGCGAATGCCTGCACGCCGACACACCTGGCTGAACAGGCTGTTGAGCTGGGCAAGACCCATACATCGGTCAAGGTAACGGTGCTTGAGGAAGAAGAGATGAGGGACCTCGGTATGAATTCGCTGTTGTCGGTATCGCAAGGCAGCGTGCAGCCGGCAAAACTGGTTGTGTTCAACTACCAGGGCGCGGGAGATGACAGCAAGCCGGTTGTCCTCGTGGGAAAAGGCGTTACTTTCGATACCGGCGGTATATCGATCAAACCTGCGCCGGCGATGGATGAGATGAAATTCGACATGTGCGGCGCGGCGTCGGTATTCGGCGCGGTTGCCGCTGTCGCCGGTATGGAACTGCCGATCAACCTGATCGGACTGACACCGGCTGTAGAGAACATGCCCAGCGGCACCGCAACAAAACCCGGGGATATCTTTACCAGCATGTCAGGCCAGACGGTCGAAGTGCTGAATACGGATGCGGAAGGCCGGCTGATACTGTGCGATGCGCTCACCTACAGTGAACAATTTGAGCCCGCATCGGTGATAGACATTGCCACGCTTACCGGCGCCTGCATAGTCGCGCTGGGGAAACATGCCTCGGGACTGCTCAGCAACCATGACCCGCTGGCCGCGGAACTGCTTGAAGCTGGAGAGATCGCCGGAGACCGGGCCTGGCAATTGCCGCTCTGGGAAGAATACGAGAAGCAGTTGGATAGTCCGTTTGCCGATATGGCGAACATCGGTGGACGCGAGGCAGGCACCATTACCGCTGCCTGTTTCCTGTCGAAGTTCGCCAAAAAATTCCACTGGGCGCACCTGGATATTGCCGGGACAGCCTGGGTGAGCGGGAAGAACAAGTGCGCAACGGGCCGTCCGGTCCCATTACTGGTGCAATACCTGACCCGGCATTGCGAGCAACGGACCTGAACGCGTCCGGGGAGCGGCGTGACCAGAGCGGATTTTTATATCGTCCCTGAGCCTGCGATACCCTACCGCTTCGTCTGCCAGCTCGCCGACAAGGTCAGGAATGAAGGATACGATATCTATGTGCACGCTGCTTCCAGGGAAGCTGCCGCGACTATCGACGATCTGCTCTGGACCTTCAGAGACATCAGCTTCCTCCCCCACGCCGCCATTGATTCAGCAGACGGTGTCGAAGACTGCCCGATCATCATTGGCTGGCAAGGGGAAACACCGGCGCGGCGGCGGGTGTTGATCAACCTGTCCGGCGCGATGCCCGATAACCCGGATGCTTATGAACGTATTATCGAGGTCGTACCTTCCGACCCGGACGGCCGCCAACAGGCCAGGTTGCGCTACAAGGACTACCGCGACAAGGGGATGACGATGCACAGCCATAATATCGATACCGGTCATGACTGATCCCCTGGACGCAATGGCGGCGCGCGCCAACGGCCAGTCCGTGCCGGGCAACGGCAGCAATGGATAAGAATTACGACCCGAAAACTATCGAGTCCCGCTGGTATGAAGCCTGGGAGCAGCACGGGTATTTCAAACCCCAAGGCGGAACCGGCTGTTACAGCATCGCCCTGCCGCCGCCCAACGTAACGGGCAGCCTGCACATGGGGCATGCGTTCCAGCAGACGTTGATGGACATATTGATCCGTTACCGGCGTATGCGCGCTACCGACACCTTATGGCAATGCGGAACGGATCACGCCGGCATCGCCACGCAAATGGTGGTTGAACGGCAACTTGAGAGCAAGGGCCAGTCGCGGCTGGAGTTGGGGCGGGAGAAGTTCATCGAGGCAGTCTGGGACTGGAAGCAGCACTCCGGGGACACCATCACCCGCCAGTCCCGGCGCCTGGGCGCGTCGATGGACTGGAGCCGTGAGCGCTTCACGATGGACGAGGGCCTGTCCCGGGCGGTGCAGGAAGTATTCATCAGCCTGTATGACGAGGGACTGATCTACCGCGGCAAACGGCTGGTGAATTGGGACCCGGTGCTGCACACGGCCGTTTCCGACCTGGAGGTGGTGGCAGAGGAGGAAAAAGGGCATCTCTGGCACATTCGCTACCCGCACAGCAACGGCAACGGCCATGTGACGGTGGCGACGACACGCCCCGAAACCATGTTGGGCGACACCGCGGTGGCGGTACACCCGGGTGACGAACGCTACCGGAACCTTGTCGGGGAGACAGTTGAACTGCCGCTAACGGGCCGCGCCATTCCGATTATTGCCGATGATCACGTGGACCCGGACTTCGGCACCGGCTGTGTCAAAATCACGCCGGCCCATGATTTCAACGATTATGAGATGGGACAGCGCCATAACCTGCCGCTGCTGAATATCTTCACCATCGACGCCGCGATCAATGACGACAGCCCTGCCGCCTACCGGGGCATGGATCGCTACGCTGCGCGCCGGCAGATAGTCAAGGATCTGGAAGCTCTGGGACTGATGGAGAAAATCGAAGACCATACCCTGGTGGTGCCGCGCGGGGACCGCTCGGACGCGGTGATCGAACCCTATCTGACCGATCAATGGTATGTCAGCATAGCCCCGCTGGCCGAACCGGCCATTGCCGCCGTCGAGAGCGGCGCGGTCCGCTTCGTCCCGGAGAACTGGTCGAAAACTTACTTCGAGTGGATGCACAATATCAACGACTGGTGCATCTCGCGCCAGTTGTGGTGGGGACACCGCATCCCTGCATGGTATGACGCTGCCGGGAACATCTACGTGGGCAGGGATGAAGGCCATGTACGGGAAAAATACCGGCTTGACGGCGACATCGGCCTGTCCCGGGACCCGGATGTGCTCGACACCTGGTTTTCGTCTGCGC
Organism: Gammaproteobacteria bacterium; assembly: GCA_965221335.1. Lineage (GTDB taxonomy): Bacteria > Pseudomonadota > Gammaproteobacteria > Eutrophobiales > Eutrophobiaceae > JAAXHV01. The sequence goes on along the minus strand of CBDCSC010000002.1, from coordinate 634,290 downwards.
TGTGGCCCTTCTCCACCCTGGGCTGGCCGGAACAGACCGGGGAGCTGGAACGGTTTTATCCGACCAGCGTGCTGGTCACTGGTTTCGACATCATTTTCTTCTGGGTCGCCAGGATGATCATGATGGGATTGAAGTTCATGGGCGATGTGCCGTTCCGGGAGGTATACATGACCGGACTGGTACGGGATTCCCAAGGCCGGAAAATGTCCAAGTCCAAGGGCAACATCCTGGACCCGCTGGACCTGATTGACGGCATTGAACTCGAGGCGCTGGTTTCCAAACAAACGGCCAACCTCATGCAGCCGAAGTTGCAGGCCCAGATAGAAAAGGACACACGCAAGCAGTTCCCGGACGGCATCCCTGCGTTCGGGACGGATGCCCTGCGTTTTACCTTCGCCCAGCTTGCCACACAAGGACGCGATATACGTTTCGATACCGGCAGGATCCAGGGTTATCGCAATTTCTGCAACAAGCTCTGGAATGCCACCCGTTTCGCACTGATGTGTGCGCAGGGACAGGAAATTGACGCCGGCGATGCAGACCTCAGCTACGGTGCTGCGGAACGCTGGATCAGTACCCGGCTGGGCCATGCTGCGGAACAGGTGAGCAGCGGCATAGCCGCTTATCGCTTCGACCTTGCGGCCCAGGCCTTGTATGAATTCACCTGGGATGAATACTGCGACTGGTACGTGGAGCTCTCAAAAATCGTACTGAATGACCCGGAAGCCTCCATTGAACGCAAGCGCGGGGTACTGGCAACCCTGTTGGGCAACCTGGAAATCCTGCTGCGCCTGTTGCACCCTTTTATCCCCTTCATCACCGAGGAGTTGTGGCAAAAGGTCGCGCCGCTGCTGGGCCGGGGTGGGGAAACCATCATGTTGCAGGACTATCCGGACCCCCGGGAATTCACCATGGATACTGCCGCCGTTGACGAAATAGACTGGGTCCGTTCATTTATTCTTGGTGTGAGGCGCATACGGGCTGAACGGGATATCCCGCCGGGCAGGATGCTGGCGATACAGGTCCGGGACGGTACTGTTCGGGAACGCCAGTGGTTGCAGCAGAACCAGGGTTATATCAACGCGCTGGCAAAAGTATCTTCGATGTTAACTGCCACCTCGGAGCCTGGTGATGCCGTGACCGCGCAGGCCGGCGCGATGACCATATTCGTTCCACTGGCAGACCTGATCGATCCCCGGGCGGAAACGGAAAAACTTGAGCGACAACTGGAAAAGCTCGAAAAAGAACGGCAGCGGACCGGCGACAAACTGGGTAATACGAATTTCATCGGCAAGGCGCCGGCGGAAATTGTGGAGAAGGAACGGGAAAAACTGGCACAGCTTGATGCGGACATTACCCGCCTGTCGGACCAGCTTGAGCGCATCAGAAAACTGGTATCGTGAAATGTGGGGTCAGTGTAGAATTACCGTCTATAAAGCATCACCTTTTCATGGCTGCTGCATTTTACCCTGACCCGTGAATGGTTAATTTAAGGATTCATGTTTGAAACACTGAAAGAAGATATACAAGTGGTCTTCGAGCGGGACCCGGCCTCCCGCAGCGCGTTGGAAACGCTGATCGCTTGCCCCGGCCTGCATGCAATTATATTGCATCGTATCAATCACTGGCTGTGGAAAAAAAAGCTCTACTTGCTGGCGCGTTTCAGCGCGCACATTTCGCGTTTCCTGACGGGCGTTGAGATCCACCCCGGCGCCGTGATTGGCCGCCGCCTGTTTATCGATCACGGCATGGGTGTTGTGATCGGCGAAACCTCGGAAATCAGCAGTGACTGCTCGATCTACCATGGCGTCACCCTCGGGGGCACCACCTGGCAGAAAGGTAAGCGCCACCCGACTCTCAAGGAAGGTGTCATCGTCGGCGCCGGCGCCAAGGTGCTGGGGCCGATTACCCTGGGCGCCAATGCCAGGATCGGGTCCAACGCGGTGGTGGTCAAAGATGTGCCCGACAATGCGACCGTAGTCGGTATACCCGGGCGGGTGATCGCCAGGGAATCCAAGGCAGAGGAAGAAATGAAAAAGGCGCAACGGGAAGCCATGGCCAGGAAGATCGGTTTTGACGCCTACGGCGGCAGTAAGGACATGCCCGACCCGATCCAGAACACCATCGACGCGCTGCTGGACCACATGCACAAGGTGGACAAGGAAATGGAGCAAGTAAAAAAGCGGCTGGACAAGGATAAATCCGGTTAACCCGGATATCGCATCACCCGCTATCGTGGATTAACCCGTCGAGGCCTGGGTAGTCAGGTGCGGCAAGCAAGAATTTTCGCGCGCTTGTGCCCAGACCCTGGTTTGCGCGCAGCCGCCGGCGCGCCTGTTCCGGATCACGGACCTCGGAACCGCCAATCGCGGAGATGCCGCGGGCAAACAACGGATCAGGGAAAAACCCGGCAGTGGGTCCAATCATTACTTTTTTTTCTGCCCGCTGAGAATGTTCGAGCACCTCATCAATAGAATTGTTCAACAGGGTGGATGCGGTGATCATCACCTTGTTACAGTCGTCCAAGGTGTGCGGGTCCGCGCTGACCAGAAAATTCTCCTGACGTTTGTGGAATTGTGGTTTTTTCTCGATCACCGTCAGCCTGATATTGTTGTTCCTGAGACGCTTTACCAGGGAAGGGAAATAACCCACCATGCCGACATGGTCGGTGGCGGCAATGTCCAGGATGCCCATTGAAGCCGGCGCGTCCGCAGGCGTGAAGCCCGCGTACCGGTATACATAGCGGGTAATGGCGTTGATGGCCGCCAGGCCCAGTGAACAGTCCGCTTCGTCGTCACCGGCACAGTAGCGCGCCAGTTCAACAGGATGCTTGCCGCGGAATGCATCCGGCTTGAAGCGGCTGCCCATACCCTTTTGTGAATCGCCGAGCCAGGCATAGTAAAGGCCGGCAGAACCGTCCCGCAACGTGACGATACCAAACTCGGTATTGCGACCCGGCCCCGGATCGGGTTCCGGGATGTACACCCACTCTATCGGTGGCAGATCAACCTGCTCCGCTACAGTCTCAACCAGGTCCAGCAACTCGGCTTTGACTGACATTACCGCATGGGGCTTGCAATCACTACTGTGGACGCGGTACCTGTTAACGGTGTGACCCTGTTGACATCGAGTCCGGCAACAGCAAAAATTTGCCTGTATTCGTCAGCAGTACAGGTGTCTCCGGCAGGCGTCTGACGCAGCATATGCAGGTCGAACCCGGCGACGAACGGTGGCGATGTCCGGTCTTCATTGGGAATGAATTCCACCGCGTACACTCTGCCACCGTCGGCCAGCGCATCCCTGGTGCGCGCCAGGAACTTCGAACAGGTAGCCGCATCGAAATGGTGCAGAAAATTACACAGCAGAATTACCTGGTAGCCGCCTCCCAGCTCCACTTCAAACGCGCTGCCCGGTATGGTGTTATAACGCTGGCTGATGCCAGCCTGTTGCGCGTTTTCCACGGCTACCTCAAGAACATTGGGCCAGTCCACCGCGGTAATTTCGGTTTGCGGGTGCTTTTGCGCAAGGGTAATACCATAAATTCCGGAACCGGCCGCGATATCCAGCACCTTCACTTGCTCCGTGCCAATGTTGCCGTCGAGATCGGTACAGATAATATCGGCCAGCAACGCAGCAGGCATACGGTTCAACCCGGTCATGGATTGGGCGAAGGTCACCCACATCGGATGTCCGGGCACATCGGACCCCGCAGCCGAGGTGACAACGCCGCCTTTTCTTACCGCTCTGGCAACATCGCCTATATCCCGGACGAAAAACGGGTCGAGCAGGAAGTTCACAATGTCTCCCAGGTAAGCCGGGGAGTTGCGATCCAGAAAAACGGCTGAATCTGCGGTCAGGGAATAGCTCGAACCGGATTTCTCCAGCATGCCCATCGTGCACAGGTAATCGCATAGTATGCGCATGCCGCGCGCATCCGCCTGGCAATGCCGTGCTAGGTCCTCCGCCGTGTTCGCCCCCTTGGCCAGGGCGGAAAATACATCCAGTTCCACCGCACCTTTCACCGCGGCCGAATCACGATAGGCCATGACGGCATTGATAAAAAGTTCGGGGGAAGGTTGTTTTTTCTGGCTCATTCTGCAGTCATTATCTGCGCTTCAAATCAAACCTGTCAATAAATAAACAGAAAATTACCGGATAACCCACCTGACACCCGGGGAAGTCCCGCGGCGCACCGATAGATCATGTGTGAAGCCGATATTTCATCTATACTTGGTTTTATAATTGACGAATGACGCATTCGATGGCTTCACACAGGTTGATATTGCTGATTCTGTTCACGGTATTGCTGTTGCCGGGTGTTGGCAGCCATGCTCAGTCCATGAGTATTATTGGTGGCGGTTCATTTGCGCGAAACTGCTACGTGGCCGCGACCCTCGCCATCCAGATGAATGCTTCTTCGAAGGAAGACCTGGAAGACTGTAATATGGCCATTGCCCATGGCAAGCTGCAGCGCAAGGACCTGCTCGCCACGTTCGTCAACCGCGGCGTCGTGCATGCCGCGATGGAACAGTACCAGGAAGCCCTGGACAACTATCGTACCGCCATCGACCTTGGCCCGAAGACCGGCGAAGTCTACGTAAACCTTGGAAATATCTACTTGCTGGCGCAGAAATTCGATGCCGCGATTGAGGAATATACCACCGCGATTGAGCTGACCCTGTCACAAGACCATATTGCCCACTACAACCGCGGTATGGCGTATGAAAATACGATGCAATTCGACAAGGCCGAAGCAGATTTCCGCAAAGCGATACAGTTGTCACCCCAATGGTTCCTGCCCCAGCGCCGCCTGGAGCGCCTGCTGAAAAAAGCACAGGAACAAAATACCTGACCTCCCGATAATACCTGACTAAATCAGTCGGGAAAAAATACTTGACTAATTTAGTCAGGTATGCAAACATTGGCCCCCCTTAACCCGCTGGACACCTGCTTATGCGCTTGACAACCAAAGGCCGATACGCCGTCACCGCGATGCTGGACCTGGCTCTGCATGAAGATTTCGGGCCAGTCAGCCTGACGGATATATCCAGGCGCCAGGGGATATCATTATCCTACCTGGAACAGTTGTTCCTGCGCCTGCGTAAAGACGGCTTGATCGCCAGTGCCAGGGGGCCGGGCGGAGGGTACCGCCTGCAACTGCCGTGCTCAGACATTTCCGTGGCGGATGTGATCCGAGCCGTGGATGAGCAGGTCGATGCCACCCGTTGCGGCGGCCACCAGAACTGCCAGGGTGAACAGCGTTGTCTGACCCATGACCTGTGGGAGGACTTGAGCCTGCATATTACCGGCTTTTTGAGCAGTATCAGCCTGTCGGACCTGGTCCGGCGGACTTCGGTGAAACAGGTATCGGCTCGGCAGGATCACGTCATGCTGAGAATGTGACCAGACCAACAAAGAGGTGAGAGATGTCGAACAATGAAATTGCGCTAACCGACAGGGCCGCGCAGCACGTGAAGAGCTACCTTGCAAAAACAGGTGGTGGGCTCGGCCTCAGGGTCGGGGTGAAGCCTACGGGTTGCTCCGGTTACCAGTATGTGATCGAGGCGGCAGAGGCGGTAAATGACCGCGATTCCGCATTTGAGACGAACGGCGTCACCGTCGTGATCGACGAGCTGAGCTTGCAGTACCTCGCCGGGACCGAGTTGGATTTCGTTCGCGAAGGTCTGAACGAGGGCTTTCGCTTCCACAACCCCAACGTAAGCCAGACCTGCGGCTGCGGCGAGAGCTTCAGCATTGCCGACAATGAGACAGAACACGAGTAGACCATGACAGACGAGACAGCCAGAGTTGAGGATTTGGTACACAAGGAATACGAACACGGTTTTGTTACGGATATCGATACGGATACCGTCGCGCCCGGACTCAATGAAGATGTGATCGCGCTGATTTCCGCGAAGAAGGAGGAACCGGCGTGGTTGCTGGATTGGCGCCTGGATGCTTTCCGGCACTGGACCGGCATGACCGAGCCGGAATGGGCACACGTACATTATCCGCCCATCGATTTCCAGGCCATTTCCTATTATTCGGCGCCGAAAGCCAAAACAGACGGCCCCAAAAGCCTGGATGAGGTGGACCCGAAACTGTTGGAGACCTACGAGAAACTGGGCATTCCCCTGCACGAACAGAAGATGCTGGCCGGGGTTGCGGTGGATGCGGTGTTCGACAGTGTCTCCGTGGCAACGACGTTCAAGGAAAAACTGGCAGATGCCGGTGTGATATTTTGCTCTTTCTCCGAGGCGGTGCAGAACCACCCGGAGCTGGTGCGGGAATACCTGGGTAGCGTTGTGCCGGTCGCGGACAACTATTATGCGGCGCTTAACTCCGCAGTATTTACCGACGGTTCGTTCTGCTTTATTCCAAAAAACACCCGCTGCCCGCTGGAACTGTCCACCTACTTCCGCATTAACGCAGCCAACACCGGCCAGTTCGAGAGAACCCTGATCGTCGCGGAGGAAGGCAGTTATGTGAGTTACCTGGAAGGCTGCACCGCACCCATGCGCGATGAGAACCAGTTACATGCGGCGGTGGTGGAACTGGTTGCGCTGGACAATGCCGAAATCAAGTACTCGACGGTACAGAACTGGTACCCCGGCGATGAAAACGGCGTTGGCGGCATTTACAACTTCGTGACCAAGCGCGGCGATTGCCGCGGAAACAACTCCAGGATTTCCTGGACCCAGATTGAGACCGGTTCGGCGATCACCTGGAAATACCCGAGCTGCATCCTGCGCGGCGACAATTCCAACGGCGAGTTCTATTCCGTCGCGGTAACCAACAATTACCAGCAGGCAGATACCGGTACCAAGATGATCCACATCGGTAAAAATACCCGCAGCACCATTATCTCCAAGGGCATTTCCGCCGGTAAGGCACAAAATGCCTACCGCGGCCTGGTCAAGATCAGCAAGGATGCAGATAACGCCCGTAACTATACACAGTGTGATTCCCTGTTGATGAGCGATACCTGCGGCGCCCATACGTTTCCCTATATCGAGACCGGAAACGCCGGCGCCATTGTTGAACACGAGGCCACCACGTCCAAGATCAGCGATGACCAGTTGTTCTATTGCCGCCAGCGCGGGATTGACGAGGAAGATGCCGTGAACATGATTGTCAACGGTTTCTGCAAGGATGTCTTCAAAGAACTTCCGATGGAGTTCGCGGTGGAGGCACAGAAACTGTTGAATATCACCCTGGAAGGAGCAGTCGGATAATCAAAGGACGTATCAAGTCAGGGTAAATCCCCCGGACTTTGACGGCAACCGCGATAACAGCGACTTTACTCTGATCCCAGACAGCAAGATATGAGGAATAGTGACAACAATGCTAACGATTAAAGATCTACAGGTGAGCGTAGAGAACAAGCAGATACTGAAAGGCCTGAACCTGGCGGTAAATGCCGGCGAAGTGCATGCGATTATGGGTCCCAACGGTTCCGGCAAGAGTACCCTGGCAAGCGTACTTGCCGGGCGCGACGGCTACAACATCACGTCAGGCGCGATCGAATACGACGGCAACAACCTGTTCGAACTTTCCCCGGAGGAGCGCGCCCGGCAAGGGATATTCCTGGCATTCCAATACCCGGTGGAAATCCCCGGGGTGAACAATATCTACCTGCTCAAGGCAGCGCTGAATGCGATTCGCTCACACCAGGGACACCCCCCGCTGGACGCAGTTGAATTTTTGCAGGTAGTGCGGCAAAAGATGCAACTGGTGAAGATGGACGAAAGCCTGCTGAACCGGTCGGTTAACGAGGGCTTTTCCGGCGGCGAAAAAAAACGCAATGAGATCTTCCAGATGGCGGTGCTGGAACCGCGCCTGGCTATCCTGGATGAGACCGATTCGGGACTGGATATCGATGCGCTGAAGATCGTCGCCGAAGGCGTTAATACACTACGGAACGAGTCCCGCGCCATCGTCCTGGTAACCCACTACCAACGCTTGCTGAACTATATCGTGCCGGATTATGTGCACGTGCTCTCGGATGGAAAGATTATCAAGTCCGGTGACCGCAACCTGGCCATGGAACTTGAGGAAAAAGGCTATGACTGGGTAAGACAGGGAGCCAAAGCCGCATGAGCGAGGCCGCCCTGGACCACTATCTCGCGGAATACGACCGGTTCCGGGATACGCTGGCAGCCTCATGGCCGGCGCCGCGCCGCGCCGATGCACTGGAGTACCTCAAGACCCACGGTTTCCCCACGCGCAGGACTGAACAATGGAAATACACCGACATCACTCCCATAACCAGGAGAAAATTCACGCTCGGTAAACTCTCCGCGCAGCATATTGATGGTGCGCTGGTGGACAAGCTGCGCTTCTCCCGGCTCGATTGCCACGAACTGGTGTTCATAAACGGCAGCTTTTCCGCCGACATGTCACGCAACCTGCGCCTGCCGTCCGGGGCGACCCTGCGCGCATTACAATCGAACGGGGATGGGAATACCGAACTGTTGGAGCGCTATTTCGGCAACGAAGATATCGGCCACGCGTTTACCGCGCTGAACACGGCATTCGTCAACGACGGTGTGCTGGTGCATGTGCCCGATGGCATGGAAATCCCGATGCCGATTCACATCATCCACCTCGGTGGCCGGGAGGACGAAAACCAGCCGTCATTGATGTCGCATCCACGCAACCTGATCGCATTGGGCCGTCATGCCGGTGCAAGTATTATAGAGACTTACGCAGGCATTCCGGATTCGGAATATTTCACGAACAGCCATACCAGTATCCTGGCCCAGGCCGGCGCGCGCCTGGACTATTACAAAATCCAGCAGGAAAGCCAGCGCGCATACCATATCGGCAAAACCCGGATCAGCCAGGAGGCCGACAGCCGCGTTGACTGCCATGCCCTGTCCCTGGGGGCGAAGCTGGCACGCTGGGACATCGATGCCGAACTGCTTGAGCCGGGCGCGGAAATCAACCTTAACGGCCTGTACCTGACCCGTAACCGGCAACATGTGGATAATCACACCCTGGTAGAGCATAAGCAACCCCATACGACCAGCAACGAGCATTACCGGGGCATTATGAACGAGCGGTCGCGCGCCGTGTTCAACGGCAAGGTAATCGTGCATGAACAGGCCCAGAAGACCGAGGCGCACCAATCCAATGCCAACCTGCTGCTCTCCGCCGATGCCGAGGTCGACACCAAGCCGGAACTGGAGATCTACGCGGATGATGTCAAGTGCAGTCACGGCGCAACAGTGGGACGCCTGGATGAGAACATGTTGTTCTACCTGCGCTCCCGGGCAGTGGATGAGGACACCGCCAGGAGCCTGCTGACCTATGCATTCGCCGATGAGATTATCCGTGACATCAGGTTCCCGGAGATACGCGAGCGGCTGGAACAAAGCATCGCCGGCGAGTTACCTGATACCGACCTGATCAAGGAGTTCATGTAATGACGGCTGCTGCACAACCACTGGATGATTTGGGATTTCCCGTACACCAGTACCGCGCGGACTTCCCGGTGCTGGCGCGCACGGTGCGCGACAAGCCACTGGTTTACCTGGACAACGCCGCCACCGCGCAAAAACCGCGCCAGGTCATCGAGGCGCTGGATGAATACTATCGCGGTTACAATTCCAATATCCACCGCGGCGTGCACACGTTGAGTGAACAGGCAACGGAAGCCTACGAGACAGCCCGAAAGAAGATTCAAACCTTCATCAATGCCGCATCCCACCAGGAAATCATCTTTGTGCGCGGGACGACGGAGGGAATCAACCTGGTTGCGCAAAGCTACGGCAGGGGCAAACTCGGCGTCGGGGATGAGATCATCATCTCGGAAATGGAGCACCATTCGAATATCGTCCCCTGGCAATTGGTATGCGAACAGACTGGCGCCACACTGAAGGTCATTCCCATCAATGACGCCGGCGAACTCGATATGGACGCGTATAAAAACCTGCTGGGCGACAATACCCGGATCGTGGCAATTGGCCATATCTCCAATGCCCTGGGCACCATCAACCCGGTTGCGGAGATCACGGCGCTGGCCCATGCAGCCGGCGCGGTCACGCTGATCGACGGCGCCCAGGCGGCGCCCCATACAAGACTGGACATGGCTGCGCTGGATTGCGATTTCTACGCGTTCTCGGGCCATAAACTGTTCGGGCCGACGGGTATCGGCGTGCTCTACGGAAAGCAGGCATTACTCGATTCCATGCCGCCGTACCATGGCGGCGGCGATATGATCAAGATGGTCACTTTCGAAAAAACCCAGTACAACGATCTGCCTTACAAGTTTGAAGCGGGCACACCATACATCGCCGGTGTAATCGGTCTGGGCGCGGCAATCGACTATGTCAACAGTGTCGATATGGACAGCATCCGGGATTATGAACACGGGTTGTTGCAGTACGCGACCCGGGCAGTTGCGAACATCGCGGGAGTGAAGCTGATTGGCACGGCGGCAGAGAAGGCCGGCGTCCTGTCTTTCGTGATGGATGGGATCCACCCGCATGACCTCGGCACCATACTGGACCACGACGGCATAGCCATCAGGGCCGGCCACCATTGCGCGATGCCGGTGATGGAGCGCTATCGCGTACCCGCCACATCCAGGGCTTCGTTTGCGTTTTACAATACCACGGAAGAAGTGGACAAACTGGTTGCCGGGCTTGACAAGGCAAAACACATTTTCCAGTAACGGCCATGTTCGATATCAAAGACCTGTACCAGGAAGTGATTGTCGATCACAACCGCAGCCCCAGGAATTTCGGCAAGCTGGACCCTGCCGGGAGATCCCTGGAAGGATTCAACCCCCTGTGTGGCGACCGCCTGACGCTGTACCTGAACCTGGATAACGATGGCCACATCGGCGATATCAGTTTCGACGGTTCAGGCTGTGCCATCTCCATTGCGTCGGCGTCGTTGATGACCGAAGGTGTCAAGGGGAAGTCCATTCAGGAAGCCGAGACCCTGTTCGGCGACTTCCACGAACTGCTGACCGATTCCGCCCAGGCTATTGACCCGGCCGTTATGGGAAAACTCGCAGTCCTGGCAGGGGTGCGGGAGTATCCAAGCCGGGTAAAGTGCGCGACCTTGTGCTGGCACACGTTGCGCGCGCTGCTGGCCGGTGATCACGCGACGGTCTCTACGGAATAATCATGTACACCAACGACCCTGTTACGGTGGTACGCGAGTGTGATGCGATCCTGATTCCGACGGGGACGCCAATCACGCTGCCTGAAGGCAGCCTGGTGTTCATTACCCAGGCGCTGGGAGGCAATTACACGGTCAATATCAACGGTAACCTGGCCCAGGTAGGACCGAAAGATGCGGACGCCCTCGGTTTTGATCCGTCCGACTATCTCAATTTGGACCAGGAACCCAACCAGGACGGCTCGGTCAATGAAGCACACCTCTGGGAGCAGATGCGCACCTGTTATGACCCGGAGATCCCGATAAACATAGTCGAACTCGGGTTGGTATATGATTGCCGGATATCATGCTCGGATGCCGGAGAAAACCAGGTGGATGTGCTCATGACGCTCACTGCGCCAGCCTGCGGCATGGGCGATTTCCTGGCAGCGGATGTGCAAAGCAAGATCTCGATGGCGCCGAATGTCGACAAGGTAAATGTTGAACTGACTTTTGACCCGCCATGGAGTCCGGAGATGATGACCGAAGCGGCGCGCCTGGAAACCGGATTGTTGTAACAGGAGCGAGTTCCACCCGTTAAAATCAGGGAAACTCTGGTTAACACGGAGGTTCCTTAGTAGAATCAGCAGCAACCCGGAAATATCCGGTTTGTTAACAGGTTAAACCATATATACAAGCAATAACCCAATGTCTATTGAACAAACATTGTCCATAATCAAGCCCGATGCCGTAGCCGGGAACCTGATAGGCGCGATCTACCGGCGTTTTGAAGATGCCGGACTGAAACTCGTCGCGGCAAAAATGCTGCATCTTGACGAACAGCGGGCGTCCGAATTTTACGCCGTGCACAAGGAGAAACCCTTCTTCCGCGAATTGGTGGATTTTATGATTTCGGGTCCTGTCATGGTGCAGGTGCTGGAAGGCGAAGACGCGATAGCCCGAAACCGCGAACTGATGGGCGCGACTTTTCCCAAAAACGCTGAGCCCGGCACTATCCGGGCAGACTTCTGCGACCGCGACGGCGACCAGGGAGAGAACGCGGTACATGGTTCTGACGGACCGGAAACGGCGCTCAACGAAATCCGTTTCTTCTTCCGCGCAGAGGAAATTTGCTCGCGCACCAGGTAAGCAGACATGGATCCCGGGGCAAACCTGTTTGATATGAACCGCACCGCCATGCGGGATTATTTCACCGGCATGGAGGAACAACCTTTTCGCGCATCACAGGTGATGAAGTGGGTCTACCACCAAGGGGTGACCGACTTTGCGGATATGACCAACCTGAGCAAGGCGTTGCGTGACCGCCTGGCCGGTAACACATGTTCTAACCTGCCGCGTATCCTCTTCGACAAGGTCTCAACAGACGGTACCCGCAAATGGTTGCTGCAGGTTGACGGTGACAACGCTATCGAGACGGTTTTCATTCCGGAAACCGCCCGCGGCACGCTGTGTATTTCTTCACAGGTTGGTTGCGCCCTGAATTGTGCATTTTGCGCCACCGGCAAACAGGGGTATAACCGTAACCTTTCGGTGGCGGAGATTGTCGGCCAGGTGTGGTTGGCAAACAGGGAGCTGGGTCATTTCACCAGCCGCAGACGTATCATCACGAATATCGTGCTGATGGGAATGGGGGAACCGCTACTCAATTTCGACAACGTGCTCAGCGCGGTTGAACTGATAACCGATGACCTGGGCTTCGGGCTGGCGAACAAGCGCGTCACACTGAGCACAGCCGGTATCGTGCCCGGCATCATCAAGCTGTCCCAATGCAGCAGGATCAGCCTGGCAGTGTCATTGCATGCCGCCAACGATGCGCTGCGGGATGAACTGGTGCCGATTAACCGGTCGTATCCGATTCGCGAGCTGTTGGCGGCCTGCCGCCGTTACAGCGAAGCCACCGGGGGCGAACCGATCACCTTCGAATATGTATTATTGAACGGCGTGAACGATTCGGAAGACGATGCCCGGGAACTGGCCGGGTTGTTGAAAGGAATTCCTGCCAAGGTCAACCTGATCATCTTCAATCCATTCCCCGGCGCCGGCTTCAACCGATCTTCGATGGAAACCACGAACCGGTTCCGGGATTTGTTGGTCCGGTCAGGGATTATTACCATTACCCGAAAAACCCGCGGTGATGATATCGATGCGGCCTGCGGCCAACTGGTTGGGCGCGTACAGGCGCGCGCAAGGAACCGGCAAAGGCAGGACACTGTAACGGAGGGTTAAGATGTCCGAACAGCAGAATACCGAAGAGCAGACTACGCTTGGCGCATACCTGAAACGCCTGCGGAATGAAAAGAACATTTCCGTGGCTGAGGTGGCGGCGAGGATGTACCTTAACAAGCGTGTTATTGAAGCCCTTGAACGGGATGATCACGACAACCTGCATGGCCCGCTTTATATCTACGGCTACCTGCGGCACTACGCCAAAATTCTTGATGTGCCGGCGGATGATCTCGTGGCACTGTTTAAGAAGTCCACCGACGAACCGCAGGAACAGGCTGCGGAAACACAGAAACAGGCGCCGGAAACGCAGAAACAGGTTGAGACAACGCCAAATCAACCGGAGCCGGAAACAAAACAGCCAGTAAACTGGTTGCGCGCGCTGTTATACCTGGTCCTGTTCATCCTGGTGCTGGCGTCATTTGCATTCTGGCGCGGCAAGTATGCACAGGAACCTGCAGGACAAACAGGCAGCGTCGATACCCCTGTGTCCATTGTCGAACAACCGCCTACGCAGTCCGAGCAAGCACAAAGCGCTGAAATGGATGACCCCGAACAGACGCCGGCTGCGCCGGGTGAACCGGAAACAGAAACAATACCAGAAGCTGAGGCCGCATTGGCGCCGGAGATTGCGCCCGATCCTGCTCCTGCGCCGGGTCCGGTGGACGAAGCACGCACTATCGGGACACAACTTCCGGAGACTCCGACTGAAATTGCCGGGAGTGAAACTGAAGTGTCTCCCGCGTATGAAATAACAATGATTACCGCCGGTACCGGGCCCGATACGGTTACACTGGTCTTGAGTTACGATTGTTGGATCGAGATCTTCGACGCCAACAACGACAAAGTTTTCTATGGTCTGGCCCGTACCGGTCAGACCCTGGTGTTGGCCGGTACCGCGCCGTTCTCTGTGCTGCTGGGCAACGCGAATTCTGCTACCGTTGAATTCAATAGCAGACCCTTCGACATCACCCCGCATATCACAGGCATTGGTATCGCCCGTTTCGTGCTTGGTGAGACAGGATAAATTCGGAACTATTTCCTTCATGGAGAAACTACAGGCTGTAAGAGGGATGCACGATACGCTGCCCGGCGATACGCCCGGGTGGCGTATGCTCGAGCAGACGGCACAGTCCGTTCTGCGCGCCTATTGCTACCGCGAAATCCGTCTTCCGATAATAGAAAAAACCGAGTTGTTTTCACGCAGCATCGGCGCGGGTACGGATATCGTGAACAAGGAGATGTATACCTTTGAGGATCGTAATGGTGAGTTTCTGACCCTGCGCCCGGAAGGGACCGCAGGGTGCGTGCGCGCCCTGCTGCAACATGGGCTGATCCATTCCGGACCGCAAAGACTCTGGTACCAGGGACCGATGTTTCGCCATGAAAGACCGCAGAAAGGGCGGCAAAGACAATTCTTCCAGATCGGCGCCGAGGCATTCGGTATCGAAAGTCCTGATATCGACGCCGAGCTTATCCTGATCTGCGCGCGTATCTGGAGCGCCCTGGGGATCAACGATATATGCCTGGAACTGAATTCGCTGGGTTCCATTGCGGCGCGGCAAGGATACCGCACGCTGCTGGTCGAATACCTGAACGATCATCGCGCACAACTGGATGATGACAGTAACAGGCGTTTGGAGACCAACCCGCTGCGCATACTCGACAGCAAGAATCCCGCTATGCAAGCCCTGATCAGCGGCGCCCCGTCACTGCTCGATTCGATTGATGATGAATCCGCCGAACATTTCTCCGTTCTGCGGGAACTGCTGGATGCCAACAGTGTGGATTATGCAATCAACCCGCGGCTGGTACGCGGACTTGATTATTACAACCGCACCGTATTTGAATGGACCAGCGATCGGCTGGGCGCGCAGGCAACCTTCTGCGCCGGCGGGCGTTATGATGATCTGGTTGCCCAGGTCGGCGGAAAGCACACCCCGGGGGTCGGCTTCGCGATGGGACTTGAACGCATACTGCAACTGGCGGAAGCCGGGCCGAAAGAACAGGATATGGATACGCCCCGGTTTTACCAGGTGATGGCCGGTGAGGGCGCCGTGAAATCCGGCTCCCTGGTTGCGGAGCGCCTGCGGGATGAAATGCCCGCGCTGCAGTTGCTGATGCATTGTGGCGGGGGCAGTTTCAAAAGCCAGCTCAGGAAGGCGGATAAATCCGGCGCCGAATACGCGCTGATCCTGGGCGCTGACGAGGTGGCCAGGAATACCATCCTTATTAAACCGTTACGGACAGAGAAAGAACAATATGAAATCCCCCAAGACAAGCTGGCGGAGGAGATAAGCAGGCTGACGGAGGAGTCAACAGGCTCAGGGTAGACGCGCCGTTATCGTGGCTATTCACCGGCGCCGATCTGATTTTACTCTGACCCGTTCATTCATTGTATAATTCCCTAGAAGTTCCTTAATGT
Organism: Gammaproteobacteria bacterium; assembly: GCA_965221335.1. Taxonomy (GTDB): domain Bacteria; phylum Pseudomonadota; class Gammaproteobacteria; order Eutrophobiales; family Eutrophobiaceae; genus JAAXHV01. Next base: position 618,509 of record CBDCSC010000002.1, on the reverse strand, counting down.
TATCTTAAGCTGGAGGGTCCCTTGGACGTATACACTGCTGAAACGCAGCAGATCGAAGAGATTAAAAAATGGTGGCGTGAAAACGGGCTGTCCGTCGCGCTCGGCCTGACCCTGGGCATCTCGGGGATATTCGGCTGGCGTTACTGGCAGGATGTGACAGTTGAAAGCGCTGAGGCCGCGTCCGCGCTGTATTCCGACATGCTTGCCTCGTTGCAGAGTGAGGACTGGACAGGGGTGCGGGAGTCGGCCGATAAAATTCTGGCGGATTACGATAATACCACCTACGGTGTATTCGCGCTGATGTCGCTTGCCCGACTCGCTGTCGCCGATGATGACCTGGACGCTGCCGAAACGCACCTGCGCCAGGCGCTTGAGCACAGCGGCGATGAGGCGCTGTCTCACGTTATCCGTACCCGGCTGATCCGGATTCTCATCAGCCGCAACGAACCGGAACAGGCCGGCGCACTCGCGAACCGGCAGAACAAGGGCGCATTCGTTGCCGAATATTACGAACTGCAGGGAGATATCAGCCTCATGCAAGAGGACAGTGAGGCCGCGCGCACTGCCTACGAGCAAGCGATTGGCGCGTTGCGCGCCGACGCCCGGGATGTTTCCTCCGTTGAACTCAAACTCAACAATATCGGGCAGCCGTAATCCGGCAGGATGCATAAGTAATGTGGGCTAAGTTTCCCGTTACCGTCCTGTTGCTTGCGCTGGCCCTGTCGGGCTGTGCGGCAACGGAAACAGTGACAAACTATTTCAAGGGCGGCAGCGACAATGCCGAGCCACCCAATCCGCTGTATGAATTCAGGCCGCTCATCAATGTCATTGAACTCTGGAAGAAGAATAATGGGGTGGGCACGGACGAGCAGTACCTGAAACTGGCCCCGGTGGTTGTGAACCAGCGCCTGTACGTCGTCGATTCCTCCGGCACTATCGGGGCGATGGATGCGACCAACGGCAAGCGGCTGTGGCAGAAGAAAATCCGCGCATCGGAATCGATTGACGGCAAGTCGAGATGGTTTCGCGGCGAGGATATCCGTATCACGGGCGGCCCGGGGTACGGAGAAAATACGCTGCTGTTCGGTTCCCTGGAAGGGGAAGTCATCTCTTTGTCCGCCGAAAACGGCAATGAAATGTGGCGTACCCGGGTGACAAGCGAAGTATTGTCCGCCCCGCAAAGAGATGAGGATGTCGTGATCGTAAGAACCCTCGACGGCAAGGTCTTCGGCCTTGATGCCGACGACGGCAGGCGACTGTGGATTTATGACAGGACGGTGCCGCCGCTGACACTCAGGGGCACCAGCACGCCTGCGATTGACAACGGTATCGTGGTGGCTGGATTTGATGGAGGCAAGATGGCTGCGCTGACCGCCCGTACCGGCAAATTGCTCTGGGAAGCCAATATCGCTGCTGCGCGCGGGCGTTCGGAGCTGGAGCGCATGGTGGATATTGATGCGCAACCCACGATAGTAGACGGCACCGTCTATATCGCAACATTCCAGGGCCATGTGGCAGCCGTGCAACTGGAGACCGGGCGCATCCTGTGGAGCAACGACCTGTCTTCCTATGCCGGTTTCAGTGCCGATGACCAGAATATTTACGTGACCGACGAAGAAAGCCACATATGGGCGCTGGATCGGTTCAACGGCTCGGTGTTGTGGGAACTCGAAGACCTGCACGCACGCGCGGTCAGCGCGCCGGGAGCCGTCGGTGACCAGATCGTTGTCGGTGATCTGGAAGGCTATTTACACTGGATCAGCAAGAAAACCGGCCAGTTTACCGCCAGGAAGCGGCTCTGCAAGGAACCTGTAATCGCCAAGCCGATTGTAGTGGGTAATGTCATCTACGCGTATTGCAGTGACGGCAGACTGGCCGCTTATACCTATCGTTAGTCCGTATTTCTCACCAGCTAATGCGGGCTTGCCCGACCTGCCATGACTCCTGCCATCGCTATCGTCGGCTGCCCCAATGTCGGGAAATCCACACTGTTCAATCGCCTGACCCGCTCGCGCGCAGCGCTGGTCGCGGATGAACCTGGAGTTACCCGGGACAGGCAGTACGGCTACGCCGATATCGGAGATAGCGCCATCCTGCTGATTGATACGGGCGGTATCGCCGGCAGCGCTGATGACTCCGACCAACTGCTCAACTCGGTAAGTGAGCAAACCACACAGGCAATCGACGAGGCAGATGCCGTCCTGTGGATGACGGACGGACGATCAGGCATCACAGCCGGGGATATGGAACTGGCCGGGATGATGAGGGCGCTGGCAAAACCGGTTTTTTTTGTGGTCAATAAAACAGACGGCATCGGCGCGGAAAATGCGTTGGCCGAGTTTCACTCAATCGGGGGGATTGCGCCGCCTGTTCCCGTCTCGGCAAAAACCGGCGAGGGAATCGGCAATCTGTTGGACGCCATCTGTGATGCCTTTCCGCAAAAGACCGCGCTGCCGAAAGAAAAATCCGACGCCGTTAAAGTATCCATCATCGGTCGGCCGAATGTCGGCAAATCCACGCTGCTGAACAGGATTACCGGGGAAGACAGGGTACTGACCTCGGCCTTACCGGGAACGACCCGTGACAGCATCACCGTGCCGCACCAACGCAGGCAGATCGATTACCTGATCACCGACACGGCGGGCATCCGCAGGCGCAGCAGGGTTACCGACAGGATTGAAAAGTTCAGCGTGATAAAAAGCCTGAAAGCCATTGAAGCCTGCCACATCGCAATATTGGTAACGGATGCCCGGGATGTCATCTCCGATCAGGACCAGACCTTGCTGGGGATGATCAACCAGGCAGGAAAGGCGCTGATTGTTGCAGTCAACAAGTGGGACGGTCTCAGCCCACAGCAGAAATCGACCATCAAGCGGCAACTGGACAGAAAAACCAGGTTTGTTGACTATGCCTGCATCCACAATATCTCGGCGCTGCATGGAACGGGCGTAGGGCAACTGTTCGAGAGCATCGACAGGATTACCCGCTCATGGCGGCAGGACTTCAACGCTTCAACGTTGACAGCTTTTCTGAACGATGCCCTGGCGGCAAATCCTCCGCCGCTGATCAGGGGGCGGCGTATCAAGTTGAAATATGCTCACCTCGGAGGAAACGACCCAATCCGCATCATCATCCACGGTAACCAGACCCGGGATACCCCGGCCCATTACCGCCGTTATTTAGCCAATTATTTTCGAAAAAAAATGAACCTGACCGGGACACCGGTATTTATTGAGTTCAAGCATGGTGATAATCCCTACAAGACATCCCGGAATACGCTCACCCGGCGCCAGTTTCGCAAGCGCCGGCGCCTGATTGAACACAGCAGAAAACGGTAGTGCTCTGACATGTTCAGAGCTTGGTTGACTATATCGGATAACGGTCCCGAATTAATGCCAGTATGCGCGCCGCCTCATCCGTTGCTTCCCATTCATTATCCTCGTTGACCACAATCAACTCGGTCCTGTTACCCACTCCCGTCAGGCTGACCTGCCAGGAAGCGGCTTCCTCGTCGCCTTTCCAGAATGCCAACCGGGAAAAAAAGCCTTTCTTCTCTGATTGCTGCGGAGCGCCACCGGAGATAGTGTAATTGCCCTCGGCCTGGTCGGCGCTGATAATCTGCAGCCCGCTGTTCTGCAACGCGATGCCCGTATTCTTCCAAGCCAATTCTGACGCTTCGGGTATGCTCAGGTACATCTTACCCTCACCTGCGTCGACCACCCGCAACCCTTCGGCAGCCCCGCTGCGACCGGTAGTAGCGCCTGCGCCCGCACCGGAGGCGACGGCTGTTACAGGCTGTGCGGCCGGTCCGCCGCCATCAATATAAAGACTGAACTCAGCCGCGAATCGCCTTTCAAGCTCTGCGTCCTTGTCCCGGTCAAGCCAGTCCGAGTTTTCGTCGATCCGGGTCTGGCGTTCCTGGCTGATAATAAGCACGGAATCATCCGCGGTAGCGCCGGGCTCCGCAAAAATCCTGTATTTATACCGATACTGCAATCCAGCCTGCCCTTCAACCTCCGACCAACCTGTCTCGAGCACACCCAGTTCCGCATCTTCCAATGCGATGGAAAAGTTCTTCGACTCGATAAATTCAAGCAGGTCAGGCCAGAGCAGATTTACCGGAATGGACAAGGACAACAATTGCTCATCAGCCGCCGTCGTGCCGATACTTACTCCGGCCGTGCCCGGCGTGCGCGGGTTTCTATAGCTGGACAGTGTCACCGGCGCTTCGTTCGGGATATTCATGGAATCATTGATGGCATCAGCAGTCAGGTCCGGTGGAATTTCCAGGTCCGGCATGCTTTCGCTTTTCTTGTATTCGCTCCTCTTGTCGGGAAGAATTTTCCCGATATCCGGCATATAACCGCAGGATGCCAGGAAACACATACCGAACATGACTGCCGCTAATTTCAGAATCTGTCTTTTCATAAATCACATTACCTCTGCTTGTTTCATAGCCGCCTCAACCCGGTGATGATATTCATCAGACAACCAGGTCATCGGTAAGCGGATACCGTCTTCAATCAGTCCCAGCCGCTGCACTGCCCACTTGGCAGGTATCGGGTTGGATTCAAAGAACATTGCCTGGTGCAATCCCAGCAGTTTTGCATCCAACGCCTTGGCAGCGTCGCGCTGTCCGGCCGTTGCCAGCCGGCAGAGTTCGTGCATGGCCGCCGGCGCCACATTGGCGGTGACGGATATCACGCCATCTCCCCCGTTAAGCATGAAATCACACGCGGTTTCATCATCGCCGCTCAGTAACAGAAAATCATCACCGCAACCATCCCGGATCGCTTCGACCCGCGAGAGGTCGCCCGTAGCCTCTTTGATGCCGATGATATTATCGACACCGGCAAGACTTGATACGGTTTCAGGCAACATATCGCATGCCGTACGCCCAGGTACATTATAGAGTATCTGCGGGATGGAAACACGCTCGGCAACCGCCTTGAAATGTTCATACAAGCCTAGCTGGGTCGGCTTGTTGTAATACGGCGTCACAAGCAGGCAAGCATCGGCCCCGGCTTCCTTTGCATAAGCCGTAAGTTCCATGGCTTCGATGGTGGAATTTGCCCCGGTGCCGGCGATGACCGGCACACGCTTGTTGATGATGTCCACAATGCGCTTGATGACCAGGCAATGTTCGTTCGTCATCAGGGTCGCCGATTCGCCCGTAGTACCCACAGCGACAATGCCGTCCGTTCCTTGCTCAATATGGTATTCGAGCAACCGCTCCAGGCTTTCCATGTCCAACGCGGTATCCGGCCCCAAGCCACTCTTCATCGGAGTCACAATGGCAACGAAACTGCCTGTAAACATGGTATTCATATTTTCCAATGCGGTGGAACCAACCCGGCGCACCCGTCATAGAGCGCCGCTACTCTGCTGCGTGCAATAAACTTTCGATTTCGCATATAATGGGGGAAGTCTGTCAGTTACTGTATAATAGTAGGGACATGGTACTTGTCCGATCCGCCGATGACAAGATGATAGTTTGAGTTTGCCCTGTATGGACGCCTCACCTGGATTACAATAATGATACAATTCCTCGCTCTGACCGTAATCGGTAAGTATGATCCGGCGCTGCCTGAACGTCTGACCGGCGCCATCGCAGAGTCCGGTTGCAATATCAGGGAAAGCCGAATAACCATCCTGGGACAGGAATTTTCGATGCTCCTCCTCCTTTCCGGAAACTGGAACGCCGTTGTCAAGGTTGAAGACGCATTGAACAGGCTGGGGCAGGAACAGGACCTGTCCATCAACATGCGCCGTACCGAGCTGAACAAATCACAAAAAAACCTGATGCCTTATGCCATTGACGTCGTATGCAGCGACCGCATCGGTGTGGTTAACCGGATAACCCGTTTTATCCTGGATAACGGGATCCAGATTCGCGATCTATCCACGACGACTTACGAGGCGTCCCACACCGGCACCGAGATGTTTTCACTGCACCTGACGATTCACGTGCCGGTGGAGATCTCCATTTCATCATTGCGCAACGATTTTCTGGAATTCTGCGACCAGTTGAACCTGGACGCAATCATAGAACCGGTGAAATAAGAACCGTCTTTCGAGGCTAACATCGCACCCCTGCGGATTGTAAACAGGGGTCTGTCCCCAACAAAACTGGAGAATTCTGTATGAATACAATAAACACGGGCGCTACGGTACCGGATTTCGAACTTCCCGCTACCGGCGACAAAACCATCCGGCTATCGGAGCTCAAAGGCAAAAACGTGGTCATCTACTTCTATCCCAAAGACAGCACGCCAGGTTGCACCCTTGAAGGACAGGATTTCCGAGACAACATCGAAGCATTTTCAGAGCATAATACGGTGATACTCGGTGTTTCCAGGGACAATATCAAGTCCCACGAAAAATTCAAATCGAAGCAGTCGTTCCCGTTTGACCTGCTGTCAGACGAAGCGGAGGAGTTATGCTCGCTGTTCGACGTCATCAAGGAAAAAAACATGTACGGCAAGAAGGTGATGGGGATTGAACGCAGCACGTTCCTGCTGGATGAAACCGGCAAACTGCGCAATGAGTGGCGCAAGGTCAAGGTGAAAGGTCACGTGGAGCAGGTGCTCGACGCGGTTAAATCTCTCTGAGCGCTATCCGGGTCAAGCGCTTGCTTCCGGTAACTGTTCTTCACTGGTAGGCCAGACATTGATCAATGCCTTGACCAGGGTTGCCAGCGGTATCGCAAAGAATACGCCCCAAAAACCCCATAATCCGCCAAATACAAGTATCGCGACGATAATCGCCACCGGGTGCAGGTTGACAACATCCGAAAACAGGATGGGTACCAGGACGTTGCCGTCCAGGAACTGCAAAATGAAATAGGCCACGACCAGCCAGATAAAGATCGGGTCAAACCCCCACTGGAAATAGGCAACCAACGCAACAGGTAGCGTCACCACAGCGGCGCCGATATACGGGATCAGAACAGACAACCCCACGGTGATGGACAGCAGCGAGGCATAATTCAACCCGAACAACTTGAACACAATATAGGATGTCGTCCCCACGATGGCGATCTCATAAACCTTGCCACGTATGTAATTACCAATTTGCGCGTCCATTTCCTGCCACAGGTCACTGACCAGGGTACGGTCGCTCGGCAGAAATCGGCTCAACCAGTTCAGCACCGTGTCCTTGTCCTTCATCAGAAAAAAGATCATCAAAGGCACCAGGACCACGTATATCAGAACCGTGATAATGGCTGGGATTGATGCCACAGAAACAGACACAAGCCCCTGGCCGAAATCACCGACTCCGCGACGCAGGGCAAGAACTATCTCGTTAACCAGTTCGGCAGAAATAATTTCGGGATACTGCACCGGCAGACGCAGCAACAGTTCCTGGCCGCGGCTGAGCATACCGGGAAATTCCTGGAAAAACTGGCTAGCCTGCCCGGACAGGATTGGCAACAGGCCGATGACGATAAAACCCATCACCAGGATAAACAACAGAAATACCACTGAAACGGCGGGAACCCTGGAGATGTTTCTGCTGGTCAGTTTGTCGACCGGCCCCTCCAGCAGGTAGGCAATGACAACTGCCGCCAACAGCGGCGCCAGCATCTCGCCCATGAAATACATGACGACAAAACAGAGCGCCAGAAGAATGACTAACAGGGCAGCCTGGGGATCGGTAAAATACCGCTGATACCACTTACTTAGAAAGTCGAACATTTCAACCTGAATATTTCACCAATTCGCTTGTCAGCATCGGATAGATGTTTGCTATCAATGAGTTATGGTAATCTGTCGGCCATGCTGCCATTACGCAACACGCTAGATGCGCTATTCGGACTAACAATCATTCTACTCCGACAATATGAGGGGTGAAAGCGAAACTTTTATGGAACCTGGCGCACTCGCTGACAGCATAAAGTCCTGGGGCAAGGAAATTGGTTTCCAACAGGTCGGCATCACCGGTGTCGAGCTGGAGGAAGACGAGCGCCGTCTGCTTGACTGGCTAAAGCATGGAATGCACGGAGAGATGGCTTACATGGAACGCCACGGTAAAAAACGGTCCAGACCGGAACTGTTGCGTCCCGGCACCATTCGAGTAATTTCCGCGCGCATGGATTACCTGCCGCCCAAGGCCAGGGACGCGCACATGGTGCTGCAGGAGGGGGATCGAGCATACATATCCCGCTATGCGCTCGGCAGGGATTACCACAAGGTTATGCGTGCACGGTTGAAAAAACTGGCGCAACGGATAGAGACAAGCATTGGTCCGTTCGGCTACCGCGTGTTTACCGACTCCGCGCCGGTACTGGAAAAAGCGCTGGCGCGCAACGCCGGGCTGGGCTGGATCGGCAAACACAGCAACCTGCTGCATCCGCAGGCGGGGTCATGGTTCTTTATCGGGGAAATCTATACTGACCTGCCGCTGCCTGTTGACAAAGAGTTTGCCGGGGAACACTGCGGCGCCTGCACGGCCTGTATCGACGTGTGTCCGACCCGGGCCATCATCGGTCCGTACCGGGTCGATGCCCGGCGCTGCATATCCTACCTGACGATTGAATACCGCGGCAGCATCCCGGAGGAGTTCCGCGCGGCGATGGGCAACCGCGTTTACGGCTGTGACGACTGCCAGTTGGTCTGCCCCTGGAACCGCTTCGCGCAATATACTTCAGAGCCGGACTACCGGCCGCGCCACGGACTCGACGCAGCGGACCTGGTGGACTGCTTCCTCTGGAGCGAAAACGAGTTTCTGGAAAAAACGGCGGGCAGCGCGCTCAGGCGCATCGGTTACGAATGCTGGCTGCGAAACCTCGCCGTCGCGCTGGGCAACGCCCCCACCTCGGCGCCGGTCGTGAATGCCCTGAACCGGCACAAAGACCACCCCTCTGCCCTGGTGCGCGAACACGTAAACTGGGCATTGGCGCAACATGGATAGAAACGAAATGCTGTCCGAAACCCGTTTTTATTCCAGCGTCCGACTGGTGAGATTTTCGGGCTAGCCGTCTGTTTCAGCCAATAATTCATCAAAAAAACGTCGCCCTCAATTGTTGCTTTAGCCCGAATATCTCACCAATTGATGCGATGATCGCTGAGGATTTTTTGTGTTAGCGGGTGCTCGCGACCGAAAGCATAGTGGTTCTTCTGGTTGAGGGAGCATGTGCCCGCTAACGCAAAAAAGACCAGCGAGGGCGCATCAAGCGCAGTGTGTAATGGCAATATGCTCGGCAGATTATCATAACTCATTGATAGCAAACATCAATCGGATGCTGACAAGCGAATTGGTGAGATATTCGGGTTAGCTGCAATCCCTGCTTTTGCGCGTAGCGCTCGCTCTTTCAGCATTTGCATTTTCAGTTCCTCTATCTTTTCGTAATCATGCATTGATACCATCACGGCCACTGGTTTGCCATTTTTGTTGATTTGCACGGGCGCGGTTAGTGTCTTGTCTCTCATTACAGAAAATAATTTCGCAATAGCTGTTCAAAATCTCGGGTTAGAAAATTATGGTAAAGTCACTGCTTGTAGAGTGCGCATTATATCGAAGGTGGATTGAGATATGGGTCAGTCTGGAAAAAGAACAAAAACATCGGCGTTCGGCACGGGTGGGCGCGCAGGGCACGATTCCAGCAGCTTCTATGCTCAGCGTCTTTATCAGGACCTGCAGGAACGCAATGAGAAAAAAGGCTACTCACCAAACAAGGATAACCATCCTGACCAATTGGATGTGATTCACTGTGCAGACAGCCGGAACATGCGCCATTTGCCGGACGATTCCGTTCACCTGATGATTACATCGCCACCGTATAACGTCGGCAAGGAATACGACTCAGACTTAACCTTGTCTGAGTATATGGAGCTGTTGACTGATGTGATGAGAGAGGTCTACCGCGTATTGGTTGAAGGCGGGCGAGCTTGTCTGAATATCGCCAATATAGGCCGCAAGCCATATATCCCTTTGCACTTGTACCTGACTGAAATAGCGCATGAGTGTGACTTTTTGATGCGCGGTGAAATCATTTGGGACAAGGGCGCGAGCGCGGGAACATCTTGTGCCTGGGGAAGCTGGCGATCGTCAAGCAATCCAACCCTGCGGGATGTGCATGAGTATATCCTGGTTTTTTGCAAAGGGACTTTCAAGCGGCAGCCTGTGCGCGAGGACAGCATCGGCCGGGATGATTTTTTGGAGAGCACCAAAAGTATCTGGCGTTTCCCGACCACGAGCGCCAGGAAAGTCAATCACCCGGCGCCTTTTCCAGTTGAACTACCGCTTCGGCTTATCCATCTATACTCCTATATCGATGATATCGTACTGGATCCATTTATGGGGTCAGGCACAACGGCCGAAGCAGCTTTACGCGCCGAACGCCATTATGTCGGTTATGAAATCAATAACGATTATGTTCGGGAATCCAGGGATCGTCTCCAAAAAATAACTTTGCAGACGGAAGAATAAAGGGTCGCCTTCCAGGCGACACAGTATTTAACTGGACTCCCGCTTCCGCGGGAGTGGTGCTGCGGCGAGGTTCGCGCAAGCGCCCCATCCCATTCCCGCGAAAGCGGGAATCTAGTACTCTTTCACTCCATGAATGCAAAAATCCTGGCCTGGGCCTGGGAAGCATCTCTTACCGGCAGCACGCCGATGACTGCAACAGCGCCCACGGCAGGGAGCGCGTTAAGGTTATTCAGGTTTTCGACCTGGAACTTGCCGGCCCCCAGGATGAGCTTGTGCACAGGGAAGCTCAGCGCCTTGCCCGGGTCCAGGCTCAAGGTATCGATGCCGATGCCGGCAACATCCCGCTCCACCAGTAATTGCGCCGCGGCGACGGAAAACCCGGGGAAATGCAACACACCAGCCTGATCCTGGTTGACATACGTCTTGGGTGCAGCAAACTTCTTGTGCCAACCGGTGTTCATCACTACCAGGCTGCCGGCTCGGACCTGACCATTAAGTTCCTCCCAGGACAGCACATCCTCTACCGATAATTCGTAGTCGGGGTCTTGTGCCGCCTGTTCCCGGGTGTCGATCACCAAAACTGGGACGATTAGATCATTTACGCCAAGTTCGTTAACGGCCCGCCGGCCCTGAACGAAGTGCGCCGGCGCATCGACGTGGGTACCGATGTTTTCCCAAAGAGTAAACCGGTGCATGCGGTAACCTTTGTCATAATCGGCCAGGCGTTCCTTCACGAACGGCGCTGTGCCCGGCCAGAACGGCATATCGCGGTGAAGCTCATGGGTCAGGTCTATGACATGCCGCGCGAAAAACGGCTGCCCCAGCTCGCTCGGAAATGTAGGAGCGCTCAAGCACAAGCACAGTAACAACGCGCAGTATTGTAGAGGTTTGTTTTTCATAATCCCACCCGCGTCGGCTAGTTATGTGGTTCCGGTTTCAGCGTTTCCATACTATGATGCAAGCTCTGACTAACTCAACTTCTGATTTTAAGGGAAGCTCTGAACAAGTTCATCCAGGACTTGTAAAACAAAAATGCGATTGTTGTTTTGCTCACAAAATCAATAACATAAAGTCATTGATTTTGACGGCACATCCCTGTACCGTTGAAACCGCTGATTTCATCAGAGGTTCCCAATCCATGGATCATACATCGTTACGCGAGGCCATCATAGCCGCGGTCCGCTCCCTGCGGCAGCGCCAACTGGGCACGGGCACAGCCGGCAACGCCAGCGCGCGGATACAGCAAGGCTACCTGATCACGCCTACCGGAATGGATTATGAAGCGCTGAAGCCTACGGATATCGTCACCATGGACTTGCGCGGCCAGCGCGCCGAGGGCGACCTGAAACCATCGAGTGAATGGCGTTTTCACCAGGACATCTATATTGCGCGCAAGGATATACACGCCATTGTGCACACCCATTCTCCCTGTGCCACCGCATTGTCCTGTACCCGCCAGGACCTGCCCGCGTTTCACTACATGGTCGCCGGGGCAGGCGGCGCCTCCATCCGCTGCGCCGAGTATGCCACCTACGGCACCCAGGCGTTGTCTGACCAGGCGCTGGTTGCGCTGGCCGGCCGCCAGGCCTGCCTGCTGGCCAATCACGGGGTAATTGCGCTGGGCAACAATGTGGCGGCGGCGCTCGACATGGCGCAACTCGTGGAGGAGCTGGCCAAGCAATACCTGCTCAGCCGTATGGCCGGGACTCCCGTGCTGCTGGACAAGACCGAGATGGAGGTCAACCTGGAAAAATTCAAGGATTATGGCAAACAGGACTGAACTTCATCGGCAGGTCACCGGTTGTTAATGGGGATGGAAATCTGGCAATACATCGTTCTATTACTCGTTGGCATTGCGGTCGGTTTTGTCAACGTGATGGCCGGCGGAGGCTCGCTGTTAAGCATCCCGGTCATGCTGTTCATGGGCGTGCCGGCGCCGGTGGCCAACGGCACCAACCGGATAGCGATACTCGCGCAGATGGCCACCGCAGTCATTGCATTCTTCAGGAAAGGCTATTCCGATTTCAAACTCAGCCTGACCCTGGCCCTGGCTACCGTGCCCGGCGCGCTGGCTGGCGCGCTGGTTGCCGTTCGCCTCGAAGGCGCGTGGTTCAATCGGATTCTCGCCGTCATCATGCTGGTAGTAATGCTGTTCATGGCGACCCAAAAACACAGTCCGGCATATACCCGGTCACCCTCGCGCAAGCCGCGGTTGATACTCGCGCATGTTTTGATGGCTATCCTGGGAATCTACGGCGGTTTCATACAGGTCGGGGCAGGTTTTCTGTTCTTGCCGATCCTGTACAAAACCCTGGGTATGGATCTGGTGCGGGTGAATATGCACAAGTCGTTCATCGTCACCGTGTACACCACAGCGGCGCTGATCGTGTTTGCCTGGCAGACGGAACTGTTCTGGATACTGGGCCTTACCCTGGCCGTCGGCACCTCGATCGGCGCCTGGCTAAGCGCACATGTACAAGTCACGCATGGCGAGAAAGTCATCAGGCTGGCGCTGAATACCGTGCTGGTTCTTTTCATCGTCAAGCTGCTATTCTTTGATTAAGGGAAGCTCTGTAATGTTCGGGTATTGCTCACGCTGGATTCAAAATGCAAAGTAAACCGGAAGATCTGAAATGCTGGAAATGCGGCGCCGGCCTGGACTACCTGCTGATGCCACTGTCAAGAAGCGCCCACTGCAAGCAATGCGAGGCGGCGTTGCACGTATGCAGGATGTGCCGCTTTTATGACCCGCGGGTGGCAAAACAGTGCCGCGAGCCGGTCGCCGATGCCGTCAAGGACAAGGACAGGCCGAATTTCTGTGGTTACCTCGAGTTAAATCCCGATGCCTGGGAACCCGCCGATGATTCGGCATCCGATACGGCCGCCGCGGACCTGAATGACTTGTTCGGCCTGGATGCAGAGACCGGAGCAAGCAGCACGGCCGCGTCAGAGGAACAGGCCAGAGAGGAACTGGACGACTTGTTCGATTTGAATAAATGACGCATCCGAACCTTCAAGATCAGGACGCTGCTTATCTCCCATTGCATGTAACCGGGCTAGCCATGCTATTTCCCCATACCACTCCCACAAACCACGCCACCTTACCATTCCCACCCCCGCTCAACGCCATACGGGTGCAGGCTGGGAAGCGGGAGTCCAGTCTGATACTGTGTCGCCCGTAGGGCGACGCTTTGTCTTACTGGATTCCCGTTTGCACGGGAATGGGACCGGGGGCGCTTCCGTGAGCACTGTCACCGTCTCACTCCCGCGAAAGCGGGGGTCCAGTCATATAGTGTGCTAACCCACCAGGGCGCGCAATTCGGCGCCGGGGTCGTCCGCCCTCAATAGCGCTTCGCCGATGAGAAAGGCATGCACATCACGACTGCGCATAAGCTCGATATCTGCGCGGTTTTGTATGCCGCTCTCCGTCACCACGGTCCGGTCCGGGAACATGTCCGGCAACAGGTCCAGGGTGGTCTGCAGCGACGTTTCAAAGGTGTGCAGGTTGCGGTTGTTGATCCCTATGAGTGGGGTGCGCAGCAGCAGCGCCCGTTCCAACTCTTCGCGGCAGTGTACCTCCACCAGCACATCAAGGCCGATATCCTCCGCGGTTGTTGCAAGCTCCTGCATGCGCGCATCATCCAGGGCTGCCACGATCAGCAAGATGCAGTCCGCGCCGATGGCTCTTGCCTCGTATACCTGGTACGGATCGATGATGAAGTCCTTGCGTAATACCGGCAGGCCGGTCGCAGCCCTGGCCTGTTGCAGGTGCCGATCCGAACCCTGGAAATATTTTTCATCGGTCAGTACTGAGAGGCATGCGGCACCGGCATTGGCATAGGTTCGGGCAAGTTCTACCGGGTCGAAATCCGCGCGAATGACGCCCTTACTGGGTGAAGCCTTCTTAATCTCGGCGATCAGCGCCGGGTTGCCACCATCGATTGCGCGCCGCACAGCGTGATAAAAACCGCGGCAAGGAGCAGCCTTCTCGGCTTGTTGCACTACCTGCGCCTGGGGTACAGACGCTTTTCTTGCAGCCACCCAAGCGCGCTTGTATTCCACTATGGCAGCCAGCACGTCAGTCGAATTCAATCTGAATACCCTGTTGTCAGTTGGCCAGCCGGGCCGTCAGCGACGCCAGCTCATGTAATTTTTTTAATGCCTCTCCCGACGCGATGGCCTGCCTGGCGAGTTCGACTCCCTGTTCCATATCCGGCGTCAGGCCGGCCACGTAGATCGCCGCGCCGGCGTTCAGCAATACGACATCCCGGGCCGGCCCCGGGTGGTCCTCCAGCGCCGATAACATCATATCGCGACTTTGTTCAGCGCTGCTTACGACCAGGTCGGACAGGACCCCGGGGGTTATCCCGAATTGATGCGGCGTTAGCTGGTATTTTGCGATATTTCCATCCTTGAGTTCGACCACATCGGTTGCGGACGCGTTGCTGATCTCATCGAGCCCGTCCAGGGAGTGCGCCACCATGCAGTGCTCACTGCCGAGCCGTTGCAGTACCTGGGCAAACACATCGAGCATGTCCGCCCGGTACACGCCAATCAACTGGCGCTTGACATAAGCCGGGTTGGTCAATGGCCCGAGTAGATTGAATATGCTGCGGACCGCCAGCTCCCGGCGCGGCCCGGATGCGTACCGGGTTGCCGGGTGGTGCGCTGGGGCGAACATGTAGCCCACGCCGACCCGGTTGATGCATTCTGCGACCTGTTCCGGTGTCAGCGCCAACTTGATACCCGCTTGTTCCAGCACATCGGCGCTGCCGGAAATCCCGGAAATCGAGCGGTTGTTGTGTTTTGCCACCTTCCCTCCGGCAGCCGCGATCACGAACGAAGCAGTGGTGGAAATATTGAAGGTGCGCACGCCGTCTCCACCGGTGCCGACGATGTCCACCAGGTGTGGATGGTCGATGTGCACCCGGACGGCAAATTCCCGCATCACATCGGCCGCAGCGCTGATTTCCTCAACAGTCTCGCCTTTCATCCTCAAAGCTATCAGGAACCCGCCGATCTGCGCGTCGCTCAGCTTTCCTGACATCAGCTCCCGCATCACCGACCGCATAGCGCCGTCGGGCAGGTCGCCGCCATTGATAATTTCGTTCAGCGCGGCCTGGAAATCCATCAATGCAGGTCCATCCGGAGAAAGTTTCTCAACAAATCATGGCCGAATGTCGTCAAAATCGACTCGGGATGGAACTGTACGCCGTAAACCGGAAAATCCTTATGCCTTACTCCCATGATCTCATCAATGTCCTCATTTTCCGTCGTCGTCCATGCGGTAATTTCCAGGCAGTCGGGCAGTGAATCCTGTTCGATCACCAGGGAGTGGTAACGGGTCGCGACAAACGGGCTTTCAATTCCGCTGAATACGTCCGAACTCCGGTGATGAATATCTGACGTCTTGCCGTGCATGATACGGTTGGCATGGACGATACGACCCCCGAGCGCCTGGCCTATACTCTGGTGCCCCAGACATACTCCCAGGATGGGAAGCTTGTGCATGAACTCATTAATCACCGCTACCGATATGCCTGCTTCGCTGGGGGTGCAGGGTCCGGGCGAAATCACGATATATTCAGGTTCGAGTTCGTGGATCTGTTGCAGGGTAATCTGGTCATTACGGTAGACGCTTACTTCCTGGTCCAGTTCGCCGAAGTACTGGACCAGGTTGTAGGTAAAGGAGTCGTAATTATCGATCATCAACAACATCGGTTATCACCCCGCACGAGCCAGTTCCGATCTCATCGCGGCAATCACTTCCGTATAATCCTCACTGCCGAAGATCGCCGAACCGGCGACAAACGTATCCGCGCCGGCGCCGGCGATTTGCGCGATGTTGTCCACTTTCACGCCGCCGTCGATCTCAAGCCGGATATCTCTGTCGGACGCGTCGATGATGCCCCTGGCGGCGCGCAACTTGTCCAGGGCCGCGGGAATGAAGCTCTGACCGCCGAAGCCGGGGTTGACGGACATGATCAATATCATGTCGATCCTGTCGATGACGTAACGGGCGTGATCCAGCGGCGTCGCCGGATTGAACACCAAACCGGCGCGGCAGCCCTGGTCTCTTATCAGTTGCAGGGTACGGTCGACATGGCGGCTCGCCTCGGGGTGGAAAGTGATGATGTCAGCTCCGGCTGCGGCAAACTCAGGGATGATTCGGTCCACCGGTTCGATCATCAGGTGCACATCCATGGGCGCAGTCACGCCGAAATCCCGCAGTGCGCGCACGACCACCGGGCCGAACGTCAGGTTCGGCACGTAGTGGTTATCCATCACATCCACATGGATGTAATCGGCGCCGGCCGCAAGGACCGCCTCCACTTCCTGGCCCAGGCGGGCCATGTCAGCGGAGAGAATGGAGGGAGCTATCAGGTAATCGGACATAGGCGGGGATTATATAGGACTTGCAGCAACTTCTCATTATGGGCGTTTGCCCATTTACTGATACGCTCACAGTTTGTTGCAGAAATCGGCTTCTTCACCAAATCAACGCCTACGCGCAACCGGGACTTAATTGCGGTAGAACCCGCCGGATAAAGGTTTCCCTTGCAGTATCAGGAAATTGTTATTATGCTTTTAAAAGCAATTTAAATAGAATTATATGCTATCGATATACTATGCCAATACAAAACGCCCTGACAGCAGCCCCGCCATATCCAGTCGAACAAACTATCAGACAAATTGGCGTCAATCTTCGCAGAGCGCGTCTGCGACGCAACCTTAGCATCGAACAGGTGGCCGAGAAAATCGGTGCGGGAGTCCGGGCCATTCGCGCTGCGGAGCAGGGCAAGGTGTCAACCGGTATCGGTGTCTATATAGCCTTGCTTTGGATTTATGATCTGCTGGAACCTGCGATGGAACTGGCAGACCCCGGCATGGACGTTACCGGTCTGGCCTACCTGGGCGAAAAAGAACGAGAACGCGCTCGCAACTCGAGAAAGCTGGATAATGATTTCTGAATACAATCAAACCGAATGTTTTGTCTATATCACCTTGCCGGGTCGGACACGGCCTGTCACTGCAGGCAAGTTCGTCATCCGGGATGATAAATCCGGTTTGCCCGGTGGATTGTTTGTTTACGGGAAGACCTATCTGGCTCGTCCGGACAAAGTCCCGATTGACCCAATAGAGTTGAAACTGTCTGATCGTACCTATGAAACAATAGCGCTAAAGGGGGTGTTTGGCGCATTTCGAGACGCCGGCCCGGACCACTGGGGACGCCAGGTGCTGGAACGTCATGCCGGAAAACCTGAACTGAGTGAAATAGACTATTTGCTTCATGCGCCGGATGATCGAGCGGGCGCCCTCAGTTTTGGTGTGTCCCCAATACCACCAGCCACATCACCGGGATTCAAACAGACAATTCATCTGGAGCGTCTGCAAAGAATCGCTATGGCTGTACTGAATGATGAACCGCTCCCCGATGAACCAGACAGGCAACAAGTCTATAACCTGATGTTGATTGGCACCTCCATGGGTGGCGCGCGCCCCAAAACAGTCGTCGAAAATGATGAAGGATTATGGATAGCGAAATTTAATCGCGACGATGATAAATGGAACAACGCGCGTGTGGAGCATGCCATGCTGACACTCGCCCGGGAGTGCGGCCTTGCGACAGCCTCAAGTACTGTTGTCACGGTTGGTTCACGGGATGTGTTGCTTGTCAAACGCTTTGACCGGAAAAAAACCAATAATGGCTATACCCGCGCCCGCATGCTCAGCGCCTTGACATTGCTGCGAGCAGAAGACACGCACGCCTCTCGTGGCAAGTGGTCATATCCCATGTTAGCGGAAGAGTTGCGCCGGTTTTCTGCAAAGCCAGCGGAAGATGCCAAAGAATTATTCCAACGTATGTGTTTCAATGCCTTAATCTCCAACATTGATGATCATCCACGCAATCATGCAGTAATCGCCAGAGACCACGATTGGCAACTGTCCCCTGCCTATGATCTGACTCCCTTCACACCGATCAGTATAGAGCAACGCGATCTGGCGTTAATTTGTGGAAATAACGGCCGGCGCGCCAGTGCCACAAACCTGTTGTCTCAATCAGACCGTTTCCTGCTCGGTAAAGACATCGCAACAGGACTCCTGGATGGCATGCAAAAACAAATCAAGAACACTTGGCACAATACAGCGCGCCGGGCAGGCGTATCGGAGACAGACTGCAACATGATCAGCGGCGCGTTTGTTTATCAGGGTTTTTTCCATGACTGACTAAATGTCCGGATTAGAATCGGATGGTTGAATACAAATAGTCAAACATTAAATCTGAACAGCATCACGTCGCCATCCCGGACTATGTAGTCCTTACCTTCCAGGCGCCATTTGCCGGCATTTTTAGCGCCTTGTTCGCCCTGGTGCGCAATGAAATCGTCATAGGCGATAACTTCGGCGCGGATAAAACCCTTCTCGAAGTCGGTGTGGATGACACCGGCGGCAGCGGCGGCGCTAGCCCCCTTTTTTATCGTCCAGGCCCTGACTTCGCGGGATGTGGTGGAAAAAAAGGTATGCAGCCCCAGTATGTCATAGCCGGCGCGGATTAACCGGTTCAAGCCGGGTTCAGATAACCCCAAATCACTCAGAAATTCAATTTTTTCCGCTTCGTCAAGCTCACTGATCTCTGTCTCAATGGCGGCGGAAATCACGATCAGTCCGGTGCCGTCATCATCGGCGCGGCGCGCCAGGGGCGCCAGCCATTTATTGGCGGTAATCCCGGTTTCTTCCACGTTGGCGATGTACAGCACCGGTTTTGCCGTCAGCAGGCCCAACTCCTTAGCCAAGTCCCATTCGGCGCTGTCTGCCGGCAGCGCCCTGGCCGGCGCGCCCGTATTGATATGCGCACTGACATTGGCGATGCTCCCGACGCGCGACGCGGCCTGCCGATCGCCGGTTTTCGCAGCTTTTTCCGCCTTGTCAGAGGCTCGTTGCAGACTTTCCAGGTCGGCCAGGCACAGTTCCGTGTGGATGATCTCCAGATCGGCAAGCGGGTCTATCCGGCCGCAGACATGGGTGATATTGTCATCCTCAAAACAGCGCAATACCAGCGCCATGGCATGGGTCTCGCGGATGTGCCCGAGGAACTTGTTGCCAAGTCCTTCTCCTTTTGACGCGCCGGCTACCAGGCCGGCGATATCGACAAACTCCACCTGGGCAGGAATCGCCCGCTCCGGTTTCACTATTCGGGCGATGGCCTGCAAACGGTGATCAGGTGTTGGAACCGTGCCGAGATTGGGTTCAATGGTGCAAAACGGGTAGTTCTCGGCGCAGGCACCGGCGCGTGTCAACGCATTGAACAATGTGGACTTGCCGACATTGGGCAATCCGATGATCCCGCATTTAAAGCCCATCAGCTCTCAAGTTGAGTGTGCAAACGGGTCATGGCCTTGTCGTGCTCGCCGGCATACAACAGCGGCAAAATCTCCAGGCCTTTTTGGATTGCATCGCTGATCAAGGCCGTATCAGCGCTGTCGGGCCTGCCCAAAACATGGGCGAGGACCTTGCTTTTGTCACCCGGATGGCTGATGCCTATCCTCAATCTCAAGTAGTCGCTGTCGTCAAGTTTTTCACTGATATCCCGCAACCCCTTGTGGCCGCCATGGCCGCCGCCTTGTTTCACGCGAATCACCCCGGCCTCCAGATCGATCTCATCGTGAACAACCAGGATCTGTGCTGTCTCTATGCGGTAATAATCAGTGACCGCCCGGAGCGCGCGCCCGCTGCTGTTCATGAATGTCGTAGGCTTGAACAGCAGGCAGCGCACACCCGGAGCGCTGATCCGGGCAAGTTCGCCGAAGAACTTTTTCTCCGCGGCAAATTGAGTCTTGTTCGCTTGCGCAAGCCTGTCGACAAACCAGAAACCGGCATTGTGACGCGTTGCCGAATAATCCGCACCGGGATTACCCAGGCCCACAATGAGTTTCAAGCCGGATACTGGTTTGTTCACCCGGACAGGAGATAGTTATAACAAGCAGTAACTGGCAAACACCCTGCCGGGACGATGTGCCCGCAGGTTGGTTGCCTATTCGGTCTCTTCCGGGGTTTCCGTCTCTGCCCCGGTTTCTTCCAGCTCTTCTTCCAGCTCTTCCTCTTCCTCTTCTTCAAGAATTCCTTTGGGCAGGCTCACGGTCGCCACCGATGCCGATGCATCGCCACCGGACAGCAACGCATAGATTTCCACCCCTTCGGGAAGGACGATATCGCTGAGATGCACGGATTCGCCCAAGTTCACGTCCGCCATGTCCACTTCGATGTATTCCGGCAAGTCTCCGGGCAGACAACTGATTTCCAGTTCGGTCATAATGCGGCTGATTACTCCGCCGCCAGTCTTTACACCCACGCATTGCTGTTCATTGAGAAAATGCAGCGGCACCCGCATCGTGATCTTCTGTTTCGCGTCAATGCGCAGAAAATCGATATGCAGAATGTCAGGTTTATACGGATGTCTTTGTAAATCCTTTATTACCACCTGTTCGCTCTTTTTGTCCACATTCAATACCAGCACGCTCGAATAAAATGCTTCATGATCGAGCCGGTGCAACACCTCGTCATGAGACAATGTGATGGACTGTGGTTTTTTACTGGCGCCATAAACGGTGCCGGGAATTCTGCCCATGCGTCGCAGACGCCGGCTTGCGCCCTTTCCCAGTTCGGTCCGGGGCTCTGCTGTTAATTCATTAGCTTGCATTTCTTAACTCTCAATCAATAAACATTGAACTCAACGATTCTCCTTCGGAAATCCGGCGCATACTTTCGGCCAGCATCGCGGCTACGCTAAGCTGGCGAATCTTACCACATTCTGCCGCCGCGCCGCGCAACGGAATGGTATCCGTGACCACCAGTTCATCCAAATCGGATGAATTGATATTTTCCAGTGCATTGCCGGACAACACCGGGTGCGTACAATATGCCACCACCTTGTGAGCGCCGAATTCCTTCAGGGCATTGGATGCCTTGCACAATGTGCCTGCCGTATCCACCATATCATCGACAATAATACAGGTGCGCCCCTTCACGTCACCGATGATATTCATTATCTCTGCCTCATTCGCCTTGGGTCTGCGTTTATCGATAATGGCCAGGTCCGTATCATCCAGTTGTTTGGCGATCGCGCGCGCCCGAACCACACCACCCACGTCAGGGGATACGACAATTTGTCTCTCGTACTTGTGCCGCCATATATCGCCCAGCAACACCGGAGAAGCGTATACGTTGTCCAGCGGCATATCGAAAAAACCCTGGATCTGATCGGCATGGAGATCGACAGTCAAGACCCTGGAGATCCCCATGATCCCGATCATGTCTGCCACCACCTTGGCGGTGATAGGCACCCTGGCTGATCTCGACCTGCGATCCTGGCGGGCATAGCCCATGTAGGGTATTACAGCCGTGACCCGCTCGGCTGAAGCTCTCCTCAACGCATCCGCAATGACCATCAGCTCCATCAGGTTGTCATTGGCCGGCACACACAGGGATTGCAGGATAAACACATTCCGCCCGCGCACATTTTCGGCAATCTCCACCATGATCTCGCCGTCGCTGAAACGGCCTACATTTATCTTGCCCAGCGGCAAATTCAGGTTACGCGCAATATCTGCTGCCAGGGCCGGGTTGGCGTTTCCCGAAAACAGCATTACATCGACCAATGACATAGATGTTACCTATCAGACCATTAACTGGCTGGGGCGCCAGGATTCGAACCTGGGATGCAGGGATCAAAACCCTGTGCCTTACCACTTGGCGACGCCCCATTAAAACCCGCTATCCTCGACGCACCCCTGCTGTACTCTCAGGATAGATGCGAGGAAACTCTGAACAAAAGTCCATCCAGGACTTGTCAGAGGTTCCCTGAATAGTAAAGAATCGCTGCTCCTGGCGGGATGCTCCAATAATGAAATTTCAACAGAGAACGGCAGTTAACTTTGTATTATAACACAATACTTCGAGCTTAAGGTACGAACCCGAATCCCTATCCCCGAGCGAAGCAGAGCAAACGCATTTTACCGCTTCTCCTGGGAGCGCGGGCGTTTAACGCAACTGGCTGTCCTTATTGGCGCGCCGGTTGTAACTGCCGTTCAAGGCCTGTTCCCGGTCATGTGCTGACTGGCAGGTGACACAAAAGCGTACGCCCGGGACAGCTTGCCGCCGCGCCGCAGGAATCAGTTGCCCACATTCCTCACAGTTGGCATGACTTTCGCCTTCAGGCATACGGCTGCGCGCCAATTTTATTGCGTCTTCAATACTGGCATCGATCTGTTCCTGCACTGCCCCGTCACGGGACCATCCTCCGGCCATCTTGTTCTCCGGTTAAATTCGGGCTTCGATCATAACTATAGCGCATTTCCCGGATAACCTGCTTAGGGGAGTTCTGAGACTTAATCAGAGGTTCCTTAGGTTGTCGCTCTCTGCCTCGTTGGCTGCCGCGTACCACTGAAGCAGCCATCAATTCGATCACCGATAGGCTAGCCCGTCAATAGCCCCGGTCAATATCCACTACATTCAGCAGTGGCTCGCCGTTGATGTAGCGGCGCAGGTTTTCGGTAATAACGAGGCGGCTGCGCTCAAAACCCCGGTCCGTCATGAACGAGATATGGGGCGTGATAATGACGTTGGGCAGGGTCCACAACTCGTGGCCCCTGGTCAGTGGTTCAGGATCGGTGACATCCAGGCCGGCCCCGGCCAGTCTGCCGCTCCTCAATGCCGCGATCAGCGCTGCGGTATCGGTGCTCTTCCCGCGACCGATGCTGATAAAGTAAGCGCCCGGCTTGATGGCGGCAAAGAAGTCTGTTCCGAAAATCCCCGTGGTTTCCCGGGTCAGGGGTAGTGCATTGACGACCACATCCGCCTGTGCTGCCAGTTCCGGCAATTCGTCCGGCAGGCCGACATAGTCGACGAAGTCCGGCCCTTCCCTGCCGGAGCGGCGCGTGGCGTTGACCCGCATCCCTAGCGCTGCCGCGCGTCTTGCGACTTCGGTCCCGATGCCGCCGAGACCCGCAACCAGCATGGTCTTGCCGCCGATCTCAATCATCGGGGAAGGTGTATCGGGTGGCCTCTCCCAGGTTTGTTCCTGTTGCAAATGATGGAAATACTGCAGGTTTCGGGTCAGCATCATGAGCATCGCGATAACATGTTCCGCTATGGGTGGGCCCGCGGTGTGCTGTGCATTCGTAAGGATAAAATCGGCCTGCTGCGCTGCCGGAGAGAGCAGGCAGCGGTCAACGCCGGTACCGAAATGCTGCAGCCAGTGTAACTTTTTTGCCAGCTTGATCAGTTCCGGGCTACAGATGCCGAGAATCACCTGCGCCTGCGCCAGGATCGCGCGTTCCTCTTCGGTAAAGTCCCTGCCGGAAACCGTGACGATCTCAATGCCGTTACTGACTTTCGCGAACGCATTGAGCAATTCGTCCTTCATGCTCTTGCGCCAGGAAGGTATCATCACAACAATCTGTTCCGGCCTTTTCCAGCCGGGTGTCTCGCGTACGGGTTGTGCCGCCTCAACCAGACGCAGTTGTTCAATGAGTTCCCGAGTCGCCGAGTCGGTACCGGCAGTGACTACCGGTATGTTCATCAGCAACAACGATACTGCAACGACGGATATAAAATTGTTCATAGTTCTCTCGCAAGCCTCGCCATCAGCGGCGAGCGGTTACACCCTCTGGCGACGAAGCCCTGCCATTTTGCCGGCAGTTCGCGTAATATCCGCACAGCCTGGTCACGGTCCGCAAACGCCGCAAATATACTTGCCCCGGTTCCTGACAAGCGGGCTTGCGCGCGGGCGTTGAGCCAATCCAGCGCCGCATCCACTTCCGGGCAGATTTGTCGCACAACCGGTTCGCAGACATTGCGACATTTTCCCTGCAGGAAATCATCCAGCGTAACACTCGTTGTTGTACGCTCAAGCGCCGGGGCGCTGAATACCTGCTCAGTAGCGACCGGCCTGTTGGGATAGATCAGCAAATACCAGTTTTCCTCCAGTTCCACGGGTTCGAGTTGCTCCCCAACGCCTTCTCCCCAGGCGGCGAACCCGCGCACGAATACCGGCACATCCGCGCCCAGGCGCAGTCCTGTTTCGGCAATCTCGTCTGTTGTCAATCCGGTGCCCCACAAACAGTTCAGTGCCACCAGGGTTGTTGCCGCATCGGAGCTGCCGCCTCCCAGTCCGCCGCCGATGGGTATCCGTTTATCAACACTGATCTCCGCGCCCATGGTACTGTCCCCGAGTTCCTGCAGCAATTTCGCCGCCCTGATCACCAGGTCATCCTGTTCCTCTACCTGCTGATAGTTGCGCAGACACCTGATGCGGCCGTCTGCCGTTGCGGTGAAAGTCAGGCTGTCAGCCAGGTCCAGGAACTGGAATACGGTCTGCAACAGGTGGTAGCCGTCTGCGCGACGGCCGGTGACGTGCAGAAAATGGTTGATTTTTGCCGGCGCCGGCCAGGGTTCCGGCGTCATCGGTTCAGGTTCCATTCTCTGACGGAGAGGCGCACGCGCACCTGTTCGTTTTCCAGATCCAGCCTGGACGGCATGCTGATGCCATTGATGCCTTGGTACCTTTTGTAATGTATCGACCAGCCGCCCTGGCTCAACTCGCTCAGCCTGTTTTTGTCATCGAGCAGCAATCTGTCTACCTGCAATGCCGGCGCCGGCAGACCTCTTATCCAGAACACCAGTTCTGAAACGGGAAAACGCCATCCTGCCACCTGGTAGAGCAACGACTCCGCTTTCGTGGCCTGCAGCAGACCATTGTCAGGTGTACGTAAAGATACCGCTCCGTCTGCGCCAGACAGCGCATATACACCGCCTGAGAAGGGGGTAATCAGGCGCAAGTCGTATTCGTTGCGGCGCTGTGCCCAATGCAGGGAGCCTGAACCGGATTCGTCGCCGGTGCGCACGGCTATCCTGCCTTTCAGATCCCAGGTTTCGATCCCCGTCAATTCATCCTTGCGGGCATCCCAGGATGGCGCGACCAGGTTCGCAACCGGCGCCTGTACGCAGGCCGACAACGCGCCGGCCAGCAGCAGGACTGCAGCGACCAGGCGACCGCTCAGAATGCTATAACTCATTGGCAGCAAGGATCATCCGGCGGCAACAAGCGAATTGGTGAGATAGTCGGGCTGATACAATAGTCAGGTCAGGGGTTGAAGCGCTCGATCACATCCAGCAGGCGTGTATCATCGGGAGTTTGCTGCAAGGCCGTTTCCCAGACCTCTTTCGCCTGTTCCCTTTCGCCCCTGACCCAAAGCACCTCGCCCAGGTGGGCGGCGATTTCCGGATCCTGCCTGATGCTCAGGGCTTTTCTCAGGTACTCAATGGCTTCATCCAGCCGTCCCAGCCGGTACAGCACCCATCCCATGCTGTCCAGGATATAAAAGTCGGTCGGGCGCAATTCCAGGGCCTTCTTGATCAATTCATAGGCCTCCTCATGCCTGTCGGTAGAGTCGGCCAGGGTATAGCCCAATGCGTTCAGGGCCATCGCGTTCTCCGGATCTTGCTCGAGAATGGTCCTGAGGTCTTCCTCCAGTATGTCCAACCTGCCAATCTTTTCTGCCACCATGGCCCGGGCGTACAGCAGATCGGGGTTGTACCCGCCATCAAGCGCTTCGGAATAGACTGCTATAGCCTCTTCATATCGTTGTGCCTGGATGAGCAGGTCGCCCTCAGCCTGGATGACGACCAATGCCTGTTGCCCGCTTGCCGGTCGAATGGATTGAAGATGGTTGCGCGCCTCGTCCACCTGCCCTTCTCTTGCAAGCAGCATCGCGAGTCTTACCTGCGCGTCAAAATAGTGTTCGCCTTTATGTACGCCCTGGTACCAGGCGCCGGCTTCGTCAAACAGCCGCTTTTCCTCCGAGATACGTCCGAGATAATAATTGGCGGTGTCCGTCAGGTGTTCCAGCGACGATAATTTTTTAAACAGCGTTTCGGCCTCGTCCAGGCGGCTGCCCTGCAGGTATAACAACCCAAGTGCATACACTACATCTATATTTTCGGGTTCCCGTGCAACCAGCAATTCGAACTGTTCCAGCGCCCTGTCAAATTGCCTGACCTCCATCAACAACCTTGCAAACGCCAGGCGCAGGTTGAAATCATTACCCCCGCGGCGCGCCAATTCCTGTTCCAGCCATGACAATGCCTCCTGTTTCCGATCCAGGCGTTGCAGTATGGAGAGATAGCTGAGCGCCGCGTTATCGTTATCCGGCGCCAGGACAAGCGTGTTCTCTAGCAATTCCCGCGCACGTTCCAGGTCTTCCAGCCTGGCGGCGACATGTGCAAACGCATACAGCGCGCCCGGAGAATTATCCTGGGAAACAACAAGCCTCTCCATGACGTCCAAGACCGCATCCTTGTTTTTTTCGCTTCCCAACAGGTTCGCGATCATCCATAACTTCTCATCCGTTTCCCCTTCCGAATATGCAAATATATCCTGCAGGTGTTGTGTGGCCGTTTCCAGATCACCGGCGCGTAACTTCATGATTGCCAGCACCTGGTGCGGGTCGGGGTTGCGCGGGTCGAGCTCCACCCATAACCGGGCCGCGTCCAACGCTGAGTCATCATCGCGGGCATAGACTGCGATACGCGCCACACGCTCGACAATCCGGTGGTCCCTGGTGCCGTGTGCCAGGTCCAGATAATTCTCGATCGAGATATCGAGCATTCCCCGGTGTCCTGCAATTTCTGCCAGCAGCAGTTTGTATAGCAGGTTTTCCGACAGCGCAATCTTCGGGCGCACCGGCTCGACGCGCGTAATACGCGCCTGCGGCTCCACCTCTTCCGGTACCGGATCGGTGTCCACAGGTGTCACCCCGCTCAGGTTAGTGGGGGCACAGGCCGCCACCATGAGTGCGAGAATACAAACTAGGGCTATTCTTGTGAGGTCGTCTGACATTTTCAAATTCGGCTGATTTCTCATCCCCGTGATTATATCCTGAATTGAAAATTGGACAACGTGTTACAATATTGGAAACTCTGAACAAGTCCATCCTGGACTTGTCAGAGTACATCCTTGTATCGTAGGAACCTCTGAGACTTAATCAGAGGTTCCTATAATAAATTATGGCGCTACTGGCTTTTGGTCTCAACCATACGACTGCCCCCCTGGAGGTTCGCGAACAAGTAACCTTCGGCGAAGATGTGCTGTCCGGTGCGTTGACCGAGCTGACCGGAGATACGGGGATCGATGAGGCAGCTATTCTGTCCACCTGCAACCGCACCGAAATTTACTGTAACCTGAATTCTGCAGACCTGTCCGGACCTATCGACTGGTTTTCCGGATACCATGGGTGCCGGAAAAACGAACTGCGCGGTTACCTGTATACGCATCCCGGCGCCGGCGCAGTCAAGCATGTATTGCGCGTAGCCAGCGGACTGGACTCGATGGTGATCGGGGAACCCCAGGTGTTGGGACAGCTTAAGCGGGCGTACCATACCGCCAGGGAAGCCGGCAGCATCGGCAAATTGCTGAACCGGCTGTTCCAGCATTCATTCAAAGTAGCCAAGGATGTGCGTAGCAACACGCTGATCGGGAATCATCCCGTATCCATTGCTTACGCAGCGGTGCGGCTCGCAATGCAGATATTCGGCGACCTGTCCAGGCAGACGGTTATGCTCATTGGCGCCGGTGAAACCATGGAGCTGACGGCAAAACACTTGCATGATAATGGACTGCACAGGATGATTGTCGCCAATCGCACACTGGAAAGAGCACAGAAACTGGCGCAACAATATTCCGCCTATATCATTACACTGGAGGAGATACCCCGGCACCTGTACGAGGCTGACATCATCATCTCGTCCACCGCAAGCCCTGAGCCGCTGCTGCACAGGAATATGGTGGAAGAAGCGCTGTCGCGGCGTAAACACAGGCCGGTATTTGTGATGGATATCGCGGTGCCGCGGGATGTGGAACCGGAGGTGGGCGAACTGGAAGACATCTACCTGTATACCGTAGACGACCTGAAAAGTATTATTGACGACAATATCAACACCCGGCGCGAGGCCGTCAGGCAAGCGGAGCAAATTATTGATGCCGAGGTGGTCCATTTCATGGACTGGATGAATTCGCAGGACGCGGTTGCGACCATCCGCGCGCTGCGCAACCAGGCGCAGCAGGTGAGCGCTGACGTGCTGGAGTCGGCGTTGCAAAAACTGCGTCTGGGCGCAACACCCGAAGACCTGCTGCAGGAAGTGACGCGAACGCTGACGAACAAACTGATCCATCCACCCAGCGCGAGGCTGAACAGACTTGATGCCGACAGAAAAGAGGTCATGCTCCGGGCAGTGCGGGACTTGTACAACCTGACACCGAAAGATCTGCAAGCGGGAGAAGAGGAATAATTCCCTTGGCGGTGCACCTTGCGCTCAACCTCTTCCCGACCCGCTGAACATGTGAAATTAAGCTGAAAGAGTACTAGAGTTTGTCTCATGCAAGAAAGTCTGCAAGAAAAACTGGAAAAACTGAGCGCACGCCAGGAAGAGATCTATGCGCTGCTGACGATTCCCGAGGTTATCAACGACCAGAACCGCTACCGTGACCTGAACAAGGAGGCGGCGGAAATAGGCCCTATCGTCAATTGTTTCAAGAGCTACCAGTCAAACCGGGAATCTCTGGATAATGCCAGGGCCATGCTGAAGGACAGTGACCAGGAGATCCGGGACCTTGCTGCTGAAGAGATGGAGGTGTCACGGCAACGTCTTGACGCGCTGGAAACGGAGTTGCAAAAACTGCTGCTGCCCAAGGACCCTGCTGACAACAGCAACATCTTCCTGGAAATCCGCGCCGGGACGGGCGGTGAGGAAGCGGCCCTGTTCTCGGCCGACCTGATGCGTATGTATTCCCGTTACGCAGAGAATTCCAACTGGCAAATCGAACTGTTGAACACCACGGAAAGCGACCTGGACGGATACAAGGCGATCACGATGCGCATTATCGGTACCGGGGCCTATTCGCGGCTGAAATTCGAATCCGGCGCACACCGGGTGCAAAGAGTGCCGGAGACGGAGTCCCAGGGACGCATTCACACCTCGGCCTGTACCGTTGCGGTGCTGCCCGAAGCGGACGAGATAAGTGAAATCGAAATCAGTACGGGCGACCTCAGAATCGATACCTTTCGCGCCTCCGGCGCCGGCGGGCAACATGTGAACAAGACGGATTCCGCCATTCGCATCACTCACCTGCCCAGCGGTATCGTGGTGGAGTGCCAGGACGAACGCTCGCAGCATAAAAACCGGGCACGTGCGATGGCGTTGCTGCAGGCGAAACTCCTGGCTGCCGAGAAGGCAAAACAGGCGTTGGAAATTGCCGAAAACCGGCGCAACCTGATCGGTTCCGGGGATCGATCAGAGCGCATCAGGACGTATAATTTCCCGCAGGGCAGGGTCACCGACCACCGCATCGGCCTCACCCTGTACCGGTTGGAAGAGATCATGCAAGGCGCGCTGGACATGGTTATCGACCCCTTGATAAACGAGCACCAGGCAGACCAGCTCGCCGCACTGGGCGAATAACCGCGATGCAGACGGTGAAGCAATTGTTGCACTACGCCAGCGGGCGGCTCTGCGCTTCGGACAGTGCGCGCCTGGATGCCGAAGTATTGCTGGCGGCCACGCTGGGCACGGACAGGACTCATCTCTACGCCCACCCCGAAATGGCCTTGCCGCAGGGTTCCGTGGGTGATTTTCTGCGCCTGCTGGACAGCCGGCGCGCCGGGTACCCCGTCGCTTACCTGACCGGGCAAAGGGAATTCCGTTCCCTGACCTTCCGGGTAAATCGCGACACCCTAATCCCCAGGCCGGAAACTGAATTGCTCGTGCAAGCCGCGCTGGAACGAATTCCTGCTCATCACAGGGCGAAGGTCCTCGACCTGGGTACCGGCAGCGGCGCGATTGCCATAGCGATAGCCTCAGAGCGCCCCGATTGTTCTGTCACAGCCGTCGACCTGAGTATTGATGCGCTGGCTGTTGCCCGGGATAATGCGGTGGCAAACAATGCCGCCAACATTTCATTCGAACAGTCGGACTGGTTCGGCAACCTGCATAACCGGCGTTTCGATGTGATTTTATGCAATCCTCCGTATGTTCACTATGCGCGCGCCGGGCTGCCGCCCGAGGAACTCCGTTATGAACCCCGGCTGGCGCTGGACGGGGGCCACAACGGAACAGAGTGCCTCCACCGCGTCATATCCGGCGCATCCCGGTACATCAATCCGGGTGGATTTATCATCGTCGAGCATGGCCATGATCAGGGTGGATTTGTCAGGGAGCAATTCAGGACATTCCACTATCG
Source organism: Gammaproteobacteria bacterium (assembly GCA_965221335.1). Taxonomy (GTDB): domain Bacteria; phylum Pseudomonadota; class Gammaproteobacteria; order Eutrophobiales; family Eutrophobiaceae; genus JAAXHV01. The sequence goes on along the minus strand of CBDCSC010000002.1, from coordinate 587,785 downwards.
GCATATCACTACCGGACTCGACCATGCCGGACATGAACGCTACACCAGCGCGTCAAGGCCATGAATGCAAACACCGACATGAACGACGACCAGTTGCTAAGGTACAGCCGGCAGATCATGTTGCCGGAGATAGATGCCGAAGGGCAACTGCGGCTGGCACAGTCAACCGTTCTCCTGGTGGGCGCCGGCGGGCTGGGTTCTGCCTGTTCCATCTACCTGGCTGCGGGCGGTGTCGGACATATTATCCTTACCGATTTCGACCATGTTGACCTGTCCAACCTGCAGCGCCAGGTTCTCTATAACACCACCGATGTCGGCCGGCTCAAGGTGGAAGCCGGGGCCGAGCGTCTGCGCGCGCTCAATCCGGACGTGACATTGACCCTGATTGAACGCGCGCTTGGGGAAGATGAATTATCGGACTATGCACGGCAGGCGGATGTCATCATCGACGGCAGTGACAACTTCACCACGCGCTTCGCGGTTAACCGTGCCTCAGTAACGACCGGCACACCACTGGTCTCAGCCGCAGCCATCCGCTTTGAAGCGCAGATCAGCGTGTTCAATCCGCAAGATGAAACCTCCCCCTGTTATCATTGTCTGTATAAGGAAGGTTCCGAGGTCGATGCGACCTGCACCGCCAACGGAGTACTGGCGCCGTTGCTGGGCATCGCCGGCAGTATACAGGCAACGGAAACGATGAAACTGATCATGGGCTTGGGAGACAGCTTGCAGGGACGGCTGCTGCTCATTGACGTAATGACTATGGAATGGCACAGCGCGATCCTGCCTAAAGACCCTGATTGTCCGGTATGTGGTAGAATGAGCGCCCACGCAGCCCAGTAATATTGTTATTGTATTGATTGATTCGGATTGAAAATGCGCTTTGTCACTATCACAGTCAGCACCATGCTGCTGTTCATCTGCCTGAGTACGGCAGCACAGGAAGAGTCTCAGGTCCCGGCGGCACCGGAAGAGACTCAGATTTCAAAGGAATTCACCAAGACTTACCGCGCCTATAACGCTGCCTATTCACAGCGTAATTTTATTCGCGCCGCGGAACTCGCGCGCAAGGCGCTGGACCTGGCTGTCAGTGAACTGGGCGCGGACCATGAAAAGATTCCCGTGCTCCAGGTCAACCTGGCTCATGTGTTGATCATTACCGGAGAAATGGACGAAGCCGAACCCATACTCCTAAAGGCAAAGGCCGAGATGATCCGGCTGCTCGGTGCGGACCATCCTGACCTGATTACCGTTCACGAGGATCATGCCAAGATCTATGCCAGCAGGCAGGAACTGGATAACGCCCATGAGGAACTGAACAGGATCATCGCGATCATGACGAAACAGTCCGGTGACAAGTCGCCGAGTATTGCCAATGTCCTGGTGCAGCAGGCGGCGGTCCATATCGCCCAGGAGAATATTGACAAGGGCGAGGCAGCTTACCTCGCAGCGCTTGCCATTTATGACGAGAGTTTCGGCAAGGGCAACGTGCGCTCGGCGGATGTCATATCCTTGCTGGGCGACATCGACCTGACCCGGCAGGAGCTCGAGAAAGCAGAGCAGAAATACTTGGAAGCGCTGCGTATATACCAGGATAACCTGCTTGAGGACGATCCAATTGTCCTGGCAAACCATTCCCGCCTGGCAAAACTGTATGTCGCCTTGCGCGACGAGAAGTTTGCCGAGCATGCCGATAAGGTGATCCGGTATACGCCAGACAAGGATGGCCCGGCCGTGCCGTTGTACGTGATGCAACCCAAATATCCGATTTTCGAGGACGGGACCAGGCCGACGGGCTGGGCACTGGTGGAGTTCACAGTGACTACGGACGGACGCGTGCTGAATCCCGATATTGTTGAATCAAAACCCGGAGAACTGTTCGACCGGGTCACACTAGATGTCACCCCCACATGGCGCTTCCGACCCAAGGTCGTGGACGGGCAACGCGTAGACCAGGAAAACACCCGTGTACGCCTGGTATTCGTTAAGGACAATATCGAGGTTTATTTCGGGGAACTGAAACTCTAGCCCTGCCGCTACGGTTCCTGGGTTCCTGCGACTTGCCCGTTGAATAGGGTCAGACCTGCCTGACCTGCCTAACTGTTCGGACGGTGTACACCGTCAGGTTCAAGTTGGTGGTCTATGTGTTGCATGCTTTCCAGATGAAGGTCAAGCGAGATATTGCCACGCCAAAACCAGACATTGATTAGATAAAACGAAGCTTAAGGGATGACTAATCATTTATATATAAAACCGCGAATCAACCATAATGTTGTTGATCCAAATCCAAAGCGTAGGCCAAGAGGAGGCATTTATAAATGATGACTAACCAGGTAGAGGTCATTGAAAAAGACGGCCGGCCGACCCATGCGGTTGTGCCCATTGATATGTACCGTCGTTTGCTGAGGCTGGCGGAAGACGCAGAAGATATACGGGCGGCGAATGATGCGCTGGATGAGTTGGCCACCGGCCAGGATGAGCTTGTTCCTGCAGAGGTGGCGCACAGGCTGCTGCGAGACGAAGAATCCCGCTTGCGTATCTGGCGTGAGCATCGCGGTCTGACCCAGACAGAACTTGGAGCTATATCCGGGGTTCAACAGGGCTACATTGCGCAGATTGAATCCGGCAGGAAAACCGGGGGAGTCGACACACTTAAAAAACTGTCGGCTGCGCTGCGTATAGACATTGATGATCTGGTGGCCGCCGAATGAATTCGGGATGCATTCGGCGCGCCTCACTGACACCTGCCGGCCGAATCCGTGACAGAGTCATACCGTTAAACAGGGATATGAACGATTTACTGGTATATACGAGCTAACGTGTCTCTGTCAATAAATGACCTTAGCCTGGCGGTAAGTTCATCTTGGTCAGTGTACTTTCTTCCATATTCAAGGTTGAACTGATAGTCAAAGTCGTCCGGGTTTTTCCCTTGTGTGTGCTGGAGTAATGTTTCCAACTTGTCGAATGCTTTGGCGAGTAAAGCTTCGTTAGAAGAAACGTTTTCGTAGTCGTCCCAAAGAAATAACAGATCATTCTTCAGCGCCTCCGGCAGGGGCTCTATCAATGTTTCAAAGCCTTTTCTTTCTTTTGCGCTTTTTCCTGTTCCGGTAGTCTGTTCAGCAGCGGAAATGTCCCCGGTAATCGCCTCGCCCAGGTCGTGAATAATGACGATCTGAATGAGTTTGAGAGCGTCTATATCTTTGTAAAAACGGCATAAGATCAAGGCCATTAGGCATAATCGCCATGTATGCTCTGCAGTGCTTTCGTGCCTGCCGTTTGAAGTTCTCGCAGTTCTAAGTGTGTTTTTTAGTTTTTCCGAAGCTCTAAAAAACTCGAGAATTCCTATAATGTCATCATCTTTGATCATTCTGGAAGCAGCCGTTCAATTCTCCGCATCAATTTGGAGGTTGCCTTTTCGCCTTGGTGCATATTCCGGCGAACGTGAACAGTATTTCTGTTCGCGTTCAAACCTGGGGGCGTCCTCGGCCGACTATTGTGCAAATGTGCAACAAGAGATAATGGAATCCGACACCCAAAAGCCCCCCTAGAAAGGTCGCTAAACCCGCTCCCTTCCAGTAAAAGACCATGTTGGCAGGATGAGAGAAAACATACAAGTGATCTCCCGAGCTAATGGCTGACAAACCTCCCATGCTCGCTACTAAAACCACAAAAGCAAACGCCCAGAGTTGAGGCCGCCAACTATTCGGGCCAATGATGGCGACACAGAACACGAAACCGAAGCCAAGTAAAACATCAAGCCACAGAGTGCATCCGGGTTGCAACGTAGCAAAACCCCTGACTGCACAACCCACAAACGGCTCACTATAAATCGGTATCACCGCTGTAAATGCAATGCCAACTACAATGCCAAGAAGCAGTCGGAGCAAATTAATGATAGATTTCATATTCAGCTCTCCTGATATGATCTATGGAATTTTGCTTCCGTAGTAATGAGTGCGCTCATAACCAACACCTGCCTGCGATCTAATCAAATTAGTATATCTGACGGCGTGAACCTCCTTAGGATGAAATCTGACGGTTAAAGCCGAGTATCGAGCGGAATTCAAGCTCCGATACTGAGGCGCCCCGGCCGCTCCGAATTCGTCTCGCGGATGACGATATTCACATCGCGCCCGAGTACAGTGAGAAGACGCAGAAGCCGTTCCATGGAGTACTCCCGAAAGTTGCCCCGTAACAGGCGCGACACATCGGGTTGAGATAGCCCAAGCAGCTTTGCCGCCTCGACCTGTGTTATACCTCGCTGGCGAATAATCCTGTCGAGCCGGGTGACGAGCTCGGCTTTGAGCAGGTGGGCGTCAGCATCCGGAAGCCCCAGGTCAGTAAACACGTTGCCGCTTCCCCGCTCGGTCTGCATAGTATCGGTCTTCATCGGTTTACTCTCCGCCATAATTCTCATGGTAATGTTGCTCTGCCGCTCTTAGCCTTCGCTTTATCAAATCAATGTCCGGTTTTGGCGTGGCAATACCTGGTTTGGCCTTCTTCTGGAAAGCATGCAACACATAGACCACCACCTTAAACCTGACGGTGTATACGCTGAAATAGGGTCGGACTGAAATAGGGTCGGACCTGCCTGACCTACCTAACTGTTCGTTTTCACTGGGTTAATTTGTTGCAGGCGGCTGTTCTTCTCTCTTAAACCCTGCTTTTTGCCGTCAAAACCGAGGTTTTAAGATTCTTTTCCCTGTTTAAATCAGCACCAGCACCCACACCAGGGCAAGGTTCAGCAATGCCAGCAGTACGGCTGCCGAGACAATATCCTTGGCCTTGCCGGATAACTCGTGGTATTCGGCGCCGATGCGATCCACGACATATTCAACGCCGGTATTGATCAGTTCGACTATCAATACCATCAACACACTACCCGCCAGCAACGCGCGTTCAATGCCGGTATCGCCCAACCACAGACCCAGTGGCAACAATACCGCGGCCAACGCAAGTTCCTGCCGAAAAGCCTCCTCGGTTTTGTAACAGGTGACCAGCCCCTGGTACGAATATACGGCAGCCCTGATGATCCGGGCAATTCCGGACACTTTTTTCTTTTTCATCGGCGCACAGTATATAGGAATTTCAATTATAGGGTCGGACCTGTCTAACAATTTGTTTCCATTGAGTTAATTTGTTGCACGTGTCTTTTCTACTCCCTTAAACGCCATTTTTTGCCGTCAAAACTGAGCTGGTTGTGTTGGTATAATAGGTGAAGGAATTATTTGGCTTAGTAACAATTTTCAATCCAATAGTGGACAAGGGATTGTAGCGCCTTGGAACGGACAACAAGGTGGAGGTTATGAAATTACAGTGCCTCACAGCATTAGTATAAAAGGAGCTACATGGGTGCCGATAGTAAAATGAAAAGTAAGTATTTAACAGTTTATGATTATGGTTCTGGTGGCGTATGGACGTATATCTATGCAAATACGCCGCGAGAAATTGTAGATAAGTATCCAAAGCTTCAGGTTTTGCCAGATGAGCCAGCATGGTTTACTGATCAAGATCGCGATATTACAAAATCGTTTGATATAGAAGATGAACCTGATGACTTTTTATCTCAGATGCGTAGTAGTTAAGCGAATGATGAACCGGAACAACTGTTCACGTTCGCCGGAATACGCACCGAAGACGAAAAGGCAACCTCCAAATTGATGCGGAGTATTGAACTGAGACCACCCGAAATAGGGTTCGACCCCATTTCATTCAAACACCACCAGGTGGTCGATTTCCAGGCGGATGCCGATTTTATCCCCGATGGCATGGTCGTGGTGGCTGGGCACCAGGCTCAGTATCCGGGCGCCGCTGGGTAAGCTGAGGGTATACAGGAACTCGGCGCCGCGAAATACCTTGTCACGTACTGTTGCGGTTTGTTTGCTATTGTCGTCGTGCAGGATATCGTCGGGGCGGATCAATACCGATACCCGGGCCTGCGCTGCGCTGCCGTGGGGAACTGAGCCGCTTAGAATGCCCAGTTCAGTCTCTACCTCCGTGCCATTCAGTACGGCGCCCGCGAGCAGAACTCCTTCGCCGATGAACTCGGCAACCTGCGGGCCGGCAGGCCGGTGGTACAGGTTGAAGGCATTGTCCCATTGCAGCAACTTGCCATCCCGGATCACGCCTGTCTCGTCCGCCATCGCAAAGGCCTCCAACTGGTTGTGGGTCACCAGGATCGCCGTTATTCCATCCTGTTTGAGGACCATGCGCAGTTCCCGGGCGATCTGCTCCCTGAGTTCTATGTCCATGTTTGAAAAAGGCTCATCCAGCAACAGAATGTCCGGGCGCGGGGCCAGCGCCCGGGCGATGGCAACCCGCTGTTGCTGCCCCCCCGACAATTGGTGAGGATATTTGTGCTGAAAATCGGTGATTTCCAGCATTTGCGCCACCTCGTCCACCCGTTCCTTACAGTCAGCCTGCGGAATATCCTGCAAGCCGAACGCGATGTTGGCGCGCGCCGTTAAGTGGGGAAACAGGGCGAAGTCCTGGAACACCATACCCACACCTCTTTGCTCCACGGGTACCTGTTTGGCAGGACTGCTGACCCGGCGGCCGTTGATTCGGATCTCGCCATGGCCGGGCTGTTCAAATCCTGCAATCGAGCGCAACAACGTGGTCTTGCCGCAGCCGCTGGGGCCGAGCAGGCAACCGATGCTGCCCTGTCCGAGACGCAGGGAGATGTCCGAGATGACGGTCTTGCCATCGTAGCCGATCGTCAGGTTGTCGATTTCAAGCATAGGCGGAACGGGATTGCGATATCGCGCGACTGAGTATGATAACCGGAATGATGCCTGCCAGCACGATCGCAAGTGCGGGGAATGCAGCCTCAGCCAGTCTCTCTTCGTTGGCCAGTTCAAACGTGCGCACCGCCAGCGTGTTGAAATTGAAAGGGCGCAGTATCAGCGTTGCCGGCAATTCTTTGAGAACATCCACAAACACCAGCAACAACGCGCTGAGCAGACTGCCGCGCAACACCGGTATATGGATTTGCCGCAACAACCTGATGCCATTGAGGCCAAGGCTCCGCCCCGCCTCGTCCATCGACGGTTTAATCTTTGCCAGACCTGCTTCAACGGTATTCAGGGACAGGGCCATGAAACGTACCAGGTAGGCAAACACCAGGATCGCGACAGTGCCGCTGAGCAACAAGCCGTGATCTGCACCGGACAGGGCGCCGAGCCAGTCACCCAGGCGGTGATCAAGCCAGGTAAATGGAATCAGCACCCCTACCGCGATCACTGCGCCGGGAACGGCATACCCCATGCCTGCCAGGCGACTGGCCCCGTTTGTCATAAGCCCGGGATACCCGCGCCTGGCATAACTGATTGCAAGGGCAAGGACCAGCGCGAGCAACGCGGTGATAAACGCCAGTTCAAGACTGTTCCACACCAGTACGATAAACCCGATGTCCGCGGATGAGCGCCAGGTCTGCGCTGCCCATAACAGTAACCGGGCGGCCGGGATGATAAACCCGAACATCACCGGCGCCGCGCACAAACAGAATGCGAGCAGCGCAAAATGATTAGTCAGCGGCGCCGGTTCCAGCCGCGCATTGCGGGTACTGGTATGGTGATAGCGGGAAAGGCGGCGCGAGCGTTGTTCCACAACGACCAGTAACAATACAAATAACATCAGCAATGCGGACAGTTGGGCCGCGGCAATACTGCTCCCCAGCCCGAACCAGGTTTTGAAAATACCGGTGGTGAAGGTCGCCACCCCAAAATACTGCACCGTGCCGTAATCCGCAAGGGTCTCCATCAGCACCAGCGACAACCCGGCCAGGATTGCCGGGCGCCCCAGTGGCAGTACCACCTTGTAGAAAGCCCTGGCTCGCCCTACGCCCAAGGTGCGCGCAACCTCTACCACACACGCGGATTGTTCCAGGAATGCAGCCCGGGCCAGCAGGTAGATATAAGGATATAACACCAGGGACAGCATCAGCACCGCGCCGGGCAGAGAGCGGATGTCAGGAAACCAGTAATCGCCGTACTGCCAGCCAAACACGCTGCGCAGCCATGATTGCAACGGCCCGGCCACGTCCAGCATCCCCGTATAGGTGTAGGCGATAATGTACGCAGGCATAGCCAGGGGCAACAGCAATGCCCATTCCAGTTGGCGGCTGCAGGGGAAACGGTACAGGGTTACCAGCCACGCTGGTATCACGCCCAGGGGCAGGGACAGGCAACCCACGCCCAGCGCGAGCAGGAGAGAATTGCTGATGTACTCGGCCAGAACCGTGTCATACAGGTGCTGCCAGATATCGCCGCTGGACAGGAAGACCGATGCAGCCACAACAATAACCGGCAGCACCAGCGCCCCGGATAACAACAGGGTCAAGGCCACCCAAGGAGGATGGAACCTTAGCCGCATAGTGTGATCACCAGTCGGACGGTACGATTACTTCCAGCCGGCCCGGTCCATCGCACGTACGGCGTCCTGGTTGTTTTCTCCCAATATCGCCAGGTTCAGGCTGTCGGCCTTGAACGGACCCCAGGATTGCAGTATGTCCCCACCTGCAACGCCATCGCGGATGGGAAATTCATGGTTTGTTTTCCCATACCATTCCTGGGACGGGGTGCTGACCAGGTATTCCAACAGGCGTATTGCCGCCTGTTTGTGCCGCGCGGACTTTGTTACCCCGGCGCCGCTGACGTTGACATGCGCACCCCGGCCGTCCTGGTTCGGCCAGAACAGCGCGACCCGGTTAGCCGCGGCGCTCTCGGCGCCGATATCCGAACTCAGCATACCGGCCAGGTAATACGTGTTGATCAGCGCAAGCGTGCATTGTCCGGCCGCCACTGCCTTGACCTGGTCCCGGTCGCCCCCTTTGGGCTCCCTGGCAAAATTTCCTACCAGGCCCTTAATCCACTTTTCGGTAGGCTCCCGGCCATGGTGTGCAAGCATGGAAGCAACCAGGGACTGGTTGTAGATATTGGATGAGGAACGCACGCAAAGCTGGTTGTGCCACACCGGGTCGGCCAGTGCTTCATAAGTGGAAAGCTGTGCCGGTTCAATTTTGTTGCTTGCGTACACTATCACCCGCGCCCGGATAGACAGGCCATACCAGTAGCCCTGGGGGTCGCGGTAGATGTCCGGCACCACTTCATCAAGCTGCGACGACATGATTGCCTGCAACAGACCTTGCTCTTTCGCCCGGTGCAGCCGACCGGCATCCACTGTCACCAGCAGGTCGGCCGGAGACCGTTCACCCTCGAGTTCAAGGCGTTTGATCAACGCATCCGCGTTGCCCGTTACCAGGTTGACCCGGATCCCGGTTTCCTTCGTAAATTCATCGAATAACGGCTTGATCAGCGCTTCCTTACGACCGGAATAGACATTGACTTCCTCTGCCGGCGCTGCCTGCACAGCCAGGGCCAGGGAAAACAACAGCGATATGAATTTCATGCAATTGCTCAAAATGTGATGCGTACTCCGCCGGTGACACTTCGGCTCTTATTGGCCCTGGCGCCGTAAGGGTGACGGCCCAGGATATCCTTCTCTCCGGTTACATTCTCGATGCGCGCGAACAACGCAATGTTGTCATTATACAGGTAGTGACCGGCGATATCGACAGACAGCGCGTCGTCGGTACGTTCAAAATCGCCACAGGAGGCGCGTACACAGGTCTCGTCCACGTAATGCGCGCTGACATATGTTTTCCAGCGCGCATGCTCGATGCCAGCAGATACCTGCAACTGGTGTTTCGGAATATACGGGATGGGATCGCCTTTGGCTACGTCACCAAAAAAGTCCGTGTCCGCGATATCCGTGTCAAATTGTGCGTCGATCCAGGTGTACACAACTGACAGTGGCAGGCTGAAATTCCGGTTCGGAGTCAGGTTGGTGGACAACATTGCTTCTACACCTGCGACCGTGGCCGCATCGCCATTGAAGGCATCGCCGACTGTGCAATCCGTACCTGATGAGGATGTGCATTCGCCCAGGATATTATCGTAATCATTGAGAAACCCGATCGCCTCCGCGCGCAGGCCATTGCGAATGTAGCGGAGGCCCAGTTCGTAGTTGATCGCCTCCTCTTCTTTCACGCCAGGCGCATTGCTGGGTGCGGTAAATCCCTTGTGCACACCAGCCAGCAGTGACAGGTTGTCATTCAATCGGTAGATGGCTCCCAGTCCGGGGAGCCAGACCTTCGTTCTGTTTTCCCTGCTGTCGCGGATGGTGTTGCGTGCGCCGGCCTGCTCTCCCCGGTCTCTCCAGCGGGTGCGTTTCTGATCGATATCCTCGTAGCGTATGCCCGGGCTGAAGATCCAGTTGCCCCACTCGATATGGTCATATACATGCACGGCCACAGCCTCGGCTTCCTGAACCCGGTTTCCGGCATTGCCCAACAGGCCCGGGTCGTCCAGGACAAGTCCGCCGTTTTGCTGGTGGTAGCTGCTGTTACGCTGTAACCGGTCTTCTTCATCTTTGTGGTAGCGGACTCCGATTTCCAGGTTATGCCGGGTCGCGCCCAGGTCACCGTTCCAGTTCAGGTTGAACTGAACGCCGCGGGAGAAGTATTCACGGGCGTTCGAACGTAGCTGGATGCTGCCGGGCGCAGTATCGACGGTTCCATCCAGGATGCCCCGCAATTCGGTCAGGCTAACCCCACCCAGTGAATTGCCCTGGTTTACCGCGCGGATAACATTAAACCAGCTTGTCCGGCTCAATTCCTGCGCATTTGCGCTGCCGTCGAAATCGATGCCCTCCGTTTTGAACCAGTCACGTTCATGTTCGTTGTTGTAGCCGGTGGCAGAAAAAGTCAGGTTGTCGGAAAGCGCCAGCTTGTAGCGAAGAATATACTGGAAATGTTCCGTTGCAATATTGTCCAGTTGCGACAATCCGTAACGGCGGTACGGATCATCGGCAAAATCGTTATCGGTCAGTCCCAGGTAGCTCTGTTCCGAATTCTGGTCTGCGTACTGGAATTTGAAGTCCACCTGGTGCCGGGAGCCGGTCGGCGCATAACGCAGCTTCAACGTATAATCCTCAAGCCTCAGACCGGTATCGCCATCACTGTTGTCAATATGCTGGAAGCCTTCCGTACCCCATTGGTGCGTTTCGACCAGGAATCCGAACCCGTTTTCGAGCATACCACCGTAGTGGGCATGGACCCGGTAGCCGGCGTCTTCTCCACCCTCGGTCATGATCATGCCTTGCATCGTTTCCGGAATGGGCGTCGAGATCATGTTCAACGCACCGCCGATGGTGTATGGCCCCTGGGTGATTGCAGCGGGGCCTTTCAGCACCTCGAATGCGGACATGCGTCCCGCGGTGGGGAAATAATACGCAGACGGCGCCGAATACGGCGCCGGTGCAATCAGTACGTTATCTTCCAGCAGCGTGATCCGGCCGCTACGCTCTGTGGCTACACCGCGAATACTGATATTGGGGCGTAATCCATATCCGTCTTCGAGTTGTATCGAAACTCCCGGTACCTCGCGCCCAATACGTTGGATGTCAGGATAGAAGAATTTCTCCAGTTCTTCCTGTCCGATGAAATGCGCCGAACCGGCCACATTCCCGGCTTCCGTCCGGTTGCCGACAACAGTGATTTCTTCATCAAACTCATGATGACCCGCGAATGCAGGAATGTGGGTAAGAGACAGGGCAAGTCCCAAGCAGAGAATTTTTACTGCCCGGCTACTGATATACGGGGAACAATCGCGTTTGCGCAAAATGAAAATGATAGACATAGATTTATCCACTGGTGATATTTTCAAATCCTGAACAAGCCTGTCACGGGCTTGCCGGAGGTTAGGGAAGCGCTGAACAAGTCCACCCTGGACTTGTCAGAGCGCGTATCCCTGTGTCGCAGGAACCTCTGAGACTTAATCATAGGTTCCGTAGTATTGTTTAATCGACCCCCGATGCTACATGAATACTATACACAATACAAATAATAATAATTCTCATTTGTATTTGCAAGAAAAATACTATCGGAATTTTCTGTATTCACCTGGTCAGTAACCTTTCCAGGCGATGCGGGTGGGGATTGGGGAAAGAAGGCTGGTGGCAGCTATTCTACGGCAGCGGTTCTGAGGTCAGGCGCAAGGAAGATGAACGCCTTGGCAAGACAGTCCTCCAGGCAACCGTCGCAGGACCCGCAAATTCGCTCGACATCCAGTTTTTGCCTGACCTGGGTGGTTGTCCGGGCGCCTTCATTAATGGCCTGGCGAATTTGCCGTTCTGTTACCGCATTACAAACACAAACATACATTTTGCAGTTTTCTCACCATTCACTTTGGCTAGTAACACGAACTATAAAACAAATGAGAATCATTTGCAACAATAAATTTGAGTCTTAGCCACGCATGTCGTACCTACGTCAGATGGTAAGGTTCAGGATCATGGCGGTAACGCCGAAGAGGTTAATCGCAATCGCTAACGCCCAGGCGCTGCGTGAATGATAGTGTTTTTCATCGTAACCGACCAGGTGCCGATAAATGCCGAACCTGCTGATCAGCAACAGGAACAGTATCAGCAGCGCAGTCCGGGCGCCGTCGCCGAGCAGAGCCTCCCCAACATAAACCAGGTACAACAGCGTCATAAACATGATCCCTGACACGGGATCAGTCGGTGACAAAGAACGTCCTGTTACGTCATTCATAACCACGCTCAAGACGTTATAACCAATTGCCAAAATGAAATACGCGTTGACCGCCACATCTATTATGTTTGTTTCCTGCATGTAATTTCTCCTGCTGATTATTCTCGACTTGGGAGGTATCTTACAGGATAGCCGCGCCACCGATCAGTTCCGGGCTTATGTCTCCCAAGCTGAGGCCCGTTCAAGACTGCGCCGAAAATGACGCAAGCCCCAACCCAGAACCAGGGTCGCCAGCGCTGCCGCGCTACCGGCGATTAACGACATCGAATACCTGAGAGCGGATGGGTCCGCAAACCAGTAGTCCGTCACCAGGGCTATGCAGGTGGGACCAAGTCCGATCCCTATCAGGTTGACCGTGAACAGGTAGAACGCGCCGACCTGGCCGCGCAGCTCATTGGGGGCAATCTGTTGTAACGCGGATACCGCCACACCCCAGGGAGCGCTGGAGCATAAAATCATGATAGCCATAAGCATCATGGCCCCGGCTGCAGTGGGCATCAGGGGATAAAAAATTGTCGGCACCACGGCGCCCAAGGCAAAACAGAACGCGGCCTTGAACGGTCCGCCGACTCTGCCCTTGCGATCGATGTGGTCGGCAACCCAACCGCCCAGGTAGACGCCGGCGCCGCCGAATACCAGCAATAGTATACCGTAGGCTATCCCGGCATCGGCCAGTTGCCATTGATACGTCCGCTGCAAGAAGGTGGGCGTCCACAAGGCCATGCCGTTCACAAGCAGACCCAGGCTGCCAAAGCCGATAGAGTGAGCAAGAAATGTATAACGGTTTGTTCCCAGGAAGCGCACAAACTCGGCCAGCGGGACCCCCTTGTTCCGTTCACTCCCCGCATGCAAGCGGCCGCGCCTTTGTGGTTCGCGTATCGTAGCGAGCAGGAACAGCATCGGGATTCCCGGCAGTGCAACATAGAAAAATGCCAACTGCCAGGAGAAAACATGCCCTACGATTGGCAGTTCCAGGTCAGGCAAAGCGCTGACTGCGCTCACCACAGTCCCGCCGACGATATAGGCAATGCCAAAACCGAGATACGTGCCCATCACATAAGTGCTGGTGGCCCGAGAGATGAGCCGTTGCGGAAAGTAATCGGCGATAAGCGAATAGGCTGAAGGATTCAGCGCCGCTTCGCCGAAACCGACACCGACCCGGGCAAAAAACAGACTCCAGAATGATTTGGCAAGACCGCAGGCGGCGGTCATCACGCTCCATATCGTTACCCCTACGGCTATGATGCTCACCCGATGTCTGCGGTCGGCGAGACGGCCTATCGGAAACCCCATCAAAGTGTAAAAAATCACGAACGCAAACCCGTGCAACAGACTCACTTCGGTGTCGCTGAGGCCGATGTCCCGTTTTATCGGCGCCACCAGCAGGGTCAGTATCGCCCGGTCCACATAGGAGAAAATATAGGCCAGCATCAGGACCGCCACCACGTACCAGGCATAGAGCGGGCGTTGTTCGAAGTTGGCGGCAGCCATATCAATGATCGGTTTGCCGATGCCGGCGACACCGGGCCTGGCGTGAGATGCGGGCTGCAACAGCAGGCTTCAGAGTTGTCATGGCGCGCCGGTTCACAACTGCTGTGCCGCCAGCCCATACACGTTCAACGCCTGCTCCTGCGTGATATAACCATTGCGCAAATCAGCCAGAACCGCGGCGCGCGGCCGCTGTTTCGGATCGCCAAAGCCGCCACCGTTGCCGGTGACAATACGCACAACATCATTTTGTGATAACAACAGGTTGTCAGCGCTTCCCAGCGTCTCCTTGGCGCCGTCGGGTTTGATGACTTCAAGCCGGTTTACCGTACCATCGCTACCACCGCAAACTCCCCAGGGCGGAGTGACTGCGCGGGTATAACCGGCAGTAAGTCGCGCTTTTTTTGCGCGGATGCGATAGCGTTGGTCTATACCCTTGCCACCGCGATAGCGCCCGGCGCCGGAAGGCTCATCATTTAATGCCAGGCTTTGTACCTCTATCCCGTTGCGCGCCTCATTGATTTCCACCGGGCAATTGAACGTATCGCCATGGGACATCGAAAACTGCGCATGCTCGCCATCCTTGTGCGCGCCGGCGCCCCAACCCCCAACCTCCGGTTCGATAAACGTGTAGTCAACGCCATCCACATCCTCATTGTGCAGCAACGTGGCGCAAACAGACGAGAAATGCCCTGCCGGCATCCGCTCCGGCATATAAGGCGCCAATGCCTTGCAAATCAGGTCCGCGGAACGAATCTTGTTCTCATAATAGAGGCTGACGGCAGCCGGTGGCAGCGCGTGGAAAATACTGCCGGGCGTGGTCAACAATCGAAACGGGCGGAAGCTCCCGGCATTGGCCCAATGTTCCGGCGCCACCAGCCCCTTGAAGATGGCCTGCGCAGTGACCTGGGTTGCATGGAAGCTGGCATTCAGGGCAAACCTGTCCTGCGGCGGGTTGTCTCTTAAATCAACACTGAACTCAGTATCGGAAATCAGCGCCGACACGCGAATTATCCGCCCATCGTCGAGCCGATCTTCTGCGTCAAAACGCCCTTTCGGAAGCCGTCTGAGGCCATGACGGGCGATCTTCTCGCCATAATCCAGGTACTGCCGTATTGCCTCCAGCAACAGGTCGGCAGTGTATTTCGAACACAACTCGGATAATCGCTCGGCGCCGACACGTAGCGCCGCGATGCCCGCCCAGAGGTCGCCCATAGCCTGTTCCGGCAAACGGCTGTTGGCGCGGATGATATCGAAAACCTGCTCAACCGGCCGGTCGCGCGCAAAAATCCGGACGGCCGGCAGAATAAGACCTTCCTGGAACAGCTCGGTTGCTAGTGGCGACAGGGAACCGGGCGTCATACCACCGATATCCAGCCAATGACCTTTGTTGGCGGTCCAGGCAATCAATCTGTCCGCGTAAAAAACGGGCATAACCAAGGCCACATCGTTGAGGTGGCTGACGCCACCGGCAAACGGATCGTTGCTGATAAATATATCGCCCGGCCTGACATTTTTCCGCCCATGTTTGCGGATCACGGACTTCACCGTTGGCTGCAGCATATTGACAAACCCTGGAATGCCGGCGCCGGCGCTGGCCAACTCGCCATCGCAGTCGGTGATCGCGACCCCGAAATCGAGTACTTCATAGATAACCGGGCTCATGGCTGCACGCGCCATGCAAACAAACATTTCATCGGCGATACCGGTTAATGCGCCCTGGATGATCTCCTGTGTGAAGGGGTCGTAATCGGATTGCTTATTTTGCGTCATCAAGTATGTGTGTGCTTGTCAGTTTGTTGGGGCGCGGTTTGCAAGTCCGGGGGCCGCGTCGGAAAACGCCACTCTAACCTTGAACCGCAGGCGAGACGCCCGCGCTCCAAGGTGGCAGCTTACGTTGCTCAAGTACCGGTTGCCTTTGGGAGAGACGCATACGCTCCAAGGGGTCAGCGGGAATAATCTGCGTTGGCTTGTTCCGGTGTGATGTAACCGTCTTTCAGATCCTGTTCCAGCGCCTGCGGGTCGCGTTCAGCCGGGTTACCGTAACCACCGCCGTTGGCGCTGACCAGGCGAATCACCTCCCCTTTTTCGGCGCGTACCATGGTGCACATACCGTAACGCTCCACTCGCCCGTCTTGACGCAATACCAGCGCATAATTATTGCTTCCCGCAGCGCCGCCATTCATACCCCAGGGGCGACTCTCGGTGCGGGTTGCCGCATAAGTCAGCCACGCGGCTTCCGAGGTCACGCGATAATCCAGTGTGGCGCCTCTACCGCCGCGGAATTTTCCGGCCCCGCCGCCTTCTACGTTTAGCGCATACTGCTCAACCTGCAGACCATAACGGGCTTCGAACAATTCCACCGGCACATTGAAGGTCTCCCCATTGCCGCAACAGAATTGCCCGTTGTCCCCATCCCGGTCTGCGGACGCGCCCCAGCCGCCGACCAGGGGTTCGCCCATCACGTAGAGTTCGCCGGTATCCGGGTGATTACCGGAGATAAACGTGGCGCCGACACTGCGCTGGTGCCCGGCTGACAAACGCGCCGGCAGAATTGGCGCCAGGGCTTTCCACATCACGTCGATGGCGGCAATCAGCGACTCGTAGTAGAGCGAAACGGGCGCAGGCGATTGCGCCGAAATCAACGTGCCCTCGGGGCAGACGACTTCCAGCGCACGAAAACAACCGCCATTGGCCGGAATCTCCGGGTTTGTAACCGCTTTGAACAGGCAGCGGGCGCCCGTCACCAGTCCGGTGTAGGAGCAATTGATCGGTCCGGTCGCCTGCGCATCGGTGCCGGTAAAATCCGCGATCATTTTATCTTCGCTGAGAGTCACTTTTACTCGTATTCTGAAAGGCCCGTTGCCCAAGCCGTCGTCTTCGACCACATCCTCGGCGGAATAAACACCCTTGGGTAATCCGGCCAGCTCCGCTCTTGTCATCTGGTCGCCATACTCAAGCAACTCATCCATTGCCGCGAGCACATCCCGGCAACCATACTTGTCAACCAACTCAAGGATGCGCCTGGCGCCGACACGCGCAGCGGCAACGCCGGCATGCATATCTCCTATGGTCGAATCGGGCAAGCGCACATTCGCCCGGATCACCTCCACCAAGGACACATTCAGTTGATCTTGCTGGTAGAGCTTGAGAAAGTTGAAATGCAGTCCCTCCTGAAATATTTCTGTCGCTTCGGTGGACACACTGCCCGGTTGGGCGCCGCCTACTTCGGTCCAATGCGCTTTGTTAACCGTAAACGCGACCAGCGTTTTGCCACTGAACACGGGCAAGACGATGACCACGTCAGAGAGATGGGTGCCGCCACCCTTGTACGGCGAGTTGGTGATAAATACATCGCCGGGACAAATATCGTCGGGCTCGTGATAATGCGCGAGCACGCCCTGTACCGCGGTGTCCAGCGTTGCCAGGAACGCAGTAACGCCATTGCCTTGCGCCAGCAGTTGGCCCTTAGCATCGGTGACGCCTACTGCAAAATCGGTGGTTTCATAGATAATCGGACTCATGGATGTGCGCAACATGGCATTAAACATCTCATCACCCACTGCGACCAGGGCATCCTTGATGATCTGTGAAGTGAATTGATCTTGCATGCCGGCTCAATCCCGCGTAATGGCGATGTGATAGTTGCCGTAGTCGTCTATGCTGACGTTGCGGTCCGGCGGCGCCACCAGTGTTACCGACGGTTCCTGAATGACTGCCGGGCCGGTAATTTCCATGCCTGGCTCCAGCTTGAGACCGGCGTAGATCGTGGCTTCGTGAATGCCCCGGTTATCAAAATCAACCTCGCGCACAGACAGGATCGCAGTCTCGGCCGATATCCCCGTGACGGGTTTCCGGGCCGGTTCCGGTTTTGTTGCCAGCGCTTTGGCCACCAGGTGGAAATTGACGATTTGCACTTCTGTGTCCAAACGGTAAGTAAACCGCTTCTCATGGGAATCGTGAAATCGCCGTATAATGTCTGGCGTATCCGGCCCGCCCTGCGCCGGCATAAGCAGCGCAGTCTTGACAGTATGTTCCTGTCCTTTGTAACGCATATCGGCGTGGAATTCATAGCTTGGCTGCTCGTTCGGGGATAACGCGCCCTCAGCCGTAAAATCATCCTGCGCCTGTTGCGCCAAGGCGCTGAAAACATCCGCAATCGTCCCGGCATTGGCCGCGGTCACCGCCAGCGGCCTGGTTTGCACGTAGTCACGCCGCAAGTCGGTCAGGAGCATGCCCCAGGCTGAAAACACCGCGGAATTGACCGGCACGACCAGGTCGGAAACCTGTAACTCTTCGGCCAGCGCCACGGCATGCATCGCGCCGCCACCACCGAAGGCAATCAGTGTAAATTCACGCGGGTCATAGCCCTTGTTGGTAGAGACCAGCCTAAGGGCATTCGTCATATTCGCATTGGCGATCCTGACCACACCGCGCGCCAACTCAGCTCGGCTCATACCCAGTTCGTCTTGAAGCGGGCGGAATGCCGCATTTACCGCATCCCAATCAGGCTCTACCTCGCCGCCCACGAAGCTGTTGGGGTCGATGCGTCCCAGCGCCAGGTTGGCGTCGGTCGTGGTAAGTTTTGTTCCGCCCTTGCCATAAGCCGCCGGCCCCGGCAATGCCCCGGCTGATTGTGGGCCTACGTGCAGCTTGCCTCCCGCATCCACCCAGGCGATGGAACCACCGCCATTGCCAATCTCGACAATTTCCGATACCGGTGTCTGTAGCGGATAGCCCGGGCTTTTCTGGTTCTTTTCAATGTGATATTCCGTCGTGACCCTGACCTCGCCGGCTTCTATCAGCGCGCACTTGGCGGTGGTGCCGCCAATATCAAGCACGATCAGATTTTCCTTGCCGATGACCCGGCCCAGGTAGGAGGCGGCGAATATGCCGCTGGCCGGACCTGATTCCACCATGCTGATTGGATTGGCTTTGGCGGCCGCGACCGTTGCAATGCCGCCATTGGATTGCATGATATACGGTTTGCCCCGGAAACCTGCCGCAGCCAGTTTATGCTCCAGCGATTCGATATATTTTTGCGCGATGGGATGGATGTAAGCGGACAACACCGTCGTATTGGTACGCTCATATTCCCGCCATTCGCGACTTATCCGGTGCGAAGCCAGCACGGAGATATCCGGCCACAACGCGTTGATTTCTGCGACCGTCCGTTGTTCGTTTTCCGGATTGGCATAGGCGTGGAGAAAACAGATCGCGATAGCCTGCACCTGTTCTGCCTGGAAAAAAGCCAGCAACTCGGGCAACGCAGTTAGATCAACATGTTTCTGTATTTCGCCCTTGAAGCTGACGCGCTCATCCAATTCCGCGCGCAAATAGCGCGGCACAAAAGGTTTCGGTTTACGAAAATTGAAATTAAACAGGTCCGGACGGTTGCCGCGGGCAATTTCCAACACGTCACGAAACCCCTTGGTGGTGATCAGCGCTGTCTTCACACCTTTTCGCTCCGTCAGCGCATTGATCACCACGGTGGTGCCGTGGGCAAAGAAACTGAGCTCGCCGGGGTCTAGTCCGGCCCGAGCCAGCGCCGCCATGACTCCCAACTCAAAATCAGGCGGCGTGGTATCGGTCTTGGCAACCTGAACCGGACCGCAGAGTTTCGTTTCCGGATCAATGTCGTAATAGACAAGATCGGTAAACGTGCCGCCCACATCGGTGGCAGCGCGGTAAGTGTCTGCCATCACAAGAACCGCTCAGAAATCGTAACGGTATTCCACGCGCCAGATTCTCGACGTTGCGGGATGCAGGAACAAGGGCGTGACTACCTCGGAGTTGTATTCTTCGTCAGTCGCATTGTTCACATAAGTCGCCAGGGTCCATTTTTCACCGCTGAGACCGACACGCAGGTTGACCAGGTCCAACGGCGAACGCGGATGCGTATTTTCCGGTGTCCAGTACTGCTTGCCGCGGCGTTCATAATCCACCCGGGCAAACAAAGCTACATTGTCCACAATATTGTAGTTGAACTGGGCGCCCGCATTGAAGGTGTATTCGGCCACATAAGGCAACTCATTACCGATTGTTTGCTGTCTTTCATCGTATTCGGTAATTTTGCTGTCGGTCCGACCGTAGGCGGCGTAGACATCTATATTCGGTGTAATCCGCCAGATACCCTCCAACTCAAAACCTTCCAGGTCGCCTTCGTCCACATCTTCGAAGATCTGCGTAAACGCCGCGCCGTCGAAGGGAAAATACTGGGTATTGTCCACCTTGGAATTGAAATAGACGACATTAAAGCGCATCGAGTCGAAATCGGCCTTGGCGCCGATTTCAAACGCGCTGTTTTCTTCCTGGTCAATAGACTCCCGCGCCAACGGACTGATATCGCTGATGCCGGGATAGTTGAATTGCCCGGCCCGGTAGCCGATACCCCAGCTTCCATACAGGTTGATCGAGTCCGTGATCGCATAACTGAGGGTAATCTTGGGTTGAAACTTGTTGTAGCTCCTTTTGTTGGTCTCATTCAACCGCCTGGTGTGTTCGAGCAGATCGCCATAGGTCGCGTATTGCCCGCAGGTTACGTGCAGCGTGCCGGCGGCGTCACAGGCAATATTTTTATACGCCTGGTTGACACCGTTGGCATCGGCTGTTTTATACACACGCCCGGCGGTGTTGTATGGGTTGACGTTCTGTTCCCGCTGTTCTTCGTCATAACGCGCCGCCAGCGACAGCGTCAGTCGTTCCAGCAGTTCCCAGTCAACACTGCCGAACACTGCCCAGGCATAGCTGTCTTCAACAAAGGAAAGAAAATTGCCCGGCGCGACACCGGTCGGGTTGTTGCTGTTTTCAAACTCGGGGACCGTGGTGGGGCGCAAGATACCCAGGCCCTTATCAACACCCACGGCAGTGGTGCGCAAGCGCTCCCAGGACAGGTAATACGCGCCCGCCTGCCAACGCAGACGGCCCTCTGCATTCGAGGACAAGCGCAATTCCTGGCTCCAGCCATCCACCTGCGCGTAAGTGTGTTGGGTGCCGTCAAGAACCGACAGGTAAGGCGCCCGGTCTGCGACCGTTGAAGTTTCCAGTTCATCATAGGTGGTGACGGACTTCAGGTTGGCAAACCCCAGGTCATAATCCAGTTTCACCGATACGCCGGTGGTCTCGCGCCGGCCGCGATCAGGATTGTTCGCCACATAGGGAATATCAACCAGGTTAGCGCCCTCCGCATTGACTTGCTCCGGTGTCAGGCCAAGCTCGGCGCCGGTGCCGACAAACAACCCGAAGACCTCAAAATTCGCCGCGCCGGGCCAATGAAAACCAATGCCTTTGCCCTTGTGTTTCGAGTATTGCGCCTTGATGTCGACGGCCAGTGCCTCGCTGGGGGTCCAACTGACCCGTCCGCGCAGCGTTCTGTCGTTATACGGGTCTACCTCATCATCCAGTGTCACATTTTTAAAGTAACCATCCCGCTCCAATATGCGCCCGGATAACCGAAACGCCAGCGTGTCCGTAATAGGACCGCTGAAAGACCCTTCCACCGCCATTTCATCGGCCTCGCCGTAGCTCACCTTGACATGACCTTCCGGTTCATCTGCCGGGGCCTTGGTCGTGATGATGATAGCGCCGTTGGAAGCGTTCCGACCGTATAACGCGCCTTGCGGCCCCTTCACCACCTCGATCTGCTCGGTGTCGAACACCTGCCCGATAAACTGGCGGGCATTGATGGTCAATACATCGTCCACGACCACCGCCACCGGTAATTCACCATTACGCACCCGGCTCAGGCCGCGCACCGTCAAAAAAGACGTGCCTATGGTCTGCGATTCCGCCAGGGTCACGTTTGGGGTCAGTTGAATAAAATCCGCCGTCTGGGTGATGCCGGCCTCTTCAATCTGTTCGGCAGTGAACGCGGTCACGGTAATCGGCGCTTTTTGGATACTTTCCTCGACCTTACGGGCAGTCACGACAATCTCCTCCAACACGGACTGGGCTTGTGCCGGATACGCGCCGCACAGCAGGCAAACCAGCACTCCACATTTCACCAGCAGTTCTCGCTTTTTCATTGTCTCTCTCCTCGATCAGCTTATAGCAGTCGTTCCAATGATAAATTCTGTCCGCAACCGATCAATCGCTCAAAAGTCTAGTGTCAAACCTGTCCGTTGCGGTTTGACAGCTACTCTTTCGGGTAGGTATCTGTCCGGCAAGCGCAGATAGCCTGCTCAAAAACGCAGTTGAAAACAGGTTTTTGTGACTGAAAAATGGCAGCACAGTTACCAATCCGGGAGCGTCTATCATGTCAACCGCCATTAATATAAAAGTGATGTACCTCAACCCCGTCGCCGACAGCAGTTTTGACCAGGCATTCGCCGATATGGTGGCCGAGTATAAATATCCCGCCACAGACGCATACGTCACTTCCCTGAACCCGGAAACTGTGCCGGGGAACATGCACAATCTGGAATACCGCACTTACGAATCCTTTATTGTCAACGATACCGTGAAAGCCGCCAGGCATGTTGCCCGTCATGGCTTTGATGCGATGGTGATAGGCTGTTTTTATGATCCCGCTCTGCATGATGCCCGGGAGATTGCCGGCGACACCATCATTGTCGCGCCTTGCCAGGCATCTATCGTTACCGCGCTGAACCTGGCAAACAGCTTCTCCATCCTGATAGGACGAACAAAATGGGAAGACCAAATGCGCCAGACGGTCTACGATTACGGCTACAAGGAGAAGTTAGCCTCGTTCCAGGCGGTGGGAATGCGGGTCGAAGACTTTCAGAAAGAGCCTGCCGTGACCAAGGCAACATTACAACAGGCAGCGCTGGATGCGGTCACAGTGCATAAAGCAGAGTCGATCATACTGGGGTGTACCATGGAAATCGGTTTTTACCGCGAACTTCAACAATTCCTGCAAAATGAGTTGGGGGCGCGTGTTCCGGTTATCGATCCGGCTATCGCTGCCTTCAAGGCCGCGGAAAACGCGGCGCTGCAAAAACAGTATGGCTGGAGCAACAGCAGGGTTTGGGGGATGCAGCCGCCACCGGAAGACGAAATGAAGAAGTTTGAGATACTGCAGCAGGATTATGTATTTGGAAACACGCTGCACGTGCCCCCGGGAGACAAGACGTGAGACAAATCGTGAATTCAGTCCGGCCTGCGCGAGCGCTGCGACTGTATACTACCGAATTGCGCATGGCTGACATACTATTCTGATGCGCCATCGCGCCGCCCTCTGGTCTGACTTGGAGCGACATGTCCGCAAAAAGTATTGCCGCTGAGAAACGTGAAGCGCCCAAACTGGGGCAATGGATATTGCGCGGCAAATTGCGTCCGCCATTGCGCCATCTTTCTCTTATAGACAGACCCGGACTGATTACAACACTGGATGAATTGCTGAGCGCCCCGGCGCTGCTCATCGTAGCCCCGGCGGGTTATGGCAAAACCACACTGCTGGCGCAATGGTGCGAACGCCTTAACGCCACAGACACCAGGGCCGGCTGGCTCAGCCTGGACGCACCGGATAAGGACCCACACCGGTTTCTCTGTTATGCGGTGTTTGCTCTGGCCGAGGCAGGCGTGGACCTTGGCCAACTGGAGATGCTGGCTGAACAGGGTTTGAGTGAACTGACATTGGAAGCCGCGCTGGCCGCTTTCCTGGCCGGTGTGGAAGCCAGCGATGAACGCATCATATTGATCCTGGACGATTATCATCGGCTTGAGTCCGGCGATATTGACCAGTTGCTCGACAAGATGATTGCCAACGCGCCGGGTAACTTCCACCTGGTGATCAGTTCCCGCCAGCGTCCCCATTTCAGTATCGCGCACTTCTTTGTGACCGGGCTCGGAGTCGAAATCGACGCGGAAACCCTGCGCTTTTCCGCTGCGGAAACACAACAGGCGCTCAATAACATCAAGGATGAGGAACTGCTGGAGCGCCTGAAAACCTTGACCGAAGGATGGCCGGTTGCAGTGCAGCTTGCGCGTCTTGCTTACAGTCAGGAACAGAGCCAGGCAGGGTCGCCGGCTGTTGCCCTGAGTCGGGAAGGACATATCGCTGCGTTCCTTTCGGAACAGGTCTTCCAGGGGTTGCGGGAGGAGTTGCAGTTGTTCCTGACACGCACTTCAATACTGGACCAGTTCAACCCGGAACTGGCCAACGCAGTCTATGACGGCCAAGGATCATGGCGGCTGCTGAAAGAGTTGAGCGACCTGAGCGCGCTGGTGGTATCGCTCGATGAAGAAGGCGGCTGGTTTCGTTACCATCATCTATTCGCCGAATACCTGCTTGACCGGCTTAAGGAACGGGAACCGGATCGGGTAGCCGATTTGCACCTTACCGCCTCGCGCTGGTATGAAGAAGATGGCGATATCCTGCAAGCAGTGCGGCAAGCGGCAATGGCCGGCGACCTGGCGCGCGCGGCGCTGCTGATCGAACAAGGCGGTGGTTGGGAGTTGATCCTGTATGGTGGTATTGGACACTTGCGCAACCTCCTGAACTTGCTGCCGGCGCAAGACCTGTCCGAATTTCCGCGCTTGCAGATTGCCAAGTCCTACCTGTTGATAAAAACCGGCGATATCGCTGCGGCGCGTGCGTATTATGATCAGGCCTGGGTGCGCTTCCAATCCGCAACAAACACAATGCCTGCTGAAACTGCCGCGGCGTTTGAACGGGACGCACTGAACATCGGCGCGATGCTGTCGGTTTACGAAGACCGGGAAATGTCCGCAGAGCACCAGGATGAGCCGAAGCCGCCGGCACAAGCGGACGACGCCTCCGACAGTCTTACCTGCGGCATGCTTGCCTGCCGGCGCGCCACTCACGAGATTTATATCGGCCAGTTCGACCAGGCGCAGGAAACCATACGGTCTGCGATGCGGCACATGCGCCAAAGCCATTCCGTGCTTGGTCTAAATTACTGCTATATTCACGCGGCCGTCAGCGACTTTCACCAGTGCAATATCAACCTGGCGCTCGCCAATGCCCGTGAAAGCAGCGCGCTGGCAGCCGATAACTTCGGCAGTGACAGCGGCCTGAAATCGCTTTCCGATGTGATCCTTATCTCGTTACTGTTCTGGAACAATGAGTTAACGGATTCTGACTGGATCGGATTTGAAGCGGCATTTGATTATGTCTCCCGTTATGACGGCTGGTTCGAGATCTACGCCTGGGCACTGGAAACGCAAGTGTACAAATATCTCCTGCAAGGGGACATCGAGGCGATTGCCCATTGTATCGAACGCGCCAGGGGCGTGGCGCGCGCCCGCAATATGGAACGCCTGGAGCAACATACGGAGTCGATGACATTGCTGTTGGCGCTGGAACAGGGCAACAAACAACGGCGGGATACCATCGCCCGACGATTGGCAAAACGGCTGCCCGCAGGTTATTGGCGCAACCGGCATTTTTACTGGCGGAACTATGTCCATGGCGCGCTGGCGCTGGCCGGCCACTATGCCGACATTAACGCTGACAAGGCCAACGCTTACGCACGCGATGCAATCGAGTGTTGCCGATATTTCAATGCAAGATTCCTGTTGGTGCGCGCGCTGTGCGTCCACGCAGCATTGCTTGACAATAAAGGCCGCCGACCCGAGGCGCTGGATTGCCTGAGCGAAGCCTTACAGATTGCAGAACCGCAAGGCATCAGCGTAGCCATTGCCAGTGTGCGCGGCGCGCTACCGCTACTGCGTCATGCGCAAAGCCGCTGGCGAGGCGAAGCCCGGGATACCGCAACAATACGTTTTCTGGCTGCCGTCATCAACGTGATGCGCAGCGGCCCCATGCGCGGCAACGATACAAAAAATACCGCCTCACTCAGCCCCAGGGAAATGGAAGTGCTGCTGGAACTGTCATTGGGGCTTTCAAACAAGGAGATCGCCCGGATCCTGGATATGACCGAACATACGGTCAAGTTCCACCTCAAGAACATCTTCAAAAAACTCTCCATCAGCCGCCGGACGGAAGCGTTGATCGTTGCAAGAGAGCAAGGCTTGGTTTGATTATTGATTTAGACGACCTATCCCTGTACCGTTGGAACCTCTGAGACACAATCAGAGGTTCCCTAAGATGATTGAACAACACCCGCAAGACCGGGACTACGATGCGTTTATCAACGTAATCCGTAAACGGCGCAGCGTGCGCCGGTTCGAGAAGGGGCGATCCATCTCGCGCACGGTATTGGAGCGCATAGCCGAGGCCGGGCGTTGGGCGCCGAGCGGCGCAAATGTGCAGCCCTGGGACTTTATCGTCGTGGAAGACCCGGAGATGCGGGACCGGGTTGTGGAGGTGTTTCTCCGGCAGGCCGACCGCTTGAAACAATACGCGAAGGGCTTTCCGTCCGTCTACAAAAGTTACCTCAACAACACGGTGGCCATCTTCATCGTACTGGGAGACCGGCGCTGGAATATCAATTTTCCGCAAGGCTCAACGCCGGAAAGCGAAGCGGATTACCAGCAGAACAACGAGAATATCTTCTACTGCTCCATCGGCGCGGCAATTCAGAATATACAACTGGCGGTCACGGCCAACGGCCTGACCTCGGCCTGGCTGTCAGGCGGCGGTGAGCAGCAGACCAACGATGAGCTGAGTGAATTGCTGGGATATCCCCCGTTTCTCAGGGCCTACGGCACCATCCCCATCGGCTTTCCGGCAAAAGATGTCTCTTCCAGGTACCGCCGACCCCTGCAACAAGTGGTCCACTGGAACCGTTATGATGCACAAAAATTCAGGACGGATGAACAGGTGCGGTTTTATTTTGAACACCTGCGCCCTTTTGCGATGTACCGGAACAAAAGCGAACTAAGCGACTGGGACGACTTTGATGAACGCCTGGGCGCATGGAAGCAGGCGTTCACCACTGAATGTGCGAATCCGTCAGGCAAGTTGCCTTAAGCGCGACATTCTACGTGAATTTACAGGCCCGGAGCGCAGCATGATTATCGAACATTTCCTTGACATTGATCCGCACCTTATCTAACCTGTGTAACACTATAACTGTGAAACTGTGCGAATGAAAAATATCACTGTATCCGTGGACGACGAAATATACCGGCTCTCCCGCGTCAAAGCGGCTGAAAACGGAACATCGGTATCTGCTATGGTACGCGATTATCTGCTGGCAATGGTCCAGGGACGGGCTGTGGGAACCGAGTTCGACAGGCTCTGCAATCTCCAGGACAGAACTCTGAAAGATATCCGCTCCCGCGGCGCCGGCTTGCGTGCAGCAGACAACCTTCCCCGTAGCGCATTACATGAGCGTAATGCGCTTCCTTGACACTAACATTCTAATTTATGCCGTCACTGGCGCGGACGAGGACGCGGATAAACAGCGACAAGCCCTCAGCTTATTGACCGCGCGTGAACTTGCCCTGTCCGTGCAGGTCTTGCAGGAATTCTACGTACAGGCGACCCGCGCTTCGCGATTGGGCGCGCTCACTCACTATGAGGCCGTGAATTTTATCGAGTCTCTGCACCGCTATCGCGTGCAGGCGGTAACGAGCGATGTGATGCGCGCAGCATTCGCAATACGAGATCGCTTCGGTTTGTCTTACTGGGATAGCGCCATTCTTGCGGCAGCGCGTGTCTGCGGCTGTGAAGCCGTGTATTCTGAAGATATGAGCAGTGAGCAGGATTACGATGGCATCCGCGTGATTAATCCTTTTGTGTCTGGTATATAAAGAATCATGATAAAAGCACCGCGCGTGTCCGAGCACAGACATCCAATCAAACGCATACTGGTCGCCAACCGGGGCGAGATCGCGGTGCGGGTCGTGCGCGCGGCGAAGGAGTTGGGCATCGGCACGGTCGGTATTTTCTCTGAGGAGGACCGCCTTGCGCTGCACCGGTTCAAACCTGATCAGTCCTACCAGGTAGGCATAGGCGCCGGACCTGTCGAAGCTTACCTGGACGGCGCGGATATACTGCGCGTCGCTGTGGAGTCTGAATGTGACGCGCTGCATCCGGGTTACGGCTTTTTGTCCGAGAACGCTGAATTTGCCGAACAATGTGAACAGCAGGGCGTTCATTTCATCGGCCCCGGAGCGGAAGTGTTGCGCAAGCTGGGCAACAAGGTCACCGCACGGGAATTGGCGACCAAGGCCGGAATTCCCGTGATGCCTGCCTCAGGGCCGCTGCCTGAAGATGAAAAACAGGTGGAACAAATCGCCGGGTCCATCGGTTTTCCGTTGATGCTGAAAGCCAGTTGGGGTGGCGGCGGGCGCGGCATGAGAGTGGTCAGGGGTTTGGACGGGCTGCATGACACGGTGAAGCGCGCACGCCAGGAAGCAGAGACCTCGTTCGGCAACGGGGAAGTGTTTTTTGAAAAACTGGTCGAGGACGCGCTGCATATCGAGGTACAGATACTGGGTGACCATCACGGCAATGTTGTTCACTTGTATGAGCGTGACTGTTCTCTGCAACGCCGCCACCAGAAGGTCATTGAGCGCGCCCCGGCCCTTAACCTGGCGCAAAAGCAACGCGAGCAGATCTGCCGGGCGGCGGTCAAGCTGGCCCGCAGCGCAGGCGTGGACAATGCGGCCACCGTGGAGTTCCTGTATGACAAGGCCGGCGGCGCATTCTATTTCATTGAAGTGAATCCCAGGGTCCAGGTCGAACACACGGTTACCGAAGAGATAACGGGAATTGACATCGTCAAGGCGCAAATCAGGATTGCGCAAGGAGAACAGGTGGGTCGCTCCGGCGCCATCGTCCCTGCCCAATCCGACATCCGCATCAACGGCACGGCTATTCAATGCCGCGTGACCGCCGAGGACCCGAACAACAACTTCATCCCGGATTATGGCAATATCATCGCCTACCGGAGTCCGGCAGGTCCCGGGATACGTCTCGATGGTGGCGCGGCCTACACCGGCGCCTGGGTTTCCCGGGCGTATGACAGCCTGCTGGTGAAGGTCACTGCGCGCGGCAGCGACGGCGAAGAGAGCATCAACCGGATGAGGCGGGCGCTGATGGAGTTCCGGGTACGCGGCGTGGCCACCAATCTACCGTTTTTATTACAGCTTCTTACCCACCCGGGCTTCCAGTCCGGCAGCTACAACACCCGTTTTATCGACGAGACCCCTGAATTGTTTGAATCCGGCAGGGGACACGGCCAGATCGAGCGATTGTTGAGGTTTATTGCCGATGTGATCGTGAACGGCAACAAGGACGTGAAGGACAGGCCGGCCCCGATATCCTTGCGTGAACCGGTGACGCCGGTATGCGCCGGTCAGCCGCAGGCAACCGGGCCGAAGGCAATATTCGATGAAAACGGGGCGAAAGGGCTGGTTGACTGGATCCGGGAGCAGTCCTCGACCCTGGTGACTGACACCACGTTTCGCGACGCGCACCAGTCGCTGCTGGCGACCCGGTTCAGATCAAAAGACCTGGTCGCGATCGCGCCATTCTACGGGCGCAAGATGCCAGGACTGTTCTCCGTCGAGTCCTGGGGCGGCGCCACGTTCGATGTCGCGCTTCGATTTCTGCACGAGGACCCATGGCAAAGGCTGTTTGATTTAAGCTCTGCCATGCCCAATATCATGCAGCAGATGTTGCTGCGCGCCTCGAACGCAGTGGGCTACAAAAGCTACCCGGACAATGTGGTCAGGTTTTTTGTGAACCAGGCAGCCACTGCAGGCATTGACGTGTTCCGGATCTTCGACAGTCTCAACTGGCCGGAAAACATGCGCATTGCGGTGGATGCGGTCGGGGAAACCGGGAAGATTATTGAGGCTGCAATCTGTTATACGGGCGACATACAGGATCCCGGAAAACAGAAGTATACCCTGGACTATTACCTGGACCTGGCCGGCCAATACCAGGCTATGGGCGCGCATATCCTGGGCATAAAAGACATGGCCGGCCTGTTGAAGCCGGGCGCGGCAAGGCTGTTGATTACCGCGTTAAGACAGGAAACAGACCTGCCGATCCATTTGCATACACATGATACCAGCGGCATCGCCGCCGCGACCGTGCTGGCGGCAGTGGAAGCGGGTGTTGATATTGTCGACGCAGCCATGGACAGTATGAGCGGCCTGACTTCGCAACCGAACCTGGGATCAATTGCCGCATCCCTGGAACATACCGACAGGAGCACCCGACTGGACCGGGGAGCGATTCAGGTGATCAGCCGGTATTGGGAAGAGGCCAGGGAACAGTATCGCGCCTTCGAGCCTGATATCAGGTCGGGCGCCTCGGAAGTCTACGCGCACGAAATGCCCGGCGGCCAGTACACCAATTTGAGAGAGCAGGCGCGCTCGTTGGGTATCGACCGGCGCTGGCCGGAAATTGCCCGGGCTTATGCGGATGTCAACGAACTGTTCGGCGATATCGTCAAGGTAACGCCGACTTCCAAGGTGGTTGGCGATATGGCCCTGGCAATGGTGAGCGCGGGTTTGACCAAGCAGGATATTCTCGACCCGGAGAAAAAAATTGCCTTCCCGGACTCGGTCATCCAGTTTTTTCGTGGAGAGATGGGACAACCCGTCGGCGGGTTTCCGCAGGCATTACAGGCAAAGGCGCTGAACGGCGAAACGCCTCTGCAGGGTCGGCCGGGCGCAGCGTTGCCACCCGCCGACCTGGAGCAAACCAGGGAAAGCCTTGCGGCGCAACTCAAAGAGGACGTGTCCGATTTCGATCTTGCCTCCTGCCTGATGTACCCGAATGTTTTCATGGACTATGCTGAAATGGAACGCAAGTACGGCGATGTCAGTATTTTGCCGACCCATATTTTTTTCTACGGGCTGCAAAGCGGCGACGAGACGGTGTTGTCTTTTGAAGATAATCGGCAGGCGATTGTCCATTACCTGGCAACATCGGAGCCAGATGAAGAGGGGATGCGCCGGGTCTTTTTTGAGCTGAATGGCCAACCCCAGACAGTGATCGTCAGGGATAACAGCCTGAGCCATGAAATACACCAGAATGAGAAAGCAGACCCCGCCGATCCCAGCCACCTTGCCGCGCCCATGCCCGGACTGGTCGTGGCGCTGGAGGTGTCTGTCGGGGAGCGCGTCAGGCAGGGCGATACACTGGTCGTGTTGGAAGCGATGAAAATGCAGTCCGCGATCCCGGCCGGAAAAAGCGGCATTGTGAAACGCGTGGTGGTCAGTCCCAACCACGTGGTTGATACCGGCGACTTGCTGGTAGTGATTGCATGAAGGCGACAGAATTGACTGGAAAGGGAACCGGGATTTGTTTTATCATTGGCGCTACTTTATTTTGCGTGCTCTGACAAGCCCAGGTTGGACTTGTTCAGAGCTTCCATAATTTATTCAACCTGGGGAACAGCAGTGAGATATTTGATTTTTATCACGATTTTTGTGTCTACTTTACACGCAGGCAGCAGCGTAGCCCAAGTATTGGAAGAGGTCATTGTGACCGCGCAGCACCGGCAGCAGAACATCCAGGATGTACCCCTGGCGGTGACGGCGCTTAACGAAGATGCGTTGAAGAAATCCGATATCTTTGACGCGGCAACCATCTCGCAGCATGTGCCTGGCGTGGTCTACGCGGAATTTGCGCCGGGTCAGGCGCTGGTGGCCATTCGCGGCATTTCTTCTGCTGACGACGGCGCCGGACTGGAAAACTCCACGGCGCTGTTTCTGGACGGCGTTTACATTGGACGTGGCGCCGGAATCAACTTCGATATGTTTGACCTTGAACGCATAGAGGTGCTGAAAGGCCCCCAGGGCACCTTGTTCGGGCGTAATGCGATTGGCGGCGCATTTAACGTCGTCACATCCAAACCATCGGATGAGTTCACTGCCAAGGTTGGGGTCACCGGCGGGAACGAGGGTATTTTTCGGGCACAAGCTTACGCAAGCGGTCCATTGACGGAAAACCTGGCAGGCAAGATCAGCGTCAATCACCGGCAGCATGACGGTTATGTGGATAATGTGCTTCTGGGCACGGAACTCCAGGACCAGGACCAGACTTCCGTGCGCGGCCAGTTGCGCATGGACCTGGATTCTTCTGAATGGTTGTTGTCGGTTGATTATATGGAAGACGACCGCACCGATATGGGTCGTACCCCGCTCGCTGACAATGCGCCGCTGAGCGTGATTGGCGCCGCTAACGGCATTACCGGACCCCGTCAGAATGCCTCGCCGTATGACGGTTTTTCCATGCGTGAAGCCTGGGGCGTCAGCCTGCAAGGCGATATTGAATTTGGCAGCGGTACCCTCACCAGTATCAGCGCCTATCGTGACCACAGCACAGACTGGGAAATGCAGTCAGTGGGCGTCGGACTTGGCGCAATAGGGCTGCCTTTCGATGAAGTCATCGATGATATTGTCGAAGACATAGAGACAATCCAACAGGAACTGCGCTGGACCTCCGACTTGGATGGCAATATCAACTATACGGCCGGGGTCTTTTACTTCCGGGAAAAGACTGACCGTGTGGAGCAGTTCAAGATCACAAAAGCAGGCGATTACACGGGATTGACTCAGACTGCGGTCGGCAGCCAGGCCGTCATCGGCAACGAGTACACACGCACGCAGAATATCACCAACAGCTATGCGGCCTACGGTCAGGGTGACTGGGCATTCCGGGAAGACTGGAATCTCACCGTGGGTCTGCGCTATACCTATGATAAAAAGAACTACACGGCCACGGCAGTGGATTGCGGCAACCTGCCCGACAGCGGCCCGTTTGCAAACTTTCCCGAGTGCGCCGGCGTTCGCGGGAGCCTGAATATTGTCAGTGAATCCTTTACTGTCTCCCCCAGCGACAACTGGGATGAGTTGTCCTACAAGGCGGCGCTACAGTATTTCCCGAATGACGATGTAATGGTTTATGGCTCTGTCACCACGGGTTATAAATCCGGCGGGTTCGCCGGTTCCCAGGGCGTGCAATCAAGCGCATCGACCTCGGTGAGCCCGGAGACTGCGATTAACTATGAACTCGGTTTCAAAGGTGATCTTTTCGACGCCAGTCTGCGCCTGAATATCACCGGTTATTACACTGACTATGAAGATCTGCAGATCGTCCGCTTCGGTCCGGTTGTCGGTTCCGCGTTCGGCACTTTCCAGACCACCAACATCGGACAAGCGGATATTTATGGCGTTGAAGTGGAATGGGGCTGGTACCCGACGGATAACATCCGTTTCCTGGGCAACTATGCCTACATGGACAGCGAAGTGAACGATCTGGTTATCGAAACACTTGCCGGCACTACCGATGCATCCGGGTCCAACCTGCGCCAGGCGCCTGAGAGTTCCTGGAACTTAATACTAGGCTATAACCTGCCGACCGCGATGGGCTCCTTCGATTTTCAGGTGGAATACAGCTACATGGATGAGCAGATCAATGACTATATCGACCAGCGTACCGTCGTTCAGCAACATGAACTGGTGGATGCGCGCATTGCCTGGACTTCAACGAACGAGAAACTGGAAGTGGCTGTCTGGGGCAAGAACCTGACCAAGGAAGATTATATCTCTCATTCCTACGTCATCGGCCCGGGGGTTATCGGCGTGTGGGGACCACCGCAAACTTATGGCATAACGGCTACGTATAGCTATTAATCCAAAGCGGTATTATAAAGCGTCGCCCCAGCGGGCGACACAGTATGTCATTGGACTCCCGCTATTGCTGTAGTGGTACGGGACGTGCACAGATATGATCATGAGGGTTTACATGGTCTGAGATGGAATAAGAGGCTTTTCCCTGTAATGAGATTCGCGCACAAGAAACTTTGGATATGCCGGCTTTTTTGCTGTCTGCTGCCGGTTGTTGTTCCGCTCTCGCCGGCTGCCGAACCATCAACGGTAAATATTATCAGGGATGGCTATGGCGTGCCGCATATTTATGCCGATGATACTTACTCCCTGTATTACGGATACGGCTACGCGGTAGGCCAGGATCGACTGTTCCAGATGGAAATGCTGAAACGCACCACATCCGGGCGCGTTGCCGAAGCGCTTGGCAAGGACTATCTCGATATTGATATTACGGTCAGAACGGGTTTCGATCCTGCTGCTCTACGCAAGCAGGTAGAACAACTCGATGACAGCCAGTCAGCGCCTTTCAGGGGCTATGCTGACGGGATTAACCACTGGATAGAGGAGGTGATGCAGGATACCGATCGCCTGTTGCCAAAGGAATTCATCGATTTCGGTTTTACCCCATATGCCTGGACAGCCTATGATGTTTTCCTGGTAATCGTCGGCGCATTGGCGCATCGTTACGCCGACTTCAACGAGGAAATCAATAACCTCGCATTTTTAAAAAGTTTGCAACAACAGCATGGGTCTGACAAAGCCTGGCGCATCTTCAATGCAACGCTGCCAATTTACGACAAAGCCTCGCCGGTCACTGTGCCGGATGAGGATGCGCAGAGACGAACCCTAGTTTATCGTGGCGAGGAGGAGCCTGCATATCTGCAAAGCATCTATCAAGATGCCATTGATGCGCCGCCACCACTGACTTTTGATGAGAGCGGCAGGTTTAAACAGTTCGCAGATGCAAAACAACAACAGGCTTACGCCCGTGAACAGTTTTCACTGAGCGGCATTCCCGGCACTGGAGGTTATTCATCCGCAAGCAATGTGTGGGTGCTTGGCAGAAGCAAAACCAGGGAAGCGCATGGCATATTGGTGAATGGTCCGCAATTCGGATGGATTAATCCCTCGTATGTATACGGGGTCGGCTTGCACGGTGGCGGCCTTGACGTGGTCGGAAATACCCTGCTCGCGGTACCGTTTCTTCTGTTCGCGCATAATGGCGCAATATCCTGGGGCAGCACAGCCGGCTTTGGCGACCTTGTCGATATTTTTGTCAGCCGCCTGAATCCGGAAAATGAAAATGAGTATTGGCATGATGGGCGTTATCGCCCACTCAGCGTTCGCAACGAGAAAATAGCGATAAAGGATGCCGCTGATGTAACCCATACCTTTTATTATTCTCACTATGGTCCGGTGGTTCTGTACGACAATGCAGCCGGCCGTATCTACAGTAAAAAACGCGCCTGGGAAGGCAGGGAAATGGAAACCTGCCTGGCCTGGATGGATATGGCGAGAACCGGAGATTTCGCTTCCTGGCGTAACCAACTGGCAATCATGTCGACCAATATCAACTTGTATTACCTCGATAAGGACGGCAATATCGGATATACCCATACCGGCAGATACCCGTTACGAAACACGCTGCACGATAACAGGCTGCCGGCGCCGGGTGATGGCAGTATGGACTGGCTGGGATACACCTCTTTTGAACAGAACCCCTATGTTTACAATCCAAAACAGGGCTATATCACCAACTGGAACAACCGGCCGGAACATGATTGGCGAAATTCAGACCTGTGGTGGCGGCGCTGGGGCAAGGCGGAGCGCGTGGATATTCTGATTGATGAGCTCGAATCGAAAGTTGCGTTCAGCAGCCGCGAGGCATGGGATATCAACAGTCGCAGTTCTTTTGCCGATGTTAATTTTCGTTATTTGAATCCCATGCTGGCGGACAAAATGAAGCGGTATGACGCGCCGCAAGCAGTGAAATCCGCATTTCAGACACTGCAGAACTGGGACGGCTACTGGCGAGATCAAAACGAAGATGGATATTTTGATACTGCCGCGCCGATAATCATGCAGACATGGCTGACAAAGTTATGCGAAGACGTATTGAAAGATGATATCGGTGAAGAATTCTTTTTTCGTTTCGCATCCCCGGGTTACCCGACTGATGCTGTCAGCGCGTCTATTGCCGTTTCTCCCTGTATCAAGACCATAGTGAATAGCATGGCTCAAAGTGACGGTAATAATAACGCCGATTATGATTTCTTTAACGGCAGCAATCCGGCCGATGTGTTGCTGACGACTTTTTCAGCGGCGATTTCGCAACTGGTCGACCGCTTCGGCAATGATATAGGACAATGGCGCGTGAAAACGCACCCACAGATTTTCTCCACGTTCAACTTCCGCGGCGTTGCCCAGACAACAGCGGACAATACATTACAGTTGCCTGTAATTATGAACCGTGGCAGTGAAAACAATCTGTTCGTTGCAAACGGCAGCGCCATTCTCGGCTGGGACAGCTTCGCGCCGGGACAGAGTGGGTTTTTGGCGCCGGACGGCAGCAAGGCGCGACATTATGACGATCAGATGGAGTTATACCAGCAGTTCAAACACAAATTCCTGCCTTTTTCCAGGGAAGAGGTCAACAACGCCAAGGAAACCGAAATATCGATTTCAATCAAGGATAAGTATTGAGCACATGTTGCAATGACGGACCATGCCCTTCGCTGCCGGAAGCTAGATGCTCAGGAAAATGCCTATCGGGAGTTGGTAGGCTGAACGCATAATGCGCGAGCAATGGTCTTCACGCGCCGGGTTTATCCTGGCTGCTATTGGTGGGGCTATCGGTCTTGGCAATATCTGGAAATTCCCTTATATCGCCGGGACCAGTGGCGGCGGCGCCTTTGTTGTTATCTACCTGTTCGTCGTCGCGCTGGTTGCCGTTCCCATTCTTACCGCCGAATTGATGCTGGGACGCTGCGGCAGGCGCAGCCCGCCATCCGCGATGTTACACATTGCACAGAGAGAAAGCCGGTCCCGGTGGTGGTCGGGGGTGGGCTGGCTCGGCGCCGGCGCCGGGTTTCTGATTCTCACGTTTTACAGCGCCGTGGGCGGCTGGGTGCTGGACTATGTATTCGTGTCCCTGAGCGGCGGGTTTTCCGGGATGGATTCCTCTGCGGCACAAGCGCGTTTCAGTCGCGTGCTGGCTGATCCGTTGCGCATGTTGCTATCGTATACGGTATTCCTGGGTGTAACCGGATTGATCCTCAGTGCCGGTCTGCGCAACGGCATAGAACGGGCTACGGGAATACTGATGCCGGCCTTGTTCCTGATGTTGCTGGTATTGATGGTATACAGCGCGCTGGAGGGTGACCTGGAAGCAGGTCTGAGATTTCTGTTCGCGGTGGACTTCAGCCGGATCAACCCGGATGTGATGCTCTCTGCGGTGGGGCATGCATTTTTTTCCGTCGGTGTGTCGATGGGATTGATGATGGCCTACGGCGCCTATTTGCCGCAGAGTGTGTCCATTCCCCGCACCGCGCTGATTATTGCGGGGGCTGATACGCTGGTGGCCATCATGGCCGGGATTGTCATTTTTCCACTGGTATTCGCAAATGCCCTGGCGCCGGGCGAAGGGCCGGGTCTGATCTTCGTCACTCTGCCTATTGCATTCGGCAATATGCCCGCCGGGAGTCTGTTCGGCGCCCTGTTTTTTCTGCTGTTGCTGTTCGCCGCTGTAACGTCTTCCATCGCCATCATGGAGCCGGCCGTTGCCTGGGTCGAAGAACAGCGCAACTTCAGCCGCAAAACCAGCGCGATACTAGTGACCGGCGCCATCTGGGTATTGGGAATCGGCAGCGTGCTGTCGTTCAATCTGTGGGCGGAGTTCCGGCCTATCGCCGGCAAAACCCTGTTTGAACTGATGGATTACCTCACGGCCAACCTGATGATGCCGGTAGGCGGAATGCTGATCGCCATTTTTGCCGGCTGGTTTGTGCGCCGCGCCACCCTGGTGGAGGAATTGCGAATCGACCGGTCCTGGCTGTTCACAACCTGGCGATTTCTTATCAGGACTGTGGCGCCGGTTGCCATTGCCGGAATCCTGGTGACAAACCTGGTTTGAAGCGGACTTCGGTTGCGAATTTAGAGAAACTCTGAACAAGTCCGTCCTGGACTTGTCTGAGGTTCCTTAGGTACCATATGCTGATGTCCTACGAAGTCATCAAGTTTATCCATGTGCTGCTGCTGGTTTTCTGGCTGGGAACCGATGTGGGCGTCTTGCTGCTGGCCCGGAAGTTCCGCGATGCGAGCCTGTCCGTGGAGACGCGCCTGACGCTGCTGCACATGGCCATGGTTATCGATACTCTCCCGCGCATCTGTTTTATCGTGATGCTGCCCGCGGGTGTGCACCTGGCCAATGCCGCCGGGTTGCTCAATGTCGAACCGGTCGGCATGGTTGGCCTGTGGCTGCTTGCCGCGCTGTTACTTTCGGTTAACATGTCTGCGGCGAAACATATCGGTACGCCCCTGGGCGCCAGGCTGCAACGCCTGAACTGGCTCGGACTGGGTATTGCCGGACTGCTGCTGATCGCTACCGGGTTGGCCTCAATGGTCACGGGGACCCCGTACATGGTTTCCTGGCTCGCGGCCAAGATCGTGATTTACGGCCTGGTCTACTGGTTTGCGATCGGCATTGACTGGATGTTCGTACCGGTGGGCCGGCTGACTGCTGAACTGGCGGAAAAAGGCTCTTCAGAAGAAGTCGAGGCGGGCATTACCCGTACCGTGGACCAGACCATGTGGGCCGTGCTTGCGGTCTATGCGGCAACCCTCGCTGCAGCCTATATTTGCATAGCGAAGTTTGAATTTTAAGCATACAGTTGTTTCCTGGGAGCGCGGGCGTCTCGCCCGCGTATGGGCGCCTGCCCTGTGAAATTTAAAACCTGGCGTCGGGCGTGGCCTGGTCGATATCGAGGTACAGCTTCCATTCATTGTCCGGGTTTCGTTTGTAGATGAGTAGCGAGCGACCGGCATCCCGGTAGGTATCTCCGCCCGATATCGGTTCGCTTGTCAGGTAATATTTGCTCAGCAGGTGTGCGGTGTCGCCGTGAATCTGTATCTCCTCTATATCTATTTCGAACGTCACCCTGGACTTGCCCATACCAGGCGCAAAAAAGTTGCGAATCTGTTCCACGCCGCGCAATGCCGGTCTGCCGTGCAGCGCGACGATTGCGTCCTGCGTGTACAAGGTCATCAAGCCGTCCAGGTCGCCTGCCGTATATAATTCGATCCAGCGTTGGGCGACCTGTTCTATCGCGGCAATGTCACTCGCGTCATCTGCAGCCGCCTGGTTGCACAACATCAGGCCCAGCAAGATAAACCAAGCGGGTTTTGCAAAGCTGTAACATAAGAATTTCATTAAATCGTACCTCTCTTTCCAGTTAATTCTGACATGATTCTGAGATAATGTTATAACATTAGGTCATTCAATAACAGTGATAGATTTCCGTCCTTGCCTTCAACCGGGAGCACCTATTCATGAAGCGCCTTTACAAACTTGGTATTTTGCTGTTTGCGTCGGCCATGTTGGTCGGAGCAACTGATGTTTCGCCGGCCACTGATCAATGGCAACCGCTGCAAATCACAGATGTCGGCAGCCATCCATGGGATACCAGTCCCCGCTTCAGATCAAAGACGAAAACCTTTTTCAAGGGGCCCGATGACAGCAGCTTGATCTACGCGCACTTCTCGCCGCGCTGGGATATGACGCCTCCCGCCGACCCCCTGGGTCCGCATTATCATCACTGGCATGAATGGGCTTATGTGCTTGATGGCGACTTTGTCATCCATGAGCCGGTCAGCGCGCAACAGAAATCCGGGATGCTGTCACATTTTACCCAAGGGACCTGGCTGGACCGTCCTGCCTACTCCTTGCATGGCGGCGGCTGGGAAGTCGGCGGGATGCGCGCGCAGAATGCCTGCACCCTGCTGATCTTCGAGGAAGGTGACGGCAGTGTTGTCACAGTAGGGCCGAACGGCGATCATTTCAAGCCGGATTTCCCCGACACACCGGACCCTTACCTGCCGGATTGGCAGTCAATACAACAATTCACGCATCCATGGATTGTGCACACGACGACTGACCTGGAGTGGGAAACAGATACCAAGGTGCCGGGGCGCTTACTGAAGTGGTTGAGTGATGATCAGAAGGAAGGTTTCCGCGCCCGCCTGGTAAAAGTTCCCCCGGGTTGGCAGGCCCCGAAACAACACAAGGCCAGTTATTACAAACAGGCCAGCCGCTTTATCTACATCATCTATGGCGACCTCACCATTGCGCAACAAAACAACCCCGCCGCTTCGGGTATGCCGGTGCAACTGTACAAGGACTTCTTTGTTTACCAGCCGCCTTACAGCCTGTTCGGCTTTGCTGACGGATCTGTCTCAACCAGCGGCGCGATCTGGCTGGAAGTCGTGTATGCCAAAGGGCTCGCTGTAGGCGGCGGCAGGATCGAGATCCCCTCGCACCCTGAATGAAACCTGTTGCTTGCTCACAACACTTATTCGTTTCGACAACAAAACAGTTACAATCTCAAGCAAGAATTGATATATTGATATAACATTCAGCGTGATGATGGTAAATCAACCCTCTGAAGAGAACGATGCAGTAGGTTTCAGGGGTTCAATAATAAAAAAGCTTTCGGGAGACCTGTTGTGAATTTCAGATCCAACTCTACAAACACTATTCTGCTCTCCGGCGTTGTCCTTGCGATTGTTTTTTCGCCACAGTCCTGGTCCCAGGGCATTGAGGAGGTCGTCGTGACTGCGACCCGGCGCGCGGAGAATGTCCAGAGCATTCCTGTTGCCGTTTCAGCATTCACCGATGAGGATGTGGCCCGCCTCGGGATCACTGAAACCATGGATGTCTCCCAGGTGGTGCCAAACTTCCTTGCCCATAACAACACCGGACTGGGAACCGCCAACACCTATTCGTTGCGCGGTTTGAACAATACTGAATCGATCGCCACGTTTGACCCGCCGGTAGGCACCTACGTGGATGATTTCTTCATCCAGCGCCAGAATGCGAACAACTATGCGTTGTTCGATATCGACCGGATAGAGGTATTGAGAGGTCCCCAGGGCACGTTGTTCGGCCGGAACACGACCGGTGGCGCGGTGCGCGTCATTCTGGATGAGCCGGCTGAAGAGTTCGGCGGCTATGCGGAAATAGGCGGCGGGCGTTTCGATAAGATCTCCGCAAGGGCCAGTGTGGATATTCCTGCAGCAGAAACGCTCCGCATGAAGATTTCCGCCTATTACGTCAATGACGATGGATTTGTCGACAATCTGACGACCGGACAAAAAGGCCTCAATGATGAAGACAACTTCGGCATACGGGGTGCGCTGTTATGGGAACCCACGGATACCGTTTCATGGAATGCCGCGCTGACATATATAGATAACGAACATGCGAACATGTACAACTATGTCGATGGCAGTGATCGGTACACCCGGACCGGACTGGTCACTGGCGGGGCGCCCAATGCAGGTCTGCTGACCGGCGATAAGCAGAACTTTGGCTTGGGTAATGATACCCGCTCCTTGCATTTCACCTCCGATATCGAATGGGAAACTGCTATCGGCACCGTTAATATCCTTACCAGCTACCTGACCTTGGAACAGGACTTTCTGCTGGATTTCTTTGAGGGCCCGTTTACCACCGGCGGCTTTACCATTGCCAACGAAGGCGAGCATGACCAGTTCTCACAGGAACTCAAATTGACCGGGTCCTTCGGCGACAAACTGGATTACATCGCCGGCGTCTTCTATTTCAACGAGGATAACAAGACTGACCTGGCGCAGATATTCAACCTGGGCGCGATCGGCCTGTTCCTGCCCTCCGGGCTCCCGTTATTCCAGTATGATCGCACCATGGATAACGGTGTGGATTCCTGGGCGGTCTACGGCCAGTTTGACCTGCGTGTGACCGAGCAGTTGACGCTGACGGCCGGTGTGCGCTACACCGATGAAGAGAAGGACTTCGGCATCACCGACAACGGCAACCCGCTGGCCGGGAATGTTTTTGGCAGCAGGGATATAGAGGCCCTGGGCATTCCATTGAAGCAGGATGAGTCCATGGTCACTCCGCGCTTTGCCATCGAATTTGAAGCCACTGATGACTTCATGGTTTATGCTTCCGCTACCCGCGGCTTCAAGTCCGGCGGCTGGAATGCCAGGGGTACGGCCGCAGCGACGCTGACACCATTCTCATCGGAGAAGATCTGGAATTACGAAGGCGGGATACGCTCGGAATGGTTCGACAACAAGTTGCGGGTGAACCTGACAGGGTTTTACTCCGATATAACCGATTTCCAATTGCCCTCGGCTTATGTCAACCCGGTGGACGGTTCCATTACCTTCATCACCCAGAACTTTGCTGACCTGGAGGTCTATGGTTTCGAGGCGGAACTGCTTGCCAATCCGGTGGATAACCTGACCCTGTTTGCCAATATCGGTATTATGGAATCGGACTACAAGAACCTGGATCCATCAATTATAACGCAGCGGCAAAACTGCCTGACCAACAGGCTGCAATGCGCGCAAGGGATCGTAAATCCCTACGGCAATATTGCGCCACCGGTGCGGTCGCCGGAGCACCAGTTATCGATAGGCGGCTGGTACGAGATACCGATCACCGATAGCATAAATATCGTCCCGCAGATCAACGTCATTGATTACGGCGAACACAATATCAGCACCAGCGGCCAGGACATTGCGCTGATAAACGGTTACACGATCATCAACGGCGGCGTCAGTATCGAGCATAAGACACAGGGCTGGTCTCTGACCGCGTCCTGCCAGAACTGCACCGATAAGAATCAGTACGTCTCTTATCTTGCCGGATTTGTTTATCTGCAGGACCCGGCAACCTGGTCGGTGACCCTGAACAAGCGGTTTTAACCGGACTATTTTGTGTAAGCTATAGTAACTGAACAGCGCCCCGTACCATTCCCGCGCAAGCGGGAGTGGTACTCTGGCAGTGTTTACGCAAGCACACCCCTACCCCATTCCCGTGGAAACGGGAATCCAGTGAGACAAAGGGTCGCCCCCGGGCGACACAGTATATGACTGGACTCCCGCTTCCCAGCCTGCTCCCGTATGGCATTGAGCAGAGGCATGAGTGGTAATGTGGAGGTGTTCACGCAAGCGCCCCCCATCCCATTCCCGCGCAAGCGGGAATCCAGTGAGACAACAGGTCGCCCCCGGGCGACACAGTATTCATTGCTTATAGCGAAAGACCAACGCCAGGTAGGACAGCGCCGAGAAACAAATAAACACTGCCACAGGCAAGCACAAACTCAATACATTACCGTTATAGATCAGCGAAGCCATTACGGCCGCGATCGCACCCAGGGCCATGGACATACTGTTGGATATGCCTGATGCTGTGCCGGCTTTGTCCGGGTGATGCGCGACCGCTCCAGACATAGACGGCGGGTTGACCAGCCCGGAGGAGGCGAACAGAAACAGAAAGGGTATCAGGATGCTTAAAACGCTGACCGGGAAATGCCAGGCCGCAAGCAGAATCAGACCGGCGCTAAAAAAAGTGCCGCACAGACCCAGTTGCAATGACCGTTCGGCGCCGCGGCGGCGGATAACCAGGCTGCCAATCAACGATCCGAATATATAGGCTAACGCCATGCTGCCCATGTAAACGCCGAAAAGGGTCGGCCCCGTGAACAAGCGCTCTTCAAAATACAGCGGCGCGCTGGTCAGGAAAGTAAAAAAAGCGGCGTTGCCGAACCCGAATACCAGGGTGTATCCCCAGAACAACCTGGACTGGATCAGACTGCTAAGGTCGGTGCGGATTTTTCTGACAGCACGGTCTGCTTTTGCTTGTTGCCCACCGGTCTCCGGCAACATTGATATCAACAACATCAGCACCACCACGGCAAGGCCGGTCATCGCATAAAAACTCATGCGCCAACCCCAGGTTTCAATCAGGTAACCGGACAAGGCCGGCGCCAGCATGGTTGCCACGCCCATGCCCCCGGCCAGGTAAGCGGTGTAATGCGCGCTGGCATCGATGCTGAAGCGGTCGCGGAACATTGCGCGCGTAACAACTGTGGCCGTGGCTATACCGGCAGCCTGAACAAGCCGGAACACGATGAACCAGAACATCGTGCCGCTCACCGCACAGGCCAGTGTCCCCAGGGTAAATACGGCAAACCCCCACAGC
The DNA here is from genome assembly GCA_965221335.1 of Gammaproteobacteria bacterium. Classification (GTDB taxonomy): domain Bacteria; phylum Pseudomonadota; class Gammaproteobacteria; order Eutrophobiales; family Eutrophobiaceae; genus JAAXHV01. Next base: position 543,974 of record CBDCSC010000002.1, on the reverse strand, counting down.
AACACCGGCCGTCTTCCGTACCGGTCACTCAACATGCCGTGCACAGGCTGCGCCAGGGCCAGCCCCAACAGGTAGATGGAAATCGTGAACTGCACCGTCGATATGGGCAGCCCGAACTCATTTCCGATTGCCGGCAGCGCCGGCACGCACGCGGTCATCGCTAACGGAGAGAACGAACTGGCAATGATCAGAAGAGAAATCGGCGGTTTGGACATGTTAATAGGGTCGCCCTCCGGGCGACACAGTATTCGATTGGACTCCCGCTTCCGCGGGAGTGGTTCGGAAAAATACCCTGATCATGAGAGTTTAGAATGACAGAGAGAGCCTGTCAGCACAACATAATGTCATCCGGGACCCGGGATCAAACCATGGGCGGCTTATCCCGCGCAGTTATCCTCAGTTATTTTTGCGCGTCGATATATTTCTTGAAATAAGTCCAACTGGTCTCGTTCGGACGGGCGTCGTCGCCAGGAGGCGGGCTCGTGTACTCAGGGTAGTGGGCGTTGATTTCATCCTTCATTAATGCCGGCAAGTCGTCCCAGCTTTTCAGTTTGCTGCCTACCGCGTTGAAATACATCAAGCCGGAGCGTCCTCCCATTTTCATCCACGGCAACCAGGGAGCGATGCGTACCCACGCCACGTTGATGGCGGCGGTGTTCTTCGACAGGTCGGCGATATCGTTTATGTTGCCGTTAAAGTCAAAGATTTCTGTCGCATGGTAACTGTTGCCGACATAGGGCTGGTAATCCCCTCCCAGCACATTGGTATAAAACAAGGGCACTTCAAACGCCATGAAAGCAACATCATCGATGACCAGAGGTTCAAACCGGCGCTCCTTGCCATCCCTGCCCACTGGGAATTGTGGACGCTGATTGACCGGATCGTTGGCCACATGCAGGACCTCGACCTTTTCCCCGGTCCAGGGATTATCCCACTCGCGCAAGATCTCACCGGTTTTCGGGTCCAGGTACAGCATAATTTCCCGCGACACCAGCCGGTAGCCTTCGCCTTTTTCGGCATCGTTAACGGTAACGCATTGCCTGACATTCATACCCAGCACGTCAAACAACATTTTGTCCCGTTCTCCCGGCACCCTGGCATAGCCTCTGCCCTGCCACATATACGTGACGGGATCGTTATCTTTCAGCGAGCAATGGATTTTGCGCTGCGCCTGGATGTAACCCTTGCCGGTAGCAAAGTCGATTTGCGCCAACGCGACGTCTGCAGCAAGCAAGGAAGCACAGCAGCAGACCAGCGCTAGCAGTCCAGTTGAGTTCTTCATTTTGAAAAAACCAGTCTTGTTATCAATCAGAAATAAGACTGCCGGCATCAACAGAGGATGCCGGCAGTACGAGAAACCCGGAGAAAATATCGGGGGAGGAAATTTTCCATACGGGTTAAAACCGGTAACGCGCAGTGACTCCGACGCGCCGTTTTTCAGGCAAGGTAATACCGATTGCCCGGTTGAACGGGTTGAAGGTCAGGTTGTTGGTCTGCACGTAACGGATCAGCGCGGTGGAGTCCTCATTGTCAAACAGGTTATCCACCCAGACTTCAATATCGAAATTCCCGCCCCTGATGCCGCCGCGCAGGTTAACGACTTCCCTGTTGCCGGTATGTGCCAGATTGTAGACCTGCGCGTAACGCTTCGAGTTGTAATTCAGGTCGGCGCGCAGGAACCAGGACCAGTCATTTGTCATATTGCCGTGCAAGGTATTGGACAGGTTAAACTGGTGTCTGGATGTCTGCGGTAAGTGGGTGCCGCTGATGATCACGTCGCCGCTTGCGGAGTAACCGTTAATCAGCGCCGCTTCGCGGAATGCCGAGCCTGCTGATGCGCCGGCGTCCACTGACTGGATGAACTCATCAATCTCAGTGTCGGTCCACGCATAACCGATGCGCGCATCCCAGAAATCCGTCAGTTGCGCGGAAAGGTCGAGTTCGATCCCGTTGACAGTGGCTTTACCAACGTTTTCCAGGATGGAAAAGGTGCGCGGCTGGCCGTTCACCACGGCGGCCCGGGTGGAGGTGAGTTGCATGTCCTGCCAGTCAATGTGATACACCGCAGCATTGGCGACCACGCGGTTGTCCATCCATGCGGATTTCATCCCGAGCTCAAAGTTCCAGGCCGTTTCTTCGTCAACCTCCCGATCAGCCTCCGGGAGTCCTGCCTGGTTGTTCAGACTGCCTGGTTTATTGCCCTTGCCGATATTGGCGTAGACCAGCAACCTGTCGGTTGCCTTGTATTTCACCGAAACCTTGGGCAGAAAGGCGTTGAACGAACCTTTAACGCTCTCATCGGCGCCGGCCGGGGTGATATCGAAATCGTCTTCGTTATAGCGGAACTCGAGGCCGATGCCCAGTTTTTCCGTGAAGTCGAACTCCATAAAACCGAATACCGACCAGCTCTCGATTTCCTCCCGACCATCGTCCCTGGCCGGCGCGCCTTCATAAAACGCGCTGGTTGAAATGACCGCGGGCGCAAAAGTCGGGTTGAAAGGAGCAAACAACCGGGTGCCATCAATGTAGGTTGACGTAGTGGTGTCGAAAGAAGTGATCAGATCTTCCTTCATGTCCGATTCGTAATAGTAGAATCCCAGCATATAGCGCAGCGCCTCGCCGGCGTCATAACTTAGGCGGATTTCCTGGGAAAAATCATCGAAATTATCATTTTCGGCGGTCAGGAACCCGACCCTTGAGAAGATACGCGGCGCCGCGGAGAATGGTTGTACCGTGAACGGCAGGCCAACGCCGACGACCGGCATCCTGGTATCGCCGCCACCGAAAGTCTGGTCCTGCGCGGCATTTATTTCCACATCGCTATAGCCTGTTACCGACGTGACCGTCATCGCTTCTGTCAGGTCAAACTCGGCCTTCAGTCCCAGCCGCAAGCTGTCCCGCTCGGTGCCCATATCATCGAAGAAGCTGGTTTCGATCATTGTGTCGCCGTTATTGGCCGCCAGCACATCATCCACATCCATGCGCCCGCAATAATAGCCGCTACCGTTGTAACCGGCAGAACCTACCGTGTTCGCGCTGGCCTCGGGTGTGCCCGCGGGCGGTAGGGGTTGGGTAAGCGTTCCGCCCCGGGTGACCTGGTAGCAATTGTTCGCGCTGGATGACTGCACGGCAATCGCGTAGTGGTCGTCTTCGGTCTCCTCGTACATGATGTGGGCTTGCAGGTTTACCCTGTCATTGGGGCTAAGGGTCAGGACTGCGGTGATACTGCTTGTCTCTTCGCCGCCTACATCGTCGCTAATGGCCGGGGTGCCCAGCGGGTTGCCCGGAAAGTGGTTATCGTATTCGCCGTCGCGTTCGTAGTGGCTCAGGGTAATCGCGAAACCGGCGGAGTCCCCCAATGGGCCGCTGCCGTGTATCTCAGCCCGAAAATGATCGCGCTCCCCATACTCTGCAGTGACCTCACCCTCAAACTCATCGCCGGGTTTTTTTAACACATAATTGACTGCGCCGGCCAGCGTGGAACGGCCATACAATGCGCTTTGCGGGCCTTTCACCACTTCCACCCGCTCCAGGGCAGCCAAGGGAACGCTGGCGTTGCCTTCCTCAACGATGATGCCGTCGATGAAAAGGCCGGCATTGGCGCGGCCAAGAATATTGGCCTGGCCTCTTATGACCGGACGAAAATCGTTCCTGCCGAAGGCCTGGGCGAAGTCGAAGCCCGGCGTGTAATCAGCAATATCCTGCAAGGAAGTGATACCCCGCTCTTCCAGCGCCGCTTCCGTAAACGCGTTCACCGTCAGGGGAATATCCTGCAGGTTTTCCTCGCGCTTTCTAGCTGTGACGATAATCTCTTCTATGGAGTCCTGGGCGAACGTGGTCAACGGAACTAATGAGGTCAACGTGAATACGATGGCCAGCGCCAGACCACCCGAACGGATCCAACAACGATGTAAATGATGCGTGAACATAATAACTGCCCCCTGCCTGATCTCAAGGTGTATGAGAATGTTTGCCTGTTGTTGCAATTGTAAGAATGTTATATCTTTATATCATTTAAGACGAAGTGTCAACCAATGTCAACATTAATTTTACAATATGCGTTGGTATGATAGGGATCATCCGTGAACATCGCCGCCTTACCACTCCCGCAACAGCGGGAGTCCGTCTAATACTGTGTCGCCTGGAAGGCGACCCTTTAAGTATGCGTTTGCGTTGACTGGCATGAGAGGTCAAGACAGACGTTCAATCACTTCCTGTGCCCCTCGGTCGCCGGATTTGACGGCTGCCTCCATGCCGGATGCGGAAGGTTCGGTGTGGGCGCCGATGAAATGCAAGCGGCCCTCGGGCCGGCTTACGGCCTGGCTGAACTGCCCGACCCCACCCGCTAAGTAGTGGGAAAACGCGCCGTAGGCGAAAGGGTTTTTCCCCCAGGCGATGACCCGTTCCACTTCAAGTTGCGATTTGGTAGCGGGCCTGGCCTGTGCCAGCAACGCAATGACATGTTGGCCGAGTTCGTTGTCCGGCATGCTCTCAAGGCGAGCAGCCGCTGCGCCCTGGATCCATGCGCGTAAACGTATCACTTCGCCCTGTTCATTGGTCTGTGTGAAAATCCTGCCCATATCGGTATCGGTCCACATATTCGGGCTGAAGCCATCGGCAAGCCAGAACGGACTTTTCGGTTTCAGCAGCACATGGGTCACAGGGGTATATCCCATACGCGTGATCGCCTGTTGCTTGGGACGGGATATGGGCGCCTGGATGTCCAGCCGCCGCAACACGCTGAATGGCAGGGCAAGCAGACACAGTTGGCAAGTGTAGCTGTCGGAATCAGCGGTGTGCAGCCGTACCCCTGTGCCGGTGGTAGAAATACCCGTTACCTGCTTGCCTGTCTCCACAAAAGCCCTGATTGAGGCATACATGGCATCGGGCAATCGTTGCGTGCCGCCGCTGACATCTTCCGGCGCGCCGGCGCCCTGCAGTATCGCGAGCTTGCGCAGCAGGTCCAGCGCCGACAGTGTCTCGATGCTCTCGCCATTCAGGTTGGCATCGACCAGTCTCAGCGCTTCTTCATCGGCGCCCATTTGTTGCAGGTAAGCTTGCAACGGGATGTCCATCACGCTGTTTTCGGATTTCCACCAGTCCAGCGGGTCGGCCAGGAAGCGGCCGTTGCGCAGCAGCCTGGGCAACAACCCGTATGGCGGCGTGTCTTTCAGGCTTTGCGGCAACAGGTTACCCGGGCTGTCACCCCATGTCTCAACGGAACTGAGATCACCGTTCACCAGCAGCGTCATCCCCGGCGCGCCGGCACTGATGGAGGTGGTTGTTATCTTCAACTCATCCAGCGTCCGGTTAAGCGCCTGGTAATTGGTCCCGATGCGGGCGCCGCCGGCTTCAGGCCGGCCGGGCAGGTCATCGAGCGTATGGACCCGTCCGCCAATCCGTTGCGACCCCTCCAACAACAAAAAATCCACGCCTTGCTGTTGTAACAGACGTCCCGCCTGTAATCCGGCAAGTCCGCCGCCGATAACAATAACGTCAAAATGTTTACGCTCAGCGAAAACAGGCCGGCACAGAATGGAAAATGCAGCCGCCGCGCTCGCCCGGAGCAGTTTGCGGCGGGTGATATCGGTTGAGGTTTGCAGGCGTTGCATTTCAATGTGCCATCGAGCGGAATCCGGCGCAGTCAATTTGTCATGTTTCAGTCTTCTTGCCCAGTGCAACCGCCAGCCCGCCAGTCTGACGCGGGTGAGACGCCCGCGCCCCCAGGGAAGCGGTGAAAAACATAATATGCGTTTGTCATGTCTTCTTACCAGAGAAAACAGCCGTTGCTAATTGTTCACCCTCACCAGTTCGAATTCTGTTGTTGGAGGGTTATCAATCTGCGGCTGATCCAGGATCTGCCAGCTAACGCCGTCCGGACCGGTAAACAGGAACGAGCGTTCCGAAAACTCGTTCTGCATGATGCTTGATGGTTGCAAGCCCTGTTCGCGGGCAAGTTCATGCACATACTCCAGCACGGGTGTATACAAGCTGTGCAGGGTTATGCCCAGTTCCCCGACGCGCTGGTGACGGCTGCGGTCACGCACATGCTCCGGGTCCCGCGCACTGATGAATTTCAGCTTGCCGCAGATATTGTTCGGTGAGACGAAGCCCCGGTACCAATGGCTTTCTCCGGGTTCCATAAGAAATACCTGGCCCGGCCCTTTTTGCCAGTCGCCGTCGATCACAGGTTCATTTTCCGCCAGAAAACCAAGCACGGACATATAGTATTCTGTTACCTCCTCCAGGTCTCCGTTGACGATAAAATCATGGTGGGTGAATTCGCTGGTCTGCAATGGCGCCGCCTCGTTGACAGTACCGTAGCCGGGGATCGTGTAACCGTAACGTTGAAAGAATACGTGATTAAACAGCCGCCCGTACACTGCATTTTCGCGCACGCCGGCACGCCTGTCCTTGATGGATCGCTTGCCGGTATCCAGACCGTACAAGTCGTCGAAAACCGGCTTCGTGCTCAACCATGGCTCGCCGGCCTTGTTGCGTAAATCGAGAAACGTGTCATGCACGCGAAAGATGTCGCGGGTGCGCATCACCGCCATGCGTTGGCCCACGGTCTCCGGCGGCGCATAGCCGACTCCCGGGCCCAGGGGTTGTTCCCATTCCAGTATGCGCAGCAGCCCATGACTGTCAATCGCGCCATTCTGCATACGGATTGAGCGCAGCCCGGAATTCACCCCATACAGTTTTTGCGCGCTTGCGGCGTCTATGCTGGCCTCATTTTTGACGTTGAAACCGAACTCGGTAAAGTACTCGACCAGTTCTCCGGCGTCATCGGTTCCGATCATAACCTCGTATACGCCACTGATTCCTGTCTCAGGCAACTCTCTGTCAATGGCGAATGCACGGGTTTGCAGCGCCGTCAATAACAACGCCAGCAATACTGTAATAACAGTCTTGTTCACAATCAGACACCTATAGCTGTGATATCAGTAATTCACTCAAAGCCGCTCAATCCCCTGCGCGCAGCATATCCGCGCAAGCGCCGGCATACAGTCGCAGGGTTACCGGAACCAGCAGCAGCACCGGTACGCCGTAGATGAACGGCAGCAGCGCCATCGAATATTTCAAGCCCAGTTCGCCAAAGACCTGGTCGTTGAGGATCCCTATGGTGGTCGGCCCGAGCAGCAATCCGGCCAGGCTGATGGCCATGTAATAGAACGCAACCACCTGAGCGCGGATCTCGCCGGGGGTCATGTTCAGCAATGCAGTCACGCCGGTTGCGGTAGTCATGGCCAGGCCCACTGCATTGATGCCGAACATCAGCATGGCCATGCCGCCTGTCGGCATTAACGGCGCGATAACCCCGGTAATCACCATGATGAATGCGCCGATGATGGCAATGCGTAACGCGGCGTCGGTCACCCCGGCGGCATACCAGCGGTCACAAAGCCAGCCGGCCAGGTTCACGGTTGCCGGGCCCACGGCCAGCAGCACGATGCCGTTTACCAGTGCGAACTGTGACGCTTCCCAACCCCAGGTGCGCATGAACAGGGCCGCGCTCCACCCCTGGCTGTAAGCGACGGTAGTCATCAGACAGAAGATGGTCAGGAAGCTGGCAAAGGCCTTCCATCTTTGCAGCACGAATTTCAAGGTATCGATTAATGACGCATTGCCCAGGCCCGCGGTCATGCCCCGTTCCTGCCGCTTTGGCTCCCGCAATACAAAAAACAGCAATGCCAGCGCAAACCCCGGCAATCCCACGGCAATGAACGCAAATTGCCAGGGCGCAACCGTTCCAATCCACGGCAGGCTGGTTTCAGGGGAGGACTTGGCCCAGACCAGTACCGTCGCGCTGAACAGTGACGCAATGGCTGCGCCGATGGATATGGCCATGCTGTAAAATGCGATAGGCTTGGCCCGGCGCTCCTTGGGAAAGCTGTCGGAAATCATGGAGATGGCGCACGGGCTCAGGGTCGCCTCGCCGATGCCTACGCTCATGCGGGCTATGAACATCTGGAAGAAATTCTTTACCAGGCCGGAGGCGACGGTCGCCGCGGACCAGACAGTGATGCCCACCGCCACTATCCAGCCGCGCCGGTAGCGGTCCGCGAGCCAGCCCAGGGGCAGTCCCATGGTGGCATAGAATATCGCAAACGCGGGTCCCAGCAACAGGCCAAGTTGCGTGTCCGAAAAGCCGAGATCAGCTTTAATCGGCTCCACCAGCAGCCCCAGCATGAACCGGTCTATGAAGGAACAAACATAGGCAATAGTCAGCAGTATTACCATATACCAGGCATAACGGGCGCTGGGATAGGTGCTATGGGTTTGTTGTTCTGATTTTGTGGAATTATTCATCGATTCGTGTCAGTCCGGCCTGGAACCAGCGCACATTCAGACCCACTCGATGTGAATCCGGATCAGTCCAGGAATAAGAAAGTGTGTAACCGGTACTGTCTTCGATGATTCCGATTTTCAGAACCGGTATTTGGGTTTGCTGGTAGGTCAGGGTCTCCAACGACAAGGTGTAGCCGGTACTATTTCCGGTTTCGTCCAGCAGGGGTATTTTCTGGCCTTCGTTATGCATTCTTCCGATCTTCGTGAAGACCCAGTCTGACAGGTCGGCGCCGGCATCGACCTTGTGTTTTTTTACCGCCATCCAGCCCCGGTAGAATTTCACTTTCCTGTTTTTATGCGGCACATCATGACCGAATATGCGGTTGCCGCCGGCATCATGGGCCTGGTCCTGTATCCATATCCACGAGTCGGTCAGGCGCAGGTTATCGTTGATATATATTCTATTGCCGGTTTGTCTTGAGATAATCGAACAAGCGTCCTGTTTCATGTAGCCGTCAAAATATTCGCCATTCCATTTCCAGAACACCTCGCAACCGGGCAGGGTCTTCAACCCGTCCAGGTCCAGGTCTTCAAGTATCGCCGGTTGCTGGTCGGCCAGCCGGTACTTCAGTTCGTCGGCGAATGAATAGATGGTCAACAGAATGGCGTTTTCCTGATCATCAATGGAAAACCGGTACAGCCGCTGCCGGTAGACCTTGTCGTAGTCGCCGTCCATGTACTGCTTGACAAAAAACACGTTGTCGCCCAGCGCGGGAACCCGGGCCGGCTTGAAGATGTGATGGATATGCTCCAGGATATCCTGCTCATTGTCTGTTTTCTGTTGCCAGACCTGTTCGTAGTTATCGTATTCCCCCTCGAACCAGTCAAGAAATCGGGCAAACTCTGCTTCGGTTGCGGCGCCGCATACGGGCGCGCTTAACCAGGCAAACGTGAGCGCGAATACCAGAAATACAGATCGGCTCACCGGCTTAACCACTGATTGGCCTCAATAAAATAACCGTTCGGGTCAAAAAAGCTCATGCACAGTAGCTTGAATACGCCACCGTCGGGCTTGGGATATTCGGACACATGGGGTTCGCTTTTTATGTGCACCCCGGGAACATCCAGCAACTCGCGATGCGCTTGCTCAGCGTCAGCAACACTCATCACGAATACGGTATCACCGACACCCAGTCTTTTTGGATACTCGCCCCTTTCCGGCAATGGCGGGTCCAGGTATTGCAGTATACCGAGCATGCCGATGTAGGGATCGTTTGCCTTGAGGATGACCAGTCTTGCCTTGGCGCCAGGCTCGCCGGCCGGCAAACCGAGACCGGAAATAACCAGTTCATTATCGTAGTAGGTTTCCAGGCCAAGAATATCACGATAGATTTTCAGCGGTGTTTCAATCTCGTTCACCAGCATCGTGGCGCGGCGAAAATCGGTGGGAACTTTACTCATCGCAGGCATCCTCCTCGGATAACGTGTGAAGTTTCACTCAGCGACCTTAACAATGGCCTTGCCGAAGTTTTCTCCCCGCATCAGGCGGCAAAACAGCGCGGGCGCGTGCGCAAGTCCTTGCACGCAGTCTTCCCTGTAGCAGAGCTCTCCCTGTTTCAGCCACTGGCTGACCTGCCGCTCGAACTCGGGGCGCAGGTCTTCATGATCATAGACAACCAGGCCGCGCACAGTGGCCCTGGCCTTGATGATGAAGCCCGGATTGGGTCCGGGAGGCAACTCGTCCGTGTTGTACTGCGCGATCAACCCGCAAAGGATGACCCTGGCGCCCAACGCCAGTTGTTCCATACAGGCTTGCAACATGTCACCACCCACGTTATCGAAATAGACATCAATACCGTCGGGACAGGCGCGCCTGAGACTGTCTCTGAGCGTTTCCGTTTTGTAATTGATACAGTGATCGAAGCCGGCCTGCGCTACCGTCCAGCGGCATTTTTCCCCGGAACCGGCAATGCCGACCACGCGGCAACCCTGGCGCTTGGCGATCTGTCCGACCATCGACCCGACCGGCCCGGACGCGGCTGAGACAACCACCGTATCTTCTGCTCTCAAATCGGCGAGCCGGGTCATCCCGGCATAGGCAGTCAGGCCCGGCATTCCCAGGATGCCGAGCAGGGTGGATAGTGGCCCGAGTTCCGGGTTTACCGGCCGCGCTGCGTCTGCCCCGACAACCGGGTGGCTTTGCCAACCGCTGTGGGCAGCGATGATATCGCCCTGTTTGAACCGGTCCGAGTTCGATTCCAGAACCCTGCTGATGGCTTCTCCGGCCATCAGGTCACCCACGTTGATCGCGCCGGAAATATGCCGGCCGCTGATCTTTCCGCGCAGGTACGGGTCCAATGACAGGCATAAAGTCTCACATAACAACTCCTGCACATCGGGCTTACGTAACTCTGAGTTGACCAGTTCGAAATCCTGCTCTTTGGGCAATCCCTCGGTTCTTTGTTTCAATAAAACCCGTGTATTATTCATGATATGACAACCATGTTTTTTTCGGGCCAGCGTTCAAGAGACCCTGACCAGGGCAAATGCATATTGTGTGCTTAACCGCTTCCCCGACCTGTATTAAATCAGAGATCGTTTCTTTCTACAATGATATAATGTTATAAGTATAATACAACTTGTTTCGGATTTCTTGCACCGTGCCACAGACTCCAGCAGATAAATTTACAGTGGTTGACGATATAGCCGCAATAGTCGGGGCCGAATTTGTTCTGACCGATGAACAGAGTTGCGCGTTTTACTCCCAGGATATCTATACCAAGGCCCTGCCGGCTCTGGCAGTGGTGCGGCCCGGTTCCGGCGAGCAGGTCGCCGAAGTTGTCGCTGCCGCGACACAACAGGGCCACGCAGTAGTAACACGCGGCGGCGGCATGTCGTACACCAGCGGCTACGTACCGGCGGAACCGGATACTATTCTGCTCGATATGAGCCGGCTCAACCGGGTGGTAGCGTGTAATACCGAAGACATGTACGTGACCGTGGAAACGGGTTGCACCTGGAAGGATTTGCGCGAGGCATTGAGCGGAACCGGTTGCCGCACGCCATACTGGGGCACGCTCTCCGGCATCAAGGCCAGCGTCGGCGGCAGCCTGTCACAGAACAGCATATTCTGGGGTTCGGGTCGATATGGCAGCGCGGTTGACTCGGTGCTGAGCCTGGAGGTGGTCCTCGCGGATGGGACCATACTGGATACCGGATCGAACGCCCACAGCAACGGCGCGCCTTTTTTCAGGCACTACGGTCCTGACCTCACCGGCCTGTTTTGCTGTGACACCGGCGCGTTGGGAATTAAAACCAAGGCCACACTGCAACTGGTCCCTGATTTGACCGCCAATCGCTTTGCTTCTTTTGCCTTTGATGATTACCGCGACATGGCCGGGGCAATGAGCGCGATTTCAAGGGCTGACCTTGCAATGGAATGTTTCGGATTCGATCCTTTTCTGCAACGCCAGCGCTTGCAACGCGAGAGCCTGTTACGGGATGTAAAATCGCTTGCCGGCGTCATGAAGGCAAGTGGCGGTGTGGTTGCGGCGCTGAAAGACGGCGCACAGACGGCGCTTGCCGGAAGAGGTTTCATGGATGATGTGGCGTACTCTCTGCATGTGATGGTAGAGGAAAACGGCGAATCCCTGGCCGATGACCGGCTTGACCGGGTTCGGCAGATTTGTTCGGATAGCCTGGGTCGGGAGATTGAAAACAGCATCCCTAAAATACTCAGGGCCAATCCGTTTACTCCCTTGAACAATGTTGTCGGCCCCCATGGCGAACGCTGGGCGCCGGTGCATGCGCTGGTCCCCCATTCCAAAGCTGTTGCCGTGATTGATGGTGTCGAAAAAATATTCTCGGAACAACGTGAACGCATGGACCGGGAGGGTATCGGCGTCGGCTTTTTATTCGCAACGGTATCGACGCATTGCTTCGTGGTTGAACCTGTTTTCTTCTGGCCGGATGCGATGACTGAAATACACCGGGATACCGTGGAACCTGGCGTGTTGAAAAAACTTCCGGGATTTGAGGAAAACCCGGCAGCGCGTCAGGCGGTCGCGCTGATCAGGGAGAAACTGCTCGAATTTTTCTGTGAAACCGGCGCCGCGCACCTGCAAGTCGGCAAGGCCTACCCGTACAAGCAGGGATTGAAACCGGCAAGCTGGGAGCTGGTCCGGCAGGTGAAGCGCGTGCTGGACCCTGATAACCGAATTAACCCCGGCGCGCTGGGTTTGTCCTGATAACCGCCAGTTCGCAAGAGGAAGAATATTTTGTCAAAACGCCCGGTGCAGTTATCGCACCCCCAAGGATGTAGTCAGGATCAGTGATCCATGCAAATCAGACAAAATTACATAGACATAGGCAGCGACAAGGCGCCGCAACAGGTCCATTTCCGCACCGCCGGGAGCGGGCCGGCGCTGGTGATGCTGCATGCCTCGCCCATGTCCTCGGCCGCGTTGGCGCCGTTCATCCGGGTGGCTGCGGAATTCAACACGGTTATCGCGCCCGATACGCCGGGTTACGGCTGGTCCGACCCCTTGCGGGAACCGGGCGAAGACCTGAGCGGTTACGTGGCGGCTTTGCATACATTTACCAGCCGTTTGGGCCTGGATCGTTTTGGCCTGTACGGAACGGCCACGGGCGCACAAATCGCGATAGAATTCAGCAAAACCTATAGCGCCATTGTGGATTACCTGATCCTGGACAATGCCGCGCATTTTACCGACGAAGAAAGGGCGCGCATCGTAGCCGGCTATTTTCCCGACCTGACACCGGAGTTGACCGGCAGTCATTTAACCAGGACCTGGTCGGTGGCGCGGGACCAGGGCCTGTTCTTTCCCTGGCACCAGACAACTGCCGAGACCCGCTTGCCGGGAGGCGCTGTCAATACCGAGATGACACAGCAGATGGCCATGGAGTTCCTGCAGGCGGGCAAAGACTATGACCGGGCCTACCGGGCCGCGTTTGCCAACGAAAAAATGGAACGGGTACAGCCCATTACCGTACCCGTCACCATCATGCGCTGGCAGGGCAGCATCCTGAAACCCTATACCGATCGATTTGACTCGGTGGAATGGCCGGACAATTTCTCCATGCTGCATTGCGGCCCGAGCCGTGAACAACGAAGCAGCGCGTTCAGGTCCATTGTTACCGAGCAAGCGTCCCGTTCACGGGGCAACAGCCCCCAACTCAACAGTTCGGACACTACACTCAGAACGGAAAAAGGATTTCTTCACCTGGATACGGGACCGTACCATTACTTCTGCGCAGGGGACACGCAACAACCTGCGTTGCTGGCCTTGCACAACCTCGGCAGCTCCCAGCGTTCCCTTGCCGGGCGCGTCGCCGGCCTGTCCGCACAATACCACACCGTCGTTCCTGACCTGCCGGGACATGGATTATCATTCCGACCGGAAACAGGTCAAGCGAGTGTCGATGGGTTGGCCGGCGCGCTGGTTGAACTGGTTGAAGCCCTGGGTTGGAACCGGTTTGCGGTCCTGGCCGAGAAAGACAGCGCGGCCATTGCCGTGGAGGTCGCACAACGGCTGGGGCAGTCCATCGAGAAATTGATGTTGGTTAACCCGGTTGATTATGCCGCGCTCTCCGATGAATGGGAACTCGAAGAGTTTTGCCCTGATTTCATACCGGACACCGACGGCTCGCATCTGCTGAAGACCTGGCACTGGTTACGGGACCGGCAATTGTTCTGGCCCTGGTATGCCAGAGACGCCGGCCATGCGCTGGCCGGTCAATGCAACCTGGATGCGGATTACCTCACTGCGCGTGTCAAGGAGTTCTGGCAGGCACAGCCTGTAGTGAGCGAGTTACGGCATGAGCTGATGAGTTATCCTCTGACAACGCGACTGGAGCGATTGGATTGCGCGGTGGAACTTTGCCTGACGGAAACAGAACCACTGCTGGAGGTGGCCCGGCGCAGCCTGGCAGACCAGCGTTTTGACCTGCGCCCCATACCATTCCCGTGAAAACGGGAATCCAGTGAAAAAACGGGTCGCCCTCCGGGCGACACAGAATTTAAGAGGAATGGACTGGCCTGTGCCAATAGTTATATACAATCGGACCTGCATAGTTCTGATCATGAAGGTTTAGAGGAGGAAATTAAGATGTCACTGAGAGAAAAAATGCCGCTGCTGGCGCGTCACGAAGGCGTGTGGGACGGCGTTTACCGTTATTTTGACAAGGACGGGAACAAGATCGATGAACACAAATCCAGGGTGCTGTGCCGCATGATCGGCGCTGACGATTACCATCAGACCAACTATTATTTCTGGGCGGACGGCAGGAAAGACAACCGGGATTTCCCGGCTATAGTCAAGCAGGACCGCCTCGTGTTTTATACGGAAATTACCGGCTGGGCGGCTGAAGTGCCGTTGGATGAGAACAGCAGGACCATCATGCTGCACTGGACTCGAAATAATGAACCGGGTCTGTATCTCTACGAGATGATTCAAATCAGCGACTGCGGGCAATACCGGGCCAGGGTCTGGCAATGGTTTCGTGAAGGACAGTTGTTGAAACGAACGCTGGTTGATGAGCAGCGCGTGAGCAAAGACTGGCAAGGCTATGAAAACAAGGCGGTGGCATATGACGATGTTGCCGTTTTCTGATTACAATATATGCTTGCTGACACGATCGCACAGAGGTAATTCGGGAAATGATTCCAACCCCGGCTATTCCATAGAAACAGAGGTGGACCATGACTTTTAAAAATCTTTTTATCGACCATGAACGCAGCAAGGAGGAGCAGGAATGGGTAAGCGAGGAACTTGCAGAACAGGAGCAACGCTACGCAAAAATCGACAAGCACCTGAACGACCTGGCGCCGACGCGGGCAAAATGGTACGAAGAATTCTTCGACCGGATTTCCCTGCGCGGCTTTAATGCCGACGGCGACCAGAAGGTGAAGATCAAACGGGAAAACCTGCCGGCAAAGCCGGAAGGAAGGGAAGACCGGGTGCTCTGGAAGTACGGGGCAGAAAGCGAATAAACTAAGACAGGAGAAATATTATGGCGCGTCCACACATAGAACCCTTTGTAGACCGTGATGTTGGATTCAAGAACATGCTGTTGCCGGGCTTCGGCCGGGGCATGCACTACAAGATGCTGAGCATGGATACCGATACCGGCGCCTGCACGATGACGGTGCAATTGGACGGCGGTTACAGCCAGGTTCCGGGCTTTTCCTGGTCGGAATGGGAGATGATCGTTATTGAGGGAGAACTGCAACTGGATGAGCGGACAGTACGCAAGGGCCATTACTTCTATGTCCCGGCAGGGTATGCCATGCCCGCAATCAAGTCTGAAAAGGGCGCATTGGTACTGATGATGTACAATACCGGCGAACCCAGCCTGGTTGAGTCAACCGAACATCATCACCTTGCCCACACAAATTTATACCATGACGTCGACTCCTACCTGGACATCATCTGGGAGCCGGGCAACATCGTCAAACCCGCAGTGGCTTCAGGCGTGATGATCAAGCTGCTGAACTACAATCCGATTTCCCATGCGATGACGTTCCTGTACTGCATGACGCCGGCGTTTTACCAGGACAACATTTCCTACCATGACTGTGCGGAGGAATCGTACCACCTGTGGGGTACGTCCTGGATGATGCAATTCGGCGATATCCCCACCGGCGGCTATTTCTGGCGCCCGGCATACATTAACCATGGCGCGTTCGCGTCGGAATTCGGCTGTATCGCGCTGGGCAGGGTCGATTCGAAACTGTTCAACTACTTCCATTACAATCCCTGGTCCACGCCAAAGGAGAACCAGTGCCGCGCGGCGGCACGGGTCTACCAACGTGACCCGTTACTGTACAAGTGGATGGTCAGCTACTCCCACAACCACCCCCACGGCCCGGAAGACTTCGAGCAAACGCAAGCGCTACGCGGCCCGGACTTTCCGGACAACGAACCGGACACCGACGGCCACAAACACAGCCACTGGCATACGCACAAGCACAAGCACCATCATCATTCCCATGATTGAGCCGTGACCTGGAACTTAGCCCGCATTTGACAGCAATCATGTTGCCGGCAGCAATAAGCAGCCTGATAAATGCGGGTTGGGCGCTTTAACGGTAGCGCATCACAGCCGAGTGGAGTCCTGGATCATATTTTCTCAAGCATCAGGCGATAGCCCAAAGCATGAATAACTGCATTGATATTATCCAGGCGCGGGTTCCCTTTGGGGGAAAGCACTTTTTGCAATCCCTGCCTGGACATCCCTGTTTCTGCCGCAAGTATTGAGATACCTTTTAGCTTGGCTATAACTCGCAGTGAGGCAAGTAACGAACCAGAATCTCCATCCTGCGCATATTCATCAAAGATTTCCGACAGGTAAGCATCCACCTCATCAGGGTGCCTGCGAAAGTAATCTTCTTCAAGATTGTCAAAAGTTCTCAACTCACTCATTGGACTTACATTTCAAGCATTCGAGTTGATATAGACCGCAGTTTCAATTGGAATATTGGGAATAGATGTGCCCTTGGCATATGTGACCTGCAGCCAGACGCAGCCGGTCTCGCTGATTGTGCCCTCTGCTAAGCCGGAGATGGCCATGGGCGCTTTTTCGAAGTAGAAGTCTTTTGTAAGCCTGATCCGTTCCGCTTTTTCCTTGGGTGATGCCCAACATTGAAGTTGCAGGTCGCCATTGAGGATGTAGTTGAACTGGTGCGCCTGTTTGTAGTAATGTGCCTTACCGAATTGCCCTTCTTTCGTTGTTTCCCAGCCCGCGGGCAGCAGCCACATCACTGCACGAAACCCCCGTGTCTGGTCATCCGCCAGGCGTTTGATGCTGATACCATTTGTGTCATCGTAAGGCTCCCACGGAAGATCACTGATGGTGTCGATAATTCTGGGAACAGTCCACTGTTTGACTTGTTTCCATTGGTCACTGTAGTTCGGGTCGTCCGGCATAACATAAATGGTCTCGCCGCCTTCTTCCATGATCAGGCAGGTTCCGCCAACCTGGGAATCCAACCGCCCCGGCTCGCCACCGTGCAGGCTATAAGCGGGCCGATCCAGAAATACACCTTCGCGGAACTGCTGAAAATCGCCGATGCGCTGCTGGGGACTGGTGTATTCGTTATTGACAAAATCGCCCGTAAGCCAATAGGCCCATTCATGGAATGTATGATAGTGGTTGCGCCCACCCGGTGCGCCGATTGGAACCCAGATAATCACCAGGTGGTCTCCTGTCTGTTCGTTTTTATACAGGGTCTTGGCCTTCCAGCCCAGTTTATTGATCGGCGGCGACCAAGGCATTGCTGCGGTGTCGAGTACTTTAATCGGAGTAAACGGCGGCGTTGCCGCGCTGGTGGTGCGGTAGCGTTCGTCCTGCGCCTTGGCAGCATATAGAAATAATGGTGACACAGTCAACGCGCCCGTCAGAACCGCGCCATGTTTGAGGAAATGCCTTCTGTTGAGATTGTTCATGTCATCGGCTCCGGTAAACTTCAGTGAAGAATACACGCACTACACACCGCGGCGCAATGCCGTTATTGTCGCACTGCCCCCGAACTACTCCTGCCCCTGCTCAACGCCATACAGGGGCAGGCTGAAAAGCGGGAGTCCAGACCAATACCTTGTCGCTCTACCTCCGAACCACTCCCGCCCCCGCTCAACGCCATACGGGGGCAGGCTGGGAAGCGGGAGTCCAGTCAGATACTGTGTCGCCCTGCCACCGAACCACTCCCGCGAAAGCGGGAGTCCAGTCTGATACACTGTCGCCCGAAGGGTGACCCATTGTTTCACAGGATTCCGTAATTTACCCCAAGGGAAACGAGGATTTTGACTGGAATGGAACCGTACGTAGGTTATACAGCGAAACTTACGCAGCAAATTGGTCGCACGCGATAACGCAAAGTGGTTGTCCCTAATCAGCCGCAAACTGGCATGTTGTCATGGTAAAGTGGTTGTCCAGAACTGACCTGAGGAGAAATTTCATGCTCGTATCCGTTTATTGCAAAGACGCGCCGGGCGGCGCTGAACCCAGGCAAAGTAAACTATTGGAACACCTTGCGCACATTGAAGAGATTGAGGAAAAAATCAAGGTGGCAGGCCCGGTGATGGGCCCTGACGGAAAAGGTCCGGTAGCCAGCCTGCTGATATTCGAGGTCGACAGCCTTGATGAAGCAACACAAATGATACACGCCGATCCGTATTACCAGGCCGGTGTCTGGCAGGAAGTCAACATACAGAAGTTTAAAGGCGTAGTAGGCAGTTGGGTAGGCGGAAAAACCTGGTAAGTCGCTAGACATCTTGTTTGGTCTTCGCCGTCAGACCCGTATCCTCAAACGCCATCCCCCTCAAAGTGCGCGGCGGTAATCTCCGGCCAGTTGTCGGATGTTTCTCGGCAGGTTGTTGTAGGCACATGCGCTAATGCAGAAAGAGTTTCTTCCCGGCAGGGATGGGTCTGACTCAGGCTGACCGAGAGCGGTGTGGTCAGTGTCCTCATTGCGTTGATCACATCGGTTGCGAAAAACTCCTGCCAGATCAGGTGGTAATTATTGCCGCAGCGGAGCGCATCGAACAAGGACTGGTGAAGCGTCTCCGGATCCAGGCTCGGAGTATCCTGACGGATATTGGCGGCTAACGGTTCATGCCAGGGCCAGAACAGCCGGGCGTCGCGCAACGCGTACCAGAGTTTCGTGATATGCAATCCATACTCATCAGGCTTGATGGGCAACGCAAAACGGTCCTGCAACGCACTACGGGTTATCGCGCTCAGCAGCAGTGGGTTGTGCATTCCCGTGCTGACGAACATGTCGGGGTTGCGCCGGATCAAACCCGGCACGAACGCACAAGCCGCGCCCAGGCTCAGCAATCGGCAAGCGTCAATACCAAGTGCAGCCAGCAGTTCCGACAATGCGGCAACGGCCGTGCTGATGGAAAATCCGGCAGTCAGAACATCGGCGCTCTCGCCATGTCCCGGCAGGTCGGGACAGATAACGCGGTAGTGGCGGGAAAGGTCTGAAACCAGGGCGCGCGCCGAAGCCGCAGACCCCGCCAGGTCGTGCAACAACAACACTGTTGGGCGGTCCGGTTCACCCGCTGCCAGCATGGCAAGCTGTTGTTCGCCGATATCGATATAAGCGGGTTCAGGCTCTCCCGTTGGAGGGTCTTTATGGCGCCGATACCGCCACTCCAATTGTCTCTCTACGCGGCGCTCGCCCAACAATTCGATGATTCGATCATCCAGCCTGCCGGGTCCCGATGGGACAATTTCCGACCAGGCATGTTCCGGCAGCGCGGGCAAGCGCTGACGGTGAGACTCGAGTACATCACCGCTGCGATACAAGGCGGCGGCAGACGGAATGATATGCTTAATCGCCGCACTGTTACGATAACGGAACGCGGCGCCATACCCGCCGCGGTAGTTATCGCCGGCATACATGAAATCCATGAACCAGCCATGCAGATAATCCGCGTTCGGCATATCGTAATGCATGCGCGCGCCGCGATCTTTCCTGTACCAGGGAAAGAAGATCGCCTGTTCACGCAGCCGCGCCCATAACCAGGTCAAATGGCTGCCATCCCAGTTCGGTGTGAACGGCGGCAGATAATGCTCCAGGATATCGGCGCTTTCTTCTTCGGTGAACAGCGCGAGTCCGTCCAGGATCAGAAAATCGACCTTGTCCGGGAACCGCAGCGCAAATTCCAGCGCAATCAGCGCGCCGGTATGAACGCCGATGACCGTTGCCGGCGGAAGCTGAATGGCGTCCGCGAACTGATCCAGCGCGTGCGCGATGTCCTCAATGGTCGGCTCTTCTATCGGCAGCGGGTCGGACAGGCCAAAACCGGGACTGTCAGGCGCTATCACGCAATGACGGGAAACCAGTTTTTCCGCCAGCGGCAGCATGGCCGTTGAAGATTGAGGCGACTGGTGCAACAACAGCACGACCGATCCGGCGCCGCCCGAACGGAAGTGCGTCCATCGCCCCTGCACATTGATGAAATGCCGGTTAATCTGCCGGGACATTCTCAGTCGTTGCCAATGTCGCTTCGACCAGCTCGATATACTCGCCGGCAGGGCCGATTACTACACCGGCGCGGCGCTCCAGGTACGGATATGATGGCGGGCGCGCGGTCCCCCCAATATAGGGCAGGTCCGGTTTCCACTCCGTCACCTCAAATGTCACCATGGCAATGCCGGCAGGCATGGAACCCGGAACAGTGTCTCGACGCATAGCCGTTTCAGGGTAACGATCCAACTCGATCAAAAAGCGTTCCGACAACTGTACTATGGACAGCTCGTGCAAGGTCTGCGGCGGCAGGCCATACGCGTTGGACAATACGCCGATTCGGTATTGCATCGGCGCGGTCACGGTCATGCCCAGGACTGTCCGGTAAAACTCAGCGAGGGCGGAATGGTCGCGGGCGCCGACCACCATGATGAATACCCGGTCAACATATGTCTGCGCGGGCAGAAGGCCGAAACCGGATTTCTCCGGGTCGCTGATCCGGGTGAAATAGATCAACTCGCCCGCTGGCCCCAGCGCTTGCATGGCCTTGATGTTCTGTTTTTCCGTGAGATAACGCGGTTGGCCAACCACGCGAAAATGCGTTGAACGGTCCAACGTCCGCGCCAGGACATCGGGGTCTTGCGCAAGTATTTCCAATGCGTTCCAACCCTCGGTTCGCATAGGCTCTACCTGCGCGCCGGAGGGGTCTTCTATAAAACGCAGATAAACGGATTCGTTGCTTGAGGGCTGCAGCATCACATAGTTCTGGCCGGTAAGCGACGATGCGTTCCAGGAGGCGGCCAGGGTTTGCGAGATCGCACCGCGCTGCGCGACCTGGTATCCGAGTTCATCCCGATAGGCCTGTTCCACCTGCATCAGGTTGGCCGCCATAATGGTGACGATGAGGATGGTTTTCAGCATTTATCCGGCGCTCTGTACCACCAGGGGTCCCAACTTGTCTGGGTGTTCTCGATCAATGCCTTGCTTCTCAGGAAGCGCCGGATGGAGGCCGGT
The DNA here is from genome assembly GCA_965221335.1 of Gammaproteobacteria bacterium. Taxonomy (GTDB): domain Bacteria; phylum Pseudomonadota; class Gammaproteobacteria; order Eutrophobiales; family Eutrophobiaceae; genus JAAXHV01. Next base: position 522,673 of record CBDCSC010000002.1, on the reverse strand, counting down.
CCCATGCGCGAACCGCCCATGCCGGAGGCCTTGAACGCTTGTTTCTCCCCCTCGTGCATAACGCTGGTCAACGCGGCATCATTGATGCTGATCGCGCCGGCGTCGAGCTTGCCGGCAATATGGCGGGCGCGCCCGATGTCATTCGCAAATACGGCTGCCGACAAGCCGTAAACGGTGTCATTGGCCAACTCAATGGCCTCGGCATCCGTATCAAAGACCATTACAGGGAGTATCGGCCCGAAGGTCTCTTCCGTCATCACCAGCATGTCGTGATTGGCGTTTGACAATACCGTCGGTTCGCACCACAAGCCGCCATCATGCTCAATGATTCTGCCGCCACATTCGGTATTAGCGCCCTTGGCAACGGCATCTTGAAGGTGCGTTTCGAGAATGTCCCGCTGGCGTTCGGATATGATCGGCCCAATCTCGCCCTTGTGGATATCATTGGTATTCGGCTTCAGGCGGCTGGCCTGGTGCGCGAGCGACGCAATCAGCGCCTGGTAAATCGGGGCTTCAGCGTACACCCGTTCGACAGACAAGCAGGACTGTCCGGCATTCACCATGCCGCCCCAGCACAGCGCTGCGGCCGCGCGTTCTATGTCCGTGTCGGCGGTGACTATCGTCGGGTCTTTGCCGCCCAGTTCAAGCTGCACGGGGATAAAATTATCGGCGCAGGCCTTGGCCACCTGCCTGCCGGTCTTGACGCTGCCGGTAAAACAGACCAGGTCGGCATGGCCGATCAGCGCGCTGCCCAGGCTGCCGTCTCCGGGGAGAAAGCGGAACACCGCGGGCAGGTCCTTAACACCGGCAATGATATCCTGTAATGGTTCGACGAAACGGGGCGTGACCTCGCTCGGCTTGACAATCACTGCGCTGCCGGCCAGCAACGCAGGTATGGCATCAATACAGGATAACAGCAGCGGAAAATTCCAGGGCGAAATCACCAGCGTCAGCGGATAAGGCACAGCCTGGCTGCCGATCTCAATAAACGGCACAGAGGTGTTTTTGTTCTCCTCCACGGTCAGCAGATCAGGTGCAAGCCCGCTCCAGCGCTCTATGCTGGAAATAACCGCGTTGATCTCCAGTTCGGTTTCTCCGACGCGCCCGGTATCGGCGCACAGTGCATCAAACAGCCGATCGCGTTGATTGGACATGGCCTCAGCCAGTTGCAGCAGGGTCTGACAGCGCGCTTCCACCCCGCGTTCGAGCCACAGGGTCTGTGCGTCACGCAGATCGGCTGCCATCCGCACCAGTTCTGACGCTCCAACCTGCTCAAAGCGATAGTCGATTTTACCGGTACGAGGGTTGCGAACTTCGATGAAAGGGTTAATCGTCAATATAATGTCCCGCTGTTCTTGTACTGGTCAGACTTCAGGGCCAGAGTGAGTCGCTCTGCAAGGCTTGCAGAAAGCGGTTTACCGGCCATATTTCAATTACGCACACAGGCCAAATTGGCCTTTATTGCGTGAACCAAGCCGGGGTCAATTCAGAGCCGCACTCACCGAAAAGAAAGAAACTGTGCTGTCGTATTTTGGCCATTTTTTTGTACATTATGCCGTCAAAAATATACGAAAAGTGACGATAAGACAAACAGCGCATGTATACGCTTCTCTTCCTCTTTGACTTGGTTACAGCGTCGAGCTAGTATGTAAGCGCCGTTCAGGCGCTATGCTTGCGCTCAGCTAAAGCAAATTGTACGCAGCGTGTAATGGTGAAAGATTACCAGGAAAACGGGTTCCCGCATAATGAAACACAGAACAGTACGCGGCAAAATTTTATACACCAGTCATAAACCTGATCGGTGGGGACAGGAACGCGGGCGCGAATCATTTATCATCACAACGCATACAGATGGTAAACGCACTTTACGCGCGTTGTGTGAGATCGACGATCCGCCCACTGTTTTACGCGATGTGACCCTGAGCCTGGATGCAGACTACTATCCACTGGATTGCTTTGTGCGGCTGACCATTGATGATGAGTTTGAAGGCTCAGGCTGGATGCGATTTAGCCATAACAGCGCGGAAACGGAAATGTTCAACATCCGCGATGGGCGTGTCTCCCAGCGTTTTGAACTGGAGCAACGTATACGATGGCTGGCTAGCCACCCCATATCCGGTGATAGCCTGGGTTTATATATTTATGACCGCAGCCGGGGGCCAGGCAAGATGTTTTTTCCCGACATGATGGTGACGTCTCCCGACCACCGCGGCGCAACAGGTCCGATGTTGTTCAAGCTGGGTTTTGGCATTGAGTATGTGGGCGATGAGCGGATCACGGTGCCGGCCGGCGAGTTTGATGCGCATCACTTTCGCTATGTTGATACCGCCGGGCAACTGCCGGAGGAGCACCCTGAATACAATATCTGGTGCACAGCCGATAACGACTTTGTGTTTTTGCGCGGCGAAGTGGGCGGTTACATGCAAACGTATTACGAATTGATTGACCTTGAGAGATAGAGGATAAATACTATGCCGGCTTATATGGTTGTACAAGCTACCGTTACCAAACCCGAACAGTTTTCTGAATATGCGCAACGCATGCCTGCCCTGGTTGAAAAACACGGGGGACGTTACCGGGCGCTGGGAGGCGAAGTTGAAATTCTGGAAGGAGATTGGGGTTACCAGGCGTTGGTGATATCCGAATGGCCGTCCATGCAAGCGGCGCGTGCCTTCTGGGATTCGGACGACTACGCAGAATTGAAAAAAGTACGCGCAGGCGCGCTGGATGTCATCGTGTTATTAACGGACGGATTATAACTTTTGACCTGCTACTACGCGCTGGCCTTACAGACCCGCTGTCGCGCCGTCAATGCCCTGGATGTCACCGAGGCGCGGCGCGCGATCCATGCCGCCATACAGACCTGCGCGCGCCAGATTGCGGCCAGCAAGGGATTCATCGGCGCCGATACCCGCCTGGTTGTTCTGCCTGAATACTTCCTGACCGGCTTCCCCATGGGTGATTCCGTGCCGGCCTGGGCTGAAAAAGCGGGCATTGAAATGGATGGCGCTGAGTATGAGGCATTGGGACGGATTTGCCAGGATAACGATATTTTTCTCTCGGGTAATGCTTATGAGTTGGACCCGGCGTTTCCCGGCCTTTATTTTCAGACTTGTTTCATCCTGGCCCCAAGCGGCGATGTAATCCATCGCTATCGCCGCCTGATTTCCCTGTTTGCGCCGACACCCCATGATGTCTGGGATCGTTACCTGGACCATTATGGGATAGAAGGCGTATTTCCGGTGGCAGATACCGAACTGGGGCGTTTGGCGACTGTTGCTTCGGAAGAGATTCTGTACCCGGAAATTGCCCGTGCGCTGGCGCTGCGCGGCGCCGAGGCGATATTGCATTCAAGCAGTGAAGTGGGCAGTCCGGAACTCACGCCGAAGGACGTGAGCAAACGGGCCCGGGCCATCGAAAACCAGGTCTATGTCATCTCGGCCAATAGCGCCGGCATCAGCGGTATAGCGATACCGGAATCCTCAACGGACGGCATGTCCAAAATCATCGATGATCATGGCCACGTGCTTGCCGTGGCCGGCCCGGGAGAGAGTATGGTTGCGAACCATGAAATCGACATCGCGTCCCTGCGGCGGCGCCGCCGCCGGCCCGGAATGGCCAACCTGCTTGCGCGCCAGCGCCTGGAACTGTACGCCCATATCGCTTATCCGGAAACTCGCTACCCGGCCAATACCCTACTGGATACCGCAGGCAATACAGTCACGCCAGACCGAGGGCACTTCATCGGCACGCAACGCGCCGTGATTGAGGACTTAATCAAACAAAACCTGATCTGACCCGGATATCTTGGCCCGCATTCCAGGCCAACATCATGAGGGAGCCTACAGAGAGCGCCGGAGAAGACTGTCCGTGACTACTGGGCGACTCCGGGAGATAACATGACTTGCATCACTATGCTCATACCGGCTATGACAATGCCGGCAAACAGAAATGCACAGCTCACTGCCCACTTTATAAGTCGAGTTTCCATCGCCGCAATATCAGCCTTGGTACTGCTTTCCAGTTTCGCAATATCAGACTTTGTCGCCAGGTGCGCTAACTCCGACATTTGAACCACATCCTCCGCTGCCCTGTTGGCGTTTTCTTGCGATGCGCCGACTTCAATCAATGCTTGGTAAAGCGCTGTGCTGGTCATATGGGTCACCTCCCTATCAGTTAAATTGTAATCACGTCCTGGTCCGGTAGCTGTGCAGCTTCCGCCCATATCTGTAACCTACAGTTTTCCTTCCAGCTTGTCAAAGCAACATGGTCGCGATTCGATTATCTTAATACTCTAGCAAGGCCAGCTATGGCAGTTAGACGAGAGAGGGATGTCGTTATCCCTCTAGCCTGGCCAGTAGCGCGGTCTTGTCCAGTTTGCCTGATGCTTTTTTGGGCAAGTGATCCAGAAACACGTAACGGGTCGGAACCTTATACGGCGCCAGGTGTTGGCGGCAGTGTGCGTCCAGCGTCTCTATTGAGATGGCCTCGTCTGCTACGATGAACGCGGCAACGGTTTCCCCGAATTTGTCTGATGGTTCACCCACGACAGCAGCTTCCCTGATTGCGGGCATTTGCATCAGAACGGCCTCTATCTCAGCCGGATATATGTTCACGGCGCCACGGTTGATGACATCCTTGTCGCGTCCGCGTAGCACGATATGTCCACTGTCCAGGCGGGCAGCCAGGTCCCCGGGGTAGAACCAGCCGTCGTCGGCGGCGGGATGTTCCTGTCCGTCTGCGTCGATAAAACGCATGGCGACACCGGGTCCGCGATAGCGCAAGCGGCCGGTTTCTCCCGGTTTTGCCGGTTTGTCCTCGCGGTCCACAATCTGAACTTCGGTTCTGAAGGTGGCCCGACCTGCGGTGTGCGCGTAGTCATTGAACTCGTCGGTATTCAACACGGAAATGCCGCCGCCTTCGCTGGACGCATAATAACCGATCAGTCCGGGGTTCACTTTTTCGCGTATCGCTTCTGCTTCGCCGGGGTACAGGGCGGCGCCGCTTATCAGCAACTTATCCAATAGTGGGAACAATAACCGGTCCTTGTGCAGCGGCAGCAACCCGCGCAGTTGAGTCGGCGCCATGAATGTGACGCTCGCGCGAGACCCATTTACGGTCGAGACCAGTTGTTCGGGCGTATGCGGGGGCGGATCGAGAATGACCGTAGCGCCGGCGGCAACAAAGCCCATCGCAAATGAACGTCCGGCGCCGAAGTACAGTGGCGTCAACCCCAGAAACCGATCTTGAGAGTTGAAACCGATAGTGACCCACTGGCTGATAAACCGTTGATACATCTGCTCATGGGTAACTTGCGCGCCCTTGGGCCTGCCGGTGGTCCCGGATGATAAGGATATGAGCAAAGGCAGGTCGGGATGATCCGGCATAGACGGCAGACGGGAGACATCGCCTGCTTGCAGGTCGCTGCTGAGCCTGAGTGTGTCGATATGCGCCGGCGCGTCGCCATCTTCCTCCAGTATCAGCAGTTTTGCGTTGAATGCCGTCACGGTTCCGGCTTTTTCGGTCAGAGTCCAACGATGGTCGACCGGCAAGATCACCGCGCCGAGCCGGGCCAGAACATAATGCAGGATCAAGTGGCAGGGGTGTTCTTTCAGGGCAAGGCCGACACGGTCTCCCGGTCTGATGCCGTGTGCGTGCAGGCAAGCCGCATAGTCTTCCAGGTATTGCCACAATTCGAGATAACTGATTCGTCCTGCGCGAAATTCAATGGCCGTCTTGTCGCCATAGCTGTCCGCGTGGCAGCGAAGGATGGAAGCCAGGTTCATGGATGGCTGTCAGGAATTAGTCGAGGCGGTAGACGCGGCGCGCGTTGTCCCGAAGGAACTTTCGCATTGCCTCCGGTTTCAACCCCAAACCCTCGATCTCCTGCCGGGTGCGTTTGAAATTGAGCACCGGAAAATCCGTTCCAAAGATTACCTTGTCCTGGCCGTAGCTGTTCAGGTAGTTAACGAAGCTCGGCGGCCAGTATTTCGGGCTGTGCGCGTCACCGCCGATGTACACGTTTTCGTGCTTCCACGCCATCGCGATCATCTCATCCGCCCAGGGAATGCCCACGTGAATGCCGACCAGCCTCAGCTCAGGGAAATCACAGGCCACCGGGTCCAGCTTGATGGGCTGTCCCACGCTTTTGCAGCGAAACTCCTTTGAGTAAATCATGGACTGTCCGACCTGGATCTGTATCGGTATATCCAACTCGCAACATTTTGCATAAAACGGATAGTATTTCGCATGGTCCGGCGCCAGATCAAACCAGTGCGGGTAAAGGTGCGCGCCGATAAAACCCATGTTGCGGACCGCGTTGTCCAGTTCCCTGAGTCCGGCCATGCCCATGAACGGGTCGATGCCCAGCAGCCCGGAGAAGTGATCAGGATATTTGTTCACGGCTGCGGCCACGATCTCCGGCGGCAGGTGATAACATCCGGGCAAGCCGGGCCGTCCGGCCTTGGCGGCGATCAGGAACCCATGTTCGATGCCGGCCTCCTGCATCAGGTCTATCATCTGTTCCAGCGACAGCCCCCGCATCAGGCCTTGCTCGGCTCTCATCTTGCCGGCGAAGAATTCATCTCGCCAACCCGGGCGGTGCGATAACGCTTCCTCCGTCCAGATATTGACGACGGCATCAATGGCTTTGATGTTGTTTGACATGGGGCTTCCTCATCAGTTTATTATCATACCTGATCTATCATGCCAGATTTACCGTATGGCATGGCTATGATTTCACAACGATGCCGACTTGGATGCGGACTGGAACTCAGCTTTTCCCCGTTGTACCAGTGCATAAATCCGCCTGGCCTGTCCGCCCGTCTCTTCAAGCAACTTCGGGTGGGTGGGCAACGCCCGCGCCCGCCATTGCGCTTGTTGTTCCGCATCCAACTCGTGCACGGTCACGGCCATTGCCGGTAGGGAAATTTGGAAATAATTATCCAGCGCGGCGCGGATCAATGTCCGATTCACCTCGGCGCTTTCTATGCTGTCGAAAACAAGCCGCCGGAGTCGTTCGGGCAACCCGTCATACCAGTCCTTGTTGGCCAGGATGGGACCCATGTCAAACGCGTGCCGGGTGAGCATCAGGTGCGGCGCCGGCCTGGCAATCCCTGCGAGTGTATACATGCCCACGCCGGTCTGGCCGCTTTCGATCAGGTTGGTCTGCAACGCGGGGATCACCTCGGCAAAACTCAGGGGAATGAGGTCGGCGCCGATAGCCTCGGCGAAGTAGCGCGAACCCAGGGCGTTTGAGGATCTCATGGAAATGCCACGGGTTGCCGCCGGCGTCAACAGCGGTTTCTTGCCGTAGATATAGAACCAGCCTACTTCCGACCATTGGATCAGTGTCAGTCCTTTTTCCGCAAACAGTTTTGCATACGCATCGGACAGGTAATGGTCCATCACGAACGCGGCTTCCTCGCGGGAATCAAACAGGTAGGGCGCGAGCAGCACGTTCAGTTCCGGGATCAGGGTTGCGACTCCCTGTAACGCAAAACCGCCGATCTGTATCCGGCCCCGGCGCAGGTTCGCGAGCGCCGTCTCTTCACTGCCCAACTCCCCGGAAATAAACAGGTCCAGGTCGATCTCCCCGGCGCTGTCGTTCTGTTCCAGTGTCGCCGCAAAGCGCAGCCAGAAATCATGCCAAGGCGTATCCGGTATGCCGAGCGAGGTGACCCGCACCTTCAGTTGCTTGTCCCCGCGCTCTGCGCAGCCGCCGATCTGGGTAATCATGACTGCCAGCAACAGAATTATCAGGCTGGCCCGTTGAAGTAATGGCATTCCGGTTATTGATGACAGTTAAATGTTTAGGAAACTCTGAACAAGTCCATCCTGGACTTGTCAGAGTACGGAAAACAAAAATGCGATTTTTGTTTTCCTCACAATATCAATGCCTTACAGTCATTGATATTGACGATACATCCTTGTATCGTAGGAACCTCTGAGACTTAATCAGAGGTTCCTTTATTTGTTATATCATTAATAGAACTTGGTATAAACCTCCAAACCCTCATGATCAGGGCGCTGCTCACCCCGTCGGCATGTAGCTATTGGCATAAACCAAGACATGCCTCCTTACCACTCCCGTGCAAACGGGAGTCCAGTAGGACAGGGTGTCGCCCGCAGGGCGACTCTTCAGTCTATTGGATACCCGTTTGCACGGGAATGGTACCGAGCACAGGTTATACAGGATAAATTACACATATGGCAGAACGATTTTTGCAACTCCTGGGGCGCATGGAGCGCATCGTCACCAGCGCCGCGTTTACGTTGCTCATCGCAGCTATTTTTCTTGACGTGTTCAGCCGGGAGCTGACCGGCGTGGGCTTGCACTGGGCGCGCCAGGCCGGGGTTTACGCAAATATCATCGTGGTGATGTTCGGTCTGGGCCTGGCCTCGGCAGGCGGCAACCACCTGCGGCCGCGGTTTGCCGATAATTGGCTGCCGGCGCGCTGGAACACCGTGATCATGCGTTTGCAGGATGGTTTGATGAGTGTGTTTTGCCTGTTCGCCGCCGGCGCCGGCGCGCAACTGACCTGGGAGTCGATGCAACTGGGCGAGCGCTCGACGCTACTCCCGATCCTCATCTGGCCGGTCCTGGTGGCGCTCCCGCTGGCTTTTTTTCTGGTAGGCATTCGCCACGCAATTTATGCCGCCAATCCCGAGCTGGCGCCGCAGGATCCGTTGCGTATCGCCCCTGAGTCCTCATCCAATGACTGAGACCCTGCTCCTGATCGTACTGCTCACGGCCCTCATTCTGCTGCGCCAGAATCTCGTGGTGGTGCTGGGCGTGGCCGCGTTCTATGTTTACTGGGTATTTGGCGATGAACCGTTGCGTTATGTGATACTGGATGCCTGGCACGCGCTGAACAAGGACATCCTGCTTTCCATCCCGCTGTTTCTTCTCGCTGGCCAGATCATGACGCGAGGTTCGATGGCAGAGCGGCTGGTGCGCCTGGTCAAAGCCGCCAGCGCGCCAATTCCGGGCGGTCTTGCCGTCGCCACAGTACTGTCCTGTGCGTTGTTTGCCGCGATTTCCGGCTCTTCCACAGTTACGCTGCTGGCGGTGGGCGGCATCATGTACCCGGCATTGCTGAAAGCGGGCTATTCCAAAGCTTTTTCGTTGGGCGCGCTGTGCGCGGCCGGCACGCTTGGGATCATTGTGCCGCCCAGCATTCCGCTGATCCTGTACGGCGTGATGACCCATACTTCCATTACCGACCTGTTTATTGCCGGAATCCTGCCGGCGCTGGTCCTGACCGCGTTAATGAGCGTTTATGCGCTCTGGTTCAACCGTAACATCCCTGCCGGCAAGCTGGACCTGCGTGAGTTATGGGAGGCATTGCAACAGGGTGTCTGGTCCTTGTTCATGCCCATCCTGATCCTGGGTGGGATCTACAGCGGCCATTTCACCGCGACTGAATCCGCCGCCGTGGCCGTGGTATACGCGTTTGTAGTGGAATTGTTCATCCATCGCGAACTGAAACCGGCAAGCGTTCATCTTGTGATCGAAGATACCACCAGGTTGCTGGGTTCGTTGTTTCCGGTGCTTATGTTTGCCGTCAGCCTCAATACCTTTCTCACCTATGAGCAGGCGCCGATGGCGGCCAGCGCGTGGTTTGCCGAACATGTTGTTAATCCCCAGGGATTTCTACTGGGCGTCAACCTGTTCCTGCTGCTGGTCGGCGCGATCATGGACATTGGTTCTGCGATACTGGTGCTGGCGCCTACTCTCAAGCCCATCGCCCAGGGTCTGGGGATGGACCCTGTGCATTTCGGCATCGTGATGATTGTCAACCTGGAGATCGGTTATCTGACCCCGCCGTTCGGGCTTAACCTGATCATCGCGATGGGCGCGTTCAAGGTCACCTTCCTGGAAGCCTGCAAGAGTGTCGCACCGTTCCTGTTGCTGATGCTGGTCGGTTTGCTGCTGGTCAGTTTTTTGCCCGCACTATCGCTCATGTTGCTGGCTTGAGGCGCGGGGTGGTTTGCATGCTACACAATCGCTGTTGTTGCTGGCTTGGGGTTCAGGAACTGGCGGGATGAGTATGCTTCACAGGATTGAAATGGTCACGCTGGGTTGCGCTGATCCGGCTATGGTTGAAGCGGCCTATTGCGGCTTTTTGCATTACCGTCGGGTCGGCGCAGGGCAGATCTCCACGGCGCTGGCGCGGTTATGGGGGTTGGAAACAGCGGCCGGGACGAACTACATGCTGCTGGCGCCGCAACGCGATACGACGCATTTCATCAGACTGCTCCAGGTTGATGCAGAACCGCCGCCCCCGCCTTTCAGCACAGCCGGTTGGAACGCAGCCGAAATTCTCGTTAACGATGTGGACAGTCTGGCGCAGAACCTGGCCGGTTCGCCGTTTGCCGTTGCCGGCCCGCCCGCAGACCTGTCATTCACCGACAAGATCCGCGCCTGCCAGGTGGTCGGCCCGGCGGGAGAGGCGCTCTACCTGACGCAGATCAAGGGAGATATTCCCGGTTTCAGCCTGGCGCCGACCGACCAGGTCGTGGCCTGGTGTTTCGTCATGATCCTGGCGGTGGCTTCCCTGCCCGCGGCCAAGGAATTTTATCGCACCCGGTTCGCGATCGCCGATGCGCCGGACATTGATGCGCGGGTGACCATGATGTCCGCCGCGCACGGGCTGCCGCGCGCGCATCTGCACCGGATCTCGGCGCTCACCCTGGGCAATCCCGGATACCTGCTGGAACTGGATGAATTGCCGTCCGCAAAGGGCCACCCCGCGGCGCGGCAGGGGTTGCTGCCAACAGGCATCGCGATGGTGAGTTTCAGTTGTGCTTCCCCTCAGAAAAATGGCGACAACAACATATTGGCTGAACCGCCTTATAACGGCAGACGAGTGGGCTTCTGCGCCGGCCCGGCGGGTGAAATGCTGGAACTGATTTATTCCTGAGCGGACGCTCAATTTAACCCGGATTTCTCACCGGGCGCATATGTGCGCTTACTGGCGCCTGCGGCGTTCGCTTGCAAAGGAGAGAGATACAAGCCCGAGGATTGACGCGAGCTAGGGTGTCCTGATTTCACCCAAAGGATTTTTTCCTTTTTTTGTGAGTTTTCTCACAAAACGCGGATATTAACTTTTGCCGAACAGGAGAGATAAATTCAGAATGGGTTAAGTAAACCCGTCCCCCGAAAGGGACGGGTTTATTCTGCCCAGGTGGTGAAATCGGTAAACACAGGGGACCGCCACTCCCCCGGCCTCTGTAGCACAAGCTACATGCCTTACGGGTTCGAGACCCGTCCTGGGCAAACCATTGGCACCACTTGTTATTGTCACATCCGCATCAAGGCTTGTCAAACAAAACTGCTAGAAAAACAGGCCGGCATACTTGTCATAATATTATAATAATATAACATATTGGCGGGCGGCTTACAGAAATGCGATTGAGGTTGCCGATACCCGCGCGACAACAGAATATTATGACAGATCACGAATTACCGCTTTCCGGCATCAGGGTTATTGAATTTTCGCATATGGTCATGGGACCATGCGTGGGGCTGTTGCTTGCCGACCTGGGCGCTGATGTTGTCAAACTTGAACCGCTGGCAGGCGACAATACCCGGCGGCTGCGCGGCTCGGGCGCGGGCTATTTTTCGATGTATAACCGTAACAAGCGCAGTGTCTGTATTGACCTCAAGTCGGATCAAGGCCGGGACATCGCCAAACGCCTGATCAGTAAGGCCGATATATTTATTGAAAATTTCAGACCCGGCGCGATGGAACAGGCGGGTTATGGCTACGATGAACTGGCAAAAGATAATCCCGGGTTGCTGTATTACTCCGCCAGGGGTTTTCTCTCCGGCCCTTACGAACAGCGTACCGCATTGGACGAGGTCGCCCAGATGATGGGCGGCTTGGCATATATGACCGGCCCGCCGGGGCAGCCGCTGCGCGCCGGCGCATCGGTGGTTGACGTGGCCGGCGGCATGTTCGGTGTGATCGGTATTCTGGCCGCTTTGGAGCTGCGCCGGCGCACGGGTCGCGGGCAGCGGATTGACAGCGCGTTGTTTGAAAGCACCGCCTTCCTGGTCGGCCAGCATATGGCGCAGTATGCGGTAACCGGCGAACCGGCTCCGCCCATGCCGGTGCGGGTATCAGCCTGGGCAATCTATGACATCTTCGAATGCCGGGACGGCAAACAGGTGTTTGTCGCTGTGGTCAGCGATACCCAGTGGAAAAAGTTCTGTGATCATTTCTCCCTGGATGATTTCTCCCGGGACCCTTCTCTTGCCGCCAATACCGGCAGAGTGGGCCGGCGGGATGTGATTATCCCGCGCGTGCGTTCACTGTTCCAGGCGCTGCGCGCCGAAGAGTTGATGGAACGGCTGGACCGATGCGGTCTGCCCTATGCCCCGATCAGCAGGCCGGAAGACCTGTTTGACGATCCGCACCTGCTGGCCTCCGGCGGCCTGCTGGACGTCACCACACCGGAAGGCCAACAGACCAGACTGCCGGCGTTGCCGGTACGCATGGATGGCAAGCGCCAGGGTCTGCGGCGAGATGTGCCGACACAGGGCGAACATACCCGCGAGGTGATGCAAGAACTGGGCTTGTCACAAGCGGATATCGATGGACTGATTGCAGCGCGGACGCTGGCCTAGAATATCTTACCAATTGAGATTTTCGGGCTAAGCCAGGTAGGCCCAGTTGCGTGTGTGCCGGTCCCGGGATTGGAATTCGCTGATCTTATCCTGATGCTGCAACGTCATGTCTATCGAGTCCATTCCCCGCAGCAGCATTTCCCTGTAGACAGGCTCGATATCGAAGCGGTAGTGTGACCCGGCAGGGTCCGCCACCGTAGTGGTTCGCAAGTCAATGGTCAGGCGCGCGGATGATGAGGCGGTCCCGGTGGCGCTGATCAGCGCCCGGATTGCCGATTCCGGTAGTGTTACCGGCAGCAGACCGTTGCGCACCGCGTTATGGTAGAAGATCGATCCGAACTCCGGCGCGATAACGGCCCTGAAGCCGTATTCCAGCAGCGCCCAGACTGCGTGCTCGCGGGATGAACCGCAACCGAAATTTCTGCCTGCGAGCAAGATGCTGGCGCCGGCATATTGCGGCTTGTTTAGTACGAAATCCGGGTTGATGACGCGCGCTTCCCGATCCGCTTCCAGGTAACGCCAGCCGGCAAACAGGCCTTCTGCCAGACCCTTTTTCGACACATGGCGCATTTCCCGGGAGGGAATAATGCTATCGGTGTCGATATTGCTGCGCAGCAATGGCGCGCTAACGCCCTCGTGGATGACAAAAGCTTTCATCAGTTGTGTACTACTTCGCGTGCGTCCGCGATACAGCCTTTCAACGCCGAGGCCGCGACGGTTGCCGGGCTCGCCAGGTGCGAACGTACTCCCGGGCCCTGGCGTCCTTCAAAGTTGCGATTGGTGCTGGTTATGACACGCGCGCCGGCAGGGAAACCTTCCCCTCCGGCATAGAAACACAACGAACAGCCCGCCTCGCGCCACTCGAACCCGGCATCCAGAAAGACCTCGTGCAGACCTTCCTGCTCCGCCGCACGTTTCACCTGCGTGGACCCGGGAACACAGATGGCCTTGACCCCCGGCGCAATCCTGTTGCCCTTGAGCGCCGCCGCGGCGGCGCGCAGGTCGCTGAGCCGGCTATTGGTGCAGGAACCGATAAACGCCGCATCAACCGGAATCGAGGTGATCGCGGCGCCGGCCTTGAGTCCCATGTAATCCAGTGCCCGCTCCATGCCGTTGCGCGTGGTCGCATCAGGTTCATCGTTCGGGTCGGGTATCATCCCGGAGATGCCTGTAACATGTTGCGGGCTGGTCCCCCAGGTAACGCTGGGTTCGACCTGTGCCAGGTCCAGGCACAGTTCCCTGTGATACACGGCGCCATCATCGGAGCGCAACTTGCGCCAGTATTCCCGCGCCGCATCCCAATCATTGCCTGCCGGCGCATACGCGCGCCCGGCGACATAATCCAACGTTGCGTCATCGGGCGCAATAAGCCCGGTGAATGCGGAGAACTCGACGGCCATATTGCACAGTGTCATCCTGGCCTCCATGGGAAGATGTTGCACCCCCGGGCCGCAGAACTCAAGCGCGTAACCGCTGCCGCCGGACGCGCTGTATTGTCCTATCAACTGCAGGATTGTGTCCTTGGCGGTGACACCGGAAGGCAGCTTGCCTTCCAAGCGCACCGCCATTTGTCTTGGTTTGACAACTCTTAACGTCTCGGTCGCCAGCGCGTGCTCGCAATCGCTGGAACCGACCCCCCAGGCAAGCGCGCCCAGCGCGCCCAGGGTACAGGTATGGCTGTCCGGGCAGACTACCGTCAGCCCTGGCATGGCGATACCCTGCTCAGCGGATATCACATGTGATATGCCTTGGCGCGGGTCGTTGATGTCGAACAGGGTAATGCCGGCGCGCTGGGTTTGCAGGCGAGTGCTGGTGATGAACGCCTGGCCGCCGGGCATGGACGTCTCATCATTGCGGCCGGGGAGCGTGTCGATGATGTGGTCCATCGTACAAAACACCTGGCTCGGGTTTTTCACCCGGCGCCGCTTCTCTGCCATGGAGCTTAACGCAATGCTGCCGGTGCGCTCGTGCAGGAACACGCGATCGATATGCAACAACGAGGACCCGTCCCCCAAGTCGGTTATCAGGTGGTCATTCCATATTTTTTCAAATAAAGTTGTTGCCATCTACGCTATCCCAGGTTTGCCCGGATTAAGATAAGATGAGACAGGTCTCTCTCCCATTGTTGCGGGAGTGGTATGCAAACAAGCCCTGACCAGCGCCAACAGTTACATGCAATCGAGGTGTGCTGTTCCCTGATCATGAGGGTTTATCGGCATTGTTTCCCAAATTATGTTATAAAAGTATATCATTAGAACTTTATCAGGGTACTATGAAAGTGTTATGAGCATCGACCTGTTGATTAAGAACGTAAGAGTTGTCAGGCCGCACGGCAACACGGCGGAACTCGCGGATATCGCGATCAGCGAAGGCAAGTTTGCGCGCATAGCCCCGGATATCGACCCAGACACAGCCGCGCAAGTAGTGGATGGCAGGCAGCGTTTGGCATTCCCTGGCGTTATCGACGCACACATGCACACGGGTATTTATGCGCCGCTGGCAGAAGATGCGGTCAGCGAGAGCCGCGCCGCGGCCATGGGAGGGGTAACCACCAGTCTGAACTACCTGCGCACCGGCAAGTACTACCTGAATAAAGGCGGACCTTATCGGGAGTTTTTTCCGGAGGCGCTGGCGCTGTCCGAAGGCCGCTTCCATGTCGATTATGCGTATCACCTGGCGCCGATGATGGCGGCGCATATCGATGAGATCGATGAACTGATCGAGCGTTTCGGTGTGACCTCGTTCAAGATTTTCATGTTTTACGGTTCTCACGGCCTGCACGGTAAATCCGACGATCAAAGCGATTTTCTGATGATTGGCAAGGATGAACGGTACGATTTCGCCCATTTTGAATTTGTCATGCGCGGTATCCGCAGGGCCATGGATCGTTTTCCCGACAGGGCGGAACAGATCAGCTTGAGTATGCACTGTGAGACTGCCGAGATCATGCGCGCGTATACGCGCCTGGTCGAGGAGGAAGGCCTGCTCAGTGGCCTGCCGGCCTACCATGCCTCGCGCCCGCCACACTCCGAAGGGTTGGCCATATTCATCGCCTCCTACCTGGCCCATGAAACCGATTGCGTGAACATCAACCTGTTGCACCTGTCATCCCGTAAGGCGGTCGAGGCTGCGCTGTTGATGGCGGACGCGTTTCCTCATATCGATTTCCGGCGCGAGGTAACTATCGGCCACCTGATGCTGGATACGGAATCGCCAAACGGCATCCTGGCCAAGGTCAACCCGCCAATCCGCCCGCGCGCAGATGTGGAGTACCTGTGGGAAATGCTGCTGGACGGAAAAGTGGACTGGGTAGTCAGCGATCATGCCTGTTGCCGGCATGAGATGAAAGTTAACGAGAGCGAACCGGATAACGTGTTTCTGGCCAAATCAGGCTTCGGCGGCACGGAGTACCTGCTGCCGGCGCTGGTCAGCGAGGGGACTCGCCGCGGCATGAGTCTGAATCGGATCGCCGAGTTGATCAGCTACAACCCGGCGCGTCGTTATGGCTTGAACAGCAAGGGCGATATCGCCCCCGGCTGTGACGCCGATCTGGTACTGGTTGACCCCGATGATAGCTGGGTGATACAGGCGGAGGAATCGCCATCCACGCAGGGTTACACGCCGTTTGCCGGCATGGAGTTATCGGCCCGGGTGAAACAGACCTGGTTGCGCGGCCGCCTGATCTATGACGGCAATATCGTGGGCAAGCCCGCGGGGAAATTCCTTAAACGGCCGTATGAGGGATAACTCTTTGGGGATAATACTATGGGTCGTTACTTGAGCGTCAGAGACATACGGTACTGGAACCGGTCGGGGTTGTACACAGCATTCAAATGATCCACCTGTTTCCCATCTTCCCCAAAGGAACGCCGAATCAGTTTCAGCAGCGGTTTGCCCGGTACGATGCCCAGGGCATCGGCCGCGGGCGTGAGCGCGGCTTCGGCGCTCAGCGTCTGTTCGGCGCGGGCAATCTTCACTCCGGAGTTTCGCAGCAGCTCCAGCCGCGGGGACTTTTCCAGCGCCTGTTTGCGGATGGATTGGTCAAACCCCAGCGTCCAACTGTCGTAATAGGCAAACGGCAGGTCGCGGTTGCTCCTGATTCGTACCATGTGGCACAGCAATTGTTCGTCGGAGACGCCGAATTCATCGGCAATATCGGCGGGCGGGCGGACAAAGCGCAGGCTCAAGACCTTGATTTTTGTTTCCCTGCCCATGTGCTCAAGGCTTTCCAGCGCGCCCGTCAATGGTGCGTTGAGCAATTCCGGATGATAGTGGTAATTCACGAACGTGCCGCGGCCGCGCTGGCGCGCAACCAGATCTTCCGCCGCCAGGTCGTCCAGGGCACGCCGTGCGGTAATGCGCGACACCTTGAAAGTAGCGGACAACTCCTTCTCCGAGGGCATCCTGGTTCCGTCTTCCAGCACACCGCCGAGGATACAATCCCGCAAGATGGAGTAGAGCTGGTGGTACAACGGCGTGGGCGACCCCGGATCCAGGACTCCGTGGTGGTACTTGCTAAGCAATGTCAGCGTAGCGTCCATAATACGGGTATTGGCTTGATTCGTTTTGCTGGCACTTTGTCAAAGTACATTTATGTAACAATAAAATCAATCGTTAGCCCGCACCAATTTCTTTTATAATCGGGTTTCTTCATTCATGCACAGGCGAGGGCAAAACCATGCAGACCAGTGAGCTGGAGCAGAACAGGCACGCCATTTTACCGGAACCGAATCACGACGAGCTGGCCAGACAGCAATTTGTGCGTTCTTTCAAGGAACATCTCGTTGCCCATGTCCATCCGGGCAACCGGCTCGCGTATGAGCGCCGGGTCAAACCGGCGTTTGTCCGGGAAAACGGGCGGGAACCGGATAACCGCTTCGAAATACGCGATGTGATGACCCTTGATCCGCATTATCGTATGTTCAGTACGCTGCTGCGCACCAGCCAGGAAATGATGTGGTCCGCATCACAACAGCCGGTGCAGAGAGAACTGCGGGCGCTGGCAGAGAAGGCAAAACCTGAGGAAGGCGCCGGCGGCAGTCTGAGGCTTGACCCGGACCTGGCCATTCCGCGTTATCACAAGGCCGTGGATATCCATTGTCAGCCCGGCGGCTACCATACCGAAGTGACCGAAGACGATGTCGCGCCCGGCGCTGTTTATGATCGCGCGGTCTTTATCTATGCGATGGGGCAGATGGGGCCGGACAACGCCGATATGGGCGCCAGCACCGTTGCCTGGATCAAGCAGAACTATCCTGGATTCAACCCGGCGCGTATCCTGGATATGGGCTGTGCGGTGGGCCACAGCACGGTTCCCTATGCCCAGGCGTGGCCCGAAGCGGAGACCCATGCCATCGATGTCGCTGCGCCGATGCTGCGATACGCCCATGCGCGTGCCGAATCCCTGGGCGCAAAAGTCCATTACTCCCAGCAGAACGCCGAACAGACGGATTTTGCGGACGCCTCCTTCGACCTGGTGGTTTCCCATATCCTGTTGCACGAGACCTCGGAGAAGGCGATCCGGCGCGTCATTGCAGAATGCCATCGGCTGCTCAAGCCGGGAGGGCTGATGGTGCATGCCGAGACGCCTCCCTACAAGGACCTGGAAGCGTTTGACGCTTTCATGCTGGACTGGGACACCTACAACAACAACGAACCGTTCTGGGGCCGCGCCCATGATATCGATTACGTTGAACTGAGCCGGAAGGCGGGCTTCGACCCGGAGACCGTATTCGAAGTAATGGCGCCCAGCGCTTACCAGATCGCCCAGGCGCGGCGCTCCAAGGTATTCCAGGGCGGTGATTTCGGCGGTGGCGGTCTGTGGTTCCTGTACGGCGCTGAAAAGCGCGGGACCTGAAACCGATGCTTGCTGAACCGAAGTTGAAACGCAAGGCCAAGGGTGAGAGGCCGTATTTTTTTGCCGATCCTGCCATTGACAAATTACTGGCCATGCTGATGGGATTGGCGGGAGAAGTGTCCGTGCTGCGCGATCGGTTGGATACGGTTGAGCGGTTGGCGCAGCAGAACAACTTGTTCACCCGCGCGGAGATTGAAAACTATCAGCCGGATGAAGCGGCGCTGGAAGAACGCGCCGCGCGCCGGGCGGTGTTTCTGGGCGAAATCACCCGTATCATCCAGGCGGAGCTGGAGGGGTTGCAGGATGAAGAAGGCGCCCCCTACAAGCAGGCCCTGGAACTGGTGACCGGGATGGAGGACGGACCGAAACAATGAGTTATCGACTGGGTGTTGATGTAGGCGGCACTTTCACCGACCTGTTGCTGATAGATGAGCAAAGCGGCGCGACCTTTACCGCAAAGGTGCCGTCCACGCCGGAAGACTCCTCGATCGGGGCGCTGAACGGCATTGCGCGGATTTGTGACACACACAATATCGACGCCGGTAAAATCTCCCGGGTAATGCACGGCACCACCGTCGCGACCAATGCCGTTCTCACCGGGCGCGGCGCCAGGGTGGGCCTGGTCACGACCAAGGGTTTCCGCCAGGTTCTGCAGGTGGCGCGCTCATTCTGTCCGGGCGGTCTGGGCGGCTGGGTCAGTTACGTGAAGAAGCCGCTGCTGGCCCCGCTGGAGTTGACCATAGAAGCGGACGAGCGGATCGATGCCCAAGGCATCATCATCAGGGAACTGGACGAGGCGGCGCTGAGACGGGACCTGCAATCGTTGCGCGCCAGGGGAGAGGTGGAGTCACTGACCATCTGCCTGATTAACGCCTACATCAACGATGAGAACGAGCGCCGCGCAGAGGCCGTCGCCGGCGAGGTTTTCTCTGATATTCCTATCTCCATATCCAGCAAGGTCGTGCCCGAGATGCAGGAGTACGAGCGCGCTGAAACCACGGTCGTTAACGCCTACGTCCGACCGGAGGTCTCAAACTATATCAACAACCTGCAGGCCGCGCTCGCCGAGCGTATGGGCAGCGACGTTATCCTGTCCATTCTGCGTTCTGACGGCGGACTGGCCTCGGGCCGGGCGGCGACGCAATCGCCGGTGAACATGCTGATGTCCGGACCTGCCGGCGGCGTGACCGGCGCGCTGTATTTTTGCAGCCGCGCAGGCTACGACAACATCCTGACGTTTGATATGGGCGGCACATCGACGGATGTGGCGCTGATTCAGAATGGCAAAGCGCTGATCAGGCGGGAAACCATCGTCGGCGATGTGCGCGTCAGGGCGCCGTCGGTCGATGTGCGCACCGTGGGCGCCGGCGGCGGTTCCATCGCTTTTGTCCCGGAGTTGACCCGCGCGCTGCGCGTCGGGCCACAATCGGCCGGGGCTGTTCCCGGTCCGGCAGCATATATGAAAGGCGGCGAGGAACCCACGGTCTGTGACGCCAACGTGGTGTTGGGGTATCTACCCGCGGATGCGCAACTGGGCGGCGCAATGGCGATAAATAAATCCGCGGCGGAGGCTGCGGTGCAAAAATTGGCCGACGCGATGGGGATCGATCTGATGGAGGCTGCCGAAGGCATCATCAAAATCGTCAATGAATCCATGTTCGGCGCGCTGCGGCTGGTGTCCGTGGAACAGGGCTATGACCCCAGGGATTTCTCCCTGGTCGGTTTCGGTGGCGCCGGACCCCTGCATGCCAACGCCCTGGGAATCCTGACAGGCTCCTGGCCGGTGATCATCCCACCCGGCCCCGGTGTGCTGTGCGCCTACGGCGACGCGACCACCCGAGTCCAGGATGAAGCAGCGCGCACCTATATCGCGATGGCGGAGGAAACCGGCGCGGACAACCTGTTACAGGACCTGGAAGCCCTGCGCGAACGCGCGTCCGAATCCCTGGTTGCAGACGGGGTCGTGCAGCAGGACCTGGAGGCGCTTTACCAGGTTGACCTGCGTTACACCGGACAGGCGTACCAGATCACACTGGATTTTACCGCCGAGGAACTGGCTGAAAGCGGCATTCTCAGCCTGACCAGGCGCTTTGATGCCGAACACAAGCGCTTGTTCACATTCGACCTGGGCGAAGGCCATGAAATCGTCATGATACGCGCCATCGTCAGGGTCAAACAGAAAGACCTGGCCGAACTGGATACCAGCAGCACACAGACCCGGCTGGAAGACTGCAGGATTCGCGACAGCCGCTATTATTACGAGGGCGCATGGCATGAGGCCGCTATTTATGCACGGGAAAAACTGCATGAAGGACTGGTGGTGCCGGGCCCGGCAATCATCGCCGAAATGGATTCCACGACCCTGATACTGCCCGGCTTCCATGCGGCGGTGGACGCTTTGGGCAACCTCATTATCCAGCCCGAATAACCGAACAGGACAACAGCGATGGCCGGCAAAATTATCGAGCAGAACACGAGTCCCCTGGAACGCGTCCCGGTCGATACCGTAACGGTGGACATCATCGAGAATGCGCTGCGCAACGTGCGCGTGGAGATGGACGCGGTACTGTTCCGCACTGCGATGTCGCCCGGCATCCGCGAGCAGGGCGACTGTTTCCCGATGGTGGCGAACCGGGATGGCAAGATGGTGGTCGGCCAGTTCGGCTCATTCATCCACGGGCTGATGGAAGCCTACGACGGGACCATCGAAGAGGGCGACATTATCCTTACCAATGACCCGTACCGATGCGGCGCGGCGGTGTCCCACTTGCCGGATTGGATAGTACTGACACCCATCTTCAAGGACCACAGACACATCGCCTGGTCGGCGATGTTCGGGCATATGTCGGATAACGGCGGAATGACGCCGGGAAGTATCCCGGTGCAGGCAACGACGATTTTTCAGGAAGGCATTCGCATCCCCCCGACAAAGCTGTATCGCAAAGGCGAGTTGCAGTCCGATATGCTGGAACTGATATTGCACAATGTGCGCACGCCACAATGGAACCGCTTCGACCTGAATGCCCTGGTTGCTGCCTGCAATACCGCGGCGCGGCGTTGCGTTGAGCTGGCGGAACGCTTCGGCGATGACGTGTTCTACTCCACCATGGAAATGATGCTGGAGCGTAACCATGCGGCCATGAAGCAGATCATCGAAATGATCGTGCCGGAAGAACCGCGCAGTTTTGAGGACTACGTCTGTGATGACGGGGTGGGCGGCGGGCCTTACAAGATCAAGTGCACGCTGTGGCGTGAGGGATCGCGGGCCATTTTCGATTTTGCCGGCACCGACCGGCAAGCGGACAGCTCGATCAATTTTTTCCTCAGCGAGGACATGTTCAGGATGTTTTTCGGCGCGTTCACGATCAACCTGTTCGATCCGCAGATCCTGTTCAATGACGGGTTTTACGACCTGGTTGACGTGCGTATCCCCCAGGGTTCGCTGTTGAAGCCGAACTACCCTGCGGCGCTGTCCGGCCGCACCCATGCCCTGGGGCGTATTTTTGACGTAATGGGCGGCCTGCTCGGACAGGGCGCGCCGGAGGCCTTGAACGCAGCCGGCTTTTCTGACAGTCCGCACCTGTTCTATTCCGGCTACGACAAGAACGGCGAGTGGTTCCAGTTGTTCCAGATCGGCTTCGGCGGCATCCCCGGACGGCCGGCCGGTGACGGTCCGGACGGCCATTCCCTGTGGCCGGGTTTCACCAACGTGCCGAACGAGTTTATTGAAGCCTATTTCCCGCTGCGCATCGAACAATATGAACCGATAGCCGATTCCGGCGGCGCCGGCCTGCATCGCGGCGGCAACGGCCTGAGCGTGGCCTACCGGTTCCTCTGCGACGGCGCCATCGCCATCCACGATGAACGCTGGCTGACCTATCCCTGGGGCGTGAACGGCGGCGAGCCGGGGCAGCGTTCCAGCAAGCGCCTGGCGCGCGCCGATGGTTCCGAAGAGTGGTTGCCGTCCAAGTGCGAAAACGTCGAGGTAAAAGTGGGCGATGTCCTGTATTTCAATACCTGGGGCGGCGGAGGTTGGGGCGACCCCTACCAGCGCGATGCTGAGATCGTGCGGCTTGATGTCGCCCGCGGCCTGGTCAGTGCCGCCGGCGCAAGACGCTACGGAGTCGCGCTGAACGATGACGGCAGTGTCGACGAGAAGGCTACTCAAGCACTGCGCGCACGCTTGAGCGCTGACCGGGGCAAGCCGGCCATGTTCAATTTCGGCGGGACCATTGAGGAGATCAAGGCCAGGGCACTGGAAGAAACCCACCTGCCGCCGCCACAAGCGCCAGGTTAGCAGTCATTCAATATGAACTTGTCTGACAGCACGTCCCATTCCCGCAACTGCGGGAATCCAGTGGACAACAAAACTCCTTATATTAAAGCTTTGCTGACTGGATTCCCGTTTCCATTGCGGGAATGGTAGTAGTGAATACGTCTACAAGATCGATGCGGAGAACGGCGCTGGCATTGCTGTTCCTGGTGTCATTCTTCAATTACATGGACCGTTACATGCTGGCCGTGCTGCTGCCGGCTATCAAGGCCGACCTGGGTTTGAGCGATACGCAGATCGGCTTCATCACCGGCCTCGCGTTTACTCTGTTCTATGTCACCATGGGCATTCCCATTGCGCGCCTGGCCGACCGCTATAACCGAAAAAATATCGTTGCGATTGCCCTGTCGGTATGGAGCGCGATGACCGCGCTGTGCGGCCTGGCGCAGAATTTCGCGCAACTGGCCATTGCCAGGATCATGGTCGGTGTGGGCGAAGCGGGCGCCAGCCCTCCGTCACATTCCCTGATCGCCGACCTGTTTCCCGTAGAGCAACGCGCCAGGGCAATTTCCATTTTCTCACTGGGGGCGCCTGTGGGGATCTTGATCGGGTTCATGCTGGGAGGCTGGATCACCCAGCTCTACAGTTGGCGCGCGGCGCTGTTTACCGTCGGCATACCCGGCATCCTGGTAGCGCTGGTAGTGTATCGCAAATTGCACGAACCGGCGCGCGGCGCGGCTGACGGCCTGACGCGCGCGCCGGCTACACCGCCTTTCTGGTTTTCATTAAAGACGCTGATGGCCAGCCCGACCTTTCGCCACCTGTCGGTCGGCACCGGTTTGTACACGGTGGTCTGGCTGGGTGTGGTGCAATGGCTGCCGTCTTTTTTCACCCGCTCGTTCGAGTTGGAGATCGGCGTGGTGGGCGCCTGGCTGGCGATCATCCTGAGCGTCTCCCAGATCATCGGCATGTTGCTGGGCGGCTGGCTGGCGGACCGGCTGGGCGCCACCGATTTGCGCTGGTATGTCTGGGTGCCTTCGCTGGCGATACTGGTATCCACACCCATGTTTGCGCTGACTTTCCTGACGCAAAACCCGACGATTGCCTACCTGTCCCTGTTCCTGCCGTTCATGATTGGGGTGATGCAAGGCCCACCCAGCTTCGCCGTGGTCCAGGGCCTGGCCGATATAAGAATGCGCGCGATGGCCGCCGCGTTGCTGTTGTTGATCACCAACCTGATAGGCGGCGGCATCGGCCCCCAGGTGGTGGGTATCATCAGCGATTACCTGGCTGCCGAGCACCACCAGCATTCACTGCGCTATGCGCTGCTGGTGGTGAGCCTGATATTCGGTCTGTGGTCGTCCCTGCACTATTTCCTGGCGGGCAAGACGATAAGACAGGAGTTCAGGAAGCCAAAGTCTGATGCATAGTTATATTCAAAAATTGCTCGATCGCGGTGAGATCAGGACAGTGTCCCGGGAGGTGGATCCCAAGTACGAACTTGCCGCTGTTCTCAGTTGTTCTCAAAATGAGAGTGAAGCGCCGGTTTTGTTCAGCAATGTACGGGGGACGAAGTTTCCGGTTGTTGCCAATCTTTACGGCAGTCACGACCGTTTGTGTGAACTGATTGGAACGACTAAAGGAAACTTCTGCCGGCGTTGGCTGGAATTAACCGATACGGCGCCGCCCTCTGTCGAACAATACCAGGTTAGCGTGCCTGAAGCGAATGACCTGGTGGAATGCAAAATAAGTGATCTGCCGCATATTACGTATCGTGAGAAGGATGCCGGCGCTTATATTACCGCCGGTGTCTTTTTGGCAAACGATCCGGATACCGGTGTGCCTAACCTGTCATTCAGCCGATCACTGATGATCAGTGATACCGAATTGCGTGTTCGATTGGGTGATCCGCATGACCTGACCAAATACCAGTCCCGGGCAGAAGCAAGCAATCAAGCGCTCGAGGTGGCCATTCTCATCGGCCCGCCGCCGGAAATTTTCCTGGCAGGCTGTGCGTCCATCCCGTATGAAGCTGATGAACTCGCTGTTGCCGCGCAGATACGGGGCGAACCCATACCGATGCGCGAATGTAAAACGATTGACCTGATGGTGCCGAACGAAACCGAGATTGTCATTGAAGGACGCATACTGCCGCAAAAGCGTGCGGCGGAAGGTCCTTTTGGAGAATTCATGGGTTATTACACCCAGAAAGACCAGTTGAACCATGTATTTGAAGTCACGCGCGTGGTAGCACGAAAAAATGCTTACTTCCAGGGACTGCTATGCGGTTCGCCGGATGATTTGCGGCCGCTGGAGCTGTCTTTTGCGACGCGTACCTACCTGGCACTGGTCGCGGAACTTCCCGGGATACTGGACGTAAGCTGTAATCCGATACTGCACAATACCGTTGTCCAAATCAAACAGATGTTTGAGGGACACGCGCAAAAAGTCATGATGAAGGTGTTCGGATCAAACCTGAATTACAACAATGTCTGCACAGTGGTAGATGAAGATGTCGATATTCATGACTTTCGGGATGTGTGGTGGGCTTTCATCACCCGTGCCCGTGTTGATACCCGGTTAACCATTATCGAAAACGTCCCTGGATTTTACTACGACAAGGATAAAACCTTTTGGGGCCGGCTGGGGATAGATGCGACCAAGCCATTTGATAAGATGGAGCAGTTTGAACGCACGCAAACTCCGGGGAAAGAAGATATCAAGCTCAGCGAGTATCTTGGGAAGCACTGAACAAGTCCATCCTGGACTTGGACTTGTCAGAGCACGCCTACGGCACCATACTACGCCAGGTCTCTGGGTATGCTGTCTTTCCACTCCTGCGAAAAAATGACACTGTCTTTTTCATGCGCCACCAAATCGGTTGTCACATGGAAATGTGTTTGATCCGATGTCAATTCAAAATTTGATCGTGTCTTGATATCCCAGTCGCCCCTCTTCAGTTCAATGGAGAAGTACCCGCTCCAGGCTGAACTGTTGGGGTCGGATTGTTCAATTGTCGACATCCACTCGGATCGCAATCTCATTTCCGTGCCTATCGCATTAATCAGCAAACCTCCCGAATCGCTGAGGGTACGGACCTGATACCGCCCGTTCTCATCGGGGCCGGTTAATTCCTCTTTATGCTCGCCGCCAGCGGTTGGCGTAATGACACTTCGATCATACGGGGCCGGATCGGTAAATTCCAGGTTCTCCAGGTCTTCGGACGCAGCCGGCCGCTCCGGTAAAACCAGCTTACTCACGCCGGTATGGACCGTGAGTTCCACGGCCTCCGGTGAAGGCCATACCTGGGGCCAGTAGCTTTCCGATATCGAAACCCTGATCCGATGCCCCTTCTTGAAACGATAGGCGATGACATTCAGCGGTACGTCGACCTGGTAAACATCACCCGGCAACAACGCTTCGGGTTCCGCATGTCCATTTCTGTGGGTCAGGTTAAGCAAGCCGGCAGTCACATACCAGGATGAGCCGTCGGGCCGGATTTCATTAAGCCGGACGGCGACCTTCGCAATCGGCTTATCAACGGAAAACGCCAGTTTCACCACCGGATGGCCACAGATTTCGATGTCCTCAGTGAGCGCGTCAGAGTCGAAGGTCAACGATTTGTTGTCATCATCCGACTGATCCCGGGGTAATTCCGTTTCCATGTCAAACGGAAGAAAGGCTTGGTTGCTGACCCCGACGGTTTGATCCGGCGCCAGGGGTATCGCTGTTTCGGCAGCCGGCATTTCAGCCAGGCCCACCGCGTTCAAAAAGTAAGTTTTGTCTCTGATCCGGTCCGAGGGCCAGGTCCACTCCCCTACCCAGCGTCCCGGCACGGGGTCCGGATACACTTGTCCCGGCACGTTCTCCTGCATATAAACCTGCAGCATGGGTTCATCCATGATGCCTGTATCAATGCCTTTGAGCCAGTGGTCCCACCAGCGCACTTCCTCGTGGAAGAAGCCGATTGCGGGGCCGGGCGCGGCTTCATCGGGAACATTGTGTCCATGGGGACCCATCAACCCCTTCCTGGGGACACTGAGGTTCTCAAGCAAGCGTGGAACAGTATTTGTGTAGACATCGACAAAGCCGCCGACCGCATAAACCGGACACTTGATCCGGCTGTAGTCCTCATTGACAGAACCATGCTGCCAGTAACTGTCGCGGCGCTGGTGGCGCATCCAGTTGTGGGTCACCGGCCCCACGCCCTCAAGGCGTTTCAGCCACTCCTTGCGCCAATCAGCGCCAAACAACTCCGGGTCGGGGGGCAGGGACAGGACATTCATGAACAATTGTCCCCATTCAAAATTCGCCCGGGCCAGGGAGCCGCCGATATAGTGGGCATCATCAGTATAACGGTCGTCGGTACTGCCATGCGTGACGATTGCCTTGAGTTCCGGTGGATTAAGGGCTGCAATCTGCAATGAATTGAATCCACCCCAGGAAATGCCGCGCATCCCGACCGCCCCCGTGCACCATGGCTGTTGCGCCAACCATTTCAATATCTCGAGACCATCCAGTTGTTCCTGTTTCTCATACTCATCCTTGATGATGCCATCAGATTCTCCGGTGCCCCTGATATCCACCCTGACACCTGCGTAGCCGCGCGCCGCGGCATAGACATGCGCAGGTTCTGACTTGTTGCGGTCCAGGTCACGCTTGCGGTAGGGAAGATATTCCAACACCGCCGGCACCGGGGATGCTTCGGCTTTCGTTGGCAACCAGATCCTGGCCGCCAGCCGTCTGCCGTCCGGCAACGGGATCCAGGTATGCTCAATGTTGCGTATGGCCAGCTCTTCCCTGAGTCTGGCGGCGCGTTTTTTGTCTGACGGTGAAGATTGGCCGCACGCGCCCAGCACAGTAAGCGAAGCCAGGGTCAGCGCCGATTTTAACAGCGCCCGCCTTGAATGAAGATGTTTGCTTATATCTGAACGGTAGTCAGCCATGATTCAGAATCCCTGTTCCGGCTCTACACCGATTTCACCTGGTTGGCCGGTATAAAAAACACCGTGAAGATACAGACCGACTACATTTAACATCTTGGGTATCCCCCCAAAGAAGACTGTTTCATAGATAGTATTGTGCAGGGATTTACGTAAATTAGGGAAACGGGCGAAATTTTTACTATTAAGGTTAAAAATCGAAGAATTAACCCGAAAACCAACCAATTGATGCGATGATCGTTGCGGATTTGTACGTCAGTACGCGGGTGCTCGTGACCGAAATAGATCATTGAACGCTTACCGGTATACAGTTGACCCGGAAATTAAGCTGGAAGAGTAGATGAAACCGGAAGAATGGCTAATCATTTTGCTGGGACTGAACGCTGAAGAGATAATTTTCAGAGGAGCTATATCATCATGTTTAATTTGAAAAATGGCATTTCTCACGTCGCATTGGCCGGCGCTTCGCTGGCTTCGATAATTACCTTTTCTGTATTTCCATTACCGGGTTATGCAGAGATCGAAGAGGTAGTAGTGACCGCAAACAGGCGCGGCGCGGCTACGCTCCAGGACATTCCGTTGTCGGTTTCTGCCGTGTCTGCGGAAGATATTGTAAGTTCCGGTGTAGGCAGTATTGTTGATTTTGTGAAGAGTGTGCCGTCAGTCAATATCATTCAGCGGGGACCAGGGCAGACTCAAACTACCATTCGCGGTATTGCCAATGGATACTTTCAGCCCACTGAAACTGCAGACCGACCGCTAACCGCAATTTATCTGGATGATGTGCCTATTTCCATTCAGGGCGCAACGCCGGATTTAAAAGTTGTTGATTTTGAACGAGTAGAGATTCTGCGCGGTCCTCAGGGGACTCTGTACGGCGCAGGCTCAATGGCAGGAACCATACGTTACATAACGAAAAAGCCGGATTCCGAACAATTCAGCGGTCAAATTCAGGGTGTCTTGTCTGAAGTTGCCGATTCGGACGACATGGGTTGGAATGCAAGCGGGTCAGTCAATATTCCAATCACTGACTCAGTCGCGTTCCTGGGATCCGTGTATCAAGGCGAAGATGCCGGATTTATCGACAATGTGGGAACCGGAAAGGATGACGCGAACACTGTCGAAACTACCCAGGTGCGCGGCGCACTAAGATTTACTGGTATTGAAAGTGTAACGCTGGATGCGAGTATCATTTATTCGAACGTCGAGGCTGACGGGAACACCAATGCTTATTTTGGCACAGGTACTGATGACAGGATAATTGAGACGATTACTCCCGAGGGCTATGAAGATGATTTTCTGCTGGTAAATATCACGGCGGAGATCGATATTGCCGGGATGACACTGGTGTCATCCACAGGCTATATCGATCGCGAAATGGAGGTTCGTCCTACGGGGAACTTTGAAAACCTTATCGGTAACAATTTGCCATTGCGGCAAAACGATTCATTACTTACTAATGAAATTGAAACCTTTACACAGGAAATTCGTTTGCTGTCTCCCCAGGAAAATCAGTTAACCTGGCAATTGGGCGCATTCTATGAAGATACTGAACGTCTTTATGACCAGGTGAATATCGCTCCAGGATTAGACGCGGTAACCGAATTGGCCTCGGTCTTTTTCTTCGGCGCCGACTCGCCTGATACCATATTCTTTGGACAACATGTCATTGATGAACAGCAACTGGCTGTTTTTGTTGACGCCAATTTCAAGTTTAACGACCAATGGAACCTGTCTGCCGGCACTCGTTATTTTGATTTTGAGCAGGATTTCGAGCTATCCTTCAGTGGTCTGGCGGGTTCGTCGTTTCTCCCCAACCCAAACGCACCACCGGTGTTTTTACCCTTAACAAATGCCGGGAATCCCAAGGAAGATGGCTTTACCTACCGAGTGAATCTTTCTTATGCGCCCAATGACGATCTACTCCTGTTTGCTGAAGTCTCTGAAGGCTTCAGGTATGGAGCAGTGAACGAGCCTGTGGCATCGAATTTCTGCAATGGATTGACTGGCCCTGTCTCATTTGGATCGGATGAACTCACCAACTATGCCCTGGGCGCCAAAAGTCAATTGGCTGACCAGAGAGTTACGCTTAATGCAACGGTATTTTTTATTGACTGGACTGATGTGCAGTCACAGTTTGCACTGGATTGCGGCTATTACTACCGCGTTAATGAAGGCACCGTGCACAGCGCAGGTGTCGAGTTGGAAACTTCGTTCCAGGTAACTGAAAATTGGATGGTAGGACTGAATTCCAGTTATACCAATGCCGAAGCCCAGGATGATGTCTTTTCCCCGGGCGCATTTGGTCCTCCGGGGGTGGTGGCGCTGGACGGGCAAAAAGCGCCATTGTTTCCTGAGTGGATTGCCTCGTTTCACACGGAATACACGGTACCTCTCGCCATTGGTGGAGGTGGAAACTTGACCTTCAGAGGGGATATTCAGTATCGCGATGAATACGGTAATATATTTGCCACGGGTAACAGACTGTATAGAGTGACCCCGAGTCAAACACTGCTGAACGCTTCCGTGAATTATGTAACGGCGCGCTGGGAAGTTGGCCTGTTTGGCGCCAACTTAACAGATAGCAACAACGTAGCGATTATCATTGGCAATCCCGGAGGCGCATTTCCAGGGTATGAAGACAGCCGTTTCCACGGCAGCCCCAGGACGATTGGTATACGGGGGAAGATAAATTTCTAAGCCCTTACCGGATGCGGCGTGATTAACACCATTATTCACGCCATAATATTGTTAAATTCGGCGTGAATAAGTGTTAAAGGTGAAGAGTACAGTAACAGCCAGTTATTCAAGGCAGGACCTGGAAGCGACGGCCATCCTCCAGGGTCAGGCTCTGACCATCAAATGTGGCCTTCATGCCGCTATGGTTGCTGTTGGTAGCGGAAGATCGATTCGCAGATGTCCAGTAGGTGGTATTGAGACTGATCGCGCCATTTTCTGATTCATACCTCCCATAACCGGTTTCAATGCCGTCTTCATCACCGTTGACAAGGACAAGATAGCCGTCTACGAGCGCCAGCGCGCCGTGTTCCAGCTTGTACACCTCGCCCTCAGCGGGTCCGGCTCGCACAAATTTCTGCACCGTTCCGCTGCGCATGAAGGTCAATGTCAGTTCATCTCCCGCGCGCGCGACATCGACCTCGTGCTCCGTAAGACCGCGTGACGTGAGCGGAGGCGATTCCGTCGGCGCCGTGCTGAGGGTCTGCTCAGCCGCAAGATGGATAGAACCGTCGCCTTCCGAATAAGGCCCCGCATGGGCCATCGAACCCTGCTCCCGGGACGACTCACCGGTGTACTGGGCGTACTGTACAAACATGCCGTCCCTGAACAGGAAGATGCCGTCCAGTGGCAAGTCCTCGCCACCCGCAGTAATCAAACCGGTGTAGAACCAGAGTCCCTCGACCTGCTGTTCGAGAGAACCCGGCTGTTCCACTTCATTTCCGGCAGGCTCACAACCGTAAAGAAGAAACAGGAAACAGAAGAAAAACAGTTTGGCTGACTGATGCGTTTTCATGACACACCTGCAATGGTTGGGTATCCCTGCCATTTTACTCACAGAAACCAGGAAGGGACAGTTTTCAGTATGACTTAGCTTTAGTTCATCTTCAGGAAACTCTGATTAAGTCCGAGCTACATCTATTAATTCGCGAGCGCCTGATAACGATTTCCTTGAACCTCCAGATTTTTCTGAAAGGTAACTTTCGCGATCTCAACATCCTCTTCCTTTGGTTTAATCTTTATCCTGGAGTTCTTGATCAGCCATTTAGCCACTTCATAGAAATGCCAAAGCGGAATGCTACCGGAAACAGTGGGCTTGGGGAAATTTAAATTGCCTTTCGTTGCCAGTTTCCGAATATTCTGACGCGAACAACCGAGTAATCCGGCTATATCCGAGATGCCGACCAGATCGGGTTTTAATTCTAATAATTCCGCATCGGGAATTGCCTTGCGGACGTCACGTACTGCTTGCTGAATTGCATCTTCTGCTGATTGTGCGTCACGTGAAAAATTCAAAGCTATGGAACCCGGCACTCCGGTTCCAACTATTGCGTCACCACAACCCGCCTCGAACAGGGCATCCAGGTAATTCTCCGGATTGGAACTGTTTATCGAGAGTGAAAATGTCAATGTAAAGTCAAAAGTCTTCGTCATCTTCATTATTCCTGATCATCAATGTTCGCATAGATACAACCGTCGATCTTTAATGTACTACCTTGGTTGCCATATGACAACTAAAAATTCTGGGGGCAGGATTATCAACCCCACACACGGTATAAAGATATGCTTTTATGCTCAGCCCGCCTGATAATCACCCGTATATTGACTCAGTTGTTTGTTAAATTTCATCAGCCCATCATTGGCTTCCCGGTCGGCTGCATGCGTCAGCAATTGTGTCTTGACATCGTCGAGGTCTGACCAGTTTCTTGCAACGGTGTATTGTTGCAACTGGTGCAGTACTTTGGTGATGGTGCGAAAGCGGTCCTGTCGTGTCGCCTGGCGTAAACCACCCAGGTAATTTTCACGGCACACTGTCGGTACAATAATCTTGTGTTGATCAGTCGCTACCAGCTCAGCGTTCATCATTATACGCGCCATGCGTCCATTGCCGTCGTTGAATGGATGCACTTCAGCAATCAGAAAATGCATGAATAAAGCGCGTTTGATACCGGCCTTCACGTGCCTGTACAAATCAAACCCCTGCAACAGGGTGCCCTCTACCTGTTCCGGCAGAACAAAGTACGTCGCGCCCGCCTGATTGGGCGCGGTTTTAAATTGACCCGGTTGTTTGTCTGGACGTTGCGCCATCAAGATACTGTGTCGTGATTTCAGTATGTCGATTAAACTGTCTGCGGTAGAAGGGGTACGGGTCATTTCAGCGTGGTCTCGCGCAATGTCGATATGGGACAACAAATCATGGCTGTCTTCATGCCGTTGGTACAGCGCCCGGCCGGTGGCGACAATGTCTTCGGCTTGTTCAAGGGTAAATTGTGTTCCCTCGATATAATTGGAGAAATAACTCTCGAAGAAAGCAAGATTGCGCCAACCGGCGTTGTCATAGACATAGGCGAATTCACTTAAATCGAGTTTATTGAGATAACGTGATAACTCAGAAAAACGATCAAGCCTTTCCCGGTCAAAGGGCTTGCCCAACGCCTGCGCATAACCGGCGCGTGTCGTTAAGACACTATGAGCCGGATAGGTCTTTAATATGGCTGATACCATTTTATTGAGTTCTTGCTGTTGCCTTTCCATACCAAGCAATGGCGCCAATACAGCGGCTTCGTCTCTCAGCCGGTTTACACCGGTTTCACCACGAACAGCCACTTCATTCAGTAATTGTTCCTCCACCCATTCTCGCCCCAATTTTTTTTTGAAGCCCTTTTCAGTACGTACCGATGTGATATTTTCCAGCAGTTGGCGCGGCACATTGCTGCGCCGCATCGCCGGCCCGAAAGGTTCAATGCCATGTTCCACATCGCCGGCTTCAATACTCAGTTGCAGTGAACCGACAGAGACGCTACGGCGTTTGCCCCGGGCTACCATTAAATAGACGCGGTTGTTGAAGGGGCCGAGTTCAAACGCTGTTCTGTAAACAGCAACCGGCTCGGCAAAGAGAAAATTGGCAATCGCCACCCACTCCGTGTTGATGACCTTCGCTATCTCAGCAGGATCATGGCTATCCACATAAACACTATTGCGCACCCGCGTCAGTTCACCGCGGCGATAGCGCGTTTGCAGGACCGTGCGTGTGGTGGTATCGGTGACCAAGAGGAGATTTGCCATAATTTGCTAGTGTTTTTGTGGAATTAAAGAAAAACTGTAGCAGTTTTGTTAACTGTTTGTCAAAATATATGGCAGTTTTGCAAATAATGTCCAAACCGATAGGAGGCGAAGTATTATTTCCCTCCCATTTTTATTACAATTCCCGCCCTCATGATTCATTACACATCCGGGTGAGCTATGCGCGCCAGTGAACAGGAATATGACGTTATTGTCGTCGGCGGTGGCCATGCCGGGACCGAGGCGGCCCTGGCCGCCGCGCGCATGGGCGCGCATACCCTGTTGTTGACCCACAGCATCGATACCCTGGGGCAGATGTCGTGCAATCCGGCCATCGGCGGCATCGGTAAAGGCCACCTGGTGAAAGAGATAGACGCCCTGGGAGGGGTCATGGCCGCCGCTGCAGACCGAAGCGGGATACAGTTTCGTATCCTTAACGCTCGTAAGGGACCGGCGGTGCGGGCCACCCGGGCACAGATTGATCGCAGCCTGTATAAAGGGGTCATCCGCCCGTTGCTGGAAGGCGCGGATAACCTGCGACTGTTTCAGCAACCCGTGGATGATCTGGTTATCGATGGCGACCGCATTACCGGTGTCGTGACACAAGCAGGCCTGCGTTTCCGCGCCCCCTGTGTGGTGTTGACCGTGGGCACGTTCCTGGCCGGCAGGATCCACGTGGGCGAAGCCGGATACCAGGGCGGGCGCGCAGGTGAACCGCCGGCCAATACCCTGGCACAACGCCTGCGCGACCTGCCGTTCCGCACTGGACGCTTGAAGACCGGAACGCCGCCGCGCCTCGACGGTCGCAGCATTGATTACAGCCGCCTCACCGAGCAGCCTGGCGATGATCCCACACCGGTATTCTCGTTCCTGGATGCACCTGCACAGCGGCCGCGGCAGGTGTCCTGCCATATCACCCATACCAATGAACGCACCCATGACATCATCCGCGCCGGTCTGGATCGCTCGCCGATGTACAACGGGATGATTGAGAGCGTCGGACCGCGCTACTGCCCCTCGGTGGAAGACAAGGTCGTGCGCTTCGCCGACCGGACCTCGCACCAGATCTTTGTCGAACCGGAAGGATTGACCACGACGGAAGTCTATCCGAACGGCATATCCACCAGCCTCCCTTATGACGTGCAACACGACCTGGTGCGCTCGATCAACGGGTTTGAACAGGCGCGTATTACCCGGCCCGGTTATGCGATAGAGTACGATTATTTTGATCCCCGCGACCTGCAACCGTGGCTCGAGACCAAGTCCGTCTCCGGCCTGTTTTTCGCCGGCCAGATCAACGGCACAACCGGCTATGAAGAGGCCGCCTGCCAGGGACTGGTGGCCGGCATAAATGCGACTTTGCGGATCCAGCAGCGTGACCCGTGGAGCCTGCGACGCGACCAGGGCTACATTGGCGTACTGATCGATGACCTGACCAGCCGCGGCGTCACCGAACCCTACCGCATGTTTACCAGTCGGGCGGAGTACCGACTGTTGCTGCGGGAGGACAACGCCGACCTGCGCCTGACCGAGGTCGGACGTGAACTCGGCCTGGTGGATGATGAGAGATGGCGCAGTTTCGAGGAAAAGCGCGACGCGATTGACGCGGAGCAACAACGCCTGGCTGCCTTCCGGATTGCGCCGAATGCCCTGCCTGCGGAAGTTGCCGAGGCGGCGCTTGGACAACCGCTGCGTAAGGATGTCAACCTGCTGCAGCTTCTGCGCCGTCCCGACATCGGTTATGCAGACCTGGCGCGCCTGCCCGGTTTTGAGCCTGCCGGGATAACGCCGGAAGTTGCCGAGCAGATAGAGGTACAAGCCAAGTACCACGGCTATATCGAACGCCAGCAACAGGATATTGCCCGCAACCGGCGGGATGAGGAAGCCCGTTTTCCCGATAATGTGGATTTCCTTTCGGTGACCGGCCTGTCGGCGGAAGTGGCGCAAAAACTATCGAAGCAACGGCCACACACCCTGGGCCAGGCTTCCCGCATCCCGGGCGTCACCCCCGCGGCGGTGTCCCTGTTGCGGGTACACCTGAAGAAGCATTCCCTACTGAAGAACGCCTCGTAAGAGTCGCCTAAATTATCTTTCGTTCCTGCGCCGCGGTGATGGCCAGCAGGCGGTTATGCACCTGGAGTTTGTGGTAGATATTCTTCAGGTGAAAACGGACCGTGTTCTCCGAAATGCCGATGTTTCTGGCAATCAGCTTGTTGGACAGGCCTTGGGCCAGGTGCGTGAGAACTTCATTCTCTCTTTTGCTCAACAGTTCGTCATCGGCGTCGGGGACTTCGGCGGCGCTGAAGCGGCCGGCTATTGCGGCAGCTTGCTGCCTGTATTCGGCCGGAGCAGCCGTATGTTCCGGCGCTTGCAGGTATAATTCCAGCATCTCCTGCAATTCGTGGCCGGCGTCGATGAACGGTCGTACAAAACCGGACCGCAAGGACAGCCCCAGGGCCAGTTCCAGGTGCTTGAACGCAGCGGCGGGATCATTTTTTCCCTGATACGCGAGGCTCGCCAATAACGCGTATTTCAGGTTCGGCTTCAGGTGACCGCTGGATTCTGCATGGCGGGAGAAATAGCGGAGTGTTGCCAGCGCTTCATCATAGTTCTTTTCTCTGATTTGCAGCATGGTAATCGCGTTGACTGCGGCGTGACGCTCGCGCCAGGCAATATCACTCTGCCCCGGATTTCGATAATGCTCCAGGCACAGCCCCGAAGTTTTGAGCACGCGGCTTGCTTTCCTGTCCAGGCCGGCGCGCAGCAGCAGTCCTATGCGCTGAAACACCAGCAGGTTGATTAAACGTTCCAGCTTCTGCTCTTCGGCATAGACCAGCGAACGGTCCAGCAATGACTCTGCCGCGTCAATTCCGTGCCTGGCAAATTCAACATTGCTCGCAGTCGTATAGCCCGCAGCGTAGATATCAAACCAGGCTTCATGTTCTTCAAGTTGCCTGGCAATGGAAGCCGTTGTGTTGGACAAGCCGCGTAACCGGTTCATCTCGTAATTCAACTCCGCCGTAAACACCCTGGCGACGAGCTTGATGCCCAGGTCATCATTGAAATGCCGCCTTCCCAGGTTCAATCCTTCCTGGTAGTGATTGCGCGCCTGGTCGCTGTCTCCTTCGGCGAAAGCTATATCGCCCTGGTGGAAACGGATGTAGGCCTCGCCGTAGTATGAACCAATCAGCCGGTATTTTTTCAACGCCTCGCCGGCATAGTGGCGAGCCTCCCGTAACATCCCGCGCTGTGCGTAGGCGACACAGAGCAGGTTGTAGTGGTAACCGAGGTTGGCATAATCGTGCCGGTCGATCATGGAAATGTTGCTCTTGAGCCGGGAACAGAACGGTTCGGACAGCATCTTGCCCTCGTAGCACGCGAGCAGTGTTTCCACCAGCATCAGTTCGTGGTCAATGCGCTCCCGCTCCGCTGGGTCGTAACTGTCCCGTGAGGCAGGGTAACGCGTCTGCATCGCAAGGTAACGGTCGCGCGCCCGGTAGACTTTCCCGTCTTTTATTTCCAGGATACAACGGATAGCAGTGATCCGGGGCGCCGCGCAAACAGTGTCTTCATCCAGCAACGCCAGCGCCGCGCGAAGACGCGTCAATCCCTCCCGCAACCATAACATCACACCGCCCATCTGTTCGATGATCTCCACGGCTCGCCGTGGACTGCCTGCCTGTTGCGCGTGCCTGACTGCCCGGACGAGATCTTTTTTCACGACGAACCAATCTGCGGCGCGCAGATGCAACCGTGTTGCGCGTTCCGGGTCGGCGAGTGACAGCTTATGCTGCAAATACTCGCGCAACAACGGGTGTAACCGGTACGCATTTCTTAGCTGTTCAAACGGGAGCAACAGTGTGTTCAGTGTCAGGCAGGCATCGAACAGGGCAGCGCTGTTTTCGGTTTGACGCAAGAAGTCCGCCAGTTCACAGGAAATCCCGTCCAGCAACGAAATATCCATCAGGAACCCCTGCAACCTGCTGTCCAGTCCCTGAAATATCTGCTCTGACAGGTAAGTGGTAATGACGCTGGATGTCGAGGTCAGCCTGGCCAATACCCGGTTGACGTCGCGGTCGGACTTCAGGGAGCTCCTGAGCATCTGGACTGCCACCGGCCAGCCTTCCGTAATACGCAGTATCTCGACGATGGTTTCCTCCGGCAGGTAATCCGCAAAGAACAGCCTGAGTTCATCCATCGTGAAATTGAGCGCCGGCGCCGGAAGACGGCGCGCCAACCCCTCCATTTCCAATTTTGCCACCTTCAACCTGCGGTCGTCCCTGGTTGCGACCCCGAGGTGCAGGTTGGCCGGCGCATGGGTCAACAATGGGTGGATTACCCTGTCGATCGCGTCTTCGTTGAGAGTCTCGAAGTCATCGAGGATGAGAACGATTTTTTGTTCGTCGACTTCGATTACACGACGGACCACGTTCAGCAGTGTGTCTGCGGAGATCTCGCTGAAATGGAATCTTTCCGATATGCCGGCGCGGGCAAAGTCCACCCCGCCTACATACAGCGAATAGGCAATATAGGTCAGAAGCTGGAAAGCGTCATTATCTTCCTCTTCCAGCGACAGCCAGCAGGTTTTTACCTTTGCCTGCAGCAACTTATTGCGCCAGTCGGCGTAGAGCGTGCTCTTGCCGTAGCCGCCCGGCGCGCAAACCAGGGATAAGGTAGCATCCAGGCACGCGTCGAGATGCCTGATCAGCGATGGCCGTTTCAATACGTCCACGCGCTGGCGGGTGGGGCACACCTTTGAACGCAATAGCCAGGGCGGGAACAGGGAATTGAATTCCGATCCGGGTATCGCCTTCATGGAATTACATTATGTTGGCGAATCCTGTGTGTCAATAGCGCAAGCGGCCGACCTACCCGTTCGTGCAGGTTATGGATTCACGCAGAAAACGCGGCGCTACTCAACGCAATCGGTAAACCACACCTCAAATGTGATGACTTCTGATAAAAACCGTCTAACCTGAAAATTTCGACCGGTGGCATGTAACTGTTGGCACAAGGTCAAGGCATTTTACTGTACCACTCCCATGAAAACGGGAGTCCAGTAGAACAGGGTGTCGCCTGCAGGACAACTCTTCAGTTTACTGGATTCCCGTTTTCATATATGGTTCGCCCCGTATTGCAAGCGCCATGTTCGTGCTGACAAGATAGGCATGCAGCCATATATCCGACCTCTTAATTGCAGGGGTTCGCCCCTGCGGGCCCCGATGGATTCCGCGCCGTCGTGTCCTCATCACGGGATCGGCTGTCACCTACTGTGCGCCGGTGAAAGGTTCAGGTTCTCACTACGGCAGGGTTGCCTTGTCTGCCATCACGTTGATGTCGCTGCGCAATGCCTGGAAGCTCTTACCCCCTAGTGTCTGTTGTCTTATATACGTGGGTCATCATGCCTTACCGTCCAGGCACGTTCAAGCCGGCTGCGCCACATAGTCAGCCCGGTAGTCCTGTTCCTTGGCCAACAAGGCATAAGCGGTGCGGGCCATGCGGTTGGCCAGCGCCACAATCGCCACATTCTTGTGCCGCCGCGCAGCAATACCCTGTACCCAACGGCTGCGTGGGTCGGTCTTCTTGTCAGCGACCCGTAACGCCGCTCGGGCGCCGTGTATCAATAGGCCGCGCACATAGGCATCCCCCCGTTTGCTGATGCCCAACAACTGCGCCCGACCCCCGGTCGAATGCTGGCGTGGCACCAGCCCCAACCAGGCCGCCATCTCCCGACCATGCCGGAACGTGCGCACATCCCCCACCGCCGCCACTAACGCCGTCGCCGTAATCGGCCCCACCCCCGGTATGCCCAGCAACCGTTGCACCTGCTCGTCCTCGTCAACCCAACGAGCAACCTGCGCATCCAACCTGACCAGTCGCTCGTCCAACCGCACCAGCGACTCATACGCATCCCATAACAACTCACGAAACGCCCCGCTCAATCCATTCTCGCCGTCCTCCAATATCCCCGGCAACGCCGCCCGTACCCGGGAACGGCCCTGGCCTATCTCAATCCCCTGCTCCGCCAACAACCCCCGAATCTGATTCACCTGCGCCGTGCGCTGCGCCACCGCCAAAGAACGCACCCGATGCAGACTCTGCTGGTCCTGCTGTACCACCGTCTTCACCCCCACAAACCGCATGCTCGGCCGCTGCACCGCCTCACACACCGCTCGCGCATCCGCCCGGTCCGTCTTGTTCGACTGCACATACGGCTTCACAAACTGGGGCGCCATCAATTTCACCTCATGCCCATAACCCCGCAGCGTGCGCGCCCAATAGTGCGCACGACCACAAGCCTCCAGACCCACCAAACTCCGCGGCAACTGCGCCATCTGCGCCCGAAACTCCTGCGGCCGGTACTTCCCGGTCCAACACAACTTGCCGACCGCATCCTGACCGCACACCTCAATCCAGGTCTTTCCCAGGTCAACCCCGACCACCGTTACCCGCGTCTGCACAACTGACGTTTTCATCTCGTTGCTGCTATACTCACTCATGGTTCGCTCCTCCCGTTGGTTTAATGAAAAAAACTTCATTATGGCTCATCGAAGCCGAGTTGAAGAGAGGGGCGAACCATTCCATTACGGGAATGGTACGGGGCATAGGTTATAAAATGAAACAGGGCAGGACAGTATGGGTGTCCTGTGTTACGGAGGGTGTTGCAATTATCAGAATAGGCGTGGATGTGGGGGGAACCAATACCGATGCGGTGTTGATGGACGGGCGCGAGGTAAAAGCCGCGCACAAGGCGCGTACCCACGCGCGGGTCAGCGAGGGCATCCTGGCTGCAATAAGCCATGTGCTTGCCCATTCCGGGGTTGCCGCCACGGATGTTCAGGCCGTTATGGTTGGGACTACTCATTTCACCAATGCGTTTGTCGAACGCCGGCGATTGCAACCTGTGGGCGTGATTCGCCTGGCTTTGCCGGCCACCCGCGGCGTACCGCCGATGGTTGATTGGCCCGCAGATATCGTAGAACTGATCGGAAAACAGCATTACCTGGTTGCAGGCGGGTATGAATTTGATGGGCGACCCATCGCCGACCTGGATGAGGCGGCTATCGCGTGCACCGCGCAAGACCTGCGCACAAAAGGTATCGACGCAGTTGCAATCAGCGGCGTGTTCTCACCCGTAAACGATGCTATGGAGGCGCGCGCCGCGGAGATCGTTGCGGCCGAGTTACCACAGGCGGCCATTACCTTGTCTTCACGTATCGGTCGCATTGGGCTACTGGAACGGGAGAATGCTGCGATCATCAATGCCAGCCTGGCGGCGCTGGGTGCGGAATTCATCGCGTCATTCCAGGCGGCCCTGAAACAGCTCGACATTGAAGCGCCATTCTACGTCAGCCAGAATGACGGTACCCTGATGAGCGCCGAATTCGTCGCCCGATACCCGGCGTTGACCTTTGCCTCAGGCCCTACCAACAGCTTGCGCGGCGCCGCTTGCCTGTCCGGTCTCAGCGATGCGCTGGTGGTGGATATCGGTGGCACTACCACGGATGTTGGCATGCTGGTCAACGGTTTTCCACGAGAATCCGCGCTGGCAGTGGATGTGGCCGGCGTGCGCACAAACTTCCGTATGCCGGATATCCTGTCCGTGGGCCTGGGTGGCGGCAGTCTGGTCAGCCCCAACGGAGAAATCAAGGTCGGTCCCCGATCCGTCGGTTATCGTCTGACCGAGCAGGCGCGGGTCTTCGGTGGCGACCTGCTGACCGCCACCGACATCGCGGTAGCCGCCGGCTTTGTTAATATCGGCAATGCCGCCGCGGTCGCGGATCTGCCGGAACAACTGGTGCGAGAGGTTGTTGCCTTGATGCGCGGTACCGTCGAGGAGAGCATCGACCGGATGAAGATCAGCGCCGAGCCGCTACCGCTGATTCTGGTGGGTGGCGGGTCCGTGTTGTTGCGCGGGCAGGTGGCCGGCGCAAGCGACGTTATCATCCCTGAGCATGCGCAAGTGGCTAACGCAATCGGCGCCTGCATCGCTCAGGTTGGCGGTGAAGTCAACAAGGTGTATTCCTATGAGCAGCTTACCCGTGAGCAAGCCATGCAACGCGCGCAAGCAGAGGCATCGGAACGGGCCCGGGACGCCGGGGCGGCGCCGGACAGTATTGAATTGATCGACTACGAGGAAACGCCCCTGGCCTATATGCCGGGCAGCGCGGTGCGCATCCGAGCCAAGGCTGCGGGAGACCTGCGCTTATGCTGAACCCGAAACCGGCAACAATTAATTCGGCGCTTATTTCGCCGCAAGACCTGGCGGACTTGGCCCTGGGCGCGGCGTTTCTCGGTACAGGTGGCGGCGGCGACCCTTATATCGGTCGCCTGATGGCCAGACATGCCATCGAAGAATACGGTATGCCGGAAATTATCGAAACCGACGATCTGGATGATAACGCCACGGTATTGCCGGCCGCGATGTTGGGCGCGCCCACGGTACTGGTGGAAAAAGCCACTTCCGGCGCAGACATCGACCATTGCGTTAACCGCCTTGCCGCGCTCATCGGCCGCCGCCCTGACGCCATCTGTCCCATTGAAATAGGCGGCATCAATTCCATGATCCCCATTGTTGCCGCAGCGCGCCTTGGCCTGCCGTTGGTGAACTGCGACGGCATGGGGCGCGCCTTCCCGGAGTTGCAGATGGTCACGTTCAATATCTATGGCGTGTCCGCCACGCCGGCGGTAATCGTGGATGAGCGTTTGCAGACCGTCATCGTCGAAACTCATGACGGCAGGCGGGCTGAGGACTTGATCCGCGCCGCAGCCATCCGCATGGGATTGAGCGTGATGATCGCCTGCTATCCCCTGCGCGGGAGCGAGATTAAAGCGCACGCAGTAAAAGGGACTTTGACTTGCGCGTTGGAATTGGGTCGGGCAATTACCCAGGGCAGGAAACAGGGCGCGCCGGTGCAAACCCTGGTCGCGAGCCTGAACGCCAGTGAACACTACGGACAAAGCATGGTGCTGTTTGACGGCAAGATCACGGATCTCAGGAGAGAGACAAACAAGGGGTTCGCAGTCGGACATTGCGACATCCAGGCCCTGGACGGCAGTGCGCGCAGCATGCGTATCGTGTTTCAGAACGAGAACCTGGTCGCCCGGACCGATGGCAGCACTGTTGCCATAGTTCCCGACCTGATCTGTGTGGTGGATCGGGAGACGGCTGCGCCTGTCACAGTCGAAGCGCTGAAGTACGGGCAGCGGGTCAAGGTTATCGGCGTCGGCGCCGCGCCCATCCTGAGAAGGCCCGAATCCCTGGCGGTGATTGGCCCGCAGGCATTCGGTCTTGAAGAAGAGTTTATTCCCATTGAAACGTTGATGAAGACCCGAATTAAAGAGGACGGATAAATGAAGCAAAATACCAGCAAATTCATCTTATACATACTATTGCTGCCTGTTGTGCTGTCTTCGGCAGCGCGTACGCCGGCGCAGGAAGACGGATTGCAGATCGAGGAGATCATTGTCACCGCACAAAAGCGCGAGCAAAACCTGAACGATGTCGGCGTTGCCGTTACGGTGGTCACCGGTGCGGCTGTACGCGCGCAGCGACTGGGGCAACCTGTCGATCTCGCCGCGCAGACACCCAACCTGAACATCAACGAAACCTTCGGCAACAGTATCACCAATGTCAGTATTCGCGGCCTGGGCCTGAATGATTATGCGGTCAATAACAACCCTGCGGCCGGGATTTATGTCGATGATGTGTACTTGGTCTCCCCGGCCATGCTCGGCTTCCAGATGTTCGACCTGGAGCGGGTTGAAGTACTGAAAGGCCCACAGGGCACACTGTACGGCCGCAATACCACTGCCGGAGCCATGAAGTTCATCAGCAGGAAACCCACTGAGGAAGCTGGCGGCTACCTCTCCGCTGATTACGGCAGGTATGACCACTTCATGCTTGAGGGCGCGCTGGGTGGGCAGTTGGCGCCGGATCTGGCCGGCCGTGTCGCCTTGCAGACCTCCCAGCGCGCGGACGGCTTCCAGCAAAACCGGGCCAGCGGCGACAAGGTCGGCGATATCGAACGTACTGCCTGGCGCGGCCTGCTCAACTGGAAGCCAACCGCAGCGCTGGATATCCTGCTCAATGTGCATGGCGGCATCGACAAGTCCGATACCCTGCTGGTGAAGGTGGACAACCTGTTCACGCCAGAGGATGACGGTATTGCCGACCCTTACAGCTCCGCGGCCGGAAACGACACGCAATTGGACAATGAAAACCATGGCGCATCGTTGACCGTCAACCTGGATTTGTCCGCGGCGCTGACCTTGACCTCTGTTACCGGCTATGAGGACTACGAACGCAGCCACGCTGAAGACCGGGACGGTTCCGCGCTAGTGCACCTGGACGGGCTGTTCCTGAATGATATAGAACAGTTATCCCAGGAACTGCGGCTGACCTATACCGGACCGGAGCTGATATTGATCGGTGGCCTGTTCTACGGCCGCGACGAGGTGTCAACGCGGGATTACTTCGATACGGTAGACCTGCCGTTCCCATTCACCTTCATCGGCAATGAATACGACCAGGAAGCAGATTCCTATGCCGTGTTCGGCCATGCCGAATGGCAGTTGCATCAGGACTGGAAGATCACCGCCGGCCTGCGCTATACGGAAGAAGACAAAAAGTTCAAGAATGCCTTCACTTTCGCAGACCTGGGCCGCAGCGGCACAGCGGTCCAGGTTCACCCGACGGTCAACAATGATTACAACGTATCAAACCTGTCAGGAAAAGCTGGTATCGA
Organism: Gammaproteobacteria bacterium; assembly: GCA_965221335.1. Lineage (GTDB taxonomy): Bacteria > Pseudomonadota > Gammaproteobacteria > Eutrophobiales > Eutrophobiaceae > JAAXHV01. The sequence goes on along the minus strand of CBDCSC010000002.1, from coordinate 478,419 downwards.
TTACACGGGACTCGACAATGCCTTGTTGTATGCCAGCTTCAGCCGCGGCTTCAAGTCTGGAAATTTTCAGGGTCAGCTCACCTTCAACGCGGCCGACCTGCAGCCGTTCGACAAAGAGCTAGTTTCCGCCTATGAGATCGGCGCCAAGTTGCAACTGCTGGATAACAGCTTGCAGTTTAACCTGGCCGGGTTCTTCTATGACTATGAAGGCGTGCAGATTTACGGTCCGATATTCCAGGGTCCCGCTGATATCGGCCCCCTGTTCGGTATTACCAACGCCGGCGATGCGGAGGTGTACGGTGCGGAATTTGAGCTGTTATGGCGCGCCGCGCCCGGATTGGACATACGTCTCGGTCTGGGTTTGCTGGATACCGAGATCACGAAGTCGTTTGTGCCCAATGTAGAAAAGGGGAGCGACCTGCCCAATTCGCCGAACCTGAATTTCAATGCCGCGGTGGGCTACCAATGGAACCTGACGCCGGGACTGGTAGCCGACATCATGTTGGATGCGTCCTATAAGGACGATGTCTCATACGACATCGTCAACCAGCCACAGGAGACCCTGGAAGACGGCTACTGGATTGCCAACGCCCGTGCCGGCATCAGCGCCGCCGGCGGGGGCTGGGGCATTCATTTCTGGGGCAAAAACATCACCGACGAAGTCTACCGTACCCAAGTGCTGACCTCCACGGTCGGTTTCGGCGCAAACTACGGGCTGCCCGCCACCTACGGGGTCAGCCTGGACCTGAACTGGTGAGCAAACATGAAAACCATTATCCAGGTAATTACGCCCATCATCACGCGCGGGGTGCGGCAACTCGATGATCTCAGGGAATTGGAACACCCGGACCTGGAGCTGCGGCATTCACTTCTTGACAAAGGTCCCGCATCCATAGAATCCGAATTCGACGAAGCGTTAAGCGTCCCGGACACCATCGCCAAGGCTATACAGGCACAGCGGGACGGCGCCCATGCTATTGTCATTGATTGCATGGGAGACCCCGGCGTCGATGCCTGCCGCGAAGCGGTCTCTGTACCCGTGTTCGGCCCTTGCCAGACATCCATGCACATGGCCAGCCTGCTCGCGCACAGTTTTGGTTTTATCACGGTACTGGATCGCCTGCGCCCGCTCATCGACAACCTCGCATCGAAGTACGGACTCACCTCCAAATATGCGTCGTTCCAGGCAGTCGATATACCGGTGCTGGAAATCGGCCACGACCCTGATAAGCTGAATGATGCGCTGACGGAGAAAGCCATGCTGGCGGCGCGGCAGCACGGCGCCGACGCGCTGATACTGGGCTGCACTGGCTTCCTGGGCAGCGCTGCGGCCATGCGCCGAGGCCTGCTCGAATCGGGACTGGACGTGCCCGTCATCGACCCTCTGCCGTTGACAGTGCGCTTGGCAGAAACCATGATCCGGGCCGGCCTCAGCCACAGCAAACATACCTGGCCCCCGCCTACCACCAAGCCAATAGCAGGATACGAGATACCCTGACCACTCCCGCCGCCCCACGCCGGTTACATGATGCCGGCATGATAAAATTCACTTGAAAAGTGAAAAAATCCCGGATTATTTCACTCAAGGAATCTCTGACTTAATCCTCAGAGTGACCTTAACTAGCAACCGGCGCCATGGCCGGACAAGTCCGAGCATGCCGTTAGTCGGGTACGAATGATATTATGGAATAAATTTGTCCGGGTTCATGTCATTGAGTGAAGATCAGCTTGTCAACAACCTGCAACAGGGCCTGACGGACCTGGGCCTGGACCCGGAGTCCTGCCCCTGTGAAGCGTATCTCGAATACATCGACTTGCTGGCCAAATGGAACCGCGCCTACAATCTGACGGGTGTGCGCGATAAACAGAGGATGCTTTATGCGCACGTATTGGACAGTCTTGCCGCGTTGCCTTATATTCGCGGAAACCGTTGCCTGGATGTCGGCGCCGGCGCCGGCCTGCCCGGTTTCATCCTGGCGCTGACGCAGCCGGATGCGGAATGGACTCTGCTGGATTCAAATGGTAAAAAAGTGCGTTTTCTACAGCAGTTACTGTTCGAGATGAAGGTCGGGAATGTCGAGATCGTCCACTCCCGGGCAGAGGAGTTCTTGTCATCTACCCCGTATTCATCCATTATTTTCCGGGCATTCGGGTCCCTGCCCGCCTGTTACAGGGCAGTGGAGCACTTGGTGCAGCCTGGCGCCCGATTGTTGGCGATGAAAGGCAGAACGCCGGATTCAGAATTGCAGGAAGTGGCCGCCCGGGTAAAATCCGTTACAGTGGAGGAATTGCATGTCCCCGGTATCGATGCGCACAGAAGTCTGGTAGTGTTGGAACTATGAGATATTCGGGCTAAAGAATGAACTACTTCAGCGGGCAAGACGCGAGGATCATCGCGGTGACGAACCAGAAAGGCGGGGTCGGAAAAACCACGACCAGCGTAAACCTGGCTGCATCCCTGGCCTCGGCCAAACGCAAGGTGCTGCTCATTGACCTGGACCCGCAGGGCAACGCCACCATGGGTAGCGGCATCGACAAAAACGGGCTGGAACACAGCGGCTATGAGGTCCTGGCTGGAAACATGAATCTGCAGGATATCCTACTGCAAGCGCCGCTGTGCGGTTATGACCTGGCGCCCGGCAACGCCGACCTGACCGGCGCCGAGGTGGCCTTGTTGCAGAAAAAAGGGCGAGGCGACCGTCTGCTGAACGCGATAAAGCCGGTGCGCGCCAATTACCAGTATATCTTTATTGACTGTCCGCCTTCACTCAACATGCTGACGGTGAATGCTCTGGTCGCCGCCGATAGCGTGCTCATCCCGATTCAATGCGAATACTATGCGCTGGAGGGGCTGACAGCCCTGCTGGACACCGTTGAGAATATTCGCAGCTACTATAATCCAAAACTGGAGGTCGGCGGGCTGCTGCGCACCATGTATGATCCCCGTAACAAACTGTCGGACCAGGTGTCCGAACAATTACTTAAACATTTCGGCGACAAGGTATACGAGACCGTCATCCCGCGCAACGTGCGCCTGGCTGAAGCTCCCAGCCATGGTCTGCCTGTTATACAATATGACAGAACCTCACGCGGCGCGATCGCCTATCTCAACCTGGCCGGCGAAATGATAAACCGGGAAAACCAGGCAGCCTGATATTTGCTGTGAGCTTTAAGGAAGCTCTGACTTAATCTCAGAGGTTCCTTAACATTTGACTGAGCACCCGCTGCTGTGCGAGTGGTATAAGGGCATGAATTTCAGGAAATATAAATGAGCGTAAAAAAACGAGGACTGGGCAGGGGACTGGAGGCCTTGCTGGGCCCCATGGAAACGACCGATGCCGTGGTTGGCGGCCATGCAGAAGAATTGCGCACCCTGCCGGTCGAATTTTTGCAGCGAGGCGTTCACCAACCGCGGCTGGATTTTGACGCGGACGCCCTGCAGGAACTGGCCGATTCGATCAGCGCGCAAGGCGTGTTGCAGCCGGTCCTGGTTAGACCTCTGGACGATTCCGGCAGGTTTGAGATCATCGCCGGCGAACGCCGCTGGCGGGCGGCGCAACTGGCCGGCTTGCATGAAATTCCCGCGGTAGTCAGAGAGCTGGATGATCGCGCGGCAATGTGCATTGGCCTGATTGAGAATATCCAAAGAGAAGACCTGAACCCGCTTGAACACGCCCGCGGACTGGCGCGACTGGCGGAAGAATTCGATATGACCCATGAATCCATTGCCGAATCCGTAGGACGTTCGCGCTCGGCCATTACCAACATGCTGCGCCTGCTGGAGTTATGCGATGAGGTCAAACACTTGATACAAAGCCGGCAACTGGAGATGGGCCATGCACGCGCTTTGCTCACCCTGAGCGAACAGCAACAGAGATGGGCGGCGCAGCAGATCATCAAGTCGGGTCTTTCTGTACGTGCGACCGAGTCCCTGGCGCGACGCCTGCAGAAGACAAAAACCGTGTTGAAACCCGGAGAGGATCGGGATGATCCCGATATCAGGCGTCTGGAAACCGAATTATCCGAACAGCTTGGCGCGGCCGTTACCATCCAACAAAAAAAGCAGGGCAAAGGCGCGCTGCGTATCGCCTACAACTCCCTGGATGAGTTGGACGGCATCCTCGCCAGGATCCGAAATAAATAAAGGAAACTCTGATTAAGTCTCTCAGGGATTCCCAAACCCTCATGATCAGGTATCTGCACACTCCGATTGCATGTTACAGTTGGCACAGACCAAGGCATTCCCCCGTACCACTCCCGCGGAAGCGGGAGTCCAGTCAAATACTGTGTCGCCCTGAGGGCGACCCTTTGTTTCACTGGATTCCCGTTTGCACGGGAATGGTACGGGGTGCAGGTCGGTAATAAAAATCTACAAAGCAAAATATAATTTCTCCATTTAAGCGCCCATAAAGTATGAATTCAAACAACAACCTTGATGACCTGAACATTACCCTCGGGGTAGAGGAAGAATTTTTCCTGGTGGACCCGGCTTCCAGGGATTTACTGGCCGACCCGGACCCGCAGATCTTCGAGACCTGCAAGACAAACCAGGGAGCACACAAGGTGGTGCATGAATTCCTGCGTTCCCAGATTGAGATCAGTACCCGGGTCTGCACGTCGGTACATGATGTGCGTAGTGCGTTAAAGGAAACCCGCCGGGTGATGATCGACGGCGCCGCACAGCACGGCGCGGTGGTATTGGCTACATCCACCCACCCGTTTGCGGCCTGGGATGAGCAGTTGCCCACACCCAACGACCGCTACGAGACCTTTGCGAACACGTTCCAGGAAAGTGTCAGGCGGTTGCTGGTCGGTGGCCTGCATATTCATGCCGGCTTTGGCGACCCGGAGAGCCGTATCCAGGTAATGACCGCGCTGAGGCGTTACCTGCCGGTATTCAATGCGTTGTCCGCATCGTCGCCTTTCAGCGGCGCACGGGAAACGGGTTTCAAGTGTGGACGCCTCAACCTGATGGGCGCGCTGCCCCGAACCAGCGTGCCCAGGGAGCTGAATTCGAAAGCGGATTTCGATCGCATAGTGGCAGATTATCAGCGCATGGAATTTATCGGCGATGGTAGTGAATTATGGTGGGATATTCGCCCGTCCCATGCTTATCCGACAGTCGAATTGCGCATTTGCGATATTTGTCCGCGGCTGGAAGACACGCTGGGCATAGTCGCGTTGTATGCTTCACTGGTGCGCCGGTTGTTGCGCCAGGCGCGGGAAGGCAGTCTGCCACCTGAACCCGCCACCGAAATCATTGCCGAAAACATCTGGCTTGCCCAACGTTACGGCGTGCTGGCTTTTCTTGGAGATACGATGAACGGCGGGCGCGTGGATATTGCCGACATGGTGACCCGACTGGTTGACGAACTCAGTGATGATGCCGCGGCGCTGGACTGCGAAGACGAATTACATCATGTACTCAATATCATCCGAGCGGGCGCCGGCGCCGACCGGCAGATCGATTGCTATCGAATCAGCCTGCTGGACGGAGCTACGAAAGAGGAGGCGCTGCGTTCGGTCGTGGATATGTCGCTGGCCGAAACTGCGGCCGGAGTATAAGGTCCGGATGGTTTCAGAATTAACTGGCAAAGGTACTGCGCTTGCAGGATGGATCATATGCCTCTTTCTGATAACCAGTAACATAACATTGGCACAAGCAAAGGAAGAACAGGCCTGTGCTGTTGCCTCGGCTGACTTCAGCACGCTGACTTTTGACGTGTTTGATCAAGCTGTTGGCTCACCCTTATCATGGAGATGTGTCGCAGATACAGGGGATTTCAAGCTAGCACAAGAGTTAATTCACAAGTACATCGCGGTAAATCAAACACGGTTGGATCAATATGAAATTCGAATTCTGAACTTTCATTCCGGCCAATTAGCCGCTGTTGATGAAAGATATGAGGATGCGATAGGGAAATTTTAACAAGCGCTTGATGATAGTGACAGGCCCGCTGATTTCTTGAGCTGGAATGAATATGTGTTAGGCACAATCTACTTCCTGCAAGGTGATATCAAGAAACTTGAACGTAAAATAAAGAAAATAGAATCCAGGAATATACAAATGGATGTTTATAATCTGCGCATATTAAAAAACTTCCTCAAGTGTTCAACGGATACATATCAAAGCATATATTCCCTCACATCACCTTGTATTATTAACAAGCCGGATTCCCCACAATAACCATATCCTCTAGACAATGGCAATTCATCGGATATACGTTTTCTTCAAATCATATTGTAACTCTATTTCACATTTAGTCGTCTATAAGTAAAGTAGCTCTGCGCTGGAACTTGTCAAACGGCTCAAATGTTACGCTTTCGATCCTGGATTTGTTATCTTACCGACGCCTATAGCTGGAAGGCATCCAGGTTGGCATGTCAGCGCCTGCGTGAAGCAGTCTCCAAAATGGCAGTGGATAATCGGGTTGACAGTGCGTATTGCATAACCTAGAGTACTATCATGACAAGGTGTAAGGGCATTCCCGCGTGAAGCTCGACACCACCTTTTTGCACCGGTGTATAACATCGCTCGAACGGGCCATCAACGAAATCGAGCGGCTTGACGACACCGAGGATATTCTGTACGAGATCTACCGCGCCGCCTGCGTCAAAGAGTTTGAATTGGTACTTGAGCAGAGTGGCAAGCTCTTGCGCAAGCGTATCGCAGCATTCTTTGCCAGCAACCTGCAAGCGGATCGTCTGGCCTTCAAAGACCTCTTCCGCCATGCAGCTAAACACGGTCTGATGGATGCTGACACGGTCGAACGCTGGGTTTCTTATCGCGACAATCGCAACAACACAGCTCACGACTACGGCGAGAATTTTGCCGAAGCAACGCTCAAACTGCTACCTGCGTTTGTCGCTGATGCAAAGGCGTTGGCGGACATTATTGAGGCGGGGGAAGATGGCTGACCGCTTGCACCTGGAACCAAAGCACCGTCGGATATTGCAGGCGCTATTGCGGAAGAGCCTGCCCGATGTCGAAGTCTGGGCATACGGCAGTCGGGTGAATGGTCGCAGCCACGAAGGCAGCGACTTGGACCTCGTCTTGCGTGGTCCTGGCTTGAAAGCGATACCAAACTGCCAATTAGCCGATTTTAAGGAGTCGCTGCGGGAATCCACAATACCATTCCTGGTCGAAGCCAGGGACTGGGCACTGATGCCAAAGCGGTTTCATCAGGAGATCGAACGAGAGCATGTGTCACTGGAGCAAGAGACGTGATTTATATATGGGGCAAGTGACACCCTCCCTGTTCTTGCCCCAAGATAGGAGCCATCATTAATCCCATCTTGAACCAGCTTACCATCGGGCCCATACACCGCTTCCTTATGTCCATCTGGATGGAGCCAAACAGTGTTTCCAGATTGCCCGCGTTGCTGATGAATATACCATTCTGGAGTGTATTTTAGGATGTTGTAGATAATGATTAAGGAAACTCTGACTTAATCAGAGTTTCCTTAACTTTCTTCTCTCAACCTGCGGCCTTGTAATGACAATGCTTTTTTGATTCTTCGTCTTTCTATTGCAGTATAAGGGTAAGAAAATTGCACTGGAAAAAACGTACCATTAATAGTACAATTCCTTATGGACGGAACAAAAAGACTACCGGCCAGATTCTTTGAAACAGATAAAGGTAATACTCCCGTTCGAGAATGGCTTTTATCCCTTGATCCAAAGGACCGCAAAGTAATCGGGAATGACATCCGAACGGCGGAGTTCGGCTGGCCGATCGGTATGCCGCTGTGCCGCCCCCTTAAAGGATACAAAGGGTTATGGGAGATTCGTACTAATCTCTCTAATGGACGGATAGCGCGAGTTTTATTCTGCGCTCATAATGAGGCAATGGTTTTGCTTCATGGCTTCATTAAGAAATCAAAGAAGGCGCCGGTTCAGGATTTACATCTGGCAGATAGACGAATGAGAGGTTTATGATGAATGGCGATATTGAAAAAGGTAGGCCTGGCCAATTTTTCGAAGACTTCCTGAAAGAACAGGGTGATTATGAAGAAACAACCGAACACGCTGTAAAACGTGTGCTTGCCTGGCAACTTTCAGAAGCAATGAAACAGCAAGGTATCAATAAGACGGAAATGGCGAGGCGGCTTTCGACAAGTCGTTCACAGTTGGACAGATTGCTGGATCCAACAAACGCCAGCGTCACCCTGCATGTTCTCGCCCGGGCCGCTCAGGCAGTCGGGCGTACTTTGAAACTGGAACTGCAGTGAATATCCAAGTAACGGTCAAACTGTTACCCCCGTCTGTCGCTGATGATAAGACGTTGGCGGACATTATTGAGGCGGGGGAAGATGGCTGTGAAAGAGATACCAACCTGCCAATTAGCCGATTTTAAGGAGTTGCTGCGGGAATCCACAATACCATTCCTGGTCGAAGCCAGGGACTGGGCACTGATGCCAAAGCGGTTTCATCAGGAGATCGAACGAGAGCATGTGTCACTGGAGCAAGAGACGTGATTTATATATGTGGCAAGTGACACCCTCCCTGAACGCTATGGAATCTGCCCCTGACCTCATCTGGTCAGGGAGTGAATCAGCGCGGCCCTATCCGGGTACTGTTCAAGCAGTTGCTCGCGGTCACCCGGGACGTAATCAGCGTCGATGAAACCCGGCGCCATGGTTGTGCCCAGCAGCGCAAACTCTCCCCCATGGATGATACGAGCGCCCTGCCAGACGCCGGCGGGAGCAACAAACTGCAGGTGCTGACCGTTCGTTACGTCCTGCCCCAGCGTAATGATCTCGCTGCGGCCGTCTTCTTTCAGCAAGAGCAATTCAACCGGGTCTCCCAGGTAGAAATGATAGATTTCATCGGTGGGTAGAGTATGCAGCGACGAGAAGGAATCCGGCTCTGACGATAGCAGGTAAAAGATCGCAGTCGAACGCGGTTTGCTTACCTGTTTCTCTGTGCCGGGCGCGCTAACGAAAACAGTTTCATCCGCCCGGTAAGTCTGCCGGAAATGTCCCCCTTCAAGCGGTAAAATCTCGAGCCCGAATGCTTCTATCAGTATTTTGGCGTTGAGTTTTTTCTTCATTACAATGACAGCCAGAAACCGCGTTTTACAGGGATGATTACTAGATTCACATTTTGTGACCTGTCAGACGTTTATACAGATTGATATCAGGGACTAGTGGCCAATTTCAGTATTTGCTGTTTTACTGATTTTTCAATGCCATATAAATCCGTTTGTTGGTGCACTCCTGATCCTAATATTATCATTAATCCTTCCACCATAGCCGCGATCATAACCGTCCGGTGTTTTATCTCTTGTTGCCCCAGGGCCGGATTTATTGGTTCAATCAAATGGTACAGGCGATTACGGTACATACCAAAAAACTCGTCGATTAATTCATCAGCAAGGTGCTCATCTGCGGTAAGCAAAGCCCAGAATTGAATAAAAAAGCGGCGAACCTGCGGATTGCTGATCTCTTTAAACAGGTAATCTATCACCTTCATAAATTGTTCTTCCGGGCTTATTTCATGATCGACAAGAGGTAATTTGAGGTTTTCGGTGTAGTCTTCGACGATGGAGTGAATAAGACCGTGAATCAGTTCCTTTTTACCAGGAAAATAATAATACACATTACTTATATGAATACCGGCTTTCTTCGTGATGTTACGTACCGTGAATTTCGTATAGCCTTCGTTAATTAAGATATACTTGGCGGCGTCCATAATTTGATTAACGCATTTTCGTCCTTTATCCGCGGTCGCGGTACCCGACTTGATAATGTTTTCATATGGAATCGACATTACTTTATTGGTGTATCCATTTATCGTTTTAGAGTTATATCTGAACCTGATGTTTGCGGGGCTGGATAAGAGCGGCGTATCCGGCTGATGAGTTTTCGTCAGGCATCTTATCCTAAGGAACAGATATTTACCAAACGGTTTACGCAAGACATAATTGACACGCTTGGAGCCAGGATTTATGAACTCGTAACCAGGGCTTTCCCATCCCAACCCGGAGGACATCATGAAAAAGCTTTGTTTTTCTATATTATACCCAGCATTACTCGGCAGTATCGCGCTGTTGCCGTTCCCTGCCCTCGGCGCTGAAGTAACCGTGTTGTTTAAGCAGGATTTACAGGATATGCCGGGCAAGACCGGCCAGCTACTGACCGTGGAATTTGCGCCCGGGGAAGTGTCAGCGACGCATCGCCATAACGCCCACACCTTCGTTTACGTGCTGGAAGGTTCCGTTGTCATGCAGGTGCAAGGCGATGAAGCAAAGACCCTTACCGCAGGACAGACCTTTTACGAAAACCCGGACGACATCCACACCGTTGCGAACAACGCCAGTAACACGGAACCGGCGAAGATCCTGGTCTTCTTCATCAAAGACAGCGACGCCCCAGCCAGCATGCCGGTCGAGTAGAGCCGGCGGTCATTTATGTGGCCAAATAATTGTGATATTCTAGATGTTATAATATATTTAATATACAAAACATGTAGTTATCTAATTTATATCCGGCCATTAAAGTGGCCAATATGCAGGTGAATTATTGATGACGGCAACCAGTCACGATTTTACGCCGTTCATACCCGGCAATGAAGCGCTGGTCGACTCCGGATTGCCGGACATGGCGATGTCACTGGCGCGCGCCGATGCGAAACTGGCCGGGCATCTGGCTGACGTGACGAAAGAAACAATCCGTCAATACATGGCCATCATAAATTCATATTACTCCAACCTGATTGAAGACAATAATACCCTCCCGCATGAAATCCGCGCAGCGCAACAAGGCAAGTATCACGATGATCCCCTGAAACGGGACTTGCAGAAGGAATCCGTTGCGCATATCCATGTCCAGAACTGGATCAGGGCCCAGGACCCAGACCAGGATACGATCTATTCATGTGATTTTTTGAAAGCTGTCCACAGGGAGTTTTATGCGCAGCTCCCCGAACATATGCTTGAAATCAAAGACGAGACGGGAAACCTGACAGGCAGGGTCGTGCCGGGCGAATGGCGCTCTGCTCCCGTCATAGTGGGCAGGCATATGCCGCCGGCAGCGGGCAACCTTGATTCACTGATGGAACAATTCTGCGAACTATACCATCCCGCGCAATACTGCGGGGACAGGAAATATATCGCGCTTATATCGGCACACCACAGGCTTGTCTGGATACATCCGTTCCTGGATGGCAACGGAAGAGTTGCCAGGCTGTTTACTGATGCTGCATTGTCCTGCCTGGGCGCAAACAGTGTGGGGGTGTGGTGTATCAGCCGCGGTCTGGCCAGAACATCCAGGGAGTACAAAACGCTACTGGCGGACGCTGACACTCCCCGACAGGGCGCCTACGATGGCCGCGGCCTGTTAAGCCAAAAGGGACTGACCAGGTTTTGTCATTACATGTTTAAAACGGCAATCGGCCAGGTCGAATATATCACCGGTCTCCTAGAACTGGGGCAAATGCAAAAAAGAATTTCTGCATACATACAGGCGCGCAACGATGGTCGCGTACCGGCAATCAGCGCCGGAATCAAGGAGGTGGCCGCGTTGGTCCTGTACCACTCGTTCGTAAACGGTGAACTGGAACGGCCGAGGGCTTACGAACTTTGCGGCATGCCTGAGCGTAGCGCACGCAGGTTGCTTGCACAGTTGAAGGATGAAGGCCTGTTAAGCGAAACATCGCCGCGAGCGCCGCTCAGGTGGGCAATACCCGAACATGCCGAACCCTGGTACTTCCCTCAATTAGTACCGGGGCAGATATAACCTCACCACCTCCTGCATAGCAAGAGTATTTTTTCCAATATGGAATGAGCCTGAAAGGCGAAAAGTGTTATGAATCTTCAACCCTAACCTGCCCAACGGTCGAAATTGGGACGAAGTCAAAAATGAAGTGACGGAACTGATACTCGATACCGTCAATGAGTATGCGCCAAATTTTCGCGCTTCACTGCTTGGCAGTATGTCATTGTCACCACTCGATCTGGAACGCGAATTTGGACTCATCGGCGGCGATATTTTCCATGGCGCTATTCAAACTGACCAATTGTTCTCATTACGCCCCGTTGCAGGTTACGCAAGTTATCGCATGCCGGTTAAAGGCCTGTATCTGTGTGGATCGGGCGCCCATCCGGGTGGTGGTGTGACAGGTTGCCCCGGTCATAATGCTGCTCGCGAAATACTCAAGGACATTTGAACACGAGTTTCGCAAACAGACCATGAAAATCGCTCTTTCCGAGGAAATCTAAAGTCACACCTTCATCCTCTCTTGGACTCAATTCTGCCGAAATAAAACATGCCAAAATAAAATCATTGCTTTGTTTGTAGTCTATAAACTACAATAAAACAGTGAAAAGGATCGAAACCGGAAAATTCAAACACTGGTTGAAAAGGCTCAAGGAGACACCATAATCGTACTACTTTGTGGCGGCGATAAGGGAACACAACGCAGGGACATTGATACTGCTCACCGGATTTTATTTGAGTGGAGAAAACAAAATGGCTGAAACGTTTACAGAATTTGATCCGGCTGATTACCTGACCAGTCCCGCAGCAATTGCAGAATTTGTCACTGACGCGCTGGAAACCGGGGATGCTGTGTACATTGCGAAGGCGATGGGCGTGGCCGCTCGCGCCAAGGGCATAACAAAAATTGCCAGGGAGACAGGGCTGTCACGCGAACAGCTTTACCGCTCTTTCAGTGAAAAAGGAAATCCGAGGCTGAAAACCATGCTTGCCGTCATGAAGTGCTTGGGGGTTGACCTGGTTGTACGGCCGCAAGTGTCCTGATAGGTATTGATATAGACTAATGGCATAAAGAAAATACCTTCAGGGAAGCAGGTTTCTTCCGAGGGCATTACTCAGCATACAGGGGCTGGACAGGATAAACAGATATTGGAAAGGTTCCTTAATTTCTCATAAGTCATAAGACTGGAGCAATGCAATGAATAAAAGCATTTTGACGTTAGTGGTAACAATACTACTTTTGTCGGTAACGGGAACTACAGCGACTGCCGGCGAACAGTTGGAAGCCTTCAAACAGGCTATCAGGGCCAAGTACGATATAAAAGAGATGGCCTTTGCCAATAATGATCCGAAACCCATTCTGGAAAAATTCTATACCAGTGATGTGTTGTCTGTCGGACCTGACGGCGTGTCGCACGAAGGCACGGAAGGCATTCGTCCGGTCTATGAAAATCCGGATATTATCGGCGGCAAGGTTAAAATTGAGTCCTACAAAACCCAGGTGAGTGGCAATTCAGGTTGGGACTGGGCAAATTTTCATGTCTACCCGGCCGATCCTGCGGCGGAACCTTTTACCTTTAAAATGCTGTTCCTCTGGGAAAAGATTAATGGTGAATGGATGAGCCAGGGTGAGATGTATGTCGTCGGGGAGTTTGAGATAAGCAAACAGCCGAATTAACGAAATGTAGTGGCAACCTTTGCGGTGTTCGCCCCAGACCCTCTATTTGGGGCGATATCGAACATTGATATATTGAACAGTCGAACACGGAATTCCTTGTCCTGTTAACAAAAGTAAATTTTCAGATGGCAATAAGCCACTTGGTAATGAGATATGCAGGTTAAAGGTCGTGGCGCACCCACGAAGGTGGACGCCAGGTTCCTGGAACATCGGCGTGCTGAATTTGATGACGGCTGGGCGCTGGAACACGATGAACGGCCTATCCCCACGGAAATCTTCACGGAAACCCCGCGCACGGTCATTTCGCGTAACCAATCGCCGGATATCCCGTTTGAAACCTCGATCAATCCTTATCGGGGTTGCGAACATGGCTGTGTTTACTGCTACGCTCGCCCCAGCCATGCCTATGTGGATTTATCGCCTGGTATTGATTTTGAGACAAAGATCTTTGCCAAGACCAATGCTGCGGAAGTCTTACTCAAAGAACTGCGAAAACCCCGCTACGTCTGTTCGCCTATCGCAATGGGGACAAATACAGACCCCTATCAACCCGCCGAACGGCAGCTTCGTATCACCAGGGAGATTATCCAGGTCCTGCATGATAGCCGGCATCCGTTGTCCATTGTCACCAAGTCCTGGTTGATCGAAAGAGACCTGGACCTGCTAGAACCCATGGCCGCGGACGGCCTGGTCAAAGTATTCCTGTCCGTGACCTCCCTCGACCACGAACTGGCCCGACGCCTGGAGCCGCGCGCCACGGCGCCAACACGCCGTTTGAAAACCGTACAGACCCTGAACCGCGCCGGCGTGCCAACGGGTGTCATGTTTGCGCCGGTCATCCCCTTTATCAATGACTCGGAAATGGAAAGCGTGCTGGAGCAAGCTGCGGCAGTCGGCGCCAAGGGGGCCGGTTACGTGATGTTGCGCCTGCCGCACGAAGTCAAACAGTTGTTCCGCGAATGGCTTCAGACCCACGAGCCGGGAAAGACTGAACATGTATTCAGCATCCTGCGCGATTTGAGGTCAGGTCGTGAGAACGACCCCGAATACTTCACCCGCCAGCGCGGCACGGGTGTTTATGCGAACCTGATCCGAAACCGTTTCCAAAACGCCTGCAAGAAGTTCGGCTTGAATACCAAAAGTTTCGAACTGAATACCGGGTTGTTTGAACCACCTGTCAAGGAAGACCGCCAACAGACCTTGTTCTGACCCAGGCTAATACCTGTATTATTTTCTCGCAATCCGCTACTATTGTTACCATGAAAATATCCATGTTCCACCTGATGCCCTACCGGGAGTTGCCGGAGGGGTTCGAGAAGACCTATCCTTCGTCCTGGTTCACGCTGCCTTTTCCCAAGGTGGCCGATGCCGGCAAGGCCGCCCAGTACTACAACTGGACCCTGGATGAGCTGCAATATGCCGCCGAAGCAGGGTTTGACGGTGTCTGCACCAACGAGCACCACCAGAATGCCTACGGTTTCATGGTCAACCCCAACATGATGGGCTCCGTGCTGGCGCGAGCGACCCGCGGAACCAACACCGCTATCATCCAGATGGGAGAGACTGCGGTTTTCCTCAATCCACCCATCCGCGTCGCCGAAGAATACGCGATGCTGGACTGCATCAGCGAAGGCCGCATGGTCGCCGGTTTCCCGGTGGGCCTGGGCGGTGATTTTGCCCACAGTTACGGTTTTGCGCCCATGGAACAACGGGGGCGTTACCGCGAGGCTCATGAACTGATCACAAAGGCCTGGCAGGCGGAGGAAGTGTTCTCCTGGAACGGCAAGTACTACCAGCTACCGATGGTCAGCGTCTGGCCTCGCCCGGTGCAAAAACCCCATCCGCCCATCTGGGTGCCGGGAAACGCCAGCCCCAGCACCTGGGATTTTGTGCTGAAAAATGATTATTGCTATTGCTACCTGACCTATTTCGGGGCCAAGGGCGCGGACAAGACCGTCGGCGGCTACTGGAAGCGGGCCGCGGAACTGGGCCGGGACAACAACCCATACCGGCTCGGCTACCTGATCCCCGTCGGGGTCGCTGAGACCGACGCGGCCGCGGACGAGATTTACGCAAGACACATCGAATATTTCTATCACAAGCTGCTGCACATCCCCGAGGCGTTGTTCATGCCGCCCGGGCACATGACTCACAGCAGCTTGAGTTACCTGATTACCAAAAAGCCGTTGCCGCCATTCGACACGCTGAAAAAGAGCAGTTACAAGGACTTCAAAGAGAATGAGTACCTGGTGACCGGCAGCGCCGCGAGTGTGACGGAGCAACTGCTGGGCATTGTCAAGCGCCTGCGGGTCGGCAACCTGATGCTGTTGCCGCATTTCGGCTCCATGTCCCACGAAGAGTCGATGGAAAATATCGGCCGGCTGGCCAACGATGTGCTGCCACACCTGCGCGGCGTCTGGGATGACGAAGGTTGGGAAAACCACTGGTGGCCGGAAAACTGCAAACAAACCGTCCGGCAGGCGGCCTGAGCGAAAGCACGATGGCCGATATCCACAACAAAACCGTGTCCGTCCTGGGCGGACTGCTCGACCTCAGGGTGGATGTTGCGGGATCAGGCGAGCCGCTGGTTTTCCTGCATGCCGCCGGCGGCTTGAACTGGGACCCGTTTCTGCACGGACTGGCTGAAAGGTATACGGTCTATGCGCCTTATTTTCCCGGCACCTACCCCGGCGAACCGAATGATATCGACCATGTCGAAGACCTGTGGGACGCGGTATTGGCCTATGACGATACGCTCAGTGGACTGGGAATCGAATCAGCGCTTCTTATCGGCCATTCCTTCGGCGGCATGCTGGCCGCTGAACTGGCCGCGCAGCGGCCTGAACGCATCAGCAAGCTGGCGCTGATAGCGCCCATCGGCCTCTGGCACAAGGACTGGCCTTACACCGTCGCCGACTGGACTGCCAAGGACGCGCAACAACTGGCCGCCGCACTGTTCCACAACACTGCCTCCGAGCTGGTGCAGGCCGCACTGACCCAGCCCGATGACGAGGCCGAGGCCGCAGAGGGTCTGGTGCAATTCCTCTGGACCCTGGGCTGCACCGCCAAGGTGATCTGGCCCATCCCGGACAAGGGACTGAACAAACGCATCCACCGGATCAGCGCGCCCACCCTTGTGGTCTGGGGAGAAAACGACGCGTTAATTCCGCCCGCTTACGCGGAGATTTTTACCACATCCATCAAACAAGCCGAAACCTGCATGATCCCCAACTGCGGCCATGTTCCCCCCCTGGAACAACTGGACGCGCTCAACAACGCAGTAAACCGGTTCCTCGGTTAACAACCAGACCCGAATCTCCACCTGACCGAACTCTCTGGAGCAGGGGTGAAAACCCATAGGAAAATTTCATTGACAATTCGGGAAAAAATCCCGATATTGCAAACTTGCTTCTTGAAACTGGAGGGGAGATGATGAAATTTCTTAAACTGGCGGTATTGACCCTGTTGTTGTGCGCAGCATCGCTATGGGCCGAAGAGAAGCGTCACGGCCCGTCGGCTATCGAGGTGAAAGTAAGCCTGGGCAACGCCGATGAAGAAATGAAGTTCATCCCGGACACCCTTTCCTTTGAACGGGGTAAATACTACAAACTGGTGTTGCACAATCCCAGTTCGGACGACCATTATTTCACCTCTGATGCCTTCACGACCCGCATCTTTACCAGGAAAGTGGAGGTTGTGGACAGTTCAGGCAAGACCGTCACGGAAATCCACGGCGCGGTGTCCGATATAGAAGTCAAACCCGGCGCCACCGTCGAATGGTTCTTTTATCCGATGACCAAGGGCAGCAACCTGAAACTGTACTGCCACAAAGACGGCCACGAACAACAAGGCATGGTCGGGACCATCAACATCAGCGGTCCGCCGCCATTCAGTAACTGATTACGTCTTCCCCTGAAGACAGACCTGACTGAAACAACAGATCCATTCCGGCAGGTTTGATACGTTTGAGCTGTGAATAGTGAAGTCGGCATTATGGCTGCCGAATTGGCGGATTTTCATGGCGACCCTGCAGACCGGCTGATTGCAGCGACGGCCATTTGCAATTCAGCAACCCTGTTTACAGCCGATAATAATATTCTGAGCTGGAAGGGAAAATTATTATGTCAAAATGCGGCGATCTAACTCGCCAGTGATGCCAGCGCCTCGGATCGGTCCGAGCAGATGTGCATGTTCGCAACTAAACCGCCGACCGAGAAAACATTGTGCACGGGCTTGCTGAGTGAACACAAGCGGAATTGGCGGTCCTGCTTCTCCAACTCTTTGGCGGCGACCAGCGCCACGCGCAGCCCGGCGCTGCTGATGTACGAGACCGCCTGCATGTCCAGAATCATCGCGCCGCTGCTTTCGCTGATCAGTTTGCGCATTGCCAATTCAAAGGCTATCGCATTGAAGTTATCGAGTCTCATGGTCCCACCAAGACCCGGTGTTGCAACCGTTGCCGCCGCTTCGTGTTCCGCGTGCAGGTCCATTCCCGTTTCCTCCGGATTGCGCGCTTGTGAATTCATAATACAAACTCCTTATCAGGTAGCGCTGCGATCGCCCGCAGTCACCAAATAGTTAGAGAAGGAGCCGAGTTTTTCGCATGTCTCCTCGTACTCCCGCGATGGTTTGGACAGGTTCATGATGCCGGCGCCTGCTTGTAGCCAGGTCTTTTCCTTATTCCGGAAAAGTGTTCTGAGTACCAGCGCGCCGTCGAGCATACCGTTGTCGTCTGCTACGAAAACGCAGCCGCTGTAGAGCCGGCGAGGGGCAGGTTCCAGCCTTCCGATAGCATCTACAGCTTCCCGTTTCGGGACGCCGGATGCCGTCACCGCAGGGAACAGCGCGCAGAACGCATGCCATGGGTTGCAGCCGTCCAGCAGTTCGCCTTGCAGGCGGGACGCCAGGTGCTGCACCGTACCCCGTAGCGCAACGAGCATGAACTCCGTGACCCGGACCGTTTCCGGATCGCATACCATGGTCATCTCATCGAAGGACAGGTATACGGAAATCGCATGCTCGGCGATCTCCTTGGCGTCGCTGACAAGGTCTTCGCGCAGCCGCAGCGTCTCGGCGACATCGTTCGACATTGCGCGGGTTCCGGCAAGAGGAGTCGTGAATACCTTGCCGTCATAGACTTCGACAACGGTTTCCGGACTCAGCCCGACCGCCCTGGCGCCGTCCAGGGACACGGCGTAGGAGCGCGCAGGCGTGTTTGCCGCCCGCGCCTTCAGATAACTTGCCGGCAGGTCAACCTGCCCCGGCAGCTCCACGGGTCGAGAAAGAATCACCTTGCGATACTGGTGCGAGGTGATGTCCTTTATTGCATTCGTGACCATATCCTCGTACTGGCGCTTGGATTCGGAGTCAACCACCGTCATTTCCAGTGCCGGTCCCTCGACCCTGTCGCGAAGCGCCAAAGCTGCTCCGCTCCGGTCGTCGACGGCCGCATTGAAGTCGGCGCGCAGCGAGTCGAGAGTGTCTGGATCCAGCGCCCGCAACAGAACCGACCCGGGCGTAAACCTTGCTTCGGCCTCGGGGATGAACATGCGCATCAGCGGCCGGTCCGCATCTGCCAGCGCCAGCCCGAAGAGGTGCCGAGACAACTCGAAATCCGCCACGCCATAAACGCGCCAGTCAGCTATGTCGATCTGCGCCAATGCGGTCGCCACGGTAGTGCCGAAATCCTCGTTGGGAAAGCTCCGCTGGTCATCGGTAGTGTGCAGCACGGCCTTGTCTTCGTAGACCATCAGGTTGGCGTGGGAACCTAATCCGAGCATGATTTCCTGGTTGCACTCGTAGAGCAGGTGATGGTCGCTCCACCGATCTGCTTCGGCCATCAGGATAGCGGTTTCAATCGGGTCGCCGTCGAAGGGCAACCTCATCTCAAAATACGTGCGTGCGCCGGGCTTCGCCATAGTTTTTCCTTTTATCGTCTCCGATCGATAGTGGGACTCAGTGTAACACAGTTACAGTTTCAGCCAACCCATTTGCAACGCCCATTTGCAATGTGGCAACTTGTTTTAAGCCGATATGAATATAATGAACTGCAAGGAAAATTTATCATGTCACAATGTAGCGCCCTACTTGAAAGTCCAAACCTTGAGGCTATAATAATTATTCAGGTAGATTGATAATGAACAAACAGCGTATTCTCTTGGATTTGGACCTGGAGCCGATCATCGTCAAAGCGATGGATGCGGACGAAGGTCATGGATGGTCTTTTGGATTTGCCGGCAGGGTCGCACAAGAATACCGCAAGTTTCTGGTTCTCTGTTTTGAAAACCCTGATGTGCCCGTCGTGCCTTCAAGTTATGTCGATGACTTCTGGCACCTGCACATACTTGACACACAAAAATATATGGAGGACTGCGAGCAGTTTTTGGGTTACATGTTGCATCACTTTCCTTATTTCGGAATGAGGGGTGAGGAGGATGCACATAATCTGCGCGTCGCATGGGAGAACACGCTGGCATTATATGAATCAACATTCGACGCATCCGCCCCCTCCGACCTATGGCCGAAATCCAACCGTTGCCCCAATTGCGGGCGTCGTTGCAGAAAAGGGGACAATGGATTAATCAAACAGCCGTTCTTTGATGAACGAAGACCCAGACTAGCCGATGCGGGTCTTTCCTTATAGTTACGGGCAATAATATATTGGCTAATTATGTAGCAGCCGTCTGAGCCGGTAGACAGATATGAATATAAAAGGGATTTTGAAAAATCATGGGAAGATTCTTTTCGGCATCATTTGGTTGTTCGTTTTTGTGCCTGTTTCTATAGCGGCTGTCTTTTGTCTGGTTGAAGTCTCAGCTATCGATAACAAACCTGAATTATTAAGGGGCATAGGCCTGTTTTTGCTAGGAGTAGGGATTGCGCCCCTTGGCTTGTATCTGGCATACAACCGAACCGAATCATTACAACTCCAGACTGAAACTGAAAAGGAAAAAGCTGTTACCGATGCATTTGCAAAATCGGTTGAATTACTCGGCAATGAAAGAGAGGCAGCAAGGCAAGGTGGCATCTATGCTTTGGGGAGGTTGGCAGACGAGAATCCGAGACTCCATCCTATGATTATGGATATTGTTGCTTCTTATGTAAGACAAGAAAGCCGGCGTTGGTATAAAGAAAGAGAGAATGAAAAATATGGATCTGAGGCAGTAAATCGGCTCATTGACAAGAGCGAACTGATAGACCTGCTTAGTTCGGAACCCATGCCCATGGATGTCGAAGCAGCCATCGCAGTAATTAGGGAGAGAAAAGTGGAGCATGATAAAAAACCTGGAGAAGGGGAATACCTCTTAGATTTATCCAATGCTTATATCTTCAATGCCGATTTCAGCAATACCAAACTGTCAAGGTCTAATTTCTCCGACAGCGTTTTGATGAACTGTGTTTTTGGCAAGACAGATTTATCTGAATCCAATTTTGTCGCATCTAATCTGAAGGGATCGTCCCTGTTACAAAATCAGCTCGATAGTGTTGGAGATTTTAACGACGACACAGTATTTCCAGAAGGGATATCCCCACCAGAAAACAATGATGAGCGCCTTTAACGAGAGTATATCCTGATTTTAACAAATCAACTTACTGCCTATTCGCAGGTTCAACTGTTGCGCAGCATTGCCGCCGTTGACGGCGATTTCGACCAGTCCTTGTGAGTTTTCGTACCAGAACGCGCTGCCACGGGGGACGGATGAGAAGGTGTGCGCGTGCGGAACCGTGATGCTATTTGCCCGGATTGCTCGGTCATTATCAAGTGTTCCGGTCCTGAGTCCGGTCATGCAATTTCCGAAGTGGTCGATGTAGACGATCTCCTCCAGGTCGTCTGGCCAGCCATGCCGATCGTTCCAGGGAATTGTCGGTCCCAGATTCTGATTGTTCCTGAGCATAGCCACTGCCGACGCATACAAATCCCGGCCGTGGAAGCTGGCTGACAGGGTTTCGGGTCGCCAGTCGATGCGCCGGCAATGTACACTTGAACTGCGCCGGCACACAATATCGAACAAGCCGTTGTCCGGCCCCACATACCATTGCTTGTCCGCTTCGAGCACCACGGGCGGGTCATCGAAACTGCCGACACCAGGATCGACGACAGAGAAGAAAATCGTTCCCGGTTCTGCCGCAATGGCCTGGCTGAACGCGGCCAGCAGATATGCCGAGGCTTTCGGATTGTTACGCGGTGCGTCAGCCAGCAGGTTGACGACTTTTTCTCCCGGCACAAGCCGGTGTAATACCGCTTGCACCTGTCCCAGGTAGGGGCCATTCAGCCCGTAGTCTGTGAACAGCGCGATCATGCGCCGGTGACGAACCGCAATACCTTGTCCATCCAGGTGTTGATTACGCGGTATTGGGAGTCTCCAACCTCAAGTATCTGCGCCGCGTTCTGCACATAAGTGGAAGGCTGTAACTCGTCCCGACAATGTTGAACCAGGGATCGCGCGCTTGCAGGCGTAGTTTCCAGGTGAAACTGCATACCGATGACCCGCTGTCCCAGTTGGAATGCCTGGTTCTGACAAGCAGCGCTTGATGCAAGCAGCGTCGCTCCTTCCGGCAGGTTGAATGTTTCACCATGCCAGTGAAACACGGGCAACTCCGGGGGGAACGCAAATGGTTGTCCTGCGCCGCCAGCCGCGTTCCCTACAACCGGGAACCAGCCGATTTCTTTTTCAGGGTTGGGACGGACGGCAGCGCCCATCGCACAGGCGATCAACTGCGCGCCGAGGCAGATACCGATTACCGCCTTGTCCATTTCGATGGCCGCGCGGATAAACTGTTTTTCCTTTACAAGCCAGGGATACGCGTCTTCGTCATTGACACTCATTGGCCCGCCCATGATAATCAGCAGGTCGAGGCTGCTCGGCTCCGGCAGGGCCGGATCATCGAAAAACCGAGTCACCGTGACGTCCGCGCGTATCGATTGCAACCAGGTCTCGATACTGCCTAACCCCTCAAAAGGAACATGTTGCAGGTAGTGAGCTTTTATCACATTTTCCTCAATGGACGGAATTGAATCTCTCCCCTACTGCGCAGACATTGGCCGACGCCAACGAGCAACGCGACGGGCGGAAACCGGATACCTGATGGCTGGATGTCACATGCCGCCAGAGAGTTTGCAATCACCTCATTATGTTATAATTTTCAACAACTACAAGACCTTTTTTCAAAGCAGTGAAGACCTTATATCTTGCTCGGAAGAACAACGGACCCCGCAGGGACTGGTTCCCTGTAGCACAGTTGGGAGCTGATGAAGAAGCCCGAAAAGAACAGGCAAGCTGGCAGGAGGGCTGGACTCAAGCTTGTGGCGTCTGGAAAGATCGGGAAGACATTGAGTCGTATATCACTGACTATCGCGCTGAACTGGACGCCAGGATTGACGACCTGAAGCAGTGAACCATACCCTGCTTGATAACTGCATTGTCATTGATTATCTGCGGCAAAATGATCAGGCAGTCAGTTATATTCATGACTTGACGGCGACGGCGCAGTTATCAAGCATAACTGTCATGGAACTCTATGCGGGAATCAGGGGGCAACGAGAGGCAGCGCAAACGGGCTGGTCGACATGATACAGTGCCAAATTACAGACAGATTTGCCTGATTTTTATAAAATGGGTCGCCCTGCGGCCGACATAGTATTTGACTGGACTCCCGCTTTCGCGGGAGTGGTATTGTCAATAGGCGATACAGTGTTCGACTGGACTCCCGCTTCCCAGCCTGCCCCTTTATGGCGTTAAGCAGGGGCGGGAGTGGTACGAAGGAATGCCCTGGTCTGTGCCAATAGTTACATACATATGTGTTTGAGCTTGCAGGTAAGCTCAAACATGATGTCTACCGCTGTCAGGAATTTGGCTTCCTCATCACGAAAACTCCCATTCGCGCCAGGCGCGTAGCAACGGGAAGTACAACCCGAGACGTATGGGTCGATCATCCAGGGCGGACATGATGTTGGCGTATTTTTCCAGTTGTGGCTGGTAGCGGTCCTGTTGCATGTCCAGGAATTGGTCGATGTCGCCGGATTCGTGGCGCGAGGTTTTGTAGTCGATGATCCAGCGTGTGCCTTGCTCATCAATGAAGGTCCGGTCGATGATGATATTGACGATGTTGCCTGCATGGACGCCGCTCAGTGCATATTCGTTTTTCTGTTCCTCGTGTGCGGCCAGCAGCCAGCGGCCCCTGGGGTCTTCCAGGACGCCGTTCAGCGCTTGTTCCACCCAGGCGCAGGTCGTATCCAGCTCCAGTTCGGGCACGCCCAGACCGCGCAGGGATTCTCTGAACAAGGGTTGGCGCGCGCGGATTATCGCTGAATCCCAGCGTTCAACTCCTTGCTCAGCCATCAAGCGCAAGTAATGATGTACGACGGCGCCGGTGTGCATCAGGGCGCGCCCCGCCCACAGGTATTCAATCTTGCCATCTTGCGGCGCGCTCTCAGCGAGATCGTCATCCACCAAATGGGACGGCGTCCATTGTGTCCCGGCTGGCGGCTCGGGTAACCGCCAGTCCGCGCGCAACCGCCGCAGGAAGATATCCCGCGCCTCAGTAAACGAGCTGGGCGCGTCCGGCGGCGGATACTGCGCAGCAAGACAGTCCTCAAAATCCTGCTCCAGCGCCGGCCACAGTTGCGCCAACAAGGTGTTGGCGGCAGGCGGTTTAAGAGCCACCGATTCATTATCCGTCTCCACTTGCACGCTGCCGATCAGATGCAGTTGTTTGCGCGCCCGGGTCACCGCGACGTAAAGCAGGCGGCCCTCCTCGTAACGTTGTTTTTGCTTCTCCAGGTGGCTGATGAAATCATAAATGGGCGAAACCTCCTCGTCGCTCGCCTTGATCGGCGCCAGCAGCAGGTCAGAACCTTCCGGGTAAGGGTTTTCCGACCACAGTAGCAATTGTGTTTCATCAGGCCGAAGCGGCCGGGACAGACCGGGCAGGATGACATGGTCGAATTCCAGCCCCTTGGCGCTATGAATGGTCATGACCTGCAAGCTGTCGTCCGCGCGGGTGTCGGCACCGGCATAGAGTTCATCCACACGGCGGTGAAGTTCCTCCGGGTCACCCAGGTCGCCGCCCTGGTCCAGTTCGTCCAACAGGCCGAAAAGCCGCTCGGCGTTGCGCAGGTCGGCGGGCTGGTCCAGGGTAGCCGGACCACCCAGGTTAAGCCATGCGCCCTCTACCCAACGTCTGAGTGTTGTTCTGCCCCGACGCGCCCAGGCTTCCTCGATCACGCCGCACAGGCGCTCCACCCGGCGCCGGCCATCGGCGCTGAGTTCTGATCGGAGATGTTGGTCGCGCAGGCATTGCAGGATGGTCCCATTCTCATTGCCGCCGCACAAAGCAAGCAGGTCCGCGAGGCTCAATCCACACCAGGGCGCGCGTAGCAACGCCAGCCAGGCCACACGGTCCGCGGGATGGTGCAGGGCGCGGGTCAGCGCCAGCAAGTCCTGGATCGCGGGACGGGTTTGTAACGGGTCCAGTTCCAGCGCGCGAAATGGTATTTCCTGCCGGGTCAGCAGGGCTGTGATAGCCTTCAGGTGGGAGCGGCTGCGCGCCAGTATCGCAATGCTGTCGGAGTTGGATGCGGCCCGGATTTTGCCGATCCGGTCCAGTACCAGTTCGGCCTCCCGCGCGTCATCCCGTTTTCCGCCATATACCAGGATCGGATGGATGTAGGCGCCGGTTTTACCCGTCAAGGTTTTAAACGCTTTTGCCGGCGTAAAGCCGACCGCGCCGCGCGCGACATCCGCCACCTCGGGCAGCACAAGGGGTAACGTTTTGTTCACCCAATTTACCACTGCCGGGTCGGAGCGGAAGTTCACGTTGATTTTCACCGGATTGACGGGAACCTGGCCCAGGCGCTGCTGCTCCCAGGTACTCAGGAACACGCCGACTTCGGCCTTGCGAAAACGATAGATGGACTGCATCGGATCGCCCACCAGGAACAGGCTATGACCATCTTCCATCGACCAGCCGGCCGTGAGTGTTTCCAGCAACACGTACTGGTTGATGGAAACATCCTGGTATTCGTCCACCAGGATGTGGCGGATGCGGTAATCCAGGTACAGAGCGAGATCGGTCGGTTCTTCCTCGGTTCCCAGCGCCCGCAACGCGCCCAGAGAAAGCCCGGTGTAATCCACCTGGTTGCGGGCGGCAAACAGCAGGTGCAACTGGGCATTGGCCAGCGTCAGCAACAGGTACAACGCTTCGAGCGCCAGCCATTGCTCGTCACTGTATTTGACCGGTGGCAGCCGTTTGATTTCCCGGAACAGTTCCAGCAGGCGCGGATTCTCGGAGAACCTTGCCAGCAAAGTCTGAAACCGCTCTTTCATATCGGCGCCGGCCTTGCCCGCCGGGAATCCGGCCTTTTTGTCCACCTGTTTGCGCCACTCGTTCTTGGTTGTCAGGCACAGGGAGACCGCATACTGCCAATACGGCAGGTCGGCAGCATCCGGACGGGGTAAGCCCTCTATCCTGCTGGGCGCGTTTTCCAGGTTGGCTGCCGCATAGCGGATACAATCGGCCAACTCCGGCAACGATTGTTGCGGCAAGACCGCCAGGGTAGCTTCCAGGGTGGCCTCCACGAAATGCGCCAGTGCGCGCTCCAGGTCGGCGCGATCGGGAGGTTGCCCCGTCACGTAGCGCAACCATTGATCGCGTTTTTGCAGCATCGTGACCAACATATCCCTGACCCGTGGCAGGTCGTTATCCAGGCGTTCCAACAGGATTGCAACGGCAGCGCTTCTGTCTGCCTGTTGCCCGTCTTCCGTTGTGTCGTCCTCAAGCAGCTTCAACGTGTTTGCCGCCGCTTCCCGGTACAGGTCACTGGCGTCCTCGATAATATCCGGCTGCCCTCCCAGTTCCGATAACAGTGGCATTTGTTGGGTCAGAGAAGCGCAAAAGGAGTCGATGGTCTGGATTTTAAGCCGCGCCGGGTTTTGGGTGAGCCGCCAGCCAAGCTCGCTGTCTCTGGCCAGCGCCGCGGCTGCCAGCGGCGGTTTGTCGCCATCCTGGCTCGGGTCTTGCGACGCGCCGGTTCGCGCGGCCTCCGCTTCTTTCAATGCTCTGATGATCCTTTGCCGCATCTCTGCCGCAGCCTTGCGGGTGAAGGTGATGGCGACAATCTCTTCCGGCGCGCCGACCACCGCCAGCAGACGCAGGTAGCGTCTGACCAACAACTCGGTTTTACCCGATCCGGCCGGCGCTTGGACGATAAAAGACTGGTCCGGGGCCAGTACGCGATCCCGGTTTTGCTGATCAACAGGACGGCCTTCAGCCATTCCGCTCCTGCTCCGTAAGTTGCGCGTTGACTTCATGAATACGGCAAAACGGTTGCTGTTCGCACCAGTCGCAAGCACGCGGCTGCGGCGTTACGCTGGCCACGCCGCGGCTGAATTCGTCCGCCAGGTTTTCCAGCACATCGCGCCAGCGATTGAACAACTCATCCCATTCAGGCGAAGCTTCGGGCTGATCGGCGCCATCCAACAGCTTTTTTGCGAGCCTGTCCTGGGCAAATGCCATCGTATTCGGCAAAATGCCTTCAGCATCAGCCAGCCCATGAAAACCGAAATCCTTGCCTCGCTTGAGCCTGGCGTAGGCCAGCGCGGCCACGGGTTCGGGGTAGCTCACCGCGTAGAGCGGCAACTGCGGTTCCCGCGGGCGCTCGCCTGACCAGGCATTGGCGCTGGCCTGTCCGCTTTTGTAATCAATGATCACGCGGCGGCCGTCTTCCAGCTCGTCAACACGGTCCAGCCTGGCGGAAAATTCCACACCTGCGATCGCGCCGTGCATCTCAGCTTCCATATCGACCACGGAAAACGGCGCCCGTTGCAATTCGAGTTGCAGCCATTCATCCAATATCCGCGCCAGCCGGGCGCGCTCCATCGCGGCGAAGCGCTCGTTGAGGAACAGCGGATAATGTTTGCGCGAGTCCCTGATTAACTCACGCGCCAGGGTTTCGGCCAGGGTTTTCCGTTTCTGATCGGTCATGGCGGTCAGAGTTTCCTGGTTTTGCAGTCTTGACCAGGCATTTTCCATCAGCCGGTGCAACAGGATTCCACGCGCTTTTGCGTCCAGGCCGATATCCGCCTGTTCCGGTTGTCGCGCCTGCAACCGGTGCCTGGCAAACGCCCGAAACGGGCATTGGGACTGATCGCGGAACAACGCGGTCCCGCCACGCTGGCCGCCGGCAACAGGCGGCGCGATGGAGTCCACAATGGTTTCCAGGGTCACTTCTGTCCTGCTGCGGAATATCACCTGGTCATAAGTCGTCGCCAGGAATGGTTGCGCCGCCGGTTCTCCCAACACAGAAGTGTTCGCCGAACCGGCCGGCGGCATCTGTATTTCGGGCGCCGGTTCCAGACCCTGCAGCAAGGGGCTCGCCAGCAACGGGCGGCCTGCTTCATTGCGGGCGTGGCTCAGAATGATATGCGGCGTGGACCGGACCAGCGCAGCCTGCAACGCCTCGGCCTGCTCCAGCGCCAACTCCGTATCGGCCCCCGGCATCCCGTACTGTTTCTGCAATGCGATGGGGATGAAAGGATTGGGCCTGTGGCGCGGCGGCCAGGCCTCCTCGCTGAGGCCCAGCATCCAGATGCCGTCAAATGCCATCGCAGCCGCGCCCTGGGGGTCGAGAACCTGGATCGGTGTTTCTGCGGTTTCCGGCTGGAAACCGTCCTCAGCGATGCGCCGCAGTTGGGCCAATGCCTCAGCCCGGGTCATTTGCGCCCTGACGACGCGCAACGAAACCAGCTTGTCCAACGCCGCGTTCCAGGCTTGCGCCTGCTGGTATTCGGCGCTGTCCAGCGGCCGCTCACCCGGCCAGCCCAGAACTTCAACAAACCGGGTAAATCCAGCCGCCCAGGCCTCGGGCGACTGGCGCGCGGGCAGTTCATCAATCAGGGCACGGAGCTCGCGCAAAATGCCGCCCAGAATCGGAACGCCCGGTGTCTTACTGCCGATCAAGTGTGCCAGGTCGTCCCAGCTAATCGTAAGTTGCCCGCGGGAGCGCAATCTCTCATCGAGCAAGGCCCGTTGCGAATATTCCGTCTGATGGCCACGGATAAACGGTGTTCGCAGCAGAACGCCGAGATTATCCAGGTTCAGCGGCATCTTGCCACCCAATGAGAGCAGCGAGAAGATCACATGGATAAGCGGGTAGTCGGCCAGCGGTTGGCCTGTGGAAATGCTGAACGGTAGCGTATTGTCCGCGTTCGGATAATACAGGTTGCCTGGCGCCAGCGTATCCTCAAGGATACGGTGCAAGCGGGTTCGCAACCGGCGCAGGTCCGGCGCGATGATGCCTACCACGCGCGCCGGGTCGGATTCTATGCACTGGCGCGCCCAGATCGCGGCGGCCCGGATCTCTTCATCGATATCGGCAAAATCGGCTACTTGCGCCGACTCGTTCCGATCGTTGATCGGGTCAACACGCACAGTGACCCCGGAATTTCTCAGGGCTTCACACAACAACGCCTGTTCAGGGGTTAACCTGTCGAAGCCGGCCAGGACCAGCTCACCGGCGCCTATGTCGCGCGCGCCGGTGATACCAGGCAACAGCGTGTCCACAAGGGACGCGTGATCGATCCAGTTGTTGCGCCGGCAAATCGAGCGGAATTTATCTGACCAGTCCCGGAAGGCGGCGGTATCCTTGTTCAGAGCGGTTCCGTCCGGAAATATTGGGACCCGGTATTGTTGCAGCCGCTGCCAGGCCGCAGCGGCCTGTGCCGCGACCGCTGAAGCCTGCAACAGGCTATGCTTGTGTGCGGAACCCTCGATCACCTGCTGCCAGAGAACGTTCGCCTGCCGATCGCTGAGCAAAACCTCCTTGGTGTCAGCGCGGGCCTCCCATAAGCGCAGCAACCACGCCTGCCATGGCAATATATCGGGGCTTTCCCAGGCGCGCTGCCCGCGCCGCAACTGTTCCTGGGTATGACGCAGACGCAGGCGGCGCGCAAGACGCTTATTTGCGCACAGGGTAGTCAGTCCGCGCATCGCCTGGTGAGATATCCGCGCTATTGGGAAAGGCGGCGCGCCAGGGACTTCAGTTTCGTGATGCGTTCAATCGAAGACGGGTGCGTACCGGAAAATCCGCCGGACAGGCGCTTGCTCATTTTATAAACCAGTTCCTGCAAGCGCACCGCCCCTTGCGGGTCGTAACCGGCCTCGACCGCCCAGATCGCGCCCAGGTAATCCGCTTCCCGTTCATTGTCGCGGCTGTATCGGGTGTTGGAGGCTGTGCGTATGTCGGTAGTGCGCTTGTTTTTGTGATCTTCACCGTGATTCAACTTCAGGTGGCCCAGTTCATGGCCGATCAACGCGGCGGCCATGTGCACATCCAGACCGAGCAACTCGAGCATGCCGAAGTTTATGCCGATGATGTTGATTTCAACTGCATTGTCCTTGTCGATCGGTTTGCTGTCCGCAATGGCTTTGCCTTGCAGGCTGACTTTCTCAGGGTCAGCGCCGTTGCCACCGGGTTCCACCGGCGTCAGTTCCGCCAGCCCTTTGGTGGCAAACGCATTCGGTTGTTCGCCATCGGTGATGAGCAACTCGGAACGCAACTCCGAGACCTCTTCGAGCGCCTGCATCACCGAATAAAGATAGATCATCTGCTTGGAATCAATGCGCTTCAGCAGCCTGTTGTTCTTGTCGCGCAACTCAATGGTATCGGCATTGGTTCTGGCAAGATCCTCAATACGCCAGGTATGGCTGAACGGTGCGGCCAGCCCGTGGCCGGAAAACAACAATGCCAGACAGGCGCTCAGGATGATTTTTTTGAGCATACGCAGGTTACCTCGTTGTCTTTAGGGACCTTCGATTCAGCGAGAGGTTCCTTGAATAACACCAGTATGCAAAAGTATACCACCCCCTGGTAGCGTGGGCGTCTCGCGCGCAGCAAGGGAACGATTTACACTGAATCCTGTCGAACTTTAACGTACTATTGATCCTTGCTTGACTGGACTCCCTCTTGCGCGGGAGTGGTACGGTGGCGACTTGGTTGCGCGTGGTCTCGCAAGTCCAGGATGGACTTGTCCAGAACAATCTAAGATAATGCGAGTGCGGGGAATAACTTATGTATTTTACAAAAAACGTAATCAGAGCATTAAGACCTTCGCTTATTTTTGTCTTGCTGGCCCTGGTGGCCGGTTGTAACACGACGCCTGTAAGCCGGACATCCGGTGCGCCGGGCGCGCCAGGGTCGCCTGGATCGCCCGGGCCATCAGGCTCCCCCGGTTCAACCGGTTCTTCCGGCCCATCCATACAGGTGGAGGCGCCGGGCATGCCCGGTGTGCCTGGCGTACCGGGCGTGCCGGGGCTGCCCACAACCGGTTCGGGTGATGGTGGGGGCGCCTCCGCTCCTGTTACGGTCTCCATACCAACGCCGTCGACCGGCGCCCCGCCCGCAAGCGCCGGCACAGGTCAGTCCACGACGCAGACCGGCACAGCACAACAACCGGCCAGCTCAACACCCAGCGCCGACGGGCAGGGCAAGAGCGACGATCAAATCCTGGCGGAAGCCTTGGAGGAACTCAATAAACGGCCCGGCGCGGGGCAACCGGGCGAGAGCGCTGCCAGGCAAACGCCACAGGCTGGCGGCGGCAATCCGGCAACTACCGATGCCGAGAAGAAGCAATCCCTGGGCAAGGAACTGGAACAGGGTTTTGCCGAATTCGACGAGCTGATGCTGAACGAAAAGCAGGCAAACAGGCAGCGCGCAGACCAGGAGGGCTTCGCGGACTTCCCCGAGGATGATGACCTGCTTGCCGGGAACGATCCGGCGCAAGGCGGCGCTGAAGGGCCCTTGCAGACCGCAATGGTGGATTCCGACCCCGCATCCATCAAGGGCGATATGAATATCCCGACACGCAGCCACAGCCAGGTCCCGCCTGATCTGGCGGATGCCAAGGATGACGATATTATTGCGCGCCAATTGCGCGAGGCCGCGATGAAAGAACAGGATCCCGAGCTAAGGGAAAAGCTCTGGGACGAATATCGTAAGTACAAGCGAGATTTAAGATGAAAACAAGTCATTTCAAACTGGCAGCGACCGTTGTATTGGCATGTTTCAGCCTGGTTGCATGCAACACGACCACGGTAAAGACAACCAGTTACGAGGAAGTGGCGATCGAAGCCGAGACGACGCCGGAAGAATTATTGCTGGATGTGGGGATCGGCATCTTCAACCCTGGTACTGACACGTTGAGCGTTGAGGAAGAAGGTGTGTTTCCGAAGATTCGCGAGGCAGAGGCGCGTTTCATGCCGTACAAACTGATGGAGACACTGCAGCATACCGGCAACTGGGGCGTGGTGCGGGTGATTCCGGACCGCCTCAGCGAAATGGATCTGTGGGTTGACGGGGAAATCCTGAAGTCTGACGGGGAAAACCTGTGGTTGCAAATTACCGTGGAAGACGCGACGGGAAAACGCTGGTTCAGCAAGAAATATACAGGGGTGGCCGGGAAGTACTCGTATGACGATACAACTTCCAATGACCGCGAACCGTTCCAGAGGGTCTACAACCAGATAGCTAACGATTTGCTGGGTTATCGCAGCTTGTATGACGCGGCTGAGATCCGGAACATGCGTACCGTTGCAGAGTTGAAGTTTGCCCGGGATTTCTCTCCGCAGGTGTTCCACAATTACCTGGCGTTGGATGACAAGGGACGCTATGTCGTGAAACGCCTGCCCGCCGCAGATGACCCGAGCCTGCAACAGGTTCGCCAGATCCGGGAACGGGACTACATCTTTGTCGACACGTTGCAGCAGTATTACGCCTCGTTCGTCGACCAGATGGAGGAGCCGTACCGGGAATGGCGCGAGGCCTTCTACCTGGAAAGCCAGGCATTAAAGGAGGTCAGGTCGGAAGCGAACACCCGACTGGTCGGCGGCGCGCTGGCCGTGCTGGCCGGCATCCTGGCCCAGGGCGTTGACAGCCGGACGGCGAGGACGGCGGGTCAGGTGGGCATCGCCGCCGGCGCGGTCGCGATCCAGAGCGGATTGCAAAAGCGTGAAGAGGCCAAGATCCATGTGGAAGCGCTGGAAGAGGTGTCCGCTTCCCTGGATTCGGAGATAGAACCCCATTCCATAGACCTGGAGGACCGCACGGTTACTCTATCGGGTTCGGTAAATGAACAATATGGTCAATGGCGACGGATTTTGCAGGAAATTCATGCTACGGAAACCGGACAGCCATTGATTCCGGCAAATGACGGGTCCTGAAGATCCCGGTTTTGTTCCCATCAAGCCGGCGGCGGTCGACCTGACCGCCGCCCCCGCGCAACAACAGAAAACACCGCGTTTCGGCAACCGGCCCCTGCTATGGCTGGGAGCGGGCGCGTCCTTGTGCGTCGCCGCGCTGGTTGTTTTCCTGCTGCCGCGTTGGATTGACAAACCCGTTATCGAACCCGGCAGGACGGCGCCCGCGGCTGCGCCGAGCGTGTCGGAACCGGCATTACCCGCCGGGAATGCCTCACTACCGGCGCAGAGCGCGGTTGCCGCAGGCGATGCGCCGTGGCGGAAGGCGCAACAATTCTCCCAGCGCAAAGCGAGCCAGGAAATTCTGGAACAGTTGCTGGAGGTCCAACAAACCCTGGAAGAGAAGGGTGTAACGGTATGGGGCAGGAAGGAACACGCACGCGCGCTGGAACATGCCAGAGCCGGTGATGCGGAATACAGCCGGCAGAATTTCCCCCAGGCCCATGATCATTATGCCCAGGCATTGGAAATCTTCACCGGGTTGCTGCAAGGCGTGGAGGAATTATTCTCGGGCGCCATGGAGTCCGGCAACGCGGCGTTGTCAGCCGGCGATGCAGCGGCGGCCACAGAAGCGTTCACAATCGCGCTCGCCATCGACCCCATTGACCGGTCTGCGCTGCAAGGGATGGAACGGGCGGAGACCTTAGATGAGGTCATGGGCCTGGTTGGCAGGGGCGATGAGTTGTTGCGGGAAGGCAACGCACAGCAGGCCAAAGCCCTGTACCAGCAGGCCCTGGCGCTGGACAGCCAATCGGAGCGTGCCCGGCAACAACTGCAGTCAGCGGAAAGCGCCATCAGCGAGGGCGCCTTCAACCAGGCCATGTCTTCGGGTTTCCGTTTGTTGGAGCAAGAGCAATATGCGCAGGCGCGGGACGCGTTTTCCGACGCGCTCAAACTGAAGCCGCGTTCACGGGCCGCACGCAACGGCCTAGAGCAGACGCAACATCGAATCACCTCAACAAAGATTAACGCAGCATTGCAACAGGCTGAAACCGCCCAACAGAACGAGGACTGGTCGGGCGCTGTTGCAGCATACGATGTTGCTCTGAAGCTGGACCACAGTTTGGGCAATGCCCGCGAAGCCAGGGACCGGGCAGCCCTGCGCAGTGAAATACACACGAGGCTGGAGCAGATACTGGCCCAACCGGAACGGCTGTTTGACAACAGTGTGTATACGGAAGTTGCCGGTTTTCGTGATCGGATACAATCGCTGTCCGAACCGGGTCCCGTGCTGACAAGACAACTGGCGGAACTGAACCGCATCCTGGCCCTGGCGGATACGCCGGTAACGGTGGAGTTCAGGTCCGACAGCCAGACCCGGGTCACCCTCTACAAGGTAGGCGAACTCGGTTATTTCACTACTAAAAGCCTGTCGCTGCGCCCGGGCCACTACGTGGCCGCCGGACGTCGTGACGGTTATCGCGATGTACGCGTTGAATTCTTTGTTGATCCTGACAAAGCCCTGCTGCCAGTGCTTGTCAGCAGCAGCGAAAAGATCTAGACAACATGCTTGAACCTGCGCGCAAGCTCAAACACGAAGCTTTTGGCTTTCACCAAGCGCTGCTCGACACTACGCTGGGAGCGCGGGTGCCACCAGCTTGGGATCGCCCGATGTATCTGCCAGTCTGATTGAAGCCATGTCAAAAGATCCCTCAACGAATGCAGACAGGCCCGGCCGAATCGAGGCGGCACAGTATGTGCCACTCTCGTCAAAAAAATCCGCCCGATCCATTCGGGTTAATCCGCGGCGTTTCCTCATCGCCGCGTTGCTGGCGCTCGGCGCGTTTTGCGCGTGGTTCATGTTCAGCGCCAGGGCCGTCTATATCGAAACAGAGCCCGCGAATGCCGGCATTGAGCTGTCCGGCTCGCTGAAACTGAAACTGGCGCACCGCTACCTGCTGCGCCCCGGCGCCCATGATCTTCTCGTGTCAGCCGAGGGCTTCCGGCCGTTACGGGAAACACTTGTCGTCAGCGCAGAGGCTGCCCAACACTACCTGTACCGGCTGGAAAAACTGCCCGGCCACCTGCTCATCGACAGTGGCGCGGTAACCGGCGCAGAGGCGCTGCTGGACGGTATTTCCAGAGGGAACACGCCGTTGCGCGTCGGCGACCTGGCGCCGGGCGAGTATCTGCTGGAGATCAGGGCCGAGCGTTATCTGCCATGGCGCGGGGAGATAATGGTAGAAGGAATGGATCGTGAACAGTCCGTGAGCGCTGAGTTAAAGCCGGCCTGGGCGGAAGTCAGTATTGCGTCGGAACCGGCTGCTGCGCAGGTGTTCAGCGGGGACGAAATACTTGGCACAACGCCGCTCAGCGCGCAACTGCTGCAGGGCATGCATGAGCTCAGGATCAAGGCAGACGGCTACAAGGTCTGGGAGGACTCGATTAACGTGGTCGCGGGCAAACCACAATCCCACACTGGCATCAGGCTGGAACCGGCAGACGCCACGCTGTTCCTGGTGTCCACGCCAGCCCGGGCGAATGCCACCATCAACGGCAACTTCCTGGGCCTGACGCCGCTGGAAGTCGCAATCACGCCCGGAGAAGCCACCCGAATTCGGCTGTTCAAACAGGGTTACAACCCGGCCACGAACTCCGTGACTGCGCAATCGGGCGAGCAGAAAAGACTATCTGTAACCCTGGAACCGGAACTGGTGGCAGTGGCAGTCAGGGTCGATCCTGCTGATGCGCAATTATTCGTCGACGGCGCGCCGGTTGGAGAGGGCAGCCGAACTTTGCAGTTGCCCACCCGCAAACACCGGATCGAGGTGCGCAAGCAGGGTTACGTCGATTACAAAACTGAGCTGACGCCCCATTTCGGAGTCGAGCATGAATTGGTCGTGCGCTTGAAGTCGGTCAAACAGGCAAAACTGGAGGCTCTCAAACCAGTCATTACGGCGCCGGCCGGTCAAACCCTGAAGCTGTTGTACCCGGACGCCGTTACCATGGGCGCGTCGCGCCGGGAACCAGGGCGCGGGGCCAATGAAATCCTGCGCGACGTCAAGCTCACACGGCCGTTTTACCTGGCGCTGAAAGAGGTGACAAACCAGGAATACCGGTTGTTCGACAAGGGTTTTTCGTCCGGGGCCGAGCGCGGTAACAGTCTTAATGGTGACAAACAGCCGGCGGTAAAACTCACCTGGGAGCAGGCGGCAAACTATTGCAACTGGTTGAGCAAAGAAGCCTCCCTGACCCCGTTCTACGTCGAACAGGACGGCAAAATTACCGGCTTCGATAACACCGCAAACGGCTACCGCCTGCCGACCGAGGCGGAATGGGCCTGGGCCGCGCGCACCACGAGCACAGGGCAAACGCTAAAGTTCCCTTGGGGCGCAGAGATGCCTCCCGCAAAAAACAGTGGCAATTACGCCGACCGCAAAGCCGCATCCTTGTTCAGCAGGGTCATCGTCAACTACGATGACGGTTATGTCGTCAGCGCGCCGGTAGGCAGTTTTCCGCCCAACGGCAAAGGCCTGTTCGACCTGGGCGGCAACGTCGCGGAATGGGTCAACGATTTCTACGGCGTCGAAGTCAGCGCCGGCGGCAAAGTTGAACTCGACCCCATGGGACCGGCAAGCGGCGAGTTCCGCGTCATCCGCGGCTCAAGCTGGGCACACGGCGCCATTACCCAACTACGCCTGTCATTCCGCGACTACGAAAACAAGGCCCGCAACGACGTAGGCTTCAGGATTGCCCGTTTTGCGGATTGAAAGGGATTAGCATCAATTGTGTGTCGGTTTCTTTTCGTTATAGGGTGAACCTGGGCTGTTGGCCTGCGGCCGGAAGGCGTTTCAGACTTTAAATATCCAAGTCCCGGATACCTTCGTCTTTGGTTATTTCAGGAACCGGGGCTCATGGTTCCTGCTTGGCAATTCTTTTAATATAGTTCATTAATATGGGAATGCCCGGGTAGTACAGTCCTTGATCCAGCGGGTTTGACTGCCAGATGTAACCTTCATTTATTAGTTTGTCTCTTGCTGTGTCAGGGGTCAGGATCTCTGGCAATCTCTTGTCTATGGCATTAAATAGTGTTGTTAGATTATTTTCTGTTATGGTGTGATTGTTCTCAAAGTGATTGGCCAGTTGAATGGCTGGAAGAAGTAATTTTTCTTTTCTTATTTTGCTGTATCGATCGGCATAAAATGACTGCCTTTGAGTTTCTATTTCATTAAGCGATTGAGTGGCAATCTCTTTGTCTATATGTGTATGCCTTCGTGCTTGAAGGGTTTTGAACAAAGCTTCTCCCCAAAGCTGGGTAAAATAAGGGTACCCCTGGCAGTCCTTGATTATGTTTCTCATGGTTTCGTCGTCGAATGTAATGGCATATTTTTTTAACGGATCGAGGATCGCTTTTAGAGAATCTTCCGGAGAGAGTAGTCCAGGGTAGATCTTGTGGTTTCTTTCCCAGAATGTTGAAGATAGTGTGCCGAGATGATCCCGCAGGCCGGGTGTTCCAGCCATGACGAGTAAGAACGGCGCTCTTTTTTTGGTTTTTTGACTGGCGTTCAGCAATGCTTGACCAACTGGTTGTTCAAGGTTATGAGCCTCGTCAAGTATCAGCAATGTCGGTTTCATTAAACAGCGTTGTGTCAACGCAGTTGCAACGGTGGTGAATGCAACCTGCTGCTCCGGGTTGAGTTTTGCGCCTATGCTGGCTTCTGCGGGTATGCCGACAGGGACAGCAGAGGCGCTGGCCCTGATACTCCCTTCTAATCTGCTGAGCAGGTTTCTCTTATGACTGGCTGGCGCGAGGGCGTTTACAAGTTCCAGGGTTGTTTGAATATCATCAGGCGTAAGGTCAATGATATCGATCTCTTCGGCTGCTTGTCTTGAAGTTTCTTTTTCTAGCCATGTGAGCAATGCTGTTTTCCCATTGCCGCGGGGGGCGCAAAGGAGAGTATCTTTGGATGGACTGCTTTGTTGTTTCAGTTCATTGATCAATGTTTGGAAATGGTGTTGTTCTGCCTGCCGTCCGGGGAAGGACGGCGGGACTTGTCCGATTCCTGGCCTGAAGGGATTGATGGTGTTTTCAGGGATCATGGTTTTGATGTCTGATCAATATTAGAATACGATGTATAGCAGTTTCGGTTACACCACCTCGGCATGGCCATGCAGCGCACGCAACGCATGTTCCGGGTCTGCATACAGAATCCTCAGCAACGCTCGGGCTGGACCGGCTGGCTTTCTGCGACCCTGCTCCCAGTTTTCCAGGGTACGCTTGCTGACACCAAGCAGTGCAGCAAAATGCTTCTGACTCAGACCGGTCTTCTCGCGAATCTGCCTTACCTCCGGTTCGGAAAACCGGGTGACCCTGCCAGGTGGCAACTCGCCCCCGACTATCCGGTCCATCTCGTGCATGCTTTCCAGCAATTCATTGAACAGTTCTTTTTTCATCTGACCACCCCCTTATACGCCTATGGCGTACCATAGTCAAATATTTTCTGTGTAGATTTTTCTGACTAACCTGCGCCCCGTACCATTCCCGCGCAAGCGGGAATCCAGTAGACAAAGGGTCGCCCTGCGGGCGACACAGTATTACACTGGACTCCCGCTTTCGCGGGAGTGGTACGGAGGAATGCCTTGGCCATGGAGTCGAATCCTGGCTGACATGACCTGACTTTCACGGAAGAGTTTGGCGCGCGTCCAACTATTCTTTCAGCCATGCTATGGATATATGTAATGAGCGCATTCTGATTGGCTGTATAATTCGCAAATCTTTTCTGAATGCAGCCTTGGAGAATAACAATGACAAGAAATATCCAGGAAGTACCTCAAGAACAACATAACGAAGACCGGATACGGCGCGCCGAGAGCTGGCTCAGACGAAGCGAGGTGGCCGAGGCAAATCGCAAAAAAGCCGTATCTGATAAGGATAAAGCCGCTTTTGATTGCGAGCAGTTTATCTTTCTTTGGATAGCATTTAATGCAGAAATAATGCGTAAGACGTCACCAGGGCACTCCGTATAGATAACAACACATATTAATGATTGTAAGTTTTGCGAACTGACCTTTGCCCCGTACCATTCCCGCGAAAGCGGGAATCCAGTAGACAACGGGTCGCCCTTCGGGCGACACATTATTCGACTGGACTCCCGCTTCCGCGGGAGTGGTACGGAGGCATGACCAAGCTTGGGTCAACAGTTACGCCGGGCGCTGATCATGAGGGTTGAGCTTCCCGATACATAATATGGATGAGTGTTCAGTAGGAAACCGGGATTGCCTTACCGACATTCTCAGCATATGATTGAATGATTATGCTTATCAGCAGTCAAATCAAAGAACATCTTTAGAGAAACCATCCGGTTCAATGTATAGAACAATCCTATTACTCGCGCTTGCCAGTTTCACGGCTATGGCGCAACAGGCGGCGGATGTTTCCGAAGCTGAGGCTGCGCAAGTCCAAGAGGGAACGGGGGAGCCGCAGGCTGAGCAGGAAATCGTTGATGCTGCGCCGGATATCTTCGACCCGACTGAGGAGGTTTCCGAGGATTATCCTGTGGATTTTCCCGTTGATATCTAAACCCGGATCAGCCCTGTTATGAAATTTAATCGGACAACAGACTTTTTCTACCAGTTATTTACGCTGATCGCTGCGATCATCATCGTTCATGCAGTATACGTTGCGGTGATCCGGCCGAACGCGGAGGCCCTGTTGGAGGAGCAACGCATACAGCAGGAGGCAGGCGCGAGCTATGAGGTCAAGCGTTCCGTCTATATTGTGATCAAGGACTTTGAACAGGAGGCCTGTTTTATTCTGGCATTGTGGGTCGTGGCCATCATCGGCCTGAAGGCCCGGTTTGCGCTCTCCGAAAGACGGCTGCTGAGTCGCTCCCTGCTGGAAGTGGCGCCCGGCGCGACTATCCTGCCCGAGGATACCAGACAATACATCAGGCCGTTACAGGCGCTGCCGGAAAACGAACGGGAATACCTGTTGCCGCGGGCGTTGCAGGCGGCCCTGCAACGGTTCGGTTCCACCGCGGATATACAGGATGTGTCCTCTGCCATCCGAGAGATATGCGAGACCGAATCCGACCGGCTGGATTCCGAGTTGTCGATGATCAGGTACATCATCTGGGCGATACCTTCCATCGGCTTCATCGGCACCGTGCGCGGCATCGGCGAAGCCCTGGGGCAGGCCCACCGCGCAGTGGAAGGCGATATTGTGGGCGTAACCGTGAGCTTGGGGGTGGCCTTCAACTCCACGTTCATCGCACTGATTATCAGCATCTTCATCATGTTCCTGATGCACCAGTTACAGTTGCTACAGGAACGGCTGGTACTGGACTCCCAGAATTATTGCGACGTCAACCTGTTGCGCCACTTGCAAGTCCGGTAAAAGCAAACGGCAGAAGTTTGAATGAACATCGCAGTCATAGAACTGAACGACTCGGAGGTCACCCTGGTCCAGTCCGGACAGATCGTGGCGCGCAGCCCCGGCATTGCCGTGATCAAGGAGGACCGCATTGAGCTGGGGCAGGCGGCGCTGCAATCCACGCATATTGACCCCAGGAATACCTTCAGCCGGTTCTGGAGCAACCTGAACCAGGACAACCTCAAGCACAAGACGAAACTCGCCAGGCATAATGCCGACCTGGCCTTTGCGCACTTGTCTGCATTGCATGACATGGCAGGCGAGGTGGAGGAGGCGCTTCTTGCCGTGCCCGGCAGTTTTACCAGCGCGCAGCTCTCGTTGTTGCTGGGCCTGGCGCAAGCCTCTCCGTTTTCGGTGACCGGCCTGGTGGACGCCGCAGTGGCGGCAACCGCGGCGACGACCGGGCCAGGCAGTTACAACCACCTGGACATCCAACTGCACCAGACCGTGGTCACCTCCCTGGAGGTTTCAGGCACCGCGAAGCGCGTCGCAGTGAAAGTGATTGACGATGTCGGGTTACTGGAGATTCAGGACAAGTGCTTGAATCACATCGCTGACCTGTTCATCCGCCAATCCCGGTTCGACCCGCTGCATCATGCGGCAACAGAACAAGCCCTTTGCAACAGCCTGACGCAATGCCTGGAAGAACTCCGGACAGAGGCAGACTCCCTGGTCGATATCGGGTTCGAGAACGCACGTTATCAGGCTCGGGTGAGTCGGGAACGCCTGGTAGAAACGCTGGCGCCGTTGTATAACCGGATCAGCGCCGGCGCCGACAGCGCCCGAGTCTGTCTGGTAAACAAGCGTCTGGCCGGGCTTCCGATGTTTACCGAACACCTGGCCGCAAGCGGAAACGAGGTTCGCATCCTGGACGAGCGCGCGGTCTTTGCCGGTTGCATGGGTTATGCGTCGGAGCGCAAAACCGGGGATGACGGGATTTATTTCGTTACCGAACTCAAGACCATTGGCGAACCACCGACAATCAGCGGCACAGCAACCGCGTTGGCGCAAGAGCCTGAAGCCGGTCCGACCCATCTCCTGGTGGATGCAGAGGCCCACCCGCTTGGACAGGCCCCATTATACCTGTCAGCGCAAGGCGCATTATCCGCATCCGGCGGGCAGGAATTCCTCTGTTCGCTGACCCTGAACGGTGCGGCGGCAACCCTGGTCCCGACGGACGCCGGCATGGAGATTTATGTCAATGGCAATGCCGTACGCGGCAATATCGGCCTGAAGTTGGGCGATAACATCAGTTTTGCCAACTCGGATCGCGCATTTACCCTGATCAGGACGCTGGCGGCAGGACAGGAACCCCTCTCCGGAGACAGATGAGGAACAAGAGACTGCTGACCCCTTTCAGCCTGTCGTTCCTTGACATCATGTCCTGCGGCTTCGGATCGGTGGTGCTGCTATTCCTTATCATCAAGCATAACGTCGATACCCATACCATTATTCCTGTTGACACCCGGGACCAGACCGCTGAGGTGATGCTGCTGGAGGAGGAGATACTGGAAGGCAAACAAAACCTTGCCAAGGCCCGCAATACCATCTCGGAAATTGACGAGCAACTGGCGCTTGCGCAAGGCATGGCCCGGCGCATCATGGAGAAGATCCGGGAAACACGCTCGCTCGCGGACCAGTTGACCGATACCACCAGCACCGTGGAACTGGACCGCTTGAAGCTGAATATCAAGGAGTTGGAGGAACAGAGAAAGCAGTTGCAAGAGGAGGTCAAGGACACGGGAGACGATGTCCGGCGCCTGGTGGGCGATGGCAACCGCGAGTACCTGACCGGCCTGAAACTGGGAGGGAAACGCATATTGATCCTGCTGGATGTCTCCGGCAGTATGCTGGACGATACCATCGTCAACATCATCCGCTTTCGCAATATGCGCGATGGGCTCAAGCGCAACGCGCCCAAATGGGTGCAGACCTTGCGCATGGTGGAATGGCTCGTTGCCGGGTTCCCCAGAGACAGCCAATACCAGATCTATGTGTTCAACACGGAAACCCGCTCACTATTGCCGGGCTTGACCGGGAAGTGGCTGGACATAAGCAACAAGCCGGAACTGGATTTGGCGATGGGTGAGCTCGGCAAGATCGTGCCGGAGGGTGGCACCAACCTGGAAAACGCGTTTGCCGCGATCGGCAAGTTGCGGCCGCGGCCAGACAACGTCTACCTGATCACGGATGGCCTGCCGACGCTGGGTTCGAGGAACCTGCGCGGCGTCACCATTACCGGCAAGCAACGCCTGAACCTGTTCACCAGGGCGGTAAAGCAGATGCCCGGCAATGTGCCCGTCAACGTTATCCTGGCGCCGCTGGAAGGCGACCCGGAAGCGGCTTTTGAATACTGGCGCCTGGCTTTGAACACGGGCGGCTCGTTTCTCATCCCGAGCGAGGACTGGCCATGAGGAAAAAACGGCGGGAAAACGAGGCGTTCAGCATCTCGTTTCTGGACGTTATCACCTGCGGGTTTGGCGCCATCATACTGTTGCTGATGATTGCCAAGACCGGTGACAGCCCCATCCTGGAGAGCGCGCTGGAATCCATGCAGGGTATCGTTAGGGAATTACAGGTGCAGTTATTTGAAATCCGCGGTGAGGCCAAAATCCTCAATCGTGAACTGGACGCCAAACATGAGCAGCGTTCGGAATGGGATCTGCGGGTCGCGCGCCTGCAAGCGGAACTGGCGCAGGAAGAACTGCGCTATAACAGTGTGCGCGATGACGCCGCGGTCGGCGTCATCATCAAAGGAGAGTTGGAGCTGGCGCTGCAGCAGCTCACGGATGAGATGAAACGCCTGCTGTCACAAGAAGACCGCGTTCGGACGGGCCTGGTAGGCGGCATACCGGTAGACAGCGAGTATGTTATTTTCATCATCGATACCTCGGGCAGCATGGTGAACTACCATTGGGAGAACATGATCAACCAGTTGATTACCACTCTTGATGTATACCCCCGCCTGAAGGGGATACAGATTATGAGCGACATGGGCGATTTTCTGTTTTCCCAATACCGGAACAAGTGGATTCCCGACACCAAAGGCAGGCGCCAGGTGATCATCCGGACCTTGCGTTCCTGGCGCGCATTCAGTAACAGCAGTCCGGTGGAAGGTATCACCCGGGCTATCCGCGCCTTTTATGATCCCGCAAAGAAGATCAGCATCTACGTATACGGCGATGAGTTTACCGGCCCATCAATCCGGGAGGTTCTCAATACGGTTGCGCGCATCAACCCGAAGGACAAGGGCGGCAATCCGCGGGTGCGCATCCATGCGGTCGGCTTTCCTGTTCCATCCAGCGCATCTGAACATTTCCTTTTGACCAACAAGCGTTATGCGTCGCTGATGCGCCAACTGACCCACGAAAACGGCGGCGCTTACGTCGGCCTGAATGACCCAGGAGCGCGATAATATGAACTTAAGACCTTTTTACATTGCCGGCATAGTGTTAATTCTCAGCGCCTGTGAGCAATCCGTTTCGCTCAAGGTAGACAGCGAGATACCCACCCCGGTCATCGCCAGGATGCCGGTAACCATCGGTGTTTACCTCGGGGATGAATTGCGTAACTTCGCATACGAGGAAAATTCCGAAGACCGGCCCAACTGGAAGATCGATAGCGGCTCCTCTCATGTGGCCTTGTTCGAACAAATCCTCGGCTCCATGTTCGTGCAGACACTGGAAGTAACGAGTACTGAGGCCGGCGCAGGCGTCGACGCAGTCCTGGCGCCCAGCGTCTCGGAAATGCAGTTTGCCCTTCCCGCGGAAACCAGCTCGGAATTTTACGAAGCCTGGATAAAATACGATATAGCGCTCTACAGCGCCGATGGCAGCGCCATTGCAAACTGGTCAGTCACCGGTTACGGCAAATCGTCCACCGAGTTTATGAAGAGCCGCGACAAGGGGCTGAACGCCGCAGTCAACCAGGCCCTGCGGGATGCCGGCGCGAAATTTGCGCTGGGCTTTCAAAAGGTAGAAGCAGTCAACGCCTGGCTGGAAGGTTTGACACCTGCAGATGACTCGGGTGATTTACTCCCAGAGGGATCAGAATAGCACAGACTAATCCGAGCACCCCCCATCCCATACCCGTAAACGG
Organism: Gammaproteobacteria bacterium; assembly: GCA_965221335.1. Taxonomy (GTDB): domain Bacteria; phylum Pseudomonadota; class Gammaproteobacteria; order Eutrophobiales; family Eutrophobiaceae; genus JAAXHV01. The sequence goes on along the minus strand of CBDCSC010000002.1, from coordinate 434,302 downwards.
GAATCCAGTGAAACAAGGGGTCGCCCTTCGGGCGACATAGTATTTGACTGGACTCCCGCTTCCGCGGGAGTGGTTCGGTGGCGAGGCGCACCGGAGCGGTACAGTGGCGAGGCGCACGGAAACTCCCCCATCCCATTCCCGCGAAAGCGGGAATCCAGTAAAACAACAGGTCGCTCTGCGAGCGACACAATATTAGACTATAATTTAAAGTTGTGACAAACATCTGTGTGCATTGCGCAAGTATGAAAATCCTGTCGAATATCATCGTACTGGTTGGTTTGGTCCTGTTGGCCGGGTGTAAGAGCACCACTGTGATCGACGAGTATCGGGAAACTTCTGTTGCAAAGATAGTCGGTGGCGAGTCCATTGTGATACTGGGCCGGCGCCACAGCTCCGGCTATGAGACCGAGGACGACTTCATAAACTGTGTCGGCAAGTCGGTGACACAGGGGCAGTCTGAGATCAACGTGATCCCGGAAAAGGATTTTATCGACAGCATGTACCCGTACTTCGAGACCAGTACCGCACCGATGGACGTGAGGAACCTGGGTAAGCTGGCGCAGATCCCCGTGATCGCCGACAAGTTCAACGATTTTAACCTGCGCTATTTTGTCTGGATTGACGGCGCTACCGAAAGAACGGATTCCTCCGGTTCCGTGTCCTGTGCCGTGGGACCAGGCGGCGGCGGGTGTTTCGGTTTTGCCTACTGGAAGGATGAGGCGAACTACGAAGCCAGCATCTGGGACTTCAAGCAACTGGCCCTGTCCGGCAAGATCAATGCCGAAACCAAAGGCACCTCGTTCATGCCGGCGATAATCATCCCCATCCCGATGCTGGCTCGGGTCCAGGAAAATGCCTGCAAGTCCCTGGCCAACCAGATCAAAACCTTTTTCACCGAACAGCCAGGCTGACTCTCAGCCGCAGGGCAACCGCACACTTTGTGTTTTACCGCTTTCTCCGGGAGCGCGGGCGTCCCGCCCGCCAGTCAGACGCGGGCAAGACACCCGCGCTCCCAGGAAATAAGTGACCGATTTATCGCGCCTTAACGGCGCAGCGGGTGTCAGGCTTCAAAGGATGCGGTTGTCCGGCCCTCAGCCCGCAGCCATCTCCAGCATCGCGTGCAGCAGAACGTTGCAGCCGGCTTCCACATCTTCCCTGCTGGCATTTTCTGCCTCGTTGTGGCTTAGTCCACCCTCACAGGGAATGAAGATCATGCTGGTAGGCGCAACCCTGGACACATTCACGGAATCGTGGCCGGCGCCGCTCACCATCTCCCTGGCGTCGTACCCCAGTGTGGCGGCCGCAGTACGTACAGCGTTAATGCAGCCCTCGTCAAAATCAATGGCCGCGTATTCGAGTTCCTGAATCACTTCCCCGGACAAACGGTATTTTGCGCATTCATTACTGACGATTTCACGCATAATCCGCGCCATGTTCTCTACTTGCCGCCGTTCGGGGTGGCGCAGATCTGCGGTGATGATAACCCGTTCCGGCACGGTATTGCGCGCGCCGGGTTCGGCCCTGATATCGCCGAAGGTAATTCTTGCCTGGGGCTTGAAATCGTCGGCAAGCTGATAGAGCTTGTCCAGTATCCCGTGCAAGACCATGAACGGGTCCCGGCGCACCTCCATTGGTGTCGTTCCCGCATGGCACGGAACGCCACTGATGATCAGGTCATACCAACCGATGGCCTGGACTCCGTTCACTATGCCGATCTGCAGGCCCTCATGTTCCAGTATCGGACCCTGCTCGATATGGACTTCGAACGCGGCCTTGAGCGGTTTTGGCTGGCATGGCTCAGGGCCAAGATAACCGATTCGCTGCAATTCCTCTTTTACGGTCTTTCCTTCCTTATCCACGCGGTCGTGCCCGTAGTCCAGGTCGAACGCGCCAGCCCATACTCCTGAACCCAGCATCGCCGGCGCAAAGCGGGCGCCTTCCTCGTTGGTCCAGCTTACAACTTCCAACGGGTGCCGGGTCTCCACGCCCTGGTCATTCAGGGTGCGGATCACTTCAAGACCGGCAAGGACTCCGTATACGCCATCAAACTTCCCTCCCGTGGGTTGGGTATCCAGGTGCGAACCGGCAATCACTGGCGGCAGCGAATCACCCGCGCCCGCACGGCGGGCGAAGATATTGCCCATGGTGTCGGTGGTCACCGTGCAACCGGCAGCCTTGCACCAGGATACAAACAGGTCCCGGCCCGTCCTGTCTTCCGTAGTAAGAGCCTGGCGGTTGCAACCCCCACGCGGCGTTTTCCCGATCTCAGCCATTTCCATCAGGGATGACCATAGCCGGTCACCGTCAATCCTGATTGTGGCGTTGCTTGCTGATGTCATATTAAGGAACCTCTGATTAAGTCAGAGGTTCCTACGATACAAGGATGTATCATCAATATCAATGACTGTAAGGCATTGATATTGTGAGGAAAACAAAAATCGCATTTTTGTTTTCCGTACTCTGACAAGTCCAGGATGGACTTGTTCAGAGTTTCCTTAAATTAATTTGCTGTGTATTTTGTATAACCTATCCCCGATACCATTCCCGTGCAAACGGGAATCCAGTAAAATAAAGCGTCGCCTGCGGGCGACACCCTGTTCTACTGGACTCCCGTTTGCACGGGAGTGGTACGGAGGCATAACTTGGTTTATGCCAACAGTTATATACTGCCGGGGTGGGCAGCGCCATGTAAATCGGTTGTCCTGTTGATTTGTCTCGCTGGTTGATTTAAGGAAACTCTGACTTAATCCAGAGGTTTCTTAACATCAGTGGGCACTGCTTCCTCAACCGGAAGTTTAACTATGTTCATGATCGCGCAGCCGCTTAAGTAAAAATATCCGGCGCGATTTTCGCATCAACCAATAAGATATCCAAGTTAACATCATGGAGTTTATCACAGACCCATTCTTTTACCTGATCGCGGTTCCCGCCGTGCTGTTCGTCGGCATTGCAAAAGGAGGATTTGCCGGGACTCTTGGGGCGATAACCGTGCCCCTGATGTCATTCGCGGTCGACCCGTTCACGGCTGCGGCCATACTGTTGCCGATCCTGTGCGTTATGGACATTCTTGCAGCCTGGAATTTTCGTCATGCTTTCGACGTCTCCCACCTGAAGGCGCTGATCCCGGGTAGTGTGATCGGTATTGCCCTGGCATCGCTGCTGATGGGCAAGTTGACGGAAGACCATGTACGCATCATGGTCGGGGTCATCGCCGTCAGCTTCAGCCTGAACCATTGGCTGCGCCTGTCCGAGCGCGCAACCAAGCCTGGTAAGGCCAGCGCTTATTTCTGGGGCGGTGTCGCCGGGTTCACCAGCACCCAGGTACATGCCGGCGGCCCACCGCTGAGCGTCTACATGCTGTCCCAGCGCCTGGAGAAGAAAACCCTGATCGGCACCATGGTCATGTTTTTCTTCTTCATCAATTATGTGAAGCTGATACCCTACACCTACCTGGACCTGCTGACCCTGCGCAACCTGACGACTTCACTGATACTGATGCCGATCGCACCGTTGGGAATAAAACTGGGCTATTGGCTGCTGCATAAGCTTTCAGAGGAACTGGTATACAGGATCCTGTACCTGTCACTTTTCGTCCTGGGGATCAAAATGATACTTGACGGCATATAACCCCAGGTTTGCCTTTGCTGTTGGCACACTGTTGCGTAATCCCCGTGTCATGCTCCTGGCATTGGATGTCTGCGTCTCGCTTGTCGAAATCGGCAGGGCTTACTCTGGCGTTGCCGTTCAGCCTACATCCATCCTGGTTCATATTGCCGGTTGCATTTCCCTTTGCTGTCACCATCACAGCCAGTACCTTCCGGAAGTATCTCTGATATAGTTGACTGTAATAATACAGTCTGTTAAGCTGTATTAAGTCGCTGTCATTTTACAGTAATGGAGGTGTATATGATCGCTCAAGCCGAACAATTGCTGCAACGTGGTTCCAGTGTAACCAGTTCCCTGCTGCCGGCGATTTTTAATATCTTCAGCCAGTGGAAACTGACCGGCGCTCAGCAAATGACTTTGTTGGGACTCAGCAACGAGAAAACGCTTTACAACTGGAAGGGTCAGCCGCAAAAGGCCAAGTTGACACGGGATTTGTTGGAGCGGGCCAGCTATATCCTGGGTATCTACAAGTCGCTGCAAATCCTGTTGCCCGATCAGGCTCAGGCCGATCAGTGGCTGTCTTCGCCCAATGACAATCCGCTGTTCAACGGCACAGCGCCGCTGGACCGACTTCTGGCCGGTCATGTAGTAGACCTGGCCGTGGTCAGAGATTTCCTCAATGCGGAGCGGGGTGGCTGGTGATCAATGTCGAAGAGCTGCCCTATAGTGAAGTGAATGAACCAGTGTACCGGGTCATTCTTTCTCGCTACCCCCAGATAGATTTATTTGAACGTGTATCCAATCCGGAGGATTGGGAGGTGCTCTATGCGGTGGAGTCTCTGACCAATCCCAGGTTGCGTGATGAGCTTGGGGATATTCGACTGGTACCTCCGGAGGATCGGGTCTATGGAGATGGTGCATCCTGGATTATGGCTGCTTTCACCCATCCGCCAGTGGACGGTCGTGGAGGACGGTTCAACCGCGACTTCGGTATCTATTACTGCGCAGCCGACGAGGCAGTAGCTATTGCTGAGTCTTCCTTTCATCGAGCCAGGTTTCTCCGGGAATCCCGAATTGAACAAACCACTCAGGAGATGCGCGTGTTACGCGCGCAACTGGGCGCGGCATCTTTACACGACTTGCGGGAACTGACCGGGCACGCGATTTATCATCCCGACGACTACGGAGAAGCACAGCAACTCGGCTATGCGTTACGAGATGCCAGGAGCTATGGCGCTCACTACCAAAGCGTCAGAACCCGGGGAGAGTGTTACGGCGTGATGCGCCCCCGAGCGTTATCGGATGCTGTCCACTGGCGCTACTTGCGTTACCACTACGATCAGGGGTCAATTATGGAAGTTGAATCTCTGGACGGTAGCTACAGCTCGCCTAGAACTTCCAATGCATAGGCAAGCGTGCCCTCGCCATCTACTCGCACTTGGTAATCCTCGACGAAGATCTTGCCGGCAATCTTCATCTCCGAATCGACCACGAACACTCCAGGGTGAGGGATACCGTATGCGGCTTCCCCCGGCTCGTATTGTTCGTTCAGGATGCCGAGCGTCTTAATGGTTACCGCATCGATATCCGAGAGGAGCGGATAGGTAATGGAGGCAGCATTTATGAACTCCTGTTGCAACGCCGGCGCATCGTAAGTAATCGCAACGATGCCGAGACCAGCCTCCTCGAAGTCTGCCGCATGTTCCTGCAACTGCACGAGTTGCCTTTTGCAGTAGGGTCACCAGTCCGCCGAGCGTACTGCGACGAAGACTCCCCCGCGCTCGCCCATAAACTGATCGATGCTGGTAATCTCCTGCCCCATATAGAGCGCCCGTATGGCCGGGAAGCGGATGCCGGTAGAAAGGCCCGGACTGAAAGTGTCCGTATCTTCGGAAACGAACATGCCATCGGTAAGCGGGTCTTCAAGGAGTCCGATAACCTTGCCACCGAACAGCTTAATCGGCGGGGCATCCAGGATAACAGCCGCAAAGGGCAGACCCAGAATGATCACGAGTATTGCAAAATTTTTAAGAATCTTGTTCAAGTTACACTCCGGAAAACCCAGCGCCGGCAAACATCTCTGCAACGGACAGGCGGCTACAGTGACAAAAGCCGTTCACATTCACGCACCCATGGCACACACGGGAAAGACTGCGTCTGCTTCGCATCTCAAACTCACGTGTCGGAAGTTCAATGATTAGAATACTACGAAACAACATCAGAGCAAAACGACCCTGGCCGTTGAACAGTATGCGGTTACCCCGTCTTGCTCCATAAGTTCCTCCTGAAACTACATTAACCCAGCGCAGTTCTGGTAGACTATGGCGCTGCAAATTAAGCCGGTCAAATTTAACCAAGTCCATGCTGGAATTGTCCAGGGCTCGCAAAATAAAACTATTTTTTCTGATTACCAACATAACATATGCCAAACCCGTTACTCGAGAATCTGACCCGGCCGGCGTTCAGGCGCATCAGGCCTGAACATGTGGAGCCGGCCATCGATCAACTGCTGGATGAACACCGCGCTGTGCTCAAGTCGGTGCTGGACTATCCCGGGGAACATACCTGGGAGACATTGTTCCGTCCGTTGGAAGAGAAGGACGATCAACTGCAACGCGCGTGGTCTGCGGTGCGCCACCTGCACTCGGTGGCCGATAACGACGCGTTGCGCCAGGCTTACAACGCTTGCGTTCCGAAAATGTCCGACCACCATACGGAAATGGGGCAGAACGAAGACCTGTTCAACGCCTGCCGGGTGTTAGCCGTCAGCAGTGACTATTCCACGCTGGATATCTCCCGAAAGAAGATCATCGACAACGCGCTGCGGGATTTTCGCCTTTCCGGCATAGGCCTGGGGCAAACGGAGAAAGACCGGTACAAGGCGCTGCAACAGCGGCTCTCTAAACTGCATACGCGTTTTGAAGAAAACCTGTTGGATGCCACGCATGGCTGGACCCGGCATGTCACGGATGAGGCGCTGCTCAGCGGCCTGCCGGATACGGTTGTGGAACTGGCCGCGCAGGCTGCGCGCCGGCAGGACCGGTCCGGATGGTTGTTCACGCTGGAATACCCGTCTTATGTGCCGGTTATGACCTATGCCGATAACCGGGAATTGCGCCGGGAGATGTATACCGCCTACAACACCCGCGCCTCAGAACTGGGTCCGAATGCCGGGAAATGGGACAACGGGCCGATGATGGCGGAAATCCTGTCGTTAAGACAAGAGCTTGCGTCATTACTGGGCTTTGATAACTATGCCGGGTATTCGCTGGAAACCAAGATGGCGAGCTCACCTGAGGAGGTGCTGTCTTTCCTGCAAGATCTGGCGCAGAGCAGCAAACCGGTGGCGCGCCGGGAACTGGCCGACCTGGAGAAATTCGCCGCCGATGAATACGGCATGGAGGAACTGCTCGCCTGGGACATTCCCTATTATTCGGAAAAGTTGAGGCAAAAGCGGTTCAATTTCTCCCAGGAGGATTTGCGGCCCTACTTTCCTGCGCACCAGGTCGTTGAAGGGCTGTTCTCGGTAGTCAACCGTTTGTACGGCCTGCGCATCACCCAACAGGAAGGCGTTGAAACCTGGCATCCCGACGTCGACTATTTTGAAGTCAGAGACGACCGCAACGAGTTACGGGGCGGGTTCTATCTTGACCTTTATGCGCGCCCGCACAAGCGCGGCGGCGCCTGGATGGACGAATGCGTTATCCGCAGACTGCATAACGGCGCCGTTCAGTCGCCGGTGGCGTACCTGACCTGCAATTTCACCCCGCCGGTATCCGGGAAGCCTTCGTTGCTGACCCATGACGAGGTGCTTACCCTGTTCCACGAATTTGGCCATGGGTTGCACCATATTCTTACGCTGATCGATTACGCCGGCGTTTCGGGGATTAACGGCGTACCGTGGGATGCGGTGGAGTTGCCCAGCCAGTTCCTGGAAAACTGGTGTTGGGAACGGGAAGCGCTGGACCTGTTTGGGCGTCATTACGAAACCGGCGAACCGTTACCGGCCGTACTGTTCGACCGGATGCAACAGGCGAAGACCTTCCACGCCGGGATGCATATGGTAAGACAACTGGAACTCGCGTTGTTTGACTTCCGCCTTCACTTTGAGCAACGCGGTGATAACACCGACGACATACAGACCCTCTTGGACGAGGTCAGGCGCGATGTGGGTGTTATTCAGGCGCCACCCGACAACCGTTTTCAGCACAGTTTCGGGCATATTTTCGGGGGCGGTTACGCCGCCGGCTATTACAGCTACAAATGGGCCGAAGTCCTCTCTGCCGACGCCTTCTCGCGCTTTGAAGACAACGGCATATTCGATGCCGAAACCGGCAGGGACTTTCTCCACTGCATCCTGGAACAGGGCGGCGCGCGCGAACCGATGGACTTGTTCGTCGAATTCCGCGGCCGCAAGCCCGAAATAGACGCGCTGTTGCGTCATTCGGGAATTACGCCTGACAGTGCCGCGCGCGCATGATGTCTTTACCATGTGGACCATAGCAAGCTGGAATGTCAATTCCCTGAAGGTGCGCCTGCCGCAGGTATTGCAGTGGCTGGACACCCACCGGCCGGATGTGCTGGCCTTGCAGGAAACCAAGACCCAGGATGAGAGTTTCCCCGAGCAGGCTTTGCGCGAGGCCGGCTACCGGGCAGCCTTCTCCGGGCAAAAGACCTATAACGGCGTAGCCCTGGTGACCCGGCGGCCGGCAGAGGTGTTACATACCGGCCTGCCCGGCCTGGAAGATCCGCAAAAACGCGTGCTCTGCGCGGCGGTTGACGGTGTCTGCGTGCTGAACCTGTACGTGCCGAACGGTTCCGAGGTCGGTTCGGACAAGTACGCGTACAAGCTCGATTGGCTGGCCCGGCTCGATGAATTCATAGCTGCGCTGTTGCAAACATATGACAACCTCGTTGTACTCGGCGACTTCAATATCACGCCCGCCGACGCCGATGTTCACAATCCCGAGGCATGGCGCGACCGGATTCACTGCAGCAAACCGGAACGGGATGCGCTGGATGCGCTTTGTGCACGTGGCCTCACAGACACCTTTCGCCTGTTTGAGCAGGAACAGCATGCGTTTTCCTGGTGGGACTACCGGGCCGGGGATTTTGCCGCGAACCGCGGCCTGCGCATTGACCTGATACTGGCGTCAACTGCGCTTGGCCGGTGTTGCGCCGACAGTTGGATCGATATTGAACCCAGGCAACAGCAGCGGCCTTCCGACCACACGCCTGTTGCGGCGGAGTTCCGGTTGTAACACCGGCCGGTTCACTGTTCGCCGGCAAATCTGTTTGCATTGAAAGGCCATTTCCACTACAATCAGCGCCCCGAAATGAAACAGGGGTCAACGATGAGAGCCGATATTCATCCAGCATACAATGAAATAAAAGTTACCTGCAGTTGTGGCCATACATTCGCCACGCAGTCAACCTACAAGGGAGACCTGCACATAGAGGTGTGCTCCCTGTGCCATCCGTTTTATTCGGGCAAACAGAAAATCCTCGATACGGCAGGCCGCGTGGATAAATTCAACCGCAAGTACAGCATGTAATCCGGCGACCGATACACCTTGCAATTGCACTAATTTAGCGCGAACCCGCCCCGACATTCCATGCTTTATCTTTCCAAGTTAGCGAGTTTCTTTGATATTAATTCTTAGTTAGAAAACATAACTGCTTGTCATAATTGAAGTTAATTTGTTATTCACATTTTCTGTGGATAACTTTGTGGATACCCTGCCGGGAGACACCAGAAAATACGGGAAAATACTGGATTTATTACAAAACTGTTAAATTTTAAACACTTTGATAAAGTCTATATATTTCAATTAGTTAGCGGCTTTATTGTCCCGTGCAGGCAGATTTCTCCAGGCTTTGCCTCAGAAACACCCCGATTTGCCCTGATCTGTGCATAAAAATTCCTTTTTCTCAAAAAAGCTGAACTTTTTTGATCCGTTGCGGTCATAACTAACGAATGACATTTATTCTTGGCTAACCACAATATGTGGTAGTAAGCGAATCCCGGTTCTCCCCAGCCGGGTAACCTGGCCCCGGCGGATCTCCCTCCCCCTCACGACCCCGGGGCCTTCTTTTTGTCTGCCCCGCGCTGCAGCCATTCATCCAACACCTCGCACAACTCATCCACTCCCTGTTTTTTTGTGGCGGAAAACAACTGCACGCCGGCATTCTTCCCAAGTTCCTGCGCGACCTCCGCCAGCGCTTGGTTGGCCTTGCTGCGGGACAGTTTGTCCGACTTGTTCAACAGGATATGCGCCGGCAGGTTTTTATTCTCACACCAACTCAGCATCTGCCGGTCAAGTTCGGTCAGGCAACGCCTGATATCGACGATGAGGATCAGTCCAGCCAGGGAGCGGCGCTGTTCCAGGTAGGCATCGACAAGTTGCCCCCAATGCTGTCTCATGGAGCCCGGCACCTTGGCATAACCGTAACCGGGCAAGTCCACCAGGCGGGTAGTGTTGCCGGCCGAGAAAAAATTGATCAGCCGGGTACGCCCCGGTTGCCTGCTCGTCCGGGCAAGTTTTTTTTGCCCCACGAGGGTGTTTATCACGCTGGATTTTCCGGCGTTCGAGCGGCCGGCAAAAGCGACCTCCAGACCTGTGTCGTCCGGCAACTGCGCCAATTTGTGCGCGCTGTTCAGGTAAACAGTGCTATGATATCGGTTGTTGTGCATGGTTTGCGGTAAATTCATACCTCCCGGATTACCCACTAGTGCCAATTATTCTGTAAAATAACGGTCTACGCGAAAACTATAGTAGGGTAACTCCGGATGTTTAACAAACTGATCTGCGGTCTGGTGCTGCTGTTGTCGCCCCTGGTGCTGTTTGCTGCAGGCAGTGTAGAAGCCGGCAAGCAGAAGTCGGCAAGCTGTGCCGTCTGCCATGGCCCCGACGGTAACAGTAACAACCCGACATGGCCCAACCTGGCCGGTCAGCACGCCGAATATATCCGGAAACAACTGGCGGATTACCGCGCCGGGATCAGAAAAAGCGACCAGATGGCGCCCATGGCCATGGGCCTGAGCGATCAGGATATCGACGACCTCGCCGTGTATTATGCCAGCCAGAAGCCCAGAACAGGGCAAGCGCGGCCGGAAATGGTGGAAGCAGGAGAACGCGTGTATCGCGCCGGCGATGCGGCAAGAGGCCTGGCAGCATGTATGGCCTGTCACGGCCCGGCCGGCACCGGCAATCCCGCTGCGAACTACCCGAGAATCAATGCGCAACATGCGGAGTACACGATACTTCAACTGAAGGCATTCAAGGCCGAGGAACGCGCCAACGACCGCGAAGGCATCATGCGCGATATCGCCGGCAGGATGTCCAACGACAGTATTGAAGCAGTCGCCGATTACCTGCAGGGACTGCACTGACGGCCACCCGCCGACCAACCAACCACCATAGCTGGCACGGTGGCGCGTATTTCCTCCAGAGTTAAATCCGGGCTGCGGTTCCTCGGTTCGATGGACCTGGCGATCACCTTGCTGGTGGCGTTGGGGCTGGCATCGGTTATCGGCACCATCCTCAAGCAAAACGAACCGTACCAGAACTACATAGTCAAGTTCGGCCCGTTCTGGCACGGCTTCTTCGAACGGCTGGGACTGTACGATATCTATTCGACCGGCTGGTTCATCCTGATCCTGGCCTTCCTGGTGACGACCACGAGTATCTGTCTTTACCGTAATACCCCGAGGATCCTTGCCACGCTGAAGCAGTACCGGGAAGACATGCAGGAAGCGCAGTTGCTCAACATGACCCATTGCACGAGGTTGCACGCTGACATCACCCACGAGGAAGCAGTCACGAAACTCACTTCCCGTTTTAAACTCCTCGGGTTCAGGTACCGGATCAAGCGGCAGGGAGACCGCGCCAGCCTGGGCGCTATGAAAGGCGCCGGCAATCGTTACGGTTACCTGTTTACGCATTGCGCGGTGATCATCATCTGTATCGGCGGCTTTCTGGACAGCAATGTTCCGCTGAAATTCCAGGTCCTGCGCGGGCACTTGCAGGCAGAGACCCGGGAGGTGCCCATCAGCCAGATACCGGACAACAGCAAGCTGCCGGTGGACAATACGTCTTTTCGCGCCAGTGTTTCCATACCCGAAGGACGCGCGGTGGGCGCTGCCTTTATCAACCTGGGCGCCGGCTATCTGGTGCAACCGTTGCCTTTTATCATCTTGCTCAAGGATTTCCGGGTTGAACACTACCCCAGCGGCCAGCCCAAGTCCTTCGAAAGCGATCTCGTTATCCAGGACGGCGATCAGCGCCTGGCAAAGACTATCGCGGTGAATCATCCTCTCAAATACAAAGGCTACACCATTTTCCAGGCCAGCTTCGGCGATGGCGGCTCGAAACTCGACTTCCTGTTGCATGACCTGGCTTCTTCCGGCATTCGCCGCCATACGGTAAACGTGGGCGAATCTGCGAGCGTGGATTACAACGGCGAGACGTACCAGTTGGAGGTTGAGGAATTTCGCAAGTTCAATATCTTTCCCAATGAAGATCCGGTCATAGACAAAAAATTCCGCGATTTCGGCCCCAGCATCAACTTCAAACTGCGTCGCAAAGACGGGCGGGCAAACGAATATCTGAACTACATGTATCCCATCACCCTGGAAGGGCGGGAGTTCCTGTTAAGCGGCGTGCGTTCCTCCCTGGAAGACGAATTCCGCTACCTGCATATTCCCGCCGACGATGACGGTTCGCCCGCGCGTTTCCTGGCATTGCTTGGCATATTGCAGGATACCGAGAGGCTCAGTCGCATTTATGCCGGCAGGCAGGAACTGCTGTTGCCGGGAAATTCCCTGGAGGGCAAAATCACCGGGCAGGATGTCAGTAATGTGACGATGCGGATTATGCGCCTGTTCCTCGATGGCGGCTTTCCATTACTGCAACAACAGTTGGACCCCGCAATGGATGAACAGACCGCACAAACCGTGAACAGCGCATCGATGAAAATTCTGCGTTTCGGGCTGGAACAGGCCTACCTGGCCTTGCTGGCCGATACCGGCATGGACACCGGAGAAATATCGGATTGGGATATACAGTTTCTCAACGACTCCATCGTCACGTTGTCGGCCCTGCACCAGTACGGTTCCCCCTACTACCTGCAATTGACGGACTTCGAACATGTGGAGGCTTCGGGGCTGCAAATCTCGCGCGCACCGGGAGCGAAGTGGGTATACCTTGGATTCACCCTGCTGATAGTCGGGGTGTTTTTACTGTTCTACATACCCCATCAACGGCTATGGGCGATTGTCAGGCCCGGCGATTCGGGGACAGAAATAATACTGGCCGGGTCGCGCACGCGCCATGCCCGCGATTTCAGTCGTTATTTCAAACAGATTTCACGTACAATAGAGAATGAATTAAGCAAACGATAAGCTATGCGCACAAACGTTATAACAGATGAAACCACGGCCGATGTTGCCGTCCTGACAGGGTCCCGCTTCTCCCCGGCGCTGGCGGATTACCTGTGGTGGGCGTTATTGCTGAGCGGCTTCGGCTTTGTGCTCGCGCGTTTCAGTGAATTCCTGAACGGGTATGAGTGGGGGATATTCACCTGTCTCACCGTGGCGCTGGCTTATGCCGGCAGCGCCTGGTCCGAACTCCGGCGTCTGCTGCTCGTCGTTGCGTTGCTGGCGCTGTATTCCATCCACCTTTATGATGCCAACCTGGCCCTGGCAGATGAACGCGTGGTGCTGCAATATTTCCTGGCCAGCCAGTCGGCCGTAATGTGGATGAGTTTTCTGTTCGTGCTGGCAACCCTGAGTTATTTCTTCGCGCTGTTCTCGGGTTCGGCTTTTAGCGCCGCCGTCGGTACCGGTTTGACCTGGTGCGGCGCGGGCATGGGTCTGGCGGGGATGCTGGTGCGCTGGTACGAATCGTACCTGATCAGCCCTGATGTCGGTCATATCCCGGTAAGCAACCTGTATGAAGTGTTCATCCTGTTCTGTGTCACCACTGCTATCATTTACCTGCATTATGAGAAGCGTTACCGGACCCGCGCCCTGGGCGGGTTCGTGCTGCTGGTAATCAGCGCCGCCATCGGCTTCCTGTTGTGGTATACGTTCGACCGCGGCGCCCATGAAATTCAACCGCTGGTCCCCGCGCTGCAGAGCTACTGGATGAAGATCCACGTACCGGCGAACTTTGTCGGCTACGGCTGTTTCAGCATCGCCGCGATGCTGGGCGTGGCTTACCTGGCCAGGGGCGACGATGCAAACCCGCGCCCGATGTTTGCGCGCCTGCCGGACCGGGTGGTCATTGACGACATCATGTACAAGTCTGTTGCGCTTGGCTTTGCCTTTTTTACCGTGGCGACCATCCTGGGGTCATTATGGGCTGCGGAGGCCTGGGGTGGATACTGGTCATGGGACCCCAAGGAGACCTGGGCGCTGATTGTCTGGTTGAATTATGCCGCCTGGCTGCACATGCGTATCAGCAAAAACTGGCACGGTTCAGCCATGGCAGCCTGGGCTATCGTGGGCCTGTTCGTGACCTTGTTCGCGTTCCTGGGCGTCAACATGTTCCTTTCCGGCTTACATTCTTACGGTGAATTATAATGCGCGTCATCTCATACTTTCTTTCATGCCTGATACTTGCGGGACTGATTTCGGGCGCTGCCCAGGCGCAATCCCTGGATAACGCCTACACGCAGATCAAACCTGCCCTGCCCACCGGCTCCGGTGACAAAATCGAGGTTGCCGAAATCTTCTGGTACGGCTGCTCCCATTGCTACACCTTTGAGCCGCACGTCAAATCTTGGCTCAAGACCATTCCTGAAGACGTGGTTTTTCGCCCCGTACCGGGGGTATTGAACAGCCGCTGGACCGTTCATGCCCGCGGCTACTTCGCCGCGGAAAAGATGGGCGCGCTGGAACAATTCCATTCTCCGCTGTTCAGGGCGCTGCACGCCCAGCAACGCAATATATACACCCGGGACAGCCTGATTGACTTCGCTGCCGAGGTTGGGATCGACAAGAAAGAGTTCGCCCGGCATTACGACTCCAATGAGACCGAAGTGAAGATGAAACAGGCGTTCCTCATGGCACGGGATGCCAGGATTACCGGCGTTCCCGCGGTGATCGTGAACGGTAAATACCTGATAACCGGTTCGTCAGCCGGCTCCTATGAGCGGATCATTGAAACCATCGACTACCTGATCGAGCAAGAACGGCGCCGCTGAAAATCAGCCGTATTACTTGCCGCCACCGTCACACCGCTGCTGCCTGCGCAGTGACCGGCTCATCCCGAATTGGCCAGTGCACCAGCGCGGCAAGAATGCCCAGCAAAATGGCCAACTGCCACATGAGCAAGTAGGAACCGGTCGTCTCGAACAGGTAACCCCCCAGCCAGGCGCCCAGGAAACTGCCCACCTGGTGGCTCAGGAAGACGATGCCGAACAACGTGCCGCCGTAACGTACCCCGAAGATCTCGGCGACCAGGCCGCTGGTCAACGGAATGGTGCCCAGCCATAACAGCCCCATGGCCGCGGCAAACAGCGCCAGTGTGATCTCGTTCAGGGGCAGGGCGATAAACAGCGCAATCACCAGTGCGCGACCGAGGTACAGCCCGCTCAACAGGTATTTTTTCCGGTAACGCCCCCCATACAGGCCGGCCAGGTACGTGCCGAGGATGTTGAATACGCCGATCAGGCCGAGCGCAAACGCCGCGCGCATCGGAGAAACGGCAGCGTCATTCAGGAACGCCGGCAGGTGGGTGGCGATAAAAGCCACGTGAAACCCGCATACCAGGAAACCGCAATTCAACAACAGGTAGCCCGAATGCGTGCCGGCGCTGCGCAACACCTGAGACAGGGTTTCCCCGGGCAGGTTGGAGCTGTTGGCTTCTTCCATAGCCTGGCGCCGGAGCAGTAATGTCAGCAGCGGCACGATCATCACACATCCTGCGAGGATTAAAAATGCCGTGCTCCAGCCGTACCATCCGATGAACAATTGGCTTAACGGCACAAACGAAAACATCCCAATCGACCCGCCGGAGGAGACAATACCGAATGCAAGGCTGCGTTTTTCCGGCGGTACCAGCCTGCCAATGGCGCTCAACACCACCGTAAACGTGGTGCCGCTCATCGCAAGACCCACCATCATGCCCAGGCTCAGGTGCAGGCCGGTCGCAGTCGTGGTCAATGCGGTCAGTACCAGGCCGGCGATATACAGTAAACTGGACAGAATCAGCATCCGCAAACTGCCGAACTTGTCCGTCAGCATACCGGCAAACGGTTGCGCCAGACCCCAGACCAGGTTCTGGATGGCAATGGTCAGCCCGAACGTGGTCCGTGTAAGTTCGAGGTCAGTGACCACCGGCTGCAGGAATACGCCAAACGACTGCCGGATCCCCATACTGACGGCTACGATCGTGCCCCCGACAACTATCAGCAGAACATATTGTGACTGGCGCATATTTTATGTATGGAACGCAGTGAGTGAATCAGAATTTATTGTTGTTCGTGTAGTCGGGAGTCCTCGGAACAATTCAGTGGCTTCCCGGGTCAAATCGGCTCCTGATGCGACTAATTCATCCCGTGAACGCCCTGTATCATAGCAACATTTCACGAAAACAGGAATCCAACTTACAAAGGCTCGCCCTTCACTCAGATAATAAAATCTCTGCTTGAATTGATAACAGGCTTTATGTCATGCTGAATCCCAGAAAAACTACCTGATGAGGAAGGCTAAATGGCAGAAACAGCACATCGCGCCCCGTTGTCAGACGTACAGCTCCGGGTCAGGGCGCTGGAGTCATTGCTGATCGAAAAAGGCGCAGTCCAGCGGGAGACGCTGGATGCGATCATCGATCACTACGAAAACAAAGTCGGACCGCATATCGGCGCTGCGATCGTGGCGAAGGCATGGACCGATCCTGACTTCAAGGCGAGACTGCTGGAAGATGCGTCGGCAACATTGGCGCAACAGGGATACAGCGGTATCGAAGGCAGCCACATGGTGGTCGTGGAAAACACCGACGCGGTTCACAACCTGGTCGTCTGCACACTTTGTTCCTGTTACCCCTGGCCGGTGCTGGGCCTGCCGCCCAACTGGTATAAAAGCACGCCTTACCGCGCAAAAGCGGTGCGCGACCCGCGCGGACTGCTGAAGGAGTTTGGCCTGGAGTTGCCGGAAGAAACCGAGGTGCGGGTCTGGGACAGCAATGCGGAGATCAGGTACCTGGTTTTGCCCAAACGCCCGGAGGGCACGGAAAACATGAGTGAAGCGGAATTGCAGGAAACCGTCACGCGTGACTCGATGGTTGGCACCGGGCTTGCAACCCCTGCGTAATAACAGAACGAGGATAGCGCATTATGAACAGCATTCATGACATCGGCGGCATGGACAATCTCGGGCCGGTACCTATCGAAAAAGACGAACCGGTGTTTCACGAGGACTGGGAAAAGAAGGTATATGCGATGACTCTCGCGACCATGGGCGCCGGCATATTTGTTACTGACGAGGTGCGCTACCTGACGGAAACGATTCCTCCCGCTGACTACCTGACCTTCTCCTACTATGAAAAATGGCTGTACAGCCTGGAACGGATGATGTTGCAGAAAAATGTGCTGACGCTAGAAGAACTGGAAACCGGCGTGGTGACAGCGCCGGAGCTGGCAAGCGACATTGAGGCCGCTTCGCTGGAACGGATGGAGTACGGCATGAAAAATCGTATCCCGGTCTTTGTCGACGCCGACATCCCACCCAAGTTCAACGCAGGCGATGCGATCATCGCCAGGAACATCAACCCCCCGCATCACACGCGTATCCCCCGTTACCTCCGCGGCAGGCGCGGCACGGTGGAACAAGATCATGGTATCTTTCTCCTGCCCGATACCAACGCCCACGGCGGCCCGGACAAGCCGCAGCATGTCTACAGCGTACGCTTCAGCGCCCGTGAATTGTGGGGTGAAGACGCGCCGGCCAATGATTCCCTGTACATCGACCTGTTCGATGACTACATGGACCACGACGCATAAGGCCACGGACCAACAAGGTCACCATCAATGCAGATGCCGGAGCTCGATTCTCTCGCCGGGATACCTCTGGATGAGCAGGGTCCCGTATTCAAGGAACCCTGGCAGGCGCAAGCGTTCGCGCTGGCCCTGAAAATGCATGAACAAGGTCTGTTCACCTGGGCCGAATGGGCGGAACGGCTTAACCAGGCAATTGCCGCGGCCCGCGCAAGCGGCGACCCTGACCTGGGCAATACCTATTACCACCACTGGCTAGCAGCGCTGGAAGGCATTGTTGCAGACAAACACCTGGTGACTGCCGAAGCGCTGGCGCGCCGCAAGGATGAAGTGCAGGAAGAACACCAACGTCTGCACGGACACAGCCATTAGCTGCCGCCAAACCCGGTTTGAACCTGAACAGCGTTGCCTCTTATCACAGAACGCCCACCATGCAGTCCCGTGGAACAGCAGCACGCGCAATAACTATCGGTCTGATCAGACACTACCTGAGCTCGACTGAATGTAGCTGGAGCAACGGAATTTCAGGCGCGATTGCGGAGTTCATGTATGACGACGGCGAACAGGTAAGCGTCGAGGAAAGCGCCACCGCACTACAGGCTGTGACGGAGCGCGGCGCCATCGCCGTGAATCTGGCGCGGGAACTGGCCTGTTTCGCCTATGAGGACATTGCCCATTGCGCCGGGTCATGGACGCAAAACATCGCCCTTACCCTGCCGGCAGCGCACTCCCGGATTCCGACAAATCATGTTGTCACAAACCTGGGTGCCGATTCGGACGCAATTCGTTCCCGGGACCGGGACAAGCAACTATTCGACCTGGGCCTGGGCTCAGACCTGGCGCGTTTCTGCGTGCGCACGGGCGATTCAAGCCTGGCTAAAGAATTACATCTTTTCTGCGGAAATGCGCTGTCCGATCAGCAGCGAGTTTTGCCGGCGCTGTTGCAAAGCTCGTCTCCGGAACGCGTCGTCATCTCTGCGCTGGGCCGTATCGAAGTCTATACACCCATCCCGCAAACAAGCGCCCATACCGAATCTGGGCCGCATACCCATTTGTTACCCGGCTTGCTTGGAAAGGATAAGGCCGTGTTGCCGTGTGGACACCCTGCTGTCATGCAGATTTACCCGCCCCACCCCCTGCGCGGCAAATACGGCGAGGAAAAGCCGTTCGACCCCGCGTGCTACCACGCATTCCAGGATGTCCTGGAAAAAGTGGGCATTGAAGAGTACCTGAGCGCAAAAACTGCTGCCGAAGAGAACTCGCCACCGGCAACGGGAAATAGCTCAAGGTGGTATGACATTGCCTGCCAGATTGTTACAATGCAGCAGCAAGAATTAGCCCGCCTCTGAAACCGAGTCAGAAGCGTCCTGATTCTTTAGTTCCAAAATAGGAGGTGTCTATGAGTTCGAAAGAGGACAAAGTGTTTTTTTATAACTATTCGATCGTGATCGGTCTTCTGGCCGTGATGATCATCATCTTCCTGGTTCTGGCGCTGTATTTTGGCGTCGACGAGGATGCCGTCGCGCGCAAACAGGCGAACAAGGTCGCCGCGAATACCGTTCCGGTAGGCGTGGTCGCGCTGGTTGGCGACACGGCAGAAGACGTGGAGGTGGCTACCGTAGCAACGGTAGCCACCAATGAAGAGCCGGTAGACATGGGCCTGCGGGTATACAACGGCCTCTGCATTAGCTGCCACAACGGCTTGCCGAATATCCCTAAAGTCGGAGACAAGGTCGCCTGGGAGGGTCGCATTGCCCAGGGAATGGCGCTGCTGTATGAACGTGCGATCAAGGGATTCATCAGCGAGGGAGGACTCATCGCGATGCCACCCAAGGGCGGGAACATGAACCTGACGGATGAAGAAGTCAAAGCAGCCGTTGACTACATGGTAGCGAACAGTCAATAAATGATGAATGGGGCCGAAAACATGTATCCGGCCAGCCGGCCATGCGCACCCTGCTTGTATTTTCCGCTGTTTTCCTAAGCGCCATCCTGTTCGGCGCACTTGTTGCATTTCCCGTATATGAGATTTTCTCCTCGTTCGGGGAGATAACGTTCAGAAAAACCGTTTCCCGAACGACGCTGCTCAGCGGCTTGCTGTTCAGCCTGGTGTATTTCACCCGGTATAACGGCCTGTCATTGGCCCGGCTTGGCCTGACCGCGCAACGCGCCCATACCAGGCTTTTCCAGGGCCTGGCCGCCGGGCTTGTCATCGTCGCGATGATCGAAGCCAACCTGCTGTTGCTTGGAGTCCATGCGTTTCACGCAGAACGGCTGCTTGCGCTGGATCAATTATCGCCACTGTTATTCAAGTGGCTGGTCACTGGCCTGCTGGTGGGCCTGATAGAAGAGGTGATTTTCCGTGGCGCCCTGCTCGGCGGCTTGAGCCGCCAGACCAACCAGGCGCTGGCGCTGGTCGTGGTCAGCCTCGTGTATGCCGCCGTGCATTACCTGAAATTCCGCGACCTGCCGGCGGACGCGATAATAACCTGGCACACCGGCGTAACGATGATCCCGCCCGCGCTGTTCCAGTTTGCAGACCCGGCAAGATACGATGCGATGCTGTCCCTGTTCTTTCTGGGCCTGTTGCTGGGCCTTGTGCGCGTCCTCAGCGGCAGCCTGGTCCTGTGTATAGGCGTTCATGCCGGCGTAATAGTGGGGGAGAAATTGATCCAGCACATGACCGACTTGGTACCCCACAGCGCGCACGCCCACCTGGTCAACCGTTACGATCCGTTTGTCGGAGACCTGGCCTCGGCGTGGTTGCTGGTCCTCTGCGTGTTATTCTATTTTTTCTACCGGCGCAGGTTACGGCAAGACCGGTAATCCAAGACTGTGTCGCCCGAAGGGCGACCCTTTGTTTCACTGGATTCCCGTTTGCACGGGAATGGGGTGGGGGCGCTTGTGTGAACATCGCCACCGTACCACTCCCGCGGAAGCGGGAGTCCAGTCGAATACTGTGTCGCCCGTAGGGCGACCCCTTTTACAAAATAAATCAGTGACTCAATCAGCTTCCAGCGCCTTTGAGGTAAGCCGGTGCCAAGGCTGATAGGACTCCTGGAACGCCCGGTAGGCTTCGTACACGCGTTTGAAATCCGGGTCTTTTTCTGCTTCGCTCTCCAGCGTTTCACGGGTGACCAAGCGCAGTTCCTGCATCACGTCCCGCGGGAATGGCAGGACCTGGACATTTTTCTTTGTTGACAACTCCTTGAGCGCCTGGCTGTTATGGTATTCCATTGCGCTGTAAGCCCAAGTGCTGGTCGCGGCGGCGGCTTGTTTCACTATCTGCTGCAGGTCAACCGGCAGGCTGTCCCACCGCGCCCGATTGACCAGTAGTTCCAGTTGCGCTCCCGGTTCGTGCCAACCGGGATAGTAGTAATAATCGGCAGCACGATTCAGGCCCAGACGCAGGTCGTGCATGGGGCCGACCCACTCCGTCGCATCTATCGTGCCGCGCTCCAGTGCGGTGTAAAGCTCGCCCCCCGACATGAGTATCGGGTTGCCGCCGGCCCGGTCCAGCACCTTGCCACCAAGCCCGGGCATGCGCATACGCAAGCCTTTGAGATCATCAATGGCTTCTATCTTCTTGTTGAACCAGCCACCCATCTGCACCCCGGTATTGCCGATGGGCAGGGCAATGACATTAAAGGGTTCATACAGCTCGTTCCATAGCTCCAGTCCGCCGCCGTGGTACAACCAGGCTTCCACGCCCTTTTGTTCCATGCCGAAGGGAACCGTGGTAAAAAACTGCGCGGCCGGCACCTTGCCGGCCCAGTAATACGCGGCCCCGTGCCCCATTTCCACCGCGCCCTGCGAAACAGCGTCAAACACCTGCAGCGCGGGCACCAACTCACCGCCGGCAAACACCTTGATGTCCAGCCTGCCATTGCTCATGATACGAACGTTTTCGGCAAACATTTCCGGCGCTTCCTGGAACACGGGAAAATTCGCCGGCCAGGTGGTAACCATCTTCCAGCGATGGATCTTGCCGGCATCGATGACTGCGTTTTCGCCCTCCACAAGGGGACCGTCTCCACAGGCCCCGAGCAGGACAGCCAGCAACAGGCTGGATAGCCGTTGCGCCAGTGTCATCATCAAAGGATTGTCGGTACTGTTATACACTGTTCTTCTCAATCTTCTCTCTCATTATCAGAATCGCAACCTTGAGCCGGGTCAAGCAGGTTGCAGGTTCGCGTAGGCCAGCACCAGCCATTTTGCGCCGGCATCTTCGAAATTGACCTGTATCCGCGCGTGGCTGCCTCTGCCTTCCAGGTTCATGACAGTGCCTTCACCAAAGCGGGCATGCAACACCCGCTGACCCGGCCCGAATGGCGTATCTGCATCCACCGCCGGCTTGTCAAGAAAATCGCGGGTTACCGTCCCACCAAGGCGTATTTCATCGATGAGTTTTTCCGGGATTTCGCCGAGGAAGCGCGATGGTTGCGGATAATACTCCGATCCGTGCATGCGACGGTGCCGGGCGTGGCTCATGGTCAACTTCTTGCGCGCCCGGGTAATGCCCACGTAGCACAGGCGCCGTTCTTCTTCCAGTTGCGCTGGATCGTCGGAACTTCTCTGGTGGGGGAACAGGCCTTCCTCCATGCCAACCAGGTAAACCCGGTCGAACTCCAGCCCCTTGGCAGTGTGCAGGGTCATCAGGTTGACCGCGTCGGCATTGGCGTCGGCTTGTGTGTCGCCTGCTTCCAGCGCGGCCTGGGACAGGAATGCGGCCAGCGGTTCCAAATCGCCATGCACCTCCTTGTCTACCTGAAATTGTCCGGCAGCGTTGACCAGTTCCTCGAGATTCTCCACCCGCGTCTCCCCGCGCTCACCTTTCTCTTTACGGTAATGCTCAACCAGCCCGCTTGCCTTGATCACCTCGTCCATCGTCTGATCCAGGTCATTGCCGGAGATAAGCTGCGTCATCTGTTCAATAAGACCAACGAATCGTTCCAGCGCCGCCAGGGAACGGGAAGGCAACTGCCGCGCTGAAATCAGCGCGAGTGTGGCGCGCCATAACGGCATATTCTCTGCTCTTGCGTGGCTGCGGACTTCTTCCAGGCTGCGCTGCCCAATGCCACGTGGCGGCGTGTTCACGATGCGCTCAAACGAAGCGTCGTCATCCCGATTGGCGGCAAGACGCAGGTAAGCCAACGCATCCTTGATTTCCATGCGCTCATAAAACCGCATGCCGCCAAAGACGCGATACGGTGTTCCCGCCTGCATCAGCGCGTCTTCAAACACCCGCGATGTGGCGCTGACGCGATAGAGGATGGCATTGTCC
Organism: Gammaproteobacteria bacterium; assembly: GCA_965221335.1. GTDB lineage: Bacteria > Pseudomonadota > Gammaproteobacteria > Eutrophobiales > Eutrophobiaceae > JAAXHV01. Next base: position 411,411 of record CBDCSC010000002.1, on the reverse strand, counting down.
TGATACGCGACATTTTCCAGGCGGGACGCGTTGATGCGCTCCACCACGTAGCGGGCCTCGTCGTGCTCACTGTAAGCCGAGTACAGTTCCAGTTTGTCGCCCGCGGCGCCCTCAGCCCACAGGTTTTTGCCCAAGCGGGCGCTGTTGTTGGCGATCAGGGCATTGGCGGCATTCAATATGTTCGTGGTCGAGCGGTAGTTCTGTTCCAGCCGGAACAGGGTCGGCGCCGGAAAATCCTGTTCGAAACGCTGCATGTTTTCCATGCGTGCGCCGCGGAAGCTGTAGATGGACTGGTCGTCGTCGCCCACTGCGAACAAATGGTTGTCGTTGCCCGCCAGCAAGCGCAACCAGGCGTACTGCAACGCGTTGGTATCCTGGAACTCGTCCACCAGGATATAGCGAAAACGCTGCCGATAATGGGCCAGCAGGTCGTTCTGATCGCGCAGCAGTTCATGGTTTCTGAGCAGGAGTTCGGCAAAATCAACCAGACCGGCGCGATCACAGGTCTGCTGGTAGTTGCGGTAAATGGCTACCATCTGCTCCAGCACAGGGTCGCCATGCAGGTTAATGTGTTGCGGCCGTAATCCTTCGTCTTTCTGCCCGTTGATGAACCATTGCGCCTCCCTGGGAGAATATCGGTTTTCATCCAGGTTCATGCCGCGTATCACCCGCCGCAAGGTACGCAACTGGTCTTCGCTGTCGAGAATCTGAAAACTGTCGGGCAAACCCGCTTCCTGCCAGTGCAAGCGCAGCGCCCGGTGGGCCAGCCCGTGGAAGGTGCCCACCCACATGCCGCCAATCGGCCGCTTGAGCAAGGCCCCGATGCGGGCGCGCATCTCCGCCGCGGCCTTGTTGGTGAACGTAACGGCCAGGATGCCATAAGGCGCAGCCTGCTCGGTTTGCAGATACCAGGCAATGCGATGTGCGAGGACCCGGGTTTTGCCGCTGCCGGCGCCGGCAAGCACGAGTATGTTCCCCGGCGGCGCGGCTACCGCCTCGCGTTGCGCGTCATTCAGTCCGTCTAAAACAATGGATACATCCATTAGTGAATTGTAACCCGCGCGGCGTAGTTAGAAAATGACCTCTGGCCAGTATTTTACTGGACACCCCATGAATTTATTTTGCTGTCCCGAAATAACCGAGTAACAGTGTTAGAATGACCGGCTGCCAATTTTTGAAATCAGGAACATCTATGCATTCTCATGAGCAGGATACCCGCGTATTAATAGACCGGGTCCTGAGCAGCTCTCGCAAGCTGGGCGCCGACGCTGCGGAAGCGGATATCAACACGGGCCGTGGCCTTTCGATCAACGTGCGCATGGGTCAGGTCGAGACCATTGAACACCAGCGTGACAAGGGTCTGGGATTAACGGTTTATATGGGCGGGCGCAAAGGTTCTGCCTCCACATCCGATTTCTCCGGCGAGGCGCTGGAGGCTACCGTCGATGCTGCCTGTACTATTGCCAGACACGCCAGCCACGATGATTGCGCAGGTCTGATCGACCCCGAATACCTGGCAACGAACGTCCCGAATCTCGACTTGTACCACAACTGGGAAATTACCCCCCAGGAGGCAATCGAACTTGCCACTGAATGCGAGACCACGGCGCGCCGGGTGGATACGCGGCTGACCAACTCCGACGGCGCGGCGGTCGGAACTTACAGCGGTTCATACCTCTACGGCAACACGCACGGATTCATCAACGGTTGGGACTGGTCCTCCCACAATATCGACTGCACCGTAATTGCCGAAGAAAACGGCAGGATGCAACGCGATGGCTGGCATACCAAGGCCCGCGACCCGCACTCGCTGGAAAGCGTTGAGCGCGTAGGCCAGGAAGCCGCCCGCCGCACGTTGTCCCGATTAAACGCAAGGAAACTGACCACCCGCAGCGCGCCCGTGATCTTCGAGGCGCCGGTCGCCCGCGGGCTGTTCTCCGCGTTCATCGGCGCGATCTCCGGCGGCGCCCTGTATCGGCGCGCCTCATTCCTGCTGGATAGGCTCGGCGAACAGGTATTCGCCCCGCAGATACAGCTCGAGGAACAACCGCATCTGCCCAAGCAGTTGGGCAGCGCGCCGTTCGACGATGACGGCATGGCCACCCGGCGCAAACACCTGGTCAGGGATGGCGTCCTGGAGAGCTATGTACTGGGCGCGTATTCCGCACGCAAACTGGGCATGACGCCCACCGGCAACGGCGGCGGCGTGCATAATCTCGTAGCGCAAACCGGCGAACAGGACTTAGATGCGCTGATCAGGCAAATGGACACCGGCCTGCTGATCACCGACATGATCGGCTTCGGCGTAAACCAGGTCACCGGCGATTATTCCCGCGGTGCATCAGGCTTCTGGGTAGAGCAAGGCGAAATCCAGTACCCGGTAGAGGAAATAACCGTAGCCGCCAACTTAAAAGACATGTTTCAGCACATCGTCAACATCGCCAACGATGTCGACACCCGCGGCAACATCAAAACTGGCTCCGTACTCATCGAGAACATGACCATCGCGGGGGAGTAGTACGATCGTTCCGCTAGCCTGCTGAGTATAGAACCAGTATTGGCTAGACTATGTCGGTGAAATCTCCTTTCACCATCAAGTCTTGAACACCCCGGTCCCAGAACAGCATTTCAGCAACGGATCAGTTTATCCATAATAGACTTATAGAAAAAAGTGCTCATAAAGACGTGCGATTTCACTTTCAAAAGTCATGATGCTTATCTTTTAGTGGGATAGCAGGCATTTCATCTACCTGTGGGCGAGACGCCAAGCTACTAAAGGCGACCTTGGTGCCAAACCTTTGCTGCTCAGTAGTCACTCTTGCCAAAATGCTTGGCTAAAAATTGTTTAAATTTCTTCTTGGTATGCTGAGAAGAAAACAGTCCGGTGACAATTTTTTGAAATTGATTATTATCAATCGGGTTTTTTTGAATAAACATGCCTTGTGAAACACCGTCCAAGAGTGTCTGGACCGTCTCGATACGCGCTTTTCCATAATCAATAAAGCTATCCTTTTTGATGAACTCATGTGTACCGGCTTTCAATATACAGGTTCGGTCAAAATGAGATTGCGATTTTACTGTACTGGTAGATACCAACAACACCTCGCCTGCTCCGGTATGCGGAACAGGATCGTTAAGAACGATAAACAGGTGGAAACGCCCAGGCTCGGAAGCAGGGCCGGAGGGTATAAGAAGAGTGGCCCGATGTCTGGGAATAAATAAAGTCACAAACGATTGAAGACAGCATCTATATGCCGATGGTCATCAAAGTCCGCTTGTAATTCGGTTATGGCCTCTGTTGAGTAACCTAATGCTTTGTATAAGTCTTCTTTTGTTATCGGGTTTGCCGAACCTTCGGGGTCTTGCCATTCCGGGCAGTTGGAATGCGTCCAATCTCGAATTTGCCAACGAGTCATACTACCGAATTGTTGCCAGACTGCGTCGAGAATCTCCAGGTCAGCGCCGCTCAGTTCATCCAGGTCGTCAATTTCCGGATTGCCGCGCAAAGAAACCTCGTGATCAGCTTTGGCAGATATCCAATGTTCCCATCCTCCGGTGATTGAATGACAGTTACCATCAATATGATCCAATGTTCTGGACAAAACGGGACCATGGGGCATCGCTACAATGTTATCTTCCGAAATAGATCGGCCATAACGTTTGACCGCCTCACGGTCAGCCAGATACAGCAACTTCATGAGTTTTAAATGGGACATCTGACCGCCACGCCGCATCAACATAAAGGCAGCCATTTGTGCGACTCTACGTTCGCTGTACACTGATATCCTCCTAATTGATTGTGTTGGTTACTTCAAGTACACAGTTGCTAAACCAATGTATCGAAGAATATAAGGAACGATTGAGTTATGCAATGTATTTGCATACATCAATGCGCCGAGAGGTTGGCAGCTTTGTCTTGAAATATGAAATTTGAGTTTCCCAAATCATGCAACCAGCCAAAGAGATTGAGATACCTGCTTAAGCAATTTTTTTGTTTGAACTCCGACATGGGAATTCAATCTGGCAGAGTCACCGAGGAAGAAGTCGCTTTTGAAGTTTTACAAATCGCAGTAACGGTTCCAGATGGCATTGCCACATTTCCAATGTGTCGGCCTGAAACTGAAAGCCGCGTTCAGCGAACATCTCGTCAATATCAGATATCCGAACCAGTGCCACCAGGTTAATCTGCCGCCCACAAAGTAGAGATTGGCGCGGCAATAATTTGCTCTCCCACTGGGTAAACGGCAGGGCCTGTATGCAATATGACCCCGGCAGTGAAGCGTTCTCCCAGGTTATCCCTTAGCCACTCCAGATGACGCGCATCACCGGCGGACGGCGCGCTGTCAGCCTTGATTTCAATCCCGACAACTTGCCGACCGCGTAGTTCAGCCACGATGTCAATTTCATTTCGGCCCTGTTCTGTGCGCAAATGGTAAAGTCTGGGTCGGGTGGTCGCCACCGTGGCTTCGGCCCGGAGTTGGGCTGTGACAAATGTGTCCAGGAGACGTCCCATCAAATCGCCGTCTCGCAATACAGCCTGCGTATCAACAGCTAAAATCCCGCCCAACAACGCCGGGTCAATCAAGTGCCGCTTTGGTGACAGTACAAGTCGCTTCAGGCGGTTTGATGTCCACGCAGGCAGTTCATCAATCACCATCAGGTTGGCCAACAGTCTTTTATATTCCAACGCGGTTTTGCGGTTGATCCCGGCCGCGTCATAAATAGTTTTATGTTCGGCGAGGCCGGCGGAATTCAACGCATACGCTTCAAAGTAACGCCGCAACCGTACCGGGTCGCGACCTTCGCTATCGGCTTGTGCATCGCGGGTTAATAATTGTTCAACATAACTTTCCAACCAGCGTTCCCTGGCAAAATCGGACAACGCAAGAGACGCCTCGGGAAATCCACCTCGTAATGCCAGATCAATATAACCGGGTAGGTCAGGCGTATCAGGAGCGGCCATCAGTTCTTCGCCCATAGCCAAACGGTCGAGCATCGGGCGCGCAAGCTGGCCCGTTTGCTCGGCAACAGTCAACGGATACAACGGCATTCGCACGACCCGGCCGGTGCCCGGCCAGGTTTCTGCCTCAAGATCAGCACGCACGGACCCGGTTAACAGGAACCGGCCAGGATGGCTGTCGGCATCTATCGCTCGTTTTACCGCGCCCAGTACCTCCGGCGCCGCCTGCCATTCGTCCAACAGAACCGGCTCCCGCAAGTCGCGCAACGCCGCATCAGGATCAGCATGAAAGGCAGCACCCTCAGCGGGACGATCAAGATGAACAACCGTGTCCGCATGTCTGGCCGCGGTAGTCGTTTTTCCTGTTGCTCGGGGACCAACGATCAGCAAGGACGGCAGCTCTGCCAACAGTTCCGCCAATTGCGAGTCGATCAACCGGGTTCGATACTCATTCATTACAGCCTATAATACCGTTTTCACGCGCTGTTGAATACCGTTTTCCCACACCCTTGAGTACCGTTTTCACGCGAACGCTGATAAGCGCCTTATAAGCAATTTCTAGACTGGCTTGTCGCGCTCTTTCTCCCCGGCATACAAACGGGAATACATCCCGCCCTGAACGATTAGCTGCGAATGCGTGCCGGCTTCTACCAGTCTGCCGTTGTCGAGGACGGCTATCTGGTCCGCATTCTCAATTGCGCTCAGGCGGTGGGCAATGACTATACAGGTTTTGTTCGCGCGGATGGATTCCAGCGCCTGTTGGATGCTGCGTTCGGATTCCGTATCCAGGGCGGCGGTGGCCTCGTCCAGGATCAGGATGGGCGCGTCTTTCAACAGCGCCCGGGCCAGGGCGATGCGCTGCCGCTGCCCGCCCGACAAGCGCGAACCATCATTGCCGATGACCGTATCGAACCCGTCTTCCAGGGCTTCGATGAATCCCAGGGCATCGGCCAGGCGGGCGGCTTCCCTGACCCGTTCCGGCGGCGCGCTCCGGTTGCCGCCATAAGCGATGTTATTGAACACGGTATCGTTGAACAGAACCACATGCTGGCTGACCAGGGCAATATTCTCCCGCAGCGCGGCCGGGGAAAGACCGCGTATGTCATGTCCGTCCACCCGAATCTCGCCGCTGGTCATATCATAAAACCGGGCGATTAGGTCCACGAGGGAGGTCTTGCCGCTGCCGGAAGGGCCGGCGATAGCGAGCATCTGTCCCGGCCGGGCCGTGACCGATATGTCCTGCAATACCGGCGCGTTTGCCGCGTCATAGGCAAAACCCAGATCGCGTATTTCGATGTGCCCGGTCAGCGCCGCGGCGGTCTCGCCTGTGTCGGGTTCCGCTTCCTGGTCAATAAAGGCAAACACACTCTCACTGGCCGTCAGACCTTTTTGCAAGTCCTCGTTGATGCGCGCCAGCCGCCGTAACGGACTCAACAACATCAACAACGCGGCAAAAAAAGAATTGAATTCAGCCACGGATATCCGCTCGGCGCCCGCTTGTGCCGCAGCCGCGTAAACGATGACTCCCAGCGCCAGCGCGGTAACCACGTTGATCGCCGGCACGCCTGCCGCTGAGGCTGCGACAAATTTCATGTGCATGCGACGGTTGGCATTGGCTGTATTGCTGAACTTCTCACTCTCCTGATCCTGGCCCGCAAAAATCTTGATGATCCGGTGCGCGGCGATGGCCTCGTTCAACACATGATGCAATTCGGACATGGAATCCTGCACGCGCCGGCTTAACCTGCGCAAACGCCGGCGCAACGCCAACAGCACTGACAGGATAACCGGCCCGGCCGTTAACGCGATCAGGGTCAGCAGCCAGTCGATATAAGCCATCCACGCCACCAGGCCGATGATGCTCAATGTATCCCTGCCCAGGGTGGTTATGACGTTGGTGGCCGCCTCTTTCAGTTGGGTCGCATCAAACGTGAACCGGGAGACCAGGCTGCCGGTGGTATGCCGGTCCAGCGCCGCGCAAGGCAGTGATTGCAGGCGGTTGAACATCTGCACGCGCAAGTCCATGACCAGCCGCTCTGCAACCCAGGCAAGCGCATAGCGGCTGATATATGAGGACACCGCGGCAACCAGGAAGACCAGGATCACAGGCAGCGCCACCCCGGTAACCAGGTCGATCTCGGTAGTCTGAAAAACCCCTTCGGTAATCCTCTTGAACAATGCGGCAATAGCCGGACTGGTCAGCGCCAGAACCACCAGGGCAATCACGGCAATCAGAAAAATCCTCAGGTGGGGTCTTACATGGGCCAACAAGCGCAAATAAAGCGCGAGATCAGTGGGTTTGTTTCGCTGCATGATGACAGAATGTAACAGAATTGGCCCCGGGCTAGATTATGGTTGCCATTAAGTACAGGAACCTCTGAGATTAAGTCCCAACGTTACAGGGATGAGCGCGCTCTGACAAGTCCTGGATGGACTTGTTCAGGGCTTTCTATAAAATAACAGTGTCTGTTATCCTTGCGCCGCCTGTTCTTGGGCGCAAGCGTTGACCCACACACGCCATTTTGCAAGGGGAAGCATGTCAAAAAAACATCCCATTATCGCAGTAACCGGCTCATCGGGGGCAGGGACAACCAATATCAAAGAGGCGTTCGAGAAGATATTCAATCGCCAGGGCATCAACGCCGCGGTGATAGAAGGCGACAGCTACCACCGCTACAACCGGGAGGAAATGGAACAGCTCTCCCGCGAGGCCATGCGCAAAGGGAAGCACATCACCCACTTTGGACCGGAAGGCAACCTGTTGCAGGAACTTGAAGCCAGCTTCAGGGAGTACGCCGAGCACGGCGCCGGCAAGCAGCGTCATTATATCCACAATGACGCAGAAGCCGCCCGCCATGGCGGCACTCCCGGCACGCTGACGCCTTGGAAACCGCTGCCGGATAATACGGATTTAATGCTGTACGAGGGACTGCATGGCGGCTTGATCACCGACCAGGCGAACATCGCCCAATATGTGGACGTGCTCATTGGCATCACGCCCATCATCAACCTGGAGTGGATCCAGAAAATCCAGCGGGACAAGGCCGTACGCGGCTACAGCATCGAAGACGCAACCGGCATGATCCTGGAGCGCATGTATGATTATGTCCACTACATCACGCCGCAATTCTCCCGCACTGATATTAACCTGCAACGCGTTCCCACCATCGACACCGCCAACCCGTTCGGCGCGGTGCATATCCCATCAAGCGACGAAAGTTTTACCGTCATCCACGTGCGCAACCGGGAAAAGCTGGCGGTCGATTTCCTGTACTTGCTCGATATGCTGCACGGCTCTTTCATGTCCACGCCGTATACGATCGTGATTCCCGCCGGCAAAACCAACTTTGCCATCCAGTTGATCATCGAACCGCTGATCAAACGCATCATGGCCGCAAAGGAAACAGCGGAAAACTGAGAAAGAATTAAGGAACCTCTGATTAAGCCTCAGAGCTTCCTTAACCGGAAAGGGTTCTATCCCTGATACTGCGCCAGCGCGCGTGTTGTGCCGGCCTCGTGTGTGCCGGTTGCGATATTCAGGCCCTGCTGGTAATACTTTACGGCCGCGGCGCGGTCGCCTTGCTCATCCAGCAGGATTGCCAGTTCCAGGTATGCGGCAGGGCTGGGTTGCAATTGGAGGCTTTGTTCAAAATAGCTTCTGGCCTTTCCCCACAATTGATTTTTTTTGCACAAGCGTCCCAGCGCCAACAGCAGGTGCGGATCCTCGGGGCGCCGACGCAGATACTCCTCCGCAAATTCCTGTTGCTGCTTCGGGTTCTTGCCTTCGACCAGGCCGAACAGGCGCACCAGTTCCGGTTCCCATTCCCGCTTGAGGGCTTGCCGCAGTACCGCCTCGCAATCGCTCCCGCCGCCGAATCGAAGCCGCTCATTTACATAAGCCCCTATCAGCGCGCTCTTTTTTTTCAGCTTCCGTGGCGTCCTCCGCCACGCGCTTTGCAGCGCCTTGGAGTCTTGCGCGCTTCCGGCCTCGCGCAGTAACCCTGCATAGGACGACAGTTGTTCAGCTTCGGTCTCCGCTGCGGACATCCGGCGGTCGCGCCGGTGTTCGGACCAGCGGCGCAGGCCGGACGGGATTTGCAGCAGCTTTTCCAGCGCCCGCAACAACAGATAACCCAGCAACAACAGGATGATGAACGCTATCGCAAACACGACCAGGCTGGTCTGGATGATCCATCCTCTGAAGCTGAACACCACCTCGCCCGGCGCTTGTTGCAGCGCATACCCCAAAGCGACGGCCAACAGCAGCACGCCGAGTAATGTGAACAATAACCTCATTACCGCGCTTCACCTGCGGCGGCCGGATTGCCCTGTTGCGCCAGGTACGCATCAAACGCTTTCAATGTGGCATCAATCGATGCTACCGGCCGCTCCAGGTCGGCGCCGGCTGCAGCGTCAAGAATTTCCAGCGCGTTGCGGACCCGATCATCGCCGGTATCGAAGAATTCATTCAACCAATCCACGCCGGCGCTGGTGGATTCCCGGAGCTGGTCCCCGTCCCGGATTAACACCGCCAGGCGCGCCGCTTCCAGTTGCAGGCGCAGGTTTTGCTGCAGGAAGAAGCGTTCCCGGGGCGCAAGCAGCGCGACGGAACTCCGGTCCGTGCGGGATATCACGAGCAGCGATTTCAGTTCCTGCCACAGCGCGTGCGCGAGTTGGCGCCAGCGGCCTTCCGGCGCGACCGGGTCGACGGCCGGCACCGACTCCTCTGCCGCGGAAGCGCTTAGATTGAGCGGCAGTTGTTCCACCCGTTCGGCCAGGTCGCCCAAGGCCAGGACAAGACCCGTGATGTCTGTTCCGGCAAACGCTTCAAGCCGGTTGATATCGGCGATCAACTGTTCACGCACGGGGATGAGCGCCGGGTCCGGGATTTCCCTCAACCCGGCATCCGCAGAACGTAATATGGCCTGCACGGTCTCTGTATCGCCGGCCAGCGCAAGTCGCTGCGCCGCGATCCGCAACAGGTACCTGATCTCCGCCAATTGCCAATCCACAGCGTTATTACTTTGACTCTGCGGGCGGTTGAGGTTGCGTAATATACCGCCAAGCTGTTCATCGATCCGGGCCAGGCGGTTGTCACGCCGGCGCGCATTTTCTTTCAGCGACGCATGATCCTGTTGCAGCGCTTCCAGCTTGTCCTGCAGAAGCACGATCTCAGCCTGTTTAACTTCGCGGTCTTTGTTGATATCCAGAATGTAATACCCGGATGCGACGGCGGAGGCGACAACCAGGACGAACAGCAACAGGACAGCGAACCAGGCGCCCCCTCCGGCGCTGCGCTTGCCCTGATCCACGGGTTCTGAAGTATCGGGCTGCTCATCCGTACTGGACAGCGCAACCTCTTCGGCGCCAGCGGTAACGTCTTCCGCGGTTTCTTCCAGGACTTTTTCCTGTGCCATGTCGTCACTCTTGTCGTTCACTTTATCACTCTCTCGGCCACCTCCAGCAAGGCATCCACCAGGCCCGCATCGGTATTATCCGTCGCCACGGCAATGTGTCTGAACCCCGACTCCTGCGCGTGTTCCCGGATGCGCTCGCTCATCACCACCATCGGCGTTTCCAACAACCGGCGGTTCTCAGCGGCCGGAGTCAGTTCGACCAGGTTATCCAATCCCGCCAGGCTTGTGATGATGACCGCGCCCGGCTTCCGATCATGCCAGAATTCAGTCATTTCTGCCTGACTTATATCAGGTTTGTCCCGCCGGTATACCTCCAGATAGTCCACCACCGAGCCGCGCGCCAGCAACTCGTCGCGCAACGCCTCTCGACCCCCCTGTCCGCGCAGGATGACGACCCGTTTGTTGCTGATGGCCGCATCACTCAATACCGGCAACCGCAACAGCGCGTCACTGCCGCCGGCGCCGGCCTGCACGACCCGGTCAAACCCGGATGCGCTCAGGCTGCGGGCAGTGGCCTGACCAACGGCAAGCACGGTCTTGCCGCGTAATGTGACGGCCAGGTCCGGAAATTGCACCAGTGCGTAACTGACAGCATTGCTGCTGATGAAAATAGCCACATCGGCGCGCGCCAGCAGAGATTGATGCGCCGCCGCTTCCTGCAAGGGTTTTATCACCAGCGTAGGCAACAGCAGCGGCGCGCCGTTTCGTTGTTCGATCATCCCGCACAGATTACCCGCCTGGTTCTCGGGCCGGGTTACCCAGACAGTTAACCCCGACAGAGTCGTGTCATTGTCCGCCATTGCCCATCACCTCCGCCAAAATCTTGTCTGCGCCCTGCCGCAGCAACCCTTCTGCCAGATCATAACCAAGTTGTTCAGCATGAGACGCAGCGCCACTGATGCGGTCTTTCACTATCCTGGAACCATCCGGACTGCCCACCAGCGCGGTCATAGACAGGGTTTCGCCGGAGATCTGCGCATAGCCGGCAAGCGGCAGGTGACAGCCGCCATACAGTTTCCGGGATAACGCCCGTTCAGCGTCCACACAGGTCTGTGTCGGCCTGTGGTTCAGCGGCTGCACCAACTGCTCCACTCGCGCGTCATTCTCTCTGATCTCGATGCCCAACGCGCCCTGGCCTATCGCCGGCAGCATGTCTGCCACATCCAGGTACGCGCTGATCCGGTGTTCCCTGCCCAGCCGCTTGATCCCGGCCGCGGCAAGCACCAGGGCATCATACTCACCGTTATCCAGCTTTTGCAGCCTGCTGTCCACGTTTCCGCGTATGTCCCGCAGGGCCAGTTTCGGGTAGGCTGCATTGAGCTGACATTGCCTGCGCAAACTCGACGTCCCTATGCGCCCGCCCGCCGGCATTTCTTCCGGGGACGGGAAACGATTCGATATGAACACATCGCGCGCATCCTCTCTTTCCATGATTGCCGCCAGCGTCAGGCCCGCGGGCATGTCTACCGTGACATCCTTCATCGAATGCACCGCCAGGTCGGCTTCATGATTCAACAGCGCCTGTTCCAGTTCCTTCACAAAAACACCCTTGCCGCCCATTTCGGACAGCGCCTTGTGCAAAAACCGATCAGCCAACGTCTTTACGGTGCTGATCCCGACTTCCAGGCCGGGATGTGTTTCCTGCAGGCGCGCGCGCACGAACTGCGCCTGCCACATGGCAAGAGGACTTTCTCTCGAAACAATACGCAAACTTGAACTGCCCATAACTCCACCGTTTCCACATAAGACCCGGATATTCCCTGTTTTATCCGGCTCAGGCGCTTTGACCTGCCACACAATCCGGATACACTAACAGGCTAGCTGTTGTTTGGAAACCTCAGACTTACCTTTCTTCAACTTGGACGGTAATATATTGCGTTAAGGAAACTCTGAAATTGCACCCATTCGCATGGGGCAAGACGACAAATTTTGCATACTGGCTAATGATGAAACTGGGCGTAATCATGGATCCTATTGCCGGGATCACGGTCGAAAAAGACACGACCCTGGCGCTGCTGCTCGCGTCCCAGCACAGGGGATGGGAGATCTATTACATGGAAATGAAGGATGTTTACCTTGCCGGCAACATCCCGCTGGCACGCGCCCGTATCCTGACGGTTGCCGATGATCCTTCCGATTGGTACCAATTTCATCGCCACACGGAACTGGCGCTGCCGGAACTGGACGTGATACTGATGCGCAAGGATCCGCCTTTCAATATGGAATACATTTACATGACTTATATCCTGGAGCACGCGGCGGCGCAGGGTGCGCTTGTGGTCAATGCCCCGGACGCGCTGCGGGATGTCAATGAAAAGGCATTCATCACCCATTTCCCGCAGTGCATTCCGCCCACTTTGATCAGCCGTGACCCGCAGGACCTGCTCGCGTTCATCGAACAGCATGACCAGGTGGTTTTCAAACCACTGGACGGTATGGGCGGCGCTTCGGTGTTCCGTACCGGCAGGGATGATGTCAATACGAACACCATCATCGAAACCCTGACCCGAAATTCGCAAAGCTTTATCATGGCGCAACAGTATCTTCCGGCAATCGAAAAAGGTGACAAGCGTATTCTGCTCATTGACGGGCAGCCCTATGAACATGCGCTGGCGCGCATTCCAAAGCGCGGCGAGCTGCGTGCCAACCTGGCCGCGGGCGGCACCGGTAAGGGGGTGGACCTCAACGACAGGGATTACTGGATCTGTGAACAGGTCGGCCCGCAGCTCAGCGCGCTGGGGCTGGTGTTTGTCGGGCTGGACGTTATCGGTGACAATCTCACGGAGATCAACGTGACCAGTCCAACCTGTGTGAGGGAACTTGAACGCCTCTACGACAGCGACATCGCCGGCAAGATCATCGACTGCATTGCTGCGAAGACACGCCGGGACCCAGGGTAGCTGCCTTGAGTAATACCACGGCAATCCAAGCGGATTTGAATTGGCAGGAACCGGCCTTAGCCACGGCAGCCGCGACCCACCCCCCGAAACTGACGCCTGATGACCGTCTGAGCCTGACATTCTGCCTGGCCATGATTTTCCATGCCCTGGTGGTTTTGGGGATCGTCTTTACGCCGGAGGAAAAAGCAAACCCGCGCTATGAATTTATGGATATCGTCCTGGTTCGGCAATCCTCCGACACGGTGGACGAAGCCAATGTCCTGGCACAAGCCAACCTCAGCGGTGGCGGGGATACCGACGCGCAGGCTGTCCCGGCCTCACCGCTGCCGCCGTTGCCGATAGCGGAACAGGTGGAGCCGGTCGAACCCCCGGCGCCGCAGCGGACCGAACCGGTGCCGGAGCCGGAATTGCCCCAGCCTGCACCCGCGCCTGTCGAGGAGACCGTTGAACAACTGGCGGTAACCACGGAAAACCCGACAAAAATCGTGGAGAAAGCCCTGGACGACGTGCAGACAACACTCCCCAGCGCGGCGGAACTGATGAGCAACAGCCTGAGGATGGCCGCCCTGAGTTCAGAGGTTGAGCGCAAACTGGAAACCAAAGCAAACCGTCCCAAGAGGAAATTTATATCCGCCAATACCCGCGAATATAAATATGCAGCCTACATGGAAGCCTGGCGCGCAAAGGTGGAGCGGGTCGGAAACCTGAATTACCCGGAGGAAGCCAGAAGACGAAAAATCTCCGGAGATCTGGTGCTCGACGTCGCATTGAACCCGGACGGGAAGATAAACCAAATCACCGTTCGCAGGTCCTCCGGGCATGAAGTACTCGACGAAGCGGCGATAAGAATCGTTGAACTGGCGGCCCCGTATGCGCCCTTCCCCGAGGCTATCCGCGAAGAAACCGATGTCCTGCATATCACCAGGACCTGGCAGTTCCTGGACCAGAGCGGCTTCAGATAAGCGGCGTTTAACTTCGCGGTGGCAATCCGGCGCAGTTAGGGATACTATTATGCACTGAGGTGACTAATGCAAGCCAGTAACTTAACCAACCAGTTTCTCATTGCGATGCCCAGCCTGAGAGACCCCAATTTTTCTCAAACGGTGGCCTATATCTGCGCGCATAACGAGGACGGCGCGATGGGGCTGGTCATCAACCGGCCGGCGAATTGTGCGCTGGGCGAAATCCTGGACCAGATGGAGATGACGCCGCATGATCAGTCCATTGGCAAACTGCCCGTTTACCTGGGTGGGCCGGTGCACACCGACAGGGGGTTCGTGCTGCACGAACCAGGCAGCGACTGGGATTCATCCATCGAGGTCAGCGACTCGCTGGGCATCACGACGTCCAGAGACATCTTGCATGCGATTGCGGAAAGCACGGGGCCGGATAAATTTCTGGTCGCGCTGGGTTACGCCGGCTGGTCGGCGGGGCAACTGGAAGAGGAAATCAAGGAAAATGCGTGGCTTAACGTACCCGCAAACCAGGATATCATTTTCAATACCCCTTGTGAGCTGCGCTGGTCGTCCGCTACCGCGTTGTTAGGCATCGACCACAACCAGTTATCGACCGGTTACGGGACCGCCTGACCCCGGGACCCCCCGTTTGTCACGCCCCGCCACCCTGCTGTGTTTCGACTTCGGCACGAAACGAATCGGCGCGGCGGTCGGCCAGACGCTGACTGATACCGCTACGCCGCTGGAAATCATCCCGGTGCGCAACAACCGTCCGGATTGGGACCGTATCGGCGCGCTGATTGCCGAATGGCAACCCCAGGCGCTGGTCGTCGGCAACCCATTGAACATCGACGGCAGCCGCCATCCGATCACCGATCGCGCCGATGCGTTTGCGCGCAAACTGCACGGGCGCTACCGCTTGCCGGTAAAGCGCGCCGATGAACGCCTGTCGACTGTCGAGGCCCGCTCGCGGCAACAAAACGGTGATGCCGTTGATCATGTGGCTGCCCAGGTAATCCTTGAGGGCTGGCTGCGGGATGCCGGAGAAACCGGAAAATGATATACTGGCCGGCATACAGGATCAGATCCAGACTATGCCGGCAAACAACCTCGATGTACAGCAACTGGTCCGGAACATGAAAACCGGTCTGGATCAGTATTTTCAGGATCACAACAGGACCAATCCATTATTTGTCGGCATTCATACGGGCGGGGTCTGGATCGCTGAACAACTGCACAAGCTGTACCGCTCCTCCCAGCCTCTCGGCAAACTCAATATCGCATTTTACCGCGACGATTTCAGCCGCATCGGGCTGCACCCTCAGGTAACGCCTTCCAGCCTGCCCTTTGATGTGGATGCGCGCCACGTAATCCTGGTCGACGATGTGCTGTATACGGGCCGTACCGTGCGCGCGGCGATGAACGAATTATTCGACTACGGCAGGGCGGCAAGTATCTGCCTCGCGGTGCTGGTGGACCGCAGCGGCAGGGAACTGCCGATACAGGCGGATGTGTGCGGACAATACCTGGACCTCGGGGCCGACCAGCAGGTAAAGCTCACCGGCCCGGAACCGCTTGCGCTGGAAATCACGACAGCAGAATGACGGGTCACTCCATTCAACTGGATCAGCACGGGCGGCTTCAACATTTCCTGACGACTGAAGGACTCAGCCGGCAGATCCTGACCAATATCCTGGATTACGCGGAATCCTTTGCCAATGTCGGCGGGCGGGCGGTAAAGAAAGTGCCCCTGTTGCGCGGCAAAACCGTAGCCAACCTGTTTTTTGAATCGAGCACCCGCACCCGCACGACGTTCGAACTGGCGGCCAAACGCCTGTCCGCCGACGTATTGAATATCAACATCGCCACGTCCGCGACCAACAAGGGCGAAACACTGCAGGATACCCTGCACACACTGGAAGCCATGCACTGCGACCTGTTCGTGGTACGTCACGGCAACAGCGGCGCCGCACATTTCATTGCCGGCCAGGTAGCAGACAATGTCCACGTAATCAACGCCGGGGATGGCCGCCATGCCCATCCGACCCAGGCCATGCTGGACATGTTCACCATCCGCCGGCATAAACCGGATTTCGAGACCCTGCGTATTGCGATTGTCGGCGATATCGCCCACTCACGGGTCGCGCGCTCGAAGATCCACGCGCTGAACACGCTCGGAGTCAGTGATATCCGCGTCATTGCCCCAAAAACCCTGATACCGGTTGATATCGAGAGCCTGGGGGTACAGGTCTTCCATGACCTTGATGAAGGGCTGCAAGAGGTGGACGTGATCTCCATGTTGCGCCTGCAACGGGAACGCATCAGCAATGCCGTGCTCCCCAGCGAGGAGGAATATTTCCAGTGTTACGGCCTGACCGAAGCGCGCCTCAGCGCAGCCGACCGCGACGTCATCGTGATGCATCCGGGTCCGATAAACCGGGGAATTGAAATCGATTCACAGGTCGCGGACGGGGACAGGTCGGTGATCCTGCAGCAGGTCAGTCACGGCATCGCCATACGCATGGCAGTGATGGCCATGGTCATGGGCGTCGCCGGCGGCGCCGATAGGGGCGGGGACTGATGCGTATCCTCATCCGCAACGGGCGCCTGGTCTGCCCCGCGCAACAGCTTGACGAGCCGGGCGACCTGTATATCTCTGACGGCAGGATCACAGCCGCCGGCAGACCTGTTGACGGTTTCAGCGCCGACCTGGAGATCGTGCTGCAAGGCCAATACGTATGCCCGGGGATCGTGGACCTCAGCGTGCATGTACGCGAGCCGGGGTTTGAGCACAAGGCGACCATCGCCTCTGAAACAGAGGCCGCGGCGCGCTCGGGGGTGACCAGCATGGTCGTCCCGCCGGACACGCGCCCGGTAACGGATAACCCGTCTGTCGTCGAACTTGTTCACCGGCGCCAGGCTGAGATTGGCAAGACCCGCATCTACCCGCTGGGCGCGCTGACCAAGGGTTTGGACGGGCGCCAATTGACCGAAGTGGCCGCCCTCAAGCAGGCCGGTTGCATCGGCTTGTCCAATGCCGACAACGCGATTATCGATACGGAAGTGTTGCGCCGCGCATTTGAATACGCGGCCGGTTTTGACCTGCCCGTGTTCATACACCCGGAAGACAGTTACCTGAAAAACGGGGGTGTGATGCACGAGGGAAAAATCAGCACGCGCCTGGGCTTGCCCGGTATCCCGGAAACCGCGGAGACGATAGCAATCAGCCGTGCCCTGTTATTGATCGAACAGACCGGGGTACGCGCGCATTTTTGCCGCCTGTCCTGCGCGCGCAGCGTGGAACTCATCGGCGCCGCTAAACAACAGGGGCTGCCGGTCAGCGCCGATGCCGGCATCAGTTACCTGTACCTGACCGAGATGAATGTTGACGGGTTCAATGCCCAGTACCGCCTGTGGCCGCCGTTGCGCACCGACCGTGACCGCCAAGCGCTGCTGGACGGGCTGCGTTCCGGCGTCATTGATGCGGTCTGTTCGGACCACCAACCGCATGACGAAGACGCGAAGGCCGCGCCGTTCAGCAGCACCGAGCCGGGCGCATCAACCTTGGAAGTGCTGGCGCCGCTGATGTTCGCGATGACCGCGCGCGGTTTCAGCCTGGAGCAAATCGTCGGCGCGCTGACCTGCCGCCCCGCCGCCATCGCAGGCACAGGCGCCGGTAGCCTGGCCGAGGGCGCGCCCGCCGACCTGTTTGTTTTCGATGAAGGCAAACACTGGACCGTGAATGCCGAAAAGCTGGCAAGCGCCGGAAAAAACACGCCATTCGACGGCTGGGAGATGGGCGGCAAGGTGATCCATACGTTCATCGACGGCAAGCCGGCATTTCACGATGAATAGCCCGGCGCAGCATCCGCATACCCGAGAGACGGTTTTCGTCGAAGATGCGACAATCCTGCAACACCAGGCGTTGCCGGCGGACCAATACCTGATGCGCCTGGCTGCCGGCGCGACCGCCGCGCAAGCTCAGCCGGGGAACTTCGTCCACCTGCGCTGCGATGAAGACCTGCCGATGCGCCGTCCGATGTCGATCATGCGCACCGATGCGAGCGCCGGCTGGATCGACATCCTGTACAAGGTCCATGGACAAGGCACGAAGAAACTGGCCGGTTCTAAGGTAGATGATTGCATCAACCTGCTCGGACCCATCGGCAACCCGTTCAAACTGGGCGATTACCTCAAGTTTCCGCTGCTCATCGGCGGTGGTGTGGGCATTCCTCCGATGGTCTTCCTGGCCGAGCACATGATGAAACAGACGCCTGCGGTAAAGCCGTTCGTCATCATGGGCTCTGAGGTCCCGTTTCCTTTCAACCCCAAACCATCGAAGATCATCGTCGATGGTATTCCCGGCGACGCGATTGCCTGCATGCCGCTGCTGGAAGACTGGGGCATCCCCTCCCGTCTCACCAGCAAGCAGGGTTATGCCGGCTGTTACGACGGTTTCGTCACCGACCTGGCGCGCACCTGGCTGACAGCGCTCGGCGCAATGCAGCGGCAACAGGTCGAGATATTCAGTTGCGGACCGACCCCGATGCTGCGCGCGGTCGCCGATCTGGCACGCGAATTTTCCCTGCCCTGCCAGGTTTCACTGGAGGAACACATGCCCTGCGCAGTAGGCGGCTGCGCCGGCTGCGCCACCCCCGTTTACCGGAACGGCAAGATGTCCATGCAAAGAGTGTGCGTGGACGGACCGGTGTTCGAAGCAGAGGAAGTATTTCCGAAAATGGTTACCAGCAACCAGAAAAGTGAAGAATTACAACCAATTTGATGATCCATACGCTCGCCAGACATTTTTTCCCGATCTTGGACGAATATCGTAATTGATTGAAATATAATAACTTTAAGGATTTTTACGAGTTTTTCTTAAAGTTGGCACGGAACCTGCAATATATTGGGCAAAGATGTTTTAACCCATAATATCAACCAATCGGAGAGACTATAATGAACTGGCAAACTCCTGAATACAGCGACATCCGCTTCGGTTTCGAAGTTACGATGTACATCAACAACAAGTAATTCCAATATTACATGTTGTATAAAAAAGGGTCACTACGACCCTTTTTTATTGCCTGCGATTTGCCGGACCAGCGCCGCCTCCGTCCCATTCACGTGCAAGCGCCCCCCATCCCATTCCCGCATAAGCGCCTCCGCCCCATTCCCGCGAAAGCGCCCCCCATCCCATTCCCGTGCAAACGGCAAGCCAGTGAAACAAAGAGTCGCCCTCCGGGCGACACCGTATTCGACTGGACTCCCGCTTTCGCGGGAGTGGTATGGTGGCAGCTTTCGCGGAAGTGGCATGCTGACAACATTTGTGGGAGTGGCAGAGCGACTGCATTCACAGCAACGCCCCCGTCCCATTCCCGCGAAAGCGGGAATCCAGTGAGACAAAGAGTC
Source organism: Gammaproteobacteria bacterium (assembly GCA_965221335.1). Classification (GTDB taxonomy): domain Bacteria; phylum Pseudomonadota; class Gammaproteobacteria; order Eutrophobiales; family Eutrophobiaceae; genus JAAXHV01. Next base: position 391,769 of record CBDCSC010000002.1, on the reverse strand, counting down.
GCCCGAAGGGCGACACCGTATTAAACTGGCCTGATGAACAGCTTGAACAAAAACTTACAACAGGTGCACCTGGAAATGTCGGCGGCGGAGCGGCAGTTCGGCCGAGAGCCTGGCAGTGTGAAATTGCTCGCTGTGAGCAAGACCCGGGCAGCCGATGATGTGCTCGCGCTGGCGCAGCTTGGGGTGACGGACTTCGGCGAGAACTACGTGCAGGAGGCGCTGGCCAAGATCGAACAACTAAATGAGCATTCGCTTACTCCAGGCAGTCAACATCCTGCAATGCGATCCAGACACGCCAAGATCGAACAGCTAAGCGGGCCTTCACTTACCTGGCATTTCATCGGCCCGATCCAGTCCAACAAGTGCCGGCAGATCGCAACGCATTTCGATTGGGTGCACTCAATGGACCGTATCCGGGTTGCCGAGCGATTGAATGCAGCGCGCCCCCCGGAGCTGCCGCCGCTGAATATCTGCATACAGGTTAATGTGGATGCCGAACCCACGAAGTCCGGTGTCGCGCCGGATGAAGTGGAAGAACTCGCGGAACAGCTACGCCAATATCCGCGGCTGGCATTGAAGGGGCTGATGGCATTGCCCGCGCCGGCAGACGATTTCAATACCCAGCGGCGCGCATTCAGGAAACTGCGTAACCTGCACGAACAACTCATAACCAAGGGCTACCGCTTCGACACGTTGTCCATGGGCACAACTCATGACATGCAGGCCGCCATCGCCGAGGGAGCGACCATAATCCGGATCGGTACGGCACTATTCGGACCCCGATCCTCCTGAACGGGACTATCCTGAAACTCCCAGGGTGACCCCGAAAATCTCATCACCAATTCGCTTGTCAGGATAGATGTTTACTGTCAATGAGTCATGCTAATCTATCGACTATGCTGTCATTACACACCATGCTTGATGCGATCATCGCATCAATAGGTGAGATTTTCGGGTTAACTGCTATGATCCTATCCTATGAAGGATGAAAAGATTACCTTTGTCGGTTGCGGCAACATGGGGATGAGCCTCATCAGCGGGCTTCTCGCGAATGGCCATCCTGCCTCGTCACTGGCCGGCATCGACCCGGATGAAACCCGGCGGCACGAGCTGGCGCAACAGCACGCTATACGCGCCACGGCAACCATAGCGGAAGGCGCACCCGGCGCAGACGTGCTGGTATTGGCCGTAAAGCCGCAGATACTACCTGCCGCACTTGCCGAGATAAAATCCGCGCTGCATAGCGAACGCCCACTGGTCCTGTCCATCGCCGCCGGCGTGCGCAGTGAAACCATCAGCCGGGCGCTTGGTGGGGCCTGCCCGGTAGTGCGCGCGATGCCGAACACCCCTGCCCTGTTGGGCGCCGGCGCAACCGGCCTGTTCGCAGCAGCGTCTGTGAACGCAGAACAACGCCGGCTGGCAATGCATATCATGCAGGCGGCTGGTGTTGCCGTGTGGTTGGACGATGAGGCGCTACTGGATGCCGTCACCGCAGTCTCGGGCAGCGGCCCTGCGTATTTTTTTCTGATCGTCGAGCTGCTGGAAAAAATAGGCGCTGAAATAGGCCTGTCTCCGCAACAAGCGCATTTGCTCAGCGTGGAGACTGCGCTGGGCGCGGCAAGAATGCTGAAGGAAACCGGCACGGACGCGGCAACCCTGAGAAAGCGGGTCACATCCCCCGGCGGCACCACGGAGAGCGCATTGCAGGTATTTCAGGAAGGCGGGCTGGAGCCGTTGCTGCGGCGCGCGCTGACGGCATGCCGGGACCGTTCGGTGGAACTCGCACAACAGGCGGAGTGAGAGATGGAGAGTCCCTACCTGTCCGACGCCGTGCTGTACTTGATCAATACGATCTTTTCCCTGTACATTTTGCTGGTGGCGCTGCGCTTTCTGCTGCAAATGGTCAGGGCCGACGCCCGTAGCCCCGTCTCGCAATTCCTGCTGGCGGCAACCAATCCACCACTGCGCCCGTTGCGCCGTATCATTCCGGGTTACGCCGGCGTTGACTGGTCGTGCATCATCCTTATGCTTGCGCTGCAGGCTATTGAGCTGTTCCTGGTCAGCCTGATCGGTTTCGGCGTCTTCCTCGCGCTTCCCGGACTGATCCTGCTCAGCGCCGCCGAGCTGCTGAAACTGATTATCTATATCTTCATGTTCGTGATCTTCGTGCAGGTCATTCTCAGTTGGATCAGCCCGGGCACATACAACCCGGTAACGGTGCTCGTGTACCAGTTGTCGGAACCCCTTTTACAACCTGCCCGCCGGTTATTGCCTGCGACCCACGGCATGGACTTCTCACCGATACTGGTGTTTATCCTGCTGCAACTGTCATTGATGCTGCTGGTAAGGCCCCTGGCCGACCTGGGACGGGCCTTGGCCGTTTGACCCGGCGCCGGCGCGCGCAGCACATCTCAATATATTGTTGAATAAATTGTTTGTCTGTTGTGGCAGGTTGTGGTATGTTTAGTGCTCGGTAAAGGACTGGTGAGGTTGTTAAATGAAGTACAGCCTTATAGTACAAAGATGTTGTATTTGTACAAGTAAAGGGTGTCATTTAGCATGACCCCCTTCCAGTCACAGCCTGCTTTATTTGGTCTCCCTGACAGGGATAGATACTGTAGTTGCATTAATTTCACTGAGATTATAGACAGTTAATATGGACGTGCTCTCAAGTCAACACAATGAATACTCGCTCAGTGAAGCACAGATTGAGCGTGATGTAGATCATGAAGTATATCTTGATTATGCGTCAACGACCCCTGTAGACCCTCTAGTTATTTCAGAGATGGTTCAGTATTTGGGTTCGGATGGGATATTTGGCAATCCTGCGTCGAAATCACACCATTTTGGACGAGAAGCAGAAGCGGCTGTAGAAAGAGCGCGCATTCGCATAGCTGCTCTTATCAATGCACAACCATCCGAGATCATTTGGACATCGGGCGCAACCGAGTCCATCAATCTGGCCATCAAAGGTATAGCTCATGGTTCTGTAAATCGGGGGAAACACCTAGTTACTTCGAGTCTAGAACACAAAGCTGTTCTGGACTCATGCGTACAGTTGGCTAAAGATGGTTTTGAAATTACCTATGTGTCCCCTGATAAATATGGGCTGATCTCCCCTGAAAGAGTACTTGCAGCGATCCAAGATGACACAATTTTGGTCTCTCTGATGCATGTAAACAATGAAGTAGGTAGTATTACCGATATTGACGCCATCGGTAAAATAACCCATAGGCGGGGAATTACGTTTCATGTAGACGCTGCACAAAGCGGCGCCCGGTTACCCTTGGATATGCGCTCAACTCAAGCTGATCTCGTTTCGCTGAGCGGCCACAAAATGTATGGGCCAAAAGGAATCGGAGTGTTATACGTAAACCCCCGAGCGCGTCCTTGGCTTGTGCCGCAAATTCATGGTGGTGACCAAGAGCAAGGTATACGCTCGGGAACCTTGGCGACACATCAGGTAGCAGGGATGGGTTTGGCTGCGCAATTGATCAGTGAACAACGAGAACGCGATAATGTGGCTATAAGAGCACTTGAGCAACGTCTGCTTAATCATTTCTCAGATATTGAACACACTTTTATAAATGGAAATCAGACTCATCGTGTTCCAGGTATAATTAACATCGGTTTCGCTTTCGTGGAAAGTGAAGCCTTGATGCTTTCACTAAAGGATATTGCTATCTCATCTGGATCGGCCTGCACATCTACCAGCATTGAACCTTCCCATGTTTTGAGAGAATTGAATATACCTGAAGAAAAGGCGAATTGCGCAGTACGCTTCAGTTTGGGCAGATTTACAACCTTGGATGAAATTGATTACACGGCAGAGCGTGTGTGTAGAGCGGTCAAGATGTTACGCCAATTGTCTTCAAGAAAAAAACAATCGTCTATGGTGCCGCTGTAGTCTAATATCGGTTATATCATTAATACAAATTGTGACATGAATTTTCCTCTTCAAAAGGAATTTGTTCAAGAAAACGACACAGCAAACATCGTTAAAGTCGTTGAGAAACTTAATAATGTAATGGAAACCCTTCGAAAGGAATATCTACGAAGGCATACTGATCCCTGGGTGGTAGCTTTTTCTGGAGGTAAAGATTCAACCTTACTTCTCCAACTAGCATGGGAGGTATTAGAATCGCTTTCTGCCCAAGATCGAAGGAGGCAGATATATGTAGTCGGTAACGATACACTTGTCGAATCGCCGCTGATTATTCGGCATCTACGAAATACTATGTCGAAGATCAGCACCACTGCTACAGCGAATCAATTGCCCATAAAGACGCGCATCACCAAGCCAAATATCGATCAAACCTTCTGGGTAAATGTGATTGGTCGAGGCTATATCCCTCCTACAAGAAATTTCCGGTGGTGTACTGACCGGATGAAAATAATCCCAACCAGCCAATTGCTTAAGTCTCTGCTCCGAGAACATAAACGGGCAATATTGCTAGTAGGAACACGCAAGAGCGAGTCTCAAAACCGTCTTCGTAATATGGAGAGGCACAAGGTATCAGCAACTGGAATGAACCCTCATAGTTCGATCGAGGGATGCCGCATGTTTGCACCGTTAGCTGATTTGAACGATGAAGATGTATGGTTGATCCTAATGCAACGCAACCCGCCGTGGGGCGGGTCACATCGTGAGCTGATTACGTTGTATCGAAATGCGGGCGGTGGTGAATGCCCTTTAGTGTTGACCAAGGAGGACGCCCCGTCTTGTGGGACAACATCTCCCAGATTTGGGTGCTGGACTTGTACGGTTGTAAAAAAAGACAGAAGCTTGCAAGGCCTTATCAATTCCGGGCATAAGGACGCAGAAATTTTCATGCAGCTTTTTGATTTTCGTGAGTGGCTTGTGCAGTTGCGAGAAGACAATACAAATCGCCAGCGGGTCCGCCGGGATGGTAATGCCAAAACCCGCGCTGACGGTTCTCCTGTTATGGGCCCCTTCACCCTCGCGGTCCGCAAACTTATACTTAAACGGTTACAAGCACTGGAAAGAGAGATGGCTCAAGCTCTTATTTCCGAGTCGGAACTCGAAGTTATTGAAGATATTTGGCGCCGAGATGAGGTTCGAGAAGATTGTCGTAAGGCATTGAGCATAGCTATCAGCCAAGAAGCGGAGACAATGCTGGCGTGACAACAGAACAAGGAACTGTCATAAAAGCAGACGTGATGTTGTTTTCGAAACTCTTTCTCCAGGGTCGTTTCGAAGTTCCATGGCATCAGCGCTACTACGATTGGAAAAATACAGATGTTCTGGCTCTGCTTCGCGATATTAAGGATGCGCTTGATGAAGAACGAGACTGCTACTTTCTCGGTGCGGTTATGTTAATTGATATCAGCCCTTATCGATGGGAAATCAATGATGGCCAACAGCGAATGGTGACAGTATCGCTAATTTGGGCCGCACTTTGTAGAAGATTTGCTCATGAAATACAGGATTCACAGCGTGAAGGTATGTCTCTGCGGCTTCTTTTTGACTTAGAAGTCAACACCATTTGCACCATAAACGATACGGACCTTTATACCCCACGTATTACTCCCCCAAGAAATGATGCCATGCGGTACCGCCAAATAATCCGCGGAAATACGATAGGAACCAATGGCACACTTACCGACGCTTGGAAAGAAATCGAAGACTTTTTTTCGTTAATGAACCCCGAACAAGTCAAACGATATTTTGAGTTTACACTTAAAAAGCTTGAAGTTGCTTGCTTAAGAGTTCCTGTTCGTATCGACCCGACTGCAGTTTATGAAACGCTCAATTGCAGAGGCAAGCAACTTGACGATTTTGACCTGATTAGGAATTATCTGTACTCGCATTTCGATAGAAGCACCGATTCCGAGAGAAGGTTTTCAGTACATGAAAATCTAGAACGTATACGGGTCATGATTTCTACTCCGACGAAGGCATCGGAGTATCTACGATGTCATTTACAATGCAAGTTCGGTTTCCTTCGTAAGGATAATTTCTACCGCGATGTAAAGAAAGCCATTAGTACACAACGAGATGATGAAAACTCTGAAGACTATGCATTCCGTCTAACTGAAAAAATTACATCTAGAGAGGCTTTGGAACTGTATAGGATAATTTCAGCACCAACCCCTAACCCAGATTTTGTCCAAGCATTTGAAATTGCGTCTAATACAACCCATGCACGTAGGCATCTCGCGATTTACCTCCGAGAGCTGAGTGAATACAAAGTTACGCAGCCTTTGGTATTTAGTATCTTGACTTGGTATATTAAAGAGACCGATGGACGACGCAGAAAGCGGATTGCAAAGATCGCTAATAGGAATCTCCACCGTTTGGCAACGTTCGTCCTAAGGACTGCGTTTGTTGCACAAAAGTTTGAGCCATCCCACTTTGAAACGGAGTTTTCCAATTACGCCAAGCGAATCTCCGATGCCGATCAGATCCCTGATACAGAATTTGCCGAATTTCTTAAGGAGTGTGATTCTTCAGAGTATGAAGTGCTTGACGACACCAAATTTAAGAGCGCTATGCTGGAAGCAAAGCTAACTGGAAATCCGAAAATCAAGAAGTTTTTACTAGGCGTCACCAGTGCCATGGGGGATGATCTACACTTGTTGAACGCAAATCAATGTACTATCGAACATATACTGCCCAAATCTCCTCAGCACTGGCAAGATTGGACTGGCTTTAATCAAATTGACGGAAGCGAATGGGCCCAACGGATAGGTAACTTGACACTAATGGGAGCGTCTGACAATAAGCCTGGTCCCAAGTTCAATGGGAATTTTGAGAAAAAGCGCGAAAGCTATCAAAATAGCAGCATAGCACTTACTCGTGAGGTTAGTGGTTTCTCTGAATGGACTCCGGCTACTATTGAGAAAAGGCAAAAAGAAATGATAAAAAAAGCCTTAACGGTCTGGACATTCGAATAATGCCTGATGTTGTTCAACTTCGGCGTCTTGCTGAACAACAACTCAAATTACCAGCGATCCTCCACGATTACCAATGGGAAGGAGTCTCATTTTTATATAGATCTCAGTCCGCCCTACTTGCTGACGAAATGGGCCTTGGCAAAACAGTCCAGACAGCAGTTGCATTATCGCTATTGCTGAATTCGGAAAAGGAAATCCGCCGGGCTCTGATAATTGCCCCTGCTTCATTGACGCTCAACTGGATAACAGAACTCTCAACATGGGCACCTTCACTAACAGTACGACGTATACAAGGAGACGCTCGGGACCGTGAGGCATATTATCTGCTACCTATTCCTATTCTGGTTAGTTCTTATGAGCAAATACGACGCGACGGCTTGGATCGTATTCCTTCAAATACTTTTGATCTTGTGATCTTGGATGAAGCTCAACGAATTAAAAATAGACATTCCACCACAGCGTTAGCCTGCCGGCTTATAGATCGTAAACGCGCTTGGGCACTTTCGGCAACGCCCCTTGAGAATACTCAGGATGATGTTTTATCGATTCTTAATTTTCTCGACCCTGCAATTTCTCAAACTTACCCCAAGCCTCGGTTGTCAGAACACCTTAAGTCAATAATGCTGCGCCGGAGAAAATCTGATGTCAGGGCTGAGCTACCACCAGTGATTTTGCAAGACCTGAAGCTTGATCTTTCTGTACCACAGAGGAAGAAATATGATGGGATTTGGGCAGGGCGCATGACAACCATCAGAACAGCTATTTCTGAACAGCAAATTGAAACAGCACTTCTGGGTCTTATTTCAAGATTGAAAATAGTTTGTAATTATGTTGCACCGGAGAATGTTTCATCGAAACTAGATGCCCTTGAAACGATATGTGAAGCAGCTGGTGAATCTGCTCGGGTTATTGTGTTTTCTCAATACGTTGATACATTGAACTGGATTTCAAACAGAATAGAATTTTCACATGATCTTTTAACTGGAACTATGTCACTAACTGAGAGGCAAGAAGCAATCGACCGCTTCAAGAATGGAAAAACGCCGCGTTTGCTATTTATATCTCTTCGGGCTGGAGGTGTCGGATTGAATCTGGGTGAGGCTACTCATGTTGTATTGTTCGATCGTTGGTGGAACCCTGCCGTCGAAGGCCAAGCGATTTATCGTGCGCATCGCTTTGATCGAGATGTACCTCTCCATGTTATTCGTTTTTTGGTTACAGAATCAATCGAGGAACATATAGCACAGATACTTGAACGCAAAGATCATCTGTTTGACGAAATAATTGAAGATAGTGGGACGTCTACACATCGTTTTACGAGGAACGAACTGATGAAAATTCTTGGACTTTCAAATGGGGATATTGCCCCAGCATCAATTAAGAAATAGAAGGAGGTCAGAATCATGGCAAAAATTATTGAATATAGAGAGATTCCGCTCGATAGCCTGATTATCGGGAAAGGACAAGTGCGTGTAACAGATATTGGACAAGGAATCGATGAACTGGCGCAAAGCATCAAAGCACAAGGTTTGTTACAACCAATCGTTGTTTGTGCGGCACAAGAGGAAGAAAAGTGGGAAATTCTTACCGGCCAGAGGCGTTTTTTAGCTTGCAAGCAACTAAAGAAGAGAAATATTACTGCCGCTATTCTTGACCAACGTGTTGGAGAGACCGAAGCTAAGGCCATATCGATTACCGAGAATTTGATTCGTCGTAAACTATCTGGCAGAGAACTTATTGATGGAATTACCTTTTTGTATCACAAGTATGGTAGCTCAAAGCAGGTCGCTGAGGTTACGGGCCTGCCCTATAATAATGTACGTCAATACGTGAAATTTCCGCGTTTAATCCCCGAATTGAAGAAGATGGTGGAGGATGGAACAGACGTTAAGGTCGCCCTGAAGGCCCAAGACTCTGCTTCTGACGAAGGAGGAACCCCAGATCCTGAGGTTGCAGTCACTTTGGCCAAGGAAATGGAAACGATGTCGGGGGCTCAACAAAAAAAAGTTATCCAAGAACGCAAGAAGAATCCCGAAAAACCTGTGGAAGACGTAATTGAAGAAGCAAAAACTGGCTCTAAAATTGTTCAAATCGTAACGACTGTTACACAGGATACGCATAATGCAATCAAGCAGTTTGCAAATGAGGAAGGAACAAACCAAGATGAGGCAACAGTTGTGCTAATTGAAGAAGCACTAACTGAACGGGGCCTTTTGCAGGATTAAAGAAAGTGTTGCCGGGACTGAGTGCCTTGGAACTCGGACGTCTTCGGATGTCTGTTGGATATGGGGGACATAAAAAAGAGCGTTTATTGTCACCAGTCGAAGTCGGCTCTCTCCTTTGTAGAGCTATTGATGCTGGGGTCTCTCTAGAAAAATGTGCCAAAGAGGTCAATCTCGACAAAACAGGCATTCGACGCTTTCAACGCCTCATTGATCTACCCGAGGATTTAAGGCATTTGATTGTATGGGGAGCGAACAAAGATGACGGAATCGGTTTTTCTACGGCTGTTGAATTATCGAAAATCAAGGATCCCAATGAACAACTTTCTGTCTCGACAGCGGTCCTTGCTAATAAACTTAGCAGTAAAGAAACGAGGTATCTTATTCAACTTCGAGAACGAACAGGGCGCACTATTGACGATTGTTTATTGGAAATTTTAAATTTGCGCCCCACCATTGAGAAACGTTATGTTTTTATCGGTTCCGTTAATGATCTGGGAGTCCAGAATGCACTAGCAATGCTTACACAAAAGAAAAGAGATTCTATCCTTGCTCTGGGCATTGTACATCTTGAACTCCAAGGAGCTACTGGTCGGCTAGGAAAACAGGTTTTCACGCTAGTTGGAGATGAACGTTTTAACGAGTCCATGAAACGTATTGGCAAGGACAGCATTGAGACACGACTTCGAAATTATATCTCGGAGACTGTTGAGAATGCTCTCGCCGATTGTTGACGTCTTCGCAAGTGGTGCAGTTTGTCTTGGGCCGAAGGTTGTTTGTGATGGGTTCATTCAGAATTACCCCTATCGGGTACAGACGCATATCCATGATGATCATATGGTTGACTTCGACACAAGCAAAGGTTTCCAAGATATTTTAATGAGTCCAGAAACGTATGATCTTCTTGTAGCGGAGCGTAATGCCGACCTTGAATACCGAGATAATCTAATCCAAATTAAACGCAATAATAAAGAATTTGTGCTCAATGATGGATCAAAATTGTATTTTCTACCGTCTAATCACATGCTGGGATCGTGTCAGGTTGCATTACAGCTACCAGATGGTCTAAGGGTTGGGTATTCAGGCGATTTCGGCTGGCCACTACTAGAGACTATCCGAGTCGATAAGCTTGTTGTGGACAGTACATATGGCAAGCCAACAAGTATCCGCCGCTACACGCAGGCGAAAGCGGAGGAGTGCCTCTTGAGTTTAGTATGCGAGCGTTTGCGTTATGGTCCAGTTCACATAAAGGCGTTCAGAGGAACTATCGAACGGGTGGTGCAGATATTGTACGGCAGAATAGGTGTTCCATTACTGGCTTCTGAGCAATTAGTTCGGGAAATAAACGTCTACCAGAAATATGGTTTGTCTGTTGACAGCCCCAGCACCTTAAATTCGGAATTGGGTCAAGAGGCACAGAAAGAACGCTCTTATGTAATACTGTACTCAAAGGGAGACAGTTTCGGTAATGAGCCTGGCACAGGAACGAACATCACATGTAGCGCATTTATGGTCAATGGAGACAAACCGTTACTACAATATTCAGATACAGCCTACCGCGTTGCGCTATCTAACCATGCCGACTTTGAAGAAACACTTGAATATATCTGTTCAACGGGAGCTACAGAAATTGTGACAGATAATACTCGAAACTACGGGGTAGAATTGGCAAGAGCCATTAATGAGCAACTGCCAGGAGTAACAGCAAAACCATCTACAAACATCAATATGCCAATATGGAGTTGAAAAAGAATCAAGACGAACCTAGCCCAATGAAATCGACAAGTGAGCAGTATTAGCGGGAATAACTGCCATTTCAACATCCCTGTTGCCAGTTTCGGGCCTGGTATAGTATTCTTGAACTTCCAGTAACAAGGAGCATCCGATGTCCCGCACCGCAACCGCTTTTATCGCATTTTTACTTATGGCAACCGGCCTGACCGCCAATGCAGAACAATCCAAGACCTTCGGTGATTACACGATCCACTATATCGCGTTTACCACGGACCTGTTATCGCCGGAGATTGCCCGCTTGTACAAAATCCGCCGCAGCAAGAACCGCGCCATCATCAATATCTCCGTGCTCAAAAAAGTGATGGGCACGACCGGTCAACCGGTCAAGGCTCAGGTGGAAGCCACTGCGACGAATTTGAACCGGCAAATGAAAACCCTGAAAACCCGGGAGTTAAGCAGCAATGGCGCGCTCTACTATATCGCTGAAACGACCGTGAATAACGAAGAGACGCTCAATTTCGACCTGAATATTATCCCTGAAGGCGAGTCTGTCGCGCTGAGCTTCTCGTTTCAGCAACAGTTTTTTACCGACTGATGTGCCGGCGGGCCGGCGCTGCGATAGGTGCCCGGCTCAAAACCGGGTCATCTGAGTAAGACTCCTGACCACATGCCAATGGGGCTAACCCGCGACCGACGCCCGGTTTAACACCGGCTTATATATCGTATTCGATGGTCAGCGGGGCGTGGTCGGAAAACCGCTGGTCCTTGTAGATGGAAACGTCCTTGATGCTGTGCGCGAGACCAGGCGTGACCACCTGGTAATCGATACGCCAACCGACGTTCTTTGCCCAAGACTGGCCGCGGTTTGACCACCAGGTATACTGTTCCGCCTCCTGGTTCACCACTCGGAACGCGTCGACCAAGCCCATCTCGCCGAAAATCTTGTCCATCCAGGCCCTTTCTTCGGGCAGGAAACCCGAATTTTTCTGATTGCTGCGCCAGTTCTTCAGGTCGATCTGCTTATGGGCGATGTTCCAGTCGCCGCAGATGATGAATTCTTTTCCCGAGCGCAGGATGTCCGCCAACACCTGCTCGTAGCGCGCCAGGAAGTCATACTTGATGGCCTGGCGTTCGTCTCCTGACGTTCCGGACGGCATATACAGGGACACGACGCTGACGTCGGGGTAATCCGCCTGCAGAAAACGGCCTTCCACATCAGCCGTCTCCCAACCCAGGCGGCTGTCTACCCGGTCCGGTTCGCGACGGGAATACAGGGCAACACCGCTGTATCCTTTTTTCTGCGCGCTGTTGAAATACCCGAAATACCCGTCCGGTTGCAGGACACTGTCGTCCAGTTGTTCGGTCATCGCCTTTATTTCCTGCAAACAGACGACATCGGCATCCTGTTGCAGCATCCAGTCAAGAAATCCCTTGTTACACGCGGAGCGGATGCCGTTGGCATTTAATGTAATTATCTTCATAGCTGGGGTATACTGAACGAAAATTCTCAAAAATCAATCGTATCTTCACAGTTTCCGCGGAGGGACTGATATGCCGATCTTCGAGAACCCCGACCCTGGCATCAAGTCGATGAAAGGGCTTCACTTGTACTATTACTTCATGTCCAACTGCGCCCAGCGCCCCAGCCTCGCGCTGGAAGAAAAGGGGGTGGAGTGGACTCCTCATGCGGTAAACCTGTTCACCCAGGAAAACACGAAGGATGAATACTTCAGGATCAACCCCAAGGGGCTTGTGCCCGCGCTGGTGCACGACGGCCGGGTCGTCACCGAATCGATAGACATCCTGCGATATATCGAGGAGCAATTCCCGGAGCCCCCACTGTACCCGTCCGATCCGGATCTGCGCCGGGAGGTGGACGAGTGGATCGATACCGCGACGGAAAGGCACCTGCCTGTGGTCAAGACCTACATGTATTCCACGGTGCTGGGCGCGTCGAAGAAACCCGAGATGATGGACCACTACCTGGAGAAACAGAAAGACCAGGAGCTGATCGACTTTCACCAGCAAACTCTGTCCGGATTCGATGAATCCAGGATCGCGCAAGCCGAACGCGACCTGTTTGCGTTCTACGACGACATTGAAAAAGCGCTCAGCCGGCATGAATGGCTGGTCGGCGACACGTTCAGCTACGCCGACATCACCTGGTTTGTCACGTATTTCATGAATCGGCGCGTCGGCGCGGTCGATTTCCGGAATTACCCCAATATTCGTAACTGGGGCGATCGCATCAAACAACGGCCTTCTTTCAAGGGAGGCGTAGCCCGGCTGCAGCCCTGGTATGCGCCGCTTGTCTGCCTGATGTTGCGCACCAAATCACGCATACAGCGCGGCGGGCCGGCGCCGGCGCGCCCGCGGGCGATCGCGCACAGCCCTTGACGGGGAAACGGTGGAACACCACAAAGCCGCATTCATCGAGTTCGCAATCCGCAATAACGTACTGCAATTCGGCGAATTTACGCTCAAGTCCGGACGCACCAGCCCTTATTTTTTCAACAGCGGCCTGTTTAACGACGGCAACAGCATCGGCCAACTGGGAACCTTCTATAGGCAGGCCATTGAGCATGCCGGCCTGCAATTCGACATGTTGTTCGGACCGGCGTACAAGGGCATCCCGTTGGTCACCGCGGTTGCCATTGCCTACGCACGCGAGCAGGGACGTTCATTGCCGTACAGTTTCAACCGCAAGGAGGAAAAGGACCACGGCGAAGGCGGCGTGGTTGCCGGCGCGCCGCTGCAAGGCGCGACACTGATTATCGACGATGTTATTACCGCCGGCACATCGGTCCATTATTCCATAGACCTGATCCGTCGCCATGGCGCCCGGCCCGCGGCCGTGGTCATCGCACTGGACCGCCAGGAACGGGGACTCGGCGATACGGGCAGCTCCGCCATCGAAGAGATAGAGAGCGATTACGGGGTGCCGGTGGTCCCGATTGTCTCGCTCGATGACCTGGCGCTATTCCTGGGCAAAGACCCGGCGTATTCAGCGCCGTATAACGATATCCTGAAATACCGGGCGGAATACGGGATCCGGAACCGGCCTGAGGATTAAGCGGGGTAAGCGTTGACCCTGTGGCATTACCTGGATTTCATCAAAACGACAACTGCAAACCTTTCTCCGCCGCCTGTAACCACTCGCGAAAGCGCTGTTGTATGGTTTCCAGCGCATCCTTGTCATCGGCTTCAAAGCGCACGGTAAGTACCGGAGACGTGTTGGAGGCCCGCACCAGGCCCCAACCATCGGGGAATTCCACCCGCACACCGTCCGTTTCAATGATCTGCGCGCCGGGGAATTCAGCGCTGTCCTTAAGTTTCTGCATACAGGTATGATGCGAGGCCTCCGGCAACCTGACCCGCAGTTCCGGCGTTGACACCCCTTCCGGCATCTCCGCAAACAAGGCTTCCGAACGTTGTCCGTTGTTTACCAGGATTTCCAGCAGGCGCGCGCCGGCATAGATCGCATCATCGAACCCGTACCAGCGCTCCTTGAAAAAGATATGACCACTCAGCTCGCCCGCCAGCGGCGCTTGCATCTCCTCCATTTTGCTCTTGATCAGGGAATGCCCGGTCTTCCACATCAGCGGCACGCCGCCGCTATTCTCGACAACGGTTTTCAGGTGGCGCGAACATTTCACATCATAAATGATGGCGGCGCCTTGGTTGCGGGACAGTACATCCTTCGCAAACACCATCAACTGCCGGTCGGGCCAGATAATATGTCCGGCGCTGTCAACGACTCCGAGCCGATCGCCGTCACCGTCAAACGCCAGGCCGATATCGGCCCCGCTGGATTGTACCCGCGCGATCAGCGCGTCGAGGTTTTCCGGCTGGCTGGGGTCCGGGTGGTGATTGGGAAACGCGCCGTCCACATCGCAATAAATCTCTTCCACATCATGCCCCAGGGCGCGGAACAGTTGCGGCGCGATCACGCCCGCGACGCCGTTACCACAATCGACGATAATCTTCAGCGCCGCGACGGGGGCTACGGGTGGGATATCGGCGGCTACCCGGGCGACATAATCGGCCTTCACATCAGATGAAGACAGCTTCCCCCGGCCTTGCGTGAAATCCTCCGCAATGATGCGCCGGTAAATTTCCTGCAGGTCTTCCCCGTGCAGGGTTTTTCCGGCGATGATCAGTTTCATGCCGTTATATTCGGGGCCGTTATGACTGCCTGTCACCATCACCCCGCTGTTGGCCGGCAACCAATGCGTGGCAAAGTACAGCAGCGGTGTCGGCACAATGCCGATGTCCACGACATCCCGGCCGCTGGCGCGCAAGCCCGCAATCAGCGCGTCTGACAATTCCGGGCTGGAGTCCCTGCCGTCCCGACCCACGGCAATTTCCTGTTCTCCCCTTTCCGCAGCCTCGGTACCAATACCAAGGCCAATCAAACGGGCAATGTCGGCCGTCAACGTCTGGCCGACAATTCCGCGAATGTCGTAGGCGCGGAAGATGGATGCGGGGAGTTCTGAAACAGTCACTTGGCGTTCAGTCCTGAACGTCTTTTACTTTGGGCTTTTGCGCTTGTCCGGAGGATTTTTCGCGGTAACGCGCGCTGATCAGCTCCACCAGTTGCCCGGCCAGCTTTTCCTTGGGCGCGGTTGCCAGCGAACTTGATCCGCCCGCCCAGAAAACATCCAGCGCATTTTCTTCGCTATCAAAGCCCAGGCCGTCTCCCACCCGGTTCGCCGCGATCATGTCCAGGTTTTTGGCCTTCAGTTTCTTCTTGGCATTGTCATGCAGGTTTTCCGTCTCCGCGGCAAAACCGACCGTGAACGGCGGGCTGTCCAGCGCCGCGACTTGCGCAAGAATGTCCGGCGTTTTCTCCAGGCGCAACAGCAGGTCCGACTCCTTCTTCTTCATCTTTTGCGCCGCCGCCTTGCCGGTACGGTAATCGGCCACCGCCGCGGCCGAAACGAAGATGTCGCAAGCCGGCGCCGCGGCAAGAACTTCGGCCTGCATCTGCTGCGCTGAAACCACCTCAATGACCCTGACCCGCGCCGGCGCCGCGAGCGTAACAGGGCCGGACACCAGCGTGACCGTCGCGCCCGCCTCTTCGGCCGCACGGGCCACCGCATACCCCATCCGGCCCGAACTGCGGTTGCTGAGATAGCGTACCGGATCGATAAACTCACGGGTTGGCCCGGCGCTGACCAGCACACTGACGCCGGCAAGCCGGTTCGTCCTGCCGGCTGCAACGATCGCTTCAACGAGTTCTCCGGGTTCAAGCAGCCGCCCCGGGCCTGTCTCCCCGCAGGCCTGTGCGCCGCTGTCAGGGCCAAGCAGCACGACTCCCCGGGCCTGCAAGCGTTCAATGTTGTCCCGTGTCGCCGGGTTCTGCCACATCTGCCGGTTCATTGCCGGCGCAACCAGTAGCGGCGCAGCAGTCGCCAGGCACAGCGTCGATAACAGGTCGTCAGCCAGGCCGTTGCTGAGACGCGCAATAAAGTTCGCGGTGGCCGGCGCAACCACGACCACATCTGCCCAACGGGCGAGTTCGATATGCCCCATCGCGGCTTCGGCTTCATGGTCCAGCAGGTCAGTATGCACCGGGTTCCCGGACAGCGCTTGCAAGGTCAAGGGCGTAATGAATTCGGTTGCCGCCGGGGTCATGACCACGCGCACCGCGGCGCCGTGATCGCGCAGCCGCCGGACCAGCTCGGCGCTCTTGTATGCGGCAATGCCTCCGGATATACCTACCAGGATGCGTTTGTCAGTCAACGATTGCATCGCGCAAGTTTAGCCGATAATCGGCGCCAGCGCATAGTTTCATTCCCTGTGTTCATTCCATGTTGTCACCCTGCGCTTAATCCTGTATGCTCTAGCCTTATCTTACTCTTACCTACAGAACAAGGAGGTTCAACATGGCAATCCGCCACTGGCCGCAAACCGAACAACCCCGCTTCAAGCTTCTCAACAACGGCCCGCAAAGCCTGTCCGATGCGGAATTGATCGCGCTGTTCCTGGGTTCCGGCTACAGTGGCCACAGCGCCGTCGACATGGCCAGAGACATGCTGTCCAAGGCCCAGGGATTGCGCCCGCTGCTGGAACAGGACCGCAATAGCCTGCTGAAGACCAAGGGGCTGGGCGAGGCCAAGTGGGTGTTATTGCAAGCCGCGCTGGAACTGGGCCGGCGTTACCTGGAAGCGGAGGTACGCGCCAGGCCGGCGCTGAGCAACCCGGACAAGACCAAGACCTACGTCAAAGCCTGGTTGTGCCGTTACCCCCACGAAGTGTTTGCCTGCCTGTTCCTGGACAACCGCCACCGCATCATCAACAGCGAAATCCTGTTTACCGGCACCATTGACGGCGCCAGCGTCTACCCGCGCGAAGTGGTCAAACGCTGCCTGGAACTGAACGCCGCCGCGATTATCTTTGCCCATAACCACCCCTCAGGCATAGCCGAACCCAGCCAGGCCGACCGCCAGATCACACTAAAACTGACCCAAGCCCTGGCGTTGATGGACGTACGCGTCCTGGACCACCTGGTAGTCGGCGACAAACTGGTGACATCCATGGCTGAACGGGGGTTGTTGTGAGTCGAAAAACGGGGCAAAACTGCATATCGTCGGGCAAGGCGCGCTCGACATCATAGCTTGATGGCGTTATATTCTGGTGCCATTGGCATTGCGAATCGGCGCTCGAAGGCATCGACGGTGCTGTGCCAGCCGTTGATTGCCATGATGCCGCCGCACAGTGTCAACATTTATCGGCCGAATGTTTATTGCCGGAAGTCTCTTATTTTCACTATCAACCATATGGACTGAATTGACGGATGAATACAAAAATCAGCATGATGACCCCCGGCACCTATCCCATGCGGGATTACGTCCCGCTGGCACAACAAATCGAGAATTATGGTTTTGATGAGCTGCATGTAGCCGATGATTTAATCATGAAACCGGCCTGGCCAATCTTGACTCTGATAGGCCAGCACACAAATCGTATCACTTTGGGTCCTGCTATCGTCACCCCAATGATAGCCCATCCGGTTTACCATGCAGCTAATCTTGTCGCGCTGGACGAACTTACTGGTGGACGCGCCATTTGTGGTGTAGGGAGGGGTGGACTGAATACAATGATTGGTCTGAAAAAACCCAAAAGCACCATCAATATGTTACGCGAGACGGTGCAGCTAATGCGTAAAGTAATCGCACGAGATACCAGTCCTTTTATTGGTGAGTATTTCCAGGCAAGGCCGGAATTGTTATTTCACAATAAACCGGTACGTGACGATATTCCGATATTTATCGGCAGTTGGGGACCGAAGGTGTCCCAGCTAGGCGGTGAAGTAGCGATAGGGACGAAAGCAGATTGTGTCGCCGATCCTGCTTACCTTGGTAAACTTCGGGATAATGTCAGAATCGGCGCAGAGCGTGCCGGCAGAAACCCTGACGAGATGGAAATGATCGTGGGTCCCCTGTGTTCAATATCAACAGATCGTGCGGCCGCCACCAGAAACATGAAAGAGCTGCTTGCCATTTATCTGCCTTTCCTCAGCCCAACGAAAGAGGAAGTAGGAATTGATGAAGAAGCGATTAAAAAAGCCAATGCGGCGTATCTTGCTGGTGATCACGAGAAGGCGGCATCGTTTGTTCCCGATCAAGCGGTAAAGAGTTTCTCTCTGACGGGCACACCGGAAGATGTCATTCCGCAGATAGAAGCGCTAATTGAGGCGGGCGCGACAAATGTTGCTTTCGGGCCTCCCCACGGTCCTGATGCGATGGAAGCAATTAAACTTCTCGGAGATAAGGTCTTGCCCAATATCCAAAGATAAACGACGATATGCGGAATTTAGAGGAAGATATAGCATGCCCAACGACAACGAAAAACTACTCGCCGAGTACCCAACTGCCTGGTCAGCTCATGACATAGAAAAAATCCAGACATTTTTTACCGACGATTGTGTTTACTCTGATCCGACCCTGGGTGTGGAAAAACATGGTAAAGCGGGCTTGCTGGAATTTATAGAAGAGGTATTCAGCATGCAACCTGATTTTCATCTTGAGTATTCAGACTATTTCGCGACAGAAACCCAGGGCGCTTCAGTATGGACCATTACCAATACCTGGAATGGCAAATTTCATGGTGTTGATGTGACTGGAAAAAAGGTCCGCTTTACCGGTACCACTATATTTGAATTCAGGAACGGAAAAATCAGCAAAAATACGGATTACTGGGATCTTTCCCCATTAATGTTGCAATTGGGCGTGTTAAAAACTGAACTCAGGGCTTGTAAGTAACCGGTGTTAAGTAAACGGGTGACCCATGATGAACAGGATAACTGCTGTAATTGTTGGTTTTACTCTCCTTTTTGCCGGTTCCCTAGTCAGCGCCACGTCAGAAAGACCCAATATTGTTTTTATGATGACCGATAACTTCGGGTGGGGTGAACTTGGTATATACGGCGGGGGCATCATCCGTGGCGCGGAAACGCCAAGACTTGATGGGTTTGCCCGGGAAGGATTAAGGCTGTTGAATTTCAACGTAGAAGTACAGTGCACGCCGACGCGTTCCGCGCTCATGACCGGCCGACATCCCATTCGCTCCGGTACAACGAAAGTAATCTGGGGTCAATTATACGGGCTTGTGCAGTGGGAAATTACGCTCGCTGAAATTCTGTCAGGGGCTGGTTACAGCACAGGCCATTTCGGTAAATGGCATCTTGGTGACAGTCCGGGCCGGTATCCCACCGACCAGGGGTTTGACGAGTGGTACGGAATTCCCAATACATCGCTTGAAACCTTGTTTCCCGAACAGTTTCAGTATGACCCGGCAGTTGGAAATACCGATTATATTATGGAGGGTCGAAAAGGAGAAACCCCAACGAAAATCAAACCGTATGATTTACAGGCAAGGAGAAAAATTGACGCCGCCGTGGTAGAAAAGACCATCGACTTTATGAAACGGAAAGTAAAGGAAAAAGAACCCTTCTTTGCTTATGTGCCTTTCACCCAACCACATGTGCCGTCGCTTCCGCACGAAGACTTTGACGGTTATACCGGCAATGGTGAATTTGCAGATGTGCTCGCAGAAATTGATTTTCGCGCCGGCCAGATACTGGATAGTATTGATGAGCTGGGTATCCGTAATAACACCATAGTTATCTGGACGAGTGACAACGGGCCGGATTTTGTACTCCCGTGGCCAGGTTCTGCGGGACCATGGCGTGGATACGTCAATACTGCTACCGAAGGCGGTATCCGTACTCCGTTTATGATACGTTGGCCCGGCAAGATAAAGCCAGGCAGAGTAAGCAATGAAATAGTTCATGTCGTCGATATTTTTCCGACACTGGCGAAGTTGGTTGGCGAAGCTGTGCCTGGTGACAGAATAATAGATGGGGTTGATCAGGGAGAGTTTTTCTTTGCCGGCACAGAAAAATCAGCGCGTGAAGACTTCCCTATCTTTTTTGATCAGATTGAGGCATATAAATGGAGAAACTGGAAGGTGCACTTTTCGAAGCCAAAAGATATTCTGGAATCCACTGAAACGCGAAAATATCCGTGGATGTACAACGTGATGCTTGATCCGACGGAAGAAAGAGATTTGTTTGGCGAAGGTAAAATTGAAGGGTTTTGGATCCTTCCATATGTCGGTAAGCGCATCAACGAATTCAAGAAGTCCCTTGTGCAAGAGCCGCCCATAAAAGTTGGCACGGAGGATCCGTATGTTCCGGCACAAGCCGGCTCTCAGTAATATCGCTTTGCAGCCGGTTTCTATTGAGCGGCTGAATATTCGGGTTAAGATCAGTGATTAACAGACCGGGGTAGTTTCACACGAAACAGGAGCACTTCCCTGTGCTCGCATATTCTCAGGACAAGTCTAATTTCAGGCTAAAAGTTATACTTTAATCGCAGGTACCACTCCGCAGGCCGGGACGCGGTACCGAGGTTGCGGTCAGTATCGCCTACGGCGGAAATCAGGTATATTTCATCCGTTATGTTCGTGCCGCCCAGGCTGGCAAGCCACTTGTCGTCCGCGGTGACAAAGGTCAGGCTGGCATCCAGGACGCCATAGCTGTCCTGTACCACAAAGTTGGGAAAATCTTTGGCCTGGTCATCTCTCCAACTATAATCAGCGCGAAGGAAAAGTCGGCCCGTATTATTATCAAACAATGTGGCTGTCCCGCCTGCATGTATAGTCACTTCTGGCGTGTTTTGAAAGTCAAACGTATCTGCGGCAGGAAATTGGCTGATTGCGAGATCAGAAAAGCTATCGTAGTCCGCATCGATATATCCCAAACTTGCCTGAATACTCAACCAGTCCGTGGGCACAGCATCGATTTCCACTTCGATACCTTTAATTTCCGCAACACCCGCATTCGCGAGTGAAGGCACCAGCAGCGGTCCTCCCACGTCAACATTAAGCGTAAGCTGGAGGTCGTCATAATCCACGTAGAATGCCGAGGCATTCAGTCGCATCCTGCTGTCGAAGAATTCGCTCTTCATGCCGATTTCATACGACTCTGCCGTTTCGGGATCCGCATAGCCCACAATATCATCGCCGGTCAAACCCGGTGGCGCGACAATGGGAGGGAAGTATCGCATCGAAAACCCACCACCCTTAAATCCTTCAGAGTATGAGGCATATGCCATCAGGCCTTCGGCAAACTGATAACTCAAACTGGCCATAGGTGTAACGCCATCACTCTTTCGCTTGTACTCGCCCGGCGGAAATAGCTTTCTCCCCACAGGACCAAAGGCGCCGTTGAGGACATTTACATACCCCGGAAGATGCGACGCGTTCGGATCGAAATATTTGGTCATTTGCTGCAAACCGGGATCGAAGCGCCGGGTTTCATCGGTATAACGCACACCAACGGTTAATGCCATCTTGTCAGTAACGTCATAAGTAGCCTGGCCAAACACAGCATAACTCTCGTTGTCTATTTCACCACCGCTATCAAAACCAAAGTTCCTGAACTCGACCGGGAATACCTGGCGACCCTCCTCCGTACTGTAATAGAGGCCAGCCAGGTAAGAGAATCGGCCGTCAAATCCCTCGCCGGAAAGATGCAGCTCCTGGGTATACTGGTCCCATTCTATATCCTGGCCGATCACACCGTAATTCCACTTGTGCATATTCAGATCCTGAAATACGTCAACTTCCACATCCCGATACGCACTGATGGACTTCAGGTCAAAAGGCCCCACATTCCAATCCAGGGTCAAAGCCACGCCAAAAATGTCTGCGTCCGACTGGTTGGGCCCATGCCCGGTGGTTTTTAACTCGTCTGCATCAAACGCAATTTGATTGTTATAGCAAAGCGGGTTTGTAAGCCGAGCCTCTCCTGCGGCCAGCGCACACGCTCCCCCGGCAACGCTGACGTTGTTATGAAGAGAACCAAGAGCAAGGGTTTCGTCCACGTCTATAATGAATTGCCCTGGTGATTCTTCCCTGATTACAGACATATCAGCGGTCAGCGTAGCCATGAAATCGCTGGTTACATCCCACTCCAGGGCCAAACGGCCGCTCACGCGATCAACATCGCCCTGGGTTTCACCGGTTTTGGCTGAGGTTTGAGGACTACTCTCATAGCCGACGCGATCGACATGGCCGTCTCGGTTTTGACTTGCTAGCGACAAGCGGCCACGCATGGACTCACTCAGAGGGCCGGAAACAAACAGCTTTCCATCAATGCGATCATAATCGCCAACCGTCACTTCAACGCCGCCTTCAAATTCTTCTGTGGGTCGCTTGGAAGTAAGTGACACAGCGCCGCCGATCGTGTTCCTGCCAAAAAGTGTACCCTGAGGCCCGCGCAAAACCTCGATCTGCTCTATATCGACAGCATCCAGCAGGGAACCCATGGATTTGCCTACATAAACACCGTCGAGGTAAATGCCGACACCAGGCTCCACAGTAATAACATAGTCCGTTTGACCAATACCGCGGATATAAACCTGCGAAGACGCGCCGCCGCCGGATTCAGTCGCGACAGAGTCAAATTGTACGTTTGGCGTGTACTTGCCGACATCAGTCACTACAGTGACGCCGCGTGTCTCCAACTGGGCGGAGCTGAATGCAGATACAGAGAGAGGCGTGTCCTGCAACGATTCCGCCCGTCTGCGAGCTGTGACAACTACTTCCTCCAGGGCCAGTTCGCTGCCCTGGGATTGTGCGTACACGACAACGGGATGCGTTCCTGTTATCGACAGGATGAACGCAACGATACTGGCGAGTATTATCTTTTGTCGGGGAAACATGGTTTGTCCTCCTCTGATGAGTGGGTTAATCTGTTATTTTCCCAATTCCAATTCAAAACGTTCCGGGTCAGGAACTCTGCGTAATATGATGCCCGTAGGGCTCGGACACTGTCACGGGCTCCCGTGACTTTTGCATCAACTTGTCGTCCTCGACATCGAAGTATTCCGTCTTCGGTTCCTCCAGGGCGTCCCGGTTTTCTTCCCTGTCCACGCTATAGATGTCTCCTTTCGGACCGGTACTGTCCGCAAGGATGCCATTGATATTCCGGTAGTCTTCCTCGTCAAGCGAAAAGTCGAAGACCCGCAGGTTTTCCTTGAGGTGAAGGGCATGGCGCGCGCCCAGGATCACTGCGCCCACCTGGTCGCGCTCAAGTATGTAGCGCACGGCCACGTTGCCGATGCTCACATTGTGTTTTGCGCCTATGTCTTTGAGGGTTTGCAAAAGGCGCTGGAAGAGACCCCAGCCGCCGAAGTCGCAAATGATACGGTAATACTTGTCCAGCGAGACATTTTCGAAGGCCGGCTTGGCCGGGTCGGGTATGCCCAGCCACTTGTCGCTGAAGAGACCACCACCCAAGGCGCCGTAACAGAGGAGCTTCATATCGTGCTCGTGGCACAGTTTCACCATACCGTTCTCGGGCCGCCGGTCTGTCAACGAGTACTGAACGGTATTGGAAATCAGGTCCACACCGGCATCCAGGATTTCCTTCGTATGCTTGACGTCGTAGTTGGTTACCGCCAACTTGTCGATCTTGCCGGCCTGCTGCAGTTTCTGCAGGTAAAGCGCCATGTCCACGTGACCGGGGATGGACCACTCCCACCAGTGCATCTGCACGAGGTCAATACACTCCTGCCGAAGCCTTTCCAGGGACCGATTGACGATCTTTTCCACGTCGGCAAAACTATGGTTCCTGAGGTTTTCCTCTTCAAGGAAGTAGGGGACATAGGTGGTGAACACCTTGATGTTACTTGCCGCCTCTGCGCCAAAACGGTCTTTGTAAAGCTGCCGGAACCTGCCCAGCTTGGCTTCCACACCCACGTAAATATCACCGCAGACATAGGTGGTCATACCAGCCTGGGCAAATGTGATGAGGTCTTCCATCAGTTCACTGATATCGAACTCCCTGTCACTGTGGTCTTCAGCGATCTGCCAGTTGCCTTTCAAGAGCCGGGGAATGGTATAAGCGGGTCGTAAATCAATGGTTTCCATGGTCGGATTATTCTCTTTGTACTAATCGGGAGTGGGCGTTGCGGTGTTTTCACTATGCCGGTAGGTTTTTTTCTGTCCCCGGGTAATCAGGAATCGGCCGCCGCAATTGGGGTCGGGACAGGCGATGATGGCGTCTGTGCTCATCCAGTCGTACCTGGTCGTTTCCCGCTGTTTTGCAGGCAGGAGCGGCAGGATGGCCGCCAGGGAATACATGGGGAAGCGCACCCCCGGGCCAAACTCAATAAGATCATCATCGGTCACCGTGAAGTAATCGCCCGGATGATGCCGGCATACCATTGGTTTGCCACTATCATCGGCAATGACCTCCACCCTCAGGTCATAGAGTTTATATTCGTCTTTCAAGATTGACCCCCGATTTTTCGTATCCCCTGGCGTCCTTACTGATCAACTGGTCCAAATACTTGCATGCCACCACCAAAAGCGTCACTTGACTAATATTAGTCATACGACACTTATTTTGCAACAAAATTTTCCCGCCACGGCTTGCTCATGGGGCAAAACAGCTTTATCTCAGGTGGATAGCAGGGTTACTAAGGCGATCAGGAGGCGAGGATGGCGAGGGCTTCATGCTTTATTTTGTCAGCAATATCCTTAATCTGATACAACTTTTCCACACCCGGACTGTGGACAAGGGGGGTGCCCTGCAACATGGCCAGGATCAACGCGGATTTGCCACGCTGCTCTTTCGCCGAAAGACCCGGGGTCAGGGGTTTTACCAGGGTGTAGATATAGTCACAATAGGCGGACGTCATCCTGTCACGGCATTCGGCCGCAAAGTCATCCCTTGTGGCCAGCGCCCACAGTTCAAACTGAAAGCCTCGCACGAAGGGCGTCTCATTGTCGTGGACACTGTATTCAATAAATGCAGCGAAGCGCTCTTCGGCAGTCATGTCAGGTAAATCCACCGCTGCTTTTGCCGTCTCCAGTTCCATATTTGTCATCTGTGCAACGACGGCCAGGAACAGGTCTCTTTTGGTCGGAAAATAATATTGCAGGTTTCGCAGCGTGATCCCCAGCTTTGAGGCAATATTGCGCATTGTGAAAGCGCTGTAACCATCATAGGCAAGGACTTCCGCCGCCGTGGTGAGTATATCCTGTAATTTCTGCCGTCCCTTGGGATATATCGCGGTCCTGGGTGACAACGCGGATAATTTTGAAGAATCGTCACGTACACTCATCGAATGTATAAAGTAACGATATTATTTTAATTTGCAAATCTGTTTTTGATAATATCCAGCAAACCGTGTCTGAACCCGAAAATCAGCGCGTTAAAGTGGCTCCATTAAAATGAAAATGGCCGGCTCTATTACGGTGCAAAATGACAGTTACCGAAACATACCTCTTACCGTATCCTGCACCATGCGACGAAAGCGCATTACGGACTACAAATCGTAGATTACTGCAACTGGGCTATCTTCAGAAAATGGGCACAAAATGATCACGAACACTATGAAAAAATCAAACCCGCGATAAAAACAGAGTTTGACATCTTTCAAACCGGAACAACGAGATATTACTGAGAGAATAATGTTGTGGATGACCTCCCCGACTACTCCGTTACCGGAGAGATCCCCTTGGGATCTTGTCATCGGGGAGGGACCTTTTTCTGTGCAGGCCTTTCCCTCTACCACCGTCAGAGAACACCCTTTGCTTGATATAAGAATATCATATCTGGAAAGCAGATTTGAAGGAATTGGGGCAAAATAAGGAGCAACAGATCCACACATTGGAATTACGGCCACCGCCCAAAATTAGTGCTCAAAGCAGCTTATACCAAGGACTGGTATGAAAGTGTCGGTCGCCGCAACGGTCGCCTTGGTCCCTGATATTCAGCCGCATTGAGTTTATTTCAAGCCCTGTTGTAAAATCGGTGAGATTTCGTGGCTAAGCGGTGCCCCCTGGTTGCGGGGATTGTTCACACGGCTGCTGACGGGATACGCTTCCATCTCCCCTGTACAAGGCCCGAGCAGACCTTGGTCACCGTCATTGAGCCATGCGTCGTAGTCAGCCGGCGCGATAATGGCCGGCATACGGTCGTGGATCCTAGCCAGTGCCTCGCAGACTGTTGTCGTGATGATGGAGAAGGTCTCAACCGGGCCGTCCGGCCCCTGCCAGCAGGACCACAGGCCCGCAAGGGAAAACAGGTCTGCACCTGCCAGGCGAATGAAGTATGGCTGCTTGCGGCCGTTTACCGCGCGCCACTCGTAATAGCCGTTGACCGGCACCAGGCAGCGATTGCGCTTGAATGCATCGCGAAACCAGGGTTTATCAGCCAGGGTCTCGGCGCGGGCATTAATAGGTTTGATTACAGGGTCTTTCGCCCAGTGGGGGATGAACCCCCAACGGCAGACGGCCGCTTCCCTGTCGGTCGCTTGTCGCACCACCGGTACCTGCGCCGACGGGGCGATATTGTAACCACCGTTGAAATCCGGGACCGTGTCCAGATCGTAGTGGTCTGCCAACCGGCCCGCATCGCTGCTCAGCACAAATCGTCCGCACATAATACACTGTCTCATGTGAAAACCGGCGCATAGACATGAGGACGGCGCCGGTTGTCAGGCATCGGAACCGGCAGTCCTGACACCACAACCGGTCCGTGTCAACAAACCCCGGACGGATTATGTCTCACATCCGGCTGCCTAATCATCTGCATCTTGATTCATGAATTTATTAGATGATAGATGCCGACCAGAGCAAGAGACAAAACCCTCAGACTGTCCATTATAACAAGCCGAAGGTGGCAGAACAGTCCGTTATATACGTCTTGGCATGACTGGACGCAAACCGAACAACCCCGCTTCAAGCTTCTGAACAACGGCCCGCAAAGCCTGTCCGATACGGAATTGATCGCGCCTGTCTGTCTTTGTAAAAGCACCTATTGATCAATATACTTGGGGGGTTATGGCTACTAAACTGAATATATTAGAGGTCTACAGATTTTCTTTTTCGTTGATAATCAAAATAATAGATCCATATTTAGTTCCAGCAGCAGCCTTGAGTATTGGTTGGTACATTTTAGTGATGTTAATTGATGGAATGCAGCAATCGGGAATTAAGGATGCGTTATTGTTCGCAGTTGAAGCGCCATTATATATATGTGCGGTGTTTTTCAATATTGTGCTGCCGGTCTTGATCATTAAGCTGCTATTTCATAGTGGAACGCAACAGGCCTTTGTATTAGATAGCGACTTTACTATCAGGAAAATCGTAATAAGCCCGGGGTTCATCACATGTTTATTCAAATTTTTTTGTATGTCGATAATGTTCACAATAATATTATCCCTGCCGATATCTTTTTCCTTCCTACTATGGCCTGAAATCATTCAGCCAATTTCGATTACGGTTGTTATACGTGTATTGCTTCACACGTTACCGTTTATTTTATTGCTCTATATAGCATTGAGGCATTTACCAACATTTATGCTGGCATCGGCTGCTTCGGTAATTGATAATCTCAGCGTTGTGAACAGTGTTAAACGTGGTTACTCCCTTTCTTCCTCTCACTGGTTTAAAATTTCGACGATGATATTAACTCCTCTGATCTTATTTGAGGAGACGCTTATGTCATCTTGGCTCCGGGTACTAAATTATCATTATGAGGATTTAAACATGATGTTATTGGTGGTAGGTATTGTCTTACTTCAATTTATATTTACTCCAGTACTTTACGCTATATTATTATCAAAATGTTATGTTGATCTGAAATAATCTAAGGAAGCTCTGAACAAGTCCATCCAGGACTTGTCAGAGCACATCCCTGTACCGTTGGAACCTCTGACTTAATCAGAGGTTCCCTAATTGTGATTGATAATCCTGATATCGAATATCACTGACAAGAACGATAAGGGCCATGCATAACCCCCCACACCCAGGTGGTATCGTGAAACGGCAATGCCTGGAACCGCTAGACCCTACCGTGACATGCGCAGCTAAGGGACTCGGGGTCACACGGCAAGCGCTGTCAGAGTTGGTAAATGAGCGAACGGAAATCTCGGTGGAGATGGCAATCCGGCTTTAAAAGCATTAGGCTCGACACATCTCCAATTGTTTAAGTCAAGAATATCAAACACTATCTGAAGTGTAGAAGGGAGGAGAAATCGATCAATCGGCCAGAATATGCGTATTCCGGTTGATCGTGAACGCGGATTCTGGTTCATCGTGAACACCGATTCCGGTCGAACGTGAACACCAATTCCGGTTCATCGTGAACACTGATTCCGGTTGAACGTGAACACTTTCCGGGTAATACCGGAATCGGTGTTCACCATCCCGGAATCCGCGTTCACGATGGGCCGGAATCGCCCCCAACGCATGGGACTTGTAACCCAGTGATAGGGTATCTCCCTTTTGGAGGAACCTGTCATGCCAACCCAGCGAGTGACCATGCGTAAACTACGAGAGACCTTACGGCTCCGGCTGCAGGCCGGCCTGTCCATCCGCGCCATCAGCCGCAGCACCAAGCTCAGTGTCGGCGGGGTCCAGAAACTTCTCAGCCGGGCCGAGACCTTGGGCCTGACCTGGCCGCTGCCGGCGGACCTGGACGATACCCGTCTGGCCGCGTTGTTCTATCCCGGCGCCGATACGGGCAGTGCGGCACGTTGTGAGGTCCCGGACTGGGCCGCGGTGCACGAGGAGCTCAAGCGTCCCCATGTCACCAAGCGGCTGGCCTGGGAGGAATACACCCAGCGTTATCCAAACCGCGCCTACAGCTACTCCCAGTTCTGTGACCGCTACCGCCACTGGCTGGGCCGACAACAACGCACCATGCGCCAGACCCACAAGGCCGGGGAGAAGTGCTTCGTGGACTACAGCGGGGATACCGTACCCGTCATCAATGCCGCCACCGGGCAGGCGCGCCCGGCGCAACTGTTCGTCGCCGTGCTCGGCGCCTCGGATTATACCTTCGCCGAGGCCACCTGGACCCAGACCCTGCCCGACTGGCTCGGCAGCCATACCCGGGCCATGACCTACTTCGGCGGCGTCCCCGCCGCCATCGTCCCCGATAACCTGCGCAGTGGAGTCAGCCGCGCCTGTCGCTACGACCCCGACATCAATCCTAGTTACCAGCAATGGGCCGAGCACTACCACTGCGCCATCCTCCCGGCGCGTCCGTATAAACCCCGGGATAAAGCCAAGGCCGAGCAGGGCGTGCTGCTGGTCCAGCGCTGGATCCTGGCCCGCCTGCGCCACCACGAGTTCTTTGCCCTCGATGAGCTCAACCGCCATATCGCCACACTGCTCAATGACCTCAATGAGCGCCCCTTCAAACGCCGGCCCGGCTCGCGCCGGTCCGCCTTTGAGGCCCTCGATAAACCGGCCTTGCAGCCGTTGCCCCCACAGCCGTATGCGTATGTGCACATCAAGCCGGTGACCGTCCATATCGATTACCATGTCCAGTACCAGCAGCATTGCTACTCCGTACCGCACCAGTACGTCGGCGAGCGGGTGGAGTTGCAGGCCTCTGACACCTTGATTACACTGTACTTCCGCCAACGCTGCATCGCCACCCATCCGCGCCGGGACGGGTACGGCTTTACCACACAGCCCGCACACCTGCCCGAACGCCACCGGGCGCAGCAACAGTGGTCCGCCGCGCGCCTGCAACGCTGGGCCCGGCAGTTCGGCCCGGATGTGCTTGCCTGGGTCACCCACCAACTCGAACGCCGCGCCCACCCCGAACAAGCCTACCGCACCTGCTTGGGATTGCTCGGACTCGGCAAACACTACCCCGACCGCCTCAATGCCGCCTGCCAGATTGCCAACCAGGCCGGCCTGGTGCGCCTCAAACAGGTCAAACACCTTCTACAAACAAACCAGGACCAACTCGCTGTCACCCCCGACCAAGAATCCACCCACACGCTGCCCCAGGACCATGAGAACGTCCGCGGGCCGCACCACTTCAACTGACCGGAGAGACCACCATGACCACATCCACCACACAGACCCTCACCCGCCTGCGCGACCTGCGCCTGCCCGGCATGGCGCAGGCCCTGACACAACAAACCGAGCAACCCGCCACCTACGACCCCCTGCCGTTCCTCGACCGCCTCGCCCTGTTAGTCGAGAACGAATGTGTCCAACGGGAACAGCGCAAACAGCACCGCCTCATCCGCCAGGCGCACTTCAAACTGCGCGCCGCCCTCCAGGACATCGATTATGAGCACCCCAGAGACCTGACACGGGCACAACTCGCCCAACTCGCACAAGGAGACTGGTTGCAACGCCACCGCAACCTGCTCATCACCGGCCCCTGCGGCTCAGGCAAAACCTTCATCGCCTGCGCCCTCGGCCACCAGGCCTGCCGGCAAGGTCACCCCACACGCTACTATCGCCTCTCGCGGCTGTTCCTTACCCTCACCCAGGCCAAGGCCGACGGCAGCTACCACAAACTCATCCATCAACTCGCCAGAACACAACTGCTCATCCTCGATGACTGGGGCCTGGAACCCCTCAACACCGCACAACGCCACGACCTCATGCATATCATGGATGACCGCTATCATAGCGCCTCCACCCTGATAGCCAGCCAACTGCCCGTCGACCAGTGGTATCACCTCATCGGCGACCACACCCTCGCCGATGCCATCCTCGACCGGCTGATACACAATGCCCACCGACTGACGTTAAAGGGGGAATCCATGCGCAAAAAACAGCCTGCTATTGACTCATCGTGAACACTTGAGGTAAAACACACTCACACGCCATGCGTGGGGGAACCCGGTGTTCACGATGAACCGGAATCACCGTTCACGTTCAACCGGAATCAGTGTTCACGTTCGCCGGAATACACAGAATAAGCCGTAATAAGCCAGAATGGGCCAACTATCTGTTTCATAATGCCTTCCAGCGGGCGCCGGGACCACGTCCCGTGGATTCGGCCAAACTCTTGGACTTCAGAATAGCAAGGTCTTCTCGCACGCGTCGCACGTTCATCTGCTGACCTAATAGAGCGCGTATTTCCCGGAGCGCAAGAGCATGGTGGGAACGACGCAACAGCGACAGGACCGCGTCCTGTTGTTCTGTCAAACCACTTGCGAATTGTTCATCTGCCACATGGTCTGCCCGCCGGAAACGGACGGTGACAGAATCGCCACGTTCCTCAATTTCAGGGCAGGGCAAGCCAGCGGAGGTCGCCAAATCTGCCATTCTTAGGGTGCCCCGACCCCACTCCTCAATGATGCCGCGGCGGTAGAACGTGCGCGCAATCAGCGGGTTCCACGGACGAGACTCGTGCGGACTGAACAGAGCGTCCGGCGTCAGTCCGAAGTGCAGTGGGCCCGTGGAGGTCACCTCCAAGCGGTCATCGTAAACAGCGAGACCAATCGAGCCGCCACCCATTGCATAGTCGCGATGGCACAGGGCGTTAGCGATCGCTTCACGCGTGGCAAGCGGCGGATATAGTGGATCGTCGATACGCTGCATTCTGCCTGAGACGAAGCGGCTCGCGATCGGCAAAGTATCACGGAGGAATCGTTGGGCATTTGCAAGAAGCGTGAAAGCATTGCCGATGAATTGCCGGTTGTCCAAGAACTCTGATCTGTCGAAGCCCCGAAAGCGTGCTACGCGGAGCAGACATTGCGGCATATCACATTCCAGTCGCTCTGCCTTGCCAAACAGTGCTGCCGCCGCCCGGAAAAGGACTCCGTCTCGCATGAGCCCCAAGCCGTGTAACAGATCTTTCGGGTCCCGGCTGCCCGGTTCGTTCAGGCGTCCATTTAACACCGCCTCAGCGACCGCGTTACGGAGTTCCGCCACATCCAAGTCATCGATAGTCCACCCAGCAGCAGGCTGGTTTTCCCAACGTCGCATGGCGTACACTGTTTGCGCGGCCTCGCGTCGGGTTCCCGTCGTGGCCTTGAACTCCAGCTTTTCAGATTCCCCGGACGCAACAAGCGCCATAACTTGCTCAGGTGTCATCTATAGGATTTCCGTCATCGATTCTATGTCCGTTATTCTAGGCCTTGCCCGTCCTTCTCAATTTGTATTACTTGACTACCACATCATAGCATCAGTAAGAATACGCTACTACTCTCTCTCTTGCACTCTCTCTCTTGCAGTAGAGACCTCGTCACCATCTCCCCGCATATTGATTAATGTATATATTTCTTGCGCTATATAATATACAAGAATAAAGCGTGTCGGAGGAGGTCATGGCTCCACAACAAATAGGCAAGCGGATCAAAGCGCTTCGCGACGAGCGCGGACTTTCCCAGGACGAACTTGCGCGTGAGTTCGGCTTCAAAGACCGACAAACCCTATCCGCCATTGAGACCGGGGTTCGCCGCGTGACCGCGGAAGAACTTGTGCTTGCAGTCGAAATACTGGAAGCGCCGCTCGAATACTTCACCGATCCGTTTCTACTCGTCGGTGAAGGACGCTTCTCGTGGCGGCAGTCGGGAGTCGAACCAGCGAAACTCAATGAGTATGAACACGATGCGGGTCGTTGGATCGCTGCGTATCGCACGCTGGCGCCGCAGGTCGGGCGTGATACTCCACTGATGCGCCAGGCGCTGGGTCTGACCCGCCAATCGAGTTTTGAAGACGCCGCATTCATCGGCGAACGGTTTGTAACCAAGTTCAAACTAGGCGACACGCCGGCAACGCGCCTTGCCGAAATCATGGAGCAGGAGCTGGACATCCTGGTACTCATGGTCGATACCTGCGAGGGTATTTCCGGCGCGGCTTGTCGCCTGCCTGACCTGGATACAGTCCTGATTGCGCGCCGCGAGATCGAGGGTCGCCGCCATTTCGATCTCGCACACGAGTTGTTTCACATCCTCACCTGGGCTGTTATGCCGCCTCAGCATTATGAAGAAATACTGGAAACCGGCGGTAATCGGGTGGAACAACTTGCCAACATCTTCGCTTCTGCGCTACTGATGCCAAGTGCGACACTGGAAAAGCACGGGGATTGGTCGAGTTTGGCAGAGGAGCAGCTAATCGCAAAGCTCAACGCCGTGGCGGATGAACTGCGCGTCACCTCTTCGGCACTACGCTGGCGACTGGTTACGCTCGGTAAACTGAAACCGACCGTGGCGCGCACACTGCCAGACGCTGCTTTGCGTAACAATGGCTGCGAAGGAGCGGCAGGCGAGCCTCCGCCCCAGTTTTCCAAACCATTCACCGAAGTCCTGGGGCTTGCCATAGAACAAGGAATTGTATCGGTGCGTCGTGTGGCCAGTCTGCTCAATCTAACAGTGGACGATCTGGCGGATTTATTCGCCGCGCACGGCGTCGACTGTGCTATCGAGTTGTGAAACGCGATGGCGCGACACCAGGGCACCGTACTCGCAGATACGAATGTCGATAACTTTAGTCTCAACTAAGACGGTTTGAAGGATACGGGTTGGTCGGATGGATCAGTCGGTTGATAAATCTTAAGCCGTTTTTGTATTTCTGAATCAGGCAATCGGCATCTTGGGTGAGCTGCGATCTTTTGCAGGCCAACATACAAGTCGTCTCCATCCACAATGCCTTGCGCCTGCACCTGATCTAGTAGCCACAGAACACCGTGACAAGCGACATCCTCTTCCTTAGCGAGCTGGCGCAATCTTGCATCTCCTGAGAGCAATGTCCAAGAGTTAGTCTTTGCCAAGCTGAGAGCGAAGCTGTCGGGCAGGGAAAGTGTCGGATCATCACGGCGATAACTCATAGCGAGTGAAACCGCATTACCATCAAGTTCCTCAATGCGAAGTCCAAGTCCGAGCAGGTCCGGCCCACCATATTCTTTAAGTTCACGTTCATAAAGCAAATCAGGAACGGCAAAGTCGAAATCCAGACGAAAAACTTGACTCAGAAGTTCGCCACGCTCAAGGTCGATAAGAACCGAAGTATCCGACACCAGGACATTCACTTAGCGCGGGCTTCTTCAGCAGCGGCCTTTATAGCGGGAGGCTCATCCATTCGGCGATTCAACTCGCGTGCGGAGATACCGAGTAATTCGGCAGCCTTGGCTTCGGATATTGCACCTTCCGACAAGGCGCGAAAACACAGCCGTTCGAACCGCGAGGGTTGCTCTCCGGGCATGGCATACGGCTCCTGGTATGGAGGGTTGCGCCATCCAAGGCGATCGAATTCGTTGAACAGATGCCGAAAGAGGGAAGTGTCGAAGATTCCAAGATCCTTGCAACGGTAGGTCAGGGCCTGAACACTCACGCCAAATAACCTCTTGAGATCGAACAGCTCACCCCAGCCGATGGACTTGCGGTGTTTGCCCATCTCAGCCCGCAACGTCTCAGCCGGCATTAAGAACGCGCCGGCGAAGCGATGCGCGGCTTTTTCTCCATCAACCTTCGGCGCCGGCTCAAGGGCCATATGGCCGAGTTCATGCGCGAGGGTGAAACGCTGACGCTCGCCCCAATCATCCTGGTTCACAACCACAACCGACGCAACGCCTTTGTCTTCACGGCGCACGCGCGCGGTAAGCCCGTCGATGTTGGGAAGACTCATTGTGAACACTTTGATTCCGCGCTCTTCCAGAAGTTCGACCAAGTTCGGGATAGGATCAAGTCCGAGATCCCAATGAACTCGCATGCCATACGCAGCCTGCTCTGCTTCGGCGGGGTCGCGCAGCACCGGCCAGGGCGCATCACGTGGTATATCCCAGGCAACGGTAGGCAATCCCAAGATTTCCTCAACCGTCAGATAACGTTCCAGCAGACGCAGGATGTTAGCCTCGACCTGTGCCTCATCACGACGACTGGTTAGCCGCTTCTTTCGGAAATCAACCGCTTCCAGGCGAATGTCACTACTGCTTATCAGGTAGTCAATGGGCACATTGAGCGCATCGGAAAGCGCAATGAGCACGCCGGAACTCGGCACGGACTCATCATGCTCGTACTTGCTGATCGCCTGCGCCGTTACTCGGTTGCCAATTCTGGCTGACAAATCCCGAAGTGACAAACCCGAAGCACGGCGTGAAACAATTATGCGTTGGCCTAAACTCATTATTCTCCCCTTACTTTTTAGTTGATAAATATCATATATGAGAATTATCTGTCAACTAAAGGGTTGAAAACTGTTGATGCATCCCCATCATTTATGAAATGACATATATTACTTATTAGAGATTACTACCATGACTGCTCAGATTTTGTTTTTTTCCGTCGGAAATGGCGATATGACCTTCATCAAGACAGAGGAAGGCCGAAGAATATTGATCGATATGAACATTCGGTCCGCCGCGGATGATCTCAATGATGATACTCCCGACGTTGCAGCGAAGCTACGAAAAAACCTCGTGCGCGACGATGCGGGAAGGCTTTATATCGATGCGTTGCTTATCAGCCACCCTGACGAAGACCATTGTCGCGGTTTGCGCAAGCACTTCCACCTCGGACCGCCTGGTAAATGGTCAAAATCAACGGATAAGATACTTATCAGGGAGATATGGTCTTCGCCGATGGTATTCCGTAGAGCATCACGACAGCATATCCTATGCGACGATGCAAAAGCTTTTAACACCGAAGCAAAGCGTCGTGTAAGGGTATTTAGGGATACACCTGATATAGTAGGAGATGGCAACCGCATCCTCATACTTGGAGAGGACGAGGATGGCAAAACAGATGACCTCAGTCAGATTCTTGTGCCCTTGGATCATCAGTTCTCGCAAGTCAACGGGCAACATGACGAATCAATGACTGCCCTTTTGCTCGCTCCATTGCCGGCCGACGATGACGATGATGAAGAGGTCATGTCAAAGAACAATTCCAGCACGATATTGCGGTTCTCTCTTGTTGGAAACGGGAAAGCTGAGAAATGCCGTTTCCTTACTGGAGGAGATGCTGGGGTCGTGATCTGGGACAAGCTCTGGCTTCGCCATTCCAAGCATACAGACTC
Source organism: Gammaproteobacteria bacterium (assembly GCA_965221335.1). GTDB lineage: Bacteria > Pseudomonadota > Gammaproteobacteria > Eutrophobiales > Eutrophobiaceae > JAAXHV01. The sequence continues at coordinate 355,593 of CBDCSC010000002.1, read as the reverse complement.
TTTGTCCTACGACATTCTGCTCTCCCCGCACCACTGCTCTTGGCATAGTTTGTCGCACGATAGCTGGAGCGAGTTGGGCGAAAACGCAAAGGTTTCCAACGATGCGCTCAATGCCCTCTCGCAAGCTCGCAGCGGAGCCACGATTGTCGCCAGCAGCAAACCGATCAAGAACGACAACAATGACCCACCATGCATTCGGGCCAAGCGCGAGTACGAAAAGATCGTGGAAAAAGTATCAGGACGATTCGAATGTGTCGGTGAACACCAATCCGCAAGAACTTCGGGTGTCTTGGAATTCGAAGTCGGCGCAAACGGTATTCGCTTAGTGACCTCTATGATGGCCCCCAGCATAGTGTTAGGTTCCGGGACCATCGGTCGGCAGCCCCATTCGCACGGCTAGCTCTGAATATGGCCCGGAGCGAAATTAAACAGGAGCTTCGGCGCGCTCTGGTCTTGATCCGCGCACACCCGGCTGTTAAAGCGTGTAGCGCACCAAAGACCAATGGGATGAGCGATACCATCACGGTCGATGTGACTTTCAACGTTGAACTACCCAGCGAGTGGCGGCACCTAGGTAGAAGCCCTTCTGGTATCATGCTTCAAGAGGAAGTACGAATTGTGTTTCCAAATGGATTTCCCTTGGAGCCGCCTGAATTTTCGTTGCGAGCGGACTTCAATCGGAATCTCCCTCATATGCAACCGTGGTTGTCAGATGGCCGTCCTGTCCCTTGTATCTACCGCGGTGACCTGGCCGAGTTGCTACAGCGAGAGGGACTGGCTGCTATTCTCAACCAGATGGCAATTTGGCTCGAACGCGCTGCCCTTGGTACTTTGATCGATCCGGATCAGGGTTGGGAACCGGTGCTTCGTGATTCGTTTGCGGACATCCTGGTCGCAGATGCAGCATTTTTACAGGACTTAGTAGACCGGCGAGGAGGTCATCGGTTCGTAAAGATGAAGTATATTAAGTCGACTACTGACGATGGTTCACCGCTCCTGCAAGGGCAAATCATTAATGACATCGCTCCGGTGAATCGTCAGACAATTTGCGGTTATTTTAATACGATGGAGGTCACTAACGAGCGCATGGTGAGTTATGGCCAGTCGCTGGCGTTGGTAGTTTGGCCAGGCAAACATCCTTCGGGAAAGCCAGTCATCAATGACACATATCTCCCTGAGACGGTGAAAAATGTTAAGGGTCTCAGGGTACGAGCTGAGGGGTACGCATGCAGACAACAACTAGATGCTGGTCTAAACCAACTGAGAACCTGCATGCCCGCGCTGCGATCGTCGGGACCACACACGTTGGCGGTCATCCTATTGGTGCGTCGGCCATTTCCCATCATTGGAAGCAAGAGCCCAATTGAACTTTGTCCGTATGTTATGGAAGTTTGGTTCCCGCAACTGTTCGCCAACGGTGAAGCTACGGCTGTTCGCGCGGCTGCTCAACGCAATGCCATTTCCCAAGATTTGCTTGCCCAAATGGCAGGACTGAATTCGGGAGACGAAGCTCTCTCATGGACACTCGTCGGCGCGGGTAGTCTGGGCTCTAAAATCGCGCTTCATCTGGCGAGAACTGGAAACGGTCCGAATGTCGTCGTTGATAAGTCTATAATGTCGCCACACAACGCGGCTCGTCATGCTCTTGTGCCAACTCCCGATGGATTACAGGTGACCTGGACCGATATGAAAGCGCGGATATTGTCGCAAGCGTTGCAAGGTCTTAACCAAACAGCTATCCCAATCTCGGAAGATGCGATGCAAATATTGACAACCGGAAAGAACACCCAAGGGGCTTGGTCGAAAAAGACCTGGGCGGTAGTGAACGCGACAGCATCTCATGTGGTTCGTGAGGCTTTCGGAGCGAGCAACAACATACCCACACGGGTTATCGAGGTATCGTTATTCGCTGGCGGGAAGATAGGAATAGTTGCAGTAGAAGGCCCGCACCGGAATCCGTCTACCATCGATCTGATAGCAGAGTTCTACGGTATTCTGAAAGAGCAGCCAAAGCTCGCATCGATCGTCTTCGACCGCGATGCTTCAGTATCACGCCAAGCCACCGGACAAGGATGTGGTTCACTCACGATGAGCATGTCGGACGCAAGGCTCTCGCTGTTCGCAGCCGGAATGTCGGAATATCTCCTGTCCCGGCAGCAAAAAGGGCTACCGGAAGATGGAGGTAAAATCCTCATCGGCCAATTGACTCAAGACGGACTTGGTCTGACTTGGCATACCTACCGAACACCCGCAGTAGTCGTGGTTCAGACGGACAAAGGAGAAGCTTGGAGCATTCATATTCACCCTCGGGCACGCTTAAAGATACAGCAAGAGATGTCCCGCTGGCATGAAGTAGAAACAGGCGGCGTACTCATGGGAAGGCTTTCAGAGGCAGCGCGGGTGGCGCATGTCGTGGATGTGTTAGAACCACCGGATGACAGTCGTCGTGCGACTGAAGAGTTTGTTCTAGGAAAGACAGGATTATCCAAAAGGCTACAGGAATACTCGGAGACTGTCGGCTGGTCGCTACACTGCCTCGGAACTTGGCACAGCCATGTCTCTGAGGGCGGACCGTCCAGAAAAGATCGAGCTACAGCAAAAGAAGTGGCATTCGCTCGGTTGACGCCCTCTTTTTTCCTGATCGTAACCCCTGCAGGCTTCCACGCGATCATGGCCAGTGGATAAGGGGACAGAGGGCCTGGGAATATGTTGAATGTGTTGACTTACCTGCTCGACCCATATGAGCGAAAGGCGAGGCGCTACCCTGCGCTGCTGTGTGGACTACCCTTATTGGTATCGGTCGTGCTGTTGATTCCCGAATTTGGCGCGGTGTGGGGAGCTATTGGTGGGTTCGCTATTTTTTGCGGCGGTACGACTTTTCTGGCCCAGATCACCCGGGACCGGGGAAAGACCATGGAGCCTAAACTGTATGCATTGTGGGGTGGCAAACCATCTGTAGCCATGTTACGCCATGCCGACTCACGACTTAACCCGTCGACGAAGAACCGCTACAGAACATTCTTGCAACGGGTTGTGCCCGAATTGACGCTGGCTTCTGTCGAGGAGGAACAGGCAAACTTCAAAGGTGCTGATCAGGGATATGAAAGTACTATCTCGTGGCTACTGGCCAGGACGAGAGATCGTGAGCGCTTTGGACTCCTGTTTCGAGAAAACATCAACTATGGCTTTCGCCGAAATATCTGGGCACTCAAACCTTGGGCATTTGCCATGGAAGCGATCGCTTTGGTCATTATTGGGATATCGGTCCTCGAATTGTGGACGGGAGAGTTCTTGGCTTCGATCCAGATGCTCGGTATGGAAACGTGGGCGAGTCTCATACTCACAATAATCCATGTATTGTTCTTCACATTCAGAATTAACAATGAGTGGGTTCGGATCGCTGCTGAAACCTACGCTCGGCAGCTTCTTTCTACATGTGATTTGCTTGAGGACGGTCATGAGGTTTGATCAGGTCAGTGCTCCCAGCAAAATCGGCAATGAAACAAACCTGAAACCAAACGACATTTTCCAGACGTTTTTCGTAATTGATGTGTAAGATTGATCTTATTTTGTAAATTAGGAGACCTCGTTAATGATCTTGGTTGACGGCGCATATCTTTACGGCTTAGGTCTGTCTATACAGCCTTTGCACACAATTAATCAGAAGGGAACATATGGTCAGGTATGGTACAACTGTTACGTTGCGAAAAACTATCTTGAAGGATTTATTACAGATAGCGATTATTCAGATGCTGTCAGAATCATGGTAGAGCCAGCAAATTCTTTAATTTTCGCACTTGAAACAATATGTGAGGAAGCAATTAAACCAGAAAAAAAAGATAGAATACTAGACCCGACACTTTTTTACAACTTAAGAACAGTATTGCGAGATTTTGAGTCTGTTTTCAAAGCTGAGTTCAGACATGGTAATTTATTTCTTGCTACTCAAAAGGGGGCATATGATCTTAGAACACTATTTGCGAAAGGTGAGTTACTATTCCCAGCAAATTTTACGGAATTGTTCCCAGAAGCAGTTAAAGATGTCCAAGACGGAGCGCGCTGCTTGGTATTTGAGATGTATACCGCATCGGGATTCCACTTTCATCGTGCAAATGAAAGTGTGCTATTAAGGTATCTGAAATCAGTTCGCGCAAAACAACCTGATAATAGAAACATGGGCGCATACATCGAAGCCCTTAAGGACGTCGAAAATGTTCCCAAGGAAATAATTGTGTACTTGAAGAGTTTAAAAGATTTGCAACGAAATCCTTTAATGCATCCGGGAGAATCTATTGATAATGTAGACGATGCGCTTGCTCTACTAAATGCAGTTCACACTGCTATTACGGCGATGATGAGAGAAATAGCCTCACAACATGATTAATCGCTAACGTGAATAAAATTCAACTTCCCGAATGTTGGCTATCAATCTCCTTAACTATAAGGCCAAATGTCGCCAGTGGTATTAAACTGACCGTGCTCAAGCTGCGATGCGCTCCCATAGAACATGACCGCCCAACACCAATCCTCCATCAGCTTCACATCCACCGATGATGATTCGCAACCGGTAACGCCCGGCTTGCCGGCCAGCCGGGTTCACGCCGAGCTGCGCAGGCTGGCCGATAGCCATCACGCTCAGGGGAAACAGTTCGAGCGCGTGATGGTCCGTTATTTCGAGCAGGCGCCGCTGTACCGGGATAAACTCAAGAGCGTGCAGTTGTGGGACGAGTGGGCAGGCGCACACGGGATAGACGGGCGCGATGTCGGCATCGATCTGGTGGCCCAGACCCATGACGGGGAGTACTGGGCCATACAATGCAAGTGTTACGCTAACACGCACACCCTGCAAAAACGCGATATTGACTCCTTTCTCTCAGCTACCGGCAAAGAGTGGGGGGATAAGAATATACCGTTCTCACAGGCGCTGGTGATCTCCTCTACCGCGAACTGGTCGGTACATGCAGAACAGGCCATCGAGAATCGCAAGCCGCCCTGTCTTCGTCTTGACTTGGCCGAGCTGAGCGACGATGCGGGCACGGACTGGTCGGCGCTGCTGCCGGATTTGGAACTTGAAAAGGCCGTGCCGCGTCAGTTACGCCCCCACCAGGCGGCCGCGACGGATGATGTCTTTGCAGGTTTCACCACAGCCGACCGGGGCCAACTCATTATGGCCTGCGGCACCGGCAAGACCTACACGTCTCTTAAGATCGCTGAACGCCAGGCCGGTGCCGGCGGCCGTATATTGTTCCTGGTACCTTCGCTGTCGTTGCTCTCACAATCCCTGCGCGAGTGGGCGGCTCATCACGAATGGGCCGGGCTCCGCACCTTTGCCGTGTGCTCGGACAGCAAGGTCGGACGCAACAATGAAGATATCAACGCTTACGACCTGGCCATCCCGCCCACTACGGACGGGCGCAAACTTGCGGACGGTCTGCTAAGCGACCTGCCGGACGGACACGCGCAACTGGTGTTCGCGACCTACCAGTCTATCGGGGTGGTGCATGAGGCTCAGCAGCAGGGCGCGTTGCCCTTTGATCTCGTGATCTGCGATGAGGCGCACCGCACCACCGGCGTGGACCTCAAGGGCGAGGAGGCCTCTTACTTCACTCGAGTGCACGATGGTGATTACCTGAAAGCGCACAAGCGACTGTACATGACGGCAACTCCCCGTATCTACAAAGATAGCGCCAAGCAACGCGCCAGGGAGAAAGACCAGGTCGCGGAGATCTACTCCATGGACGATACGGACAAATACGGCGACACCCTCCACCGGCTGGATTTTTCAGAGGCGGTGGCCAAGGACCTCTTAAGCGACTACAAGGTACTGGTATTGATGGTGAACCAGGATCACGCCGATGCCGCGCTGCAACCGCTGCTTGGCGGCAGCGCCAATATCAACCTGGACGATGCGTCTAAGATTGTCGGTTGCTGGAACGGACTGTCGAAACGCATAGCCGATGAGGAGGCACTGCCGCTAACAGACACTGCGCCCATGCGCCGGGCGGTGGCCTTCTGTCAGACCATCAATATGTCCAAGGCCGTGGCGCAGACTTTCTCAGGAATTGTGAATCAATACCGGGAAAGCTCCCCTGACGATGAGGAAGCGCTGGGTGTACCGTCGAACATGTTGACGGCACCCAAAATGCGCTGAAACGAAACCAGGCGCTGGAATGGCTCAAGGACGATCCGGGTGAGAACGAATGCCGGATACTAAGCAACGTGCGCTGCCTGTCCGAAGGCGTGGATGTCCCGGCGCTGGACGCGGTACTGTTTTTAAGCCCCCGCAACTCCCAGGTGGATGTCGTCCAAGCCGTGGGGCGTGTCATGCGCAAGGCAGAGGGCAAGGAATACGGTTACGTGATCCTGCCGGTCTGCGTCAAACAGGATAGCTCACCCGAGCAGGCATTGCAGGATGAGAAGAACTACAAGGTGGTCTGGCAGGTGCTACAAGCCCTGCGCGCCCACGATGACCGTTTCAATGCCGAGATCAACAAGATTGAACTCAACAAGCGGCGGCAGGGACGCATCAATGTCGTCGGGATCGGCTTCGGCGGCGACGGCGATGGGGATGGCGACGACAGAGAGCGCGGTGGCGGAGAGGAAGAGATCCGCGAACCGCTGCAACTCCCGATCAACCTTAAGGATCTGAAAGAAGCCCTGTACGCCAGGCTGGTCCTGAAATGCGGCGACCGCCGCTACTGGGAGAGCTGGGCTAAGGACGTGGCCGATATTGCCGGACGCAATATCACCCGCATCACCACGCTGGTCGGACAGAGCGATGCCGATTACCGTGAAATCTTCCAGGAGTTCATGACAGAGTTGCGCCAGAACATCAATCCTCAAGTATCAGAAGCCGATGCCATCGAAATGCTGGCCCAACACCTCATTACCCGCCCGGTGTTCGATGCGCTGTTCGAGGGCTATTCTTTCATCAAGAACAACCCGGTTTCAAAGACCATGCAGGACATGCTGGAATTGCTCGATGAGCAGAACCTTGAGACCGAAACCAGGAACCTGCAGGGCTTCTACGACAGCGTGCGCCGACGCGCCAGCGGCATCGACAACGCCGAAGGCCGGCAGAAGGTCGTGATCGAACTTTACGAGAAATTCTTCAAAGAAGCCTTCCCTAAGATGGCCGATAGCCTGGGGATTGTCTACACGCCGGTAGAGATTGTGGATTTCATCCTGCACAGCGTCAACGACCTGCTGGTGCAGGAGTTCGGTGGTGAACACCTCTCATCAGAAAATGTGCATGTGCTGGACCCGTTTACCGGCACCGGTACTTTCATCACGAGACTGTTGGCCTCCGACCTGATCACCGATACAGCACTGTCGCGCAAGTACCGGCAGGAACTGCATGCCAACGAGATTGTGCTGCTGGCCTATTACATCGCTGCGGTGAACATTGAGGAGACCTACCACGACCGCTTGCGGGAGAAACTCAAAAAGAAAGAGACAGAAACAGACATCGATTACGAATCATTCCCCGGGATCGTACTGACCGACACGTTCCAGATCAACGAGCGGGACGGCGACATGCTGAACCAGATATTTCCGATTAACTCTGAACGGGTGATGAAACAGAAGGACACGCCTATCCGGGTGGTGTTGGGCAACCCGCCATATTCAGCGTGGCAGAGCAATGCCAATGAGAACAACGCCAACTTGCGTTATTCCGGGCTGGATAAGAGCATTGCAGGAAGTTATGCCGCGCATTCTGCGGCCACAAATAAAAACAGCTTGTACGACTCCTATATCCGGGCCTTCCGCTGGGCGTCAGACCGCATCGGCGATGAGGGCATCATTGCTTACGTGAGCAACGGTGGCTGGCTCGACGGCAACGCCATGGATGGATTCCGGCGCTGTTTGGCTGATGAGTTCAGTCATATCTACTGTTTCAACTTGAGAGGTAACCAGCGCACTTCCGGTGAGTTATCACGCAGGGAAGGCGGCAAGATATTTGGGTCAGGTAGCCGCGCCGGCATCACACTGACGTTCCTTGTCAAAAAGAAGGATGCCAAAGGCGAATGCCAGATCCGCTACTACGACATCGGCGATTACCTTGACAGGAATCAGAAACTGGACACCATCAGGGACTTTGTAAGCATCGGAAACATGGAGGACCTCTGGGAAACGATAACACCGAACAAGCACCATGACTGGATTAACCAGCGGAGTGAGGTGTTTCTGGACTACCTGCCGCTGGGACATAGGGAAAACAAACGCAACGAGAGAACAGTGGACAGTGTATTTTCCTTTTACAGTGCTGGTGTAAAATCAGGCCGGGATGCTTGGGCCTATAACTTCTCCAAAGAAGCACTTTCAAATAACATGCAAAATACCATTGCGTTCTACAACAGTGAAGTAGAGCGTTATCAGCAGGCGTGTAAGGAAAAAACAGGTTCAGAGAAACCTGATGTGAATGAGTTCGTAAATTATGATTCAACTCAAATTCACTGGGACGTTCAAAATAAAGTTGACCTCGTCAATGATAAATCAAGCCAATATATTTCTGATAATCAACGAATAGGGTTCTATCGTCCTTTTTGCAAACAGTGGTTGTATTTCGACAATCGATGGAACGCGCGTAGATACCAACAGCCACGCATCTTCCCAAAACCCGACTCAGAAAACCTCGCCATCTGCGTTTCCGGTATCGGTGCCAGCAATGACTTTTCTGCCCTGATACTGGATATCGTACCTAATATGCATTTCGTGGCTGCGGGACAATCCTTTCCGCGTTATCGCTATCTCTCAGCCGACGAACAGGAAAAGCAAACCTCGCTGGAGATGGGTGAGACGAGACACACGCAGGTAGACAACATCCCCCAGGAGACGGTGACCCGGTTCCAGGAGCAGTACCGGGACAACGGCATCGACGCCGATGCCATCTTCTATTACGTCTACGGCCTGCTGCACAGTCCCGACTACAAGACCCGATTTGCCGCGGATCTCAAAAAGATGCTGCCCCGAATCCCTCTTGTCGACAGCGCAGAAGACTTCCGGCGGTTTTCCGAGGCCGGCAGGGCGCTGGCCGACCTCCATGTCGGCTATGAGAACATAGAGGGTTGGCCACTGACCATCCGGATTGACGAGAACAAACAGGAAAAAAATAACCATCACGCAGAACAGGACAGCCCGGATGACGAGACACTGTACCAGGTGAATAAGATGACCTTCGGCGGCAGCGCCCGGTCCCCCGACAAAACGACAATCCGCTATAACCATCACATTACCATCGAAGGGATCCCGCCAGATGCCTACCGGTATATCGTCAACGGCAAGAGCGCCATTGAATGGATCATCGAGCGTTACCAAGTCACACAACACAAGGAAAGCAAAATCATCAACGACCCGAACAAGTGGTCGGATGATCCCCGATACATCTTGGATCTGCTCGGAAAAGTGGTGACCGTCAGCATGAAGACGGTGGAGATTGTCAGCCGATTGCCCGCGCTGGAATGTCTTTCACATAATGATGTCCTATAACTGCAACCGCTCCGATAAACTTCAGATGAACTGTTTGAATTAAGAGGACGAGAGACAAGGATGGCGCAGGATAAGCCTCGGCAACACCATTATATCCCGAAGTTCTTATTAGAGAACTTCACTGACGATGACGGACATCTTTGGGCAGCCCATCGGCCTACCGGGAAAGTTTTCCGAACAAGACCTCATAATCTTTTTAAAGAGAAAGATTTATACGTTTCCCACGATATTTCTCCATCAACCTCAGGGCCTCAATGCAGGACTGACTACGCCTCACGTGAGATAGAGTTGAGCAAGCTAGAAGGGCTTGCGGCACCTATCGTCAAAAAAATCATAGGGAGTGTAAGACAAGAACAACTCCCGAAACTGTCAATTGACGAGAACAGAAAATTCATGGAATTCTTTCTATCGATTTACAGGAGAAACCCAATCATGCTTGATCAAATAACGGAATGTTATTTTGATGATTACTATCAGGCTGCTACTAAGACAGCAGCCGAAACTAGTTCCGATCTGCCCTCGAAGGAAGACCTGAATCAGGATCCGGAAATAACCGAATATATTAATCTCTCAAAGCAGAATACCAAATCAAAATTTGCCGCTGGTGACCATAAACTTATCCGTGATAAGGATGAAGCTACCATGCGTGATGCGGGGCTGTACATCATCAAAATTTTCAATACGAAGAGAAGCTTTGTGATGGGAAGTTGTGCATTCTCTATAAAACAGCACGGAATAAAAGAACCAGATTTGCTCCCCATTGCCTCAGATATTGCTATTGCGCTAATGCGCGGTTTTGGTCAGGAAAAACTCTTTTTTGTGAAGCCTGATAATCGTGGTGATGAAAAAATCAAAGCTATTAACACTGACAGTACAGCTCAAAGCGACATTATTGTAGGTCGCTCTGAAATATTGGTTCGTTCATTGATGAAACGAATTTTTTAACGCATACTTAGGTCAGTCCTTCAATATAATCTGTAGAGCGGGGTTCATTATGATTCCGACAATTTATCAACTTCTTTTCAGACCGTGAAAATATGCCTGATCTAGACGAAGTTTACCGAAAATTTGGAGAAGTAGCTGAAGCAGCGCAACTTTTTGAGACTGCATTGGGCAGCTTACTATTTTGGGAAGAATGCTCGAAGAGGCAATCTATTTTCAATCCTGATCCGGTTCTTTCCAGACAAATTTATGATTCTGTAAACAAAAAAACATCAGGGCAGCTTTTTAGCAAACTAAAGGATTTCGATGAGCGCTTCGACAATCAGAGTCTCAAGATCGATTTTGCTATGGCTCTGGACGAGAGAAACAGGTTATTCCATAGTTTTTACAGGGAACATAACTTTCGAAGAAACTCTCCTCAAGGATGTCAGATTATGCTGGATGATCTGGAAAAAATGCACGACATAATCCTTGATGCTTATAAGAAGTTGCTGCTGCTTGACGGTATCGATCTGGAAAAACTAGCTGAAAACTCAGAAAGTGTATCTTTACCTACCGGACACGTAAAAATATAGTCAGGTAGTGCGGCACATAGTCATGCCATACCGTGACATCTACCCCTAAAACGTTATATGGTATAGTCATGAATGATACTCCCGTCACTCCAGGTGAAATCCTCATGGAGGAATACCTTCAACCGATGAGGATTTCACAAAATGCAATGGCGCGCGCCATCGGTGTTTCGCCGCGAACAATCAATGAAATTGTTCGCGCCAAGCGTTCAATCACTCCTGAAGTGTCAATTCGTTTTGGTGTGTTCTTTGGACAATCAGACGAGTTTTGGCAGGGAATCCAGAGTGAGTGCGATTTTCGCAAACTGGCAGAGAAGCGACAATGGCTTACAGCTGGCATAAGTTCGGCTTCATCGCTTCAACAGGGAACCTGATAATAACGCTTGAATTGTGAAAGTTCAGGTTTGATTGGACCCTCAGCTTTACCAAAAGTAACTTCGACTGGTGTTACATAGATTTCATCGTGTAAGCGTTTCTGGATTCCCTCTGTTGAAACTGTCTCGAAGCTTGCCAGAATGCGGCAGGTTTTGCTTTCTCTGCACGGACATGGATATTCTCCAATACCTGATCACCAGTCAGTCGGATATCGGCATCCCTGAAGCCGGTCTGCTCATACAATTCAGGTTGGACCTATCTGGCTTCGTTGCTTGATATTCCCGGATCAATCCGGTATGTAAGACTTGCAGTATTCACCTGTCCGGCAAAGCAATCGGTCTCGGATTCAACCGCACTGGTCTGGTAGGGCTGGATTTTGAACTTCAGTTTCATGCTTTATTCCGGGCTACTTTTCTGCATTTATTCTGCAAAGTGATCGATTTTATTCTGCATTTTTTCTGCATCATTTCTGTAATGCGACTGATTTACTTAGTGTTTTTCAGAATTTATTCTGCAAAGTGACAAATTTATTCTGCATTTTTTTCTGTAAGTCGCCATTCAGGAGATTTTCGAGAACCCTGGTTCACGATCAGGTTGCTTCTGCGCATTTTCGTCACGAGGTTCGATATTTTGTTTAGCTTCTGCTTTTCATCCAAAGCATCACTGAGCTTATCCGACAAGAGCTTGTGTATCTCTGCCCGTGAAGCCTTACCAAATTTCTCGATAAAATCTGTGATCAACTTTGCGTAGTAGTCATCATCCTGTGCTCTAGTACGGATATATTCGGCCTCGCTTGAGGTATCTTTGGCAACAGATGCGGACACATGAAGGTTGGGTTTCCTCCCCTCAATCAACCCGTCCATTCGCAACCTCTTGATCATCACATTTGTCAAAGGCAAGCGCTTTTGGACTCGATCCAAAGCAAGAATCTTATCCAGCGGCAAATTAGTTTTTTGAATCAATAATCGACTATAGGTAGGATCGACGACATTGCCATGAATCGTCATTTTCACCGTATTCGGCTCAGTAAGGTCGTAGTCAGGCATCGGTAGAAACCGGCGAGCCTGTCCGACATACATGGAGTGTATGCCATACCCCATGGTATCAATCATATTTAACTCGGTCATTGCCTGCGCGAGAAAAGGGTTGCGATAGCGGCGAGGCGTTTTGTTGCCAGTAACGTAATCCTCGGGCTCGCCCTCAAAAAACACCCCTTCATTTTCAAACACCAAACAATCCGGCATTTCAGTCACAATAATACGGCCATTGCGATTAATGTCTTGATGGGCGATACAATTATGCAATGCCTCCAGAACAATTCGCTGATCATATTTGGAAATTTCAACAGGAAGCAGTTGATCGTCTGGCAAGATTCGAAGCTGGATATTGCGAATTTTCTGGTACAGAGCTGAAGTATTCAATAGAAATGGGGGGCCGAAGTGTTCATAGGCTCGCTCAGGTCCATCGAGTTTCCAAGTCATTTGTGCAGGATGCGGTGACAGTAAATACGCGGATTCAGATTTCCCCAGCAACAGAATTGTAGTGCGCGTAATTTGTCCGTTTTGAGTGAGCCTGGCGCGATCCAAAAAGGTTAGCAAAGGCCATCGTATTACTTCGTCTTCAGAAAAACGATTAGAATACTTTTTGGCGTAAGAAACACGAGCTTTTGATAACGCTTTCTCATCAAGATGATTTATCGTAGCTCCTGACACTATCTGAGCCGACCAGTCCGTTGCCAAAGTCTGTTGGCGAATTTTATCCAGCTTATCCAACCCTAAATGTATCAGGCTCTCACCGGCCCTTGCGTAGTAGTGCCCTTTCCAGGCTATCGGCAATCCTTGTGGAGAAGCAGGTATCTCGAAGAGAATCACACGTCCATTATCATCAAAGTGCTCATGTATATTCCTGAACGTGATGCTTGGTTCCGTGTTCTCTGCTATCTGCATCTTGGTCTTTTGAAGACGCTCCGGGACTTGGCGATAGTCGCTGCCGACCACTCTGCGAGTTTTATTGTCTACGCCGAATATCAGCCAAGCCTGCTCTAATTCGCGCAGGTTGGCTTCATTGGCCAAGGCAGAAAAATATTGACCGATCTTATCGGTTGGGTATTCTTTCCCTGCTTGCTTAAATTCTATTACCTCGTTCTCCCATTCCTTGACTAAACGCTTAAGCAAGATTTCCAATATATCTTGTATCTGGCTCATATCGCTCTTACCTCTGCATGTGGCGACATCTGCCTGAAAATCTGTGCAACGTTGATCTTGAAGGCGTCGGAGACAAAGCGGTTGTCACGGAAGACAACCCGCAGTGGCTCAAGTTGGGCCAGTTCCTTGACCATATCTTCGTTTACATCGGTATCAAAACAGGCAACCAACGCGCTTTCGTCCACAAAGACCGTCTTGCCCTGGATTGACTCCTTGCGGATTGGCTGGAAAAGTCGCCTTGTGTGCCGCAGGTAGGGTGTAATGCGGAAAAGCAACCAACTTGCTTTAGTGCTCTGCTTCGTTTGATCATTCTTCTGTCAGTCATACGAGAGCCGTGCGCTCACCGATTCGGCCATCCAGTTTGGCATGACTGCCCGTACGGCTGCGAGGTCGGCAAGTTCATCTGAAGAAAATTGGGGCAGCGCCGCGTCCAGGCCGTCTTCGACCTCTTCGGGACCGAGCCAGGACAGGGCGCGGATCAAGGCGCCCGCCTTGCGGTGTGGAGCCGCCAGTTGCCAGCGCGGGGCGTGGCGTAACTCGACTGGGAATTTACCGAAGTGCAGTCGTCGGCTGCGTCCCGAAGTTAAATATACTTCGCGGATTGGGATCTGTGTGGACAGCCCAAGATAGTTCGCTGCAGCACCGCCACAGGGGACAATAGTTTCTCCCCAGAAGGCAGAAAGAGCTTCCAGTGCTTTATCGACGCGGGGCCCGCGCCACCCGAAGCGGGTCAAAATGGGGCGCATGTAAACACCCTGGCAGATACGCATGAGTTTGCTGGAACGGGCCAGGCGCGACAATGCCTGGTCGACTGCCGCCCGGTTGCCCAGGTGCAGTAGCGCGCCCGGACATATCGGCGTGGCCTCCGGGAGAGCTTCAGCGTGCTCCATGATGCGTTTGGAAAGACCCCGCATGGTCTGGTCCTCATTATGTATATGTCAGAAATATGGTTGCTGAACCATCGTATCATAATACCAGCGGCCCCGTTATGTGCCAGCGACGCTGCCAGCCGCAGCATACCGTATTAGGATACCGGGCTTGCAACATGATCCGAATGCATCGGTGAAGTAGTACCTACAGGTTAGTCGTATTTGCCAAACAGCAAACTGAGTCGTCAATACAATTTAAAAGCCATACTGCACTGAATGGGCTTGATGGGAGCTTGTTAGACACAAGCTCGCTGAGTCTTTCGCACCATCCGGTGTTTGGCAATGGATCAACATCTCTCGCTATGTAGACGATTAATTCTATTGGGTAGTCCGATTCGTATTTTTTGTTCTCCATCTTATCGATAATACGTTGACGAAGCAGTTGTTCCGGCTCGATTCGTCTGTACGGTAAATCAGGTTGCCAATTTATGCCATCCCATTTTATTTGTTTTATTGAAATATAATTGAGCAAGTGGCCCATTGGCTTTTCTTTTCTTTCGAGTTGGTCTGACCCGAAAGTAGCTGGAATTGATAATAGAAAGTCGATAATGTCAGGTAGTGCTTTTTTGCGCTCGTTTTGAGAGACACCGTCCGAGAAACACACGCCTATCACCTTACCGTGGTGCAGATCATCTAACTGTTTTTTCTTTTCAGGTGCCAGTGACTCATAATATCCGCGAATCTGTTCTGGCATCCTGTCTACCTCGTTGAGTCCACGGGCGTGCCGCTGTTCAATACACTCTGTAAGTTCGTATGCGACACCTTGAGTTGGAGCTATGGGATAAATATCCGGTTTAGGCGGGTCTCGTTCCTCAAAATACTCAATGTTCAGCGAGCGCAATTTACAAAATTCGCGAAATACATCTAGTTCTTTACCACTACAGTAACTTGACTGGCGAGTATCCGGCATACTTATTTCTCGATAGGACTCTCAGTTTAACCAACCTCGAATTGTGTGACATAGATTTCAAAGGGTCGCCCTCCGGGCGACACAGTATTCGACTGGACTCCCGCTTTCGCGGGAGTGGTACGTGGGAATACCCTGGTCTGTGCCAACAGTTACATGTAATCGGGGTGTATACAGAGCTGATCATGAGGGTTTAGTACAGCGAGAACAAGCATTAACCGTCTTCTAACAAGATCGCTATCACTTCCTGCAAGTTTTTGTTTAATTCATCCTGGGGTTTTCCTTGTGAATGAGCGTCCGCATATCCTGGCACATGGCCTACATACAGGTCCGTCTCCTTGCAGTGTTCAACAACTGCCGTAAGTCATGGTAATACCTCATTAAGCCCGAAGCGTCACTTATCATCCCAGGGAGGAGGAGCGGAAAATAATCGTTTCAGACCGGGATTATCGTTTGCCGGCTGTTCAAGCAGGTCCAGCAGGGCCTGGTAACGGTCATCCTCTACCAGGAAAACCTGTTGATCCAATAAGGTATTCGGTAGTGATGTCGATGGCATAATTCAGCTTTGTCCATATGAGATAGTTTTTCATATTACAGTTAGTAACATTTGTCTCGCAAGCCCAATCCGTGTATAATCCGCGTCCCTTTATATTATTTAGAGAACATTACCATGTCGCGGGTTTGCCAGGTAACAGGAAAGAGGCCGATGTCGGGGAACAACGTGTCCCACGCCAATAATAAATCCAAGCGGCGCTTCCTGCCTAACCTGCATGAGCGCAAGTTCTGGGCGGAGAGTGAAAACCGCTGGGTTAAATTGCGGGTCAGCAGCAAGGGGCTGCGCATTATTGACAAGCTGGGGATTGACCAGGTGCTGGTTGATATTCGGGCGCGCGGCATAAAGGTATAGGAGGACACGATGGCTAACAGCGCGCGTGACAAGATTCGCCTGGTTTCGTCCGCCGGCACCGGACATTTCTACACCACGACAAAAAACAAGCGGAACATGCCGGACAAGATGGAGATCATGAAATTCGATCCCGTCATCCGCAAACACGTGATCTACAAAGAAGGCAAGATCAAGTAGTACCATATCCGCCCCCGGCGCCATGCTGATTGTCATTTCACCTGCGAAGACGCTGGACTTCGAGACGCAGTCCCGGACGCTGCCGTTTACCATTCCCGATTTCCTTGATGATTCGGCGGAGCTGATCGACGAGCTGCGCGCCTTCGAACCTCACCGGTTGAGTGAGCTGATGGGCATCAGCCCGAAGCTGGCAGACCTGAACTCGAATCGCTACCACAACTGGTCGCTGCCGTTTTCCGCCGGCAACGCCAGGCAGTCCGTGCTGGCGTTCAAGGGCGATGTGTATGCCGGGCTGGATGCGGGCAGCCTCAGCGCTGAGGATTTGCAGTTTGCCCAGCAACACCTGCGGATACTCTCCGGCCTGTACGGCGTCTTGAAACCGCTTGACCTGATGCAGCCTTACCGCCTGGAAATGGGCACGAAACTCAAGACCCGCCGGGGGAAAGACCTGTATGACTTCTGGGACGACCGGATAAACCAGACCCTGAACAGGGAGCTTGCCGAGCAGGCCAGCCCGGTACTGGTGAACCTGGCGTCCAACGAGTATTTCAATTCGGTGCGGCCGAAAAAACTGGCGGCCCGCATTATCACGCCGGGTTTCAAGGAGGAGAGGAACGGCGAATACAAATTTATCTCGTTCAGCGCCAAAAAGGCGCGTGGCCTGATGAGCCGTTATATCATCCTGAACCGCCTGTCGGACCCGGAAGACCTCAGAGGTTTCGACCTGGAAGGCTACCGCTATAACGAGTCCCTGTCAGCGGCTGACGCGCCGGTGTTCACCCGGCGTCGCGATTAGGCCGGCTGTTCCATCGGGGGCGGGCTTGAAGTTCGTCCGCGCTTCCACCACAAACCAACCCGGCTTTTGTCCCGGCCTTTTCCAATGTCTACACCATGATTTGCATTGAAGCCCACACACCGTAAACCATGCCGGAACTGCCAGAGGTTGAAACAACGCGCCGGGGCATCTCTCCGCACATTGTCGACAAACCGATATCTGCTATCACCATTCGGCAACAGCAGTTGCGCTGGCCGCTACCGGCAGACCTGGAGCGGCAACTCGTCGGCCACCGCATCACTGCGGTCGGGCGGCGTGCTAAATACCTGATTTTATACCTGGCGCATGGTTGCGTCATCCTGCACCTGGGCATGTCCGGCAGCCTGCGCATTGTTCCCGCGTCGGCGCCGGCCGACAAGCACGATCATGTCGATATCATTTTCAGCGACGGCGCGTGCTTGCGCCTGCGCGATCCGCGGCGTTTCGGTTCCATCCACTGGTCCGGCGCTGACCCCTTGCAACACCCGCTGTTGTGCGACCTGGGTCCGGAGCCGCTGGAACAGGATTTCAATGCCCGGTACCTGTATAAACTGTCCCGGCACAGGATCCGGTCAGTCAAGACATTCATCATGGACAGCCGCACCGTGGTTGGAGTCGGCAACATTTATGCCAGCGAGGCCTTGTTCCGCAGCGGAATCCATCCACTGCGCAAGGCGGGGAACATCTCACTGGCGCGCTATCATGCATTGGTCGCTTCCATCAGAGAAGTGCTCAATGCGGCGCTGGCCAAGGGCGGCACCACGTTACGGGATTTTGTCGGCGGAGACGGCGCTCCCGGTTACTTCAGGCTGGAGCTGGATGTCTATGGGCGCGCAGGGGAGCACTGCAGGAACTGCACGGGCAGTATCAGGCAGACCCGCCACGGGCAGCGCTCGACGTTTTATTGCCCGCAGTGCCAACGTTGACAATGTTTGTTTGCGCTGGCTGGGATCGCAGGCGTCTCATCTGCCGGCGGGCGGGACGGACGCCCGAAGTATCAATGTTGAAATTGTTTGCTTGCGCAGACTGGGATCGCAGGCGGGACGCCCAGGCTCCCAAGGTGTTGTCGTGGAACATGCTGCTCTTGTGGTGGGGCGCGCGTGTTCTCAGGGGGAGGTTCTGGTAACATCTTGGGAGGGTGCCCAAGGTGGCCGTGAAGTTCAGCTTTACAAAGTGGTACAGAAACGGCAACAATAGTCATGCTTGGCGGGTGCGCAAGCAGAAAGAAATACCAGGGGGAACGCTTCATGCCAGATTACGCTGTGTCTGAGGATTATGGTGATGCCTCAGCTAACACTGATACCAGTTACCTCACCGCGCCCGGCCTCATATTTATTGGACACCTGGACGGACATTTCGACGAAGACTGGCTGAGCATTGAACTCGTGGAAGGACAGACCTATGAAATCACCTTGAATGGACTCACGACAGACTCAGTTAAGGATACGTTTCTTCGTGTCTATAACGCTGCCGGGGAACTGGTTGCGAAGAATAATGATGTGGACTTGTCCGCAGGAAACTTTTCCTCGGCGCTGAGTTTCACACCGGACCACAGCGGTGTATTTTACCTGAGCGCCAGCAGCTATACGAGCAACCCTGGCCAGAAAAACGACGGACTCTATATCATCACCATTTCAAACCCGTTATATTTTGAAGGCACTCATCGTGAGGATGTGATGACGGGTACCGACAGCGACGATACGTTTCAAGGGTCTCCGGGTGCGGACTCTATTCGAGGCGAAGCAGGTTTCGACGTGGTTGGTTACTGGGATTCAGAGCAGGGGATAGAGGTGCGTCTGCATGATGGAACAGCCAGGGGCGGTGATGCGGAGGGTGATACGTTTCCAGGACGGCAAACCATTGAATACCTTGATGCTGAAGGGGTTACCAAACAAGCCTCGGTGGTTGATGTCGAGGCTATTTCAGGCTCATTACTCGATGATATCCTGGTTGGCAATGAAGGTGAGAATTTTCTGTCGGGTAACGAAGGTGACGATACGCTTGACGGCAGGGAGGGTGACGATGTATTGATGGGTGGTACTGGCGCCGATGTGCTGATAGGAGGGGCAGGTAACGATACGGTATCGTATGCTACGCTCGATAATCGTGTCGATGGGGTAGAAATCAACCTGAGTACCGGCGAAGCTTATTCTGGTTATGCGCAGGGTGATACATTTCCAAGTATGCAGACGATTGAATACCACGACGCTGACGGCAACTTGCAACAGGTCATGGTGCCGGACATCGAAAACGTGATCGGCACTCCATCCGGTGATGAACTGACCGGCACAGACGGGCCGAACCGGCTGGAAGGAAGTTGGGGATTCGATATTCTCAACGGACTGGCGGGCGATGATGTATTACTGGGCGGTGGTGGGAATGATTATCTTTATGGTGGCTTGGGCGATGACCGGCTGGACGGCGGGGAACATTCAGATTATCTGTATGGTGAGCAGGGTAGCGATTATTTAGTTGGCGGAGACTGGTCAGATTATCTTTACGGCGGGCAGGGCGATGATCGGCTGGAAGGTGGTGAATGGGGTGACCATCTTTATGGTGAGTCGGGCGATGATCAGTTGGATGGCGGAGAAGGGGATGACCGTCTTTATGGTGGACCGGGTGATGATCGGTTGCAAGGCGGAGAAGGGGTTGATGAGCTACATGGCGAGCAGGGCAATGACCAACTCGAAGGTGGGCCGGGGGTTGATGGGCTTTCTGGCGGTCAAGGGGATGATCGGTTACGAGGCGGTGAAGGCGATGACTGGATCACCGGTGATAGTGGTAACGATGAACTCCATGGCGGCGCCGGCAATGACAGTCTCAGAGGTGGCCCGGGCGCTGATATCCTGCAAGGTGGCGCCGGTATCGACGAAGCATTTTATTCCGATTCGGGGGTTGGAATAGAGGTGCGACTGTATGATGCTTCTCTCCGGGGCGGTGACGCGGAAGGCGATGTGTTCGCCGGCCTACAGACTGTTGAGTATGCAGATGAGCACGGCGCTATTCATCAGACGATCGTGCCGGATATTGTTAACGTGACCGGTTCTGAGGGTGACGATATTTTGATTGGCGACCTGCGCGCCAACCAATTGCGGGGCAACGACGGCAATGATGTACTGGAAGGGCGCGACGGAGATGATTATCTTATTGGTGACCAAGGATACTTAAATTCGGGTGATGATAAGCTGGATGGCGGCGCTGGTGATGACAGACTCCAGGGAGACTATGGCACAGACGAGCTAAGAGGAGGCCCGGGTGAGGACACAGCGTATTACGCTTATTCATCAGATGCTGTCGAAGTGCGTCTGCATGATGGAACGGCCCGTGGCGGTGAGGCGGAGGGTGATATATTCGTCGGTGTTAAGACGGTCAGATATATCGACACTGAAGGCAACCTGCTCGAAGCAACCATCCCTGATATCGAAAACCTGCACGGATCATTTTGGAATGACATCCTGATCGGCGCCCACGGGCCGAACCGGCTTGACGGCTTTCGCGGAGACGACCGGTTATACGGCATGGAAGGTGATGACTGGCTGATAGGTGGTGACGGGCATGATATCCTGGAAGGTGGTCCCGGGGCTGACAAATTGCAAGGCGGCCCGAATACACCGCGTATAGACGGCGAACAAGCTGTGGATATGGCTTCTTATGCATCATCAGATGCCGGCGTGACGGTGCGTCTGCAGTCAGTCCTGGAAACAGGCGGTAAGGGCGGTGATGCCGAGGGTGATATATTCTTCAGCCAGACCTATACGCGAGCTGACGCTGACGGCGCCGTCTTCGAGTTTGAGGCGCCTGAAGTAGCACATCTTATCGGCTCGGAATATAACGATATATTGGCCGGTGACTTCAGAAACAACTGGATTTACGGCCGCGGTGGGAACGACCTGCTATATGGTGGGGCTGAAGGTGGTTCGGATATTATCTTTGGCGGTAGCGGCGATGATGGTATATATGGCGGAAAAGGTAATGACAGGTTGTATGGTGATAACGGCAATGACATAGTTTACGGTGGTGTTGACAATGATGTGGTGCTTGGTGGTCCTGGTGATGACCTGCTGGTGGGCGGGCCGGGTAATGATAGCCTGGATGTAAAGACCGAGACTATAGACTTGGATCCGGCAATTGATATTGTGCCTCAATTCAAGATACAAAGGTTTGATTACGGCAATGACCGATTGGAAGGCGGCGCAGGTGACGATTATTTTTACGTCTATCCCGATGGTGGAGACGACACTATCCTGGATTTTGGTAATGGTGAGGACACGATTGTGCTACGGGCATTTGAGGGGATTCAGTCCGTTGCCGATTTGTCGCTGCGACAGCAGGGCGACGACCTGATCATTGATTTATCGGAATATGGGGGCGATACGATCACGTTGCTGGACTACAACGAAGCTGACCTGATGGATGTACACTTCGAGTTCTTCACGGATGATTCTGGTTCCGTGGCTTAGGCTTTGGGTTTAGTGAGGCTGCGCGTTGCAGCCTGCGGGCGGGGTGCCCGCGCTCCCAGGGGGGCATCTTGGGGACGCTGGGGTCGCGCCGGGTGTTTTATTCAATTGTGACGGCTTGGCCTTCGCCCCTGGGATCGCTGGCGCTGTGGACCTTGTTTTCAGTCATATCCCATAGAATCGCTTGCATGTTGCCGTAGCGGCGGTTGATCTGTTTTAATTCATGGCCCAGGTCGGACAGGCTTTGCTGTTCGAATTCGTTAAGACCGTACTGTTCGAACTGGACCTGGTCCGGCTGGTACTGGTGGTGAAACCGCCGCAGGCTTACCCAGGAGTCGGGCAGTCGCTCGTCGGCAAAATCCAGCGCCGCCAGCAGTACCATGCTGATGATCCGGCTGCCGCCCGGCGTGCCGACAACACCCACCCGTCCGGGCGCTTCCAGGAATGTCGGGGTCATGCTTGAGAGCGGGCGTTTCCCCGGCGCAATCGCGTTGGCTTGAAGCCCGATTAAGCCGTAGGCGTTGGGGGTATTGTCCTTCGCGGAGAAATCATCCATTTCATTATTGAACAGGATGCCGGTGCCTTCCGCGACAAAACAGGCGCCGAACAGGGTATTTACGCTCAAGGTTCCCGCCACGCGGTTGCCCTCCTTGTCCATAACAGAAAAATGCGTGGTCTGGGTTCCGGTCTGGGTCAATACCGGGCCGTTGCCGAGGATGTCGCTGGGAGTCGCCCTGGTCGGGTCTATCGTCAGCGCCAACCCCTCCAGGTAGGATTCATCCAGCAGGCGGTCAACGGGAATGTCCACGAAGTCGGGGTCACCCAGGAACACGGCGCGGTCGCGGAAGGCGCGCCGCATGGCTTCAATAATATAGTGTTTGCGCTGCACGTTGCTCATCGCGTGCAGGTCGAACTGTTCGAGGATGCGCAAGGCCTGGGCCATCACAATCCCGCCCGAGGAAGGCGGCGGCGCGGAAATAATGCGCGTATCCCGGTAACGGGAGATGATCGGTTTGCGTTCCACTATCCGGTATGTGTTCAGGTCTTCAAGACTCCAGATGCCCCCGTGTTTGCGCGCTTCCCGCACCATCTGCTCGGCCACCGGACCGTTGTAAAACCCGTCCATGCCGTGCTCTGCGATGGATTCAATGGTCCGCGCCAGCGCCTCTTGCCGCACCCGGTAGCCGATGCGCGGCGGGTTGCCGTCCTGCAGAAAAATCCCGGCTGCGGCCGGATACCGGTGCAACCTGTCCGTCACGTAGGCTGCCAGGCGGTGGTAACGGGACGTCACCTTGAACCCCTGTTCAGCATAACGGATTGCCGGTTCCAGGGACCGGCGCAGCGGCAGGCGGCCATAGTGTTCCGCGAGATGAACCAGGCCGGCCGGCATGCCCGGGATCCCCGCGGCCAACGGTCCGACCAACGAGGCGTCCTTGATCACGTTGTCCTCTGCGTCGCGATACATGCGCTCATGCGCAAGCGCCGGCGCGGTTTCCCTGCCGTCCACCATCACCTGTTTGCCGTCGGCTGCACGGTGCAGCAACCAGAAGCCGCCGCCGCCGAAACCGGAACTGAAAGGTTCCACTACGCCCAGTGCGGCGCTGACCGCGATCGCGGCGTCAAAAGCATTGCCGCCTGCGCGCAGGATTTCGACCCCGGCCTCGGTCGCCAACGGGTGGGCGCTGGCGACGGCATGGGCGGGCGCATCGTCCGCAGAACACGGTCCGGCGCTGAATATCAGGCATGCTGTGAGCAGGGGTACAACGTTTTTCATTATTCTTTTGGTGTTCATGGCAACGGTTTATGTTGGGTTTGAAAACCTTTCCTGTAGCGCGGTATTGACCGTTTCGTGGACAAAACGGGTTACGTCGCCGCCCAGTGCGGCTATCTCCCGCACCAGGCTGGATGATATGTAACTCAGGTGTTCGGTCGGCGTCAGGAACAGGGTCTCCGCCTCGCCGTACAACTGCCGGTTCATGCTTGCCATCTGGAATTCGTACTCGAAATCGGATACCGCCCGCAAACCGCGCACGATCACCCGGGCGCTGCGCTGCTTGGCATAGGCCGTCATCAGGCCGGAAAAACTCGCAACCTCCACATTGCCGACATGCGCCAGCGTCTGGCGCGCCAGGGCAACGCGCTCGGTGGTCGAAAAGGTCGTGGATTTGCCGGAGCTGCCCGCCACCGCCACGATGACATGATCAAACATGCGTGCGGCCCGTTCGACGATGTCCGTATGGCCATTGGTGATCGGATCAAACGTTCCCGGATAAATTGCCGTCAAGTTCATGCAAATTGCTCCTGTCATAATGGTACAGCCGGTATTCTACCTGCCCGGCCCGGGACTGCTTCAGTTCTTTCAATCCCCGCAATGCGGCGCTGGCTCCCCGTTCCGTTTCCGTATAGACATATGCTGAGGGCGACAAGTGTCCACTGTTTACCAGTAAGGCACAAGCTTTTTTCACGTAATCCCCGTTGAATGGCGGGTCCAGGAACACGATATCAAACGGGTCGTGCCGTTGTGCCAGCCAGCTAATCCCCTCTGCGTGGATGATTTCGGCGCCCGCGGCCGCCAGTTCGGCGCCGGTGGTTTCCAGTTGCCGTACCCGTTGCTTGTCCTGTTCCACCATGACCGCGGCGCGGGCGCCGCGCGACAGTGCTTCAAACCCCAGCGCGCCGGTTCCCGCAAACAGGTCGAGACAGCGCGCGCCGCCTACGATGCCGGCGAGCCAGTTGAAAAGGGTTTCCCGGACCCGATCAGGGGTCGGGCGCAGCCCGGCCTGATCCGCTACCGGCAACCGGCGCCCGCGCCACTGGCCGCCGATGATCCGTATTTTTCCGACCCCGCTCATGCAGGCTCGTCGCTGGTTATCGTGCTGCGCCGGTTAACTTCAATCGTCAGTCCGTCCCGCTGTCTTTGGAGCTCGTGTCCCGGGAGACCGGTTCTTTGGAGATCGTGTCGTTGGAGACTGGGTCCCCGGACACCGGTCCGACCATCACGGTCACGAACCGCTCCGGCTGCAGGCGGCGCCGGAACGCGTCCCGGATTTGTTCGAGCGTCACCGCATTGACCTTTTCAATGAACGTATCAAGGTAATCCGGCGGCAGTCCATAGAACGCTATCATCGCAATATAACCGAGGATCTCGCGGTTGCTGTCCAGGCGCAACGGAAAACCACCACTGATGTTCTTTTTAGCCGCTTCCAGTTCCTCCGGGGTAGGCCCTTGTTCGACAAATGCGCGGATGGTGTCAAGCATGACTTGCCGGGCCTGTTCCTCTTGCCCGCCCCGGGTCTGCAGGCTGGCCGTGAACGGCCCCGCGGCGCGTCTTGGCGAAAAATAGCTGTAGGCGCCGTATGACAGTCCGCGCTTTTCGCGGATTTCCGCATACAGCCGCGAGACAAAGCCGCCGCCGCCGAGTATGTGGTTGCCGACGTACAGCGGAAAATAATCCGGATCACCGCGCGTCACCACAGCCTGACCGAGCAGCACATGCACCTGCGATGACGGATGTTCAATGCGCAACTCCCGCCCCTGCTCAAGTTGCTCAACGGCAGCCAATGGGTCCTGCGCTTGCCCCTGTGCCAGGCCCGCGGTCAATTCTTCAGCCAGCGCGGCTGCCTGCTCCCGATCAAGGTCGCCGACGATAACCAGTATGCTGTTGCGGGCGCTGTAGTGGTCCTTGTGGAAATTCACGATGTCGGCGCGGGTCAGCGAGGCAATGCTGTCCTGGGTGCCGTCACTGGGGTGTGCATAAGGATGATCGCCGTATATCGCCGCGTGGTACACATCCCGGGCGATAGCTGCCGGCGACTGCCGTTTTCGTTCAATACCGATCAGTGCCTGCTGTTTGCGCCG
The DNA here is from genome assembly GCA_965221335.1 of Gammaproteobacteria bacterium. Classification (GTDB taxonomy): domain Bacteria; phylum Pseudomonadota; class Gammaproteobacteria; order Eutrophobiales; family Eutrophobiaceae; genus JAAXHV01. The sequence continues at coordinate 329,962 of CBDCSC010000002.1, read as the reverse complement.
TTCCACGGCCTTGTCAGGAAATGCCGGTTCGGTAACAACCCTGCGCAGGTTCACCAACGCAGGTTCCAGCAGCGCCGGGTCCGTTAATGAGCGCAGGCTCACGGACGCATAATCGTAACCCGACTCGGCGCTGTACTGCGCGCCCAGCCGTTCAAACTCAAAACTGATCCCGGTGGCATCCAGGTCACCGGCGCCGTCATCAAGCAAGCTGTTTACCAGCGCGGCCAGCCCGTTCTTCCCCGCAGGCTCGCGCACCGCGCCCGCATCAAATAGCAGACGGATATCGACCATCGGCAATTCCCGGGACTCGACAAACCAGACCCGGCTTCCCGTCGCGGTCTCCCAGTCCAGCATTGCCGGCGCGGCCGAGACGATCTGCGCTCCTGCCAGCAATAATGTGGCCGTCGCTGTCCGGACTATGCGCGGCACGTGTAACAGTATCGTTTCTGTTGTCCGGACTATGCCCGCTTTCGGCAACAGTGCCGCTACTACTCCAATTAGGCGCGTTACCGGCCGGGGCGCTTCGTTACTGCCGGTCATTGTACGCTCACGCGGTCGACGCTCGCCTGCTGCTGCGTATCCTGTGCCTGTTGCGCGGACAACGGGACCAGTTCCGCGACCGTCAAACGCTCGTCCCGGAAGTACTTGTTCGCGACTTTTTTAACCTGTTCGACGCTGATCGACTGTATTTGCGGAACATATTCGTCGACCAGGCGCCAGGGCAACCCCTCCGTCTCCAATGTCCCCAGGACCATCGCCTGGTAGAACATGGAATCGCGCGCATAGACATCGCCGGATACAACCTGCGCTTTTACCCGGGCCAATTCTTCTGCGCCAATCTCGCCGTGCTTCAACGCCTCCAGTTGCTCCCTGATCGCCTGCTCCACATCGCCGGCAGTCTTTCCTCTTGCGGGCACCCCCTGGATAATGAACAAGCCGTCCATCCGGCCGCTGAAGTCATACGATGCGCTGACGCTGGCCGTGACTTCCTGTTCGCGCACCAGCCGTGTTTCCAGGCGCGCGCTGTAGCCACCGTCCAGCACGCCGGCCAGCACTTCCAGCGCATACGGTTCCCAGGATGCGGGGGGTTCGTCCTCGGTGTTCACTACCGGGGTTTTATAGGCCATCAGCAGGTGCGGGACTTCCGCCGCGCGGGTGACCGTGATGCGTTTGAGCCCCAACTGCGGGACCTCTGGGATTTTGCGCGCCGTAATCGGCGCGCCCGCACTGATGGGGCCGAAATGCTTCTGCGCAAGCTCGTGGACCGCGTTATGGTCAATATCTCCGACCACGACCAGGATCGCATTGTTGGGCGCATACCAGCGGTCGTACCACACGCGCAGGTCCTCAATGCGCATCGCCTCGAGGTCAGCCATCGTGCCGATGATCGGGTGGCGGTAGGGCGACGTCTGAAACGCGGTCGCCAGCGCGGCTTCATACAGGAAAGAAACCGGGTTGTCTTCGGTGCGCAAGCGCCGCTCCTCCTTAACCACCTCGATTTCCTTTTTGAACTCCTCCTGCGTCAACAACAGGTTGCGCATCCGGTCCGCCTCCAGCCTGAAGCTCACTTCCAGGCGTGATTTTTCCAGCGTCTGAAAATACGCGGTGTAATCCTTGCCGGTAAACGCGTTTTCGCTGCCGCCGTTCTCCGAGACGATCCTGGAGAACTCCCCCGCAGGATAGTTTTCGGTTCCCTGGAACATCATGTGTTCCAGCGCATGGGAGATGCCGGTGATACCATCATGCTCATAGCTTGAACCGATCCGGTACCAGATCTGGGACACCACCACCGGCGCCCGCCGATCCTCCTTAACCAGCAGTTTCAGGCCATTTTCCAGGTTGTATTCATGCACCTGGGCATGAATTACCGCCACCGGCGCCAGCGCGAGCGCGCAGGCCACCTTCACTATAATTGTTCTTACACTTAACATCGTTATACATCAACGGCCATACGGCCAACACAGGTACGAATTGTACGCGGGAATTACACGCCGAATCCACGACTATGCAGGAACAGCGCCCGACCGACGTATGGTATTATTTCAGTCGCATGAATACTCATCACCGTAGGCGTCACATTACCATGTTAGCGTATCCCTGTCAGGTCCAGGACTGCCCTGCACCCCGATTATTTCCGGGGGTATCCTGTTGATCATGGAATCCGGGCAAAAAACCGGACGCGGCTTGTTTCACCGGCTCGCGCAAGGGTTGGAGAAGACCCGTTCCCGCGTGCTCGGCGGCAAGGCGGAATTGTTCAAGACAAAATCGGGTATTGATAAAACGCTGCTCGATGAGTTGGAAGCGCAACTGATCAGCGCCGATGTGGGTGTCGAGACAACGGCCGGAATCCTGTCCGATCTGGAGAAACTGCACACGCGCAGCACAAGCGAGCACCCTGATGTGATGTCGGCCCTGCGCGAAACCCTGGTGTCGCTGCTGCGCAACACCGCGCAACCATTGGTCGTTCCGGAAACCAAACCGTTCGTGATCCTGGTTGTCGGCGTCAATGGCGTCGGCAAGACGACGACCATTGCCAAACTGACCCAGCTCCTGCAACAGGACGGGCACTCGGTGTTGCTGGCCGCCGGGGACACCTTCCGGGCCGCCGCGATTGACCAGATTCAACACTGGGGCGAACGCGTCAACGTGCCGGTGATAGCCCAACAACCCGGTACCGATGCCGCCGCGGTCCTGTACAACGCGCTGCAGGCAGCCGTGACCCGGGGCACCGACATCGTTATCGCCGATACCGCCGGCCGTTTGCACAACAAGGACAACCTGATGGAAGAGCTGAAAAAAATCCATCGCATCATCCACAAGTTCGATGCGGAGATACCGCTGGAAACCTTGCTGGTTGTTGACGCCGGCACCGGCATGAACGCGATTGTACAGGCCCGGCAGTTCAGCCAGGCCGTGCCGGTCACGGGCGTTACCCTTACCAAGCTTGATGGCACAGCCAAAGGCGGGGTGGTTTTTGCGCTGGCGCAACAACTGTCCCTGCCCATCCGCTATATCGGCGTCGGCGAGACGCTCGATGATCTTCAACCCTTCAATGCGGACGAGTTTGTGCGCGCGCTGCTGGGCCTGCCTGCATGATCAGCTTTACCGGCGTTTTCATGAGTTACCCCGGTGGCAAGGATATCCTGAAGAACATCAACCTGACTATTGAGCAAGGTGAAATGGTCTACCTGACCGGCCATTCCGGCGCGGGAAAAACAACACTCCTGCGGTTGGTGGCTCTCGCCGAGCGGCACAAGCGCGGCCAGATCATCGTCAACGGACAAAACCTGGCGCGTCTCACACGCCGGCGTATCCCCCAGTACCGGCGCAATATCGGCTTCATGTTCCAGGAACACCGGCTGTTGAATGAACGCACCGTGTTCGACAATGTTGCGCTGCCGCTTATTATTGCCGGCTACCGCTACCAGGACATAAAACGGCGCACCCATGCAATACTGGAAAAGGTCGGCCTGTTGGCGAAGGAGAAAATGTATCCCACTGCGCTGTCCACGGGCGAACAGCAGCGCGTAGGCATCGCCCGCGCCGTTGTTCACAGGCCCGCCGTGTTACTGGGCGACGAGCCTACCGGAAACCTCGATCCTGAACTGTCCTGGGAAACGATGAGACTGTTCGAATTACTGAACCGAATCGGGGTTACTGTGCTGATTGCCACCCACGATCTCGCAACGATAAGTAAAATGAACAAAAAAATTATCGAATTGCGGGATGGCTGCCTGCTCCCTGACCCGGTGCGGAGCGCAGGGCATGAAACCGCAGCGCAACAAAAATAAGCCGGCGCGCACGCGCCACGGCCGCGTCGCTCAATGGCTGCTGCAACATGCGCGCGCCTTTTTTTTCAGCCTCGGACAGCTTTACAGAAAACCGGCGGGCGCGCTGATGAGCATCTCCGTCATCGGTATTTCCCTGGCCCTTCCCGCAGGCTTTTATTCGTTGCTGGAAAATGCGCTGCGGGCCACATCGCAACTCGATGCCAGCCCGCACATATCACTGTTCCTGTCCCCGGATGTTGACCGCGCGCGCGCCATGGCGCTCGCCGATGAGCTGCGCGCGCGCGCAGACATCATCGAGGTCAGCATAATAAGCCCTGATGAAGCCCTGGCCGAATATAAGCAGAACTCCGGATTTACCGGCGCAATGGATGCGCTCGAACACAATCCGTTGCCATACGTGCTCGTCGCCCGGCCGCAGTCCGGTTCTGTCCTGGATGCGGGCAATGACGCATTGCTGGCGGAGTTGGAGACGCTTGCGGAAGTGGATATCGGCCAGTTCGACTGGCAGTGGGCGCGCCGGCTGCACCAGATTATCGAGCTGGTTCAGCGAGCCGTGATGATTGTCGCGGCGCTGTTCGCCGGCGCGGTGCTGCTCGTGGTCGGCAATACGATACGCATGGCCGTCTATAACCGCCGGCAGGAAATTGAGGTTCACAAGCTGTTCGGCGCTTCCGATGCGTTCATTGCCCGGCCGTTCCTGTACTCAGGTATTTTCCACGGTATCGCCGGCAGCCTGCTTGCCTGGCTGATGCTTGAGGCCTCCATCGCGCTGCTTCAAGGGCCGGTGACAAGGCTCGCGGACTTGTACGGCAGCCGGTTTTCCCTGGTTGCGCTCAGCCCCGGGGAGGCCCTGGGCCTGGTGCTTATCGGGGCCGGCCTGGGACTGGCAGGTTCGTGGTTATCCGTCAAACGCCACTTGCGCGCGATCGAACCACTCTAACCGTCTTAATGCCTTGACTTGAAACAGGTTTCTCACCGTCTGCACGCGGGAAGCAACGGAACTTAAAATAGCATTAGCACTCTAATTAAAAGAGTGCTAAACTAGTGGAAAATCAGTTTTATCGGAGATATTGTGCTCTGAGTCTCCGTGGAGGTGTTTGATGAATAACATTCTGGCGCTGCAATCGGCCCTGCCGGCCGGTTCCATTGAAGCCTATATTCATTCGGTGAACGAGATCCCCATGATCAGCGCCGAGGAAGAGCAAGCGCTTGCCCGGCGCCTGCGGGAATTGAACGATCTTGATGCCGCGCGGCAACTGGTGATGTCTCATCTTCGTTTTGTCGCCCGGGTTGCGCACGGCTACCGCGGCTACGGGCTGCCCCAGTCAGACCTGATCCAGGAGGGAAATATCGGGCTGATGAAGGCCGTGAAACGGTTCGATCCGGATGTCGGCGTGCGTCTGGTTTCGTTTGCCGTACATTGGATCCGCGCGGAAATCCACGAGTTCATCCTGCGTAACTGGCGCATTGTCAAGGTGGCGACGACCAAGGCCCAGCGCAAGCTGTTCTTTAACCTGCGCTCGAAAAAGAAACGCCTGGGCTGGATGAACCAGGACGAGGTAAATGCCGTAGCCAGGGACCTGGGTGTGAGCGCCGCGGACGTAATGGAAATGGAAAAACGCCTGAATGCCGGCGACCTGTCGTACGATGGCCCGGTTGACCAGGACCCGGAGAATGAGCGCGTCATTCCTGCCGGCTATCTCGTTGACGGTCGTGCATCCCCGGAAGAGTTGTTGTCCATGGAGCAGACGGATAAGGCCAATCGGCAAAACCTGGCCTCGGCCTTGCTCGATCTTGACGATCGCAGCCGGGAAATCATACGCCAACGCTGGCTGAATGAAGACAAGACAACGCTGCATACGCTGGCCGCGCAGTATGGTGTCTCCGCAGAGCGCATCCGGCAACTCGAAGCGAACGCCCTGAAAAAACTGCGCCTCGCGTTTGCGGCCTGATCCGGGCGCGACAGCAGCACAGGTTGCCGGCAATGACCCGCCGGCAGCGGCCCCCGAACAACGGCCCCTGAGAATGGCCTCTGAGAGCGGCCGCCAAACAACCGCCGGGCTACGTATTCAGCCGCACCAGCACCGGGATGTAATGATCCACCAGCAGGACGGCAAAAAGCCCCATCAGATACCAGATGGAATAGCTGAAGGTGTGCATGGCCGTTGTCTCGTCCTCCGTGTGCAACAGCCTGACGGTAAAATACAGAAACCCGGCCCCCAGGGTCAGCGCGCCGAACAGGTAGGCTACCCCGCTCATCCCCGTCAGGAACGGCAACAGGGTTATGATGAACAGCAGCAACGTGTATAACAGGATGTGCAAGCGCGTGAACTCAAGACCGTGGGTGACCGGCAACATCGGAATGCCCGCATTCTCGTAGTCCTTACGCCGGGCTATCGCAAGCGCCCAGAAATGCGGCGGCGTCCACGCAAAAATGATCAGGAACAGCAACAGCGCGTGCGGGTCGAGGCTGTTGCTTACGGCTGCCCAGCCGAGCACCGGCGGCGCGGCGCCGGCGGCGCCGCCGATGACGATATTCTGCGGGGTGGCGCGTTTTAAGAACATGGAGTAAATGACTCCGTAGCCAATCAGTGAGACAAACGTCAGCAGCGCGGTCAGCACATTCACATAAACGCTCAGGATCACCATGGAACCCGCGCACAATAGCGCCGCGAACACCAGCGCTTGCGACCTGGAGAGGTTGCCCTTCGGCAGCGGCCGCTTCAGTGTGCGCGCCATAATGCCGTCGATTTCCTCGTCGACAACATGGTTTATTGCCGCCGCCGAGGCTGCGGCAAGGCCGATGCCCAGGGTTGCGCTCAGCAGCAGCGGAAACGCGACCATGCCGGGCTCGGCCAGCAACATGCCCACCACTGCGGTAAATACGATCAGCAAGACAATCCTCGGTTTGCATAATACGAGGTAATCGCGCCAAGCAGCCATTTTCATGGTCATTGCCGTCTCAACCCTCGCCGGCCCGCGCCTGCCGGTGCAAGGTCAGCAATGATAGCAACAACAGCGCGGCAACGGCATTATGGCCAACAGCAACCGGAAGCGGCAAGCGCAGCAGCACATTGGCGATTCCCAGCGCGACCTGTACGCCCAGGACGAACAGCAGCACGATTGCGGTGGTGCGCACCGGCTTCCCCGCGCGCAGCAGCGCGCACAGCGCGGCGCTGAGCACCACCAGGAATGTGAGTAGCGCGCCGATACGATGAACCAGGTGGATCGCGGTGCGCGCCGGCGCATCCAGGATACCACCCTCGTAATCAATATCTCCTGCGCGCCAGAAGGTAAAGCCGTCGCTGAAATCCGTCTCCGGCCAATACGAACCGTCACGGCAGGTGGGAAACTCCGGGCACGCGAGCGCGGCATAATTGGCGCTGGTCCAGCCGCCCGAAAACATCTGCAAGCCAACAACGAACAGCCCCGCCAGCGCCAGCGTGCGGGTCAACGAATGCCCGCGGTAACCGCCGGCGCGCGGCAACTGCCTGAGAACGATCAGGAACAGCATGCCCAGGATCAGCATGCCGCCCAGCAGGTGCGCGACAACAATAGCGGGTTTGAGCAATTCGGTGACGGTCCACATCCCCAATAACGCCTGTAGTGCGACCAGGGTCAGCAGCACGCAGCAGGTGATTTTTTGTGTGTGTTGCGCGCGCCATGCCCATAGCGCCATCAGCAGAACCAGGATGCCCAGCATGCCCGCAGCATAGCGGTGGATCATTTCCTTCAGCGCCTTGCCCATGTCAAACGGCCGGGCTTCGCTCGCCTGCTGCGCGGCAGCGACCCGGGTCTCCTCGGTGACGAACAGGTCACCGTAACAGCCGGGCCAATCAGGACAGCCCAGGCCGGCGTTGGACAGGCGCACGTATGCGCCGAGCACCACCACGCAAAAGCCCAGCAACAACGCGATCACCGAGAGGTTCAGAAAACCGTTTCTCATCCAATCCGGGAATACTTGAGCAGGCGGCCCAGGTCCTTGATGATGCCTGATGGTTCCGCGTTTCCGGCATAGCTCATCATCAGGTTACCCAACGGGTCCACCAGGTACAGCCGGTCCGCCGCAAACGGCCGGTCCCCGGCTGAATGTTCGAACAAGGATGTCAGTGCGTCGCCCTCGATATTTTCCGGGAACAGCAGCCATTGGCCGGGAAAGTCCTGCCATTGTTCTTGGGTCAGCGCATCTCGGTCGCTGTCCACGACGAGCACGGCTCGCTGGACGCGGCCGGCGTTTTTGCCTGTGGCCAGCCGCAGTTGGCGCATTTTGTACAGGTTTTGAAGACAGGCATCACCGCATTTTCCGGACAATGGGTATACCAGGGTCCATTTGCCGTGCAAGCGGGTTGTTGCGCCACCCTGGCCGACCAGCGCCCAGTCAGGCAGCGGCCGGGGCGGGGCAATCAGCGTGCCGTGCCCGCCCGTACCCCGTTGTTTTCCCAGGTCGGTAAAATTGAACGCGTACCAGGACAACAACGGTGGCAGCGCAAACACCGCGAACAATAGAATCAGGATTGCCGATTTGCGCGTTATCATCGGCCTGCGGCGCGTTGTTGCCGCCGCTGTCTTATTGTCAGAACAATATAAATCACCAGCACTGTTGCCGCCAGGGCAAACCATTGAAACGCATAACCCAGGTGTCTTTCCCTGTTGAAGCCGGGTTCTGTTGCGTTCCATACCAGCGCGCCGGGCGCGTCTGCGTCAAGTTGTACCACGTAGGGAAGCAGGGTCCAGCCGGTTTGCGCGGCAATCTGCGCCAGGTCGATGCGCTGTACCCGGACCAGATTGTCGCCCATGTTTTCGGCGGTCTCCGATGCCAGCTTGATCCCGGCGACCGGGACCGGCCTGGCAACACCGGTCAGCGTCTGCGGTCCGGCAATACTGCTGATTTGCGGCGCTACGCGCCTGCTTCTGGGGGCCGCCGCCCAACCCCGATCAACCAGCACGGACGCGCCATCTTCCAGTATGAACCGGGAGAACACCTGGTATCCGACCGTTGCGCGATATACCTGGTTATCCAACAGGAAAATCCTGCCCATATCGTAGTTGCCGTTCAGCACGCAGCGCCGCCAATACATGTCGCGCGCAGTGTCCCGTGCGCCGGCCTGTACGAGGTTAACAGGCGCGGCGCTGATTTGATTGTGATACGCGGTTTGCAGCGCTTTTTTTTCGTCTGCCCGATCCAGTTGCCAGAAACCCAGCCTGGTAAACAACACCAGCGCAACCAGCGCCGCCAATGCGGGGATAATCTGCGATTTGACATACGGGGCCATCAAGTCAGACAAATATTCAGAAACCCGGAACGGGGAAACAGGATATACTGGCACAGGTAAACCATGAAAGACACAACATGAGCGGCGCGGCGATATTCAAACTGGTTGTCATACTACTACTGGCAGTCATCCTGATCTCCCTGGCTTCAGGGCTGTTCTTCCTGATTCGGGACAAGGGCAAAAGTGAGCGCACGGTTAAATCCCTTACGCTCAGGATCGTCTTGTCCGTCGCCCTGTTTGTCCTGCTGTTCATCGGATTTACGGCCGGCCTGATCAAGCCGCACGGCATCAACCCGTCCGCCCCACCTGCCGGGACGGGTAACGGGCCGGACGCTGGGTCAGGCATTGGGCCGGGATGACGCCTACAGCCAGTAAACAAATATAAACAGGCCCAGCCAGACCACATCGACGAAGTGCCAGTACCAGGCAACCGCCTCGAACGCGAAGTGGTTCTCCTTGGTGAAATGCCCCCGGATGGAACGCAACAGGATCACCGTGAGCATGATTGCGCCCATGGTGACATGGAAGCCGTGAAAGCCGGTCAGCAGAAAAAACGTCGACCCGTAGATGCCGGAGTTCAGGGTCAGTCCCAGGTCCTGGTACGCATGAATGTACTCGCCGGCCTGCAAAACCACAAAGATGAAGCCCAAGAACACGGTTGCAAACAACCACCAGCAGAGTCCGGTGCGCTCGTTTTTCTTCAATGCCCAGTGCGCAAACGTTACGGTCACGCCGCTGGACAGCAGGATAAGGGTATTGATCGCAGGGATGTCAAATGCGGGGATGACATCCTTGATTTCAGTGAATTTACTGGTGAGTCCATCCACGGTCATGTCAGGGGTCGCCAACAGCGGCCATACGTTTTCAAAGGACGGCCACAGAAATTCGTTGGTCGCGGCGCCGGCCCCTTCTCCCCCCAACCATGGAACGGAGTATACCCGGGCATAGAACAGCGCGCCGAAAAACGCGGCAAAGAACATTACTTCCGAGAAAATGAACCAGCCCATGCCCCAGCGGAAACTGATGTCCACCTGCTTGTTATACGCGCCGCTCAGGCTCTCATCAATCACATCCTTGAACCAGACGTAGAACATGTAGAACACCGCGACAAGGCCCAGCAGCAACAGGTGCGAACCAAACCCGGGCATCTCGCCGGTCGCGAGGTACTGGTTAAACATGAATGCGGTGCCGCAAAAAGCAAGAAACAGGGCCAGCGAAAACAATACCGGCCATTTGCTCGGTTCAGGAATAAAATAGGTATCTTGCGGATTTGACATTTGTGTTCCTCGCGTTTCAGCGTTATTTATTATCAGGAGCTGGCTTCATGCGCGCCTTGAGTGGTTTGCGCGGCTTGTTGCGCGCCGGGCGCCGCACTGTCACTGTCCCCCACGTCAAAGAAAGTATAAGACAGGGTCAGCGATGAAAACCGTTCCGGCAAATCGGGATCGACGATAAACCTTACCGGCATTGCCTTGCGTTCCCCCGGCGCCAGGACCTGTTCGGTGAAGCAGAAACAGTCCATCTTGCTGACATAGATGCCGGCCTGTACCGGCGAGACGCTGGGGATCGCGCGTCCGGTGACGGTGCGCCCGGAGCGGTTCTCAACCATAAACATCGCCTCGGACAATTCCCCCGGGCGAACCTTTGTTTTGTGTTGCTCCGCCTTGAAGGTCCAGGGAATATCCCTGGTGTTGGTATCCAGCACCACGGTCACCAGGCGCTCGGCGTCAATCGCGCCCAGCCCGGCATCCGCCTCTGCCACGCGTGCGCTGCCGCGCCCGGTAAGGTCGCAATACACCCGGTAGAGCGGTACCAGGGCATAACCGAACGCGAACATCCCGGCGGTTACGAGCAGCAGCCTGCTCACGGTCCTGTTGACGCTTTTGTCAGCCATACGCCTACAGATGGCTCAGGATGAACCCGAAATACACTGCCGCGGCAAGCAGCGCCAGGCCGATCGCAATGCGAATATTCGCGTTGCGGCGGCGGGCAATAAACTCGCGGTCATCACTGTCAGGCTCCCTGTTCACCCGTGCACGCTATGAATGAGCTGTTGCTTCATCCACCTTCGGCGGAATCGTGAATGAATGGAACGGCGGCGGCGACGGCAAGGTCCATTCCAGGCCGCGGGCGCCTTCCCATACCTGCTCGTCCGCTTTTTTGCCTTCGCGCACGCACTTGACGATGACCCACACGAACAATAGCTGGCTGAGGCCAAACGCAAAGCCGCCGACGCTGGAAATCATGTTCCACTCGGTGAACTGCACGCTGTAATCCGGGATCCGGCGCGGCATCCCCGCAAGGCCCAGGAAGTGCTGCGGGAAGAACAGCACATTGACCGAGATCACCGACAGCCAGAAATGGAGCTGGCCCAGTTTCTCGTCATACATGTGGCCGGTCCACTTGGGCAGCCAGAAATACGCGCCGGCCATCAGGGCAAACAGCGCGCCGGTGACCAGTACGTAGTGGAAATGCGCGACGACGAAATAGGTATCATGGTACTGGAAGTCCGCCGGGGTAATCCCGAGCATCAGCCCGGAGAAACCGCCGATAGAGAACAGGAACACGAAGGCCAGCGCGAACAGCATCGGGGTCTCAAACGTCATCGAACCGCGCCACATGGTCGCAAGCCAGTTGAAGACCTTGACGCCGGTCGGCACCGCGATGGACATGGTCGCATACATGAAAAACAGCTCGCCGGCCAGGGGCATGCCCACCGTGAACATATGGTGCGCCCAGACGAAAAACGACAGGAAGGCGATGGCCGCGGTGGCGTAGACCATGGACTCGTACCCGAACAGCGGTTTGCGGGCAAATGTCGGGATGATCTGCGAAACTATCCCGAACGCCGGCAAAATCAGGATATATACCTCCGGATGACCGAAGAACCAGAAGATATGCTGGAACATGACCGGGTCGCCGCCACCGGCCGCAATGAAGAAGCTGGTGCCGAAATACTTGTCCGTCAGCAGCATGGTCACCGCGCCGGCAAGCACTGGCATCGACGCGATGAGCAGAAACGCGGTAATGATCCAGGTCCAGACGAACAGCGGCAACTGCATGAAGCCCATACCCGGGGCGCGCATGTTGAATACGGTGGCGATAATGTTTATCGCCCCCATGATGGAAGACACCCCGAGAAAGTGCACGGTGAAGATCAGGAACGGAAACCCGTCTCCAAGCTGGGTGACCAGCGGCGGATACATGGTCCAGCCGCCCGACGGCGCGCCGCCTTCCATGAAGAAGGTCGCCAGCAACATCGTAAACGCAAACGGCAGGATCCAGAAACTCATGTTGTTCATGCGCGGCAGCGCCATGTCCGGAGCGCCGATCATCATCGGGATCATCCAGTTTGCCAGCCCCACCCCGGCGGGCATGATCACGCCGAATATCATCACCAGTGCGTGCATCGTGGTCATCGCATTGAAAAACTGCGGGTCGACAAACTGCATGCCCGGCTGGAACAGCTCTGCGCGAATCACCATGGCCATCGCGCCGCCTATGAAGAACATGATCAGCGAGAATACCAGGTACATGGTACCGATATCCTTATGGTTGGTGGAAAAAAGCCAGCGGCCCAGCCCGGTCGGTTTGTGGTCGTGATCGTCGTGATGGTGTTCGTGTGTAGCAGCGTTGCTCATGCTGTAATCCTCGTAATAGCTGTTCTTGTTATCGCCGCGCCTCAGCGCATGCCGGCAATCGTGGACGGCTGGACCATGTCACCCATTTCATTGCCCCACGAGTTGCGCTCGTAGGTGACTACCGCGGCAATGTCCACATCATTCAATTGCATGCCGAACGGCGCCATGGCCGTGCCGGCTACGCCGTTCATCACGGTATCGATATGGCCTTCCACCGGGCCGGTCGTAACCGGGCTGCCGACCAGGGGTTTGAAGGCGCCGGGGATACCCATACCGTTGACCTGGTGGCAGGCAACGCAGAACGTGCCGTAGACCTGTTCGCCGCGTTCCATCAATTCATCCATCGCCCACTCGCGATCGGCGCCCGCTTCCGCGTCCATCGCCGCGACCATCATGTCACCGGCCCACTCATAGTATTCATCTTCGTTGACGGCCTTGAGGACAATCGGCATGAACGCATGGTCGCGCCCGCACAATTCCGCGCACTGGCCGCGGTACGTGCCCTCTTCCTCGATGATGGCCCAGGACTCGTTGATGAACCCGGGGATGGAATCCCGCTTCCAGCCCAACGCCGGCACCCACCAGGAGTGGATCACATCAGAAGCCGTGGTCATGAAGCGGATTTTCGTATCGACCGGCACCACGACCGGGTTATCCACTTCAAGCAGATAATTGTCTATGCCTTCAGGGTCAATCCCTGATTTGAGTTGCCGGGCATCGTTGCTGTCCTGCGCCAGTGAGCTGAAAAAGCCGAAATCCTCTTCGATATACTCATAATGCCAACGCCATTGGTGGCCGGTGATCTTGATGGTGAGGTCAGAGTCGCCGGTGGATTCGATAAGTACCAGTGACTTGGTCGCGGGAATGGCCATCAGGATGAGAATCAGCATCGGGATCGCTGTCCAGATGATCTCCACCGTGGTGTTGTGGTGGAACTGGGCCGCTTTTGCGCCACGGGACTTCCTGTGGTGAAAGATGGACCAGAACATGACTCCGAAAACCACCACCGCGATCGCGCAGCAGATATAGAATATCAACATGTGCAGGTCGTAAATATTGCGGCTCAGTGGGGTCACGCCTTCAGGCATGTTCAACGCGTATTCCGCCCAGGCCGGCTGCAACCCCGTCGCCAGCAGTGTAATCAACGCGCCCCAAAAAGTTTTCATGTGTCCAGCAGACATACCATCTTCCTCAGCATCATTGTTGTTTTCGTCTGTTACTCCACGTCATCAGGCATAGTGATGTATTGCGGATCGTAAAATTTGTGCCAGCCCGCAGCGCTCCTGTTCATTCAGAAACCGGCCTACTTCCAATTCCCTGCCATGGGAACACAACAGCAGCTTGCTCGGGTGCCAGGCCACCCAGGGCCGCCGCAGCACGACTTTCGTCCAGTATCGTTGAAAGTCATGGCGCTGCTCCGGTTTGCTCCGGCCCGTCTCCACGCAGACACGGTCATCGGTAATCGTGATGACCTCCCGCGCGCCGCCACGCCAGGCGCTGATATACAGCGCAATGCCCAGGGCCAGCACCTCCAGCCCGGAAAACGGCAGCACCAGTACGAAGCCCTGCACCCAGAAGTAAGCGCCGACCGCCAGGGTAACGCCGGCGATACCGCCGAATACCAGCAGCAGCGCCTTCCACGTCATGGAACGATTGGGGGCAACCACAAAAGTCCTGTTACCCTCGCACGCAGCTTGCAGTTCGTGAATCATCCACACACAGCAGTTAATGTCAAGCGTCCAACAGTAACACAGTAACCATTTCCCGGCAAACTTCCGTCGAATTGTCGGGAATTCCTCCCGGGCCATCACCCACAACGCCATCAGTCATAGCGCAGCGCCGTTGCCTTGCCGCTGAACACGAAATAGCTCAACGCGGTATAACAAACCAGGACGGGTAACACGATCGCCGCGCCGACCAGGATGATCAGCAGCGCGGCCGGCGCCGCCGCGGCTTCCGGTATCGTTAATTGTCCGGGCACAATGTAAGGGAAAAAACTGTACGACAGCCCGACAAAACTGAACAGGAAAATACCCGCCGTCAACGCCAGCGGCAACCAGCAATAGCGGTCGCGGGGAAACGGCATGTGCCGTAACACCAGGAACAGACCGGTAACCAGGATCCCTGTCGTCACGGGAATCGGCAGCAGCGCCAGCATTGCCGGAAAGCTGAACCATTTCTCGAAGATGCGCTCACTGATCAATGGTGTCACCACGGATACCGCGACCAGCCCCACCACCGAATTGACCAGGTGGTATCTTGCCCACTTCACGGCTTTCTCCTGCAAACCGCCCTCACATTTCATAATCAGCCAGCAGGCGCCGATGAGACAGTACGCGGACGCGACGGCGACCGCGATCAGGCAGGAAAACATGATACCCGCCCAACTCCGGTCAAACCCGATGACATAAAATCCCAGCATATAGCCCTGCGCCAGCGCAGCCAGCAGAGAACCGTAAAAGAAGCGGTTGTTCCAGCGCCATTTTTGCTGGTAGGGCGCCTTTGACCTGAAATCAAACGCAACGCCGCGGAAGATCAGCCCGAACAACATGATCGCGACCGGCAGGTACAGTTGCGCGAGGATCACGCCATGGGCCTTGGGGAATGCCACCAGCAACAGCCCGACACCGAGGATAAGCCAGGTTTCATTGGCGTCCCAAAACGGTCCTATGGATGCGATCATCCGATCTTTTTCATGCCCATGGGCATTATCGATGAGCATGCCCACGCCCAGGTCATAACCGTCCAACGTGGTATACACCAGCACGGACAGCCCCATGAGAAAGGCAAACACATAAGGGAGCCAGCTCCCGTCGGCGATGATCTGCTGCATTACCGGTCCTCCGTCACCGTCTTGCCCTCAGTATGTCAGCCAGGCGCGCGGTCATTCCGGCGCCGGCGCCACGGCCATTCGTTCCTCGCCCACCATCGCCTGTTTTTCCGGATCGCGCCCGCCGCCTTGACCGGCTGCGCCGGCCATGTAAAACAGCGTGGTAATGAACGCAACCGTGAGAAAAACATAAATCCCCAGGTAGACGATCAGTGTCGATAACACCTTGCCGCCGGCCACCGGCCCCAACGCATCGCGCACGGTCAGCACACCGTACACCAGCCAGGGTTGGCGGCCGATTTCCGTCACGTACCAGCCGGCTATTGTCGCGATACAGCCGATGAATGTCATGCCCACCAACGCCCGCAAGCAGAATACCGGCAGTTTCCCGCCGCGCAGTAACAGGACACTGCTCAGCCACGAGGCGGCGAGCATCAGCAGCCCTATGCCCACCATCAGCCGGAATGCGAAAAATACCGGCGCGACCGGCGGGTGCAGGTCAAAGTCATTCAAGCCCTTGATCTCACCATCGAGCTTGTGCGTCACAACCAGGCTGGCAAGGTACGGTATTTCCAGTGCGAAGCGGTTGGTGCGCCGGGTTTCATCGGGCAACCCCAACAGCACCAGCGGCGCGCCCCGGCGGGTCTCCCAGGCCCCCTCCATCGCAGCCAGCTTGGCGGGCTGGTATTGCTTGGTATTCAAACCATGTTCGTGCCCGACAAAAATCTGCAGCGGAATCAGCACCGCAGCCAGGTAGACGCCGGTCTTCAGCGTTTTCATCACTGCCGCGGCGTGCCCGCGGCGCAGGAGTCTGTATGCGGACAGCCCTGCGATCAGAAACGCGGCCGTCAACCCGGACGCAAGCAACATGTGTATCAGCCGGTAAGGCATGGACGGGTTGAAGATGACCTGCATCCAGCTTGTCACATGCGCCTGCCCGCCGATCATTTCAAAACCCGCCGGGGTATGCATCCAACTGTTCAGGACCAGGATCCAGAATGCGGAGGCGGTGGTGCCCACCGCAACCAGGATCGTCGCCAGCGTATGCAACCAGTTCGGAACCCGACTGAAACCGAACAGCATGATGCCCAGGAACGTGGCCTCCAGGAAAAATGCGGTCAGCACTTCGTAAGCCAGTAACGGGCCGGCGATATTGCCCACCGTGAGCATGAATCCCGGCCAGTTCGTGCCGAACTGAAAGGACATCGTCACACCACTGACCACACCAATGGCAAAACTCAACGCAAACACTTTGGTGAAAAAGAAATAGGCCTGCATCCATGCCTGGTCCCCTGTCATGTTGTAACGAACCTTGAAAAACAATACGATCCATCCCAAGGCTATGGTTATCGATGGGAACATGATATGGAAGGTAATGTTCGCGGCAAACTGTATGCGCGATAACAGAAACGGGTCCAGTTCCATGAAGCTACGGTGTTCTCAAAGGCAAGCTTTTCAGAGGCAAGCGGATAAATCGGGACCAGTATAATCCACCATCAATGAGTATTGCAAATGAAGATCAGAGACAGCGCCAATTTCAACACAAAGCCGAAACCGGTCACGTTTTCTCCCGATGAATCCGTGCGCGCCGCGCTGGATGTGATGTGCGAGAAAAACATCGGCTCCGTCATCGCCACCAATGAGGACGGCTCGATAGCTGGTATCGTCACCGAGCGCGATATGATGATTCGCGTCCTCGGAAACAATCTGAATCCCGACGAGACAAAACTGGCAGCGATTATGAACAGCGGGGTACGCGCCGCGAACGAGGACGATGACCTGGTTGATTGGTTGCGAACCATGTCGAACGAGCGATTTCGCCACTTGCCGGTCGTAGACGACCAGGGCCGGCTCGTCAACATGATCTCCCAGGGCGACCTGGTCGCGCATACCTGGCCCGACCTGCATGACAAGATCAGACAGGACCTGAAAGACCGCTTGGGGCAGGGTTTGCAGATTCTGCTGGCGCTGCTGACCGTGGTGACGCTGGGCCTGATCGCGTTCAACCTGTAACGGGCTGCGCGTTAACCTGTGCGCCGGCCCGCATTCCATTGACCCTGTCTGCGTCGGAATGGGCCGGCGCCGGCCGGGGCGGCGCGATGACCATTACCAGGGAATGTGATCCAGCCCGGCGCCTATGGCTTGCACGTTCAGTTTGTCCCGGTAGGGAATGCAGCCCCACAACGGCGCCGGCAGGTGTGTACACAGGTAATCCAGCGTCGCCTGTTTCTCCGCATAATCCGGACACAGGCTGTTTGCGATCCAGCCGGCAAAAGGCAGCCCGGATGCCTGTATCGCTTCGGCGCTCAACAGCGCGTGGTTGATACAACCCAGGCGCAGACCGACGACCAGGACGACGGACAGGTCCAGCCGCCGCACCAGGTCCTCGGTCTGGATGCCGTCGGCGAGTGGCACGCGCCAGCCGCCGACACCTTCGACAATCACCCTGTCCGCACCATCGGCCAGGGAAGAATAGGCCGAGACCAGCGCTTCCAGTTCCACCTCGACACCCGCGTTGCGGGCGGCAATGTGCGGCGCAATCGGTTCTGCGAACGCGTAGGGATTCACCAGCCGGTAGGACACCCGCCGGCTGCACCGGTCCCGGATCTGCACGGCATCGTCATTCCGCAACTGCCCGCGCTGCCGGCTGCTGCCGCTCGCCACCGGCTTCATGCCATTGACCACCTTGCCCTGTGCCTGGCCGGCCGCCATCAATCCCAGCGTCGCCCAGGTTTTTCCCACGCCGGTGTCCGTACCGGTAATGAACAGGTTACCCATGCCGGCCGCCGGTATTCCCGTTAACCCTAATCCAACTTGCCCGTGCCGGGGCGCGCCCGAAAGGCCACGGGAAAGACGCCGTGCTCCAACTCCTCGCGGCGTTCTTGTTTTATCTCCGGCACCCAGGCATGGCCATACACGGCCTCAAACGTCGCAGGCAACCCGTCATTGCCGTAGCGGCGCTGGTATGCGGCCAGCATAGCCTGAAGATTCTGCTTGCCTGTCAGTGATTTGCGCCGGCCCGCATTGACGTTGCCGGCGCCCAGTGCCTTCAGTTCGCGCAGCAGCGCGCGGCCGTCGTCATAGACCAGGGTAAACGTCTCCGTCTCCATCACCGGGTCGACAAACCCGGCCCGCACCAGCGCATCGCCCACATCATGCATATCCGTAAATGCGTTGACGTGAACATGGTCATCCACCCCGGACCAGCTCTCCCGCAGTTCCGCCAGGGAATCCGGGCCGAAGGTGGAAAACAGCAACAGACCGCCGGGGCGCAGCGCGCGGAAGGTTTCCTCCAGCGCCCGGTCCAGCCGGGCGACCCACTGGAACATCAGGTTGGAAAAAGCAAACTCCACGGTCTCATCAGCTATGGGCAACTGTTCAGCATCCGCACAAATGCGCGCGCCGGCAACATCCGTGTTCGTGCTTGACTGTTTCAGCATGTTGAAGGACAGGTCCAGTTCAACCACCCGGACAGCATCATAGCGTTGTGCCAGTTGCGCTGACAGCCGTCCGGTTCCGGAACCCAGGTCCAGAATTTGAATCGGTTCAAGCCGGATTGCGTGCAACCGATCCAGCAGGCGTTCCCCAATGGTCTGCTGCAATAACGCAACCTGATCATAGCTGCCGGCGGCGCGATTGAAATTGCGCCGAATGCCCGTCTTGTCCCGCTGGTACGGATCAGTTATGGCCATAACCGTTTTGCCTGTTGCGCCAGCGCATCCAGCAGGCGGTCAACCTGCTCGTCATTGTGGGCGGCGCTCAGGCTTATCCTCAAGCGTTCGGTATTTTTTGCAACCGTTGGCGCCCTGATCGCGCTGACCCAGATTCCCTGCGCGCGCAAGCGCTCGCCACTGCTGACCGCGGCCTCGGCGCTGCCGACGATCAGGCCTTGTATGGGAGTTTCAGAAGCAATGACCGGCAGGCCCAGTTGTCGCGCGCCGCGCACGAAACGGGCAATCAGCGCGCGCAGTTTTTCCCGGCGCCAGGATTCCTGCGCGATGATGGCCAGGGATGTATTGATTGCGGCAGCTAAGGCGGGCGGCATTGCTGTCGTGTAAATATAGGGCCGGCCTGTTTGAATCAAGGTCTCAATCACGTCATCAGGACCTGCCACGAACGCCCCCGACACCCCGCAGGCCTTGCCGAATGTGCCCATCAGCACGGGAACCCGTGCCTGATCCAGGGAATAATGCTCTGGAGTGCCGCCGCCATTATTTCCCAGGACGCCGAAGCCATGTGCATCATCCACGGCAAGCAATGCGTTGCGGCGCGCACAGAGCGCGGCCATTTCCGGCAATCGCGCAATACTGCCGTCCATGCTGAACACGCCGTCCGTGGCTACCAGGGCGCGCGCATTGGCGCACAACAGGCCTTCCAGTTGCGCCACGTCGAGATGCCGGTAACGGCGCAGACGCCCGCGGGCCAGCAACGCGCCGTCGATCAGTGATGCGTGGTTCTCCCGGTCCATCACAATCGCATCCTCACGGCGTGCGGCAAACGCGGTGACCACCGCGAGATTGGCCAGGTAGCCGCTGGAAAAAAGCACGACGCGGGAACGCTCCAGTTGCTGCGCCAGCGTTTGTTCCAGTTGTTCATGTGCCTGGCTGTACCCGCAAAGCAGTTGTGACGCGCCGCTGCCCACCCCGTAAACCTCCGCGGCGGCCCGGAGCGCCTGCACCACCCTGGCGTCATTGGCCAGGCCGAGGTAGTCATTGCCGGAAAAATTGATATAGTCCCGCCCTTCTGCCCGGATCTGTGCGCCTTGTGCCGAGGTGACGGTTCGGCGGCGGCGGAAGCGGCCGGCGGCCCTGATGTTATCCAGGCCTTTAGCGAAGGAAAACGGATCGGCCGGCAGGGTGTGGGACATCACTGCTAGTGCGCAGCCGCGTCTCCGGATGCTGCTTCCGTATCGGCAACCAGTCCCAGCCGATTAAACAGCGATTGATCCTTGGAAAACTGCGGGTTTTCGGTAGTCAGCAGCTTCTCTCCGTAGAATATGGAGTTGGCGCCGGCGAAAAAACACAGCGCCTGGGTCGAGTCGGTCATCCCGGTTCGCCCCGCGGAGAGGCGCACATAGGCCCGCGGCATCAGGATGCGGGCGCACGCGATCGTCCTGACCAGCTCTATCGGGTCCGTATCTTCTTGTTCGGCCAGCGGCGTGCCGGCGACCTTGACCAGGGTGTTGATGGGCACGCTTTCCGGGTGTTGGGGCAGGTTCGCCAGGGTCTGCAGCATCGCCGCCCGGTCTTCGACCGCTTCGCCCATTCCAATAATGCCGCCACAGCAGACGTTAATGCCGGCATCGCGCACCCGTTGCAGCGTGTCCAGCCGTTCCCGGTAAGTCCTGGTGCTGATGATTTTGGAGTAGAAACTCTCAGAGGTGTCGAGGTTGTGGTTATAGTAATCCAGGCCGGCTTGTTTCAGCCGTTCCGGCTGACCGGGCTTGAGCATCCCCAGGGTAACACAGGTTTCCAGTCCGAGCGCGCTGACGCCGGAAATCATCTCGGCAACCCGGTCGATATCCTTGTCCTTCGGGCCGCGCCAGGCCGCGCCCATGCAAAACCGGCTTGCCCCGGAGGCCTTGGCGCGCCGCGCTTCCGCCAGCACCTGCTCGCAGGACATCAGCGCTTCACTGTCCACGCCGGTGTTATAGCGCACGCTTTGCGGGCAGTACGCGCAGTCTTCCGGGCAGCCGCCGCTCTTGATATTGACCAGCGTGCTTAGCTGTATGCGGTTGGGATCGAAACTGTGACGGTGAACCGCGTGCGCGCGGTGTAACAAATCATTCAGCGGCTGGCGGTAAAGTGATATGATCTCCGCCAGGCTCCAGTCATGTTTCGGAGTCGTCGATGGGGCCGGTGGAGTTGTCTCCAGCACTGTATCATCAGAGAACATGGATGAATATGTTAACGCCTGAACCAATCTTGTCAACACGTACGGCCGGTACGTGCTGACTACTTTTTGTTTTAGCACCGGAAACCCAAATGTTTATCAGGAGTCCCTGTGCGCTTTGCGGCGCGCCGGCTGAATCAGCCACGGACCGGGTCTGCCCGTCCTGTTACTCGGAATTGCCGTTGGCGCAAGCAGGTTTCTGCGCCGGCTGTGGCGCACCCGATACCGGTGTTGGCGCGTGTGCCCGCTGTTTCACGCGCCCGCCGGCGTTTGATTCCTGTCTCAGCGGCTGCGTATACCGCTACCCGGTGGACCAGATGATAAAACAACTGAAGTTCCGGGCCCGGCTGGAGCTGATACAACCGCTGCTAAAACCCCTGCTGGAAACGGCCGGGCGCGACCTGGCAGTGGTTCCGGACTGTTTGTTGCCGACGCCGCTGCACCGTACGCGCCGGCGCGAGCGTGGTTTCAACCAGGCACGGGAGATTGCCCGCGCCCTGTCGCATCGGCTGTCCGTGCCCGTCGAGGATCATCTGGTGCGCAGACATCGGCCTACCGCGCAACAATACACGTTGCGCCCGGAAGCACGGTCAAAGAATGTCAGAAATGCTTTTTCTTTAATGAAAACAATGGGATATGAAAAAATTGCCATTGTGGATGACATTCTCACGACCGGCGCGACCGCAGACGAGCTGGCGCGCCTGTTAAAACGCAACGGCGCGCAACATGTACAGGTCTGGTGCCTGGCTCGCGCAGCGCCGGGCGGGCGCAGATAAGCCCGCCCGGATTAAGTCAGCGATTCGAACGGTACAGGGACGTGCCGTGCGGCATGGCTTGGTCGGGCTTGGTAAGCACGTTCCTGGAGGCGCAAACCGCATCAGGTGTCCAGGTTTTGTACCATCAAGGCATGCGCTTCGATAAATTCCCTGCGCGGCTCTACCTGGTCCCCCATCAGGGTCGTGAACACTTCATCCGCGGCGACCGCATCCTCAATATTCACCTGGTACAGGTTGCGCGTGCTCGCGTTCATCGTGGTCTCCCACAACTGTTCCGGGTTCATCTCTCCCAATCCTTTATAGCGCTGGACATGCAGGCCCTGGCCCGTTTCCGCCAACAGCCGGTCTAAGGCTTCTGCCACCGTCTCGCCGGAATACTGTTTTTCGCCGTCGCTGAGCGTAATGACCGCGCCGCCGAACTGTTCTTCGGGCGCATGCAGTCGCCGATATTCCGCTGATGCGAAAAAACCGGGATTGAAAATATTGGCTGAGGTGACCCCATGAACATCAATGTCGATGCGTCCGCCAAACCCTCTGTTGCCGGCGCCGGCGAACACTTCCGCCCGGTAGGTCGCGCTGCCGGCAGTCTCTGCAGCCAACCGGTCCCGCAGTTTGTTGAACCACGCCTCCACAAGCGCCTTGTTTGTGCAGTCCTCCGGGGCCAGCTTGGGCATGCCGCAAATGGCATCAATCACGTCCGGGTGATAATGTGTCGCGAGGCGGGTCTGTTCCTGTTTCATTTTCAGGTACAACCCACACAACACGCGCTTTCTGTCTTCATCGATCGGTTCTGCGTCGGCGGTCTGAAGTTCAGCATCCGCCATCGCCAATTCCAGCAGGTAGGCCTCTTTCTCGAGTTCATCCTTGAGGTAGCGCTCCTTCCTGCCCTTCTTAATCTTGAACAGCGGCGGTTGCGCGATGTAGATATGGCCGCGCTCAAGCAACTCCGGCATCTGGCGATAAAAAAACGTCAGCAGCAGCGTGCGGATATGCGAGCCATCCACGTCCGCATCGGTCATTATGATCACCCGGTGGTAACGCAGCTTGCTAACGTCAAATTCGTCCTTACCGATGCCGCAACCCAAGGCCGTAATCAATGTGCCCACCTCAGAGGACGACAACATCTTGTCAAAGCGCGCCTTCTCCACGTTCAATATCTTCCCTTTCAGCGGCAAGATGGCCTGGTAGCGGCGATCCCTGCCCTGTTTTGCGGAACCGCCCGCGGAATCGCCCTCGACCAGGAACAACTCCGACGCAGACGGGTCTTTTTCCTGACAATCGGCCAGTTTGCCCGGCAATCCGGCAATGTCGAGCGCCGTTTTCCTGCGTGTGAGTTCGCGCGCCTTGCGCGCCGCTTCGCGCGCCCGGGCGGCATCAACAATCTTTTCACAGATGGTTTTTGCTTCTGCCGGACGCTCGAGTAAAAATTCCTGTAATTTTTCCACCACCGATGATTCCACTGCCGGACGAACCTCGCTGGAAACCAGTTTGTCCTTGGTTTGAGAGGAAAATTTCGGATCGGCAATCTTGATGGACAAAACCGCTGTCAGCCCCTCCCTGACATC
Organism: Gammaproteobacteria bacterium; assembly: GCA_965221335.1. Classification (GTDB taxonomy): domain Bacteria; phylum Pseudomonadota; class Gammaproteobacteria; order Eutrophobiales; family Eutrophobiaceae; genus JAAXHV01. The sequence continues at coordinate 306,194 of CBDCSC010000002.1, read as the reverse complement.
ATCCCCGGCCACGGAGACCTTCGCCTTCGCGGCCATGCCGGTTTGCTCCATGTAGGTGTTCAGACTGCGGGTCAATGCCCCGCGAAACCCCGCTATGTGGGTGCCTCCGTCCCGTTGCGGGATATTGTTGGTGAAACAGAATATGTTTTCCTGGTAGGAATCATTCCATTGCATGGCCAACTGGATGACGATTCCCTCCCGTTCCGCGTCAATGTCTATCACCGTCTCATGCAACGGCGTTTTGTTCCTGTTCAAATGGCGCACGAACTCTGCAATCCCGCCCTTGTATTCGAACAGGTCTTTTTTGCCGCTGCGCTCGTCCCTTAACTCTATCCTGACGCCGGAATTGAGAAATGACAGTTCGCGCAGGCGCTTTGCCAGGATGTCATAATGGAACTCGATATTGGTAAATACCTGCTCGCTGGGAAGAAACCGTATTTCCGTTCCGGTCTGTTCGGATGGTTCAACCTGTTCCAGTGGCGCCTCGGGTTTTCCGTCCCGATATGTCTGTGTGAACAGGTATCCATCCCGGCATATCGACAATTCCAGGGTCTTTGACAATGCATTCACTACCGATACACCAACCCCATGCAGACCACCGGATACCTTGTAGGAGTTATCGTCAAACTTGCCGCCGGAATGCAGCGTTGTCATGATCACCTCGGCAGCGGAGACCCCTTCTTCCGCATGTGCGCCGACCGGAATGCCGCGGCCGTTATCAACGACAGTTATCGATTCATCAACATTGATGATGACCTTGATTTCGGAACAATACCCGGCCAGGGCTTCATCGATGCTGTTGTCGACCACCTCAAACACCATGTGATGCAGGCCGGTCCCATCATCCGTGTCGCCTATATACATACCGGGGCGTTTCTTGACCGCTTCAAGCCCCTTTAATACCTTGATTTTTGAGGAATCGTAGTTGTTGTCTTCCACCGCCGCCATCCAAACATAAAAGGCGTATTTTAGCACGCAGCCCCTGTTCGCGGCAACATAAACATCAACACAGTCCCCGGCCCATAAGCCCCGACCAGACCAGTATGGAGCCGCTCAGGAAACTATCCGGCCATGTTCCACGTGAAACATTTTAGCGTTGGGATCTTTGGTTGTTGGCAATTTTCCCGTTGCCGTGATAAAAACCTGGCCGTTCTGTCTGGCCAGCGCCTGGATGACGCGTTCCTGACCGGTTTGGTCGAGTTCTGCAGGCAGGTCATCGACGAGCATGATCGGGGCGCGTGCCGTCCTTTTTCTGAATACGCAGTCCAGAGCCAGCGACAACGCCGCGATACACAGCTTGATCTGTCCTCGTGAATAGAAGTGCCCGATTTCTTTTCCGTCCTGGCAAATCGTAATATCGCTCCGGTGCAGTCCATGGCGCGTAATTCCTCTTTCCATATCCCCCCGGCGCTGTTCAGCCAGGTAGCGGTCAAGGTCAACACCTGCTTGCCAGCCGCGATCATATTCAAGCGTTGTCGGCGGTATCTGCAGTTGTTGTATCGCTCCTTGCATCGCTTCCGTCAGTTCGTTGATGAACGCGTTTCTTTGCACCGTCAGTGTCTTTGCCGCGCGCCACATGGCCCGTTCCCATGAGCCCAGTTCGTCTGTTTTTTTTCTCCTGAGTAAATTGTTACGGTTTTTCAGCGCCTTATGATACTCCCTCCAGGTTTGGATATAGTCAGGTTTCACGTGAAACATCGCCCAATCGAGCCACCGCCTGCGGTATACGGGGCTGTCTGATACCAGCCTGTGGCTTTCCGGCGTAACGGTGATAACTGGTATTAGTGTCGCCTGTTCCGACACCTTGTGCACGGTGCGATTGTTATATCGGATAGACAGTGACGACCTGCTTCGTTCTATCCCTGTTACTACCCGCGTCTGCTCATGCAGGCGCAATCCGGCACTGACTTGTAATTCTTTTTGCTGGTATCGGATAACCCGGTTAATTCCTGGGGTGCGGAAGGATCGGCTGCGGCCCAGAATATGTATCGCTTCCAACAGCGCTGTCTTTCCACTGCCATTGGGTCCGCTGATGAAATTCAGACCCGGGCCCGGTTCAATCTTCAAGTCAGACAGATTGCGAACATTTCTGACCTGCAGCCATTCGATATACATTGGCCGCCTTGCCCGAATATCTCATTACCAATTGATGCGATGATCGCTGATGATGGGTGTTGTGCGCGCTTGCCCGGCGCCTACAGCAACAGCGGCATGACGATGTACTTACAGTTTCCCTCTTCTTCGGGCAAGAGAAGACAACCGCTTTTCGGTGACGAAATCGAAAGCCGCACCTTGTCCGTCTGGATGATGCTGACTGCATCGAGCAGGTAACTCACATTGAAGCCGACTTCAAGTTTTTCGCCGGAATATTCGACATCAATCTCATCTTCCGCCTGTTCCTGCTCCGGGTTATTAACCAAAGACCTCAGTTTGTCCTGTTCCAGTGAAATTTTTACCCCGCGGTACTTGTCGCTGGACAGGATCGAGGCCCTGCTGAGACTTCTCTTCAGCAACTCCCGTTGTGCCATCACCGGGGTTTCGGATATTTCCGGTATCACCCTGTTGTAATCCGGGTATTTCCCATCTATCAGTTTGCTGGTAAAGATCAGGTCGTCCAAAACGACCCGAATATGGTTCTTGCTCATTACGATTTCCATTTCCGCGTCCTCCTCCCCAACCAGCCGCACCAGTTCCTGCACCCCTTTTCTTGGAATAATGAGCTGTTTTTTCTCTTCCGTGGGAAGCTCGAGCGCTACATCGCACAGGGCAAGCCGGTGTCCGTCCGTAGCAACGGCCCGCAACCGGTCCTGTTGCGCCTCCAGCAAAACGCCGTTCAGGTAATAACGAACATCCTGCCTGGCCATCGCAAAGGCTGTCTGGTCCAGTAATGACTTGAAGAGTTTTTGCGATAACTTGAAGCTGATATCCGTTGCTTCGGGCACAACCAGGGGAAATTCCTGTGCGGGCAGCGACAACAGGGAAAACCGGCTTCTCCCGGAGGACACATTGACCCGTTCGTTTTCTACCGTCAATGATATCTCCGCGCCTTCCGGCAGGGAACGGCATATATCCAGGGTTTTTCTTGCCGGTATGGTGATGCTTCCTGTTTGCCCGAAATCCCCGGAAATGGCATCCGAAAGCTCGACTTCCATATCTGTCGTTGTCAAACGAATCTGCTGGGGAGAAACATTCACAAGAATATTGGCAAGGATAGCAAGCGTTGGTCTGGTTTCCACCACGCCATTCAGATTATTCAACGCCGGAAGGATAGCATCTCTATTAATAGTAAGATTCATTATATTGTTGGTTATAGTTATTGCCGGAAGAAATTTTGGAAAAACGCTAAATTATATTTATAAATCAATAGTTTACACTTTTTTGTCGATAGAGTTTCTTGACCTTCTTCCGTTTGATTCCCTGTGGATAATCAATGTCCTGCCTGGATGGAAAATATATTATACAAATTATTCACAGCTTGCTTTACCGGTAGATAACATTGTATCGCATGGCCCCCGGACAGTAGCCTGAGTATAGCATAAACCAAAAAACAATCAGGTAAGAAAACGCCAGCAGCGGGTTGCCCGGGGCGCGCACCAAAAGCGCGATCAAGAGAGAAATTTGACGGAATTTGTGAGTTTTCTCACATTTTTGCCGAATTTTTTCTTGTTCACAGCTCAGCGATTGCTAGACTTTTCAGCGTGGTCGAGGATCACGGAACAACCATGTATAACGAAATAACAGAAGGAGACCAGAATGAAAACTCTGAGAAATCTTGCTGTCACCATGCTGCTCTGCCTGCCCGTTGCGCTGTTTGCCGGCCAGGCTGTCGATATCAACACGGCTGACAAGAAAACCCTGATGAGCCTGAACGGGATAGGCGAGTCGTTCGCTGAAAGGATCATTGAATACCGGGAGCTGAACGGCGGCTTCAAAAGCATACAGGAGTTGACCAATATCCGCGGTATCGGGCAAACCCTGATGGAAAAAAACAAGGCGCGGCTGACTGTCGGAGACACGCCCGAGCGATAAACGGCAACGGCATGAGGGCGGCTACCGAAGCAGTCTTGCTCGGCGTGTCTGCGGCGGTTCCGCCCCCGGGGGGTACTTTCGGACTTGTTCATCAGGCCGCCTGTGCTGTATGCTTCAATGTTTGATGCACACAGACTCATTCGAGATGGATATAGCGTACCAGCCCAGGAAAATTGAACTTGAAGTCCAGACGATGTGGGACCAACAGCGCGCCTTCAAGGTAACGGAAGACCCCGACCGGGAAAAGTTTTACTGTCTGTCCATGTTTCCCTACCCCAGCGGGAAATTGCATATCGGCCATGTGCGCAATTACACCATAGGCGACGTCATTGCCCGCTACCAGCGCATGCAAGGCCGAAACGTGCTCCAGCCGATGGGCTGGGACGCGTTCGGGCTGCCGGCCGAGAACGCAGCGATAGAAAACCGTGTGCCGCCCGCCAAGTGGACCAACCAGAATATCGACTACATGCGCGACCAGCTCAAGCGGCTTGGGTTCGCCTACGACTGGGACCGGGAAATCGCGACGTGCCGGCCGGACTACTACCGCTGGGAACAATGGTTTTTTACCGAGTTGTACAGGAAAGGGCTGGTTTACAAGAAGACGGCCCCGGTCAACTGGGACCCGGTAGACCAGACTGTGCTCGCCAATGAACAGGTGATTGACGGCCGAGGCTGGCGGTCCGGTGCGCTGGTGGAACGGAAGAACATCCCGCAGTGGTTCCTGAAGATTACCGAGTACAGTGAGGAACTGCTGGCAGAGCTGGATAACCTGCATGGCTGGCCCGATTCGGTGCGCACGATGCAGCGCAACTGGATCGGGCGCTCGGAAGGCGTTGAAATTGATTTCCCGGTAATCGGCGAACCGGAACAGCTAACGGTGTTCACCACCCGCCCGGACACGCTGTTCGGCGCCAGTTATCTTGGGGTGGCCATAGAGCATCCGGTCGCCGTTGCCGCCGCCGCGCGCAGCGCCGATGTCGCGGCCTTCCTGCAGAAATATCGCAATGCCGGCACATCCGAGGCAGATGTGGAAACCATGGAGAAAGATGGCATCCCCTTGGGAATCGAAGTCTCCCATCCGCTTACCGGAGATGCCTTGCCGGTATGGGCGGCCAACTTCATCCTGATGGGTTACGGCACCGGCGCGGTAATGGGCGTGCCGGGCCACGACGCGCGCGACTGGGACTTTGCGACCAAACATGCTCTGCCGATCAAACCGGTGATACGGCCGGCGGATGGCGCCGGGACAGATCTTGAAAAGGGTGCGTATGTGGAGAAGGGCGTCCTGGAAAATTCCGGCGAGTTTGACAACCTGACCTCTGATCAGGCATTTGGCGCGATTGCCGCAAGCCTCGAAGCCGCAGGCGCCGGCCGGCGCAAGGTCAACTACCGTTTGCGCGACTGGGGTATTTCCCGACAACGCTACTGGGGTTGCCCGATTCCGGTGATTACGGATGACGCGGGCCGATCCGCGCCCGTTCCCGCCGGGGAATTGCCGGTGGTGTTGCCGGAAAATGTCGAATTCTCCGGTGTGCGTTCGCCGCTGAACGAGATGGATGATTTTCTCCATGCCGCACACCCGGAAACCGGCGCGCCGGCGCGCCGGGAGACCGATACCTTTGATACGTTCTTCGAGTCCTCCTGGTACTTCGCGCGCTTTTGTTGTAACGACAACCATGACGCGATACTGGATGACCGGGCCGATTACTGGCTGCCCGTGGACCAGTATGTCGGTGGCATAGAGCATGCGGTGCTGCACCTGCTGTATTCGAGATTTTTTCAAAAACTGCTGCGCGATGCAGGGCTGACCACTCACGGCGAACCATTCAAAAACCTGCTGACCCAGGGCATGGTGGTCGCGGAAACGTTTTATCGGGAGGCGCGCGGCCGCAAGACCTACTACAACTTCAAGGAACTGGAGTTCGAGCGCGATGACAAGGGGCGGATCATTGCCGCCCGGCATAAGACGGACAACCAGCCCGTGACCATCGGCAAGCGGGAAAAAATGTCGAAATCAAAGAACAACGGCATCGACCCGCAGGATATCATCGACAAGTATGGCGCGGACACCGTGCGCCTGTTCATCATGTTTGCCGCGCCGCCGGAGCAGAGCCTGGAATGGTCGGACTCCGGGATTGAAGGCGCCTTCCGGTTTCTCAAGCGCCTGTGGAAATTTGCCCGCAACAATTACCGTGCCGCGCCGGCCGACGTTGCCGCCTGTACCGGGGAACTGCGGGACGCGCGCCGCAAGATCCACCAGACCATCATCAAGGTGAACGATGATATCGGCCGGCGTTATACGTTCAATACCGCGATTGCCGCGGTGATGGAGCTGTTGAATACGCTGACCCGGATTGACGGGCAAAGCGCCGATGCCGCAGCGGTGCGGCGCGAAGGACTGGAAGTCATGGTGCTGTTGCTCTCACCGATTATCCCCCATATCACCGATGCAATCTGGCGCGCGATGGGAAAGGAAACGGCGCTTATCGACGCCGGCTGGCCGCAGGCGGACGATCGCGCGCTGGTCGAAGAGACGCTGCAGTTGGTGGTGCAGGTGAACGGCAAGAAGCGGGCACAGATTCTGGCCGCACCGGATGCCAGCGAAGAAGCGATAAAGGCCAGTGCGCTGAGCGATCAAAACGTACAACGGCACATCGGCGACAAGACCATCGCAAAAATCATCGTGGTGCCGCAACGCCTGGTCAACATCGTGGTGCAAGGGCCATAGCCAGCCTGATTTTTCTTGTGTCGAAATGCGTAAAGCCGTATCCTTTGCGGGCATGAAACCATTATTTTCAGTCCTTACGCGGGCCGGCGCACTATCCGGGCTGGCATTGCCGGCCGTGCTGCTGCTCGCCGCCCTGGTTCAGGGTTGCGGCTACCAACTGCGCGGCCAGGCGCTACAGGTCAAGGCTCAGGCTCAAGCCCGGACTCAGGACGGCTACCAGGTCCATGTAAGCGCCGCTGCCGGCCCGCTTGCCGATACGCTGACGTCGCAACTGGTCGTGTCCGGCATCAGGCTTGCTGACGGCATCAAGGATGCCGACTACGTGTTGACCCTGTCCGGAGAAAAATTCGAACGCCAGGTGGTCAGCGTCTCGCCCGCCACCGGCAAGGTTGAAGAATACCTCATCGTCTTCAGCGTGCGCATCAGCATCAGCGATGCCGGTGGAAAAGACCTGGTCCTGGGCCAGCTCGTCCGCGCCAGCGGCGATTACGCGTTTGACGAAGACGCGGCGCTGGGGAAATTTTCCGAGGAGGAGACCATCAGGGAGGAACTGCTCGAACAGGTCGCGGCGCAGATCATACGGCGCCTGAATACACTGGTGAATTGACGCAAGAACAGGCTGAATGAGGCTGAAGGCAGAGCAACTTCCGGCACACCTGGACAGGCCTGACCTGTTGCCGGTCTATTACATCAGTGGTGATGAACCTTTGCAGTTACAGGAAGCCTGCGACCAGATCCGGGCGCGCGCCCGCGCGCTGGGCTACGATGAACGGGTTGTGTTGGACGGCGATACCGTTTTTGACTGGGGACAGTTGCGGGAAGCCGGCGCCAACCTGTCCCTGTTTTCCAGCAAACGCATCATTGAACTCAGGCTGGGCGGCCAAAAACCCGGCCGGGAAGGCGGCGCGGCGCTGGCGGACTACGCAGCCAACTGTTCCCCCGACAACCTGTTGTTGCTCACGACCGCGCGCATTGACCGGAAGGGCCAACAGGCGAAGTGGCATAAGGCCCTGGAGGCGAACGGGTGCTGCATACAGGTCTGGCCGGTTGCCGCGGCGGAACTTCCGGGATGGATCAGCGCCCGTTGCCGGCGCCATGGCAAACGGATTACCAGGGAAACCGCATCGCTGATCGCGCAGCGGGTCGAAGGAAACCTGCTGGCGGCACAACAGGAAATAGATAAGCTGGCATTGCTGGTGGGGCAACAAGATATCGATGGTGAAGCGGCGCTGAATATGGTGGTGGACAGCGCCCGCTACGATGTGTTCGACCTGATCGAGAATGTATTTGCCGGCAGACCGGAACGCATTTCAAGGATGTTGCGCGGTCTCAGGAATGAAGGCATTGAACCGCTTAATGTCTACGGCGCGCTGATGTGGGGGGTTCGCCGGGCCGGTTCCATCTCTCATGAACTGGCGCAGGGCAAACCAAAAGAGCAGGTATTCGGCGCTTACCGGATCATGGAGCGGAACAGAAAAGGCATAATCCTGCTGTTAAAACGCTTCAGCCCCGCCCGCTTGTCCGCGCTGCTGGTCGAGGCGCTGGATGTCGACAAGGCGCTCAAAGGGGTTGTCGAAGCGGATGGCTGGCGCCTGCTGGAAACGTACATGCTTACCCTTGCCGGTTGCAGCCTGGAAAAGACCCGATGACAAAATGAACATACAGAATTACATGCAGACACTCGGCCGCGACGCGCGCGCCGCGGCGCGCGCCATGGCCTGTGCTCAGACGGGCGAGAAAAATGCGGCTTTGAGCGCCACGGCCGAATACCTGCTGGCACAGCGCGCGCAATTATCCGAGGCAAACCAAAAGGATCTCGTTGCGGCAAGGGAAAACCGGCTCGCTGACGCGCTGCTGGACCGGCTGGAATTGACGCCCGCACGGCTGCAAGCAATGGCGGACGGTCTGTTGCAGGTTGCCGGACAGGCAGACCCGATAGGAGAAATATCCGGCATGAATTACCGGCCAACCGGGATCCAGGTCGGGCGTATGCGGGTGCCGCTGGGCGTGGTCGGAATCATCTACGAGTCCCGGCCCAATGTTACCGCGGACGCCGCGGGATTATGCATAAAATCCGGCAACGCGGTCATTCTCAGAGGCGGTTCGGAGGCGATTCATTCCAACCGCGCGATTGCCGCGTGTATCGCAGACGGCCTCAAGTCCGCGGGGTTGCCGGGCGCCGCGGTACAGGTGGTTGAAACCACCGACCGGACCGCGGTCGGTGAGATGCTCGCGCTGACTGAATATATCGATGTGATCATCCCGCGCGGGGGCAAGGGATTGATTGAACGGGTTAGCAACGAGGCCAAGATGCCGGTAATCAAACACCTGGACGGGGTGTGCCATGTCTACGTGGACAGCCATGCGGACGTGGACAAGGCGGTGACCGTCGCCTTCAACGCCAAGACCCAGCGATACGGCACCTGTTGCACGATGGAGTGCCTGTTGTTGGCGGAAGCGGTCGCAGAAGCGGTGCTTGCGCGCCTCGGCCCCATGCTGGAGCAGGCCGGGGTGGAGATACGCGGCGACGCGCGCGCCGGACAGATCCTGCCGGGCATAACGGCCGCCAACGAGGAAGACTACTTCACCGAGTACCTGGCGCCGGTGATGTCATTGAAGATAGTCAGCGGACTGGACGAGGCGATGGCGCATATCGCGCATTACGGTTCCAGCCATACCGATGCTATCGTAACGGAGAATGTAAGCCACGCACGGCGGTTTTTGGCCGAGGTTGATTCAAGTTCGGTGATGGTGAATGCCTCGACCCGGTTTGCGGACGGCTATGAATACGGTTTGGGCGCGGAAATCGGCATCAGCACCGATAAATTTCATGCCCGCGGGCCGGTCGGGCTGGAGGGCCTGACCTCCCAGAAGTTTATCGTCATAGGTGATGGCCATATCAGAAAGTGACCTCAGGTTCCGCGTGGGTTGAGTGAGTAACGGAAAACCCACAGGCTTGATTGGCGGCGTCTTCGATCCGGTACACATTGGCCACATCAGTATCGCGCGCGCATGCATCCAAGCCCTGGATCTTGAAAATGTCAGTTTTATTCCGGCGAATATCCCCCCGCATAAGACCGGCGCCGCCGCCGCGCCGCAGCACCGGCAGGCGATGCTGGCGCGCGCGCTTGAGCCCTTTCCGCAACTGTCTGTCTGCGACATCGAACTCAACCGGGGCGGCATCTCCTACACGGTCGACACCCTGGCCCAACTGCGAGCCGGCGAGCCGGAACGGTCCTTCTGTTTCATCATGGGCGCGGACGCGTTTACAAACCTGCCCGCCTGGCGCCGCTGGCAGGAACTGACGGATTATGCGCACCTGGTAATTATCGACAGAAAGCAACCGCCCGAGAGCCGTTGGCCCCCACACTTGCAGAACCATTACGACGCGCATGCGTGTGTGTCTGCACGGGCGCTGCACACGCGCCCGGGTGGTTTTATTCACAAGGCCGCGGTGTCGGTCCCGGAGGTATCATCCTCCCGGGCGCGCATGTTGCTGCAACAAAAACAGAACACGGAACACATACTGCCTGCCGGCATCCAAGACTATATAACAGAGAATAACCTGTACTTATGAATAATTTTACCCGCTTGCTTACCGACACGATGAAAGACCTGAAAGCCGATGATGTGCAGATGCTCGATGTGCGCGCGCTGACCACGATCGCGGATTATATGATCATCGCCAGCGGCCGTTCCGACCGCCAGGTCCGCGCGATTGCAGACAAGGTTATTGAGGCGGCAAAGACAAGAGAGGTGCGCCCGCTGGGCGTGGAAGGACAACAACAGGCGGAATGGATTCTAATCGATTTCGGCGATGTGATTGCCCACGTGATGCGCCCGGCAACCCGGACCTACTATCAACTGGAAAAACTGTGGACGGCGACAGACCGGGCCGGCGATCTGCCGTGAACCAACCATTAGTACCAGTCACAATGTATTGAAGTGCTGCCGCAGACAGATGCCGTAGTAGTGGTCGACGATATAGTAGTAAATATCGGTCCAGCTCGGGGCGCCGTTCTCATCGGTCGGCCACCAGAGTTTTTGGTTGCGCCAGTAATTATGGAAGTGGTCCGCGCAATAATTGATCGCTTCCTCGTCATAGCGCAACTCCTGGTTGCCCGCGGCTTGTTCCGCATCGATGAAATCCCGCATCACCTGACCATAGGCCACGTCGAGGCGGGGAAGGCCCCCCTCCTCTTCCAGTTCGCTGCGCACCGCCCGCGCGCCGTAGCGCGCGGCAAGCGCATCCAGGCGTTCGAGTTTTTCTACCCCGCCCCGGGCGTTTTCCAGGCGTTCACAGTCCCGGGCTTGGCCCTCGTTGCACCGTCTTTCCCAAAGATCCAGCACCGAAAACTCGTGTGGCTCATCGAGGACCACGAGGAACAGCAGCGAAGCAACAAGCATATCGCCGGTTTCGTCCCGCTGCCGCTACACCAGCGGCACGATCAACAATGCAACGATATTGATGATCTTGATGAGCGGGTTGACTGCCGGCCCGGCGGTATCCTTGTAGGGGTCACCCACGGTATCACCGGTGACCGCAGCCTTGTGGGCTTCGGAACCCTTGCCGCCCAGGTTGCCGTCTTCGATATATTTCTTGGCATTATCCCAGGCGCCGCCGCCGGCGGTCATGGATATCGCGACGAACAGGCCGGTGACGATGGTGCCGAGCAACATTCCGCCCAGGGCCACGGGGCCGAGCACCTTGCCCACGATCACCGGCACCAATACCGGCAACAGCGAGGGAATGATCATTTCCCTGATGGCGGACTTGGTCAGCAGGTCGACCGCACGGGAATAGTCCGGTTTGCCCGTGCCGTCCATGATTCCGGGTATTTCACGAAACTGGCGCCGTACCTCCATCACCACCGAACCGGCCGCACGACCCACCGCTTCCATCGCCATCGCGCCGAACAGGAAAGGCACCAGGCCGCCGATAAACAGGCCGATGATGACCAGCGGGTCAGACAATGAGAATTCCACGTATATGCCGGTTTTTTCCAGTGCATGAGTATAGTCACCGAACAGCACCAGCGCGGCAAGACCGGCAGAACCGATGGCATAGCCCTTGGTAACGGCCTTGGTGGTATTACCCACCGCGTCCAGCGGATCGGTGATGTTGCGGATTTTCTCATCCAGTTCCGCCATTTCGGCAATGCCGCCGGCGTTGTCGGTAATGGGTCCGAACGCGTCCAGCGCAACGATAATGCCGGTCATGGACAGCATGGATGTTGCGGCAATGGCAATACCGTAAAGCCCGGAGAGTTCGAATGCGCCCCAGATGCTGGCGCACACCGCCAGTACCGGCAGCGCGGTTGCTTTCATTGACACGCCGAGGCCGGCGATAATGTTGGTCGCATGGCCGGTCTCGGATGCGGCCGCCACGTGTTTGACCGGCGCGTAGTCGGTGCCGGTGTAATATTCGGTAATCCAGACCATGGCCGCGGTCAGGACCAGGCCGATCAGCGCACAACCGTACAACCCGCCGGCCGACATGCCGGCGACATCTGACATCATTGAGTTGGTAACCGGGTAGAACATCGCGGCGGCCAGGATGCCGGCTACGATCAACCCCTTGTAGAGAGCGCCCATGATACTGCCCCCCTCACTCGCACGCACGAAGAAGCAGCCGATGACGGAGGCAACGATGGACGCGCCGCCCAGCGCCAGCGGGTAGAGTATCGCATTCTCGCTTCCCTGAACCACCAGGCTGCCCAGCAGCATCGTCGCAATCACGGTCACCGCGTAGGTTTCAAACAGGTCCGCGGCCATACCGGCGCAATCCCCCACGTTGTCACCGACATTGTCCGCGATCACCGCAGGATTGCGCGGATCGTCTTCGGGGATACCGGCTTCCACCTTGCCTACCAGGTCGGCGCCGACATCCGCGCCCTTGGTGAATATGCCGCCGCCCAGCCGGGCAAAAATGGAGATCAGGGAACCGCCAAAACCCAGACCCACCAGGGCATGGAGTATGGTATCGGTGTCCGCGCCCATGTTCTGCAACAACATGTAATAACCGGCAACGCCCAGCAGGCCCAGCCCGACGACCAGCAGGCCCGTTATCGCGCCACCGCGGAAGGCTACCGTCAACGCCGCGTTGATGCCGCTGTTGGCGGCTTCGGCCGTGCGCAGGTTGGCGCGCACGGAGATGTTCATGCCGATGTAGCCGGCGGCGCCGGAGAACACGGCGCCGATCAGGAAGCCGAAACCCGTGTACCAGTCGAGCAACAGCCCCAGCACGATGAACAGGATAATGCCGACACCGGCGATGGTCGTATACTGGCGATTGAGGTACGCCGAGGCGCCCTGCTGTATGGCTGCGGCAATTTCCCGCATCCGTTCGTTGCCTTCGGGTTGCGCAAGTATCCAGCGCACGGAAAAGATGCCATACAAAATGGCGATAACACTGCAAACGAGGGCGATTTCCAACGTTGACATGATAAACTCCTGAAAAATAATCAAGTGTAAAAAAAGCGATAGTTTATAGATTCAGCCGCGAAGTTCAAACTTTGATGATGTTTTTTTTGCCACCGGCACATTCCTGAGCCTCACATAATCAGGCATTCCGTTGCGGTAAGGCGGATAATCTTCGCCCTGGATCAGCGGTTCCAAGTAGGTGCGGCATGCCGGCGTTATGCCGAAGCCGTCGTCGCTGATGTAGTTTCGGGGCATGAACTTTTCCGCATTCGCGACCTCCGCAAGGTCCGCCTGGCCGATGTGCCAGCGGTAAGGGTTGTCGGATGTGCGCACGATCACGGGCATGATCGCGCTGTTCCCGTCCAGGGCTAACTCCACCGCCGCGCTGCCCAGGGCATAGGCCTGGTCAACATCCGTCTTCGACGCGATATGGCGCGCCGCGCGTTGCAGGTAATCGGCCACAGCCCAATGATATTTGTATCCAAGATGCTGCTTCACCAGGGCCGCCACGACGGGCGCGGCGCCGCCCAACTGGGCGTGGCCGAAAGCGTCCCGCGTGCCCTGTTCCGCCAGGAAGCCGCCGTCAGGCCAGCGCGCCCCTTCAGATACGACGACAGAACAATAGTCATGACGTTCGACACAGTCCCGTACTCTTGCGAGAAACCGCTCCTGGTCGAACGGGATTTCGGGAAACAGGATCACGACAGGGATGTCATTGTCACTGTCGGCAGCCAGCCCGCCGGCCGCGGCAATCCAGCCGGCGTGGCGGCCCATGACTTCGATGATGAATACCTTGGTGGATGTCCTGGCCATGGAGCGGACATCAAACGAGGCCTCGCGCACGGAGATGGCGATGTATTTTGCCACCGAGCCGAAGCCCGGGCAGTTGTCGGTGACGGGCAGGTCGTTATCGACCGTCTTGGGGATGTGCAGCGCCTGTATCGGGAATCCCCATTGCGCAGACAATTGCGCAACCTTGTGGCAGGTGTCAGCGGAATCCCCGCCGCCGTTATAGAAAAAATACCCGATGTCGTGGGCCTTGAACACTTCGATCAAACGCTCGTATTCGGCCCGGCTTTCCTCCAGCCCCTTCAGTTTATAGCGGCATGAGCCGAAGGCGCCTGAGGGTGTATGCCGCAGCGCGGCAACAGCCGCCGATGTCTCCTGCCCGGTGTCGATCAAGTCCTCGGTCAGGGCGCCGATGATGCCGTTGCGCCCGGCGTAGACGTTGGCGATTTTATCCGGGTGCCGGCGTGCGGTTTCCAGTACGCCGCAGGCGCTGGCATTGATAACGGCCGTGACGCCGCCTGATTGCGCGTAAAACGCGTTTTTTGCTTGAGCCATCGAAAAAAAATCTCCCAGCCATGAAATACCAATCAAAATGCGATATGTTACACGTTTATATTGCGCTGCTCACGTGCACCGGCAACGCCACGGGAACAAAGTACACCTGGTTAAGGAGCCTCGGAGATTAAATCAGGTTCCTGCGACACATGGATGTGTCGCCACATTCAATGATGACAAGTCGTTGAATTTGAGAGCAAAACAAAAATCGAGGTTTTGTTTTGCGTGCTCTGACAAGTCCAGGATGGAATTGTCAGAGCTTCTTTTAGTCTATAACAACATGATTACAGAGCTTTTCCGATTGAAACCGGCCGGCGTCGGCCTGCTTGCGGCCATCTGCGTGTGTGCCGCGACGATGGCCGATGTCACGACCCTGGACTTGCCCGACATTGGCGATTCCACCGGCGGGTTGCTCAGCCCCGAGTTTGAGCGGCGCCTGGGCCAGGCGTTTCTCAGCCAGGTGAGAAAGCAGGCGGACATTGTATCCGACGCCGAAATCAACACCTATATCGAGTCGATCGGCTACCGGCTGGTTTCCCAGAGCGACAACAATGAGCAGCAGTTTACGTTTTTCGTTATCAACGACCCGCTGATCAATGCGTTTGCCGCGCCCGGCGGCATTGTCGGGATTAACAGCGGCATCATCATGAATGCCGAAAACGAGAGCGAGCTTGCCGGCGTCATCGCCCATGAAATTGCCCACGTGACCCAGAAACACATGGCAAGGTCCGTGGAGATGTCAAAAAAGATGAGCATCCCGACCCTGGCGGCGATGCTCGGCGCCATCCTGGTCGCAACCCAGAACCCCGACGCCGGGCAGGCCGCGCTGATGGCGGTACAGGGCGCGTCGGCACAAGCGCAGATCAATTTCACCCGCGCCAATGAGCAGGAGGCGGACCGCATCGGCATTCAATTGCTGGCTCGGGCCGGCTTCGACCCGCGCGGCATGACGGGGTTTTTCAGGAAACTGCAGCAAAGTTCGCGGTTTTCCGCCCAGGCGCCGGAGTTTCTGCGCACGCACCCGTTGACCACACGCCGAATTGCCGACGCCGCGGCGCGTGCGCGGGCCTATGCCACCGCATCCGGTTATAACGAAAGCGAGACTTTCCCCCTGGTCAAGGCAAAGCTGGTGGCAAGAGCCTATGCGGACCCGCGCCAGGCCATTGATTTGTTTTCCGGCCGGCTGGCCGACCCGCTGCGCGAGAAAACCCGCGACGCCGATCGCTACGGTTATATCATTGCGCTGACAGAGGCCGGACGGTATGCGCAGGCGCGCGAGCAGGCCCGGCTGTTGCTGGCACAGGACCCGGAAAATGTTACCTACCTGCTTGCCGCTGCGGACATAGAGGTCAGGGAGGGCAACTACGACAGCGCGATTTCGATTTTCTCAACAGCCGAGCAACTGTATCCGGACTACCGCCCGCTGGTGCTGAACTACAGTAACGCGCTGTTAAAAGGCGGACAGCCGTACCTGGCACGTAATAAGCTGCGTGAATTCGGCAGGTTCAAACCCCCGGACATCACCTATTTTGATTACCTGACCCGCGCGGAAGCGGAATCGGGAAACCAGATCGAGTCCGGGATTGCCAATGCGGAATATTATTTCCTGACCGGAGAGACCCAGGTGGCCATCGAACAACTCAAGCACGTACTGCGCCAGGATACGCCCCGCCCGGATTACTACCAGGCGGAACGCATCAAGGCCCGGATGGCCTTCCTGGAACAGGAACTGGCGCTGGAGCGTGACATGAAGCTGAGGAAATGAAGACTACGCAAACCCTTTGCGCCGTTGTTGCATTGTTCGTCTGCGGTTGTACAGCCCCTGAAACGGGTTATTTTCCGACCGCAGCCGGCCAGGAATGGACTTATGACATCAGCAGAGTAACAACGGAAAACCGGGGGCCGGTTATCCAGAAATCCATTGTCCGCAGTCTGCCGGCCGAAATCATTGGCGGCATCACTTACTACCCGAAGATTTATGCAAACGGCAAGATGCATTATTTCATCAGCACCACAGAGGGGATCAGCCGCATGTCCCCGGGGGGTGAGCGCGCCCAGGCAGTGATCAAGTATCCATTGAAGGTCGGTAGCGAATGGCGCGCCGGGTCGCAATTGTTCCTGTTTGACCTGCCGAAAAAACTGGAAGGAGTCTGGAGCAGGCTCAGCAGTGACCTGGAACTGGATTACACGATAACCAGCCTGGATGAATATGTGGGCGTCCCCGCCGGCGATTTCGCCGGTTGCCTGCGGATTGACGCGGTCGGCTTCCTGGACCTGCCGCGGCGCCTGATGCTTGGAATACGGCTCATCAAGGTTGAGCAGAGCCAGTGGTATGCGCCGGGTGTGGGGCTGGTGAAGATGACCCGCAAGGAATATGCGGTACCGAACCTCTACCCGAGCGAGTACACCCAGGCGCTTACATCGTTCAAACGCTGATATGGGGGTCAGCGTATCACTGCCGCCGATTTACCGCGGAGGAAATCTCCGGTATCATTTCCCTGATTTGATTGTCGGGAGCGCCGCGCAGCGCGCTGCGTGCGCCCATGTTCCAGGGTCGTTAGCTCAGTTGGTAGAGCAGCTGACTTTTAATCAGTTGGTCGCAGGTTCGATTCCTGCACGACCCACCAATAGCCCGGCGTTGTTACCGGGCGTGATGAGGAGAATGCAATGCCTGTCAAAAATACCGAAAAAGAATACGGCGTAGTAAGCAAAACCTGGCACTGGCTGGTGCTGGTCATCGTTGTCGTACTGATTGTGATTGCCGAGATGTCCGAGGATCTCCCCCAGGGACAGGAAAAACTGGAGCTGGTGCTGCTGCACGCGTCGTTCGGCCTGCTGCTGCTGTTCGTGCTGGTGGCGCGCCTGCTTTGGCGCTGGATGAATATTACCCCGGCGCGCATGCCCCATGTGCCCACCTGGCAGCATGTCACCTCCAGGGTTGTCCACTACGCACTGTATGTTGTGCTGTTTGCCCAGGCGCTGAGCGGTATGGCCCGGTTTGCCACGGCCGGTTACAAGGTGCCGTTCTTCGGGATGTTTGAAGTCGCGTTTCCGATGGACAAGAATGAGGCCATGAACGAACTGGTCGGCACGCTGCATGAAATATTTCCGATCATCCTGCTGGTATTGTTGGGGTTGCATGTGCTCGCGGCCCTGTACCATCATTTCAGCCTCAAGGACGATACGCTCAGGCGCATGACCTTCGGCATGAAGACGGGGGAGTAACAGCCCCCCGTTACATAGCATGCTTCAGCGCATAACAGGATAGCATCTTGCCGATTTACGAATACGAATGCCATGCCTGCGGCCACAGGCTGGAGAAATTGCAGAAGATCTCCGACCCGCCGCTGACTGATTGCCCCGCGTGCGGGGAACCGGGCCTGCGCAAGCTGGTATCTGCGGTTGCCTTCCGGCTCAAGGGCGCAGGCTGGTACGAAACGGACTTCAAGGATGAGAAATCGCGCAGAAACCTGGCCAAGGATGACAGCAAGACCGGGGACACCGATGGCGCAAAAACTCCGGCAGACGGGGACAAGGGCAAGGAAAAGGCCGCAAAAACGGATGCCGGCGCGACCGGCAAGAAAGCCAAGGCCGCCACAGGATCATCGGGCGGCAGTACGACAACCACTCCGCCCTCCGGCTGAACATCCTTTTCCGGGACGTTCCGGTACGGAATATGCTATGCTGCACCGGTTTTTCCTGCCGGAACGCCGGCTTTTACCCGGGATATACTCATAAATAAATGACTGCCTTGCGGAAATACATCATAGCCGGACTGTTGGTGTGGCTGCCCTTGATCATTACCGTTGCGGTGATCAAGTTTGTCATCGACCTCCTCGACGGCACAATCCTGCTGTTGCCGCCGGAGTACCGGCCGGAAGCATTGCTGGGGTTCAGCATACCCGGCGCCGGCATCGTGCTGGCGATAGGTGTGCTGGTTTTCACAGGTATGTTCGCCGCCAACCTGTTGGGCCGGCGCCTGGTGCAGGTGTGGGAGAAGGCATTGGGAAAAATTCCGCTGGTGCGGAACATCTACAACAGCGTGAAGCAGATAGCCACTACCTTGCTGGCCTCCCAGAGCAAGTCATTTCGCAAGGTGGTCCTGGTCGAATATCCGCGCAAGGACAGTTGGTGCATCGGCTTCCTGGTGAATGAGCAGCTTGATACCGACCACGCGATCACCGACTTGCAACTGCAGTCCATTTATCTGCCGACAACGCCCAACCCGACCTCCGGTTTCAACCTGCTGCTGCCGCAACGGGACATCATAGAGCTGGATATGTCGGTGGAAGACGGGTTCAAGTTCATCATCTCCATGGGAGTCATTGTCCCCGACGGCAAGATCAAACTACTCATGCAGGAACACGCCGGCGCAGCCGGTTCCTGAGCGGCGCGGTTTACCGGGCAGGAGCGACCCCATGCGCAGCCATTATTGCGGACAACTGACGGCAGCCATGATCGGTGAGGAGGTTGCGTTATGCGGCTGGGTACACCGGCGGCGGGATCATGGCGGGGTAATTTTTATCGACTTGCGCGACCGGGAAGGACTGGCCCAGGTGGTCTATGATCCCGACCGCGCAGAATCCTTTGCCGTGGCCGAATCGCTCAGAAATGAGTACGTGGTGCGCGTGACCGGACGGGTGCGCCGGCGCCCGGAGGGCACGCTTAACCCGAACATGCCGACCGGTGAGGTGGAAGTGCTGGGGCACACGCTGGAACTGTTGAACAAGGCCAGGACCCCGCCGTTCCAGTTGGACGATGAGAACGTGCAGGATGATATACGCCTGCGTTACCGCTACGTGGACTTGCGTCGTGAGACCATGCAGGAAAATATCAAGTTGCGCAGCCGGGTCACCCGCGCCATCCGCGCGCACCTTGATGAGCGCGGTTTTCTTGATATTGAAACCCCGGTGCTGACCCGGGCAACCCCCGAAGGCGCACGCGATTACCTGGTACCGAGCCGGACCCAGCGCGGCGGCTTCTTCGCGTTGCCGCAATCGCCGCAGTTGTTCAAGCAGCTACTGATGATGTCCGGTATGGATCGTTACTACCAGATCGTCCGCTGCTTCCGCGACGAAGACCTGCGCGCGGATCGGCAACCGGAATTTACCCAGCTCGATATGGAGATGTCGTTTGTTGATGAGGCCGACATCACCGCGCTGGTGGAAGGGATGATCCGCGACCTGTTCAGGCAGGTGAAGGGTATTGAACTGGCGGACCCGTTCCCGCGCATGACGTACCATACAGCGATGCAACGCTACGGCACGGACCGGCCGGACCTGCGCAACCCACTGGAACTGGTCGAGGTCGGCGACCTGATGCAACAGGTGGAATTCAAGGTGTTTTCCGGTCCGGCAAACCAGGCAAACGGCCGTGTGGCCGCGCTGCGCCTGCCCGGCGGAAATAGCCTTACACGCAAGGAGATCGACGATTATACCGCGTATGTGGCGAAGTTCGGCGCTCGGGGACTTGCGTATATCAAGGTCAATGATCTGGACAAGGGCGAAGACGGGCTGCAGTCGCCCATCCTGAAATTCCTGCCCGGGGAAACGGTCCAGGCCGTATTGCAGCGTACCGGGGCGCAGACCGGGGACCTCGTGTTCTTCGGCGCCGACAAGGCCCGCATCGTCAACGACTCGCTCGGCGCGCTGCGTACAGCGCTGGGTGAGGACCTGAAGTTGCTGCAGGGCGACTGGGCGCCACTCTGGGTCGTCGATTTTCCCTTATTCGAATATAACGACGCGGAACAGCGCTGGGAATCCCTGCACCACCCGTTTACCGCACCGCAGACGCAAGAGCAGGGTGGCGACCTGAATGAGCGCTTGTCGCGCGCCTACGACCTGGTACTGAACGGCATGGAGCTCGGCGGCGGTTCGATCCGTATCCATGAGCCGGAAATGCAACTGAAGGTGCTGGAACTGCTGGGCATTGATGAGGAGCAGGCGCGGGAGAAGTTCGGTTTCCTGATTGATGCGCTGTCATACGGGTGTCCGCCCCACGGCGGCATCGCGCTGGGGCTGGATCGTATCGTCATGATCATGGCCGGCGCCAAAGGGATCCGGGACGTGATCGCGTTTCCCAAGACCCAGACCGCCAGTTGCCTGCTCACGGACGCCCCCGCTGCCGCCGCGCCGGAACAGTTGCGTGAACTGGGGATAAGACTGGTCTATAATTCAAAACAAGCATCTGATTAAGGAAACTCTGAACAAGCCCATCCTGGACTTGCCAGAGTACGGAACATCTGACTTAATCAGATGTTCCTTAATTTGCTGTGTAAATTTTATTGGCTGACCTACGCACCTTACCATTCCCGTGCAAACGGGAATCCAGTGAAACAAAAGGTCGCCCTTCGGGCGACACTGTATTTGACTGGACTCCCGCTTTTGTGGGAGTACCAGGGCTTGAAGTCATTTATAAGAGAGAAGCTAAAGCCATGATTCGGCAGTTTACAGTGACGCTTATTCTGCTTGTTTGCGGTCTGCCGAGCCATGCAGAACAGGCGACCGACCAGGCCGAACAACAACCACCACAGGCTGCAGAGAAGGTAGAACAGGAACCCGCTCAACAGGATGAAACGCAGCAAACGGAACAGGACGCCGAGCAACCTGGCGGGGACACAGCGACGGCGCCGGATGCAGAAACCGACGAAAAACCCGCACAGCCTGTTGTCACCGAGGCGCCGGAGGAAATCATCGTTACCGGATCGCGCATTCGCCGCGATGCGTTCACATCGGCGCTACCGGTAACCGTCATCACCGAGGAAAGCGCGATCCTCGCGGGCATGGCCAACACCGCAGAGGTTCTGCAATCCAGCGCACTGGCCTCCGGCCCCCAGATCGACAACAGTTTCGGCGGGTTTGTCGTGTCGGGCGGCCCCGGGGTGAACACCTTTGGCCTGCGCAGTCTGGATCCGGGCCGAACGCTGATGCTGGTGAACGGCAAGCGCTTTACCCCGGCAGGCACCCGCGGCCAGGTCAACAGCGTCGACCTGAACTCGATCCCGGATGTCGCGATTGACCGCATCGAAATATTGAAGGACGGCGCTTCCTCGATCTATGGCGCGGACGCGATCGCCGGGGTGGTGAACATCATCACCAAGCGGCGTTTCGATGACGTCATTGTTGAAGGCTATTACCAGGATGAGTTGGATTACGGTTCCGTGAGCGGACTGTTCGGCAAGACCTGGGACCGCGGCTATGTTGACGCCGCCATCGAATTTACCACCATGGGGCCGGTAGGCCGGGACGAACAGGCGTACAGTTTCTGCAATGAACGCCCGCTGACCAACGGCGATATCCATCCATCGCTGTATGCGCCGACCCGTGGCCGGTGTTTCGGCTCAGTGTACGGGTTCGTGGACGTGTACGGGCTGGGCCCGGTGGTTAGCACGGTACGTGATCCCGGCGCCAACTTTGCCGGGACCGGGATCCCCTGGCGCGAATTTGGCATCATTAACGGCGAAGAAACGCCGGAAGAAGGCTACCGGGACGACCGCAATTGGGGCGTGGAACATATGCTGCCGGAGCGCCGGCGCATCCAGGCGTACAGCGACGGGGGGCTGGATTTTGACCTGGGCGGGTTGCTGGGGACGGTCAGCGCCGGTTATGAATTCTATTTTACCCACCGTGATGACAACAACAACCGCGGCTACCGGCAGTTCTTCCCCTACGTCCACCCGGCCAATCCAACCAACCCGTTCGGAAGTATCGGCGGCATCGCCCAGCCGGTGCTGATGAGCTACGACTTGCTGAGCCCGATCACCGAAGTGCGCAACGATGTGGGCGCGCTGCGGCTGGCCCTGGAAGGCGACCTGGGCCAGTTTACCTGGAAGCTGGACGGCGGTTATTCCTGGAGCCGCGGAGAATGGACCTACGATGTGTTGCTCAAGGACAAGGTGGCGCGCGCCCTGTCCGCCGCGATAGGCCCGGACGGCAACCTGCAGTGTGTGCTGAACCCGGGCCAACTGCAGTTCGGCGCCAATTTCGATGGGGCGACAGTGGCGCGCGTCCTGGCAGAAGGCCCGGACCCGAACTGTATTCCGCTGGACTTGTTCAGTGAAGACGCATTGCAGCGCGGCGCCATTCCGGCAGCCGCCGCAGACTATATCAGTGACCGCCAGCAGCTCAAGACCAGTTATGATCTCTGGATCGCAGGGTTTTCCATGGAAGGGCGGCTGTTTGATCTGCCCGCAGGCGAAGCGCGCGCGGTGGCGGGCATGGACTGGCGCAGCCGCCGCCTGAATGACCGGCCGCCGCCGGCGTCGATCGAAGACAACCAATGGGGCTTCACTTCTTCCGGGATCACCAAGGGCAATGACCGCGTGATCGAAGGTTATACGGAAGTGGAACTGCCGCTGCTATCCGGCTTCAGGGTCGGCGGCGTCAGCCTGGCGGAAGAACTCACGGTGAACGGCTCTTATCGTTATACCCATTACAGCTCCTACGGCAGCGAATCCACCTGGCGCTTGCTGTTCAATTACGCGGTCAACCCGGTATTGCGCGTGCGCAGCGCACTCGGCACCTCGTTCCGCGCCCCGGCGCTGTTCCACCTGAAGCTGGCGCCGGTGACCGGCTTTGTCGCGTCCAGGGCCGACCCCTGCGACCGCTTCCGTGACCCGGCCCAGGACGTGGACCCGAACAGCAACCAGTACCGGAATTGTGAAGCGCTGGAGAACCAGGGCGTTATTCCTGCCGATTATTCGCCCACATCAAGCATCCGGGTCACCTCGGGGGGCAATCCCGAACTTGAGGCTGAGTCCTCGGACTCCTGGTCCCTGGGATTTGTCGTCACACCGGACCTGGCCGGCATGTTTCCGTCCCTGGGCCTGGACCTCAGCGTCGCGTTTGACTACTACGACATCGACCTTGAGAACTCGATTTCCCGGCTTAGCGCCAGCGACATCCTGTCGCGTTGTTACAATTCATTGAACTTCAGCGCCGAGGAATGCAGCCTGGTCGGCGCGCGCCGGGAGAGCGGCGAGCTCGACGGCGTCAATTCCTCGTACATCAATGTCGCGGTGGAACGCTCATCGGGGTATGACATCACGGTGCGCGCCGATCGCGAGTTCTCGTTCGGCGACCTCAGCGTGGATATCCTGGCCACGCGCCTGCTCGCGTACCAGTATGGCCTGGGCGATGAGAAACCAACCAATTACGCCGGCCGGCACGCGTATGCAAGCTGGCGCGGCGAGTCCGATGTGCGTTTTCAATGGCGCGATTTCACCTTCGTCTGGACCACCGACTACATCGGTTCCACCGACGAGGAACCGATCTATACGCTGACCGGGGACAGCAACGTCACCAACATCGTGGACGCGGACGACCGCTTTTTTCACAACTTCTCCATCCGCTACCGCGACCCGAACCGCCGGTTCTACGTGGTGGTGGGCGTGCGCAACCTGTTTGACACGTCCCCGCCGGTAGTGGGTTGGGGGCCAAACAGCCCGTCCACTGCGACGGTTGTCGACTACAATGTCCCGCTTGGCGCCGGTTACAGCTTGCTCGACCGCAGGATCTTCGCTTCGTTCAGTTATGATCTGTCCTCGTTGTTCTGAGCGCCGGGGACTTTCGCCAACGGCACGCACATTGCCGCTCGGCGGCCACGGTTCTGACGGCCGGGGTCCGCGATGGTTCAGGTCAACGCCGCGCGGAATTGCCAAACCCGCAGCCGATCAAACAAATTCTGCGCCGGTTGGCTCGGCAATCAAGTCAGCGCCGCGCGAATTTATCCTGCCCGCGCTGGTAACCCTGCTCCTGTATGCGGGCGCGGCCGGCGCGTTGGAGCCGCCGACCCTGGAAGAGTTTGCGATGCTGCCGATGGTGCGGGATGTGGATTTGTCCCCGTCCGGCGAGCATGTTGCCGTGATGCGCCTGCCCGGTGCCGGCCGGAACTATGTGGTGGATGTCTACGAGACCGCCCGGCTCGATGAAGACCCGTATACCCTGGGCTCGGAACACATGGATATCGTCAGGGTCGACTGGGCCAATGACCGGCGTTTGCTGATCATCACGCGCCAGCCGGTGGAGGTGCCGGGACGGCGTGTCGGCTACAACAGGCACAGCGTCGGCGCGGCCGGCAAGGTCAAGACCTACGCATGGAAGCTGCTGTCGGTAGGCATCGACGGCGGGCGCTGGGTCGAGTTGCCGAGCAAGTCCAATATTACCCGCTTCGCGTTCGAGACCTATGTGCAGCGTCTGTTCAGGCCCAGGATGATTTCGCGTCTTCCCAAGGAAGAGGATTGGGTGTTACTGGAGTGGGCCAATTCCGAGAAGAGCGGCACAGAAGTGTTCAAGGTGAACGTGAACAACGGCCAGGCGCGCCCGGAGTTCAAATACTCGGCGGACTACTTCGATTACGAGTTCGACAAAGAAGGCAGCGCGCGTGCGCGTAGCCGCGCCAACCGGAACGACAATACTGTTACCCTGCAATTCCGCACCGGCAAAGAAGGCGGCTGGAGTGACTGGCGCGACTGGCTGACCTGGGACGTGGATGCGGATCGCAATGTGGAATTCCTGCGCTTTGAGCCGCCTGACTATAACAGGGCCTATGTACGCTGGGCCAGGGACCGGGACATGCAAGGTATCTACTTGTTCGACATGCAGAACCCGGACGCAGAGCCGGAGCTGCTGTTCGCAATCGACCGTTATGACGCCCAAGATGTTGTCGCCGCCTGTGTGTCGCAGGAGTGCGTGGACGGCGAAGATGACCCGGCTCTGGTCGGATTTTATTACGTGGGCGATGGCCCCAGCATTTACTATGTTGACGAGGCCGCCGCGGCCTTGCAGGCGTCCATTGACGCGGCGCTGCCGGCGGGCAATTTCAATCGCATCCATGACCGGGCGAAAGAGGACAAGCACATCATCATCCGCTCCATGGGGCCGCAAGAGCCGGGCCGCTACTACCTGTTGGAGGACCGTTCCCGGCTGCGGTTGCTGGGCCGGGCATCCACGATAGAACCCGAACAGCTCGGCGAGCGCAAGGTCATCTGGTACGAGGCCCGCGACGGCATGAAGCTGAACGCGGTGCTGACGTTGCCCACCCACGGCGAACCGCCGTATCCGGCCATTGCCCACCCGCACGGCGGCCCGCGCAGTCGCGATTCCCTGCACTGGAACTCCTCTTTTTGGGACGAATGGCCGCAACTGCTGGCGACCCGCGGCTACGCGGTGCTGCAACCCAACTACCGCGGCTCCACGGGCTTCGGTTTCGACTATTACAGCGCCGGGAACAAGGAGTGGGGTTACAAGATGCAGGACGATGTGGACGACGGCATGCATTACCTGGTGGAACAGGGCATCGCCGACCCGGACAGGATGGCGATCTTCGGCTGGAGTTACGGCGGCTACTCGGCGATGGTAGGCGCGCTGCGCAACCCCAATATTTACCGCTGCGCGATACCGGGCGCCGGGGTCAGCAGCATGGAACTGATCGAAAAGGATACATGGCATTACCGGTTCCGGGACGTGATCCAGTCATGGCGCGGCGGGCTGTCTCCCCTGCGCCATATGGACGCGGTGAATGTGCCCGTACTGCTGGTGCACGGTGATCGCGACCTGATTGTGCCCATCAAGCACAGCGACCTGTTTGCCCGAGAACTGGAAAAACGCGGCAAGCCCTACAAGTACCTGAAACTGGTGGACGCCGCACACACGGTCGACACCCTGAGCTACCGCCATTACCTGGAGTTCTACCGCACGCTGCTGGATTTTCTGGCCGATGATTGCGGGTTGCAAGGTTGACAGCCCAGGCCGCGCGCGCGACTCCCGAATACCGTGACCATCCCACTCCCGCCCCTGCTCAACGTCCTACAGGGGCAGGCTGAAAAGCGGGAGTTCGGTCAAATACTGTGTCGCCCATCCTCCATCCCACTCCCGCGAAAGCGGGAGTCCAGTTTAATACTGTGTCGCCCGAAGGGCGACCCCTTGTCTCACTGGATTCCCGTTTTCACGGGAATGGAACGGGGCAGCGACCCGGAACCGCTTGTGTGCTAAACTAGGACTGGAGTGTAAACAGTCCGACAGTTCTTGAGCATGGTATGAGCAGGGAACATCACATGCCGCCGGCTGGAGGCAGAGGTTCCGAAGAAATGCACAGTGTTGTAACCCCCCCGGATTTTCGGCTGCCGCCGGAACAGGTTCCAGAGACGGTTGTCGAACACCTCGCCAATGAGGAGCGGGACGCGTGTATGCGTCAGATCAAGCGGTTGTTGCGGGAACAGAATGCCGTATTGGTCGCGCATTACTATACCGACCCGGATCTGCAACGGCTCGCGGATGAAACCGGCGGACATGTATCCGATTCCCTGGATATGGCGCGCTTTGGCTATGAATCCGACGCGTCCACGCTGGTCGTCTGCGGCGTGCGTTTCATGGGCGAGACAGCAAAGATCCTGAACCCGGAAAAACGGGTGCTGATGCCGGAACTGCAAGCTGATTGCTCCCTGGACCTGGGTTGCCCCGGCGACGCGTTCAACGCCTTCTGCGACAGCTACCCGGACCGCACCGTCGTGGTCTATGCCAATACCAGCGCCGCAGTGAAAGCGCGCGCCGACTGGATGGTCACGTCCGGCAGCGCGGTGGAAGTGGTAAGACACCTGGCGGAACAAGGAGAAAAAATCATCTGGGCGCCGGATAAGTACCTGGGCGAATATGTGCGTGAGCAATCCGGCGCGGACATGATGTTATGGCAAGGCAGTTGCATTGTCCACGAGGAGTTCAAGGGCAGGGAGCTGGGAGAACTGAGACAAAAACACCCCGCCGCCAAGGTATTGGTGCACCCGGAATCACCGGCCCCGGTCATCGCCCAGGCCGATGTAGTGAGTTCCACCACGGGCATCATCAAGGCTGCTACCGAACTGGCGTCCGATACGTTCATCGTCGCAACCGATAAGGGCATCTTCTACAAGATGCAACAGGCCGCCCCCGACAAGACCTTCATCGAAGCGCCCACAGCCGGCCGGGGAGCCACCTGTAAAAGTTGCGGCCACTGCCCGTGGATGGCGATGAACAGCCTGACAAAGCTGCTGGAAACACTCCGTTCGGGCGCCAACGAGGTATTTGTCGAAAAGGACATCATCGAGCGCGCCCGCATACCCATAGAGCGGCTGCTGAACTTTGCCGCGCAACGCAAACAGGTCATCTACGGCAACAGCGACGCCTGACCCAACAGGCGCAGGCTTCCTGGCGCACCTCCCCCGATTTTTCCACAGGGTTTTTTCGCGTTTTTGTGAGTTTTCTCACAAAAACGCGAATATTTTCTTTGCCTAAAAGGAACTTTTACTCACACTGGATATTAAAAAACCCGTCCCCCGAAAGGGACGGGTTTATTCTGCCCAGGTGGTGAAATCGGCAAACACAGGGGATTGCCACTCCCCCGGCCTCTGTAGTCAGACCTACATGCCTTACGGGTTCGAGCCCCGTCCTGGGCACACCATAGGCGCCAACAGCCATTATCGTGGCCGGCGCAGGACTTGTCAATATGATAAAAAACCCGTCCCCCGAAAGGGACGGGTTTATTCTGCCCAGGTGGTGAAATCGGCAAACACAGGGGACTGCCATTCCCCCGGCCTCTGTAGTGAAGGCTACATGCCTTACGGGTTCGAGCCCCGTCCTGGGCACACCATAGGCGCCAACGGCCATTATCGTGGCCGGCGCAGGACTTGTCAATATGATAAAAAAACCCGTCCCCCGAAAGGGACGGGTTTATTCTGCCCAGGTGGTGAAAACGGTAAACACAGGGGACTGTCACTCCCCCGGCCTCTGTAGAAGAACCTACATGCCTTACGGGTTCGAGCCCCGTCCTGGGCACACCATAGGCGCCAACAGCCATTATCGTAGCCGTACAGGGGGCTGTCAACAACATTTCGCGTACAGAAATTCGCGCGCAATATATCAAGATATGCGTCTGCCCTGACTTGAATTATAACACCATAAATGGGAACATTCCGTTAAAACCCGGAAAGAGATATGGCAGGACACAGCAAGTGGGCGAACATCCAGCATCGCAAGGGCCGACAGGACGCCAAGCGAGGTAAATTATTCAGCAGGTTGATCCGCGAGGTCACGGTATCCGCCCGGCTCGGCGGCCCCGATCCGGACGGCAATCCGAGGTTGCGCGCGGCTATCGACAATGCGCTGGCCGGCAACATGCCCAAGGACACTATCGAACGGGCAGTAAAGCGCGGCGCCGGCGGCGCAGAGGGCGAAAGCCTGGAGGATGTGCGTTATGAAGGATACGGCCCCGGAGGTGTTGCCGTGATGGTCGACTGCATGACCGATAACCGCAACCGCACGGTCGCAGAGGTCCGCCACGCGTTTACCAAGTGCGGCGGCAACCTGGGAACCGACGGCTCGGTCGCCTACTTGTTTACCAAGGTGGGCCTGCTTTCCTATCCGCCCGGAACCGACGAAGACGCGTTGCTGGAGGCGGCGCTGGAAGCCGGCGCGGACGATGTTGCCGGAAATGAAGACGGTTCCGTTGACGTATTGACCACACCGGACGACTTTTTCGATGTCAGGAGCAACCTGGAGGAGACCGGGTACCCGCCCGATACGGCGGAAGTCACGATGCGCGCATCGACCGGGCAGACGCTGGACCTGAACGGCGCGCAGACCATGGTGCGGCTGTTGGATACGCTGGAAGACCTGAACGATGTGCAAAAAGTGTATTCCAATGCGGATATCCCCGATGCAATCCTGGCCCAGCTCGATTGATGATGGAAATGGGGTATGCAAGACCTGGCACAGGGTACGGTTGAAAGCCGGTGGGTAACCCCGGGACGATTCGCATACTCGGCATCGATCCCGGGTCCTTGCATACCGGTTATGGCATTGTCGACATGGACGGCAACCGGGCCGTTCATGTGACCCATGGCCAGATAACGACACAGGGCGGTGAACTGTCCGAAAAACTGGGCCAGATCTTCCGGGGCATCAACACGGTGATCAGCGAATTCATGCCGGACGAGAGCGCGGTGGAGAAGGTGTTCATGTATCGCAATGCCGAATCGGCATTGAAGCTGGGACAGTCGCGCGGCGCTGCCATTACCGCCTGCGCTGAGCGTAACCTGCCGGTTTTCGAATATACGGCCAACCAGGTGAAACAGGCCACCGTAGGCAAAGGCCATGCGAAGAAGGACCAGGTGCAATATATGGTCAAGGTGCTGTTGTGCCTGAACGCGGTTCCCCAGACTGACGCCGCGGATGCGCTCGCGGTGGCCTTGTGCCACGGGCATTCGCGGGACAACATATTGCGCCTCAAGGCGTTAGCAACCAACGCGCAGGGTCGCTCCCGGTGATCGGTTTTCTGCGCGGCAAGATAGTAAAAAAACAGCCGCCGGGTTTGCTCCTGGACGTTAACGGGGTCGGTTACGAACTGGAGGCATCAATGAACACGTTCTACCAGTTGCCGGACGCGGGAGCAGACATCGAACTACTGACCCATCTCTGGGTGCGGGAGGATTCCCATACGCTGTATGGTTTTGGCAACGAGGCCGAACGCAGCCTGTTCCGCGCCCTGGTCAAGGTCAACGGCGTTGGCGCCAAAATGGCGTTGGCGATGTTGTCCGGGATCGATGCGGCGGAATTCGGCCAATGTATAGAAACCGGCGATGCGGCCCGGCTGCAGCGCCTGCCGGGCGTGGGTAAGAAAACCGCGCAACGGCTGATCGTGGAACTGCGCGACCGTTCCGATAGTTGGGACACAGGCGGGCAACCGGACAAGGCTGTGCCAGGGGCACGTTCCCGCGGCGCCGACCCGATCAGTGAAGCGGTAAGCGCGATGATATCCCTGGGTTACAGGCCGCAGGAGGCCAGCCGCCTGGTGCATGCGGTTGGCGCCGCCGACATGGACAGCGAAGCCCTGATCCGCGCCGCGTTGAAAGCCGCGATGACGTGAACGCAGGAGGTCTTGCATGAGCGAACCCAACCCGGTCATCTCGGCGCGCGGGACAGAGGAGGACGAGGCGGCCGAAAGCACGCTGCGGCCGCGCCGTCTCAGCGATTACCGTGGCCAGCCGGTCGTGCAGGAACAGATGGAGATTTTCATCGGCGCGGCAAGAAAACGCGCGGAAGCGATGGACCACGTACTGATCTTCGGCCCACCCGGACTCGGGAAAACAACCCTGGCCCATATCATCGCCAATGAACTGGGGGTAAACCTGCGCCAGACCTCCGGTCCCGTACTCGAACGGCCCGGCGACCTCGCTGCCCTGCTGACCAACCTGGAGCCCAAGGATGTGCTCTTTATCGACGAGATCCACCGTCTCAGCCCGGTAGTGGAAGAGATACTCTACCCCGCGATGGAAGATTACCAGATTGACATCATGATCGGAGAGGGGCCTGCGGCACGCGCCATCAAGCTGGATGTTCCGCACTTCACGCTGGTCGGGGCCACGACCCGGGCGGGGCTGCTGACGTCGCCCCTGCGGGACCGGTTCGGCATCGTGCAACGGCTTGAGTTTTATTCCACGGCGGACCTGGCAGACATCGTTACCCGTTCGGCGCGAATCCTGGATGTGCCCATTGCCGACGCGGGCGCCCGCGAGATCGCCGCCCGCGCCCGCGGCACCCCGCGTATCGCCAACCGTCTGTTGCGCCGGGTGCGGGACTACAGCGAGGTCAAGGAGGATGGCAGCATCAGTGAAGCCACCGCCGCCCGCGCCCTGGACCTGCTGAATGTCGACAGCTCCGGGTTTGATATGATGGACCGCAAATTGCTGCTAGCTATCATCGAGAAATTTGACGGCGGGCCGGTGGGCATCGACAGCATTGCGGCGGCGCTGGGCGAAGTCAAGGACACGATAGAAGATGTTATTGAACCTTACCTGATACAGCAGGGTTTCATGATACGCACCGCACGGGGCCGCATGGCCACCAGGCATGCCTGGCTGCACTTCGGCCTGCCCGTGCCCAAAAGCCGGATGGTGGAAAGTGATTTATTTGATCAAAACGGTGCCGACGGATAATCTTGTCAACGCCAAAACAACTTATTATGGAGCTTGCCCATGACGCCTGACATGTCCTTTTTTCACTTGATCACCAATGCCAGTATTCCTGTGCAAGCGGTCATGCTGATGCTTGTCATCGCTTCCGTAATGTCCTGGACGATGATCTTCAAGAAGCGCGTCTGGCTGAATCAGGCCAAGCGCAGTGCGGATGCGTTCGAGGAGCATTTCTGGTCGCTGGAAGAGCTGTCGCCGTTGTACCAGCGGATCAGTCAAAGCCGCGCCGGGGCAAGCGGGATGGAACTGCTGTTCGAAGCCGGGTTCAGGGAATTTGTACGCCTGCAGGAAAAAAGCGGCGCGGTACCCGAGGTAATCATGGAAGGATCGCAACGGGCGATGCGGATCGCGCTCAACAAGGAGGTCGAGGAACTGGAGACGCACCTGTCATTCCTGGCTTCGGTGGGTTCCACCAGCCCCTATGTCGGCCTGTTCGGCACGGTTTGGGGCATTATGAACAGTTTCCGCGCGCTGGGCAACGTACAGCAAGCGTCGATTTCAATGGTCGCGCCGGGCATCGCGGAGGCGCTGATTGCGACCGCGATGGGGTTGTTTGCCGCAATCCCGGCGGTGATAGCCTATAACCGGTTTTCCAACGATGTGGAGCGGCTGGTCAACCGCTATGATACATTCATAGAAGAATTCTCCGCGATACTCCATCACCAGGCCCACAGTTGACCGCCGCCATGCGACACCGAATGCGCAAACGCCCGATGTCCGAGATTAATGTCGTTCCCTATATCGACGTGATGCTGGTATTGTTGATCATATTCATGATCACCGCGCCGCTGCTCAGCCAGGGGGTAAAAATCGACCTGCCGCAGGTGCCTTCGGAGCCTCTGCCTGCGAGCGACAGCGATCCCGTGATCATCAGCGTGGATGCGGCCGGTAACTTCTTCATCAATTACGGTGAGAACCAGGACGCCCCGGTTTCCCCTGAGGTCCTGGTCAACAGGGTAAGCGCGTTACTCAAATACCGTCCGAAGCTGCCGGTATTGGTAAAAGGGGACACGGACGTCAATTACGGGCGGGTGGTGCAGGCCATGGCCTTGCTGCAGGGCGCCGGCGTGCAAGGCATCGGTTTGATCACCGAACCGCCGGGGCAATGATGCGCGATGAAAATCCTGACGCTACGTTCATTCCTGTTGTCCCTGGCGCTCCATTCCGTGGTTATCGCCGCGCTGGTCGTCAATTTTGACTCCCCGCGCACCCCGGTTTTCAAGCCGGAACCGCAGGCAAACATCGTTGAAGCGGTGACCGTCGATGACCAGGCGGTAGAAAAAGAACTGCAACGGCTGCGGGAACTGGAACAGGAAAAACAGCGTGCGATGGAGAAAAAGCTGAAAGAACTGGAAGAGCAGGCCAGCGCGGTGGAGAGCCGGCGCAAAGAAGAGGAAAAGAAAAAGCAGGCCGCAGAGCGCAAGCGCAAGGAGGAGGAACAACGCAAGCGTGAAGCCGAGAACAAGCGCAAGGAGGAAGAGCGCAGGATAGCCGCAGAACGCGATCGTATCAAACAGGAGCGGCTCAAGGCAGAAACGGAATTGAAACGTATCGAGGAAGAGAATCGCAAGGCCGAAGCAGAGCAAAAGCGCCTGGAAGAGAACCGCCGCAAGGCAGAGGCGGAACGGCAAAGAAAAGCAGAGGAACAGCGCAAAAAAGCTGCCGAGGAGGCAGAACGCAAGCGACTGGCGCAGGAACAGCAGGCGCGGGATAAAATAACGCTGCAGAACATCGTTGCGGAGATTTATCGCGCGGTGGCCGGCAACTTTAACAAAACCGGCTTGCCTAAAGGACT
This sequence comes from Gammaproteobacteria bacterium, assembly GCA_965221335.1. Classification (GTDB taxonomy): domain Bacteria; phylum Pseudomonadota; class Gammaproteobacteria; order Eutrophobiales; family Eutrophobiaceae; genus JAAXHV01. The sequence continues at coordinate 272,876 of CBDCSC010000002.1, read as the reverse complement.
GGAATGCGTATTATCAGTACAAACCATCCCCGGCGGAGAAGTGATCAGCGTGACCATAAATAAACCAAGCGGCAATGAAGTGTTCGACAGGAGAGCCGTTACCGCGGTCGAGAAGGCCTCACCGCTGCCGTTGCCTTCGGACGCGGCGGTTTTTGAGCGCCTGCGGCTCAGACGGTTCAACTTCCGTTTCAAACCCGAGGACTGAAGGCGTGAGATATATAAATTGCCTGCTGTTGCTGTTACTCCTGCCCTTTCCCCGGGTCCAGGCACAGGGCGAACTGGAAATTGTCATCGATACCGGGGTTGAGAATACGCTGCCCGTCGCCATCGTACCGTTCGGCTGGAACGGCGTGCCCGGTGAGCAGCCGATTGACCTGCACGTGACCATTGCCAACAACCTGTCTAGAAGCGGGCGCTTCGCGACGATGGAAGCGCGCGAGATGCCGCAGCGGCCGGTGGAATTCGGGCATGTCAATTTCAGTGACTGGCAATTGTTGCGCATGGAAAACATCGTCATCGGCAACCTGAAGCAGACTGAGTCCGGCGACTACGAAGTCGAGTTCAGGTTGCTGGACGTGTATAAGTCAAACCAATTGACCGGGTTCCGGATCAGCGCCAAACGCTCGCAGTTGCGCCGGATTGCACACCGTATCAGCGATATCATCTTCGAAAAACTGACGGGGGTGCGCGGCGCGTTCGATACCCGCATCGCCTACGTCACGGTCAGGCAGGATGCGGCCGGGCAGGCGCGGCACAGTCTGCAGATCGCGGACGCCGATGGTTTCAACCCGCAGATTCTGCTCGAATCCGACCAGGCGTTGATGTCGCCGGCCTGGTCGCCGGATGGAGAGTACCTGGCCTATGTTTCCTTCGAAGGCGACAGTTCATCGGTGTTCGTGCAGAATGTGCGTACCGGGCAGCGGGAAGAACTGGCCGCCCATGAGGGCATCAACAGCGCCCCGGCCTATTCCCCCGACGGTGGGCGGCTGGCAATGACCCTGTCCAAAGACGGCAACCCGGAAATCTATGTCTTGCACCTGGCCGACAATTCGCTGCAGCGCATCACCCGCGACCGCGCCATCGATACGGAACCGAATTGGTCGCCGGACGGCAGCAAACTCATTTTCACCTCGGACCGCGGCGGCACACCGCAGATATACGAGGTAGACCTGCAAGGGGGAACGCCGCGCCGGCTCACTTTTGACGGGTCGTATTTCGCCCGCCCGCGCTATTCCCCCACGGGCAGCGGCATTACTATGGTGTATGGGGATAACGGCGCGTATCGGATTGCCTATCTCGATGTCGCCAACGGCAACGTGAGCGTACTGACAAACAGTCGGCTGGATGAATCGCCGAGCTTTTCGCCGAACGGTGCGATGATCATCTATGCCACCAACGGCCGTTTTGGTTCCGAGCTGGCCGCGGTTTCCGCAGACGGTAAGGTGCGCCAGCGCCTGGCCCTGCAGGACGGCGAGGTTCGGGAACCGGCCTGGGGCCCGTTTCCGCCGGACTGATTATGAATCAATATAAAATGAATGCTATGCTTGTTATGGGAGAACGAAAATGATTAGAAAATTTCTGCTGTTGCTTAGTCTGGCCCTGTTTGTTGCCGGCTGTACCACAACGCCTGAACAGGACCAGGAACCCGAGGTCGTAGACAAGTCCGTTGATGCAGACATGGTGGAGGGCGGCAGTGACGATGCGGAAGCCGGCAGCGAAGCACAGACGTTCGGCGCGCAGGGCGACCCGGCTGCTGCGCTGCAGGAGCTGGAGAATCCGGAAAGCCTGCTGTCTGTGCGCATCATTTATTTCGACTATGACAGCAGTACCGTAATGGCTCAATTCCAGGACATCATCCAGGCTCATGCCCAGTTTCTGCAAGCCAACCCCGAGCTGACGGCCACCCTGGAAGGACATGCCGATGAGCGCGGGTCGCGGGAGTACAATCTTGCCCTGGGCGAACGGCGGGCGCTCGCGGTAAAACAACAACTGGTCGTGCTGGGCGCGGCGCCGGCGCAGGTCAGGACCGTGAGTTACGGTGAGGAACGACCGGCGGATCCCGGCCACGATGAACAGGCGTGGAGGCTGAACCGGCGCGTGCAGTTCGTTTACTGAGCCGAACACCGATGAGGATAACCATACAGGCCATCATCCTGCTGTTTGCGGTACAGGCAGGCGTGGGAGAACTGCATGCCCAGGATGCTGCTGCTGCCGGCGCCGGGATATCCGTCGAGGAACGCCTTGAGCGTATTGAAACTATGCTTTCCAACCAGGGGTTGCTGGAGTTGGTACAGCAACTGCAAAGCCTGGAGCAGGAGATCAGCCGCTTGCGCGGGCAGGCGGAAGAACAACACCATGCGCTTGAACAACTGAAAAAGCGGCAACGGGATTTGTATACGGATATCGACACGCGCCTACAGCGTATTGAGACCCCGGTAACCGGCGTAATTGGCGCTGCGGATAGTCAAATCGGGCCGCCGCTGCAAACCCTGTCACCGTTTGAAGGGACCGAAGTAGCCGGCGGGCAACAGGCCGATACGCCGCTGACACTGGAACTGGTCGACCAGGTTGGCGACGAACCGGCGGCCGCAAGCACAGCAGCACAATCCGTTCCGCCGGCAGCTACCCCGGCGCAACCAACCGGGCCTGACAGCGACCCGCAGAGGGTCGCGGAAGCAGCGGTTTCGGCGGCGGCCGCCGCGGCAGCAGCTACCGTTCCGCCAGCAGCAACTTCAGAACAACCGGCCGAGCCCGGCAACGACCCGCAGAGGGCCTCGGAACCAGCGATCCCGGCGCCTGAAACGTCCGGGGCAACTGTTGCCGACGCGCCGGGACAGGGGGCGGGCCAGCAAGCGGCGCAAAGCGTTGTCGCCACGGCGCCGGCCGCGGTGGATCCCGCGTTGATTGAGGCTGCCTACCGGCACGCATTCGACTTGTTAAAGCAGTCACTGTACGGACCTGCGATCAACGCGTTCCGGGAGTTCCTGGCGCGTTATCCGGACAGCGAATACGCCGGCAGCGCCCAATTCTGGGTGGCAGAGGCGTATTACGTGAACAGCCGGTTCAACCAGGCGTTGGCTGAATACAGTGCTCTGGTGCAGCGTTATCCCGATAGCGCCAAACTGGTCCAGGCAAAGTTGAAGGCTGCATTCTGCCAGCTTGAACTGGGCCAAGTTGACGCGGCCAAAAAGCAGCTCGACGACATAATTCAACAATATCCGGGAACAACAGCCGCCAGCCTGGCCCGAGACCGGCTTGCAGATATTGCCGCACCGCCAATACCCGCAGACAGCGCCCCATCCGGGTAAGCGCTTCTAAGCGGGAACAGCTTCCAGCTCCGCCAGGCGCGCGGGCGTGCCTATGTCGGACCAGCGGCCGTTATAGAGCTCTCCTGTAACCTGCCGTTGTTCCATGGCCCTGCGCAATAGCGGCGCCAGCGGGAACACCGGTTCGCCCATCGGATGGAACAGGTCGGGATGATAGACCCCGATTCCGCTGAAGGTGTACCGGGGTTCGCCCGAGTCGGACGCTTCTCCGTCGCGCAAGGCAAAATCACCCTCGCGGTGATGGGCCGGGTTCGGGACCAGCACCAGGTGGGCCTGCGCGGCGCCGCGTGTTTTCAGCGTTTGCAACGGAAAATCGGTCCAGATATCGCCGTTTACGACCAGGAACGGATCATCGCCCAGCAGGGGCAAGGCCCGCATTATGCCGCCACCGGTTCCCAACGGACTGTCGCCTTCGGTGGAGTAGCGGATGCTCACACCGTAGTTGGCGCCATCCGCAAACCATGCCTCTATCTGCTCGCCGAAACGGGCGTGGTTGATCACCAGGTCGGTGAAACCAGCCCGCGCCAGGGCTTCGACATGATGTTGCAATAACGGTTTGCCGTGAACAAGCAGCATCGGCTTGGGCAGGGTCGCGGTCAGTGGGCGCATTCTCTCACCGCGGCCCGCAGCCAGGATCATGGCGCGCATTGTTGCAGTCTCAGTAGTCGGGGGGTAAATCTATTGTAACGTCAGCAGTACGACGATGGAAGGCAGGGCAACGCATGACGTGATAAACTGTACTTATTTTAAATCTGAACCCTCATGATCAGGTCTCTGTATACGCATATAACTATAGGCACAGGTCAGGGCATCCCCCCGTACCACTCCCGCGAAAGCGGGAGTCCAGTCAAATACTGTGTCGCCCGGAAGGCGACTCTTTGTTTCACTGGATTCCCGTTTGCACGGGAATGGTAAGGGATACTGGTCAGGCAATTAAATTTACACAAAGATATATGGCCCGGCGCACGAATCGGGAAAAGGATTCTGGAGTATGTTGATAGCAACGATGGCGGTGCCGGCCGGTCTGGCCCTGCTGGTACTGGGCGCGGACCGGTTTGTTTCCGGCGCTGCGGGCACCGCGCGCGCACTGGGGGCGCCGCCCTTGATCATCGGCTTGATCGTAGTGGGCATCGCGACCTCCATGCCGGAGGTATTTGTCGGCGGCGTGGCCGCGTGGGACGGAAAAACCCGGATTGCGATAGGCAATGCCCTGGGCTCCAATATCGCCAATATCGGCCTGGTGCTGGGCGCAACCGCGCTGATTGCCCCGATCGTAGTGCAGTCACAGACCCTGCGGCGGGAGTTTCTTCTGATGCTCGCGGCGATGCTGATTGCATTTCTGCTGATGTTTGACCTGCGCCTGACGCGTGTTGACGGCGTGTTGTTGCTGGGTGCGCTGGGGCTGATGTTGGCATGGATCGTTTATCGCACGAGACTTGAAGCGCCGGCCCCACCTGTCGGGGCGGAACAGGAAGAAACGCTCGGCCTGGCGAAATCCATCATCCTCATGCTGGTCGGCCTCGCGCTGCTATTGGCGGGCGCAGAACTTCTGGTGCGGGGCGCGGTCTATATTGCCAGGGCGATGGGTGTCAGTGACCTGGTAATCGGACTGACGATCATTGCGGTCGGAACCAGTCTGCCGGAACTGGCCGCGTCGCTGATGAGTGTCGCAAAGAAGCAAATGGATATCGCCATCGGCAATGTGATCGGTTCGAACATGTTTAATATGCTGATGGTATTGGGAATACCGTGTATTATTTACCCCGACACCTTCGGCAGGGAAGTCCTGTTGCGGGACTTTTCGATGATGGCAGGGTTGACCCTGATGATGGCGTGGATGGTATTTTTTTCGGGTAAAGACAGGTACAGCCGTGTGGAAGGCGCGTTATTGTTACTGTGCTTTGCCGGTTACCAGTACTGGCTGTTCCAGGGGTAAAGCCGGCTGGTACTGTTTCAACCGCTTCCCAACCCGCTGAACATGTCAAAATCTGGTTGAAAGAGTACGAGGAAGATAAAGCATGTCAATTCCTGATGTCGTACAAAATGGCCGGGCCGAACTGAGAACGGCAACCGATGCTGGCGCCGGAGCCGGCATGCAACCGGACGCAGAAGAACTGCTGCGCGCCGCGCGGGCGGTTATCGATACCGAACAACAGGCGGTCAGCGCCCTCAAACAGCGAATCGGCGACCATTTTGTCAGTGCCTGCAAGCTGATCCTCGCGTGCAAGGGAAGGGTTGTTGTCCTTGGCATGGGCAAGTCGGGCCACATCGGTCACAAGATTGCGGCTACTCTTGCCAGCACCGGCACCCCGTCTTTTTTCGTTCATCCGGCTGAAGCCGGGCACGGCGACCTGGGTATGATCACCCGGGACGATGTGGTGATCGCCTTGTCCAATTCCGGTGAAACCGCAGAACTCGTCACCTTGCTGCCGGTGATAAAACGTTTGGGATTGCCGCTCATCGCGCTGACCGGCAATCCCAAATCCACGCTGGGAACGGCGGCTGCGGTCTGCCTGGACGTCAGTGTTGCCAGGGAAGCCTGCCCACTGGGCCTGGCGCCGACGGCCAGCACAACGGCCTGTCTCGTGCTCGGCGATGCGCTCGCAATCGCGCTGCTCGAAGCCCGGGGCTTCGATGCCGAGGATTTTGCCCGCTCCCATCCCGTCGGCTCGTTGGGGAGACGGCTGTCAGCGGTCGCGGATGTGATGCATACCGGGGATGATATGCCCAGCGTGAACGGGAAGACCCCACTGAGCCGCACATTACTGGAAATGAGCGAGAAAGGGCTGGGCATGACTGCGGTGCTGGATGATCAGGGCAGGGTAGCAGGCATATTCACCGATGGTGACCTGCGCCGGACCCTGGATGCCGGGTACGATGTGCATACCACGACCACTGCCGAGGTAATGACGAAAAACCCCAGGACGATCTCCGTGACCCGTCTTGCGGCGGAGGCGTTGCGGATGATGGAACAACACCGGATCAATGCGCTGCTGGTGCTGGACGGCGAGCAACGGCTGGTGGGCGTTCTGAATATGCACGACCTGTTGCGCGCCCAGGTGCTTTGATATGTTGCAGCGGTTGTTTATCCTCGCATTACTGATCGGCGCGGCCGCCGGCAGCGCCTGGCTGCTGAACTGGTTGTCCGTAGATACTGACGTCGCGCGCCGGGCCGATGCCGAGACGCCGGATTATTTCATGGAAGACTTCACTACCCTGACCATGGACCAGGATGGCAAACCAAAGAACAAGTTGTCGGCGGACTACCTGGCACACTATCCGCATAACGACAGCACCGAATTGCTGAAGCCGCGTATGGAAATTTTTCGGGAAGACGAGCTTCCGCTGTATATCAATGCCGAAAAAGGACGGCTGCAAGGAGATGATGATACCATTCTGCTGTACGGCATAGTAAAAATGTGGGAATACGATGATGCGGGCAGTCCGGTACTGGAAGTCAGCACTTCCCATGTAACAGTGTTGCTGGACGAGGAGTACGCGGAGACAGACCGCTACGCAACCATTGTTACCAATACAGCCGTCATCACCGGCACCGGCATGCGCGCGCATTTACCCGAGGGAAGACTGGAAGTAATCAACCATGAAAAAACCACTATCAATGCTACGACGGGCAGTTGACGTTATTGTCATACTGTCATGCCTGCTGGGGAGCCTGGCAGCGTTTTCCCTGTCCACGGACAAAGACCAGCCGATAGAAGTCGAGGCAGACGAAGCGGAACTCGATGATAAGAATGATGTCAGCATTTACCGTGGAAACGTCATCGTGCGCCAAGGCTCCATCCATATGACCGGCGACACGATGACGGTTTACAGCAAGGGCGGGGATGAACTGGACTACATCATTATTGAAGGCAATCCGGCGACCTATAAGCAGTTGCCGGACAACAGCGATGTGCATGATCAGGCCAGGGCGATGCGCATGGAATACCACGAGAGCAAATCCCTGGTGGTATTGATCCGGGATGCGTGGGTAAAACAGGATACTTCCACGCTGGTTGGAGAGAGGATAGAGTATAATACCGAACTCAGTCGCGTGAAGGCGTGGAGCCGTCCCGACGGCGAAACATCGGCACAAGCGCCCGCTACCGAAAATAAGGGCCGGGTGAAACTGATATTGAAGAAGAAAAAAGAAGACGGATCGTAGTGTCCCCCGGCAATACCGCATGAGCGTTTTATCCGTCCAGAACATTTCCAAGTCATTCCGTGCGCGCCAGGTGGTGAGCGATATCAGCCTGGCGGTCAACAGCAGTGAAATTGTCGGGCTTCTCGGCCCGAACGGCGCGGGAAAGACCACCAGTTTTCACATGATTGTCGGCCTGATTCCATGTGATAAAGGCGATATTATTCTTGATGGAAAGGATATCAGCCTGTTGCCGATGGAAAAACGCGCTCGCCTTGGCCTGGGTTACCTGCCCCAGGAATCATCGATCTTCCGCAAACTCACGGTGGAGGAAAATATTCTTGCCGTGCTCGAGTTGCGCGGGAACCTGAGCAGGAAAGAAGCAAAAAAACGAACCGAAGCGCTGTTGCACGAATTTCACGTGTCGCACCTGCGTGACAGCCTGGGCATGAGCCTGTCCGGCGGCGAGCGGCGGCGCGTGGAAATTGCCAGGGCGCTTGCCACAGAACCGCAATTCCTCCTGCTTGACGAACCGTTTGCAGGCATAGACCCGATCTCCATCAATGACATACAGAGGATAACAGGCTACCTGCGGGAAAAAGGGATAGGCATCCTGATTACCGACCACAACGTTTGGGAAGCCCTTGGCGCTTGTGACCGCGTTTACATCGTCAATGAAGGAAAAATCCTGGCGGAAGGCACTCCGGATGAAATCCTGGCGAATGAAACCGTGAGAGATGTCTACCTGGGTTTTGATTTCAAGATGTAACACGCATTACCGCAATAAGGCAGTTATTTTTGCGCTACACTTTTTATCATGAAGCAATCACTGGGAGTTAAATTAAGACAGGGCCTGAGCATGACTCCGCAGTTGCAGCAGGCTATCCGGCTGTTGCAATTGTCCAGCCTCGAATTGAACCTGGAAATCCAGGGCGCGCTGGATTCCAACATGATGCTGGAACTGGACGAAGAAGATGCGCCGGGATTGCAGGCCGACCCCACGGAATCCGGGCCACCGGAGCTGAACGGGAAGGATAACCCCGAAGTTTTCGATCAGGACACCATTCCCGATGAACTGCCGGTAGACACCGCCTGGGAGGATATCTACGATGCCGCCGCTTATCACTCCGGGAGCGCCGCCGGCGCAGAGGCGTTCACCGAAGAGTACCGGGACAACGGCGGGTGCAATCTTCAGCAGCACCTGTTGTCGCAACTAGATCTGGTTACGCTGTCCGTCACCGACAAGGCCATTGCCATTGCGTTGATCGATGCCGTCAATGACGATGGATACCTGGTAGCCAGCCTGGAAGAAATCCGCGCCACCCTGTCCGCAGACTTTGACGCCGCAATAGATGAGATTGAGAGAATGCTGCACCTGGTTCAGACCTTCGACCCGGCAGGCGTCGGCGCCCGCAACCTGTCCGAATGTCTGGGCCTGCAACTGGCGCAACTGGCGCCCGACACCCCCTGGCTGGATGCGGCGCGCAACATAGCCAAAGATCATTTACAGTTGTTGGCGGCACACGATTACAAGCGCCTGGCTAAACAGTTGAACCTGGACCTGCAACAACTGGAACAGGCGGTGGCGTTGATACAATCCTTACACCCGCGCCCCGGTGGCCAGGTGCAGGACTCCCACGTGGAGTACGTGGTGCCTGACGTGCTGGTAACCAAGGCAGACGCATCGTGGAAGGTGGAACTGAACACGGAGGCGCAGCCGCGCTTGCGCATCAACGCAGATTATGCGGGTATGATACGCCGCGCAGACAACAGCGCGGATAATGTCTCACTGAAAAATCATTTGCAGGAGGCGCGCTGGTTCATCAAGAGTCTGCAAAGCCGCAGCGAAACCCTGTTGCGGGTTGCTTCCTGTATCGTTGAGAAGCAGCGCGCGTTTCTGGAGTTCGGCGATGAAGCGATGAAGCCGCTGGTATTGCACGACGTCGCGGAGACCCTGGGCCTGCACGATTCAACGGTTTCCAGGGTGACCACCAGGAAATACATGCATACGCCCAGGGGTGTGTTTGAACTGAAATATTTCTTTTCCAGCCATGTGGGCACCGACCGGGGCGGAACCTGTTCGGCAACGGCCACCCAGGCGTTCATAAAAAAGATTATCCAGGCCGAAAAGCCGGAGAAACCCCTGAGCGATAATAAAATTGTCGAGTTGCTGGCGGGACGGGGTATTCAGGTTGCGCGCAGAACTGTGGCGAAATACCGCGAAGCGCTGTCAATACCCTCTTCGAGCGAACGCAAAAGGGTGAACTTCTAGAAACTTGCGGGCTGGCCTTGAAACGAATTCGTTGGGCTAAGCGCTGTGCCGGAAAAGGTTTGGTGTTAAGCCCACCCCGGGAGCGCGGGCTTAACACCAAACATTTTTTACCGACATGACGGAGGATATCATGCAAATCAACTTGACCGGCCATCACCTGGATATTACACCTTCTTTGCGCTCCTATGTTGCGACAAAACTGAATCGCATAGAACGCCATTTTGATCACGTCATTACCGTACACATAATCCTGTCGGTTGAGAAGGAACGAAAAAAGGCCGAAGCAACGATACATGTAAATCGCGGGAACCTGTTTGCCGATGCGGAACACAATGACATGTATGCGGCCATTGACAGGTTGATTGACAAGCTCGACCGGCAGGTAAAGAAACACAAGGAAAAATTGTCCGACCACCGTAGTTGATCACCTTCGTTCTGTAGCTTCAATGGAAATATCAGATATTCTGGCGCGCGAACGCGTCCTGTGTAACGCCAACCTGTCCAGCAAGAAGGCAGTACTGGAGACTCTTTCCGGCTTGATTGCCGGCGGTGATACCAGCATGACTGAACAGGAAGTCTTCAACAGCTTGCTGTCCCGTGAACGCCTTGGCGGCACCGGCCTGGGGAACGGCATCGCGTTGCCCCACGGTCGTTTGAAGAACAGTTTTTCCACGACTGCTGCGTTTATCAAGCTGACGCGCGGCGTGGATTACGATGCCTCGGACCGGAAACCGGTTGACCTGATATTCGGCCTGCTGGTACCGGAACACTCGACCGATGAACATTTACGGACCCTGGCGCAACTGGCCGAAATGTTTGACGGACCGGATTTTCTGGAACAACTCAGGCGCGCAAAATCCGCAGAAACCATTTATCAACTGCTGACGGATGACAACAGGTGCTGAATAAATCCCTAACCATCATCAACAAGTTGGGACTACACGCCCGCGCCGCCGCCCGGTTTGTGGAAACGGCAGCAGCCTATGAAGCGGATATCACGGTTAAATCCGGCGACAAAACCGTGAATGGAAAAAGTATCATGGGCTTGATGATGCTCGCCGCCGCCAAAGGCGCATCGGTCGAACTGACTGTTGATGGCAGGGATGAGGACAGGGCGCTCACCGCGTTGGTGAAGTTGATTGAAAATCGCTTCGAGGAAGAGTTATGACCTTGTCGCTGCATGGAATGGGCGTTTCCCGCGGGATTGCGATAGGCCGCGTGCATATCATTGAGCGCGATCGGCTGGATATTCCCGAGTACCAGGTAGAACAGGAACAGGTCGCAGCGGAAACCCGGCGTCTGGTTGACGCGGTAACACTCGCAAAACAGCAGTTGCGGGCGATTCGTGACCATATTCCGGTAGCGACTTCCCCGGATATCGCCCCCTTCATTGATACCCACCTGTTGATGCTTGATGACGCAGTCCTGACCCAGGAACCGTTGCGATTGATCAGGTCGGAAGGTCATAACGCGGAATGGGCGCTGCAGATGCAGCGGGATGCGCTGGTCCACGTGTTCGATGAAATGGAAGACCCATACCTGCGTACCCGCAAAAATGACATAGATCACGTGGTAAACCGTATTCAAAGGATATTGCTGAAACAAAAACCGTTGCGCCATGAAGAACCGGACAGCCGCTTGAGTGGATACGTGTTGATTGCCGATGACCTGACGCCCGCGGACACGGTGCTGATGCAACTTCACGGTATTCTCGCTTTCGTCACCGAATATGGCGGCCCGACATCGCATACCGCGATCCTGGCCCGGAGCCTGATGATCCCTGCAATCGTCGGCCTGCATGACGCGGCGCGCTTTGCCCGGGAAGACGATATCGTTATCGTCGACGGCAATGCCGGCGTGATGCTGGTTGGCCCGGATGAGCACAGTCTCAGCTACTACCGGAAGCGGCAACAGGAAGACAAGGACTATTACGCCGGCCTGATACGCCTGAAAGAGACGCCGGCGCAAACCCGGGACGCTGTTCCGATCCGGTTGCAGGCAAATATTGAATTACCCCAGGACTTCGAGATCGTCAGACAGGTCGGCGCCAGCGGGGTGGGGTTATACCGAACGGAATTTCTGTACATGAACCGGGACGCGCCGCCGGAAGAGGAGGAACATTATGAGACCTACCTGTCGGTGCTCGACACGATGGCGGGGCTGCCGCTGACGATACGGACCGTTGACTTAGGGGCAGACAAACAGGTGGATGGCGGCAGGCAGGGAGGCGCCAATCAACCCAACCCGGCGCTGGGATTGAGGGCGGTACGGTTGTGCCTGAAGGAGCCGGCATTATTCAGGCCGCAGTTGCGCGCGATCCTGCGCGCCTCCGCGCACGGCAGCATCCGGCTGATGATCCCGATGCTTTCCAATATGCAGGAGACCCGCCAGGTATTGGAGATGATAGACGAGATCAAGGCGGACCTGGACAGCCAGGGAGTGGGTTTTGATGCGAATATGCCTGTCGGCGCGATGATAGAAGTACCGGCTGCCGCAATCTGCGCGGATATTTTTGCCGGACAACTCGATTTCCTGTCAATCGGCACGAACGACCTGATCCAGTATACTATCGCGATAGACCGCGTTGACGACGAGGTCAGTTACCTGTACGAACCGCTGCATCCGGCAGTGCTGAGGCTGATTCGAATGACCCTTGACGCAGGCGCGAGGGCGAATATCCCGGTTGCGATGTGCGGGGAAATGGCAGGAGACATCAAGTATACCCGCTTGCTGCTGGGCCTTGGCCTGCGGGAGTTCAGCGTGCATCCGGCGTACCTGCTCGAAGTGAAAAAGAACATCCTCGAGAGCGACCTGGGCAGATTGGCCGGCATTGCCGATGCCGTCATGCGCGCCGGCACCGCCGCGGACGTAGAAAAAATGCTGGAGCAGAGTTAACCCATGCCCGACCTGACACGCCAAGAACAACTGTTTGAGTTCCTGGAAGACGGCAATTTTGACCGGGTCAGGTCAATGCTGGAAGCCTTTCATCCCTCCGAGATAGCCGACCTGCTGGAGAGCCTGCCGGGACGCCACCGCAAAACGCTCTGGGACCTGGTTAATCCGGAAGTCGAGGGCGATGTACTCTCCGAAGTCCAGGATGTCGTGCGCGCCGGTCTGCTGGAACAGATGCACCCGCAGGAAGTGGCCGAGGTAACCCAGGGATTGGACACGGACGATGCCGCGGACATCTTGCAGGACCTGCCGGAAGAACGGGTGGACAGCGTGCTGCTGTCGATGGATGCCCAAAACCGGCAACGCATCGCTTCGCTGCTGTCCTATCCCGAGGATACCGCGGGCGGTCTGATGGACACGGACGTGGTCTGGGTACGCGCGGACGTGTCGCTGGATGTCGTCGTGCGCTACCTGCGCCAACTGGGCGAGCTTCCGGACCATACCGACAGCTTGATCGTGTTGGATCGGGAAACCCGCTACTTGGGTGTGCTCCCACTCGCGGATGTACTGGTAAACAAGTCGGAAGACAGTGTCGGTGAACACATGTCGGAAGAGGTCGGTATTCCCGCGGACATGCCGGCGGAAGACGTCGCCCGGCTGTTCGAGCAACGCGACCTGATCTCCGCGGCAGTGCTGGATGAAAACGGGAAACTGCTCGGCAGGATTACTGTTGATGACGTCCTGGATGTGATCCAGGAACAGGCGGAACAAACCATGCGCAACATGGCCGGCCTGGGCGAAGACGACCTGTTTGCCTCGGTCCTGCTCAGCGCCCGCCGCCGCGCTGTCTGGTTGGGCATCAGCCTGCTCAGCGTGTTTCTAGCTGCCTGGGTGATCGGCCGTTTCGAGGCCACCATCCACGAGCTGGTGGCGCTGGCGATACTCATGCCCATCGTTGCCGGCATGGGCGGCAGCGCCGGCAGCCAGGCGCTGACCGTCTCGGTGCGCGGCCTGGCGCTGGGCCAGATTTCCAGGCAGAACGCCCGATCACTGATTGTTAAGGAATGCGCAGTCGGATTATTCAACGGCGCGCTATGGGCATTGGTGGTCGGATTGGTCGCCACCTTCTGGTTCAGCAACCAGGGCCTGGGGCTGATCATAGCGCTGGCGATGATCATCAACCTGATCTGCGCGGCGCTGGCAGGCTCGATGATTCCGCTGGTGCTGAAAAAATTCGGGGTCGACCCGGCCATCGCCGGCGGGGTGATGCTGACTACCGTTACCGATGTGGTAGGTTTCATGACCTTCCTGGGCCTGGCCACCATCTTTCTGTTACCATAAACCCTCATTATCAGGATCGCCCGCACTGCGCTCCAAACAACCCTGGTGAACCCGAATGAAACATATCACACTCTCGCGGCGCCAATTCATCACCCATACCTGTGCCGCGCCCGTTGCGCTCGCTGTTATGCCCCGAAGGTTGTCTGCGAACAGCGGTGACGTGATCAAGCGCGTTATCCCGTCCAGCGGCGAGGAGCTCTCGATCATGGGAATGGGCACTTACAGTACTTTTTCCGATGCCACGCCGATGCAGCAGCTTGGCGAGGTGTTGCAGGTGTTTTTCGACCAGGGCGGTCAAATGATCGATTCGTCGCCGATGTACGGCCCGGCGGAAGGTATCGTCGGCGAACTGCTGAAAACCACGCAAAATACCACGGGGCTGTTTGCGGCCACAAAAGTCTGGACCGACGGGCGCCAGGCTGGCATCGACCAGATGAACGAATCCATGGAACTGATGGGGGTGCCGACCATGGACCTGATGCAGATCCACAACCTGCGCGACTGGAAGGTACACCTCAAGACCCTGAAGGAATGGAAGGAGCAGGGGCGCGTCCGTTACCTGGGCATTACCACCTCGCACGGCCGTTTTCACGAAGAACTGGAGGCCATTATGAAAACGGAGCCGCTGGATTTCGTCCAACTGACTTACAACGCCGCCAACAGGGTCACGGATGCGCGCCTGCTGCCGTTGGCCCGGGACAGGGGCATCGCCACGATCATCAATCGCCCCTACCAGGGGGGGAGCCTGTTCAGAAAAGTCAAGGGAAAACCCCTACCGGAATGGGCGGGTGAGATCGATTGCGCAAGCTGGGGGCAGTTCTTCCTCAAATTCATTGCCGGCCACCCGGCCGTGACCTGCATTATTCCGGCCACCTCCAAGGTCAAACACATGCGGGACAATATGGCCGCCGGCAAGGGCCGGACACCGGATGCGGCGCAACGCCGGCGCATGATCGATTATCTGGAGGCGCTGTAATTCATCAACCCGGGGTGGTTTTCCGGTAATGTGACCATCGCATCACCTGGTGTGTAATCCGGGGCTGTTCAGTCCTCTTTGCGCGCAACATCAAACACAAAGCCCGTATATCTTCCTCAGGGCAACCGCATACATTTGTTTTACCACTTCCCCCGCACTCCTAATGTATCTTGTAAAAACTTGAGTGCAAAATGTTGACTTGCATATATTTTTTTGCTTATACTGTGTAAACATCGTTTAAGGTAATACACATTATTACTATGTTGCCAAACGTAATTTACCTTTTTTATCCCCGAAAAGTATCGCGACTCGGAGCCGGCTGACTATGATTGCGAATAATGCATTTTGGTTTGCGGCAACGATCAAGCGCCTGCTGATTCTCGTGATTTGCCTGGTAGTCGGTCTGCCGTCATCGGCGCGGGCGGCGGCGCCGGTAGTGGCTGATGCTATCGCGGACCAGACGCTGGCCCAGGGCGCCAGCATGACGGTGGATATTTCGTCGGTGTTCAACGACCCGGACGGCGACACGCTGACTTATACGGTGTCTACGAGCGCGGCAAACACGGCCAAGGTGTCGCTGTCGGGGACGACGTTGACAGTGGAGGCGCAGGGTGTCACGGCGACGGCGACCGTGACGGTGGCGGCGGCGGATCCGGGCGGGCAGTCGGTTTCGGATTCGTTCAACGTCACGGTCGTCCGCAGAACCCGGACAACTGCGCCGTCGAATGTGCGCCTCACGGCCGGTGATGACCTGCCCCAACTCACGGTATCCTGGGACTGGGTTGACGACACCGGCGGGATATGCCTGCTCACCGGAAGCCGATCGGCTTTCGAGGTTGAGTACAAGAAATCGACGGAACCGGAATTTCTGCAAGCCTATAGAGGGCTTCAGAACAACGCTGATCGTGGCACGTTCGAGCTGTGGGGCAACGGCGCGCTGAGGCAGTTCGTCATCAAGGAGGGAGCCATAGGAAACAGGAGCGAGCAGACCGGGGTCGCGCTTGACCGCGTGTTATACGATGTTCGGGTTCAGGCCTACAGCGAGCCTTGTGAAAACGGCCGGTTACTCGAACCCAATAGTGTCTATAGCGAAACGGTAAGCGCGACACTGAACCGTGCGCCGGCGGTGGCCAACGGCATCGCCGATCAGACGGTGAGCATGGGGTCGGTGGTGACGGTGGAGTTGGAAGCGACCGGCAGCGACGTGTTTGCGGATGCCGATGGCGATGCGCTGTCATATGAAGCAAGTTCGGACGACCTGTCGAAGGTGACGGTGTCGCTGTCGGGCTCTACCGTTACCGTGACGGGGATTACGGTGGGGACCGCGACAGTGACGGTGACGGCCGCCGACGGCAAGGACGGCGAGGTCTCCGACGAGTTTACCGTCACGGTGACGCCACCCCCGCCGTTGCCAAACAGGCCGCCGTTCCTGCTCACACCGGTCGGCGATCAGACGCTGGGGGTGAATGAGACTCTAACGCTGGCGTTTTCGGATATATTTGACGATCCGGATCAGGATGTGCTGGTCTATACGGCGACAACAGATGAATCCTCTGTTGTCGCAGTGAGTATGGACGATGCGGCAGCTCGCTTGACCTTGACCGGCATGTCGGTTGGTGCGGCAGAGGTGACGATGACGGTCTCTGACGGGCGCGGCGGCACAGCGAGCGACCAGTTCACGTTGACGGTAACGCTGCCGAACGAGGCGCCGCAAGAGGCGTTGAATCATGCGCCGGAGGTGGCGACACCGCTGTCTGACCAGAGACTTGATGTGGCGCAGACCCGGCAGCTTGATCTGAGCGCTGTGTTCACCGATGCGGACGGTGATGAGTTGACCTGTACCGCAGAGTCCGCCGACACGTCCGTCGTCACGGTGGCGATGGCAGGCACTACCCTGACACTGACCGGCGCATCAGCCGGCGCGGCGGCAGTGACGGTGACCGCGTCAGATGAACATGGGGCCGCGGCGGATGACACCTTCAGAGTGACGGTGGTGGCGTTGAATCATGCGCCGGCAGTAGCGACGCCGTTATCTGACCAGGCGCTTGAGTTAGCGCAGACCCGGCAGGTTGATATAAGCGCTGCGTTCACCGATGCGGATGATGATGCGTTGAACTATACGGCTACGTTGGGTGATGAGTCTATCGCCACGGCGAGTCTGGTGAATGCCGCCCTGACCCTGACCGGCGCCGGAGTCGGAGAGACAATGGTGACCGTGACCGCAACGGATGGAACAGGCGGCGCAGCAAGTGATGACTTCATGTTGGTCGTCACCGCGCCGGCTATCGGTGCCTCGCAGGTGGCCGGGGTACATGAGGCGTTGTTGCCGCAGCTTACATTGGCCATCGCCGGCCGCACGACACAAGTGCTGGGCGACCGCATCCGATCGGCGCGCGCCGGCGCATATTCAGCGTCTGCCAACGCGCCGGCGCGCGGAAGCTCGACTGATTCACGGCCGGCCGGGCCTGAGTTGTTGTCGATTCATGCAGCATTTTCGTCATTACCCGCCAACGTTGCGCCAGGGCGCGACCCGCGGACTCTCACATTGCCGTTGATAGGCCTGATGCCGGGACCTGGCCAGGCCGGCGGAGAGGTGTTGTTGTCTGCGGCTGGCGTGCAGTTGGTACAGGCGAATGCTGCGTCCGGGCGCGCCCCGCGGACTGTCATGCTGCCGTTGTTGCGCGTGATGCAGGAGCCTGGCCAGGTTGGCGCAAAAGGTTTGCAACCGGCGCCCGGCCGGCAGTTGCTCGCCGCAGCAGAGCAAGCGGGCATTGGGCATGGTTCGCTGCCGGTTGCCGGCTTTGAGGTCTTTGATGCGCCGCGCGGCTGGGATGCCCAGCAGTTGCTGACGCTACGGCAGTTGCTGAAGCGAGGCCTGAACGATCTGTCGTTTGCGTTGCCGCTGAGTAGCCTGGCGGGGTCGGGGGGCGGCTCCGTGGGGCAGACGTTGACCCTGTGGGGTGAAGGTGGGTACACCGACTTGTCGGCTCGGGGCGACCGCTCGGTGGACTGGGACGGCGAGATGGCGAGCGCGCACCTGGGGATAGACGGATGGTTGCGCGAGGGGCTGTTGCTGGGAGCAGCGTTGTCGAGGACGGAGGGCTGGTTTGACTATGTTGACCGGAGCGCCGGCGGCCGGCCACTCGCGGGCGAGTACGAGATCAGTCTGACAGGCGTCCACCCCTATGCGGACTGGGCGGTCGCGGACGGACTGAATGCCTGGGGGGCATTGAGTTATGGGCTGGGGGATGTGACCTTGAAGGTGGACGAGGAAGAGTACCGGGAGGAGAAGGATGTGGACTTGTATGGGTTCTCAGCGGGGATGGTCGGTTCCTTGTATCGCGGGGCCGCCTGGTCGACCGCAGTAAAGGCGGAGGTCACGTATGCAGGGTTGTCGGTAGAGGAATTTTCGGATGCGGAGGTATACCGCTTGCGCGCGATCCTGGAAGGCGTTCACCGCGTGCGCGGCGCCGCGGGTGAATTTGAGCAGTTTGTTGAGTTGGGGGCGCGGGTGGACGGTGGCGATGTGGTATCCGGGGCGGGACTGGATGTTGCCGGCGGCCTGGGCTGGTCAAACGAGACCGGATGGCGTGTGCAGTTGCGCGGGTCCGGGCTGGTGGCGAATGAGGATTACCGGGAATGGCAGGTAGGCGGAATGTTGGAGAAAACATACCGTGCGGACGGAACGGGGTGGATGTTGAAGTTGAGTCCGAATTACCGGCCGGCGAGGAGTTTTGGCGGTATGGAGGAGGGTACGCGGCGGTTATGGGAGGCAAACGTGGCGGGGTTGGCGCGTGACGCGAACGGCGACGAACTGGGCGGTTACCGTTTGAGTGCGGAGGCGGAGTTGGGGTATGGGCTGATTGTCGGGAACCAGTTGTGGACCTTGTACACCCAGGGCACGGGCCTGGGCGAGGGGGCAGGTCGTTTTGCGGTGGGCGCGGAGACGACCGGCCGGCTGGGAGAAGAGACGTTGTTGAAGGTGGGTTTTGAGGGGGCGCGCGAGTCGTCCAGGCATCTGTCAGCAGAGCACATGCTGTGGATGTACCTGGAGCTGGGTTATTGGGGATATTGGTAGAAGCCGGCTGCCGAAGAGACCGCTCACCAACTGAACAAGACCCACTGCGGGACCACAAAATCATCGTAGATTTCGCTCATCCGCGTTTCCATCTGACCGTCACCGTCGCGATCCACCAGGTAATACGCAGGGCCTGCTGCAGGCGTGATTTTGGTCATGTAAAGCCGCCCATCAAGGCGGTACTCTTCAATGATAGCGTCATCCTTACGGATGATGGTCACCTGCGGTTCGATTGCCTGGCCGCTCTTTAACGGGTCCGGTATGGTCGGTGGTTCAGGCACCGGCGCAAGGTCCTCTTCCGTGTAATCCTCCTGGGCAGAAGCGGTGATCAAGCTCACGCAGAATAAGAAAGAGATAAGATATTTCATCGGCAGTATCCGTTTTGTTCCCTCAAATCATAGCCCAAGATAAAAAAAAGTACAGCGAATATTGGCAAGGTTCAATCTGTGTTTCATAATATGGCTTGAAGGAGTCGCTGACCCTGTCAGGGCTTTTCGAAATTATTCTGCTCGCCTATGCCAAAAAAATTACTGACCCTGGTGGACGGGTCCTATTACCTGTTCCGCGCCTACCATGCGATGCCGGGCCTGACGAACTCTCAGAAAGAGCCGACCGGGGCCATATACGGTGTTATCAATATGTTGCGCAAACTCCACAAGGAAGAGCAGCCGGATTACTTTGCGGTCGTCTTTGATGCCAAGGGAAAGAGTTTTCGCAACGACCTGTATCCCGAGTATAAAGCCAACCGCCCGCCGGCCCCGCCCGACCTGGTGGCGCAGATTGAACCCTTGCATGAAATTATCCGCGCGCTGGGTGTTCCCCTGCTGCTCATCGACAACGTGGAAGCGGATGACGTGATCGCCACGCTGGCATCCCGGGCTGCGGGCGCAGGCTTGCAGACGCTGGTATCCACCGGCGACAAGGACCTCGCGCAGATCGTCAATGACGATATTCACTTGATCAATACCATGAACAATACCCGTTTTGACAGGGCCGGCGTGATCGAAAAATACGGGGTGCCGCCGGAGCGCATCGTGGATTACCTTGCGCTGATCGGCGACACATCGGACAACGTGCCGGGGATTCCCAAGGTGGGGCCGAAGACCGCAGTCAAGTGGTTGGCGGAACATGGGAGCCTGGATGAGATCGTGGCCAGGGCGAGCAGTTTTACCGGTAAGGTCGGAGAATACTTGCGGGAACACCTGGACCAGGTCCCGTTGAGCAAGGAACTGGTGACCCTGAAAACCGACCTGGAACTGCCTGTCGAACCGCAGCAGCTAGTGATCACCGAACAGGATAAAGCCGCGCTGAGGGAGCACTATAAACGTTGGGGTTTTCGCAGTTGGCTGCCGGACATAAACGGCGGCGTGCGCGCCGCGCCCGAATCACCCGTGCCCGCGCAGGAACCGGAACCCGCCGCCGGGTTGCAGAATGAGGAGGATGTGGAACCGGCGGAGGAACAATATGAAACGGTACTCACCGTCGAGCACCTCGAGCGCTGGATAGACAAGCTGGCCACCGCAGAGCTGTTTGCCTTTGATACGGAAACCACGAGCCTCGATTATATGCGGGCGGAACTGGTTGGCGTGTCCTTTTCGGTGCGGCCCGGCGAGGCAGCTTATGTGCCTGTCGCCCATGATTACGACGGCGCGCCGAAGCAGATCTCGCGCCGCAAGGTCCTGGAGAAACTGCGCCCGTTGCTGGAATCGGAACAGCCGCGTATTGTCGGCCAGAACCTGAAATACGATCGCAACGTCCTGGCCAACTACCGCATTGAACTGAATGGAACAGCCCATGATTCCATGCTGCAGTCCTACGTGCTGGACAGCGTGGCCACCCGCCATGATATGACCAGCCTGGCAGGAAAATACCTGGGCAGGACCGTCACCAGCTATGAAGATGTGGCCGGTAAAGGCGCCAAACAGGTTCCATTCAACCAGGTGCCGCTCGAACAGGCGTCCGCCTACGCCGCAGAGGACGCCGACATTACCCTGCGTTTGCACCGTGCACTGTGGCCGAAGCTGGCCGCAGAGCCGGGCTTGCGGGAATTGTACACGCGTATCGAAATGCCGTTGGTCGGCGTTATTGCACGCATGGAACGCAATGGGGTTCTGATCGACAAGGAAATGCTGAAACGGCAAAGTGACGAACTGAAGGAACAGATGCAGGAGGTCGAACAGCACGCGCACCGGCTCGCGGGCCAGGCATTCAATATCGGTTCTCCCAAGCAGATCCAGGAGATACTCTACGAAAAAATGCAATTGCCGGTCACGGCCAAGACCCCGACGGGGCAGCCATCCACCGCAGAATCCGTGTTGCAGGAGCTGGCCGCAGACCACGAACTGCCGGCATTGATCCTGAAACACAGGGAGTACAGCAAGCTCAAATCCACTTACACCGACCGGTTGCCCGAACAGGTCAACCCGACCAGCGGTCGGGTACACACGTCCTACCACCAGGCCGTTGCCGCAACGGGCAGGTTTTCCTCATCGGATCCGAACCTGCAGAACATTCCGATCCGCACTGAGGAGGGCAGGAAAATACGCCGGGCATTCATTGCGCCTCCCGGGCACGTGTTGCTGGCGGCGGACTATTCCCAGATAGAACTGCGCATTATGGCGCACCTCTCCGGCGACGCTGCGCTGCTGGCCGCGTTTGCCGCCGGCAGCGACATTCACCGGGCCACTGCGGCCGAAGTGTTCGGGGTAAGCATGACTGAGGTCAGTACCGAGCAGCGCAGGGCGGCCAAAGCCATCAACTTTGGCCTGATTTACGGGATGTCGCCATTCGGGCTCGCCCGGCAACTGGGAATAGACAGAGGTTCTGCGCGCCGCTACGTGGACAGGTATTTTGAGCGGTATCCTGCGGTCAAGGAATATATGGATGCGACCCGCGTGCAGGCCAGGGAGACCGGTTACGTGGAAACGGTGTTCAAACGCCGCCTGTACCTGCCTGATATTGCGGCCGGTAATGCCGCCAGACGCCAGTATGCGGAACGTACCGCCATCAACGCGCCGATGCAGGGAACAGCAGCCGATATCATCAAACGGGCGATGATCGAGATCGACAAAAAACTGTTGCGTTCGGAAAAAAATATCAGGATGATCATGCAGGTTCACGACGAACTGGTATTTGAGGTTGCACAAGCGGAGGCGGATGAATATGCACGGGAAATCAGCAGCTTGATGTCCGCCGCGGCGGTATTGAGCGTGCCCTTAATCGTTGACGTCGGTAACGGCGCCAACTGGGATCAGGCGCATTAAAACAAGGCGCGCAACTTTTCCGGCATTGCTGAAATACTGTGCTAACATTAACAACAAATGTGTACGTTTCTTACAGGCATTTCCTTGGTTCTTGTGAACGAGAATCAGGACATTTGAATTAGATTTAGCTGCAAACACGCAATGCTGTTAATTCCTGCGATTGATATAAAAAACGGCAAATGCGTCCGCTTACGCCAGGGAGATATGGGCGAGGAAACCATTTACAACAACGATCCTGTTGAGATGGCGACCAAGTGGGTCGAAACCGGCGCAAAACGGCTGCACATCATCGATCTCGACGGCGCGGTGTCAGGCCGCCCCGTGAATGCCGACATCATCCACGATATAGCCGAAGCGCATCCTGATATTGAAATCCAGGCCGGTGGGGGGATTCGGGATGAAGACACGATCCAGACCTACCTGGACGTGGGGGTGAACTACGTGATCATCGGGACCCGCGCAGTGACGACCCCCCACTTTGTCTCCGATATCTGCCTGGAATTCCCGGGGCATGTTATTGTCGGCCTCGACGCAAAAAACGGCAAACTGGCGACCAACGGTTGGTCAAAACTGTCTCATCACGACGTTATCGATATCGCCCAGCGGTTTGAACAGGACGGCGTGTCGGCAATCATCTTCACAGATATCGGCCGGGACGGCATGATGAACCGGGTTAATATTGAAACCAGTGTGCAACTCGCGAGGTCTGTGACGATTCCGGTTATAGCCTCCGGCGGGATCAAGGACCTGGAAGACATCAAGGCATTGTGCTCCGTGGCCGGCGAAGGCATTGCCGGCGCCATCACCGGGCGCGCGATCTACGAGGGCAGTCTCGATCTGAAAAAAGCCCTGGACCTGGTCGATGAACTATGCAGTGGCCAGGGTGGCGATGGCGCCTGATCCGCTCCCGGACCAGCACATCCTGGGCTAAAACCCGTTAATATCTCCCCCGAATTTTTGAATAGTCATGGGACTGGCAAAACGAATTATTCCCTGCCTGGATGTGGACGCCGGACGCGTGGTCAAGGGGGTGAAATTCGTCGATATCAGGGATGCCGGCGATCCGCTGCAGGTGGCCCGTTGTTATGACGAACAAGGCGCCGATGAACTCGCGTTCCTAGACATTACCGCCAGCAACGAGGGAAGGGATACGATGTTGCACGTGGTGGAGGCGGTGGCCGGCCAGGTTTTCATTCCGCTTACCGTGGGCGGCGGCATACGCACCCTGGATGACATTCGCCGGCTGTTGAATGCAGGGGCGGACAAGATCAGCATCAATACCGCAGCGGTACATGACCCCGGGTTTGTGCGCGAGGCCACCCGGGAGTTCGGCTCACAATGTATCGTGGTGGCCATTGACGCAAAGCAGGTCAGCGCTGACGGCACAGCGTCAAAATGGGAGGTCTTTACCCATGGCGGACGCCGGGGAACCGGAATAGACGCGGTTCTCTGGGCGGAACAAATGGCAGCGTGCGGCGCCGGGGAAATTTTACTCACCAGCATGGACAGGGACGGCACCAGGGACGGCTTTGACCTGCCCCTGACCTGCGCGGTCAGCGCCGCCGTCAGCATTCCCGTAATTGCTTCCGGCGGTGTGGGCAACCTGGACCACCTGGTAGAGGGTGTTATCCAGGGGAAAGCCGACGCGGTGCTGGCGGCCAGCATTTTCCATTTCGGCGAATATACGGTGACCCAGGCAAAACAGAAGATGGCGCAACACGGTATAGAGGTAAGAGATTAGTGATGTCCGGCTTGAGCGATATGAATTGGTTGGAGCAGGTTAACTGGGACGCGGACGGGCTGGTTCCGGTGGTTACCCAGGACCACGCTTCCGGCAAGGTGCTGATGCTTGCCTGGATGAACCGGGAGGCCCTGGAGCTCACCTGCACAGAGCGCTGCGCGGTTTATTGGTCCAGGTCAAAACAACGTCTGTGGCGCAAGGGCGAGCAATCGGGTCATGTGCAGCAAGTCAGGGAAATCCGGTTGGACTGCGACCGGGACGCGTTACTGCTACGGGTTGACCAGCAAGGAGGAATTGCCTGCCATACCGGTCGGGAAAGTTGTTTTTACCTGCGCAAAACGGAAACAGGTTGGGAGGCAGCCGACCCGGTCCTGAAAGATCCGAAGGAGATTTACCACAAGTAATGGGGGAGAAATCGAAATGAACATCATTCATGAGTTGGCGGAAGTGTTGATCGAGCGCAAGGGAGGCGACCCTGCTTCTTCCTATGTCGCCGACCTGTATGCAAAAGGAAGAGCCGGCATCCTGGAAAAAATAGAAGAAGAATCCTGGGAACTGGTGGAGGCGGCAACAACCGGCGAGCCCAAGGCGGTGATACACGAAACCGCGGATTTATGGTTTCACACACTGGTGCTGCTGTCCCACCTCAATGTTCATCCCGCCGAAGTTTTCTCCGAACTCGAACGCCGCTTCGGCACCCCCGGCCACGAGGAAAAGGCTAACAGAAATGCGGACAGCCAGTGATCAATAGACACACAGGACGTGGGAAAACAGTATGCGCAGATAACGCAGATAACAGTGCGTCTCCGCAACAATACCACTCCCGCAGATGCAGATTAGGCGCCGCCCCACAACAAAACCACTCCCGCCCCTGCTCAACGCCATACGGGGGCAGGCTGAGAAGCGGGAGTCCAGTCAATTAATGTGTCGCCCATCCACCATCCCACTCCCGCGAAAGCGGGAGTCCAGTCAGATACTACGTCGCCTGAAAGGCGACCCATTAATTTACTGGATTTCCACTCTGTGCCATAATGATCCAAAGTAATCATTCTGCAGGAGATCAACTATGAGTTTTGGTATCTGGGAACTGGGGATCATCATGGTGATCGTCGCCCTGTTGTTTGGAACCAAAAAGCTGGGTAGCATGGGCGGCGACCTGGGCAATGCGATCAAAGGGTTCCGTAATGCAATAAAGGACGATGAGCCTGCGAAGGAAAAAGATACACCGGGCGGCAAGGTCATTGAGGGCGAAGTAGAGGACGGCCAGAAAGGGAAACCGGCCAAATCCTGATCGCGCTGACCTGACCCCTCATGTTCGACATCGGTTTCTGGGAACTGCTGGTCATTGCCGTGGTTTCGTTGTTGGTGGCCGGCCCGGAGAGGCTGCCGGGACTGGTAAGAGACGCCGGCAGGTGGGCGGCAAAACTGCGCCGTTATGCGCTGCAGGCCAAGTATGAATTCGAACAACAGATGCGTGTCGATGAAGTAAAAGAATTTACGGAACAAGTGGAGCAAATGGACAAGCTGATGGATGTTGCGCCGGACAAACACGGCAAGATCAAGATCACCGACGACTGAAACCCATGGCGGACGACTCCCAACGTCCCGATTCTGATACGGAACAGCCTCTCATCGCCCACCTCGCCGAACTGCGCAACCGGCTGTTGCGCAGCCTCGCATGTGTGTTCATCGTGTTTCTGGCTCTTAGCGTCTTTGCCGACGATATTTACTCCCTGGTGGCCGGTCCGCTGCTGGCACAATTACCGGAACAGAGCAGCATGATAGCAACCGAGGTGGCGGCGCCGTTCCTGGTGCCGTTCAAACTCGTTTTCTTTGCCGCGGTGTTCGTGTCCGTGCCGTATCTGCTGTACCAGGCCTGGGCATTCATTGCGCCGGGCCTGTACCAGAATGAACGGCGCCTGGTACTGCCGCTGATTTCCAGCAGCGTGTTGTTGTTTTACCTCGGTTGCGCGTTCGCATTCTTTATCGTGTTTCCCCTGCTGTTTGCGTTCCTGACGTCCACCGCACCGGCCGGGGTGACGGTAATGACCGATATCAGCCATTACCTGAACTTCATCCTGAAGATGTTCTTTGCATTCGGGGTTGCGTTTGAGGTGCCCATAGCCATTATCCTGCTCGTGTGGACGGGGCTTGCGTCTGTAGAGTCACTGGCGCGCAAACGGGCTTATATCATTGTCGGCGCCTTCACCGTCGGCATGTTGCTGACCCCGCCGGACATCATATCCCAGGTGCTGCTGGCAGTGCCCGTCTGGTTGTTGTTTGAACTGGGCCTGGTACTGGGCCGATTTGTCCGCCGACAATCCGAAGATGAAGAGACAAACGAGGAACCGGCGAGCCAATGAATCGCCGCCGCCCCGCCTCCGATGCCGAAGCAGACGCCATACCATTCCCGCGAAAGCGGGAATCCAGTTGACAGACCGTCGCCGAAGGCGACACAACTATGAATAGTACTTCCAATCTAAAGCTCGCAAGCTTAATCCTGTTATGCGGCATCGCATACCCGGGCGCCGTCAGTCTTGCCGATACTGCGTCGCCAACACCGCCGAATATTGTGTTGGTTCTCGCTGATGACCTCGGTTATGGCGATATCGGTGTGTACGGCGCCCCTCTTATCGAAACACCGCATTTGGATGGATTGGCGGCGCAGGGCATCCGGCTTACGAATTTTTATGCCAGTGGCAATGTCTGCACGCCTTCGCGCGCCGGGCTGCTTACCGGTCGCTACGCGATCCGAAACGGCCTGGCCGATAAAACCATTACCGTCAATGACTTCCGCGGATTACCGGCCGGTACGACGACCATAGCCGGACTGCTGCAACAGCGTGGCTATCGCACCGCATTGATCGGCAAGTGGCACCTGGGTCACCACAAGCCTTCCCAACGACCGAATGCGCTGGGCTTCGACCTCTTTTATGGCCTGTTGCACCCCAATGATGTTGAACAACCGTTATATCGGGATACACAGGCGACGGCTGAGCCGTTCGACCAGGGCGCGTTGACGCGCCGTTTCACTGAGGAAGCGATCCGCTTTATTGAAAACGATACGCGCCAGCCATTTTTTCTGCTTTTGTCTCACACTGCGCCGCATATTCCCCTGGTTCCTTCCGCCGCCTTCGCGAATACTTCCCGCGCCGGCGGCTATGGCGATGTGGTGCAAGAACTTGACTGGAGTGTCGGCCAATTGCTGGCAGCGTTGCAGCGCAATGGTCTCGCCGACAACACGGTTGTGATATTTACCAGCGACAACGGCCCTTTTCCCGAAGGCAGTACCGGCGGTTTGCGCGGCGGTAAAGGCACCGCCTGGGACGGCGGTTACCGCGTCCCTTTCATTGCGCGCTGGCCGGGGCGGATCCCTGCTGCCACCAGCGCCGGCGCGATAGCGATGAATATCGACTTGCTACCGACTTTCGCGGCGTTGGCAGGCGCGCCATCACCACGCGCACAACTTGACGGTCGGAATATCCTCCCGGTCCTGCTGGGCAACAACGACGCATCGCCGCACCAGGCGCTGTATTTCTTCAACAATGAGCATATCGCCGCGCTGCGCACGCAAAATTGGAGAATGGTGGTCAGGGCCGGCTACCGCGACATCCAGCGCCGCCTCCCGGAACACGAGGTTTACCTGTTATTCGACATGCGCACAGACCCGGAGGAACGCTACAGCCAGGCACAGCGCCACCCCGACAAATGGCAGGAATTACAAACCTTGCTCGAACGTGGCCCGTAGAAACAGGCAACAGGGTCGGACCTGCCTAATTGTGCCCAACTCTTTGTTTCCATTGAGTTGGTTTGTTGCAGGTGTCTGTTATGCTCCCTTAAACCCCACTTTTTGCCGCCAAAACCGAGGTTTTAAGATTCTTTTCCCTGTTTAACGGCATGACTCTATACCATCCACACGCGCCAATACGACCTGTTGGGGTCGCACGACCCAAGAGACCGACCCGGCCCGGACTTCTGGGACCAGTGGGCCCGGATAGTGTTTCAGGCAATCTGGAACAGCGCAGCGACGATGCGGCGGCCTTTCGCGCACAGGAAGTTAAATGCCCTGCAGGCAGTGTTATCCAGGCAAAAGAAATAGCTTGAAAGCGGTGAACAGCGAACCCGTGAACGCAGCCTGGATCAGGACAATTTTTACCATCAGCCGCAATTCCAGATTCTTGAACCTGTGGTCCATCGATATTTCCTGCTTCTCCATCTCGTGGCGTAGCGATGTTTCCATCTTCTCCATATCGCCCCGCTGGGATGTTTCCATTTTCTCCATATCGCCCCGCAGATTCTCGATGTCACCGCGAAGCGATGTTTCCATTTTCTCCATATCACCACGAAGCGTATTCTCCGTCTTAGCCAGATCATCCTTGGTCGCTACTCGCTCATTAATTGCATCTTGCACCAGTATCACCACCGATTCCGCTTGTTCGGCCTCCATACCGGAGTCCTTCAAGCCTTGTGCCATCTTAAGGGTATCAAAAGCTGCATCAACCATTTTCCTACTCCAATCTCGTTGTTCAAATCACTTGGCCGGAAAACCGACCGTTGCTCCGCCGACCACAAACCCAGCGGGAGGCAGCCCGGATTATTGTTCCCTCTGCATTACTGCCGCATCCGGCGACAGTTCGGGACTGCTCTCAGGAGTTACTTTATATGGAAGTCTTCGAGGTTGTCAAATACTTACACAGCAACCGAATAGATCAGCAAATTATCGCTAAGGGAACAGTACGAGGATTATCTCATTACGGGAAGTGGTGAGTAATAATTTACCCGATCTGGCACAAATCGCAGTAATGAATAAATTTAGTCATTATATATTGACTATATTTATTCATTGTGCCAGGCTAGTGATATGGACCCGAGATTTCTACCCCATAACACTCACCTGGAAAACCCTGTCGGGTTTACTGAACAGGACCCTCAACTGCGCCTGTTATGCCGTCAAACATATCAATATCGTTCCGAGCTGTTAGATGATTTAGTTGTTGCAACGCCGGGTATTTACACTCTGGGCGGAGGGCGGCAAATCGGCAAATCGACCTTGCTGAAACAGTGGATGAATGAATTGCTGGCACAGGGTGTCGCACCCGTATCGATCAGTTTTTTTACAGGCGAACTTATCGATGACCACCATAGCCTCCTGCGGTTGATGCAGGCTCAACTGGGCGATTCGCATACGGATTCCGTCAACTACCTGATTATAGACGAAGTAACCTATATTCAGCAGTGGGATAAAGCAGTTAAATTCGCCGCAGACGCGGGCATGCTGGAGCGTACCGTCCTGGCGCTGACCGGTTCGGACCTGGGTTTAATCAGGGATGCGCGCATGCGCTTTCCCGGACGGCGCGGCGGGGCTGAGGTGGTTGATTTCCACATGTATCCGCTTTCATTCAGGGAATGCCTGAACCTGAAAAACCCGGACATCAATATCGATGATATCGTCTGCCGACCCGGGCAGCCTGAGGCAGACATTCTCGATACAATTTATGAGGAATTCGATCAGTACTTGTTGCATGGCGGTTATTTGACAGCGATAAATGACCTGGCCGGGACCGGGCAGATAAATCAAACCACCTTGAATACGTACTCCGACTGGATAAGAGGCGATGTGCTGAAACGCGGCAAACAGGAAAATTACCTGCGTGAAATCATGACTGCTATTATCAAACGCTACAATTCACAGGTCACATGGAACGCCCTGGCGCGTGACCTGTCCATTGATCATCCCAAAACGGTGGCTGATTATATTGATGTGCTGGTGAATATGGACGCGGTCTTCGTACAGTCCGCCCTGCTGGAAGACAAACTGGTTGCCGCGCCCAAGAAAGCCAGAAAACTGATGTTCTGCGACCCCTTTATATTCCATGCCGTCCACGGCTGGGTGAATCCGTCCGGTGATCCTTACCATTCGCAGATCCTGCCGCTAGTTCGTGATCCGGAATGGGCCTCCCGCCTGGTTGAGGCTGCCGTGGTCACTCATCACCGCCGTTTTTTCCCCACATATTACATCAAGGCCCGGGGTGAAGTGGATCTTGCCTATGTCAATAACGGGCAATGCTATCCTGTTGAGATTAAATGGACCAACCAGTTACGACCCAAGGACATCAAACAGGTCAACCAATATCCACGGGGTGAAATCTGGACTAAAACCAGATCCTGGGGCGACATAAACTCGACTAAAACCTATCCATTACCGCTGAAATTGCTTCAGATAAACAGGGTCGGACCTGCTTAACCCTCTGCTTATTCTTGCTGACTGTGAACCGATATACCAGATTTGATTATAACCCCGAGATCGTGCGGTCCCGAACCTGTTTGTTATTTGCACCGGTGGCCACCTCGGTGTAGTACACCGCTGTGGCCGGCCGGATAGCCGGTTCCCTCTGTTTCTCCCAGCCAGAAACGCGCCTTATTGTTTAAAACCGGGGTCGCTCTGGATTTCAAAAGATTGTGTAGCACTAAACCCCGACTCAACCTCCGTGTCTAGGGTGAACGCCGGAAAATCGTCAAACACTGACGCCCAATAGTCCTGTATCAATTGCCGAGCCAACATCTCCCTGTCTTCACATCTATCTAAAAAGTTGAAAATATGATAGCCTTCCCAGTAATTATGTCGATCTAGAAAAAGTGGGGAATCGTATCGCTTCTTCGCTATGTCATTAATTGCTAAACCCATTTGTGGCATCATGTTTTGAATAATAAATTCACGCTGTTTGTCGTCCTCCATCGCCCCCCAATCAAAGTCCACCTTGATTATGCAGTCTTCCGGATCGTACTTTTTCTCAATACCCAGGAACTCCAAGAATTCATCATCGTTTGATGCTGCCTCAACATCCTGTCGATAAGTTGTATCGTCTTTTGATATCACATCTTGCTTGCGCGCCTCACTGCGTCGCTCGTCAGAACATGCAGACAACAAAAAAATCAGTAAAATCAACAGATGCTTATTCATACCTTGTTACTCTGATTTGAACACTTGCAGATGCCAGTCGTTCCCTGTCCGATTTTCCTTCCGAGTCGAACCAGTGAACAGCTATTCTAGGGAATTGCCTTGCGTAGGTTCTGGCTGGACCAGATAAGATGCGGTGCTTATTATTTATGGTTACATTCTTAAGTGGCATTGCCACTGTCACAGTTTGTGATTATGACTTGGCGGGGAATAAATGTTAACGCTTTATTCCACGACTATCATCCTAATGCTAAACGTGCCGGACAGGAAGCTGTCCCATCGTTCCCATTACACCAGAAGGGCCAGCAACGTATCGGAAGTAATTGCTCAGGTCCGTTTTGAAATCGTAGTACTCGGTAGGTAAGCATATGTCAGGTCGGAATTATATTGAGCAGACAATTCTATTTTTCCTTGCCATGCTCTCCGGATTTCAGGCAGTAGCTGAAGTAGCTATTAGGGTTATGCCAGAGACTGGGAGTATGATGGAAAACGTCAGCTATGTGTATGAGGATGTATTTAATCCGGCAGAAATGATAGTAATAGATGTAACGGAAAGTCTAGTGGTGGTGGGAGATGTTGGTAGGGGAGTGGAAATTTGCAATGGTGAGGCATATTCTTGTTTTAGCGATGAATTTATTGCTTTTGCCGTGCCAGTTCGAGGTGTCAGTGCGCGAAATGAATGGGAATACCGGGGCGTCCGCTATTTCAATTACGGCGTGAGGACTAAAACGTTTTTAAATACTCGCATCGATTTATATGTTATTCATGCAGATATCAAGGGGATAAATTATCGTTATCTCTACTCAGAAAAATATGGATTAGTAGCAATTGGCATTTTGGATCCCCAAACATTCACGGGACGGACGTATCTTCTTAGAGATCGGGTTGGCTTTGCGCATCAAGACTCAGAAGAGTGAGTTAGACGATGAGAAAAACTACATTACTGGTCATTAATAGGTTTGGCTGCATCGTCTTGCTCGTTCTTAAGTGGCATTGCCACCGTCACAGTTTGTGATTATGACTTGGCGGGGAATGGGTGGCTGTTAGCTTCCCAGGCAACGATTAATCTGATTACTGACAAGAAGAAGAACTCAATTTGGTTCACAAATTCCAGCGGGGATTTATTGGCGTGTGCAGAGTTAAAATCTGAGGGAATATGTGGAAATATTTACGAATTATATGAAAAGGGAACTGATGGAAAGTATGCATATCGTGAGGTTGTTTGTATTGAGTAATTCGAGTAATTCAGGGGCGACTAGCTATGATTAAAGCCTTATTCTTATGGCCGTTCAGTCTAATGGCACTTACTACTCAACACGCCCCGCTATCACGACCAAAGACGCATATTCTTATAACTGTTCTTATATTTAATGGTTGTTCCGGACAAATACTCTCAGAAGATAAATTTGAAATTAGTTCCTATCGAAAAGCAATCGGACAATCAGAAGTAAATTTAAAGCAGATTTTCGGAGCATCTCAGGTAAAACGCAAAAAGTTTCCCCTGCATGATCCCGACACCTACGAAGACGGTTTAGGGATTAATGTAGGAAAAGAAACCGTTTTTTTCGGAATGAAAC
The DNA here is from genome assembly GCA_965221335.1 of Gammaproteobacteria bacterium. Taxonomy (GTDB): domain Bacteria; phylum Pseudomonadota; class Gammaproteobacteria; order Eutrophobiales; family Eutrophobiaceae; genus JAAXHV01. The sequence goes on along the minus strand of CBDCSC010000002.1, from coordinate 240,311 downwards.
ACGGGAAGGTTTATAAAGTTGTTTTTCAATCTCCACAGTTCAAGTTAAATAATAATATTTTTGTTGGACAGAATTACTGCGATATTTTGTCAACCTATCCTGAGTTGGATTTTCGGTTTGATTATGTAAGAGGTGGTATTTTGACTCTGACAGATAGAGAACGAAGTACTATTTTGGAATTCAGCACAGTTTATTTGCCTATAGGAAAATATGTTAGAGAAGGCAAACCTGATAAAGGTGACATGTCGCTTTGTGGTGAAATATTAAGCAGGATTATTCTTACACCAGACCTTGACGGCTTATTTCGCTAATGATGGGGCTTGGGTCATCATGGTTTGGGATATTAGAGGCGAACAATCTTTAAGCTCGCTAGAATATGGTAGAAAATATAAGAGTCTTGACGAAGTGGTCTCGGCAAAGCCACTGTCCAAAGAAAAGCAATATAGAGCGCTAATAACCGCCACCAGGTGGCCTACTCCTGGTGTTGGGAAGTCTGGCATAGATTTTGATTTTGATGCCACAGGCAAGTTGATACAGAGTGACGGGGAATAGCCATGGAATAAACGTTAACTCTTTATTCCACGACTATCATCCTAATGCTAAACGTGCCGGACAGGAAGCTGTCCCAATGAAAAAGAAATATTTCTTCATAGTTGTATTTTTGTCATTTGTGATCGCTGCTGAAGCAACAACAATCGGCTGGCCATCACCGCCAAGAGAAGTTTTCTGCAAGTGTGTGGGGACGCATATAACGTATAGTTTTGAAGTGAAGCATCGGCTGCCCGTTAATATCAAGGTCATTGACAGCAGCGCTGATCTTGAATGTGACAGAATTCATATCAATTATATTTTACGAACCATTACCACGGATTATCCTCCCGGAACCACTGGCACTGCTCGTATTGGTTATAGAAGAAAAGATAACGCTATAAATTACGAGCAGTGTATGGAAGCGCAGGAAGCTATGTATATTGTTGATCGGAAAATTGAAGAGATCACTGAGAATAATGACCTGAACAGCAAAAGGCGTGAAGATACGGTAACTTCAGATGAAATGATTGATAGCGCTGCTGACGCGTTCCGGGATTGCCCGGACTGTCCGGAGATGGTGGTAATACCGGCAGGCTCATTTATGATGGGGGCACCCAGGTCAGAGGATAAAAGCGATCATAGCGAACGCCCGGTCCACGAAGTGTCGATAGCTTATTCGTTTGCGATAGGTAAGTACGAAGTGACATTTGATGAGTGGAATGTCTGTGTTTCTATGGGGGGATGCACTACTTATCACACCGACAGTGCTATGTGTATTTCGTTGATGGAATGTACTGCTTTTAACTCGTATAGTGTGGAATGGGGACAAGGGTATCGCCCGGTGGTTAGCATAAGCTGGCAAGATGCACAGGAGTACGTGCAGTGGCTGAGTAGTAGGACAGGATATGAATATCGCTTGCCGAGTGAGGCGGAATGGGAATATGCAGTGCGAGCGGGCACAACAACACCATTCAATACGGGAGATAGCATCACACATGAGCATGCAAATTTTAAGACATATTACGGCTATGGCAATTACCCGGGAATAGGATTATATTGGCGGCAAACGCTGGAGGTAGGGAGCTTCCCGGCGAATGGATTTGTTTTGTACGATATGCATGGAAACGTTTGGGAATGGATACAGGATTGCTGGCATGAAAATTATGATGGGGCACCGAACGATGGCAGTGTATGGGAGACTGGAGAATGTGAGATGCGCGTATTGCGTGGAGGTGCATGGGATGACGAACCAGGTAGTCTACGCTCGGCGTATCGTTACAGAGCCCTCCCCCAAATTCGTGTAAATTCCATTGGGTTTCGGGTTGTTCGGGGCCTCACCCACTGAATCTTCTGGTTAGGCGTCGTTTTGTCAAGGTGAGCTGCTAAGCGGAATTGGTGATACTGTGACAACCGATTCTTTCAATCGTACTGAAAGTTTGTTGGAGAGTTTGCGAAAAAGTTCCCCAAGGAAGTGAAAGGTGGCATGGCAGTTATAACCAGTTTCATTTAGGACTACATTAGCGATGGTAAAACAGATTCTCAGTCTTTGTGTTATCAGTGTCCTGCTGCTTAGCTCGTGTACTGCCGGGCCACCGAAGGGAAGATGAGGACGATGAATTTACACTTGGGCGAATCCAGTCACGCTGATTTAGTGGATTTTTTGTATGAGTTTGCCCAAAAGCACCGTTTAACGGTGTTGTGGTTCGGCGCTTACGAGGTGGAGAACCCGACGCATTGGTATGAATATCCGAAGGGAGCGTTTGATGATCCTGAGTATGGTGGGTTCGCGGGGTTTAAGATTAAGCTGGAGTTGTTGGCTGAGGAAAACGGTTATTTGTTCTTCGCTGGTGACTATGAACTAAAACAGGCTAGCGGTAGCATAGACTATGGTGATGAGAAAGCCGTGTGGCTTGAGATCGTTGACGAGTTTGAACAAGCGTTGGCAGATCGCGGGTGGTGGTTGGAGGAGCTCAGGAGATATGGTTCGTGGGAATAGGGTTGGGCCGACCTGACTGTTTGCACCCACGAGATATTCCATTACGGTCCAGACCAGCGTGAGCAGCTATTTCTATGGCGATGCGAACCGCCCGCACCGGCTGACCCTGGCAGGCAATGTCCACTTTACCTATTCCGTTAAACTGAAGCTTAAACCCTCATTTTTAACGGCAAATAGTGGGGTTTAAGGGAGCACAACAGACACATAATACAAATTAACTCAATGGAAACAATTAGTTGGGCAGGTCCGACCCTATTTCAGATTTCAGGTATTTCAGTGCCGTTACGTTGGAACCTTCCGTGTAGGAGGTAATGGATGACCTGGGCAATCACTGCATTGTTTCTCATAATGAAGGGGTGGGTGGCAGGTATTTGAATGTGGTCCCGCATCCCTGCCAGTTTCGTGTGCTCGACGGAGACCTTGCCGTCATCAGCGCCGGGTATCAGCATGGATAATAGCAGGTTGATGCTGCGGGTGCCGGCTATAATGCCCAAGTCGAAATCGGCTGGACCAAGACGGATGGGGACGCTTGCGCTATCCGTGCCGAGTTGCAGACCCGCAGCGCCGTTGATGAGGCGGAAACCGGGGACGTTTCCCAGTTTATCCACCACTTCGCTGCCCTGATTAGGCGGCGCCAGCATCACGGCCCGTTGCAGACCGGGAATGTCATTATCCTCAAGATAGTGCCGGAGCAGGATGCCGCCCATGGAATGAGTGACAAAATGAACATTCTCTCCGTCACATTTCTCCAGCGCCGGCTCAATGGCGAGACCCGCCAACTTTTCTATCGGGAATTGTCTTGAGGGGTAACCCTGGTTGATGGGCGTAAAACCCTGTTCCTCAAGTTCACGCGCCAGCTTGTTCATGGAGCGCTCGGTCCTGGCCAGACCATGCAGCAGGATGACACAAGAGGAAGCGGCCTCCAATGAGAACAGAACCAGCAATATGAACATGACTGTTTTCAAAGCACAGAGCCCGACGCGCAAAAGTACATGATTATCAGGGTGAGATCATACTTTTGTTTCTGGCCCCTGTCACGTCGTTGACTTGCGTCTCACTACTTCTATATTTTACTTTTTTACCACCTCGGTATAAAATGGTAAATATGAAAATTAAACGTACTGTTTTCAAAGGGTTAAATGATCACTTAACCAGGCCGGAAGTCCTGATTCTGCTCGGCGCCAGGCAGGTTGGGAAAACCACCCTGATGAATGATCTGGCAGCGGCTGCAGCGGAGAAGTTTCAGCACATCCGGTTTTTCAATGCTGAGTTCCCTGATGACCTGCTGTTTTTCTCCAGGCCGGAACGGGAATTATTTTATGATCTGACGAAAACACCCGATACGATCATTTTTATCGATGAGTTTCACTATATCAAAAACATCTCGAAAATCTTCAAGGGCATATACGACGCTCAAAAGAGAATTAAAATTGTGGCCAGCGGGTCGTCATCACTGGAAATTCATAAGCACCTCCGGGAGAGTCTGGCCGGAAGAAGGAGTATATTCAAAGTTTACCCATTATCTTGGGAGGAATGGAGGCAGACCGGCGGTTCAATTGAAGAGTTTACCGTATTTGGCGGCATGCCCGGGCTTGTTCACCTTGCAAGCAAAACTGAGAAAATGGAATATCTCTCACAAATCGTTCAAGCATATATTCTCAAAGATATCAAGGGCTTGCTCAGGGAAGAGAACATTGCGGCATTTAATCACCTGCTGTATTATCTGGCAGAAAACCAGGGACAGATCACCCCCACCGCCAATCTTGCAAGAGAGATCAGGTTATCAAATATGACGGTGGTGAATTACCTTGATATCCTTGAACAAACCTATGTTGTGTTTGGGCTTCACAGTTTTTCCAGAAGACTGTCCAACGAATTAAAGAAATCAAGAAAATATTATTTTTTTGATAATGGCATCAGGAATGCCATCATCAAAAATTTTGCCGCGCCCCAAGAAAGAAGCAATACTGGTTTTCTGTATGAATCCCATGTTTTCCTTGAACTTCATAAAAGATTGCGCGCCAACACAGAATTACAGTTTTGGCGCAACAGGCAAGGCGATGAGGTTGATTTCATCTGGTCTGAAAATCAGGTTCCTGTCCCCATCGAAGTTAAACAGAGTTGGTCAGGACGAAACCTACCGCAAGGCCTGCGTAAGTTCCTGAAAAACTACCCTGAAGCCCCATGTGGAATATTGGTCAATGCGGACACAAGCGCGGAGCGGCAGTTAAATGGGCGAACGATCAAATTGAAGAAATTTGATGAAGCAATCTTGTGTATATAGTTGCCTGATTTACCGGATATTTGTGCACTATGGTTGCATTTTTGCTGCCGGCTTGCCGCAGCCACAAGCTTCAGGGCCTTCAATCACAACACCTCCGGCAGCAGCAAGTCGCTGTCTCAACTTCGTGATAGTGATGCGTGGTAGATAAGCAATAAAGTTATGATATTACGAGGGTTTATTGTTATTAACGGCATAATTGTAACGTATACAGGGGCAGAAATGTAACTATTGGGCAGGATCGGTTTTGCGTGTAACAATGTTGAGAACGCCGGATGCAATAGCTGGCATGCATTATGGGGAGCGGAGTGACCGCACGCGGGCGGGGCGCCCGCACTCCCAGGATGGTCTTGTCAGGTCTGCTCCCAGGGCAGTTTGTGAAAGCGCCAGCCGTTCCGGTTGCTGCGGTGGCGGTTTTCGTCCAGGTCGCCTTCAAAGCCCTCGGCAATGTTTCCCGTGTGCCGGTAGCCATGCTGTTCCAGCAGTTGCGCCGCGAGCATAGAACGTTTGCCACTGCGGCAGAGGGTCAGGATGGTCGCGTCCTTGCTGCCCTTGCCCAATCGTTCGATGACCTTTTGCACAAAGTCCGGGTCGGTAGTCCAATCGGGCGCTTCCTGCAAGGGTATGTGGACGGCCCCGACGGGGTGCCCCACGTAATCGAACTCAACTTTTGAGCGTACATCAAGCAGGATTGCGTCGGGGTTTTCCTGGAGCATAAGCCAGGCCTGTTTGGGGTCAACTTCGGCTACCATGTTATGGTCCTCCTGTTGGTACTATATCGTTTGCGGTTTGAATGTCGGCGATGATGGATTGCGTCGCGCGCAGTGGATCAGGCGCCTGTGTGACCGGGCGGCCTACCACCAGGTAGTCTGCGCCGTCAGCAATCGCCTGGCGTGGTGTCAGTGTGCGTTTGTGATCGTGATGTCCGACCTCGGCAGGGCGGATGCCCGGGGTAACGATCAGGAAATCCCGGTCGCGAAATTCCCGGCGCAAGGCGCGCACGGATGAACCGGATGCAATCAAGCCTTCACAGCCGGCATCCAGGGCCTGCCGCGCCCGGCGCAGGACGATGTTGTCGGTGTTTGGCTTGGCGCCGTCCGGGGATAGCTCCTTCAGGTCAGCGGCGTCCATGCTGGACAGTACGGTGAGCATCAGCAGACTGGGTTTACTGTTCTTGCCGCGCCCGCGTTTCGCGGCCGTAACCGTGGAACTGCCACCATGGATGGTCAGCAGCTCCAGCCTGCCGTTGAATTCATTGGGCATGTTGGCCAATGCAGCCTGCACCGTGCGGTCGATATCATTGATTTTCAGGTCCAGAAAAACCTTGTTGCCAGCCTCCAGCAACGCGCTGATGAACGGCCAGCCTTCTCCAAGGAACAGTTGCCAGCCTACTTTATAGAAATTGACCGTGCCGCCGAGCTGTTCGATCAGGTTTTCAGCTTCAGCCGCGTGATCGAAGTCCAATGCGATGATCAGCCGGTCAGCGGGCGCGAGCGTTGTTGGTGGATATTCAGTTGCCATATATTACGTTTCTCGTGGTTATTCTGAGGAACCTCTGATTAAGTCTCAGAGGTTCCTACGATACAAGGATGTACTCTGACAAGTCCAGTATGGACTTGTTCAGAGTTTCCCAAATTATAATATTGTCAGATCGCTGCAATTCCCTCCGTACCACTCCCGCGAAAGCGGGAGTCCAGTCGAATACTGTGTCGCCCGCAGGGCGACCCTTTGTCGTACTGGATTCCCGCTTTCGCGGGAATGGGATAGGGGGCGCTACCGTGAACACTGCCACGGTACCCTACTCCCGCTAAGGTACCAGTGAGCATTAGGTCTGAGCTTCCCAAAATAAGAAATCTCTGGCGCTCATTGTCTTACAGAAGCCCGTCGTGTTCCAGCCGTTGGAGTACCTGCGCGGGTTGCAGCTCGGCCAGGGGGGTTGTCCTGAATACGGCCTCATCTCTGTTCAAGGATAGTACGCGCTCGCGCTGGCCGACTGCGTGGTTGCGGCGCCAATCAGTGGGGCCGAATAAGCCGTAGACCGGGATGGGGCCGCAGGCGAGCAGGTGCATGGGACCTGAATCATTGGTAACGGCAATCCTGGCCTGGCCGGCCAGCGCGACCAGTTGCAGAAATGAAAACGCCGCATTGGCATTCACGCCGGTGATACGGGCCAGGTCAGCATTTGTATGCCGGTCTTGCTCACCGCCTGCCCAGACCGTGACATAGCCTTGTTGCGCCAGGGACAGGGCCAATTCCCCGAAGTAAGGCCAGCGTTTTTCCTGCCGTCGGGCGCTGGCGCCCGCATGCATGATGACGAGTTTTCGGTCCGGCAGGTCCCGTTCCTGCAACCATTCGCTGACTTTGTGCTGGTCCGCTGCGGAAGGGCGCAAGCTGGGAACGACGCCGTCGGTGGAGATCCCGACGGCCTCCAATATTTCCAGCATCCTGTCATGGATATGGCATTGCCCGGTGTAGCGATCTTGCGGGTGCAGGTTATAGGGAAAGCGCGGGTGGTTGCCGGCCTGCTCCGGGATTCCAGAGAGGCCGCACAGCGCGCCGGTACGGTCGTTGGACTGCAGGTCATACACCCGCAGGAAACCCTGCTTGCGCACCCACAGCGCGGTTGCCAGGGTGGAACGCAAGCTGCTGCGGTCAAACGTCTTCAACTCCAGGTTAGGCCAGGACCCGAACAATTCGATATAAGAAGGACTGGTGAGAAGAACGCAGCGGCGCGGTGCGTGGTGTTGTAAAATCCGATCAATCAGACCGGTGGCCATGACCACATCGCCCAATGCCCCGAGCTTGATGATCAGTATATCCTTGCGCATCGGTCAGTTGGTTGGTCTAATTCGTCGAAAAACACGGTGTCGTTCAGGTTGCAAAAAGGAACCATCATCCGGCGCGCGCCTGTTCATACAAGGTCATGGTCTGTTCCAGCATTCGTTCCAGGGTAAAGCTGCGGTTCGGGGCGATAGTCGGCCTGGTGTTCAGAAAGTCCTGAACCTTTTCCGTGATGGCAGCCCTGTTACCCGGTTCCACCAGGCCGTCCGGCTGCAGTTCCTCCAGTACTTCGCGCGCGCCGCCGTGGGCGTAGGCGACTACCGGGCGCCCCAGTGACAAGGCTTCCAGTGCAGTCCTGCCGAAGGCTTCGGGGATATTTGCCAGCGACAGGACGACATCAGAGATGCTCAGCAGTTCGCGCAAGTCGTTACGCTGACCCAGGAAGCTGATGTCGTTTCCCAGACCGTGACGGTTAACCATCCGGGTTAACACCTTGAGGAACCTTTCACGGCGCGGTTCCGCGCCGCCCGCAACCAGGCCGTGGACATGGGTACCGGCCTGCTTCAGACGCCCGATGATATCGATAAAATCCAGGTGGCCCTTCCAGCGGGTGATGCGGCCGGGCAGTGTAACCAGTGTCTTGCCCTGCAGTTGCGGTTGGTCAGCGCGCCAGCGCGCGAGCCACGTCGCAGAAGGTCGGAAGCCGTCGGGAAAACGTTCGGGGTCTACGCCACGGTGAATGATCGATATCTTACCGGGGTCTACGCGGGGGTAATTTGCGTTGATGTAGTCATGGATATACTTCGAAATGGCTATCACCTTCTGTCCTCGGGTCATCACCGCACTGTAATGGCCGACGCGGTAGGGGCCGTGCACCGTGGTGATGAATACAGGCCGGCTGGCCGCGGGCATGTTTTGCCAGGCAAGGTAACAGACCCAGGCCGGCAGGCGCGAACGCGCATGCAAGATATCCACCTTTTGTTCTTGCAGGAAACGTCGCAGGCGAAATGCCAGCAGCAGTGTGAATGGGGACTTTTTGCCGACAGGCCAGGTATAGTGCCGGGAACCGCCTGCGGTGAGTTCAGCCGTCAGTGACCCACCGGCGGACATGACCAGTGAACGATGGCCGCGGCGCGCCAGTTCAGCGGCCACATCAAGAGTCCCGCGTTCCACCCCGCCCGTTTCCAGGGCCGGCAGCGTTTGCAGTACGGTCAGGGGCATGGTGCGATACCGGCTGTTTGTGTCAGTAATCCTTTCTCCAGCAGCAGGTCGGCACAACGATCGGCTTCAGCGAGTGTCTGCGGTGGAACAGGCAGCTCCGCCATAACATCGTTGCCGCCGTGGGCGCCTACGAAGCCGTCCTTGAGCAATTGATCGACTGCCCGATGTAAGCGGCTTGCGGACTTTCTCTGCAGCGGCAGCAGGCCTACGCGACAGCCGGAAGAGAGCGCCTCGCAGATCATCGAAACACTGTCTTCTGTTACCCATACATCGCGGGCGCGAGCCAGTGCCTGCGCCAGCCAGTCACGCCCACAGTCGTCCCAGAACACGACGTCCACGCGGTCATTTTTAAGTCCGGCAAGATCATGCGCGAGTTGCACGGGGGTACGCGGAGAATTGGCCACGGTCCAGTTACGGGGCGACGGGCACGCCAGCAATTGCCTGATGCGCGCCAGCAACGCGTCAGGGTCCATGCGGTAATGCCGGGAAGGGCCGCCAATCAGTATCAGGCCCTGTTCCGCATCGTGGTTGCGTGTTGCCTGTATGGGGTTAAGTGCGCCTGCCGTTACGATAACATTATCCCGCGCCGGCGGGTCGTCATGGGCCGGGACCAGGCAGTAATCGAACCAGCCCAGCGGTAGGCTGGGACGCATGAGCACGACGGTCCTGGCCCGGTGTGCCCGGCGCACAGCGAGCAAGGCGGCATGAGTTGCATGGCCGGCGCCGATCGCCACCAGCGGCGCCGGCAGAGCGCCTGTCCAAGGCGTTTTTCCGCTGACGCAGGATGCCAGGGAGCGGCTCAACGGTGGCGCCGTTACCTGGTATGTTATCAGCGGTACGCGCCGGCGCAGGGCATCAATCAACCCGGTGGACTGGCTCAGGTGGCCGCGTTTACCGTCACAGATCTGCCAGAGGATGACAGGGTCGCCTGAGACTTGACGGGATGTGAGGTTCAAACCGGTTCAGGCAATAGCTTCCAGCGTGAACTCGGCTCCACAATAAGGGCATTTTGCCGTGCCCGTTTCCTCTATCGGCAGGTACACCCGCGGGTGCGAATTCCACAGGCTCATATCCGGCAGTGGGCAGTGCAGGGGGAGATCCCGCCGGCTGATAACATAATGTTGCCGATCATTCGGCGTATTGGCTCCGACCGCACTCATACTGCCTGCGCAACCTCGCGCGTTTCTTCCACATAGGTCAGCCATTCCGGATGCCGGACCTTGCGTCCATAGACCTGGTCGAAAAACATGTTCTGGAGTTTCCTGGTGACCGGACCGCGCCGGCCGGTTCCGATTGCCCGGTTGTCCAGTTCGACTACTGGGGTGACTTCCGCCGCCGAACCGGTGAAAAACGCTTCATCAGCAATATAGACCTCGTCTCGGGTCAGGCGTTTCTCTATTACCTCCATGCCCAGTTCGCGGGCGAATACAATAATGGTGTCCCGAGTTACGCCTTCCAGCGCGGAGGTCAGGTCCGGGGTGTAAATAATACCGTCGCGCACAATAAAGATGTTCTCGCCACTGCCCTCGGCGACATAACCCTCGTTGTCCAGCAGCAGCGCCTCGTCGTAGCCGCATTCCAGGGCTTCGTGCAACGCAAGTATGGAGTTGATGTAATGGCCGACGGCCTTGGCCTTGCACATGGAGATGTTGACATGGTGCCGGGTGAAAGAGGATGTACGTATGCGGATGCCTTTTTCCAGCCCCTCATCGCCGAGGTAGGCGCCCCATTCCCAGGCCGCAACCGCGACGTGAACGCTGAGATTGTCCGCGCGCAGGCCCAGTCCTTCGGACCCGTAAAAACAGATCGGTCGCAAGTAGGCCGCCGACAGGCCATTCTCCAGCATTACCGTGGAGCAGGCGTCATTAATTTCGTCGATGGTGTGGGGCACGCGCATCCCCAGGATATGCGCAGAACGGAACATGCGCCGTGTATGGTCGTGCAACCTGAAGATAGCGGCGCCGCGCGCCGTTTCATAAGCGCGCATGCCTTCAAATACTCCCACGCCGTAATGCAGGGTGTGTGTGAGTACGTGAACTTTCGCATCCCTCCAGGGAACCAGTTCCCCGTCGAACCAGATTACGCCGTCGCGATCAGCCATTGACATCTTGAGTTTCCTTTAGCATTTGGACATTACGATAATTTAACCTGCTATTCTATCATCAAACTGCAGAAACCGCGCATCCGGGCGCAGAATGACGGTGCAAGTCAAGCAGGAAGAGCGGTAAAACACAAAGTATACGGATAGCCCTGTACAGGTCAGGAAAATCGGGCCAGGTGTTCCCTGACTTTTTCCGTAACGGTATTCACGGCGATGGTATTGATGTTCCGATCCGGGGCTGTGTGCCAGGCCGCTAGAGGTCCCCAGGGGTGGTAGCGTTCCGGGTTGCCGGGTCCAAACAGGGTAAACGAACAGGTGTTGACCGCGGCGGCAATGTGGCCGAGGCCGGAGTCATTACCGAGAAACAGGGTCATGCGTTCCATCACTGCGGCGGTCTGCAACAGTGACGCGCGGCCGCACAGATTGATACAGGGCAGACGCACGCGTTCGGCAATGAGTTCCGCCTGCCGGTTATCAGCTTCGTTACCCAGCAGCGCCAGCGCGTCGAACTCGTCGCTGAGTTCATTGGCCGCCAGCGCGTAGTTTTCCGCCGGCCAGATTTTCTTCTCCCAGTTGGCGCCGGGACCGATGCACAACCACCGGTTGCCGCGCAGTTGCCGGCAGACTGTTGCGGCATAATCCCTGTCCAACGGTCCCAACCACAACCTGACAGGCGGTATTTCCCGGCTTCCGATTAATCCCGAAAGAGCGGCAAAATGTTGCTCTACCGCGTGGGTTTGACTGCCCCTGCCAGGCTTGGTGAGCCGTTTTTCCGCCCTGACCAGGCGCGCCAGGACATCCGTGCGCAAATCAACCACGATCTCATAGCGCTTGCGGCGCAATTCCCACAGCAAAGCCGGCGACCCGCGTAACCACCGTTGCTTCTGTTTATGATAAATCTCGCCCCGGTACGGACAATGCAGGAACAGCATGGACGAACGCGCATCCCCCACGATATCAATGGTCGCGGTCTCATCATACCGATGCAAGGACTCCAATACCGGAGTCGTCAGCAACGCATCGCCGATATTGCTCAGCGTGATGAACAGGAAGTTGCTCATTGCGGGCAGATTGTAACCGAATCATATCGGCGTACTGTGGAAATGATCGGTGCCGGTCAATGAACGGGAGGATGTATATGAAGAAAACCTCAAGTTGAAGGGACCTATAGCATGTGATAGTTTCATCATGCCCAAAAAAAACGCCCCATTGCCAAAAACGGCGCGAGAGGCGTTAGTGATTAGTCTCTGAGGACATATCCTGCTTTGAATTTTGTTGTAAAAAACAAGCAGACTCGGTTCAGATACAATCTACATGAGAAATTACAACATAACATAAGTAAAACAACAAGCGATTTTTCTATACATGCTAAACATCACCCCTTACATCCTGGGCTTAGATATAGGACCCAATTCTGTTGCATGGGCCATTGTTGATTGCGAAATTACAAAAGGAGATCATCAAGGGATTTACGCAGGTTATATGCCGATCTCGTTACGAGCTTTGAATTCACGTATTTTCCTTGAGATGTTAGAAGCAAAGACACAAGTTCCCAAGAACCAAAAACGACGCGTTGCACGCGGCGCGCGTAACCGCCGGTCATATTATAAAAAACGCAGAAATGATCTCATTGACATTCTCATTGAAACAAAGTTTTTGCCCGATGATTTCCGGAGAGAGCCTGAGAAAACGCTTAACAGGATTGATCGCGAGTTTGCCGAACGGAAATTAAATAAAAAGTGGTCGAAAACCTGGACTGTCAGAGAAAAAGCGTTCTGTTCACCGTATGCAATACGTTACTTCGGTTTGGACGAACCATTGCAACCGCATGAATTTGGTAGGCTGCTGCTCCATTTACAACGCCGCAGAGGTTATTTCAGTAATCGAGGGGCAAAATATGTCGAACTGATTAAACGCCTTCACCTGTCCACACCAGAAGATGATAAAAGTACTATGGAATCCGAAGAGAAGGAGGAAAGAGGAAAAGTCTTGGTTGCAATCAGCGAGCTGGACAAGCAGTTGAGTGGGCGCACCATAGGCCAGTTCATCTGGGAGGAATCCCAGACCCAAGAAATTCCGCCTCAGCGCATTACCTTGTTTCGGTATGAACGAAGCAGAGAACGCACAGGAGACACGCTAACTGAACGACTGCAATATCGCGCTCGTCGCGAGATGTATGAAGAGGAGTACGACGCAATCTGGAAGAAACAAGAACAATATTACGATCTTCCCCCAAAAACGGCAGATAAAATAAAAGACAGTATTTTTCGCCAGCGTCCGTTACAACTCCAAAAAGCGGCTGTTGGCAATTGCAATATCTTTCCGAATAAAAAACGTGTGGCGATGATGCGTCTGGAATTTCAGGAATTTCGCACCTTGCAGGTTGTCAATAACATTCAAGTTGGAGAGAGACCATTGACCCTGAAAGAACGTCAATTGCTTTTGTCAATGACTGCTGACCCAAGCCGATTAAATTCGCATGGTCGAATTTCTTGGGGAGAGGTAGCAAAGGTACTCGGGGTAAGGGTTAAAAGAATAAATTATGGACAAGGCGACGATGGTGAAGGAAAAACAGGATTAATCGGAAATCGAACTGCTAAAGCTATTAGCGACTCCATCGGTTACCAATGCTGGAACGAATTAAGCAAAGAGAAACAAGCAGAGCTGGTTGAAGACCTCCTCAGCATACATAACAAACGGGCCTTGTATGATCGCCTGGTCAAGCATTGGCAGTTTGAACCTTGGAACGGTAATACCGAAGATGAAGGTCAAGCATTGTCGCTGACCATGAATGAACAATTGGAAGATGGTTATGGCAAACATAGTTTAAAAGCCATAAATGCGTTACTCCCATACATGCGCGGAGGAATAGATTATTACAATGCCGTGGATAGGATAGGTGAAATCGGTAGTATCACTCCATCCATCATAGCTCAGGAGAAAGATTATGTATTAAAGGTAGAGGATGTTCCCAACGTTGCCAATCCTATTGTGCAAAAGGCGCTGTATGAAATCCGGCGTGTATTGAATTCTATAATCAAACGTTATGGCAAACCGGCTATCATCCGTATAGAAATGACTCGGGAAATGAAATCATCAAAAAAACATCGCCAGGAGATTACCAAACAACAGAAAGAAAACCGAAAAAGAAACGAGGAAGCGGAAACGGAGATATTGAAACATGCCAGAGAAAAAAACCCTACTATCAGTTTACAGGTTGTCGGCAACGGTATGCGCTCAGTTAAACCTGCTGATAGAGACAAGTACAAAATGTGGAAGTATGAACAGAATGAACAGTGTCCCTATTGTCTGAAACCTATTGGCTTTAATCAGTTATTCTCTGGCGAAGCAGACATTGAGCATATCTTGCCTTATACCGGCTTCAGACAAAGTTATATGAACACTCTTGTCAGTTGCAGGCCATGTAATCAAAACAAAAGACAACGAACCCCGTTTGAAGCCTGGGGCGAGGTTCCAGAACGCTGGGAAAGGATTGAAAAATTCGCCAAAGAAAAATATAACAGACATTTATCTCCAAAACAGCGTAATCTTCTGAAGAAGAATCATCAACCGGAAAACGTTGATGATTTTGTTCAACGACAACTTAATGATACCCGCTACATTGCTACTGCGACCAAGAAAATGCTGGAAAAATTCGGTGTGCCTGTCGATGTGAATAATGGCGCGGCGACCAGCGAGTTAAGACACTTGTTGGGACTTAATCGGATATTGCCAAGAGATCCTGCATCGGGCGTCTACACTGAGACGGGAGAGAAAATTGATACTGATACCGGCGAGATTCTGAAATATGACGCAACCAAAGCTGCCAAGTCCCGCCAGGACCACCGCCATCATGCTATTGATGCATTTGTTGTTGCCATAACAGACCGTGCGATGTTGAAAGCAATGGTGGATGTACACAAAATGCAGCAGGATCAAAAATATCGTCAAAACCAGAAAACCAAGGAGGATTGGATCAAGCAAAGACGTTTAGTTTTGCCGGAAACATGGCAAGATGGTGATGCACTCCACAGTATATTAAGCCGAAAACTCAATGCTACAGTTGTGTCTCATATGACTAAACATAAGGTATGGGGAGCATTACACGGAGAAACGCGCTATCGTAAATCGTACTTTAATCAAAAATTGGATATTGAAGGGATAAGGTCCAGTACGTTGAAACACATAATGCGAATGGCAGAAACTGTGGCATATGGAGACCGGGACTGGATTGCTGATGAGAACTTGCGCTCTACCTTGTTACAGTGGGCCTCTGAAATGTTCGGACGACCGGCTTCAGACCGTTGTTTGCCTCATTACAAGGGCAAGTACCTGAAAGAAATCGTCTACCAGACACCTTGCATGACAACTCGTAAGGAGCTCGACGGTAAACTTCTGACTAAACTGACAAAGGAGTGGATGCCTGGTAAAGGAAGATGGATAGCTGAGAAGTCAATACATGACAATCTATATAACTGGTTAGTGGAAAATAATCTGGTAGGAAAAAAAGTCAAAGATATTGAAGCATGCCTGAAACGATCGTTCCCCTGTCTGCCAAACAAGCGCGGCAAACCAGTACCAATTTACCGTGTAAGGGTGGCGGAGGTTATGTCGGATTCCTATGTTGCTATCGCAGGTACTTATGTGAAAACCGATAGTAACCATCATCTCGTGTTGTTCCAAAACGGGAAAGAAGGCAAACAACGAAAAAGGAGGATTCAGATGGTGACAATGCTGGAGGCGGCGCGCAGGGCTAGCATGGGCGAACCCGTAATAAACAAAGCTTCAAAAGCGGAATGGGAGGATGATTGGCATTATGAACTGGCTTTGTGTGTAAACGATGTCGTGCGTTGTTTAGATATGAGTGTCTTTGATGACGAGAAGAAGTTTGCGCCGCAACATAAAGAAACGCCATATTTCAGGGTGCAATCAATAAGCTCTGGTGGAGAAGACAAGATCGATATAACGTTGCGCCATCATAGTATCTCAGGCACAGATTCCGATTGGGGAAAATGGCGTATAAGATCTCTAGCAAATATGTCCTTTGAAAAAGTACAAATTGGTAATCTGGGTCTGCTGCCGGATGATTCGTAGGACGATCGAAGTGGCCTCTGCAGCCACTCTACGCGTTAAATTAGGACAACTTGTTATCTATCGGGAAAGCGAAGAAAATAGTATCCCACTGGAAGATATTGGCTTTCTGATCCTCGACAATCCACAAATTACTTGTAGCCAAAGTGTGTTTCGGCATTGCGCAGAAAATAATGTAGCTCTCATTATCACTGATGAAAAACATCTGCCGGCGTCCCTGCTGTTGCCGTTGGATGTCCACAGCACCCAGGGAAAAACGATGCGTCTGCAGGCTACAACGACTGTACAGCTTCAAGATAAGTTATGGCAGCAGATTATCAAGGCCAAGATCACTGCTCAGGCGACAGCTTTATCTGCAACACACGGTGTAGAGAATATGAGATTGCTGCGGCTCGCAAAAACGGTACAACCTAATGATAAAGGCAATAATGAAGGGCAGGCATCGCGAATATATTTTAAGTTGCTGTTTGGTGGGGATTTCAAACGTGATCAGGATGGGTCAGGTGATGTGAACATCTTACTGAACTATGGCTATAGCCTGATTCGCGCAGCTTGTGCTCGCGCCCTTATGGGTTCCGGGTTGCACCCTGCTTTCGGCATTCACCACCACAACCAATACAATGTCTTTTGTTTGGCGGACGATATCGTAGAACCTTTGCGTCCACTTGTTGATCAATGTGTGGCTGAATTGTCTCAAGCTGAGACATTTAACGGTTTAGACAGGGTTGCAAAGAACAATTTGCTGGAAATACTCGCTAACCCTGTTTCCATCAATTCGCGCAAACTCCCACTTATGAGTGCTTTAGCAACTTATTGCTCCAGT
The DNA here is from genome assembly GCA_965221335.1 of Gammaproteobacteria bacterium. GTDB lineage: Bacteria > Pseudomonadota > Gammaproteobacteria > Eutrophobiales > Eutrophobiaceae > JAAXHV01. The sequence continues at coordinate 223,486 of CBDCSC010000002.1, read as the reverse complement.
TTGCGCAAAATTCTGGAGACCCGTAGAGGCAGACTTGCTATTCCGGTAGCAATAGCGTGAATGGCCAAAAATTTCGTTTTTGGAGGGTTCCGAAGCTTGTGGACTGTAGTGCTTTTTGATCTTCCAACCGAGACAAAATCTGACCGCCATCAGTATACTCGGTTCCGCAAAAATCTACTCGCTGATGGCTTCGCAATGTTACAATATTCGGTATATGCACGCCATTGTGCCAGCGATGAAAGTGCTGAGGTGCATTGTAAACGTATCAAGGCGACACTCCCCCCGAAGGGGGAGGTACGCATTTTGAAGATTACAGAAAAGCAGTTTGAGCGCATGCAGATTTACCATGGAACAAAACGCACACCCACAGAACAAGCGCCCAAGCAACTATCCGTATTCTAAAATCCCTTTTCGCATCAGCAGGTTATGCAAGCAGTAATTGTATCTGAACCGAGTCTGCCCGCAATCTACAATGTCTTTCGCTTGAGTTGTATCGCCGCATGAATTGTATCTGAACCGAGTCTGCCCGCAATCTACAATTTACGCCAACGAGTGTTGCCGCCAATTCGCATTGTATCTGAACCGAGTCTGCCCGCAATCTACAATCATTCCCGAATACAGAACATAATCGGCGCGATTGTATCTGAACCGAGTCTGCCCGCAATCTACAATGGCTGACACGCTGGGCAGACAGCTATCCGATTGTATCTGAACCGAGTCTGCCCGCAATCTACAATCGTTGATTTGCCAGCGCGTGCGCAGCGCAGATTGTATCTGAACCGAGTCTGCCCGCAATCTACAATCGTTCCGGGTTGAATTTGCACTCGAAGCCGATTGTATCTGAACCGAGTCTGCCCGCAATCTACAATGATAATGTCAGGGCCTCTAACATCGCCGACATTGTATCTGAACCGAGTCTGCCCGCAATCTACAATGCTACCAGTGGCCGGCCTGGATAAGCCGGCATTGTATCTGAACCGAGTCTGCCCGCAATCTACAATATATAAGGTGCTTTGTATCGATGCCATTCAATTGTATCTGAACCGAGTCTGCCCGCAATCTACAATTATCGACCACCCAAAGGTTATCGTTGCTGTATTGTATCTGAACCGAGTCTGCCCGCAATCTACAATGACGGCGATGGCGTCGAATTCATTTTCACCATTGTATCTGAACCGAGTCTGCCCGCAATCTACAATCCATTTGCTGGAATCGCGGCATGGCGTCACATTGTATCTGAACCGAGTCTGCCCGCAATCTACAATTCGAATTTCTGGGGCCAGAACAGCCGGTTTATTGTATCTGAACCGAGTCTGCCCGCAATCTACAATAGTAAGACAGAGCGTTATACAGCAGGAGTCATTGTATCTGAACCGAGTCTGCCCGCAATCTACAATACTGCGATCCCAGAACGCAAAGATAGTTGAATTGTATCTGAACCGAGTCTGCCCGCAATCTACAATCTTCTTGACCTTGCCCGGCGCCGGCCAATCATTGTATCTGAACCGAGTCTGCCCGCAATCTACAATTGATGGTACGGACGGCACCGACGGGACTGAATTGTATCTGAACCGAGTCTGCCCGCAATCTACAATTGGTGAGATAATGGAAACAATGGCGCCAATATTGTATCTGAACCGAGTCTGCCCGCAATCTACAATAAGGGTTTGGTCGGCCGGACGATCTGGATTATTGTATCTGAACCGAGTCTGCCCGCAATCTACAATCACCGAAGAAAAGCCGACGTACACGGTGGATTGTATCTGAACCGAGTCTGCCCGCAATCTACATTTACCAGAGTGGTGGCGCTCAGTGGCACAGTATTGATGTCTGTCAGGTATCAGTTTTCTTGGATTTCTTTTTTTTGTAGAAACCGATACCGAGCAGTACCATCATCCAGCCTGCAACGACCAGACTATATATTGCAAGATTATATTCACTCATCATCATCACCTATGTATGCAATTGACATCAGTAACAATCCTACAATTGCGCCTATCAGAGCATTAGTCATATTGGCATTTTCAGCGTTGAAAATAATATCAAGAGAATATGAGGACTTAAACTTTATTTCCCAATACAGAAGCGCGAGAAGATTTCCCCGAGCAGGTCGTCGGCGGTGAATTCGCCGGTGAGTTCGCCGAGTTTGCGTTGTGCACGGGACAGGTCTTCGGCAAACAGTTCGGGTGCGTGTGTGTGCTGGTACTGCTGTGCGGCCTGTTCCAGCGCTTCTCCGACTGCGTGCAGGATGTTGACGTGGCGGGTATGGGCAATGAAGCTGTTCTCCGATACGTCCGCGCCGGCCACCATGGTCTTTATTTCCTGTTTGAGCGCGTCCACGCCAGCGCCCGTCTTGGCGGAGATATACAGTTCACGCGTGTCGTTTGCCGATGAGGGTTTGCCGGCGTCATGGCCGGTCAGATCGATCTTGTTGAACACGTACAACAGTTTTTCCGCGCCCAGGTCTGCGGCTATGCTCTTGAGTCCGCCGATATCGTCCCGGGTCGCATCGGCGATGAGAATGACCACGTCCGCGTTGTTTGCCGCTGACCTGGCGCGCCGGATGCCTTCCTGCTCGACCTGGTTGCCGGTTGTTCTGATCCCCGCGGTGTCGGTGATGCGGACCGGTATGCCGCCAATCAGGATCTGTTGCTCGATGGTATCCCGGGTGGTGCCGGGCAACGGCGATACAATCGCCCTCTCAATTTCGGCAAGGCGGTTCAGCAGGCTGGATTTCCCTGCATTGGGTTTGCCGATGATCGCAATGTTCAAGCCTTCCGCCAGCAGCCTGCCGGTTTCAGCGCCGGCGCAAATTTCGGCCAGGCAGCGCCGGCAAGCCGACAGCCGGTCTTGCAGTTCTGCCTGTTCCGCAGAGCCGACCTCCTCCTCCGGAAAGTCCAGCGTTGCCTCGACGAACAGGCGCAACTCGACAAGCCTGTTCGCCAGCTCATCCAGTCGGGAGGAAAACGCGCCCCGCATTGAGCGGGCCGCGCTGGATGCAGCCTGTTCCGACGCGCTGCTGATCAGGTCCGCGACGGCCTCTGCCTGCAAGAGGTCGATCTTGTTGTTAAGGAAGGCACGTTCGCTGAATTCGCCGGGGCGCGCATAACGGGCGCCCAGCGACAGGACGCGTTGCAACAGCAGGTTCATTACCACCGGCCCGCCGTGGCCGTGCAGTTCGGCGATGTCCTCGCCGGTATGTGAATCCGGCCCCTGGAAAAACAGCGCCAGGCCGTGATCCAGGACTTGTCCTTGCGCGTCGAGAAAGGTTGTCGGCCGGGCTTCCCGGTGTCCGGGCTTGGCCCCGCATATTGCCTTGACGATGTTGCCGCTGTCCGGCCCGGAGAGCTTTACGATCCCCACCGCTGCCTGTCCCGGCGCCGTGGCTATGGCCGCAATGGTATCTGTCTGTTCCGGCTTGCCGACCATTGCTGCCTCCTCACTTGGAAGCGGAAAGGCCCTCTTTTTCCAGGTTTTTTGTGATGAACCACTGCTGGGCAATGGACAGGATGTTGTTGGTTACCCAGTACAACACCAGCCCGGATGGGAAAAAAGCGAAGAACACCGTGAAGATGAACGGCAGGGCCTTCATCACTTTTTCCTGCAACGGGTCCATGGGGGCGGGGTTGAGTCTCTGCTGGATCAGCATGGTGGCCCCCATGATGATCGGCAGGACGAAAAACGGGTCCTTGCTGGAGAGGTCCTTGAGCCAGAAAATAAAGTCAGCCTGGCGCAATTCAACGCTTTCCAGCAGCACCCAGTACAGTGCCAGGAACACGGGAATCTGCACCAGGATCGGAAAACAGCCGCCGAACGGGTTGATTTTCTCCTCCTTGTATATCTGCATCATCGCCTGGTTGAGGCGGGCCCGGTCTTCCTTGTAGCGGTCGCGCAGCGCGACAATCCGCGGCTGCACCCGGCGCATATTCGCCATGGACCGGTAGCCCGCGGCAGACAGGTGGTAGAACAGCAGCTTGAGCAGGACGGTCACCAGGATGATGGCCCAGCCCCAGTTGCCGGTCAGGCCGTGCAAGCGTTCCAGGCACCAGAACAGCGGTTTGGCCAGGAACCACAGCACGCCGTAGTCAACGGTTAGTTCCAGCCCTTCCGCCAGGGTTTCCAGCACGGATTGCTGCTTGGGGCCGATGTAGAGATGGCCCGTCAATTCTCCCTGTTGCCCGGGAGGGATAGTCAGGGTCGGGGAAACGCTGCCTATCGAATAATACCGGGAAGAGAACGTGCGGGTATAGTAACGATACGTGGCCTCCGTGTCCGAAGGCAGAACGGCGGTCAGGAAATAATGCTGTATCATCGCTACCCAGCCATTACTGACTTGCACGTCCGCATCCTTGTCTTCCATATCGCCGAAACTGATTTTTTCGTAGCGGTTGTCAGGGGTGGAGAGCACCGCACCGGTGTACGTGTAAAGCAGTCTTCTGCCTTCCCTAGACGGGTCATCCCGTTTGATCTGGGTGTACTGGCGGCCTTCCCAATCGCCGCCGGAAGCGTTATCGATGATGTACTTGATCTGAATGCGGTAGGAACCGCGTTCGAACACGAATACCTTGGTTACCGCTATGCCCTCTGCGGACGACCACTTCAGCGGCACCTCCAGCCGCTCCCTGCCGGCGTCCAGGGTGTAGGTCTGCCGTTCCGTCGTGAACGTGTCCTTGTGAGTCGGCGCCACTTCGCCGACGATACCGCTTTGTATCACGTGGTACAGGGACGCTGAGTCATCCAGCAGCACGAAAGGCTGATTTTTTTTGTCCAACGATACCGGATAATCAGGCAACTCGGCATAGACGATGGTTCCGCCTTCGTCGATTTTAATGCGCAGCACGTCCGTCTCAACCGTCACGACAGCGCTGCCGGCGCCGTCCGGTCTCTCCTTGGTCGGGAAATCGGGCGTAGACGGCTCGTCGGGTTTTATCTGTGGAATTCCCGGATCTTCATCAACAGGCGCCGATGCCTGCCCGGCAGCGCCGGACTGCGCGGCGCCATAGTCCCGCTGCCATGCTTCCCACAACATGATGGAGACCAGCGACAGCGCCAGGATGAGAATAAACCGCGGTGTATCCATAATATGATCGGACTAGGGAACGGGGTCTACGCCGCCCGGGTGAAACGGATGGCAACGGCATATGCGTTGAATGCTGAGCCGCAAGCCGCGCAAGGTCCCATGTTTTTCAATGGCTTCACAGGCAAAGTTCGAGCAAGACGGGTAAAAGCGGCAGTTCATGCCCAGGAAAGGGCTGACAAAGCGCTGATAACAGCGGATTGCTCCGGAGATTGTCCTGGAGATTATTGCGCGCATCGCAGAATCCTTTGCCAATGGGCCCTGAGAGACTGGTTCATTATCCTGCTTTCATCCGGCTTTATCTGTTGCTGCGCCAGGACCACGATGTCAAGGCCTGACAATATATCAGTGTGTGCGCGGAAACTTTCCCGTATGGTGCGTTTAACTTTGTTTCTGGTTACCGCGCCCTTCACCGCTTTCCTGGAAACCGCCAGACCGAGCCGCGCACAACCCTTATCGTTCCTGCGCGCCAGGACAACAAACTGCGAATCCCGGGAACGGCAGGATGTCTTAAATACGTTATTGTAATCCGCTGCGCTGTTAAGTCTTTGTTTTCGCAGGAAACGGCTCAAGCGGACAAGCGCTTCCTGCCTTTGGCTCTGCGGGACTTCAGTATTTGTCGCCCGGCTTTGGTACGCATGCGAATGCGAAAGCCATGGCGGCGTTTTCGCTTGATATTGCTGGGCTGGTATGTACGTTTCATTGGCTATCTTTGCAGTTTCCGAAAATCGCAGGCATTTTACTTATATGGACGCCGGGTTGTCAACGAGGGCAGACCCTGCTTCCGGTTCTGTAATGATATTGTATTGGATATGTCCGTCCAACGGGTATAAACTTGAATGTCCCGTTCCCGTTTTATTCCGATGAGGCGCAGTTCGTAGATGTCAGCTTGGAAATTATGCCTTGACCGGCTTGCCGGAGAACTGCCACCGGAGCAGTTCAATACCTGGATTCGTCCGCTTCAGGCGATAGAAGACAAAAACAAGTTGCGCCTGCTCGCGCCGAACCGGTTTGTACTCGACTGGGTCAATGAGAGATACCTGCAGCGCATTGATGAATTACTGCGTTCGGAAAACCGGGGCGGCAAGCTGGCATTGTCTCTTGAGGTCGGCAGCCAGAAAACAGGGACCAGGCAGCCGAAGAACAGGAAAGAAGCGAGTTCCGGCCGCAACTACCTGCCGGAGAACCTTAACCGCAGCTACAGGTTTACATCCTTCGTGGAAGGCAAGTCGAACCAGTTGGCGCGGGCCGCGGCGATACAGGTCGCGGAAAACCCGGGCACTGCGTATAACCCGCTGTTCATGTGCGGCGGCGTAGGTCTTGGAAAAACCCATCTTATGCATGCAATAGGCAATTCGATCCTGGAACACCGGCCGGGGATGAATGTTGCCTACCTGCACTCCGAACGGTTCGTCGCCGACATGGTCAAGGCATTACGCCACAATACTATTGATGAGTTCAAACGAAATTACCGGTCTCTGGACGTGTTGCTGATCGATGACATCCAGTTCTTTGCCGGCAAGGACCGCTCGCAGGAAGAGTTTTTCTATACATTCAATACCTTGCTGGAAAGCAAAAACCAGGTAGTGCTGACCTGCGACCGTTATCCGAAGGAAGTTGACGGCATAGAAGGCCGCTTGCGATCCCGTTTCAGTATGGGACTGACTGTTGCGATAGAACCGCCGGAATACGAAACCCGGGTTGCCATCGTCAAATCCAAGGCGGAAGACACGGAGGTTGACCTGCCGGACAATGTCGCTTTTTTCATTGCCAAGCGCTTCGTGTCGAACGTGCGCGAATTGGAGGGCGCGCTGAACCGGGTCATCGCCAATTCCCGGCTGACCGGAGAGCCCATAGACATCGAGTTCTGCCAGCATGCGTTACGCGATTTGTTGCTGTTGCAGGAACGCCAGGTTACCCTGGAAAACATCCAGAAGGTCACTGCGGGGTATTACAAGATCAAGGTCGCGGATTTGCTGTCAAAGCGGAAAAGCCGCTCTATCGCGCGCCCGCGGCAATTGGCGATGGCCTTGGCGAAGGAATTGACCAACCACAGCCTGCCTGAAATCGGCGACGCCTTCGGGGGGCGCGACCATACCACGGTTTTGCACGCCCACAGGAAAGTGGCTGAATTGCGGCAAGACGATAACAGGGTTGAGGAAGACTACAAAAACCTGCTCAGCATCCTGACGATGTAGCATCAGTCCCGTGATACGAACAGCAAGAGAAACCGCGGGCGGTGTCCTGCGTTTGCGCGCAGGGTTTGGAAATTGCCGGTCAATTGGCGGTTTTGCCCCATACCCGGATATCGGTCCTGCTCCATCAACGCGGGCATTCGGCATCACATTGTAGCCGGAATGTCACATAAACATCGCCGTATTGTCATATAAACCTTTCAGAATAATTCCCAGAGTTGACCTGACCCGGATTGCTCGCCAGGCGATGTGATCATCGCACGGATATTATCCGTCTACGGTACTACTGAACCCATACACCAGAAATCAGCATAACGCTTTAAGGAGAAATAACATGTTTAAAGCCATCAACAGGTATGCCTGTGCCATATTGGTGATCAGCACAATGGCCATGTTGACCATGCCGGCCCATGCAGCCAATGACGCATTGTTGGAGCTGTTGAAAATCCTCAGGGACAAGGGGGGCATCACCCAGCAGGAATACGAGTTGCTCAGAGATACTGCCCAGACGGACACAGGACCGGCTGCCGTCGCGGAAAAGTCCGCGCCAACCGCTGCCGAACCGGCGCCGCAAGTGGTCGCCGCGGTCAAGCCGGCGCCGGACATCACGACCAAGGGAAAATTGGAAATCAGCACAGATGAACACAAGTTCCGCATCGGCGGGCGCGCCCAGCACGACTTCACCCTGGTCGGCAATGACGGCGACGGCAACGTGGGGAGCAGTGAGCAGCAGTTTCGCCGGGCGCGTATCTTCCTGTCCGGCACGGCCTGGGAACACTGGGACTGGAAGTTCCAGTTCGACCTCGAGGACGCCGATGACAGCAGCATGTCTATTGAAGATGCGTACATAAGGTACAAAGGTTGGAGCCCGGCTGCCGTGACCGTCGGCCAGCGCAAGGCGCCGTTCTCCCTGGGCACGCTGACCAGTTCCAAGTACATCACGTTTATCGAACGCTCAGCGCCTACCGACCTGTTCTCCTCGGAGTCCATCGGTATCGGTGGTCGCTTACCCGGCATCACCCTGGAGAACAGGGGCAAGAATCACTCACTTGCGGGGGGTTTCTACCTGATGCGGCAGCGCGGCGATGCCGCCGATAGCGATGCATTCACCGACAGCGCCGGGGATATCGTGGAGGTGGAACTGGGCACGGACTCTATCAGCGAGCGCAAGATTGACGATGGCTGGGGGGTCACCGCGCGCGCCACCTGGCTACCGGTCAACCGTGCCGGCAACCAACTGGTTCATGCCGGCGCCGCCCTCGGCTATAAACATTATCCGAACAAGAAGGTGAACCGTTTCCGCGTGCGCCCGGCTGTCTCCGAGGGGGACCGGATCGTGGATTCCGACGGGTCGATTGCGGCCGATAATTTCCTGGGTTTGAACCTGGAAGCGGCCAGCATCTGGGGCCCGTTCGCGGCCAGCGCGGAATACTATTACGGTGATTTTGACGGTACCGGTGCGACCGGCGCCACCGACATGGAAGGGTTTTACGTCCAGGGCAGCTATTTTCTCACCGGGGAGAACCGCCGATACAAAAATGGCGCGTTCACCAGTGTTAAAGTGAAAGACCCGGTCGGTAGCGGCGGTTGGGGCGGATGGGAAGTGGGTCTGCGCTACAGTTCCACTGATCTCGGTTCGGGTATCGGCGCTGATTCCGGCGATGTGCTTACCGCCGCACTGAACTGGTATGTGAACAACAACATGATGTTCAAGCTGAACTACGTCAAGACATTCTGCGACCGCGGCAGCGACACCTGCGACTGGGGCATGGGCGACGGCGACCCCGAATACCTGTCATTCCGCACCCAGGTGTTTTTCTAGCCGGATGAGTGCATTTGCCGGGTTGTATGCGAGAAGCGGAATCCAGCGAGATAAAGGGTCGCCCTTCGGGCGACACAGTATTTAACTGGACTCCCGCTTTCGCGGGAGTGGATCAGTGGCAGAGCGACACTGTATTCGACTGGACTCCCGTTTCTCAGCCTGCCCCCGTATGGCGTTGAGCGGGGGCGGGAGTGGTTTGTGGTAGGACGACACAGTATTTGACTGGACTCCCGCTGTTGGGGGAGTGGTACGAGGACTTCCCGCGGCTTGTCATCATGTTGTAATATAATAGCTGTGTAATAGTCAGATGCTACGGGAAAGTCAAACCATGAAAGGCAAAATTCTCCTTGTAGAGGATGAAGCCCCGATCAGGGAAATGCTGGGCTATGCGCTGATGAAAGAGGGCTATACGTTCCGCGAAGCGGCAGATGTCGAAGAGGCCCGGCCGCTGATTTCCGATGACAGACCTGATCTGCTGCTGCTTGACTGGATGTTGCCGGGCATGAACGGAGTCGATTATGCGAGGCGTATTCGCAACAATCCCGATACCAGTGATATCCCGATTATCATGTTGACGGCACGGGGAGAGGAGGGGGACAAGGTGCGTGGTCTGGATACCGGCGCGGATGACTACATCACCAAACCCTTTTCCACGAAGGAACTGCTGGCGCGCATCAGGGCGGTAATGCGGCGCACAAAAGATACGGATGCCGAGGGTATAATCACCGTAGAAGGCCTGGCCCTGGACCCGGATACTTTCAGGGTTACCGTAGACGGAAAAGTCGTTGAGATCAGTCCGACGGAATTTCGCCTGTTGCACTTTTTTATCTCGCACCCGGAGCGGGTCTACACGCGCGGGCAGTTACTGGACCAGGTCTGGGGGCAGAATGTATATGTTGAAGAGCGCACCGTGGACGTTCACATTCGACGCTTGCGCAAAACCCTGGAACCGTATCAGTACAGTCACTTGATTCAAACAGTACGCAGCGTCGGGTATCGTTTCTCCACCAGGAATTAAATGCATCCTGACCTGTTCCGGCTCGGTTTCATAGTTGTTCTTTCAGGGTTTGCGGGGCTGCTTGCGGGCAACGTGTTCGCCGGCCTGGCAATCGGTTTACTCGCTTGTTTGATCTGGCAACAGCGGATATTGAGATACATCAGCAAGTCCCTGCGCCATGGACATGAGCAAAAAAATCCCCCCGATGTCCCGGGCGTCATCAATGAGATAATCCGGGGGATCGATGCCCTGCGCGCACATCACAAGCAACGGGAAGAGAAACTTGCCGGTTTTCTGTCGCGTTTTGAGGAAGCGACCGAGGCCTTGCCCGATGCCGTTATCGTGATGAATGTTTCCGGACAAGTGGAATGGGCCAATACAAAAGCGTCCGAATACCTGGGCATCCAATTACCCCGGGACCGCGGCCAGCGTATCACCCATATTATCAGGCAACCTGAGCTGCTGAATTACCTGGCGGATTTGGCCAAGGGTTCAACGCCAGACGGCCTGTTTATCTCAGCCCCGGTGGATGTAGAGGTCGGTCTGGAAATCAGGATCACCAGGTATGCGGAATCGTCGCTGCTGCTGGTGGCGAGAAATGTCACTGATATTCAGCGCGCCAACCGGATGCGCAAGGATTTTATTGCCAACGCGTCCCATGAATTGCGCACGCCAATCACGGTGATTTCAGGTTATCTCGAGGCCGTGGAAAATGAAGCCAACGACCAGATGCCGGAGTGGGGACCACGAATAAAACAAATGCGAAACCAGACCAGGCGTATGCAGAGTCTGATCGAGGACCTGCTGAAACTGTCCAAGCTGGAGAGCAGTCACTCTGCAAACCTCAATACTGAAGTTGACATGGCAGAGTTGATCTCGGTGGTTCACGGCGAGGCACAGACTCTCAGCGGCGAGCAAGACCATAATTTCTCCCTGGGCACACAGCCCGGGTTGCTGGTGAGAGGAGACTATGACAGCTTGTACAGCGCATTTTCCAACATTGTTTTCAACGCCGTGCAATATACCCCGCGCGCCGGGGTGGTCGGGATAAAATGGTATCGCACCGGAACGGGCGCGTGTTTGGAAGTAACCGATTCCGGCGAGGGTATCCCGGCAGAGCATATTCATCGCGTAACGGAGCGTTTCTATCGTGTCGACAAGAGCCGTTCCAGGGAAAAGGGAGGCACCGGTCTCGGGCTGGCCATTGCCAAACACGTTATGGTTCAGCACGATGCCGAATTGCACCTAAGCAGTGAGCCAGGCAACGGTACAACAGTAAAATGCGTGTTTCCCGAACACCGGGTGGTTCAACTTGCGCAGATACCCGGCAAGCAGGAATGATGGCTGCCTGTGCTTTGAGGTTTTGCCTTGAATACCAGTCGGCCCTTCGACAGTTGGCGTCGAATCATGTTGCCATGCGCGCTGTAATATTATCTTAACAATCATGGTGTTCAATACGACAGACCTCATTGTGAAATCTTGAATGAACCTTACAGGAGATTATGTCGTGACAAACAAACTTATATTCAACGTTTTCTTCATCCTCGCACTGGTGTTTTCTACGGCGGCAAAGGCGGTTGAGTTGGACCCGGACCTGCCTGACTACAGCAAGTCCAGTGGCGTATCAGGCAACATCATCAGCGTAGGGTCCGATACGCTGGCAAACCTGATGACGTTGTGGGCGGAGGAATTCAAAAAACTCTATCCCAACGTAACAGTTCAGATCCAGGCAGCCGGTTCTTCCACCGCGCCACCGGCGCTGACGGAAGGAACCTCCAACTTCGGCCCGATGAGCCGCAAGATGAAGGACAAGGAAATTGCCGGTTTCGAGACAAAATACGGTTTCAAACCGACTCCCGTCGCAGTGGCGATCGACGCGCTTGCGGTATATGTGCACAAGGACAACCCTGTTTCAGGCATGACCATTGCGCAGGTCGATGCGGTATTTTCCGCGACCCGCAAGTGCGGTCATCCGGAGGACATCACCCGCTGGGGCCAACTGGGACTCGACGGCGCCTGGGGTAACAGGCCGGTACAGTTATATGGTCGTAATTCGGTCTCAGGCACGTATGGTTACTTCAAGAAGGTTGCGCTTTGCAAGGGAGACTACAAGAATAACGTCAATGAACAACCCGGTTCGGCTTCCGTTGTGCAGGGCGTTACCAAGTCCATCAACGGCATAGGCTATTCCGGTATCGGTTATAAGACATCCGGCGTGCGCGCGGTGCCGTTAAGCAAGCGCGGGGACGAGTACACCGATGCCACGCCGGCCAATGCCGTGAACGGCAGCTATCCGCTGGCGAGGTTTCTCTATGTTTACGTAAACAAGTCGCCAAACGACCCGCTGCCGCCGCTGGAACGGGAATTCGTCAGAATGATCATGTCAAAGACCGGTCAGGAAGTGGTCGTCAAGGACGGTTATATCCCTTTGCCTGCGAAGGTTGCCGAAAAGCAGCTCGCCCTCATCGGCGCTTCAGAACCGGTGGGAAACTGATCGTTTTTCGGAAGAGCAGATATATTTCTTAGCGTATTCTTCCATGAGTGAGACAGACAAGACATCGCTGCTGACTGACTTCAACTCTGCCGCCGCAGAGAAGCACCGTTATTACCGCCACCTGAAGGATGTCGCAATGCGCTATCTGATGGCGCTGGGCGGTATCAGCGTCATCATTGCGATAGTGCTCATCGCGTTTTACCTTATTTACGTGGTGTTGCCGATGTTCAAGCCGCCGCACATTGAACAGGCGGCAAGCTACCCGGTCCCGGCGGACCTGAACACCGGGAACTTGTATTACGCGCTGGAAGAACAGCGTGAAATCGGTCTGCGGGTGACCAACGACGGCCGTGTCGTGTTTTTCAATACACCGGACGGCAGCCTGGTACACCAGCAATTCCTCGCAGAACAGACCCAGGCCGAGTTTACCGCGTTCGCAGCAGGCGACCCGTCCCAGCGGCTTCTTGCTTTGGGGACCGAGGACGGCAGCGTATTGCTCGCCACACACGAGTACCATGTCAGCTACCCGAATGACGTTCGTGTCATTTCCCCGGGGATAGACTGGCCCGCAGGCAAGACGCCGGTGAAAATCGACGAGTCGGGCAGGGCAATTACGCTGGTTGCCGCGCAGTCGGATGATGATCAGACAACCATTGCCGCGCTGACGGAAGACCAGCGGCTGTTGCTGATGAACATCGCTAAGGAGGAATCGTTATTCAGCGATGACGCGGAAATCATTATCACGAAGAGTCAAATTCCGGTCGCAGGCCACGTCAGTTTCCTGTTAATGGATGTGGAACACAGAGAATTGTACGTCGCAGAACAACGCGGGTTGATTTCCTATTACGATATCAGTGACAAGGCAGAACCCGAACTGGTGCAACGGGTACAGGCGGTCAACGCACCGGCGGAGATTACCAGCCTGTCGTTTCTCAGTGGCGGTATTTCCATCCTGGTGGGCGATTCTGATGGAAATATCGTCCAGTGGTTTCCCGTACGCGATGCGGAAAATAACTACACACTGGAAAAAATACGCGGTTTTGATTCACAATCGGCGCGCATCATCGCCATCGCGCCGGAATACTTCAGGAAGGGTTTTTTGGCGGTAGACGATGCCGGCTACCTGGGCATTTATCACACCACTGCGCACCGCACTGTGGAGCTGGAGAAAATCAATGACAACAGGCTGACGCAACTGGCCATAGCCCCACGCGCCAATGCGATGCTGGTGGAAGATGCGACCGGCACGCTGCAATTCTGGGAAATAGACAACGAGCATCCCGAAATTTCCTGGTCCTCTATCTGGGGCGAGATCTGGTACGAGAGCCGGGACAAGCCGGAGTATATCTGGCAGTCGTCCTCCGCTAGCAGTGATTTCGAACCGAAATTCAGTCTGACCCCGCTGGCTTTCGGCACGTTGAAGGCTGCATTTTATGCGATGTTGTTTGCCATGCCCCTGGCCATCATGGGCGCCGTATACACCGCGTATTTCATGTCAGCAAAAATGCGCGGGCTGGTCAAACCGACCATCGAGATCATGGAAGCCCTGCCGACGGTGATACTCGGCTTTCTTGCCGGCCTGTGGTTTGCGCCGTTTGTTGAGCAGAACATGCCAGGCCTGTTTTTGTGTATGTTACTGTTGCCGGTGGGTGTGATAGCCGCCGCTTACTGCTGGAGCAGGCTGCCGGTGCAGTTTCGCCACCGGGTTCCGGAAGGCTGGGAGGCGGCGCTGCTCGTGCCCGTGATTATCGGCACGGCCGTTATCGCGTTCGCACTCAGCAAGCCGTTGGAGATAGCGTTGTTCGCGGGGAACATGCCGTTGTGGTTGACTGATGAACTCGGCATCACCTATGACCAGAGAAACTCCCTGGTGGTGGGCATTGCGATGGGTTTTGCCGTAATCCCGACAATTTTTTCCATCAGTGAAGATGCAGTTTACGGTGTGCCCAAACACCTGACGACAGGTTCACTGGCGCTGGGCGCGACGCCCTGGCAGACCGTGGTCAGGGTGGTGCTGCTGACTGCCAGCCCGGGTATATTTTCTGCCATCATGATAGGCATGGGCAGGGCGGTCGGCGAGACCATGATCGTGCTGATGGCGACGGGAAATACCGCGATCATGGACATGAATATCTTTGAGGGCTTCCGCGCCCTGTCAGCCAATATTGCGGTGGAGATGCCGGAATCCGAGGTCGGCAGTACCCACTATCGGATCCTGTTCCTGGCCGGGCTGGTGCTGTTCCTGGCGACATTCCTGTTCAACACCATCGCGGAAGTTGTCCGGCAGAGATTGCGCGTGAAATACAGTTCGTTATGAAAAAACAGGCCTCATTTTCAGGTTGGTTCAACAGCGGCGAACCCTACATCTGGCTGAATGCCGGCGCGGTCAGTCTGTCCATCATCATGGTCACCGGGCTGATCCTGTTGATCATGGTGCGCGGCCTGGGCCATTTCTGGCCGAGCAATGTTGCCGCGTTCGATTATACCGACAGCGACGGTTCAGTCATTCCGCTTGCCGGCGAATTAATCGATAACGAGTCAGTGCCGCAGGCCAGGTTGGGTGGGAATGACGACCGCATCCCGGCAGACCTTGATATTATCGAGCGGCGACTGGTGAAGATTGGCAACCGGGATTACCTGGGTTTCGACTACCGCTGGGTGCTTGAGGTCGCAATGGAAAACCTGTCCTACCCGAAAGATATCCTGGTCATAGAGCGGTATGAGTGGGGGAACTTCTATGGTTATCTGAAGGCCGTGAAGGAAAACGGCGAAGTAGTGAAAACCGACTCGGACTGGGAGTCGTTCCAGCAATACCTTGCCGCGGGTCAGAAAATACTGGAGGAAATTCATCATATCGAGAAAAACCTGATCGGCGACATCAATTATCAGATGGAGCGCCTGCGCCTGCGGGAAAAGGGGCTGGCGCTGAAAGAGGAACCGGCGGACAGTCCTGTCTATGGGGAAATCGAAGCACAGCGCGCCGCCCTGCAAACGGAGTATAACGGTTATATCGAGCGCCTTACCCGGTTGTATGAACAACTGAACAAGGCATCTTTCGTGGCGACGCTTGCCGATGGCCGGGAAGTCGAACTCCCGTTTGCCAAGGTGGCTCGGGCATACCGGCCAAATGCGATGGGCATCACGGAAAAGATACTGTTTTATCTGGAGAAAATCTGGGAATTCGTGTCCGGCGACCCGAGGGAGGCGAATACCGAAGGCGGCATTTTTCCGGCAATTTTCGGCACCGTGATGATGGTGATGATCATGGCGGTGCTGGTGACACCGTTTGGCGTTGTTGCCGCGGTGTACTTGCGCGAGTATGCCCGGCAAGGCCCGCTGACGCGGCTGATACGCATTGCCGTGAATAACCTCGCGGGCGTGCCCTCGGTCGTTTACGGTGTGTTCGGGCTGGGATTTTTCGTTTATTTCCTGGGCGGGACTATTGATGAGTTGTTCTTTCCCGAATCGCTGCCCGCACCCACCTTCGGCACCCCGGGCATATTATGGGCCTCGTTGACATTGGCCATATTGACGGTGCCGGTAGTCATCGTTTCCACGGAAGAAGGACTGGCGCGGGTGCCGCGGGCAATCCGCGAGGGCAGCCTGGCGTTAGGCGCCACCAAGGCCGAGACACTGTGGCGCACGGTCCTGCCCATGACGGCCTCGGCCATGATGACAGGGCTGATACTGGCTGTCGCCCGGGCCGCCGGTGAGGTTGCGCCATTGATGCTCGTCGGCGTGGTCAAGCTGGCCCCGTCCATGCCGCTGGACGGAAATTTCCCGTTCCTGCACCTGGACAGGAAGTTCATGCACCTGGGATTTCATATTTATGACGTGGGATTCCAGAGTCCGAACGTGGAGGCGGCCAGACCCCTGGTCTACGCGACGGCATTTTTGCTGATCCTGATAATAATCTGTTTAAATCTGACCGCGATTAAAATCCGTAATACACTACGGGAAAAGTATCGCGCGGCAGAGCAGCACTAAGCGGACAAGAACAAACGTGAACGATCCAACCAACCCGGACAGAACAGCAACGACGACTCACGGCGTGAATATCGGCGCGCTCACCGGACAGGTGGAAAAACTGTCTCTGGCTGAAGAAAACCCCTGTATAAAGGTCAACGGTTTCAACCTGTACTATGGAGATAAACAGGCGCTGAAGGATATCACCCTCGTGGTTCCCGAGAAAAAGGTCACGGCATTCATAGGTCCTAGTGGTTGCGGCAAGTCAACCCTGCTGCGTTCGTTTAACCGGATGAATGACCTGATCGATATTGTACGCACCAATGGTGATATCTGGATTAACGGAGAGGATATCTTTGCCAAATCGGTGAACGTGGCCGAACTCAGGCGAAAAGTCGGCATGGTCTTTCAGAAACCCAACCCGTTTCCGAAGTCCGTCTATGAAAATGTAGCCTACGGACTGCGCATACAGGGCATCAACGACCGGAGGACACTGGATGCCGCAGTGGAAAGGTCCCTGAAAGACGCGGCGTTGTGGGATGAAGTCAAGGACAGGCTTGACGATAATGCGTTGGGTCTCTCCGGCGGTCAGGCCCAGCGCCTGGTTATTGCCCGGGCGATAGCCATCGAACCGGAAATACTCCTGTTGGATGAGCCTTGTTCGGCGCTGGATCCGATCTCCACGCTTAAAGTCGAAGAACTGATCTACCAGCTAAAGGCCAACTATACTATCGTAATTGTGACCCACAACATGCAGCAAGCGGCCAGGGTGTCCGACTATACGGCCTACATGTACCTGGGAGAGATGATCGAATTCAACGACACCAATACGCTGTTTACCAACCCGAGCGAGAAGATGACCGAAGACTATATTACCGGTCGTTACGGCTAGCCTTCATGTTGCAACTTGGAGGCTAGCTCAACAGAGAGATACAATGAGCAATGCAACCCAACATATTTCCAGGCAATTCGATAATGAGTTGGAAACCATCCGGTCCGATGTGCTGGCCATGGGCGGCCTGGCCGAACGTCAGTTTTCTGATGCGCTGCAGGCATTGGCGAGTTTCGATGTCTCGCTTGCGGAGCAGATAATAGAAAGCGAGGTCAAGGTAAACTCCTGTGAGTTATCCATCGATGAGGAGTGTGTCACGCTGCTGGCGCGCCGGCAGCCGGCGGCCGGCGACCTGCGTTTTGTGATGGCGGTAATCAAGACCATCACCGACCTGGAACGCATTGGTGACGAAGCTGACAAGATCGCCAAGATGACCATCAGCCTGGCGGAGAAGTCAGGCCCGCGTTCCCATTATATCGGGATCAACGCGATGGGCGTTTTCGTCAGGGATATGGTTCGCGATGCGCTGAACGCGTTTGCCCGGATGGACAGCCAGGGCGCGCTGGCCACTGCCGGGAAGGAGCCCGAATCAGACGAACAGTACGGCGCGATACTGCGCCAACTGGTTACCTACATGATGGAAGACCCGCGCAGCATCAGCAGTGTCATGGACGCGATCTGGGTAGCCCGGGCGCTGGAGCGCATTGCCGACCATGCGCGCAATATCTGCGAATATGTCATCTATTTCGTCGAGGGCAAGGATGTACGCCATATCAGCATAGAACAGATGGAAGACACGATCAGGAACCGCTGACCCCGTACTCACTCTCAGCCCGAATCGGCCACGAGCAGTTGTTCAACGACCGTCATTCTCTCACGCATGGCAGTCTGGCTATCTTGCATGACGTTAATCTGCTGCGTCAAGTCGCCACGGACTTCGCTGATCTGCTGCGTCAAGTCGCCACGGACTTCGTTGATCTGTCGCGTCAGTTCGCTGCGGACCTCATTGATTTGTTGCGTCAGGTCAGTGCGGACTTCGTTGATCTGTTGCTGTAAAATATTGAACTGCTGCTGAGTGGTGGCGCTCTGTTGTGTCAGGTCACTACGGACTTCACTGATCTGTTGTGTCAGGTCACCGCGGACTTCACTGATTTGCTGGGCAAGGAAAGTGAGGTAGGCAAACATCATGGTAACCACGATGGCCGCACTCCACTTCAACACGCGCACTTCCCCGGATAGACGTCCCGACTCACGTGCGCCTTCGAGGTCCCGCACTGTTATAACCGTGTTTTCGATATTCATCATTGTTCTCCTTTATTCGTTTCCATCACAGGTCGTATGGCAAGGCCAGTCTATGATGGCTGGCGAACCCTGTCAAGGACTGGACCCTGGATTATGAATTTGAACATTATTTGACAGTATACGCATATTGCGTATAATCACACATTGTGGAATTGGTTTTTTTCGAATCTCAGTTGTTTACCCGACTGTTACCTGATTATATGAGTGACAAAGATTTCCAGAGGATGCAACATGCCTTGATGGATAACCCTCTATGTGGAGACGTTATGCCTGGTACAGGAGGGTTTCGGAAACTACGCTGGCATGACTCCAAGCGAGGCAAAGGGAAACGGGGTGGTCTCAGGATTATATATTACTATTTAATCTCCGATTATCAGGTCTGGCTTGTTACTATCTACAATAAAGAAGAGATGATTGATTTGTCCGCTGAAGAAAAACGCAGACTGAAGCAGATGCTGCAGGCAGAGCTGGCCGCCAGGAGAAAACCGCAATGAACAAGAAACGTAAGCTGTTTGATGAACTTATTCAGGGCATTGAAGACATACGCGCACATCGTGAAGGGAAAATCACGTTACGAACCCATACGGTACAAGACTTGCCGCCGCTGTCGATTGACGCGGGCTTAATCCGGCAGACCCGGGAACAACTCAACGTGTCACGGGCGGTGTTTGCCCGCCATATTCGCGTGTCTGTACGAACTCTGGAAAACTGGGAGCAGGGACGGGCAAAGCCGAACACGCAGGCTGCTGCATTGATTATGCTGGTTCGACAATACCCCGATACGTTGCAAAAACTCCATTCTTTGGCTTAAGGCCTGCGGCAGGATGGGGTCGGGTTGTAGGACCAAACTTATGGGGATTGAGTGAGTGGTAATTTCACCAGGACTCAACCGAATTTCAAAGTAAACTCAATCGCTTCCAGGTACACTGCTTCGGCCTCCAGGTCGGCCCGGGTCAGGGCATCGTTGTCCAGCCGGGTTATTATCGGAGTCCAGTCCCGAGGCATTACGCACCATGTCCTTGAGTCGGTCGATGATGCGAACCTGCCCATCCTCGAACCGGGCTGCAACCATGTGGAAGCTGTTGGAGCCGAGATCGACGGCGGCAAAAGTCTCACTCATCGGGGTACTCATGTTGTACAATTAAATTGTGGTTGTGGCCTGTAAGGAACCACTGAGATCAAGTCAGAGCTTTCCTGATTACAATGCTGAAAAAAGCCAGTTTAATCCTGCTCCGGCATGCCAAGTCCGATAGGTACAGCGGAGTTTCGGGCGATTTTGAATGAATACCATATGAATATGAAAAGGGGAACCGGGTAATGTCATGGTGGGGGACCCTGGCCGGTGGGGCCTTTGGTTTCATGCTGGGCGGCCCTATCGGTGCGGTGCTGGGCGCCGCGGTCGGCCGCAATTTTGACAAGGGGCTGAGCGGCAACTTTGAACAGCCCGGGAGCAGGCGCAGCGCGGGCCAGTCGGGCGGTTTGCCGCGCGGCCACCAGTTCCGAATTCAGGCAGCCTTTTTTACCGCGGTGTTCTCCGCGATGGGCCATATCAGCAAGGCGGACGGCAGGGTCACAAGGGATGAGATTCGCATGGCCAACCGCGTCATGGAGGACATGGACCTTACACCCCAGCAACGTGACGCGGCAAAAGCCCTGTTCAATGAAGGCAAACAAGACAGCTTCGACCTCCATGCCGTGCTCAGTCAGTTCCGCAGGGAGATCGGCCGGCGCACGAACTTGCAGCGGATGTTCATTGAAATCCTGTGTTATGCCGCGTATGCCGATGGCGTGCTGCACCCCGAGGAAAATAATCTGTTGCGCCTGGTCTGCGATGAAATCGGCTACTCCGGCTACGAACTGGACTCCATCCTGGCGTCGCTATCCGCAGAGCTGCACCATCGGCGCGGCAGTGGCGGACGGATCTCACTGGACGACGCCTATGGGGTGCTGAACATCACGCAAGATGCCGGCGACGCCGAAGTGAAAAAAGCCTACCGCCGGTTGATGAGCCAGCACCACCCGGACAAGCTGGTCGCAAAAGGACTGCCGGAAGAAATGATGAAAATAGCCACCCAGCGTACCCACGAGATTCGCCAGGCCTACGAACGCATTAAAGAACACCGGGGTTTTTAACCGCTTCAGAACCACACAGCGGCGCCAAGACAAGGCGCAACCCGCGTTGCGCTCAACCGCTTCCGAACTCGCTGAACATCCCAGAATTAACCGGAAAGAGTACTGTCCAATTGCTTAAGATAATCCTCCAGCAACAGCTTTCCGGAAGGAGTCGATAGCGCCAGCCACTCAATATACAGCTCGGTGGCGTCCTGTTCATCCAGCCGCCAGTCGGCGCCGGAGTTTTTCAACGCGGTGACCAGCGTGTACAAGCTGATGCCAGCGCTGACAGACAGGTTGTAGCTGCGCGTGAAACCATGGATCGGAATTCTCACGGTCTCATCGGCCAGGTCCATAATGGTTGCCGACAGTCCCGGTTCCTCGGAGCCGAAGCAGAGCGCAAGCTTGTTGCCAATATCCAGTTGATCCACGGTTCCGCCGGCCGGGTCGGGGTCCATCGCGATGATGCGATAACCGCGTTGCCGGAGTTGTTCGATACAGGCGCGGGCGTTATCCCGCCGCTTGTGGTTATGCCTGACCAGGTCTATCCATTTCGACGACCCCTGCACCACCGCGGGGTTCAGACGGTACTCGTAGAGATTCTCGATGATGTGGAGTTCCTGGATGCCGAGGCATTCACAGGTGCGCACGACCGCGCTTGCATTCTGGGGTTGGTAGACATCCTCCAGCACAACGGTCAGGTGGCGGGTCCGTTCGCTGAGAATCTGCTGCAGGCGCTGCCTGCGTTCTTCGTTGATAAAGCCGGACAGGTAATCAATGATGTGTTGCTGTTTTTCCGTAGCCATGTAACGGATTACCGGATCCGCCGCTGATTATCCTCTTCCCAGAACTCTCCCTCCACGGTGATGTTCCTTTTGCGCAAGTCGTCACGGCATAGCTTCTGCAGAATCCTGAACGCCAACATGGAACGCAGCGACGGGACAAGGCACAGGAAGCCGATCACGTCGGTAATGAAGCCCGGCGTAAGCAACAGGACTCCGGCGATGAGCAGGATCAACCCCTCCAGCAGGTTGTCGGCGGGGATCTCTCCCTGGCGCAGTTTCTCCCGGGCGCGCAGCAGGGTCAGTATGCCCTGGATTTTCAGCAGTATCGCGCCGAGCGCCGCGGTCAGGATGCACAACAGAACCGTGCGCAGCGCGCCGAATTCCTGCCCAATTTGTATCAGAAAATAGATTTCAACAAGAGGAACGGTAAGAAAAAGCAGAAACAGGATCCTGAACACGGTCTTACTCCGGCCGGCAACGTATCGTTGGCATATCTCTCAATGTATTGGCAAAGACATGAATTTTCAAGCAGGTTACTACTGCGCTGGGTTATTATATCCCTTTTTATTGCGCCTGCACGGGCAGGCATGGGAGAAGCAGACATCGCCGACTCACCCGAACATCAGGCAGTAATGACTACCTGCCCTGAATCCGAACCGGCCGGCCACATGGGCGCGGAAACGGTACCGCGAAGATGACTGGCCTGCGCCGGATTATTGCGGCACTGTTGTGCCTGGCAGTTCTTGATGCGTCCGCGCAATCGATAGGCGAGCGCCTGAAAGACCTGGTCAACCCGTCTGACAACAACACGGGCAGCGCCGGAATTCTGGACCCGGACCAGGCGTTCCGGCTGTCAGCAACACCGCTCGGCCCCGACGCGGTGCGCTTCAACTGGATCATTGAGGAAGGCTATTACCTGTACCGCGACAGGTTCTCGTTTGCCTCACTGGAAGATGGGTTGAGTATCGACAAATCGGCAATACAGTTACCGCGCGGCAAGGTAAAACAGGATGAATCTTTTGGTACGGTGGACGTCAACACCGGACGGATCTCCATCGACGCGCCGCTGCGCCATGCGCGGGCAGGCATCTCCGAAGCCCTGTTCCAGGTGGGATACCAGGGATGCAAGGAAGGGTCGGTGTGCTATCCGCCGCAACAAAAGCAAATCAAAGTAAGGCTGGACCAGGTGGTTGCCGAAGTTGTGCAACCCGTCAGCCTGGGCCGGCTTTCGGTCCAGGACAGGATCACCGCGCGCCTGGACCAGGGCGGTTTCATCCTCAACCTGCTGGTGTTTTTCACTTTCGGCGTGTTGCTCTCGCTGACGCCATGCGTGTTTCCGATGATCCCCATCCTGTCCGGCATCATCGTCGGCCAGTCCGGAACCGTGACCACCCGGCGCGGGTTTCTGCTGTCGCTGTCCTATGTCCTGGCGATGGCGCTCACCTACTCCCTGCTCGGCGTACTGGCCGGTTCCTTCCAGTTGAACCTGCAGGCCGCGGCCCAGAATGTCTGGGTCATCGGCGCGTTCAGCCTGGTGTTCGTGCTGTTGTCGCTGTCCATGTTCGGTTTTTATGAACTGCGCATGCCGGCCGCGGTGCAGACTCGACTGTCTTCGCTGTCGTCGCCCCGCAACGGCAACGGGTTGTATTCCTGCGCCCTGATGGGCGCGGTGTCCGCTGTCATCGTCGGCCCCTGTGTTGCGCCGCCCCTGGCCGGCGCGTTACTCTACATCAGCCAGACCGGGGATGCGCTGCTGGGCGGCGCGGCGCTGTTCTCAATGGGGCTGGGCTTTGGCGTACCCCTGCTTGTCATCGGCGCATCCGCCGGTTCGCTGTTGCCGCGGGTCGGCGCCTGGATGGAGAAAGTCAAGCAGGGTTTCGCCATCATCATGCTGGGTGTCGCCATCTGGTTCCTGGAACGCGTGATTCCCGCAAGCATCGCGATGATCCTGTGGGCGCTGCTGGTTATTCTTACTGCGCTGCTGTTGGGCGCGCTGGACCGGGGCGCGCGTACCGGCAAGGCATTCAGGGCCATAGGTATCGCCGGGCTGATCTACGCAGCCGCCCTGATCGTCGGCGCGTTGTCGGGTTCCCAGGATATGCTGCGACCTCTCGCGCACCTGGC
Organism: Gammaproteobacteria bacterium; assembly: GCA_965221335.1. Classification (GTDB taxonomy): domain Bacteria; phylum Pseudomonadota; class Gammaproteobacteria; order Eutrophobiales; family Eutrophobiaceae; genus JAAXHV01. The sequence continues at coordinate 199,780 of CBDCSC010000002.1, read as the reverse complement.
GGGTGAACCACCAGCAAAAAGCAGCCTGGACTTCCGCCGCATCAAGAGCGCCGCAGACCTGGATCGAAACCTGGCCGCCGCTGCCGCAGCGGGCCAATTCGTGATGCTGGATTTCTATGCGGACTGGTGCGTCACCTGTATTGAAATGGAAGAGGATACGTTTTCCGAGCCGGCAGTGAAACAGGCGCTGTCCGGCATTTTACTGCTGCAAGCGGACGTGACCCGGAACGATGCCGAGGATCAGCAGTTGCTTGAGAGATTCCGCTTGTTCGGTCCGCCGGCGGTCCTGTTTTTCAATACCGACAGGGGGGAGCTGCCGGAGTACCGTCTCATCGGCTACATCGGGCCGGAACAGTTCCTGAGCCACCTGGCGAAGTTGCCTGCGTCATGAAACGGCTTGTGTCATTGACCCTGCTGGCGGGCCTGGTTTTCGCATCCGGCTACCTGGGCTACAGCTTGTATCATTACTTGCAACAGCAGCAGGACTCTCCGACAACGCAGAAACCGGCCAACGCACTGCAGGCCACTACGGGAGAGCAGGTTCTCGGCAACCGCAGGCCGGAATTTACCCTGCCGGACCTGGATGGCCGGCAGCGCTCGATCACCGAATGGGACGGCAAAGTGCTGGCGCTGAATTTCTGGGCAACCTGGTGCCCACCGTGCCTGAAGGAAGTCCCGGAATTTGTCTTACTGCAGGAAAAGTATCGCGCACAGGGGTTGCAGTTTATCGGTATCGCGCTGCAAAGACCGGAAGAAGTACGCGAATTCGTCGCTGAACACCGCGTCAATTACCCGATACTGGCCGGTGAACTGGAAGTCGTCAAACTGGCCGAAGCCTATGGCAACCATATCGGCGCGCTGCCCTACACCGTTATCATAGACCGGGACGGGCAGATCGCCCATGTCAAGACCGGCGTTCTGCCGACCGAGGAAGCCGAGCGCGCCATCAGACCGTTGTTGTAGTCTTTGTCTCGCTAAATTCGCCTATTTTCTGCTAATATGTGTTAAATTGTAGCGAACTATTGCAAGAACTATTCCAAATAATAACCTTCTTATGGCAAAGATACTGGTTTTACACGGGCCTAACCTGAACCTGCTCGGAGAGCGGGAACCGGAGATATACGGTACGACCACCCTCGATGATATCAACGGGGACCTGCTGCTGGTGGCCAGAGGCATGGGGCTCGGCCTGGACTGTTTCCAATCCAACGCCGAACATGCGCTGATTGACCGCATCCACCGGGCAAAGAAGGAAGCCGTGAGCTTTATCATCATCAATCCGGGGGCATTCACCCACACCAGCATAGCTCTCAGGGATGCTTTTTCCGGTGTTTCCATCCCCTTTATTGAAGTCCACCTGTCGAATGTTTTTGCCCGGGAGGAATTCCGGCGCCACTCCTACCTGTCTGACCAGGCAGTGGCGGTAATCAGCGGCGCCGGGGCTTTGGGTTACAGTCTGGCGTTGCAGGTCGCTGCGGAAAAATTAAAGGGGTAAACGCGTGGATATACGAAAAGTAAAAAAACTGATCGAGATGCTGGAGGAATCCAGCATTGATGAAATCGAGATCCATGAAGACAAGGATTCCGTCAGGGTCAGTCGCAACCTGCAAGCGCCGGCACAGGTTGTCTCCCAAGCCGCGGTGATAGAACCGCAGGCCAGCGCGCCGCAAAACGTTCCGGCCGCGGAACCCGCTCCGAGTCCTGAACCGTCGGAGTCAGAAGAACCGGAGGAGAACATCGTCCGATCGCCCATGGTGGGCATATTCTATGAAGCCCAGGCCCCGGACAAACCGTCTTTTGTGGAACTGGGCCAGACGGTAGCGAAAGGCGATGTGCTCTGTATTATCGAAGCGATGAAGATTATGAACCAGGTGGAGTCCGAGAAAGCCGGCGTCGTCAGCCGCATTATGGCCAACAACGGCGAGCCGGTGGAATACGGGCAACCCCTGTTCATCATTCGCGATGCTTGAAAAAGTCGTCATAGCCAACCGGGGCGAGATTGCCCTGCGCATCCTGCGTGCCTGCCGCGAACTCGGCATCAAAACTGTAGCAGTATTCTCCGAGGTGGATCGGGAACAAAAGCACGTGCTGCTGGCCGATGAGGCGGTCTGCATCGGTCCGGCCGTATCCACCGGCAGTTATCTGAATATTCCGGCGGTAATCAGTGCGGCCGAAGTCACCGATGCAACGGCGATACATCCGGGCTACGGTTTCCTTGCGGAGAATGCGGATTTTGCCGAACGGGTTGAAGAAAGCGGGTTTATTTTTATCGGCCCGCGCGCCGAAACCATCCGCTTGATGGGCAGCAAGATCTCGGCGCGGGAACAGATGCGAAAATTCGGCGTGCCCTGTGTTCCCGGCTCCGATGGCGATATCGGCGACGATATTGATGAGGTCGGCCGAATCGCGAAGGAACTCGGCTACCCGGTCATCATCAAGGCCGCTGCCGGTGGCGGCGGGCGCGGCATGCGCATAGTGCGCGGAGAGGCGTCTCTGCGCAATGCCGTGGCGCTGACCCGCGCCGAGGCATCCGCCGCGTTTGGCGATGACACGTTGTACATGGAAAAATTCCTTGAGCGCCCGCGCCATATCGAAATCCAGATACTGGCGGACAAGGAGCGCAACGTGATACACCTGGGGGAACGGGACTGTTCGATGCAACGGCGCCACCAGAAGGTGCTGGAAGAAGCGCCGGCAGTCGGGATTCCGCAGAAACAGAGGGAGAGAATAGGCCGGATCTGTGTGCATGCGTGCAAGACCATGGGTTACCTCGGCGCCGGCACCGTGGAATTTCTGTACCAGGACGGAGAATTTTACTTCATAGAAATGAATACCCGCATCCAGGTGGAGCATCCCGTCACCGAAATGGTCACCGGCGTGGATATTGTCAAAGAGCAATTGCGCATCGCCTCCGGTCTTGAACTCAGTTATGTGCAAGACCAAATCAAGTTCCGCGGCCACGCGCTGGAATGCCGTATCCAGGCGGAGGACCCCGATACCTTCATGCCCTCGCCCGGACAGGTCAATCGTTTTCACCAACCCGGCGGGCCGGGGATTCGCATGGAGACCCACATTTATGACGGTTACCACATCCCACCCCATTATGATTCGATGATCGCCAAGCTGATTGCGCATGCGGAAACCCGGGAACTGGCGTTGGCGCGCATGTCCACAGCCCTGTCTGAACTCGTTATTGAAGGCATCAAGACCAATATCCCCCTGCAACAGAGATTGTTGGATGACGCCGCGTTTGTTGCCGGCGGCACCGATATCCACTACCTGGAGAACAAGCTGGGTCTGAAGTAACGATTGATGTTCACCGACTGCCCATATTGCGAGAGTCAGTTCCGCATACGCGCGGCCCAACTGGGGGGCGCCGACGGCTGGGTCAAGTGCGGTAATTGCGGCGAGACGTTCTATGCGCTGGAACGGTTATACGACACGCCGGTACGGGAACTGCCGACCCTGCGGCAGACAGACGACGAGGTAGAACCACCTGGCTTAATCACCGATCCGGAGCAGGCCGTTGCACAACACCCGCGCACCGACCTCTTGGAGCCGGCGCCCACCGAAACTGCAGAAGCGTCGGCGCGCGTGTCGGAAGAGCCGGTTGAATCTGTCGAACAGCCGGAGCAGGTCTTCACGCCGCCACAGGATACCGCAGAGACTGAAACCGGCGATACCGGCACGCGCCGAAAAGCCATACCGGACTTGCCGAGGATATTTTTCGATGAAAACAGGAAAAAGACCGGATCAAACAGCCGCGTCATCTGGAGCAGCCTGGTGGTTATCCTGGCGCTGGTCGCGCTGGCGCAGCTTGCCTGGTTCAACCGGGATGACCTGGTGCGCCGGTACCCGGCGCTGGCGCCCTGGGTGGAGCAGCTCTGCGGGAGTTTGCGCTGCCAGTCCATCCGCGCGCGTGATGTGAGTGCTATCGAACTGTTGAACAAGCAGGTATCGCAACACCCGCGTTATCGGGATGCCCTGCTGGCAAGCGCGACCATGGTCAATAACGCCGAATTTCCACAGCGTTTTCCCGACATCGAGTTACTGATTTTTGCAACCGACGGGCAGGTGGTATCACGCGGCCGCTTCAGGCCCGACGAGTATCTTGGCCCGGAGGCCAAGCCTTCCTCCGGTATGCCTCCCGGGGTGCCGATCCATGTTGGCCTGGACCTCACCGGCACGGTCCAGCAGGGGGCAAGTTTTCGCTTTCGCTTTCATTGACGGTTTGTATGCCAAAAGAGTTTGCATGAACGGGCATTGATTGATATTGTGATTCCTTGGGGAAGGGACGAAACAGAATCATCAGGAACTTCCGGCTGATCATCGCTTCCGTGAAAACTAAGGCACAATCATAAACAATCAATGACATCGACTGAACAGGATTTGAACAAACCGGATTCCGCCACACAGCCTCTTTGCGGGTGCGTGGAAAAAGCCCTGAAAAATTATTTTGCAGACCTGGATGGACAGGATGCTTCAGGCCTGTATGACCTGGTCATCTCCCAGATAGAAAAACCGCTGTTCGAAATCGTATTGAAACATTATAAGGGTAACTTAAGCCGCACCGCGCAAGCCCTGGGCCTTAACAGGGCAACGATCCTGGGGCGCTTGAAAAAATACGGTATAGAACGCTGAGGTGTGGTGAGCTATGCGGGAACCTGTACGTCGCGCGCTGATCAGCGTCTCGGATAAATCCGGCATCGTGGATTTCTGCCGTGAGCTGGATCAACTGGGTGTCGCGATGGTCTCCACCGGCGGCACGTTCAAGTTGCTCAAGTCCAATAACATCCGGGTGACGGACGTATCCGACTACACCGGGTTCCCGGAGATCATGGACGGCAGGGTTAAAACCCTGCACCCGAAGATCCACGGCGGCCTGCTCGGACGCCCCGGCCTGGATGACGCGATCATGGAAGAACTGGCTATCCCGCCGATAGACCTGGTTGTCGTCAACCTGTATCCGTTCGAGGCGACCATCAAGCAGCCAGACTGCACCCTGGCCCAGGCAGTGGAGAACATTGACATAGGCGGGCCGACGATGCTCCGGGCCGCAGCCAAAAACTATGAATCCACCGGTGTAATCGTTGATGCGGCGGACTACCCCGCAGTTTTGAAAGAGCTGCGGGCAAACGACAACCGGCTGGGTGTGGAGACCTGTTTCATGCTTGCGCAAAAGGTTTTTTCCCACACGGCCAACTACGACGCCAATGTCGCCAACTACCTGGGCGCTTCGGACCACGCGGGCAACAGCCGCAATTATCCGGATACCTACAGCATGCAGTTCCGTCTCGCCGAAGAGCTGCGCTATGGTGAAAATCCCCACCAGACTGCGGCATTCTATACGGAGCCGGCGCCCGTAGCGGGCACGCTGGCTGCCGCCCGGCAGTTACAGGGTAAGGCGCTTTCCTACAATAATCTTGCCGATGCCGATGCGGCCCTGGAATGTGTGTTGGGCTTTGACGATCCCGGCTGCGCGATAGTCAAACACGCGAACCCCTGTGGCGTGGCGCTGGCAGATTCCCTTCCGGAAGCCTATGGCGCTGCTTATGCGACCGATCCGGTCTCGGCGTTCGGTGGCATCATTGCGTTCAACCGCAGCCTGGACCGGGAAACCGCGCAAACAATCATCGATCAGCAGTTCGTGGAAGTCATCCTGGCGCCGGACCTGGAAGAAGGAGTCCTGTCGATAACGGAAACAAAGCCGGGAGTACGGGTGCTGGTTACCGGGAAACGGGCTGTCTCGCCGGCACAGTTGGAACTGAAACGCATCAGCGGCGGGCTGTTGGTGCAGGATTCAGACACCGGAACCGTTAGCCGGGACCAGTTGAATGTCGTATCCCGGCGCAAGCCTGCCGTCGGTGAGCTGGAAGATTTGCTGTTTGCCTGGCAGGTGGTGAAATATGTGAAGTCCAATGCCATCGTCTATGCCCGCGACCGGCGCACGGTCGGTATTGGCGCCGGGCAGATGAGCCGGGTCTACAGCGCCAGGATCGCGGCGATTAAGGCTGACGATGCCGGTCTGGAAGTCGCCGGCGCAGTCATGGCGTCGGATGCGTTCTTTCCATTCCGGGACAGCATCGACTCCGCTGCGCAGTCAGGCATCAGGGCGGTCATACAGCCGGGCGGCTCGGTGCGGGATAAAGAGATCATCGCGGCGGCGGATGAACACGACATGGCAATGGTGTTCACGTCGATGCGCCACTTCCGGCACTGATCCGGCAAAACGTCCGGGCCAATGAATATCCTCATCATCGGTGGCGGCGGGCGCGAACATGCGCTGGCCTGGAAAAGCGCGCAATCACCGGAAGTGAAGAACGTCTACGTGGCGCCCGGCAACGCCGGCACCGCGCTGGAGCAAAAGGTTCAGAACATATCCCTCGGGTCGGATGATATACGCGGTCTTATCGGGTTTGCCCGCGACAACGCAGTGGCGCTGACCATTGTCGGCCCTGAGGCGCCGCTGGTTGCCGGCATCACGGATGCGTTTACGGACGCAGGGCTGCGCTGTTTCGGTCCATGCGCACAGGCCGCCAGGCTGGAAGGTTCAAAAAGCTTCAGCAAGTCCTTCATGCGGCGGCACGGCATTCCAACGGCCGCTTATGAAAGCTTTACCGAACTGGGCGCGGCCCTGGATTACCTCGAATCGAAGTCTTTTCCTGTGGTGGTGAAGGCGGACGGCCTGGCCGCGGGCAAGGGCGTGTCCGTTGCCCGCACCCGTGCCGAAGCCGAGCAGGCGCTGGTCGGCATGATGTCTGAGGGTAGATTCGGCGCGGCCGGCCAACGGGTCGTGATAGAGGATTTTATTGACGGGGAAGAGACCAGTTTCATCGTGATCAGCGATGGCGAGAAAGCTGTCCCGCTGGCCAGCTCACAGGACCACAAGGCGAGGGATGACGGTGATGCGGGTCCGAATACGGGCGGCATGGGCGCGTACTCCCCTTCTTCCATCATGGACGAAACCCTGCATGACAGGATTATGCGGCGCGTCATCGAACCGGCCATTGCCGGCATGCGGGAGGAAGGCGTCAGCTACCGCGGGTTCCTGTATGCCGGGCTGATGGTGGAAGCCGACGGCAACCCCGTCGTTCTTGAGTTCAACTGCCGCCTGGGCGACCCAGAGACCCAACCCATCCTGATGCGGCTGCAGGGTGATTTGCCGGTAATATGTGATATGGCCCTGGCACAGAGCCTGAACACGGACGCGGTTTGCTGGGACCCGCGCCCGGCTGTGGGCGTGGTGATGGCGTCGTCAGGCTATCCTGAAGGCGCGACCCGGGACAGGGCGATTACCGGCCTGGAGCAGGCAGCTGAGACAGTGAAAGTGTTTCATGCCGGAACCAGGTTGGACGGCGATGAGATACTCACCAACGGTGGTCGGGTGCTGTGTGTTACTGCGCTGGGAGACAGTGTCACAGGCGCCAGGGACAACGCATACGCTGCGGTGGATGTAATTGCTTGTGACGCGTTGTTTTATCGTACTGACATCGCTTACCGCGCGCTTCAGCGGGAGGCGGCGTCCGGAACTGCCAGTACCAGCAGGCAATGAGCGGCTATTGCCGTCACTTCATTCGCGTTGATACAGAAGAAAAAAAGTCAGAATATTTCCTCACAACCCGATAAATTATGTAATATAATCGTAACGTAGGAAGGGGGCATTCCGAACATACAATTTGTAACTAGTACTCATTGCAGTTTACACAACAATTAACATTACACATATACATCCTTAGAGAGAGGCAGACATGTCTGATAGACCGCAAGCGATTGCTGATAAACAAACCAAATCTCAAATTCTGGCACATATTGCCGAAAACACAGGCCTGACAAAAAAACAGGTGGCGGCAGTACTGGACTCTACGGCCGAACTGGCCGTGCGTCATCTGCAGAACGGCGCCTCGGGAGAATTTACCATTCCTTCCATGGGCGTTAAGTTAAGCCGTGTGATAAAGCCTGCTCGCCCGGCGCGTCCCGGTATCAACCCGGCCACCGGCGAGAAAATTATGATCGCTGCAAAACCGGCATCCGTAGCCGTGCGCGCGACACTGTTGAAGGCACTGAAGGACTCAGTTTCCTGATCTTCAAGTCCGTAAGTCCGGGGCAGTTCGTAACTGCCCCGTAATTTATTTGGGGCGATACATCCTTGTATCGCAGGAAACCCTGACTTAATCAGAGGTTCCTTAGTATTTTTGCCGGTAACTGCTAGGGCGTCCAGTCCAGGAAATTCCTGAGCAGCGTGAGTCCGGGTCGCTGACTTTTCTCCGGGTGGAATTGCGTCGCGAACAGGTTGTCGCGCGCCGCAGCAGAAGTAAAATTGACGATATAATCCGTAACCCCGGCTGAATCTCTCTCATCTTCCGGCTTCACATAATAGCTGTGGACGAAATAAAATCGTTCATCGTCCCGGATACCATTCCATAGCGGATGCGGCGCTGTCTGTTTCACTCTGTTCCAGCCCATATGGGGAATCTTGTACGGGTCGCCGTTTGCATCTTTGGCGGCAGCCGGGAACCTGAGCACTTTTCCCGGAATCAGCGCCAGGCCCTCGGTTCCATTGTCCTCCTCGCTGTAATCCAATAAGGTTTGCAGGCCCAGGCAGATGCCCAGGAAGGGTTTATTCAGGATACAGTCCCTGAGCAGGGCCGGAAAGTCTTTTGCAACCAGGGTCTGCATGCATTGGCCGATCGCGCCTTGCCCGGGGAACACAATGCGTTCGGCCGCCAGCACCGTGTTGCGGTCACCGCTTACCAGTACTGAATAATCCCCACCGGCCACATGCTCAAGCGCTTTTGCGACTGAGTGCAGGTTGCCCGAACCGTAATCCAGGATCGCGACCGTTTTGCGCGCGCGTGCTCCCATGGGCGGTTGCCGGGTTACAAGCTGCCTTTTGTCGAGGGCAGAATTCCTTCCATGCGCGGGTCCGGTTCAACGGCCACCCGCAATGCGCGGCCGAAGGCCTTGAAGATCGTCTCCGCGATATGGTGCGTGTTCCTGCCGCGGATATTATCGATGTGCAGGGTTACCATGGCATGGTTGACAAATCCCTGGAAGAATTCACGCAACAGGTCGACATCGAATTCACCCACCCGTGCCCTCGGGTATTCGACATGGTAGTCCAGACCGGGCCTGCCGGAGAAATCCAGGACCACCCGGGAGAGCGCCTCATCCAACGGAACATACGCGTGCCCGTAACGGCGAATCCCGCGCTTGTCATCCAATGCCTGACGAAATGCCTGCCCCAGGGAAATACCGGTGTCCTCAACGGTATGGTGCGCGTCGATTTCAAGATCGCCTTTTGCCTTGATGGCCAGGTCGAACATGCCGTGCCGCGCCACCTGGTCGAGCATGTGTTCAAGAAACGGAACGCCGACATCCAGGCTCGCATCACCTTTCCCGTCCAGGTTCAGGTCGACGGATATCTGCGTCTCTTTCGTCGACCTGTCAATCGATGCTCGTCTTTCATTGCCCATGTTTGTTTGCCAGAGTTGAAGATGTGTGCGAAGTCTAACATACAGAGAAAGGGCGCGCCGGAACATGCTGGGTTCAACGCTTATGTTACTGCTACAAACAAGGTAAAATGAAGTCAAAGAGTAATAGGCCGATCACCTCCATAATTTTCCGGCGCATATGAGCGAAACAATCAGCATAGACGAAGTCAAGACCTACCTGTTGGCGCTGCAGAACAGTCTCTGCAGTGAAACGGAGGGCCTGGATCGGCAGGCGCGCTTTCGTGAGGATACCTGGGATCGCGAGCAGGGCGGGGGAGGCATCAGCCGCGTGTTGGAACGCGGCGCTGTTTTCGACAAAGCGGGGGTGAATTTCTCCCATGTTTCCGGAGAGCGGCTGCCGGCAAGCGCCAGTGTCAACCGGCCGGAGGTCGCAGGCCGCAGTTTTCAGGCCCTGGGAGTTTCAGTCGTGATTCATCCGCAAAATCCGTTTGTGCCCACCTCCCACATGAATGTAAGGTTCTTTCTTGCCGAGAAACCCGGCGCGGAACCGGTGTGGTGGTTCGGCGGCGGGTTCGATCTGACCCCTGTTTACGGATTTGAGGAAGATGCGCGGCACTGGCACCGCGTCGCGCACACCGCCTGCCTCGATTTCGGCGAAGACGTCTATCCGAAATTCAAGCAATGGTGTGACGATTATTTTTACATTCGTCATCGGGGCGAAGCACGCGGCATCGGCGGATTGTTTTTCGACGACCTGAACGAATGGGGGTTTGCCCGGTGTTTTGAGTTTATGCGCAGCGTGGGCGACCATTATATGCTTGCGTACCGTTCCATCGTCGAGCGCCGCAAAGATACCCCGTATTCGGACAAACAGAAGGACTTCCAACTCTACCGCCGAGGACGCTACGTCGAATTCAACCTGGTTTACGACCGCGGCACGTTATTTGGCCTGCAATCCGGCGGCCGGGTCGAATCGATCCTGATGTCGCTGCCGCCGCGCGTGCAGTGGGAATACAACCGCAAGGATGAACCAGGCTCAGACGAGTCCCGCCTGGTCGAGGAGTTCCTCAAACCCCGGGACTGGCTGTCACACTAGAGGTTGCAAAAAGCAACCTTAAACCCGCAGCCAGAATGTTACCGGGCCGTCGTTGGTCAGACTGACCTGCATGTTTGCACCGAATACGCCGGTTTGAACTTGCCCGTGAGCGTCCCGGGCAAAGTCAGAGAGTTCTTGAAACAGACGTTGGCCGGTTTCTGGTGGCGCGGCTGAACTGAAACCGGGGCGGGTGCCTTTGCGGGTGTCTGCCGGCAGCGTAAACTGCGGGACCAGCAGCAGCTCGCCGGCGATGTCCCGCAGGCTCAGGTTCATTTTTCCGGCGGAGTCGGGAAATATGCGGTATTGGATTATTCTTTGGGCCAGCCGTTTGGCTGATGCGGAAGTATCCTGCTTTTCAACACCGACCAGCGCCAGGATGCCCCGTTCGATTTGCGCTACGGCCCTGTTTTCGACTTCGACCCGGGCACAGGTGACCCGCTGTATCAGCCCGATCATGCAATAGTGTTAACCCGCTGGTCATCGGCAACCAGCAACAGGTCGGCGCCGCGTCGCGCAAACAGGCCGTTGGTGACCACGCCCACAAGCTGGTTGAGTTGTTGCTCCAGCTCCGTCGGGTTGAGTATGGAAAGGTTGTGCACATCCAGGATGACGTTGCCGTTGTCCGTAACGAAGTCTTCCCGCAACACCGGCTGGCCACCGAGTTTGACGATTTCCCCGGCGACGTAGCTGCGGGCCATCGGGATGACCTCGACGGGCAAGGGAAACGCACCCAGGACATCCACCAGCTTCGAGTCATCGACGATGCAGATGAACCGGTTGCTGACGGCAGCAGTGATCTTCTCCCTGGTCAGTGCGCCGCCGCCTCCCTTGATCAGTTGCCGGTGACGCGTGGCTTCATCGGCACCGTCCACGTATACCGCGAGTTCACGTACACCGTTCAGGTCTATGATCGGAATATTATGTTCTTTCAAACGTTTTTCGGTCGCCACCGAACTGGCCACGGCGCCGTCGATACGATGCCTGATACGCGCCAGTTCGTCGATAAAGCAGTTAACCGTACTGCCGGTGCCGACACCCACGACCATATCATCTTCAATGTAATCGATTGCGGCCTTGGCGACCCGTTGTTTCTTGTCCTGACTCATGTGGAGGAATTTACCGTTGATATATTTCGGGTTAGCGGTTTTTGCCTGCCTGTTCCCGGTTTTACAGGGCCAGGCTTTGGCGGAAATCGTGCGTGATGTTATCTTATACACATGTTTGAAGAATACCAACCGTTAATCAGCGAAGCCGCGTCCAGGGTATACGATGTTGCCCGGCGGTCCTCCCTGGATTATGCCAACCAGACTTCCCGGACCCTGGACAACCATATCTGGCTGAAGCGGGAAGATCAGCAATTGGTATTTTCCTATAAGTTGCGCGGCGCGTATAACCTGATTGCCTCGCTGAACAAAGAGCAGAAAGCCAACGGAGTCATCGCAGCTTCCGCCGGCAACCACGCCCAGGGTGTTGCCCTGGCCGCCGGCAGGATGAATATCAGCGCAACCATCGTGATGCCGAAGACTGCGCCGGAGATCAAGGTGAGCGCGGTCAGGCGTCTCGAGGCCAGGGTGGCGCTGCACGGCAATACCTATGACGAGGCCAGGCAGCACGCAGAGGAGCTAGCGTCTGCGGAGGGCAGGACATTCATCCCGCCTTACGACCATCCCCTGGTCATTGCCGGGCAGGCCACCGTGGGGATGGAACTGTTAGAACAGTGTGAGCAGGCGCCGGACTGTATTTTCGTCCCGGTCGGCGGTGGCGGATTGATCGCCGGAATTGCGCTGCACGTGAAAGCGAACAGCCCCGGCACGCGCATCATCGGCGTGGAACACGACGGCGCAGCCAGCATGTACCGGGCGATGAAAGCCGGAACACGGGTCCCGCTGGACCGTGTTGACATCTTCGCTGACGGCGCTGCGGTGCGGCAGGCAGGAGAGGAAACATTCCGCATCTGCCGGGAATTGGTCGATGAGATCCTGCCGGTCAATGTTGATGAAATCTGCGCCGCAGTCAAGGATATATTTGAGGATACCCGATCCATCCCTGAACCTGCGGGGGCGCTGGCCCTGACCGGGTTGAAAAAATATGTGCAGCGGGAGAAGCTGCGGGACAGGCAACTGGTAGCCATTTTCAGCGGCGCCAACGTGAACTTTGACCGGTTGCGCCACATCGCTGAACTGTCTGCGCTGGGCGAGCAGCGGGAGGCATTGATATGCGTGACGATTTCCGAACGTCCCGGCAGTTTCCGCAACCTGTGCCATAACCTGGGGCCGCGCCAGATCACGGAATTCAACTACCGGTACTGTGACACCGAACAGGCGCATATCTTTGTCGGCGTACAGTTGCGGAACGGTGTAAAGGAGAAGAACCAGGTACTGGCAAATCTGCGGGACAAGGGTTACGAGGTGATCGACCTGAGCAATGACGAAGTGGCGAAGATGCATATCCGTTACATGGTTGGCGGGCATGCGGCCGGCATCACCGACGAGTTGTTGTACCGGTTTGAATTTCCCGAGCGTTCCGGTGCATTGCTGCATTTTCTGACGCAGCTCAGTTCGCGCTGGAACATCAGCCTGTTTCACTACCGCAACCACGGGGCCGCATACGGGCGCGTGCTCATGGGCATACAGGTACCGTCAGACCAGACCGGAGAATTCCAGGATTTCCTTGACGGCCTGGGTATTGACTATTCGGAAGAGACGAACAATCCTGCCTACAGGCTGTTTTTGAACTGATACGATAACAACTCGGGGAAGGCGGCGGCTACAATTAAGTGGGTATCAACCGTCGTGCCGTTACGGGCGATAAACTTGAACCAAGGGTTCAAGTGGGAACAGCGGGCGTTATATCAGGCTTCCCAGTTCTCGTGGGCATGCACACAATAGCGCGGTTCAGTTCCCTCCATTACAGGAAATAAGCTCAAGTTTTTGTAGGCCCGCGCGCGCACACGACAGAAGATACCCAAAACTAATTGTCACCGACCAAAACGCCATCAATTTTTGTTTGCAGGCGTTTTACCATCATGTCTACCGATTCAGTATAGTCCTTATTTTTGCGTTTGTATGCAAGCAGTTCATTGGCAATATTAAGCGCCGCCATAATGACAATACGTTCAGTGCCGACTATGCTGCCGCTGGTTTTCACTTCCAGCAGTTTCTCGTTGAGAAAATCCACCACTGCATACAATTGTTCCCGCTCATCGTCCGGGGCAGATATCAGGTATTCTTTCTCGAGAATCGTTACTCGAACCGGACGCGATTGTGTCATGAACGGGTTTCCATCGCCCGCAGCCGCGCAATCATCGATTCAATACGAAACCTTGCCTGCTCTGTCTTTTCAATGAGCACGGCGCGCTCACTGATCAGGTTTTTTTGCTGGTCACGCAGGGCAGAATTCTCATTTTTTAATGCGTCGACCGTCTTGATGAGATCATCGACCCGCGCCTCAAGAACTCCCAAATCTACGCTTTCAAGGTTATTTTCTGACATTGATATAGTTTCCGCGGCTGTTTGTTTCCCATAAAACCACTGGTATTCAGTACCAATATAGAACGCGGCTGCAAGGTGGTCAAGTTTCTGTCCGCTATTGCCTGCAACTGTTGCCACAGAGCATGGTATACCACCGTATCACTCCCGTGCGCCTTGCCACCTTACCACTCCCGTGCAAACGGGAGTCCAGTGGAATACTGTGTCGCCCTTCGGGCGACGCGTTGTTTTCCTGGATTCCCGTTTACACGGGAATGGGGTGGGGGCACCCCCGTACGCCACGCCACCAAACCACTCCCGCGAAAGCGGGAGTCCAGTCTATTATTCTGTCGCCCGCAGGGCGACTCATTATTGCTTTTGACGTTGCATCAAGGTACCGTAAGACATACTTGGAATCCATGCTCCACAACATGAAAATCAGTGAAGACAGCAAGCGTCGCAAGAAGCTCATGGACATGCTCGGGGATGACAGCATTGCCATCCTGCCTGCCGCACCGGAAAAAATTCGTAACCGGGATGTGTCCTATCGTTACCGTCCCGACAGCGATTTTTATTACCTGACGGGGTTTGCTGAACCGCAGGCCGTGATGGTGTTGATCCCCGGCCGCAGTCAGGGAGAATTTATCCTGTTCTGCCGCGAGCGTGATCCCGAGCAGGAAACCTGGCACGGTTACCGCGCGGGACTGGAAGGCGCGTGCAATGATTACGGTGCGGATGACGCCTATCCCATTACCGATATGGATGACATTCTGCCGGGATTGCTTGAGAACAGGGAGCGAATTTATTACACCATGGGAAATGACACTGCGTTCGACCAGCGCGTGCTCGGCTGGGTCAACCAGGTGCGAGGCAAGGTCCGCGCCGGCGTTCACGCGCCGGAAGAATTCATATCCCTGAACCACATCCTGCATGATATGCGCTTGTATAAAAGCCGGCAGGAGATCCAAAAAATGCGCAAGGCCGCAACGATCTCGGCAAATGCCCATGTGCGCGCAATGCAGACATGCCGGCCGGGGCTGATGGAATACCAGGTAGAGGCTGAACTTCTGCATGAATTCATGCGCCAGGGTGCGCTTAGCGCCGCCTATCCCTGCATCGTCGGCAGCGGAGTAAACAGTTGCGTACTGCATTACACCGATAACACGCGGGAAATGCAGGAAGGTGACATCCTGTTGATTGACGCCGGCGCCGAATATGAATGTTATGCGAGCGATGTTACCCGCACATTCCCCGTTAACGGCCGTTTCAACAGTAGCCAGCGCGCCGTCTACGAGGTCGTTCTGGCCGCCCAACTTGCCGCCATTGACGCAGTGAGGCCGGGAAATCACTGGAATGAACCCCACGACGCGGCAGTTGACGCGTTGACGGAAGGTTTGATCTCTCTCGGGATCCTCAAGGGAACGTCGAAAAGCCTGGTAAAAGAGGACGCTTACAAACGCTATTTCATGCACAAGACCGGACACTGGCTTGGCATGGACGTACACGATGTCGGCGATTACAAGCTGGGCGAACAGTGGCGCTTGCTGGAACCCGGCATGACGTTGACCATTGAGCCGGGATTGTATCTTCCGCCGCAGGAGGGCCTGGCCGAAAAATGGTGGAATATCGGCGTGCGTATCGAAGATGACGTGCTGGTGACGAAATCAGGGAATGAGGTGCTGAGTCGGGATGCGCCCAAAAGCATTTCCGAGATTGAGGCATTGATGGCGCATAACGGATGAACTGAGCTGTGTATGATATTGCAGTGATTGGCGGCGGTATGGCCGGCGCTAGCCTTGCCTGTGCCCTCGCCGGTGAACAAGCCGGTATCGCCCTGGTGGAAGAGCGGCCGGCGCGCGCCGGGCGTACCCACAATGATGATGCCAGGGGTATTGCCTTGTCACGTTCTTCCTTGCAAGCGCTGAAAGGGACGGGATTGTGGCAGAAACTGGAACCATCAGCCTGTCCCATTGAGCACATACATGTCAGCGCCAGGGGCCGTTACGGCTCTGTCAGGATGTATGCCGGCATGCTCGATCTCGACGCGCTGGGATACGTGGTTCCCGCGCAGGAACTGGGGAATAAACTGTTGCAGGAGATTGCCGGGCATGCCGACATCGAGATGTTCTGTCCGGCAAAAGCGGAAAAGATAGAACATGAACCGGGTTCCATTGCGGTGCATGTCACGCGGCCTGATGCAGGTAAAGATACAGTCATCCGGTGCAAGCTGCTGGTAATCGCGGATGGCGCGTTCTCCACCCTCAGAGACCTGGCCGGTATCACGACAAGCATCCATGACTACCGGCAGACGGCGATCGTTTCGAACGTTACGGTTTCCAAGGATCATCACAACACCGCATACGAGCGGTTTATTCCCGGTGGCCTGGTCGCGATACTGCCGTTGAAGGGGAAAAACCGCTGCGTCACGGTCCTGGTGTCACCGGCCGACCAAGCGGAAGATCACCTGCAACTGGACGACGAGGATTATCTGAAGCTGTTGCAACAGGCATTCGGCAAACGCCTTGGAGAATTAGCCGACCTGGGCCCCAGGCAGTCCTGGCCGCTGGTTTTATTGCAGCCCGAACGGCAGATAGCCCAACGGATCGTGCTGCTGGGCAACGCGGCTCATACTATCCACCCCAATGGTGCGCAGGGATTTAACCTGGCCCTGCGGGACATGGCAGCGCTCGCGGAGTTGTTGCGCGCAACGCTACGGGATGGCGGCGATGTGGGCGCGGCGGAGGTTCTGCAGGCTTACGCATCATCCAGGCAAGCCGATCAGCGCCGGGTCATCCGCTTCACGGACTTGCTGCAAAAGACATCCGGACGGACGGATCCGATGACGACGGCGCTACGCGGCAGCATGATGCTGGCGTTGGATGCGTTGCCGAGCCTGAAAAATGAGTTCATCCGGCGTGCGGCGGGGTTGCAGACACCATCGGCGCCAATAGCAGCGCCCAAACCCGGGGAGCCGAGCAAGACCGACCGGAAGAGCAAGGCAGGAGTGAAGCATGAATCCGGCACAAGGCGGCGCGCAAGACCCAGCGCCCCGGATACGGAACTGCTCATCATCGGCGGCGGCGTGATCGGCGCCACCATGGGATTACTGGCCGCATCGGGCGGCATGGATTGCATCCTGGTCGAGCGCAACAGCCCGCCAGTGGACGATAAACCGGTGGAAGATGCCCGGGTGCTGGCCCTGACCGCGGCATCCAGGAAGATTCTGACCAGGGTGCGGGCCTGGCAGCAGCTTGCGGAGCAGGATATCGGCCTGTTCCGGCAGATGCATGTCTGGGACGAGAACGGCAGCGGCAGCCTGCACTTCGACAGCGCCGCCATCGGCCTGCCGGCGCTCGGCCATATCGTGCCCCAGAATTTGCTGGTCAGCGCGCTGGAATCCGTGCGCGCGGGCCTGCCGGGAATTTCCGTACACACAGGCGCCGAACCATCGCATCTCACAGACGCAGGCAATGCCATCAGGGTGACGTTGAGTGATGGCCGAGAGGTTTCGGCAAAACTGCTTGTTGCCGCGGACGGTACCGGGTCCAAGGTCCGGCAGCTCGCCGGCATAGGGTACCCGGTCCACCGGTATCGGCAAGCGGCTGTCGCGGGCATCGTGCGGACGCAATTGAACCACGGGCAAGTGGCGCGCCAGCGGTTTTTGTCGAATGGCCCACTGGCGTTTCTGCCCATGGCCGACCCGAACCGCTGTGGGGTGGTCTGGTCGACCGCGCCGGAACATGCGGACGAACTGCTTGCAATGGACAATACGGATTTTCTTCAGGCGCTTGAAGAGGCTTTCGAATCCACCCTGGGCGCGCTGCCTGATGTCAGCGTCAGGCAGGGATTTCCGTTACAGAGAGCGCAGGCGCGGCGTTACTGTACAGAGCGCATCGCGCTGGTCGGCGATGCCGCGCATTGCGTCCACCCACTGGCCGGCCTGGGCGCCAACCTGGGGCTGCTTGATGTCGCCGCGTTGTTCCAGGTCATTACGGCTGCGGGCACGAAACGCCGCGACCCCGGCAGCAGCGCGGTATTGAGAAAGTATGAAAGATGGCGCAAAGGCGAAAATTATATGGTGATCATGGCCCTGGAAGGATTAAAATACTTGTTTGAAACACAGGCTTTACCGATCCCGGGACTGAGGAATACCGGGATGGAACTGTATAATTCGTTACAGTCGTTGAAGAATTTCACGATGCGCCGGGCCACGGGCCTGGCCGGCGATTTGCCGGACCTGGTCAGCAGCAGTTAAGGCGCGATGACCGAATGGATAATTTAACCCCCCCACACTTTGTGCGCAAGATCATCGCTGATGATATCGAACAGGGCCGATGCCCTGAAGGTATCCGTACGCGTTTCCCCCCCGAACCCAACGGTTTCCTGCATATAGGCCATGCCAAGGCCATTTGCGTGAATTTCGGCATGGCCGCGGAATACCAGGGCAAATGCAACCTGCGTTTCGATGACACCAACCCGGAAAAAGAGGACATGAAATATGTGGAGGCCATCCAGGAGGATGTACGCTGGCTGGGGTTTGACTGGGAAGACAGGTTGTATTTTGCCTCCGATTATTTCATGCGGCTGTTCGAGTTTGCGATCGAATTGATTGAGCAGGGCAAGGCTTATGTCGACAGCATGAGCGCCGATCAGATAAGGGAATACCGTGGTACCCTGACGGAACCGGGGACCAACAGTCCTTTCCGGAACCGGCCGGTTGCCGAGAACCTGGACCTGTTCCGCAGGATGAAAGCGGGAGAGTTCGCCGACGGAGAACATGCGCTCAGGGCTAAAATCGATATGGGGTCGGCCAACCTGAACATGCGGGACCCGGTGATATACCGGATTCGCAGGTCCGTCCATTATCGAACAGGAGATGCCTGGTGCATCTATCCCATGTACGATTTCACCCACTGCCTGTCGGATGCGCTCGAGCATATCACCCACTCACTGTGCAGCCTGGAATTTGAGGACCACCGGCCGTTGTACGACTGGTTTATCGACAACCTGGCTACGCCCTCGCGCCCGCACCAGTATGAGTTCGCTCGCCTCAACCTGGAGTACACGGTACTGAGCAAGCGCAAGCTGATCGAACTGGTGGAGGATGGCCATGTGGGCGGCTGGGATGACCCGCGCATGCCCACCCTATCCGGTCTGCGGCGGCGCGGCTTCACGCCGCAATCCATACAGGAATTCTGCGCGCGTATCGGCCTGACTAAGAGCGACACCGTTATTGATGCGAGTGTGCTGGAACATGTGATCCGGGACGAGCTCGGCGCCGCGGCGCCGCGGCGCATGGCAGTACTGCGCCCGCTGAAGGTCGTGATCGAAAACTATCCGGACGGCGAGGAGGAACTGCTGGATGCCGCCAACCACCCGCAGGACCCGTCCATGGGTTCGCGCAAGGTGCCATTCAGCAACGTACTTTACATCGAACGGGATGATTTCATGGAGGATGCCCCGAAGAAGTTTTTCCGGCTGGCGCCGGGCCGGGAAGTGCGTCTGCGCTATGCCTATTTCATCACCTGCAACGAAGTCGTCAAGGACGAGAAGACCGGGACGGTGATTGAATTGCGTTGCAGCTATGATCCGGCAACACGCGGCGGCAACGCCCCCGACGGGCGCAAGGTCAAGGGCACGCTCCACTGGGTATCGGCCAGGCATGCGCGCCCGGCGCAGGTCAGGCTGTATGACAGGCTGTTCTCCGTCGCCAACCCGGACCGGGGCGAGCAGGACTGGAAATCCTACCTCAATCCGAATTCACTGGAGACGCTAGGCGAGTGTCTCATCGAACCCGACCTGGCGCAGGCGCAGCCGGAGCAACGCTTCCAGTTCGAGCGGCTGGGATACTTCTGCGCGGAGAAGGAAGACTGGCGCGAGGACAGCCCGGTGTTCAACCGCATCGTGACGCTGCGCGATACCTGGGCAAAGATAAGCAATAAGAGGAGCTGACATGACAGACTCGAACACTTCACTATTCCAATCAGACATCAACAGTCTTCCCCTGCTGAACCGGGGCAAGGTCCGGGACATCTACGATGTGGATGCCAACCACCTGCTGATCGTCACCAGCGACCGAATCTCCGCTTTTGACGTGGTGCTGCCCGACCCGGTCCCCGGCAAGGGCAGCGTATTGACCACGGTGTCCAATTTCTGGTTTGCCCGCACAGAGAACCTGATCGCCAACCACCTGACCGGCCGCAGTCTGGATTCCGCCGGCCTGAGCAAAGATGAGGTCAAGCAACTGGAAGGCCGGTCCATCGTGGTCCGGAAGCTGAAGCCGCTGCCGGTGGAAGCCATCGTGCGTGGCTATATCATCGGTTCGGGCTGGAAAGACTACCAACGCACCGGCGCGGTCTGCGGCATCGAACTGCCGGCCGGTCTGGAACAGGCGCAACAATTGCCGGAGCCGATATTCACACCCTCCACCAAGGCCGAGGCCGGCGAACACGATGAAAATATCAGTTTTGCACAAACCGTGGAACTGCTGGGCGCCGAACTGGCCGAAAAAGTACGCACGCTCAGCCTGACTATCTACCGGCAGGCCGCGGAATATGCCGCTGAACGCGGGATCATCATCGCCGACACCAAGCTGGAATTCGGTTTTGACAGTAACCGCGAGTTGTACCTGATCGATGAAGTGCTGACCCCGGATTCATCCCGTTTCTGGCCCGCGGATTCCTACCGCACCGGTATCAGTCCGCCGAGTTTTGACAAGCAGTTCGTGCGTGACTACCTTGAAACCCAGGACTGGAACAAACAAGCGCCCGGCCCGGCATTGCCGGAGCAGGTAATCCAACAGACAGCCGCGAAGTACAAGGAGGCCCAGGACAGGCTGCTCGACGCATAACACGCAAAATGATCCCACTCCACGACGACAACCCCACGAGTATTTTCCCGGTACTCACCGTTACCTTCATCGCGGTCTGCATACTGGTGTTCCTGTGGCAGGCGTCCCTGGGTACGCAAGGCTACCAGGCGGCGATCTATGCCCTGGGAGTCATCCCCGCGGTGCTGCTGGACAACGCAATGCTGCCCCCGGAACTGTCGCTGGTGCCGCCCTCCATGACCGTGTTCACCTCCATGTTCCTGCACGGCGGCTTCATGCACCTGGCCGGCAACATGCTGTACCTGTGGATCTTCGGCAATAACGTCGAAGATGCGATGGGCCATGGCCGTTTCATCGTATTCTACCTGCTGTGCGGAGTCGCGGCGGTGTTCGGCCAGGTGCTGCAAGACCCGTCATCCGAGATTCCGATGATCGGCGCCAGCGGCGCAATCTCCGGCGTGCTCGGCGCGTACCTGTTGCTTTACCCCCGCGCCCGGGTGCTGGTGCTGATCCCACTGGGATTCTTCATACAACTGGTCAGGCTGCCGGCGCTGTGGGTACTGGGACTGTGGTTCGCGATACAATTGATCAGTTCCGCGCTCACCTCGTCGGAAGGCGGAGGCGTGGCCTGGTTCGCCCACATCGGCGGCTTTATCGCCGGCATGGCGCTAATCCCGTTCTTCAAACGCGGCAACAAGACACTTTTGCATAAAGCCCACGGCTCCAAACGGTACAGCAAACGTGTAAGCCGCTGGCCGCAGGGACAACATGACCAACTGGAGAACGCCGCAAGACGCTGGTCGAAGCGGGACAGGTAGGAAGAATGATTATCTATGGTGTCGCCCTGCTTTCCGCCTGCCTTGTGGCGGGCATGCTGATCGGTGAAGGCCTGGGAATTGTTCTCGGTGTCGAAGCAAATGTCGGCGGCGTCGGCATTGCCATGCTCTTTCTCGTGCTGGCCTGTAATTCCCATAGATTCAGCGCGTTGACCAAAGGAGCGGCGGGTTCGGGTGTGAAGTTCTGGAGCGCGATGTACATCCCCATTGTCGTCGCCATGGCCGCGCAGCAGGATGTTGCCGCGGCGCTTGACGGCGGTCTGATCGCGCTGGTCGCGGGTATTGCCGCAGTCGCGGTCAGTTTCGCCCTTGTCCCCGCGCTGAGCAGGATCGGCGCTGAGCCGGAGAGCGACGCGATCAAGGAGGATGCCGAGTGATGATCGAATTGCTGGAAACCGTATTTGTCCGCAACAACCTCATTGTCGCTTTTGCTGTCGTTGGCATCACGATCTGGCTTTCGTACCTGCTCGCGAACAAGCTCACCGCCGGGCGCATCCACGGTTCGGCCATCGCCATCGCCGTTGGCCTGGTCGCGGCCTGGTACGGCGGAGTCGTGACCGGCGGCAACCGCGGCGTGGCGGATTTTGCGCTGCTCAGTGGCATCGGCCTGATGGGGGGCGGCATGATGCGCGATTTCGCCATCGTCGCCACCGCTTTCGGCGCGCAATTAAGCGAGTTGAAGAAAGCCGGCCTGGCGGGCGTGCTCTCGATTTTCGCCGGCGTCATTGTCTCGTTTGTGGTTGGCGCGGCGGTGGCGGTGGCATTCGGCTATACCGACCCAACCGAAATCACCACTATCGGCGCCGGCGCGGTGACGTATATCGTCGGCCCGGTTACCGGAGAGGCCATTGGCGCGTCCGATACCGTGATTACCTTGAGCGTTGCCGCGGGGCTGGTGAAATCGATCCTGGTGATGATCGGCACACCGTTTGTGGCCCGTTACATCGGCCTGGACAATCCGCAGTCGGCAATGGTGTTCGGCGGCCTGATGGGAACCACAAGCGGCGTGGCCGCGGGGTTGGCGGCAACGGATCCAAAACTGGTTCCCTATGGCGCGATGACGGCGACGTTCTATACCGGTGTGGGTTGCCTGTTGGGTCCCTCGGCGCTGTTTTTCGTTGTGGAAGTTATGTTCTGACTGAGTCAGGCGGATTCAATCGTTACGCCGAACGGATTGATCCGTGGCAGATTCATCGGCGGTTGTTATGAACAATACAGGCGGGTGCAATATGTCACAACAAGCATTTTCTCATCTGACCGAAGGCAATACGCGCATCGCGCTCGTTGCGGATACGGCAAGTTTCACATACGGCGAGGTGAACTCGCGCATCAATCGATTCGCGACCGGACTGCTTGGCGGCCGAGACGACCTGGACGAAGAGCGCATCGCCTTCTTCCTGCCGGCGAGCCTTGATTATGTCACCTGCTTGCATGGCGTCTGGCGGGCGGGGGGCATCGCCGTTCCGCTGAACGTGGCCTCGGCAGTCGCCGAACTCGATCATTATCTGAGCAGCGCCAATGTCACGCGCATGTTCGCTGTAGCCGAAGCGCCGGATGAATTACGCGAACTATGCGCATCGCTCGGCATTGAGTTGCTGACCGTGGAAGCAATGCTGGCGCAAGTGCCGGTCGAGCTGCCCGAGATCGATCCGGGACGCCGCGCCATGATGCTGTTCACCAGCGGCACTACGAGCAAGCCCAAGGGAACGGTGAGCGCCCATAAAACGATCCGCGCCCAGATCACCACCTTGATCGATGCCTGGCGCTGGACCGAAGATGATGTGATTCCGTTGTTCCTGCCGCTGCACCATATCCACGGTATCATCAACATTCTCAGTTGCGGGCTGTGGGCGGGCGCCAGGGTGCATTTGTTCGCGGGACTCGATATTCCCAAAGTCACCGCGGAGGTGGCGGAAGGCGTCTACAACGTGTTCATGGCCGTTCCCACCGTTTACGTCAAACTGATCCAATATCTGGAAAAGCAGGACCCGAAACAGGTCGAAGCCATTTGCGCCGGCTTCAAGGCCATGCGCTTGAATATTTCCGGCTCGGCGGCCTGCCCGGTCAAGTTGTTCGAGCAATGGCGCGATCTCACCGGCCAGGTTCTGCTCGAACGCTATGGCATGACCGAAATCGGCATGGGCATTTCCAATCCCTATCACGGCGAGCGCCGCGCGGGCTATGTCGGCCAACCCCTGCCGGGTGTCGAAGTGCAACTGTTCGACGAATCGCATCAGCCCGTCACGGGCGAAGGCAATCCGGGCGAAATTCGCATCAAGGGCGACAATGTTTTCCTGGAATATTGGGGCAACGAGGAAGCCACCCGCAAGAGTTTTGTCGACGGTTGGTTCTGCACCGGCGACATGGCGGTGATCGAGGACGGTTATTTCCGCATCATGGGCCGCACCTCGGTGGACATCATCAAGTCGGGCGGATACAAGCTCTCGGCGCTGGAAATCGAAGGCGTGTTGCTTACCCACGAGGACATCGCCGAAGTCGCGGTAATCGGCGCCGAAGACGAAGTCTGGGGAGAAGCCGTGTCAGCTTTCATCGTGACGAAAAGCGGCGCCGAACTGGATTACGCGGAACTGAAAAGCTGGTGCGACGAACGCATGTCATCCTACAAGATTCCCAAATACGTCAAGCGCCTCGACGCCCTGCCACGCAATGCCATGGGCAAAGTCACCAAACCCGCGCTCAAAGAGCATTGGAAGAATAGCCGCCAAGGGTGAGCGTGTAACCGTTTTCTACCAGGCCACGTCAATATAAAAGCTGCTTCAAAGTCACTACGCGATGGAAGGACAAGTAGAGCATCAAAATTGGCCGCTGGAAGCGCCTGCTCAAAAAAGCTGGTCACAGAAGAAGATAATATTCTTACGAATTCTGTGATTCAGGTTATTTTGAGCGGCATCGCTATATTGGTTATACAGTACACTACCAGAATTTAATCATAGCGGGGCACATTCAATCTACCCGCCAGGTATTTGCCGCCTGCTCAGCCAGCCAGGATTGATAGCGGTTGAGGTTTGCCAGGTCCCAGCGGTCATATTCGGCCACTTTTCCGGCAAGTCTGAAAGAAGTTTTGAGATAATGTTTCTTCTTCGTGGCAAAATCAGAACGTTCAAGTTCGTCCTGGTTCAGCAGCGTCATATTGCCCAGCCGGTCTGCAATCTCGTTCGCGCCTTCACCGAAGTGATCATGCCATTCCTGTTCCGGGTTATAAGGACAAATGTGCTCAAGCGATGTATCAAGGTATCTTACGTTGCCGCCCATATTATTTTCTATTTCAGCCAACAAAAAACGGATTTTTTTTGATGAACGGCGGCTCGGCATTTTGCAATATTCAAAAGCGCTTTTGAATATATCATCAGCAGGGTAAAGTGAGTGGTAATCGGGGCTATTCTTAATATGGCTGGCGCGTTGTAATTCCCCTGTAGTGATCTTTATCGCTATATTGTTATAGCGCTTTTCCTGCTCGCTTGGTGAAAAATTGCAAATCACATTGTAACGGACAGATAAAATATAAAGATATTTCAATGTCTTGATAAACTCATCAGGCGAGAATTTAAACGCTGCCATAAGTATCGTATAGGGTTGACGGACACCAAACAGTTTTAAGCCCTCCAGAAAATGAACGGCATTCCGATATTGGCCTCCTTCCCGTTGCCACCAGTCATCGTAGGGGTTGGATAAAGATGCATAGACCGGGGCGCCCTCTGTTAGTGATCTTAAATAGCCATGTGCCTGTTCGGGGCTGGAATAAAGTTGCCGCACCGACTGAAACAAATTTTTCTTGCTTGTCAGAGGGCTATGTGAATTGTGGTGGTAACGCACAAAATCGGTAAAGTCGTTTTCTCCAAGCTGAGTTAAGATGCCTGACCATGTTTCATCAAGATCATCTAATGCTTCGTCGGTTACATCGTCGTTTTGGGTAACAACCGAAAAGATGTAATTTTTCAACAGATCAGGGGTTGATAGCTGGACGCCTCTGGCATTTAACGTCTCAAATACCTTGTAGGCGTTCAAGCTGTCTTGCACCACAATTTTTGTAAAAATCAGCCTGGATGAGAATTTATTAATAAATTCTGCTATTTCCTCCCCAGTTTCTCCTACCTCTCTGGCGCAGAAAAAATCAAATGCCCGTTTCAGGAGATTATTGGTTGCAGTGATAGCCCTGTTTTGAGGCGGGCGCAAATTCGAGCATATGTCCCGATAAAAACGTCCATTATTGCGGTTCAATGTCAGTCTGCTGCTGACTCGCAGTGACACGATATCTTTTGAGCCGATATACCGCCCGGTAATTTCCTGCAAACGTTCTGTATTGTTGTCAGCGTCCTGATGTGTGTCGATAAGACGCTGGATATGCTGCATCGTTGCCAAAATCAACAAGGAGAGTGTAACCAGGCGTTGTTGTCCATCAATCACCTCAAAATCCTGCTGGTTTTTACGCTGCAGGACGATATAACCCATATAGTGAAAACCTTCCTGGTCCAGTCCCTGGATATCTGCCCACAAGTCTTCCCACTGTTCCTGGTCCCATGAATAGTCTTGCTGGAAGCGTGGCGCGGTGTATTTTTTGCCGGTACCCATCAGCTCGGAAAAGCTCTGGTTGGTCGCTTCCATTAGCATGAGATCACTCATAGACCTCTACTTTTTCGCCGTCATTGATGGTTAAGACCTCAGGAATTTTTTCATCTTCCTTTTCAGGCAATCAGAAGTATCCCGTCTTTTTATACTCTTTTTCGACCCTCATTCTAAATCTCTTTGAATGCTATCGTTCAAACCAAATGCTACCATCGTTTCTGGTGGTAACGACTTTCCTTAATCGATCATTGATCAACATTCCTGACGCATGTGACACATAGATATTTGTCATTTCTTGCGTCGAGTATTGGATTTGACTATCAGAAAAGACAATCAATTTAGGGCTGCAATAATCAAAGACCTCACGACAATATCCATTTTCCCTGCCATGGTGTGAAGCTATGAATATGTCTATATCTTGTAGGTAATCTATCACTGCAGGATTTTTTAGCAACTTTCCCCAAGCTTCTTTTTCAACATCACCTGGAATCACAATACCTGTCCCATTTATATTTAAGAATGTAACAACACTAAGGTTGTTTGTATCGGTAAATTCTGGATAGCTACAACAGTAGGTGCTAACAGAGACATTTGGAAAAGGCGGATCCGCAAGTGCTGTCGCTACTGAAAAATCATTATATTCTTCAAGCATTGCCAGCAAGCTCTGCATCGCGGAAGATAGTGGCCCACCCTGTAGCTTCACCATCCTCAGCTGTTGTGGGGTAATGGAAATATTTCTGTGAAACGTCCGAATTGGGATTGATCGAATCAGATTAGGTAGATCGCTAATATGATCCTCGTCAAAATTGGTAACGTAAAATTTATCAATCCGTTTAACTCCTAGCCGAGGTAAAAAAACTGACGGTCGGTATTCCGGTTGTGATTTATGGCCACAATCCCATAGCATGACGTTGCCATTATCATGCTGTAAATGAGCACAAAAACCGTGCCCAACATCATGAATTGTAAATCTCATTTATTCCCTACTCGCTGCAGGCTTGGGTAATCATATTTAACCCTCGCATACCGCCAATAATCTAATTGCATAGTTTTCAGCTGCATCTCTAACCCATGCATCAGTGACGAAAAACAACCACCAGAAAAGCATAACCAGTGAAAATGCGATTGCCCCGTACTCCAATATAAGCTTATCAATATCTAAATAGTTTGGGTTCGGGTACAAACTGGCTACAACTAATGCAATAGATAGAGCTGAAGAGCCAACCCCAAACCATTTTATCCCTCGAGAATTTCTCCTAAATCCATACGAAATATTCTCTTTGAACAACAGGTTATAGGTATTTGTATCTCGTGTTTTTTCCAGTAACCACTTCACTGCGGAATCGTAACGCCTATCTGCTTCTATTACATTGCTGACTTCATCCTCAATAGTTGGTGCTGACCAACCCCTGATTTTTTGGGATAAATATTTGTGATATCGCTCCTTTGTGTACTTATCCAACGTGTCATCTATTTGCCGCAAAATGATGGTAGTCGGCTTTCCTCCCCATAACTCGTATAGCCTCTTTTCCGTATTTATACCTTGGTATCGTGAATAATGGGAAAGAGCGGTGATGAATCCACAAGCAACGATTACACCAAACAATGTAGCGATAACGTTATAGAGGGCCGGAATAATAACGTATACAGTTACGACCAAGGGTAATAAAACCAAGAGTGCTGGTTTTACTCTGGCATTCAAACTGTATTCATCAAAGGATTTGAACATTGAGCACCTTCATTTACTGATTAGTTGTATTTAGCAGCCAGCCCCCACCATCTTTAAGTGTTAACTTCATCGTGCCTTTTCTATCCGTTCTATACACCTTATTGCCTTTGCTCGAACCCGAAGAGCCTTCTTGGTAGAACTTAAGCGCTGTCTCATCTGGATGCCCATGTGCATTGTCTCCAACGGATACAATTGTCATTGCTGGTTTAATCGCGTTGATATGATCTTTGTAATAGTATTTATCATCGGGATCATCGAAGAAGGAAATGGAACCATGATGGGCTGCCATTAAGATAGAAGCTGTGGTGTCACTTTTACTATAGTCGGCATATATTCCATATCGCCACGTTGCTGCATCACTATCTCCAGGAAGTATTACGCTCCCCAAACATCGTGAGTCATCCACGCTTCTCTGCTCAGCCTTGATCACTATACCTTGAGCATTAGCATTCTTAGGCAAGCGGTCATCTTTCGAGCTCAGAATTCGCAAACGAGTTCTACCAAAATCAAAGCGTGTTTTCTTATTAATGATTTTCGCACCTACATTACGTCTCAAATCCATATATGCCCTATATTCACTGGTATCTGTAGTGGTGCCGGGATAATCACTATCCCATATTTCCCGTATTGGAAAAGCAGAATGGAGCTTTTTAATTCCCCTTATGTGATCAGCATCCCTATGTGAGCATATGAAAGCGTAAATGCTCGTGTTCCATACAATTTGATCAGCTACATATTGAAGAACGCGATCTTCATTTTCGTCTGTAATGTTGCAGTCAAACACAAACTTTTTCCCACTATCGGTTTGAACCAAAACCATATTGCCCTGACCGACATTAATGAAGTGAATTATCGTAGACATAATTTCCTAATAAAATGATCTAAGTTTAAATTACGTTTTTCCCGACTTCGACGGTATATTTCGCTGATTGATTTTATTGAACACTACGTTGGTCCGTAGGCACTACTACAACCCAGGACAGCGGGTACCGCGTTCGAAGCGCAGCCAGTGTAAAGGATTGCATGCTGGTCTTGACGGAACCATAAATCTGTTGATATGTAAAGTTCGATCAAAATTAAATTTGAGAATGCCATGACTGAGAGAACCGTATCTAAAACACACGAAATTATTGAAGATTTTCTGCCGAGATAAGAAAAAGAAAGAGATCAACACCAAAGCCATAAAAAGCTGTTATCCATTTCAGAAATGAGGATTTAGATAGAACTGAACGGAATATAGAAGTAGTTCCAGTAGAACTGCTACGTTTTCGAAAAGATAACGGACGAATCGCATCGGATGTCTATGATTATGAATATACACGCGGTTCTCTTGATGAAGGTTCTGAAGAAGGGCAAAACATAATTAAAACATTTCTTGAAGGAAAAGATCTGGAGAAGGCAGAGGAGCTTCGTAAGAACATACAACGATATGGGCAGAATCAACCGGCAATTATTACCTGCGATGGCTTCATAATAAATGGCAATCGAAAGAAAATGGTTATTGAGCAATTGCACTCGAAATATCCAGAGGATGAAAAGTTTCTGTATATTAATGTCGTCATATTACCTGGAATTGACGATGAGGGTGGCCCTCCAACGCTCTTAAAAATAGAAAAAATAGAAAACAAATACCAACACCAAAGTGAATCGCCCCGGGAATCTCGAAGACCCATTAGTTTTAGTCATGCCACAGTTCAAAGGTAATGAAGGTAATTTAATGCAGCACTGGGTGCTGTGTGAACTAATAAACTCGCTTAGCATTCATTATACTCATTTGACCTATGTGGACGCCCACTCAATGGCTCCCATAGCGCGTCAGAGGACGAGCAGCAGTACCAAATTCGATACTGTATTCAAGCAATTACCGGGGCAAGAATCTATTTATGAGCAGGCATGGCAAAAACTTTCAATTGAACCAGAAACTTACCCTAATTCCGCGAACTTTGTTCAGTATCTATGGCACCTTCCTGATAACTGTTCAATGTTGTTATGTGAGAAAGATCACGAAACGGTTACATTGCTTCAAGCTTGGGCTTCTCAACTCAATGGTTTAGATATCGAAATTGCATATGGAGACTGGCGCAATCGGTTTCGGAAAGGACTACCAAAGCCAAAGGGGGTGGTGTTCATTTCGTTTGATCCATGCATGTTTAATCGGCATCCCCGTAAAATATCTCCAAGAAATATGTACCAAACCGATCTTGATATATTAATCAAGATGACGCGTTCTTTTCCTGAGATCTTAGTACAGTTATCGACTTATGATGTCAACGACTGTAATCCTCAGGAGAAAGTAATTGAAGCCATTCGGTCAGAACTTACAGCAAATGGATACGGAGAGGTGGCAATAATCAGGCCAGGTAAAAGTAAGAAGATAATGACACTAATTTATCAACGCGGTCTGACCTTTATTAACGAGTTGACTTCGCTTCCTCATAGATTTCGGAATTGGTTTGATTATGTTGTCTTGAGCACCAATCGTGAATGATATTCACAGGATTTTGTACTGGTTAGTTGACTTTGATAATTGGTGGCACCACATATGGTGACGCAGAAAATGCACTATCAAGATTTCATTACCATCGAACCAGGTAAGCGCGGTGGTAAGCCGTGTATCCGTTCCATGCGGATCACCGTCTATGATGTGCTGGATTGGTTGGCGACGGGCATGAGCGAAGTAGAGATTCTGGACGATTTTCCGGAGCTGACCCAGGATGATATCAGGGCCTGTCTTGCCTTTGCAGCCGACCGTGAACACCAGTTATCTACGATAGCGTCCACTTGAAGCTGCTCTTGGACCAGATCCTGTCGTACCGGTTGCTGGACAAGATCGAGTCCGTCTACCCCGGATCGACGTAACTCAGATTACTCGAACACATAAATTGAATTCGAGTCGGGACTGGATTTATACTTATACTCACCTTAAGGCGGAAGCTGGCCAACTCAATACTCTTTTTCTATGCGTACTTGCAGCTTATTCTGGCTTCAGTCAATTGTTGCAACAACCCTGGTGCGTATTCCGGTTGATCGTGAACGCGGATTCTGGCTCATCGTGAACACTGATTCCGGTTGAACGTGAACACTTTCCGGGTAATACCGGAATCGGTGTTCACCATCCCGGAATCCGCGTTTACGATCAACCGGAATACGCAGTGGGTTCAGCGTGACCGGGGCGGCTCACAGACTCGGTATAAGCCACAAGCAACTGTCAGATGTCGTCAACTGCAGTTCGGGAATCTCTCCTGAGATGGCGTTGTAAAAAATTTGATTTAAATTCAATAAAATTAAAAATTCAGATCATCAGAGGGAATAAAATGATTTGTATTAAAACAGATATTCCGCAAGAGATTTGCGATATTGATGATGAGTTAAAAGCAATCTATCACAGCAAAGATACAGTTTGTATTTGGGTGTTTAAAACTAGGGAAGATAGAAACAGATTCATGGATGAGACAGTTGGAATGCTTAAAGATGATAGAGAGAAACACTTTGAGTCATTTTATGTTTAGAAGTCACAACTAGATCTGACACTTCACTTGCAAAAGTGAGAGTTACAGGATTATTTGGGAACAAAAAGCGTTTCGTGTGCGATAGAACTAAGCAGCTTCCTGTCTTGGTTTCACCTGCTTGGCAATGTCCTTGCCTGATTCCAGTTCGGCCACCCGCAATTCATAGGCGTTTTGCAGGTTCAGCCAAACCTGCGGGGTCGTATTGAGATAGCGGGCCAGCCGCAGCGCCGTGTCGGCAGTAATTCCCCGCCGGCCTCTCAATATGTCTGAAATCCGGTTTTGAGGCACACCCAGTTCTCGGGCAATCGCCTTGGCCGACATGCCCAGTTCATCCAGTTCTTCACGCAATATCTCACCGGGGTGTACCGGCCGCATACTATTCTTAATCATGTATTCATTCTCGTCAGTGATAATCGACTATTTCAACATCACAGGGACCCTCGTCTTCCCAACGGAAACAGATCCGCCATTGTCGATTGATCCGGATACTGTATTGTCCAGTCCGGCTGCCGGACAACGATTCCAACCGGTTGCTCCGCAGTCCCGCCAAATCCTGCGCCGATTCTGCGTTGTCCAAAAAGGTCAGCCGGCGCGTTGTCTGATCAGCAAAACTATGGAAAGTCTTCACTCTTTGGCCGCCGAAAAACCGTTCCGTCTTTGAATCCTTGAAACTCCGAATCATGGGTTGGAATTATAGCCGGTAATACGGGATATGTATATGCTATAAATCCATGCTTTCAGCAGGAGAAGGAGGAAAGGGTGTTGCAATATACAATTGCTATTGTACAATTGTCTGATGAATGTGATTGCAGATACAAACATCATTTTAGCCGTAGCGCTTAATGAGCCGGAAAAAGATAGGATTGTCAGACTGACTGCTGAAGTTGAAGCACTCGCGCCGGAAATATTACCTTATGAAATTGGCAATGCGTTAAGTGCGATGATCAAGCAAAAACGATTGACACGAGAGGAGGCCTGTTCCGCCTTTCTTATTTCGCAACAAATTCCGGTGCGACTGGTCACAGTCAATATCGGACTGGCGCTCGAGTTGGCCTTTGATTTTAATATCTATGCCTATGACGCCTATTTTTTACAATGCGCAAAAAACCTGCGGAGTCCGCTCATCACTTTAGACAAACGCCTGCAACAAGTTGCAGAAGCATTGAATATTGAACTATTATGGTAACAAGCAATGAAAGTATTTACCTATTCCCAAGCTCGCCAGAATCTATCCAAACTGTTAATCTTCGCCCAAGAAGAAGAAGTGGAGATCCGCAGAAGGGATGGAACTGTATTTTCTCTTTGCATGAAACAGACCACAACAAAATCGCCTTTTGATATTCCGGGTATCAATACAAAAGCGACAACCCGAGATATTCTGCAGGCGATCGAGACCTCAAGACAGTAGCAGAGCAGCCGCACACTTTTCTACATGTTGCTCATCTGCTCTGAACAGGATCACCGCCAGTCTGATCCATAACGTGCATCGACTGGCCGAAAGAGGGAGTCTATGCGAAAAAAGCAGAATGCCCCGCCGTAAGGAGAAACGAAACATGCCGATGAAAAAAATTAAATGAATGTTTGGGTAGTTAGAGCAGAATTTGGAAAGCATGCAGATGCCTTTCGCAAAGGCGGATATGTGGCGCTTGACTACTCAATCTCTGAACCTTATCCCATAGGCGAAGGGCGCGAGGCTTATGTTAAGGCTTTCAAGAAGTATCACCCGTCCAGTACAAGCAACCTCGTCATCGGGCAACAAGTGGGGCAGATAACGCGCTTTTGCGAGGACATGAAGCCTGGTGATTACGTCATAACCCCGTCTGAGAGTAATGACGAGTTGTACTATGGTAAGGTGCTTGATGAGCCGTATCGATATGAGGATGAACCTGCTGACAACTGCCCCTACAGACACAGACGCAGCGTACAGTGGAGCAGTAATACCGCGTCACGCAGCACTTTCTCAGTTCCCTTTCAGAACACGATTCGCTCATCGTTAACAGTTTTTGGAGTTTCCCAAGCTGCAGAGTTTCTCACTGCGATTGATGCAGATGGCTACGAGCCACCTGCTGATATGCCTGCTTACAATCCTTACAAAAGTGTGCTTGAACAGATACTCACGTTAGATGCACAAGAGTTTGAGGTTCTGGTCAAGGAGCTTCTTCACGCTATTGGTTTTGAAGAGACAGAAGTTACAGGCAAGACGGGTGATGGCGGTGTTGATGTCACAGGTATTCTCAATGCCTTTGGTCTTGCAAAAGTGCGTGTTTATGTTCAGGCGAAGCGGTACAAGCCAGGCACGAAAATCAAAGCGGCGGTTGTGAGGCAATTGCGGATGGCGATTCCGTCAGGTGGACAGGGCGCATTTATCACTACTGCTGATTACCAGCGCAAAGCTTATGATGTCGCGACTGAGTTAGGTTTTCCTCACATAGGACTCATAAATGGGCGCCAGCTTGTGGACTTGCTTGTGGAGCATTGGAAAGACATACCTGAAGACTTTCAGAGCAAGCTGGGACTGAAGATTGGGTTGGTGCTTTCAGGTTGATGTTTTGAGGTTAGACAAATTTATACAGATATCTCGTGCGTTCTCCAATTAAATCTGCAACCCGTTAACCAGTCTTTGTATGCCTTCTTCCATGGTTGACGGATCCAGTGCGCCGTAGGAAATTCTGAGGTAGCACCCATCTTCCATGCCGAAGGCGCTGCCTGGGATTGTCGCTATGCGGAATTCCCGGATCAGGCGTTCGACGATTTCCATATCGGGCAAGTCGGTATTGAGACGTAGGAATACGTAAAGCGCGCCGTCGGATCGTATATCATCTGTGACGCAGTCCAGTTTCTGCAACTCGTTGAGTACAAACCTGCGATTGGCGGCAATCTGTTCGATCTGTTGGTCACAGTATTGACGGCCGGCCTGCAGTGCGCCAATGGCCGCATATTGCGACGCCAGTGGTGGGCAGATCAGGTTGGTGTCCTGTACTTTACGTACGGCGGCGCGCAAATGGGCAGGGATCAGCATATAGCCGACGCGCCAGGATGAAAAACCGTATGCCTTGGACAGGGAAAACAGGGATATCGTGTGCTGATTTGAAGCGTCCATGCTGGCTGGTGAGAAGGCCCGCCGGTCATCATAAACGAAGTATTCGTAGGCTTCGTCATGGATGTGATAGATCCCCCGTTCGCGGCATAGGGCATTGATTGCCCGCAGCGTTGCTTCCGGGTAGACCGCGCCACTGGGATTATTTGGCGAGACGGTGACGACTGCGGCGGTGCGCGGGGTGATCGCCGCTTGTACGACTTCCGGGTCAAGCTGGAATTGCCGGTCTGTCGGTACGGAGACGGGCACACAATTCAGCATTTTTGCAGCCATTTTATGGTTGAAGTAATATGGGGTCGGCAATATTATCTCTGCGCCCGGGTCGGTAATGGCAAACAGCGCGTTCAAAAAGCCCATGTTGGCGCCGGCTGTGATTACCAGGCGCCGGTCAGCACCGACGTTAACCTGGTTTTCATCAGCCAGCTTGCACGTCAGTATCGTGAGCAGTTCCGGGATGCCTTCCACCGGACCGTAGAGCTGGTTCAGCTTGTCGGCATGCTCGAGCATGTTGCGCAATGCCGCCTCCGGCGGCCCATAACAGACGACGCCTTGCCCCAGGGAAATCGTCCCCGGCGTCTCCCTTATGAGGTCGGCGACCAAGGGCACCACGGGGGACTGGACCGCGTCCATTCTCCGACTGTCTTTTGTAGGGAGGTTATTTTGCATGCTTCAGGTAGCGCTTCTCAATTCGCTCTTAATGGTTCAAAAATTTCCCGAACTGTCTATACGAAATTAATTTTGCAGTGTAAATCTTATCAACTGAATTACTTACGCCCCATACCATTCCCGTGTAAACGGGAATCCAGTGGAACAAAGGGTTGCCCTCAGGGCAACACAGTATTTGACTGGACTCCCGCTGTTGCGGGAGTGGTACGGAGGAATGCCCTGACATGTGCCTATATTTACATGCAATCGGGGCGTGCAGAGTCTGATCATGAGGGTTTCGGTTAGCTGAAAATGATGACCTGCGGAATGGCGGCAAATCGATTAACATTTCTTGATACTTGGCATTTCATCCCAGGTCCTGCCGTCCAGGGTGCGACCGGTGCGTTTCTTGATTACGCCGCCCCATTGTTTGAAAAAGAAGGGCACACTTGTTTGCAGGCAGTTATCACGAACTTCCCTTACCCAGTCTGCTTCGATGGGCCTCGCTCCCGGTCCGGATTCTCCTCCGAGTATCACCCAATCAATGCCTTCCAAGGGTAAAACCGGCAATTTTTCCAGTAATGGTTCGAGGGACAGGAACTTGATTGCCGCGTCGGTATTTTTCAGCTTCTCAAGACGAGGCAACCAACGTTCCGATTCAATACTTACGCCAAGCCAAATATTTGGTGTCCAGTTTAATGTATCATTCAATTGATTGACTCGGTCTGGCCGTTTTGTAAGTACCTGAAATGTGTGCAGTGGCGAGCGGTTCATCGTATCGAATACTGCTTTGATGAATTCCGGTGGTACAGCTTTATGGAACAGGTCCGACATTGAGTTGACGAAAACGAGCCGTGGCTTAACCCATTTCAACGGTTCTTCCAGACTTGAATCGTGAGTAGTAACCGTAAATCCGTTACGGTATTTTTTCGTCCCCATGCTCTGTAACCGTTTTGCCATACGTTCCGCATAGCAATGTTTGCATCCATGACTGATTTTTGTACAACCGGTCACAGGATTCCAGCTGGTCTCAGTCCATTCGATTGAAGACGGTGTTGACATGACTAAAATCCGGATTAGCTAATAATGTAACCAGTTTCTGTAAAGTCCATTGCCCACCATAATTGTCCGCTCTTGGTTCACTTATTTTTTCCAGCACTTTATTCTCCTTGTACATTCCATAGGTTACTTCCGGCAGTTAAAATTAATGACCGGTTTTGGTGTTTGCAGCCACCTTCAGGAGTTCCACCAGTTGCTGTTTGGCGTCGGGGTCGGTGATCGCGGACAGCGCCTGGTTGAACAGTTTTACCTTTTGATCGTGTTCGTCCAGTAATTTTTCCAGTTTCAGGCTTTCCGCGATGCCGGGTTCGCCGCCGGTCTTGTATTTTTCGTCCAGGGACTGCAACAGGGAGAAATACGCATCCTTGCTGGCGCTCATGGACTGGTATGCTTGCCAGGCAGCCGCGGCGTCCGGTTTGAGATCAGCGGTGACCGGTTCGTCAGGCGGCCTGTTCAAGCGAGTCCGAGTATTGTCCCAGGCAAGCCAGGCTGTTGCATTTTTCCCGGTGCAGCAGGGCAGTTTGCGCGGCGCCGAAGTTTGACGGTTTGCCAGCCCAGGTCTTCAGGCAAGGCTCTTGCAGGGCGCGCCCGTAGGAGAAGCTCAGCGGCCAGGGCAGGCCGTCGTAATTCCGGTTCATTTCATTCAGGTGGGCCGTTGCCAGGGTCGCGCTCTGTCCGCCGGACAGGAATACGATACCCGCCAATGACGCCGGCACCGTGTTCAACAGACACCGCACCGTTTTTTCCGCGACCTCTTGTACACCCGCCTGGACCGCGCACTTTTTACCCGATATGACCATGTTGGTCTTAAGGATGGTATGTTCCAGCGCCACACGTTGGTCAAAGAGCTCGTTGAAGACCGTTCTCAGGGTCTTGTCCGTGGCCCAGTAGCAGACATCAATATCGTTGTCGGCATCCATCAGCACTTCCGGTTCCACCATGGGCACAATACCTGCTTCCTGGCATAACGCCGCATAGCGGGCCAGGGCATGCGCGTTGGCTTCGATACATCCGATGCTGGGGATATGGTCGCCGATGGTGATCACGGCGCGCCACTTGGCAAACCTCGCGCCCAGTTCGCGGTATTCGGCCAGCCGATCACGCAAGCCGTCAAGACCTTCCGTCACTTTCTCCCCGGGATGACCTGCGAGGTCCTTCGCTCCCTTGTCCACCTTGATGCCGGGCATAATGCCATTTTCAATCATGACCTGCGGGAACGGTACGCCGTCCCGGGTCTTCTGCCGTAAAGTCTCGTCGAACAGGATCATGCCGCTGATAAACTCCTGACCGCCGGGCGCCGTGATCAGCAACTCCCGGTAGGCGCGCCGGTTTTCCTCGGTGGATTCGACACTGATGGTGTCGAAGCGTTTTTTTATCGTCGGCAGGCTCTCGTCTATCGCGAGAATGCCTTTGCCCGGCGCCACCATCGCGGCCGCCGTTTGCGCCAACTGTTCGGTCATATCAGTCATTCAGAATAACTCCTGTGGTTGAAAGGGTACTGGTTCACAAGTCGTAATGGTAATGTGGGCAGGGCCAATTTTCAAATTTCGGTTCTATCTCCCACCTCAATGATTTTCAGGTTGTTGGTGCCGCCCCGCCGGCCCCTCAGGTCACCTTTGGTGATAAGCACAATATCACCTTCACTGACCAGTTTGCGCCGCAGCAGGATGTCGACCATTTCCTGGTTGGCTTCCAGCGGGTCCGTATGCGTAATGTCAAATTGTACGGGATAAACACCCCGGTACAATCTTACCCTGCGCATGGTTGTTGCGTGGCGGGTAAATGCCATGATGGGAATCCCGGAACTGATGCGCGACATCCACAGGCAGGTTGACCCGGTCTCCGTCAGGGCTGCAATGGCTGTCGCCTTGATGTGGTTTGCGGCATACATCGCAGACATCGCGATGGCCTCGTCCACGCGTTTGAACTCCTGGCTGATGCGGTGGTGCGATTCCCGGGTTTCCTTCTGTTTTTCCGTTTCCTCGCAAATACGCGCCATGGCCTGAACGACCCGGTCCGGGAACATGCCGATGCTGGTTTCGCCGGACAACATCACGGCATCGGTTCCATCCAGGATCGCATTGGCCACGTCGAACACTTCGGCGCGGGTGGGAATCGGGTTGTAGATCATCGATTCCATCATCTGCGTGGCGGTGATCACCGGGCGGTCCATGTCCTGGGCCAGTTTGATGAGTTTTTTCTGGACCGGGGGCAGGGCCGCATCGCCGATTTCAACGCCCAGGTCGCCGCGGGCAATCATGATGGCGTCGGCCGCCTCAATAATTTCCTCGGCGTTATTCAGCGCCTCCACCCGTTCGAACTTTGCGATAATTCCTGCATTCGAACCCGCCTCGTCCAGCAGCGTGCGCGCCTGTTCGATGTCGCCGGCATTACAGACAAATGAGATAGCGAAATAATCGACGCCAATCTCGACCCCGTGTTGCAAGTCCTTGCGATCTTTCCGGGTCAGCGCGCCGGCGGAAAGGCCACCGCCTTTCAGGTTGATGCCCTTGTTGTCCGACAGTTTTCCTCCCACAACTACCCTGCAGTGTACCTGTGCCTTCACCAGGTTGATCACCTCCAGGACGATGCGCCCGTCGTCGATGAGCAGGATATCGCCGGGATTGACGTCCTGTGCCAGCGCACGGTACGTAACGCCCACCTGTTTATCATCGCCCGCAGTGTCCGGCAAGGACGGATCGAGGATGAACTCGTCTCTGTCATGCAGCAGAATAGCGCCGTCCTTAAATCGTTTAAGCCTGATCTTGGGGCCTTGCAAATCGGCTATCAGGCCGATCTCGATACCTTGACTGGCGCTGATTTCCTTCAGTGCCTGTGCCCGTTCCTTGTGCTCCAGGTGGGTCTGGTGAGAATAATTGATCCGGAACAGGTCCACACCGGCCTCAACCATGTGTTCCAGCATCTCCGGCCTGTCGGTGGCCGGTCCCATGGTGGCTATGATCTTGGTTCTGCGCATTTGTTATATCTTTCCCTTAGTACCGCGACTGCGGGTAGCGTTTTGCCTTCCAGCAGTTCCAGGAATGCCCCGCCGCCGGTAGAGATACAGGAAATGCCGTCTGCGACGCCGAAGCGGGTGATAGCGGACACGGTATCGCCACCTCCGGCGATGGATAATGCCGGGCTTGCGGCAATCGCCCGCGCCAGTGCCGCGGTGCCGGATGAGAACTGATCGATCTCGAAAACTCCCAAAGGCCCGTTCCACAGGATCGTGGCAGAGGAACGGATGACCCTGTCATTCTCCGCGATAGTTCGAGGACCCACATCCACTATCAGGTCATTTGATTCGACTTGCGCCAGGGTCTTGACTTGCGCTGCGGCATCCTGCGCCAGGGTCTTCGCGCAGACCACGTCTTCCGGCAGGGGGATTTCTTTGTCATGGTCCCGGGCATAGGCAAGAATGTCCGCCGCCGCGCCGACCAGGTCTTCTTCATAGAGTGAATTGCCGATTGGCTGGCCGGCGGCTTTCAGGAACGTGTTCGCAATCCCGCCGCCAACGATTAAGCGGTCCACCTGTTTGATCAGGTTCTCCAGAACCAGCAGCTTGGTGGAAACCTTGGCGCCGCCGACAATGGCCGTCATAGGGCGCGCAGGCTGTTCCAGCGCTTTCGTCAGCATCTCTATCTCGGCCAGCAGCAAGGGGCCGGCGCAGGCGATGGGGGCATACCTGGCCACGCCGTGAGTTGACGCCTGGGCGCGATGCGCGGTCGCAAACGCATCATTCACGTAAATATCGCACAGGTTGGCCAGGCGTTTGGCAAGCCGGTCGCTGTTGCTGGTCTCTCCTGGCATGAACCGGATATTCTCCAGCATAACGATTTCTCCGGGCTGTATTGAGACACCCTCCTCCCAGTCTGATACCAGGCGCACCTGCCGCTCCAGCAGGGTGGAAACATGGTTGGCGACCGGGGCCAGGCTGAATTCGTCGTTAAATTGTCCTTCTTTCGGACGTCCCAGGTGCGAGACCAGGATCAGCGCGGCCGGTGCGGCCAGCAGACGTTCCAGTGTGGGCAGGCAGGCGCGTATGCGAGTGTCGTCCTGAATGACACCGGCGCGCACGGGCACGTTGAAATCAGCGCGTATCAGGACTCGCTTGTTTGCCGGTTCCAGGTCATTGAGGGTAATGAACTCAGCGGGCATAATCAACCATTGATAAACCTAACGTAATCATCCGGTCAGGGCAACCGCATACTTTGAATCCTGACTCACGTTGGAGCGCGGACGCCAGCCCGCCAGTCTGGCTCGGGCGAGACGCCCGCGTACCCAGGAAAAGCGGTAAAACACAAAGTATGCGTTTGCCCTGGCCATCCGGGCTACTGTAATGGAGCAAGATTACGCGAATATGAATTTTCCCGGCTAACCGGCATTCATCAGGGCAACAGTCGTATCCAGCATGCGGTTGGAAAATCCCCATTCATTATCGTACCAGGCGACCACTTTTACCGTAGTGCCGTCTATGACCTTGGTCAACGACGCATCATAGGTTGCCGATGCCGGGTCGTGATTGAAATCGATGGAAACCAGCGGCGCGTTGTTACAGGCGAGGATGCCGTTCAGCGGGCCTTCCGCCGCGGTCTGCATCAGCTCGTCGATCTCCTCGTGAGAGGTGGCGCGTGCCGCCTGGAACGACAGGTCCACCACTGAGACGTTGATCGTCGGCACGCGCACTGCGTAGCCGTCCAGCTTGCCGTTGAGTTCCGGCATCACCAGGCCGACCGCCGCCGCGGCGCCGGTCTTGGTCGGGATCATGGATAAGGTGGCAGAGCGTGCGCGCCGCAAGTCTGAATGGTACACATCGCTCAATACCTGGTCATTGGTGTACGCATGGATCGTGGTCATAATCCCGTTAACAACGCCAATGTGATCATGCAGCACCTT
The DNA here is from genome assembly GCA_965221335.1 of Gammaproteobacteria bacterium. Lineage (GTDB taxonomy): Bacteria > Pseudomonadota > Gammaproteobacteria > Eutrophobiales > Eutrophobiaceae > JAAXHV01. The sequence goes on along the minus strand of CBDCSC010000002.1, from coordinate 158,581 downwards.
AACCACCGGGGCCAGGCAGTTGGTCGTGCAGGAAGCATTCGAGATGACGGTATCCGTCTTTTTCAGGACGCCGTGGTTGACACCGTAAACAATGGTCGCATCCACATCCTTGCCGCCGGGGGCGGAGATAATGACCTTTTTTGCGCCGCCTTGCAGGTGCGCGCCGGCCTTTGCCTTACTGGCGAAAAAACCGGTGGATTCATGCACCACATCCACGCCCAGCTCACCCCATGGCAGCTTTGCCGGGTCCCGTTCCGACAGGACGCGTATCCGGTCGCCGTTCACCAGCATGTAATCGCCGTCCACTTCCACCGTTCCGGGAAACTTGCCGTGCGCGGTATCGTAGCGGGTCAGGTGCGCGTTGGTCTCGGCATCGCCCAGGTCATTGACCGCGACGATGCGTATCTCGTCAGTGCGGCCGCTTTCATACAGCGCCCGCAAGATGTTTCTGCCAATTCTGCCGTAACCGTTGATTCCTATGTTTATAGTCATTATGTATAGCTCCGGGTGTTGTGATCAGACTTCCTGAACCAGTTGTATCAGCCCCTCCGTATTGATGCCGAAATGCTCGAACACGGCGTTGCCAGGCGCCGACTCGCCGAAGGTCGGGACACCCAGTATCCTGCCTTCGAGGCCGACGTACTTGCGCCAGTAATCAGGTATGCCGGCTTCGACGGCAATGCGCCGCCGGCAGGTTGGGGGCAATACCTGTTCGCGGTACGCTTGCGGTTGGTTATCGAACGCATCGGTCGAGGGCATTGAAACGACCCGCACGCGCTGACCGCCGGCGTTCAGTTGTTGCGCTGCCTCCGCGGCAATCGTAACTTCCGAACCGGTGGCGATGATGATGATTTCCGCTTCGCCTTCCGGCTCCACGAGGATATACGCGCCACGCTCGATCGCTGCGACCTGTTCAGCGGTTCTCTCCAGTACGGGCAAGGATTGCCGTGACAGCAACAGGGAGGTGGGCCGGTTCCGGTTTTCCAGCGCGGCTTTCCAGGCGATTGCGGTTTCAACCGCGTCACAAGGGCGCCAGACCGACATGTTCGGGATCAGGCGCAGGGTCGCTGCCTGTTCCACTGCCTGGTGGGTCGGGCCGTCTTCGCCAAGACCGATTGAATCATGGGTCAGCACAAAGATATTGCGCTGTTTCATCAGCGCCGCCATGCGCAGCGCATTGCGGGCGTATTCGGTAAAGATGAGGAAGGTCCCGCCATAGGGGATAAAGCCGCCATGCAAGGCCAGGCCGTTATTGATCGCGGCCATCGCAAATTCCCGCACGCCGTAATACAGATAGTTGCCGGCAGCCGCTGAATCGCTGATCACACTGGAATCCTGCCGCAGCGTGAGGTTGGAACCGGTCAGGTCCGCGGATCCGCCGATGAGTTCCGGCAAGGCCGGGCCGTACGCATTCAGGGCGTTTTGTGATGCCTTGCGCGAGGCGATGGTTTCCGCTTTTTGCCGGGTAGTCTCGATATACGCCTGGCTGGTTTTCTGCCAGTTCTCCGGCAGGTCGCCCTTGACCCGTCGCATGAACTCGGCGGCGTCTTGCGGATACTGTTTGGCATAGGCTGAAAATTTCTCATTCCATTCATTTTCGAACTGCGCGCCCCGTTGCCGGGCATCCCAGCCCTGGTAGATTTCCGCGGGAATCTCAAATTCCGGCCAAGGCCAGCCGATGGCTTCCCGCGCCAGCGTGATTTCGTCCGCGCCCAGCGGGGCGCCGTGGCTGGACGCCTTGCCCTGCTTGTTGGGTGAACCCTGGCCAATAATGGTAGTGCAGCATAGCAGGCTGGGTTTGTCATCGGCTGCTTGTGCTTGCTTGATGGCCTGGCCGACAGCGTGCGGGTCATGGCCGTCAATATCGGGGATGACATGCCAGCGGTAAGCGTCGAAACGCTTTGGCACATCTTCGGTGAACCAGCCTTGCACCTCGCCGTCAATCGAGATTCCGTTGCTGTCATAGATGACGATGAGCTTACCCAGGCCCAGGGTGCCTGCCAGCGAACAGGCTTCATGGGAGATCCCTTCCATAAGACAGCCGTCGCCCGCGGACGCGTAGGTGTAATGATTGACGATATCCAGCTCGCCGCGATTGAATTGCGCAGCCAGGACGCGTTCGGCAATGGCCATGCCGACGGCATTGGCAAGGCCCTGGCCCAGGGGTCCGGTCGTGGTCTCGATCCCGGGGGTATAGCCGTACTCGGGGTGGCCGGGCGTTTTCGAATGAAGTTGGCGAAAATTCTGCAATTCCTCGATGGGCAGGTCGTAGCCGGTAAGATGCAGGATGGAATACAACAGCATGGAACCGTGACCATTGGACATGACGAAACGATCCCGGTCCACCCAGCCGGGATTGGCCGGGTTGTGTCTCAGGAAGTCATTCCACAGCACCTCGGCAATATCCGCCATGCCCATCGGCGCCCCGGGATGCCCGGAATTGGCGCGCTGAACCGCATCCATACTCAATGCACGAATCGCATTGGCTAGCTGGCGTCTGGAAGAAATGGTTACTCTCCTAACAGATTGAGTCGGACAACACTGGTATGAGAAAAGAAGCGAGTCCCTTTCCATTCAAATTATCTGTCCGGTAATATATCATATTATTCACCCAACGGCGATATGCTGTCAGCCGCAGATACCAAGGAATCTCTGGTTGAGTCAGAGCTTTCTTGCGATAAAGGGATGTATCGCCATGTTCAATGACTGCAAGATATTGAACATGAGAGCACAACAAAAATCGCATTTTTTGTTGTGCGTGCTCTGACAAGTCCAGGATGGGCTTTTTTAGAGCTTCCTTAACCTTAAGACAGGATCATGAACGGAGCAGAAAGCCTTTTACGAACCCTGGTCAATAACGGCATCACCACTTGCTTTACGAACCCGGGCACGTCAGAGATGCAGTTTGTTGCAGCCGCGGATCGTGTGCCCGACATGCATTGCGTGCTGTGCCTGGCAGAGGGGGTCGCGTCAGGCGCGGCAGACGGTTACTCGAGAATGTCCGAGAGTTTGCCGGCGACGTTATTCCATCTCGGTCCCGGCCTCGCCAACGGCCTGGCAAATCTACACAACGCAATGCGCGCCGGCGCACCCATCGTCAACGTAGTCGGCGACCATGCAACCAGCCATAAACAGTATGACGCGCCGCTGGCATCGGATGTCGCCGCCTATGCGCAACCGGTTTCCGCCTGGATAAAGGAAAGCAAGACCGCCGCAGACATACCGGCGGACGCGGTGGCGGCAATCACCGCGGCGATGCAGCCGCCGGGGCATGTGGCAACACTGATTATCCCGGCTGACTGTTCCTGGGACCCTTGTCCTGCCGATCCCGGTCAAAAAGCGCGGCGACCTTCCCGCCCCAGGGTAGCGGATGACGCGGTGAAGGAAGTAGCGGAGGCGTTGCGCACGGGGGAACCGGCGGCGTTGCTGCTGGGAGATCACGCGTTGCTGGAGGACGGAGCCAGGCTCGCGAGCGTGATCGGCAACCATCTGAATGTCCGGGTGTTTTCCCATACGTTTACGTCCCGCATCAGCCGTGGCGCCGGGCGCGCAAGTATAGAGCGCTTGCCGTATTTTCCCGAAGCGATTATCGAAACCCTGACGGGCATACGCCACCTCGTTATTGCCGGCACCAAGCCACCGGTCGGTTTCTTTGCCTACCCGAACCTGCCCAGCTACCTGGTTCCTGAAGACTGCCGGGTGCACCACCTGGCCGCGGCCGGTGACGATGTGGTCGACGCGCTGGCCAGGCTGATCGATGAACTCGGCGCGGGTGGGGTTTCCCCGATCCTTATGCCCCTGGAAAAACCGCCGCTACCCGCGGGCAAGTTGTCACCTGAGACCATTGCCGTCAGCGTCGCCGCGCTGATGCCGGAGAATGCCGTGGTTGCGGAAGAAGCGATCAGTTCAGGCGGGAACCTGATACCCGCCACCGCCACGACCGAACCCCATGACTGGTTGTTCACCACCGGCGGCGCTATCGGCCAGGGTCTGCCCAATGCCACCGGCGCGGCGTTGGCCTGTCCGGATCGCAAGGTGCTGTGCCTGCAAGCGGACGGCAGCGGCATGTACTCCCTGCAAGCGCTTTGGACCCAGGCCCGCGAATCGCTGGACGTGACCACCGTTGTCCTGGCCAACCGGAAATACCGCATCCTGAATATTGAATACCAGCGGGTCGGCGCCGGCGCACCGGGCGCCAAAGCCCGCTCCATGATGGATATAGATAACCCGACCCTGGACTGGGTCAGCCTGGCAAAAGGTATGGGCGTTCCCGCCTGCCGGGTAACGACCACTGAGGAATTGAACCGGCAACTGGCCGCCTACCTGGCGGAACCGGGCCCGAATTTGATCGAAGCGGTAATTTGAGGACAAAAGAGTCGCCCTTCGGGCGACATAGTATTGGACTGGACTCCCACTTCCGTGGGAGTGGTACGGTGGCAGGGTTCGCGGAAGCGCCCCCCATCCCATTCCCGCGCAAGCGTCCCCGTCCCATTCCCGCGAAAGCGGGAATCCAGTGAGACAAGGGGTCGCCCTGGGGCGACACAGAATTAGACTGGACTCCCGCTTCCGCGGGAGTGGTTCGGAGAAGGGGTTCGCGGGAGTGCCCCCGTCCCATTCCCGCGCAAGCGCCCCCGTCCCATTCCCGCGAAAGCGGGAATCCAGTGAGCAGACCTTCCTTATAAAGCAGATCCACCGGACTCCCATTGTTGTAGTAATGCTAGCGCCGGCGCTCAGACATGCTCCGTGCGGCTTACGTAACTGTGGCGAACGATGTAGATGCCGCTGCCAACGATAATGATGATCCCGGTCCAGGTATACGGGTCCGGGAGTTCCTGCCAGATGGTGTAGCCGGCGATGATGGTCCAGATCATGCGCAGGTAATCCAACGGCGCCATTACCGCCGGCCGCGCCAGGCGTAACGCCTCTATGTAACAGCCCAGCGCTGCGGTTTGTGATACCCCCAGGATGGCGAATAATAGCCAGTCCCCGGTTGACGGAACCGTCCAGTAGACCAGGGTCGGATAGCTGAACATGATGAGTCCGGCAACCGGCAGGTAGAAATTCAGCGACCAGCCGGTCTCGGTCGTGGACAGGTAGCGCGCGCTGGTCAGCATCAAGCTGATCAGGAAAGACATAAACAAGGTCGTCAGGTGTGCGATATGGAAGTGATCCGGGGTCGGCCGCAATACGAACAATACGCCGATGAACCCCAGTGTTATCGCAAACCAACTCTGTTTCGCGACCTTTTCCTTCAACAACCAGGGAGAAAACAGGGCGACGAAAAAAGGAACAGAAAAGGTCAACGCCACGAACTCGGCCAGGGGAATGTGTTTCAGGCCGTAGAATATGCCCAATACCATGCCGCCGCTGACAATGCTACGCAGTGCATGCCATGCCGGGCGCCGGGTCTTCAACTGGCCCAGGCTGGACGTGGCGGCAGCGGCACAGAGCAGCACGCAGATGCCGACGGCGCTACGCATCCAGGTCACCTGCACGACCGGATAGATTGCCGTCAACCATTTGCCGATGACGTCGGAAAGGCAGAAAAAGACCGTCGCCAGGAGCATGAAAACGGCCGCCAGGAAGGGCCGGTGCTGACGTTCCATAGCTGTCCCGGAACCCGGGCCGGGATTAGTCACAGGTTTTCCTAATCGAGCTTATCCAGTTCGGCAGAAAGCGCCGGCAGGGCCTGGAACAGGTCCGCGACCAGGCCGTAGTCGGCGACCTCAAAAATTGGCGCTTCCTCATCCTTGTTGATGGCAACGATCACCTTGCTTTCTTTCATGCCGGCCAGGTGTTGGATGGCGCCGGATATGCCTATCGCGATATACAGGTCGGGCGCGACAATCTTGCCGGTCTGGCCCACCTGGTAATCATTCGAGACGTAGCCTGCATCGACCGCGGCGCGTGATGCGCCGATGGCTGCCCCAAGTTTGTCTGCCACTTCCTCAAGCATGCGGAAGTTCTCGCCGCTGCCGAAACCGCGCCCGCCGGACAGGATGATTTTGGCGCTGGTAAGCTCGGGACGTTCCGATTCCGGGCTCTCCAGGCTGACGAAGCCGGACAGACCGGCCGGCTCGGGCGTGTTGGCGACGCTCTCGACGCCCGCCGAGCCGCCCTCAGCGCCTACCGCGTCAAAATTGGTGGCGCGCACGGTAATGATTTTGACGGCATCATTACTCTTCACCGTGGCCAATGCATTGCCGGCATAGATGGGGCGCACGAACGTGTCGGCAGAATCTATCTGCACGATGTCCGCAATCATGTTTACGTCAAGCAGCGCCGCCACCCGCGGCATCAGGTTTTTACCGAATGTGTTTGCCGGCGCCAGGACATGCGTCATGCCTTCACAGCAGGCCGCCACCAACGGCGCCAGTTCCTCGGCCAGACCGTGTTCATAGTGCGGCGCATCGGCGCGCAGTACCCGGTTGACCCCGGCGATAGCCGCGCCGGCATCAGCGGCCGCCCTGCAATTGCTGCCAGCCACAAGCAGTGTTATCTCTCCGCCCAGTTGCGCGGCTGCGCCCAAGGTATTCAGCGTGGCGCCCCTGATCGCGTTGTTGTCGTGTTCTGCAATAACCAGGATACTCATCTCAAATCACCTTCGCTTCGTTATGCAGTTTATCGACCAGTTCCTGCACATCCGCGACCCTGATTCCCGCTGAGCGGCCCGGAGGATCTGCGACATGGAGAACCTCTATGCTGGGTGTCATATCTATGCCCAGCTCATCGGGTGTCATCACGTCAAGCGGTTTTTTCTTGGCTTTCATAATGTTCGGCAGTTTCACGTACCTGGGTTCATTCAGGCGCAGGTCGGTGGTAACAACAGCCGGCAGGCTTACATCCACCGTCTCCAGTCCGTCATCCACCTCGCGCGCGACCCGCAGTCCTTCGCCGCTGAACTCAATGCCGGATGCAAACGTGGCCTGGGGCCAACCGAGCAACGCCGACACCATCTGCCCGGTCTGGTTGTTATCGTCGTCAATGGCTTGTTTCCCGGTAATGATAAGTCCCGGCTGTTCTTTCTCGGCGATTGCTTTGAGCAGTTTGGCAATCGCCAGGGGTTGCGTTGCCACATCCGTCTCGACCAATATTGCCCGGTCGGCGCCCATCGCCAGCGCGGTGCGCAGGATGTCCTGACACTGGCGCCCGCCGATGGTCACAACAACGATTTCATCTGCCTTACCCGCTTCCACGATGCGTACCGCCTCTTCCACCGCAATCTCACAGAACGGGTTCATGGACATCTTTACATTGGCCGTTTCCACGCCACTGCCGTCTTTTTTCACCCGCACACGAACGTTGTAATCGACCACGCGTTTAATGGGCACCAGAATTTTCATGCTTGCTCTCTTTATGAAATTGATTGGGATGCGCGCTGACAACTTATGAGCCTGTCCCGTTGATACGGGAGCGGACTTGTTCAGAGTTTCTCTATAAAAGAGGCTAAGGATACATGGGGAGTTCCTTGGACTCAATATTTAATTCAGGGCGATCCCGGCGTTACCCATTCCCGTGCAAACGGGAATCCAGTGAAACAAGGGGTCGCCCTGCGGGCGACACAGTATCAGACTGGACTCCCGCTTCCGCGGGAGTGGTACGGTGGCGGTGTTCGCGGAAGTACCCCTATCCCATTCCCGTGCAAACGGGAATCCAGTGAAACAAAGGGTCGCCCTTAGGGCGACACAGTATCAGACTGGACTCCCGCTTTCGCGGGAGTGGTACGGTGGCGATGTTCACGGAAGTACCCCTATCCCATTCCCGTGCAAACGGGAATCCAGTGAAACAAGGGGTCGCCCTTAGGGCGACACAGTATCAGACTGGACTCCCGCTTCCGCGGGAGTGGTACGGTGGCGAGGTTCGCGGAAGTACCCCCCTCCCATTCCCGTGCAAACGGGAATCCAGTGAAACAAGGGGTCGCCCTGCGGGCGACACAGTATCAGACTGGACTCCCGCTTCCGCGGGAGTGGTACGGTGGCGAGGTTCGCGGAAGTACCCCCCTCCCATTCCCGTGCAAACGGGAATCCAGTGGAACAAAGGGTCGCCCTTCGGGCGACACAGTATTTGACTGGACTCCCGCTTCCGCGGGAGTGGTACGGTGGCGGACTGCACGGTAGCGCCCCTATCCCATTCCCGTGCAAACGGGAATCCAGTGAAACAAAGGGTCGCCCAGCGGGCGACACAGTATTTGACTGGACTCCCGCTTCTGCGGGAGTGGTACGGTGGCGAGGTTACGGGAGTGGGACGCCAGAATTCCCGGATCTGCGTTAACAGCAGCATGTAATCGGGGTGCGTAGCGCCCTGATCATGAGGGTTTGGAGTACAATGCAGCACGGGACATCTATTCGCGAGAATCACAGCATGACCATCGAATTCGGAATTTTTGACCACCTGGACCTGCGTGCCGAGTCGTTGCACAAGACTTACACAGAGCGGATCAGAATAGCCCAGGCGGCGGAGGCTGCGGGTTTCAGGGGCTATCACCTGGCGGAGCACCATAGCACGCCTCTGGGCGCGGCGCCATCGCCCGGAATTTTCCTGGCGGCGTTGGCGCAGGCAACATCCAACATACGCATCGGCCCGCTGGTATACCTTGTTCCGCTTTATATTCCGCTACGGCTTATTGAAGAGATTTGTATGCTGGACCATCTCAGCAACGGTCGCCTGGAAGTCGGTCTGGGTCGCGGCGTGTCGCCAATTGAGGTGGCGTTCTTCGGTGTTGAGCCGGATGCCGCCACAGACATGTTCATTGAGGGGGTGGACTTGATTATCCAGGGATTGAACTGCTCAAGGCTGACCTTTAAAGGCAAGCGGTACCGGTACGAAAACGTGCCCATGGTTTTGCAAACAGTACAGTCGCCACTGCCACTGTGGAGCGCGTCGATGTCGCCCCAGGGCCAGGCTGAAGCCGCCAAACGGGGCATGCACACGATTTCTCTGGGATCTACTGAGGTTATCCGCCAGACCAGCGAGAACTACCGGGCAGAGTGGCACGCGAACCAGGACGATCCCTTGCGTCCTGCCGGTGGCCCCACAGAACCGTTTGTGGGCGCCTGGCGCATGTTATACGTGCATCAGGATGAGCGCAAAGCGGAGGCAGTAGCGCGTCAGGCCTATAACGACTGGTTCGCGAAGCTGCATAAGTTATGGGTCGAAAATAATGTTGAGGCGCCGCACCTGGGCCCGATTTCCCGTTTTGAAACGGCCGAGGAAATCGGCATGATCGTGCAGGGCAGCGCGTCCAGGGTGGCGGATGCCCTGGCGCGGCAGGTGGAGGTCACCGGTGTAAATTACCTGGCGCTGCAACCTGCATTCGGTGATATCGGGCACGACGAGGAGATGCGTTCGCTGGCTCGGTTTGCGGACCAGGTCATGCCGCAGTTGACAAGTCTCTGAATGGATAACCGCCTGTGCACAACGCCACGGCCGTTGTGGCGTTGTGCACAGGCCCGTTAAAACAGGTCAGAAGTCGTAGCGCAGGTTCACCCCGTAGAAGGCTTTGCCGCCGTTGGGGTTGCGGCACTCCGCCATGTAATTGAGCGAGCCGTTCAATTCTACGCTGCCGCAGGTTTTTTCCGCGGTGATATTGTCTATCCAGAAGGCAACTTGGTATTGCTGTTCGCCGCCGAATTCGTAGGTCGCCCGGGCGTTCCACTGCCAACTGTCGTTGATGGTGGTTATCCGTGAACCGCTGGAGGCGCCGTTGCGCTCATCCATCCAGTGAATGTTGGTTTGCAGGGAGACCAGGCCATTGCCAACGGGGAAGGTCTTGATGATCAGGCCCGTCAGACTCCACTCCGGGGAATGCGGCAGGGGCGCGCCTTCAACCGGTGTCACCAGGGTGCCGGCGTCCTTGATCTCGGTGTCCAGCCAGCCCACGCCCGCCTGGATATATAGGCTGTCCGTCGGCGTCCACTTGATGTCGATCTCTGCGCCTATCAGCTCGCTTTCCGGGATGTTCAGAAAGGCTACACGGCCAAGATTGTCCACGTCAAAAACCTGCAAGTCGTCCCATTGGTAGAAAAAGACTGCGCCGTTAAGGTCCAGCGCGCCATCGGCAAGGGTTGACTTAACGCCAACTTCATAAGCGTCGAGAAATTCCGCTTCCGTCGGTTGGTCGGCTGTTCCCTGGAAGGCCGCCAGCGCGCGGGTGTCGAAAGCGCCTGACTTGAAACCGCGGGAGTAACTGGCGTAACCCATGATGTCATCGGTGAAACGGTAGTCTATCCCGGCTTTGCCGCCCCATTCGGTCAGTACCTGTTTGACGGGGATGTCGGAACGGCAAGGCAGGCCTCCCACTGGCGGCGGACAAGGCCGGCTGCCGTCGGCAGCCGCAAGCGTGATCTGGTCGAACATGTCAAGGTCGATATAGGTGCTGAGGCCCAAAGGCGCGCCCACAGGCGTACCGTTGTCGGTCTTGGCCGCGACGCGGGCGGCGCTGTTGCCGGTCTTGCGGTCGTCGGTGTAACGCAAGCCCAGCGTAAATGTCGCCTTATCCGTAAAATCGTATTCAACCTGCCCATAGCCTGACCAGACATCCACCTCCTGGTCAATCGCGATGGAGGGAACGATGCCGAACGGCGCGCCACCGCTGTCAGTCCGATAAATGATCGTGGCCAGGCGGCTGTCGTCATTGGAATAGTACCCGCCGGCGATCCAGCGAAAAGCGCCGTCATTCGCGGAAGTCAAACGAATTTCCTGGGAAAATACCTCGGTATGCCCGCTCTGTCCCGGCATGAAACCCTGGCCGGTTGAAATACCGCTGAGCGTCTGGTTGTATTCCACCGTCATTTGATCATACGCGGTGATGGAAACGATGCTCATGTTGTCCAGTTCATGGGTGACCCGCAAAAAGCCGCCTTCGAAATTCACATCCGCCCGGTCCGATGCGCCGTCCTGTACGTTGCGCCAGCCATCCAGCGTCGGACTTTCCGTTTGGCCGCCGGTAAAAGGGAGTACCGTCAGGCAGTCGCTGGCGCCTTTGAACTGGCTGGAACCGCCCCTGAGTACGCTCGGACAGTCGATGGGCGCGCCGGCGAGCGCCGCCGGCGTGGCGACGCCATCCACGACATTGGGACCGTCAGGGTCCCAATAACCGATGGCCTTGCTGGGAACACGACCACTTCGATTGTAACCGACATGGCCGTTGACAAGAATTTCAGTCCTGTCACTGATATCAACCAGGAGTTGCACACGTCCGGAACTGCGTTCTATATTGCCCATTTTCTTGCCGTTAAACGCGTTATGGAAGATGCCATCGCGATTCACGGTCTGGCCGGCTATGCGCAGGGCCGCACGATCACCGAACGGTATATTCAGCGCGCCTTCCACATCAATGCGCCCTTCATTGCCGATATTGGTAAAGCCATAACCCTCAATGCCGGCGGTGCTGGGTTTGCGCGAGATATAATTGACTGCGCCGCCCGTCGTGTTGCGACCAAACAACGTATTCTGAGGACCGCGCAATACCTCTACCCGTTCCATATCGAACAGCCCGAGCTGACTCGTAAACGGGCTGAACAGTGAAACCTCGTCCTGGTACTGACCCACCGCGTGCAACCCGGTGATGTGCCAGTTATTGGTGCCGACGCCGCGTATGGTTACGCCGGTGTTGATGGAACTGTTGTTCTGCAGACTCAGGTTCGGAAACAGTGTTACCAGGTCGTCAGTATCCTGTACCCCGAGCGCATCGAGCTGATCGCCGACAATGGCGTTGATCGCGATCGGCACATCCTGCACAGACTCAGCGCGCTTTTGCGCGGTGACGACCACTTCCTCCAGCCAAATGTTGTCCTGAGCATACGCCGGCGCCGAGGTCAGGGCCACTGTCAGAGCGAGGCCAATCGAAAGTTGTTTCCCCATTGAATAATTGAGTTTTGACAATACTGCGGTTGGTGATATTTTCATGGATTATCCCACCTGCATGGTTATGATTTTATGTTGGATTGTCAGGTAAAAACGGGCGTATTTTATCATATTCTCGATCGAATTTTTGCTGTGTTAATGTTAATACTGGCCTGCGCCCGATCCCCTTCCCGCTTTCGGGGAGTGGTACGGTGGCGGGCACGCGTGAGTGCTCCCTATCCCATTCCCGCGCAAGCGGGAATCCAGTGAGACAAGGGGTCGCCCTTCGGGCGACACAGTATTGTCCTGGACTCCCGTTTGCACGGGAGTGGTACGGTGGCAGGGCACGCGTGAGTGCTCTCTATCCGATTCTGGCGGAAGCGGGAATCCAGAGAGACAAAGGGTCGCTCTTCGGGCGATATAGTGTTTGACTGGACTCCCGCTTTCGCGGGAGTGGTACGGTGGCGGGGCACGCGTGAGTGCTCCCTATCCCATTCCCGCGGAAGCGGGAATCCAGTGAGACAAAGGGTCGCCCTTCGGGCGACACGGTATTAGACTGGACTCCCGTTTGCACGGGAGTGGTAAGGTGGTGTGGCGCCCGGTAGCGCCCCCATCCCATTCCCCTGATGGTTTATTTTTGTCTATGATCTCATATAATGTGGACTTGATCAGAGGTTCCTTAGGTGGGTTGGTTATTTACGGATCAAGAGTTGGCGCTTTTTTGAGGGGATTTTTGTTGATTTTTCGCAAACTACTTCGTTTCTTCCAAGCAGAACCCGCGGTGTGCCTGGGTCTTGCCTGCTTGCTTGCTGTGAGCGCCTCCGCCCAGGCGCAGCAGGCGCGCACGCTGACCTTGACCTTCTCCGACGACGGCGGCACCGTGACCATCGACGCCGCTGGCAGTTTGGATTTCTCAGCATCCGGTTCCCGGCCTGATGCAACGATCGGAATCGAAAACGCCATTTATTTCGGTGACACAAGCATCTGGGCCATCGGGGCGGACTCGTCCGGCGTCAGCAGCCTGATGAGTTGGTATCAACTCTCTGCCTTGACGACCACGGTTAATGAGCCTTTCACAGGTTCCACTACAGCCGAACTCTTGCCCAACTATAGTGCCGAATTCTTCCTCCGATTCACCACATTCCACAACTGGATGGGGGTAGACCCGGACAATCTCACAGGAACAATCTACGACCCGACGGGAGACCAGGTCACGTTCACGGGCACCCTGCAAAGCACCTTGGGCGACAACGACTTCCATATCGAACACGCGTTCGGCAATCAGAAGATCGTTTTCAAGACAGCGGCACCAGCCACGGTGCCCGCCGCGCCCACGGGCTTGAGCGCCGCGCCGGGCGACACCGAAGCCACCCTGACCTGGGCCAACCCGAACGATTCCAGCATCACCAAGTACCAGGTGCGCTACGGCGCCGGTTCAACCGTGCCGGCCACCGCAACCTGGGGTGATATTTCCGGCAGCGACGACGAGACCACGACCCACACCGTTGACAACCTGACCAACGGCACCCAATACGCATTCGAGATTCGCGCAGTCAATGCGATCGGCAACAGCGATGCGTCGGCCACGGTCACGGCCACCCCAACGCTGGCGATACCCGATGCCCCGACTGGCCTTACGGCAACGGCGGGCAACGCCCAGGTCACCCTGACCTGGACCAACCCGACCAACGCCAGCACGCTGACCAGCATCCAGGTCCGCTACAAGGCCACCGCCGACCTGCCGTTTAATGACAACACCGATACGTGGACTGACCTGGCCGCAACAGCCACGACCTACACGGCGACGAGCCTGACCAACGGCACGGGTTACACGTTTGCCGTACGCGCCACCAACACCGCCGGCAACAGTACTGCGGCGACGGCCACGGCTACCCCGACGCTGCCGGCCCCGGCTGCGCCCACGGGTCTGTCTGCGGCAGCGGGCGACACGCAGGTGACGCTCAATTGGACCGACCCGCAAAACACCAGCATCACCAAGTACCAGGTGCGCTACGGCGCCGGGTCCACCGTGCCCGCCACCGCCAACTGGGAGGACATCACCGGCAGCGGCGCGACCACCATCAGCCACGACGTGACCGGCCTGACCAACGGCACGCAATATGCGTTTGAAATCCGCGCGGTGAACGCGACCGGCAACAGCGACGCCTCGGCCACGGTGACGGCCACACCCACCGCACCAACCCCGGTGCGCACGCTGACGTTCACGTTCTCCGATGACGGCAGCACCACCACCATTGCCGCCTCCGGAAGCCTGGATATGTCCGGCTTCAGAGAAGTCGGGGATACGGTGCCGGAAGACATCAGATACATCAAGATAGACGACACCGAAAACTGGGCCTTTCATCCGTCGTCGTTGGACAATACCCCGTCGAAGCGCTACGACCAACTGCCGGACTTCAACATAACCGGCAGGACTACCTACACGGGTACTACGTCTATCGACAGCGCGCAAAACTACAGCAACGACTTCACCATCCGGTTCAACACCTTCCGCAAGTACATGGTCGTGGACACGGCCAGCCTCAACGGGGACATTTATAGCCCCGCGGGCAAGAACGTAACGTTCTCGGGTACCGTGCTCGGCACCTTCGGCGACAACGACTTCAGCATCGAGCTTGGTATTGGCAACCAGAAGATCGTTTACACGGCAACACCGCCGCCGGCGCCCGCCGCGCCCACCAACCTGAGCGCCTCCGCCGGCGACACCGAAGTCACCCTGAACTGGGCCAACCCGAACGATTCCAGCATCACCAAGTACCAGTTCCGCCAGGCCCAGGGCGCAACCGTGCCCGACAGCACAGCCTGGACCGACATCACCGGCAGCGGCGCCACGACCACGAGCCACAAGGTAACGGGCCTGACCAACACCACCCAATACGCGTTCCAGATCCGCGCGGTGAACGCCAACGGCGACAGCGACGCCTCCGGCGCCGTCACCGCAACCCCGGCACTGGCCGTTCCCGCCGCGCCGACGGAATTCAGCGCCACCGCCGGCAATGCCCAGGCCAGCTTGAGCTGGACCCTGCCCACCAACGCCAGCGTGATCGGCGACGTGCAGGTGCGCTGGAAGGCCACCGCCGACCTGCCCTTCAACGACGCCACCGACACCTGGACGGGACTCAGCAACGGCACAGCCACCAGCTACATCGCCACCGGCCTGACCAACGGCACCGGCTACACCTTCGAAGTGCGCGCCACCAACACCGCCGGCAACGGCGCCGCGGCAACCGCCACGGCCACGCCCGCCATGCCGCCCGCCGCGCCCACCGGCCTGGCCGCCACCGCGGGCGACACTACGGTCACGCTAAACTGGACCAACCCCAACGACTCCAATATCACCATATACCAGCTCCGCTACGGCGCGGGCGCCACCGTACCGGCCACTGCAACCTGGGGCGACATCGCCGGCACCACCAGCCACACCGTCACCGGCCTGACCAACGGCACCCAATACGCGTTCGAGATTCGCGCGGTGAATGCCGGCGGCACAGGCCCGGCTTCAGAGCAGGTGGTGCTGCGGCCCGGCCCGCCGCTGCAACCGAGCGGCTTCCGGGTGGTGGGCGGCAACGCCCAGGTGACGCTGAGCTGGGACGATCCTCCTTCCGACACCACCATCACCAGGTATCAGCTTCGCCACAAGGTGGGGACCAGCTTCTCCGACAGCGACACCTGGAGCGACATCGCCAACAGCGGCCCGACCATCACCACCCATACCGTCACCGGACTGACCAACGGCGCCACCTGGGCCTTCCAGATCCGGGCGGTGAACGCCGCTGGCGCCGGGCCGGCCTCAGAGACCCTCACGATGTTGCCGCGCGCCAGCAACCGGGCGCCGGTGTTTCGAGGCGCCGTATTCAGAAGCGACGGAGAAGTTCTATCCTCTAGTTACAGAAATGCCAGGTTGACGAAAGGATTTTCCCCAAGATTCTCAGACCCGGACGGCGACGAATTGACCTTCACCTGGACGACGAATCCGCCGCAAGCCAATATCGACGTGCGTATCGAGGAACCCGGCTGGAGCACGGTCAATCCAGAATCACAATATCTGCGCTACAGGGCAACGGGGCCGGTGGAGCGGACGACCCTGACCCTGACGGGGACGGATCCCTACGGGCTTTCGGTCTCGACATCCACCGTCGTGACGACGAGCAACACCGCCCCGAAGGCGAAGAGTCCACCCTATCCAGATCAAACCCTGGCGGTCGGCAACACATTGACTGTCAACTTGACGGACATGTTCATCGATGACGAGGGTGACAATATACGTTTGTTCCTGCGCACCCCGGACAACGGCAATAACATCGACACAACGGCCTTAGATTGGGGCGCAATTAGCGTGCTTGCCCACACGCCTGGAGAAGAAGTCTTTAGCGTGACTGTAAAAGACATCTTTGGAGCCGAGGCGTCCGACAGCATCAAGTTCACCGTCATCGCAGCGGCGGCCAAACCTGCGGGGCTCACGGCCGCATCGGGCAACGGGCAGGCGGTCCTGACATGGACCGACCCCGGCGACAGCAGCATCACCAAGTACCAGGTGCGCCACAAGGCAGGCACGAGCTTCTCCAACAGTGACGACAGCCTGTGGACGGACATCACCGGCAGCGGCGCTTCCACCACCAGCCACACCGTGACCGGGCTCACCAGCGGCACGGCATACGTCTTCCAGGTTCGCGCCGTGAATGCGGGCGGCGTCGGCACCCCCTCGGACGAAGCAGTGCTGCGGCTCGGTGCGCCGTTGCAACCAAGCGGCTTCCGGGTGTTGGGCGGCAACGCCCAGGTGACGCTGAGCTGGAGCGATCCTTCCGACGCCACCATCACCAGGTATCAGCTTCGCCGCAAGGTGGGGACGAGCTTCTCCCCCAGTGACGACAGCCTGTGGACGGACATCGCCAACAGCGGCGCGTCCACCACCACCCATACCGTCTCCGGACTGACCAACGGCACCACCTGGGCCTTCCAGGTCCGGGCGGTGAACGCCAACGGCGCCGGGCCGGCCTCCGAGACCCTCACGATGTTGCCGCGCGCCAACAACCGGGCGCCGGTGTTGGGAGGCTCCGTATTCGGAGGCGACGGAGTAGTACTGCCCTCTCGTTACAGAAATGTCAGGCTGACGAAAGGATTTGGCCCAAGATTCTCAGACCCGGACGGCGACGAACTGACCTTCACCTGGACGGCGAACCCGCCGCAAGCCAATCTGGACGTGCTTATCGCGGAACCCGGCTACAGTACCACTTATCCTGACTCGCACTATCTGCGCTACCGAGCGACGGGGCCGGTGGAGCGGACGACCCTGACCCTGACGGGGACGGATCCCTACGGACTGTCGGTCTCGACATCCGCCATCGTGACGACGAGCAACACCGCCCCGAAGGCGAAGAGTCCCCCCTATCCGGATCAAACCCTGGCGGTCGGCAATGCATTGACGGTCAACTTGACGGACATGTTCGTCGATGACGAGGGTGACAATATACGCTTGTACCTGCGCACCCCGGACAACGGCAATAACATCGACACAACGGCCTTAGGTTGGGGCGCAATTAGCGTGCTTGCCCACACGCCTGGCGAAGAAACCATTATCATCACTGTAGATGACATCTTTGGAGCCGAGGTATCAGACAGCTTCAAGGTTACTGTCATCGCGGCGACGGCCGCGCCGGCGGGGTTCACGGCCACCTCAGGCGACACGCAGGCGGAGCTGGCCTGGACCGATCCCGGCGACAGCGGCATCACCAAGTACCAGTCGCGCCACAAGGCGGGCACGAGCTTCTCCGACGGCGACGACAGTCTCTGGACGGACATCGACGACAGCGGCGCTTCCACCACCAGCCACACCGTGACCGGGCTCACCAACGGCACGGCATACGTCTTCCAGATCCGCGCCGTGAATGCGGGCGGCCCGGGCGCCGCCTCCGACACGGCGACGGCGACGCCCGTCACCGACTTGATGCCGGACTTCGGCACGGCGACGGTGGCCGACCAGAGCTACGTCCAGAACACGCAGATCACGACGCTGAACCTGCCGCAGGCCACCGGCGGCGACGGCACGCTGACGTACAGCCTGAGCCCGGATGCCCCGGATGGCCTGGCCTTCGACGCGGCGAACCGAACCCTGTCCGGCACGCCGACCACTGGCCAGGCCGCCACGGCGTACACCTATACCGCCACCGACGCGGACGGCGACCCGGCGAGCCTGACGTTCAACATCACCGTCTTGGCGCTGCCGGGCACACCCACTGGTCTGACCTCGGTTGGGACCGGCGCCAAGGTGACTCTGTCATGGACGAACCCCGGCGATGCCACCATCACCAAGTACCAGGTGCGTCACGCCGCCGCTGCATTCGTCCCCGAAGAAACGATCTGGACGGACATCACCGGCAGCGGCGCCGGCACCACCCGTCACGACGTCACCGGCCTGACCAACGGCACCCGCTACGCATTCGAGATCCGCGCGGTCAACGCCGGCGGCGCCGGCGCCGCCGCCACCATCAGGGGCACGCCGGTCATGGCGCGCACGCTGACCTACACCTTCTCCGACGACGGCGCCACCGTGACCATCGCCGCCTCGGGCAGCGTGGATCTCCGGGGCTTCGATTTCAATGAAACTTCGAGTCTTGTGCCGGGCGGCCAACAATCCATCAAGATTGACGCTTCGGATTCGGGCGCTTCCAACGTTTGGGCGATTCAACCGCCCAACGACATATGGGTCAGGACCTACGCATCGCTGCCGGATTTCGTGACCACCGGCAGAGGTTCCTATGAAGGCTCCAGCAGCCTCAGCCAGATGATGGGCTACAGCGCCAATTTCCACATCCGTTTCGAGACATCCGGCAATTTCCTGCAATTGGACGATGCCAACTTGAGTGGATACATCTACGAGATTTCGGACGGGGTGGCGACGTTCACGGGCACTCTCGACGGCTTGCTGGACGACGACTTCCGCGTCGAACACACGATCGGCAATCAGAAGATCGTTTTCACCAGCGCGGCGCCGGGCGCGCTGCCGAACGCGCCCAACCTTACGGCCGCGGCGGCTGGCGACACGCAGGTTGAACTGACCTGGAGCGACCCGGGCGACACCAGCATCACCAAGTACCAGGTGCGCCACGGGGAGGGCCAGACGGTGCCGAGCAGCGCGACCTGGGCGGACATCACTGGCAGCGACGCCACGACCACCACCCACACAGTGATGGGTCTGACCAACGGCAAAGCGTACGCCTTCGAGATTCGCGCGATGAACGCCTCCGGCTACAGCGACGCCTCGAACACCGTCTCCGCAACGCCGTTGGCGAAGCCCTCGGCGCCGGCGGGCCTGGCGGCGGCGGCGGGCAACGCCAAGGCGACGCTGACGTGGACGGACCCGGGCAACGACAGCATCACCAAGTACCAGGTGCGCTACGGCGCCGGCTCCAGCGTGCCGGCCACCGCCAACTGGGAGGACATCCCCGGCAGCGGCGCCACGACTGTGCGGCACGAGGTGACGGGCCTGACCAACGGCACCCAATACGCCTTCGAAATCCGCGCGGTCAACGCCTCCGGCGACAGCGACGCTTCGGACACCGTCACCGCGACGCCAGCCAGCGGTGTGCCAAGCTTCGGCGACCAAACGGTTGACGACCAGAACTACATCCTGAACACGGCCATCGCGACCCTGACGCTGCCCGCGGCAACCAGCGACGAAGTCCCGCTGACCTACAGCCTGACCCCGAACGCTCCGGCGGGCCTGGCCTTCGACGCCACCAACCGCTCGCTCACTGGCACGCCCACCGCGGTCCAGAGCGAGACGGCCTACACCTACACGGCCACCGACAGTGACGGCGACGCGGTGAGCCTGACGTTCAACATTACCATCGCGGCGAACGAGATGCCTGACTTCGGCACGGCGACGGTGGCGGACCAGAGCTACACGCAGAACACCGCGATCACGACGCTGAACCTGCCCGCGGCCACCGGCGGCGACGGCACGCTGACGTACACGCTGACCCCGGATGCGCCGGCGGGTCTGACGTTTGACGCCGCCAACCGCAGGCTGACCGGCACGCCGACGGGGACGCAGGCGGCGACGGCCTACACCTACACCGCCACCGACGCGGACGGTGACACGGCGAGCCTGACGTTCAGCATCACGATCACGGCGCTGCCAGTGCCATCGGCGCCGACGGACCTGGCGGCGGCGGCCGGCAACGCCCAGGCGACGCTGACCTGGACGGACCCGGGCAACGACAGCATCACCAAGTACCAGGTGCGCTACGGCGCCGGCTCCAGCGTGCCGGCCACCGCCAACTGGGCGGACATCCCCGGCAGCGGCGCCACGACCGTGCGACACGAGGTGACGGGGCTGACCAACGGCACCGAGCACGCCTTTGAGGTCCGGGCGGTGAACGCCAGTGGCGAGGGCGCGGCCGCCGGGCCGGTGACGGCGACCCCCGCCGCCGACACGACGCCGAGCTTCGGCACGGCGACGGTGGCGGACCAGAGCTACACGCAGAACACGGTGGTCACGACGCTGAACCTGCCCGCGGCCACCGGCGGCGACGGCACTCTGACGTACACGCTGACCCCGGATGCGCCGGACGGTCTGACGTTTGACGCCGCCAACCGCACCTTGACCGGCACGCCGACGGGGACGCAGGCCGCCACCACCTACACGTACAAGGTGACCGACAGCGATGGCGATGAGGCCACGCTGACGTTCAGCATCACGATTGATGCGGACAACGCGCCGAGCTTCGGCAGCGCCACCATTGCCAACCAGACCTACATGCAGAACTCGGCGATTACCCGGCTTGACCTGCCGCAGGCGAGCGGCGGCGACGGCACGCTGACGTACACGCTGGCGCCGGATGCGCCGGACGGTCTGACGTTTGACGCCAGCGCCCGCACCTTGACCGGCACGCCGACGGGGACGCAGGCCGCCACCACCTACACGTACAGGGTGACCGACAGCGATGGCGATGAGGCCACGCTGACGTTCAGCATCACGATTGATGCGGACACCACTCCCTCGACATTGACCTTAAGCGGCCTGGCGAACGCCACTGTGAACGAGAACACGCCGTACACCGTCACGGCAAGCCTGGCGAACGCGCAGGGCGCGGTGAGCTGGACACTCGGCGGAGCAGACGGGACGGACGACTTCACGTTGTCGAGCCAGAGCAGCACGGGCGTGACAGTGAACCTGAGCGCGCGGGACTATGAGAACCCGACCGACAGCGACACGAACAATACCTACGTGTACACGCTCACGGCGCGGGATTCAAACGGCAACACGGCGACCAGCGGCAACATCACGGTGACGGTGAGAGATGTGGACGAGACAACACCGCCGCCGCCACCGCCACCGCCGCCAAACAATGCGCCGGTTCTGCTGATGTCGGCCGGTGATCAGATATTGTTGGTGGATGAGAACCGGACGTTGGATATCATGGGCTTGTTTAACGACAGCGACGGCGATGTGCTGATCTACACGGCGACGACCGATGCCTCATCGATCGTGGCGGTGGATGTGGATTCGGCAGAGCGTCTGACCTTGACCGGCGTGGCGCTGGGCGAGACGAATGTGACGATAACGGCCTCAGACGGGCGCGGTGGCACGGCGAGCGACACCTTCAAGGTAACGGTGGCGCCGCCGAATGAGGCGCCGGTGGTGGCGACGCCGCTGTCTGACCTGACACTGGTAGTGGGCCAGACGCAGCAGGTTGATGTGAGCGGCGCGTTCAGTGATGCGGACGGCGATGCGCTGACGTATACAGCGGTGTCTGCCGATGAGACGGTAGTCACGGTGACGGTAACCGGCAGCGCCCTGACCCTGACCGGCGTAGCCGTCGGTGCGGCGACCATCACGGTGACCGCGGATGACGGACGCGGCAGGGCGAGCGACCTGTTCACGGTGACGGTCGCGTTGTCGAACGAGGCGCCGGTGGTGGCGACGCCGTTGTCTGACCAAACGCTTGACGTAGACCAGACGCAACAGGTTGATGTGACCGCTACCTTTACCGATGCAGACGGCGATGCGCTGACGTATACGGCAGTGTCTGCCGATACCTCCGTCGTCACGGTAGCGATAACCGGCGCCACCCTGACCCTGACCGGTACATCCGCCGGCGATACGACTGTCACGGTGACCGCTGATGACGGACGCGGCGGCACGGTGAGCGACCGGTTTGCCGTCACGGTCGTGATGCCGAACCGGGCGCCGGCCGTAGACATACCGCTGTCTGACCAGGGGATTGACGTAGACCAGGTCCAACAGGTTGACGTGAGCGCTGCCTTCACCGATGCGGACGGCGATGCCTTGACCTATACGGCGGTGTCGGATGATGAGACTATCGTAACGGTTACCCTGTCTGACAGCGACCTGACCCTGACCGGCATATCGGTGGGCGTTGCAAACGTTACGGTAACGGCCGCAGATGAAACAGGCGAAGCCGTGAGTGATACGTTTGCGGTAACAGTAAGCGAGGCGCCGATTGATGCCGTGCAGGTGACGGATGTGCATGAAGACCTGTTGCCGCATTTGACCCTGTCGGTAATCGGACGCACCACGCAAGTACTCAGTGATCGGATCAGCTCGGTGCGTTCCGGGGCAGGTCAAACCAGCACGATATTGGGCCGTTCTGTGAAGCCGTCGCCGAGCACAGAGCCAGGTCAGCCTACTGCGTATGGAGCAGAGTCCGGGTTACCGCTGCTGGATATTGAGGCGTTGCCTGAGGAAGAGCAAGCATCGCCTGACGTTGGCGCCGGGGCAGAGACGCTGATCGGGATAGAGTCCGGGTCACTGTTGTCTGGCACAACGAGTCGTGTTGACCCGTCTGCGGGCGGTACCGGGCAGCCATTATCAGGCAATGAAGAACCACTGGCGCTGTCTGGCATAACACAGACATTCGGGTACAACACACAAGCATTGTCTGGCACATCGGGTCGTGTTGACCCGTCTGCGGGGGGTACCGGAACCGAATCCGGGCAGCCATTATCAGATAATGAAGAACGACTGGCGCTGTCCGGCATAACACAGACATTCGGGCACAGCACACAGGCATTGCCGGGTACGGAGAGCCGGGTGGATCCGACCCTGGGCGGGTCCCGGACCGGCGGACGCACACAGCCAACACCGGATGTCTTCGATGTATTCGACACGCCGGGCGGATGGGAATACCGGCGGCGGTTCGACCTGCGCCAGTTGCTGAACCGGGCATCGTTTGTGCTGCCGCTGAATTTCGGGGCTGATGATGGCGGCGAGACCGGTGAGCCGGGTAAAGTGGTCACATTGTGGGGCGAGGGCAGTTACACCGACCTGCGCAGCAAGGGCAATAATGCGGTGAATTGGGACGGCGGTCTGGCGAGTTTCCACCTTGGCGCAGATATCGAGGCGACCGAGCAGTTACTGTTGGGTGCAGCCCTGTCCCGCACCGAGGGCCGGTTTGACTATACCGACCGCAGTGATGCCCGGCGCACATTCACCGGGGATTACGACATCAGTCTGACGAGTCTGTATCCGTATGCGGACTGGGCGGTGTCGCAAGACTTGAGCGTCTGGGGTTCACTGGGGTATGGCTTGGGCGAGTTGGACCTGACCGTGGACGATGAGGGGTACCGGCAGGAGTCTGATGTGGACCTGTACTCGGCGGCATTGGGCGTGACGGGGCGTTTCTTCCGGAGTGGTGGTTGGCAGTTGGGTTACCAGGGTGAGGCGATGTATGCGGCAATGTCGGTCGAGGATGCGCCGGATGTGGATGTGCAGCGTGTACGGGCGGTATTGGAAGGCAGTCATATGTCGGCGATGGAGGCGGGGCAGTTTGAGCAGTTTGCCGAGTTGGGCGTGCGTATTGACGGCGGCGATGCGCAAAGCGGCGCCGGGTTGGACCTGGCCGGTGGTGTGCGCTATGCGACGGACACGGGCTGGGCGTTACAGTTGCGCGGCGCCGGGTTAGTGGCGAACTCGAATTACCGTGAGTGGCAGGTAAGTGGGTTGTTGGAGAAGGCGTACCAGGCGGACGGCACCGGCTGGATGCTGCGGTTGACGCCGCATTACAGTCCGGTCCGCAGTCTGGGCAGCATTGAGGGCGGCGCCCGGCAGTTGTGGGAGCGTAATATTGACGACATGGTGCGCGGCCAGCGCAGTCCGACTTCGGATGAGTACCGGTTTGGTATGGAGACGGAGGTAGGCTACGGCCTGTTCATCCGAGACCGGTTATGGACCGTGTACAGCCGTACTACGGGCTTGGGCGAACGTTCCCGCCGCTTCATGCTGGGCACGGAGATGAGTGACGTACTAATGGGCGGCAGCGTACTGCGAGTAGGGTTTGAAGGCGTACGCGAAGAATCCTGGAACATAACACCGGAGCACAGCTTCTGGCTGAACCTGGAGTGGGGCTACAGGTAAAAGGGGTCGCCCTGCGGGCGACACAGTGTTCGACTGGACTCCCGTTTACACGGGAGTGGTAAGGTGGCGGAGTTCGCGGGAGTGCCCCATCCCATTCCCGTGGAAACGGGAATCCAGTGAGACAAAGAGTCGCCCTGCGGGCGACACAGCATTGGACTGGACTCCCACTTTCGTGGGAGTGGTAAGGTGGTGTGGCGCACGGGAGTGCCCCCACCCCCATTCCCGTGGAAACGGGAATCCAGTGAGACAAAGAGTCGCCCTTCGGGCGACACAGCATTGTCCTGGACTCCCACTTTCGTGGGAGTGGTAAGGTGGTGTGGCGCACGGGAGTGCCCCCACCCCCATTCCCGTGGAAACGGGAATCCAGGTAAACTAAGGGGTTGCCCTTCGGGCGACACAGCATTGTCCTGGACTCCCACTTTCGTGGGAGTGGTAAGGTGGTGTGGCGCACGGGAGTGCCCCCATCCCCATTCCCGTGGAAACGGGAATCCAGGTAAACTAAGGGGTCGCCCTTCGGGCGACACAGTATTGTCCTGGACTCCCACTTTCGTGGGAGTGGTAAGGTGGTGTGGCGCACGGGAGTGCCCCCATCCCATTCCCGTGGAAACGGGAATCCAGTGAGACAAACAGTCGCCCTGCGGGCGACACAGCATTGTCCTGGACTCCCACTATCGTGGGAGTGGTAAGGTGATGTGGCGCACGGGAGTGCCCCCACCCCCATTCCCGTGGAAACGGGAATCCAGGTAAACTAAGGGGTCGCCCTTCGGGCGACACAGCATTCCACTGGACTCCCGTTTGCACGGGAGTGGTAAAGTGGCGGGGTGTATTGGAGCGCGTGCATCCCTGTACCGTAGAAGCCTCTGACATAAACAGGTTCCGTAATGCAAAAAATTAGCGTGATTTTTCTGGTAGTCTCCCTGACAGCGCTGGTTGGCTGTTCCGATCAGGCTGCCACAGACAAGCCCGACCCGCGACCTAACATTTTGTTGATTATTGCCGATGACCTGGGTTATTCCGACCTGGGCAGATTCGGCGGCGAGATCAAAACACCGGCGCTGGATGCGCTGGCGGATGCCGGCAAGATGCTGACCCACTTCCACGTCGCGCCTACCTGTTCGCCGACCCGGGCCATGCTGATGTCCGGCGCCGACGCCCATCGCGCCGGGCTGGGAACCATGAACGGGCTCTGGTCCGATGAACAAAAGGGCAAACCCGGCTACGAGGGCTTCCTGAACAAGGATATCGTTACTTTCGTGAGACTGCTCAAGGAAGCCGGCTATCACACCTACATGTCGGGCAAGTGGCAACTGGGTTACGAGGAAGGATACTACCCCCTGGACCGGGGCTTCGAGGAGGCATTCTGGCTGGAACATGGCGGCGCGAGTCATTTCGCCGATATGAAGGGGATTACCGAATATCCGGCGGTCGCGCACTGGTCGGAGGGCAGGGAGCGGCTAAAGACATTGCCCGAGGATTTTTACTCGTCCGTTAATTTTACCGATAAGATGATTGAATACATCGATAAAAACCGCGCGGACGGCAAACCGTTCTTTGCCTACGCCGCATACACCGCGCCCCACTGGCCGTTGCAGGCGCCCCGGGAGTATATCGATAAGTACGAGGGAGTTTATGATCAGGGTTACGATGCCATTCGCAACCAACGCCTCGAACGTATGCGGGCCGCCGGCCTGGTCGAGGCAGGACAGGTACCTGCCGCACAGCATCCCGAATGGCCTGGCTGGGACGAGCTTGACAGCGAGCAGAAGAAACTGGAAGTGCGCAGGATGCAGATTTACGCGGCGATGGTGGATGCGCTTGACGAAAATATCGGCCGCTTGATCCGGTACCTGAAAGACACGGGAGAGTATGAAAACACCTTTATCCTGTTTTTCTCCGATAACGGCGCTGAAGGCAACAATCCGCTTGATATCTATACAAATCCTGACTGGGTCCCTGCCAATTTCGATAACAGCTATGAAAACATGGGCAAGTCGGGTTCTTATCATTCCACCGGGCCGGGCTGGGCGCATGTGAGCAACACGCCGTTCCATATGTATAAAGGTTTCCCCACCCAGGGCGGCCTGCTGTCGCCTGCCATTGCGGTATATCCGGGAAAGATCGAGGCCGGCAGCCGGTCCGATGCCTTTATCACCATCCTGGATGTGGCGCCTGCTTTGCTGCAATTGGCAGGCGTCACCCATCCTGCCCCGGAATTTCAGGGCCGCCGGGTTCACCCGTTGATTGGCCAGTCATTCTATCCGCACCTGATCGGTGAGCAGCCGTTTGTTCATAACCAGGAATATGTATATGGTCTTGAGCTGTTCAACCGGCGCATGATCCGCCAGGGTGACTGGAAACTCCTGTGGAATAACCGGCCCTGGGGCAACGAAGCCTGGGAGTTGTACAACCTGGAGGATGACCCGGGGGAGCAGAATGACCTGGCGCAGTCCCGGCCCGGGAAATTACAGGATATGCTGGTGTTGTGGGAACAATACGTGAACGAAAATGACGTGTTTGTGTTTGATGGGTTGAAAATACGTTTTACCAATGGGAAGAATCATTATGTCTATGACCAGTAATGCGTTGAAATATGCAAGACTTATCCTGCTGTTGGCGCTGGTTTACAGCGGCGGTTGCGCTGAGCCCGCACAGGAGACGGTCTATACCAACGGCTTTATCTACACGGTGAATCCCGAACAACCAACAGCCGAAGCGGTGGCGGTCAGGGACGGGGTGATCGTTGCGGTAGGCGGCAACGAGGAAACACTGGCACAGGCCTCGGATCGGGCGCGGGTTGTGGACCTTGACGGCAAGATGTTGATGCCGGGGATCCACGACATGCATGCTCACCCGATGGAGGCCGGTGAAAAATACAACTTTCAGTGTGGGTTCCCGTTTACTTTCACGGTGGAGCAGATCGTCGCGAAACTGACCGAGTGCGCGGCCGAAACACCTCCCGGTGAGTGGATTCGCGGCGGCCAATGGGCGATGGAACTGATGGAAACCGACACGGTGCCCCACAAGGACATCCTCGATGCAATCACCCGGGACCATCCGATTTACCTGGGCGATTCGACCGTGCATGCCGCCTGGCTGAACTCACCGGCCCTGGCTGAAATGGGGATCGATGCGAACACTCCGGACCCGCAGGGCGGCGTAATCATCAGGGAACAGGGCAGCATGGAGCCGACCGGTATCCTGGTCGATAACGCGGCCTATAACATCATATCGAAGTTGCCGGCCTATACCGAGGAACAATACAAGGATGCGTTGGAATGGTCGATGCGTGAAATGAACAAGGTCGGCGTCACCACGATCAAGGACGCGCTGACGGACGGGCGTTCACTGAAAGCCTACAAGGGACTGGACGAGAGTGGCCGGCTGACGATGAAAGTCAGTACCAGTATTGCCTGGAGAATGCTCTGGACCGATTACGAGAAGAACGTCAGCGAGCGCGCCGAGTACGCAACGGAGAATGTCGGCACCGAGTTCATCAAGATCATGCTGGATGGCATCCCGCCGACCCGCACCTCGGCAATGCTGGATCCGTATCTGCCGGACGACAAGCATGGCGACAGTTTCACCGGCAAGCTGATCCATTCTCCCGAGCGTTTGACCGAAGACATGATCTACCTGGACGGCCAGGGCTTGACGGTGAAGGTTCACGCCACCGGCGACCGCGCAGTCCGGGTCACGCTGGATGCCGTTGAGGCGGCGCGCAAGGCCAACGGCGACTCGGGGATGATGCACGAGATTTCCCATGCGGAGTTGATCCACCCGGATGATATCCCTCGCTTCAAGCAGTTGAATGTGATCGCGGAATTCTCGCCGATCCTGTGGTACCCATCCCCGCTGGTGGCGGTTATGACCGGGGTGATCGGAGAAGAAAGAGCAAACCGGTTCTGGCCGACAAAACAACTGCTGGAGGCCGGCGCACACATTATCTACGGTTCCGATTGGCCGTCGGTAGTGCCCGACCCCAACCCCTGGCCGGGCATCGAGGCGATGGTGACCCGGCGCGACCCCTATGGCAACTCCCCGGGCGCGTTATGGCTGGAACAAGCCGTGGACCTGGAGACGGCGTTGCGGATATTCACCGCCAACGGCGCGGTGGCCGGTAAGCAGCCGGCGCGCACAGGCATGATCGAGGTTGGCAAGTCCGCCGATTTCATCGTCCTCGACCGGAACCTGTTCGAAATCCCGCCGGAGGATATCAGCAACACACAGGTCCTGCTGACAGTAGTATCAGGCCAGGAAGTCTACCGCGCGGAGCAGTAAGCCCCCAGTAAAACGATGTCCGGTCATCCCGGCCGGGCTGGGCGATATGGATGTCGGCGTGGTCATCCTGGATACCGCTGGTCAGATATCGGGAACTGGGACAAAGTTATGGCAACTGAATCCTGAACAGACCGAAGCCGAACAAAGTTTGACGCAAGGTTTACGTTGGTAATAAGCAAATAACCTTGAAAATCGGTAGTTGATCTAACGATTTTCAAGGAATATCATATCGACCATGTTGCTAGAACGCCCCCAGGCTATCGCCGCTATCAACGCCGCTTTTCGTGTCCACCAGGCTGTGGCATTAACCGGCCCGCGCCAATGCGGCAAGACTACCCTGGCGCACATGTTTGCTGACGATGAGCCGGCAGTCACGTTTTACGACTTGGAGAAAGCGGTTGACCGCCGGAAACTGGAAGCGCCCGAACAGACCCTGTCGCAACAGGCCGGCCTGGTTATTATAGATGAAGTGCAACGACAACCGCAGTTGTTTGAAGTGATGCGTGTGTTGTTGGACCAAACTGCATACACAACTCGCTTCCTGCTGTTGGGCAGCGCCTCATTTGGGCTGATAAAAGATGTGTCAGAGACGCTGGCCGGGCGCGTCGGACTGGTAGATTTGTCCGGTTTCAATCTGAGCGAAACGGGAACTGAGCGTTGGCAAAAACTATGGCTCCAGGGTGGTTTCCCGCGCAGCTATCTTGCAGCGGATGACGCTGATTCTGCTCTGTGGCGACAGAATTTTACCCGGACTTTTCTTGAGCGGGATATCCCGCAATTTGGAATCTCCATTCCCACCGAGTCGCTCTGGCGTTTCTGGACCATGATTGCGCATTATCATGGTCAGGTATGGAATGCGGCGGAGTTTGCCCGCTCCATGGGCAATAGTGAGGCGACCGCGCGCCGATATCTCGATATACTGTGCGGGGCTTACATGGTCAGAGCGCTGACACCCTGGCATGAGAACCTGAAGAAACGCCAGGTAAAATCCCCCAAAGTGTACCTGCGCGACAGCGGCCTGTTGCATACATTATTGAACCTTGACTCGTTCGATGCGCTTAGTGGCCACCCCAAACTTGGGGCTTCCTTCGAGGGGTTTGTTATCGAACAACTGCTGGCTGCGTTGAATACGACAAATCCGAGTTTCTGGGCGACCCACGGCGGCGCTGAGTTGGACTTGCTGGTTACCATTGCCGGCAAACGCTACGGATTCGAATGCAAGTATAACGATGCGCCGGGAACTTATCGCTCAATGCACACTGCTATAAATGACCTGCGCCTGCAACACCTTTGGGTCATTTATCCCGGCGCTGAGGCGTATGACCTCACCGACAAGATCTCCGCGCTGCCGGTAACGGGTATTATCCGACTGGCAGAGCAACTGGCGAGCTGAAGATGCGGTGCCGTCATTCTGAATAAAAATATCGGGTTTGTGAAGTATTCCCGGTACGTTATCACCGACTTATATGATAGATTCGCAGGGCACATCAGAACCTGTTCCAGGATTACAATAGAGATATGTAGTGAAACTCACAGTGAAGAACTTCGGGCCTATTCGTAAGGCCAAGGATATCGAAATCAGTCCGATGACGATCTTTGTCGGGCCGAGCAATTCAGGGAAGTCTTATCTGGCAATGCTGGTCTATTCGATTTTTGAAGTATTTTCAGGTGAAGATTATGCCTGGAATGTATCCCGCCACTTCATGAAGCAACGCAGCATTAATGTGGATGTGCACAAATATCCAAACAAACCGGAACCTGTCTCGTCTGCTGAAATAAAAACCCGATTTTCTGAGTGGGCAAAGATTACCAGTGAACTGTGGAAACACAAGCTTGTATATTGTTTCGGAGAAGAAGGGAAAAATGTGATTGAAGGCAAGAATGGCAGCGAAGGATTTTCCGTGAAAATCGCTGACTCTGAAAATCAGTTTGTCCTGGACCTGGCCGTTCCTTCGAACAGTAAAATAACTTCTGAAAAGAGCAATAAATTATCCGAAGAGATAAATCTCCGTATTGAGCTGTTATTATCAGACGGGGTCAAGGAGGGTGCTGAGGAGTTTATTTCATCTGAAATCTACCTAGATATTGAATACAGGTATTATCCTGAAACCATCCTCGAATCTTTCGTGAGAGCACTGTTGCCGTTTGTACCTGTTGAAATGTCAGTTAATGCGTATTATCTGCCTGCTATTCGTGGGGGAATTATGCAAAGCCATCGTGCCCTTGTCAGCGCGTTGATTGAGGGCGCGCCGATGGCAGGATTGAGAGACAGTCCGGATATTCCACTGTTTAATGGGGTTCTCTCAGATTTCATGAAAAACCTGATCTATATCGGCACTGATGGGTTTAAAGGGGGCAGGTCAAAGATGCGCGGTTTGCGCTACGAGCATGGGGACAGCTTTTCTGAAGAGCGGGAATGTA
This sequence comes from Gammaproteobacteria bacterium, assembly GCA_965221335.1. Lineage (GTDB taxonomy): Bacteria > Pseudomonadota > Gammaproteobacteria > Eutrophobiales > Eutrophobiaceae > JAAXHV01. The sequence continues at coordinate 127,638 of CBDCSC010000002.1, read as the reverse complement.
TTGAACAAATCAGCAAAAGTATTGAGCAGGATATATTATCTGGTGAAATACACGCGCAAACATTACAGACTCGTTATCCTGATTTTGTTTACAAGTTTACACAAGGTGACGCGAAATATGATTTGCCGTTGATGAGCGCGTCTTCATCGGTTTCGGAGTTGGCGCCTGTATCCTTGTTTATTCGCCACTATGTATGTCCGGGCGATTTGTTTATTCTTGAGGAACCGGAGGCCCATTTGCACCCTGGCGCCCAGAGGGATATTTCCGGTGTTCTTACGCAATTGGTTAATGCCGGTGTAAATGTATTAATCACGACCCACAGTGACAATATCCTGGAACAGATCAGCAATTATATTTATGCGGCTGGCGTGCCTGACGATAAGATAACAAAACTGGATAAAGAAAAATGTTCTGTTTACCTGTTTGAACAAGGAACTGGAAGCAAACAGACCATGGTAAAAAAAGTGCCTTTTGACCCTGAGACCGGCCTGCTGACCCAGGACCACCTGGATGTATCCTCTTCTTTATACAACGAAACGGTCAACCTGATGGAGCAGAGACAGCATGTCGGGAATCAAACAGATATTTCATGAGCGGCATCAAAAATGCGAGATAGCTCCGCGTGCTGAGTACAAGCTCGGACAGATAAAAAACCCCGCCGTCTATTCGGTAGATCGTATTTTCAGCCAGCCTCCAAGGAACAGCGGAAGTCGTTGTGATGAATTCATATTTTGTTATTTGCGTCTAAACAATACCGGAATTTACCTGGTAGAGAGAAAAGATAACCACAATAACAACGTTGATAAAGTAAAACAACAGTTGCAAGGTGGGGCTACATACATCCAAGATTTTCTCAACAAAGACCCGGCAACTGACGAGCAACCGTTCAATTTCATGCCTGTTTGGGTTTCAAAGGGGCTTAGATCCAGTACGCGTCATGTGTTAGCAAAAATCAAAATTTCCATACGCGGAGATTCCCGCCCGGTCAAACATATTAATGTAAAAGATACGCTGCCAAAGCTGAAGTAAATTCATAGAAAAAGCCGACCCGGAGGTCGGCTTTTTTGGTCAGCAGACCAAATGAAGCTACTGGATAAGATTTTCCAGTTTTTTGTAGGTCAGCATCGAGTCTATCGTCTTTACGATACAACCAAGGTTGCTGCGTATCAACGCGTCCTCGAGACTTTCGTCCTTATCGACCTTGCTGCTCCTGCGGGTGGTATTGCCGGTCTTATCGTATGCACGATAAACGATTTGCGGCTTTACCTCCGTCAGTGCGCATTTGAGCATCACCTTCCTGGCATCGGCCAAGTATGGACTGGCTACTGCCTGGCTGCCCACGATAAGGAGCACAAAAACAATCACTACGTATTTCAGTGATATCTTCATCATATTTCTCCTGTGGTTGGACCACGAGAGGAATACGCCCGGGGGCGTATTTCAGCCCTCGGGTCGGTTGCTGTTGTCATGTCCGCGAAGGACACGATCATCCCGCGGAGCGGGAATGATTCTATTAATCCGGATTTCTCACCAGGGGGCGCGATGATTGCGCCAGATTTTTTGATACGCCCCATTCTTGAGTCGCCCCCTGCGGGCATCCTTCGGAGGTTCAAGTCCGCTCCTTGCGGATTTGTGCGCCTACGGGCGCCTGCGTCCGATAGCATAATTGTGGCTCTTTTGCAGTGCATGATTGATCCTTACGGATTGATAAGTATGTCGTTGAAGGTGGCGGTGCTACCGACAATGATGTCTGCTTCGACGGTGCCGTTGGCATCAGGGGTTCGGGCAATGATGCGTAGCACATCGGTCAATGAGTTTCCGTTCAGGTCCAGCGCGTTGCCGATGCCGACGCTGAAGCTTAACGGGCCGGTCATCTCGTCACCGGCCCGTTGCACGAACAGGTCTTCAGCCTGCTCCCGGGTCACGAATAAGTCCAGCAAGGCCAGGTCGGTGGGGTCGGCAAAACCCACCGTGACCTCGCTATCGTTGACCTGCGCCACCGCGCCGAGGCGCGCGGCAATACGGCCGGCCTCTGCGTTGCTGGCCGCGTTGTAACGAATGGTAAACCCCCCTGTTGCGGGAAAATCGAACACGGGTTCGGCAAAACCCGGTTCAGCCTCCCAGACAGGCAGGTAATCGCCCAGCGTATCGATATCTCCCGCATAAGCGCCTGCCTGCGGGTTGCCCGGGTCCGAGATGTAACGGTGCTGGGCCAGCGCCAGTTGTATGATACTGTTCTGGACCCGGTCCGGAACCAGTGAGCGCGCCCGTTCCTCTATCCTGAAAGTCAGTCCCAGCGATAGCAGGCTGAATACCAGCATGAAGTAAATGGCCGGCAATATATTCATGGCGTCACACAGGAAAAATCGTTCCCCGCATAGGCAAACAGGTTGTACCAGTGGTTCGCCGCGCGGTAGTAGGTAATGTCGTGAGCAGGGATGAACGTATGCGAACCGTCCGCTTCGAGCCTTCCCAGCGTGCGAGTACCCAGGAATGCCAGGTAGGCGGCTTCCCCCCCAGCATTGATGCTGACGGTGGGGTGACCCGCAAGGCGCCATGTGAACGTGACGCCTTGATCGGCGAAGTCGTTGTCCAGGTGGCCGGATGACTGCAAGCCGTCTGTGGTTACCGTCTCTGGCAGGACGTCGCAATTGGCGCCGATGAACCCGGTTCCCGCGACCTGGATATCCTCCAGGGTTTGCATGAAGGCGCGGGTTTGCCGCTGCGGTTGAATCAGTATCGTGATGCCTGAAATGAAAGCAATCGCCAGCGCGAACTGGTATAAGGTAATCGGCATTGCCTATTCTATAACGACAGTCAGGGTTGACGTCGCGCAGGCATTGCTGGTGTCGTCAGCATCCACGTTGGCCCATTTACCTGCTTGCGCCCGGTCCAACAGCCAGTTGCAGCTCTCCGCATCGCCGGCGTCATAGGTGATGGAAGGGGTCGTCGCACCGGGACTGGCAGTGATGTTCGTTTCTACCACACTCTCGCCGGTACCATCATCATACAACTCGGAGTCCAGGTAACCGTTATCCACCAGATCCTCAAAATCGGCGCTGGCCAGGGTGGTTTCTCCGCGATTCACCCAACGGTATTCCGAGGCCGCGTTGATCACGTTGGTGATCTCCGCCTCCATATTACGGTTTTCCGATTGGGTGACCAGCGGCGCCAGCGCGGTGTACGCGCCGAGGCCCACGATACTGGTAATGATTAATCCGAATACAATCGCAACTTGGTTCATGATAATTTCCTCCTCTTGGTTAGATTTCAATTCCCGTACCCATAGACACCAGGGCAAAGGGTATGGTGATGGCGATACTCAGGCTTAAAAACAGGATCGTGTAAAAGGCCCGGTAAGCCGTGATGGCCCTGGAGAGCCTGATGTCCAGCATCCGTCCGGCCATATCGAAGCCCCTGGCGATCTCCTCCGGGGTCTGGTTCGGGCTGCAAGACAGCACATGTGCATACGCATAGGGTGACAGCACATCCTTCAGCGTCTGCAGCAGCGAGGCCTCTTTCAGCCTGGACCTGCTTGCGCGTAACGTCTGCCCGAACTGGCGATGTGCGGCGAACGTGGTTTCCATCAGGCACAGGAACTCATCGGGCGGCAGGCGGGTGGAAATCAGCGCGCGGCTGATTTTCAGGAAACGCAGTTCGGTCAGCATCGCGCGTAACCGGAAACAGCCGCTGGCCATGAGTCCCGCGCGCAGCGGTCCGGTAACGCGATAGGCGCACCAGTGGTAAAAGACAATGGCGCCGGCCGTCAGCCCGGCCAGTTGCGCCCACCAGACACTGATGAAAGTCACGTAGTCGAAGAACAGCGTATAACCGCTGGTATAGTTTTTCAGGTAGGGCAACATATAGATGGACATTGCGCTGATGACCACGCACATGAATAGCCACTGGATGCTGCCGGAGAGGACCTGCAAAACCACCGGCCCGCGCAAATCCTGCTCCAGCAACAGGTCTGTGACGGTGTCCATGCAGTCATGCTGTTCGCCGAGTATCAGCAGGCTGCATTCCTGTTCGGTAAACAACCCGGTCTCAGCGTAATGGGTCGCGAAAGGCTGGTTGTTGCGGATGGCCCGCTTGCTGAGCCTGGCGATTTCACGCACAGCAGGGTTGTTGCTGTGTTCCTGGATGTGGTTGAAAATGCCCAGCAATGGAAACTGGCTTCTCAGGTATTCGCGCAAGGTGGCATAAAAGAATCTCCTGCTGTCGTGGTTGAACAACAGGGCGCGCAGGTATAGCGACTTGAGACGATGCAGCCGTTTTTTAATGATTCCACGCATCGTACAGGTTCCCTCTGTTGAAATTACCGATCTTGCGCTGCGTGAGCAGCGGGTCCAGTTCGCCCTCGAATATTTTCGTACAGGCATGCTGGTGGATATTCAATATGCCGTTGTCCCGCATCCAGTCCCGTAGCGCCTGGGGGTTGGAGGTATCCATCAGCAGGCGCCGGTTGGCTTCGGTGATCGGTATGCATTCGGCCACCAGCGTCAGTTTTTCTATTCCCGAATACCGGCAGTTGTTGCAACCGCGCGCATTATGGTAACGCACAGTCCGGTTTGCATAGGCGCCGAAGCCGGCCCGATAATATTCGTGCCAGAACAGGTCGGCATGCCGTTCCAGTTTGCAGCGGCGGCACAGTACGCCTATCAGGGACTGGACGATGATCAGGCTCAGGAACGACTCGGAGAACAGGATATCGGGGCTGATCCCCAGATCGGTTTTGGAGACCATCCGGTTGATCGCGTCAACCCAGCCGGAACCGTGGATGGACGCAATGCCGGTAGTCCCCTGGAGCATCATTGAAGAAGCCATCACTGCGGTTTCACGGTCGCGTATTTCGTTGATGGCAATGAAATCCACATCGTGGCGGGTGGAAATGCGCCTGAGTTTTTCCTTGTTTTCCCGGATGATCTCCTCCGTGCCTTCGATGGGCAACTGGATTTGTACGAAATTGTCCAGTTCAACCTCGATCTGGTCGGAGATCTCCAGATTTTTCTCCAGCGCCGGCCGGGTCTTCATGATCGCGGTCTGGGTCGTGGATTTACCGGAATTAACTGCGCCGATAATCAACGTGATGCCCTTGTTGGCTGAAATTCGTTTCAGGGTCTGCAACTGGGTTTCATGGTAGCCGAGGGTGGCGATGTCGGGGATAAGCTTCATGTCCCGTAAGCGGATGGCCAGGCTGCGCTCATCATTTACCTTGGAATATCCGTAAGATACCCGACACAGCCATTTCTGCCCCTTGTAGTCGAAGTTGAAGCGCCCGTCCTTGGCCACATCGCCATTGCTGAACGGCTGGTTCACGTAGATGTTCCAAACGGCCGCAATGATCTTTATGCCCTGGCTCTTGTCAAAGGACTGGCTTACCGACAGCCGCCCGAAAACACGTTGGTACACGGTCGTCTTGTTGTTCTTGATCTCCAGGTGGATGTCCGTCGCGTTGTTGTTGATGGCCCGGGACAGCAGCTCATTGACCTGGTTGGAGCTTTCCCGGGTCTGTTGCTGCAGGGAAATCTCCTTGTTCCTGTTGATGAAGGATTCAAATACCGAACGCGTGGTCTCGTGGATCACGGGTTCCTTGTGATGCACATCTCGGATCAGGTTGATCAATTGATTCAACGCAAGCGCTTCATGCTTGTTGAGGTCGCTGCGGTCGATGCAGTAGAGTTCGGCATCCTCGGCGATGAATCCCGGGCAGGCGCCGTTCATCTTTCGGGTCTCGGAAAGGATATCGGCATTGGTGGTGAGCTGCACGTTTTCCAGTTCTTCGTAATTGGTAATCAGCGGCGCCTCGTGGACCGTATTATCCGGCGCGTCCTGTTCGAAGCTTGGCAGCGTGGGCGCCGGGTTCCTTTTTTTCAGGGTCTTGAACATCATTGCCAGGGTACGATATGTACCTGTTTACTGCCCTGGTCTTCAAGATGCACCTCGTGCCGGTTCCCGTTGCCCCGGTGTTTGACATGCTCCACCTTGACGATCTTGAACCTGCGCCGGTTGTGCTCGATGACACTGCCGACGGCAAGTGATCGCGGCCGCCCATTGCTGATCAGCACGACGCTTGACTTGATTCCGAGTTCCTGGTTTTCATCGTTGACATGCCCGACCGTCAGCCCGTCAATTCCTTGCTTCGGGGCAGGTTTTTTGCGTGGTTTTGCCGGTTTCTTCACCGGTTGTGCGGGTTTTTTTGCCGGCGCCGGAGAGGCTTTCGGGGCTGCTTTGCGCGTTTTCAGCAACGCAGCCAGGTCCGGCCTGATCCGGATTAACTCTGCATCGACGGATTGCAGCAGGCCGGCATCGATGCGGTCCCGTTGCTGGTTGATAGCCTCGAGGATATCCAGCACCTGTTTGTAGTAAACCAGGTCGATTACAAGTTGTTCTTCGCGGTTGCAATGGGGGCAGGGAATGTCCTTGGCGGTTGCTGCCGGCTTGGTGGTTGTTGCCGGTTGTTCCGGCGCCGGGCGGGCAGCCGGGACAGCCTTGTCATCCGCGATGATAGGTTGCGCATGGACCTGGCACATAGTGGTTGTCAGCAGCAACGTGATTACGGTAGGTTTCATATCAGGTTCCGATGATTTCTATAGTGATGGTGAGGTTTCTCCAGCCTGAATGCCTGTCTGTGGCAATCCCGGCCTGCTGCAGGTAACCGTGCACAATCGTCTGTTGCAGTTGCCGGACCCACAGGCGTAATGCAGTACGGTTCGGATAATCGAAGCTCAGTTCGATGATGCCCTTTGCCGTGTCACGTTTGCGACTGCTCCCGATAATGCTGAAACGGGCATGGTTTGCTTGGGCGAACTGCCGATACCGCTCAAAGCTGGTTGCCAGTGGAGCCAGGTCTGTGTCCTCCCCCGGTGGTGGTTTGAACAGGGATGAATGCAGCGTCCAGTTGGTTGTTTGCACGGAGAAAGCGCCGTCCAGCGCATCTGCGATCCGGTTCAGGCGGTCCAGGGAGAAAGATTGAACATAACGGCCGGTTGCGCTGGTCAGGTAGCCTTCCGAAGACTTTTTGATGCTGATAGTGTCAAGTTCGTAGGCGAGCAGCACCGAGAACTCGCTCAGGAGCGCGGCAACGGCTTCGAGGTCCGTGGCGATGCGAATCGTGCTTCTGGGTTCGGCGCGCACGGTGCGTTGCGTGGTTTCCTTCATCTCCCGGACATCGGTGTTCGATATGAGCAGGACCACCAGGCACGCACTGATGCAGGGGATAAGCCCCAGTAGCGAAAGTTCCCCGAGGTTGTAACCCCGTTTCAGCAGGAACGGGTTGTTTTTGCCCGTGTCGAGATTGATATACAGGTCTTTCAGGGAAATATTGTGCTGCAAGAATGCATCGCTGAGCCTGCCCAGTTCAGCCACCTGGCATTCCAGCGGGTTGCTTCGGATTAAGTCGAGGCAATCCTCGAATGCTAGCAGGTCTTCCTTTTCCACCAGGATATAATCCGTTTGTACGCGAATGGCAGCCACATAGACTATGTTGTCGAAGGGCAGAAGAATGTAGTGCCGCCCGGCCTGTATGTCAGTGTGAATCCACTTTACGATCTGCGCAGCGATGGAGATGGCCCTGCCTTCGTCAAAGAAAATAAACCCCTCGGATTCCAGGTAATATTTTTTCTTCAGCGCGCTCAGCCGTTTGCTTACATACAACCAGGGGCGCCGTTCTTCCGGCAGCGTCTGGCTTTCTGCGTTAATGCAGAGGTTGATGTCCCGCGCATTCAAGCTGATGGTCTCAATCATGATCTGAAACTGCCCTGGATCAGGAACAGCGTCTGGGTCAGGCGTTTGCCGCCGGACGCGGAATTCCCGGTCAGTTGGTTGAACGGCCAGATCGGCAACAGGCCGGAGCGGTCGGTTTTCACCTCGACTTCTTCCCGGTGAGTGGAGGCCAGCAGCACGGTCTCGCCATTCTCGATGGTGACGTCGAAGATATTGTCGTTGCCGGAACTGGTCGGCAGCACACCGGAGGAACCGGCAATGTCGTAGGTATCGAGAGAATCGATATTGGCTTCGTTGATGACGATATGCAGCGCAATCAGGTCATCAGTCAGGGTCGGGAGAATATTGATGGCCTGCCCGGTTTCCAGTTCACCGATTTCCACGGTGGGTGTGGACAGGCTGGTGCCGCCGGCGTCGGTCTGCTGAATGCTGGTCCGTTCGACGTAGCGGTGGATGCGGTAGTTGCGGATCGTGACCAAACGGTTGTTGTAGACCAGCATCTCCTTGGTGTCGTCTATCGAAATATTGCCTACCTGGGCCAGGGCCTTGAGTATGATTTCCGATGAGTTCCACGAACTGTCGGGATCGTCAATTTTGAGACTGAACACCCCGCCGCCGGTATTGATTTGGGTGGCAGCCAAATCCCGGGTAAGATTGCTGATATTCGCGGCAATGCTGGCGTTGCGTACCAGGGACAGGTCGACATACTGTTGTGCCAGGTCAGTCACATCCAGCCGAACCACGGTGATCTTGATATTCGCCTGCCTGGTGACGCTCTGCAGCCACTTCTCATAGGCGGCGTCGAACAGCACAATCCGCTGTGGCCTGGCAGTGATGGAGAGCAGGTTGCCGGTCGGGCTGATGCTGTAGCATTCGCGCTTGTTATAGGTGTGAACAGCCACTGCGGTCGCGCCGTCTGCCTCCTCACTGAGCTGTTCGCAGTATTGAATACCGAGGACGGTATTCACCAGTTGGTGGACGTCGTTCTGCGCGGACAATTGGCTGCTGACACTGTTTTCAAACCCGCCGGCCTTGTTCCCGTCCGATCCCAGGTTGTTGCTGCTCACATTGATGATATTGCTGCCGCCGCCGTACAACGGGACCTCGTATTCCCTGGTGACCATCGGTGTCAGCAACAGGATGCCCTGGTGAAATTCGTAACCCACGTTGGCCTGCAGGCTGATCGCGTTCAGGTGATCCTCCACGGTAACCGCGTCCGGGGTCGAACTGACCCGCGGGTTGTATTTCACCGGCAGCGCGTACGCAACCGGAAAACCGGGCGTCAACCGTTCCAGGGTTTCGCGCAACCCCTGGTTTTTGTACGTTGCCCGGTAAGGACGGTAAAGCCAGGCTCGCTCACTGGGCACATCAACCCGATTCGCCCGCGTGTTGATCGCGCGTGCGGTTCGTTGCTCTTCAAGAACCTGGCGATGCCGCGCCATGGCTTCATTGAATTCCTGTTCGCGCTGCCTGATATTTTCGCTGCAGGCCGGCAGGACCAGCGCGGCCAGTAAACATGCCAGCCGCCCGGCGGCCGGATTAACGTGTGCTGTTTTCATCATGGAATTCGATACTGTTGTCTTCGTTGATAAGTACCCCGATCCCGAAACGGGTCTGCAACAACTCGATCAGGTCCAGGTGACGTTCAGGCAAAGGGACATCAATGTCCTGTGACAGCCGGTAGTCCGCATACCGCCCGGGCTCGCCCAGTTTCCACAAAACCTCGTTAAACCCGCAATCCAGGAAGTACTTGCGGACCGCCTCCGACAACATCTGCCGATTTCTGAATTGAATGGAACGGCAGTTGTTCCGGTCTTCAACGGGGCTTTCGTTTTCCGTTTCTGCGTGTGCGGGGTCGGCATTGTGTGGCGCTGTGCCGGCGTCCGGCACAGCATCCATGATCGGGTCAGGGTCGGGTTGGCCGACCTGTTCCCGTGATGCGGGAATTGCGCCGCCGGCAGCAGCGCCCGGGTCCAGGTCAGAAAATACCATGCCGGGTTCACCGGGATTCTTCATACGGAACGCATACAGCTTCCTGTCCCGATCCAGCATCACTTGCGCGTCATCTCCCAACAGCCGCTCCATGGCCCTGGACATCGGCACGGGATCAGTGCCGAAATTATTCATGAATCCCCGCTTTGCGATGCGCTCGCCGGAAGTATCCCGGTATGCCGGGCGGTAGGCATGGGGTTCCAGCAGGTAACTTACCGCATTGTCCACGGTGATAATTCCATCCGGATAGACCATTCGTACCTGGACCTCGGTGAGTGGCAGGATCGGCGGTTGCGGCAGGTTGTTGTCAGAAAACACCATCAAATTATCCTGTAATGCCTGGACCCAGGAGCATCCGCCGCACAGTGCAGGCAGCAGACAGGCGAGGAGTGCCAGTGGCCGGCAATGGGCCTGCCGCAGTGGTAGCTGATGTTTGCCTGCATACCTGCCCATCAGCGTTGACTCAGAAGACGCTGAAACACTGATCTCCAGGGACGGATATACATATCCTCGGAGACGAACAGCCGCAGCTTACGGCCGTAATCAAGCGTTTGCGTCGGCACCAGGCCGGCATACGGCGAAGCCAGGTCGGCGCCGGCCTCGCGCAGCGCTTCGCCCACATCCGACTCAAACGTCGCACCGGCCCCGCCGCTGCTGTAATCTGCGCGCGCAGTTTCGCTGGACAGCAGCGCAAAAGCCGCGGCGCCGCCGAACCGGGCCAGGAAATGAAAATTGGTTCTGCCTTTCAGCGCGCCGATTCCTTCGTGGTCAAGCGCCTGACTGATGAATTTTATCTTTGTGCCGTCCGGCCGCACTATCCAGCGCAAGGACAAGGCCATCCGGTTGTTGATGATCCGGTTGGGGTGCGCCGAGCCGGTCTGCAACACCTGTCCGGTGCACAGGGAACCGGCCGGAATCACAACATATCTTTGGGTAACATCCATCACGTTCTGTTCTATCCGGCAGCGGAACGGGCCTGCATAATCGGATATGATTTTCTGGTCCAGCTTTGCGTGCATCACCGAACCGATGGACAACAGCGCATAGTCTTCGCCGGGATGTCCGGACAGGTCCGACTCCGGGTACCCTGCCAGGTTGAGCAGGCGCGCAGTACTTCCTGCGACGTCATCCCCGGCTGCCGGGCCCCGTCGCGAGTCCAACAAGGGAGGCTGATCCCAGACAGCGTCCGTTCCGGGGCTGAAGCCGGCCGCGGCAAGCGCCGGCAGCGGTGCTGTTTCAACCCCCTGGCGCAGCTCCGCCAGGATTGCCCGTTCGTTTTGCAGGAACCCACCATATGCATCAGCGGCGCCCTGTGGCGCGGTTTCGGGCGCGCCGGAAAAAAGCTCGAAGTTAAAATCCGCCTGTCTTGACTGGCGCACACGCACGGTTTCATTCTCATCCCAGGATTCGAGCGTTGATTTGGCGCCACCGAGTAATTCCTGCAAGACCTGTTCGTTGTTCTGCAGCAGTTGGTCGGCCCTTTCATCGATATAGTCCTTTTGTTCAGACAGGTCTTCCTCCCGTTGTTTCTGCAGTCGCCTCTCCTGGTTTTTGATCTGTTCACGAAACTCCTGTTCAGGGCTGGACAGGGCTTGCTTTCCGAGCTCCCGTTTTACCTGGTCTTCAATCTGTCTGTCCGCCGGGCTTGAGCGGAATAGCGAGGCATACACCATGACGATGACGACAAACACCAGTGCGCCGATCAGCATGAGCTGGAAGTTCCGGTTATAGGTTGCCGGCTGTTCCTCAACCTGGTTGGTCTCGTTAATATTTGCTGCCATGATCTACAAGTCCCGCTGCCCGCGATAATCGTTGCGCCGGCTGATGGTGATCTGCGTCCCGGCGTCAGCCTTCATATGGATTCGGTTGAATATGCCGGTCACGATGTAGATGCGCCTGTTTTCATCGTATCGGTACTCGATGAATTGTTCCTGGCCGTTGTTGTCGGCAAACAGTGACATTGCGCCCTCGAGGTTGTGGCGTACCCGTATGTAGGTGAAACGGCCGTCATCATAAACATCGCTGACCAGGTCTTTCCCGTATGGCCGGCGCCCGCCCTTCCAGTCGTAGCCCGTGAACAGTTGCATCCGGTACTCATCCAGCGCCGCGCTTACCCTGTCGGTCGCGGTCTGATGCTGTTCGTCAAGTTGTAACTGCAGCGCGCCGAGTTGTTCCCGGTAAAACGCCGTCTGATCCTTGGCGCGTCGGGCAAAACCGGAGAATGCGCCTTCCGGCAGGAATTCGCCGTCATGGGTGATGACCACGCACAGGTCAAACTCATCATCCGAACGCTCCACCAGGAAATGGTAGGCGCGGTTGCTTTGCGAGACCGCGGTAACGGTAGTGCTGCCGCCTTCCGTTGTTCCGGCGTCGTTCGGCTTGACGAAGATATGCCGGTTCTCGCCTTCGACATCCCACAGGTCGCGGTTTCCGGTCACCGGCCTGGCAATCAGGATTTCCGGCAGTTCGATATGGGTGCCGTGATGCAGTCTGGATTGGATGCGTATGAACTTATGCTGTTCATAGTTGACCACGCGGCACTGTTCGCCCTCGGCAACAACAGTTGCGCTGACTGCCAGCAGAAAAAGGAATGGGTTAAGCCGGGTCATCCAGAACTTTCTCCTCGATAATTTTCAGGCCAATGGGGTTTGCCATCAGTACATTTCTGTCCCTGGACAGGGCCGACCGGGGGGTAAGCCGCCAGCGCAATGTAACGATTGCCCGCCGGGTGCTCAGTACACGCTGATCGGCGCCCGAGAGCAGTAATTCGTTGATGTACACGTTAGTCCGGTAACTGGTGTCATCGGGATTGCCACCGGCCAGGCGGTCCATGTCGAAATGGTAAATATTTCTGACCTCCACTTGTCTGATATTGCAATCTGAACAGGCCCTGATCCTGGCCGCTTTGCCCGCGGCGTCAAACCCGGAAGACGATTTGAAATGATTGGCCAATGATCGGTCCATCAGCACCAGCGCAAATCCGTAGTCATTGCGGATGGTAGCCGGGTCTGTGCGGAAGCGGCGAGTGACGTAGTTGCTCAACAGGTGGTCGATGGTCGCCGGGAAGAAGTCCGTCTCATGCTTATGCGCGAATCGGGTATCGATAAACCAGGTACCGTCCGGCGCCAGTTTTACGTAGATGAGTTTTTCATTGTTCTTTGCAATGAGCGTGACTGCAATGCCGTATGCAAGCGCACAGAGGAATGCCAGCAACAGCACGAGATTGCCGGCCAACAGCCTGTTGTTGGTCACTACCAGGCCCGGAATATTGTCGGGGTTAAGGTGTGCGGCCAGTCCATCCGGCACTGTGCCGATCGTTTTTGCGGTCATTTCCATAGAATCATCTCACCAGTCTTGCAGACAGCATGGAGGCAGCCTGGTTGATAGCGCCCGACGCGCTCATGCCTCCGCGGGTCAGGTCGCTCACTACCCGGTCGGTCCTGAACATCGCATATACCGCTATCATCAACAGCCCGGAATAGTTCAGCAGTTGCAGGAAATTATCGGCGGCGAGCGTCATTATTTCGCCGTCAACGATGATCGAATCGAACAGTTCGATCATGATCAATGTGGTAAATGCGATATTGATCTGCGCGACGATGAAATAGGCCACCGAACCCAGCATGAAGTTGAGCCAACTGTCAAAATACGGGCTGGCGCGTTTGAATATCAGGAACGGGATAAAGATCGGTCCCAGCACCTTGCCGAGCAGCAGGCTCCAAAGGCCGACTACCGATATGATCCAGGACACGGTGAAGACGATAAACAGCACAATAAAGAAGATGCCCAGGAATATGGTGTTGCGCACACTGATGGCGAAGTTGGTGAACATGGAGAAAAACCCGGAATTGTCGGTTTTCGGCTCAAAGGTGAACCGTTCCATGATCTGGTTGACCATATCCAGCAGGAACACGCCGGTGGATTCAATACCGGATGCGCCCAGGTTCAGCGACCGGTAGGCGGTCTGATTTATATCGTCGGACAGGACCGTGATGATCTCCCATAAAAACGCGAGCAGATAATCATAGGATTGCAGCAGTGACTGTGCGATAAGAATCATCAGTACGACGAAGATTACGTCCTTCGCTGCGGCCGCGCCGGTGGTCCACTTGAGCAGGACGATGACCAGCGCACACACGGTAAACGTAGTCCATTCAAGTTCCGAGAAACGGTAAAGTTCCGTGGAGACGCCAATCAGGTCGTCGGTCAGCCGGCTTGCCTTGTTGAAGAATTCAGCGAGGAAGCCGGCAGGGTCGATCGGCGCCGCCTGCGCCGCGGGAGTCATGAGCAGCAACGCAGCGCCTGCTCCGGACAGTGCGCCGGCAGACGCTCTCTCGCTTGTCTTGTTGGCGCCGGCTGGCATGTGCTTCCGCAACCGTATGCCGCGGCACGCTTGCGGTTGCAGGTACCCGCCTGTGCTGAAATTCCAACAGGGGCATCGCATCCGCTGATGCAATGTCCGGGCTGATGTAAATTGCCTGATCATCCCGTATCAGTCCCGTTCAAGTGTCAGGTCGCGCCAGCGGAACGGCCGCGGCGCTGCGCTCTCGTTGGCCACCCGTTGCAGGCGTTCGGCTTCGGCCCGGCGCTGGGCCTGCGCCATTGACAGCGCGTGCATGTAATCGTGATTCGAATGCAACAGGCGCAGGTTCTGGATTTTATTCAGCGCCTGCAGTTCATCGATGATATGAAAGTTGGTTGTTACCGCGGTCTGCAGGGCGTTCAGGTCGCTCTTGTCGCCCAGGTCGAAATTCTCTTTTGTTATCCCGATTTTTTCGTAGCGTTCGATCAACTCCCGGTTGCCATCCATCGCAAGTTCCAACTGGTCCCGGTAAGCTTCGTAGCGCGCCCGGTGGCGTTGCGCCTGGGTTTCCCAAGGCGCTGGGTCTACACCGGCGTCAGCAAACCGGCGACGAACGTCGGCGGCCCGGTCCGGCACCTGATAGAGTTTATCCACCTCGGCGTCTATCGCCTCCCGGGCGGTGTTGCCATTGCCGGTGATCTTCGTGATGCGTGCATAGGGGCTGATACCGTATTGGTTCTTCAGCGTCTGGAACAGGCCGTTCCAGTCGTTGCGGGAGATCACGCGCTGCAATCCCCTGACCTGTTGCAGGTAGTCATCGTATTGCTTCAGGGTCTGGTAGAAGTGCCTGTTGAGCGTGGACAACTGTTCGGTATTGAGGTTTGCCTGTTGTAACTGGATCTCAAAATCACGCAACTGCTGCTGGTAGGCGATGATCTGCCGTGCGATGACTCCGGCATCGACCGTCGGAATCCCCGCGCCATGGGCCGCGCCGAACAGAAAACAGCAAAAGATAAATACGAACCTGCGCATCAGGCTTCCATCCCGGGGTGGCCGGCCAGCGCCGCCATGGTTTTGCTGACGCCGGCTGCAAAACCATAACGTTCGACATTGTCGAAATACAGGTTCTGCTCCGCCGGACTGGATGTCGATAACACGTATTGCTCCGGTTCGACTGACATGATGCATTTCTTCGAGACGTTCAAATCACGCTGTATCAGGTAAAACTCCCGCTTCGGGATCATGCTTTTTATGGTTTCCATCTCTCCCTCTTTCAGGTTGAAGATCGATCGGTACGCGTCCCGGTTCAACTCCGGGTCGGCGGTAAAGATAAAGGTCGAGGCCGCGCTGCGCAGCGCTTCCCAGTTTTCGATGTTGCCGAGTTCGATACCGGACTGTGTCCACATGCCGATACCTGCGAGCAGCTTGCCCCAGGTGCGCACCCTGTCCAGCAACAGCGTCCTGGTCAGTTCCGGGTCGGACAAAATATGATGGCACTCATCCACATCGAGCCACTTGGGGCAGGCGCGTATCGCCGGGTTTTCATAAAAGCGCATGACCCGGTACGCAATTTCCGCCATCACCAGTGGTTTGGCCACGCTATCGTCCCGGATGCCCGCCAGGTTGTAGACTGCCACCTTCCTGTCCATCGACCCGATTGCGTCCTGTTCGGCATCGAACAGTCGGGCATAAGCGCCGTTCCCGGCGAAGCGGGCCAGTTTCCTCTGCACCGGTCCGGGGCAGTGTTTCAGCAGCGCCGTCAGGCTTTGCAGGTGGCGCGGTAACCTGAGCGCCTGCCGTATCGCACGATCCAGGGCAAGCTGGTCAGCGCCGGACATTCGCCGTAATTCCTCGGAGTCGTTCGTGCTGATCATCGCCATGAGTTGCCGGTTCAAATGCGCAATGAACAAGGTGTCATCCGGGCCGCGCGCCTGCGAGAAGAAATTCAGGCAGAGCGCTTGTGCGCCGTCGAAGCGTATGATCCCGGCGTCAGCACCGAACGCATGGGCAATGGGTTCGGAACCGGGGTCGATATCTATGGCCCGGTAAAATCCCCCGTACTTGGGCCAATGGATCCCGGTGCAGGTGCGCAGGAATGATTTGCCGCTGCGCACCGGGCCCACGCCGATCAGAAACCCCCTCCCGCCGGTAAACGGCGAGAAATAATACGGTGAAGCGTCTCCCGACAAGAAGATATATTGCGCTTCTTCGTCGCCCAGGTCTTCGACGGTTTTTGCGCCTTGGGCAGACTTGTAGAACAACGCCAGGGTGGAAAATTGCGAGGTATTAAGCGGTATGTCCCGAAAAAACCGGCCGCGATGGTCTGCGCAAGGTTGCAGGTCAAAAAATACGTCCGTCTGCGCTACGGTTTCCCAAAGTATGCTGAACTGGTTCTGTTGCAACGCGGACTGCAACAATGCCGTGGTCTGTTCCAGTTCCTTGATGTCGGCATCGAAAACCACCGCGTGGGTGGCGACCAGTCCCAGGTTATCCTTCAGGGAAGCCGCTTCATCAAGTTCCTGGAATTTCCGTATCAGTGATGGGCGGAATACCTGCATGTCCCGGTCCTTTTGCGCGCTGCCGTCAAGTCCTTTGATAAAATCCGTGAAACTGAGCGTCTCCCGTTCCAACTCCTTCTTGCGGTTGAAGAAGAACAATGTCTTCGATGCCTCGGTCATGCCTTTGTACCGGGTGGTCAACACGTAGTTCCCCGGTGTTTTTATCGGTCCCCTGGCAAACAGCCCGGGCGAAAACCGGTCAAAGTTGAACTGTTTCACCGACAGCACGCGCGCGTAGGTCTTCCTGCGATTCTGCAGCCGCAAGATGTCCATGCCGTTCAAGCTGATCGGCGTGACCTGCCCGTCTGACAGGTCGGTATCGATGACCTGCGGGCAGCGCAACCCGGAGTCCAGGTAGTTCACCTCCAGGGTTGCCAGGAACTTCATTACCCGGTAGGTTTCATCAAGATCGAGTTGCCGGGTCCGGAACAGGCCACTGCAATAATTGATGATGTCGCGTATCCGGGTTTCAAGCGCCGGCGCCAGTTTGTCCAGGGCGCGCTTCGATGCATTGCGTGCGTGCCCGTACATGATGAAACGCTTGACATAATCCCTGGATGCGGGGTCGCGCAAGCACTTGGACAAGTGGCGCAGGAACAGCGCCAGGCTGGACTGGTCCTGGCGCTCGGGCAACATCTCGACGAACAGTACACAGCGGGCGCCCGCCAGGCGCAACCGGTTCAGGTGTCTTTCCCGGTAGGTGTTCAACGCGTTGCATACGGGATTTGTCCGCGGGGCAAAAGACACCTTTTGATCGCGGTAGTGGACGTAATAGTGCTGCAGCACGACGGACTGTGGCAGGATATTCAGCAGGTTCCTGATCACTATGGAGAATGCCTCCATGTCCTTGTGCGACATCCCGTCCGGGTCGATGCCGTCTACTTCGATAGCCCCCACCAGGGAGCCTGTATAGGAAAGCACGAACCCGTTACAGGGTCTGTATGCGCCGTGATAAATGTGGACGGGTTCTCCGTTCATCAAATCCATGCCTTTAGCTATCCGTAAAGGTGGTGGTAGTTTCACCGCCGTTGCGCCGCTGGCGCCCGACGGCATCCCAGTGACTCCAATTCTATGCCATCAAATCAGAAGGTCAAGTCTTTTTTTTAAAAAAATTTGGAGCCGGGGATTCGCTCAATATGTCAGAATTGACGAGAGGGTAATTGGCCGGCATTAGGCACTGTTACCGGACAGAAATATCGCAACCCGGGAAGTATTAATTTCACCTCTTGCTGTATGTTTTCTATAATTAAGGTACAAAAGACAATCAAATTCGGGGGGAGAAATGAAATCTATACAAAAAATGTCAGTGCTGGCGAAAACAGCATTACTGGTTTTCATGGCAGTTGGTGCTCAAGGTGCGGCCGCCCAGGATCAAAATCCTGACAGTCAGGCGGGTATTCTGGAGGTGATTGTAGTTACCGCACAAAAGCGCGAACAGAATCTCCAGGATGTGGGCATTGCCGTCACCGCCTTTACCGGTGACCAGATGCGTGAACTGGGATTTCAGTCTACAACCGATCTCGTTGCCCACACGCCGGGACTGAGATACGTATCGAACTTCGGAGATGGTAATAACGCCGCTTTCTCACTTCGTGGTGTCGGGCTGAATGATTTTGCGGAAATCAATGAGTCTGCCGTTGCGGTATATGTAGACGAGATTTACCATGCAACGCTGGCCGGGTTGGGGTTTCAGTTATTCGATATTGAGCGAACAGAAGTATTGAAAGGACCACAAGGCACGCTGTTTGGCCGTAATGCAACAGGGGGTCTTGTCCATTTTGTTACCAGGAAACCGACGGATGAATTCGAAGGTTACGTGGATGCGACCTACGGCAAGTATGACCAGGTTCGCGTTGAAGGAGCCGTTGGTGGGCCGCTGAGCGACACGCTGGCTGCCCGGGTTTCAGCGCTGTATCACGACCATGACGGTTATCGGGACAGCCGTGTTCCGGGGGTCGCGTCCGCAAATTCAACGGATGTGTACTCACTTCGTGGCCAGTTGTTATTTACCCCTAACGAAAACCTGGAAATCCTTGCAAGCGCGCATTACGCCCAGGCTGATCAGGTCTCTGCCTCTTATGAACATAGCGTTACCACTTATGGGCCCGACGGCGCCGCGCAAATCAGCGCCGGCATCAACGATATAGTCGACTGTAGTTTAATTGGCGCGCCCGATGTCACGGGCACCGATTGCCTGGGTTACCGTGATACGGACGGTGATGTGCAGGCGTCGGACAATGATCGCGAACCGTTTCTTGAACTGGATACTGCGGGGTTGTCATTTCAGGTCCAATACAATGCTGATGCGTTTTCGGTTACATCAATTACGGCATTTGAGTACGTGGATAAATTTTTTGGTGAAGACACGGACGCGCACCTCTTTCCGCTTTTTCTCGTTACCAACCCGGTAGACAGCAAACAATGGACACAGGAACTGCGTTTGTCCGGCGAAGCCGCCCGGCTGAACTGGACGACGGGATTTTACTATTACTACCGTGATATCAAGAGCGGCACGCGAACCGATGCCAGTCCGTTTGGCATATTCAATAACCTTGTTGTTAACAGTCAACTGTCAAACTCATGGGCGCTTTTTGGTCATGGCGAATACGAACTCTCCGACAATTGGAGTTTTATTGGGGGAGTCCGGGTTACAACTGAAGACAGCGAATATAATTTCCTGTCCAGAGAAGAGCTTATACCCGGCGTGCCCGATATCGTCTTCAATAAAGCGACCGATGGCGATGCGGCAAAACATGATCATACCAATGTTTCCTTTCGTGCAGAGCTCGACTGGCGCCCCGATGATGACCTGCTGGTATATGGCGCAATCTCCAGGGGTGTCAAAGCCGCCGGTTTCAACACGAGCCTGGGCCTGGGTCCGGTCACTTTTCCCTATGACGAAGAAACCTTGCATGCCTTTGAGCTTGGAATAAAATCGACCTTATTCAATGGCACCACTCGATTTAATGCTTCCGTTTTCTATTATGACTACAGTGATTACCAGTCATTCAGCTTCGCGGGGTTAACACCATTCGTATCCAACCAGGATGCAAATGTGTTCGGCTTGGAGGCCGAACTCGTAACCAACCCGTGGGAAGGTTGGGAATTCCTGTTCGGTGTGAGTGTGCTGGATTCTGAAGCGGAAGACGTAGTTACCGATATTGCCGTCGGCCCCAATGCCGGGGGCACAATCGTCAAAGACCGTGACCTGGTACTGGCCCCGGATGTCACGTTTAACGGCCTGGCCCGCTATGAATGGGCAATGCTCGGCGGCATGATGTCTGTACAAGGTGATTTTTCATTCGTAGGCGAACAATATTTTGACATCAATAATCATCCGGATTCGAAGGAAGGTTCCTACATCCTGGGGAACGCGAGAATCGCGTTCACCAGCCTTGACAATACCTATGAAGTGTCGCTGGCAGTGAAGAACCTGGCTGACGAGGATTACCGGGTTTACAATATCCCGCTGGCGCAATTTGGCGGTTTTTCACAGAATATGATAGGCCGGCCCCGCTGGATAAGTGGAACCGTGCGCTTTAATTGGTAGTTTAAGAAAGCTCTGACAAGTCCATCCTGGACTTGTCAGAGCGATATATCCCTGTATCGCAGGAACCTCGGATGACTTAATCAGAGGTTGCTTAAATACTATTCGGAGCCAAGGCTATGTTATTGTTCATTAGCGGTCTGATACTGTTTTTTGCCGTACATTCCATTTCCATCGTCAATGCAGGCTGGCGCGATGCGATGGCTGATAGGCTGGGAACGGGTGTCTGGAAGATTTTGTACAGCGTCGCGTCCCTGGTCGGCTTGATCCTGTTGTCAAAGGGATATGGAATCGTAAACGATGCGCCCGTCATACTCTATACGCCGCCCGCATGGTTGCTCTATGCCAACTTTCTGTTGATGCTGTTCGTGTTTCCGCTGTTCATGGCCAGCTTTTTACCAGGACAGATAAAGACATCGGTGAAACACCCGGCTTTCGCCTCGGTCAAAATCTGGGCTTTTGCCCATTTGCTGACCAACGGCGCGCTTGCCGATGTGTTGCTGTTCGGCAGTTTCCTGGTCTGGGCAGTGGCCGGGCGCATCTCCATGAAACACCGCAAAGCTCGTCCCGTGCCCGGTTTTCCGAAAACCCCTGCGAACGATCTTATTGCCGTAGTCTCCGGCCTGTTGCTGTACCTGTTGTTCATTATGGTCCTGCACGACTGGCTGATAGGTGTTGAGGTGATGTGATAGCGGACGCGCTAACTCAGCGCCCAAGACTGCGCCACCTGGTATCTCGCTCCCTTCTCATGGGTAACGGATGCGGCCAGGCAGAACTCCTTTACGTCCCACTGGATAGGTTCGAACGCGTGCGGCTTGACCGGGCGGGCCAGTTTGCGGGCAATGGTCAGGTGGGGAGTGTAGTCCCGCTCATCGACGGAGATCCCCGCTAACCTGCTCAGTCGGATTATCTGTCTGACCAGTTCCAGCAGGGGTTCAGGCGTATCGGCGGGCGCCAGCCAGGCGACATTCGATCGTTTCCACCCACCGCAGTGGTCGATTTGCAGCGTGAACCCGGGGATGCTTAATCCTGTTGCGGCATCGGCCAGTCCGGGGATGTCCTGTTCGTTCACATTGCCGAGGAACGCCAGTGTGATATGGTAGTTTTCCGGTGGCACGCGCCGGCCCGTGTTGACCTGAATCAAGCCGGCTTGTTCCGCGAGCAGGTCGCGTGTCCCAGCATCGGGCCAGAGCGCGAAGAACAGTCTTTTCATTGATAGCCGGGCCAGTAATTGATCATGTCTTACAGTCATTGATATTGATGTGCACCTTCCATGGCGCACACCCTTCGGGCATCCTTCGGATGTCCAAATCCGCTCCAGGCGGATTTGTGACGATACATCCTTGTATCGTAGGAACCTCTGACTTAATCTCAGAGCTTCCTTAAGTAAGCTCTGACTTAATATTGTAAGACAACCAGGTCCGCCAGACCCTGCAGGGCCGTAAGCACAGAGAGTTCCCGTACCTGCTGCCTGTTGCCGTCGAAAACTATTCGGGTGGTCCTGGTTTCGGCATCGCGTTCGCCCCAGCCGAAACAGACGGTGCCGACCGGCTTTTCGTTACTGCCGCCGTCAGGTCCGGCTATCCCGGTCACCGCTACGCTGAAATCTGCCTGGCTGTGCTGCAAAGCGCCTTGCGCCATGGCCGCGGCCACCTGCTCGCTCACCGCTCCGTAGCGGGCGATCAATTCGTGGGGAACGCCAAGCTGTTCCTGCTTGGCAAGGTTCGAGTAGGTAACGAACCCGCGTTCAAACCAGCCGGAACTGCCTGGTATTGCCGTGATCGCATAAGCAACGCCACCACCGGTGCATGACTCGGCCGTGGTCAGCATTTGATGCCGGCGTGTTAATTGCTCACTGAGTTGCAGCAGCAGGGGTTGTATCCGGGAGTCTTGCATGTTTATCACTGCGCCTCATACCATTCCCGTGCAAACGGGAATCCAGTGAAACAACGGGTCGCCCATTGGGCGACACAGTATTCGACTGGACTCCCGCTTTCGCGGGAGTGGTACGGTGGCGATGTTCACACAAGCGCCCCCACCCCATTCCCGTGCAAACGGGAATCCAGTGAAACAAAGGGTCGCCTTGCGGGCGACACAGTACTTGACTGGACTCCCGCTTTCGCGGGAGTGGTACGGTGGCGATGTTCACACAAGCGC
The DNA here is from genome assembly GCA_965221335.1 of Gammaproteobacteria bacterium. GTDB lineage: Bacteria > Pseudomonadota > Gammaproteobacteria > Eutrophobiales > Eutrophobiaceae > JAAXHV01. Next base: position 105,356 of record CBDCSC010000002.1, on the reverse strand, counting down.
CCCCACCCCATTCCCGTGCAAACGGGAATCCAGTGAAACAAAGGGTCGCCCTGCGGGCGACACAGTATTTGACTGGACTCCCGCTGTTGCGGGAGTGGTACGGGGGGATGCCCGGGCCTGTGCCAACAGTTAGATGCAATCGGGATGAGCATAGACCTGATTATGAGGCTATCGAGCACCGGGTAAAAAACCAACGCCTTTGTGTTCAGGCTTGCCTGGTAGTTCAAACATAATGTCTAGCGCCGTTCTCTGAAAAACGTCTGCAACAGGTCGGCGGCTTCCTGTTCCAGTATTCCGGAGGCCAGTTCGACGCGGTGGTTCAGTTGTTCGGATTGCAGTATGTTGAACACACTGCCGGCGGCGCCGGCGCGCGGGTCCGCGGCGGCATAAACCACGCGTTTGATGCGGGCCAGGACGATGGCCCCGGCACACATCGCGCAAGGCTCCAGGGTCACGTACAACGTGGCGCCGGGCAGGCGGTAATTCCCTTGGCGCGCACACGCCGCGCGCAAGGCTGCAATCTCAGCGTGGGCAGTGGGGTCATTGCCGGAGATAGGACGATTCCAGCCCTCACCGATGCAGTCATCGTCCAGTACCAGGATCGCGCCGACCGGGACTTCATCCTCCGCCCGGGCGCGTTCGGCCAAGTCCAGCGCCCGCCGCATCCAGCGTTCATCATCAGCCCGCATTTCTCACCAGGCCGCCTGTTGCTACGAGAAACATATGTGCTGTCAATGTACTACATTAATTTGATGATTAATTCAATATTACACACTGCGCTTGATGCGTTCATTGCGTCCCTGCTGGGACGCAAGTCCAGAAGTGACTTTCGTCGTGCAAGTCGTCTAACCTGCCGATTTTTCCCTCAACCAGAAGAGCCACTATGTTTTCAGTCGCTACGAAAAATCCGGCGCGCTCATCGCATCACCTGAAAAATGCGGGCTGACTTTGCCCGTCACGACCCCTGCAAGGTCTGTATCCCTTCTGTCTCGTTCATGTAGACGGGGCTCTCCGGCAGTGTCGAGCCGCCGTCCACGACCAGGGTCTGCCCAGTCACGTATTTGGCCTCATCGCCGGCCAGGTAGAGCATCGCGTAAGCAATGTCGTTCGGTTCGCCCAGTTCGCCCTTGGGGATATAACGAGCCATTTCCGCCCTGGCGTTATCGTCAGCGAGCAAGTCCATGGCCGGCGTAAGGATAAAACCCGGTTCGACCCCGTTCACGGTGATGTTGTCCGCGGCCAGTTCAACGGCAGCGGTGCGGATAAACCCGTTCACCCCTGCCTTTGACGCGGCATAATAGGATGTGCCGGGCATTGCGACCCGCGGCCCGGTGACGGACGAGGTAAACAGGAGCCTGCCTGCTCCCTGTTTTCTCATGTGGGGAATACACGCGTAGGCGAGCCGAAAACAGGCCTTCAGGTTGACCGCCAACACGGTGTCCAGGTCCTCATCCTTGTATTCCTCGACAAGACCGCCCAGGAAGGAAGCGGCGTTATGGACCATGATGTCGATCTGTCCGTAGACGTCCAGGGTCTTATTCACGACCTTGTCTATGGAAGCAGCCTTGCCGATATCCGTGCTGATCAGGATCGCTTCGCCCCCCTCCGCCCTGATTTGTGTGACGGTCTCCTGACCGGTTTTCTCCGTGCGCGTCGCCACGACGACACGCGCGCCTTCCCGCGCAAACACCTGCGCAATGGCCGCGCCGATCCCCTGCCCCGAACCGGTTACGATCGCGACTTTGTTCTGTAATCTGTTGTTACCCATTCTATTCACCCCAACACCGTAGACCGATTCAGTCTAGCTTATTCAACGTGTTAGTCAATCTCAGCGCCATTTCCTCGTACCATTCCCTTGAACTTTGCACTAATCAAACTTTGCACTAATCATTGCGGCGGGCAACCCCAGGTACTACAATACGCCTCCCGCAACCAAACTCTATAGAGGACCGAAAAATGGTCAAAGAATTTGCTTCCAAGGCGGACCTGGGGGAGAAACAGGTAACGTTCAGCCGCTTGGCCGACAATGCCTACGCCTATACTGCGGAAGGCGACCCGAATACCGGCGTGATCATTGGCGACGACGGCGTTATGGTGATAGACACGCAGGCAACACCGCTGATGGCCGAACGGGTGCTGGAAAAAATCCGGTCGGTCACGGATAAACCCGTGAAATACGTGGTTATGACCCATTATCACGCAGTACGAGTGCTGGGCGCCAGCGCCTACAAGCCGGAACACATCATCTCCAGCCGGGATACCTATGACCTCATCGTCGAGCGCGGCAAGCAGGACTGGAAATCCGAGTTTGAGCGCTTCCCGAGGTTGTTCAACGGCTATGAAACCATTCCCGGCCTGACCTGGCCGACGATCACCTTTACCGGGGAGATGTCCCTGTGGATGGGCGACACGGAAGTGAAGATCATGCAACTGGGGCGCGGGCATACCAAGGGCGACACCGTAGTCTGGCTTCCGGAAGAACGGGTATTGTACAGCGGCGATCTGGTGGAGTATGGGGCCACGCCGTATACCGGCGATGCCTACCTGCTGGATTGGCCCGCGACCCTGGACAACATCAGCGCGCTGAAACCACTGGCCCTGGTGCCGGGACGCGGCGACGCGCTGGCGACGCCGGAAACCATACGTGAAGGTATCGACGGCACGCGCGCGTTTGTTACCGCGATGTACCGCGCGGTTGAAACTGGCCAGAAACAGGGGAAGGACCTGAAGGAAATCTACAAGGAAACCTACGCCGCCCTCAAGCCCGACTTTGGCGAATGGGTGATCTTCGACCACTGCCTGCCGTTTGACGTAGCCCGCGCCTACGATATTGCCTCGGGCATTGCCGACCCGCAGATCTGGACGGCGGAGCGGGACTCGGAGATGTGGGAGGCGTTGGAGGGGTAGGCTGATGGCAAACAAACTCCGGACAGAACTCGGTGTTGCCGACCCGGATGATTTTTACGCGCGCCTGATTGACCTGCATGAAGGACTGACCACCGAACAAAGCCATAAAGTCAACGCCAAGGTGATCCTGCTGCTGGCGAACCATGTGGGCGACACGGATGTATTGAACGAGACGCTTGAATATATCCGCAATAACATCTGATGTCGCAGTCTCCTCCGTAATGAGAACAGGAGCCAGAGCGGCATGACGGAGCAGAGAAACAGCGAACTTAGATGATATAGTCGAACAGCGCCTTCCATTCCCGCAACAGCGGGAATCCAGTAGACAAAAAAACTCATTATAATGAAAGTTTGCTCACTGGATTCCCGCTTTCGCGGGAATGGAATAGGGGGTGCTCCCGCAAACCACGCCACTGTACCACTCCTGCCCGCGTATGGCGTTGAGCAGGGGTGGGAATGGCAGTTTTGGGGCAATATCAACCGGCTTCCGCTGAGTGATACTTCTTCACATATTCCTGGATGGATGCGACGCCCTGTTCCTTTGCCTCGAACAGGCTTTCGAGGTGTTCCCTGGAATTGATGATACCCATGGTGACAACCTTGCCCTGCTCGTCGATCAGCACCGAGTACGGCAGTTTGCCTACCCCGTAACTGCGGCCCAGGATTTCCGACAGCACGTAATCGAAGCGTGACAGCTTCTGCTGTTCGATGAACTTGCGGTGTTCTTCGACCGGGCCGTCGCTGGCCAGCACGATATCCAGCCAGGCGCGTTCCTCCTTGTGCGCCGAGAACAGCGCCGGTAGCAGGGTCTTGCACACCGGACAATCGGGAGCGAGAAAGAACAGCAACAGGCTGCGCGCCGGCTCGCGGACTCCGCCGACACGGATTTTTTTATTCTCAATGGTCAACAAATCCATTTCCGGGGCGGCATCGCCGGGGCGCAGTGTCTGGTTCACCATCAGCGCGCCGGCCGGGGCCACCCGCTCGTAGAGCACGCCGATCTGCCTCACCAGGGCAAATACCATTACGCCCAGTATTACTACGATGATCCAGAGCAGGAGGTTGGAGACGATCAGGGCTTCAAGCATGGAATTCCTCGCGGACCAACGATTTCAGCAGGTCTTTGTTCACCAGCAACTGGTTGATGATATTGTAGAGCAGGCAACCCATAACGGCCGCCAGGATAATCGTCAGCCAGTCGAACCAGAGCAGCGCGCGCGGCAGCGTCTGACTGCCGGCAACACCAGCGAGCAACAGCAGCAAAGCGTTGCGCGCGATCATCCACTCGCTGATGGTTTGTTTCTGGGCCGGGCCACCGCATCCGCAATCGATACTGCGCCGTCCGCGCTGCAGGTTGATGGCTATCGCGATCATGTAGATACACAACAGCGCGCCGGCCGAGAACGCCGCGAGACGCGCCACCGCGGGTATCAGCAGCGCTGCCCCGGTCATGATTTCAACCACGGGAATCAAGTAGATGCCTTGGCGGGCCAAACCCTCCGGCAGGATTTTATAATTCATCAAGGTCGTTGCAAACTCTGCCGGCGCCTTGCACTTGTGCAGTCCGGCCAGCACGAATACGTAGCTCAGGACCAGCGCGGCAATGAGATTGAGGACGGGGTCGAAGATCATGATGCCAGGTAACCTTTGGGATTAAGTCAGAGTTTCCAACGCTACAGGGCGGTCGCTAAAGTAGTTTGCCGCGGTCTTCTGCCTTACCTCATCTTCCGTGACCCCTGGCAGCAACTTAACCAGGCGCATCCCCGTGTCACCGAAATGAAATACCGCCAGGTCCGTGATCAGGATATCGACGGCCTTGCGTGCGGTCAATGGCAGGTCACAACGGGACGCTACTTTAGAGTTGCCGCTCCTGTCGCAATGGGTCATGGTCACGATCAGCTTGCCGGCGCCGGACGCCAGGTCCATCGCGCCGCCGACCCCGAGCAGCGGTTTGCCGGGCACGGCCCAGTTGGCCAGGTTGCCCTGTTCGTCCACCTGCAGGCCACCCATGATGGCCACATCCACGTGACCGCCCCGGATCATGCCGAAAGAGGCGGCGCTGTCGAAATAGCTGGAGCCGGGCAGCGCGGTAACCGGAACCTTGCCGGCATTGATCGGATACTCCATCGCGCCACCGGATTCGGGTTCCGGCCCTACGCCCAGCATACCGTTTTCGGAGTGCAGGATGATGCCGTCTTCCGGCCTGATCAAGTCCGCCACCAGGGTGGGAATACCGACTCCCAGGTTCACGATATCGCCCCGCTGCAACTCGGCCAGCGCCAGCCTGGCCATCGTCATACGGGCTTCATCCACCTTTTTCCGGCTTGCCGCCACTGATGCCGAGGTGCCCAGGTGCTCAGGGTTGAGGCTGGCCTGTACCAGGTAGTCGACGAAACAACCGGGAGTATGAATATGATCCGGGTCCAACTCGCCGGCAGGGACAATCTCCTCCACTTCAGCGATGACCAGGTCGGCGGCCGTCGCCGCGGCCGGGTTGAAATTGTTTTCCGTCATGCGGTATTGCAGGTTGCCGATGGTATCAGCGCGCCAGGCCCGGATGACAGCAACATCGGCGCGCAGCGCGGGAACGAATACCATTTCTGTTCCGTTGATGACCCTGGTTTCACAGCCTTCCGCCAGCGGCGTTCCGGCCGCAGTGGGTGTGAAGAATCCCCCCAGACCGGCTCCACCGGCGCGGATGGCTTCCGCCAGCGTGCCCTGGGGCAGAAGTTCAAATTCGACTTCCCCGGACTGCGCCGCCACCACGGCTTCGAGGTTGCTGGTGAAGAATGACCCGACAACTTTTTTCAACTGGCCCTTACGCAGGCAGAGCCCGCCGGCCAGGCCGGGTTCGCCCACATTGTTGCCGATATAGGTAAGCCCGGTTACATCGGTTTCGGCAAGCGCATGCATGACGTTGGTCGGGTTGCCCGTCATACCGAAACCGCCAACGATCAACACATCGCCGGAGCGCACCTTGGCGGCAGCCTGCTCTAAGGTTATCTGCGGTACGGTTCTCATCGCGCATATATTATAGGAAGCGCTGAACAAGTCCATTCCTGGTGTGCTTAGGAGTGTGTGCGGTGGGCATCTTGTTCTTATTTCACCTGTTCTTATTCCACCTTGACAACCCCATAACAGGCTACTAACATCAGTTACCAACAGTAAACAGAAATGTTTACTCGCTCATTTACATAACTAATGAACGGAATAACGGGAGTTACGCCATGAATGAAACAACAGTAGCACAAGCAAAAACGGCAGAATCACATTATTTTACGCCGGAGCACGACATACTCATGTTCAACGAACATGCCTACGTAAAACGGATGACAGCATGCGGTTTTAACGAGCAGCAGGCGGAAGCACTGGCGGCAGAGCAGGGTGATCTGTTGAACAACCTGGCGACAAGAGCGGACATCGAAAAAATTGACCGGCGTTTTGATAAGGTCGAACAAGAGATCAAAGATATTCGCCAGAACATGGCCACCAAGGAAGAGCTCGAAGGGATTCGCCAGAATATGGCCACCAAGCAGGACCTTGATGTTGCCATCGATCGCGTCAAGGCAGATATGGCCAATGCCAAGACTGATATGGCCAAGTGGATGGTGGGCCAGTTGATTTTGATAGTTGGGTTCATATTTACGCTAAATTAGTTTGTCTTGTAAGCCGGGTAGGGGACAGGGAACACTGGCCGCGATCGGGGTTTGGTTCCACTGCGGGCAGGTCGAGGATGTGTTTCAGTTCATCGGCGCCGCCGACATAATCGCCGCCCAGCCAGATCTGCGGTACCGTGACCGGGGTTTCCGGGCCGATGATTGGTTTTACCCGGCCCGGCGGAATACTGTTATGTTTTCCGGGTTGTCCGCGGGTTAGTCCTATACCGGCGTTGGTGGATGGCCGTGCCAGGCGTTCTCCAATAGCGCCCGTACCCGTGCGCGGGTGACCGGTTCGGGGTTGTTAATCGGTTTCTCCACGGTTACCGCGGCGGCTTCATCCAGGTCTGTTTCTTTTATCCCTATGTTTTTCAACGCGATGGGCGCGCCGAGTTTCCGCGCCAGCTCGAACAGGCCGGTTGCGGCGTCATTGACGCCCAGGGCTTCCGCAATGCGTTTTGTTGCTTCCGGCCTGGCGCCGCTGTTGTAGGCCACACTATGCGGCAGCAGGATCGTGTGGGTCTCGGCATGGGGGGTATTGAACGTGCCGCCGAAGGTGTGGCACAGGCGATGGTGCAGGCCGGTCGTGCCGGTACCCAGCGCAGCGCCGGCCTGGCTGGCGCCGTACAGGGCTTCGGCGCGTGCGTCCAGGTTGCCGGGATCCGAAATAATAAGAGGCAAACTGTGCGCCAGGGCGCGTATGCCTTCCAGGGCGAGCGCCGCGCTGATGGGGTTGGCGTCCTGCGCGGCCGCATTGGCAACCGCCTGGGCCATCGCGTTCATGCCGCTGGCCGCGGCGAATGCAGGCGGCATGGTCAGCGTGAGTTCAGGGTCATAAATCGTCAATGTCGGCACGACGATATTGTCGCGCCGGGTGACTTTGCGCTCGTTTCGGGTCACCGCCCAGAGGTTGGTCATCTCCGAACCGGCGTAACTGGTGGGCAGCACGATGTTGGGCAACTCCAGGTGGAACGCGAGGGCTTTGCCGAGACCGGTGGTGGAACCACCGCCAATGGAAACGGAGCAGTCTGCGCCCAGACGCGTTACCTCCTCCATAGCCTGATCTAGCGTTTCGCCGGGCACATGCATCATGGCTTGATCGAACAGGCCAGCCGCCTTGTCTCCGAGTTGTTCGACGATCTCCCGTCCGGTGCCCGCCTGGTGCGGTGTTGTCAGAACCAGGGCGCGGGAATAGCCGAGTTTCGCCAGCTCTTCCGGCAGGCGCTTACGGGCGCCGGCTGCAAAGATGATGTTCCAGGGCAGCGCGGCAAACTGAAAATTCATTCGTCAGTCAGACCTGATTTCACCGATCACTTTGAGCACTTCATCTTTGTTGGCTTCAATTTGCGGCGACATCATCAGTTTTGTCCCAAGGGTTTCATAAGGTTCGTCGCAGGTGAACGCAGGTTTGTGCGAACAGCACGCTTCAAACAACGCGCCTGAGGGCGTGCGGATGTAAATGGAATCGAAATAACCGCGGTCTTTCACATCCGAGAAGTCCGTGTAGCCCAGGCCCTCGGTAAAGAACTTGATCGCGTCCTGCTCGGCGCGGCTGGGCACATTGTAGGCCATGTGGTGGATCGCGCCTTCTCCCACAGTCCAGGAACCCGGTTTGCGGTCCGGTTCGATTTCAAAATCGGTATAGGCGCCGCTGCCGCCTTCGCCCATACTGTAACGCACCAGGTTGCTGTCATCCGCCTCCTTGCGCGATCCCCAGGCCACTTCCAGGAACTCTGCCATGAACTCCATGTCGCGGGTGGACACGCCGGCCGCATGGGTGCCGCGGATCATGTGTTCGGCAGGAACCGGCCCGTCGGAATAGGGCGTTCGGTCATCCTCTTCGACGCCTACCATGGACATGCGGATGTTGTGGGGGGATCGGAAATCGAGATGTTTTTCACCGAAGCGTTCGGTCTCCGTCACGTCAAAACCCTGTTCCTTCAGGCGTTTGTGCCAGTATGGCAGCGAATCCGGCGCTACGGACAGGCTCACATAACTCACCTGGCCGCTGCCTTCCTTGGCCTTGACGCCAATGTGCGCGACCGGGAACGTGGTGAGCAACGTGCTTTCTTCACCCGTGTCATTACCGTAGTACAGGTGGTAAACCGGTGTTGCGCCATCATAGAACAACGTGCGTTTGACGCATTTCAGACCCAGTGTCTTGGTGTGAAAATCGAAGTCTTCCTGCACGTTGCCGACGCCAATAGTGATATGGTGATGACCGGTCAGACTCGTGCCTGGCAGTTTATCGGACATGATGGTTATCCTCCGGGAAAGCCGTGATTGCTGAATTGTTGCTGCCGCTTCAGAGCTTCTTTAATGATATCACCCCCGCAAAAATAAAACACGCGGGATGCTATACTATGGCGCGTTCAACACAGATACTTACGGGATAGCGGAATGGGATTGTTGATAGACGGCAAGTGGCATGACCAGTGGTATGACACCGAATCCAACCAGGGGCGCTTCATTCGTTCCGAATCCCGGTTTCGCAACTGGGTAACACAGGATGGCTCAGCCGGCCCTTCCGGTACGGGAGGTTTCAAGGCAGAGTCCGGCCGTTACCACCTGTATGTCTCCCATGCGTGCCCCTGGGCCAACCGCACCATGATCTTTCGCAGTATCAAGGGTTTGAAGGACATGGTTTCCGTTTCCGTCGTGCACTGGCACCTGGGCGACCACGGCTGGACGTTTGAACCGGGCGAGGGCGTTATTCCTGACCCCGTTCATAATGCAACATATCATTACCAGGTATATACGGCAGCCGATCCCGAGTATAGCGGCCGGGTGACCGTGCCGGTGTTATGGGACCTGCACGGCAACACCATCGTCTCCAATGAATCATCGGAGATCATCCGCATGTTCAACAGCGCATTCGACAAGGTCGGCGCCGCGCCGGGTGATTATTACCCGGAACCCCTCCGGGATGAGATAGACGGGATCAACAGCCGGGTTTACAACACCTTGAATAACGGTGTGTACCGGGCCGGGTTTGCCACCACCCAGGAGGCTTATGAGGAGGCGGTACACCCGTTGTTCGATACCCTGGACTGGTTGGAAGATCGGCTTCAGAGCCGCCGTTACCTGATCGGCAATCAAATCACCGAGGCCGACTGGCGGCTGTTCACGACCCTGATACGTTTCGACCCGGTGTACGTGAGTCATTTCAAGTGCAATATCCGGCGGCTGGTGGATTATCCGAATTTATGGGGGTATACGCGCGATCTGTATCAGCAACCGGGCGTTGCGGAGACGATCAACATGAAACACATCAAGCATTCCTATTACGGCAGTCAAACCATGGTGAACCCGACCGGCATTGTTCCTGTCGGTCCTGATTTTCACCCGGAAGCGCCCCATGATCGGCATTTTCTGTCTGCAACATAAGGCGCCTATGGTAGGATATGATGAGTCGCCCTGCGGGCGACGCAGTATAAGACTGGACTCCCGCTTTCGCGGGAGTGGTATGGAGGCGATGTTCACGCAAGCGCCCCCGGTCCCATTCCCGTGCAAACGGGAATCCAGTGAGACAAAGAGTCGCCCTGTGGGCGACACAGTATTAGACTGGACTCCTGCTTTCGCGGGAGTGGGATGGTGGATGGGCGAGACAGTTTTGACTGGAATTCCGCATTTGCGGGAGTGGTATGGGAACCTGGAGACAACATCATGTCTGTGACAACCTTGTTCGGCAGTATTGACAGCTATGAAAAGGGAGGCGTGGAGATCACCGGCAATGAAGATGCCCGTGATTACCTGTTTTCCAATATGTTCGAGGTGGCCGGCAGTGCCCGGCCTTGGGAACGGGTTGTCGTTGCGAAAAACCTGGAGAATACCATTGAGTGCATTCGCGCCGAGGGTGACAGTCCCTGGTATATTTGCAGCCATGATGAGACCGCTTTGCTGATGCAGGGCAGTATGCAGGTGCGGTTCATACAGCCTTCCGACCCGGCGCTGGTTCCGCCCGGGGAAAAAGAGGGATCAGTCCAGCTTGCCGGGCAGCCGGAAGGCCGGGCGATGGGCCATGTCAATGCCGGCCGGGGCCACCTGACGCTACTGCCGGCAGGCGCCGCCTACCAGTTTTGCGCCGGGGAATTGAGCGTGATATTACTGCAAACCATCCAGGGCGATGAGTCCATTGAGAAGTGGGCTGACATCTGCCAGCGCTGATACGGGGGAGAGACGATTATGGCTGCCACCGCGGAAAAAATAAACGAATTGCCGGTTCTTGCCGATGCACACAGCGCAAGCGAACCGCACCCGACCAACGGCTACAGACGCTTCGAGATCGGCTCGTTCACATTCACCCGGGATGAATATTTTGCCCATATCCGGTGTCCGACCGGGACACATGTGATGGACGTGGAGAATTTCCTGCGCTCCCTGATGCGGGATGTGGCCTGGGGCTTTTTCTACGGTTGGGTGAATTTTGACGAGGTGTTCGGCACGGTGAACAACTACGGCACGGTGGATGTGTTCATGGGCGCGTACAACCAGGCCTATAAAGACTCCGGCACAGACTTTACCGAACGCTTCGATGCGGACGCGCTCTTTGCCTGTTTCAAGTCGTTGTTATTGGACTGGACCAATGCCGGCTTCGACCCCTTTGCCGCGCCCCTGGAGACCGGCAGCGCCCGTGGGCCGAAAAACGGCAACAACGATGAGGCCGTCAATTTTCAGCGGGAGCTGGCGGAGCGTTTCGTCGGCTTGCCGGGCGACAGTCCCATCCGTTCCGATGAAAACGGGCGCCCGGTCAACCGGCAGTTCGCCGATGTGGACCAGTCCGAGCCGGAGGTCCACGCGGAGGCCGGCTTTGAAGGCCAACTGGCGGCGTTCAACCTGTTCAAATACCTGTCCCGTTCGCCGGTTACCTGGAACCCGTCTATCGTTTCCGTGGTAAAGAGCAGCGCTTACTGCCCGACATCGGAAGAGCACATCCTGCCGGTGGACCACGGCAACGACCGGGTGGAGTGGTTCATCCAGATGTCCGATGAGATTACCTGGAAGGTGGCTGACAAGAATACGGCCGCACCGATGTCCGTGGTAACCATGAAGGCCGGTGATGTGGCCTGTATGCCGGCGGACATCCGCCATCGCGGGTTTTCCCCGAAGCGCTCCATGCTGCTGGTCTGGGAGAACCTGACGCCGGGCCTGGAGAAACGCTACGCAAAAGGTGAGTTGCCGCCCACACCAGTGACGTTTTGACAGCTTGCTTTGTCAAACTAACCAGCGAGAGATCCGGGCTGACTGGTAGTTATTCAGTCTGACATTGCTCGCCAGTGCTTACCATTCCCGCAACAGCGGGAATCCAGTGAACAACAAAACTCATTATAATGAAGGCTTGCTCACTGGACTCCCGCTTTCGCGGGAGTGGTACTGTATCAGAGTTCACGGAAGCGTCCCCTTCCCATTCCCGCCCCTGCTCAACGCCATATAGAGACAGGCTGAAAAGCGGGAATCCAGTGGACAACAAAACTCCTTATAATGAAGGATTGCTCACTGGACTCCCGCTTTCGCGGGAGTGGTCGTTGTTCGGTAATACCAGGCTGGGAAAATACTAACGCCAGACCTCCCGCGCGATTTCAACGATCATCTGTAGTTTTTCCCACTGCTGGTCTTCGGTCAGCAGGTTGCCTTCTTCGGTGGATGCGAACCCGCATTGCGGGCTGAGGCAGAACTGGTTCTGATCGGCAAAGCGGGCTGCTTCCTCTATGCGGCGCAAAATGGCGTCTTTTTCCTCCAGGTCGCCGGATTTGGACGTTACCAGACCCAATACGATCCGTTTGTCGCCCCGCGGCAGGAACCGCAAGGGTTCAAAGCCGCCGGCCCGTTCGGTGTCGTATTCCAGGAAATACCCGTCATAGCCGATTTCCCCCAACAGGATCTCTGCCACCGGATCATAGCCGCCTTCCGCGATCCAACTGGATCGGAAGTTGCCGCGGCAGATATGGGTGGTGACCGCCATATCCTCCGGTTTGTCCTGTAACGCGTGATTGATCATGTCGGCATAGACGCGCGGCAGCGATTCGGGATCATCGCCGCGCTCCCGGGAAGCCTGCCGCTCTTTTTCGGAGCAAAGATACGCCCACGAGGTTTCGTCGAACTGCAGGTAATGGCAGCCGGCGGCGTAGAAGGCGTGCACGGCCTGGCGATACGCTTCTGCGGTATCGGCAAAAAACTCGTCCAGACCGGGATAGACCTGCTTGCTGATCGAGGCCCTGCCGCCGCGGAAGTGCAGCACAGTGGGTGATGGTATCGTCATCTTGGCCGTGACCCCGGCGACGCTGTGCAGGTAGCGGAAATGATCGAGCATGAAATGCCCGTCAAAACCGACCTTGCCGGTCACCGCAATATTCTGCGACTTGGTCTGTACGCCATGAAACTGTATGCCCTCGCTGGTTTCGACCAGTTCCACGCCGGACAGCCCGGCGAGGAAATCGAAGTGCCACCAGGCGCGTCTGTATTCCCCGTCTGTGACGGCTTGCAGGCCAACGGCTTCCTGGCGCGCCACTACTGTGCGGATGCACTCATCTTCAATCGATTTGAGGGCATTTGCATCGATTTTGCCGTCTGCAAACTCGGCACGGGCGGTTTTCAGTTGGGGCGGCCGCAACAAGCTGCCCACGTGATCAGCCCGAAAAGGAGGCTTGGAAGTCATTGGTGTGAGTCCCCCGGTAGTGATAACAGTCTTTCAATTTTAACCTGAATATGCCAAACTCGCATGGTCTGAATCGTCGTCTGTATCGTCATTTTGCCGGCATGAATGAAGCTATCACGCAGTTAACCGAAAAATTAGGACCGGATGTTATTCTGACCGGCCCTGAGGTATCCACGAAATACCATGCCGACAGCTCGGGAGAAACCGCCCATCCGCCGGTAGCCGTTGCCCGACCAGCATCCACCGGGCAGATATCCGACATCCTGCGCATCTGTTCATCCGCCGGACAGAAGATAGTGGTGCAGGGTGGTCTGACCGGTTTATGCGGCGGCGCCACACCACAAGGAGAAGAGTTGGCGCTATCCCTGGAGCGCATGAGCGGAATCGAGGAATTGGACGAGGCATCCATGACCATGACGGTGCTTGCAGGTACCCCCCTGCAGGCCATTCAGGATGCCGCGGATGCGGCAGGGTTCCTGTTTCCCCTGGACCTGGGCGCACGCGGTTCGTGTAATATCGGCGGAAATATTGCCACCAACGCCGGCGGCAACGAAGTGATCCGCTTCGGCATGACCCGCAACCTGATCCTGGGCCTTGAAGTGGTATTGGCCGACGGCACGGTTATCTCCTCATTGAACAAGATGCTGAAAAATAACGCCGGTTATGACTTGAAGCACCTGTTCATCGGCTCTGAGGGCACCCTGGGTGTGGTCACGCGCGCGGTCTTGCGGCTGTTCGCGAAACCGCAAGGCAGGAGCACGGCGCTGGTCGCGCTGACTTCTTTTGCCGATGTGGTGCGCTTCCTGCATTTCATGGGCCGGGAGTTTGGCGGCGCGCTCACTTCATTCGAAGTGATGTGGGACAGTTACTACAATTACATCATCGAGCATGTTTCGTCAGTCAGCAGCCCGTTTGACGAGCGCTATCCGATCTACGTATTGACCGAAACCAACGATAAATCCGGCCAAAGCCGCCTCGAAAACGCACTTGCTAGTGAATTGGAGGAAGAACGGATACTCGATGCCGTGATCTGCCAATCCGAACGCGAACGCCAGGCCGTCTGGGCCATACGCGATGGCGTTGGCGAAGCCCTGGCCGTGATCCAGGACAATGCCAATTTTGACGTGAGCGTTCCCATTAACAGCATGGCCGATTTTCTGGCGCAGCTTGAAACGGAGATCAACGCGTTGCTGCCGCGCACAGAGCTGCTGGTTTTCGGGCATATCGGTGACAGTAACCTGCACCTGGTGTTCACCGTTGAACGGAAGGAAGACAGGCAAACGGTCTATGATGTGGTGTACAGACAGGTGGGCGAATACAACGGTTCAATTTCCGCCGAACACGGTATCGGCATGATGAAACGGCAGTACCTGCATCAATCCCGGAGCGCGGAAGAGCTGGCATTGATGAAGCTGTTAAAGCAAACCCTGGACCCGAACAATATCCTGAACCCGGAACGGGTACTGGGCTGAAGCGCCCGCGATCCCAGGCTGGCGCCGAAGTTTTACCGCAGCGCTTGGCTAAGCGCAAAGACTTCGTGTATGGGCATACCTGCAAGTTCAAACATGATTCACCCCGGCTGATTTTTTGAACGCCTGGTAAATCGAATCCAATTCATGCCACGCAGGGCCGGGCTTGCCGCCGCTGATCGGCCGGCCGTCGAGTCTGACCACCGGCGCGATTCCCAGCGAGGAACTGGTGAGCCATATTTCATCGGCCTGTTGCAAGCCGGCCAGGCTGACGGGGACTTCCCGGCATTGATATGCCGATTGGCCGACCAGTTCCACGACCAGGTCGCGGGTGATTCCCGGTAGCAGCCGGTTACTCTTGGGCGGGGTGCAGACAGCCTCTCCGGTCACGATGAACACATTGCTTGCCGCACCCTCGGTGATATGCCCGTCCCGGTGCAGAATCGACTCGATGGAACCGTCTTTCTCCCGTGCATATTGTTTCAACATCACGTTCGGCAACAGCGCCACCGCTTTGATCTGGCAATACTCCCAGCGGATATCCTTATGCAGCACAGCGCTGACGCCATGGCTCACGTCCATCTCCGGCGATCGTTTGCAGTAGATAAAAACAGTCGGGGTGGAATCTGACTGGAAGAAATGGCTGCGTTCGGCTACTCCCCGGGTAACCTGGATGTAAATGGATGAATCGTCCGACACCCGGTTCCGTCTCAGCAGTTCATCTATCAATGACTGCCATGTTTCGCGATCGTAATCCAGGTGCAGGGAGATACCATCCAGGCTGTTGCGCAACCTTTGCAGGTGTTCAGCCAACCTGAACGGTGCGCCGGAAAATACCGGAATGACCTCGTAGACCCCGTCGGCAAAAATAAAACCCCGGTCCAGCACAGGGACCTGCGCCTGCTCCAGCGGGATGAATTTGCCGTTCAGGTAGACTGTGGTCAATTTCGGCTTTGATTCAGCAGTTTGATGTGGTCTCTGAGCCGGATAAGGAAACTGCCTGCCGGAATGGTTTCAGACGCGACCAGCGGCATGATCGCGATAACCTCTTCATCCAGCGACAGCTCCAGTTGCCCCAGTTTCTGCCCTGCTTCAATCGGCGCCGTCGGGTTTTCCTCAACCGTCATTACCGTCTCAATCCGGTCGTAGTGTGCCTTGGCCATGGTCATTACCAGCGCTTCTTTCGCCACGAGTTCCAGGCTGTCGCGTTCCCCTTTCCATACTTTTATGTCCGTTACCTTCTCGCCAGCACGGTAAAGTGTCCTGGTTTCAAAATACCTGTAGGCATAGCTCAGCAATGCTTGCGTGGCCTTGGTCCTGGCAGCCTCGCCGGCTGTTCCCATGACTACCGAGACCAGGCGCACTCCATCCCGCAGCGCCGAGGCTACCAGGCAGTAACCTGCGCTTTCGGTATGGCCGGTCTTTATCCCGTCCACGCTCGCATCATTCCACAACAGGCTGTTCCGGTTCGGTTGTTTTATATTGTTGTAGGTGAATTCCTTTATCGAATGCAGCGCATAGACCTCAGGATAATCCCTGATCAGGGCACGCGCCAGAATCCCCAGGTCTCCGGCCGTCGTATAATGATTTTCGTCAGGCCAGCCGGAACTGTTCACGTAATGGCTGTGCTTCATCCCCAGCTCGGCCGCGTATTGGTTCATCAGGTCGGCGAAAGCATCTTCAGTACCGGAAATGTGCTCCGCCAATGCCACGCTGGCATCATTGCCGGATTGGATTATCACGCCTTTCAACAGGTCTTCGACACTGACCTGCTTCCCTGCCTCGATGAACATGCGCGATCCTCCCATGCGCCATGCCCGCTCACTGACAGTTACCTGGTCGGTCATCGAGATATGGCCGCCGGAGATTTGGCTGGCTGCCACGTAGGCGGTCATGATCTTCGTCAGGCTGGCGGGGTCTACCCTGCGGTCTGTATTTTTTTCGGCCAGGTAAGACCCGGTGTCCGCGTCCATGATCAAGTAGGAGACAGCTTCGATCTCCGGTGGCGGCGGCACGACTGTGACAGCAGCGGAGGGACTTATCAGGCTGATACCGACAAGCAGGGCAAGCAGTTTAACTCTGAGGTAATTCATAATGTCATGTTATACAAGCAGATAAAGGTACAGGTGGATCATTCCAGCAGGATACGGTGATCGTGGATATCAAACAGTTCCAAACGGCCGACAATACCGTCGGCAATATCGATATCAGTCATCGGGCCGATTATAACCCGAAACGCGGCAGCGCCATTTAACGTGGTTTCGTCTATCCTGACCGGGGCTTCCAGCCCCTGCAGCCTGGTTTTCAGGTTTCTGGCATTATTGTAGTCGGAAAAGACGCCTACCTGTATGTAAAAATCCAATGGCTTGCGTTGTTCCCGGGACCGGGTCACAACGGGAGCGCCTCCCGTTTTATGTGCACGCGGATTGATAGCGCTGATTTCCACCAGGGCCGTTCCTTTCGCAATCATATCCAGCTTCAGCGCGGCCGTATAGGATAAGTCAACCACGCGGTTGTCGTGGAACGGACCCCGGTCATTGACCCGGACAATGATTTTTCTGCCGTTCTCCAGGTTTTTTACTTCCAGGTAAGTAGGCAGGGGCAATGTCTTGTGGGCCGCGGTCATTGCGTACATGTCGTAAATCTCGCCACTGGAGGTCTTTTTCCCATGGAATTTCGGCCCGTACCATGAAGCGATGCCTTTCTGGGTAAATCCATCACTGCTGTCCAACACGTAATACCTTTTCCCGAACACTTCATAGGTTTTCATGTTGCCGGATGCGCTTCTTGGTTCAACCTTGGGTACGGCATCAGGGATTTTCACCAATTCCGCCGGCGTCCGTGTTGTGCCGGTATCTTTTTGGGGTGCAGTGGAACAGGCTGAAATGACTGCGAGCAGCGAGACCAGTAGGGCACGTAAGCTGGCCACAGAGATCACAGAGTTTTGTTGTATTGAAGGAAAGAACACAGAAGATGACAAAAAGTTGACGGTTAACATCGATTTATACTATTGTTTCTGACCCGCTCTGTGTCCTCTGTGCCCTCTGTGGCTAACTCACCTGCCGGCTCGGTATTGCGCCCTGATCGCCTCCGCCAATTGGAAAACGGCCATCGCATACAGTGCGCTGTGGTTATATCTCGTTATCACGTAGAAATTGTGCAGCGCCAGCCAGTACTCGTATCCGTCCCGGTTTTCAAGCTTGAGCAATTTTACCGGTTCTGAAGCCTCGAGTTCAGTCTCGGTAGTGACGCCGGCCTCAATCATGTCCGCCATCACCTGTTCCGGTTTAAGACCGTCGGTCAGCAATGCGGAAATATCGCTGTCGGGTACGGTTGCCGCGCGGGTTATTTCAGCATCTTTGATCCATCCATGTTCCTTCAGGTAATTGCCGACACTGCCGATTGCGTCCGCCGGGTTGTTCCAGATATCAGTGAGACCGTCCCCGTCGAAATCAACGGCAAAGGCCCGGTAGCTGCTCGGCATGAATTGCGGGATGCCCATTGCCCCGGCATAGGAACCCGACAACTTGTGCGGGTCGATTGATTGTTCTCGGACAAGCAATAAAAAATGCTTCAGTTCCGAAGTAAAAAACCTGCTCCGTTTCGGATAATCAAACGCCAGGGTCGAAAGTGAATCGATAACCTTGAAACCGCCTGTAATACGCCCGTATTTTGTCTCGACTCCTATAATCGCAACCAGAATTTCTATCGGAATACCGTATTTTTCCGCGGCGCGTTCAAGCTCCGCGGCATTGCTGCGCCAGAATTCCGCGCCGCCCCGTATGCGTCCGGGTTTGATGAATATCGCCCTGTAACGGTGCCATGGAAGCGCTTCGGCCGGCTTGGAAATCGCGGCGATGACTTTTTCCGACAGCTCCACTTTGCCGAGGATGTTATTCAACTCTTCGGCGTCATACTTGTGTTCCGTAACCATTTCGTTGATAAATGACGCAACGTCCGGACGTTGCAGCAGGTCTGCCCTGACATCGGCGAGAGTGAAGAACATCAGTCCGATAATAACCGGCGAGTATTTCATATTAATTCGACAGCAGTCTTCTGTGAGTGTGAACAGCCATGAGGATACCGAAACCCGCCATGATAGTCATCATCGACGTGCCGCCATGGCTGATAAGCGGCAACGGGATGCCCACTACGGGTAATTGTCCCGACACCATACCCATATTCACGGCAATATAAACAAAAAAACCGGCTATCACACCCACGCCGAGCAGCTTTCCGTACAAGTGCTGGGATTGCACGGAAATATACAGCCCCCGGGCAATAATGAACAGGTACAGGCTGACCAGGACCAGCACCCCGATTAACCCGAACTCCTCGCAAAATACCGCAAAAATAAAATCGGTCGATCTTTCCGGCAGGAATTCGAGGTGAGACTGGGTTCCGTTGAGCCAGCCTTTGCCATATAGCCCCCCCGAGCCGATAGCGATCTTGGATTGTATGATGTGGTAGCCGGAACCGAGCGGGTCCTGTTCCGGATCCAGAAATGTCAACACCCGCGTTTTCTGGTAATCGTGCATCAGGTTCCATATCACCGGCGCCGAGGAGACGGCTGCCACCGCAAACCCTGCCAGGAGTTTCCAGCTAATGCCGGCGATGAACAGTACGGCAAAACCGCTGACTGCTATCAGCAAGGCCGTGCCGAGGTCCGGTTGTTTCGCCACCAGGAGTACGGGTGCGGAGATGAACAACAATACTATAAACACTCTGGTGACTGTGGGGGGCGGCGATGTCATGCTGAGATACAGGGCAATCACCATGGGCAGCGCCAGTTTCATCAATTCCGACGGTTGAAAACGAAACGGGCCCAAGCCCAACCAGCGCTGCGCTCCTTTGCCCATTTCGCCAAAGAACAGGACCAGCACCAGCAGGCCGAGACTGACAAGATAGAACCAGAGCGAAGCCCCCGACAAGCGCGCAGGCGGAATTTGGGCAATTGCTAACATCACCACCAGGGCCGCCAACAGGTGTACTGAACGGCGAATCATCATATCCATATTCTGGTTGCTGGCACTGTACAGTACCACGTATCCGATCAGGCTCAACGCGATAATTCCCAGCAACAAAGGCGCGTCAATGTGTAATCTTTGCGCCAGGGTTTCCTGTTTCATCCGGTGCCTGCCCTTTTTTTCCCGTGAAAATAATGATCCAGTAATTCCCTGGCTATCGGGGCTGCAGTAGTTGAACCGCTGCCGCCGTTTTCAACGATAACGGCCATCGCTATCTCGGGCGCCTCGACCGGCGCAAATGCGATAAACAGGGCATGATCTCGAAATTCCTCGGGAATTTCATCCTCATCATATTCTTCATCCTGTCCGATGTTGATGACCTGGGCCGTGCCGGTCTTTCCCGCAATGTAATACTCTGCGCCTGCGCCGGCGGCGCGCGCCGTGCCTTTTTCTCCATGTAAAACCTCCTCCATCGAATGTATGATCACGTCCCAGTTTTCAGGGTCGGCAATAACGGTTTGTTTGCCTGCCTGTTCAGGCGCCCTGATTACCAGTTGTCCGGTGGCTGAATCCCTTACTTCCGCCAGCAGGTAGGGGCGAACCTGTCTGCCGCGGTTTGCGACGATTGCTGTGGCCGTGACCAACTGTATCGGCGTGACCAGGGTAGCGCCTTGTCCTATCCCGGTTATCAGGGTTTCCCCGGGGAACCAGGTTTGACCCAGGGCCTCACGCTTCCATTGGGCTGACGGAATCAAGCCTGCGGCCTCGCCGCCGATATCGATGCCGGTTGGTTTGCCGAAACCGAAACCCATCAATGTCCGGTGGAGATCGTCGATTCCCATGTCGTGGGCCAGGATATAAAAATACACGTCACAGGACTGGGCGATGGCATTGACCACATCGATATGGCCGTGCCCCTCTCTCTTCCAGTCCCGGTAACGGCGGGTACTGCCTTTCAACGAATACCAACCGGGACACCAGGTCTCGTTATCAGGCTCGCGTAACTGTAAATTCAGGCCTCCCAGAGCCAGCATGGGTTTTATCGTAGAACCGGGTGGATATTTGCCTTGCAAGGCCCGGTTCAACAACGGGGTGTCCTTTGATTGCAGCAAGCCGTGAAAAACAGTTCTGTCGATACCGTCTATAAAGAGGTTGGGATCGTAACCGGGGGAACTGGCGGAAGCCAGCACTGCCCCGCTGCGGGCATCCATCGCGACTATCGCGCCCCGTCTGCCGCTAAGGGCTTGCATGGCAAGGATTTGCAGGGAGGCATCAATGGTAAGGTGCAGGTTTTTACTCGGTTCCGGATGTTCCTTGTGAATTTCGCGAATTTTTCTTCCCTGTGCGTTGACCTCCACCTGTTGGTAGCCCACATGGCCATGCAACAGGTCTTCGTAGGCTTTTTCGATTCCAGATTTACCGATATAGGTTGTGCCGCGGTAATTTGACTTGTTCAGTTTCTCGTATTCCTGTTCATCGATCATTCCCACGTAACCCACCGTGTGCGCCAGGTGCTCGGCCAGTGGATAATAGCGGCTCAAACTTGCAACCACATCCACTCCCGGCAGCAGGTGCTTGTTCACTGATATAAGCGCGACCTCTTCAACACTGAGGTTGAACCGCAGGGGAATTGCTTCAAACCTGCGGCTTCGTTTTCTCAATTCCCTGAAACGCTCGATTTCGTCCGGGGTGATCAGGATAAGCCGGTTAATTTGCGTGATGGCAGACTCTACATCAGGGATTCTTTCGGGGACCAGTTCCAGCGTGAAGGAAGGCCGATTATCCGCAAGCAGGATGCCGTCACTGCTGAAAATCAGTCCCCTGGACGGCACGACCGGCAAAATTTTTATATGGTTGCTCTTTGATAATGTCGTGAAATGATCATGCCGGATGACCTGGAGGTAGAAAACCTGGGACAGGATAATCAACGTAAGCAGCAGTATCAGCGCTGCTGTCAGGTAGATTCTGTTATGGACCAGGTTGGTTTGCTGGACCGAGTCACTATTCGTGCCAATTATTGCCATGAATGCCGTAAATTATCCGCACATTGAAAAAAAGACATAACGGGCGCCTGTTCGGTTTCAGGAAACCCCGGGTTCAGGTCAGGGTTTCCCCTGATTAGAAGACATTGTATTTATGCCTGACGGTGCGCATGGCATAGAAAAATATCGGCCATAATAACGCGCTGCTGGCTACAGGCGCCCAGAACAACCAGTGCTGCGGGGGAATGCCGGTTATGCCGCGTATCCACAAGTTAAAAAACTGGAACAGCAACAGGTAAACACAGACCAGGAGCGATTGCTGCAACGGCGGAAACACCCTGATTTGCTTATGCAACCTTATCGTAAGATATGCGATGATTGACAGTCCCAGTGCATTTTGACCCAGCAGGGCGCCGGTATGCACATCCAGTATCAGACCCAGCAACCAGGCAATGCCGATGCCGACCCGCTCAGGCAATACGATGCACCAGTAAATCAACATCATCGCTACCCAGGCCGGGCGCCAGTCAGTCAGCGCTCCCGGGAGCGGGATGGTTGTAAGCAGCAGCGCGAAGATGAAACTGAGTACGATCAACCACCCGCCATGATGTCTGACAAGTAGCGTCAACGCCGCATTGCCACGTCAGAGGTTGCGCCGCCCGGCTGGTCCGGCCACAGCAGTAATGCTTCGCGGGTCTCGCCAAATTTCGCGCTGGGTGTGATCAGTACGGAGGAAAACAGTTCGCCCGGCACGCGCGTGATGCTCGATACGGTTCCCACCGGATAACCTCTGGGGAATCTTCTGCCTAGACCGGATGAGACAATCAAATCCCCGTCCTTGATGTCGGCGTTGACCGGGATGTGTTCCAGGGACACGATATTATCCTGTCCCAGGCCAACCGCGACGGAGCGCAAACCATTGCGATTCACCTGCACCGGTATTGAATGGGTCGGATCGGTGATCAGCAACACGGTGCTTGAAAATGGCGCAACATGGATAATCTGGCCCATGATGCCGCCGGCGTCGACGACGGGCTGGCCGTTGAATACCCCATGTGTCATGCCCTTGTTGATGATAATCTGTTGCCGGAAAGCTTCCAGTTCGACCCCTACCAGTTCTGCTACCAGCACCCGTTCATAAAATTCAACCGATGACTCCAGCAGTGCCCGCAGGCGCCGGATTTCATCCTCCAGTGTCGCGGTCCGTTGCAGCCTGGAATACATGCGTAACTGTTCCTCGCGCAGCCTCTCGTTTTCATCCATCAACGCCTGTCTGGACTGCATGGTTGCCGAAATCTTCCGTGGAAGGTCAGAAACCAGTCCCGCGCCATACTGGAGTGGATATACAAGCGTCGAAATGGAACTGCGAAGAATTTCCAGGTGGGAGTTTTTGTGGTCGGCCACCATCAGCACTATCGAGGCCAGCACGAAGATAATTATCTTTACGTGCGAGGAAATACTTCTGACAAATAATGCGTTAATTGGCTTTTTCTACTCGTTGATCGTTATTCAAAAACCAGCATTTCCTCGCCGAACTGGTCAAGCATATCAAGAAAGCGCCCGCCACCGCGCACCACACAGGTCAACGGGTCTTCGGCAACAATAACGGACAGCCCGATTTCCTTCATCAACAACTGGTCCAGGTCTTGCAGCATGGCGCCGCCTCCGGTCAATACGATACCGCGCTCGACCACATCCGATCCCAGTTCGGGAGGTGTTTGTTCCAGGGCATCCTTGACTGCTTCCACTATGCCGGATAAGGGTTCCTGCAATGCTTCAAGAATTTCATTGCTGCTTATCGTAAAACTCCGGGGGATACCCTCAGCCAGGTTGCGTCCCCTGATCTCTATTTCCTTTACCTCATTGGGAGGATAGGCGCAGCCAATATTCATTTTAATATTCTCGGCGGTGGACTCACCGATCAAGATGCCGTAATTGCGCCGGATATAATTGATGATCGCATCATCGAACTTGTCGCCCCCAATTCTTACTGAAGCCGAATATACAATTCCATTCAGTGAAATAACGGCAACTTCGGTAGTGCCTCCACCGATATCGAGGATCATTGAGCCACTTGCGTCTTCTATCGGCATCCCTGCACCCATGGCCGCCGCCATCGGTTCTTCGATCAGGAAGACCTTTCTCGCGCCGGCGCCCAGGGCCGATTCGCGAATCGCTCTTTTTTCCACCTGGGTTGAACCACACGGAACACAGATCAATACCTTCGGGCTGGGTTTGAAAAACGTATCGCCATGAACCGAGTGAATAAAATACTGGAGCATTTTTTCGGTGAGGGTGAAATCCGCGATCACTCCGTCCTTCAATGGCCTAATCGCCTTGATATGTTCAGGTGTCCGTCCCAGCATGTTCTTGGCCGCGTTGCCGACTGCCCGTATCGCCTTCATGTTGACGGTACCCTGTTCTGTCTTGCCGACGGCAACCACCGAAGGCTCATTCAGAACGATACCCTTACCGCGCACATATATAAGGGTATTGGCGGTACCCAGATCGATTGACAAATCGCTGGAAAAGAATCCCCTTAACCTGTTAAACATTCCTTCTGACCCGAAAAAAAACATAACTTTAGCAGTGGTGCGTATTTTCGGCAAGCCCCATAAACAGCCCCGGAAACAGCACAAGCAATATGCCCAGGAAATAGGCCAACAAATGTGGTAGATTGCCGCCAATTCAACACACGCGGAATACTATGCCGATTGATACAAAACAGGTGGCGGACATTGCCTGGCTTGCGAGGCTGGCGATAGAAGATGAAGCCATGGCCGGTTATGCGCAGGATATGGCTGATATCCTGGCGCTGGTCGAGCAGATGCAGGCCGTCGATACGGCAGAGATCGAACCGCTGGCGCATCCGCTGGAAATTGTCGCGCAACTCCGGCCTGACGAGGCAAACGAGAAAGACCAACGGGACAGCTTTCAGGAAGCGGCCCCATTGACAAAGGACGGTTATTACATCGTGCCCAGGTTCGTGGAATAGCGTTCGCAGCTCTACGGAGACAGTCTGATCTATGTCTGGATATACGCTCGCAGAGTTGTCCTCCATGCTGCGCGGCCGGGAAATCAGCAGTACCGAGATAGTCGAAGCGTGCCTGGACCGCGCGCAACGATATAACAATGACCTGAACTGTTTCATATCGCTGTTCCCCGACCATGCGCTGGAGCAGGCAAAAAAGGCAGACGCGGTCATTGCCGCCGGCGAGGCGGGACCATTGACGGGGCTTCCTGTTGCGCACAAGGACATTTTTTGCACGGCAGGCTTCAAAACGAGTTGTGCATCAAAAATGCTGGACAGCTTTATCGCCCCCTACCAGGCAACCGCAACGGCGCGACTCGACCATGCGGGTACCGTTATGATCGGCAAGACCAATATGGACGAGTTTGCGATGGGTTCATCCAACGAGAACAGCTATTACGGTCCCGTGCGGAATCCGTGGGATACGGAGCGGGTCCCCGGCGGTTCTTCGGGGGGGTCGGCCTGTGCAGTCAGCGCCAGGATCGTACCGGCGGCGACCGCAACAGATACCGGCGGGTCAATCAGGCAGCCTGCCGCATTATGCGGCGTTACCGGGTTGAAACCCACCTATGGGCGGGTATCCCGTTACGGCATGATCGCATATGCGTCCAGCCTGGACCAGGGTGGCCCGATCGCGCAAACCGCCGAAGATGCGGCGATGTTGCTGGCCGCGATGTCGGGACATGACCCGCGGGACGCAACCAGCGCAGATGCCCCGGTGGATGACTACCTCGATGCATTGGATAAGAGGCTCAACGGACTGAAAATCGGCTTGCCCAGGGAATTTTTCAGCGCCGAACTGGAACAACCCATTGCGGACGCGATCACTGCCGCACTGAATTTGCTGGAACAGGCCGGGGCATCGGTGATTGATGTCGAACTTCCGCATACTGACTTGTCCATCCCGGTCTATTACGTGATCGCTTCGGCCGAATGTTCCTCGAACCTGTCCCGTTACGACGGCGTGCGTTTCGGTCACCGCTGTTCTGATCCCGAAGATATCAACGACCTGTTCTGCCGTTCCCGCGGAGAAGGTTTTGGTGATGAGGTCAAGCGCAGGATAATGATCGGCACTTACGTGCTGTCCGCTGGGTATTACGATGCGTATTATCTGAAGGCGCAACGCTTACGGCGCCTGCTGCGGGACGAATTCCGTGCCGCGCTGGACCGCGTTGATGTCATCATCACGCCAACCACACCGACGACCGCATTCCCGTTGGGCGCGCGCATCAACGATCCGGTATCCATGTACCTGTCCGATATCTATACTGTGTCCGTCAATCTTGCCGGATTGCCGGCCATTTCAATCCCGGCAGGGTTCAGTGACGGCCTGCCGATCGGTATGCAGATTATCGGCAACTATTTCGAAGAAGCCAGGCTGTTGAATGTCGCACACCAGTACCAGCAGATGACTGACTGGCATAAACAGGTTCCGGGAGGTTGCCAATGAGCGTTCAGTGGGAATCCGTTATCGGTCTTGAACTGCACGTGCAACTGGCGACCCGGAGCAAGATTTTTTCCGGCGCAGCCAACCGTTTCGGTGCCCCACCCAATACCCGGGCATGCGCCGTCGACCTTGGTCTGCCCGGTGTATTACCGGTCGCCAACGAGCAAGTGATACGCATGGCGGTAATGTTTGGCCTTGCCATCGATGCAAGTATTGCAAGACGGTCTGTGTTTGCGAGGAAAAATTATTTCTACCCGGACCTGCCCAAAGGTTACCAGATCAGCCAATACGAATTGCCCATCGTCAGCGCAGGCAGGGTAGAAATCGATGCTGGCGGGACCACCAGGGAAATCGGCATCACCCGCGCGCACCTGGAAGAGGACGCCGGCAAGTCGGTGCATGAAGAGTTTACCGGGTTTACCGGGATTGATCTGAATCGCGCCGGGGCGCCGCTGATAGAAATCGTTTCCGAACCGGAACTGCGATCGGCGGAAGAAGCGGTAGCGCTGATGAAAAAGATCCATGCGCTGGTGCGCTACCTGGAAATTTCCGACGGGAACATGCAGGAGGGATCATTCCGTTGTGACGCCAACATATCCATCAGGCCCTTGGGTGAAAGCAAGCTGGGAACCCGCGCAGAGATAAAGAACATCAACTCCTTCCGCTTCGTGGAACAGGCGATCAATTATGAGATAAACCGGCAGATCGGCGTTGCAGAAGCTGGGCATGAGGTGATCCAGGAAACCCGCCTGTTCGACCCGGACCGGAATGAAACCCGTTCAATGCGGGGCAAGGAGGAAGCGAACGATTATCGCTACTTCCCTGACCCGGACCTGCCGCCGGTTGTTATTGCCGATGACTATATCGAAGCTGTGCGCGGGCAAATGCCGGAATTGCCGGAACAGAAACAGCAACGGTTCATCACCGCATATGGCCTGTCGGACTATGACAGCGGCTACCTGGTGGCCAGCAGGGAAACGGCCGACTATTTTGAGGCTGCCGTCAGCGCGGCGCCCGGTCAGGCCAAGCCGATTGCGAATTGGATCATGGGCGAGCTGGGCGCGGCCTTGAATCGCGAGAATATTGCCATCAATGACAGCAAGATCAGCGCGCCCATGCTGGCCGCGCTGGTTAAACGCATTGCCGACGGCACTATTTCAAACAAGCTGGCCAAACAGGTATTCGAGGCCTTGTGGGATGGCGCCGGCGATGTCGATGGCATCATCGAAAAGCAGGGATTGAAACAGGTCACCGATGCCGGCGAAATAGCAAAGCTGGTGGATGAGGTCATTGCCGGCAATGACGCGCAGGTACAACAGTACCGCAATGCCGCGCCGGAAAAACGCGGAAAAATGATCGGTTATTTCGTCGGGCAGGTGATGAAAAAATCCGGCGGCAAGGCCAACCCGAAGCAAGTCAATCAGTTGTTATCGGAAAAGCTGGGGCAGTAGCGAACTTATTCCTGCTATGCAGTCTCCCGGATGGTCAGGCCCAACTCGTCGATCATCTTGTCGCGCATGATGAACTTCTGCAGCTTGCCGGTGACCGTCATCGGAAAATCTTCGACGAAGCGGATATAATGCGGCACCTTGTGGTGGGCGATTTTGCCCTGGCAGAAGGTCTTGATCTCGGCTTCGTCCGCGTGCTCACCCCGCTTCAGTTTTATCCAGGCGCAGAGCTGTTCGCCGTACTTGTCGTCCGGCACGCCGAAAACGGACACATCCTGTATCTTGTCGTGGCCGTACAGGAATTCTTCGACTTCCCTGGGGTAGACATTCTCGCCGCCGCGAATCACCATGTCTTTCACGCGCCCGACGATGTTGCAATAGCCTTCCGCATCAATGGTCGCCAGGTCGCCGGTATGCATCCAAGCGGCTGCGTCAATGGCTTCGCGGGTGCGGTCGGGGTCATCCCAGTATCCTGACATCACGTTGTAACCCCGGGTACACAACTCGCCTTTTTCTCCGCTGGGAACGGTGTGTCCCGCCGAGTCGATTATCTTCACCTGCACATGGGGATGAATGCGGCCCACGGTGGAAACACGCCGTTCCAGCGGGTCATCGGTACTGCTCTGGAAACTGACCGGGCTGGTCTCCGTCATGCCGTAGGCGATGGTAATCTCGCTCATGTTCATCTCGGCCACGACGCGTTTCATCACCTCGATGGGACAGGACGCACCGGCCATGATGCCGGTACGCAGGCTGGACAGGTCATAGTTGCTGAAATCCGGCAAATCCAGTTCCGCAATGAACATGGTGGGCACGCCGTACAGGGCCGTGCACCGCTCCTCGCTGACGGCAGCCAGGGTCAGGGCCGGGTCGAAACCATCGCTGGGTATGACCATCGCGGAACCGTGGATCACGCAGTTCAGGTTACCCATCACCATGCCGAAGCAGTGATAAAACGGCACCGGGATACAAAGCCGATCAGTCTCGGTGAATTTCATCGCCTGTCCGACAAAATAACCGTTATTGAGGATATTGAAGTGGGTCAGCGTCGCGCCCTTGGGAGAGCCGGTCGTGCCGCTGGTGAACTGGATATTTATTTCATCGTCGGGTTGCAACAGGGTGGACAGCTCATCCAGTTTCTGCCGTTCGGCAGCGCCGCCCATCGCAGATACCGCAGCGAAGTTGTAGCAGCCGGGCGTTTCGTCATCTCCGAGGCGAATTACGGTCCGCAGATGCGGCAGCTTCTCGGATGACAGGTTGCCGGGTTCTGCGGTGTCCAATTCCGGCGCCAGTTGCGCGAGCATCGCAAGGTAATCACTGCTCTTGAACGTGGCGGCGGTCACCAGTCCCTTGCAGCCCACCTTGTTCAGCGCATATTCGAGTTCATGGGTACGGTAAGCCGGGTTGATGTTCACCAGGATCAGGCCGGCCCGGGCCGTGGCAAACTGGGTAAGCACCCATTCGGCACAGTTGGGCGCCCAGATTCCAACCCGGTCGCCGGGGACAAACCCCAGCGCAATCAGGCCGGCGGCCAGATCATCCACGCGCTGCAACAACTCAGCGTAGGTCCAGCGGATATTTTGGTGGCGAACGATCAGGGCCTCCCGTTGCGGAAACGTCTGCGCTGCCGCCTCCAGGGCATTGCCAATGGTCTGGTAGATGAGCGGTTTCTCGCTCACACCGCTGACAAAACTGAGTTGTGTAGTCATCCTCTCCCCGCCTCTCATGTGTTATCAATACATGGAATTATGATATATGGCGATAAGCGGGACAAGCCAGCGCCCTAAACCCGCATAATCCGGGATTGCGCAAGCATATAACTATTGGCACGAGCCAGGATATACCCCCGCACCACTCCCGCGAAAGCGGGAGTCCAGTGAAATACTGTGTCGCCCGAAGGGCGACCCTTTGTTCACCAGATAGTGACATGATTATATACATCCGCTATGATTCAGAAGAAAAAGCAAGGGGACCATGACAAATATACTTCCTCCTGGTGTCAATAACAGACAGTTCGAACAAGCCCTTGCCGCTTTTCGTAAAGTTGTCGGCGCTGACTGGGTATTCGCTGAAGAAACCGGGGAACTGCTCAGTTATCGCGATCCCTACGCAATAGTCGATGATGCACATTTTCGCCCGTCAGCGTCGATTGCGCCCGACGGTGTTGAAGAAATCCGCGCCATTCTGAAAATCGCCAACGATTTCAACATCCCGCTATGGCCGGTGTCTTGCGGCAAAAACCTGGCCTACGGTGGCGCTGCGCCGCGTCTGCCGGGCAGTGTCGTGCTGGACCTGAAGCGCATGAACCGGGTGCTGGAAGTCAATGAACAATTTGGATATGCGCTGGTGGAACCCGGGGTCAGTTTTTTTGACCTGTATCAATACATACAGGAGCGCGGCATCAAACTGTGGCTGGATGTGCCGGATCCCGGTTGGGGCAGTGTGCTGGGCACAACCCTGGAACGGGGAGCAGGTTATACGCCTTACGGCGACCACTTCATGCGCCAATGCGGCATGGAGGTAGTCCTGGCCGATGGCGATGTTGTCCGCACCGGAATGGGCTCCATGCCGGGGAATAATACCTGGCAACTGTTCAAGTATGGTTTTGGCCCGTACCACGACGGGCTGTTTACGCAGTCCAACTACGGAATAGTCACCAAGCTGGGTGTCTGGCTGATGCCGGAACCGCCGGGCTATCGTCCTTACCTGATCACGTTTCCGCGAGATGAGGATATCGAACAGGTCGTGGAGATCATCCGACCGCTGAAGGTCAACCTGGTGATACAAAACGCCGCGACCATCCGCGACCTGCACCTGGTTGCCTCACTGAATACCAGCAGGACCGAATATTACGACGGCGACGGGCCGCTGCCGGACAGCATCCGCAAGAAGATCATGGCTGACCAGCAAATCGGCGCATGGAATTTTTATTCAGCGCTGTATGGCCCGCCAAAGATCATGGATGCTCACTGGGAAATTATCCAAGATGCTTTTGCACAGGTTCCCGGCGCGCAGGTTTACTTTCCCGAAGACCGGAAGGACAAAAACGATGTCCTGCATCACCGCGCCAAAACCATGGCCGGGGTTCCGACCCTGACTGAATTCGGGCTGGTGAACTGGGTCGGCGGTGGCGGTCATATCGATTTCTCCCCGGTGTCGCCCACCACCGGCGAGGATGCCATCAGGCAATTCAATATGGTGAAACAGCGCGCCCATGAACATGGTTTCGATTATATGGGAGTCTTCATTGTCGGTTGGCGCGAGATGCACCATATCTACACCCTGGCTTTCGACAAGAACGACCCCGACAAGAAGCAACGCGCGTACCAATTGTTCGACATACTGATCCGTGAAGCGGCGGAAGCCGGTTATGGCGAGTATCGGACTCATCTTGCTTTTATGGACCAGGTAGCCGCCACTTACAACTGGAACGACAACTCCCTGGCGCGCCTGAACAACAAGCTCAAGGACGCATTGGACCCGAACGGCATACTCGCCCCGGGCAAACAAGGCATCTGGCCGCAACGATTGCGGGAGACCAAACCCGAGGGCGCGCCGCCCCAGGCGGAACCGCGGGAAGACAAGAGCGCTGGCTGACACGCCTGTGAGAACAACCATGAACCGGTTCACACCCATCATCATTGTCTTAATCGTAATGATACATCCACTCCGGGCGGACGACGTTGCAACCGGGGAAAGGGTATTTCAGCAGTGGTGCATCCACTGCCATGGCGAAGACAACAGCGGCCCGGGCACCCTGCGCCTGGCCTGGGACAAAGGTGAAGACAAGTCTCTGCTGACCGAACGGGATGATCTCAGCCGCGAGTACATCCGGGTGGTCGTGCGCCGCGGACTGGACGAGATGCCCTCGTTCCGCATCACGGAAATCAGCGCCGCGGAGTTGGATGCCCTGACAGAGTTCCTGGGCCGGTAAGCGCTATGGTTAGCCGAAGGAGAATATTAAAATGTGCCGCAGCATCCGTCGCAGGTTCGGCCTTGCCCGCTTCTGTTGCCGCGCTGATACTACCGCCGGCGCAGTTCAAAATCGTCTATGAACGCGGCATCGCACAAAGCGTTGAATTCAAGCGGGCATTGGAAAGCAGGGCAGACACTATCCATATACTTAAGCACGACCCTGCGGCAACTTTCCGCGAGCTGTACAACGCCGGGCACATGAAAACGACCATCGCCGGTTGCACAAAAGGCGCTGCTGCCTTTGTTCTGGGAGAACTGGCCCGCAGCCAGGGCGGCACAATGGTGATTTACGGCGAGCATCGCTACCTGCCAGGCGCCGGCTGGCAACATTCCCTGTTATTACCACCCGCCGATGTGGCGCGCATCAAGCATGCAAACAACTGGAGCAGGGAAATGGCAGCAGCGCTGAAAATGGCGCGACTCAGTACCGAACAGGCCACAAAACAGGTGCTTAACACAACCATCAGCAAACCTGCGAAAAGCCCCGATTACCTGGTGACCTGGGGTATTTCGGGTTGAGGTTCCTTCTGTTTCCGGATCTGCCACACAAACGGACACCGTTGGAACTTCTGACTTTATCAGAGGTTCCTTAGAAGTCCATTCTGAACACAACCATGGGTCTCCAGTCGTCCTTGTTATTCAGGTCGACCGCAAAGGTGTTCGGGTCGTAATCTATACCGCCTTCATCCCAGAAATATTCCAGTCGGCCGCCAATAGCGAAATTTCTGAACGGGTAAGCGAATACTTCCAACTCAAGGAATATCCGGTTGTGGCGCCCGGCCGGATTACCGGGGTCATCAGCATTGCCGGTAGACTGCTGGAAACGGAAAAAAGTCTGATGATTCCAGTTCATACCGAACATCTCCCATTCTTTCCTGATATTCAAGCCCCAGAAATTATGGTCGTCATAGCAATCACCATCAGGGTCTCCAAACGGTCCGGTGATAAAATCATCGCAATTGAACCGGCGCCAATAAACCAGGTGCACCTTTTCTCCGGGCTTGTCGGTGAAACCGGGTATATCCAGGTAAACCGAGGCGCCACCGGCAACCGCATAATAGTTATAAAAACTGCCGTATTCGGCGCGGAACTCAAGCGCCGCATCCTTGATTAGCGGTATGTTGAAATCCGTTTTAAACAGTTTCTCCAGGCTTATATTGCTATTCCACAATGCAAATACGGCCGTATCGTCGCCTTCTCCATAGGCGCCGCCGATGTCTTCATCCATTTTAACCACGTCCGCGAAGACATAGTTCTCCCCGATACGGTTATAACTCTGATGTTCAAACCTGAACTGCCAGCGCTCTCCTCCTTTTGAACCATAACCGATTAGAAAATCATTATCTGCGCTACTGGTGTAGGCCGCCTGAATATTCGTATTAGAAAACCGGCTTTGTTCGTCCGCGGCTTGTAATATGGACAACGGCGATAACAGCAGAATGATTCCAGAAAGTACGGATGTAATACGAGTAAGTTTCATGTCATTATCCCCCGGGAATTGGCAACTGCCTGATAACATTCCTTATAATATTATAGCTAACCTTTTTTGTAAAATATTAATAAAGGAACCTCTGAGACAGGACAACCGCATACTTAACATCCTGACACCCGCTGTGCCGTTTACATTTGATAAGTCGATCACTTGTTTCCTCAGGAGCGCGGGCGCGACGCCCGCTATCAATACCGGCATGCCTGGCTTCAAGCCGGCGACCCTGAACAGCCGATGTGCGCGATGGCGTTGATTTCTACGAAAATTTCCGGCGTGGCCAGCGCGCTGACTTCGACCAATGTGCAAGTGGGGAAGTCGCCGTTGAAATACTCTTCCCTGGCTTTCCAGATTTTATGGTTATTGCTTATATCAGTCACGTAAATGGTCATCATCACGATGTCATCCATGACTCCCCCTGCCGCTTGCGCCAGGTTGCGTATTTTTTTAAAGATAATCCCGGCTTGTTCATATTCATCTGCGCCCTCTATCGTGACCTGGTCGGCGCCACGGGAAGTCATGCCGGAAATATAGACCGTATCCCCCACCCGCAAACAATTGGACCATCGTTTCGGGGCGGGCTCAGCAACCTGCGCAGAAACAATGCGCTGCTTGTCAGTTACCTGTCGGGGCATTGGTCAACCTGCCTATGGTCTTGTCAGTATGATACTCCGGCATATCGTGGTAGTGTGGTCCGTCATATATTTCCAGCAGCAGGCTGCGCTTTCTTGCCAGGGTCGGACCATGGGGGTGGTCTTTCGGATTCATGTAGAAACAACCGGGCGTCAGAATAATATTCGAATCCGTGTATTCATATTCACCTTCCAGGCAGAACATGAACTGGTTTGATGCATGTGAATGTTTGTCGGGGATCCCGGAACCGGCCGGAAAATCCAGCAAGGCCTGGCTGGCGCCGGTAACCTCGTCTTCCCACAGGATATATTGGCGCAGTTCGATATTCTCGAATGTCATCCATTTGTCCGGGTCGAGATTATTGGTATCGATTTTAAGTTCAAGAGTCATAAATTTCTCAAGGTTGTATCCACTTTATGAAATAGTATATAGTATTTTATAAAGAACATTACAGGGTTGCGCCGGCGTATGGCAACAACCACCGCTGCAATCAAAGCGAAGACATTTTCATGATCTTGACCAGTCTGGAACACTATCATCGTCCGCAGCGTCTGCAGGAAGTGGCGGCGCTGTTAACACAGTATGAGGATGAAGCGTTAATCGTCAGCGGCGGCACCTTTATCCATGGGCTGGTCGCACGCGGGCTGATTGTCAATATCAAGCGCCTGATTGATATCAACGACCTGGATTTGGCCTACATTGATAGTAACGATGAGCAACTACGCATCGGGGCCACCTGTCTGTTACGGCAATTGGAAAGCAGCCCGGATATACAACAGCAATCCAATCTTGGCGCGATCCGGGATGCGTTGAAATACCCGCCGCCGCAGATAAAAAATGCCGCCAGTATCGGTGGCAGTGTAGCCTCAGCTTGCCCGTTTCTGGATTTGCCCATCAGTTTGCTGGCGCTTGATGCCGGCATTGTCGCGTATGGTTCGGCGGGCGCCAGAGACATTGCGCTGGAGTCCTTTTTCCTGTCATTGTTCGAAAACGCGCTTAATGAAGACGAGTTGTTGCAGGAAATCCGGGTGCCGCTGAGACAGAACCGCGCCAGCGCGTTTGAGAAACTGGAAACCAACGCCAACGATTTGGCGATCCTGAATGCCGCGGTGGCCGTGAGCGCAAACGGTAATACCTGTACAGACATCAAGGTATTCGTCGGCGGTGGGGTCGGGGAAGTGCCGGTGCGCGCCGTGTCCGTAGAGCAGGCCTTGAGCGGCAAGGCCATGACCGGGGCCAAAATCGAGCAGGCGGCTGCGTTGGCCAAAGAGGATGTCGACCCGTTGTCCGATCATCGCGGTTCGGCCCGTTACCGCAAGGCCATGGCAGAGGTGCTGGTGCGGCGCTGTCTCCATCGATGCCTGGCGCAGTTGGAAATAAGTGGGTGAGTGCAGGATGAAACAACTGGTCAGTCTGAATATTAACGGTGATGTAACAGAGGTTGCCATTGAACCGGGTGCGACGCTGTTACAGGTATTACGGGATGAGCTGCGGTTGCTTGGCCCCAAGCGCGGGTGCGACACGGGGGGTTGCGGTTGTTGCACCGTATTAATCGATGGTTGTTCCCGGTATGCATGTATGACCTATGCCCTGTCAGTTCAGGGGCGCGCCATCACCACGGTTGAAGGCTTGGCGGCCGGGGCTGATGTGAGCGCGGTTCAGCAGGCTTTTGTCGACCAGGGCGCAGTACAATGCGGTTATTGCAGTTGCGGATTTATCATGGCGGCGGAAGAATTGCTCGCACACAATGACAATCCGTCTGAGACCGAGATCAGACAAGCGATTGCAGGCAATCTGTGTCGCTGTACCGGTTATCATAAGATAGTGAAGGCTATCGGTGCGGCGGCCGGCAGGTAATTCGGTATGTCCGAAGCAGCGTATATAGGCGCAAACGTTCGCAATGTGGATGCCCTTGATAAAGTCAAGGGTGGGCGGGGCTATCCGGTCAACGTCACTTTGCCGGGCATGCTGCACGGCAAGTTGCTGCGCAGCAATTATGCGCATGCGAGGATCCTGTCAATCGATACCACCGAGGCTGAAAAGCTGCCCGGTGTGAAAGCAATTCTGACGCCTGACGATGTGCCGAAGAAGAAATTCAATCCGATTTTTTTTATGCCGGTACAGGGACATGGCGCCAATCACGATATGCAGGTATTGAGTGATGTCGTGCGTTATGCGGGGCAACCCGTCGCGACCGTGGCGGCAACCTCAATCGAGATCGCCGCACAGGCGCTGGAATTGATTGATGTCGAATACGAAGAACTACCGGCGCTGTTCAGCACCGCCGAGGCCATGGCCGAGGGCGCCCCGGCGCTGCATGATTACACACAGAACAATATTGCCAAGCACCCTTTCTTTGAAACCGGCGACGTGGATGCCGCGCTGGCCGACGCAGACCGTGTTTTTGAGCACAGCTACCAGACCCAGCGGGTGCATACCTGTTATATGGAACCGCGCCTGGTTGTGGTGGAATCCGATGCGACCGGCAACCTGACGGTGCACAGTTCCAACCAGCACTTGTTCGGTTTGCGCGAGAAGCTCGCGTTTGTGCTGGATATTCCGGAAAGTAAGATACGTGTCATCAAGCCGCCATATATGGGCGGTGGCTTCGGCGGTAAGTTGGACCTGGGTTATATCGAACCGCTGGCTGCGCTGATGAGTCTGAAGACCGGCCAACCGGTCAGGTTCGAGCACAGCCGGGCCGAAGAGTTTATTACCGGTGCGAGAAACCCGGTACGGATGGAACTCAAGACCGGGATGAAACAGGATGGGACGATTACGGCGCGCTGCGGCAAGAGCACATTTGATGCCGGCGCGTATGCCACTCACGGTTCCACCGTTATCATGGTGCATGGGCTGTTCGGGTTCATGTACACCTATAATTGCCCGAACCGGCGCTGGGAAGGCATCTCGGTACACACCAATAATATGATCAGCGGCGGCTTTCGGGGCTACGGCGCGCCGCAGGCGGCGTTTGCGGTGGAATCGCAGTTGGATGAGATTTGTGAGGAGATGGGGCTGGACCCGCTGGAGGTCCGGATCAGGAATACCCATAAGGAAGGCGAGCCGCATCCGGTATTCAACCAGACGTTTACCACTTACCGCCTCGAAGACTGCATCAGACAGGGCGCTGAACGCATCGGCTGGTCTCGCCGCACGAAGCCCAACAGCGATGCCGGCACATTGCAACGCGGACTGGGTATGGCTTGTGTGCCCACCTGGACTTCCAACTGTATCGGACAGCCGGATTTATACGAACATTCGGGCGCGCTGGTGAAGCTGAACCCTGACGGCTCGGCGGATATTGCCACTGCCTGCATGGACATCGGCGCCGGTCAGAACACGGTATTCTGCCAGATGGTGGCGGAAGAGCTTGGTATTCCTTTCGAGCAGGTGCGGATGAGCAATGTCGATACCGGCAACGTGCCGTTTGACGCCCCTACCCATGCCAGTCGCGGCACTTACGCGGCCGGTGGCGCAATCAGGCAGGCTGCGGAAAATGCCAAGCAGAAAATGTTTGAGGTCGCAGCGACCATGCTGGAAGCCAATCCCCTGGACCTGGAGAGCAGGGATGGTAAGGTGTTCGTCAAAGGCAGTAAGGAAACAGCGGTAAGCATCCGGGAAGTCGCGTTTCGGGCGGATTCCCCGTTGATACACGACACCCCCCAGGGGCCGCAGCCGGATTCCACCCCGTTCCGCGGCACGATAGTCGGCATATCCAGCCTGAACCCGAACATAACTCCGATACCTTGCGGCGCAATGTTTGTGGAGGTGGCGGTTGATATTGAAACCGGCCAGGTGCAGGTTGACCACGTGGTCTATGCCCATGACATCGGGCGCGTGATCTATCCATCAGGCGCTGAAGGCCAGGTGGAAGGCGCGGTGCAGCAAGGCATAGGTTATGCGCTGATGGAACATGTTCAGTTTGACCCGGATACCGGCGCCTGCCTGACCGGCGATTTTCTTGAGTACAAGATGCCTACTGCGGTGGAGATGCCTGGCAAAATAGAATGTATCTTTATCGAATCAAATGAAGAGACCGGACCGTTCGGCGCCAAGAGTCTTGCCGAATGTTGTCTTATCGTGCCTGCGCCGGCGATTGCCAATGCGATTTATAACGCAGTCGGCGTGCGCGTCAGGGAGTTGCCGATTACGCCTGAGAAAATACTGGCTGGCCTTGGCAGGCTTTGATGTATATTCTATGTCGTTGTGAAAATTGAAAAATCTTTTACTGTTGCCGCTGCCCGCGCAGCAGTCTGGCAGTTTATTACCTCTCCTGAAGCGGTTGCCGCCTGTATCCCCGGTTGTGAGCAGGTTGAAGATACCGGCGAGAACACGTACCAGGCCGTCATCAGAGTAAAAATCGGCATGATTAAGGCCAGGTTTAAGGTTGACATAGAGACCCTTGAAGAATCTCCCCCTGAATTTGCCCGTTACCTGACCCGGGGGTTCGAGGGCGGCAAGGCGAGCAGGCTGAAGGCGGAGAGCAAACTGGTGCTGACGGCACTGGATGAGACAACAACAGAAGTCACGTACAGCTCGGAAATCAGCTTGCTTGGGCGCTTGGGCAAGTTCAGCCAGGGGATGATGAATAAGGTCGCAGATTCAATCGGTGAGAATTTTGTGCAAGCCCTGCGCAAGGAAATTGAAGTTGGCAAGGAAGCAAAATGACAGTTGCCGCAGTGTCCCGGCAGCATCTTGCTTCCCTGAAGCAAAGCGGCGCTGCAACCATTGCCAACGTATTGCTGATGCAGGGTTTGAAAAACACCTGCATGTCAGGATTGGCTCCGCTGCGCGCGCAACAGGAACCCTTTGCCGGTCCCGCCTATACCCTGCGCTTCATCCCGAGTCGCGAAGACCTGGATGGTTTGGAAAATTATTCGCGCGAAGATAATCTGCATCGGCGAGCGATAGAGGAATGCCCCGCTGGCAGCGTGCTGGTGATTGATGCGATGGACTGTCTTAGCGCTTCCGTAGCGGGGGATATGATGGCGTTACGCTTGAAGATGCGCGGGGTGGTTGCGCTGGTTACCAATGGCGGGTTGCGCGATAGCGCGAGTATCATCGACGCCGGGCTGCCGGCATTTCAGCGCCGGCCTGTGACACCGGCGACACCCATTGCATTACATCCGGTGGAACTCAACGCGCCGATAGGTTGTGGCAATGTGGGCGTTTATCCCGGTGATATAGTAGTGGGCGATGCCGATGCGGTGGTCGTGGTTCCTGCGCATCTTGCCGAAGACGCTGCAACAAAAGCGTCCGCGGCCGCCGAGTATGAAGAGTATGCCCGACAGCGCATTCGCGGGGGACGTTCCATTTTTGGGCTTTTTCCCGCGACAAAGGAAAGCCTGGCAGACTTTGACAAGTGGCAAGAGCAACAGGCTGCGCCCCCGGAGGAGCAAGTATGAAATTCAACATTGACCGGATTCTCGGCGACCTTGGTATAGAGGCCGTTAATCCCGGCGCGTATTGCTCTGCCACAGGCTGGACTTCGATAAATGAGCGCGCCAGTTTCGCGGCGATAAACCCGTCCACCGAAGAGACGACCGCTCTTATAACCAGCGCTACCGAAGAAGATTATCGTCATATCGCTGACAACGCTATAGCCTGCCAGAAAGCCTGGCGCATGACGCCCGCGCCGCAACGGGGCAAGCTGGTGGCGCGCATCGGCGAGCTTATGAAGGATAAGTTGGAGGAGCTCGGCGCGATTGTCTCCATTGATACCGGCAAATCCTTGATGGAAGGCAAGGCTGAAATCAACGAGTGTATCGATATGGCCATGCTCGCGGCCGGGCAATCCCGCATGTTGTACGGCTTTGCGCAACAATCCCAGCGCGAAAAACATAGAATGTATGATCAATGGTTGCCGCTGGGAGTCGCCGGCATCATCACCGCATACAATTTTCCTGCCGCGGTATGGGCGCAGAATGGTTTCCTGTCAGCCATCTGCGGCAACACAGTCATCTGGAAGCCGAGCCCCAAAGTTCCTCTGACAGCCTTGGCCTTACAGCGTTTGGCCAACCAGGCGATGCAGGATACCGGATCAGATGGTGTGTTTTCGCTGTTTATCCCGCAAGATAATGCGCTTGCCAACCGGCTGCTGGAGGACCGCCGCATTGCGCTGGTGTCATTCACGGGGTCCAGCGCGGTGGGCAAACACGTAGCTGCCATGGTGGCTGAAACTCCTGGACGCCGCTGCCTGCTCGAGTGTTCCGGGAATAACGGCTGCATTATCGATGAAACAGCAGACTTGAAACTGGCAGCCCGTTCTGTCACCTTCGGCGCGGTGGGGACTACGGGGCAGCGTTGCACCAGTACCCGACGTTGCATTGTTCATAAGGATGTGGCCGAAAAATTTGTGGACTACCTGGCCAGGTCATTCTCACAAATCACCCTGGGAGACCCGCGTGAGGAAGCTGCGCTGGTCGGGCCGCTGATAGATCCAAAAGCCATAGATGATTTTGCCGCCACAATCGCCGCGGCAGTCGAAGCAGGCGGAAAAGTGGTTTATGGCGGCAAGCGGCTTGAACGCCCCGGTTATTTCGTCGAACCGACCATCATCACCGGTTGCGACCCTGACTGGCCTTGTGTGCAGGAGGAGACCTTTGCGCCCATTGTATTTGTCATGACGTATCAGTCATTGGATGAGGCCATTGCCATTCATAATAATGTCGCCCAGGGCCTGGCCTCTGGCATACACAGCAGTAATGTCTTTCATATTGAACAGTTCCTGTCCGCCGCCGGCAGCGACTGTGGCATCGCCAAGGTCAATATGGGAACAACCGGGGCAGACGTAGGCGCCGCTTTTGGCGGAGAGAAAGAAACCGGTGGCGGGCGCACTGCCGGGTCAGATGCCTGGAAAGGCTATATGCGCCGGCAGAGCGTGTGCATCAACTGGAGCAGCGCCTCTCCCTGGGACAGGATTATCGAGCTGTAAGCGAAGCATGCTCTACCCGAATAGCTCAGATATGGTTCGCCCCGGTATTGCAAGCGTAAGGGTAGCCCGAATATCTCAGATATGGTTCACACCGGTATTGCAAGCGTAAGATTTGCATTGGCAAAGTAGGCATTGCGGCACGGGAAAGTGATCTTTGATCAGTCCCGATAAGCTTATTCGGAGGTTTCCCAGACAGCGTAATCAATAAGGCAAGTCCGCCAACTTGTTCAGATGGTGCCTGATAGCGGCAACTGCCGCTTTTTTGTCCGATTCCATAACGGCATCCAATATCGCCTCATGTTCGCTTTGTACTTCCTGCAATTTCTCCGGGCCGGTAATCATTAAAAACCACAGCGGGTTGGATCGCTGCTTGAGGAAGTTGGCCAGTTCAACAAGAACAGGATTTTGGCTGGCCTCCGCTAAAATGCCATGGAATTCATGATCGATTCTCATCAATTCCTTGCGATTATTTTTTTTCACGTAGGCGCGACCTTGCTCCATCAGGGATTTCATGTGATTGACCTGGGCAACCGTCGCATGGGTCGCGGCAAGCCTGACGACTTCGGCTTCAATCACCAGGCGAACATGGATCAACTGCTTCAACTCTTCTGTCGACCACCCGGAGATGATCATCCCTTTACGGGGTATGACCTCAATGAGACGGTCCCGTTGCAGATTGGAGAGTGCGCTGCGTATCGGTGAGCGGCCAAAGTTAACCAGCTCACACAGCTCGGCCTCGGTGTACAGTTTACCCAGGCTCAACTCGGAGTTCAGAATTTTCCATTTTAGCGCTTCGTAGGCCAGCGCGCTTTGTGATGCTTTTTTTCCTGACATCGCCATGATATTTCAATTCCTGACGTTAAGAGCTTCCGGCCGATGTCTTGCAGTCATTTCCATGTTCATGTGTCTATCATGCCCTCCCGGAGATTACAAAACGCAGGAGTCAAGGGTCAGAATCCCTTGCGTGTCAAAAATTCATCGTGTCGGGCAAAATCGTATTCAGGCAGAAAAAACTCTTCCGGTGGCAGTGGTCCCCACTGTGTGGTTTCGTCAGCCGTGCCGGTGAAATAGACCGGCTGGTAGGAGGCATTGACCTTATCCGTATCGGTATAATGCTCTATGCGATTGCCAAACGGATCAAACCAGTAATCGTAAATCAGGCTGCCCAGGTAATGGCGCCCATAGCCGACATCCAACTGCCAACCTTTGGACAGCAGGTAGTCGTGGGCGCTGGCAACCGCGTCAAAATCACACATCTCAAAAGAAGTATGGTGACAGCCGATGCGCGGCGCGCCGCTCACCAGCAGCACGTGATGGTCGACGAACTCATCGCCCCGGTCAAACCGCAAAAATGTGGCCAGCACGTTATCGGCATTGCCGGGTTCACAAATATGATCTGAAGCAAGCAGGCCAAAATATTCCATATACCATTCAACATCATCCTGCTGTTTGAGTGTATAGGGAACCAGGTGCCCGAGTTTATTGACCAGGCCGGGTTCGTAGCGGCTGGGCCGGAGATTGGTATTGAGGCGGCGCTTCCTGTCCTTGAAGTTGAGTTCATACGACTCGCGTAACGGCAGTTCATCCACCGGTTTCATCCCATGCGCGACGTCCACATGAAACCCACCTGGTGTGACCAGGCGCACTCGCTTGCCACCGGCCGGCCCGTCAATATCTTCCACAGCCGACGCGCCGGGCACTTTCGCTGCCGCATGTAAATCATCCTCAGTTGCGGCCTCGAAGGTGTAACTGATGATTTTGTTTTGCGAACTCTGTTTCGCCACATAGATATAAGGTATGGAAGCGGCGCCCCGAAAATACACACTGTCGCTGGTCCGATATGCCGGAACCATGCCGAAATCAGTTAAAAACGTCTCCATCAGGGCAAGGTCAGGAACACCCATGGTAACGTAGGCAATTTGTTTGCAAGCAATCATCGTTTTACCAGAAATCATAATTCCGGAGAGACTATGCCCAAGTCCATTCCCGGCTCAAGCACTGGACAGCCCCCGGACTGGTCAGCGCATCGGAAAACCAGTGCGACACTGCTTCCAGGAAACTCTGCCTCAATAAGATGGTTCCTGAGCGAAATAAATATACCACACTCCAAACCGTTATGATCAGGGCGCGGCGTAAGCCGATTAGGTGTAGGCGATATTCGGGCTTACCGACGAGTGCATGCGAAAAATCCAGGCTGAGTGCTGTAATATACTTGCGAAATAAGAAAAAACTTCTCAGGATTTCTGTTATGAAATCGGCAATCATTATTCACGCAGCAGAAGAAGGCGGCTACTCGGCTGAGGTTCCTTCTATTCCTGGCTGTGTCACACAGGGTGATACCATTGAAGAACTGTCATTTAACCTGAGGGAAGCTGTAGATGGATGCTTTGACGTTCTTGCAGAGAATATAAAAACTATTGTGGAACAGGAATAGCGTGAATTTGACTAAGTTTGCTCTTTATCGATAAATTCGTCTTTAGCCTTACTCAACCGGAGGCTAGGCAGTTCGCCCGCTGCCCGGATTCTGAATGAAAATTCCTCCCTCTTTTAGCCCGGAATATCTCAAAGCTCGGTATCGTTGGCGCATTTGGCCTGTTTGGCGTATTTTTGAAGCGCTGATATAGCCTTCAAAATCATCCTCAAAGGGGTATGCCCGTGCTTCAAAGGTAACTGATTGATTTTATTGAATACGTGCTGGCCCGTAGGCACTACAACGGTTTCTTCTGACGCCCGCGTTGATAAATAAGGAGTTTTCAAATAAATTGCGCTCTAAAACCGTCGTAGTCGGGACAGATGGTATAATTAACCAGGATGCATGCAAGAAAAAAAGTCAATCCGTATACGCCCGGCGCTGGCGCAACTCCGCCCGTCTTGGCCGGGCGAGTAGCGGAACAGCGCGCATTAAATAAAGGGCTAAACAGAATCTGTCACCCTGACGGACCGTATGCGCCCAAACATATACTGATCAGTGGCCCCCGGGGCGTCGGAAAAACAGTTCTTCTCAACTGGGTAGAAAAAGAATTTGCCGGTAAATTCAGTACCGGAAATATAATCAGCACACATTCCCGAAACATCAGGACAATTACGGATCTGGTCAGCGTGTTGGACAAGAATGTCATAGACAATTCCATACTTTACGGATGGCACGCGGGAGGGGGTATCGTTACAGGGTCGGGAGAATATGGCAAAACTCCAGTTCCCCATGTTGTCACCCCGCCATGGGAGCATCTGCTGGAACAATCATTGTTGTCGAAACATGCCGTGCCGGAAGGCAGGCCTGCCACTGATATGCCTCCGCTCCTGGTGACCATTGATGAGGCGCAAAACCTGACAGGAGAATCAGCGGGCGCAATTGCAAATCTGGCCCAAAGCGCCAATCGTTACAAGGCGCAGATATGTTTCATATTGGCGGGCACGCCGGAATTAATGAGCCACCTGACGTCTGTCGGGCCCAAAGACCCTTCAACCGGGAAGACAATGACGGCTACATTTATTGAGCGCGCCGATAAGGTTTACCCTGGCCTGCTTGATAAAGACGCTTCCTTTGAGGCGCTGTTTACGCCGTTTCAGGAAGAGAAATGGCAAATCGATGATGCCGTGATGAACGATATCCTTGCCGATGCACAGGGCTACCCCTGGTTTATTCAGCTATGGGGAGAAGGGCTTTGGGATAATGGCCTTAATGACAAAAAAATCAACCGAGCGGTCATGGAAATGACGAAGGACAAAGTAATTCGTGAACGGATATCTCTCTATCAGGCCAGATTGAATGAATTAAACGATCCCCTGAGTGAAGATATTGGGGGCAGGCAGGTGCTGCGTGCAGCCAGGGTGGTCGCCGAACGCTTTTTGTCTCAGGACAATGCCCCCATGTTGGAAACAGAATTAACGCAAACATTGGATACGCTGGAAGAAGCAGGGATTTCATCCAATGCGCACAAATC
This sequence comes from Gammaproteobacteria bacterium, assembly GCA_965221335.1. Classification (GTDB taxonomy): domain Bacteria; phylum Pseudomonadota; class Gammaproteobacteria; order Eutrophobiales; family Eutrophobiaceae; genus JAAXHV01. Next base: position 60,819 of record CBDCSC010000002.1, on the reverse strand, counting down.
CCTGAAAATGCGATTTCTCCACACAGGGTTCCTGGTAGAAGGCCCCGCATACGGAGATCTTCCCGCTTCTGAACAGATGTACTGGCGGTCCGGGATACCTTCTCTTGCGAATTTTGTTATCCGATCAACCTCACACTTGACGACAGCGCCTGAGCCTGATGATGCGGCACTGCCAAAGCCATGACGGAGGCGTCAGGCAGCTTGCCGACATTGCGACCCTGCCAGCTATATGAGATTAATGGGTTATATCCAGAGCCGACGATATAGCGAAAGGCGGGTAAAGTCAGACCAGTTTTGATATTGATAAATCCACATATTAATCACCACATGATTTAAGGCAATTATGGGACTTATTCACCGCATAATTTACGGTGATTGGAGTGATTAATTGCCGCAAGGCTCTGCCGCGCTCCAATGCAATCAGGGTGAGAATCGACTGACCTTGACCTGACTAGTCTGACCAGATATAGTGGTTTTCATGAGTATTGTGTATTCGACTTATGAAGCCAAAGCGCGGTTCTCCGAGGTGTTGCGTCATGTGCGGGAGGGCAGGACGGTGACAGTGTCTTACCGGGGTGAACCGGTGGCTGAAATTCGGCCTACTCAACAAGGTCCTGAGAAAATAGAGGACAGGCTGGAAGAGCTCGAACGGCGCAGGGTCATCGTGCCTTCGGGTAAGTCCAAGCGGCCACTTTCAGTGTTGGCCTCCCGTCCTGGGGCATTGAAACGTTTTCTCGACGAGCGCAACAAATGAGTGTTGCCTATGTGGACACCTCTGCGCTGGTTGCCGTGGCCTTCGATGAAAGCAGTGGCGCGGCAATGGTTAATCAGCTTGGCGATATCCCATATCTGCTGTCATCGAACCTGCTTGAAGCGGAACTCCGGTCTGCCTGCTTGCGCGAAGGTATCAACTTCTCCCCGGCTATCTTCTCCAACCTTAAGTGGGTATTACCCGACCGGCCACTGGTTCCTGAGATAACAGCAGTCCTTGAAGCCGGGTACTTGCGCGGCGCTGATTTGTGGCATGTGGCTTCGGCGTTGTATGTTGCAAGGGAACCGGAACAGATGTGGTTCCTGACGCTGGATGCGCGGCAGCGTTCTGTCGCCGAGGCAGTCGGGTTCAAAGTCTGATCATTCCAGCCGCGTCTCATGTCAGAGAGAGATAGGGCAACACTGTTATTCCGGTGGATTATGTGCGACCCTCCCACAACGCCCGCCAGTGGTTGACCATGTAAAATGGTATGGACAGTACCGGCTTTTCATATTGCAGTGGCGCGGTTGATATTTTAATTCCCCATTCCTGGTGTTTTTCCTGGAGAAACAGGTGCAGGCTTTTCAGTCTGCCGGTTTTTCCCGCTTTTACTTCTACCGGTACCAGGTCGGTATCGGACTGGCAGACATAATCAATCTCGGCGCTGCTGTTTTTGGCCTCCCTGGCCCAATAATACAGCGCTGGTTTGTCGAAACAGTCCTGGCTGGCGATGAGTTCCTGTCCTACGAATTGTTCCATTAATGCCCCCCGGTAAATCTTCATAAGGTCTTTTTCCAGTATAATATCCGAAGCCAGGCCGCATAGATTTTGCATCAAGCCGACATCAAGAAACAGTACCTTGAAAAAACGTTCGTTGGTGTTTGCTCCGAGGGGCAAACCCTCCGCAGAGGATCTGATCACTTTGTGATAGACGCCGGCCAGCACCAGTAAATCCAGAGCGTTTTTTGTATTTTTTGACAGTTCGTCGGGGTCCACCCTGACGTATTTGAATTTGTGACCCACCTGTTGCACAGCGGATTGAAAGACCTTGCCGATGTGTTCCAATCGTCCGAATTTTACATACTTGTTGAAATCATCCCGGTAGGTTTGCAGTAGTGAGGTCTGAATACGGCGACAGCGCTCATAACTGCCGGACTGCCGGTATTCTGCCACGACTTCCGGCATCCCGCCGATCAGCAGGTACTCTCTTACCCTGTTGAGCATCGCATTGTGAACAGCCGGTTCCGCGAACAAAGCCCGATCATGCGCAAGCGCTTCCACTGCTGACTCCTGTCCTTGGGCAAACAGAAATTCCTCAAAACTCATGGGCTTCATATGAAGGTATTGCACGCGTCCCACCGGCATCGAAAACCCGCTTGCGTTCAAGGCTAATTCCAACAATGAACCTGCTGCAATCACATGAAGTTCCGGCGTTTGTTCATAAAAGTAACGCAGGGCAGCAACAGCTTTGGGAAATGCCTGGATCTCGTCAATAAACAATAATGTTTTGCCGGGAACAACCTTTTGTCCAGTCAGTATTTCGACCTTGTTCAGTATCTCCTGAGGCTTCATGCTGTTGAATATCTCCGCAACCTGAGGCTCCGCTTCAAGATTGATAACAGCCATATCGGAGAATTCCTGTTTTCCGAACAGGCTCACGGAATAAGACTTGCCTACCTGGCGCGCGCCACGAAATAATAACGGCTTGCGTCGGGAATCATTTCGCCACTCTCGCAGCACAGCATCAATAGAACGCTTCATGGTTGGTGTCACCGACAAAGAAAACGGCAATATACTGCTGAACAGTCAAAAATACAAGGTTAAAAAAGAGCTTTTCAGTCTAAAATACAAGGTATAAAAGGCCAGTGTTGGATTACGCTGGCAAAACCTGGATTTATCGACTATAGCAACGACTAACAAACTGCGCTCAGGGTTAGAAGCGATAAGTATTGACACATGATTAAAGCAACAATATGGTGGCTACATCATGATTGTACGCACTCAAATCTCCCTTGAATCCAAATTGCACAGCCAGATTCGAATGCACGCCGCGGCGTTGGGAATCTCATTTGCTGAATACATTCGCCGCCTGATTGAGCATGGCCTGAAAGAGATGCATCGGGAGATTGATCGTTCTGTCATCTTCGATCTCGGTATATCAGAACCATCCGATATTGCAAAGCATAAAGATCAAATGATCTCGAAAGCCATCGCTGCCGGCAAGCCCGGCGCTGGGGGTGCGGCGGTTATTTCACAAGCAGGAAGCCAAACGTCTTTGAGGTTTGTGTAACGATTCAAAGCGTGGAGGGCTTAATCAGTTGAGACAACCGTATAAACAGAAAGGTAAATAATGCAGTTGATACGGCCTCAGTAGCAATGAATGATGGATTTGATGTGACTTACCTTATATCTACAGATGGAGATGTTATTCCGTGAGAAATCCGGGGCAGTTTGGAAACTTCAGCATGGACATTTTTTGCACAAGTCACCAAATCAGTAATGAGTTGTTCATCAACTTCAAGATGGCCTTCGTACTCTGCCAGATTTCGTCGTTGATGGCATTTGGCAAGTGTTCGCCAAACTGCTGTATCCATGCCAAGGGTATGGGGCAAAGTCTGGAATACGATATAGCGGCTTTTGGGCCGGTAACCATGCCAGCGTAGCGCAGCAAGACATAGCGAATGCGCGGCGTTATACGCCAGGTCGAAGCGACCTTCAGGCGAGTTGGCTTTATTTTGGGCGTCCTGCAAACGTGCCTCGCCAGAACGGAGCAAGCCATCAAACTCAACCTGGGAAGGCGCTTCTTCCTTCAGTCCGCCGATGCGCGCTAGGTTGTCCAGCTCAGGCAAGCTCATTTTCCGACCCGTAGATAAACAGCTTGTCTTGTTTATTGACGTTGGCGATAAAATGATTACCCTTATTAAGTTTTCTTCTCCATTCATTCAACGTTGTCAAATTCGGATTTATTTTTCTTTGCAATGCAGTCTCAGCGTTTTGGATGGCTTCATACACCTTGACGTAATCCAATCCTTCGCCGAGCAGCATTAAATCTATGTCACTGCTTGCGGTGTCGGCGCCCCGCGCAATGGACCCGTAAACAAAGGCAATGTCTATCTGACTTTTCAATGGCTCCAGGGAGCGTTGCAGGGGCTCACGCAATCCAACCGTTTTCCTGATTAAGCCGCACAACTCATCAAAAACCGGCGAGTTCGGATTGGCCTGATAATGCTTCTGGTTTCCAACCCGGGTAACACTAACCAAGCCACTGGCTGTAAGGCTGGTGAGCTGTCTATGCACAGCGCCGGTCCCTGAATTTGCCATGCGGATTAGTTCCGCCCCTTGGAATCTTCGGTCCGGTTGTCCGAATAAGATTCCCAATACTCTCTGTTTTACACTGGGGAAAAGCGCATCCTGGATTCGTACTGCAGTTGTTATATTATCTCCCATTCTGGGAATAATAGTTCCTGAAATGGGAATATGCAAATGCATTTACATTGGCTCCGAATACCAATAAACGGGACTTGTCGGGATGGGCATAGGTAAGCATATTAAGGAAACTCTGATTTAATCCTCAGAGGTTCCATAAGTAAAAATTCTGTGGGACTTGGCTGCTCCAATCATCCGTATGCTATTCTGTCTCCGAATCCGAGACTACTGATGAGGGGGTTGCTATGCGCGTTAAAATAACCGTAACAGTGATTTTTCTGTCGCTCCTGGCGCTGCCGGCGGCGGCGCAATACGAATTGGAAAAAAAGACATGGAGAGAAGTCGAAGCAGCGCTGAACAGTGGTATAACGACCGCAATCATTACGATTGGGGCCACCGAACAGCATGGGCCTCATCTTGCGCTGGCAGCCGACTCTGCTGCCGGCGACTGCCTGGCGCCGGAGATAGCCGAACGGGTCGGACAGGCTCTTGTCACACCCAACATCCGGTTAGGCATCTCGCCTCATCACATGCATTTCCCCGGGACGATCAGCGTACGCGGCCGGATACTCAAATCCCTGGTCTATGAATATGTTCACAGTCTCGCGTGGCATGGGTTTCGGCATGTTGCCATTATCCCGACCCACGGTACCAACTTCGGTATGGCCGGTGAGCTGGAACAGGAACTTCGAGTCCTCTATCCTCATATGAACATTTTTTCCTTTTCCGATGCTGATGCTTTTCTCGACGCGCTGTCCGATACTTCAAAACGGCTGGGAGTCGATCTTGTCGCGGCGGGCGGTCACGCCGGCCTGACAGAAACGGCTTTGATGCTGGCCTGCCAACCGGAACTGGTCGACTTGGACAACGCTAAACAGGGTTTCATGGGGGATTTCCGGGCGATGGGTGAAAAGCTGAACCGCGACGGTACCCATAGCATCTCGCCGATAGGCGTTCTCGGTGATCCCCGCGGCGCCACTGCCGAGGCGGGACAGGCATACTTCGACAGCTTGGCAACGCTGCTTGCCGACTACATTGTAGAACGGCGGGAAGGATGGACGCCCCAACTCCCGGGCGATTTGCCTTACGGCGGCTTGCCGGAACCTGATGGCGACCTGGCCGATGCCGTCCGGGCGCGCCGAGACGGTGATTTCGACCTGGCCCGGCAACTGCTGGATGAGAAACAGCGGGAAAAAACCGGCGACCCCATGATTGTGATGGAACTTGCGAGGACAGACACCCTCGAAGACAGAATTGATGCAGCCAGACAGCGCCTGGAGTCATTGCTTGCCGAAACGACCGGTAATGAGACAAAGGAGAAAATTCACGACGAGTTGGCGCTGATTTCCACCTACCACGGCAGGTTTTCCGAGGCCGCAGAACACAAGCTGGAAGCCAAACGTCTACGAGGCTTGCGCAACGATCCGGCGGGTGAAGGGCTTAAGCTGTTCTACATCGCTTATTTCCAGGCCGAAACCGGCCGGGTTGACGCGGCGATAGAAAGCTATGGGCAGGCACTGGAACTGGCGCGGGACCCAAGTGATATAAATCTGGATATCGAGCACCTGGTCGGTCTGGCCCTGGTCAAAAAAGGGCGGCTGCTCGATGCCGGCCAGCGGTTGCGGGTGATCGGCGACTCGGTGAACGACCCTGAATTCCGCTCCCATATTCGCCGCTTCTACCACCTGAACGGCGAAATTCTGCTACGCCGCGATCGACCGGAAGATGCGGTAATCAATTTCCAGGGCGCGTTGAAGATATATGACCACCCCCTGTACCGTGAGAGCATAGCCCGGGCCAGGTGGCAGGCCGGTGACCTGGAGGGCGCTATCGCCGAACTGGAAAACCTGGTCGCCCTGACCGACCCCAGGTTGGACATTCCCATCCATTATGTAAAAGCCCATTATCAACTGGGCCAACTGTATGAACAGCAGGGAGACAAGGTGCGGTCCCGGGATTGGTATCGTCGCTTTTTACAATTCTGGGACGAGAGTGATATGGACCTTGAGGAAATCCGGGCAGCGCGGGAACAACTGGTGGCTGACTGATTGTGGGCTCAACGCCCCACCGGTAATCGGGCCGGCGCGGCCAGCACTAGCGCCGGCCGCTATGCTGTGATACGCAACGGCATCAATACCTGTACTCAAACCCGGCGCCGAGCTTGAAATCCGAGTCATAGCCGCCGCTAATGACGGTTTGCTTGGTAATCTCATAACTGAACAGTGCTCGATACTCATCATCGGTATTCCAGTCCCAGTGAAAGCGCAGACGGTCTGTCAACTGTATTGCACTATCCAGTTGCAGACGGAAATGACCGGAAGAATCGATGCGCAACTCTGAATCGATCAGCATCGGCAACGTATAGCGAATCCCGGCAATGCCCCTGTTCTGCTCGTGGGCGCGCTCTTTCTCAAAGCCGGCGCCGGCATACACGGCGAAGAAGCGGGTCAACTGTCTTTGCAACGTAAGATCGACATCGTATTCGTTGTCGTAGTCAAAATCATACTCCAACTCAATACCGTAACGCCTGTTATACGCCCATAAACGCCCGGCCATCATCTGCGACTGGAATGACATATCCGCAAAGTAATACCAGGGATTGTCATTGTCACGGTGATGACGGTAGAAAGCCGAGTTACGGTAGTCATCCTGGGCGGCGGGCAGGTAACTCACCACCCGCGCCATACCGCTTTTCATGTGGTAGAGGTTATGGCAGTGGAATAACCAGTCTTTTTCTTCATCGGCGGCAAATTCAATTGTCACTGTATCCATGGGCGGCACATTGACAGTATGCTTCAACGGCGCGAATTCACCCTGGCCATTCAGCACGCGAAAGAAATGGCCGTGCAGATGAATGGGATGGTGCATCATCGTTTCGTTGATTAGATTAAAACGCACAATTTCGCCTTTGTTTATCCTGATCTTATCGACCTCGGTCAGGGTTTTGTTATCGAACGACCAGGTGTATCGTTCCATGCTGCCCGTTAGCGTCAGGTCGATTTCCCTGGTTTTCCGGCCCGTGTCAAATCCAGTGGACTGCTTTGCTTTGAGGTCGGCATATTCGCTCGAATGACGCATATGAGCATGACTACCGGAATGGGTTGTCCCGCCGTGAGCGTGGTTGTGACTTCCGTGCCCCATCAGGTAGAGATTGGGTTTTGCCGCAGGCAGAACAGGAACCGGTTCGCCTGTGCCCAGGTAATAGGAGGCATGGCCTGAGCCGTCCTCGGCGGTTGCTCGCAGTTCATAACGTTTGGCAGCGCGCACTTGAATAAGGACATCATAGGTTTCCGCGGTGGCCAGCCGCAGGCGTTCTATGGTTGTCTCCACTACGGGGACGCCATCGGCTTCTATCAGGAGCATATCGCCGCCACTGAACTCGACATTGAAATAACTGGAGGCGGATGCGTTGATAATTCTGAGCCTTAGTGTTTCTCCCTGTTTCACCTCAGTGTTATGCATACTCTGCTTGCCGTTAACCAGGAACGCGTCATAGCCCACATCGGACAAGTCCATGGGTCCCATGCGTATCCATGCGCCTGCCAGCCTGTTCTGAATCGCCTGGCGGCCATGTTTCAGGACACCTTGCCAGGATTGAACGGTATCTTTTTTCAGTGCGTAGTAATCCGCATCGCGCTTGAGGTTGTGCAGCACGGTTTCCGGGTATTCATCGGTCCAGTCCGACAGTACCAGGACCAACTCCCTGTCATATTTGCGGATCTCATCCGGATCGCGAAACACCAGCGCGCCATACAACCCCCGTTGTTCCTGCAGGCCGGTGTGGGCATGATACCAGTAGGTGCCGGTATGGGTGACCGGGTATTCGAATGTCAGCGAACTTCCAGCGGCAATAGGGGGTGTGGTCAGATAGGGGACGCCATCCTGGTCGTTCGGCAGGAGCACGCCGTGCCAGTGGATAGAGGTTTCCACCTCCATCCGGTTATTGAAGGTGATCCTGAGGGTGTCATCCAGGTTGGCTTGAATGGTCGGGCCGGGAATATTGCCATCGATGACCAGCGCGGTGATTGTTTTGCCGGTTACGTTGATTGCGCGATAATCGATATCGAATTCGTAGTTTACAACCTCAGCTTCACTTATGTTCGACAAGGGCAGGATAATCAACCACAATGCAAAATTGAAAAGAAATCTAAGCATATATTGCCATAGTATCATCACCGGCTGTCTCGAGGCAGAAGAAAAGACGGGCGCCGGTCAGGAGAGATGCTGACAAGCAAACGTGAAGGAACTACTTTTTTGCAGGCAGCTTTGCCGTCTCAATGCAGTTTCAATCTCGGTCGCGTGCGCGCCGCAAAGAAGCTGGCGATGCGGAGATAAATGGTTTTCGTCAGGCCGAGTACCGATAACAGGTGCATCTGGTAAAGCGACAGGTAGGCCCAGCGCGCCAGGCGTCCTTCGAAAGTGATGACCCCCAGGGCTTTGCCCATCAATGTGCCGACTGCGGATTGATCGGCAATGGAAACCAGGGACCCCCGATCCCTGTATTTGAAATGCGCGAGTGGTTGAGCAGCCAAGCGGCGCCGGACCTGTTTGACCATGAACGCGGCCTGCTGGATGGCGGCCTGGGCGCGCGGGGGAACCGGTGTGTCTTTGCCGGCCCAGAGACAACTGGCGCTGTCGCCCAGTACGAAGATATTGTCGTATCCGACTGCCTGTAGGGTATCGTCGACCCGGATGCGTCCGATCCGATCATGTTCAAACTGCCCGAGTGACCGGACCGCATCAGGCGCGGCAATCCCGGCGGCCCAGATCTTCAGGTGCGCAGCAACGGTTCGGCCATCGTCCAGCGCGATGCTGTTATGGGTTACCTGAGTTACGCGGCTGTTCAATACTACATTAATCTTGAGATTCTCGAGCTCGCTCCGGACCGCACGCGACAAACGATCGGGCAAGCCCGGAACGAGCCGGTCACTTGCTTCGATGACGCTGATATGGACATCATCGGGAGGGATCAGGGTGTCAATGCCGTTATGCGTTGCCTCGCGCAGTTCTGCGGCCAGTTCCACGCCGGTGGCGCCACCGCCAACGATGGCAATATCGATGGAATCACTGCTATCCGCCAATGCCCCACTGCCATAGCGCAAACACAGGTTTAAAAATTCACGATGCAGAGTTTGTGCTTGCTTCCTGTTATCCAGGAACAGGCAGTTTTCAGTCACGCCCGGAATGCCGAGATCGGAGCAGACACTACCGATGGCAAGGACCAGGGTGTCATAACTCAGGGTGCGCCTCGGTGTTAAGGGTTTCCCGGCATCATCCGCGACAGGGTCGAGTATGACTTCCTGTTTTTCGGTATCAACCCCCGCAAGATATCCGAGCCGGAATTGATAATTGTTCCTTTCCGAATGCGATAAAAAACTGACTTCATCATCACCTATGCCGCGCGAGCCTGCGGCAAATTCATGCAATGACGGTTTCCAGACATGGGTCAGCGTGGCATCGACCAGTACTACCGAGACTTCCGGTTTGGAACGGAATTCCCGTCCCAGCTTTGTTGCCAGGTGGATGCCCGCAACACCGCCGCCGACGATGACTATGTCATGGGTGGCAGGAGGTTTCGTGTTCACTTCAGGCGGCGGCTGCCGTCGAGGGCAGGCCCGACAGCGCCATCGCGAGCTCTTCCTCGGAATATTCCTGGTCGTACAGTTTGCCGGCAAAATAATCCATATAGGCCTGCATGTCGAAATTTCCATGACCGCAGAGGTTGAACAGGATCGCTTTACTGCTGCCTTCTTCCTTGCATTTTATTGCTTCCTCTATCGCCGCGACAACCGCGTGGTTGGCTTCCGGCGCCGGGATTATCCCTTCTGCTCTGGCGAATTGTATGCCTGCCTCAAAACATGCAGACTGCGGGTATGAACGCGGGTGCACCAGGCCCAGTTCAGCCGTCTGGCTGACCAGTGGTCCCATACCGTGATAACGCAAACCACCGGCATGGAATCCGGGGGGAACGAATTTCGACCCCAGGGTATGCATTTTGACCAGCGGCGTGAGGTGGCCGGTGTCGCCAAAATCATACGCATACCTGCCTTTGGTCAGCGTCGGGCAGTTGGCCGGTTCTACCGCGATGATATGTACGTCCTTCCCGCCGCGCAGTTTCTCTCCGAGGAAAGGAAACGCGATGCCGGCGAAGTTGCTGCCCCCACCGGTGCAGCCGACGATGATATCGGGATAGTCATCAGCCATCTCCAGTTGTTTCATGGTTTCCTGGCCGATTACGGTCTGGTGCAACAGCACATGGTTGAGCACGCTGCCCAGCGCGTAGCGGGTGTCGTCTCGTTGTATCGCCCGTTCCACCGCTTCACTGATGGCAATGCCCAGACTGCCGGTGCTGTCCGGATTTTCTGCGAGCACCGCCCGGCCTGCTTCAGTGGTATCGCTGGGACTGGCGATGCAGGTGGCGCCGAAGCTTTCCATGAAAGCGCGGCGGTAGGGTTTCTGGTTGAAACTCACCTTCACCATGTAGACTTCGATTTCCAGTCCGAAAAATGAGCCGGCCAGCGACAGCGCCGAACCCCACTGGCCGGCGCCCGTTTCGGTGGTGATGCGCTTGACGCCTTCCTGCTTTGAATAAAACGCCTGGGGCACGGCAGTATTGGGTTTGTGCGACCCGGCCGGGCTTACCCCCTCGTACTTGTAATAGATGCGCGCCGGCGTATCCAGCGCCTGTTCAAGTCTACGCGCCCGGTATAGGGGTGATGGCCGCCATTGTTTGAGTATGTCTCTTACCGGTTCCGGTATATCGATGTAGCGCTCGCTGCTGACTTCCTGTTCGATCACCGCCATAGGAAACAACGGCGCAAGGTCGTCCGGCGTGATCGGCTGGCCGGTCCCGGGATGCAGTACCGGTGGCGGCGGTTCGGGCAGATCCGCGGCTATATTGTACCAGGATGTGGGTATATCAGTTTCTTGTAAGAGGTATTTGATTGAGTCGGTCATGCCCTGTATTTCCATTTGTTGACGTTATTGATAACGCCAGTTTGTCACAGATACAAAAGAAGGCAAGTCATAATGACTGTTCGGAAACATTTTCCGTGCCGTCTTGTCTGCGCTTGCCTTTTGTGTTCTTGATCATATCCAGGAAATTCCTGATGGTGATGCGTTTAATCTCTTCGATCTGGCCCGCCCAGCCTTTGTCCTTGCCCACAAATACGGTCAGGCCTTCCATCGCCGCGCACATATACAAGGCCATGCGTTCCGTCTCCTTCCTGGTCAGCGTCGGGTTGATCTGCGGGATGAGCTCGTTCAGCGGCAGCCTTGCCTTGGCGTACAGTTCATCCACCAGTTCGGCCACGCGGGGTTCATGATTTCCAAGCGCCCACAGTTCTGGAAAGAAAATGGTGGTTTCCCGGGTGCTCAGGTCATCAATCCAGAATTTCAGCACTGCCAGCAGTTGTTTTTCGGGAGAGCGCCCGGCAACCTGCCGGCGGCTCTCGAATTCCACCAGGTAATCATTGATCACGTATTCCACCAGATCATGCAACAGGTCTTCCTTGGTACGGTAGTAATAGTTGAGGTTACCAATGCTGATGCCGGTGCGAGCGGCAACCCTGCGCATTGTAAAGCCGGTATACCCGGCTTCCATGAAAACCTGTCTGGCAGCATCCAGGATGCTGATCAGGCGGGTAATGCCTTTCTCCTGGGTAGCCGTGCCGGACCGGTTCAGGGGTTTGCGTTCTCGTATCAGCATCGGTTTTTGTTCCGCATTTTGCAATTATTCTAAAGCGGCAAGGGTTTTTTCACAATATTTTGTATAGGACTATTGACCTATTAAGACATCTGTCCTAAAATAGCCTGTGTAAGAATGTTCGGGTACAAAATCGTTTCTTCAACAGCTATCCGAGGGGGTATAAAATGATAAAACGAAGCATGCTCATTCTGGTGGTGCTCGCCATGGCCGGGCCGGTCAACGCCCAGGTACTGGAAGAGATCATCGTCACCGCGCAAAAGCGTGAACAGAATATCCAGGATGTCGGCATCGCCATCACCGCGTTTTCCGGTGACCAGATGCGCCAACTGGGTTATACCAATGCCCAGCAGATCACTGCGCTGGCGCCCGGCGTGCATACCGTGCAGCCGAACGGTGAAGCGAACTACGCGCTTGCTATTCGCGGGGCGGCCAACAGTGATTTCGTCGCCAACCAGGAAAGCCCCGTATCACTCTATGTGGATGAGGTGTATATCTCGCAGATGTCCGGCGCCGGGTTCATGCTGTTCGACATGGAGCGGGTGGAGATCCTGCGCGGGCCGCAGGGCACTTTGTACGGCCGTAACGCTACCGGCGGGCTGGCTCACTTCGTCACCAACAAGCCGGAACAGGAGTTCGGCGGCTACGGACAGGTTACCGTGGGCGAATATGACCAGGTGAAATTCCAGGGCGCAGTCACCGGCGCGCTGACAGAGGGGCTGTCCGCCCGGCTGTCCGTGTCCACCCACCACAACAGCGGTTACGTGGAAAACCGCCTGGACCCGGGCGATGACCTGAACAATGCCAATGACTATGCCGGCAGGATGCAACTCCTGTTTGAGCCGAACGAGGATTTTTCCCTGCTGTTGAACGCCCGCTATTCGCTGCAGGAGATCCGCACCGGTTTCTTTGAGAATGTCAGCGGCTCGTTGGATGCAGCGGGCAATGGCGTTAAGGAAGACAATTGTGCGCTGTACACAAACTTCAACGGCTATTGCGATGACGACGGCGACAACTTCGCCGGCGACTACGACAAGCTCGGCCACAATGACCTGGAAACCTACGGGTTTACCGGTACCCTGAAATGGCAACTGGGCGACAACCTGCTGACCGTGATTATGGATCGCCAGGGTGTGGAACGCGACTATATTGAAGATTCTGACGCCAGCCCCCATGCCGATTTCAACTTTTTTCTCAATACGGACGCCGAGCAGTGGTCCACCGAGATCCGCCTTGACGGTGAAACCGACTCGCTGCGCTGGGTAGCCGGGTTTTATTACCTGGATATCGATATTGCCGACGCCAACGGCGCAGAGATACCGGGGCTGGGTACGGACAGCGCCGGCACGGGCGGCAATCCTATCGGTGTCGGGACTTTTGAGAGTTTCGGGTTCGATCCCGTCAGCGCCTTTCTGGCGGCGGGACTTTTTGGCTTGTCCGGACCGGCTCTGGGGCTGCCCGACCCGGCTGACGCGTATGTCGGTGTTGACAATCCGTACCGGCAACAAAAAGATTCCTGGTCGCTGTTCGGCCAGTTGGAGTATGAACTCAACGACCAGTTTACGATCATTGGCGGTTTTCGCTGGATTGACGAGAATGTGGATTTCCATTACCAGAGCAACGTGGTCTGGTTCCCCAATGACGGCAGCGTGGAACGCAATGGTAACCCGAATATTGCCGTCCCAACCGGGGGGTTTATTGAAATTCTGGGCTATCCGCCCTTGGATCGGCTGGATTACACCGGCGCCTACGATGAAGGTTTGTGGTCGGCCAAGGTGGAACTCGACTGGCGTCCGAATGATAACCTGCTGGCTTACGCGAGCTGGAACAGGGGCGTGAAAGGTGGTGGTTTCAATGCGCCGTTGAATCCCCTGCTGGTATTGGCGCAACCGGAAGGCGTCTTATCCTCTCAGGATGAATTTGACGCGCAATTCTCTTTCGGTGAAGAAGAGCTGAATGCCTTCGAGATAGGCTTCAAGTCAACCCTGATGGACGGCCTGGCGCGGCTCAACGCTTCCGCCTACTACAATGATTACAAGGATTTTCAGGCATTCACTATCGTCAGCCTGGCGACCAACGTGGTCAGCGCGCCGGACGCGGAGAGTATCGGTTTTGAAACCGAATTGTTCCTCACCCCGGCCCAGGGCCTGGATGTTGCTTTCGGTCTTTCCTATAACGACATGGATGTGACCCTGGCCGACGGCAGCAAAACCACATCCATCCAATCACCGAAATGGAATGTGAACGGCCTGGTTCGTTATGAGTGGCCGGCATTCAACGGTTCGATGGCCATACAGGGAGACATCCACTATCGCTCGAAGCACCACCATTCCGTAACGCGGGCGGATGCGGTGACCGAAAACGGTTACCATGTCGCCAATGCCCGTCTTTCCTGGTCAAGCGCGGATGATAAATGGGAAGTCGCCGTATTTGCCGAGAACATCACTGACGAGAACTACGTGGTGCAGTCTTTCGACATCGCCGCAGTGCTTGGCTGGATCGAGGAATACTACGGTCGCCCGCGCTGGGTGGGAGGCAGTATCGCCTATAATTTCTAGGATAAACTGATTTTCCTGGAAAACATGGGGAGGCAGCAATGAAACGCGCAATATTCGGCTTGATGTTCGGGTTCATGTATGTGGCGGCGCAGGCGGAATTGCCGGTGGATACGATTCCGAAAGTGGAGACTTTGCCGGCAAGTTATCCGGACACCTGGGTGTACGCCCACGACACCAACTTTTTCTCGTTGAGTGACGCTAAAGTGGTCCTGGTCGATGTCGCAGCAGAGAACCGCCATTACAAGGGATCCATCCCCTCATCCCATTTTCCGTCGTTTCTCGCCGCAACCACGAGACCGGAAGTGTATGTTGCCGAGTCCGTGTACTCCCGGCGCCTGCGCGGAGAGAAGACAGACCTGATCACCATCTACGACAAGGTCAACCTGGCGCCGATTGCCGAGGTGGTTCTGCCCGGCGCCAAGCGCGGCATGATCGTCACCCACAAGAACACGCTGCAGTTCCTGGACAATGAAAAACTGCTGCTGGTGTACAATTTCACGCCTGCCACTTCCGTGAGCGTCGTGGATATTGAGCAACGCGCCTTTCTCGGAGAGGTTTTCATCGGCGGTTGTACGATGATCTATCCGTCGAAACAGCGCAGCTTCGGCAGCCTGTGCGGCGATAACAGCATGATGGTCACCCACCTGGACAATAAGGGAGAGATCTCGAAACAGGCGCGCACGCCTGCCTTTTTCGATGCCGACACCGACCCTATTTTCGCCAAACCAGCGGTCATAGACGGGGTGTATTATTTTCCCTCGTTCAAGGGCATGGTGCATCCGGTCGATATGAACGCCGCTGATCCCGAAATACAGGACGCCTGGTCTTTGCTTAAGGAACCTGACCGGCAGGCAAACTGGCGCCCCGGCGGCTGGCAGATTGCCACTGCGCATGAGGATAGCGGCCGTTTGTTTATGCTCATGCACCCTGATGGTGAAAACGGCTCCCATAAAGGCGGCGGCAGCGAGGTCTGGGTGTACGACGTGGATGCGAAACAGCGCGTTGCCCGCATCAGCCTGAAAGAATGGGGTGTTTCCATTGAAGTGACCCAGGGTGAGCAGCCTTACCTGGCTGTGACCAACGGCAATATGGACCTGGACGTTTATGCTGCGGACACGGGCGAATGGTTGCGTTTCATCGGCGGCCGGGCATTTGAGACGCCATTTATTCTGCATGCGTCTAAATAACGATTCGGTTATTGGAGATACCAGCCCGCTAGTTGTTAACGGAAATATAATCGCTTTCAAATTGCGGGCCAAGAGCATAGAGAGATACAGTCATGTACTGGTTGGATAAGTTAACTGAAAAATTTTCCCGGCAGGTCGCTAATAGCACCTCAAGACGGCACCTGTTAAAACGCATAGGACTGACCCTGGCCGGCAGCGCGGCCGTACCGCTGTTGCCCGTTGCCCGGGCCGCGGACACCGGCGGCGGCAGCGGCTATCACGGCGTCGCGCCGCAAACCAGCAGCAAACCGGACGCCGACCCGGGCGATCCGGCATCCTGCGACTACTGGCGCTATTGCGCCATCGACGGCTTCCTCTGCAGTTGCTGCGGCGGCACCCACAATTCCTGCCCCCCGGGCACCAGCATGAACCCGATGACCTGGATCGGCACCTGCAGGAACCCGGCCGACAACCTGAACTACATCATTTCCTACAACGACTGCTGCGGCAAGACCTCCTGCAGCCGTTGCCTCTGCAATAACAACGTGAACGACACGCCTCCCTACCGCGCCTTTTCCAACAACGACATCAACTGGTGCCTTGGCATGGAGAACAGCACCATTTATCACTGCTCCACGGCCATTATCCTGGGTGTCGCGACGGGGGAAAACTGACCTGACTGTTAACTTTTCTTAGTCGGGGAATTGAAAATCCGAATTTTTCCGTTATCGTAGGGTCAGGGAGATGATGATGATAAATTCCGATTACCCTGGCTTGAGCTTCAACCTTGGCGATACCGCGCAGATGCTGCGTGAATCCGTGCATGATTTTGCACAAGCGGAAATTGCGCCGCTGGCTGATGAAATAGACAGGACCAACGAGTTTCCTGCGCAGCTCTGGGGCAAGCTGGGCGATATGGGTTTGCTGGGTATTACCGTCGAAGAGGAGTATGGCGGCGCGGCGATGGGCTATCTCGAACATGTGCTTGCCATGGAAGAAATCAGCCGGGCTTCCGCTTCAGTGGGCCTGTCTTACGGCGCGCATTCCAACCTGTGCGTTAACCAGATACGCCGTAACGGCAATGCGCGGCAAAAAAGCAAATACCTGCCCGGACTGATCAGCGGCGAGCGCTCCGGTGCGTTGGCCATGTCGGAGACCGGCGCAGGGTCGGATGTCGTGGGTATGCGCCTGCGCGCGGACAAACAGGGCGATCGGTACCTGCTCAACGGCAGCAAGATGTGGATCACCAACGGGCCGGATGCGCGGGTGCTGGTGGTTTACGCCAAGACAGACCCGGACGCAGGTCCGCGCGGCATCACCGCGTTTATCATAGAAAACGATTTCCCGGGTTTCTCCACTGCGCAGAAGCTGGACAAGCTGGGCATGCGCGGCTCCAACACATGCGAACTGGTTTTTGAAGACTGTGAGGTGCCTGAAGAAAATGTCCTGGGCAAGGTCAACGAAGGAGCCAGGGTGTTGATGAGTGGCCTGGATTACGAGCGCGCCGTGCTCGCGGGAGGGCCACTGGGCATCATGCAAGCCTGCCTGGATGTGGTTATCCCCTATATTCACGAGCGCAAACAATTTGGCCGGTCCATCGGGGAGTTTCAGCTTATGCAGGGGAAAATCGCCGACATGTACACCACCATGAATGCGTGCCGGGCCTATGTCTACGCGGTTGCCGCCGCCTGTGACCGCGGGGAGACGACCCGCAAGGATGCCGCCGGCGCTATCCTGTATGCAGCGGAGAAGGCCACCTGGATGGCCCTGGAAGCTATTCAGGCCCTGGGTGGCAACGGTTACATCAATGAATTTCCCACCGGCCGCCTGCTGCGCGATGCCAAGCTGTACGAGATCGGCGCCGGCACCAGTGAGATCCGACGTATGCTGATCGGGCGCGAGCTGTTCGAGGAATCCGCTTGATCGGAAGCTCGCAGAGAACACAGAAAAAACAGGAAGAATATATTGCCGAAGCGCTTGCAATATGTTGTTCAAAGCCTGCTATGTGCGCAGCGGTAACAATAATCTATGACCCTGATAAAGACAGCGATTAATCCCCAGTCGGAGGAATTCAAGACCAACTCCGCAGCTATGCGCGCCCTGGTCGATGACCTGAGCGAGAAGGTTGGTGTCGTTGCCCGGGGCGGGGATGAAAAAGCCCGGGAGAAACACCAGTCGCGGGGCAAACTGCTGGCGCGCGATCGTATAATACATCTGTGCGATCCGGGCTCGCGTTTCCTGGAGCTGTCCCAGCTCGCCGCTTGGGACATGTATGACAATGCCGTGCCGGCGGCGGGGATCATCACCGGCATCGGGCGCGTGGCCGGGCGCGAGTGCGTGATTGTCGCAAACGATGCCACCGTCAAGGGAGGAACCTATTACCCGATGACGGTGAAGAAACACCTGCGCGCCCAGGAAATTGCGGGCATGAACCGCTTGCCATGCATCTACCTGGTGGATTCCGGCGGCGCGTTTTTGCCGAAACAGGATGAAGTATTCCCGGACCGGGATCATTTTGGCCGCATTTTCTACAATCAAGCCAACCTGTCGGCTAAGGCCATCCCCCAACTTGCTGTGGTCATGGGGTCTTGCACCGCGGGCGGCGCTTATGTGCCAGCCATGTCCGACGAGAGCATTATCGTCAAAAACCAGGGCACGATATTTCTTGGCGGACCGCCGCTGGTCAAGGCGGCGACGGGGGAAGAAGTGAGCGCGGAGGACCTGGGCGGCGCCGATGTGCACTCCCGGCGTTCGGGCGTGACCGACCATTATGCGTTGAACGATAAGCATGCCCTGGAACTGGCTAGGCGCTGCGCGAGCCATTTCAATATGCTCAAACGACATGACCTGCAAACCCGGGAGACGATTGAACCGGCCTATGACATCGAAGAGATCGGCGGCGTGGTACCGGCGGATACGCGCAAACCCTTCGAGGTGCGGGAAGTCATTGCCCGCATCGTGGACAGCAGCGAATTTGCCGAATTCAAGCCGTTGTACGGCACAACGCTGGTATGCGGTTTTGCCCATATTTACGGCTACCCGGTAGGCATCATCGCCAATAACGGCATCCTGTTCTCCGAGTCGGCCCTGAAGGGCGCGCATTTCATCGAGTTATGCAGCCAGAGACGGATTCCCCTGGTATTTTTGCAGAACATCACTGGTTTTATGGTGGGGCAAAAGTACGAGGCCGGCGGTATCGCCAAGGACGGCGCCAAGATGGTGACCGCGGTGGCCACCACCTCGGTGCCGAAGTTCACCGTCATTATCGGCGGCAGTTTCGGCGCCGGGAATTACGGTATGTGCGGGCGCGCCTACAGCCCGCGCTTCCTGTGGACCTGGCCCAATGCCCGCATCTCGGTCATGGGCGGCGAACAGGCAGCCAATGTGCTGGCGCAGGTGAAGCTGGACAACGTGAAAAGCGACTGGCCCGAGGCGGAACAGGAATCCTTCAAGGCGACAATACGGCAGCAATACGAAACCCAGGGGCATCCGTATTACGCCAGCGCCCGGGTCTGGGATGACGGCATCATCGCACCGCAGGACACGCGCCGGGTCCTGGGCCTGGGCATCTCCGCGTCCCTGAACGCACCGCTGGAGGAAACCCGGTTCGGGATATTCCGCATGTAACCGGGCTGGGTAGTTTTATGACATACACGTATATCACCTGTGACACCGATCCGCAGGGCGTGACCACGATTACCCTGGACCGCCCTGAGAAACACAATGCCTTCAATGAGGATTTTATTGCGGAGTTGAGCAAAGCGCTGGACGAAATCCGCGGCAATCGGGACTGCAGGCTCATGGTGTTGCGTTCCAACGGCAAAAACTTTTCCGCTGGCGCCGACCTGGACTGGATGCGTCGCATGGCCGGTTACACGCGGGACGAAAACGTTCGGGACGCCAATGCCCTGGCAGAGTTGCTGTACAAGCTTAATTTTCTTCCCGTGCCCACAATCGCCAGGGTGCAGGGCGCGGCCATGGGCGGGGGCTGTGGCCTGGTCGCATGCTGCGATATTGCGCTGGCCGCGGACGATGCCGTGTTTGCCTTCAGTGAGGTAAAACTTGGCTTGATCCCGGCCACGATCAGTCCGTATGTGATCCGCGCCATCGGTGAGAAACCGGCGCGCCGTTATTTCCAGACGGCGGAACGCTTTGACGCCGAACGCGCCAGGGAACTCGGTCTGGTGTCCGAGGTCATGGAAGAATCCGCACTGGATGAGGCCGTCGAAAAAACTGCCGGTCTGGTCCTGTCCAACAGTCCCGAAGCGGTGAAGGCGGCGAAGCAATTGGTGTTCGACATTGCCGGCAAGCCGATAACCCCGGAACTCATGCGGCAGACCAGTGAGAGCATCGCCGGCATACGCGCCTCGGAAGAAGGCAAGGAGGGCTTGTCCGCGTTCCTGGAGAAGCGCAAGCCCGCATGGTTGAAGTGATTACAATTTAACATGGATTTACAGGATGCACAGGATTGGAACGATGTTTAATAAAATATTGATCGCCAACCGCGGTGAAATTGCTTGCCGTATCATCCATACGGCAAAACGCTTGGGTATCGGGACAGTTGCGGTCTATTCCGAGGTAGACGTTAATGCGCGCCATGTGAGTCTGGCCGATGAAGCTGTCGCCATCGGGCCTGCGCCTGCCCGTGACAGTTACCTGGCAGTGGAAAAACTGATCGGCGCGGCTGAACTCATTGGCGCGCAGGCGATCCATCCGGGTTACGGTTTCCTCTCGGAAAATGCCGGTTTTGCCGAAGCCTGCGCAGACGCCGGTATCACCTTCATTGGCCCGTCGCCCCGGGCAATCGAAGCCATGGGATCAAAAAGCGCGGCCAAAACCATCATGCAGCAAGCCGGTATTTCCCTTGTTCCCGGTTATCACGGCGATGACCAGGACGAAAGCTTCCTCTTGGCCGAAGCAGAAAAAATCGGTTTTCCAGTCATGATCAAGGCATCGGCGGGTGGCGGAGGCAGAGGCATGCGGGTAGTGAACAGCGCTGCTGATTTCAGCGAAGCGCTGCGTTCGGCAAAGCGGGAAGCGCTGGGCGCGTTCAATGATGACAGGATGCTGCTGGAAAAATACCTGGAACAACCCCGGCATATCGAGATACAGATCTTCTGCGACCAACAAGGCAATGCCGCACACCTGTTTGAACGGGACTGCTCGGTTCAGCGGCGCCACCAGAAACTGTTGGAAGAGGCCCCGGCGCCAGGCATGACGGATGAAACACGCAACGTTATGGGAGCTGCCGCAATCAAGGCCGCCCGCGCCATTGATTATACCGGCGCCGGCACGATCGAATTCATCGTGGATAGCGGCGGCAAATTCTATTTTATGGAGATGAACACCCGGCTGCAGGTCGAACACCCGGTAACCGAATTGATCACCGGCCTGGACCTGGTCGAATGGCAGTTGCGGGTCGCCGCCGGTGAACCGCTGCCGGTGAACCAGGAACAACTTGCCATTAACGGTCATGCGTTGGAGGCGCGAATCTATGCTGAGGACCCGAAGAACGGTTTCCTGCCGTCCACCGGCAGCTTGAGCTACCTGCGATTCCCGCCGGAATCACCCCAACTCCGTGTGGATACCGGTGTGCGCCAGGGAGACACTGTCTCGATTCACTATGACTCGCTGTTGGCGAAGCTGATCGTGTTGGGCCAGGACCGCAGCGACTGTCTGCGGCGTATGTTGGAGGCGCTGAGCCGGACCCTGGTGGTCGGGGTGGCAACCAATGTGGATTTTCTCAACTCGATCATCTCACACCAGGCGTTCCAGTCCGCACAGTTCGACACCGGATTTATTGATCGCCACCATGCCGAACTGATACCGGACAGGGCGCCAGTCAGCGCTGATATCCTTGCCCTGGCCGCGCTGTACCAGGCCTTGGTGCGCACCACCCGAGCCCGCGAAAAAGCGAAAACCTCAGACGATCCGACATCGCCTTGGTGGGTCAACGACAACTGGCGGCCCAACCTGGTTGAGGAACAGCGTTTCCATTTCCATGACGGCATTGAGGAGCATGAAGTGGGGGTCACCGACTCAGGCAACAGGCGTGAGCATTCGCAGCATAATTACCTTATCCGTGCCGGCGGGCAGGTCATGCAGGCATCCGGCTGGCTGGAGACGGACAACGGGTTGGTAGCCATTCTGGATACGACACGGCGACGCGTGGAAGTGATTGTAGATGATAAAGAGCTGACTGTTTTTGACTCCAACGCTACCTACCGTTTGCAGCCAATCCCCGATACCGATCATTCAACCGAAGAGGAAACAACCGGCAGCCTCATCGCTCCGATGCCAGGCACGATCATCGAAGTGATGGCAACCGAGGGACAACAGGTCAGCAAAGGCGATGCATTGCTGGTTTTGGAGGCCATGAAGATTGAGCACACAATTATTGCGCCACACGACGGCACAGTGCAGACCTTGCGCTACCTGGCGGGTGACAAGGTGGAGGAGGGAGTGGAATTATTGGCGCTGGTTGATATGTAACAGGAAGCTCTTATCAAATCCGCACGACTTGATCAGAGATCGTAGTTGGTTTGATATAAATCCAGAAACTGGACTTTATCAAGCTGAATTTGGGTTTTGGACGACCTTCTCCATCTGCATATTCTTAACCCACATTCGGCCATTGCTGCTGATCACAGTTTTCATTGCCGGACCTTGTTCGAAGGCTATCGTTGATAAATGATACAAAGAAAGGACTTCTTCTTGTAATTCCTGGTCTTTTTCCAAATCAATGATTTTGATGTTCTGCGACTTTGCTTCTTTGCGGTCAATTCTTTTTCCATGGCTCCCATGTTGGTCGCCGCCAAAGTACTCGGCTGCCTCTTTTGCAGACGCTTCAGGGTCTTTGGCATCAGCGAACATGTATTTTTCTAACCAATTTTGAACAAGGCTTTGTCCATATGTAATAGATTTTCTGGCTTCTTGAAGTAATGCAGGGCCGAATGATCGCAGTACTGGAGCCCAAGCATGGGCCAGTGCCGGATTGCCAGCGATATTTTTTTTTGCTTCCTCAAACTGATCGACAATTGAGTGTGCTGAAAACGGCCTGTTTCCTACAATGAGTTGTGGGTCGGTAGGTCCAAGTTGACTTTGCCGGCCCATGACAATCCGGTCACATCCTAAGGCTATCATCGTGCCAGCTGACATTGCATAAGTGGGAATAACGACATCTATCTCGCTGAATTTGCTTCGTAGATAATCGACAATTGTTTGAGCTGCTTCAGCCATACCGCCAGGGGTATGGAGGATTAAGAGGAGGCCTTTATCGAACCTGTGCCCGTGAACGCCAGCCATAAAACCATTTATATCCTCCATGTTGATAGAGGTAAAAATCCCGGGAATTTGCGGTTTTTGGAGAAAGCTGGATGTGTAGAATAGGACATTGCGTTGATACCGTTCCGCAATCTTAGCTGTGAAGTCAAGAGATTTTTTTGCTAAAAACGAGCCTCTTTTTTCGGGCTCGATAGCAATTAACTCGTCCTGCAGTTCAGACCAGGCTGGCATCTGGACTTCCTGTCACGATAAGCCCAATAGGGTTATCCCATGAATATCTCGGATAGATGTCTTGCGAAGAGTCAATAATATCAGCAAAATCAGCGAGTTGCATTACTTCTTCATATTGTTGTTGCAAATCTTGAAGAAGCTGCATAATCTCAGCTTCACTCAGTGTTTTCTGCAAACACTGAGTATCTGAAGGTATGGTCTTTTTTGCGTCCCCCGTAGTCACACATTAATCATAGGCGCGCTTAACAAAATGTGCAAGGGGGTTGGTGTTTTTATTCGCATACTGAGAAATACCAAAGCTGGCCTTTAGTTCTATAACCTTCGACTAGGGAATTGTTGACGGAGAACGTTGCATTCTCCCGCTAACAGCAGACTACCGTGATGCCAGGGTCCGGCTCTGTGCTTCCACCACCGCCAGCGCGGACATATTGACGATGCCGTGCGCGGTCGATGCGTTGGTCAGGATATGGGCGGGCCGGGCTGCCCCCACCAGCATCGGTCCCACGGTCACGCCGCCGCCGAGCATCTTCAGCAGGTTGTACGAGATATTGGCCGCATCGATATTCGGCAGGACCAGCGTGTTGGCGCGGCCGCGCAGCTTGGAATTGGGAAACACATTGGTGCGGATGGTTTCCGATATCGCGGCATCTGCGTGCATCTCCCCTTCCACGACCAATTGCGGTTCGCGCTCTTGCAGGATTTTTGCCGCGGCGCGCATTTTCTGGGAAGAAACGTTATCCCTGGTGCCGAAGTTGGAATGTGAAACCAGCGCGATGCGCGGCTTGATCCCGAAACGCTGAACAGCTTCAGCGGCCAGCAGGGTCATGGCCACGATGTCGTCCACTTCAGGCATGGGCACAACATGGGAATCACAGAGGAAAAACGTTCCTTCGGGAAGCACCAGCACGGTTACGGAGGATAAATCCCTGACATTGTCGCGTTTGCCGATGATGTCGCGCACATGGGTCAAGTGGTTGATAAATGGCCCTATGGTGCCGCACAGCATCGCGTCCACATCCTCGTGCATCAGCAGCAGGGCCGCCAGCGCCGTGGATTGAGTGCGCACGATGCGGCGCGCCTCGTCCGGTGAGATTCCGGCGCGTCCCTTGATGTCGTGATACAGCTCGGCCAGCTCCAGGCACCGCTGGTCTTCGACCGGGTTGATCACATCGAAGTCTTTGTCTTTGACCATCGCCAGTCCGAGTTCGCCGATGCGGTGGCTGATGACTTCCGTGCGCCCTACCAGTAACGGCCGCGCCAGGCCCTCGTCGATCACCTGTTGTGCGGCTTGCAGAACCCGGCGTTCCTCGCCTTCGGCATAGGCGATGCGTTTCGGATCGCGCGACGCCTGGTCGAAGACGGGATGCATGATAGTGCCGGTCTGGAAGACAAACTGGATCAGGCGTTGGCGGTAGCTTTTGAAATCGGCGATGGGCCGGGTTGCCACGCCGGTGTCCATTGCAGCCTTGGCCACAGCCGGCGCCAGGCGCACGATCAAGCGCGGGTCGAATGGTTTGGGAATGATATAGTCAGGCCCGAAAATCAGGTCGCGGCCGCCATAGGCCCGGCTTACCACTTCCGAAGATTCGGCCATGGCCAGGTCGGCGATGGCCTTGACGCAGGCAATTTTCATCTCCTCGTTGATGCAGGTCGCGCCCGCATCCAGCGCGCCGCGAAACAGGTACGGGAAACAGAGGACATTATTCACCTGGTTGGGAAGGTCTGAGCGCCCGGTTGCGATAATCGCGTCGGGCCGAAACGCGCGCGCCGTCTCCGGCGCAATTTCCGGAACGGGGTTCGCCAAGGCCATGATAATGGGCTTGTCTGCCATGCGCTTGAGCATAGCCGGTTTGAGCACATCCCCCACAGACAAACCCAGGAATACGTCCGCATCGTCGATCGCGGCGCCCAGTGTTCTCGCTTTTGTGGTCCGGGCATAGCGGGACTTGTAGGGGTCCATCATTTTCCTTCTTCCCCGGTATACGACCCCGGCTATATCGGTGACGATAACGTTCTCTTTCTTGAGTCCCATCGCGACCAGCAGGTCCAGACAGGCCAGGGCCGCGGCTCCGGCTCCCGAGGTGACCAGTTTTATCTCCGCCAGTTCCTTGCCAACCAGCCGCAGACCGTTGCTGATGGCGGCAGCGACGATGATGGCTGTGCCGTGCTGATCATCGTGGATGACCGGGATGCTCAGCCGTTCCTGTAATTTTCGTTCGACAACAAAACACTCAGGGGCCTTGATGTCTTCCAGGTTGATGGCGCCAAAGGTGGGTTCGAGGCTGGCTATGATATCCACCAGTTTGTCCGGATCGGTCTCATTCAGTTCCAGGTCGAATACATCGATGCCCGAGAATTTCTTGAACAGCACCGCTTTGCCTTCCATAACCGGTTTCGAGGCGAGCGGGCCGATAGAGCCCAGGCCGAGCACGGCAGTGCCGTTGCTGATCACGCCAACCAG
Organism: Gammaproteobacteria bacterium; assembly: GCA_965221335.1. Taxonomy (GTDB): domain Bacteria; phylum Pseudomonadota; class Gammaproteobacteria; order Eutrophobiales; family Eutrophobiaceae; genus JAAXHV01. The sequence continues at coordinate 35,237 of CBDCSC010000002.1, read as the reverse complement.
GTTACCCTTGGTCGTAAGCGTGGAGGCTTCCGACGGGTCGCTCACAATTTCTTCGCAGGCAGCGGCAACCCCCGGCGAATAAGCCAGGGCCAGATCATACTGGTTCGCCAGCGGCTTGGTCGCGTGGACCGTCAGTTTGCCGTGAGGCGGTCTCCGGTGGTAGTTCAGTGCAGCATCGCGTACCTCACCGATTTTCTGCTGGATGGTTTTTGTTTTTTTCATGCTCGTTCAGGAATTGTCAGACCTAAGAACCAGCACACCCGATCCAAGGCTATCATAAAGAAACATGCGCGGCTTTTAAGGCAAATTGGTTGATAATATCATTGCAGGCTGATGAAGCGATTCTATTGTATTTCGTTATAGAAAGGAACGCGGCTTACAAAATACAATACTCTCAGCCTTTTCTCGCTTCCTCCTCATGAAGAATTAACGGGAAGGCGATGAGTGATTAGGAGATATTACAATGCAAAATAGATACACAGGAGACATTGGCGATTTCGTCAAATATGGGCTGTTGCGTGCAATCAGCAAAGGAAAGAAATTAGGAATTGCATGGTACCTGCATCCTGACGCCGGACCTTCTGGAGATGGAAAGCATACGGAATACCTTAAAAGACCTGAGGAATTCCGGAACTTCGACCGTGACCTCTTCGATCAATTGAAGAGCTTTCGCAGCAGAGGCATTCTATCTGTCGATCGTGTGGAAAAGTCTGGCATTTTAGGAAATTCTGTCTTTGCAAAAGAGCCTCTCGATATTAAGGGTATCAGTGTACGTGACCGAAAGCACTGGCGGCATCAATGGTTTGAACAAGTCCGAGACGTACTGACTGATTGTGACCTGGTCTTTGCTGACCCTGACAACGGATTTTATCCTGACGAGAAATTTAAGCCCACTCAAAAGAGGAGCGCTAAGTCGATACCACTTGCTGAAGCGATTGCGTTAGCCGAAGGTCGCACTGCTATTTTTTATCATCACAACACCCGGAAACCAGGAGGCCACTACAAAGAAATTCAATCTTGGATGTCTCAATTACCGGGTTGCTCCTATGCATATTATTGGAGGCGCTGGAGTAATCGAACATTCTTTATTGTTAATCCTGATCAAAAAATTAAGCAGTTGCTCCGGGATTTTGCGAAGCGTTGGTACGGAGGTGGTGAATTAATCATATAGCGCTTAACTTGATAACGTTGGGCGCAGCATTGATAAGTTTTCATAAATAAGCTTGATAAAACAGAATAGCGTTTTTCAGAACTGGAACAGGCTGTCTTGCCCGGATATAATCGGTTGCATAAATTGTTTGTGGCACAAAATAATGGAGATGGTCATGTGAAACGTATCGGCTGGCTATGACGGCCAATATATATAGACATATTCAGCAAATTACTTATCAAATAAGAAAAGAAACATGCCTTTGGAATCAGATACTATCCGCCCCAACTTCTCATTACACGATGTAACACGCGAGTGGCTACATTCAAAATTAATTGATATAGAAAAACATACGAAAAAAGACATTTTGACAATTTACGGTGACATTGTCCCTGATATTGATATCCGGGTGCGAATGGCAGTAGAGTCTTTGGACAATCGCAAAGAAACGCTATTGGTTATCCTGCATACAAATGGTGGCATAGTCGAGGAGGTGCGTAATATCGTACAGATTTTGAGACACCATTATGATGAGGTACATTTCCTCGTGCCCGTTTGCGCTATGTCTGCCGGCACTGTGCTTGTTTTATCAGGAGATGAAATATACATGGATTATTTTTCCAGACTGGGCCCTATTGATCCCCAAGTGCGTACTCATAATGGTATGGTTCCAGCGCTTTCATATCAGCGTCAATATGAGAGGTTGATAGAGAAATCGAAAAATGGAGAACTCTCATCTGCTGAATTTGTCCTTCTGAACAAATTGGATTTGGCACAATTGCACCAGTTTGAATTAGCCGCGAATCTTTCTGTTTCCCTGATAAAGGATTGGTTGACAAAATATAAATTCAAGAGTTGGGAGAAGCCTGAAGACACAAAAAAGAACAGGGCGGAAGAAATTGCCGAAGCGTTGAACGACCACCGAAAATGGTATACTCATGGCTCAGGGATTCATAAAGATACGTTAGAGCAGGATCTTGGCTTGAAGATCGAAGATTATGGAACTGACACAGTATTGAGGAAAGCAATATGGGGATATTTTTGGTCTCTGGTAGAGTATACTAATAGTGTTCAATCGCCTTCGTTTGTGCACAGTAAGAATTTTATATGAATACAGTTCAGAAAAATCGTTTTGAGAAGGAAGTGGAAGCCGCTGCGAGCAACAACGCGAATGTGGATATGGACCAGGTAAGAGAATGGCAACGGATAGTTGAATTTCTCGACAGGGTATCGCACTTGCAGGCACTGGAACAGGAAAAACCCAACCCCCCACGTTTACAGCCTATACCCCTTAAACTGTTTGACTGTTTCTGACAAGTCATTGTTGATTATGCATTGAGACTCCTGGGGTCGATGCGCGCTACTTCTGAACTGAGCTTATAATGTTGGCACACAAGCGCGCTCGCGAGTGCGGCCTGACTTAGGCGCTTGCTCAGGCTTGGGATTTCTGCAGGGCCTGGTCCAGGTCCCAGAGGATATCGTCGATGGTTTCCAGGCCCACTGATATGCGTACCATGTCCGGGGTGACGCCGGCGGACAGTTGTTCCTCCTCGGACAACTGGCGATGTGTGGTCGAGGCCGGATGGATGATCAGGGTTTTGGCGTCTCCCACGTTGGCCAAGTGGCTCAGGAACTGCGCGTTTTCGATGAATTTAACCCCGGCCTGAACGCCGCCTTTGACCCCGAAACACAGGATCGACCCGGCGCCCTTGGGCAGGTACTTGCGGGCGAGTTCATGGTATTCGTTGTCCTCCAGCCCGGCGTATTTGACCCAGGAGACTGCGTCGTGTTCGGCAAGATATTGCGCTACTTTGAGGGCATTTTCACAATGCCGGTCCATACGTACCGGCAGGGTCTCCAATCCTTGCAGGAACAGGAAGGAATTGAATGGGCTTAAGGTGGGGCCCAGCGTGCGCAGGGTTTCGCAGCGCGCCTTCATCGTAAAACCGAAATCTCCGAAGGTTTCGTAGAAGCGCACGCCGTGATACCCCTTGGACGGTTCGGTCATGCCGGGGAATTTGCCGTTGGTCCAATCGAACCTGCCGGACTCGACCAACACGCCGCCTATCGAAGTGCCGTGACCGCCGATAAACTTGGTCGCGGAATGGGTGACGATGTCCGCGCCGAAATCCATTGGCCTGCATAAGTAGGGCGAGGCAAACGTGTTGTCCACCACCAGCGGCACGCCGGCCTCGTTGGCAACGGCGGCAACGGCTTCCAGGTCCAGGATATTGTTCAAGGGGTTGCCGATGGTTTCCGCGTAGATGGCCTTGGTCTTGTCCGTGATCGCCCGGCGGAAGTTGTCCGGGTCGTCCGAATCAACGAACACAACCTTGATGCCGAACTTCCTGAAGGTCACGTCAAACTGGGAATAGGTGCCGCCGTACAGGGTCGTTGCCGATACCAGTTCGTCTCCCTCCTCCATCAGCGTGAGCAGCGCAACCATCTGCGCGGCCATGCCGGAACTCACGGCCAGGGCCGCGCGGCCGTTTTCCAACGCCGCCATGCGTTCCTCGAATACGGAGGTGGTGGGGTTCATCATGCGCGTGTAGACGTTGCCGAAAGTCTGCAGGTCGAACAGGCTGGCGGCATGATTGGGGTCGTCGAACACGTAGGACGCGGTCTGGTAGATTGGCACCGCCCGGGAACCGGTTACCGCGTCGGGTATCTGTCCCGCGTGCAGGCACAGCGTCTCAATGCCGAATTCTTTGTCAGACATAGTATGAATTTAACATGGATGTACAGGATATATAGGATATTGAAACATGTAATGCGAGTGTCAAAAGAGCGGTAGCTGTCTGGCTGCTTTCAAGCGTATATGCGCCATCTGCGGATAATTCCTTGATCTGGATATCCCCTGGGGCAAAATTACCGGTTTACGAAAAGGGGGCGCTTGGCCGAGATCACCCGGGTGTTAACGCCGGCGTAGTTCAATCCACCGTACAAGCGGGCATATTCAATCTTCATGCAACGGTCCATGACTACTTTCAAGCCGGCGCTGCGCGCCAACTCCGCGGCTTCTTCGTTGACGATGGTGAGTTGCATCCACACCACGCGCGCGCCGATGTCGATGGCCTGGCGTACGAACGGCATGACGCGGTCTGGTTTTTGAAACAGATCGACCACATCCACTTTTCCCGGTATGGACAGCAGATCGGGATAGCAGGTCTCTCCCAGGATTTCCCGGTAGTTGGGATTTACCGGCACAATGTCAAAACCATGTTCCTGCAAGTACTTGCCGGCGAAGTAACTGGGCCGCATCGGGTCGTTCGACAGGCCCACCAGGGCAACCCGCTTGCAGGTTGACAGGATCTCCATCAATTCATGGGTGGTGACGTGGAAGGCGCTCATTCGGACCCCAATTCATTCGCCTTGGCGCGCAGGATGAATTTCTGGATTTTGCCGGTGGAAGTCTTGGGCAACGGGCCGAAGACAACTGTTTTTGGTACCTTGAAACGGGCCATGTTGGCGCGGCAGAATGCCAATACCTCTTCTTCGGAAAGCGTTTCCCCGTCCTTCAGGGTCACAAACGCGCAAGGGGTTTCGCCCCATTTCTCATCGGGCCTGGCGACGACCGCAGCTTCCAGGATGGCCGGATGACGATACAGCGTATTTTCCACCTCGATACTGGAGATGTTCTCGCCGCCTGAAATGATGATGTCTTTTGAACGGTCCTTGATTTCCACGTAGCCGTCTTCATGCCAGACGGCCAGGTCGCCGCTGTGGAACCAGCCCCCTTTGAATGACTCTTCTGTTGCCTTGGGGTTTTTCAGGTAGCCCTTCATCACGATGTTGCCGCGTTGGAATATCTCTCCGACCGTCTCGCCGTCTTTTGGCACCGGTTCCAGTGTTTCCGCGTTTGCCACCATCACGGCTTCCTGCAGCGGGTAGCGCACACCTTGTCTTGCCTTGATTTCAGCCTGCTTTTCTATAGGCAGATCGTTCCATTCGTCACGCCAGGCGCAAACGACCGCCGGGCCGTAGACTTCGGTCAGGCCGTACACGTGGGTAACTGGGAAGTTCATTTCTTCCATGGCCTGCAGCACCGCGGGCGGCGGCGCCGACGCTGCGGTCATCACCTTCACCTGGTGGTTTATTCCCTGTTTCAATTCGGCGGGCGCGTTGCCGAGCAGGTTGAGCACGATAGGGGCGCCGCACAGGTGATCGACTTGTTCTTGCTTGATGAGGGAGAAAATGGCATCGGCCCGGACTGACCGGAGACAGATGTTGATGCCGGCCGTGGCCGCGATGCCCCAGGGAAAACACCAGCCGTTGCAATGGAACATGGGCAGGGTCCACAGGTACACGGGGTGGCCGGTCATCCCCCACACCATGAGGTTGGAAATGGCGTTCAGGTAGGCGCCGCGATGATGGGTCACCACCCCCTTGGGATTGCCCGTGGTGCCGGAGGTGTAACATAATGCAATCGCATCCCATTCGTCCGCCGGCAGGTTCCAGTCAAACTCCGGGTTGCCCTCCTGCAGGAAGGACTCGTAGTCGGTTTCACCGAGCAGTTCGCCACCCTCGTAAGCGGGGTCATCAACATCGATCACGATCAGGTCGCACTTTGTTCTGGCAATGGCTTCCTTGATGACGGCGGAGAACTCCCGGTCGGTAATCAATACCCTGGCCTCGCCATGGTCCAGCATGAAGGCGATCGCGTCCGCGTCCAGCCGGTAGTTAAGCGCATTCAGCACCGCGCCGGCCATGCCCACGCCGAAATGGGCTTCGTACATGGCCGGTATGTTCGGCAGCATGACCGACACCGTATCGTTTTTGCCTATGCCCCTGTTGCGCAGGGCCGATGCCAGGCGCCGGCAGCGGGTATAGGTCTCGGCCCAGGTGAAGCGCAGGTCGCCATGCACGACGGACGTATAATCAGGATAAACATAAGCCGCGCGCTCAATGAAGGTCAGCGGGGACAAAGGCGTATAATTGGCCTGGTTTTTGCCCAGGCCGGCTTCATATATATGTTCTGTGTTCATACCGTATGTCCGCTACGGGGTCGAAAACTATCCGGCTGCATAAATCAGGGAACCGGCAAAGCAATTAGTTTACTATAGAAAGAGGAGCATGGCTGTCAATGGCCTGATTATTTTCTTTAACGATATGCCTGTTGTAATTTACATCGACGCCGATAATAACCGGCGAGAGATAGAGGTTGAAGCCGGTTATTCCCTGATGGAGGGAGCTTTCAACCACCAACTCAAAGGGATGCTGGCGGAATGCGGCGGCGCCGCGGCCTGCGGCACCTGCCATTCCTATATCGAAGCAGACTGGTTGGAAAGAATACCGGCGATTGAGGATTTGGAGGAGGCCATGCTGTGCGCATTATCAGGGCGCGCCGGCAACAGCCGCCTTGCCTGCCAGATACGGGTTACTGAAGAGTTGGATGGAATTACTCTGCGCATCGCGGACAATTAGCCTGGCATAATCTGATACCATTCCCATGGAAACGGGAATCCAGAGGGATAAGGAGTCGCCCTGCGGGCGACACAGTATTCGACTGGACTCCCGCTTTCGCGGGAGTGGTACGGTGGCGGGGCGCACAGTATCGCCCCATCCTGAGGGAGTGGTACGGTGGTGGGGCGCACAGTATCACCTCCATCCCATTCCCGTGCAAACGGGAATCCAGTAGACAAGGGGTCGCCCTTCGGGCGACACGATATTTGACCGGACTCCCGCTTTTCAGCCAGCTTAACCCTTGGCTTCAAACACTGGTTCGGTGTCGTCTTTCTTTGTTGTCTGAAACAGGTCTATATTATCCTTCACACTGACGGCCAGGGGGCGACGGGCGATTTGTGCGGCTTCACTGGTCGGGTTCACGCTCTCCCATAACCTGTACGGGATTTTGCTGCCCAGTTGGCGCCGGCGCAGGGGGTCACGGTTTTCCGGCAAGGCTTGGGCGGCGATGCTGTCGATCTGTGCGCTTGATATCCCTGTGTGCGGAGCCAGTTTTCCGGTGATGTCATCCAGCAACTTCGACCTGGCAGACCAGGTGGATTCCGTTCGCAAACCCTGTTCAAGCAATACATCAGCAGAGGATTGCGGTTCGGAGCCGAACCAGGCCAGTACCTGGGGCAAGCGCTTCACCAGGGATTGACCCGCTTCGGTTTTTTCGGTTGCGGTAAAATTTTTCATCCAGCCGTCGATACACAGTTGGTGAAAATAGCATTCTTCGCCGAAACGCCTGGTGAGGTTGGCAATAGGGGTAAAAGTACCGTCCATGAAAGTCGCGGAAAAACGCCATAACGCGAGGTCGGCCAGGAACAGGGTAGTGATGAAGTCGGCCCAGTTTTCCGGGGGCAGGTCGAGAAATTCCGGGCTGTGAACCCGATCAGCGTCACGGCCGAATTCAAGCTGGAACTCGGGCAGATCGTAATATTCTTCAAGAAACCTGAACAATGCCCGCGTATGCCCCAGCTTCTCTTCGGCGATACCGGCCATAGACGTAAAATCGGTCAGCTCGCGGCCGTTCAGCATGCAGTTGATGTACCAGTGTCCCAGGATCCAGTTGCTGTCGGCGATGCACAGCAGTTCCGCCTGCAACAGGAGCTTTATCTTGTCGTTCAGTTGCATTGTCAGTTGCCGTGTTATTCTGGCAGTCGCTGCTCCCACTTCAACCAGCCGAAGCTGTCCTGGCAGTCTTCGCATTGGTACAACATCTCCGCGACGCTGGGACCGTAAAGACTGACCAACCGGGTGTTTGGCGATTCACACCATGGGCACAGAACTTCACGCGCAGGTTGCTCCGTTGGGGCGCCGTTGTTGCCATTCTGGCGGTTTGCCGGGTTTGTCATGCGCATCAGGCCATGCCGATGCTGCCGCGCCTGACCGGTGACAGGCAGGCAACGAATGAGTCAGAGGGCGCGACACACAGCTCGACCCATTGGCGCTCGGAATACATGAAACGGGCTCGGGCTACCGCGAGGTCCTGGTTTGGCGCCTGGATACTGCCAATATGCGACAGCGGCCGTTCCAGTTGATCGCGTCCGAATACTTCAAACGTCATGTTGCTGCCTGTTTGTTCGGCGCCTTGGGTCATGATTGAAGCGCCTGGTCAGATACGATAACCGTGTTCTTGCGCGTACTGCCTGGCGCGCGCTGACATCTGCGACCGGTCCCAGCGACCTTCCCAGTCAGCTTTGACCCGAACGGATTTGACGCCGTCCACCCTGGATACCTGATGGCGTACCTGTTCCTTCAACATGGTATACGCGGGGCAACCCAGGCAGGGAAAGACAATCGACACTTCCACATCCCCGTGTTTCCCGATGGAAATATCGCTGACCATCCCCATCTCATTAAGGTTGACGTTGATATGGGGGTCGAGTACCCGGCCCGCGGCGGCGCGCACCGCTTCTGTGGTGGCTACCACAGGGCTTGCCCCCATTCCTCGCGGCGCAACCGATCATAGGCGCTCGGACGCATCGGCCCGCCCTGGCGGGAGTGGGACCAGTATTCCTTCTGGGAGCACTGTTCCCAGGACCATTGATAGTTCTCCGCGTCGTACAACATCGGGTACGGCATATCCAGGATCCATTTGTTGTTGTCCCTGTCGAATTTTGCCGGGATCTTTATGCCCAGCTTGTCACAGAAAGCGCTGGCGGACTGCAGCCATTTATCACGCATGAAATCATTGCCCCAGCCGCGCACGCGGTATTTCAGCATGTCCGGCCGGTTGCGGAGATCGTCGGGTTTGCCGAACCACATGACTCCAAACGGGAACAGCCAGTCCACCGCTTTTTGCACCCATTCGCGTGTCTCCTCCGAGTGGTTCCAGTAGTACTCGGTCCAGAAAGCCCCGTGGCGCATGTGGAACCCCTCCTCAAAATTGACCTTTCTTAAGGTCCTGCGGTAAGGGGCAAAACTGCAATGCAGTTCGATGTCCTTGGTCCAGTGCAGGCCGGCCCGATCCAGCAGCGCCTGCATGACCACGAACTCGATATAATTCCGTAGCGGCACCTCCATGATCGGCCAGGTCCAGATGGTTTCGACATCATCTTCAAAGGCCCGCTGGTGCATATCGACTCCGAAACGTTCCGCCAGCAGGCCCTGGTGGTAGGCGTGACCCACTTCGTCAAGAATCGTCGCGCATACCGCAATCTTGGCGCCGATGTCGGGCGCGGTGCGGTAAGCCGTATATGCCCAGGTCAGCACCGATACTTCGCTCACCGCTGCCAGGTCGGCGGTCATTTTCAATATGGCCCGGAATTTGGGTGAGAGGTCATCCATGTCCTCGAAGATCTCGCCGGCTTCTATGCGTTGCAGTATCGCCATCTCGATTGCGTTCTGTTCCTGTTCGCTGTGGCGGGTGTTTTTTGACTTGAGTTGTGCAGTCTTGGCCATTTTCTGAGTGTTGTGTAGTGTTAGAATTAGTATAGCGAATAAATTCCAGCCAAACATTATACTGGCAACGTTCATGGCGCTGCGCCCCAACAGTCAAACTACATTAAATGACAACAATCATGCCGAAAAAAACGATCATCAATGATATTCAGTGGTTTATGGATCGTGAGGGAGAGGTTATCGCAACCTCCTCGCCATTTGAGGTCGATAAGAACAGAATCCAGGCGTTTTGCGCGGCCATCGATAACCGGGAATGGGTGCACTGGGATGAGGATCGTTGCAACGAGCGGTTCGGTGGCGTGATTGCGCCTTTGTTCATGTTGCCCGCGCTGTTTCCCACCCTGTTCTTCCAGTCATTCGAGTATGGCAGGATCAACGCGCTGTTTTACGGCGCGGACCGGTTCCGCCTGCTGGCGCCGATCGTGGCCGGCGCGCGCCTGACCGCCACCACTCGCATCGCCAGGGTGGTGAAAAAAGAGGAGGCCATCACCGTGCATTATGATGTCACTTTCAACGTCGCCGGCCGGGATGAGCCGGTTGCCATTGCCACCTTCCTGTTACGCTACTGGTAGTTGCGCTGATGTCTGCGAGCAAAGCCCAAGGCCCTTTATCCGGATATAAGCTGATCGAGATTGCCGGTGTCGGGCCGACACAGTTGACCGGCATGCTGCTGGCCGACATGGGTGCGGAAATCGTGCGAGTCGAACGCCTGAGCAAGGTGGAATTGGGCGTTTCCATGCCCGGCAAGTACGGACTGATGAACCGGAGCCGGCGCTCTATGGCGATAGATTTAAAACAAGCGCAGGGCAGGGAGGTTGTGCTTGAACTCTGCGCCGGCGCCGATGCGCTGTTCGAGGGGTTCCGACCCGGGGTCATGGAACGCCTGGGACTGGGACCGGAGGAGTGTATGCGGCGCAACGAGAGACTGGTCTACGCCCGCATGACCGGCTGGGGCCAGGAGGGCCCGCTGGCCGAGCGTGCCGGGCACGATCCCAACTACATCGGCATCGCCGGCGTACTGGCCTGTATCGGCAAAAAGGATGAAGCGCCGACCTATCCGCTGAACCTGATTGGCGATTTCGGCGGCGGCGCGTTGTATCTCGCGATGGGGCTGTTGGCGGCCATGCTGGAGGCGGCAAAGTCAGGCAAGGGGCAGGTCGTGGATGCGGCGATGGTCGATGGCGCGGCATCCATGATGACGGTGTTTTACGGGCTGCTGGCGGCTGGAATCTGGAAAGAACAACGCGGCGGCAATATCCTCGATGGCGGCGCCCATTTTGTGAACACCTACCGGACAAAAGATGATCAATACATAGTCATTGCGCCGCTGGAAGAACGGTTCTACAGTGAGCTACTGGACCGGCTTGAAATCAGCGACCCGGACCTGCGCGCGCAGCAGCACAACCGGGAACGCTGGCCGGAATTTGCCGCGCGGTTTCAGCAGATATTCCTGACAAAAACACGGGATGAATGGTGTGAAATCTTCGAAGGTTCCGATGCCTGCTTCGCGCCGGCGCTGAGCCTGGCGGAAGCGGCACAACATCCTCACGCGCTGGCCCGGAACGCCTATGTCAGCATAAATGGAATAACCCAGCCGGCGCCCGCGCCCCGGTTCAGCCGGACCCCTGCGGCGATACAGTCGCCGCCGCCCGAAACGGGCCAGCACACCGTGGAGATATTGCAGGACTGGGGCTTCAGTGATGAACGCATCAGCGAACTGAGCGATGCCGGTGTAATCCCTCATACCCATTCCCCGGGAACGCGGGAATCCCGTAAATGAACACTCATAGCAATACACTCTCCTCCTACGGCTTCGCGGACGAATACCAGCAGGTTTACGATACGGTGTATCGCTTCAGCCGCGAGGAACTGCACCCGCTGAACGACAGGATGGACCGGGAGGATTGGTTCCCCGAACAACGTTTCCGCTCGCTTGCCGAGGTCGGATTGCTTGGGCTTACGGTTCCGGAAGAATTCGGCGGGCAGGGGCTGGATTTCCTCGCGCAATGCGTTGCCGCTGAGGCCATGGCCTACTGGAGCCATGGTTTATGCGCGGCCTGGCTGTCCAGCGAGAATATCTGCGTCCACAATATTGTGCGCAACGGCAGCGCAGAGCAAAAGCGGAAATATCTGCCGCGCTTCTGCGATGGAACGGCAATCGGCGCGATGGGCATGACCGAGCCGGGCGCCGGGTCGGATGCGCTGGGCAGCATGAAGATGACCGCAGTCAGACAAGACGATAAATTTGTTCTCAATGGCCGCAAGATGTTTATTTCCAACGCGCCGGTAGCCGATATTGCGGTGGTCTATGCCAGGACCGACCCCGCGCAAGGGCATCGTGGCATCTCTGCGTTTATTGTCGAGAGAGATTTTCCCGGTTTCAGCAGCGCGCAGAAACTGGACAAGATGGGCTGGCGCGGCAGCCCCACCGGTGAGCTGATTTTCAACGATTGTGAGACGCCCGTGGAAAATCTCATCGGCGGCGAGAATAACGGCGCTGCGGTGATGATGAGCGGTCTGAACGTGGAACGCCTGGTATTGGGATTCTATTGCCTCGGTGTCGCGCAACGGGCGCTGGACCTGTCCATCGAATATGCGCGGACGCGCGAGCAGTTCGGCCAGCCCATCGGCAATTTCCAGTTGGTGCAGGCGATGCTGGCCGACATGTACACCGATGTGGAAACCATGCGTTCTCTTACCTACCAGAGCGCAATCCAACTGCACGCTGAAGACAAAGAGGGTGTCAGCCGTGGCGAGCTGCAAAAGCGCTGCGCTGCGGTGTTCCTGCATACCGGCCGGGCTTGTATGCGCGTGCTGGACAACGGCGTGCAGGTACACGGCGGCATGGGCTTCATGCGCGAGACGGAGATCAACCAACTCTACCGCTGCGGCAAACTCCTGGAAATCGGCGGCGGCACCGCACAGATCCGGCAACTTATCATTGGTGGGGAACTGGTTAAGGGTTGATTATCAGAAAGATTTATATGGCTAAATAGCCATATTTTTGCTAGACTTAATCCATGTTGGACAGCCATTTTGAATGGGATGAGACCAATGGTCGTATTCGGATAATCGGAGCCGGCTATTGGCGCAAGGGGAAGAAAATCTATGAGCAAAGAAATTCAATACACAGATGAGCCGATCGGCGATTTCAGGCCGGTTGTAGACTTTCTGCCTTCGCCTGAGGAACTCAAATTGAGAGGTGAAACCAAAAAAATCACTATTTCACTGAGCTCCGAAAGCGTTGCTTATTTCAAGGAAGTTGCGAAGGCCAACCATATTCAATACCAGAAAATGATTCGGCAGTTGCTTGATGAATATGTGGCGCGTCAAAAAAATCCCGGTGATTAATCAAGTTTTCGATGGAGATTTCAGGAATTGCTGCACCCACGCACATAGGTATCCGGGCCGATTGAGATAGCGTCTTCCGTATAGAACTGGTCCACGAGGGGCATGGGGTCGTTATCCCGGAAAGCCTGTTCCTCAGAACTGTTATACTCATGGTCTGGAAATAAGAGAATGGGTTATCATGACACGTTCCTACACATCCAGCGCTTCTGCATCTGCAATAGCCTTGTACCAGTACCTGGAGTCTAAGGGTAGCGATGTAGCGACTATCTTTTCCGAAGCAGGCATTAATTTCCAGGAAATCACTAATCCCTCCGCCCGTGTCCCGTTTGAGAAGTTTGAGCGATTAATCAGGCTGGCCATCCAGGCGACTGATGATCCGGGCATTGCTCTACAAATTGGTGAATACGTACACCCTACCAGTTATTATCCCGTTGGCATTTCCTTTTTATCCAGTCGAACACTGTATGAATTTTGCCGCAGGGCACAACGCTATGCCTCAATTTACTCCACCAACTATAATGTCGATTTTGTTTCAGAAGGTAATACATCCTGGCTGACCAATACGCCTGTTGCCGCGCTGCGCCATTCGGATGTAGGTTATGTCTCCATAGAAGGTTGGGCAGTCGTAATGCTGAGGTTTATCCGGTACATGTATAAACCGGACTACCATCCTGCGCTTGTGCGGTTTACTACACCCTGTGCAAGTGACCTGCAGGCCTATGAGCGACATTTTGGCTGTGCTGTTGAGTTCCAGGCTGACAGGAATGGAATTTGTTTTGCGAAACAGGACCTGCAAGTTGTATTACCCGCCGCGAATGCCGACCTGGCGCGCCAAAGCGATAAGGTTGTGATGGAGTATTTGAATAAATTGGGACGCCTGGATTTACTTGGTCAGGTACATGCAAAGATTATTGACCTGTTGCCCTCCGGCCGATGTAACATGGAAAAGGTTGCTGAAGCAATGCACATGAGTAACCGCAAATTACACAACAAGCTGGCCGAGGTAAATTGCAGGTTTCAGGAAATTCTGGATGATACAAGGCGTGAACTGGCAGAACAGTATATGGAACAGGGTGATATTTCAGTCAGTGAAATCGCTTACATGCTGGGTTTTTCCGATTGCAGTAATTTCTCCAGGTCATTCAAACGCTGGACCGGTAAGTCTCCTAGCGCATACAGAGATAAAAAAGAATAATGAAGGTGCTCATTATAGGCGCGCGGGGAAATATTGGACGTCATGTTGCAAGCTGTCTGATCAATAACCCGGGAATAAAACTTTATCTCACCAGCCATAGTGACGAAGGCCGGGATGATCTCGCAGTCGCATTCAATGAGGCTGAGGCTGTCAAGGTTGATGTTAACGATGCCGGGTCTGTTTCTGATGCAGTAATTGATATGCATAGAGTAGTTGTCATTTCACCGGATTTTACAGACGAAAGCATCGCAACCGGTAATTTGATTTCTGCTCTGAATAGGGCTGACTCATTGCAACAGCTCATACGGGTTTTAGGGTTGTTCCCCGGGCTTGCTGAAAACCAGATTCCCACTTGGATGCGGGAAGTCAATGCCACCTGCTGGCAGCACATGACCGCAAAACGCTTATTGGAAGACAGTGGTTTGCCTGTTACATTTGTGAACCCCGTTGCCCGGTACATGCAGAACTATCGTGGCTTCACCGGTTCCGGCATACGCGACCGGCATGTGATTGCCTATCCGTTTCCGCAGGTGATGCCGCATATTGATACGCGGGATATTGCCGAGGTTATTGCCTGTATATTGCAAATGAATGTCAATGATCATGCTGGCCGCGAATATATATTAACGGGAGCGAAGCAAGATGTTCTGAGTTGTACCGGAGTTGCGGAATTATTTTCTTCGGTACTTGGCTTCAAGGTAGAATACCTTGATGACCGGGGGTATTTCCATGAAATGCTGGATCCGGAACTGGCGACACTGTTTGTCGATTATCTGCAGTGGCAGCAGCAAACGATAGGGGATTTATTTGACGTTACCGATGAGGTACAGCGGTTTTTAGGCAGGAAACCGCGCAACTTCAGGGACTGGATCAGGGAAAACGCGGATTTCTTCAGAAAAGGTTGAATCGTCAGACAGTTTCGGAGGCCGTACCTGTTTGATGCGGGAAAGGACTTGTCCGGGAGATTTTCGGGCTAATCAGTCTGTAGACTTATTTTCATTCCACAACCTGTTGGCTTGTTCGATAACAAAAGCTTGCAGCGCCTGAGAATCTTCTTCACTTAACCACGCATCGAACCGGGGCATACCCATGATCGTGCGGCTTCCACCCAGAACGATATCATTCCATTGTTGATGTTGCTCCACAGACATATACCTGAGATCAGCAGGGGAACTGCCGGATCCAAGGACTGCATCCACACCATGACAGACTTTACAGCCGGCATTATCGAATAGCTTCTTGCCTCGGGCAATTATTTCGGGTGAAGCTGTCTGACGTAAAGGTCTGGGCTGTTCAGGCGCCCATTTCACCGCAGGCGGTAATTTTTCGGAACCACCCAGCCTGTAGGCGAGCAATCTGCTCGGTCCGGGAACGGCATTGGCGTACCTGGGTGTGGATATGCGGCCAGCCCCACCTGCTCCCACGGGCAACAGAATGTATTGAATGCCATCAATGGCATAGGAGACAGGCGGGGCCTGTACAGAGGCCTGGGTGTCCTGCTTCCATAACAGTTCCCCTGTCTCTGCATGATAAATATGGAATTCGCCTGTGGCGGTGCCCTGGAATACAAGGTTACCAGCGCTGGAGAGCACTCCACCATTCACCGGCAGGCTGTGATCCACCTGCCAGCGGGCCGACTGGGCCAGGGGGTCCCATGCGAGCAGTTTGCCTATTTTACTTAACGCTTCCGTGTCGTCAGGGTCAACACCATAGTACTCGGCGGTAGCGCCTTCAAACAGGATGCTGTCACCCATTCGGTACATACCCGGCATACCGTGGGCAGGCAGGTAGACCAGTCCCGTTGCGGGACTGAAACTCATGGGATGCCAGTTGTGGGCGCCAACAGTACCCAGTGGTTTCAGCAGGAATTCCTGGGCTTCGGTCCGGTAAAAACGGGCTTCCGGATTTTCAATGGGCCGGCCGGACTTGGGATCGATTCCTGTTGCCCAGTTGACTTCAACAAAATTGTTGGCGGAGATAAACTCACCCGTCACCCGATCAATGACATAGAAGAAACCATTTTTAGGCGCCTGCAACAGAACTTTTCTTGCTTCACCGTCTATTATCAGGTCAGTCAAAATCATTTGATTGGCGGCATCGTAATGCCAGGTTTCAGCAGGGGTGGTTTGATAATGCCAGCGGTATTCGCCGGTATCTGCATCGACGGCGACGATGGAACACAAAAACAGGTTATCGCCGCCCTCCGGACTGCGAACACTGGCGAGCGCAGAAGTACTGGCAGTGCCCAGGTACAGAAGATTCAACTCAGGGTCGAAACTCATGGAATCCCATACGGCGCCTCCACCGTATTTCCAGGGCTGCCTGCCCGTCCAACTTTTTGCCGCCATGGCCATGGCTTCATTTTCGAAGCCATCGGCCGGATCACCGGGCACCAACCAGAAGCGCCATACAAAGTCACCCGTTTCAGCGTTATAGGCAGTGACAAACCCGCGTGCGCCTGAATCCGCGCCACTGTTACCGATAAATACCTTGTCATTGCCAACTCGCGGCGCACTGGCAATGCTGTACTCTTTTGTGGCATCGCAGGTCACCACATCCCAGATCTTTGCGCCGGTCCGGGCATCGATAGCCACCAGGCGGCAGTCGCCAGTGCCAACATAGACTTTGTCGTTGATTACGGCAACACCCCGGTTGAAGCGCCCGGCCCAGGAATTAAACATGCCCATATCGAGCCTGATCTGCGGGTCGTATTCCCATTTCAACTCGCCGGTCCGGGCATCAAGGGCATAGACAATAGCAAAACCGGTACTGATATAGATGACGCCGTCGATAACGATGGATGTGGCTTCGAAACCGTCGATGGCCGGGATATCGGCATACCAGGCGAGGCCAAGTTCCGATACGTTTTCCGCATTGACCTGGTCCAGTGTACTGAAACGCAGTTCTCCATTGTCATTGCCGTGCAGTGGCCAGTCCACCTGTTCGGGTATTGTCTTGACAGTGGCGCTGTGAGTCTTTGCTGTTTGTCCTTGATCGGCTGACATATCACCGGCATTGTTTGAACATGCCGATATGCACAGCAACAAAACAAGACTAAGGTTTTTCACCTTGTAACTATTATGAGTATTAAAAAAGATCACCTTAATCCAAGCGAGTTGGCACACTGTCCGGGTTAGTAATAGCCGGTGAATTCTTTTCGATAAGACGCCCGTTGGAAGTAGTTGATCATGGTGACAAAATCAAACACGGGCAGGCCGGTGGCAGCCTGGGAAGCATGGGAGTAGGGCGGCAGCATGGAACACTCGAACAGGTAGGCGCCAAGATCAGGACATTCCTGTTGCATCTGAAGACACATTTCGATCACCTCGTTTGCTGCAGCATCGGAATCGATGCTGGTCGAGGGTTGTAATAAAGATGAGGCGAATTCAGGGCTGTCCTGCATGCCTTTGATCACCAGTTCACGGCTCCCTTTAAACCCTGCCTTGCCTATAACATCCTGATTTACTGAAGAAGCTACGGCCGCAATGATGCCGATGGGTCGATCCTTGGCCAGAATGGCATCGATCAACGGCAATTGCAGCAAGGGGGAAAGATAGACAGGGATATCGACAGCGTTGGCAGCATCCGCCTGGTAATGAATAAGAAAGCCGCAGTCTCCACTGATACCGCGCACGCCCGAAGACGCTATTTCCGTCACTGCCCTTATTACAGGTTCGCGCTGTGATGGATCGCCGTTGAGTATCAGGGTCACGTCTATATCATCAAGGAAGTGATAAACAACGGGGAAGGGATAAGTGCTGGCATTGGTGACATCGCCGGGTATGTAGGGCACCTTCCAGTCACCATCAATGATGGCGACACAGAAACCGTTGTTGAGGACCCGTTTACCTTTTTGCCGGTAGCTAGCCAATTCTACATGAATCCGTTGGTTTGCGGGGGCAGTGTCGCCCGGTGCATGTAATCGATGAGGGTGACGAAATCAAATACCTGCAAGCCTGTTGCGTCCTGCACGGCTTTAGCATAAAGCGGAAACTCGGAGCATTCGAGGAGCAAGGCGCCCATGCTTGGATTCTCCACCTGCATTTGCGTGGCAACCCGAACTATATCCGTGCGGATATCATCTGTATTGTACTCCAGCAAGTGGTCTTGTTTTTCAGCGCCGACGCCACAGGCGGCCAATAGCCTGGCAAAACCGGGTTCATCCTGAAGGCCGCGCACGATAAGCTCATTTTCCACCTTGAAACCGGAGGCATCAATGAACTCCGCTGACAATGGCGGGGCTGCGGCGCCAATTACACCGATACTCTGCGCCGGACCGAGGCTGGCGGCAATTATGGGTAATTGCACCAGGGGGGACAGGGCCACAGGAATATTTACCGCGTTGGCCACCTCCCTCTGCAGCCGTATGGCATAGCCGCAATTGCCGCTTATGAACCGCACCCCGGCCTGTTCCAGTTCCCTGGCCTTTTCCAGTAATGCAGGCAGGAAGTTTGCCTCAGCGCCGGCAATGACATCAGCGGAGGACCAGCCCGGCACCATTTTGTACAGAATCGGATAATCAAAGGTGCTGGGATTGTTCACAGTACCCGGTGGAAATGGCAGGTATTCATCCATGCACAGGATACCTGCGGCGTAACCACACTGCTGTTGGGTTCCATTCGATCTGTAAATCGGCATCACTATCCCTCACATCGTTATGCGGATGTACATGATACGGAAGAATAAGGACAGAAGACAGCGGGTTCAAATATCCTTCGTCCTCCGCCTACTACCCGAAATTGCCGAGACGCAGGCGCTTCCGAGAATTAGCCCTGGGGGCTGTAGGCAGTGGCATCAATTTCAATCAGGGCGCCTTCCAGCAGGTAATCGCCCAGAGTGGTGATGCGTGCCGGTGGTTTTTCCGGGAAATATTTCCTGATGGTATCGTTATAGCCGTCCAGGTCCTCACGGTTCTTCAGGATGACATTCAATTTTACTACTTCCTCAAGGGTGGACCCGGCCATTTCCAGCGCCATCTTGATTAATTCCAGACAGTTGCTGGTTTGCTCTTCAATACCGCAATCGACCGCTGGTTTCAGGGTTTCCTTGTCAAAAGATGCGACCCCGGAGATATATACAGTATCACCGGCTCTTACTGCGAGGGACAGGGCCAGTTTGTGGCCTTCCACAACTATATTGTCGCCGTAACAGATTTTTTTGGATGCCATGGTTTATTCCTCCAGTTTATGTTTGGGGCCAGACCGCCAGGCACATAGGCAATCAGCAAAAACATTTTAGAACCGCGCCCCAACAGTCGGTTTGTCAAATCTGGCACAGTAATGGTCTTCCTTGCCGGTTGTATTGGAAAGTTTTACCGATATTTTATACTCAATTTCTGTTTCATTCGGTAAACGCCATTCTGCAGAATACGATCATGAACGAATACGATTACATTGTCATCGGTGGCGGTATCGCCGGCGCTTCCATAGCCTACCGTCTTGCGCCCGAGGGCAGCGTGATGATACTGGAGGGGGAGGAACAACCCGGTTATCACACCACGGGCCGCTCTGTCGCCGTGCATACGGATTCCTATGGTCCTGAAGCCATGCGTAAACTGAGTAAAGCAAGTTGTGATTTCATTATGCAACCCCCCGAGGGATTCTCCGAAGCGCCCTTGCAACACCCGCTGGGCATTGTATTTGTCGCCACGGCTGAACAGAAGGATGACCTGCTGGCATTTCTGCAGTCAGTACAGGCGCTCTCGCCGGACATTCGCGAAATCAGTATCGACCAGGTTGTAGAAATAGTGCCGGTGATGAAGCGGGAGATGCTTGCTGCGGCGTTCTATGATAAGCGCACCATCGGCATGGATGTCAGCGCCATCCACCAGGGATACCTGCGCGGCACGAAAAAGCATGGGGGAGAGATTATTTGCCGGGCACAGGTGCAGGGTCTGGAAAAGAATGGCGAACTTTGGCAGGTCGAGAGCACAGCAGGCAAATTTGGCGCGCCAGTCATTATCAACGCCGCGGGCGCCTGGGCCGATGTGGTGGCCGAAATGGCCGGCGTACGCCGGATCAATATCATGCCGAAGCGTCGCACCTGCATCGCCTTTCCCGGTCCTGAAGGCATGGATGTGAATGGATGGCCGGGGATTATAGACATCCATGAAAACTACTACTTCAAACCTGATGCAGGAATTTTGATCGGTTCATTGGGTGATGAAACACCCGATATGCCTTGCGATGTGCAACCGGATGAACTGGATGTGGCGCTGACTGTGGATCGTATTGAGAACGCCACCACCCTGGAAATCAACAAGCTGATTCGGAAATGGGCCGGACTGCGCTGCTTTGTCGAGGATCGCCTGGCTGTGATTGGCTATGCGCCTGATACTGAAGGTTTTTTCTGGTGTGCGGCACAAGGGGGCTACGGTATCGCCACTTCGCCGGCATTGGGCCAATGTGCCGCCAACCTGGTTCTCGGCAGGGATTTTCCGGACGAAGTCCTGGAACTGGGCGTCAAACCTGACGACCTTGCTCCACAAAGACTGTGGACTGACAACAATACTGCGGTTGATCCCGGTTGATCTTATCCGGGTCAGGTCGGTCTTTGTCCCCTGAGCAACCTGTAGCTGCCCACTGAAATGAGGGGCAGAAAAAAGACTGCCAGGAACAACCAGAAGTAAATTTCGTACATCCAGCCCAGCAGCCGTTGCACCCCGAAAATGGACAAGCCCATACACACTGCCAGGCAGGCCATTGCAATTCCGGCGTGTGCCCTGCTGCCCAGCGCCTGTCCGGTTTGGCGGGTCTTCCATGCATCTGCAAGCTCGATAATGCCTTGTAGTGAACCCACGGCTGTTTGCAGAATCACGATATTCAGGATGATCACGAAGAATCCGGTAAATAATTCCGGCATGACCTGTGCGGATATCCAGGCATTGGGGATGGCCTTTTCAAGAACTTCCGGGTAATGACTCAGGTAAGCCAGGTGCATGCAAACGGGTGGAATACTGATAACAACGGCGCAGGCGACGGCAGCGAAAAACGTTTCTTGCCTGGTTTTCAACTCTCTTGCCGCGAATAACAATACGGGTGTGAAAGCGGTTACGGCAACTGCGTAGACCCAGACGCGGTTTGTCAGGTCGGCAACAATAATGCTTGTGTTATGCAATTGCCTGCTGATCGTATCACCGTGGCTGTAAATTGTACCCAACGCAAGTACCAGTGTTGTTGCCAGCAACAGCACAGTCGTCGCCACCATCGACATTTCCACCAGGCGGCGGCCCTTGTATAACAGGTAGATGACGAGCACAAGGATGATAGCCGTTACCAAGTGACGGGAAATGCTGAACAGGTCGGCGAGGGCGGTGCCGCCACCGGTGGTGGAGTAGGCAATCACACCCAGCATCGCGAGCGTGACCGTTATCTCGTACAGGAAAAAAAGCTTGCCGAGAATGATCTTGCTGAATGATTGGTAGTCATAGCTTTGATAGAGCCGGCCAAGCTCAAAACACAGAAAGATGACCACAATGTATAACAGGGCAATCGCAGCAATGGCAAGGAGGCCACCGACAGGACCGTTGGAAGACATATAGGCGGCGATTTCCAGACCGGTGGCCGCCCCGCCACCAAACATGACCGAGACATATACACCGGCAGGGATGAATATCACCCGGAACAGGCTGGAGTTGGACATGCGGTTCCCAAGCTGTGATTTTACTTTCGGGGTAAACCCAGGCGGTTGGCAATATTATTCAATTGTATATCGCTGGAACCGCCTGCTATGGGTATCACCAGCGATTCTCTGACGTAACGGAACATGTCCCCCCCTTCGCCATTGACACATCCATACGCTCCCATGATGCGTTGGCAGGTAAGCACGACTTCCTGTGCCTGTTCAGCCACAAAGTATTTTGCCATAGAAGTCTCAACACCACAGGGCATATTTTGATCAGCCAGGTCAGCCGCATGATAGAGAGTTAAGCGCGCGGCCAGCAGACTTGCTTTTGCCTTTGCCAGCTTGTGTCGCACGCTTTGATGGACACAAATCGGAACGCCAAACTGGATCCGGTCCTGACTGTACTGCCAGGCGTCAGCCAGCGCGGCTTCTGCATTGCCCAAGGCCATGGCCGCCACTTCCAGTTTTTCAATATCCAATGTTGGTCCTGCCAGCAGACTCCAGCCCTGGTTCCAGTTGGACTCACCACCGAGAATGTGATTAACCGGCACTTCAACATCGTCAAAGACAACATCAGTTGTTCCCATGCCGCGTTGGGATATGGCATCCATGGGAGTAATGGTTATACCGGGCGCATTTTTGGGGATCAGCGCCATGTTCAGGTTCTTGTAGCGCGGCAGATCCTCTTCAGTCCGGCACAGGGTAAAGATATAGTCGGCAAATACGGCGCCGGTACAAAAACGTTTTGTACCGTTGATGACCAGCTTGTCACCTTCCCGTTTGACGCGGGTCTTTACACTGGCCAGATCAGCGCCCACATCAGGCTCGGTCAGACCGTAAGAGAACATCAGGTCACCGTTAACGATTTTGGGCAGCAGTTCTGCCTTTTGTTCATCAGAACCGGATTCAACGATGTTCATACCACCATAGCAGGCGGCTGAGATTAAAAATCCCGCCGCGCCTAAACTGCGTTTGGATAATTCCTCAATGGCTGCCATGGTGGCGTGAATATCCCTGCCATATCCGCCATATTGCTCCGGAATGGTTACACCGGTGAGGCCGAGATGCGCCAATTTTTTGATAAAGTCCCGCGGCATGGTGTCATCGCGGTCCCATTCCATGGCTGTCTGCCTGGGTAGTTCCTTGTCTACGAATCGGACCAGGGTTGCGCGCAGTTGTTGTACGTGTTCCGGTTCTGAAAAATTCATGATCATCGCTCGTGTTTTATCAAGTCTTGAGTTATCCCTGAAACATAGCACGAGAAAATCAGCGATCAAGCAGGCAGTATCGATAATATAAAATTATCGGAGGTAAGGATAACCGCTCTGCTATATTTGATAAGGTGAAACCGATGCAGACCAGTAAGATTGGGAAACCATTAAAGCAGACGCTCTGGCAACCATGTATATCCTGAGAATCCCGATAATCTTACTGATTTACCTTATATCATTACCTGTATTCGCATGGCCTGCTTATGGCGGAGGTCCGGGAGGTGGTCAATACGCTCCTTATGATCAAATTAATGTGGAAAATGTCGATCAACTTGAGATGGTATGGGAACATCGCACCGGTGATTATTCACAGGGAACGTCAGAAGCTGACCCTACCACCTTTGAAGCCAATCCCATTTTTACCAATAACAAGTTGTACTACTGCACTCCATTTGGTCGCATAGCAGCATTGGAACCGGATACCGGCAAGCAAGCCTGGTTGTTTGATCCCGGCCATAAAAAAGCTGGCACTGAGTTCGGTGTGCTGATTTGCCGGGGGGTCAGCTACTGGGAAGACAAGTCTGCCCTGGATAGAGAATCATGCGGTAAACGCATTATTATCGGCGCAATAGATGGCAAAGTTCATAGTGTCGATGCCGATACCGGCGAGCGTTGCAATACGTTCGGTAACAACGGTGAAATTGACTTAAATCAATATGACTATATGAATCCCGGAACCGTGGCGCTGACTTCTCCCCCCCTCATTGTTGGTGATTTAATTATAACAGGTGGGGTAGTCAGCAGTTATTCCAAGGTGATTTCCCCCAATGGTATTGTTCGGGCATTTAATATATATACCGGCGAAGAGGTCTGGCGCTGGAACCCGATACCCGAGCATTTACGGAACAGGATGGGCGGTATTAACGTATGGCCGCCCATGTCTGTGGATACTGAACGCGATCTGTTATTTCTGCCAACGGGAAGCGCTACCGTAGATCCCTGGGGAGTAAGCAGAAAGGAACCATTGCCCTACGCGAATGCGCTGGTGGCTCTCAGGGCGAGCACGGGGGAAGTCATCTGGCGCCACCAGATCGTGCATCATGATCTGTGGGACAATGACTTGCCCGCCCAGCCAATCCTCGTTGACGCAAGCGTTGGCGGCGTCGAGGTTCCCGCAGTGATCCAGTTTACCAAGACCGGCCTCATGTTCGCCTTCAACCGGGAAACCGGTGAGCCGCTTTTTGACATAGAGGAGCGAGAGGTGGCTGCTTCAGACGTGCCGGGAGAGCGGGCTTCGCCGACCCAGCCCTTTCCCGTCAAGCCGTTGCCGCTGACCCTGGAAAGGCTGACCGCGGACAACGTCTGGGGGCTGACCTTCTGGGACCGGGGCCGTTGTGCAAAGCAGGTAAAATCCATGCGTAGCGAAGGAATATACACGCCCCCGAGCGTGCAGGGTTCGGTGACGCTGCCCAACGGTTACGGCGGTGTCAACTGGGGTAATGCGGCTTACGACCCGACACGGAACTGGATCATCGTCAATTCAACCCAACTCGCCAATGTATCCAGGCTCTATCCCCGTAATGAAGTGGATATGAACGTAGGAGATGTCAGTCAATTCGATGTGAGCGGACCATTGGAAGGGACACCTTACGAGTACAAATCAACTCCCATACTCTCGCCGTTCGGAGCGCCATGTACCCCACCACCGTGGGGGGCGGTGACCGCTATTGACATGGACACCGGCAATTTTGTCTGGCAAGTGCCTTTCGGACGCGTCCCCAGGTTTGGTTTTCACACCCCGGCACGTTGGGGTTCCCCGCTCATCGGCGGCCCTGTCGCCACCGCAGGTGGGCTGGTTTTCAATGGCGCCTCAATGGATCGCTATTTTCGCGCCCTGGATATCGGTAGCGGTAAAACCCTGTGGAAATCAAATAAACTACGCGCACCGGCCAATGCCACACCCATGACCTACATGTACAAGGGTAAACAGTATGTGGTGGTAGCTGCCGGGGGCAATGCCGTGGCCGGAACAGAGCTCAGCGATTCGCTGGTGGCTTTTGCATTGCCATAGCCTGAGGGTAATGGCCTTTGGCGATAATCCGATTATTCATCTGTCTGGCGGCCATCCTGTTGTCGGCCTGCTCCGATGAAGAGCGCGCCATTGCAGTAGATCCCTCTTTCCCGATAGGTAAAACGCGACAAACGCATGCCATTGTTTCAGGTCTGGCAGATTGGCCCCTGCACGGCAATGATTCCGGTGAACAACGCTTCAGTTCGCTGGATCAGATCAACATAAATAATGTCAGTGAACTGGGACTGGCCTGGTATGCCGATATTCAGAGTATAGACGGATTGGTTGCAACACCCATCGTCGTCAATGGGATCATCTACATGACCTCCACCTTTGCCAATGTGGTTGCGGTTGATGGTAAAACAGGTGAAATACTGTGGGAATTCGACCCCGAAGTGCGGCTTGATTTAAGTATCGCAAGCTCTTGGGCATCCCGTATTAACCGGGGTGTCGCTTACCGGGATGGCACGCTTTATGTTGGCACGGGTGATTGCCGCCTGGTCGCTGTTGATGCGAAAACAGGGATCAAGCGATGGGATGTAATGACCTGTGAAGCTGCTCGCGGTTACGGCATCACCGGCGCACCGCGCATTGCCGGCGATAAGGTGATCATCGGTAATATGGGCGCTGATTTCGGCGTGCGTGGCTATGTCAGCGCGTATGATGCGGCGCGCGGGAATCTGATTTGGCGTTTCTGGATGGTTCCGGGTGATCCTGCCATGGGGTATGAAAATGACACGATGGCCATGGCGGCAAAGACATGGACAGGTGATAACTACTGGCAATATGGTGGCGGTAGCGCCTGGGATTCCATTAGTTACGACACAGAACTGAACCTGGTTTATATTGGTACGGATAGCGCCCCGGTACTGCCCACCCAACGTAGCCCGGAAGGTGGTGACAATCTCTTTCTCTGTTCCATCGTTGCTTTGAATGCCGATACCGGTGAATACCGCTGGCATTATCAGACCACACCCGCGGATGCCTGGCACTACGATGCCACCATGCAAATGACGCTGGCTGATCTGGAGGTCGATGGCAAAGCGCGCAAAGTCCTCATGCAAGCGCCCAAGAACGGATTTTTCTATATCCTCGATAGAGAAACCGGTGAGCTCATATCGGCAGAAAACTATGTCACTGTGAACTGGGCTGAAGGTGTGGATCTGAAAACCGGGAAGCCCATCGAGAATCCTGCCGCCCGATTTTACCTCACCACTGAGCAGGCATTTACCTTGATGCCGTCCGGCAGCCTGGGAGGGCACAACTGGCATGCGATGAGTTTTAATCCTCAGAAGGGACTCATGTATATCCCTGTGCATGAAATCTCGGCCAACTATCGTATGGGTGAAAGTTTACTGTATGGAGGTTTTACGGTGGATCTGTACGGTATCGACCCTGATGACGTTTCCAGACTCTCACAAACCGGAAAATTGATCGCCTGGGACCCGGAGTCAGGCACGGTACGATGGGAGTATCGGCACCCACTGCCCATGAATGGCGGTGTGCTCTCAAGCGCAGGCGGTTTGGTGTTCCAGGGAACAGCCATGGGGAAGTTTCATATCTATCATGCTGAAACAGGCAAATTGCTCCGGCAAGAGCTAACCCAGGCCTCGGTACAAGCTCCTCCTGTCAGTTATGCCATCGGGGGAGAGCAGTATATCCTGCTGCCGGTAGGAGCCGGTGGCGCCGGTCGCCTGATTGCGCCCCGATATGCGGAGGCTGTCCGTGGTCCCAGTCGTTTGCTGGCCTATAAACTGGGTGGGAAAGCAGAATTGCCTCCCGTTTCGGATTGGCGGGCGGCAATACCGGAACCGCCCGAACTGATTTCAGATGACAAGACCGTCCAACGAGGCAAGGCGCTTTTCAATGAAGTCGGGTGCGCGCTTTGTCATGGTGTCGATGCGGTGGTGGGGTACGGAAACTCCGCGCCTGATCTTCGCTATGCGTCTGCGGAAACCCATGAAAAGTGGGAACAAATTGTTCTCTCTGGAAGCCGTAAAAAGATGGGCATGTTGTCATTTGAAGACAGTCTGTCAAGCGCTGATGCCAGGGCTATACAGGTCTTTGTTATTCAGCAGGCAAAAAAAGCCCATGCAACGTCACTGGCGCCTTGATTGTTGTCGCTCAGCAACAGGTCAATCATGGAATACAGTTTTGCAGAATTTGATAAAGTGACAGTGTCACTTTTGGCGCACACTTAGATTGTGAGATTGTTGTTCAGAGACAACAATACTGAACAGTTACAAGCTTCAATATCCTTAGGGGGAATCGAATGGTATCTATAGATAAAATGGTAACCGGACTTATCGGTTTTTGCGCGGGCTTGGGACTGTTGGCCGGTTCTATCGCGACAACTGCTCAAGAACTCGAAGAAATCATTGTTACCGCGACCAAACGCGAGACTACCGTACAGGATATTCCAATATCTATCCAGGTGGTTTCCGGTGATGCGCTTGATAACCGTGGCATAACCAATCTTGAAGAGTTGGCCGTAACAGTTCCGAACCTTGAAATTGGCAACGGCCTTACAACTGACAGCATCGGCATCCGCGGCATCGCTTCTCAATCGGAGCGTTCGATCGAACAGTCGGTAGGTATGTTCATTGATGGCGTATATATGCCAAGAAGTCGCCAGTACCGTTCACCATTTATGGACATGGAACGGGTCGAAGTCCTGCGCGGCCCCCAGGCTGTCATATTCGGCCTGAATTCCACGGCAGGCGCAATCAGCATTGTTTCAAAAACGACACGGCCCGGTGATCCTTTCATATTTGAAATGAAGGGTGATTATGAAGTTGAACATGGTGGACCGGCTGTACAGGGTATTATTGGCGGTTCACCCTCCGATGCGTTGGGTATCAGACTGGTGTTCAAGCATACAAACAGGGATGGTTACTTCACCAATGATTTCAACGGCGAAGAAAACCGTGATCACGAGGAGACGATCATTCGAGGCACCGCGGTATGGGAACCCCGTGACGATTTTGCTGTCACGGTCAAGGCAGAGCGCGGCCAATACGAAAGCGACGGCAGTGTGAGTGAACAGTATGGACCTGTTGGCATCAACCAGTTGGTCGCGCTGGGATTTCCTGCCGCATTTGTCACTGATGACCTGACACTGAATTATCACCACAACATGGATGAGTCGTTGATACCAATTCTGTTTAGTCAATCGCCTCCTGGCGGATCGCCGGCGACAGGCGATTTGGACCGTAGTGGCAGTGCGCTTGAATATTTCAATGTATCTATTGATGGCAACCTCGAAGTCGGAAGCCACACATTCACTGTGCTTGCTGCCCATTCGGAAATGGACTTCGATCTCGCTACAGATCTTGACGGCACGTTCCTGCCTATCCTTGATGCGGGAATTCATGAAACATTTGAGCAACAAAGCGTCGAGGTACGGCTTGCCTCGGATACGGACCAGCCGCTCGAGTACCTGGTTGGGTTTTATTATCACAACAGCGAATTGTTCAACGCACAGCCGAACATACTGGAACCCACTTTCACAACTGCCTTTGGAGCATTCGGGTTCGAACACAACTGGACATCCACCCTGCAGACTACTGAAGAGGAGCTTTGGTCTGTATTTGCTACCGCAACGTATAATGTCAGTGACAAAATCCGGATAACCGGTGGGGTGCGTTATGTCGATACGGAAAAAAATCATGACAGGGACGGGGTTTGTGCACCGATCAACGGGGGCGTAGCGGATTTCAGCCCTGCTGCTGACCTGGGGCCGTTTGAAGCGCTGGTTGGGGCCGGGTCGTTCTTCTGTGCGAATTTCAGGGGATTTAAAGATACGTTAAATTTTGATGATGTATTGCCCGAAGTATCGGCCCAGTATGACGTCAATGAAGACATCATGCTGTTCGCTAAGTACGGCCAGAGCGCCAAGTCCGGCGGTTATGCTTTTTCAACCGTAATTAACACCGGTCCGGATGGCACGCCGCAGATCCAGTATGATGACGAGCAGGCCGAAACCTTTGAAGCGGGTTTCAAGGCAAACCTGCTCAATGGCGCTGCCAACCTTAATTTTACTTTCTACCATACCGAGTTTGAAGACCTGCAGGTCAACACTTTTGACCCGGTGACCGCGGCTTCCTCCATACAGAATGCAGCGAAGGCCACATCTTTTGGTATCGAGGTGGACGGCGCCTGGCAGGTCACTGAATGGCTGCGTCTTTCCGGTTCTTTTGCCTGGCTGGATAACGAGTTTGATTCTTTTGTGGATGCGCCATGCCCAATATCCAAGTCGCTCGCAGGTATACCTGATCCCTGTGACGCGTCAGGCAGTCCGCTGCCCTTTGCACCGGAATACAGCGGTAGCGTAGGATTTGATGCAGAGTATCCGGTCAGTGGCAGCATCAATTTGATTGCGGGTCTGCAGGTGAGTTTTAAGGACGATTATATTGTAGACCCCGCGTTGGAACGATCCATTGATCAGGATGCTTACGCCAGTGTTGGCGCCAACGTGGGAATTGAGACAGCAGACGGGCGTTGGGGTGTTTCGGTTATTGGGCGTAATCTGACGAACGAAAAAATCCTCGGCAGTGGTACACCGTTCTTTACCACGCTCGGTTTTCTGAAACAACCGCGGATGATCTTCGTACAGGGTCGTTATCGTTTTGGTGGTGAATAATAGCGATTGAACAACAGCAAATATGACACCCTGCATTTTTCTTATGCAGGGTGTGTACTTACAATCACAATCGATGGTCCCGGCAAGGCCAATGCAGTCAATGGCCGCATGCATCAAGAACTTGCCAGGGTCTTTCTTGATGTACAGGACGATCCGGATAGTGATCTGATCGTCCTTACCGGCGCAGGTTCTGCATTTTGTGCGGGGGGTGACATGGTGTGGTTCGAGAGCATGATTGAAGACCCTGCAAAATTCCGCGCGATAGCGCCGGAAGCCAAACGCATTATCACCTCATTACTCGACCTGGAAAAGCCAATTATCTGCCGTCTCAATGGCGCAGCGGCGGGACTGGGCGCAACAATCGCCTTGATGTGTGATGTCATTGTTGCCGCCGAACAAGCGCTGATTGGTGATCCTCATGTCAAGATTGGCCTGGTCGCAGGAGATGGTGGCGCAGTAATCTGGCCTCAACTCATCGGTTTTGCAAAAGCCAAGGAATTACTTATGACAGGCGATATGCTGAACGCCCAACAGGCAAAAGAAGCAGGTTTGATTAACCATGTTGTTCCTTCCGACCAGCTTGATGAAAAGGTCATGGAAATCAGCAACAAAATTCTGGCTAATCCCCGTTGGGCGGTACGGTGGACCAAGACAGCCACCAACATCCCGCTACGTGAAATCGCGGTCAAAGTCATGGACGCGGCCATGGCTTATGAAATGGTCACAAATATTCTGCCTGATCGAAAGGAAGCCGTTGCCGCGTTCAAGGAGAAACGCTCCCCCAACTTCACCGGCGAGTAAAAGTCTTAACCCGACACGCGCAGCCTGGAATATTCTTCGCTCAGGCGGCTTTCGATTGTTCGCCGGGGTTACGCCAACAGGACATCAATGACTCCAGCTTATCCATGGTCCTGGCTGCGCTCTCAGTCTTGATATAGCCGTAGCCGCGAATCTGTTCAGGTAAGCCGGCAATCTCTACGGCCAGCACATGGTTATCATTGCTGAGTGTCTGCAACAGTTCCCGTATGCTTTGTTCATAGGTGATTATCAGTTGCCTTTCCATTTTGCGTTCTGCCGTTCTGCCGAACGGATCGAACGCAGTGCCGCGCAGGAACCTGAATTGACTGAGCGCTTTGAATACAGGGAAGAGCCACGATCCAAATTCCATCTTTTGCGGCTTGCCTGTCAACTTGTCTTTACGCGCCAGTAACGGGGGGGCAAGATTGAAACGGATTTTATAGTCACCTTCAAATTGTGCATTCAATTTTTGTTTGAATGCGGGGTCACAATACAACCGGGCAACTTCGTATTCATCCTTGTACGCCATCAGTTTGTAGGCATAGTGAGCAACCGCTTGTGAAAGCGCCGATTTATTCCGGCAGCGCTGTTGTTCTGCCTGTCTTACGCTGTTGACCAGTGACAGGTAACGTTGCGCATAATTTTCGTTCTGGTATGCAGCCAATTCCCTGCTGCGTCGCTTAACCAGTGAATCGAGGGTCTCGTTATACAAGTCGGCATGACTTTCACTGGTGACCTCGGATAGTTGTTTTACCGCATTGAGATCATAAGCGGCGCGGCGCCCCCAACGGAAGGCTTCCTGGTTCCATTTCACTGCGACATCGTTCAGTTCGATGGCCTGCATGATAGCTTGTTCGGACAGCGGAATCAGCCCTTTCTGCCAGGCATAACCCACCAGGAACAGGTTGCCGGCTATCGCATCACCCAGGAGTCGCGTAGCCAGGCGTGTGCTTTCCAGCATTTCCACGTTTTCAGTGCCGATGGCGTCTTCAATACGTTCTCTTAGAGATGCCGAAGGAAAGCGGATTTCGGTATCGCGCGTGAAGTCTCCGGTAATACTTTCATTGGTATTGATAATAGCCCGGGTCTTATCTCTGCTGAGTGTCGCCAGGGCGCTGTCGCTGGCAGCAACCATCATATCGCAACCCAGCAGCAGGTCTGCGGCGCCTGCGTTCAAGCGAACGGCGTTGATGGCGTCAGCGGATTCGCCAATACGTAAATGCGTCATAACGGCGCCTCCTTTTTGCGCAAACCCCATCTGGTCAACGACCGCTATTCCACGATTGTCGATATGGGCTGCCATACCCAGTAAGGCGCCGATGGTGACTACACCCGTTCCCCCCACCCCGGTAGTCAGTATCCCATAGCTGCCCTCAGCCAGGTCCGGCAGGTTGGGTTCCGGTAACAGGTGCAAGCCCAAGCCATCGGGTACATGATCCAGGCCCCGACCTTTACGAACTTTACCGCCAAGCACAGTCACAAAGCTGGGACAGAAGCCATTCACGCAAGTATAGTCTTTGTTGCACGATGATTGGTCGATGATGCGCTTACGGCCATAGTCGGTTTCCAAGGGTTGAACGGAAACACAATTGGATTGAACGCCACAATCTCCACAGCCTTCACACACACGATCGTTAATGAATAACCGTTTGGCGGGATCAGGAAACTTTCCCCGCTTGCGCCGTCTGCGTTTTTCTGCCGCACAGGTTTGATCATAGATGAGTACGGTAGTACCTTGCGTCTCTCTCAATTCACGCTGTACAGCATCCAGTTCGCGGCGATGGTGGATGGTTGTTCCGGGAGCAAACTGCGCATGGCGACCAAATTTTTCCGGTTCGTCCGTAACAACAGTGATCCGTTTCACCCCTTCCGCATGAACCTGGCGCGTGATTTGCTGAACGGTCAATTGTCCATCGACGGGCTGGCCGCCGGTCATGGCAACGGCATCGTTGAATAAAATCTTGTAGGTAATGTTAATATCCGCTGCCACTGCGGCGCGGATTGCCAGAGTCCCGGAGTGGTAATAGGTGCCGTCTCCCAGTTGCTGGAAGATATGTTTCGTTTTTACAAAGGGCTGCTGGCCTACCCACCAGATACCTTCGCCCCCCATCTGTCCTGCGTAACCCACTCCTCTTTCCATCCAGTAGGCCATGAAATGACAACCTACTCCACCATAGGCGCGGCTTCCTTCCGGCAAACGGGTAGAGGTGTTGTGGGGACAACCGGAACAGAAGTATGGCAGTCGAGTCATTGCCGCCGGCGCGCGGGATTTTGCCGCTTCGTCCTGCTTGTCCAGGAAAGCGAGTCTTGCCTGCATTCGTTCGCTGTTGTGAAAGTGAGCAATACGTTTGGCAATGACCCGGGAGATGTCATCTGCGCTCAGGGCGCCGACAGGATTAACAAGCAATTCACCGTGTTCGTCATGCCTACCGACAATACGCGGCTGTTCCGAAGCCGGAAGATAATAACAGGCCTTGCGCATGCCATTTTCAACCTGTTCCCGTTTATCTTCAACCACCAGTACTTCTTCAAGCCCACGTGCAAATTCCCTGTAACATTGTTCATCTGACGGAAACGGCATGCCAACCTTGAGAACGGTGATCCCCAAGGACGATGCAATGGCTTCATCAAGGCCGAGATCGGCGAGCGCCTGCAGTACATCCCGCCATTGTTTTCCCATCGCAACGATACCAAACCGGGGCCGCGGACTCTCGTGCGTAATGTAATTCAAGTTGTTGGCCCTGGCGAAAGCCAGGGCTGCGGGCAGACGGTAATTCCGGATACGCGCTTCCTGCAGGGTGAAATAGTCCCCTATCCTTGAATTGACGCCATCGGGCGGGAAATCAAAATCAGGGGCCACGAGGTTGATATGATCATATTGCGCATTAACCGAAGCCGCGGTCTCGATCGTTTCCGGTAATAGTTTGTAACCAATCCAGTTGCCACTGAACCGGGACATGGCTATGCCGGCCAACCCCATATCCAGTACCTCCTGGATATCGGCAGGGTAGAGCACAGGCATCAGCAAATCTTCAAACAGGAGCTCTGAATGCCAGGCGGAGACGGTGGAAGTCATGTTGGGGTCATCCCCGGCAAGTAACAGCACACCACCATGTCTGGATGTGCCTGTGCAATGCGCCTGACGGATGGCATCAATGCTGCGGTCTACTCCCGGTCCCTTGCCATACCACATACCGAATACACCATCGTAGTTGGAATCATTATAATACTCGACCATCTGTGTGCCGGAGACGGCAGTGGCTGCAAGATCTTCATTGAGACCGGGCCAGAACCGTATGTGGTGTTCGTCCAGTTCTTTTTGCGCGCGCCATAACTGCTGATCAACCACGGTCATGGGGGAGCCGCGATAACCCGATATAAACCCTGCCGTATTCAAGCCGGCAGCCAGGTCGCGGCGGCGCTGAATCAGTAACAGCCGAACCAGCGCCTGCGTACCGGTTACGTAAATTCGTCCTGAATCAAGTTCATACTTGTCGTTTATCGCAACAGCAGTCATCATCTTTCAAAGGGAAGGCTGACCACCGCCATCGCGGTGACAGTCACTCTTTTTTGATTCTCCATACGGATGTCCAGGTTCACTGTCCCGTCATCCTGTTTGCCCGTTATCTTACCCCGGCAGCAGACGACATCGCCAACGACGTTGAAGGATTTCATCTGCAATGAGCCTATTTTTCTCAGCTTGCCTCTGGTTCCCATCCACTCCCGCAGCATTCTTTCGAACAGGCCGATGATGAAAAACGTATTCATGTAGGCGTCAGTGGCGCCGGTAGACTGCGCTACTTCCTTGTTGTGGTGTATCAGTGACATATCCCGGTTGGAGCCGGCTTCCATCACCAGGCGTTGCAGGGTAATCGGTATGGTGATTTCAGGAATCTCAGTGCCGGCGACTACATCGTCAACAGTTATCTGCCCGGACCAGTCGACCATTTCAGTCTTCCTTATCGACCGGCGCCACAAACCTGAAGATATCCAGGGAGACGATGGCGACTGTCTCATCTCGCTGGTTGGTATAGGTATCTTCCTGGCGTAAAAACGCGCCGTCGCCGACCCGCAGGGTTTTGCGGTTGATGCTCACCAGTCGGCTGGTGCGGGTAATCCGGTCGCCGAGATGCATCGGCGCAAGATATTCCACATCGATATTTGAGGCGAAGCTCAGGTTGCACGGCGCCGGAACGTCGAAAATAACCGGTATCGGTATCTGCCTGGGCTCGGCGCCGGGTTGCTCAGGGGGATCTCCGCTCTGCCAGTAGGCAGGAAGACCGTAGGTGAAGATCATGTTGTCCGGCGCAATGACACCCTGGTAGCCCGCCTCCTGCGCGGCGGCCTCATCAAGGTGAATGGGACAGTCAAATTCCTTGGACTCCATCCAGCGCCGGATCGTCCCCTGTTCCACGGCGTCCGCGCCTTGCACGACGCCGATGACCTTGCCCAGGTAAAATTCAGTCTCTTCCCAGGTACCCCATTTGCCCCAGCCGGCCTTGTTATGTTCCGGTTTTTCAAGGGCGGATTTCAAGCATGCCCCCGCATGTTGTAAACGGGGGTCTCTGCCCCCAAACAGTTAAAGAGTCTCTGATTAAGTCAGAGGTTCGAACTGCGCCGGGATGTGTCGCCACTGACAAGACCTGGATGTACTTGTTCAGAGCTTCCTTTAACATAAGGCAATTCATCAGCGAGCGGGCCGAAAGAACGGCAGGGTCACTTCATCGGTCAACGGGCGGAACGCAACCTCCAGTTCCATGCCGATGTACACATCATCCGGTTCGCAATCGATGATGTTGGTCGTCATCCTGATCCCTTCTTCCAGGTCTACCCAGGCCAGGATGATC
>CBDCSC010000001.1:0-678879 GCA_965221335.1 Gammaproteobacteria bacterium | reverse complement strand
GTTTGGGTCAAAGGGTCCCAGGCGATCAATTTGCCGATATCCTGTGGTCGCGAAGGGTCGTGCGGGTCATAACCATAAAGGTCGATCATCACCCCGCCCATGAGCGCTTCGGGGTCGATAATAAACCGCGTGGGAAAATCCATGGCGGGAATGTAAACCAGCCCGGTAACCGGGCTGTAACTCATGGGTTGCCAGCTATGACCACCGTAAATATTCGGGTAAACAAGCGCTTCGCCACCTTTCTGCTCATAGTAGCGGGCGCCAGGCAACTCGACCGGACGGCCGGTCTGCAAATCAATCTTTTCGGCCCAGTTTACCTTGACGTAATTGTTCGCTGAAATCAACTCGCCGTTGCTGCGATCCAGGACGTAAAAGAAACCGTTCTTCGGCGCCTGCATGAGAACCTTGCGTGGTTTGCCGGCAATGTCCAGGTCTGCCAACATGATATGCATGGTTGCATCGTAATCCCATGCATCCCTCGGCACCGTCTGATAATGCCACTTGTACGCTCCGGAATCCGCATCGAGGGCAACAAGGGAGCACAGAAACAGGGTATCTCCACCGTCAGGGCTGCGCACATTCGGGTCCCAGGGAATTCCTCCGGCAACGCCGATAATCAACTGGTTGAAATCCGGGTCGTAGGTCATGGCCTCCCATACGGCTCCTCCGCCGTTTTTCCAGGGAGCCTCGCCTGTCCAGGTCGCGGCGGCCAACTCCATCGCTTGATTCTCATGACCTTTCGCTGGATCGCCGGGCACCGTCCAGAAGCGCCACACTTCCTTGCCCGTCTCGCTGTCAAAAGCAGCCACGAAACCGCGGGCGCCGTAATCAGAGCCGCCACTGCCGATGAACACGAGATTATTGGCAACCCGCGGCGCGCCGGTGATTGCATAATTCTGCTTTGGATCACATACCGGCGTTTCCCATACCCTGGCGCCGCTGGCGGCGTCGACTGCGATCAAGCGACAATCTCCCGTACCTACGTATACTTTTCCGTCCCAGACGGACACCCCGCGATTTACCCGCACCCCCCAGGAACTCATCAGGGAATCATCGCGTTTTACCTGGGGGTCGAATTGCCAGATCATGTTCCCGCTACCCGCATCATAGGCATATACCTTGGCGAAAGAGCCACTTATGAAGGCCATGCCGTCCACAATTATCGGCGCTGCGACCAACCCATCCGGACTCGGGACATCGGCATACCACGCAGGCATCAGGGTTTCGACATTTTTCTTGTCAACCCGGGCAAGCGGGCTGTAATGCTGTGATGAAAAATCCCGGCCCAGCAAAAGCCAGTTACCGGGTTCCTTATCCGCCTCCAGGGCGCGGACCTGGTCGATCCTGCCTGCTGCGGTCAAATCGATACCGTGTACCTGTGCACATAGCAATACCAGTAGTAACCCTGCCAGGTTATGAACAGTTGTTGAATAATATTTCTTCATAAACTGATTCTCCCCATATGATCCGGGTTCGCAGGTTCCCCGACGCATCTGTAGTCGCCCTGCAACAGTATCAATACATTGTTTACAAGATCTCTGCCGTGGAATTCCTGCGCCAGTTTCACTCCTTTTTCGAGCGCACTGTCGCACTCATTCCGCCCTAATTGTCCTACATTGACCGGCACAAGTCGTTCACCAAGATCTGTATCCAATTCAATTTCATTGGCAGGTAGACGCGTCACCCTAGGGCTCTCGATATCCACGGAATTTGCAATTAACGTGGCGCAGGCATCGGCAATGGCGGCGTTTCCTGCCAGTACCGTGACGGCATCCGCTATGCCCAGCGACAGCGATCGGCCATGCCTGCCTGAGGTTGCCACACCGCCGATCCTGTCCTTCCCCCTGATTTGAATTGTAACAGGTCGTCTATCGCCGCTGTTCAGCGGGTCCGGATATGACGCAAGATCGATATTAAATTCCTCGTGATCAGCTTTCCAAAGGGCAATGTCACCGCCGTTATTGACAAACACCTTGCACAGCCCGGTTGTTCTTTCAATCAATACATCAAGTATCTCATCGGCAACGCTGCCAGCAACCGCACTCATCGGCGTAATAAATTCGCCGGGGAAAAGCGCTGTTGCCCGCCACATTCGCCGTGCCACTGGCGTGACCGGTTCTAGGGCGGAGTCGGTCGGCTGACGCAGCAGGGACAGTTCGCTCACCAATTCATCGAGAACCGTCCGGAATCTGTCTTCCGCCTTGCGATATGCTTCCCGAACAGCTTCCGGCCTGCCTTCGGCCTTGATTATCAGGTCAATGGGACCATGCTGGAGATGCACTCTGTCTCCAGGCAGAACAGCCTTGACAGGGCCGGTATACATGATTAACGGATACAAGGCGCCTTGGAAAATGACCGTGAAGCGCTCAACATACCGGTTTCATTAACTATTCAGCAAACGGCCACGGATTGTTACGGTTCCATGGCTCCATGCGCGTATCAGGCCCGCGTTCCCTGATTACCTCATCCAGTTGTACGATATGCGATATATGACCACCACACTGTTCGTATAAATCCAGCGGCAGGGTAAATTCTATAGGCGCTACCAGGGCTGGCGTCGGCACATAGCCAAAGGCATTATCCGGCATGTCCTCCACGTTCGCCAGGACAGTGATACCCCCTCCGGGATAGACGTAAACAGACGCTCCGCCCATGGTAACTTTTGTAGTCCCGGCTTCCACCGAACGGGTTATGTTGATGGGGTTTCGGGTAACACCGGCGCGCAGGGAACCGCCTGCGCCAGCCATAAACAGGGCTGTGCAGACGGAGGGTTCACAGTTCTCGCCGATCCTGTCCACTATAACCTTCAATTCCTCCGGCATAGTCTTTCCCAATGGTTCGAGGTTATCATCCAGCTCGTAGTAAAACGATTCCTCACCGGTAGTTGTGGTCATCAACAGACGCAGTCCCGGCCATGCCACACCGGGATCGATCTTCTTCAGGATTACCAGAGGTTCGGTAATCTGCGTGCCGCCCCACCCGGAACCCGGCTCAGATACCTGGAAGTAACGTCCCGGTGTAGACTTCCTGCCAGTTATCCTGATGCCTGAGTGCGGCATATCAAGGTATCGGCCAGCCTGGTGTTCAGTCAGCACGCCGGTAATGTGATCATCGACCACGATCACCTCGTCTGCAAGTCCTTGAAGCTGGTTAGCAAACATACCTATCGTGGCCGAGCCGCAGCCTACGCGCATACGTTTTTCCGGAACACCATCAATGATGGGCGCCCTGCCCGCCTGGATAACGAGATTTGCGCCTTCGTCGATGCTGATTTCAATGCTCTTCTTGTTACAGAGCTCAAGCAACGCCTCACAGGTCTTTACGCCCTCCTTGCGTGTGCCACCGGTAATATGCCGTACACCACCAAGAGACAGCATTTGGGAACCGTACTGGGCTGTCGTGACATGGCCTATGGTCTCACCCTCACAATGGACTTCAGCAAGCTCCGGGCCAATGAAGCGATCCGTATCGATTTTGACCACAGCACCGCAATAACTGAATATTCCCTCGGTCACAACGGTGACGGTATCGATGTCATCATGCTGTTGTGAGACGATAAACGGGGCTGGCTTGTAATCAGGATAAGTCGTTCCTGCACCGATACCGGTGAGGAAGCTGTCGTTCGACGACAACCAGTCACCATCCCAGTCACGGGCCTTCTCAACAAACGGGACCAGCTTCTGGTTCCGTTCTGCGGCCCGCAAGGTAAGAGTCAGCGGATCCATTCTCACCAACTGTCCGTCACTGTTCCCGTAGCGGTCGCAGGACCCCGTTCGCCCGGGCTTGATACGGCACAACACCGGGCACGCATCGCAACGGATTATATTCTGTTCATCCTTGCCCGTGCGTCGCGCCGGGTTGCCCGCGCTTGACTCTTCCTTACTCATCAGCCTGTTTAATCACGGATTGCAGTAACCGGCGAATATCATCGGGAATTGTTCATAGGGCCATAGTGATCGCAATCCCACATGACTACGACAGTCCGGGTAATTTCGATGAGCTTTGTCACGATGTAATGCCTTGTGGTGATAGTATGGATATACTATTATTCGTTTGCATACAAACGATATTATATCAGTCTCTGCGGCAAAACAACCCATCATCATTATCTGGCAGCAGAATATTGTTCTTGGAACTGAAACACAGTTTGATGATATACGATTCCGATGAGTAACAATTCCGGATACTGGCGAATATGTTGTGTGGCTATGCTTGTCCTGTCGATTGTCACATTTACGCCTCTTGTCATCCCCAAGGGAAAAATTGAACCAATTTTGTTGGGACTTCCCCTGACGCTGTGGGCAGGAGCAGCAATAGCTTTCATGATGGTACTGCTTACAATCATGGGTGCGCTATTGCATCCTGAAGAAACCGGTAAAACGGACTCAAACGAATGACATTCTGGCTGGGGTTTATCGCCGGTATATATCTTGTCTTGCTGATCTATGCAGCATTAAGCGCACGCAGGGCAACACGGAATGCCGATGATTATATACTGGCCGGTTCCAGGGTGGGCATTACCTTGGGATTCCTGACCTTTGGGGCCACGCTTTTCAGCGCTTTTACCCTGATGGGCATGCCTGATTTTTTCCGCAGCCACGGCGTAGGCGCGTGGATATTCCTCGGGGTATCGGATGCTGCCTTGGCATTTGTCGTGTTGTGGTTCGGTTCCAGGTTAAGAAAACGGGTAATACATACCGGTTTCCAGGGCATGGCTGGGTTTATTCGTGATTGTTTCGGTTCCAGATGGGCTGGATATCTTTATTTTGCGGGTATATTTGTATTCCTGACACCGTATGTCGCAGTCCAGGTCCGAGGCATAAGTATTTTTCTCAATGCCGCCTTCCCAGGCGCCCTGCCTGACTGGGGCTGGGCAGTTTCGATTATTATAGTCATGCTGGCTTACAGTGAGATAGGCGGGCTCAAGGCTATCATTTACAGCGATGCTCTGCAGGGACTGCTGCTGTTAGCCGTCGCTTGGGTTATTGCCTACGGATGTGTAAGCAGTTTCGGCGGCGTCAAAGAGATGTTTGAAGCAGTCCGCCAGACGAACCATGCATTATTATCCACGCCGGGACCAAATGGATTGTTCAGTGCACAGTTTCTTCTTGCCTCATTTCTGGCAATTATTTTTCTGCCGATAACTCAACCCCAACTCGCCACGCGGGCAATCATTATGCGGGATATGCGCAGCATGCAATACATGGCTGTAGCGCTGGGTATATTTTCAATGGCGGTCATTATCCCGACTGTTGCCATCGGGATGTACGGCGCGGTAAACCATGCAGACGCATCCGCTTCCGAATTTCTCTCCCGTGTACTGCTTTTCGACCAGCCGCCACTGCTGGCCGCAACGGTAGCGGTGGGGCTGGTTGCGGCAGCCATGTCCACGGCCGATTCCCAGATTTTCGCGCTGGGGGCAGAGCTTCGCTCACTGCTTGTGGGAAACGAAAAAAGAAATATGCTCCATACCCGACTGGCAATCGTTTGCTTTGCCCTGGTTGCCTTGCTTTTCGCCATCCTCAGCAGCAATGAACTGGTGCTGCTGGCCCGATTGAGTTTTGCCGGCACATCGTTAATCGGGCCGCTAATTCTCGCTGCGGTACTGTCAAAAAAACCTCCAGGCAAGGAGATCATCTGGGTGACTGCAGCGGTATTATTAATATTCCTGTTGTCGATAACCGGTTTAATCTCGGTAAAGCCACCCTGGGCCATTCCACTGGAATTACTCCTGCTGGCATTTTCATCTATCACCGTATCGGCTTCCATGATATGCCGAACATGTTTGCAGCGATAGAAGAAGCTGCACAGAAAGGCTCGTACGCGCCTGCGGCAAATTCGCATCTGGTCAGAAACTTTCCTCGGGAATTGTCAAACAGGTGACATCCAGGGAGTTCAACAGATGTGCCTGTACTTCTGTCTTCGGCAATTCGTAGCGGAAAAAGAAGCGGCAGGCATCGACTTTGCCCTGGTAAAATTCCCTGTCGCTTCCTGTTGCTTCATTCAGCTTCCGGACCGCCACCGAAGCTTGGCGCAGCCAGATCCAGGCAACGACAACATGTCCGAACATGTACAGGTAGGTTGAAGCATTGGCTAAAAATCGCTGCTGATCTCCGGTTGCGGCTACCGCAGTGAGCGTTGCCGTGGTGCTTTTGAGTGTGCCGATGGCGCGCCGCAAGAGCAGGACAAATTCATCCAGTATGGTCGTTGACGTGATATCAGTCAATGTCGTTTCCATCTCTTCAACAAAAAAGGCAAACGCAGCACCATTGAGCATGACCACCTTTCTACCAAGAAGATCCAGGCTCTGTATGCCGCTTGTGCCGTCATGAATGGCATTCAGCCGGTTGTCACGATAAAGCCGTTCTAGCGGAAAATCCCGTGCGTAACCATACCCACCCAGTACCTGCATCGCCAGTTTATTCGCCTCAAGGCAGTACTCGGCCGGCCAGGTCTTCATGATTGGGGTCAACAGGTCCAAGATCAAACCAATCCTATACCTTCTGTCTTCATCTTCAGTAACAATCTGCCGGTCGAGCAGGTACGCACCGTACAGCAACAAACCTAGGCCACCCTCGACATACGCCTTTTGCAGCAACAGCATACGCCGTACATCCGCATGCCTGATGATTGGCACTTGGGTGCCGGTTGAATCCACGCCGTCCAATGGATAGCCCTGTAACCGGGTGCGCGCATAGTCCAGCGAATACAGATAAGCCGGATAAGCCAGTGCGACGGCTTCAAGCCCCACAAGTATCCTAGCTTCATTCAGCATATGGAACATGTGCGACATCCCGTTGTGTTTCCGGCCTAGCAGATACCCGGTACAGCGGCCCTGTTCGCCGAAGTTCAGAACCGTGTTAACCGTTCCCCGCCAACCCATCTTGTGGTTGAGTCCCGCCAGTTTCACGTCATTACGCCGGCCCATGCTTCCGTCTTCATTAACCAGGAATTTCGGTACGATAAATAACGACAACCCCTTCACACCCTGTGGCGCGCCCGGGATCCTTGCTAGAACCATATGTATGATATTGTCAGACATATCATGGTCACCGCCGGATATCCACATCTTCGTGCCGTAAATCAAGTAACTTCCATCATCTTGTGGTTCGGCCCTGGTGCGGATATCGGCCAGGGAAGAGCCCGCATGGGGTTCGGACATGCACATGGTGCCGAAAAATTCCCCTTTCAGCATAGGCTCTAGAAAGCGTTTTTTCTGTCGCTCATTGCCATAGGCATTGAGCATATTTGCCGCCGCGGCTGTCAGCAGGACATAACCTGACGTACCCACGTTTGCCGCGGCAAACAGGGCATTGCAACTCTGCGCGACCGTTTTGGGCAATTGCAGTCCCCCAAGGTTTGCATCGAAAGTTGCCGCTATGAAACCTACCTCGCGGTAAGCATCCAGCGCCTGCCGGACTTCCGGGATGATATGGACCTTTTTCCCATCGAATTGCGGTTCGTTTTCGTCCAGCTTTGCCGCATGATTGTGGAATTTTTCCAGCGCAATCCGCTCTGCAGCATCCAGGATTTCGTCAAATGTGCGCGCGTCATGGTCCCGATACTGCTCATAGCCGGTGAGTGCTGTGATATCCAGAAACTCATACAGCAAAAATGCCAGATCACGCCTATTGATTAATATTGACATATGGATACCCAGTCGCTAGTTGAAAAACGAGCTTCCTCCAAATCGGAATAATTATGCTATATTGTTTGCATACAAACAACATTCCGGATTCCAGGCAACTTTGTAACCAGAATGAATAACCATGAGTAAAGCACAAATTCGCAAGATCGTAACGATAGTTGAAGATACACAAAAAGAGTCTAACCAGGAAATCAATCCTCCAACGCGCAGGGCGGCAGCAGTAGCAGTCATAAACAACCCCTGCGCAGGCCGTTATGTGGAAGACCTGGAAGAATTAATGGAAATCGGAGCTGAACTGGGCGACCTGCTGGGAGAAAAGTGCGTAAACGCACTAGGTATTTTGCCGGGCGAGGTTGAAAGCTATGGAAAAGCAGCCATAGTCGGAGAAAACGGCGAACTTGAGCACGCAGCAGCAATTCTACACCCTCGCATGGGGGCGCCATTACGCCGGCAGGTGGAGCAAGGCGCTGCACTGGTGCCTTCCTCGAAAAAACGCGCCGGCCCGGGAACCC
This sequence comes from Gammaproteobacteria bacterium, assembly GCA_965221335.1. Classification (GTDB taxonomy): domain Bacteria; phylum Pseudomonadota; class Gammaproteobacteria; order Eutrophobiales; family Eutrophobiaceae; genus JAAXHV01. The sequence goes on along the minus strand of CBDCSC010000001.1, from coordinate 670,719 downwards.
CGATCGACGTACCCCTGGGACATAAAAATGCGGCCTATGTCCGAACTCATTTCGATGCAATGGAAGTTCGTGTGTGTGACGCCCCCGCCGCAAATGAAATCATGGTGGTGATTTCTGTTACTGACAGCGGCAGGCCCCTGCCGCGGGTAGGCGGGTTGACAACCGCTGAAATAATAGGTGAAGATGGCCTCCGCTGATTTCCTTACCTGTTAATCGCTCCCTGACGACTTCCGGAAATACAATGGCGATCTTAAATGAAATAAAACAACATTACGGGCAACTCGAGTTACTGATTAACGGGGAATGGATGAAGTCAGGCTCGACAGTGCTCAATACGACCTCCAACCCGGCCACGGATGAGGTCATTGCGGAATTTCCCAAAGCCACACAGGCAGAGTGCAATGCAGCGGTTACTGCTGCAGCGGATGCATTCAAAAGCTGGAAAGATGTCTGCCTGCGCGAACGCGCCGGCCTGCTGTTTGACTTCCGAGGTAAGCTCGAGGAACATTTTGAAGAACTGGCGCGGATATTGACACAGGATCACGGGCGTACCATCGCGGAATCCAGGGGATCGGTAAGACGGGTGATCGAAAATGTGGAATCGGCCTGCACCGCTGCCTACAACCTGGTAAAGATGAATGAGTACGTGGACCAAATTGCAACGGGTATAGATCAGACCTTAGTATGGGAACCCCAGGGCGCCTTCCTGATCATCACACCCGGTAACATTCCCATGCACGCTTGGTCGTCCTTCGTGCCTTATGCCCTGGCTGCCGGATGTACGGTAGTAGTAAGCCCCAGCCCCCAGGATCCGGTAGCTGCAGATGCCATTAATCGTATTGCGGCCGAAGTATTTCCCTCCGGTGTGATAAACCTTGTATACGGCGACGCCGCCCTGAACCAACAAATGTTGCGGCAACCTGAAATCAAGGGACTGGGATTTATCGGCTCGACCCGCGGCGGGCGCGAACTCAACCGGCTTTGTGGGGAACTGGGCAAACCCTGCTCAGTGAATGGAAATGGCAAAAATCACGTTATCATCATGCCGGATGCCGATCTCGATCAGGCGGCAAGCTTGCTGGTAAGCTCATGCTTTGCGATGGGCGGCCAACGCTGCCTGGGATCGGACAATGTAGTCATTATTGGAAACAGGCACGATGAGCTCAGGGATAAGCTGGTTGGTGTGGCTGATATGAAACTGGGTTACGGCTTGGATGAAACGACGCGGCTTGGTCCCATGTGCACCCCGGAGGGCAAGGAAAAGGTCGTCAACTGGATCGGCAGGGCGCTGGCCGAGGGAGCAAAAATAGTTAGGGACGGCCGGAATCAGCAGGTGCCTGATTTTCCTGACGGTTATTTTCTGGCCCCGACGGTGCTGGAAGATGGACATCCTCAAATGGCGACTGCCGCCGAAGAATCCTTTGGCCCGGTTGCAATGCTGATGCGCGCGCAAAACTTAGATCAGGCAATCGACTGGATCGACAATACCGACTACGGCCACTCAGCCTGCATTTTTACGGAAAGCGGCAAAACCGCCCGGGAATTCATTCGTTCCGTAAACGTCGGTAATGTCGGCATCAACATGGCAATCCCACAGCCCTATGCGTTTTTTCCGCTCGGTTCCAGGAAAGATTCATTTCTCGGTAGCGCCAAATCCCGAATGGCTTCAATGCGTCTGTTCCTGGACGAAAAGACCATTTCCACCCGCTGGGCCTGATTCATTATTGAACCTCTTTATCAGGATATAGATTTCGAAAAACAACTGCCGATACTAGGAGAGCTTTTTCAGTATTTCAGAGAGGTTTTTGCTTTCCGTTTCCGATAACGTCTCAAGAGTTGCCCGGGTAATCTGTATTGCTCGGGGTATTGCCTGTTTCAGTAATCCGGCGCCCGTATCGGAAAGGGTCCAGAGGTGGCGCCTACGATCAGCCTGGTCGGGTCTTGCTGCTATCAAACCACGTTGAGCCAGGCGCTTGACCACACCTTGTACTGTCGCAGGGTCCATGGCCACCATGCGGCCAAGCTGGTTCTGTGAAATTTCATCCTGATCACCGATTTTCACCAGGACTGCGAACTGCATCGGCGTTAATTCCAGCTCCTTCATGATTGAGGCAAATATCATCGTATGGCGCTGGTTCACCTTGCGCAGCAGATGGCCAATCTGCTCTTCCAGGATATAATCCCGTTCGGAATCGAATCTTGACTTATTCATGTGAAACCCAGCATATTCAGGAAGTTTTTCGGTGCTTTCCATCAACATCGAATTGGAAAAAGCGCGGCAGATGTTTGCATTGGCTGGTATTTTATTGAATTATACGTATGCAAACAACTTGTCTGTAAAATTCGCCAATGAACACAATATCTGAAACAAGCCACCATAGTGAATCCCTGATCCATGTCTGAAAACAACAAACTGGTAATCAAAAATATCGGCTTGATGTTATCAGGCGACCTGGGGAACCCCATTCTTGACGCGGACACCATCGTCGTAACGGATAAGCTAATCTCTCAAGTTGGCAAACAGGCTAACTGTAATATGGAACTGGCTGATTGTATTATCGATGCAAAAGGCGCCACCGTATGCCCGGGCCTAATCGACAGCCATGTCCACCCGGTAGCCGGTGACTGGACGCCTCGGCAAAGCCAGTTGAACTGGATTGACAGCACTCTGCATGGCGGTGTAACCACTATGATTTCCGCCGGTGAAGTTCATCTGCCGGGGAGACCCAAGGATATTGTCGGCCTTAAGGCGATGGCGTTGGCCGCACAGCGCTGGTTTGAAAACTTCCGTCCCAGCGGGGTGAAAGTGCATGCTGGTGCGCCAGTTCTTGAACAAGGTATGGTAGAGGAGGATTTCAGGGAGTTGGCGAATAACGGCGTTAAGCTGCTTGGCGAAGTCGGCCTTGGCGGCGTCAAGGCAGGGAAGGAAGCACAAAAGATGGTGGCCTGGGCGCGCAAGTACGGTATCCAGAGTACAATTCACACAGGTGGGCCTTCCATCCCGGGCTCCGGCCTGATTGATAAAGATGTTGTACTGGAGGCAGACGCCGATATTATCGGCCACATCAACGGGGGACATACTGCCCTGCCCGATGATCAGATCGTCTGCCTATGCGAACAGTGCAACCGGGGTATTGAAATCGTTCATAACGGCAATGGCCGCGCTGCCCTACTAGCTCTGAGAACGGCGTCGGAGTTAGGTCAACTGGAACGAGTAATACTCGGGACAGACGGGCCTGCCGGTTCGGGTGTGCAACCATTGGGCATTTTGCGCATGATCGCGATGCTGGCCAGTCTCGGAGGTGTAACAGCTTCCACTGCTGTATGTTTTGCCACGGGTAATACCGCGCGCCTGCGTAATCTGGACTGTGGCCTGATTGAAGAAGGCCGCGCAGCGGATTTGGTGATCATGGATAAGGCTCAGCACTCGGCCGGTAAGGATATACTGGAGTCAATCGAACTTGGAGATATCCCCGGCATCGGCATGACCATTATCGACGGGGTGATACGCAGCGAGCGCAGCAGAAATACGCCACCCGCATCAAGGCTACCTATAATCGTGGGCTGAACTGTATCGACCGTCCTTATTTTGCCATTTTACCCAGCGCAGATAGGATGCGTTCTGGGGTTGCCGGTAGCACCCGAACCTTGGCGCCTGTGGCGTGGTTGATGGCATTCAAAATCGCCGGCGCAGTGGGAATCAGGACATGTTCCCCAAGTCCTTTTGCCCCGTACGGGCCATGAGGGTCGTTTTCTTCAACGATGATTGTCTTGATATCCGGCACGTCTCCACAGGTGGGTATCAGGTAATCGTGAAGATTCTCGGTGATGCCGGGAATGTATTCTTCCATAAGCGCCATGCCTATGCCCTGGGCAATGCCTCCTTCCACCTGTCCTTCAACCAACGCCGGATTGATTGCACGCCCCACATCATGTGCGGCGTAAACCTCCAGTACCTTGACAGTCCCCAGGACAGTATCGACTTCCACCACTGCCACTTGAGCGCCAAAACCGTACGTGGCGTAAGGATCACCCTGGCCGTTATCATCCATCGGCTTGGTTGGTGGGTCATAGGTATCTTGCGAGACAAACACAAAGCCGTCTTCATCCGTCGGCATTTCAGGCAGAAAATAGGCTTCCTCCATGCCGGAATCACGTACCTTCAGATATCCCTCCTCTATGCTCAATTCCGCATCAGCAGATGCCCCTACCCGGTCCAGTATCTGCTTACGAAGGCCGGAACCAGCCAGGTAAGCGGCCTTTCCGGATACGAATGTCTGGCGTGAAGCAGAGGTCTTGCCTGCATCAGGCGTCAATGCGGTATCTCCAGGGACAAGTCTGAATGAATTGATATCCATGCCCAGTGCATCGGCGCAGATCTGGGAAATTACTGTATTTGACCCCTGACCGATGTCCACGGCTCCCTGGAACAGTAACAAGGCGCCGTCCCGGGTAATCCCTACCCTGATGGTTGAGGGATTGGGAAGACTGGTATTGCCGCAGCCATACCAGACTCCGGCGACGCCAAGACCTCGACGCATCACTCCATCACTTTGCCGGTTGAATACTTCCACTGCGCGGCATGCGCTTTCCCAGTGGGACTGTATTGCCAGCAGACACTTCTTGAAACCGACACCGGATGCAAACACCTGGCCCGTCCCGGTTTGCATTCCATTCTCCAATGCGTTGATTATGCGGAATTGCAAGCGGTCCATGCCAAGCATTTCGGCCAGATCATCAAATAATGCCTCCTGGGCCACAGCAGATTGGGGAACGCCGAAACCCCGAAACGCGCCCGCAGGCGGACAATGTGTATGAACTGCAAGCGAACGGGCATCATAAGCGGGAAAATAATAGGGCCCGCTGGCATGAACAGGGACCCGTACCGCGACTGTCGGCCCCCATGACGCATAAGCGCCGGTATTGAAAACACCTTCAAATTTCATCGCTGCAAGCTTGCCGTCCGACCTTGCGCCGACCGTTGCCCTGATGGAAGCAGGATGGCGTTTGGTGGTACTCATCATCGATTCAGAGCGGGTATACACGATGCGCGCAGGACGATCAAGAAGTAAGGCGGCCAGCGCAATGTAGGGCTGCACGGAAATATCCAGTTTACTGCCGAAGCCTCCGCCGACCGAGGTCGGGATAACACGTACTTTTTCCGGCTCCAGATTAAGAATCCCGGCCAGGTCATCACGGTCCATATATGGGGCCTGGGTACTAGCATGCACCACGATCTTATCCCCGTCAGGTCGGGCAAATCCCGCCTCCGGTTCGATATAGGCATGCTCTATGAATGTGGTTTCAAACTCGCCGCTGGCAATTTTATCCGAGCCGGTAAATTCAGACACGATATCTCCGCGCCTCACCACTCCCCCCACTAACCTGTTGTTTTTCCTGCCGCCATGAAGCAGGGGCGCGCCATCCGCCTGCGCTTCAGCAGGAGTGAGTACCGGTGAAAGTTCCGTCCAGCTTATCGGGAATTCATCAGGATGAAATTGGGCTATTGCCTGCGCCTCGCCCACAACGGCAGCTACGGCTTCGCCGCGAAACCTCGTTTCATGATCGGCGAAGACCGGTTGATCACTATAATTGGGAATCACGCCGAACCTGTTTTCCCCGGGGATATCGGCTGCCGTCAGTACGCGTGTAATACCATCGTGCGAAGTGACGAAACCATCGATATCACCGAACGTAAACCGTGCATGATGGTGGGGAGAACGTACCACCCTGACCCATAATGTGTTTTCTGGCGCTACATCCGCGCCGAAGATATCAGTCCCGTTCACCTTGGCTATGCCGTCGACCCGCACGATAGATGCGCCTACGGTTTTTTTTCCATGGCTTATTGTTCTCTGTTCGGAAAATGTGTGTGCCTGCATCACTGCTTTGACTATTTTCCGGTAACCGGTACATCTGCAAAGCACACCTCCAAGAGCATTCTCCACTTCCTGTTCGTCAGGTTTAGGATTTCTGTTCAACAGGTCCGTGGCGCTGATAAGCATGCCGGGCGTACAGATCCCGCATTGCGCTGCGCCAAAGTGCAGGAATGACTTCTGCAGCGTATTGAGCATTCCACCATCGCCGTTCCCCAGGCCCTCAACCGTGGTGACTTTACTGCCGTCGAGACGGGCTGCCGGGACCATGCAAGCACACACCGCCCGACCGTTCAACAGTACCGTACAGGCGCCACAATCTCCCGCATCACAACCGGACTTGGTTCCAGTGAGCCCTAATTGTTCCCTCAGGACCCAAGTCATCCTAGCTCCCGATTCAGCCGTCACCGTAACCGCTCTCTCATTCAGTACAAAATTCAGAGTCTTGGCCATGGATCAACAGAATTACCGGTTTAGTACTACCGGCTGTGGACCGCGATACCTGAAGTACACTCCCGCAGCACGCGGCGAACCAATTCTTCCGATGCATTCATGCGGTATTCTGCGGTCGCTCGCACATCATCAATGGGCGACAACGGTGCAAGGTGTTCGGCGGTTACCAATTCATCCAGGTTCGCCGTGACATACTGCCCCGTAACCAGAGCCTCCAAACTCTGCAATCTCTGAGCGACCGCAGAGCAGGAACCCACTGAAATACGGGAAAGTTCTATGAGCCCTTCGGTCGATGCCTTGATCAGAATGGAAACCATGCTGATGGAAATTACCAGGTACTTCCTCGTACCCAGCTTGAGAAAATGCGTGCAGGCGTTGTCACGGTCAGCAGGCAGCAAAATTGCTGTCATTATCTCATCAGGGCTGCGGTCGGTAGTCCTGTTACCCTTGATGAAATCCGATACGGGAAGGTGTCGAATACCTGAAGCTGACTGCAATTCCACACTGGCGTCCAGGGTAAGCAGCGGAGGGACGCTGTCCGCTGCAGGAGATGCATTGCACAGGTTACCCGCGAGCGTGGCAGCATTCTGGATTTGCACGGACCCTATCTCCCGCGCGGCAAGTTTGAGGCTGTTGAATACAGGGGGTAGTTCCGTTTCCAGCAGTTCCGTCCAGGTCACCATAGCGCCCATACGCCAGTGGTCATTATTTCTCCGGATGCCTCTTAATTCTTCCAGCCTGTTGATATCGATAATATTGAAATCAAGGGGCTTATCATTCAGTTGCGGGTAAAAATCGGTACCGCCGGCAAGAATCCGCCATTCCCCCTCTGCAATAGCGTCAAGCGCTTCATGCAGAGAACGCGGGAGGATATAACTGGACATGGAATGTGAAGATGGTATAAATTTGTTTGTGTGCCTACAATATAAATATTGTTGTATTATCTGTCAATCAACCGGAAATAACGACTGTCTCAATCTAAGAGACGCGAGATAATAGTATGACATATGACAACCTAATTTATGCAGTTCGTGACCGTGTTGCGCACATCACATTGAATCGACCGGAAAAAATCAATGCGCTCAGCCTTGCCTTACGCGGTGAAATACAGGCGGCCCTGAAACAGGCCGAACGCAGCCCAGATGTCGGATGTGTTGTGCTAAAAGGCGCCGGCAAGTCTTTCAGCGCCGGATATGACCTGACTACAGAGGTTCCCTCACCGAATTTTCCCGAGGACGGTTATGTCTCACCGGAAGTGGATAACCTGACCGCCCAGTACGCGCACAGCCTGATCAGTTATTTGTGGACCATCTGGGACCTAACCAAGCCGGTTATTGCCCAGGTTCACGGTTATTGTCTCGCTGGTGGCAGTGAACTGGCGTCAATGTGCGACTTTATGTTCGTTGCCGAAGATGCAACCCTGGGATATCCAGCAGTACGCTCCATCAGTTGCGCGGATACCCTTTATTTTCCCTGGAAGATGCCCATGAGCTGGGCCAAATACATGGTGATGACGGGAAGGCCGGTCTCTGGCAAAAAAGCCGTTGAAATCGGCTGGGCGACCAAATGCTTTGCTGTGCAGGAACTTGAGGATAGAACCCATGCAGAAGCTGCGGCCATTGCTACCATCAAACCGGATTTACTAGCTGCTTCCAAGCGGGGCATCAACCGTTCATACGAAATCATGGGTATCAGGACAGCAATGACGGTCGGCGCCGACTGGCAGGGAATTTCAACGCATCGTGAAAGCAAGGATGATTTCATTCAGGCATCTTTTGACAAGGGGCTGAAAGAAGCCCTGCTCGAGAGAGATGGTCCTTTCGGTGATTATTCAGCCAAACCAAAATAACACCCCATGGCCCATAATACTTATTCATTAACCATTCGGAGGCAACTAATGAAACAATTTTCGTCACAATCAATACGCATTCCCGGTATCTTTGTAGCCATCACTTTTTCCTGCATTGTCACGTTTGCGTTGGGTTCCATGGCCGCACAACCGGGATCTGAATCACATATTAACGAAGCTATTGGAAAAGCCTATGCGGAATACGGTGTTTCGGCGGCAGTAAGAGCCGGTGATTTCCTGTTTATCGGCGGCATTGTTGCTTTCGATGATGAAGGCCGGGTGATCGCGCCGGGTGACGGGAAAGCTCAGGTAGAAGTCGTCTACAAGTATATCGAGAAGATTTTGGCCGATCATGGGGCGACGGCCAGAAATGTTGTGAGCGAAACCCATTTCATCACCAACATGGAAGAATTTTTCGCCGGCGCCCCAATCAGGATCAAGTTCTACGATGATGCCGGCGCGGCTTATCCTACATCCGTTGCAACACAGGTAGCTGGGCTGGTCGATCCCGGCTTGGTATTTGAAGTCGAACTGGTCGCGTACCTCGGGGAATAAATCAAGGTCGCTTTTGACTTAATCTCAGGGATTCCTTAACCCGGATATTGCACCAGTTCTCTTGAGACAAGACGATAGTGTTTGCATCCTCATAGAGATATATGGCTAATATAGACTTCCGTGTTGTTGCAAACTGCGCTGGATGTTCCAGATCACTTTCCCGGAGCCTTACTGCCCTCAACTGAAATCGCGATAAGCTCCCTGTCGGTCAGGCAACATGCATACCGTAATGATTGATATGGGATTACTTGGCAGAATATAAATACTAAGATATTATTGTTGAATATCCTTTTTTTAAAGCATGATATGCAACAATATATCGAACGAACCAACCTGCTCTCTGCTGTAGTCGAGAATCTCTCCGAGGCGCCGGTAGTGGCCTTGCTGGGAGCCCGTCAAGTAGGCAAGACTACTCTCGCTGATCAAGTGGCGTCGGCGTGGCCAGGTCCGTCTACTGTTTTCGACCTCGAGGTCGCTTCAACGCGGGAAGCGTTGTCCATGACTCCCGAGAAACTGCTGCGTGAGAGTGAAGGCCTGGTTATTATCGACGAAGTGCAACGCATGCCGGCGCTTTTTGAAATACTGCGTCCGATTTGTGACAATCGAAACCGGAAAGCGGTCTTTCTGTTGTTGGGAAGCGCCTCTCTGGACTTAATCAAAGGGGTATCTGAAACATTGGCCGGGCGGATTCTCTTTGTGGATGTGGGAGGCTTCTCACTGGTTGAGGTGGGCACACAAAACCAGGACAGCCTCTGGATGCGGGGCGGTTTTCCACGAGCTTGGCTGGCGCCGTCAACACCGGCGTGGGCGCGCTGGATGCAGTCGTTTACGCGCACGTTTCTGGAACGTGACATTCCCGGCCTGGGGTCCAAGGTATCACCAGAGGCATTGGGCCGCTTCTGGAGAATGCTCGCGCATTATCACGGACAAACGTGGAATGCGGCGGAGGTGGGACGATCAATGGACGTGAGTGTTACCGCGGTGAACCACTACCGCGACCTGCTGACAGGTTCTTTCATGTTGCGCGTACTCCCGCCCTGGTACCAAAAACTCGGCAAACGCTTAATCAAGGCGCCAAAAGTATTTCTGCGTGACAGCGGAATCCTGCACTTTCTCCTGGGGTTGGAAGAGATGAGAGAATTGCAGGTACACCCACGCTATGGAGCCAGTTGGGAAGGGTTTGCCCTTGAGCAGACGCTTATCACACACGGTGAGCACGAAGCTTATTTCTACAGGACCCAACGCGGCGCCGAACTCGACCTGATGTTATTGCGGCGCGGGCGGCGCTGGGGCTTCGAGTTCAAATGCACTGACGCTCCGCGCACAACGAAATCCATGCATGTAGTCATTGAAGACCTGGGCCTGGAGCATTTGTGGGTAGTCTATCCCGGTGAGCAGGAATATCCTCTCACTGATGTTATTACCGCCCTGCCGCTAAAAAAGATTCATAGTATCGGATTACAGCCAACACTGAAATATCTGTAGTCATTGCCGAATTTTCATGGTAATCTTGAGAATATGATTGTTCGGTCCAGGCATAGCAAAGAAATTATCAGGCGTCTTCGTAACTTCGAGGTCGTCGCTATCCTGGGGCCGCGGCAGGTCGGTAAGACTACCCTGGCAAAGCAGGTGGCCGAACGCTACAATCGACAATCACACCACTTTGACCTGGAAGACCCCGCTGTTCTCTCCCGGTTTGGAGGAGATCCAAAACTCGCGCTGCAAAACCTGAAGGGGTTGGTGATCATCGATGAAATACAGCGCCAGCCCGACCTGTTTCCATTACTTAGAGTGCTATCAGACCGCAGGCCCAGACCGGCGCGTTTCCTGGTTCTGGGCAGCGCCTCGCCGAACCTGTTGAGACAGTCCTCCGAGTCCCTTGCCGGTCGCATCATCTACTACGAGCTGGGCGGTCTGGGACTGGATGAAGTGGGAAATAACCGGCTTGATCGGCGATGGCTCCGAGGCGGTTTTCCGAGCGCCTACCTGTCCAGGTCGAACCGTGACTGCTTTGAATGGTTGGAGAGCTTTACCCGGACTTTCATCGAACGCGACCTGGCCCAACTGGGTGTGCAAACATCGGGAACAACCCTGCGACGTTTCTGGACGATGCTGGCTCACCGGCATGGCCAGGTCTGGAATTCATCGGAATTTGCGCGTTCTTTCGGCGTCGCCGATACGACGGTACGCCGTTACCTTGACATTCTTACTGACGCTCTGGTCGTCAAGCAACTGGCGCCGTGGTTTGCAAACCTGAAAAAGCGCCAGGTCAAGGCGCCAAAAGTTTATATCAGGGATTCAGGATTAGTACATTCCCTGCTCGGTATCAGTGATACCGATACCCTGGATACACATCCTGCAAGAGGCAGTACCTGGGAGGGGCTGTTGTTGGAGTTGATTATGGAACAACTGAGTGGAGTCGACCGGGAATTTTATTATTGGCGAACCCACACTGGCGCTGAGCTCGACCTGTTCATTCCATCAGCAAAGGAGAGACTGGGCATCGAGATTAAGCTATCCTCGGCGCCGGCAGTCACTGCTTCAATGCGCCATGCTGTAAAAGACCTCGAACTCACGGAGTTGATCGTGATACATGCAGGCGAGGAATCATACCCACTGAACGAGAAAATACGAGCAGTATCAGCCAAGCGCCTGTTGACGGACTTGTAAAATACCTATGAACAGGATTATTTTACCTTCAAGAGCTTCCACAAGGGTTAGCGTTCCTGTTGCATTGAAAATGGAAATTCAACAGGACAGCGATGTATTTGGTCCTTGTCGGAAATTATAATTATTTGTATCCGGTAAAGTCCGCTCCTGGCGCGATGTTCGGGAAACTTTGATAGCTTCTGGTCAAGTCACCGATAATTTGCTTGACCGGACCATAAGCCCATGCAGTTTCAATAAATATATCAGTTACTTCCCCAGGATCATTTACCACATCATACATGGGTGGAAACACATAGGATTGAACAGGGGCCTTTACCAGTTTTTCAATGGTTTTGAAGTGAACTTTCAATGTTCTCCACTTGACTGAAAACAAATCATTGCCGATATAGAACACTATGTGTTCCCGCTTTGATTTATCGGCGCCAACCAAAAAAGAAGTTTGATCAACACCATCTATTGGCCGGTCTTCGGGTATTCTCCCGCTTTCACCAACTATGTTTGCAATGGTCGGCATCCAGTCGAGGGAAGCGAAAATTTCATTGGATACTCGTCCTGCCTTGATTTTCCCGGGCCAGCGTACTATTGCTGGGGTACGCAACCCTCCTTCATAACCCGTAAACCCTCCTCGCCAAGGGCCGTTGGAACCACCTCCAAACGCTTCAGGGTCAGTGCCATTATCGCCCGTTAATATGACAAGCGTATTATTTCTCAACCCTGCTTTATCCAAAGCATCCAGTATACGCCCGATGTTGTAGTCAAGTTCGGTGATAATGTCAGCATAGGTGCCGGCACGGGAACTATGCTTGAATTCAGGATGAACCATCATGGGTGGATGTATTTGTGTGAGACCGACAAACAGGAAAAACGGCTTCCTGTTCTTTTCCTGGCCAGCAATATATTTTTCTGATCTCTCTACAATTTCTCTATCAATGATTTTACGAGCATCCAGATTCAATGGTTTAACCTTTACTGCTTGCTTTCCCTTTCTTCCCTGCCAGATGAATGGCTCCGGGAATACACCGGAATCAAATTGTGGCGTGGAAGAGTAGTTTGCTTCCGTTGAATTTTTAATACCGTACCACTCATCAAATCCCTGATCGATTGGCAAACGAGTGTCAATTTCGCCCAAATGCCACTTCCCATATAATGCTGTTTGATAACCAGAATCTGACAATAACTCCGCAAGCGTATATTCCCAGGGGGCCAAACCATAGGGCGCGCCGATAGTAACTCTATGAGTGCCGGATCGTATGGGCAACCGACCGGTCATGATCGCAGACCTGGTCGGTGTGCACTGAACTTCGACGTTGAAATTTGTCAGTCGCAGTCCTTCAGATGCCAGTGAATCGATACGTGGTGTTGGTACCATCCCACCTTGTACGGATATGTCTCCCCAACCCCAGTTATCGACCAGCATATAAACAATGTTGGGCCTGTTGGCCTGACCATAGGACAGGCTGCTTGCAATCATCAGGAGTACTGCTGTCATCAATCTGCAGGTGACCAAAATAAAGTACCCATAGCTTTGTCTATGATTGGTCATCGACCTTCATCCAAAATTGATATTCCAAGCAGTTCTTGACGCTCAGAAATTGTATCTAAGTTCCACACCATAGGTGCGCGGAGCGCCTCTTGATGCACGCAAACCGGAGCCATTGGCAACGACATCATCGAAATAATTTTCATCGGTAAGATTATTTCCAAACACTGCAACTTCCCAGCGCTTATCGGAGATGTAGGTCAGTCTTGCCGTGAGCAGACCATAGTTATCCTGCCTTAATGCAGCCATATCAGGCTCGGCAACAAAATCAAAGAGATAACTATCCTTGTACGAATACGTGACTACCAGGGGCACAGTTGCATTATTCCAGGCGAATACATAAGCCATGGAAGCAAATAATGAAAAATCTGGCGCTCTTAACAATGATTCACCGCTGGCATCAATACCTATAGTTCCCGTTCCAGGCGTGCCGCCAAAACCCCGGGCAGCAGCGTCGAAATCCGTATATTCGCTATCAAGATAGTTGAACCCGCCGGTCAAGGTCAATTCGTGCGTTACCAACCAGGTAAAATCCATGTCTATACCCCATATTTCTGCTTCGGCTGCGTTTTCCGTAGTTGCCGTTGCGCCGGCCCCTTGGGATGCCCTTGTTACCTGCAGGTCCTTATAATCATAGTAAAAAACAGCAGCATTCAAACGCAGTTGGTTGTCCAGAAATTCCCCTTTCATTCCCAGTTCAAACATATCGAGGATTTCAGGCTTCAGCGGTTGCCCACCGACAGCCGGATAATTGAAGCCGCCACTTTTGTATCCTCTTGCATAAGTAAAGTAATACATTACATCATCAAGATTGTACTCGAGAGTGGCCTTTGGCGTGAACTCGGTCCAAGAGTCCTTCTGTGTAAACGGCATTGCTCCACTTCCAAAGGTAAATCCGACATCCGGAGAGACTACCACCAGGGCTTCTTTTTCATCGTCGCTGTAACGGCCGCCGGCAGTCAGCGACCAGCGGTCGTTTATGTCCCATGTAGCCTGCCCAAAAATGGCCCATGAATCTGATTCAACTGTCTGGAATCCCTGCGAGAATACAAAACCGTTAATATCAATTATCAGATCCAGGTCCGATTCTTCAGAAAAGTAATAAGCGCCGGCTATCCATTGCAGACTACTGTCGTTATTTGAGATTAACTGGATTTCCTGTGAAACGTTGTTAACAAAATCATCCCCGCCTATTACATCAAACAGCGCCGATGTGCCATCTCCGTCCGTGACAAATGTATTGTCCAAGTCCGAAAAGGTTGTGATCGACACAAGGTCGATACCTTCTAAAACGATATCGAATCGCAGGCTGCCAGAGAACTCTTCTCCCTTGTTTTTATCGGTTCTGGCCGTCGCTACCTCATCATCCGCCGTGGCCGTTGTACCTAAAGCGCTCAAAAGGCTAAGTCCAGGGGGGCTGAGATTGGTAATATCATTCCCCAGATTGTCATCGCGCTGCCAATAGTTCAGGGTGAGGCGGGCAGTTACATTACCGGTAACGTCCCAACGAAACTTTCCACGGAAAGCCTGGTAATCTTCATCGTCAAGTTCCGAGACTCCACCGGGAAAAATATTATCGGCATATCCATCGCGCCATTTGGCCAGTGCGCTCAGCCTCACCCCGAAATCTTCACTTAACGGGATACTCACTGTACCGGAAAGTTTGATAGCGTCGAAATTACCATAGCCTGCGCTGATATTTCCCTCAAATTCGTCGGTAACATCTTTAGTGATTACTCTAATTGCGCCACCCGTAGCATTTCTGCCATAAAGTGTTCCCTGAGGTCCCTTAAGTACTTCCACTCTGTCAACATCGGCAAATTCGATGGTTGATGCAGTTGCTCTCGACAGATAACGATCATCTTGATAGGTGGCAATACTGGGCTCAAGACCATTGAGCGCCAGGCGGGTGCCGACACCGCGCAGAAAAGGCTGAGCGCTGTTCGCGGTGTTATTGAAAACCAGACCGGGAGTCGCTGCCTGTAATGCCTGGGTATTGGAAATACCAAAATCACGCATTGATTCCCCGGAAAATGCAGTTACCGCAATGGGTACATCCTGCAGACTTTGAGCACGTTTCTCAGCCGTAACAACGACCTCTTCCAGTACCCGTGGTCCTGTACCTTCCCCACCGATTTGCGCTGATGCGTTCTGAACACCTGCAGGCCCTGCAAATATCGCTGCGATAGCGGCAATAATCGATGTCCACTTTGAATCGCGATTCTTGTTTTGTTTCATGGTCTTTCCCCCTTGTTTTGGCTCCTTCGATCGCACGAGCGAAATCGTAAGAATGCCGTTAAAATTCTTTTCGGACTTTTTTCATCTCCGTCACGGCCATGTTTTTTGGCAATTTGAAAGAGAAATACTCCAAGATGTTCAATGACTTTGAGATGGATCTCTTGTTAGACATTATTCACAGTTCTAGCAAGGTACCCCGGCAATGCGCCCGCCGTCTACCACCATGCAATGGCCATGGACATAACTGGCCAGGTCTGAGGCCAGGAACAGTGCCACGTTGGCAATTTCTTCGGGTTCGGCAATGCGCTGCAAGGGAATGTTGGCCTTGGCTTCCTGCATGAATTCGGGATCCGACCAATATTGTTCAATTAACGGTGTTCTTACCCAGCCCGGAGCAATGGCGTTAATACGCACACCCGAGCCGGCGGTCTCTTTGGCAAGATAGGCGGTCAGCTTGGTCAGGCTGATCTTGGAAATACCGTAAGGCCCTTCTTCGGCTATCACATCAAATGCGCTATCCGATGCAACAGTTATCACGTTGCCGGAACCCTGTTTCACCATGTTGGGCACAATGCGCTGGCACAAACGTAAACAACTCTTGAAATTTACGTTCTGGACCAGGTCCCAGTCCGCTTCACTTATTTTCAGCAACGGATCAGGATAACGGTGGATGGCTGCAACATTCACCAGCACATCAATGGAGCCGAACTCCCCGTAGGCACGCTCGACCAGTGCATCAATCTGTTCACTGGCTGCGAGGTCTGCAAACACCGTTGTAACCGGTTGCCCATGCTTCTCTATGGATTGCCTGGTTTCGGTCAGCCTGTCTGACTCGGCCTCCTGGTCGGTGAGAATAAGCGCTGCCCCCTGTTGCGCCAGGGCAATGGCTACTGCCCTACCGATACCACCGGCGGCGCCGGTAACCAGGGCAACTTTTGACTCCTGGGAGAGAGGATTGGTGGAACTGTTTAGGTATTGTTCTGGCATGGAAACATTTATTGTTCAGGCACGGCAAAAATACCGTCAGCGAAGGCTTGCGTGATCTCACCATAGGGCGCGCAGACGGACATCTTCAGGGGATTGTCCTGGGAACAGTTGTACACGGTCTTGGAATGGGAATAATTATTAAATCCCTGGGGGCCACCATGACAGCCGATACCGCTGGACCCAATCCCGCCGAAGGGAGCGGTCGGTTCCGCGGCCTGGAAACCGAAGACATTGATGCCGGCGCCACCTGAAACAATACGGCGCTTGAATTGCTCGACCATTTCCGGTTCACGGGCCATGGTCACCAGGTATGAAGCCAGCGGCCGTTCGCGGCTGTTAATGTAAGCATAGGCCTCGTCCAAAGTCTTGTAGGTCTTCACCGGCGTAACCGGACCAAAGGTCTCTTCGCGCATGACTTCCAGGTCATCTGAAGGATTCACCACCAGGTACATCGGGATTTGACGCCGTTCACGGTCCGGTTCTTCATCACTGAGGTTAATCACCCGGGCGCCGCTGTTCCCCGCTTCTTCGAGGGATTTGATGATGCGGTCATAATGGCGTTCATTGATGATACCGGTTACATCAGGATGACCGATATAGGTGGGATAGGCTTCTTTCCATACCTTTCTCGCCAGTTCCAGCCAGGTCTCCAGCGAGCCTTCTGGTACCAGAGCGTAGTCAGGGGAGGTACAAATCTGTCCGTTCTTGCAGAACTTGAAGCTCAGGTATTCCTTGATCAGTTGCTCGTCGACTCCATCTTCAAGGAAAATCGTCGGATTCTTGCCGCCCAGTTCCAGGGTTACCGGGGTCAGGTTCTTTGCCGCCGCCTGCATGACCAGCCGCCCCACATGGCTGTTCCCCGTATAGGTCAGGTGGTCCCAACGCAATTGGGAGAAATACTCGGAAAATTCAACATCGCCGATAACGACGGCCAGCACGTCTTCCGGAAAATACCTACCGACACTCTCCCGGATCAGGTTTGCGGTTACCGGGGCCAGTTCAGACATCTTTACGATCACGCGGTTTCCGGCCGCGAGCATGTCAACGACCATTACCAGGGAACATTCAATCGGAAAATTCCAGGGCGCTATGTTACCCATCACGCCTTTGGGTTGCTTGACGACTTCACAACGTGATGACCCGTGAATGATATCCAGTAAGGGTCGCTCTTCCGGGGCCATCCATTCCTGTAAATGGACCATGGCATTGCGACAGCGGCCCAGTACCCCGCCGGTTTCAAACAGGTCGGTAATCAACGCCGGGTGAGAGTCAAAATCCTGACCCAGCGCATCACGGATGGGCTGACGCAAGTCGACCATCATCTTCTCCATGGCCTGCAACCATTCCATACGTTGCTCATGAGAAGGATTGTTGTCGGCCAGGAAGGCCGCTTTTTGTTGTTCAAACAGTCTGTCCAGTTCCGCTTTGCTCGTGTCTGTCATGGAAGTACTCCGGTTTATTTGCTATGTGTATGCGCGCTGATGATGAATTTCATAACAGTGATTTGAAATCATATTTATTCAGAACCCGGTTCGCCCTGTCGATGATGATATCGATATCCTCTCTGGTATGCACAAAAGACAGGTAAATATGGCCGGAGGTGGGCAATGTCAGGATCACCCCTTCATTAATCAGCGCCAGAAAGAAAAACGATAGCGCCTTTGTGTCCAGCAAGGAAAAGCGCTCGAAACCGGGTTCTTCTGCCGAGAGGAAAAGTTGCAGCATGGGCCCCAACTGGTTCACGTGACAGGGTATCTCCCGGGACAAAAATGCCTGGCGGAGACCGTCGGCCAGGGCTTCACCGATGGTGAACAGATGCTTGTATTCCCCCATTTTATGCAGTTGCTGGTATGTACTGATTGCGCCAATAGCGCCAGTGATGCCAGCGGTACCGTCATTACCTGTGCCGGACTGGAAAACACGCGGCGTATCGGAACCCGCCTGGGGATCGACCACGCGCATGATATTCTCGTTACCTGCAACCGCCGCGAGCTTCTCTCCCGCAGCGAGAGCCTTGCCGAGAGTGGTTAAGTCCGGCGTCACGCGGTAGTAAGCCTGGGCCCCACCCAGCGCCAGTCTGAAACCGGTGATCACTTCATCAAAAATCAGGACGACTCCCAGTTTTTCGGTGAGTTCCCGGACTGTCTGCAGATACTCACTGCTGCTGCCCCACAATCCCCCCGCGTGCATGGCCGGGTCCAGGATCACGGCCGCAATGTCATCGTGTTTTTCCATGAGTGTTGCGAACGCATCTACATCGCCATAGCGCGCCAGCAAAGTGCTGCCTATAGCTCCTTCAGCGATGCCGGCGCCGAACGGCTCAGCGGTTGGTCCAAGTCCGGCCAAAAACTGGTCAGCCTGGCCGTGGTAGTGTCCGTAGAACCTGATAACCCTGTCCTTGCCGGTGAAGGCCCGCGCATAGCGAACAGCCATGATGACAGCCTCCGTGCCACTGTTCAGAAAACGCACTCGCTGCGCACAGGGCACGGTTTCCTGCACCCGTTCCGCTGCCTCTACAATGATGGGTGGATTAACGACCAGCGGACCCGTCTCTCTGTACCTCTCAATTGCGGCGATGACGCCCGGGTGATTATGGCCCAGTAGAAGAGGCCCGTTGCAAAGAAAACAATCGATGTACTCGTTGCCGTCCAGGTCCGTGACCCTGGCGCCCCGGCCGCCGGTTTCATAGAGCGGATAGGGCGGGAAATAACGCAAATTTCCGGTAGTGCCACCGGCCAGTGATCGGCGGGCGCGTTCGTGGTATGCGCCGGACGCGGGGGTTCGCTTACGATAGGTTGCTACTATGTCCCGCCGGATCTTATCCGGACTGCTGGCCCGCATATCAAAATGTCGCTTATCGTGAGTGAAATTATCTTCCTCAGTCTTTCCATGCATCATCTCTTCGGTGCAGGATACTGGTTTCCCGAGGACCTCTCTCGATGACTTCAATGGTGATGCCGCGACTTACCTCCGCGGGGAAATACGCTATCTTGTCGCCATAAGGAGCAAGTGTGTAATATTTTTCACTGTCATCCAGTGGCGTTCCATCTATACCTGCCATCTGCACGCCTTTTGCCTTCATAGCATCGTAATATGCTGACAGGTCATCGACTTCGGTACACAACTCCGCTACGTAGCCGTCCCCCTTTTCGTCCAACAGGTCCATCAGCGGTCCGGGACCGACAGGCTGGAACAGTTCCAGCCAGACACCGCCTGCATCGATGAATGCAGCTTTCATACCGCCGATCTGCTCGTTGGATGCTGCATCAATTCCCAGTTGCATCGGGTGCCGCTTCAATCCCATCACCTCGGTATAGAAACCGGCTGTGCTCTCCAGGTCCGCAACGACGATGGAAATGTGACTCATGCGCGGCCCTTGCTGATGCTGCGCCACTTCTTTCCACTGAGTGTCTCGCTGGTTGATCAGGTTGAGTTTGTCATTCTTGATCACCTCGAAAATCTCGACCGTCGTCCCCCGGCTCATATCAGTCGACCAGTAGGCTATGCGCTGCCCGGTATGCTCGAAATCGCCATCCTCCACCACGCCTTCCTGGATCAGCCCGCCGTCCTCACCCAGGGGCGAGCCGTCCATGTTGAACATCGGAATTCCTCTGGCTTTCATACCATCCAGCACTGCCTGGTAATCGTCAGGTTCGAAGTTGATCTCGATGATTGCTCCGTCACCTTTTTCCTTCAGGATGTCCATGCCCGGACCGGGAGATGTTGGCAATATCATTTCCAGCCATAAGCCATTGGCATCGACAAATACGGCCTCCATGCCGCCGGTGGTTTCGTCATCGGCGCTGACCGCGACGTGCATCGGGTGGCGCCGCCAACCTACTATATCGGTCAGGAAGCTGACGGTTTTTTCCATGTCCTCGACCCAGATTGCGGCGTGGTCGAAGCGTAGTTTTGGCTGGATACGAGAGTCTGACATCAGCTTTCCCCCTATTTAACAATTAAACAGTATGCGGAAACTTCTTTATTTGCGTTCAATTTGGCCATCAAACTGTAATCGGGCATATTGTTGACTGATTTTCACAATTATAATACTCTGGCCTATTATTTTGTCAATATACTTATAGAATAGTATTTTATTTTCTTTCTATATTGTGCATTTTATATTAATAATCAGATGTTTAAAAGAAACAAAAAGAATTTGCAATAAAACTATGTTTTGGCCTATACTTGCTGAATGTCATATTAGTCAATTGCAACATAAGTATTTTGGCGTCAACGCATTCATCGACAGGGGGAAATTAATGAATAATCTTCGCGAATTACTGAATCCTCTACGTTCAGGCTTTAGCGCCTGTCTATCAGCAGTCTTTGTATTGGTTTTGGCATCCGGCGCTGCCAATGCTGCAGTACTGGAAGAAGTCGTAGTCACGGCACAAAAGCGTGAGCAGAACCTGCAGGACATCGGTGTGTCAGTAACGGCTTTCAGTGGCTCCCAGATGAGAAAGCTGGGTTTCGTTGAATCCAACGATTTGATTGCGCAAACTCCCGGTCTCGAAGTATCGGGTTATGGTGGCGGCGCCATTGCTTCATTTAACGTTCGCGGTGTCGGTCAAAACGATTATACGGCAAACCAGGAAGCGCCAGTTGCGTTGTATATAGATGAAGCCTACCAGAGTTCCAATGTCACCACGCGCTTCAGCCTGTTCGATGTTGAGCGCGTGGAAGTTTTACGTGGGCCCCAGGGCACCTTGTTTGGGCGTAATGCCACGGGGGGATTAGTGCATTACATCACCAGCAAACCCTCACAGGAGTTGGGAGGATTTGTTGATGTGACCCTGGGCGAGGAAGGACGCCGGCGGGTTGAAGCCGCTGCAGGCGGTGGGCTGACAGAGCAGGTTTCAGGTCGTTTGTCGATGGTTTATAACGAGGATGATGGTCTTCTAAAAAATGACATAGGCGATGATGCACAAAGAGCTGATGATTGGGCTGTGCGAGCACAATTGTCAATCGAGCCCTCTGAACAGCTAAACATACTGTTGAAAGCGCAATATGCTGACGAAGACGCTGCGCCAAACGGCTGGACCTTGAATGTGCCATCTTATAACGCAACTGATTTTTTTGGTTACGTGGATGATATAGATGGCAATCCTTTCACCATTTCCAATGATTTCGATTTTTATCAAAAGACTGAAGTTATCAATTTGTATGCCAATATCAGTCTGGATATTGGTGGCTTTACACTGACCTCTATCACTGATTACCAGGATATTGAGCATGACTACGCTGAGGACGCGGACGCAACACCCGAAAGCGTTTACCATTACACCCAAACCGCGGATATTGAACAGATTTCTCAAGAGCTTCGTTTGAATTGGGAAGGTGAACGACATCGTACAGTCATAGGCTTGTACTATCTGAACATAGATGGCGATTACAGCACGGAACAATCCGGACTGTTTTATTTTGGCCCCGCTACTTTGAGCGAGTTCGCGGTTCAGGAAACGACAACCTATGCGATTTTTGCGCAAACAGAATTTGATTTGACCAGCCAGCTCGCCCTGACACTAGGTGTGCGCTACAACGATGATGAAAAAGACTATACGTTAACGGCTCCTGACTTCGGCTTCCCGACATATACGGGTTCACTGAATGAAGACGACTTCAGCGCAAAGGTACAGCTTGACTACAGAGTGAATGATGACTGGTTGTTGTATGCGGGTTGGAATCGGGGCATCAAGTCCGGCGGTTTTAATTTCCCGCTTACGCCGGTCAGTGGCGATGACCTGCCCTACAGTGGTGAAGTACTCCACTCCTACGAAGCAGGATTTAAAGCAAGCTTGACTGCTACAACACGCTTGAATGTATCGGCATATTATTATGACTATGATGATTATCAAGCCTATAATATCGATCCTTTCTTTAATGCCCTGCTGTTCAATGCAGAAGGAGAATTCTACGGTGGTGAGATTGAATTGGTCTCAAATCCAGTCGAAGGGTTGGATATTCTGTTGGGGGCATCATTTACTGACACCGAGATAACCCAACTGCCTACCGACTTTAATACTTTGGACCCCGTTACTTTTGAGCCAGCACAAAATTACCCGACCGGTAAAGAAAAAGCGCCATTGGCGCCTGACGTTACCTTTAATGGTCTGGTGCGTTATTCATGGCCTGCTTTTGGCGGACAACTGGCGCTGCAAGGAGATTTCCGATGGACTGATGATCAGAAATTTAACCTGGCCGTATCCGAAATGGCCACCGAAGATTCTTATGCAATTATCAATGCCAGGCTGGATTACACGAGCGCTAATGAGACCTGGAGCGCCGCCATTTTTGTTAACAATCTGACCGATGAGACCTATCGAACCTTCGGGGTTGACGCAAGCCTGTTCTTTGGTTCCGGGGAAGATGTTTTTGCCCCTCAACGTTGGGTTGGTGGCAATATCCGATATAACTTCTAATGACGCTCCGGTGATCGACAAATATTGGCATAAAGAATTTAATCCCCACATTTTCGTAATAAAGCCATGGCGCAACATGTTGTGTCATGGTTTTTTTTCACTTACTTAAATTAGAGATCAATCAGGTCTGCTGATGGGGAATTCTGACAAAGATATTACTCGCCGCGACTTCGTCAAAGGGACACTGATCGGCTCTGGCGCTGTACTGCTGACCATGCCGGCGCCCATTTCGGCAGAAGTCGGGGCGAATGATAAAATTACGCAACCAGAAACGAACTCGGTTCACCCGTGGGATGGCTATGCCGGTATTGGCGACTACGCCCGCGCAAACGGCAACACCCAAAGTACCACTGGCGCCGCCCACCTGATACGAGACAACAAGATTGGCGGGCTACTGGATGGAGCGGATGACACCGGAGAATCTTACGACCTTGTCATTATCGGCGGTGGTTTCGCCGGTTTGTCGGCCGCACGCACTTTCCTGAAGGAAGCAAGGCCGGGGCAGTCCTGCCTCATCCTGGAAAACCATGCCCTTCCGGGCGGGGAAGCAAAGCGTAACGAATTCATCGTCGATGGCTATAAAATCACCGGTCCGCAAGGGTCGAACCTTACCGTGGTTCCGAGTGTGAAAGGCGACTGGTATGACGACCTGTTTAACGATTTGGAAATTCCCCGTCTTCCGGAATTCCAGACCCTGCAAGGCTACAATGGTGATTTAAGATTATCTCCGACAAATTACCTGCCCATGCTGGGCATTGCCGAACAGGCAGCCTGCGCGGGTTACTTTTTTGACAAGGAAACCTTCGGTCTGGAGGAATCCTACTGGGATGTGGATTCAAGTCAGAATGCGTATGCACACACGGCTTTTTCGGCGGCCGAGAAAGCTGACTTGAACCGCCTGCGTGAGGGAACGGGCGTCAATAATGCCGGAGACGATTGGCCGCAGTGGTTGGATAGTATCACCTACCAGGAATATCTCGAAGACATCCTCCATATTCAACCCCGTGTAATCAAACTGCTGTCCATAACCCTTACCACAACCGCGGGGATGGGTTGCGATGCTATTTCTGCGCGCTATGCAATGATGTCCGCGTTACCGGGGTTTGATAAAGGCTTCGGTGACAAATCACTGTACCGAGTGTCTCCTGATGACAAGGAGATTGCCGGTATTTTCTCATTTCCCGGTGGCAATGATGCGATCTATCGCCTGATGCTGAAGAAGGTGTTGCCGAATGCGATTTCAGGGGGCAAGACCTTTGAAGAAATTCATGATTCGGCATATCAATTTGAACATTTTGATAACCCGCACAACCCGGTGAGAATCCGGCTAAATTCCACGGCCGTCCGTGTCGAGCATGATACTGACCCAGACAGGGCAAAAAGCGTGACAGTCTATTATCAAAAAGATGGCAAAATCTATCGAGTCAAGGCCAAAGGTGTCGTCTCTGCTATAGGCGGCTGGGTAAACAAGCATATTATTCAGGGTTTGCCCGACGAATATGAAGTAGCTTTCGGCCAACTGGTTCATGGCTCGAATATGATCGTCAATGTCGCGCTCAGAAATTGGAAGCCCATGGCAAAACTAGGGGTAAGCGCCTGTCATTTTTTCACAAGCGATGGTCTTGGCGGTTATTGTAATATCAGGCGGCCGATGGTTTTTGGCGACAACCAGCCTCCACTCGACCCTGAAAAACCGGTTGTCCTGACATTTTATGTCGGATTTTCAAAACCGGGATTGCCCGCAAAGGAACAAGCGGCAGCAATACGATGGGAGCTGATGTCAAAACGCTATGCCGAAATCGAAGCCTCAGTTCGCCGGCAACTGACAACCATGTTTGGCTCCCTGGGTTTCGATGACGAAAAAGATATCGCGGGGATTGTCGTGAATCGCTGGGGCCATTCCTATTTGGCTGCGATCCCGGGCTTCTTCCATGGGAACGATGGCAAAACGGCTCTACAGCAGGTTATCACCAGACCATTTGGACGTATTGCCTTCGGTCACTCGGAACATAAGGGAATTCAGGAGTGGTTTGGCGCCGTCGAACATGGAGAGCGCGCCGCACGGCAGGTTTTGGAGATTATAAGTTCGTAGATTGTCAACTGGTTTATTTTGAAATGGATGGAGATTAATCATGAGTACATCAAAAGCCTTACGCTTTAACATGAGAGAGGTTGAATGGGAAATGACGCCGGAATTTGGCGGTGGTGAACATATTTTCTACCGTTCAGCCGACAAAACACGGGCAGTTGTTGCTTTCAAGGAATCCGGTAAACATACCTTCACCTACCCTTTTGACGAATTTGCCTTCGTGCTCAAAGGTTCGGCCAAAGTCAATGTCCATGGAGGCGATAGCTTCTCGATAGGTGCAGGCGATATCCTCTATGTAGAAGAAGGTACTACTATCGATTTTGAAATGAGCGATGACTTCGAGGATATCACCATGCTGGCATCCGACAAACCGGTAGCATGGCGCTGAATGCGGGACATTAGGCAGGTCCTGAGTACAGCCGAGGTTCCCTGGCCCCTATGCAACCGGCTACACGTATATTAATCGACACGCTGGCAAAGTCTCTTTCCACTCCCCTGGAGGAAGCGCGAGGCTTGCCGCCCCAGGCCTACCTGTCCGAAGAATTCTACGAACTCGAGCAGGAATTCCTGTTTCGCCGCGATTGGGTCTGCATAGGACGTGAAGAAGAGGCGGAAAACCCGGGCGATTTCTTTACAATCGAACTGGCTGGCGAACCGTTAATCATCGTACGCGGCGCCGATAAGCGGCTGCGAGCATTGTCCAATGTCTGCCGCCACCGTTACATGCAGGTGATGATGGGACAGGGAAACGCGGCCAGGCTGTCCTGCCCATACCACGGCTGGACCTACCGGCTCGACGGCAGATTGATGGGCGCAACCAACATGGCGGAAAGCCGGATACTGGACATGGACAACTGCCGGCTCCCTGAATTCAAACTGGAAACCTGGCTCGGTTTCATTTTTGTCAATCTGGATTGCGATGCAAAGCCACTGGCGCCGCGGTTACAGGAACTGGGCGACCGGCTGGCTCCATACCACATCGACAGGATGCGAATTTCCTCAATGTATGACGAAATCTGGGAGGGCAACTGGAAACTGACCATGGAAAACAATGCCGAGGCGCACCATCACCGCACTCTGCACCCGGAGACCCTGCAACCATGGATGCCGGGTGATGACTCGCATTGTGGCGAGGATGAACAGGACTGGAGTCTTTTGCGCACACCACTGATAATGGACTTAGTACGCGCTCAGGCGCCGATCTATGCCGACCTGATGGAGCGCTGGAGTACGGATATCGAATCAGGAGACAGGGAAGAGACGTTGACATACATCCTCTATCCGTCCAGCACCATAGATGCGTCTCCGGGTATAATCTTCTGGAAACGGATTTTGCCGCTTGGCATCGATCGTACACGGGTGATGATGGGCGCTCTGGTGCCGGAAGAAGAACTTGATGACGAGTTGAACCGCTACAACAGGGAATTTTTCGAGGTACTGAACCCGGAGGATTACCAGGCCACCTGGCGACTGCAAAAAACCATCCGGTCTCGTTTTGCCGAGACCGGGCCGCTCAGTGTCAAGGAAGCCTGTCTGTTTTATTTTCAGCGTTACCTGGCAAGACGATTGCGGGATGCGTTATGACCCCAAAGTATTACGGGAAATCTGAGTTAACACGCTTTCAATCTGATATTGCAGGATAACCACCATTCCAGTAAAACCTGCCTTTGGCCTGTCCTCAGTCTCCAAAACGCACGAGGCTCAGACCGGCGCAGATGTTGATATCCTGGCCGGTGATGCAACGGCCGTAGTCACTGGCGAGAAATGCCGCCATAGCGGCGATATCCGCCGGCTTGATGACCACACCCAGGGTGTTATCGCTCATGTTCTCTTCGATCAGTTTTTCAAGTGTTTGTCCTTCTTCCTTCATATCCTCAAAAGCCTTCCTCGCCATCGGCGTGTCCACCCAGCCGGGGTTGATGCTGTTTGCAGTAATGCCGTATTGGCCTGTTTCCACAGCAAGGCATCGAACCAGGGCATTCAGCCCTGCCTTGGACGCACAATAGGCACTGCCAAGGACTTCGGCCATGATGGCGCTTACGGATGATATGTATAACAGCCTTCCCCCTGTGCCCTGATCAATCATGGTTTGAAGTGTAATCCTGGTGATAAGCCTGGGCGCTTCCAGGTTGACGGCCATGGTCTTGCGCCAGGTGTCACCATCACCTTCCACCACCGCTTCCGGGATGTACAGCCCGGCATTATTCATCACGATGTCGATGCCACCCAGACCCCTGATACTCGCATCACACATGGCTTCAATGGCCTTCGAATCCATCAGGTCAGCTTCAACTGCGAACGCCCGCCCGCCTGCTGACTTGGCCCGTTCTACAGTCGCCTCAGCTTGTGCGCGGGTACGGGAATGAACCGCAATATGTGCGCCCGATGCTGCAAATATTTCGACTACGGCAGCGCCGATGCCGCCAGAGGCGCCGGTCACCAGGGCGCGTTTGCCGCTGAGATCGATATTCATGGTTGAAGCATTATAAGCAAATGGCCTATTTTTAACAAGTTATCAATAATATCCATACTTTTTCTCGGCATTTTTATTCGTATTTTATCCATTAATTCAATAATTTATATGTTTTGTTTGCCGATTTGCAAAAAATTATAATTTGGCCTATATTAGTGTAATCCTGAAGATTGGCAAATCCTTGGCGAACAACCTATTGAACAACGGAGCGACGACAATGGCAAAAAATGGCAGACTGACACCTGATCAATGGGGCTCAACCATGCCCGCGCACAATCCTTCGTACAAGAAAGGCCCCTGGTATTACCGGGATACTGAAGCGCTTGTAATCACCTACGTCACTGACGAAGATGCGGCGCTGGATATCATGCCCTGTGAACTTGAGCTGATTGAGCCCGCAACTGCGTTCATGGTACTTGAATTCAATAACTTCAGTACCAGCGGCGGCCCTTATGGCGAAGTGTACACGGGGATCCTGTGCATGTATGAAGGACAGGTATACGGTTACACCAACGCCGTGTACGTTACCACGGAAAATGCTCTCATCATGGGCCGGGAGATCTGGGGTTTCGGAAAAAAACTCGCCCATCGCATCGAGTTGATCAGGCACGGGACAGGTGAGATAGAAGGTGTGGTAGAAGTCAAACCGGGTCATATTGCCGCCAAGGCGTTTTTACTTCCCGATACCAACCTGCCGGCGTCCGCAATGGAGGCGCTGCCGCTCGCCGTCCTGAAAGTCATCCCCGATGTCGAGGGCAGCGATACCCCTGCCGTGGCCCAGTTAAACTCGGTGCTGTTTACCGGCGTCCCGCACAAGGGTCCCGATGGCAAGGACGAGTTATACAGCGGTGCGGCAACACTGGAAGTCGATAAAATTTCCGATGTGAATTTGCCGGTACTGCAGATTGTTGATGCCAAATACGTGCGTATGACGGCAGACCTGCCTTACGGGAAAATTCTCAAAACTTATTAATAAAACTAAGGAAACTCTGACTTAACCCAGAGGTTCCCTAAGACTATCCATCGGGGGCTTTCAATTTGCCCGGTACAAAAAGTTACTACAATTGCCCTAACTGTGAAGCAATTTGCGGTCTGGAGCTGACAGTCGAAGATAATATAGTTATTGATATCCGCGGTAACAAGGATGACTTGATGAGTCTTGGTCATGTTTGTCCAAAGGGCGTAGCGTTGATGGAACTGAATGATGACCCTGACCGGCTGAGAACGCCGATGGTAAGTAAAAATGGCAGGCTGGCGCCCGCCGGCTGGCATGAAGCCTTTACAATTATCGATGAGAAGCTCTCTGCTGTAAGGCAGAAATACGGTAAGGAGTCGGCTGCCTTTTATGTGGGTAACGCCGCATTGGGCAGCACTGCTTTTGATTTGGGTTTTCCGGTCCTGTACGAAGCCTTGGGCACACCTTACCTGTTTACGGCCAACTCTGTTGATGCACTACCCAAATTGTTGACCTGTAGCAAAATGTACGGCGATGACTACACCAACCCGGTGCCCGATATCGATCGTACCCGGTACTTGTTGATCATCGGCGCGAACCCGATAGTTTCTAACGGCAGTCTATGGCTGGCTACCAACTTCAAGAAACGACTACGGGACTTAAAAGCACGTAACGGCAAATTAATTGTGGTCGACCCCCGCCGTACCGAGACGGCAAAAATGGCGGACCGGCATTACCCTATTCGCCCCGGCCAGGATCAATATTTCCTGTTAGGCTTGTTACATGTGATCTTTCGCGATGGACTATCGCAGACGGATGATATCGCTTCTTATGTATCGGGCCTCGATAAGATTGAAGCGCTCGCAAAATCGGTTTCTCTGCGGCAGGTGTCGGACGCTTGTGGAGTGGACATTCCCAGTATCAAGACCATCGCCTATGAACTTGCAATGGCTGAAAATGCAGGTGTTTATGGGCGGGTCGGCACTACCACTCAAAAGTACGGCTCTGTCGTCAGTTGGTTGATTGAGGTCATTAATATTGTGACCGGCAATCTCGATAAGCCCGGCGGGATGATGTTTGCCAAGGCGCCGGCGTTCGCTGTTAACACCAAGGGCAAGCCAGGTATCGGTGAGCCGGCGCCGGAATCAACGTTCCGAACCCGTGTACGCAATATGCCGGCAGTCTGTGGGGAGTTGCCGGTCGCCTGTCTGGCCGAAGAAATCGAAACACCGGGGGATAGACAGATTCGGGCATTGATTACCATGTGCGGCAATCCGGTATGCAGTGTCCCGAACTCTGAGCGTCTGGATAAGGCACTGGCGCAATTGGAGTTTGTCTTGTCGTTTGATATTTATATTAACGAAACCAGCCGCCACGCCGACGTTATCCTGCCAGGGACTCCAACTTTTGAGAAATGCTACTACGGTGCATTTTCTGCTCAGTATGCAGTGCGCAATGTTGCCAGGTTCTCTCCCGCTTTGTTTAAATCACCCGAGGGATGGGTGTCGGATTGGGATGCTTTGTTGCAGGTCAGTGCAATCGCTTCCGGATTTGGCGTTCAAGATGAAAAGGGCTTGCAAGCTATGGAAGACAAAATGATTCGTGAAATGCTATGTGACGCGGCAGCAGATGAGTACTGTGTGGCTTGGGGCATTGATATTAACTCAGCGATACGCCAGCTTTCTGACAAACGTGGTGTGGAACGCGTAATAGATGTTGGGTTCAGAGTTGGCCCCTATGGCGATGGATTTGGCGCAAACCCGGATGGCCTTACGCTGGACAAGGTTGCATCACAACCGAATGGTGTGGATTTGGGCGCACTACAGCGACGCCTGCCTGAAGTCTTGCGCACACCCAGTGGGAAGATCGAAATGGCGCCAGCGACATTTATTCAACAAGCCCAGGCATTGCTGGATACACCAAGCCAGCGCCGTGCCCAGAACGAGTTGTTGTTAATTGGACGACGTCAGCAGCGTAGTATTAACTCGTGGGGGCACAATGTCGATATTCTCGCAAAAGGTCCATTCCGCTGCACCTTGCAGGTGCATCCGGAAGACGCAAAGCGTCTGTCATTGGAACATCATCAGCCTGCCAGTCTGAGCACAAGCACGGGCAAAGTCGAAACGCTGGTTGAAATAACCGAAGATATGATGCCCGGTGTAGTGAGTATGCCTCACGGCTGGGGGCATAATAAAGAGGATATGCAACTGAATATTGCCCAGCTTCAACCCGGCGCAAACTATAACGCACTGACAGACGAAATGAACCTGGATACCTTAAGTGGTACAGCCGTACTAAACGCTGTTCCGGTTCAGGTAGCGCCAATTCAGCGGGTTTAAATCACTGGTTGTGTGCAAAATAATTGCAGGATTTTGACTTAAGATTCGGCCAGGATATACATCATGTCAAAAGCAGGAAGATTAACAACGGATAAATGGGGCGCCTATGCGCCTATTCACAGCCCTGCCGTGCAGAGAAACCCCTTATATTTTCGCAATACCGAAACCGTTACCATCACCTGGGCGACTGATGAAGACGCGATACTTGAGATCCTGCCTCCCATGCTCTCACTGCATGAACCGGCCACTGCATTCATGGTAATGGAGAATAACCATTGGAGCACTGTTGGTCCCTACCGCGAGGTCTTTGCCGGTGTCTTGTGTGAATGGGAAGGAAATGTCTACAGCTACCTGGCCGGGCTCTATTGTACAAGTGAAACTTCCCAGATCGTGGACCGTGAACTTTACGGCTTTGGAAAAAAGCAGGCTCATCGCATCGAGGTGGTTACACATAATGACGGTTATGTAGAGGCATTAATGGATGTTAAACCTGACGACCGGGCTATCCGGGCCATGATGAGGCCGGCAAAACATGGGGCTTTAGAGGATGGGCCTGCGCCTCCTCTCATCAATCTGCGTGTGATTGCCGACGTGGAAGGGGGTGATTTACCGATACTTGCACAGTTGGTTACGCTAAATTACCAATCAAGCCCGATTGTTGGTTCAGATGGCAAGGTCGAAATATTCAACGGTACGGGCAACCTGCAGTTTGGCGCTCCATCAGATTGTGCGTTACCCGTCAAAGAACTGATGTCTTTCGAATATGGGCACGTTAACGCTGAACTATATTACGGCAAGGTCGAGAAGACTTTTTCTACCGAAGAATTACGGAAAATGAATTCAAGAACCGATGAAATTGGGCGTACTGGTTGCGCTTAACCCTACCGCTACCCCAAAATCTCAGCGCATGATAGGAACTGCTGTGGAGATAATCGGCTTAAGTATTAATCCGCTTCCAGCACCGCGAACATCGCTATTTTGATTTCATTGGCCAGCGCCCGCATCTCCGGACCTTCCGCATCTTCATAGGAATACTGAATGCCGAGTCCGTCAAGGATGGCGTGGATAATCCGGGCAATGTGCCGCCTGCGCTGAATAGACAGATCCGGAGCGATTAGCTTCAATTCCTCGGCCACGACCTGTTCATACAGGTCATTTTCCTTCTTCAGGATCGAAGCCATGTCCGGGTTGTGGTCCGCCAGGGACATCATCATACGCCACAATGCGGTTTCAGGGCTTTTCAACTCGGCAATCCCGGCATCGATAATCGCGTCCAACCTGCCCTTCCGGGTTGAAGTTTCGGATACCGCAATTTTCATGCTCTCGGTGTACTTTTCAACTGCCTGGTCAAAAATAGCGATCAGCAAATCATTTTTTGTGGGGAAGTAGTATTGAAGATTGCCGTGGGTAATGCCTACCTGGTCTGCAACATCCCGCAATACCAGGCTGTTGGGGCCGCCCTCAATCAGAGTCTGTTTTGCGACATTGATGATCTGTTGCCGGCGCATCTGTCCCTTGCTTCCGGTCACTTTTTCGGTGACCTGTGGTCGTTCCGCTTGTTGTGTTTTCATTATATTGGTATTTCTCCGTACCACTCCCGCAACAGCGGGAGTCCAGTCGAATACTGTGTCGCCCGCTGGGCGATCCTATGCCCACTGGATTCCCGCTGTTGCGGGAATGGCACGGGGCAGTTAGTAAAATTGACACAGCAAATCAGAGGTTACCTGAAAATACTTGCAGATAATAGTGCGCTGGCCTAATATTATTATTTTGATACGGCTAACATCCAATATATCATAAAGTTATGAAAAATTGTTGCCGAGTCACCGGTCAATAATGGCCTAAACTCATCATTGAATTGGTACGCATGATATGAAACTCGGTGTATTGATCCCGCTTAATCTCTACTCGACTCCAGAGTTAATTCGCACGTTTGGCACAACCGCCGAATCCCTCGGTTTTGATTCGCTCTGGATAGGCGAACATGTCGTCATAACGGATAATTATGAGGCAAATTACCCGGTATCTGAAGACGGTCAGATGCCGTTGGAGAACGTGGAAGACAATGTCGAACTGGATATATTCACGTCACTGGCCTATCTCGCCGCGCACACCAACCGGATACGCCTGGGCAGCGCAATTTGCGTTCTGCCGCAGCGCAATCCTGTCTATACCGCAAAAGAAGCCGGAAATGTTGACTGGCTTTCCAACGGGCGCCTGTTGTTCGGGGTCGGCCTTGGCTGGATGGCCGAGGAATTCAAGGTTGTGGGCGCGCCGTTTGAACAACGCGGGGCGCGTACCCGCTCTTATATTGAAGTGATAAAAAGCCTGTGGTGTGATCGCGTTTCCGAATACCACGATGAATTTTATGACTTGCCTCCATGCCGCTTCTACCCGAAACCAGTGCAGCGCCCGCACCCGCCCATCATTCTTGCAGGCAACAGCAAACCGAACTTCAAGCGGGTGGCGGAACAAGGCCAGGGCTGGTTTGCCATCGGCGCCAACCCGGAACAACTGGCGCCGCAACTTGAGAACCTGGAAGCAGCGCTGGCAGAAGCGGGACGCCCCAGTGAAGAGATTTCCGTCTATGTCTGCCCTTTCGACCATGACTATGACCGCGAGATGATCAAACAGTACCATGAACTCGGCGTGGATGAGCTGGTACTGCTGCATTATGCCAAGTCACCGCAACAGGTGGAAACTCTCTTGAACAACCTGGCGCAACAATACCTGGAGTTTGTTGCGTCTCTCTAATCTGCCAGGCACGATCAAATTATCAGATATATAACACGGCAAGAGCTACTGATATGCGCGCATTGATGATGGACATGCCCCTCACCATCACGATGGTGATGCGCCATGCGGAAATGTACCACGGTGGGCGTGAAATCGTGTCCGCAACATCCGAACAGGCTGTGCAGAGGTCATCGTATTCCGACGTGTTCCTGCGCGCGCGCAAGCTGTTCAACGCCCTGCAGATGCTTGGCTGCCGTCAAGGTGACCGCATTGCTACCCTGGCCTGGAACCACCAGCAGCACCTCGAACTTTACTACGGGGTGATCTGTGGCGGCTACGTACTGCACACCATCAACCCGCGCCTGTTCGACGACCAGGTTGCCTATATCATCAACCATGCGCAGGATAAGTGGCTATTCACCGACGAAGATTTCATCCCGATCCTGGAACGGATTAAACCACAACTCAAACATGTCAATGGCATAGTGGTGCTGGGCGCGCACGATGACGCCGGCAACTTGCCAGGGAATGTATACAGTTATGAAGACTTGTTGGCAGACAATAATGATGACTGCGCCTGGCCGGAACTTGATGAAAACGCTGCCTGTGCCATGTGCTACACATCCGGCACCACCGGCAATCCAAAGGGGGCGCTGTATTCCCACAGGTCGCTGATGCTGCATACGTTATCGATCTCGGTGCTGGATGCCGATGGCGCCGGGGCAAATGACATTATTATGCCGCTTGTGCCCATGTTCCATGTCAATGCCTGGGGGTTGCCTTTCCGCGCCCCAATGGTAGGCGCAGGCATGGTATTCCCGGGACGTTTTATGGGTAACCCGCAGGTGGTGAGCCGGCTCATCACACAGGAAAAAGTCACTTACGGTGTCAGTGTGCCGACAATCTGGCAGATGCTGCTCGACTACCTGGACCAATCAGGCGAAGGAAACCTGGATACGCTGCGCAAGGCCATTGTCGGTGGCGCAGCCACGCCGTTGTCGCTGTTTCGGCGTTTCAGGGACGACTACGGTGTCGATCTCGTACAGGGCTGGGGCATGACCGAGCTCTGCTCCGCCGGGACCCTGAACGTGCCCGGACCGGAATTTGATTCGCTGGACGAAGAGCAACAGAGGCAGTACCCGCTGAAACAGGGCAGGCCCATTTTCGGACTGGAGGTAAGGATTACGGATGATCAGAATAACACACTGCCCTGGGATGGTACCACGACGGGGCACCTGAAGGTGAAAGGCCCGATTGTAGCCCGAAAATATTACGGGGAAACAGACGACAACAACGCGACCGATGCTGATGGCTGGTTCACCACGGGGGACGTGGCGGCCATCGACCCTGATGGTGCTATCCGGATCACCGACAGGTCGAAAGACCTGATCAAGTCCGGCGGGGAGTGGATCAGTTCCATTGATCTGGAGAACTGCGCGATGCTGCACCCGGCAGTGGCCGAAGCCGCGGTCATCGGCGCCACGCACCCGAAATGGAACGAACGGCCCGTGCTGATCGCAGTGAAAAAATCAGGCCTTTCTCTATCCACAGAGGAGCTGCTGGCCTGGTTCGACGGCAAGGTAGCAAGCTGGTGGAAGCCCGACGCCGTTGTTTTCGTTGCACAACTGCCCCACACGGCAACTGGAAAAGTCAGCAAATTGCGCTTGCGGGAGCAATATCGCGATTACCTCACCACTCGAGACACTTCCGGTTTACACAGAAAATTTGACACTAACCAGTAATTGAATTATAGTTAATATGAGTTGTGCGCCGATTTGAGATTCAGCTTGCGGGCGCATTATAAATACGGCTAAAGAGAACCAACCTGCTTTAGCAATCAAGCTGAATGCGGGTTTTTTTGTGCCCCCGGCAGTGAATCCCGTACTCAGCCATGTACTCTCTACAGGTGGACTCTTTTCAGGCATTGCTGATTGAACTGTCTGGCCCGTTCTGTTCCGGTGGTTTGTGCCGGAAACAGATAGGGGTCAAGGAGATAACATGGCTAAAATCGATCCTCATCGATACGGTGTGAACACCCTGGCGGTGCGCGCAGGACGGCAACCTACCGCAGAAGGCGAACACAGCGAACCGTTGTTCCTGACATCCAGCTACGTCTTCAAGGACGCAGCCCAGGCCGCGGCCAGGTTCGCCGAGGAAGAACCGGGCAATATCTACTCCAGGTTCACCAATTCCACGGTGCGCATCTTCGAGGAACGGCTGGCGGCCCTGGAGGGCGCGGAACGGTGCATCGCCACGTCATCCGGCATGGGCGCCATCCTGAGCACCTGCCTGGGCTTGCTGAAGGCCGGCGACCATATCGTATCCTCACTGAGTGTGTTCGGCACTACGGTAAACCTGTTCAACAAGGTATTGAGCAAGTTCGGTATCGCAACCAGCTATGTGTCTCTCAGCGATTACGCCGCCTGGGAGCAGGCGATTACCGCCGGCACGCGCTTGTTGTATCTCGAGACACCCTCCAATCCCTTGACTGAAATAGCGGATATTCAGCGCCTGGCCGGCATCGCCCGGCGCCACGGCTGCCTGCTGGTGGTGGACAACTGCTTCTGTACCCCGGCATTGCAGCGACCGTTCGAGCTTGGCGCAGATATCGTCATCCATTCCGCCACCAAGTACCTGGACGGCCAGGGACGTTGCGTCGGCGGTGCTGTGCTGGGTAGCGAAGATCTACTGGGAGAGGATGTGTACCATATTCTCAAGTACGGCGGCCCGAGCATGAGTCCGTT
The DNA here is from genome assembly GCA_965221335.1 of Gammaproteobacteria bacterium. Classification (GTDB taxonomy): domain Bacteria; phylum Pseudomonadota; class Gammaproteobacteria; order Eutrophobiales; family Eutrophobiaceae; genus JAAXHV01. The sequence continues at coordinate 634,793 of CBDCSC010000001.1, read as the reverse complement.
CAATGCCTGGGTGTTCCTGAAAGGGCTGGAAACCCTGGGCCTGCGCATGCAGGCACATAGCCGCAACGCTGCGCAGGTTGCCGAGTGGTTAACGGGTCGCCCGGGAATCCAAAAGGTGTACTACCCGGGCCTGGCCGATCACCCGCAGCACGAACTGGCGCAGCGCCAGCAACAGGGTTTCGGCGGGGTCATCAGCTTCGTCGTCGAGGGAGGAAAAGAAACGGCGTGGCGGCTTATCGACAACACCGAACTGTTCTCGATCACCGCCAATCTCGGCGACAGCAAAAGCACGATCACCCATCCGGCCAGCACTACCCACAACCGGCTGACGGATACGGAAAAAGCGCAGTCAGGCATCGAACCCGGCCTGGTGCGTCTGTCAATCGGCCACGAGGATGTGGCAGACCTCAAGGATGACCTGGAAACGGCGCTAGCAAAAGCCCAAAACTGATGCAGTACTAGCGGGGACGGAATTCAATTCCGCCCCCCATACGTTTTAATACTCGTAGCGGACGTTAAAGCCGAACCACCGCGGCGCGCGGAATGAGATTTCATTACAACCACAGGCCGTTGCAATATCAAAACCCTGGATGCCGGCGCGCTCATCCGTGACGTTATTCACTTTGAAATTCGCCCGCCAGTGCTGGTCTTCACTGGTCCAGCCCAAACCCGCGTTAATCATGGTGTAGTCGTCAAACTTGTCGGCATCATAGTTTCGCAGGTTATAGTAATACTCATCCGAGTAGCTGAGATTGCCGTGGATGTTCATCATGCCGTTGAACATCGGCCACTCGTAACGGGCCATCACGGTAAACTGTAATTCCGGCGCGTAAGTCGGGTCCACATCCAGCAGGATGGAAGAACCGATACTGTTTGGAACATTCTTCACCGTTGCATCGAACGCGCTGACGCTGGCCAGGAAGTCAAAGCCTTCAAATGGCGAAGACTGTAATTCCAGTTCCATCCCGTAGTTCTCCATGTCGGCATTGATCACGACACCGCCGACACCGGTAAACAGGAATGCCTGGTAATCATCGTAATCATAATAAAATGCGGAACCGTTAAGCCGGGTCGTTCCGTTAAACAGCGTGGCCTTGAAGCCCGCTTCATAACTTAACAGTATTTCTTCCTTGTACGGTATATCGTCATTGCCGTTACCCAGGAACAGTAGTGATACATAGGAACCCAGCAACGGCGCATTAAAGCTGCCGGCCTTTACCCCCCGATTTACCCCCGCATAGAGCAGCAGGTCATCGGAAGCATGGAAATCAACCTGGGCCTTGCCCGCCCACAGGGTCTTGGACGAATCACCTTCAAAATTGGTGCCCGGCACAGGATAAATCTTGAGTCCGGTGTGTATCACGCGCGGGTCTGCGCTTTGAATGTAAAGACCGGAGTCCATATCGAATTCCTTTTCTTCCTGTATCAGGCGCAGACCGCCGATAAGGGTTATCCTGTCGTTTAACGCATACTCATACTGGCCGAACACAGAATAGGAATCGGTCTCCAACTGGGCATCGACACCTACATCCAGGGGCGGGCCGGCAACACCGCCGGGACTGACCTTCAGCCCGTTATCCGATTCCGTGTCGATGTTCAAATAGTAAAATCCAAGCACCCAGTTACTGTTTTCCGTCTCGCCGGTGAGGCGCACTTCCTGGGTATAACTTGTGGCATCGACTCCCGCATAGTTCGCCAGTTGATTAACCGGCGCCGAATCCACGTCAATAAACAGCAACTTCTCATAATCCTTGTAATCCGACACCAGGGTCAACAACATGGAATCGGTCAACTGGTACTCGATCCTGCCATTGATGCCCCAGCTATCGGTAAAGCCGGAATCCGCGAACGCAAAATCCCCTGAAGTCAGGAAATCCTTACCGTCCGGATCCAGGTAACCGAAGAAGTCGGTGCCCGGAGGGCGCCCCACATCCACGATGCCATCCGGCCCGAAAGCGCCGGTCGCGTTATTGAAAAAGTCATCCTGAACACCATTGTCGTCCTGGTCCGATCCAAAGTCCGAACCGTCGGCAGCCACAGTGCGCCGCGTTTCGCCGGGGGGCGTGTCAATCACATTGATCAGTTCGCCGGCTTCATTGTATATGCCCAATGTCGGTTTGGACTGGTATGGACCGGTCGCCACATCCGTTTCAGCGAAGTTGGCGGACAGGGAGACGGACAAATCATCATTGGGTTCAAACAATAAACTGCCGCGCAACGCGAGCGTGTCATCATCACCCATGTCGGCCCCGGCGCCGACTCCCGGCGGCGCGCCGACGGCATCCAAGGGGTAGAGGTTCTTCAGGTATCCATCATGCTGGTTATACATGATCGCAAACCTGCCGGCCAGGGTTTCCGACAAAGGCGCGCCATGAGCCGCCTGAACACGAAACTGGTCGGCATCCGCCGGCGAATCAAACAACCCGTAGGTAAAATCAATATACCCCTCCGGCCCATCAAAATTCGGTTTGTTGCTGATGTAATTCACCAGGCCGCCGGTCGCATTACGGCCGTAGAGCGTCCCTTGCGGGCCTTTCAGGATTTCGGCGCGGTCTACATCAAACACGGCGAAGGTCTGTGCCTGGGCAATCGCGATGTAGCCTTCGTCAAGGTACACCGCAGTAGGCGCCTCAATGACGTCATTAAAGTCATTCTGGGTGGCGCCCCGGATGGAGAACTGGGTATTCTGGCCGGCGAGGTTCCCACTGATATGAACGCCCGGACTGAAAGCCGCAATATCAAAACTTTCCTCAATACCCAGCACATTCATCTGTTCGCCGGTGAAAGCGGTGATCGCGATGCCTACATCCTGCAGGCTTTGCTCGCGTTTTTGTGCCGTAACCACCACCTCTTCCAGCACTCCCTGCGAGAGCGCTGACTGGCTGAAAAAGATAAGCAACGCATAAAATAAGTGCGTACCACGTCCGAATGTTGCAAGCGTGTTGTAGTTGTTCATTTATAGCCTCTCAAAATGACCGGTTATGAATCCGAATTACTCACTTAAAAACGGGGAGATGTGAGAAAATCCAGTCCGTTAAAGAGCGAAATATACTATGATATCAATTTTGTATCAACACTCTGCAATAGCGTTGCGAACAAACAATAATAAAGGTGAAACATGGCAAACCAGTATATCCAGCCCGATGACATCTGGCCGTCCGCACAATTCGGTTTCTCCCAGGTCGTAGTCTCCACCGGAACAAAGGTCATCCACTGTGCCGGACAGACCGCCTGGGACCAGGACATGAACATCATCGGCGGGGACGACCTGGAACAACAGACAGCCCAGGCCCTTAAGAACGTGCAAGCCGCCCTCGCCGCCGCAGGCGCCGGCATGAACGATGTGGTGCGCCTGGACATCTACGTGGTGGATTACCATCGTGACAAGATACCTGCCATCAGCGCGGCCATGAGCCGTTATTTCGATCCTGAGCGCCTGCCGGCCAATACGCTGCTGGGTATCCAGGCACTGGCCATGCCGGAGTTTTTGATCGAGATTACCGCCACCGCGGTGGTCGATGCCTGACTGGGATAAACACGGATGTACAGGATATACAGGATGATTTGTCTGTATTATTCGGATAGGTCGATGTACGATAGGCTATGGTCTATACTTTTATTCAACAGGTTTCAATCTTCGCGGGAGAAATCAGAGTTTTGTATCTAATGAAGCTCTAACTGAATCAGAGGTTCTCTAACATCCTGTTTATCCTGTACATTTATGTGAATACAGAAGGGGGAAGGAAGCATGCATGCCAAAGTTGAACCCGATGTGAAACGGGTTTCCACGTATTGTTACCAGTGCGTAAACGGCCCCGACCTGCTCACCGTGGAGACGGTTGACGGTGTTGCGACAAAAATAGAGCCCAATTTCGACCTGAAAGGCGAACACCCCGCCGACGGCAAGGTCTGCGTCAAACCGTTCGGACTGGTGCAGAAACTGTACAACCCCGACCGCATCAAACGGCCGATGAAACGCACCAACCCGAAAAAAGGCCGGCACGAGGACCCGGGCTGGGTGGAAATAAGCTGGGACGAAGCCCTGGACATCGTTGCGCAGAAGATGAACGCGACCCGGGCAAAAGGTGTGATGGATGAAAACGGCAACCCGCGCCTGGCTTTCACGACCGGCGGCGCGGCCACGCCGTTCAAGTACATGGGCAGCTTCCCGGCGCTGCTGTTTGCCTGGGGTCCGTTCGACCAGAGCCTGGGCGCGGGCGGCACGGTCAAGTGTTACCACACCGAGCACATGTTCGGCGAACTCTGGCACCGGGCCTTTACCATCTTGCCGGATACACCCCGTTGCGAATACATCATTTCCTTCGGCATGAACATCGACGCCTCCGGGGGTGTCACCGGCGTGCGGCGCCATGCCGATGCCCGTAAACGCGGTATGAAGCGTATCCAGTTTGAACCGCACCTGTCTATCACCGGCGCCAACGCCACGGAATGGGTCCCCATCAAGACCAAGACCGACAATGCGGTGTTGTATTCCATGCTGCATGTGCTGTTGCATGAAACACCGATGGACAAGCTGGATGTACCATTCCTGAGGAACCGCACCGCATCCCCCTACCTGGTAGGCCCCAACGGGTTTTACCTGCGCGACCCGGCAACGAAAAAGCCGTTGCTGTGGGACAACAATTCAAATAAGGCCGTGCCCCACGACCAGGCCGGCACGGACCCGGCCCTGGTCGGGGCATACACCGTGACCGGCGCCATTGAGGTCGGCGCCGACGAAGAGACCTGGCATTATGACAATGTCGAAGGCGCGACCGGGCTGGAAAAAACCCGGCAGTTGCTGGCCGATAAAACGCCGGAATGGGCGGCGGAGATATCCGAAGTCCCCGCCGAGACCATCCGCCGCATCACCCGCGAGTACCTGGCCCACGCCCATATCGGTGAGACCGAAGTCGTGGACGGGCGCGAACTGCCGTTCCGCCCGGTGGCGACAGTGCTGGGCAAATCCGTGAACAACGGCTGGGGCGCGTACGAATGCGTCTGGGCACATACCATGATGCAGGTGTTGGTGGGCGCGCTGGAGGTGCCCGGCGGCATGCTGGGCAGCACCACCCACGTGGCCGGCGATACCGACTGGGAGAGGTCGCTGACGGTGGAGGCAGGCGAAGACGGCTTCATGACCCATACGTTTACCCCGACCGACAAGCAAGGCTGGGATGCGAACCCGTTTACCCGCCATGCCCACAACAGCCTGACCCCGATGGGCGGCGACAAGATGGGCGCACAACTGTTCGGATCGACGACCCTGGCCTGGCTGCGGTTGCAGGGCCGGGCCGCGGAAAGCTGGCCGAAACCCAATCCGCCGGATATCTGGTTCATCTACAAGTGCAACCCTGCCATTTCCCATTCGGAAACGGACCGGATGGGCGAGGTAATGGCAGAGTTCCCGTTCATCGCCGCGTTCGCGTATACCCTGGACGAGAGCAACCACTTCGCGGACGTGATCATGCCGGAAGCGACCGACCTGGAGAGCGACCAGTTGCATCGCATCGGCGGTGGCCATTATATGGAGAACCACTGGGAATCGGAAGGCTGGGCGTTGCGCCAGGCGGTGATAGAACCGTTGCACGAGGCCAAGGACTTCAGTTGGATCGCGAATGAACTGGCTCGGCGCACCGGGTTGCTGGAAGCCTATAACGGCGCCATCAATGCCGGCGTCTGCGGCATTCCCCTGCAAACTGACGATTATGACTTTTCCCTGGCACTGGAGCGGGAACACTCCCAGGACGAGATCTGGGACGCGGTGAGCAAGGCCGCAAGTCATGACCTGACCGGCGGCAAGGAAATCCTGGACCTGGACTGGTTCCGCAAGAACGGTTTCAAGACCCGCCCCTATTCGCGCCTGAACTGGTACCTGTACCACAATGTGGAAGACCTGGGGCTGCGCTTCGAACTGCCCTACCAGGAACGCTATTATCGGATGGGTAAACAACTGGCGAACCGCCTGCACGAGACCGGGGTGCACTGGTGGGACAAGCAATTGGAAGAATACGAACCGCTGCCCGGCTTCAAGGACCTGAACAGGCTCTGGGATGAGATCATAGAGCGCAACCACGACGTGAAGGCGGCGGACTACCCGTTCTGGCTGCTGACCGGCCGCAGCATGCAGTACGCCTGGGGCGGCAATGTCGGCATTCAACTGATAAAGGAAGTCGCGGACAATGTCTACGGCCACGACGGTATCGTCATGAACGCCGGTAAGGCAAGAGAGATGGGTATCGAAGACGGCGACCTGATCGAAGTCACCTCGCCGGTCAACTCCACCCGCGGTTACGCCCGCCTGCGCCAGGGAGTACGGCCCGACGTGGTGGTAATGATCGCCCAGTTCGGCCAGTGGAAGATGCCGTTTGCCAAAGACCTGAAACGGCCGGGGCTGAATGCCCTGGTCCCGATGAATGTTGACTCGCTGGATGGCGGCGGTTCCAGTATCGACGGCACCAAGGTGTATGTCACCAGGATAGGAGCAGGACTATGACCCGTTATGTGATGATCGCCGACCTGAACCGCTGTGTCGGTTGCCAAACCTGCACCGCGGCCTGCAGGCATACCAACGCCACCCCACCGGGCGTGCAATGGCGCAAGGTGCTGGATGTGGAATGGGGTGAGTTTCCCGATGTGCAGCGCCTGTTCATGCCGGTCGGTTGCCAGCACTGCGCGGACCCGCCTTGTATGCATGTCTGTCCCAGCACCGCCACGGGCCAGCGGGAAGACGGCATCGTTACCATTGATTACGACCTGTGCATCGGTTGCAGTTATTGCACCGTGGCCTGCCCCTACCAGGCCCGTTACAAGGTGGACAAGCCGGAATTCGCCTACGGCGACATGCCCACCGAAACCGAAGCCAAGCGTTTTGACGAGCGCACCCTGGGCGTGGCGCAGAAATGCACTTTTTGCTCGGACCGGGTGGATGCCGGCGTCGAACAGGGACTCACTCCCGGTATTGATCCGGAAGCGACACCGGGCTGTGTCAACGCCTGCATCGCCGATGCGCTGAGCTTTGGCGATATAGAAGATGAAAACAGCAACGTGTCAGAACTGCTGGCCGAGAATACCTGGTTCCAGATGCATGCGGAACTGGGCACCGAGCCCGGTTTCTACTACCTGTGGGATGCGGATGACACGAGACGGCGGACAGAGGCGATTAACATTGATGTACAGGATGGACAGGATTAGGTTAGGTTTGCACAAAAAACTCTGACTTAATCTCAGAGGTTCCCTAAGGCACATACCACTCCCGCCCCTGCTCAACGCCATACAGGGGCAGGCTGGGAAGCGGGAGTCCAGTGGGATAACTGGCGTGGCAAGCGCACATTATTAAAGAACTGTTCATGGACGGGACGCCCGCGCTCCAAGGGTCGATGGAAGCATGGTACTTTGAGAAATGACGAGGTGACGTATGAGGAATAGTTTCGGCAATGTGTTACAGACGCAGTGGGACTGGCGCGCCGCGGGCAATTTCATGTTCGGCGGCAGTGGTGGCGCCTTGATCCTGATGGCGGCCATCGCATCCTGGCCGGGCACGCCGAACCTCGCCGTCGGCCTCGCCGCGCTGGCGTTCGTGGGCCTGGGGCTGTTCCTGGTATGGCTGGAGATCGGTCGTCCTTGGCGCTTCCTGCACGTATTTTTCCATCCCCAGACCTCTTGGATGACTCGGGAGGCTTCAGTGGCGATATTGCTGTTCGCAGCAACTTTCCTGGGCTTGCTGCTGCAAGCGCCGACCCTGCTTGCCGCCGCAGGTCTGCTGGGATTCCTGTTCCTGTACTGCCAGGGGAGGATCCTGCGGGCCAGCAAGGGCATCCCGGCCTGGCGCGAGCCGGCGATCGTGCCACTGATCATGAGCACCGGTCTGGCGGAAGGCGCGGCCATCCTGTCCATCCTGCTGATATTCTCCGGCGCCGGCCAGATGTGGCTGCTGTACCTGCTGATGGGACTGCTGGCCTGGCGCCTGGTAAGCTGGCGCCATTACCGGCAACGGCTGGCGGCCAACAACGCACCGCCGGCCGCCCTCAGGGCACTCGACGATACCGACAGGGCCCAAGTCATCCTGGGCAACGCCCTGCCACTGCTGCTGCTGGCCACGGTCATCGTATGGCCGGACCTGCTGCAACCCCTGGCGCTATTGGCCTGCATCCTGGCAACCGCTAGCGGCTGGCTGATGAAATTCACCATCGTCACCCGCGCCGCCAAGGTACAGGGCTACGCCCTGGGCAAACTGCAGAAAGGCCGCCCGACCATCAAGCCACCAGTAAGAAGAGAAAAGGATAAATTCGTACTCAGCAGGGACTGACAAGACGGGTCCGCTATGGTCTGACCCGAGTAACTGTGTCCCCGGAATTCCATGCGGCTGAAATTGCGCGTTTTGCATTTCCTCCGAGTATCAGGCTGATATCCGAATCAATATAACCACGCCGGATCAATTCTTCCGTCAGGTCGTAAATTCGTCTGGGATGGTTAAGTCCTTCTATGTCATCTTTATCCCGAAATTTGTATGTGCCCGGTTTCAGGTTTGATTTGGTAGCTTCGACATAAGCCCTTGGAAGAGAATCATAACCATATAACGCAATATCACTGCCTATCGCAACGTAATCAATTCCGACCAGTCTGACGATGTGCTCAAAATGGTCAATTGCATGCTGGAGAGTCGTGGGTTCCCTGTCCCGGATAAACACACGTAAAAATGCGATCCCCATTACACCACCGGTTTTGGCCATTTTACGTATCGCCTCATCCGTTTTGGTGCGCGGATGTGACGGATTTAGTTTACGCGCGACGGAATGCGTAATCAGTACCGGACTCTTGCTAAGTGATAATGCATCCAGGGTCGTCCGATCGCCGCAATGGGATAAGTCTATCGCCATGCCAATCGTGTTCATCTTCTCTACAACAGACACACCGTAATCACTCAAGCCTCCATCAAAACGCTCGGTAGCACCGGACCCAATCAGGTTGCGGGAGTTATATGTCAGTTGGGAAATTCGCTGTCCGAGTTGATAATAACGCTCTATGTCATCCAGGGTTTGAAAATGCGTAGAATTCTCCGACCCTAAAATCATGCCGATTTTATCGGTGCCGACAACCTTATCGAAATCATCCACGCTGTCAATTCGAACAAAATAATTCTGTTTGCTGACCAGAAAACTATTGTGCAAAGCGTAATCAAGCAATGTGTCCTTGATGGTTTCGACCGTTGTTTGAATTATGTTCAGGCCGGAATCACGAAATTCCTGCCAAATTTTCTCATCGAAGCTGTCGGGATCCGTTAAATATGTCTCTACGGTTTTGGGATATAAGCTCAGCGCATGTTTCATATCCACGGTGAATGATTGTCTTACCAGATCTATCGCCCGGATCGAGTATTTGGTATTTTCTGCAGATGCGAGTCTTGCCATGCCCGTGTTGATCATGGGAAAGGCCAGCGCACTCACAGCAACGGCAGTACTGTGTTTTAACAGCGCTCGTCTTTTAATTGGTTGGCGGTTTCCCATTATATTGCCGTTGTATGCCCATTTCGCTTCTTCTGCAGGCCGGAGCGCTGCCGGCGAATCCGCTGATTTACTTTTTTGGCCCCGCAGAATGGGGCCGGTTGTATAAATATCAGGACTGATGATTCCATTGTCTGTCACTCAATTGAGGAACATCAAGAATTATTTGAACAGATACTTGAACTTTATCCCATATGTTCGATAAGTAGGATGGAATCTGGCCCCGGCAAATCCGAACCCGGCGGAGGTTGTGGTATAGACCTCATCAAGCAGATTTTCCACGTAAGCATCAATCCGGAATTTATCTGCAACGATACCGGCGCGAAGATTCAACAGGTCATACCCTGATGCGATATGTTGCTGTGGATTTGCTGAAATTGGAATATGGTCATCAAGTGAAGGATAACTCTTTGATCGGTAATTCCACTCTGCGCGCAGGAACCCTTCACCAAAGCTCGCCAAGGGTAATCGATACTCCCCATCAAGGCTTACTGTCCACTTGGGCGACCTAGGTATCTCCGCTCCCGATAAATCAACTGTATTGCCCAACACAAATGCATCCTCAAAACTCCCGAATTTTGCACGCATATATCCCAGGGTTGCGCCTATTTCAAAATTTTCCGCGGGCAACGCGCGAAATTCAAATTCAACACCCTTGCTGGTTGCGCCTGTGGCATTGTTTGTTACATTCAGGAATGTTATCTCGTTTGTGACGGGATCGATAATGTTCACATTCGTTGAAACCTGCAAATCGTTCCAATCCATATAAAACAATGTAAGGTTCGTGCGTAATCTGCCGTTCAGGCCGGCATACCTGAAGCCTCCTTCATAATTCCAGATGGTCTCTTCATCGAATGCAAATATAGGTAACTGCTGCGTAACGTTCAGTTGCAAACCACCTGCTTTATAACCTTTCGATACAGCGGCATAAACAGTCAGGGCTTCATTGACATCAAACGTAGCCGTAAAACGCTGGCTGATATCATCAAACTCAACTTCTCCCTCTCCCGGTACATCGGGTCTGCCGAAATTAACCCCTTCGACCCGTTGAAACACGGTATCCTCAGAATACCGGCCTCCGCCTGTCACGGTCAGGCGGTCTGTGATATCCCAACTGACTTCACCGAAAACGGCCCAGGCTTCTGTCTCAAAGACAATGTCGCCAGCATCAATGAGAAATCCCGGCGGCAGACCAAGAAATCCTGCGGATCCAGGAACAACCGAGAATATGTAATTACGAAAATCCTCGGAATAGATTCCACCTAGTACCCATGAAACTGAGTTGTTCAGTTCACCGGATAAACGGATTTCCTGGCTGAATGTATCGGTATCGACTTCACGATCCTGATCAAGAAATCCATAGCTGGTACTATCCAGATCGTTGTCATCACTTTTGTATCTCGTATCCAGGTAGCCTGAAATACTGGTGATCTTGAACCAGTCCGTATCCATTTCAACACGGCCCACCAGGGTCAGAAAACGGTTTTCCTGCCGTTCACGCAGATCATAGTTGACCCTATCCAGGTTCGAAGGATAGAACCCCACTTCGTTAATCCCACCGGGGAAGCCTCCGGCTGCAGACAATCCTGCCGAACCACTGCTTAAGTTGCCATCATGCGTCACTTCCGGAATGCCCTGTTCCTCCTCGGTGTAATTTACGGAAAGATCAATAAGCACTTCGTCAGTGGGGATAATTCGTAAAGCGCCTCGATAGCTAAAGAACTCAGTATCACTGCCCCCTCCTACCGGGTTGACGTTTTCAACAAATCCGTCACTCTCCTGATAATATGCAGACGTGCGGAAATAAAGTGTATCTTGTACTACCGGCACATTGACGACTCCGGATACCTCCCAGGTATCCAATCGCGAATAACCTGCATTCAACTCCCCATAAAAATCGGGGCCAGGCTTTCTGGTGGTGATGTTTACCGCTCCCCCGGTTGCATTGCGACCGAAATAGGTACCCTGCGGCCCGCGCAATACCTCGATGCGCTCCACGTCAATCAACTGCGGATTGACACTGCCGTTTGTGTTACCTGTGTTACCGGTCTGCGGACCATTGACGATATTGAACTCATCCATATAAAACGCCAGCGCATTGACGTCTCCCCCGATATTACTGACCCCACGAATACTGATTGAGCGCTCTCCCCTTGTTCCCGCCTCGGTGAAGCTCACATTGGGTGTCTTACTGAAGTAGTCCTTGATATCATCGATATTATTGCGTAACAAATCTTCAGAAGTAAAAGCGGTAATACTCGCGGGAATATCCTGTAAATTCTCTTGCCGCCGCCGTGCGGTAACGATCACCTCTTCAAGGGTGAAGTCTTCCACTCCTGTATTGTCTGAGGCGGGTTCCTGGCCTGCAACAACTTGTATTGTACCAGCCCCGAACAGCAGTAAAACGACTTGAGGTAAGAGTAAAGCTTGCCGTGCATTTTTTTTCATGGCAATCGCCCCCCCATGATCCCATTTGTACATTTTATAGTTTAGCGTGTTTTATTTGTCATTTCCGATATGATGACTCCTTCCCTGCGGCTTGTACTGCGAGCCATACCCGCAACAAGTTTCCGCCCCATATTTTGTTTATGTCGTCTTCCTTGTAACCACGCCGAAGTAACTCGCGAGTGATATTCGGAGATTCGGAAGTATCCATCCAACCTGATATGCCTCCCACCGCTGAGCCACCACCTGCGTAGAAATCGGAACCAATCCCTACATAATCCACACCAATCAAATTAACAACATAATCGATATGATCAACAAAATCCCGTACAGTTGCTCTCGGATACCGCTGATCGATCTCATGCAATAGTTTCGAATACCGTATATATTGGTCATTCGTGGCGTTGACCCAATCCATATGCGAAACAAGTCCAACCTGGCGCAGGGCTGTTTTCACTTCCTTCTGTCTTTCGGGCTCCGCCACCCGCAGATAATCACTGTATCCGACAATCTGGATCACGCCGCTATTCTTCTTCAAAGCAAATAATTGTTCATCATCCATATTCCGTTTTACTTTACATAATTCGTAAACTGCTGAATGAGAAGCGATCACCGGCGCCTTACTGATCCTGACGATGTCCATCATCGTTGCTTTTGATGCGTGAGAGACATCGACCATAATCCCAAGCCTGTTCATTTCTGCTACCACCTGGTACCCGAATGGGCTCAATCCACTGTGTTCGCTTTCGGTATCTCCCAACTCCGCAACAGGATTTGCGGAATCACCAATATCATTATGACCAAGATGGGTCAGCGTGATATAACTGACCCCGAGTTCATGGAATGTATATAAATTCTCAATTTTCTTTCCAATCGGAAATCCGTTTTCCAGTCCTATCGCCGCGGCAAGTTTGCCTGCCGCGTGGATGTGGAGCGCCTGTTCCGGGGTGGTCGCCACATTGATATGCTTCGGGTATAACTCATTTAAACGATTTATTGATGATATTTTTTTCACTGCCTCTGCGTAAGCTGTCCGATAGGTGTCAATATTTCTGCGCCTTTGTCCAACAGCGGCCGAGAAAAAGACCAGATCCAATCCACCGGTTATCATTTTTTGAATATTTGCCTGGTTAATTCCGTCATTATCCGAATCCAGGCGCAGGCGGGAAAAATTTTTCGGCACGTCCAGATGTGAATCAATCGTAAATATCCTGAAGTGTGCCTTCCTTACCGCATTCTCAGTATATTTTAAGGACCCCGATGGAAAATGCCTGATTTCCGTGCTACCAGTATTGCCGCACATTAAGACAGGCGTCACGATCACCAGTGACAGGAATAGTATTCTGTAAAACATACTATTTGGGAACCTCAGATTAAGTCAGAGGTTCCTACGATACAAGGATGTATCGTCAAAATCAATGACTGTAAAGTATTGATTTTTTGAGGAAAAAAATCGCATTTTTGTTTTTCGTACCCTGACAAATCCAGGATGGACTTGTTCAGAGTTTCCTTTGTATATTATCAGAAGCTGATCAATCCGACCTGGGCAAACCGGTATTGCTCCAGTGCGCCAACGCGTGCATCTCTGGCATTATTTATTTGGCCAGTTGCAGGATTTGGCACCATACCAACCTGCCCGGCGCTGACCCGGGGCAATAAAGTCGCGATAGAAATACTAAAGTCGGAAGAACTGAGAGAAAAAACCTGCGGGCATTAGGAGAATGAGTTCGATCTTGTCCTTTGGATAAGGATTTGGGTATTGTTGCGTGGTGCGCAATACGCTATACTTTATACGTGATTAAATCGTTTAAGCATAAAGGACTGCAACGATTCTACGAAACTGGTAACACAAGTGGAATTCAATACGCCCAGCGGAAGCGACTCAGGATGCAATTGGCATCTCTGAATACGGCAGCCGTCATCAAGGATATTGATATTCCGGGCTATAAACTGCACAGGCTTAAGGGTGAAAGAAAGGGAACCTGGTCGATTTCTGTCAGTGGAAATTGGCGCATCACGTTCAGGTTTGAAGAAGGTAATGTCTATATTGTTCACTATGAGGATTATCACTAATGTATATGCATAACCCGCCTCACCCAGGCGAATTCATTATGGAAACTTATATTGAACCTTTCAACCTCAGCGTCAGACAGGTTGCTTTGAACCTTGGAGTATCGCCTTCAACACTTACTCGCTTGTTAAATGGGAACAGCAGCATTTCTCCTGTAATGGCCTTGCGATTGGCGAAAGCTTTAGGCCGCTCACCTGAGAGTTGGCTGGCATTACAGGATCAATACGATTTGTGGCATGCGAAGAGGACTACAAATCTCAACAAGGTTAATCCGGTGATTCTGTCAGCAAGTTAAGGTCTAACCCTCAGAGGGAATCACCCTGGCGTCGAATGCGCTGTTCTGGCCGGCGGCGACTTGTGCGACGACCTTGCCTTCGTGCGCGGTCTTGTGGCCAGCATGGGCGGACCGGTGACATCCCCGATAGCAAATATGTTGTCCACGTTGGGGCGCCGGCCCACTGCCATCAGGACCTGGTCGAAGGTCTACTCCGGCGGGCAAATGCCAACCGCCGAACAGGTTCTCGAAATCGTTATATTCTATTATTTTACCACCTGATCCCGGCTCTTTCTTTCGCAACATATCCACATGAAATTCAAGGTTAGATCACAGCACCATCCACAAGGTATTGTAGTGTAAAAAACACTTGACCACATAATATAGTAGTGCAATACTTAGTCCTACGTAACAAGCTTCATCCCGTTTCCGGGTTCCTGACCAGCCCCGGGAACGGTTAATTCAACTCGAACATAATGTACGGATAGGGCCTATGCAAAGCGAAAAATCCGTCTTGGCGGAGTCCGTAGTTGGCACGACCGCGGACAGGATTCACTCAGGAAATGAACTGGCCGGACAGAACGGCGGCCAGCCGGCTCCGGAATATGCGGAACATACCAGTGAATTGACTGCCTACCAGCCCGGGGAATATAACGTCATCCGCCGTAATGGCAAGGTTACTACCTTTAACGCTTCCAAGATCAGCGTAGCCATTACCAAGGCTTTCCTGGAGGTGGAAGGGGGCACCGCCGCGGCCTCCACGCGCGTACATGAAAAAGTGAAAGATCTCACCGAGCAGGTGTTCAAGGGTGTCACGCGCCGCCTGCCCAGCGGCGGCACCGTGCATATTGAAGACATCCAGGACCAGGTCGAACTGGCCTTGATGCGCACCGGGGAGCAGAAGGTTGCCCGCGCATACGTAATCTACCGCGAGGAACGGGCCCGGGCCCGTATTGAAAAAGACAAGGACGCGGAGGCCGAACAGGACGCATCAAGTGGCGGCATCAATGTAAAAACCGCAGACGGCGAGTTGAAAAAACTGGACATGGAACGCGTGCTCGCAGTCGTCGGCGAGGCCTGTAGTGATCTTTCGCAGGTTGACGGCAGCCTCATTATCGACGACGCGTTGCGTAACCTGTTCGACGGCGTCAACGAGGCCGACGTGAACCACGCGCTGGTCATGAGTGCGCGGGCGCTGATCGAAAAAGAACCGAATTACACGTATGTCGCCGCCCGCCTGTTGCTGGACGGTTTGCGCAGGGAAGCGCTCAGCCACATCAACCAGAAGGCGATGGAGGCAACCCAGGCACAGATGGCGGAGCAGTACCCGTTATATTTCCGCAAGTACATCGAAACAGGCGCCTCCCTGGACCTGCTGGGCCATGAGCTGGTGAAATACGACCTGGACCGCCTCGGCAAGGCGCTGAAGCCCGAGCGGGACCACCTGTTCACCTACCTGGGCCTGCAGACCCTGTACGACCGCTATTTCATCCATACCGACGAACAGGTCCGTATCGAACTGCCGCAGGCTTTCTTCATGCGCGTGGCGATGGGCTTGGCCATTAACGAGCTGGATCGGGAAAGCAGGACGATCGAGTTCTACGAACTGCTGTCCTCCTTCGATTTCATGAGCTCCACGCCCACCCTGTTCAATTCGGGAACATGCCGGCCGCAGCTTTCCAGTTGCTACCTGACTACGGTGCCCGACAACCTGGACGGTATCTTCAGCGCGATCAAGGATGATGCCCTGTTGTCCAAGTTTGCCGGCGGCCTGGGCAATGACTGGAGCCGGGTCCGCTCCATGGGCGCGCATATCAAGGGCACCAACGGGAAATCCCAGGGAGTCGTCCCGTTCCTCAAGGTCGCCAACGATACCGCCGTCGCGGTCAACCAGTGTTTCGCTGCAGATACTCCCGTTCATACCGCTGATGGAGCCAGGCAAATCAAGGATGTTTCCATCGGCGACCTGGTGCTTGGGCAGCGCGGCCAATACCGGGAAGTCACCGATAAGATGGCTTATAACCAGACCGGTCCCATGGTTGAAATTAATGTTAAACATTCCTTATCTCCCATCAGGGTAACAACGGAACACCCGATATGGGCGTTACAAAACATCCCCATGAAACAGGAGAACCGGCGCAGTATTAACTGGTTAAACCGGAATAAGGTCAGTCCTGAATGGATTGAAGCGGGGCTGTTGAAAAAAGGCGATTATGTCGCACAGGTCATACCGAAAGAGATCGTACCGGTTGCCGGTGTTGATGAGGAAGATGCCCGCATGTACGGTATCCTGCTGGGTGATGGGCATTGCTCCAGGAATGGCCTGGAATGGGGAGTATCAGGGAATCCCGACAAGGACGCGCACATTGATTTTGTAATCGGGTATCTCAACACTCGCGGAATTCACTACTGGATCAAGAACCAGCGTGAAAACTACCTGCAAATCGGCTGGTCAGCAGGCACGGAACTGGCCAGGGACGCAACTACCGGTTGCTTCGTCACCGGCGCCATGCCCGGTTTCGTTTTCAGTTACGATGATATCTACAACTCGACAGGTAGCAAGCGTATCGCCCGCCGTTTTTCGCACCTGCCGAAACAGCAGACACTGGCCCTGATCCGAGGATTGCTGGAAACGGACGGCGGCGTCAGCCGGGGGAAGGGAATCTATTTTACCAATACTTCCGAAGCGCTTATCGAAGGATTACGCTACCAGTTGTTGCGCCTGGGCGTTCCTTGCGCCGGACAATATCGTGAAAGAAAACAACAGCATACGGGTAAACGGGCTGACGGCACCCTGATTCACTTCAACGGAACGGCAAAAGCTTACGATTTGCGTATTCCGGCGGTGCCGGAAGTCGCCGCCCTGGTCAACTGCAAAGCTATCAGGAAGCGGAACTGGCTGGAATGGAACGGGTGGATTTTTTCCCGCATACGTGAGGCAAAAACCATCGAGCCGGTTCCGTTTGTCTATGACCTCAAGGTCGAGGGTGATGAATCCTACATGACGAGCAGTATGCTGGCTCATAACGGCGGCAAACGCAAGGGCGCGATGTGTGCCTACCTGGAAAGCTGGCATCTCGATATCGAGGAGTTCCTGGAGTTGCGCAAGAATACCGGCGATGATCGGCGCCGCACCCATGACATGAATACCGCCAACTGGATCCCGGACCTGTTCATGCAGCGGGTTAGCGAGGGCGGCGACTGGACCCTGTTCTCACCGGACAGCACTGCGGACCTGCATGACCTGTATGGCGAGGAGTTCAGCCGGCGATATGTTGAATACGAGCAGATGGCGGCCCAGGGTGAGATCAAACTGCACAAGACCCTCAAGGCGCAGGACCTGTGGCGCAAGATGCTCTCTATGCTGTATGAAACCGGCCACCCTTGGCTCACCTTCAAGGACCCTTGCAACCTGCGCTCGCCACAACAGCACACAGGTGTGGTGCATTCATCCAACCTGTGCACCGAGATCACGCTGAACACCTCGGATGATGAAATCGCGGTCTGCAATCTCGGTTCGGTGAACCTGGCGCAGCACGTAACCGAAGACGGCGTGGACCAAGCCAAGCTTGAACACACTGTGAAAGTCGCGATGCGCATGCTGGACAACGTCATTGACTACAATTACTACAGCGTGCCGCAGGCGCGCCGCTCCAACCTGAAACACCGCCCGGTGGGCCTGGGTCTTATGGGTTTCCAGGATGCCCTGTACAAACTGCGCCTGCCATACGCGTCCAAGGAGGCGATTGAATTTGCTGATTCCAGCATGGAAATGGTCAGTTACTACGCGATAGAGGCTTCCACTGACCTGGCGAAAGAACGCGGCGCTTATACCAGTTTCAAAGGCTCCCTCTGGAGCAAGGGAATCCTGCCGATAGATTCGATAGACATTCTCGACAAGAACCGGAACGGCTACCTGGAGATGGACAAGAGCAGCAGCCTGGACTGGGCCGTATTACGCAAACGCGTGAAAAAAACAGGCATGCGTAATTCCAACTGTATGGCCATTGCCCCGACTGCGACCATCTCCAACATTTGCGGCGTCAGCCAATCCATTGAACCGACCTACCAGAACCTGTTCGTCAAATCAAACCTGTCCGGCGAGTTTACCGTGGTTAACCCGTACATGGTGAATGACCTCAAGGCGCACGACCTCTGGGATGAGGTCATGGTCAGCGACCTGAAATATTTCGACGGCAGCGTGCAGCAGATTGATCGCATACCGGATGAGCTGAAAATGCTTTACGCAACCGCTTTTGAGGTCGACCCGCGCTGGCTGGTGGAATGCGCGTCACGCCGGCAGAAATGGCTCGACCAGGCACAATCGCTGAACTTGTACATGTCCGCGCCGGACGGGAAGAAAATGGACAACCTGTACAAGCTGGCCTGGGTGAGAGGCCTCAAGACAACCTATTACCTGCGCAGCCTGGGCGCAACCCACGTGGAAAAAAGTACCCTGAGCGGCGGCCGTGAAAACAAGCTTGCCGCGGTTGAACGTACAAGTTCCGATGAGGTGGGCGCCAAGGTCTGTTCGCTTGACGATGCGGACTGCGAGTCATGCCAGTAACACGGTGCATCTGTCTTCTTATCCTCTAATAAGGTGAAATACTATGTTGACCAATTGGGATGATCCTATTGCAAATATCAAACAAGTGAAGGGCGACAACAGCCTCCCGCCCCATGCGGTTGCGGTGCACACACCGGAAGCGGCGGACGGCACTGTACCGCCGCCGAACCCGGACCTGCTGTTCACACCTTCACAGGAAGCGGACGCGGGCGGCGTCACCGGCCTGGAGGAAGTCGAATTCGGCGCCGGCAGGATCAGCGTCGATGACAAACAGATGATCAACTGCCGCGCCGACCTGAACCAACTGGTGCCGTTCAAATACAAATGGGCCTGGCAGAAATACCTGGACGCGTGCGCCAATCACTGGATGCCCCAGGAAATCAACATGAATGCGGACATATCGCTGTGGAAAAATCCTGACGGGCTCAGCGCGGATGAACGGACCGTCATAAAGCGTAACCTGGGGTTCTTCGCTTCCGCAGACTCACTGGTGGCCAACAACCTGGTGTTGGCGGTATACCGGCATATCACCAACCCTGAATGCCGCCAGTACCTGCTGCGGCAGGCTTTTGAAGAGGCCTTGCATACCCATGCCTACCAGTATTGCGTCGAGTCGCTGGGGCTGGACGAGGCCGAGGTATTCAACATGTATCGCGAGGTACCTTCCATCCACGACAAGGCCGCTTGGGCGATGCGTTACACTCGAAGCCTTGGAGACCCTACGTTCCATACCGGAACACCGGAAGCCGACCAACGCTTGTTACGCGACCTGATTGCATTTTATATCGTATTCGAAGGCATCTTCTTCTACGTGGGCTTCGTACAAGTCCTGTCCATGGGCCGGCGCAACAAGATGACCGGCTGTGCCGAACAGTTCCAGTACATCTTGCGCGACGAGTCCATGCATATGAACTTCGGTATTGACGTGATCAACCAGATAAAAATTGAAAACCCCCACTTGTGGAGCGCGGCGTTTCAACAGGAAATCATCAAAATGTTGCGCGAGTCGGTGGAGTTGGAGATTCGTTACGCCTGCGACACCATGCCGCGGGGCGTACTGGGCCTTAATGCCAATATGTTTGAAGAATACCTCAAGTTTATCGCCAACCGGCGTTGCGCCCAGATCGGTTTGAGCGAGCAGTATCCCGGGGCCGGTAACCCGTTCCCCTGGATGAGTGAACTCATGGACCTGAACAAGGAAAAGAACTTTTTTGAAACACGCGTAACCGAATACCAGACCGGTGGCGTATTGAACTGGGACTGATGCTGACTACGCGGTAAATAAACCGGAACAACGATTTCAGCGGGAAGCCCAGCAGGAGCTCGGCACTTTGCCTGGCGCCTCCAACCTCCTTCAGGCGCCAGGCTTTCTTGATTCTACCGGCGTGATTATCCGTAATTCAGGCGGTATGGTGCCGGCGGCCAGCGCCTGCCGCAGGATATGCTGATCTTCGATACTGATGCAGGCAATCATCCCAACGGCTGTTTTTTTCATCATCTCCGGGAAATAGTCATCCAGGTAACCGGACGCGGCAAGTTCTGTTGCGTTGTTTGTCTTATTCGGTACTGACTTGATCAGGATTAACGCTTCGGCCTTTACCTTTGCAGCAAACCACAGGGCCAGGCTGTCAGAGGTCACCTGCCAGTTCGCAGGGATACCGGGTTCACCGGCAAGCAAGTCAGCGGGCAACCAGACCGGGACCGTGGATGCACCGCGTGCGCCGGATATTTCGCTGAGTTTGGCAATGGGATACAAGCGCGGTTCCATCCCGCATAACACGGTCGCATAGTGCTCCATGGCGCGGATGGCCAGGCAATGTGCGGTTGCATCATCCATGCTCTTTTCGCGCTGCTCAGCGCGCACTCTATCGGCAAAGCGGCCGCCGCCAGGCACGAGAATGATTCCCGAATGTCCGTAATCTGCCAGCAGGGCCAATAACGCGGGCAAACCGGGCGCCGCCTCCAGGCTGCCGCCGATTTTTATAACCCACATATCAGCCCGGACTCCGCATCAACCGGTAAGCAACACGGGCTACCTGAACAAGCGCATGATCGCTTCCGCCTTGGTATGGCACTCCGTATATTCACTGCCATGATCAGAATCCGCCACGATTCCCCCACCGGCCCAGAAATAGATCCTGTCATCCTTGTGCACCAGGGTACGTATCGCGATGTTGGTATCCATATTGCCATCAAAGCCGACATAGCCGATAGCCCCGCAATAGACAGTCCGGCGGTAGGTCTCCAGTTCTTCGATGATCTGCATCGCGCGCAGCTTGGGCGCGCCGGTTATCGAGCCTCCGGGAAATGCGCCGCGCAGCAGGTCCAGCGCGTGCCTGCCCCGCGCAAGCCGGCCGGTCACTGTGCTGACCAGGTGGTGCACAGTGGCAAAACTCTCCAACGCAAACAACCGGGGAACCATGACACTGCCCGTCTCACAGTTCTTGCCGATGTCATTGCGCAACAGGTCGACGATCATCAGGTTTTCCGCACGATCTTTTTCGCTCTCGAGCAGTTGCGCCGCCAGCGCCTTGTCCTCATAGGCATATACCGAGCGTCTTATCGTGCCCTTGATCGGCTTGGTTTCCACCAGGTCGCCGGCAACGGAAATAAACCGCTCCGGCGAGGAACTCAGAACGCAGGTATCCTCAAGCCGGAAAAAACAGGCATACGGAGCCGGGTTGGATTGTCTCAATTGGCGGTAAACGCTCCATGAATCACCCGACACGGCAACGCTGAAGCGCTGGGCAAGGTTTACCTGGTAGCAATCGCCATCCCGGATGTAATGTTGAATGCGGTCAAAGGCCGCCCGGTATTCCTCCCTGCCGGTATGATTGAGCAGCTCCGATTGCACCGCGTACGTATGGGCTTCCGGTGGATTATTCCTGGTAAAAATCTCCTGCAGATCCTCCCAACCGGTCTCCCGCGGCCCGGAGTCTTCGGCGGCAATCAACCAGGTGCGTCTCCTATGGTGATCGACGATGACCGCCCAGTCATACAGGCCTATGGCCATATCCGGCATGTTGATATCATCGCGGCAAAGCGCCGGCAGTTGTTCCAGGCGCCGTCCCAGGTCGTAGGAGAAATACCCCAGCGCACCGCCGTAAAACGGGAACCCGGAGAAGTTGATACGGCGTTCGCCCAGCTCGCGCTTGACCAGGGTAAACGGGTCGTCTTTTGAATAGCGCAAGGTACCGCCGCCGGCAATGCGGGTTTCCCCGGCTTGGGTGAGGAGCGTCCGGTACGGACGGGCAGTCATTATGTCATAACGGCCGCTGTCAATCAGCGGATACCCGCTGTCCAGGAAGATGCTCCAGGGTTCGTGCGCGATATGGCTGAACAGCGCGGCCGAGTCCCGGCTATAATCCAACTCAACCAGGCGCATTGACATACTGCCGGGTCAACGCTGCTACTGCCACGGCTGTGGAACAATTATTCTCGGTCTGCGGCTTCCCGTCATGCATGGGCAACAAATCTTCAAAATTCATGAGCTTACAATCGTTCCTGCGTGCAAGTTTTTCTATAATAAAGCGGCCCGCGCCGGCTGCGACGATATTGCCTCGAACTTTGCCGGCAACTCCGTCCGTTACACTGTTGAAAGCCTGTTCAACCCGTTCAAATTGCTTGCCGGCGATATGGCCCGCGACGTCCAGCCAGGGCGCTTCATCGTCACCCTCAGCATAGTCGGCTCCCAGCATCCGCGCCAGGCGTTTAATGCTATGGTAACGGGTTTTTGCACCAGCGTCAGCCGCGGGCAGTAAATCGAAATCCTCGTCCAGGTCACCGGTGATACGGTATACGTCCGCCATGCCGGCAAAATTCTCTGACGCGATCGATTGCCATACGCTCTTGTACGGTAACCTGTCGACGACCGCCATCACCGGTGTCCTGACTATACCCGTGTAGACCAGTTCACCCGTCTGCAAGCGCTGCTGATCGGTATACCCGCGACTGCAAACCCGGTGTCCGTGAAAAGGGATAATATCGGTTGTAGTGGTGCCGACATCGATTAGGATCCCGGACCCCACGCGTAACGCGGCATACATGGCAGTCGCATGCCAGTTGGCCGACGCGATATCGGCAAAACCGTCTCCGGCTTGATCAGGCGTCAGCAAACCTTTATTTCCGGCATAAACATAGATCGGATTTTCCGGACCCAACCGGGCTGACAGGTAATCCACCAGGGTTGCCACCCCATCCCGGCGCGCGGGGAAGCAATCAGCCAGCTCACCCGTCATCGTCAGGGTATGAACGCATCTGCCGGTGGGAAGGGATTCGATTACCCGGGTAACAGGCTTTGCCAGCGTGCGGATACCCTGCCACAACGGTGTGGCAAACTGCTCCAGCGCGCGCAATTCGCCGTTCCCATCGAGTCGCGCAGTTTTCAGGTGTGCGCCGCCGATATCCCAGCCTGTATAATTTTCTGTATGCATATCATACCCGTCATCGATTTGAAGGACGGCCTGGTGGTAACGGCCAGGCACGGACAAAGGGAAACCTACAAGCCCCTGGCCTCTGCGCTGTGCCCACAACCGCAGCTCCCGGCCGTCATCCGGGCCTACCTGTCCGTGTTCCCGTTCAAGACATTTTATATCGCCGATCTCAACGCTATCGGAAATAACGGCAATAACCATGTGCTGATCACCCGCATATTGGAGACCCACAGTGAAATCAACCTGTGGATCGATTCCGGCGCTGACCCGTTCATCGGTGACAACACCGTGCGCTTCAAGGACCGCGTAAACAACGTAATAGGCTCGGAAACAGGCATGACCGGTGAACAACTGGACTATTATACGCGCAAATCCGATTGCATCCTGTCAATGGATTACCGCGGTGGGGTCCAGCTCGGTGATCCGGCCCTCGCTGCGCAGCCAGCCCGGTTACCGCAGCGCGTGATCATCATGTCCCTGGGACGGGTGGGCAGCCATGCCGGTCCCGACCTGGCGCTCATCCGCTCACTCGCACCCGGGCTGCCGGGCAAACAGCTCTACGCAGCCGGTGGCGTGCGCAACATCGAGGATTTGCGCCTGCTCGCCGGGCAAGGCATCCACGGTGCGCTAATCGCCTCGGCATTGCATGACAAAACCATCACCACAGAACATTTAACCGGGCTTACTGAAACAGGTCAGGACAGGCTTTTCAAGAATGTCATCCGCAGGGATAGCGGATGATAAAGCGTACAGGGATGTATTCACAGCGTGTCTTGAAAAGCCTGTGCTGACCTGTACCGTGCTCTCCAGACATAAAAAACCCCGGCACAGGCCGGGGTTTTTGTTGGGGTCGGACTCGCTTACGAGTGAGCCTGGAACGGATGATCCGCATCACCGCGCTTGCTTAATACCTCGGAAGCCTTCGGCTCACGGGCAACAGCGCGCTTGATCGACATCTTGGTGGCTTCATAGTTGTAGTCCTGAATTTTGCCATCATCCTCAGCCAACCAGTGGATAAACACGCCGACGCAGATAAAAATATCATCAGCCTCATCGGCGGGTATTGTACCGTCCTCAACACAGTCCATTACCGCCATGGATACCGCACGCTGGGCCGGACCGAACATCTGCACGGCCTGCGCGGCGCCCTTGATGGTGACCTTGTTGAACATTACGGTTGTAGGCTTACATGCCAGGTTCGGCGAGACTACCGCCAGCAGGGATGTAAACCCATCTTTGTTATTGGTCAGGGCATTACATGCAGCGGTTTCCGCAGCGCTGCCGCGCGGTCCCATAATCAGGTCTATATGGGCGACCTCATTACCATCTCCGACCAATGCCTCACCAACGAGTACTCTATCGATAACAGCCATTTCATTACCTCCTTCATTTTCTGATTTAAAAATGTTACACAGTTTGTCAATAATCTTAAACATGATACCTCCGTAAGGTCTATCAACAACTCCCCACACCGTCTGCCACGACCTGCAATTCAACCAATCCCGAGCCGGAACAACAACAGGCTGGCAACGGTCAGATCTGCACAGGCGCCAGGATTCAGTCCCGACGCTTTGAGTTCCCTGTCAAGAATCATCAATACTTCCCTCGCATCTTCCGGGTCATCATAGCGCATAAACTGCTCCAGTACAGGTTTTGTTCTCTTTGTTACCTGCTCGGCAGTTTCGATTCCATGTTTTCTGCGGATATGCGAATCCGGAAAACTTGCCATATACATAAGATAACAGGCAACAACCGCCCATTCAAGACTATTCCCGCGATCGTGCCGGTTTTGCAGGCATTTTACCCCCAGATCCATCACTTCCCGGTATCCGTTCGCATATTGAAGCGCTACCAGGTCCCGATCCCGGGCGGCATCCATCGCGGAATAAATATCAATTTCCACGGGAGAGTTTACGTCATACCTGTCCACTTTACCAAGACCGCCCGGGTTTGCCAGGCGAATGGCCGCGAATATGTCCTGTGCCTCTTGCCGCCCGAGTGATTTCAGCGTCGATTTGACGGTTTGCCGAAAGTTTACCTGCGGGCCATGTTCCTGAAATACCCGGATTATGGGTGCCATCAGCAAAACCATGCCCAGGTTGGTATTGCACCGTACCTCTGCCATGGTGGCTTCGACACTGGACAGGATTTTTCTGCCGATACCGAGACGCCGGTCACAAAGAAAGGGCGTAACGGCTTGTGCGCTCCTGATAAAATCCGCACACTCCATGCCATGACCGGAACCGTGGCGGCCTACGTTTCCCGGCTTCAGCGCGTCAATATCGCAAATAAAACAATCGTACACCTGTTGCGCCAGACCCGCCATGGAAGGCAAACCCGGATATGTGCCGCCTGGCGGATTAACTGAATATCCCGGTGAATGAATCGTTCAGCGCCTGCAGGTTGATATCCCCCGCCTGGAAAGAACGTCCCGTCTTGAGTGAACTCACGGTCACCCGGGCCGGGCTGAACAACATGGGATCCAGCTTGTAGAAATCAAAGCCGGAGCTTTTGAACACTTCGGCGAACGGTCTGCCGTAATCTTCCGATGTATTGCTCGGTAACTGGTGCGCCAGCCCTTGCGCGTCCTCATCGCCGGAGCTGACAAACAAGTGGACATGGCCGCCGAACAGGATCGCGTCATTGGTGCGACTCATGGCTGTCAGAAAATCCGGTGACGGAGGACACAAGGGCACGGTACCCATCCCATCTACAATTTCAGTCAGCGGGAAACGCAATGTATGCGCCTTGTGAAGCGCGGACTCAAACACCCGGGCAACGACCTGCACCGCTCCCGCCAGGCTGGAAGTAGGCGTAAGAATCAGCGTGAGGTTTTCCGGCGCAACCTGGCAGCGTTCGGCAATCTTGCCGGCAATCTCAACCGGCGGTAACTTGTCGACCTCGAGCACAATGCAGGTGGTGTCCGCCTTGTCGCGGTATCCGATTTCATCCAGCAGCGGTTCCTTGCTGCCCAGCGCCCTGGCCGGGCCGGAACCGAGTGCGCTGAAGGTGCCCTTGCCCTCGCCATGGGACAGGCTCCAGCCCGCATACTGGCTGGCCAGGCAGGCGATCACAGGGTGGCTGGTATGCACATCCACATGCCAGGGCCAGTTTTGGTAGTCCCGCGCGGCCCGCAACCTGGCCGTAGCCAGCCCTCCCAGGCAGATTTCGGCAATCTGTCTGCCGGCCTCAATGCTGCCGTGACTGCTGATACCCGCGTCTATCAGCAAACTTCCGTTTGACGTGCGGCTGGTGCTCAAACCCAGTCCATGCGCAAAGTCGACCAGATGATTCACCTTGGGAGCGA
The DNA here is from genome assembly GCA_965221335.1 of Gammaproteobacteria bacterium. Classification (GTDB taxonomy): domain Bacteria; phylum Pseudomonadota; class Gammaproteobacteria; order Eutrophobiales; family Eutrophobiaceae; genus JAAXHV01. The sequence continues at coordinate 608,193 of CBDCSC010000001.1, read as the reverse complement.
TCAAATTGTTGATGCTCAAGTTGCTGTTTTCAGTTTCCTGACTGTTCATGTCCCTCGCAGTCGCAAAATTCGTATTCATAGCGTTAAGATACCTCTAGTTAATTCTATCCTGGGTTTGATGTGGAACGGGCGGTGTCAGGCTGCCTGGTCTTGGCGGTTGGGAGTGACGGGCTGCGTCGAATTACAACGCGGAAGGCCCTGCAGTCAGCGCAATTCCGGTCGCGAAAGTGTAATAAGTTACTGGTTTCATGACCGCAGTATATCAGTAAGCTGGTTTGAAAGCGATTGGTTTCATCGCTTGATGGCGGCTTCTCCAGGCTTGACCATTTAGGGAACCTTTGATTAAGTCAGAGGTTCCTGCGACACAGGGATGTGTCGCCAATATCAATGACAATAAGTCGTTGATATTGAGAGTAAAACAAAATCGCATTTTTGTTTTGCGTGCTCTGATAAGTCCAGGATGGACTTATTCAGAGCTTCCTTAGAATTGGAGTCTGAACGAGACCAGTACTGCGTGGGTTTTCAACTCGGCCAACGTCTCGTCTATGCTGACTGAAAAGTCCGGGCGGCGGCTACCATCCTGTCTGTAACGTTCGATAGTAATAGCGCCAACATCGGTTTTTATTTCACCCATGTCCGTATAGCGATAACCCAGGTCAAGTTCTGCGCGCGGCGTTAACGGGACCAATACCGGCAGAAAGCATTCGGCCTAGCTAATGCAGGATTCTAGAGATGGGATTATTCTGCTGAATCAGGGTAAAATAATAAAGGAGCCTCTGATTAAGTCGCAGAGGTTCCAACGGTACAGAGAGTGTGCCGCCAGTAACCGGGCAGCCGGTGTCAGGAAGGTTGCCGGCGCGTGGGGAAAAAAACGTATCAGGAGAGATGGCCGAGTGGCTTAAGGCGCACGCCTGGAAAGTGTGTATACGTTAATAGCGTATCGAGGGTTCGAATCCCTCTCTCTCTCCGCCAAAGTCATTTCTTCAAGCCGCCTTCTTGGGTCGTGTAGTAATTTTCAGTTCGCTAGTCACCCTCTCCCATTTCTTGTGTAATATGCTACCCCCATGTTTCACCGCGTTTGGCGTTCTCCGTGTAAAAAACCACCGAGGTGATGGTACCATGACATATCAATATATGTTCAAAGTAGTTCCTAGAGAACTATATTTAAATGAGGATCAGGAGCAGTACCTGGATTACCATTGACCTGCTCCATAGGAATACTAATCTGCAGCCGCACTAGTTAATCCTTTACCTAGTCTTGCGCCTAATTCTCTTCTAGATGCAATATGTATGTGGTATCTCTGCATTACAGCAGTCGTTAAAGCTTCCTCTGATAATGCTGCATCAATTGAGTCCATGGCCCCACCCTTACTCCCTTTTAGTTGCTGTATTCCTATTACAGTTTCAACTAACGCCTGTTCAAACCATGCATGTACGACATCTTCAACTGTAGATTCGATATTTACTCCGAGTTTATTATCTTTCTCATTGCAAAGTTTCTTTACCATATCCTGGAAAACACGAAAATCTGAGTTAACAAGTAGCGTATTTTGTTCCGGGAGATATTTTGCTGCTCTGTCTTCCATATCATCTTCATCAAGAATATGGTTCTCATCAATACACTGAGATAGACTGTAATGTGCTATAATTTAATGGATGAAACTGAACCAGGAACAGGTTGACCAGACTCTGCGCCAGATTGGGATCATAATCACGGCCACCGGATTGATCACCGGCCTTCTGGATCTTGCGCAACTGCCGGCTGGCGCGGCGGTCACATTGTTGGGGTGGTGTCTGGTCATACTTGGCGCCGAGGAGAAACTCGATGACACTTAACCTTATTGCGTCCATAGCCGCGCTGCTGGCTGGCGCGTTATTGGTGCGCTGGTTATCCCGCAGACCCGGCCGACGGAGCGCCAGCGATTAGGCCGCTGCCCCAGGTTCCGTCTGGAGCACAAAGCTGACCTGCGAGGCGTTGCTGCAGCAACTGCGATAGTATGTGAGTGACTGCGTGCGCGCCAGGACGAGTGCATGCTATACCAGCTTTATCGGGAACTGCATGAAGTGGATCAGCAGAAATTTCAGCAGAACTGATCCCCTAATTAGGCGTGATTGACGCAATCAGCGATAAGCGCGCGCTGGAACCGGATGTGGTCTTTACGGATCTGGGCCAAATTTCAAAGTGGTCACCCCTGTTTCACCCGGATGGGTGAACCGGACTATCTGACTGATGATGAATACGCAGCGTTGCAATCACTTCTGATGATGAAACCGAATGTTGGCAACCTGATCCGTCGTTCCGGTGAAGTAAGAAAAGTACGCTGGGTATGAACCAGCCGCAGTAAAAGTGGTGGTGTTCGAGTGATTTATTACTGGAATCTGCAATACCTCGGTTTTGACGGCAAAAAGTGGAGTTTAAAGAAGCAGAACAGACGCCTGTAATATATTAACTCAATGGGTATAAATAGTTAGGCAGGTCCGACCTCTATTTCTCCAGCATACAATCCACGGAAAGCAATGATCCTGTCGGCGTCGTAAAACCTCAGGTTACCTGCACTGCGCCAGTTACGTTATACCTGCGACAAGATCGTAAATTGTATATCAGGATGGGTAAAATGTCCAAATCTCTGTGACTGTCACGGCACTACCCGTTTACAGTCACCCGGACCTGCTGACCTGTGCCGGGTTGTTCTCCGCCGCGGCAAGTACGAAGCTTAACCCATTCTTTTGTCCCGCGAGATCATTCACTGCCCGACGCGCTGATTGTTCATCCGGGAACACGGCAAAACCGGTCGGCCCCCAAGAGGTCTGGCCCGCGCCGGCCGCATCACGTTCCAGCAACAGTTCCAGCGCCCGCCTGACATTTTCATTAGCATACGCCCCGCCCTGCACGCTGCTGAAATAGTCACCGATACTGGCCTGAATACTGCTGGCGGCCGCGCCGAAGCGGCGGCAATCCTGTTCGATGATGGCCGGCAACATCTGCATCAACACCTGCCGGCAAATCTGCGCACAAACTCCGGGGTCCATATCCGGCAGTGATTTGAACGCGTCGACTTCATCCGTTCCACTGACCCCCTGGTCCCGGGTATCCATGACCAGGACAAACCGCCATGGTTCCGGAATGGCATGGCGAAAAACCACCGTCGGTAAGCTGCGGCCTTCAGACTTGCCGCTGTCAAGGATGAAACCACCGTGCCTGAACACCCCCAGTCCCACCCCGGAGCGTCTGCCCCTGCCCGTCGCCAGCGCGATATCGTCAACACCGGCATCAATGCCATACAGGCGGGTTATCGCAGCGCCCAGCGCCAATGCCATCTGTGTGCCTGAGCCCAGGCCCTGGTGTCTGGGAATGTGTTCTTCAACCTGTATCCTGACACCGGACGTGATGTGAAAGCAATCCAGAACGGTTTGCGCAATGGCAGCGATATATTCATCATGCGCGCCGTTGATATCCAACCGCTCGCTATGGCTGACGCTGATCACGGTGGAAAAACCGGTAATACCGACACCGATACTGCCAAAACGCCGTTCGTCGCCGCCGTTCAGGTCCAGGAAACCCAGGTGCAGCCGCGCCGGCGCAGCAACCCTCACCGTTTCAGCAGCGGCATGATCATTTCGTGTCGTCCTCAGAAGCACGGAAATATTCTAACCCGAATATCTCCTCAGAGGAAAATTGCAGAAGGTTGAATCCCGACACTACCTATGTGGGGCAAGTGCCATAAATCGGTCAGTTATTTCCTAGGGGGTGCGTGTCCCTCATGCATCACGCACATGGACAGCGTCGGGAACTACTTATTTCCCAGGAAGCGCGGGGGAATCATTTGACGATTCCCGGGAAAAATGTTATAGATATGAAACCGTTGTGGATTATGGCGCCGGCATATATCCCACGTTGTTTCCATCGCCTCTGACCTGGTCGGAGGCTTCTTTATCGATTCTCATAGCGCTTTTGCGGAGCTGAATATGCCGGAAACCATGTTATTGATACCCGGGCGGTCCAGTAAACAGGGGACCTCCCTGAACAAGGGAAAACTGGGTGACGAGTACCGGGAGGTTACTTCTACCGTTGAAATCAATGCGGACGAGATGGCTCGCCTCGGTTTCAGCAATGGCGATAAACTGCGGCTGAAAAACCATGTGGGAGAAGTTGTTGTTACCTGCGTCTCAAAAAAAGCCGGTGACCTGCCTGAAGGCATGATCTTTATCGCCTATGGGCCCACATCCAGCCGCCTGATGGAAAGTGACACCGCGGGCAGTGGCATGCCGCTGTCCAAACATATTTCTGTCCAGGTGGAAAAAATCAGTTAGAATGCTTAACAATGATCAGAGGTTTCCCAACCTTGATTTTGCGTAGACCAAAGCGCCATCCGGGCCGGTCTGACCCCATGAGGAGCTATCATGAGTGAAAACGTAAAAGTTGTAGAAAATGCCACTTGCACATTCTGCGGCTGTGTCTGTGACGACATGATACTGACCGTGGATATGGATGAAAAACGGATTACCAAGGCAAAAAATGCGTGCGTCCTGGGCCGGGCCTGGTTTGCCGAACACTATATCGAAGAAGACGCGCCGGCCGCGATGATAGATAACCGGCCTGTCGCCGTGGAAGAGGCAGTGGAAGAAGCCGCCAGGACCCTGGTCAATGCCAGGTTCCCGATTACCTACGGTCTCAGCGACACGACCTGCGAGGCGCAGCGTCAGGCTGTCGCAATTACCGATACCATCAGGGGAAACATCGACACCACGACTTCGGTCTGCCATGGCCCGTCCGGCATCGCACTCCAGGGAGTCGGCGAAAGCACCATGACTTTAGGTGAAGTGAAGAACCGCGCCGACCTGGTCATTTACTGGGGTGGGAATCCTGCCGAGTCGCACCCGCGCCACTTCGGCCGCTATGCCGTCACCGCCAAGGGGATGTTTACTCCAAGGGGGAAAAAAGATCGCCACGTGGTCCTGGTGGATGTGCGCAGGACTCCCAGCGCGCCGGCGGCCAGCCAGTTTATCCAGGTAAAGCCGGGAAAAGACTTTGAAGTGTTGTGGGCGTTGCGGGCGCTGGTAAAAAACCGCAAGATTGAGCCGGATATAGAAGAACAGACCGGGGTCAGTCTGGAAACCATGGAGGAACTGGTGGACCGAATGAAAAACTGCCGTTACGGCGTTTTGTTTTTCGGCATGGGCCTGACCATGACCCGGGGCCGGCATTTCAATTCGGGCGCGCTGCTCGCGCTGGCCACGGACCTGAATGAATACACCCATTTCGTCGCCAAGCCGGTACGAGGCCACGGCAACGTCACCGGGGCCGACAACGTGATGTCCTGGCAGACCGGCTATCCGTTCGGCGTCAACTTCAGCCGCGGCTTCCCCCGTTTCAACCCGGGAGAATTCACCACCGTGGACTTGCTGTCGAAGCGGGACGTCGATGCCGCGCTGATCATCGCCACGGACCCCGCATCGAATTTTCCCCAGGCGGCTATTGACCACCTGGCAAAGATCCCGGTCATATGCCTGGATACCAAGGCAACCCACACCAGCAAACTGGCGCACGTGGCATTTCGGACCAGTACTTATGGCATCAATACCGCCGGCACCGTATACCGGATGGACGATGTGCCGATCACGTTGCGCAAGGCCTTCGATTCACCTTTTCCCACCGATGAGGAAATACTGACCGCGATCAGAAAACGCGTGCGCGAGCTGGTCCTGGCCCGCGGCCAGGCCGGCGAGGCAAGCGGCGTTGCGCGCGCTGCCGCGCCGATGCAGTAACCGGCGCAGGCTGAAACAGTTGATGGAAGGCAGATAATAATGACGGAATGCATTCAACTTGCGGGGGGCAAGGTGTATGACCCGGCAAACGGTATTGACGGGGAAATAAGAGACCTCTACCTGGAACAGGGACGCATGGTGGAAACACCCGCCTCCACACCCAGAAAAATTGACGTAAGCGGCATGGTCGTCATGCCCGGTGGCGTGGACATCCACTGCCACATAGCCGGCCCCAAGGTAAACCTGGCCAGGAAGCTGCAACCCGAAGATCACCGCCGCGACCCGCATCCCGGAACGGAACACACCCGCTCGGGCGCGGGCGGCACCGTCCCTTCCACGTTTGCCACCGGGTACCGCTATGCGACCCTGGGTTACACCACTGCGATGGAGGCGGCCGTCACCCCTATCGGCGCCAGGCATACCATTGAGGAGCTGCATGATACACCGGTCATCGACAAGGGTTTTTACGTGCTGCTGGGCAATAATATCTTCCTGCAGCAGCTAATCAAGGAAGGGCGCAAGGAGGAGTTTCGCCATGCCGTTGCCTGGTGGGTCAACGCAACCAAGGCTTATACCACCAAGCTGGTCAACCCCGGCGGAGACGAACCCTGGAAAGGCAAGAAGAATTCCAACGTCAAGGACATAGATGAGGAAAGCGATGTCATCGAAGTGTCCCCGCGACAAGTGATCGATGCGTTTGTGGAAACAGTCAATGAGCTGGGCCTGCCCCATCCGCCGCACATACACTGTAACAACCTGGGACACAGCGGCAACTACAAGACAACCCTGGAGACGATGAAAACCGCCGGTGACCGGCGCGCGCACCTGGCCCATATACAGTTTCACAGTTACGCGGGCGAACTCGGCAAGAATCCAAAATCGGCATCCAGGGAAATTGCCGAATACATTAATGACCATCCGAATATCTCCTGTGATGTCGGCCAGGTCATGTTCGGCAAGGCGACGATCATGACCGCGGACGCGCCACTGGCCTACATGCTCAGGGGCTTCAAGAAAGGAAAATGGGTAAACGCCGATACGGAGTGTGAAAGCGGCTGCGGCATCATGCCCTTCAGCTACCAGGAACATGTTTACGTGCACGCGCTGCAATGGGCCATCGGCCTGGAGCTGTTCCTGCTGTCAAAAGACCCCTGGCGCATCGTCCTGTCCACGGATCACCCGAACGGTGGTTCCTTCCTGAGCTACCCGAAGCTGATCCGCTTGCTGATGGACAGGGAATTTCGCAAGGAAGAGATCAAGCGCGTGAACCAGAAGGCCATTAACGGCACGATACTGAATGAACTGGACCGTGAATACACGCTCAATGAGATAGCGATTATCACCCGCGCCGGTCCGGCGCGCGCCCTGAACCTGACCAACAAGGGCCACCTGGGACCGGGCGCCGACGCGGACATTACCATCTATGATGAGATGGCCGACAAGGAAGCGATGTTCAACGCGCCCCGCTACGTGATCAAATCCGGCGTACTGATCATCGATAACCATGAATTTTGCCGGGATTTTTACGGGAAGTTCCTGCACACCGAACCCGGCTATGATGAATCCATCATCACCACGGTAAAACCGTTCTTCGAGAACTATTACTCCATTGAGTTCCCCAATTATGCAGTCGATGACAGCTACCTGCATGATCACGAAGTAGTCGCCACGGTATGAAGATAAAATCCACGGAAATCGTCGATACGTTTGCCGAGGCATTCAGCATGTGGGGGGCGCGGGTGATCGTCACCGCAGCCACCCGGCAATGGAGCGAGGCTGCGGCGCGATCGATGACCGGCTTTGCGACATCGGTGATCGGCTGCAAGTGCGAGGCCGGCATTGAACGATTTCTGTCCGCGGATGAGACGCCGGACCGCCGTCCCGGCGCCAGCATCCTGTTATTCGCGATGGACAAGGCATCGGTAGGGAAACGCCTGGTGGAGCGCATCGGCCAATGCGTGATGACCTGCCCGACAACGGCCTGTTTCAATGGCCTCGATGCCGGCGAAGCAGTCCAGGTCGGTTCCCAACTGCGTTATTTCGGCGACGGTTTCCAGGGCAGCAAAAAGCTGGGTGATCAGCGTTTCTGGCGCATCCCGGTCATGGACGGTGAATTCACCGTGGAAGAATCGTTTGCCGTACAGAAATCGGTGGGCGGCGGCAATATCATCATACTGGGCACGAACGAGAAGAAAACCCTGGCCGCGGCCGGCGCCGCAACCCGGGCGATGGGGACCATCAGCGATATCATCCTGCCGTTTCCCAATGGCGTCGTGCGCAGCGGCAGCAAGGTGGGATCACGCTACAAGACCCTGCCCGCATCCACCAACGACGCCTACTGTCCGACGTTGAAGGCCGTGACCGGCAGCAGCCTGCCGGCGGATGTCAATTGCGCGCTGGAAATCGTGATCGATGGCCTCACCGAGAATGCAGTCAGACAGGCCATGGCCGCAGGGATACTGGCCGCCGCAAAACCCGGCATCAGGCAGGTGTCTGCGGGAAATTACGGCGGCAATCTCGGACAATACCGTATCAACCTGCATGACCTTGACCTGAAATGATGAAATCAGGGAAACATCCTTGTATCGTAGTAACCTCTGAGTTAATCAGAAGTTACTTAGTGCCTCGTACGGATTTCTGACATGCCCTTAATACTGAAACAGGTTGCCGCGCCGGATGTTCCGATAGAGGCAGACAACATCACTCCTGCCCGGCTTATCGGCCAGGATGCGGCGGGCGTGGAGACACTGGTGGTGATGCACGGCAGCGAACGCCGGGTAATCGGCGATTTTTTCAATGTTGCCGGCAGCTATGACGGGACCATTGAGTTGCAAGGTGATCACCTGGCGCGGGCGAAATTCATCGGCGCAGGCATGTCACAGGGGACGATCCGGGTCGAAGGCGATGTCGGTGAACACCTGGGCGCTGCCATGAGCGGCGGCGAAATCCTCATCAACGGTAATGCCGCCGACTGGGTCGGGCCGGAGATGTCCGGAGGAAGAATTGAAATCCGCGGTAATGCCGGCCACCTGGTCGGCAGCGCTTACCGGGGCGCAAGCATGGGAATGACCGGCGGGGAAATCATCATTCACGGCAATGTCCGCAACGAGACCGGCAACGCAATGCGTAACGGGTTGATCGCCATCGGCGGCAACAGCGGCGACTTCACCGGCGTCAACATGCTCTCCGGCAGTATTTTCGTGTTCGGGCAACTCGGCATCCGCACCGGCGCTGGGATGAAACGGGGTTCCATCATCAGTATGAAAGATGCGCCGTTACTGCCCACGTTCAGCTATTCATGCACTTACCGGCCGGGCTACATGACGCTGTACCTGTTGCGCCTTTCCCGGGTATTCGCAAGCGCCGAAGAATACCTGCAGGGTTCGTACAAACGCTATTGCGGCGACAGTGTTGAGATGAACCGGGGAGAAATACTATTATATGCAGGATAAAACGGGTAATATCGCGCAACAGCGCATCGTGCGCAGTGTGTAGCGGCGACATGCTAATAAGATTTAACTCATTGACGATAAGCAGAAAAGCAGGTTTCCTTCAATATTAAGCAGTCTGGTAAGAAATCCGGGCTAAACAGGAGATAATCATGACAACAATCGTTACCGACAACTGTAAAGACTGCCGTTATACCGACTGCGTCGCGGTCTGCCCGGTGGAATGCTTCCATTACGATGATCAGATGCTGTACATCGATCCGGAGGTCTGCATCGACTGCAGCGCATGCCTCCCGGAATGCCCGGTCGAGGCCATCTACGAAGAAGATGACCTGCCGGAAGACAAGCATGAGTGGATAGAAATCAACGCAGAACGTTCCAAGGTATTGCCGGTCATCACCGATACCATGGACCCGTTGCCCGGCGCGGACGAAAGGAAAGCTGCCCTGGGCTTTTGAATAAATACCAGCCTGAAATTAAGGAACCTCTGATTAAGTCAGAGGTTCCTGCGATACAGGGATGTATCGCCAAATTCGATGACGATAAGTCATTGAATTTGAGAGCAAAACAAAAATCGCATTTTTGTTTTGCGTGCTCTGACAAGTCCAGGATGGACTTGTCAGAGCTTCGTTAAATTACATCAGGGAACCTTTGAATTGCAATAGGTTCTCCTCGGTTCATCTTCGAACGGCCCCGGACTGCGCGGCGTCGGACGTTCGGGATATATTTCTCTTTTTTTACCAACTGGGTGCATCATGACTCGATTAGGAACACCAGACAATCCGCTGACAGTCGCTATCGTCGGTAGCGGCCCCAGTGGATTTTACGCGGTTGACGCGCTGATCAAAGCCGATATTCAGGTCCGCATCAACATGTTCGAACGCTTGCCTGTACCATATGGCCTGGTAAGAAGCGGTGTTGCGCCCGACCACCCGAAACTGAAACAGGCTATCAAGGTGTACGCCAGGCTTGCCGAGGCGGAGCAGTTCAACTATCTCGGAAACGTGACTGCGGGCAAGGACATCAGCATTGACGAATTGCGCGCCGCCCACCACGCGGTGATTCTTACCTGCGGGGCTGAAACCGACCGGCGCCTGGGCATCCCCGGTGAAGACCTGCAGGGCAGTTACACGGCAACGGAATTTGTCGGCTGGTATAACGGCCATCCCGATTATCGCGACAGGCAGTTTGACCTGTCCCATGAAACCGCCGTCATAATCGGCCAGGGCAATGTGGCCGCCGACGTGAGCCGGATCCTGGCCAAGACCGTTGATGAATTGAAGCATACGGATATCGCTGCACATGCACTGGAAGCGCTGGCCGAGAGCAAGGTAAAAAATATCTACGTCATTGGCCGGCGTGGGCCGGCGCAAGCCAAGTTCACGTCCAAGGAGCTGAAGGAATTCGGTGTCCTGGACACGTGTGACCCGGTGATAGACACGGACGAACTGGCGCTGAACCCGGAAAGCGAAGCTGAACTGGGAAATACCGGCAACAAAAAAATCTATGACCTGTTCTGCGGATTTGCCGACCGGGAGACAGCCAAGGACAGGCGCTGTATTTTCACTTTCCTGAAAAGCCCCAGAGAAATACTCGGCGATGGCAAGGTGGAACGCTTGCTGATAGAAAAAAACAGCTTGTCGGGAGAGCCGTTCCGGCAGTCGGCAAGAGGCAGCGGAGAAACATTTATCTTGGATACCGGCATTGTCTTTCGCAGTATCGGCTACCACGGCGTGCCCATGCCCGGCGTGCCGTTCGACGAATCCCGCGGGGTTTTTTCCAATGATCAAGGCAGGATCACCAGGGACGGAACGGTGGAACCGGGATTGTACACCGCCGGGTGGATCAAGCGCGGCCCCACCGGCATCATCGGCACCAACAAGGCAGACAGCGTGGAAACAGTAGGCATGCTGCTGCAAGACCTGGACCGGCTGGACGACGGTAAACAGCGGCGCGGCGCTGAAGCCTGCTACGAACTTCTCGACCGGCGCAATATCCGCCACATCAGCTTTACAGACTGGAAAAAAATCGATGATACCGAGATTGCCCGAGGCGAACCCGCGGGCAAACCCAGGGAGAAGTACACCCGTGTCAGCGAAATGTTGGCCTTGCTGGATTGATGCAAGCAGCAGTAAATGTAACCTGCCCGTTTTGCAGCCTGTTATGCGATGACCTGACGCTGCGCACAAAGAGGCGGCAACTCAGGGTCTCCGCGAATGCGTGCCGACTTGCCAAGCAGGGCTTTTCCGCCCCGCTGCCGATGCCTGAAGCGGCCATAAAAGGCGCGCCGGCGACCGTGGAACGGGCCATCAGCGCCGCGGCAAAACTCCTGCATAAGTCCCATAAACCGCTGATTGCGGGTCTTGGCACAGACGTTAACGGCTTGCGCGCAGCATTGCAACTGGCCGAAAAGACAGATGCCGCGCTACGCCATTCCACTGAAGGTCATGCCTGGCGTAACCTGAAAGCGCTGCAGTCCCGGGGCGGGATCACGACCACTCTCGCCGAAGTAAAAAATCGGGCGGACACGATTATCTTTATCGGCAATAACGTGACCGGCGCTTATCCCCGGTTCATCGAACGCTTCATCAACACTCCCCATTCGCTGTTTGCCGCGGCCGGCAGGAAACTGGCCTACCTGGGCCGGCCGGGGCGGACTGAACTGGCTGGCTGTGACGGCCATGAGCGCCTCATCATTTCCGGTCGCAACGATGAGGTTGCCGAAAACCTGGCCCTGCTGCGCGCCCGACTGACCGGCCGGCAACTGCCGGATTGCAGTCCTATATCCGCACCAAAAGCGCGTAAATTGGAACAGGTAGCCGACCTGGTCAGAGACGCACAATACGGCGTACTGGTATGGAACGCGGCAGCCCTGCCGGCGGACCAGGCCGACCTGGTCATCGGTTCGGCGCAGGACTTGTTGCGCGACCTGAACGCAAAACAACGATTTGCCGGTTTATCCTTGGGCGGCAGCAACGGCGGCGCAGCCTGGCACAGCGTGGCCACCTGGCAGACCGGCTTCCCGGCGGCGCTGAATTTCAACGATGGACGTCCGTCCGGCGCCGGCGCACACACGGCGGACATAGACAGCTTGTTGTGGATATCGGGGTTTACCGAGGAAGCGCCTCCATCCCTGGGCGTCCCCACCGTGATTCTATCCCCGTTTCGTGCCGGCGCGAACAGCGCCGACGTTTTCATTCCGACAGGCATCCCGGGCATCGATCATGCCGGCACGCTGTTCCGGACGGACGGAGTCATCAGCCTGCCCCTGAAAAAGCTCAGAGATTCCGGTTCGCAGAGCGCCGCCGGGATCATCAACCGCATCATCTCACAACTCACGGACCAACCCGGATGATCAAGCTCGAAGGCGGCAAGGTCTACGACCCGGCAAACGGGATAGACGGCAGGATCATGGACTTGTATATCAAGGACGGCAGGCTCGCCGATCCGGCGTGCGTTAGCAGGATTCACCGGGTAGTGGACCTGGACGGACGCATCGTCATGCCGGGCGGTATCGATATCCACACCCATATCGGCGGCGGCAAGGTCAACATCGCCAGGATGTTGCTGGCGGATGACCACAGCAATAATATCGCCGCATCGGACAAGCTGTTGCGTTCGGGATCTGGCGCTATCGCCCCAAGCAGTTTCGTTACCGGCTACCGCTATGCCGAAATGGGTTATACCTCCTGTTTCGAACCGGCGATGATGCCGATGAACGCCCGCCACTCGCACCTGGAAATGGCCGACACCCCCATGCTGGATACGGGGGCCTATGTCCTGCTGGGTAATGATGACTTCCTTTTACGCTTACTTGAACGCAACAAAGACCGGCAACTTGTCAACGATTACGTGGCCTGGACCATACAGGCAACCCGGGCGATGGGAGTCAAGGTGGTCAATCCAGGCGGGATCAGCGCGTTCAAGTTCAACCAGAGAAAACTGGACCTGGATGAATCCAATAAACATTACGGATTGACTCCGCGGGCGATTCTGTCCGCATTGCTGGATGCGCTGGATGCTACCGGCGTACCCCATCCCCTGCATGTACATGCCTGCAACCTGGGCGTGCCCGGCAATTTCCGGACAACACTCGATACCATCGCTGCGGCCGAGGGCAGACCGGTGCACCTGACCCACGTGCAATTCCACAGCTACGGGCAGGAGGGTGACAGAAAATTCTCGTCCGCGGCCGCGCAGGTAGCGGAGGCAGTGAACAGGAACGCAAACCTGTCGATAGATGTCGGCCAGGTCATGTTCGGCCAGACGGTCACCGCGTCGGCGGACACGATGATGCAGCATAAGGGGCATGTTCATGCCCATCCGAAAAAATGGATGTGCATGGACATTGAATGCGAGGCAGGCTGCGGTGTTGTGCCGTTCCGTTACCGGGACAAGAATTTTGTCAACGCGTTGCAGTGGTGCATCGGCCTGGAAATATTCCTGCTCGTCGATGATCCCTGGCGCGTGTTCATGACCACCGACCACCCCAACGGCGCGCCGTTTACCTTTTACCCGCACCTGGTCAGGCTGCTGATGGACAAGGGTTTTCGCGACGACATGCTGGGCACGATAAACAAGGACGCAGCCGATGCCAGCATCCTGTCCTCGATCGACCGGGAATATTCCTTGTACGAGATCGCGATTATCACCCGCGCCGCGCCGGCAAGAAGCCTGGGGATCAAGGACCTGGGCCACCTGGGCATCGGCGCCACCGCGGATATCACCGTGTACCAACCCGACGCCAACCGCGAGACCATGTTCAGCAGACCGGAATACGTATTCAAGCGCGGCGAACTCTGCGTCAGGGACGGCAAAGTCTGCGCCATCCCGGCCACCTCCACTCACGTGGTCGAACCGGACTACGACGCGGGCATTGAGAAACCGCTTAAACAGTACTTTGACAGGTACATGACCATGAGCCTGGAGAATTTCAAGATCGGCCGGGACGAGCTGGAAGCCTGTAATCAACATTCACTGCTGGTACATGATTGCAAGTAACATAGCCACAGAGGTCACAGAGAATACCTGAACATGAATATTAACGGTGTAAGCATTGATGATACTTTTGCCGAGGCCTTTCCGATGAAGGCAACCCGGCTGATCATTACCGCCATGACGATGAAGTATGCCTATATCGCCGCCAACTCGCTGACCGGTTTCGCCTCGTCCGTGATCGCCTGCGGTTGCGAGGCGGACATCGAACGGGAGCTCAGGCCGGAGGAAACCCCTGACGGCAGGCCCGGTGTGGCGATCATCATGTTTGCGATGTCCAAATCCCAGTTGGCGGACCAGCTTACCCGGCGCGTCGGGCAGTCGGTAATGACCACCGCGACCAGCGCCTGTTTTGCCGGCACCCACAGCGACACCATGTTGCCACTGGGCAAAAGCCTGAGATATTTCGGCGACGGTTACCAGATCTCAAAGATACTGCGCGGCATCCGCTACTGGCGCATCCCGGTGATGCATGGCGAATTCCTGTGTGAAGAGACCACCGGCGTGGTCCCCGCGATTGGTGGCGGCAACTTCCTGGTAATGGCCAAAACCTCCCGCCACGGCCTGAATGCTTGTGAAAAAGCGGTAAAAGCCATCAGGGCAGTGGAAGGCGCAGTCACCACGTTCCCCGGCGGCATCGTCGGGTCCGGCTCCAAGGTGGGATCCAAGTACTCGTTTTTGCCGGCATCGACCAACGAGTTGTTCTGCCCAACCCTGAAAGGCCGGGTAAACAGTGAGCTCACCGAAGAGATCGGTTCCGTGCTGGAGATCGTCATTGATGGCCTCAGCGAAGGCGCGATCAGTGAGGCCATGCGCGCAGGCATCGAAGCGGTCTGCGAAAACGGACCCGACAAGGGCATCTATCGAGTCGGCGCTGGCAATTACGGCGGCAAACTGGGACCTTACCATTTCCACCTGAGGGACATTTTACGGTGAAACCCTTGATCTTCACCCTGAACAAAAAACCGCACCGGGCGTTGGACTTATCGGCGCTGACACCGGACAGGCTGTCGGCGGCGGACAATATTGCCGATATCGAACTCACCTATGGCGCTCGGCCCGCCCGGGTCGGCAACCTGTTTTCCATCAGCGGGGAAAATCCCGAACATATCGAGTTACGCCGCACCACGGAACTGGTAACTCGGATAGGCGCGCAGATGACCCGCGGGCAGATCGACGTCAAGGCCCATGGCGGCAGCCATCTCGGCCACGGTATGCGCGGCGGCGCAATCAAAGTCAACGGCAGTTGCGGCGACTGGCTGGGCTGTGATATGGAGTGGGGCCGGATTGACGTGGAGGGTGACGCCGGCGATTACATCGGGGCCGGCACATCCACCGGCGCTTACGGGATGCGGGACGGTCTGATCACGGTCTGGGGCAATGCCGGAAACCGTATCGGCGACAGGATGCGGCGCGGCATGATCATGATCGGCGGTGATGCGGGCGATTTCAGCGGCTCCGGTATGGTTGCCGGCACGATTTTGATCCTGGGCAAAGCCGGCAAGCTGCCCGGCTACGGGATGAAACGCGGGAGCATCATCCTGGGCAGGCGGCCAAGCCGGATCGGCGCCACCCTGACAGACTGCGGCGCGTTGAAGATGGAATACCTGCGACTGTTTTTCAAGCAATTGTCGCGGATGGGAAGCCGCTACCGGTTTTTTCGCAATTTCGGCCCGGAAGTACGCCTTTATACCGGCGACCTTGCCAATAACGGCAAGGGCGAAATCATGGTATTGCTCAATACGGCCAGGTGAGAATTTACATGGATGTACAGGATATACAGGATGTAAAAAATCTTCTTTATTCGGCACAATAACTCTGCAAGAGTAGCGCTGCCAGGGAAGTTCTGATCAACTCAGAGATTACCCTGTATTATTTTTTTATCCTGTATATCCTGTACATCCATGTAAATATAATGTCAGTTAGCAAATTCTGCGCTTTGCAGAGTCAGCACCTCTTCAATCAGTGGTTCGCTGTCTGGTGAGCCTGCCGGAATGACAGTTTTGATCTGGTACAGTTTCCCGGGGACCTGATCGGATAATATGAACTCGTAAAGCTTGGTGGCAAACTCGGCGAATTGCCTGCGCCTGGGGTCGTTGATATACGGGGTGATGGAAATTTTTTCCCCGGTCATCTCCTTACCGTCATATTCAAAGGTAACCGGCTCGACTTTCGCTTCTTCGGCAAACGCCGACTTGATGCGCCGCTGGAAATAACGCCAACTGCCGTTGGTCAGCCGGTTCATCTCGTACACGTCGCCCTGCATGTATACGACCAGCACCGGGTTGCCTGTGATACCAACCAGGTTGTCGCTGCGCGGTTTCTGCTGTCTTTCGGCAGTGAAGAACTCCAGGTTCGCATCTTTGCTGCCATCCTCATTGAGCTTGAGGATATCCAGGTAGACGGAATCGCTGAAGCCCTTCTCGTAAGTCCCGCTCTTGACGAAGTCGTAATAAAGCCGGCCCGGACCGCCTATGTTCCTGAGGTGGTTATCCAGCCAGAGTTTGACCTCCGCATCGGCGAACTCAAAGGTATTCGGATCAACTGCCGCGGGCTCACCCATTCTGCCAAGAGTGGCGCCCTTCACTTCTATGTCCCCACTGTCATCCTCGGCAACAACCGGCATGGCTGATATCAGCCACAGAGAAAACAGCGCATAACAGGCGAGTCTCCAGACTTTATTCCCGGTACACTCCGTGTGTACCTTCTGACCGAAACTAATCGTCGTCATCTTCCCGTATCTCGATTTTTTCCAGCGGTAACAACGGTACGCCGTAATCTTCCATAATCGCATTGATCTCGGGCTGGTTTTCGGCAATGAGTTGGTTCACCTTGTCACGCCATTCCTGTTCCCCATGCCTGACAGCCATGGCCACGGTAAATGTAAACTTCAGGTAGGGATTTGTCGGATGATCGGTTAACGGCAGAATGATAAGGTCCTCGCCACCTTCCATGGTTTGGGCAAAATAACCTACGATGGGTCCCCAGATAATCGCGGCATCGATTTTCCCGCTAATTATATCCTCGGTCAGGGTCTTGCCCGGATACTTTTCGGGGTCGCCGGGTTGTCCCTGGTACGGCACGATACTCCCCATCATGTTGTTCGCGGCCACCCAGAACTGGTCCTGGCCGCGATCGGTGACGCCTAACCTTATTTTCAGACCGCCTTGAACCTTTTCTACCAGCATCTCAGGCGAAGTGACATCATCCATGCCTCGCCCCTTGGCCAATACCAACGCATAGGAAGACGTATAATACGGATTTGTCGCCGCAGCCCGTTCGAAATTGACCGGCGCGCTCATCATCAGGTCGCACTTGTAGCCGGAACCTGATTCGGATACTGCCCTGAGAGTATTACGGATAAAGCCGATCCTCTGGGGGAAAAATTCATACTGCAGTTCCACTCCCAGCTTCTCGGCGAACAGTTCGGCTATTTTGTTCTCAAAACCCTGCTCCTTGCGATTCGAGAAAGGCAGCATGAACGGGTCGGCGCATACCTTCAACACGGTCATTTCCCCGACATCGACCGCCATCGCGGAAGCGCCGGGCATCAACAACAAGCACACCAGCAGATATTTTTTCACTGTAATTACCCTTTTTTCGCCGCTCGTTGCACCTTGAGGATCTTGCCGATAAGCCGGCGGTAAGGACCCTTAAGATTGGCTCTTGCAGCGTCCATCGCGGCGTCAATGTTAACCGGCTCGCCTACTACGATGACACCCACCATTCCGAAGCCGATATGGGGAATACAGACATAGGGATAGACACCCTCTACATCCAGTTGCAAAGTAAAATCGTCACCCATTCTGCTCTTCCAACCCTCGGTGCCTTCGGGCAGCATTCCCTCGAACACCTCGTCGTTGGGAAGCGGCACCTGGTTAATGGATACCGCGTCATGGGATGTCATGTTGACGAATCTAACGTTATCGCCGGGTTGCACGTAAATAACATCCGGGTTGAAGATACGCGCTTCAGCGTTAATCACATGAATCTCCTGGGCGGATACCTGTATGGAACCCAGCAGGAATAAACCAACAAAAAGACTTCTCAAATACATATTCCAAATCCTCTTAAATCTTGAATTATTATTTAGGAACCTCTGATTAAGTCAGAGGTTGCAACGGTACAGGGATATGCCGTCAAAATCAACGACTTTCAACCATAACCGGTCGCCACAGGTTCCACAATATGACCAGTCTTGCACTCAATAAGTTCAAAAAAAATCCCCGGTACCAAATGATACCGGGGATATCGTCACAAACTAGGAAAAGTTTGTTCGGTCTACGGCAGGCTGAACACCATCAACACGCCACTGTTACGTGTGGAATTCCACAGGGCGCGATAGCCGCCAACTGCGCCGAGGGCCGCATCGCCGGACATATCACGCAGAACCGGGATGGCCACAACAGCGCCGGCCCATCCGCCGATGCCGGAAAGCACACCAACGTACTGCTTGCCCTTGTGGGACCAGGTGTTGAAGTTGCCGATAATGCCTGACGGGGTCTTGAACTGCCACAGCAGTTTGCCGCTGTTGGCATCAACCGCTTTTGCATAGCCTTCAAGCGTACCATAGAAAGCTACGTCACCGGCGGTAGTCAATACGCCGCTCCAGACCGACCAGCGCTCAGGAATAGACCATACGATCTTGCCTTCGCCGGCATCCCAGGCAATGAAGTTGCCCATATTGGTCGTGCCGTTGCCCATTACCTGGCCTGCCGGATACATCGTCAGGTTGGCATTCACATACCAACTGCCGGCTGCCTGTTCGTAGGTAACACCACCAGCCTCGTAGCTGACAGGCTCATAGGTCATACAAACATGGTTTGTAGGCACATAGAACAGTCCGGTACGCGGGGAGTAGGCAGCAGGTTGCTGGTCCTTGGTGCCCAATGCCGCAGGGCAGACATCCTTGGAGGTAACATCCTGGCCGTTGAAGTGAGTGCTGTACTCATTGACAACCTGGGGATAACCCGTCTTCATGTCAACATGGGTTGCCCAGTTAACTGCCGGATCATACTTCTCGGCTACCAGCAGCTCACCGGTCTTACGGTTCATGGTGTAACCGAAGCCGTTCCGGTCGAAGTGAACCAGAGAAGGCACGTTCTCCTGGCCTTTTACAGTCATGTCAGCCAGGATCATCTCATTGATGCCGTCATAGTCCCACTCGTCATGGGGCGTCATCTGGTAAACCCAGCGCGCCACGCCGGTGTCGATGTCGCGGGCGAAAATGGTCATGGACCACTTGTTGTCGCCGGGACGAACGACCGGGTTCCAGGTGCCGGGGTTGCCGTTGCCGTAATACATCAGGTTCTCATCGAAATCAGCAGGCCACCAACCCCATACGGAACCGCCGCCGATCTTCCACTGGTCGGAAGTCTCTGCGCATTCGCGCTCAGCCGCCGAGTTGGCGCGCAAAGCGTTTTCGCCCCAGGAGCTCTTGCCCGTGCCTACTTCCGCATCAAACGCACACCAGGTCTTCAGGGAAGAATCGGCGCCAACCGGTTGCCCCATGGACGTAGTGTTTTCGTCAAACAGGATGTCTTCGTCCGGACCCATGCTGAACGCACGCCATGCCAGGCTGCCATCGCTGGCATTGAAAGCCGCGATCCAGCAACGCACGCCAAACTCAGCGCCGGAGCAGCCGGTAAAGACCTTGTCATTAATCGGATGCGGGGCATTGGTGTTGGTCATGCCGTTATGCGGGCCATAGCCTCTGCCGTCAGCGCTGGGGCCAACCATGTCGTCGGAAATGTCCGCGCCGTTCTTTGTCTGCCAGATAATGCTGCCGTCCTTCGGGCTCAAGGCATACAAAGTGGTATCGGCTGCTTGCAGGTAAATCTGGCCCATGCTGTAGCCAAGACCGCGGTTCACGATGTCGCAACACATCTTGGGAACGGTTGCATCAGCGTCCTGCGCGGGCACGAAGTCCCAGGTGATCTCCAGGGTCTCAAGATCGATCGCGAAAACATCATTCGGGAATGACGCGTGAATGTACAGGTGATCGGTAGCCAGACCCGTCTCACTGGGCGGCAGGACCAACGGACCTCCCTCATGGCCTTGCAGGCGTCCCGTTGAGAACGTCCACGCAGCCACCAGGTCACCGGCGTTACCTGTGTTAATCTGATCCAGTTCAGAATAACGCCAGTTCCAATAATTGCCACCCGGATATACCCAATAGTTCGGGTCTTTCATCAACTCCCTTACGCCATCGTTGGCGAAAGTCGATAAAGACATGAACAGGGCAAGAGGGACAATTATCCACTTACTCAAGGAAAATTTACTCATGACCTCCTCCTCTTTTGGTAATAACAAATTTTGATCTCGAATATTATTGATCTCCCCGCTATCTCGAGATCATGAAAGATAGCTGAGAGTTAAATTATCAGGGCGATATGCCCTCGTCAAATTTAATTATTATGTACGTTATTATTTAATGCGCTTATTATTACAGAAAATATAACCACAATACAAATCAAATATAGGAAAATTTCATGCACTATGCAAGCACTTTTCCTCACAAACCGTATATTCACCCTTATCCTGAGAACTTGTCAAGTATATTTCACTGAATTTGCCCGGATCTCTGAAATTCGCTGTGTAAATTTTCAGTTAAATGAATCGGGGCGTGCGGAGGTTTGAAATTAATATTGTCAATATAGTATACTTTACGGGTTAGTCCGTTTGAACGTATTTTGCTGTGTAATTTACGGGAACAGAATTAATGCTGCCCACGTCAATGAAAGAGGAACGTATGTTGAACACAACCATGAAAACGTTTTTATCCGTTGCCGTATTTATCATTTGCGCGCCGGCGCTGTTTGCGGACGTGATGCCCCATGACTGGCGGCAAAAGCTATCGGACCAGGCATGGGAGGAGAACCTGCGCTATCCGACATTCCAGGACCGGGAAATCATCGAAGACGCCGAACAGAACATCCTGGAGGTCAAGGCGCCATACCGTGCCCAGGACGCGGCGCTCGCCCCGGTCACCATCCACACCAGGATTCCGCAGACCGATGAACTGTATGTCAAGCGCATGCATGTCTTCATCGACAAGAACCCGGTCCCGCTGGTCGGGATCTTCGATTTTACTCCGGCCAGCGGCAAGGCCGACCTGGCCATGCGCGTGCGTATCAACGATCATACCTATGTGCGCGCCATCGCCGAGTTGAATACCGGTGAACTGTACATGGCCAAGAGTTTCTCCCGGGCAACGGGCGCCTGCTCCGCGCCGCCACCGAAGAGCATCGGTGATTCCATCGCCAATATGGGCATGATGAAGATGAAGCTGATCGGCGATGTCGAATACAGCAAACCGAACCTGATGCAACTGAAGATAAAACACCCGAACATCACCGGCCTGCAACCGATGAAGATAGGCTCCCACTTCCACCCTCCCGCGCACTTCGTCAATACGCTAAACGTGAATTACAACGGTGCGCCGATAATGAAGGCAACCCTGACCTTTGCGATCAGCATGGACCCGAGCCTGCGTTTCTTCTTCGTGCCGAAAGACAAGGGGATATTGACTGTTGAGGCGACGGACACCAAGAACGCAGCCTGGTCTACAGATTTTGCGGTAAACTAAGGAACCTCTGAGACTTATTCGGAGGTTCCTTTTTTCATTTCATCAGCCCGCATCACCTTTTTGACTGCGGGACATGCGGCAAAGGCCTTCTTCCTGACGTCTTTTAATTGCTTGAGTTGTTCCCTGCTTATTTTATCATCACGGAACAGGCCGCCGCGTTTGCCCGGCATACGGTTATAACGTTCCTGCAGACTGGCCTGCTCGAAAACCTCGAAGCTCAGCCCGGCTTCAATCTCGTCCTGCCGGCATGCGCAGGTCAACAGGTTCTCATCAGTCTGGCCGCCAAGCTCAGCCATGCAACTGACGACCTGCCTTACCGTCTCAACTGTCGGAAATCCGGCGGCTGCCGCCAAGGAGGGCGCCACCAGGAGCAGAATTATTGTTATGGGTTTCAACATGTGCTACGCAACCTCTGGTTAATGTCTCTGAAACTGCTACGATACAGGCACGTACTTGCAAAATCAATGCCGCAGGCATTGATACAGTGACACGGCAAACGCATACTTTAAATCCTGATTTCCGCGATGCCGTTTAAGTTCAATACACCAGCCACTTATTTCCCTGGGAGCGCGGGCATCTCGCCCGCATGCGGGCGCTAGTACTCTTTCAGCCAGTCTGGCGCGCGTATACCTCGCCGGGTTCAGAACCTGTATCCCAGCCGCACGCCGTAAGTGCGCGGGGGCTGGTACATATGGGTACAACCCAATCCGAGGAAGGGTGTTCCCGCAACGCCGTTGACCTGTTGCTGGCATAACGAAGAGGTATGGATGTCTTTATTCTCAATGTTATGCACGAAGCCTTCCAGGTACAGTCCTGTGTTCAAGGATTCCCAGTGCAGGCTCGCATTGGTGCGGGTATAGGAATCCTGCCGGTCGACAGGCTGGTCGTGGGGCCGGGTAATGTAACTGGACTTGAACGAAAACTGCACCAGAGGATACAGGCGCCCGTTCAGCATTTGCAATTCGCCGGGTACCCAGGTGGCGCTGATGTTCCAGTCCGGCGCATTCACCATGTCGCTGCCGCCGAGGTCCAGGTTGTCCTGGCCGGGCGTCAGCGGATCATCAAGGCCGACGAATTCATCGAATTGCGCGTCCAGCCAGCCGACGTTAAGGTCGATGCGTCCACCGTAGCTGCCGTACAACAATGTCGCCTCCAGTTCCGCCCCGTAAATGGTTGCCTGCCCCGCATTGATCGCGGTATTCGTCGGGATGCCGCCGATCACGCGCACGACTGCCTCCTCCTTGTCGGAATAGTCATACCAGAACGCGCTCAGGTTGGCGCGGGCGCGGCCATCCAGGAACGTGCTCTTGAGGCCGACTTCACTGGCAAGCACCTGCTCCGGGTTATAGACGATCAGGTTTGCCACGTTCGGGGCGCCGCTCGGGTTCAACGGATCAACGCTGCCGCGGTTGAAACCGCCCGACTTGAAGCCCTTGCTGTACTTGACATAGGCAAGCGTGTCGTCGTTCAGATGCCAGTCAAAGCCGAACGACCAGGTAACCTCGTTCCAGGAGGGATTCGCCACCTGGGCGCGCGGAAATATCGGCGCCACCGGCGCGCCGAATTCGCGGATGCTGACAAACATATAACTGCCGGCGGTGGGATTGGCGGGGTCGTTGACGCCGCCCTTGTCCTTCTCATCTTCGGTATAACGCACGCCGCCGTTCAGGGTGAACCTATCGGTGACGTCCACGGATGCATTGGCAAACACGGCCCATGACTCCACGTTGAAACCCTTGTCGACAAACTGCACGTTCAGGTGCAACCCGTTCGGCAACACCGGTTGATAACGAAAATCGCCGGCGATATCCTCATCCAGGTAAAAGCCACCCAGGATCCATTGCAGGCGGCCGTCCGAGTTGGAATTCAGCCGCAATTCGGCTGAGAACGACTCCGATTCCGTTTGCTCCACGACAATGGTGTCGATCGCGACCAGCCTGCCTGCGGGCGGCAGAAACACCGAAGCGCCGGTGCCGTCAGTGTCCATCAGGTAATCCCGTTCATGATCCCGGTAGGAACCGATGAAGGTCAGGTCGGCAAACGGGAATGAGTGGTCCAGTTGGAGCTTGAAATTGGTATCCGTATTATCGCGGTAGCCTTCCGTATTGAGCGGGTTGGTGCCGGCAGGATCCGGGGGGATCGGGATGTTGCAGCCGCTGTCAGGACATTCCACCTGTGCCCCTACCGGGCCGACGCCCTGGTGTTCATAGTAATCCGCGGAGAGCAGCAATGAGGTAGACTCGCCGATATCCCACAGCAGGTGACCGCGCACGCCGATGTCATCCAGGTCGTCTCCATCGGCAACCAGCGGCCCGTTGTCCCGGTAACCGTCCCGTTCATTATAGGTGAACGCAATGCGCGCGCCGATACTGTCAGAAAACGGCACATTCAACGCGCCCCTGACGTCAACCGCATCATAGTTGCCATAACCCACCTGCAGGTCGCCTCCGATCGCTTCGAGATCGGGTTTTTTTGTGATCACGTTGACCACGCCCGAGGTGCTGTTGCGCCCGTACAGCGTACCTTGCGGACCGCGCAGCACTTCGATACGTTCAACATCATAGAAGTAGGCGTTGATGCCGGACATGCGCGGCACCAGCGCGCCGTCCAGGTAAAACGCAGTGGTCGGGTCCGAGGTGTTCCTGCGCTCCGACTGGGATATACCGCGTATGTTGATAAATATTGCGTCCCTGGCATCTTCGGTTCCGATAGTCACGTTGGGCACCACGTTACTCAGCCCGATGGAATCGACAACGCCTACCTGCTGCAGTTGTTCGCCGGTAAACGCGGTCACGGCAACCGGTGTGTCCTGCAGGTCTTCGGTTCGCTTCTGCGCGGTGACCACGATCTCTTCGAGTACCTGCGCCCGGGCGCTGCCGGAGCATATCAGCAAACCTGCTAGGACTGGCAGGAGTACGCGGGTAATACTGGATTTATTCAGTCGTCGATTGTTCATAAAGCCCCCCGGTCTTGAATGAATGTATAAGAAACTCCGAACAAGTCCATCAAGCACTTGTCAGAGCACGCATCCCGGTAACACCGTGACCTCTGACTTAACCAGAGGTTCCCATACAGATTAGTGTTTGTCCACGGAATGTTCAAGCAGATATTTATCCAGCAATTCCAGGACAGTATCGATTGCGCCCTGGTAGCGCCGCACCAGTCGCCGGCCGCGTTGGCCGTAAGCGCGTCTTAAGTCTTGATCCTGTAACAACAAAAGCACCGCCGCGGCAAGTTGCGCAGCACCCGCAACGATCATGATCGCATCCTCTCCCTGGAACAGCTCAATGATCTCGGTAAAATTGGTGGTGTGTTGGCCGCTGATGACCGGCACACCCAGCGCGGCCGGCTCCAGCACGTTATGCCCACCCGCGGGCGTCAGGCTGCCGCCGACAAACGCGGCGCCGGCACAGGCATAGAACAGGGGAAGCTCTCCCAGGGTATCCAGCAGGTACACATCCGCAACTTTTGGCAGTGCGTCCTTGGCGTCGCTGTGCCGGATCGTATGCAGACCGCGGCGGCGGCACAGCTCATAGACCTTGTCGAAGCGCTCCGGATGGCGCGGCGCGATGATCAAGAGACAGTTGTCGAGGCTGCGCCGGACCTGGTCGAACGCATCCAGCACCTGCTCCTCCTCGCCCGCGTGGGTGCTGGCCGCGATCCAGACATGGCGCCCGGCCGCGAGCGTTTGCCGTAACGGCAGCGCCCGCGCGGCAAGGTCATCATCTGTATTGATGTCGAACTTCAGGTTACCCGCGATCGAAACCCGGGCAGGGTCTGCGCCCAGCGCCTGAAAGCGTTCCGCATCCGCGGCGCTGCGGGCCGCAATATGGGTCAGCATCTGCACGGACTCAGCGGAAAAACGCCGCAACCTCAGGTAAGCTCGGTACGACGCGGGAGACAGCCTGGCATTGACCAGCAACGCAGGAACGCCGCGTTGCTGGCAATAGTAGAGCAGGTTTGGCCAGATCTCCGTTTCCATGATTACCAGCAACTGCGGCCTGACCCGGCGCAGAAACAGGCATACGGCGTGAGGCAAATCATATGGCAGGTAACGGTGCTCCACCGTTCCCGTAAACAAGGTCCTGGCCCGCGCCGCGCCGGTGGGCGTGATGGTCGTCAACACCACCCGGCAGCCGGGGTAAGCGCCGAGCACGCGTTTCACCAACAGGCTTGCGGCCTGCACCTCACCCACCGACACTGCGTGCACCCAGATTACTGGCTGCCCGCCGGCGGCGGGTTTCGGAATCCAACCAAAGCGTTCGGGAATGCGTTCGAGGTAAGCGCGATTCCTGATCCCGCGCCATAGCAGGTGCAACAGCGCCAGCGGTGCGCACAGGTACAGCGCCAGGCTGTATAACACCCTCATCAGGCTGATCGGGATATTTGCCCGAAGCAAGACAATACCGTTTGCCTGCCCATTGTGTTATTTCCGCGCTTCCATGTACTCCAGGTACTTCCTGACGCCCAGTTCCAACCCGGTGAAAGACCTGCGGTATCCGGCTCGCCGCAACGCGGAAATATCGGCCTCGGTAAAACTCTGGTATGCATCCGCCAAACCGTCGGGGAAATCGATGTACTGAACCCTGCCGCTGCGGTGCCAATCGACAACCAGGCGGGCAATATCGTTAAAACTCCTGCTTTTGCCGGTGCCGACGTTGAAAATACCGCTCACCTGCTGGTGTTGCATGAACCACAGGTTAACGGCTACCACGTCATCGACATGAATGAAATCCCGGCGCTGCTCTCCGTCGTGATAACCGCCGCTGCCCTTGAACAGTTTCACGTTGCCGTCATTTTGCAACTGCCGGTGCAACTGCAAGACCATGCTGGCCATTCTTCCCTTGTGCCATTCACCGGGACCGTAAACATTGAAATACCTCAGGCCGGCAACCTGTGAAGACGCGCTTTGCATGACCCTGCGCGCATGGCGGTCAAACAGCAGTTTGGAGTAGCCGTACAGGTTGGCAGGCTGCTCATACTGCGGTTTTTCGATGAATCGCCGGTTACCGCCGTACACCGCGGCGCTGGAAGCATAGATCAAGCCGGCGCCGCTATCGGTGCAGGCCTGCAGCAAGCGCCGGGACCAGGCATAGTTGTTTTCCAGCATGTACTTGCCGTTTTGTTCCAGGGTATCGGAGCAGGCGCCCTGGTGGAACACGACCTCGACGCCCGCGAGCCCGGCCGGCAGCGATGCAAGGAATTCATCCTTGTCCTGGTAATCCAGAACCTCACACTCGACCAGGTTACGGAACCGGGTTCCATCGGTGAGGTCATCGACGGCGATGATGTCCGTGCGGCCGGACGCGTTCAGGCCACGCACGAGGTTGCTGCCGATAAACCCGGCCGCCCCGGTGACGACAATCATGCCGGACCCCGCGCCGGTTTTCTGATGCCATCGACAATTCCGCTGGTCGAACAGCCATCCACCAGCGGCAGAGTCACCACCTCGCCGCCCTGTTGCCGCACATGCGCGGCGCCGGCAATGTCCGCCGGTGCGTAATCACCGCCCTTGACCAGCAGGTCAGGATTGACTCGCTGTACCAACTGCTCCGGCGTGTCTTCGGAGAATGCCACCAACCAGTCCACGGCTTCGAGTCCTGCCAGTACCCTCAAACGTTTGTCAAGCGCCTGCAACGGTCTTCCCGGCCCTTTCAGCCGGCGCACGGAAGCGTCGTCATTCACCGCAACCACCAGCCTGTCACCCAGCGCCTTCGCCTGCTCGAGGTATTCGACATGCCCTGCGTGCAACAGGTCGAAACAACCGTTGGTCATCACGATCCTCTCACCCCTGCGGCGGCTGTGCGCCAGCGCATCCAGCAGTTCTTTAGGCTGCATACATTTGCGCACCTGCGGTCGCCCGCTGCGCGCATTCAGTTCCGCGGCGCTGACAGTGGCCGCGCCCAGCTTCTCCACCGCGATACCGGCCGCGGCATTGGCGAAACCGACGGCATCGGGGTAAGCGTAGCCTGAAGCCACAGCCGCGGCAAAGGTTGCGATGACGGTATCGCCGGCGCCGGTGACGTCGAACACTTCATGGGTCTCGGCCGGGAGATTGACAACTTGCTGTTGCCGGCCATCTACCAGGGTCATACCGCGCTCGCCCCGGGTGAGCAGCAACGCGTCCAGCGACAGTTGTTCACACAAAGCCATGGCTTTTGCATGAACCTCGTCTTCACCGGCGCAAGCGCCGGCGACGGTCTCGAATTCCCGGAAGTTCGGCGTCAGCACCGAGGCGTTGTTGTAGCGGGAGAAATCCGCGCCTTTCGGGTCGACGATCACGGGCAATCCCCGTTCACGGGCAAGGTCAACCAGCGTTTCCACCCGGGCCAGGCTTCCCTTTGCATAATCCGACAACACCACCAGGTCGGCGCCCGGTAACTGTTCGGTGTAAATCTCCAGCATCCGAGCCGCCGCGAAAGCCGGGAATTCCTGCTCGTAGTCCAGACGCAAAAGCTGCTGGTTTTGACTTAAAACCCGAACCTTGGTGATCGTGGAAGCGCCGGCCAGACGATAACAACGGCAACAAACGTCAAGTTCCGCCAATGCCGACTCCAGGAACCCGGCCTGGTCATCATCCCCGGTGATGCCCGCGAGGCTGACCTGCACACCCAGGGAACTGATATTGGCAGCGACGTTGGCCGCGCCCCCCGGCCGTTCCTCGACCCTGTCCACGCTGACCACCGGTACCGGCGCTTCCGGCGAAATCCGTCCGGCGTTGCCGAACACATAGCGGTCCAGCATCACATCACCTGCCACCAGGATCTTCGCGTGCTCCCGTGGAGAAAAATTATTACGCACCGTCCGCATGTCCCGAAAAGTCCCCGCCTGTAACTGTCAACTTAGTCACCAACCCGTTTGTTGCCATCGGGTAGATGTTTGCTCTCTGTGAGTTATGGTATTCTGGCTGCCATGTTACCACTGCACACTGCACTCAATGCTCTTGCCCGTGTTTTCCCCGCCGGCGGGAAAATTCCGGCGCAATCTTCGCATCAATCGGCAATCAGGTATGCGGGTTAACTATACAGGCGTTACCCGCTTATTCACAACGGTATTGTGTATCTGCCTGCCACTCGCCTCCCAGCTTGTGCGCGCGGAACCCACCGGCAACCTGCATACGTTCCGGGCGGAATATTCCCTGTATGCTAAAAACACCCGGGCCGCACAGGTCGTGCGCAGCCTGACCCGGTTGGAAGACAACAGCTATGAGTACCATTCCGAGACGAAAACGGTGGGACTGATCTCGTTGTTCAAGAAGCTGCATATCGTCGAATCCAGCCGCCTGGTGCTGGAACAGCGTACGCTGCAACCTATCTACTACAGCTACGCGCGCACCGGCTACAGGAAAAAACGCGCGGTCTCCATAGAGTTCAACCGCGAAACCGGCAACATAAAACACACCATTAACGGCGATTTCTGGCACCTGCCGCTGGAGCCTGAGGTGATGGACAAACTGCTCTACCAGCTTGCCATCATGTACGACCTGCAAAACGGGCGCATCCCTGCTACCTACCGCATCGCCGACGGGGGTGGGATCAAGACCTACAACTTCGAGAAACTGGGCGAGGAAGTCGTGGAAACGCCGCTGGGCAGTTTCAACACGATAAAAATGCGCCGGCATAAACCCGGCAGCAGCCGCAAATCCGTATTCTGGTGCGCGCCCGACCTGGCGTTCTTACAGGTGAAGGTCGAGCATACCGAAAAAGACGGCAGCACCACCGTGGCGGTGCTCAAATCATTGCAGGGCGAACTGCAGAATTAGTACTGCGTCCGATAACCACGGCGCCAACCTGGGATCGCAGGCGTCTCGCCTGCCTGCGGGCGGGACGCCCGCGCTCCAAAAGGTGTGCCTGGCGCGATATAGGGGGAATCAACCAGCGTAGCTGGTGAGCGCTTCCAGCAACGTGTCGGGCGGGACGTAACCGGGCAGCGCCTGGCCGTTTTCCAGGTAGATCGCGGGCGTTCCGCGCACGCCCAGGCCCTGGCCCAGTTCGTATTGGCGCTGCACCGGGTTATCGCAACGCGCCGGCGCCACCGGCCGGCCGCCCTTGGCCAGGGTCATTGCTTCATTCGGGTTTGCCGCACACCAGACTGATTCCATCTCGCTGAAGGAGTCCGAACCGCTCCCTGCGCGCGGGAACGCCAGGTACCTGACGGCAATACCCTTGCCGTTCAATTCAGCCATATCGCGGTGGAAACGCTGGCAATAGCCGCAGGTTATGTCGGTAAACACATATACCGTATGCCGGGTGTTTTCGGGAACAAAATCTATGGTCTCGGATGCGGGGATGCCGGCCAACACCCGCTTCCTGGCCGCGGCGCGTTGTTCTTCACTCAGGTTGACTCGCTTTCCCAGGTCAATCAGGTCCCCCTGCAGGATATAGCGGCCGTCTTCACTCAGGTAAATTATCTCCGTGCCCAGCATGACTTCATACAGCCCGGGGATCGGCGACGGTTTGATGCGGGTGATGGTCACATCAGGGAACACATCGGTAATAGCCTTGCGCAGCAAGTCTTCCCGGTCCTGATCGGCACTTGTACCGGCGGAAAACAGGAAAACGGTTAGTATCAGCAGCCACTTGGATCGCATATGCCAACTCCTTGTCAAATTAAGCTTAAGGAAGCTCTGACTTAATCTCAGAGGTTCCCTGATTCTAACGCCCGAAAATGCTAATGTCCAACGCTACGCATTTCATCCCCGCGGGTGGTGTTCGGCATGCAGGTTCTTCAGCCGTTCCCTGGCGACATGGGTGTAAATCTGCGTGGTTGATATGTTGCTGTGACCCAGCAGCAGTTGCACCACGCGCAAATCAGCGCCATGGTTCAGCAGGTGCGTGGCAAATGCGTGCCTGAGTACATGCGGGGACAGTGTCTTGCTGATGCCCGCCCGGGTCGCATGGCGTTTTATCGCATGCCAGAAGGTCTGGCGCGCCATCACGCGGCCGCGCCGGCTGGGAAACAACATGTCCACGGGCACTGCCGGCAACAGTTCAGTGCGTCCCTCGCGAATAAATTTCTCCACCCAGTCGGAGGCCTCCTCTCCCAGCGGCACCAGGCGTTCCTTGTTGCCCTTGCCGATTACCCGCAGCACACCTTGCCTCAAATTCACCTGCCCCAGTTGCAGGCTGACCAGTTCCGATACTCTCAGCCCGGTCGCATACAACACCTCCAGCATCGCCCGGTCGCGCTGGCCTACCGCGGTAGTGGTATCCGGCGCTGCGAGCAGGTTCTCAACCTCCTCCTCAGTGAGAGATTTCGGCAACGGCCGGCCGATGCGCGGCGCCTCAATACGGGCACAGGGATCCTGGTCAATTTGCCCCTCCCTGGCCAGGTACTGGAAGAATCGGCGCAGGGAAGACAGGCGCCTGGCGCTGGTGCGAGCGGACCTGCCGGTTAACGTGGCCAGGTAGGCGAGCACATCCTCGGGCCGCGAATGCAACAGGCCGCGGGCTGAGGGCGCAAGCCAATCGGAATAGGAATAAAGGTCGCTGCGGTAAGCGCTCAGGGTATTTTCGCTGAGCCCCCGCTCCAGCCACAGGGCATCGAGAAACTGGTCAATAACAGCCTGTTTATCAGGCATTAGCAGTGCTTCAGGATGAGGGCTTGATTTTCTCCTTGATCCTGGCTGCCTTACCGCGCCGGTCGCGCATGTAATACAGTTTGGCCCTGCGCACAGCGCCGCGCCGTTTTACGGTAATGCCGGCAATACTCGGGCTGTATGTCTGGAACACCCGCTCCACGCCTTCGCCATAGGAAATCTTGCGCACCGTGAACGAAGAATTCAGGCCGCGGTTTTTCTTGGCGATGACCGTACCTTCAAACGCCTGCAAGCGTTCGCGCTGACCTTCCACCACCTTGACCTGTACGATAACGGTGTCGCCGGGATTAAACTCCGGTATCTCCCGGTCGCATTGCTCGGCTTCGAGTTGTTCAATAATATTCGCCATGGTTCAAAACCTCTTTACTCAAACGTTATCGTTATCCTGTTCTTCAATGATGTATTCATCCAGCAGCGCCTGTTGCTCGGCATCCAACTCCGGCGCCTGCAACAGGTCGGGACGCCGTTTCCAGGTTCGTCCCAGCGCCTGTTTCAGGCGCCATTTGCGTATTTTTTCATGGTCGCCGCTCAACAATACCGGCGGCGCCGGCCTACCGGCCACCACCTCGGGCCGGGTATAATGGGGACAATCCAACAGCCCCCGGAAAAAAGAATCCGCCGCCGCGGACTCCTCGTTCCCCAGTGCGCCGGGCAGGCACCTGGCTACCGCATCTATCAGTACCATGGCCGGCAGTTCCCCACCGCTGAGCACGTAATCTCCGATGGACCACTCCTCGTCAACTTCCAGATCGATCACCCGTTCATCAACGCCTTCATACCGGCCCGCGACCAGGATGAACGAATCCCTGCGCGCAAATTCCATCACGTCCTGTTGCCTGAGTTGCCGCCCCTGCGGAGACAGGTAACACACCGCGGCGCCGGGCAAGGCCCGCCTGGCGTCGCCTATGGCCGCCAGCAGCGGCTGCGCCAGCATGACCATGCCGGGCCCACCACCATAAGGCCTGTCATCCACGCTGTGGTGACGGTCCGTCGCATAATCGCGCGGATTGATCGTGTTGATTCGCAGCAATCCGGAAGCACCGGCTTTTCCGGTCACGCCATAGTCACTGACTGCGGCAAACATCTCCGGAAACAGCGTAACCACAGTTACTGTCAATCCCATTCCCAAGCCACCGTGATCAGGGACGCCTCCAGGTCCACCTGCCGGATAACCTCATCCATCACGAACGGAATGGTACGGCGCCTGTCGCCCTGCACGATCAGCACATCGTTGGCGCCTGTTGCATGGATGTCGACGACCCTTCCCAGGCGTTCCCCGGCCAGTGCAACAACTTCCATGTTCATCAGGTCCGTCCAGTAATACTCACCCGGTTCCGGCGCCGGCAACTGATCGCGATACACCGCCAGTGATCGGCCGACAAATTGATACGCGCTTTCCCTGTCTTCGATTCCCGGAAGTTTAACCATCAGGGTCTTGCCGCTGGTCCCGCAATCGGCAAACTCGATCTCGGTCCAGGCCGCGCCATCCTCCTCCTTACCCTGCGCCAGCAACCAGGGTTGATACAGGAAGATGTTTTCCCTGGGGTCCGTGTAGGAGAAGACCTTCAGCCAGCCGCGTACCCCGTGTATACCCGATAGCCGGCCGAGGATTATCCGCCTGTCCGGCTTGTTGCCAGCCTGCGCCGGCATCGGCCTCAACCGGTACCGGCTTCGCTTCCGGCGTTGTTCTTTATCAATCGGGCCACGCGTTCAGAGGGCTGCGCCCCCTGGGACAGCCAGTAGTCTATGCGCGCCTGTTCCAGTTTAAGCTTCTGCTCTCGCCCGCTCGCGATCGGGTTGAAGAAACCCAGTCTTTCAATATACCTGCCGTCACGCGGACTGCGTGAATCTGTGGCAACTATGTGATAAAAAGGTCTTTTCTTTGCGCCTGCCCGAGCCAATCGTATCGTAACCATATACTCACCTTGTACCGGCTTTAGTTCTCTGCTGAAAAAGTGCACTATTGTATTATGTTTTTACAAAAAAACAAAATACCGTTGATTCAATCTACGGCGACAATGCCATCCGCAGCAACCGTTTCGATGACTTTCGGAAACATCGGGCAGGTGTAAAATAACCTTCATCTCACAAAATTGTCGTACACGCTGATTGATTATGTCCACCCCGGTTGAAAACGAGACCATACCGGCGCAACAGAAAGCGCGCCTGCGTGCATACCTGAAACAACAACGCCGCGTACCGGACCGGCTGCAGCCCGAATATGACCAAGCCATTCGCACACGCCTGCTGCAGCAGACCGAGCAGGCCGCCACAGTTTTCACTTATGTGTCGGCGGACGAGGAAGTGGATACCCGCAGTATCATCGATCGCCTGCGGCAAGCAGGCAAAACAGTGCTGATCCCGAGAATACTCAACCGCGAGACAATGATCGCCGTCGCATTCGAAGGCTGGGACAGGTTGCAGGTCGGACAACTGGGCATACTCACGCCGGATACCGACAGGGAATGGTCCGGGGAGGCGGACCTGTGCATCACCCCGGGCCTGGGTTTTACCGCGGACGGCAGGCGCATCGGTTACGGCAGGGGTTATTACGATCGGTGGTTCGCCGCGCACCCCCACAGCGCGCGGGTGGCGCTGTGTTATGAATGCCAGATCGTGGAAGACATGCCCACCACTTCTTCGGACATGCGGGTACAGAAGATTATCACCGAGAGACGGGTTATTACCTGCTGAGGTTAAAGCATGGCGCGATCCCGGGTTGGCGCCAACGCAATACCGTGCAGACACCCCAGACTCGTGTTTGAGCTTGCGCGCAAGTTCAAATATGATCTTAAAATATCGCACCCATTCACGTGGAGAAAAAAATGCAGGCGTTCATCAATGGAATCCGCAGATATTGCGGGCTGGCGGCAGTGCTGTGGTGCCTCGTTGCTCAACCTGCCGGCGCGGCCGTGATACTCACCGACAACAGTGACTGGCCGCTGTACGGGCGCACCTTCGACAACCAGCGTTTCAGCCCCCTGTCCCAGGTGAATGCCGGCAACGTGGAACGCCTGCGACTGGCCTGGCGATACCAGACCGGCAAGGTCGGATCGTTTCAGTCCTCGCCCATTGTACGGGCCGGAACCATGTACGTCACTACCCCTTATAACGACGTAATAGCCCTGCGTGCGCGCTCGGGGCAAATGTTGTGGCGTTACCGGCATAAGCTGCCGAAAGACAAGACCTTCTGCTGCGGCCCCGCCAACCGCGGACCGGCGCTGAGCGCGGACAAGGTGTTCACCGTCACCATTGACGCCCGGTTGATCGCACTGGACCGGAACACGGGGAAGGTGCTGTGGGAGACGGCCATCACGGATACCGATGCCGGCAAGGCGGAACGCCTCGACCCGTTGCTGGGCGTGGATGAACTGGAAGGCGCAACACAATCGGGGCAGACCGGGTACACCGCCAACCTGGCGCCACAGGTATTTGCCGGTAAAGTGCTGGTGGGTATTTCCGGCGCCGGTTACGGCCTGCACATGGACCTGGAAGAGGATGGCAAGCAAGTATTGTCGGTGGGCGGCCTGTCCGGCGGCGGGCATGGGTTACGGGGCTTCATCGTCGCCTACGATACGGAAACAGGGGCGGAGATCTGGCGCTGGTACAGCACGCCGGAAACCGGCTGGCAAGGCAATTGGCGCAGGGAAACCCGTTACGGTGTGCCGTTGAACCGGGACCTGAGAGCGGAGCGGCGCGCCAACAAGACCTATGCCGACACCTGGCGCTACGGGGGCGGTTCAATCTACACCACCCCCGCCATCGATCCGGAACTGGGCCTGGTCTATATCGGCACCGGTAACCCGTCACCGCAGATGGACGACAGCACCCGGCCCGGCGACAACCTGTACACCGTCAGCCTGGTCGCGCTGGAAGCGGACACGGGCAAGCTGCGCTGGCATTACCAGCAAGTGCCCCATGACCGCTGGGGCTATGATGTGGCCAGCCCGCCGGTACTGTTCGACCTGGTCGAAGACGGAAAGACGGTCAAGGTGGTCGGCCAGGCGAGCAAGCTCGGCTGGTTCTTTATCCATGACCGGCTCACCGGCAGGTTAATCCGGCGCAGCGAACCTTTCATCAAGCCGGAAAACCTGTTCGCGCGGCCGACAGAGCAAGGCGTGCGCATCGTGCCCGGCACCCTGGGCGCGGTATCCTGGTCGCCGGTGGCTTACCATCCCGGACTGCAACAGGTTTATATTCCGGGCATTTACCAGCCTTCCCTGTTCTTTTCCAGGAAACTGGAACCTAAGCCGGGCGCGCCCTGGCAGAGCTTCACGTTTTTCAAGAAGGCGGATGAGCCGGATTGGGGTGTGCTCAGCGCGATTGACGTCGTATCGGGCAAGCTGAAATGGCAGCGGAAAGTGGAACGGCCGATGGTCGGCGGCGCGCTGGCCACCGCCGGCGACCTGGTGTTCGCCGGTGAGGGAAACGGCCGTTTCGTCGCCTATCACGCCCATAGCGGCGCGGCGCTGTGGGACTACACGAGTGAGTACGGCGTGAACGCGCCGCCGGTCAGCTACATGGTGAAAGGCAAACAGTACATTACCGTCGCCGCAGGCGGAAATTCCCTGTTTGGCTATGAGACCGGCGACGAGATACTGACATTCAGTCTTGACTGAAGGACCTCTGCGGGAACCAAATTATGAGTTATACTAAACTCAAATGAGCAGAGCGCTGCTCACTTCGACAGCATGTAACTGTTGGCATAAACCAAGTTATGCCTCCGTACCACTCCCTCGAAAGAGGGAGTCCGGATATATACTGTGTCGCCCGCAGTGCGACACTTTGTTTCACTGGATTCCCGTTTTCACGGGAATGGTACCGGGGTAGGTGATACACAATTTACACAGAAAAGTGAATTAATCAGGAGAATTCCAGTGAGCGTAAAAGAAAATGTAAAAAATCCGGACATATGGCTACGCGGCCTGTTTATCCTCATTTTCGCCTGCATCTTTTATTTCGCGATCATTCTTGTATCGCTGCTGGTGGTTTTCCAATTTGTGACAAAGCTGTTCACAGGTGACCTGAACCGGCAACTTGCCGATTTCGGCGGTGGCCTGTTACGTTACATCTCGCAGATCCTGGGTTATGCGACCTTCCAGTCGGATGACAGGCCGTTCCCTTTCAGCCCGTGGCCGGAACAGGCCGCCGCTGACACCGCACCTGCGCCAAAACCCAGGACGCGACGGCGCCGTACCACCCGCTCGACTGCAAGGAAAAAAGAAGCTGAATGATTAACCAGGATGGGTCAAACGGTAGACCTGCCCGATCCAGTTATTGATGACGGACTCGGCGCTGTCATGCCAGGTGTTGTCCAGGCCGGGGCTGATTAACTGCTCCGGGAACAGCGGCAGGTCACCACCGGTTTCCCTGGCCGTGGCCACGCGATCCCGATACTCCTCCAATATTGCCCGGGTCTGCATGCTGAAATAATTTTCGGGGAACGGCGGATAGGCATCCACCTCCGCGGAGAAATAGCGCAAGACCTCACGCTTGTATTCCTTGAGCAAGCTGTTCGCGTCATACTCGGGATGCCCCTGGAAAAATACCAGGCGCAACCCGTCCTCACTGACGGCAAGGTGGACACCAACCTCGCCGCTCTGCGCCAGCACTTTCAGGCCGGCCGCCGCGAACTGCTCCGGCGTCACCGCATTGAAGCGGGAATGGGGCACGTCAAAGCGGGTATTCATACCGGCCACCAGCGGATGCGACCGGTCCATGACCCGGTGCGAATAAATGCCCCAGCACTTCTCGGGCAGGGCGACCCGGCGCTGCCGGTAACGGAACTGCAACACCGCGTGCGTGGCCAGGCAGGAACATAAAATGGATGTGACATTCCCACAGGCCCAGTCGACCACCTCGATCAGCGGGTCCCAGAACTCCTGCCGGTCCAGCGCAGGCTCGACGACATTGGCGCCGGTGATGATTAACGCGTCCAGGCCGTCGGATTGGATTTCCTCAAAGCGCTTGTAATACCTTTCCACATGCTCCCGACCCTTGCGGCTGCGCTGCAGTTGCTCCAGGGTAAACGGGTGCAGGTAAAACCTCGCTATCTGGTTGCTTTCACCGACCAACCGAAAGAACTGCCTTTCCGTAGCCTCCAGGGCCTTGTCCGGCATCATATTCAGCAGGCCGATATGCAACTCGCGCACTTCCTGGCTCAACGCCGTATCCCGGGGAATCACAAGACTGCCTTCGCTCTGCAAGCGCGCAAAACTGGGCAGGTCGGTGTTTGCTACCAGCGGCATAGTCGAGCCGGGCCGTCGGCTGCGGTCTGGTAGTTGTTCGTTATCAGCGCATTACTGCACATATTTCAGACTCCCTGCCGGTCGAGTACACCGGCGATGACATCAACGAAATCCTGTTCGGACTCGAGGCCGAGCACTTCATCGCTGGCAACGGTATAGCCATACTTCGCGGCAATCTGCTCATAGCGCGGAATACGCGCGCGGAACAGCCTCGGGAACACCCACCTGACAAAATCGTCGGGTTCTATCAGCGCGATATAATCCTGGTCCCGTTCCCGCATGTAACCGGCCAGTTGCTCATCCAGGAAGTCCTCCTGGTAATACAGCGGCTTGGGGTCCTGCTCCGCACGCGCCATCAGTTCCTTTTCATCCGCGGCCGTGGCCTGCATATATAGCACCAGGGTATGCTGTGCCAGCATCGCGATCACGTTATCGTCCAGCTCGCACAGACTGCCGCCGGCATCATTGACGAAATGGGCATAACCGTAGACTTCACGGGCCCTCTGCATGAATTCCGGCACATCGTTCATGGCATTGACCTCGGCGAGCCGATGCAATGCCTGACGGCGCTTGAATTCCTTGAGGTCAAGGCCACCTTGCTCCGGGTTGCCCAGTTTGCCCAGAAAACTCGACAGCGGCTTCAGGTTGTCGATGTCCAGGTTGGTGGTGATATAAATCGAATCGGATCGCAGCAACTCCCGGGTAAGCGGGATCTGCATCACATGGTGCTTGATGTTGTCGAGGATGGCCTCATCAAGGTAGCGGGTGCCGATGCGGTAATCGCCCGAATAGTGGAACCAGTTGTGGCGCCGCAGCTTCCTGGCCAGGGTGGTCTTGCCCACCCCGGACATGCCCAGGAGTGTTACCGACTTGTGCTCCCAGCGCCTGAATGCATCACCCGACAGTCTCATAATCGCGCCTACTGGTCGCAACCTTCAGTCAGCACGGGCCGGTGCTGGCGGCAGACATCAATGCATTAGACGGGCTGTTTTGTTGTAACTTGTAAGCTCGGTACCGGAAAGCGTTTGGCCTAAGACCACTCCGGGAACGCGGGCGTCGTGCCCGCAGGCAAGCGGGACGCCTGCGATCCCAGGTTGGATGCAGGGAGGCCGCCATTCACCTATTCATCGACCGCCTTCATGCTCAGGCGGACCCTGCCCTGGCGATCGATTTCGAGCACCTTGACCTTCACGAAATCGCCCTCCGACAACTTGTCGCTGACGTTCTGCACGCGCTCCTCGGAAATCTGTGAGATGTGCACCAGGCCGTCCTTACCCGGCAGGATATTGACAAACGCACCGAAATCCATCAGCTTCGCCACTCTTCCCCGGTAAATCTTGCCGACTTCGACTTCCTCCGTGATGTCTTCAATACGTTTGCGCGCGGCATCACTGGCCGTCTTGTCGCTGGAATAAATCTTGATATTGCCGCTGTCGTCGATATCGATGGCCGCGCCGGTTTCGTCCGTAATTGCGCGGATGGTGGCGCCGCCCTTACCGATAACGTCCCTGATCTTGTCCGGATGTATCTTGATGGTCGTGATGCGCGGAGCATACTCGGACATCTCCGCACGCGTCTGGCTGAGCACTGCGTTCATTTTCTCGAGAATATGCAGTCTTCCCGCCTTGGCCTGGGACAGGGCCACCTCCATGATCTCTTTGGTAATGCCGGCCACCTTGATATCCATTTGCAATGCACTGATACCGTTTTCCGAACCGGCCACCTTGAAATCCATATCGCCGAGATGATCTTCATCACCCATGATATCCGACAGCACGACGAATTTCTCCCCTTCCTTGATCAAACCCATCGCGATACCGGCCACGGGCGCTTTTATCCGAATCCCCGCGTCCATCAGCGCCAGGCTGGCGCCGCAGACCGAGGCCATGGAACTGGAACCGTTCGATTCGGTGATCTCGGACACGATCCTCAGCGCATACGGAAAATCATCCGGGTTCGGCATAACCGTCATCAGCGCGCGCTTGGCCAGCCTGCCATGGCCGATCTCGCGCCGCTTCGGCGAACCTGCGCGCCCGGTCTCTCCGACGCAAAAGGGCGGGAAATTGTAATGCAACATGAACGGGTCCTTGCGCTCCCCTTCAATGGCATCGATGATTTGCGCATCCCGGTCCGTGCCCAGGGTGGCTGTTACCAGCGCCTGGGTTTCGCCCCGGGTAAACAGCGCAGAGCCATGCGCCCTGGGCAACACCCCCGCTTCGACGCTGATCTCCCTTACCGCCGCAGTGTCCCTGCCGTCAATGCGCGGCTCGCCGGCGACAATAGCGCCCCTGACGATACTGCTCTCGAGTTCCTCGAAGGCTTCTCCGATATCGCGGTCGCTCCAGCGGTCCTCATATTGTGCTGTAATGGACGTGACAACCGTGGAACGGATCTCCGCCAGGCGCTCGCGCCGGCTGATCTTGTCCCGGATTGAATAGGCTTCGCGCAACAGGTCGGCGCACAGTTTGTTGACTTCATCCGCCAACTCGCGGTCTTCTTCCGGCACTTGCCAGTCCCAGGGCCGGGTTCCGGATTCAGCCACAAGCTGCTTGATGGTTTCGATCACGATCTGCATCTGCTCGTGACCGTACATCACTGCGCCCAACATAACTTCCTCAGACAATAACGAAGCTTCGGACTCAACCATCAGTACGGAGCTTTCCGTGCCGGCTACAACCAGGTCCAGTTCCGACCCTGCCAGGGCCGCATAGCTGGGATTAAGCAGGTATTCGCCATTTTGGTAGCCCACCCGCGCGGCGCCGATGGGGCCGTTGAACGGAATGCCGGAAACGCCGAGCGCAGCCGACGCGCCGATCAGGGCCGGGATATCCGGGTCAATCTGCGGGTCCAGCGACATTACCGTTGCAATAATCTGGACTTCATTTTTGAAGTGCTTGGGGAACAGCGGGCGCACCGGCCTGTCAATCAGCCTTGAAGTGAGTACTTCCTTCTCCGACGGCCGGCCCTCTCGCCGGAAGAAACCGCCGGGAATCTTCCCCGCGGCATAGGTTTTTTCCATGTAATCCACTGTGAGAGGGAAAAAATCCTGGTCGGGCCTGGCAGTCTTGCTGGCGACACAGGTCACCAATACCACCGTATCACCCATACTTACCAATACCGCGCCGGTAGCCTGCCTGGCAATTCTGCCGGTTTCCAGCGCGACCGGGATATCCCCATACTGAAATTCTTTTTTTACCACGTTCATTATTCTTCTCGATTATCTCTGCTGATTGTTAATTGTATGATCTATGATCTGACCTGCCTATAGGACAGCAGGGCTGGCGCGGCAACCCGATATGCTCGCGGGGTTGCCGGTTACTAGAGCAATAACGGACCGGTTATTTCCTCAGGTCCAAGTGGCCTATCAGTTCACGATACCGATCAACATCTTTGTTCTTTAAATAGCTCAGCAGTTTTCGACGCTGGTTGACCATGCGCAACAAACCCTGACGTGAATGGTGATCTTTGGTGTGTAATTTGAAATGCTGCGACAAATCAGTAATACGCGCGGTCAATAGCGCCACCTGAACTTCGGGCGAACCCGTATCGTTTGATGAACGTTGATATTTTTTCAAGATATCAGCCTTGTTCTGCTGATTTAATGACAAAGTACTTTTCTCCTGTCCGATCTTTCAAAGCGCCGGTATTGTAACCATGCTTGCAACAACTGACAAGTAAAACTTCATATCGCGTTCAGGCTGACGCCAACAGCCGCTTCGGCGCCACGCGCCCGTCAGTCAACACTTCACCTACCCCCAGGAAACCGCCGTCCTCGGTGTACAGGCGCAGCATTCCCCGGGTCGGCGCCTTGGGCACAATCACCGGCTGGCCCTGGCACAGGTAATAGGCAACATTGTCGACCAGATGCACCGCGGGCATATCCTGCACGATAGTATCGATGCCGAGCAGCAGTTCATCAAGCGCCTCCGTCCCGGATTCGGCGACATGTTCCAGTTCCTCCAGGGTCAGCAGATTTACGTCGGAAAAAGGACCAGCGCCGATGCGGCGCAGCGCTTTCACGTGGGCGCCGCAGCCCAGTTCCCTGCCGATGTCTTCCGCCAGGGTGCGGATGTAAGTCCCCTTGGAGCAGCGTATCTCCAGTTCCAGCGTGTCATGCTTGTAATCGAGCAGTTCCATGCCATACACGGTAATCTCGCGCGGCTCCCGATCCACTTCCAACCCCTGGTGGGCAAGTTTGTACAGGCGCTGGCCCTTGTGTTTGAGCGCTGAATACATCGGTGGAACCTGCATGACGGTGCCGTGGAACCGGGCCAGCACCGTCTCCACGAGTTTACGCGACAGCTTACCGGTGTCGCCGCGGAACACGACCTCACCTTCCGCATCGCCGGTACTGGTCTGTTGGCCCAGCAGGAACTGCGTACGGTAATGTTTGTCCGCGTTAAGCAGGAACCCGGAAAATTTTGTTGCCTCGCCAAAGCACAGCGGCAACAGACCGGATGCGGCCTTGTCCAGGCTGCCTGTATGCCCCGCTTTTCTTGCCCGGTACAACACCTTCACTTTTTGCAGGGCGTCATTGGAGGTCAGGCCCGGCGGTTTGTCCAGCAGCAATACCCCTTTGACGTTGCGACCCTTTATTTTGCCTCTGCGTGACATAGTAATTTAGTTGCCACAGAGGACACGGAGATCACAGAGTTGAACAAGTCAGTGTCCGGTGCCCATATCGGACATAACAGGTTTCGATGAAATTCCAGTCCCACTCTGTGTCCTCTGTGGCAAATTTATTCCTCGGGTTTCTGATTGGCGCGTTCTATGAGTTCAGTCAGGCGGTTTGCCTGGCTCAGGGAATGGTCGAAGCGGAACAGCAACTGCGGCACGGCCCGCAGCGGCAGCGCTTTCCCCAGCAGCCTGCGGAAGCGCCCGGCTCGCTCATTCAGTAAATCCGCCAGCGCTTCCTCGCTACAGGTGGGCTTAAGACAGGTAAAGTAGACACTGGCATTCTTAAGGTCAGGACTGACATCAACAAACGATACCGTGATCAGTCCCGCTTCCCTGAATGACGGCTCTTTTTGCAGCAACAACGCAATTTCGCGTTGCAACAGGTCTGCAACGCGCTGATTTCGACCATATTCACGCGCCATCAGCCTGTTATTGAATGTTTCGCTCGACTTCGATCCGCTCAAATACTTCGATCTGATCGCCCGCCTTGACATCGTTGTAATTCTTGACGCCAATGCCGCATTCGACCCCGGACTTCACCTCGTTGACATCATCCTTGAAGCGCCGCAGGGATTCCAGTTCGCCTTCATAGATGACAACATTGTCCCGCAATACGCGAATCGGGTTGGCCTTGCGCACCAGGCCGCTGGATACGATACAGCCGGCAATGTCCCCGAATGCCGGAGAGCGAAACACATCCTTGACTTCTGCGACGCCGATAATCTGCTCCCTGACCTCAGGTGACAGCAGCCCGTTAATCGCTGCCTTCATATCATCGATGACATCATAGATGACACTGTAATATCGCAGGTCCACGCCTTCTTCATCGACCAGTTTCCTGGCCGCGCCATCCACGCGGACATTGAACCCGATGACCATGCCGTTCGCGGTCAGCGCAAGGTTGATGTCCGATTCGGTGATGCCGCCGACGCCGGTGCTGATGATATTGATCGCGACCTCGTCGCCGGAAAGCTTGAGCAAGGCTTCCGACAGGGCTTCAGCCGAACCCTGGACATCTGCCTTGATAAGAACATTTATCGAGACGCCGTCCGCGCCATCCATACGCGTGATCACGTTCTTCACCTTCGACGCCTGCTGGTTTGCAAGCTTGACTTCCCTGTACCTGCCCTGGCGGAACAGCGCTATTTCGCGCGCCTTGCGTTCGTCCGGCACGACTATCATGTCGTCACCGGCCTTGGGCGTGCCCGACAGGCCCAGAACCTCAACCGGTATGGACGGGCAGGCAGACCGCATTTCCGCGCCGTTTTCATCGTGCATTGCCCGTACCCGACCAAACTCATGGCCGGTAAGGATTACATCGCCCCGCTGCAATTCTCCATGCTGTACCAGCACGGTAGCGACCGGACCGCGGCCCTTGTCCAGTCTTGCCTCGATGACCGTACCGGAAGCGGGCCCGTCCGGCACTGCCTTGAGTTCCATAATTTCGGCCTGCAGGGAAATGCTGTCAAGCAGGCTGTCCACCCCTTCCCCTGTCTTCGCGGACAGGCTGACAAATATCGTGTCGCCACCCCATTTTTCCGGGATCACTTCGAACTTGGAGAGTTCCTGCATCACGCGCTCCGGGTCTGCATCGGCCTTGTCCATCTTGTTTATCGCAACGATCAGCGGTACGGAACCGGCCTGCGCGTGCTTAATGGCCTCTTCGGTCTGAGGCATGACGCCGTCATCGGCGGCCACGACCAGGATGACGATATCAGTGACTTTGGCGCCGCGTGCGCGCATTGCGGTAAACGCCTCATGACCCGGGGTATCCAAGAAGGTGATCGAACCTTTTGCCGTCTTCACACTGTAGGCGCCGATATGCTGGGTAACGCCACCCGCCTCGCCGGCGGCAATCTTGCTGCGCCTGATATAATCGAGCAATGAGGTCTTGCCGTGGTCGACATGGCCCATGATAGTCACAACCGGCGCGCGGGTCACCTCGTTTCCGTCACTGCGGCCGGACTGTATGATTTCCTCTTCCAGTGCGTTTTCCTTGAGCATTTTTGCCTTATGGCCCATTTCCTCCGCGACGATGGCCGCGGTTTCCTGGTCGATTGTCTGGTTAATGGTGACAATGCTGCCCAGGGTCATCATCGTCTTGATGACTTCGGAACTCTTTACCGACATGCGCTGCGCCAGTTCTGCAACCGTGATACTTTCCGGAAGCTCCACTTCACGCACGATTGGCGCCTTGGGTTTCTCAAACCCATGCTGCGAAGGTCTTTTGACCACCTGCCTGGACCGTTGCTTTTTCTTCCTGCGACCCGACTTGTCGGATGCGACATGCAGTTCTTCGCGTTGAATCCGGACCGGCTTTTCTTTTTCCGCCGCCGGTGGCTGTTCAGCAGGCTGTTCCGGCGCCAGGTCTACCGCTTGTTCGTCCGGTTGCTCCTGCTCTTGGGGCTGGGCCACCTCTTCATCCTGCTGCTCGTGAATGGCAGCCTGTTCCTCGGGTTCCGGTTCGGGCTCAGGCTCGGCCACGCCCGCGGCTTCCGCGGTCTCTGCGGCGGTTTCCTCTTCGGGCGGAGGCGGGGGCGGGACCTCATCAGCCACCTGTTGTTCCTGTGCCGCGGCCGCTGCCTGCTCAGC
Organism: Gammaproteobacteria bacterium; assembly: GCA_965221335.1. Taxonomy (GTDB): domain Bacteria; phylum Pseudomonadota; class Gammaproteobacteria; order Eutrophobiales; family Eutrophobiaceae; genus JAAXHV01. Next base: position 563,280 of record CBDCSC010000001.1, on the reverse strand, counting down.
CTCCCGGCGGGCCTGTTCTTCCGCTTCAATCTTCGCCTGCTGTTCCTGTTCCTGCGCTTGCTGTTCCTGCGCCTCCTGGGCCCGTTTCAATGCCTCTTCCTCGATCACACCGCGCTTGATGTAAGTGCGGCGTTTTCTTACTTCAACACTGACGGTCTTCGAGCGTACCTTGCTGCGGCTCCCGACACCGGTGGCCGGCATTTTGATCTCACTCAGGGTCTTCCTTCTCAAGGTTATCCTTTCCGGGGCGGACTGGTTGTCCTTCCCATGTTTCCGGCGCAGGTAACCCAGCAGTTCCGTCTTTTCATTATCGGAAATCCTGTCATCCGCCGACTTCGCAGACAAACCGGCTTCCTGCAATTGTTCAAGCAACCTCTCTACCGGTATCTGAATCACTTCAGCATACTGTTTGACCGTGACTTCGGGCATGGTATTTCCTCTAGCCACCAACTTCTTCTGTTGCAAACCAGGGTTCGCGCGCAGCCATAATCAATTCGCCGGCCCGATCTTTATCGAGGGCCTCAATCTCAAGTAACTCATCCACCGAACTTTCAGCTAAGTCTTCCATCGTAACCACACCGCGCACCGCCAGTTCATACGCCAGCGCTTCATCCATGCCTTCCATTTCCAGCAGGTCGGCAGCCGGTTTGACGTCCACCAGTTTTTCCTCGTTGGCAATGGCGCGGGTGAGCATGATATCGCGGGCGCGATCACGCAGTTCCTTTACCAGGCCCTCATCAAACTCTTCTATGTCCTCCATCTCATTCTCGGGAACATAAGCAATTTCCTCAACACTGGAAAACCCTTCCTGCGCCAGGATGACGGCAATTTCCTCATCCACATCCAATTCCTCCATGAACATCTGTTGCAGCGCCTGGGCCTCGGCCTCGGTCTTCTGGTCTGCCTGTTCCACGGACATCACGTTCAGCTCCCAGCGCGTCAAATCGCTCGCAAGCTTGACATTCTGGCCGCCGCGCCCGATTGCCTGCGACAGGTTTTCTTCGGACACCGCGACATCCATACTGTGACTGTCCTCATCGACCAGGATCGACACCACTTCAGCCGGGGACATCGCGTTAATGACGAATTGTGCGGGATTTTCATCCCACTCGATGATATCGACCCGCTCACCACCGAGCGCACCGGAAACCGCCTGTACCCGCGAGCCCCGCATCCCGACGCAAGCGCCGATAGGGTCAATCCTGGGATCATTGGCTTTTACCGCAATCTTGGCTCTAGAGCCCGGATCCCGCGCGCCACTGATGATTTCAATAAGACCTTCGTTGATCTCAGGCACTTCCATCTTGAACAACTGGATCAGCAACTCCGGCGCGGTCCGGCTCAGGATCAACTGCGGTCCCCGGTTTTCAGGCATCACTTCGCGCAGTAAGGCGCGGATCTGGTCTCTGGGCCTCATCGCTTCCCTGGGGATGACCTCCTCCCTGGGGATAATGCCTTCCGCATTACCGCCGAGGTCCATGATGACATTGCCTCTTTCGACCTTTTTCACATAACCGATGACCATCTCGCCAACCCGATCGATATAGGCATCAAAGACCTGTTTGCGCTCGGCCTCGCGCACTTTCTGCATGATTACCTGTTTTGCGCTCTGCGCGGCAATCCTGCCGAATTCCACCGAGCTCATCGGTTCCTCAATGAACCCTCCAGCTTCAATATCCTGCTGCTGTTTGCGCGCATCGGACTGGTAAACCTGGCGCGACGGAAATTCCAGCGGATCGGGACTGTCTTCAACGACTTCCCATTGGCGGAATGTTTCATAGTCCCCGGTGTCGTGATCGATGGCTACACGCACTTCGATATCTTCCCGCTGCAGCTTTTTGGTCGCACTGGCCAGCGCAGCTTCAATGGCTTCGAAGATAATTTCCTTGGCAACGCCTTTTTCATTGGACACCACGTCCACAACCATCAGAATTTCTTTGTTCACTGTAATATAACCTTAGCCCGGATTTCTCACCTGCCGGTCGGTCCGGTTGATATCGTCCGGACACAATCTCGCTCTGTCTATCTCTCCAAAAGGAATACGGAATTCCCTGCCTGATTCGTTCAGCACCAGGCTATCCCCGGTTACCTCTTCAATGCGGCCGGTAATGCGTTTACGATTATCCACCGACCGCGACAACCTGACTTTCACTATCTGTCCGACAAATTGTTCATACTGGTCCGGGTTGAACAACAGCCGGTCCAGACCCGGGGATGAAACCTCCAGCAGGTACTCGCCGGCAATCGGGTCTTCCACATCCAGGATACCGGCCACCCGCTTACTCACCTTCTCACAGTCGTCAAGGGTTATTCCGGCGCTGCTGTCGATATAGATACGCAGCAGCGAACCGCGGCCCTGGCGCAACAGTTCAATCCCCCAACACACGTAGCCCATATCCGTTACCACGGGTCTGAGCAGGGCATCAATGTTCACGCTTTGTCTGTACACCTCTACACCGATGACTGAAGCCAAAAACAAAAAGTGGGCATAAAGCCCACTTTATGAACCGTTTCGCCCGGCATCATTAGCCGCCTGATCCGACGACATGATACCTGCTTCCGGTTTGCTCTCTGCTATCCTGTATGTCTGGTAGCGGGGGCAGGATTTGAACCTGCGACCTTCGGGTTATGAGCCCGACGAGCTGCCAAACTGCTCCACCCCGCAATTGAATTGTCTATTATACAATATATGGAGATATTATTTCAAGTCTTCTTGTTGATGTTTTCCTGCATTCTTGATCAGGTCGGCATTGGCCTTGCGTAACGCCGGATGCCTGGCGGAAAGGGAATTTGATTTTTGTGCCAGGGTAATGGCCAGGCGCCATTGTCCTTGCGCCAGTTTCAGCATGGCCAGACGGTGCCACAGCCAGGGATTTTTCGGTTCCATGCGCAGCGCCCGTTCCACGGAATCGGCGGCCGTTTCAAGGTCGCCCTGGTTGGTCCTGAGGTCCGTCTCATCCAGCAGCGCAATAACCGCCGGGTTGTCGCTGGAACGTCCCGTCTCAGGCGGGTCTGCGGTGGTGTCGGGTTCAACCGATCCGGGCAATTCCTGCCATTGTGCGTCATCTTGCTCGCGCGCCGGTTCACCGGCAGGTGGCCCGGTAACCGGATCTGCGGGCAGTTCCGGAACGGCATCCGCTTGCTGCCGGTCCTCTACCGGCGCCTGGCGCACATTCGAGCACGCTCCGCAACTCACCAGTGCGGTAATTAACAAGCTGCATGTATACGCGTTCCTCATTTGCAACGACCGCTGTCAGGGTTCTGTGGTTCAAAGCCAAGTACGTACGGTAAGTCTGAAAACCTGACACAGTTGCCGGCAAAAGGCAAATTCATTTCGTCCAGGACAGCGATCCCGGGCGGTGGTTGCAAATCGATACTTTGGATGTCCTGCCGGCTGATCATGTTGCCCCAGACCTGCAGGGCGCCGGTCGCGCCGGTAAGCCGCGCCGGCCGGTTGTCATCGCGCCCCAGCCAGACTACGCCCGTGATATCATCGCCGAACCCGGCAAACCAACTGTCCCGCAGGTCGTTGGTCGTACCCGTTTTACCGGCCAGCGGCAATTGCTGCGGGGCGATTCGGTGCAGGCCGCGGCCGGTGCCATGGTTCACCGCCTGAAGCATCATGAACGCGGTAAGGTAGGAAGCCTCCACCTGCAGCGCCTGGCGCAGTTCCAGCCCATAGCGTTTCAGCGCGTTACCGGCGCTGTCCAGGACCTCCCTGATGCTGTTGACCGGGACCAGGAAACCGCTGTTGGCCAGGGTCTGGTAGAGCTGGGCAACCTGCAACGGGGTCAATTCCAGCGAACCGAGCAACAGCGCCGGAAACGGCTCGATCCGCCCCTCCACCCCGGCCCTGTTGAGCGTGTCAATCACCTGTTCGATGCCAACGTCCTGTCCCAGTCTTACCGTCGCCTTGTTATAGGACTTTGCCAAGGCTTCCAGCAGGCTCACCTGGCCGTGATTACTGCCGTCGAAATTGTCCGGACGCCAGGAAGAACCGTCCGCCAGCCGCACGGAGATGTCGGTGTCACTGATACCGGAAACCAGGGAAAACTGCCGGGGTTGTGTCAGGGCCGTGTAATAGACGAACGGTTTTACGAGTGAGCCTATCGGCCGCCTGGCATGCATGGCCCGGTTAAAACCGACCTGCTGCGCATTCCTGTCACCTGCGAGGGACAATACCGCGCCGGTGCTGGTCTGCACAAACACGCTGGCTGCCTGTAGCGTCCCCGCTTGCAGTGATCCTGCCCGTTCCAGTTGCCGCAACTGCTGGCGCAACACCAGTTCCGTGCTGTCCTGCCGTTCGGTATCAAGCGTGGTGAAGATCCGCAATCCCTTGTTGCGCAGGTCGCCAATCGCATAATCACGTAACAACTGGCTCTTGACAAGCTGCAGGAACGCCGGGTACTTGCCGGCAATCCAGCTCGGGCGCGCACTCAGGTCCAACGGCTGCCGGCGCGCATCGCGCAGGGCCGCTGCATCCAGGTAACCCTGGCGGAACATCAGGTCCAGCACAAGGTTGCGGCGCTGCCTGGCCCGCTCGGCATGGCGCCTGGGGTTGTAGCGGGAGGCGCCCTTGACCATACCCGCCAACAACGCGACTTGATCGATGCGCAATTCGTTCAGGGGCCTGGCAAAGTAGAACTCCGCCGCAGTGCCAAAACCATGCACGCTGCGCCGCCCCTGCTGGCCCAGGTACACCTCGTTGATGTAGGCGCCAAGGATCTCTCGCTTGCCGTAGCGCCGCTCCAGCAACAAGGCCATCGCGATTTCGTTGAGTTTTCTGACCAGGGTCCGTTCGGGGCTCAAAAAGAAGTTCTTCACCAGTTGTTGCGTGATGGTGCTGCCCCCCTGTTCCAGTTTCCGCTTGCGGATATTCTGGTATGCAGCCCGTAATACACCCCTGGGGTCAATGCCGTGATGGGTGAAATAATTCCGATCCTCAACCGCGAGCAATGCCTGGATCAATGCGGGCGGTACCTTATTGTAGGAAACCAGTATGCGATCCTCGTAGCTGTCCGGGTAGATCCTGCCAATCAACTCCGGCTCGATACGCGCCAGCGGCAACGGCTGTTGCGCGGTCAGATCCCGTATCGCCCGCACTCTCTCGTGCTGGTAATGCAGGCGGATCAGGCGGCTGTCCTGACGGCCATCCCAAAAATGGAACTCACGCCTCATCATGTCGATATGCGACCCCTCTCGCCTGAAGGAACCCGGCTGCGGCGCCGAAGACGTTTTCCGGTAACCCGACCTGACCAGCAGTTTTTCGGTCTTTTCGGCTGTCAGCGCCTGGCCGACGTAAATTTCTGCGGGGCTGGCGTAGACACGCGCAGGTAGCGACCAGCGCGTTCCAGCAAATTCCGCCTGTACGCGATAGTCAAGCCAGAGCAGGTAGGCCGCGCACGAGCACAGCAGGATGATCAAAATGTGTGCGCACAGGATTTTTTTGCCGGAACGGGGCTTTGACTTGGCTCGTGATCTTCCTGCCTTGCGCTTCGAAGGCATTACCTGTCCAGCATTTTTTCCAATCCTGCAGCCAGGTTTTGAGTGATTTCGCGAACTTCGCCGACGCCATCCAGGCGCAGGTAAGCCGGCGCATCAGGGCCGCTCAAACCGCTGTAAAACCTGATTAACGGTGCGGTCTGTTGATGGTAGACCTGCAAGCGTTTGGTTACCGTCGCCTCCTTGTCATCCTCCCGTTGGATAAGCGCCTCGCCGGTGTCATCATCAATACCGGGCTGTTGCGGCGGATTGAACAAAGTGTGATAAACACGCCCCGAACCGGGATGAACGCGCCGGCCGCTCAAGCGTTTGATAATCTCTTCATCTGCAACCACGATCTCTATCACGCAGTCGACGCGTATGCCTTCCCGCTGCATGGCCTCGGCCTGGCCAAGCGTCCTTGGAAAACCGTCAAACAGGTAACCCTGGCTGCAATCATCCTGGCTGATCCTGTCCTTGACCAACCCCATGATGAGGTCATCGGAAACCAGCTCACCGGCATCCATCACCTGCTTAGCCTGCAACCCCAGTGGCGTGCCGGCCCGGACCGCAGCCCGCAACATGTCACCGGTCGAAATCTGAGGTATGTTAAACCTCTCTACAATATAAGCGGCCTGTGTGCCCTTGCCGGCGCCTGGCGCTCCCAATAATACAATTCTCATGATTTTCCTGCTTGCTTATCGACAAAGTTGAGGAACCTCTGACTTAATAGAGGTTCCCTAATAAAATACCCGCTCAGGCGGTTACAGGCAAGAGGAAGATTGTTCATTGTCAAATCAAAGCTCTTGCGCGATATCCCGTTAAGATTGACAATCAATGTCAAGTCCCTTTGCAGTTAATTCCGACATGTTCAGCGAGCAGGGAAGCGGTTGAGCGCAAGGCGCGCAGCGCAAGGAATGGCGATCTCGTCGTTTCAGCAAGGTATCATTTGCGGGTCAACGTGTTAAACTCCGGTTAACCTGATCAGGGGGTAAAGTTATGTTCAGATACAGGATTTTATTCTTGGCAATTGTGCTGATGTCTGCCTATGGTTGCGTAAAAAATGAAACGGTAAAACCTGTAGAGTTTGATAACAGTACCATCTATAAACTTCCGCCAATAGCTGTATACATGAAGCGCCCGTCCCCGGAACTGGATGAAGATTGCAGGGAGTACAACAAGAAATCGATATGGTATGAATGCAGGATGAATTTTTTTGACATAGCAAAAATTAAAACAGCCCTGCAATATACGGATATGTTTCAGCAGGTTGCCTGGGCTGATAAAAGGATTGATTACAGCCTGTCTATTGCAACAGCAGCTTACCAGTCTGATGATGCCGAAGACTTAACATCGGCAGCCCTGGCAGGTGCAAGTTTATTTATCCTTCCTATCCAAACAACATTAGACATAAAATCCGAATTTGTGTTGTACTGGAGAGATTTTGAACTTAAACGATATGCTTACGATATGAAGCTCAGCCTGAGTATGTCGATATTTGACACCAATAGCGTAGACAAACAGGAGGTGTCGTTCGCTGACGCTCTGGTCTCACATTTTTTGAGGGACAGCCAGAATGATAATATTTTCTCCGGGGAGTTTTTAGCAAGCAAGATTCAGGCAAGTGATTATGTTAATGATCTGGTCGTTCCTGATCGTGTGGGCGACTATTTTCACTCGGGAACAAACATTCTGCCTGACCCGCTTTTAGGCGCCCAGGTTCGCTATAACCATGGAGTAGTATCCGAATACATAGATATTTTTATTTTCCCGATTAGAAGTGTTGAATGGAGTGGTGTGGAAAGCATCCTTGAGCAGGAGGCTGTTATCGTCAGAAAAGACTTGGAATTGATGAAAAAAAAGCAAACCTATAACGATGTCACTTTCAGTGACAACGAATGGTTGAATGTTGAATCTGATAAAGGGCCATTGAAGGGTTTGCATTTTTCGGCCACATTACTCGATAAGAATGACATAGGGTATATCTCGCTCACTTATCTTTTTATTCTAAAAGACAAATTCATAAAATTCAGGGCAACGCGCCAGGACCCGTCTGTCAAATTCGACATTACTCCTTTTGTAAAGGTCGCTGTAAACGAAATTCATCCGCCGGATGAATCGGTGTTTATGGCAACAATCAGACAAAATGCCAGGAAGAATTCCATTAGCTCAAAAGCGGCAAATTAAACCCCTTTATTTACACGATAATCTGTGTGGTCGTCATAAAGTCACATCGATTACTTATTAAAGTAACTCGAGAAAATAAAAGATCGTATAGAATCATGCTCTTAAACAGGGAAAAGAATCTTAAAACCTCGTTTTTGACAGCAAAAAGTGGGGTTTAAGAGAGCAAAGCAGACACGTGCAACAAATCAATTCTATGGAAACAAAGAGTTAGGCATATTAGGCAGGTCCGACCCTGTTTCCCGCATCATTCCTTACAAAGCTGAGTACGCAAGTCCACCGGGCAGAACTCAAGGCCAAATTGATCTTCAAGCGCATCTTTGAACTCATCGGCCAGTCGGTTCAACTCTTCTACGGCCATGTGCTCGGGTTCATACAACTTCAACAAAAGCTTGGTTCCAATGGAAGCATTGCTGACCAGCATTACCCTATCACCATTCTGCCGCAATAAAATCTCAAATGCATCGATTCCTGACGTAATGAACTTCGTTTCTTCACGGTCACTTTCCTTTGCATAAAGGTCCCGCTCGACAGCAAGGTCATGGACGAACAGCGCTACAGCGTTAACCCTTTCCAGGTGCGGGTCGAAGGGAGCCTGGTAAACCGCATAGGCTTGTTTGTAATCGCCATTACAGGCAAACAAATTCAACATCAGCAAACAAGCCATCACTCTCAACGCCATTACAGACACCTCATTTTATTCTCTCACGTCGTTCACAACTGGCCTGAATATCCTGCTACCATCCCCGTCTCTGAATTGGGATGACTGCCTGAGCAACTTTTGGCCAGGGAGACAGGATGATTTCGTTTACTCAAACCTTGCCCCCCTGTAAAACGGACTCACCGTACTTGTCATCTCCATCGGCGCGGCGCCGAGCAGCCTGATGATTATGTGCGTTGCCACGCGCGGCCCGTCAGTGACACTCTGCGCATGTGCCTTCCCGAAAAACGCGCCGCTGACAGAACGACAGGTCACTCTTCGCATAGAGAGGTGTACGGGTCCTGGGCGCAGAACTCAAGACCAAATCGCTTCTCCAATCCGCCTTTGATTTCCTCGGTCAGCCGGTCCAACTCGACAACAGGCAGATGCCCATCGTCAAACACCATCAATGAAAGTCTGGTCCCGCTTCCTATATTGCCTATCAATATAATCACATCACCCTCAATGTGTAAAAAAATATTAAACGCATCCACTCCACTCGACAGGAATTTCGCCGAGCCTCGGTCTTCTTGCTCCGGCTCCAGATTCCACTTGTCAGCAATGTCATAGATAAACCGCACAACCCCGTCAATCGTTTCCACTTGCGGGTCGAACGGCGCGTTATAATGCGCATGAGGCTCTTGGTAGCTGCTGCAACTGAAAAAAATACACAGTTTTTCGGCAATGTTATAGATAAACCACACAACCCCGTCAATCGTTTCCACTTGCGGGTTGAACGGCGCATTATAAAGCGCATGAGGTTCTTGGTGGCTGCTGCAACCAAAAAAAATACACAGCAACAGAAAGCAGGTTGTTATCTTCAATGTCATAATCGCTACATTCCATACTTCTTCACGATACGGTGCACATCCCGTTTGAACAACCAGACACCCATCCAGTTGTTTTCATAAGGCCAGCTTCCTCAAAATGAAGATGTGGATGCGCATCTCTTCGTCATTGTAGAGAAGGTCGACTACCTGGTCGACCTGCAAAAGGGGATGATGTGAAAGCTCAGGCACTTATAATTTTCCAGTCATACGGCTAATTAGCCTGAGAAAAAGGTATCCGACGCCAAAACCACCGATCCCGGTACCCAAAGTCTTAAGCAAGGTTTTTGCGTTTTCCACAATTCTAAAAACTCGTCCTTACTAAAAAGCTCTTGTTGGGGTTGAGCTTCTTCCACAACGAGCTCTTTCTGCTCCTCTGCCGGCATCAAAATTGACTTTTATGGAGATTGAATGGGTCCTGGACCTGAACACTTGTATCATTGATCAGGCTATCAAGGACAGTATCTATTGGCAAAGAAACTACCTGATAATCCCCATAGCCAGTAGGTACTGCTCGGGAGATCATTCCCGTGTAGTCAGGGTCTGACTTGCGTCTCATTACTTCTTCAAGCGCATCAAATTCATTAGAAAAATATGAATCACGATCATCGCCTGGAACTTCCAAAGGTAAACTCATAACATGACCTATGTCTGACTAGACAAACAAAATTATAATAGAGGCAGTTCTGATAAACTCAGATATTCCTCCGGCCGCTCTAATGTAATCTTAGGAAAACCAATGAATTTTCCATTGTCTATCGCTTTGCTATGTGTGCAATTAAATGCAGTCAATAGAGCAAATAGAAGAAACACTGAAGACCTGATTGCTGGATGGGAAAAGAACATTACATGCGCCGATATCTATCAACGGCATCCATCTCCATTTTTTGACCATCAACATGCCAGGCTGTTGCTATATCAAGCCCCAGCGAATGCGCTACTTCATGAGCAATAGTATGAATCAGGTGTTCCATCGGTGTGTATGTAACAGATACTGAGTCTAGAACAGAAATTGACGGTAAATAGTCGGGTTTAAGGGAGCAAAGCCAACACCTGCTCTAGATGAAGCCCAAGGCATCCGTTGGCGCTCCGTTCTCATCAATAAAATCAGAAACACTGACAGTATTACCCTCGCTGGCTTCCACAGTGATTGATCCGCCACCAAAGTCCTCCAGATCAAAAAACACGTCATCACCCTGCTGACTGATGATACTGTTGAGATCTTCCGAAGGGACTATGTCAAAACTCAAGAAGACGATTTGATCGTTGCCATCGCCAAAATCTTTGATGGTGTCATTCCCTACACCCGGGTAGAAGTGAAATAGATCATCACCAGTGCCGCCTTCCAGCCAGTCGTCACCTTTATCACCGTTCAGAGTATCATTGCCGGCACCACCATCAAGAATGTCAGCGCCATCATCGCCATCTAAGATATCATTACCAGAGTAACCAACCAGGACGTCATTGCCCGCCATCCCTTGGATGTTATCATCACCGCCCCAACCTTCGATCAAATTATTTCTGATATCACCGACCAGAACATCATTCCATTCAGAACCTTGCAGGTTCTCAATATCAGCGGGTATGAATGTTTTCTCGTTGCCGTCCTCGTCTGTGTACACAATGGCATCACCCTTGCCACCGAAGGTATCGCCCTCAGCATCGCCTCCGCTCAACTCAAATGAATGCAAACGTACTGTGACAGCCGCGTCTGAATAAGTGAATGAGGCAAAATCAGTGCCAGGACCACCAATCAGTTCATCTGAACCAAGTCCACCTGTCACATAGTCATCACCTGTGCCGCCTCGCAACGTATCATCGCCCGCGCCACCATTCAGCGTATCGTTACTTTCGTTTCCAAATAATGTGTCATTTCCCCCAAGGCCAGATATGATATCTGGACCGCTTGCACCCCAGATAGTGTTGTCGCCTTCTGTTCCTGTCAGCTTATCTCCATATATGGAACCATGCAGTTGTTCTATGCTTGCAAACGTATCGCCTTCAGCATGGCCACCCTTGGCTACACCAGTTGATGACAGGTTAACTTCAACTGCTTCGGGTGAACCGAGATAAATTACTCCATCTGAGCCCGAGCCACCTTCGAGTGTATCAGCGCCAGCTCCACCGTCCATATAATCACTACCTGACCCGCCCCGCAGTGTATCATCGCCCGCGCCGCCATTTAGATTATCATCTCCATCACGACCATACAGTACATCATTACCTTCGTAACCACCTATCCAGTTATTGGCACTGTTACCCGTCAGTTTGTCTGCAAATTGGGAACCTAGCAGATTTTCAAAGTCCAGTCCTAACGCATCACCCTCGGCATCACCACCTTTGGCTAACCCGGATGATAAGTTAATCTCAACTGCTTCGGGTGAACCATAATAGGATAATGTATCCCTGCCCAAGCCGCCTTCAAGGGTATCAGCGCCAGCGCCACCTGCTACATAGTCATTACCTGCATCGCCTCGTAGCGTATCATCACCGGCGCCACCATCAAGAATGTCATCACCGTCATGGCCATCCAGGGTGTCATCGCCGGCCATGCCTTGGATGTTGTCATCGCCAAAATCACCTATGATTGCATTATCTCTGATATCGCCGACCAGAGTGTCATTGAAAGTAGACCCCTGCAAATCCTCAATATCGGCTGGTAAGAACGTTTTCTTGTTCCCGTCCTCGTCTGTATACACTATAGGGTTGCCCCTCCCACCAAAGGTATCGCCCTCGGCATTGCCACCGCTCAACTCAAACGAATGCAAACGCACTGTCACAGCCGCGTCCGAATAAAAGAATGAGGCCATGTCCTTGCCAGGACCACCGATCAGTTCATCAGCGCCTGGGCCGCCTGTTAGCAGATCATTGCCATCGCCGCCATTCAGCTTGTCATTGCCCGCTTCTCCTATTAGCCAATCGTCACCATTGCCTCCATTCAGATAGTCATTGCCGGCCTCTCCTAGCAGAAAATCATCCCCATCCTGGCCGAATAGAGAATCGTCACCCTCGCCTCCAACCAACACATCATCGTTTTTACCGCCGTTTATCCGGTCGTCACCTGCTTCGCCTAGCAACGAGTCGTTATCCCCCAATCCGTTTATTACGTCATCACCAGCGCCACCTAAGATTAGATTGACCCCATCATTTCCCGTCAGTTCGTCATCAAAGTCGGACCCCTGCACCCCTTCGATATCCGGGCCTATCCTGTCGCCCTCGGCATCACCGCCTCGGGCTGTGCGATGAAGCAGGTTTATTTTGACTGCTGCCGGTGAATCAAAATACAAAACTCCATCAAAACCATTTCCGCCATCGAGTTTGTCAGCCCCCGGACCACCAACGAGACCGTCATCGCCATCGCCACCTGTTATCGTGTCGTCGCCGCCGTAACCGTATATCGTGTCGTCACCTCCGAAGCCATCGAGCAGATCGTTGCCTTTCCCGCCTTCTATTACCTCAGGAGCGTCTGTGCCCTTGATGATTATCCCGTCATCTTTATCTTGTGGCTTGGACTCATAAACCTTAATTTCATAATGACCTGAATAATCTTTTTTCTTATCCACTGGATTGACGCCGGCACTGAGGAAATATACGTCATTTGCCGGCGCAATAAAGTCTATTGTCGAACTTGAGGAAGAACGTGAACTCGCATCCGAGCGAGCGATTTCATTTCCCTTTGCATCGTAGAGTATCAGTACGGTGTGATCGGCTGCCTGTACGTTTTTGCTGCCTTTTCCCTGAAGTGTGATGGTATACAATTTTCCTTTTGTGAGCTGGATTTTGACCCAATCCCGGTCCTTGTTATCGTCAATCCAACCTTCAAACGTATACTCGTCGGCGCTTAAATCCATCTCGTAAGGGGTGGACATGTTGTCAGGCGCATCGTGTTTTTCTTTTGCAGTTGCCATCGCTTCGTCCTCGTTCTGCCATCAGTTGTGGGAGCAAAAATACGCGCTAAAGTACTTCGTGAAATGCTTGACAAACAGTCAGATTATGCTGACTTTGTACAAATCATATACCTGTAGGCTATATACTGTAAATTGAAATTGAAACAATACCGGAAATCCCGGCCAATATGAAAATTGAAGCGGATCTCAATCAAGGTGAATTTAAAGTCGACGCCTATGCGCCCGGTTCGATAACCGTGGCCGGCATGGTGTACGCAGGGGACATAATTCTCACCCCGCAGGCTGTCATGGAAGACCGCTTGCCGGACCGGGTGCAGGCGCTGGAAGATGCACACCTGCCGGCCATGCTTGAGCACGACCCGGAGATCGTGTTGATCGGCAGCGGCACTTCCCTCAACTACCCGCCTGATGACGTGTGCGAAATACTGTATACCCGGCAAATCGGGTTCGAGATCATGGACACCGGCGCTGCCTGCCGGGCGTTTAACTTTCTGTCCGGGGAAGGTCGGCGCATCGTCGCCGCGCTGTTTCAGATTGCCTGACCACTATCCAGCCCATAGGGAGGAAATAGGGAAATAGGGTCGGACCTGCCTAACTATTTCGGACCTGCCTAACTATTTGTTTCCATTGATCCGATTGGTTGCAGGTATCTGCTCTGCTCCCTTAAACCCCACTTTTTGCCGTCAAAAACGAGGTTCTAAGATTCTTTGTCCCGGTTTGACTACATGACTCTCTACCATCCATATCATTGCACAGTCCGTTCTGGCGCACCACAATGACGTCTGGGGTCGGACAACCAAGAGTGTGACTACGGGCACGGACAGACAACAACACCGCAAATATCACGCGCCACTACGACCTGTGGGGACGCATGACCGAAGGGGTCGAACCGGCCAGGGGCCAGTTGGCCCGGATAGTGTTTCAGGTAATCTAAAACAGCGCGGCAACAATGCGGCGGCCTTTGCTGCACAGGAAGTCAAAAGTCCTGCAGTCAGTGTTATCCAGGCAATAGAAACAGCTTGAAAGCGGTGAACAGCGAACCCGTGAATGCAGCTTGAATCAGGACAATTTTTACCATCAGCCGCAATTCCAGATTCTTGAACCGGTGGTCCATCGATATTTCCTGCTTCTCCATCTCGTGCCGTAGCGATGTTTCCATCTTCTCCATATCGCCCCGCAGATTCTCGATGTCACCGCGAAGCGATGTTTCCATTTTCTCCATATCCCCCCGCTGGGATGTTTCCATTTTCTCCATATCACCGCGAAGCGTATTCTCCGTCTTAGCCAGATCAGCCTTGGTCGCTACTCGCTCATTAATCGCATCTTGCACCAGTATCACCACCGATTCCGCTTGTTCGGCCTCCATGCCGGAGTCCTTCAAGCCTTGCGCCATCTTCAGCGTATCAAAAGCTGCATCAACCATTTTCCTACTCCAATCGTGTTGTTCAAATCACTTGGCCGGAAAGCCGGCCCATGCTCCGCAGGTCATAAACCCAGCGGGAGGCAGCCCGGATTTTTGTTCCCTCTGCATTACTGCCACATCCGGCGACAGTTCGGAACTGCTCTCAGGAGTTACTTTATATGCAAGTCTTCGAAGTTGTCAAATCGAAGTGTTTTCCAATATGAAATGAGCCTGGAAACCAGAAACTGGGCCGGCAGCGCCCATGTTGCCTACGGCGCCAACGGCAATGTTATCCAAGAGCCCTCATCCTCGATGAGGCAGGCCTCGACGAGGACCTGCTGCCGCTGCAACGCTTAAGCTACGACGCCTGGGGCCAGCGCCGCGCCCCGGATGACTGGACCCTCCTGGCCCGCCTGACCCTGAGCAGCCTCCCCCATGGGGCGGTGACCCCGTATGGCTACACCGGCCATGAGATGCTCGACGCGGTGGGCGTTATTCATATGAACGGGCGTGTCTATGACCCCAAGCTCGGCCGCTTCTTGCAGGCCGACACGGTCATTCAGTTCCCGAACTTGGCCAGAACCACAACCGCTACAGCTATGTGCTCAACAACCCGCTTGCCTATGTGGACCCGAGCGGGTATTTTATCTGGAAGCTAGGGTGTCAAACAGGGTTGGACCCGCCTAATATGGATCAGATTAATGCGGCAGCTATTTCGTATAATCCATTAACACAAAACAGCAACTCGTTTGCGTATCAGGCATTGGGAGTGATTGGGCTTCCCAGACCGGAACGCCAGGGGTTTACGCTTGCCTCGCAGACGGTGTTGCCGTATTAACGGAAACCAGCCTATGAAAAAGCAATTGTTGATATTGTTGTCTTTCATTTTTTGTATGATTAGCCCATCTATGAATGCCAATGATGCACAAAAACGAATAACACCTGACATGGTCACTATTCACAATTACGAGCAGTTTATTGCGCAACTTGAACGTGATTTACCAAAAGGCACACCGGTTGAAGATATCAAAAAATATCTGTCAGAGAATAAAATTGACTATAGTGATGTGCCTGAAGAAGATTGCCTTTACGCTATGCTGAAAAAGATAGATAGTTTGTTTTTTATTTATACTACAGATTTATGGCTAAGAATTTATGTATCTCAAGAGAGTGGCCTTTTAAAGATAAAACATGATCTGATTCATACTGCTATCTAACGAAATAAATTCCAGGAGTTTACGCCTGCCTCGCAGTCGGTGTTGCCGTATTTATCGGAAACCAGCCTATGAAAAAGCAATTGTTGATATTGTTGTCTTTCATTTTTTGTATGATTAGCCCATCTATAAATGCCAATGATGCACAAAAACGAATAACACCTAACAAGGTCACAATTCACAATTACGAGCAGTTTATTGAGCAACTTGAGCGTGATTTACCAAAAGGCACGCCGGTTGAAGATATCAAAAAATATCTGTCATTGAATATAGCTATTATTCTATAGAAATAAAAAAAGACTTGGCGGACAGTCTTGTTGAAAAGGACTTTTATCGCAAATATGCCCATTTTCAGTTCATGTTAAGAAGAATTTCTAGCTTTTTTATTTTCTACTCCGACCTCCAAGTGCTTATATTTGTTTCTGAGGAGACAGGTGTCGTCGAGATTAGACACCATCTCGTTCACACTGGTCCTTAACATTACCTGGTAACCGTAGCGCAATCGGGGCCTAGCCCTTTGGGAAATGGGAAATAGGGTCGGACCTGCCTGATATGTCTAACTCTTTGTTTCGCTTGAGCTGATGTGTTGCAGGTGTCTGTTCCACTCCCTTAAACCCCACATTTTGCCGTCAAAACCGGGGTTTTAAGATTCTTTTCCCGGTTTAACGGCATGACTCTCTACCATCCATGTCGTTGCACAGTCCATTCTGTCGCACCACTATGACGTCTGGAGCCGGGTGATAATGAGCGTGTGTCCTCGGGCACAGACGGCAAAACCGCGGCCCTCACCCCGGCACAAGCGTAATACGTCTTTTATCTTTCTCATGGACAACCTCTTTGCAGGCATCTTCGGCTGCTCCTTTCTATCGAAACAAAGGCACAGGATACCCGTGGTTATCCACGTCAGACGCGCCGGCTATCTACCTCCCTGGGGGGTGGCAGCTTTGCCGTGTAATGGGTGGCAGCTTTCGTGTGAAATGGGTGGCAGCTTTGCTGTGATATACGCAAGAACTAACTGGAAAAGGTACTGGGCATTAACGTGGTCAATCCTAACCGGACATGGCCCAAGTTCTTTGATTTGACAACCCCGAAGATTTGCATATAAAGTAACTCCTGAGAGCAGTCCCGAACTGTCGCCGGATGCGGCAGTAATGCAGAGGGAACAAAAATCCGGGTTGCCTCCCGCCGGGTTTATGGTCGGCAGAGCAAGGGTCGGTGTTCCGGCCAAGTGAAATGAACAACATGATGGGAGATGGAAAAATGACTGATATTGCTTTTGATACACTGAAGATGGCGCAAGGCTTGAAGGACTCCGGCATGGAGGCCGAACAAGCGGAAGCGGTGGTGATACTGGTGCAAGATGCGATTAATGAGCGAGTAGCAACCAAGGCTGATCTGGCTAAGACGGAGAACACGCTTCGTGGTGATATGGAGAAGATGGAAACATCCTTGCGGGGGGATATGGAGAAGATGGAAACATCGCTACGGCACGAGATGGAGAAGCAGGAAATATCGATGGACCACCGGCTCAAGAATCTGGAATTGCGGCTGATGGTAAAAACTGTCCTGATTCAAGCTGCGTTCACGGGTTCGCTGTTCACCGCTTTCAAGCTGTTTATTTTGCCTGGATAACACTGCCTGCAGGACTTTTGACTTCCTGTGCGGCGAAGGCCGCCGCATCGTTGCCGCGCTGTTTTAGATTGCCTGAAACACTATCCGGGCCAGTTCGGAGGTGCGCACGTCAGGACAGGGTGTCCAAGGAAAATCCTTCCCGTTTGAGGATGCGTCGCAGGCGTTTTAGCGCCTCGATCTGTATCTGTCTGACGCGTTCGCGGGTTACGCCCAGTTGTGCGCCCACGTATTCCAAGGTGGCGGCCTCCTTGTCATGCAGGCCGAAGCGCAATTCCACCACGGCGCGCTGTTTTTCGGTAAGTTGCTGCAACCACGAATCGATATGTTCCTTGACGTCATCGTTTTGCAGCAATAATGACGGATCGAGATTATGTTCATCGGCGATGGTATCCAGCAACGGCCGTTCCGCTTCCCTGCTTGCCGGGGCATCCATTGAGGTGGCCCGTTCGTTTAAACCGAACATGCGTTTGACGCTCTCCAGTGGCCGATCCAGCATCTGTGCCACATCCTCGGAGTTGGGTTCCCGGTCCAGGGTCTGCGCCAGTTTTCTGGCTGCCCGCATGTAAACATTGATCTCCTTGATCACATGTATCGGCAGCCTGACTGTCCTGGATTGGTTCATCAGCGCCCGTTCAATGGTCTGCCTGATCCACCAGGTGGCATAGGTCGAAAAACGAAAGCCCTTGTCCGGGTCGAACTTTTCCACCGCCCGGATCAAACCCAGGTTGCCCTCTTCGATCAAGTCCAGAAAAGCCAGGCCCTGGTTCATATAACGGCGCGCTATCTTCACCACCAGCCGCAGGTTACTTTCAATCATGCGTTTACGCGCGCCGGCGTCACCGGCACGCGCGCGCCGGGCAAAATCAACTTCTTCCTTTGCGGTCAGCAGCGGGCTGAAACCAATCTCGCTCAGGTACAGCCGGGTGGCGTCAAGATCCGTTTCCGTGAACCCCTCATGCTGGTGCGCCCTGCCCGGCTTGCCGGCCACATCGGGACGCGTGCGCTCCAAACCGGAGTCTTCCAGGTTCAGAGTGCGAATGTCATCATCTTCAGGCATGCGTGTCTTCTCACGTGCGCGGGAGTTGGCCCAGCGGGTCAATCGGTTTGCCGTTTTTACGGATCTCAAAGTGCAACAAGGGCGCGCCTTTGCCGTCTACACCCATCGTCGATATCTGTTGCCCGGCTTTGACTGCATCTCCTTCCTTGACTACCAGCTCGCGGTTGTGCGCATAGGCGCTCAAGTAAGTCTCGCTATGTTTGATGATGACCAGATTACCATAACCGCGTAACCCACTGCCGCTGTAAACAACCCTGCCGGTCGCCGCTGCGACAATTTTCTGGCCGGTCTGCCCACCAATGCTTATTCCTTTTTTTGCGGTCGGCGTCGATGCCTTCAGCAACTTGCCGCGTGCAGGCCATTGCCAGCGGATACGCGCACCCGGCGCCGCGAGTTCGGGCGCGGCGGGAGCGGGCGCAGCGCGCTTGTTCGGCGAGCTTGTCGCGGCAGTTGTGTCAGCGGTCCGGCCGGGCTTGCGGGACTGCTTTTTTGCCGCCGGGGCAGGCCGCAACGTTTGAGATTTCCGTGCCGGCACCAGGCTGATGACCTGTCCCGGGTAGATCGTGAACGGCGATTCGATCCGATTCCAGGCAGCCAGCGCCTTGTAATCATGGCCGTAACGCCAGGCGATAGAATACAGGGTATCGCCCTTGGTCACGGTATGCCGCGTTGCTTTGTCGCGCTGGCTGACCCGGGGCGCGGCAGCGGATGATTCCACGTCCACCTCCCGCTTTTCCGGACCCTGGCGCGCGCTCACGGGGGCCTTGACCGTGGAACAGCCTGCAATGCATCCGAGCAGCAACAGCAGCCCGCACACTGTGCTCAATCTTTTCATGGCCCGAACTTACCCCGTCCCCCTGAGCATGGGCACAAAACTGACCGGGTCAAGATATTTTTCCACCAGACCGGCCCGGGTGCGTGTGATGCAAAGCAATTTCTGATCCCCGCTGTGGCCGATTGGAATGACCATTTTGCCCCCGGAAGCCAGTTGTTCCGTGAGCGCCTCGGGGACTATTGCGGGCGCGGCCGATACCAGGATTCCCTGGAATGGCGCGTGCTCCGGCCAACCCTTGTTGCCGTCGCCGTATTTTGCATTGATGTTACGGTAGTTCAGGGAGTGAAAGCGTTCCCTGGTGCCGGCGAGCAAGGCTTCTATGCGTTCAATACTGTAGACCCGGCGCGCAAGCTGGGCAAGTATCGCGGTCTGGTAGCCGCAACCGGTGCCGATTTCCAGGATCCTGTCCGGCTTGCGGCCATCGAGTAACGCCTCGGTCATGCGCGCGACGATATAGGGTTGTGAAATCGTCTGGTTATGACCGATTGGCAGCGCGGTGTTGTCATAAGCGCGGCTGGCCAGCGCCTCGTCCACGAAAATATGTCTGGGGGTGTTCCTGATGGCCTCCAGTACAGCTTCGGATTTTATCCCCATCTTGCCCAGTTGGCGCACCAGCCTGTCGCGGGAACGTTGGGATGTCATCCCGATGCCTTGAATGTGATCAGCCTGCATATCAGGAACTCAGTTTACATCTGATTCAATTCCAGATCAGCCAGCCAGTCACTGACGCGCGTCAAGGCCGCATAGCGGGTCAGGTCGACTTGTATTGGTGTGACGGAGATCCTGTTTACGGAAACCGCGTAAAAATCGGTCCCGGGACCGGCATCTTCGCCACTGCCCGCGGGCCCGACCCAATAGACGGTACGGTTTTTTGGATCTTTCATTTGGATCGCCGGCTCCGACTTGTGACGTTGGCCCAGCCGGGTCACTTCAAAACCGTCGAGTTGCTCAAACGGCACATCCGGGATGTTGATATTGAGTAACATGTCGTTATCGACAGGGTCTTCGAGCAGCTTGCCGATCAAGCTCTGCACGACTCTTCCTGCTGTATCATAATGGGTCGGATTTTCGCCGGAAAGCGACAGCGCGATGGCCGGCCGGCCGAGGAAACGCCCCTCCATGGCCGCCGCCACGGTGCCCGAATAGATCACGTCGTCACCCAAGTTGGAGCCATGGTTGACGCCACTGACCACCATGTCCGGCATGTCCTCCAGCAGACCTGTTATCGCCAGGTGCACACAATCGGTGGGGGTGCCGTTAACATAGTAAAACCTGTCTGAGACCTTGTGCGTATACAGCGGCGCGTCGAGGGTCAGCGAGTTGCTTGCACCGCTGCGGTTCCGGTCCGGCGCCACCACGCTGATGTCTCCGAATGACCGCACCGACTGCATCAGGGTTTTCAGGCCGACGGCCTGGTAGCCGTCATCATTGCTCAACAGAAAATGCACTTGCTTACCCCAGTAAAAATTCCAACAGCGCCTTCTGCGCATGCAAACGGTTGCCTGCCTCTTCCCAGACCACACTGCGGGCACCGTCGATAACGCCTGCGCTGACCTCGGCGCCGCGGTACGCCGGCAGGCAATGCATGAATATCGCATCCGCCGCAGCCAGGTTCATGATCGCCTCGTTCACCTGGAACGGTTTGAACAGGGCCTGTTTTGTTTCCTTGCCGGCTTCCTGTCCCATACTCGTCCAGGTATCAGTGACTACCAGGTCGGCCTGTGCGGCGGCCTCCCGCGGGTCGCCGGTAACGGTTATGTTCGCCCCGCCCCGGCGCACGACCGCCGGGTCAGGCCGGTAATCCTCAGGCCCCGCCACATGCAATTGGAAATCCATAATCCTGGCCGCGTTGATCCAGGAATTGCACATATTGTTGCCGTCACCGAACCAGGCCACTTTTTTCCCGTTAATTGCGCCCTTCAATTCATAATAGGTCTGCAGGTCCGCGAGTAACTGGCAAGGATGATAACTGTCCGACAGGCCGTTGATCACCGGAACCGAAGAATACTCGGCGAAACGGGATATGCGGGCATGTTCGAAGGTCCGGATCATGACCGCGTCAACCATCTTCGACAATACCCTGGCAGTGTCCTCAATAGGTTCACCGCGGCCCAGTTGGCTGTCCTGCGGCGACAGGAATACCGCATGTCCTCCCAGGTGCGCCATAGCGGTTTCAAATGATACCCGGGTACGGGTCGAAGATTTTTCAAATATCATCGCCAGCACCTTGCCGGCACAGGTCTGCTTCAGCTCGCGGCGCTTGAAGTCCTCCTTCAGGTGTATGGCCCGTTCGATCAACGCCTCAATCTCTGTGGCGCTGAGGTCAGCAAGAGTCAGGAAGTGGCGCGTCATCTCAAGCAGAGGTGTCCTGCCGGCAAAATTCCCTGACCAGCAGGCAGATCGTATCGATGACCTGGTCCATTTCATCATCAGTGATGATCAGCGGGGGCAGCAGGCGCACCACCCGGCCCGCGGTCACGTTGATCAGCAGCCGCCGTTCCAGCGCCAACTGAACCAGGTCGGCGCAATCCCTGGACAATTCAATGCCAATCATCAAGCCCTTGCCGCGTATCGAGACCACTTCATCGAGGTCCGCCAGGTGCGCGCGGAACCTTTCCAGCATAATCTTACCGACTGTGCCGGCACGCTCGGCGAGCCCCTGCTTGTGCAGGATATCGATGACGGCAAGCGCCACCGCCGACGCCAGGGGGTTGCCGCCGAAAGTCGAACCGTGACTTCCCGGTTGCAGCAGCTCCGCCGCCGGACCGGCAGCCAGGCAGGCGCCGATGGGCAGGCCGTTGCCCAGGGACTTGGCCAGGGTGACGACATCCGGGCGGATGTGTTCATGCTGGTACGCAAACCAGGCGCCGGTGCGGCACATGCCGGTCTGGACTTCATCAAGCACCAACAGCCAGCCGTTGCGATCGCAAAGTTCTCGCAGCGCCTGCAGGTAGCCGGGGTCGGGGATAACAACTCCCCCCTCTCCCTGCACGGCCTCGAGCATTACCGCAACCACCCGGTCGCGCTCCGCATCCAGCGCTTGCAGTGCCGAGATATCGTTATACGGCAGGTGCCGAAAGCCGGGCAACAGCGGGTCAAAGCCGGTGCGCACCTCAGGTTTGCCGGTGGCGCTCAGGGTCGCCATGGTGCGGCCGTGGAAGCTGCCTTCCATCACGATCACAAGTGGCTCTTCAACCTGCTTGCGGTGTGCGAAGGTCCGGCATATCTTGATCGCGGCCTCGTTGGCTTCGGCGCCGGAATTACAGAAAAACACACGATCCATGCCGGCAAGCCCGGCCAGGCGTTCGGCCAGCTCCTCTTGCAGGGGAATCCGGTACAGGTTGGACGTATGGATCAATTGGCGCGCCTGCCGCGCCAGCACATCGGCAATCCCGGGATGGGCATGACCCAGGCCACATACCGCGATACCGCTCAAGGCATCGAGATAGCGCTCGCCCCGGCTGTCTATCAGCCACGCGCCCGCGCCGGACTCAAAGGCTACATCCAGACGCTTGTAGGTTGCCATTATCGCTTCCGGCATTGCAGGCCAGTTGTCCTGTTGTCACGCTCTCTCAAGTAAAAAGGGGACGGGGTGATTCGTTGCATCGCCACGTCCCCTTTGCCGGCGAACCGATCATTGGCGCCGGCAGCAAAGGTTTTCGGTTTACCCGGTGATACGGCTCAGAAAGGCAAACCATGGCCCTGCCCGACCATGCACATCAGCATGGGGATGGACAGGAAGGTATTGGTACGCGAGGCCATGGCGGCAACCACTCTGGCCCTCCCTTTCTCTTCATCGGATGCTTCGACGATTCCGAGGATCTTCTTCTGGTTCGGCCAGATCAACACCCAGACATTGAACAGCATGATGGTACCCAGCCAAGCGCCGATTCCAATAATCACGGCGCCGCTGCTGAGCTGGAACGCGTTAAGAATGCCAATGCCCATAACCTCAAGTGACGCGGCGCCGGTCAACCAGGTCAGCAACGCGGCCCAGCGGAACCACAACAGCGCCAGGGGGGCAACATATTTACCGATCGCGGCCGGTCCCGGACCGTCACTGTCCGCGGTGGCCGTCGCCATCGCCGGGGTTTGTACAAAATTGAAATAATACAACAGGCCGATCCAGATCACGCCAAAGAAGACATGCAGCCAGACCATCAACGACCACTTGTTGAGACCGCCCATCGCAGAGTCGCTTACAGTCATGTTAATCAGGCCGGCTATCACCACCGCAGTGACAAAACCCAGTATCAAGGTGCCGGTTATGCTTTTAAGTGGATTCATCATTACCCCTCCAGTCTTAAGATTTATTCAGGCAGGTTCCAATTATACTACTGCCTTGATGCCGGACAAGTATACAATGAATTTCGACTTGGGTAATGTATAATGGCAGCCATGAGCGTGCGGCACATGCGGCACACAATGCGGATATAACAGAGACGGCACAATGAGCGACATAATTAAAGAATTGAAAACCATTATTTCGGATAACCCGGTGATCCTGTTTATGAAGGGATCGCCTGATTTTCCCCAGTGCGGCTTCTCCATGCGCACTGCGCAGGCATTGAAGGACTGTGACGCCGAGTTTGTCTATGTCGATGTACTGGCGGCGCCGGAAGTACGCCAGAACCTGCCGCAGGTCTCCAACTGGCCCACCTTCCCGCAGGTATTCGTCAATGGCGAACTCATCGGCGGCTGCGATATCGTGCTGGAAATGCACCAGTCTGGAGAGTTGAAGTCCGTCCTGGAAACGGCCGGACAAGGCGCTGAAAACCCGAATTAGGGCAATCTCCTTCACCGCTTGAGTCGTTGCAGCATCCTTTTGTGCGCGGCGAGTTCGTCTGCGGTTGGTTCAACCACTTTCAGAGCCGCAGCGCGCCTGACCGGGCGCGTCGGCTGCAACCCGGAACCTGAAGCCTGCTCCTCATCGGCATCAAGCAGCAGGCTCGACTGGCCGCCGGTCATTGCCAGGTACACATCCAGCAGAATCTCGGCATCCAGCAGCGCGCCGTGCAGGGTGCGTTCGGTATCTATGCCGTAGCGCTGGGATAACGCATCCAGGCTGTTTCTCTGGCCCGGGTGCATCTCCCGAGCCATCACCAGCGTATCGGTGATCCTGCAGTAATCTTCCAGCTTTCCGCGCCCATCGTCCAGGCGCGCCAACTCGGCATCGATAAACGCGACATCGAACGGCGCATTGTGGATGATGACCTCGCTGTCCCGGATAAACTCGATAAGCGGGTCGGCGATGTCCTCAAAAACCGGCTCCCCTTGCAGTTGCTGCTCGGTGATACCGTGAATTTCAATGGCTTCCTGCTCGATCTCCCGTTCGGGATTGATATAGTAGTGCAGCACGCGCTCCGTTTTGCGGCGATCCTTCATTTCGATGCAGCCGATCTCGATAATACGATGCCCGCTGGCCGGTTCCAGTCCTGTTGTTTCAGTATCCAGGATTATCTGCCGCACGCGTGCTCTCAGCCCGGTTGTTTTTCCAGCAGCCGGTCCATGGCCATGGTTGCCAGTGCATCGGCCCGCTCATTTTCCGTATGGCCGCTGTGCCCTTTTACCCAGCGCCAATCTACCTGGTGGCGCGCCGCCGCTTCATCCAGGCGCTGCCAGAGATCCTGGTTCTTCACGGGACGCTTGGCCACGGTGCGCCAGCCGCGCCGCTTCCAGTCATCCAGCCATTCCATGATGCCGTTTCTTACGTAGTTGGAATCCGTGGTCAGGCGTACCCGGCAGGGTTCTCTGAGCGCTTCCAGGGCCTTAATCGCCGCAGTCAGCTCCATGCGGTTGTTTGTGGTATCAAGCTCAGCCCCGGACAGTTCCTTTTCGGTATCGTTATAGCGCAACAGCGCACCCCAGCCGCCCGGTCCGGGATTGCCGCGGCAGCCGCCGTCGGTAAAAATCTCTATAAACTTGTTCATGCGGCATTCCGCAATTTACTTCTGGGTAAATTCGTGGCCGTACCCGCGGAAGCGCCCGGCAATAAGCCCTTCTTGCGCCAGTTCAATCTTATCGGGCTGACGGGAGCACGGCGTTTCTGCGCAACCACCAGGTACGCCGCGCCGAGAAACGGCCAGCAGGTCGCGCCGAGTTTTTCCAGGAACAGCAAGCGGCGCAACAGCTTGCTGTGCCGGCACGGCGGACGAAACAGGAACCTGTCCAGTTCAAGTACCTCGAAGTGGCACATGGACAACCAGTGCCGCAACCTGGTCGTACTGTGAAAACGGCCATCCCAGGGTGGCCGGTTACGCCATGCCGGGTTCAGGCGACCTAACCCCCACAGGCTCCACGGGCTGAAACCCGTCACGATCAAGCGCCCATCCTCGACCAGGATGCGTTCTATTTCCTTCAGTACCGCGCCGGGGTCCGGGGCATACTCCAGTACATGGGGTATAACCACCACGTCAATGCTGTGCTCGGCAAACGGCAGGAACGCCGCGCTCGCCGCCAGCGCGCAACGGTTGTTCCGGAAATCGTCATGATCCAGGCGCAACATGATTTTATTCCTGATGTGCCCGGCTGAAGCTAGCGCCGCGCCATCGTATGCGCCTACCTGTACAATGTGATACCCGAAAAGGTCGGGCAACACCCGGTCGAATTTTTCTCTTTCATACGCGGCAAGCACCGCGCCGGTGTCGCCTTTGAGCCATGCGCAAAACCCTGCGCGCGCAGGGTTGGCGGGTATTGTTGCGGATTTGTTTTGCATTGCCTGAAGTAGCGGGTTCACAGGCAAAATCTTACCTCAGGATTTGCTGTTTTTCTTCAAAAATATTCAGCAACCTTGTTATAGAAAAAAACTTGACATCGATCAAGGTCTTACGTAGCATTCACCGATGCGTTGCCCCGGGCTGACAGTAATTGCCATCAATGTCGCTTTCCTGTTAAGCGCATGCGCCCAGCAACCCCTTCAGAACACCGCAGAGACTATACCCGAAACCGCCACTGCCATCGAAACGCCGCCGGAGCAGGTTGAATATATCGTCCCGGAGCCGGAACTGTACCCGGAACCGGAAGCGGAGGTGACAACGGTCGGCGAACCTGAACCTTCGGCGGAATACCAAGACCTCTGGGAGAAAATCGGCGCCAACCTAAATCTCCCCAGGCACCTGGACCACAGGTCGGTCAAGGGCAGGCTGGCCTGGTATGCGAAAAACCAGGAATACCTTGACCGGGTGTCCGAACGCAGCCGGCCGTACTTGCATCACATCGTCACCGAAGTGGAAAAACGCGGCATGCCGCTGGAACTGGCCCTGCTGCCCATCGTGGAGAGCGCGTTTCATCCGTTTGCGTATTCACGCAGCCATGCCTCGGGCATCTGGCAGTTTATCCCGAGTACCGGAAAGATCTTCGGGCTGAAACAGAACTGGTGGTATGACGGCAGGCGCGACATCGTAGCCGCCACCCGGGCTGCGCTGGATTACCTGGAAAAGCTGAACCGGGATTTTGACGGCGACTGGCTGCTGGCGCTGGCCGCGTACAATACGGGCGAGAGAAACGTGGCCCGGGCCATCCGGCGCAACCGGAATGCCGGGAAACAGACCGACTTCTTTTCGCTGCGCCTGCCCCGGGAAACCAGGGGTTATGTGCCGAGCCTGCTGGCCGTTGCAGAACTGGTCGCCAACCCGGAACAGCACGATATCGTCTGGCAACCGGTGGCGGATCAAGCGTATTTCGCGCAGGTGGATACAAGGGAGCAAATTGACCTGGCGCTGGCAGCGGAGCTCGCAGGGATGACTATGGACGAGTTGTATACCTTGAATCCGGGCTTCAACCGATGGGCCACCGACCCGCGCGGACCACACCGGTTGCTCGTTCCGGTCGACCGCGAACAAGCGTTCACGGAAAAACTCGCCGGCCTGTCTGCCGAGCAACGCATGAACTGGGCGAATCACGAGATAAAACGCGGTGAAACCCTGGCAGTTATCGCGGCGCGCCATCGCACTGCCGTTGACTCATTGAAATCGGTAAACAACCTGCGCAGCGATATCATTCAGGTCGGAGAGACGCTTCGGGTTCCGATTCCCAGGGAAGCGCTGAAACACTACACGCTCAGCGAATACGGACGGCGTATGAGAGGTCTGAAGGATACCGGTGACGGTGAAAAATACATTTACACGGTAAAACGCGGCGATACGCTCTGGGATATCGGCCGCCACTATGGCGTTAGCGTGAAACAACTGACTGCCTGGAACGGCATTTCCCGCAACAGGTTCCTGCGACCGGGCCAGAAACTGACCCTTTGGTTTGCCGATTCCGACAAAAAAGCACAGACGGCTGGCGACCCTTTCCATTACATTGTAAAAAAAGGTGATTCCCTATGGTCAATAGCGAAAAAATTCGACGTCACGATAAAACAACTGTTGGCCTGGAACAACCTGCGCAGAAACAAGTTCCTGTATCCCAACCAGAAAATAACTGTCTATCAATCCCACTCCCGCTCAGTTGGCATCTGAGCGGATTTACGCTGCATTTTCCCGTCTGTTCACATTTTTGCTGATTCTTCGTAGAATCAGGACATGTCCCGTTTCCTGAAATTTTTCCTGCGCTGCCTGCTGCGGCTGCTTTACCGGGTTGAGGTCAGTGGCCTGGAACATTACCGGCAGGCCGGCAAACGGGTGCTGATCGTCGCCAACCACATATCACTGCTTGACGGTATCCTGCTGTACGCGTGGTTTCCTGACGATCTCAGGTTTGCGATCAACACCCAGATTGCCACGCGCCCGCATTTCAGGCCATTTCTCTATTTCGCCGACTTGTACACGATGGATCCGACCAACCCGCTGTCGGTAAAATCCATGGTGCGCTTCCTCAAGGAAGACCGCAAGGCGGTCATTTTTCCGGAAGGCCGCATCACCACCACCGGCGGCCTGATGAAAATCTACGCAGGCCCGGGATTAATCGCCGACCGGGCCGGGGCAACCGTGTTACCTGTCTCTATCGATGGCGCGCAACACACTGCCATGGGTTACCTGGGAGAACGGATACGATTTCCCAAAATCCGTATGCGGGTACTTGCGCCGGAGAAACTGGCGATCGACCCGTCGCTCACGGGGCAAGAACGGCGCAAGGTCGCCGCGATGCGCATGCAGGAACTGATGCACAAGGTCTCCTTTGCCTGTTATGACTATGAAAAGACCTTATTCGACGCGATATTGCAATCCGCAGGACTGTTCGGCGGCAACAGGGTCGTGCTCGAAGACATCACGCGGCAGCCGTTTACCTACAGGCAGTTGCTGATGCGCGCATTCATCCTCGGCCGCATATTGCGCAAGGATACGCAACCCGGGGAACGGGTCGGTGTCATGATGCCCAATGTCGCCGGCGGCGTCGTGGTGTACCTGTCCATACTGTACCTGGAGAGGGTCCCCGCGATGCTGAACTACACGACCGGCTTGCAGGTACTGCTGAAGGCGTGCGAAACCGCGTCGATCAAGACGGTTTATACTTCCAGGCAATTTATCGAGAATGCTGATTTGGTCGATCTGGCGGAAGGACTGGAGCAGCGGGTCAACGTGGTCTACCTGGAGGACCTGCGCAACCGCATCGGCATTGCGGACAAGCTGTTGGGGCTGGTGCGCAGCCGTTTTCCGCGCGCCGGTTACCGTTCCACCGCAAAGCCCGGCGACCCAGCCACGATCCTGTTCACCTCCGGCTCGGAAGGCGTACCCAAGGGCGTGGTGTTGTCACATCGCAACCTGCTGGCCAATTATGCCCAGGCCCGCAGTTACATCGGCTTTAAAAGCAGTGATGTTATTTTCAATTGCCTGCCGCTGTTTCACTCGTTCGGACTGAACATCGGCTGTGTACTGCCGCTGCTTGGCGGCTGCAGGATTTTTCTTTACACCACACCGCTGCATTACCGGCTCATCCCGGAGCTGCTGTACCAGACGGATGCATCGATAATGTTCGCCACCAACACCTTCCTGAAGGGATATGCCCGCCATGCCAATCCTTATGATTTCAAATCCCTGAAATACGTGCTCGCAGGGGCTGAAAAACTGCAGGATGACACGCGCAGGCTGTGGATGGAAAAATTCGGGATCCGTATTCTCGAGGGTTACGGCGCAACGGAATGCAGTCCGGTGGTTTCAGTAAATACCCCGATCAACAACAAGTCCGGCAGTGTGGGTAGACTGTTGCCGGGAATGCAGGCCTACCTGGCGCCGGTGCCCGGTATCGAAGCCGGCGGGAGACTGGTGGTAAACGGTCCGAACGTGATGTCGGGTTACCTGCTGCATGGTTCCGACGGGAGCATACAACCACCGAGCACCGAGCGCGGGGAGGGCTGGTACGATACCGGCGATATTGCCGCCATCGACGCCGATGGCTATATCGAACTGCTGGGCCGCGCAAGGCGTTTTGCCAAGATCGGCGGCGAAATGATCTCACTCACCGCAGTGGAAGAGTTGGCCGCGATCGCCTGGCCCGACTGCAACCACGCGGCCTTGTCCCTGCCCGACGAGCGCAAGGGAGAAAAAATCATACTGATCTCTGAATATGAAGGGGCGGACCGCAAGACATTCCAGGAAAAGTCGCGGGAACTGGGCTACGGGGAACTGTACATCCCCAGGGAAGTAAGGCACCAGCGCGAGATACCGGTCCTGGGCACGGGGAAAACCGATTACGTCACGCTGATGGAACAACTGGAGACATAAATTACTAAACAGGTCTCTGCACAAGACTGTGTCGCCCGCAGGGCGACTCCTTATACAACTCCGCCGCCTACGTTCAGTGCCGTGCCGGTGATGTAGGCGGAGTCATCAGAGGCCAGGAAGACTGCCGCAGCGGCCACCTCTTCCGATGTCCCAAACCGTGTTAGCGGAATTTCCGCAAGGCGCTCTGCGTAATAGTCCTCGTCCATCACCTCATTGGCAAAGTCGGTGGCTATCCAGCCGGGCGCCAGTATGTTGACCCTGACTGTCGGGGCGACGGTCCTGGCCAGTGATTTGCTGAAGCCGTAAATTCCCGCTTTTACAGCAGCAAACATCTGCGGATTGGTCCCCGGGTAACCGTGAACAGCCTGGTCCCAGGATATGTTGATGATCACACCACCGCCCTGGCGTTGCATCACCTCGGCCACGGCCCAGCAACACTGGATTGTGCCTTTGAGGTCGACATCCGTCAGCAGGGTGAGTTTTTGCCGGTCGGTGAGCCGGGCGCCACTGCCCGTGAGGATATCCGCGCCGGCATTGTTCACCCATACGTCAATGCGGCCGAATTCGGTATAGGCTGTCTCGACCAGGTCGGCAACGGCATTCGGATCGGCTATATCGGCCTGCAGGGCAAGCGCCTGGCCGGGTAATTCGCGAATTTCCCTGACCACCTCTTGCGCTTGATCTCCCGACTTGTTGTAATTCACGACCACGCTTGCCCCTTCCGCGGCAAATGCCAGTGCGATCGCGCGCCCGATCCCGGAACTCGCCCCCGTTACCACTGTTACCTTGTCCTGCAAACGCGCCATGGGCTATAGTATAACCATAAAAGAGTCGCCCTGCGGGCGACATAGTATTTGACTGGACTCCCGCTTTTCAGCCTGCCCCTGTATCGCGTTGAGCAGGGGCGGGGGAATGCCCTGTCTGTATCAACAGTTACATACAAACAGGACGTGCAGAGTTCTGCTCATTAGGGTTTATGCAACAATTATGCAGCAGCCTCCCAGGTTATACAAAGCCGGCAAACCAGGGACTCTGTGCCCTCTGTGGCTTATATTATGATATCGGTCAGCGTCATCATCCCCACTTATAACCGTGCGCACCTGTTGCCGAGATGCCTGGATTCGGTACTCTCCCAGGCGCTCGCACCTCTGGAAATTATTGTCGTTGACGACGGTTCCACCGACTCCACCCGGAACCTGGTGCAAAGCGCGTATCCCGGCGTAACGCTGATATCGCAGGAGAACAAGGGGGTCAGCGCGGCCAGGAATGCGGGTATCCGCGCGGGCGCAGGCGATTGGCTGGCATTCCTCGATTCAGACGATGCCTGGCTTCCCGACAAACTCGGCCGGCTGACGCAGACCGTGCGCGCGGAGCGGGATATCCATGTTGCCCACTCGGACGAGATTTGGATACGTAACGGCGTCCGCGTCAACCCGCAGCTCAAACACAGAAAATACGGCGGCTTTATTTTCAAATACTGTTTGCCGTTGTGCGTGATTTCACCTTCATCCGTGATGTTGCACCGGCGCGTGTTCGACCGCGTGGGCCTGTTCGATGAAACGCTACCCGTGTGCGAGGACTACGATATGTGGTTGCGCATCTGCTCCCGCATGCCGGTGGCATTTGTACGCGAGCCCCTGATCACCAAGTACGGCGGGCATTCCGATCAACTCTCGACCCGCTACCGGGGGATGGACCGCTTTCGCATAAGGTCTCTCGACAGGATACTCAACGAGGTGGAACTTGGAGCCGCCGACCGGAAAGCTGCGATTGATACACTGGTCAGCAAGATCAGGATTTACCTGAACGGCGCCGAAAAACACAACAACCGGCTCTTTGTTCCGGAATGCAAAGCGTTGCTGGCGCGCTATCCGGGCTGCTGATGCTGCACATCGTTTGCGCGCTGAAACCCGAGGCCCGGCCGCTGCTCGATCATTTCGATCTGGGTGCGTTGGCGGACGCGCCCCGCATCTACCATAATGCCGATGCACGCATCTCTCTCACGCTGTCCGGCATCGGCAAATCTGCCGCTGCCCGGGCGGTGACCCGGACGCGCGCGTACTTCGATGCGGACAAGTCCCATGCCTGGCTGAACCTGGGCATTGCCGGCCATGCCGTCCTGCCGCTTGGCCAGGCGGTAATCGTAACCAAGGTGACCGATGCGGCATCCGGTCAAACCTGGTTCCCGTCGCGTGTGTTTCCGGTAACGATCCCGGCGCATGACCTGGTCACACTTGACGAACCCTGCAGTGGCTACGGGCAGGCGCTGTTCGATATGGAATGCGCCGGATTTTTCCGCGCCGTCAGCGGCATCACCACGCTGGAACTGGCACAGGCGCTGAAGATCGTCTCGGATAACGCCGATGAACCCATGGATAACGTGAATCCGGCCCTGGCCGGCCGGCTGGTGCAGCAAAACCTGCCTGTGATTGACGTGGTCGTCGCAGAACTGCTGGCACTCTCGAAACTGCTGCAAGATCTGAACGACCCGGGACAGGACTACCATACGATTACCGCGAAGTGGCATTTTACCGAGAGCCAAAAGCACCAGTTGCGGGATACTCTGAGAAGATGGCGAGCGCTGCATCCCGGCGACACGGGCCTGGCCGAGCGCGTGGCCGCAAGCAAAACCGCCGCCGAGGTACTCAGGTTCCTACGAGACAAAACGGATAAAATCCCTGCCGGACGAACCAGATACATACGGACTATAAATGATCGACCAGATTTACATTGAGCAAGCCCTGCTGGAGCACCCCCGTGCGCGTGCGATAATGCATCGGTTCCCGGATGCGTCGGTGACGACCTGCAACCGTTACGGTGAAATTTTCAATCGTAACGCGCAGAACTTCCGCCTGCAGAAGATGAAACCGGCGCTGATCCTGGCTGAAAAGTTTGCCAACCACGTACTGGAGTCGCCGCCGGAGTACGCGATCGGCGGCGACCTCAACTACTATTTCTCGCATATGCTGAACTGCATCTACGACTGCCGCTACTGTTTCCTGCAAGGTATGTACCGGTCGGCACACTACGTCGTGTTCGTCAATTATGAGGATTTTTTTCAGGCTATCCGCGACAGGATCAAGGCGGCAGGCGCCGCGTCGGCACATTTCTTTTCCGGCTACGATTGCGACAGCCTCGCTCTGGACCCGGTCACGGGTTTTGTCGGGGAGTTCCTGCCGCTGTTCCGGGAACATCCGCGGGCGCTGCTGGAATTGCGTACCCGGAGCACGCAGGTCCGGTCTTTGCTGGAACAGGAGCCCATACCCAACTGTATTATCGCTTTCAGCTTCACACCGGCAGAAACCGCCGCTGCCATTGAGCACAGGGCGCCGGCGCCGGGCAAACGCTTGCAGTCGTTGCAACACTTGCAGGCGCAGGGCTGGCGCATCGGCCTGCGTTTTGACCCGCTGATTTACCGGGAGGACGCGAAGAAACAATACGAAAAGCTGTTTGCGCAGGTCTTCGATGCCGTGGATATCGCGCAACTGCACTCGGTGAGCCTGGGGAGTTTCCGCTTGCCCAAGCCGTTTTACCGTACCCTTACCCGACTTTACCCGGACGAGGCCCTGTTTGCGTCGCCGTTCGAGGAATCCGCTGACGGGATGGTCTCTTACCGGGAAGACCTGCGCACCGACTTGTTGTCATTTTGCACGGACACCCTGCTGAAGTATGTGCCGGAAAACAGGTTCTTCCCCTGCGAACCATTACAGCGAACCTATGATTAAAGAAGCTCTGAACAAGTCCATCCGGGACTTGTAAGAACGAGTACCGCTGGAACCTCTGGGACTTAAACAGAGATTCCTGCGACACAGGGACAGGTCGCCAACATCGGCCCGTTACCCGACCAACCGGTTAAACGCGTCCCGCACCCCGGCCCTGGTTTGCAGGAACTTCGCCATGAATTCCTCGGTACGGTCTTCGGCAAAGCCCATACCCCTGGCCAACACCGCATTCTGTTTCGGGTCGGCCGGTATCGTACTGCTGGGCTTCAGATCAATCAGGCGCATACAGATTTCCGCTTGCTTCAGAAAATCATACGCGTTCAGCAGCAAACCGGCGGTGTCTTGATCGATATGGTTCAACTGCGACAGGTATTTCAACGCGGCCCGGGTACTGGTCGTTTGCAGAGGCTCATGCTCCTTGCCATGGCTAAGCTGTAAATAATGCGTAATGAAATCAATATCCATGATCCCGCCTTCGCCGCGCTTGATTTCATGTTTGTTGCGCGGGCTGCCCAGCGTCTCTTCTATCAGCTCGCGCATTTTCACGATCTCATCCTGCAACAGCTCCCCGTCGTAGTCGCCATAGATCGAGCCGGAGATCGCCTGTAACGCATCCCGTCCGATACCATGAGGATCGTAGATGGGCCGGCACCGGGTCATCATCTGGCGTTCCCAGATGGCGCGATCCGAGTGATGATAGTCGATGAATGAATCCACCTGCGTAATCAGCGAGCCTGACGTGCCATGGGGCCGCAGACGCATATCCACTTCGTAGAGCAGGCCGGACGGCGAGATCCTGGCCAGGTGGCGTATCATGCCCTGCAGCTCGCGCGCGATCCGGGTCGTATCCGCGCCGGACTCCGGCCGATATAAAAAAATCAGGTCGAGGTCGGAACCGAATATCATCTCATAACCTGCCATCCTGCCCATGCCCAGCACCGCGACATTGTCAAACAGTTTGCGGTTGGTCCGCGACATCTGCTTCACCATCGCGCTGAAAACGCATTCAGCCAGCAGGGTAAGATTTTTTTCCACTTCCGCAAGCGCCATCTCTCCCTGGAGAAAATGTATCAGCAGCAACAGCATCCACTGGTTCTTGATCGACGACATCACGTTCAGTTCATGCTCAAGGTCCAGCTTGAACGCACCCACCTGGAAAGTACGCAACATCTCGTCGGGCGTGATCGGTTTGTCCCGGTAATGATCGATCAGGTCGGTAATTTCGAGGCCGCGAAAAAAGATATAACGGGTAAAATACCAGCTAGCGCCGAATACATTCGCCAGCAGGGTCTTGTCAGCCGGTTTGTCCCCCCACTGCTCCTTCTCGCACAATTCAATCCAGCGGGTAAAGCTGACTTCCGCCTGTACCTTGTTCCAGGCGCTGCTGTAGTCGACCTGAGGCAGCTTGCCCGCTTCCTGCTGATCTTCCCCGGCCTCGGGCAGAATTTTTTCAAAGTATTTCTCGGCTGTTCTGCGGTAAGTGTAAAGGCGTTGCTCGAACGCGTTCAGGATCTCTTCGTCCGTGTGCCCTTCCGTATTCAGTGAACGCGCCACACGGATCCTGTCGGCGGCGTCATCCGGCAATGCGTGCACCTGTTTCTCATCCGCCATCTGCAGACGATTCTCCAGGCGCCGCAGGAACAGGTAGGCATCCCTGATAGCCTGCTCCTCCTCGGTGCCGATGAAATTCAGCTTGCGCAGGCTTTGCAGCACCTCCAGGGTGTTGGTAGTACGCAGTTCGGCGTGTCTTGCGGCGCTGACCAACTGCAGAATCTGCACGAAAAACTCGATGTCGCGGATGCCGCCCCGGCCCAGTTTCACATGCCACTGGCCGGCGCGCGCCCTGATCCTGGCCATTTCCTCTTTGATATCAACAAACCGCGCCAGGTCTTCGCTGCTCATGGAGCGGATGAACACAAACGGGCGCAGCCGCGCCAGCAGTTCCTCGCCAAGCTCCTCATTGCCCGCCACGCACCTGGCGCGCAACCATGTCAGCCGCTCCCACGCTTCAGTACTCGCCTGGTAATAATTCTCCGTCTCGTCCACGGTCAGAAACAGCGGTCCGCTCTTCCCCCAGGGCCTGAGCTTCAGGTCCACCCGGTAGAGGAAACCGCTGCGGGTGGTCTCTTCCAGCATCCTCGTGAATGTCCTGAGGCCTTTTGTCAGCAAACCCTGCAAATCATGGGAGCTGAGACCGCCGGTTTCATCATGGTTGCTGCAGGCGAAGATCAGATCAACATCCGAACTGTAATTCAGTTCCCCTGCTCCCAGCTTTCCCAGCGCAAAAATGCAGACATGCCGGCGAATGGATTCCCCTTCATCACCGCTGAAGCTTAACGCAAAAGCCTTGTTCAGAATCAGGTCGGCAAGCCGGCTCAATCGTTCCAGCACGACTTCATACGGATACGCGCCGGATACATCCATCCAGGTTATTTTCAGCAGTTGTTCGTATTTGAAGCGGCGCAACGCGTCGGCGTCGCGGATACCGTCCAGTTGCTCCGAAGCAAGCTCACAAGACTCACCCAACATGCGCACGGTTTGCGGATGCCGGCAGATATAATTAAACAGGAAGTTCGAGTAGCCGATGATGTTGATGAAATCGGCCGCCAGGGACTCCGGCAAACTGTCCAGTTGCGTGCGCAGTTCATCATCCTGCCGCATCCTGTCGAACCGGTGCGCAACGGTTTCCGGGTCCGGCGCGGCGGCGATTAACTGCTTGAAGTCAGGCATGTTTTAGCCACAGAGAATACAGAGATTACTCAGATCTTGTTATAGATCTCTCCACCGTGGCGGTTGAATTCCTGCGCCTTGTCATCGAGCCCTTTTGATATGACCTGTTCCATGTTCTTCAGCCCCTGCTGCTGCGCATACTCGCGCACGTCCTGGGTGATTTTCATGGAACAGAAATTCGGCCCGCACATGGAGCAGAAATGGGCGACCTTGTGAGCCTGCTTCGGCAGGGTCTCGTCATGGAACTCCCTGGCCTTGTCGGGGTCCAGCGACAGGTTGAACTGGTCTTCCCAGCGGAATTCGAAGCGCGCCTTGGACAACGCATTGTCCCTGACCTGCGCGGCCGGGTGTCCCTTGGCCAGGTCTGCCGCATGGGCGGCAATCTTGTACGCGATGATTCCATCCTTGACATCATCCTTGTCCGGCAGCCCCAGGTGTTCCTTCGGGGTGACATAACACAGCATTGCGGTACCGTACCAGCCTATCGTAGCCGCGCCGATTGCCGAAGTGATATGGTCGTAGCCGGGCGCGATATCGGTTGTCAGGGGACCCAGGGTGTAAAACGGCGCCTCGGCGCAGCTTTTCAATTCTTTCTCCATGTTTTCCTGAATCCTGTGCAACGGCACATGGCCCGGGCCTTCGATCATTACCTGCACATCATGCTTCCAGGCAACCTGCGTCAGTTCACCCAGGGTTTCCAGTTCTGCGTACTGGGCGGCATCACAGGCATCGGCTATGGAGCCGGGACGCAACCCGTCCCCCAGTGAGAACGACACGTCGTAAGCCTTCATGATCTCGCATATTTCTTCGAACCGGGTGTACAGGAAACTTTCCTTGTGGTGCGCCAGGCACCATTTCGCCATGATCGAACCACCCCGGGATACGATGCCGGTGACCCGGTCCGCGGTCAACGGGACATAGGGCAGGCGCACGCCGGCGTGGATGGTAAAATAATCCACGCCCTGTTCGGCCTGCTCGATCAGCGTGTCCCGGTACAGTTCCCAGGTCAGTTCCTCCGCCTTGCCGTCGACCTTTTCCAGGGCCTGGTAGATGGGAACGGTGCCGATGGGGACCGGCGCATTCCTGATGATCCACTCCCGGGTCTCGTGGATGTGCTTGCCGGTAGACAGGTCCATTACCGTATCGGCGCCCCAGCGTATTGCCCAGGTCATCTTTTCCACTTCTTCACCGATGGATGACGTAACCGCCGAATTACCGATGTTGGCATTGACCTTGACCAGAAAATTGCGGCCTATGATCATCGGTTCCGATTCGGGGTGATTGATATTCGCGGGAATGATAGCCCTGCCCGCAGCCACCTCGGAACGGACGAATTCAGGCGTCACTTCGGCAGGCAGTTGCGCGCCCATGGGTTCTCCTTCATGGCGTTTCAACAGGCCTTGTTGCCGATATTCATCAAGGCGCTGGTTTTCCCGGATCGCGATGAACTCCATCTCTGGCGTGATAATTCCCTGCCTGGCATAATGCATCTGCGTAACATTACTCCCCTCCCGCGCCCGGCGCGGCAGTTTTTGCGGGCCAAAGCGCAGCTCGGTGAGCTTGCCGTCGTTCAGACGCCGGCGGCCATAGGCCGAAGACAGCGCGTAGAGTTGAACGCTGTCATCCCGCTCCCTGATCCAGTTGTCGCGGACCCCTTCCAGCCCCTTGCGGATATCGATGGACACGGCCGGGTCGGTATAAGGACCCGAGGTATCGTATACCGTCACCGGCGGATTTTTTTCCGGTCCGGCAGACGTCATTGTGTCGCTGCAACTGATTTCGCGCATGGGCACGCGGATATCGTCCCGGCTTCCCTGCACATGGATTTTCCTTGAATTGGGAAAAGCCTGAACAGCCCGGGCATCGACAGTCGGGCTGTGCTCAGAATAGCCTGTACCTGTGGTGGAAGGTTGCAATTCAGCAGTGCTGCTCATCGGTGGAAATTCCTCAGCTATGTTCAATCAGGTATAATAGCAAAAAAGTAACCGGTACACGCATCATGCAGACTATTACAGTGGAACAATTGGCAGCGTCACAGCCTGGGTCACAGTCCGGGTCAGAACCAGGACCGGACCAGGTGGTCCTGCTGGATGTGCGCGACCCCTGGGAATTTGAAATCTGCCACCTGCCGGGTTCGGTGAACATCCCGATGAATGAAATCCCGCAACGGACCACTGAACTGGACCCGGCGGCGAGGACCATTGTCATCTGCCATTTCGGCATGCGCAGCCTGGAGGTCAGCAATTATCTCGAGGCCTCGGGGTTCAGCGACATCTCAAACCTCGAAGGCGGTCTTGACGCGTGGGCGGAACGGGTAGACACGAGTATGCCAAGGTACTAGCTTCCCGTTCCAAGGCCATGACGATAATTTCTGTATTCTCAATGTTTGAACTTGCACGCAAGCGTAAATGTGAAGTCTCCGGCCTCAGCCAGGCGCTGTGTGCCGTTATACTCTTCACCTGTGTCAGTGCCGGTCACGCCACTGACCTGATGGAAGTTTACGGGTACGCGCTGGGCAGCGACCCGCAGTACCGGCAGGTTGCCGCGACCAAACGGGCGGTCATGGAAACACGCCCCCAGGCCCTTGCGCAACTGCTACCGTCACTGTCATTCAGCGCCAATGCGTTCACCAATGAACAGGAAGTTGACAGCATCTTCAACCCCATAGGCCAGCAGGGTAAAGTTACATTCGGCAGTCACGGTTACCGGCTGGATCTGACCCAGCCGCTGTTCCGGGGGGACCGGATAATCCAGTACCTGCAAGCAGACAACCGGATACAACAGGCAGGCGCGGAATTGCTGGCTGCTGAACAGGACCTGATACTGCGCACGACAACGACTTATTTCGAGGTATTGGCCGCCTACGACAACCTGGGTTTTGCCGAAGCGGAAAAAAAGTCCCTGAGCCGGCAACTGGACCAGGCGAAACAGCGCTTTGAAGTGGGTTTGACTGCCATCACGGACGTACAGGAAGCCCAGGCCGGGTATGATCGGGCATTCGCCGCGGAAATAGAAGCAAGAAACAATGTTGACAATTCCACCGAATCCTTGCGCGAGATTACCGGCTCTTATCTTTCCGCACTGGCGCCGCTGGGAGAAACCATGCCGCTGTTAAGCCCGCAGCCGGAGGAAATCGAGACCTGGACCAACGCCGCGCTGGAACAGAACCTGAATGTGCTTGCCGCCCGGCACGCAGTGGACAACGCGCGCAGGGAGATAAAACGGCAACAGGCCGGACACCTGCCCACGCTAGACATGGTCGCCCGGCACAGCCTGGATGAAACCGGCGGCCGCTTCGGTTCTTTTGAAAGTACCACCTCATCTGTGGGGGTCGAGCTTAACGTACCGATATTCCAGGGCGGTTATGTCAGCTCGCGGGTGCGGGAGACCCATGAGCGGCTTAATGCCGAAATGGAGCGACTGGAGCAGGCGCGCAGAAGCGCGCAACGGCTGACGCGCCAGGCATACCTGGGCGTGATTTCCGGGATCAGCCGGGTCAAGGCCCTGAAGCAGGCGGTTGTGTCCAGCGAGACCGCGTTGCAGGCCACCGAAGCCGGTTTTGAAGTCGGCACCCGCACTGCGGTGGATGTCGTTGCGGCGGAACGGGCCACTTCCCAGGCCAGGCGTGATTATGCGCGCGCACGTTATGATTACCTGCTGGATACCTTGCGCCTGAAACAGGCTTCCGGTAGCCTGTCCGCGGAAGACCTGTCCCAGGTGAATCGCTGGCTCAATTAAAGGCCACGGCCATGCCGTGGCGCTGAAACAATGATGAACTATGCAGGCTACTACTGAGAATTACACATCTCTGTGTGACGCCGGGAATTCCGTACTGCTGGTTATTGACATCCAGACGGAACTGACCGCAGTCATGCCCATCAAAGTGCTGGCCAGACTGCAGCGCAATACGGGACTGCTGGTGAACACGGCAACCAGGCTGTCCATTCCGGTATTTGCTACGGAACGGTCTCCCGAAGACCTCGGAGTCATGGAGCCTGAAATCCGGAAACTGTTGCCGCAGACAGCAAATCTCTATAACAAAACCGCGTTTTCCTGCCTGGGCGCAAAGGACTTTGTCGGGGACCTGGTCTCGACCAAGAGAAAACAGGCGATCCTGGTAGGTATGGAAGCCCATGTCTGCATTTTGCAAACGGCGCTGGACCTGCATAACCGCGGCTACGTGGTGTTCATCGTAGTGGATGCCGTCTGTTCCCGGCAACGGGAAAACTATGAAACCGCGTTACGGCGCCTGGCCAGGGCGGGGATTATCATCTGTGATGCGGAGTCCGTGCTGTTCGAGTGGATACGCGGCGCCGACGAACAACTGTCCCGGGAAGTCCAGTCCCTGCTGCGGTAGCCATTTATCAGAACCAGAGTCTGAACGAGAACAGGACTGCGTGGGTTTTCAGTTCGGCCACCGTTTCGTCTATGCCGACTGAAATGTCCGGGCGGCGGCTGCCGTCCTGCCGGTAACGTTCGATGGTAATGTCACCTACAGCGGTTTTTATCTCGCCCAAATCCGTATAACGATAGCCCAGGTCGAGCTCTGCGCGTGCCGTTAGCGGGATCACTATCCCGGCGTTCAGCATATAGGCAAATTCCTGGCCGTCGCCGTCGGGCAGACGAGTCAGCGCGACACTACCGTCGGCGCCTCGCCGCAGGGCCGGGAATGTCTGTACAAAGTCTCCAAGGTCATAGTCACTGATCCCAATGCCGGCCCCGAGGTAAGGACGTACTTGCAGACCGGAATCGAGTTGCAATGACGGAAAGTCATAGAACGCGGAAAACAACAACTGGCGCAGGTCCAGTTCTGCGCTTGCCGGCTGGGAGTCACCGGCGTTCAGGTAATTCGTGTTGCCGCGTAGCTCCAGTCCATCACTGATATTGAATTCCAACTGTGCCCGCAAGCGGGCGCTGAACCGGTAACCGGCGCCGATATGCGCCATCATACTCGTATCAATGCGGCTGTCCGTATAAATATCCGTTCTGCCATAGAGCTTGGGCAGGTCGGAATCGGGACTGCCGCCATCGACAAACAACGTGTCCTCGGTGAACATCGCCGCGATGCCCAGGGCCAGGTAAAATCCGTTGTCGTTATCCTTGGCTGTCTGGCCGACTGCCGCCACGCAGTACAACAACAGCGAAAACAAGGGCAATAACCGTCTCTTCATAACCATAAACCCGTATCGCCGTTTGTACTCTTTGAACTTAAGGAACATCAGGTTAAGAAACCCCTGAGATTAAGTCTCTCAGAGGTTTCTTGATTTTGAGATGATCAGCAGGCCGGGAAGCGGTTGAGCACAAGGCGCAGCGGCATTGGTGCGCGCTTGCCAAGCGGCACAACGCCGCGGGTAACCACTTCCAGACCAGCCTGGTTAGTCAAGCGAAACAGTTCGCTACAACAGTCGGCGAACGCTAGAAAGAATAGCGCGCCTTGATATAGTACTGACCACCGTTATAGCCGAACGGCGCAGTGGCCGGGTACTTGGAACCGGCGACGCCACCCCACTCATTCTTGTCGGGATAGCTGTCGAACAGGTTCGCAGCGCCGGCGATCAATTCCATGCCATCGAACAGACTGTAGGCCGCTTCCGCATCGAAGGTGACCTCGCCGCCGGGTTCAAGCGTCAGGCTGCCGACGTCTAGATGCGCCTCATAATAATCCGAATGGAAATTCAACCGCGCCAGCACGCGCCACTTGTCCTGCCGGTGGCGGAAGCTGAGGTTGCCTTTCCAATGCGGCACGTTTTCTTCCAGTTGCCGCAACCGGTGGTCGCTCAACAATCCGCGCTGGGTCACATTGGTGCTGATATAGCTGACCGCCAAAGACAGCACACTGTCGCCGGCGCCCAGGCTGAAGCGGTGATTGGCAACGATGTCAACGCCCTGGGTGCGGGTATCAAAATCGTTGTTGAAAAACTTGAAGCTGGTCAGGTCTTCCGAACCGGCAAAATCGGCAATATTGAGTTTGCCGGCCGCATCCAGCGCATTGAGGATTTCACTGGTTGCATTCGAGTCCGGCAACGCGACGCCTTCCTCAATGGCAAACTCTCTTAACAGTTGGCGAAAGTCCTGTTCCTCCGATAATGAAATCCGGTCTTCCACCTTGATATTGAAATAATCCACCGTGACGCTGGTATTGCCCAGATCAAACGCAACGCCCAGGGAAAAGTTCGTGGCCTCTTCATTATCCAGTGAAAAAATATTGCCCTGACGCTCGTTGACAAAACGCCCGGCCGCGCTGTTCAGCGGAAACGTGCCCTGATCCACCAGGGTAGAGCCGACGAACGCCGTGGTCACATTCACTACGTTGGCCTGACCGGTGGTGGGGGCGTGAAAGCCCGTAGACCAGGTGCCGCGCAAGCTGATCATATCGTTGGCGCGGAACAGCGCGCCGATTTTGTAGTCAACCGTGCTGCCGTAGGTATCATAATCTTCCCAGCGCACCGCCGCTTGCAACGTAAGATTCTCCACCACATCCGCTTCCAATTCTGCGTAAACAGCGGTGTTCTCCTCCTTGGCCGTCAAACCGGTCGTAAATCCGCCAAACCCGTTGGAACTGGAGGAGAAGCCCTGACCGACCGGGAATGCATCGGAGGGTTGCGTCAGCACGCCTCGCGCGGTGGAGGCCGGGTCGCCCTCGGTAATCTTGAATTCTTCCTCACGATACTCGAAACCGACTGCAATATTCAGGTCCGAAGCGAATGCAGCCATCGGCAACGCATACGCCAGGTCCACATTGACATTGTTATCGGTTTGCTCATAGGCGCCGGGTCTGAAGAACGCGTTTGCCGGCTGGTCCGGGCCGAGGCTGGCATTGACTGTATTGAAAATGAAGAAGCCGGCCTGGTTGTTGCCATAGGTATAGCTGATGTCGTAGTTCAGACCGTTGCCGATGGCCAACTCGCCACGCAGACCGACAACGATTGACTTGTCCTCGGTGTCGCCGCCAAAACGGGGCACAAAACCGCCCGGGTAAAGTTCCACAAAGGAAAAACAGTTCGGGTCGTTGATCACGTTTTGCAGGATCGCGGGGTCAGGTATCAAACCATCCTGTCCCGTGAGCGGGATGCCGGCGGGGCAATCCCCGGCGTTTTGCAACGACAGGTCGCCGACTCTTACCGACGCGACACCATCGGGGTCGGGCGCGCCGGTCGTGGGGTCAACCGTCGGCCCGGCGAACACGCCGCCGCGGTTGGTGGGATTACGATAGAAGAAACCGCCCTCCACTCGCCGTTCGGCATAGTTGCCGAACGCATACACTTCCGCCTGCTCGCTGATCTCAAATCCCGTATTGACGAAGATCTTCCAGTCATCGTCAATACGCGGCTGGCCCCAAAGCTGCGGGTAATCGCCGGTAATCGTGTTGACACTGGGATCGCGCACAGCGGTATTGCCGGCGGCAAACAAGCCATTCACATCGTCGCGATGCACTGAACGGACCACGTCATCGGTCTCGCCATATTCGGCGGACAGGTTGATGAAGCCATTGTCTCCCAACGGCAGTCCGATATTGCCGGAGACCTGGTAATTATCGCCGTCGCCATCGTAGGTGGAACCGTATTTCACCTCAAACTCGCCACCCTCGGCGTCGTCTTTCAGCACGAAGTTCATCACGCCGGCGATCGCGTCAGAGCCGTATTGTGACGACGCGCCGTCGCGCAACACCTCGACTTGTTTCAGCGCAATCGCGGGGAACACGCCCACATCCGGCCCATGCGAGCCGTCGGCTATGCCGCCGCCCAGAAAGGAAATCACTGCGGCCCGATGGCGGCGTTTGCCGTTCAGCAACACCAGCGTGTTATCCGGCGACAGCCCGCGCAGGTTGGCCGGACGGACGATGGTCGCCGCATCCGAGATGGGCTGGGTATTGACCATGTAGGACGGCACCAGCGCACGCAATATGTCGGAGATGTCCGAAGTGGCCTGGTCGGTAAACTCAGCGCCATCCAACACATCAATCGGCGCCGGGTTGTCGGCAATGGAGCGTTCGCCGCGGCGGCTGCCCAATGTAGCCGTGACAACCACTTCTTCCAGCACGTTGTCTTGCGCGAATGCCGGCAGATTGATATCGGTGGTGAGCAGAACCGCAAGCGCAGATAATACCAGTAAACGATGTTGCAGCTTCATCAGGGAGACCCTCATAATCAGTGATTTATGCTAAAGACCCTATTTTACATTCAATTGAATTGCATTTCCAATTCATTACTTGTTCATGAAAATTGTCGCTGACCAGGATGATTCATTCCACCGTGACGGACTTGGCCAGGTTTCTCGGTTGGTCCACATCGGCGCCCTTGAGTACTGCGACATGGTAGGACAGCAACTGTAACGGCACGGTATACACTATCGGGGCGATGCTGTTTTCCACTGCCGGCAGTTTCGTGACGGTAATCGCTGCGCTCATTTCGCTGGGTAAATCCGCATCTGAAAAAACATAGAGCCTGGCGCCGCGTGCGCGCACTTCCTGCAGGTTGGAGTACAGTTTGCCCAACAAGCTGTTGTTCGG
Organism: Gammaproteobacteria bacterium; assembly: GCA_965221335.1. Classification (GTDB taxonomy): domain Bacteria; phylum Pseudomonadota; class Gammaproteobacteria; order Eutrophobiales; family Eutrophobiaceae; genus JAAXHV01. The sequence continues at coordinate 518,415 of CBDCSC010000001.1, read as the reverse complement.
CGCAACGGCAATCACCGGCATGTCATCATCTATCAGCGCCAGGGGGCCATGTTTCAGTTCGCCGGCGGCATAGGCTTCCGCGTGGATATAGGAAATTTCCTTCAGTTTCAATGCGCCTTCCATCGCAACAGGCAGCATCGTTCCCCTGCCCAGGAACAACGTATGGTGTTTGTGGATGAACTCCTCGGCCAGTTGTTCCAACTGCCGGTCCAGTTCGAGCACCTGGTTGACCTGGCCGGGCAATCTCTCCAGCAGGTTGACCCGGCGCGCTTCCTCCTTCTTGTCCAGGCCGTGCCGGCGCGCCAATACAATTGCCAGTACGTACAAGGCCACGAGCTGGGTGGTAAATGTCTTGGTCGAAGCAACGCCGATCTCTATCCCGGCACGGGTGAAAAAGACCATGTCCGCCTCGCGGGTCAGTGAGCTCTCCGGGACATTACAGATGGCAAGACTGGCAAGATACGGCTTGCCCGCAGCCAGCCGCAGGGCCTCGAGTACATCCAGGGTTTCACCGGACTGGGAAATCGTCAGAAACAATGTGTTGGCCGGGACCACGGTGTTTCGGTAACGGTATTCGCTGGCGATATCGACGCTGCACTGGATACCTTCGGCCTCGAACCAGTACCTGGCCACCAGGCCCGCATGGTAGCTGCTGCCGCAAGCGATGATATGAATATTCTCCACGCGCTCGAACAGGGCCGGGGCAGCCATCCCGAACTCGGATTCGACCATCGAGCCGTGCACAATCCTGCCTTCGAGAGTATCGGCGATGGCGCTGGGCTGGTTGAATATTTCCTTGGCCATGTAATGGCGATACCCAGCCTTGTCGGCGCTGTCCGAAGGCAGTTCCGATATCAGCACGGGACGCTGCACGCAGTTGCCGTCCCGGTCAAATATAACCACCTGGTCCCGCGACACCTCTGCAACATCGCCTTCTTCCAGGACGATGAACTGGCGCGTGACCGGCAACAGGGCAAAGATGTCGGACGCGATAAAATGCTCCCCAATGCCTATGCCTATCACAAGCGGGCTGCCTTTTCTGGCTGCAATCAGCCGGTCCGGGCGCTTCCTGTCCAATACTCCCAGTGCGCAAGTGCCTTGCAGTTCGCCCATCACCTGTTGTACCGCGGCGAGCAGGTCCGCGCCGTCCTGCAGGTATCGGTGGATCTGGTTGACGACCACTTCCGTGTCCGTTTCCGATGCAAACTCATAGCCGGCAGCGGCCTGCTGCTTGCGTAATACGTCATGATTCTCAATGATGCCGTTATGCACCAACGCGACTTCATCCTTGCAGATAAGGGGATGGGCATTATTTACGCTGGGACGTCCATGGGTGGCCCAGCGGGTATGGGCCAGGCCGGTACTACCGTTCAGGGATGCTGCGCCGGCGGATTGGTCCAGCTCCCCGACCTTGCCTTTAACCCTGACCCGGTCGAATGTTGAAGCCTTGTTCAGCACGACAATCCCGGCAGAATCATAGCCGCGATACTCCAGCCTTCTCAAGCCCTCAAGGAGAATGGGCGTTACATCCCTCTCCGCGGCCGCGCCGACTATCCCACACATCTATCGACGGCCGCCGGGCAGCCGGTTACGGAACAGGCTGCCATCTGAGCCTTGTTCTGCGATCACCGGGTCAATGATATATTCTTTTGCCAGGAGTTTGGCGTAATCGATCTGGTTCGGACTCAGCAGGTTATCCCCCGCCAGGATCTCCAGGTAACGCCCGGCAACCGTATTGCCTTGCCGGTAGGAAGCGTAATACCACATGAAAGCCGCAACGATGTCCGGATCGGTTCCATAACCGTTCTGGAACATCAACCCATAATTCAGTTGGGCGCCGGGATCACCCTGTTTGGCCGCTTTTTCGTACCACTCCAACGCCTGGCGCCAGTTCCGTTGCACACCCAGTCCCAGGTAATAATGTACGCCAAGATAATTCTGGGCCACCGGGTCACCGGCCTCCGCAAGCCCCCTGAACTGCTTGTATGCGCTGGCATAGTCCCCTGCCTCAAATGCCTGTTGCGCGGAATTGTTACTGCCGCAACCTCCGGCGATCAGACTCAAACAACCCAAAACGACAATCGGCAATTTCAACAACGGCAGTTTCCCGGTTAAGATAGCCCTGAGTGTATCAGGGTATCCGTGATAATGGTCGGGGCGAGAGGATTCGAACCTCCGACCCCTGCAACCCCATTGCAGTGCGCTACCAGACTGCGCCACGCCCCGGCCGTGTTTTTTACTGGAAAGCCCTGAGACTTGAACAGGGTTTCCCTGGACATCATGTTTGGTTTTAGCCCCGTGCTGGGCCGGAAAACCCCGGCGCCTGCTTTGAATCGCAGGCGTTCCGCCTGCCTGCGGGCGGGACGCCCGCGCTCCCAGGGTGGTACTAGCGCCGTAACAGGTCTCTTACTTTTTCCAGTTCAACGCACAACTGGCGAATGATCTGCTGGCTCTGGTTGGAATCTTCCCGGGCTTCATCGCCTGACAGGCGTTGTCTTGCCCCACTGATGGTAAACCCGTGCTCATAGAGCAGACTCCTGATTTGCCTGATCAATATTACATCCTGTCGCTGATAATAACGCCTGTTGCCGCGCCGTTTAAGGGGTTTCAGTTGGGGGAACTCCTGCTCCCAGTAGCGTAATACATGGGGCTTGACCGCACATAACTCTCCCACTTCCCCAATGGTAAAATAGCGTTTACCGGGAATTGCAGGTAATTCGTTATTCAGTGCCGGTTCCAGCATAGGCCTCTACCCGCGCTTTCAGTTTTTGTCCGGGGCGAAATGTGACGACACGACGCGCGCTGATCGGGATCTCCTCCCCGGTCTTCGGGTTGCGTCCTGGTCGCTGTTTCTTGTTTCGCAGTTCAAAGTTACCAAAGCCGGAGAGCTTGACCTGGTTTCCCTGTTCGAGCGCGGAGCGTATTTCTTCAAAAAACATCTCCACAATTTCTTTTGCTTCCCGCTTGTTCAGGCCATCCTGATAATGGAGCCTCTCGGCTATATTTGCTTTAGTCAGTGCTGACACTCTCATTCCCTCAACTGTGCATCAAATTCTCTGTTCAGAGAATCCAGTATTTGAGACATTACACCGTCCACCTGTTCGTGTATAAGAGTGTCTGATATTCGCTGAAAGGTCAAGCCCAATGTGATACTTTTTTTTCCTTCCGGCACGGGATTCCCCTGGTAGACATCCAATAGATCAAGGTCCGCCAGGTAAATTGTTTCCCGCTGCGCATCCTCTCCTGTTTGCGCCGAACGCCTGTCAAGGGTTAAATCCATGCTGTTTATGCACTGTAACAGGCGTGCAATCGGAAGCTCGTTGTCGACCAGCAGCGACAGGTCCCGCTGCACCAGCGGGAACCTGGATACCATGCTGTATCTGGATTCAGTCCGTTCCGGGATTTTCTCCAGGTCCAATTCAAACAGGAACACTTCGGATTCAATTTCCAGTTGTGCCTGCAGCGCCGGGTGCAGCGCCCCGACGAGGCCGACGCGCACGTCGTTGCAAAAAACCGCCGCCGCCTTGCCGTCGTGCAGCGCGGGGGTGCTGACAGGCCGGTAATCCGGCACAACCGGGCCGCAACAAGCCGATAATACAGCCTCCAGGTCCGACTTGATATCATAGAAATCGCCGCATGGCACACCCTGGTCCCAGTGTTGCGGCTGTGCCGACCCGTGACTCAGTCCGGCTATTGCCGGCGCCTGCCGCAGCGCCCCGTTACTGCTGAAAACCTTGCCGGTTTCAAACAGGCGCACGCGTTCCTGTTGCCGGTTCAGGTTATGCCGCAACGCACCCAACAGGCCCGGCCACAGGCTGACCCGCATACGCTCCATATCGCCGGAGATGGCATTCAGCAGGGATATGCCGGGTTGTTCGGGGAACAACCGGGACTGCAGGTCATGGCTGACAAAGCTGTAGGTAATTGCCTCCTGGTAACCGCGACCCACCAGTGTTTGGCGCATCCGGTGCATACGCTCGCGAAAACCGGACGCGCGCATGCTGAGGTACGCCGGCGGCAACGCACTGTTGATATTGCGGTACCCGTAGATACGGGCAACCTCTTCCACCAGGTCCGCCTCCAGGCTGATATCAAAACGGTGTGGCGGCACGTTGAACCGGCGGCAACCAGCCGCGGCGTCACCGGTTATCGGCTCCAGGCCCAGGCGCGTGAGGATATTGGTGCAGGTCTCCATGCTTATGGCTTCGCCCAGCAACTCCGCGGCCGCCGCCGGACGCATCCCGACGGCCTGCCGTTGCGGCAATGCCTGCTGCGCCAGCGCCTCGACCACCGGGCCCGGTTCGCCGCCGCAAATTTCCAGGAGCAGGCGCGTCGCGCGTTCCAGCGCGCGCCGTTGCAAACTGAAATCCACACCGCGCTCAAACCGGTGGGACGCATCCGTGTGCATGCCGAACTGCCGTGCCCGGCCGGCAACGACGAGCGGGTCAAAAAAAGCACTCTCCAGGAACAGGTGCCGGGTCGTGGCGCTGACGGCTGAATCCAGCCCACCCATCACCCCGGCCATGGCCAGCGCGCGCGCCGCATCGGCAATGACCAGGGTCGAGGCCGGCATCGGGTAAGTTTCGCCATCGAGCAACGTGATTTTCTCGCCCTCGGCGGCAAAGCGCACCGCTATCGCGCCGTTCAACCGGTCGTTGTCAAAAGCATGCAGGGGTTGCCCCAGTTCCAGCATCACGTAATTGGTGACATCAACCACCGCGTTCAGGCTGCGCAGTCCGCAGCGGCGCAGTTTTTCCCGCAACCACAACGGGCTGGGACATGTCATATCGATGTTCGTGATGATACGCCCCAAGTAGCGCGGACAAGCGTCAGGGGCGTCCAGGCTTACGTTCCGAACCTGTCCATGAACTGCCGCAACAGGCGTATCGTCCGGCAAGTTATCAAGCTGCATCCCGTTAATCACCGCAACTTCCCGGGCTATACCCTGGATGCTCAGGCAGTCACCCCGGTTCGGCGTCAGGCCGATGTCAAACACCCGGTCATCGAGTTGCATCGCAGCAGCCAGCGCGGCGCCGGGTTCGGCATCATCGGCAAGCAGAAACAATTCATCCGCATCATCCGATAACTGCAACTCCGCCGCGGAGCAAAGCATGCCCGCAGAGGTCACACCACGGATTTTCGTCTCCTTGATCACTGTGGAGCCAGGCAGGCGCGCGCCGACTCCCGCGTACGGATAACAACGCCCGGACTGTACTCCCGGCGCGCCGGTCACTACCGTTACCGGCGCGCCCGCGTCTTTTGTTACCGTACAGACTGAGAGCTTGTCTGCGTCAGGATGTGCGGTAACCTGCTCTACCCTGGCCACCACCACGTCATCCAGCGGCGGCGCGGCGGCCACCACTGCTTCAACCTCCATGCCGGCCATGGTCAACTGGTCCGCCAGGGTCTCGGTCGATATTGGTGGGTTCACCCACTCGCGCAACCACTGTTCGCTGAATTTCATGGGCAATACAGGCTAATTAAACTGGCGCAGGAAGCGCAGGTCATTCTCGAAGAACAGGCGGATATCATTGATGCCGTAGCGCAACATCGCGATTCGTTCCACCCCCATGCCGAAGGCAAACCCGGAATATTTGCGGCTGTCGATACCCACGTTCTCCAGTACCTTCGGGTGTACCATGCCGCAACCCAGGATCTCGAGCCAGCCATTCTCGCCCATAATATCCACTTCCGCGGACGGTTCGGTAAACGGGAAGTAGGAAGGCCGGAAGCGGGTGCTGACATCCGCGCCGAAAATATGCTGCGCGAAGTCTTCCAGCACGCCCTTCAAGTGCGCGAAGGTAATGCCTTCATCCACCAGGATGCCTTCCACCTGGTGAAACATCGGTGTATGCGTCATGTCGGAATCGCAGCGGTAGACCCGGCCCGGCGCAATCACCCGCAACGGCGGCCGGTGTTCATTCATATAACGGATCTGAACGTTTGACGTATGCGTGCGCAACAGCAGGTCCGCATTACAATAGAAGGTGTCGTGCATGGCCCGGGCCGGGTGATGCTCGGGGATATTCAGCGCGGCAAAATTGTGGTAGTCATCCTCGATCTCGGGACCATCCGCGACGGTAAACCCGGTCTCCACGAACAGGCGTTCTATTTCCTGCAGGGTCAGCGTGACCGGGTGCAACCCGCCATTGTGCTGGCCCCGCCCCGGCAACGTGATATCGATGCGTTCCCGGGCAAGCCGTTGTGCCAGTTGCGCCTGCTCCAGCGCCGTTCTGCGCCGGCCCAATGCTTCCTGGAGTTGTTGCTTGGCGTCGTTGATTGCCTGGCCCGCCGCAGGCCTTTCCGCGGCAGACAGACTCCCCAGACGTTTCAACTGCTGTGTGAGCTCGCCCTTTTTTCCGAGATAACGGATGCGCGTATCATCCAGTTGGCGCGCATCCGCGGCGCCCGCGACTTCATCCAACGCCCGTGCAAGCAGATCCCTGAGATCGGACATGACAAATGAATTGGTGAGATATCCTGGCTGATAAGAGTGGGCAAAGGGAGGAGGGCAACACCTTCCGGTCAGATATTCTGCCTGGCCTGCTCCGCCAGTTGCAAAAACGCGTGCTTGTCGTTGACCGCGAGCTCCGCCAGCACCTTACGATCAATCTGGATGTCCGCCTTGTGCAACCCATCCATGAAGCGGCTGTAGGACAGGCCATGCTGCCTGGCCGCCGCATTGATGCGGGTAATCCAGAGTGCGCGAAACTGGCGTTTACGCTGGCGCCGGTCGCGGTAAGCATATTGGCCGGCCTTGGTGACTGCCTGTTTGGCTACCCGGTAGACGTTTTTCCGGCGTCCGCGATAACCTTTGGCCTGTTGTATGACTTTTTTATGTCTGGCGCGTGCGGTAACGCCACGTTTTACTCTCGGCATAACTGAATTTCCTCAACTGTACGGCAGCAACTGCGCCAGCGCCTTCTCATCACTTTTGTCAATCAACTGCATGTGACGCAACTTCCTGATGCGCTTCGCGCTTTTTTTCGTCAGAATATGGTTGCGATGGGACTGCCGGTGTTTGTACCGGCCCGACGCGGTCTTGCTGAAGCGCTTGGCCGCGCCACGATTGGTCTTTAATTTAGGCATAATTTGTTTACCGTTTCGGCGCCAGTATCATTACCATCTGGCGACCTTCGAGTTTCGCTTTCTGCTCCACTTCCGCGCTTTCCTGCATATCCGTCTGTATCCGGTCCAGCATCTTGCTGCCAAGCTCCTGGTGAGCCATCTCGCGGCCGCGGAAACGCAAAGTTACTTTTACCTTGTCCCCATTTTGTACAAAACGCGAGATGTTCCTCAATTTGACCTGGTAGTCACCGTCATCGGTACCGGGTCTGAACTTCACTTCCTTGACGTGGATCTGCTTCTGTTTCTTCTTGGCAGCGTGTTTTTTCTTGTTCTGTTCAAACAAGAACTTGCCCAGGTCCATGATCCGGCAAACCGGCGGTTTCGCATTGGGCACAATCTCGACCAGGTCAAGCTCCGCATCATCCGCTTGCTTAAGCGCTTCTTCCAGGTTGACGATACCGACCTGCCCACCTTCCGCGCCGATCAACCTGACCTCGGTGGCCGTGATGTCTTCATTCACGCGATTCTGTTTCTTGATTGCGATTCGCTGTTCCTCCGCAGTTCATTTGAACGGGAAACCCCGGCATTATGCCGGGGGGGTGTTGCGCTTGATTACGCCTGTTTACGCGCCCGTTCCATAAAAGCAGGTAATTTTAGCACACCAAGGTCCTCCCCGTCACGGGTACGAACTGCAACCGTTTCATTTTCCTGCTCGCGCGCGCCGATTATCAACTGGTAAGGCACGCGTTGCAACGTGTGCTGGCGGATTTTAAGATTGATCGTTTCATTTCTCAAGTCGGTATGTGCCCGAAAGCCATGTTCCCGGATGGTTTGCGCGACGGACCGGGCATACTCCGCCTGGTGTTGGGTAATCGACGAGACCACGACCTGTACAGGAGCGAGCCACAGCGGGAACGAGCCTGCGTAATGTTCAATGAGAATGCCGATAAAGCGCTCCAGTGACCCCATGATGGCCCGGTGCAGCATCACCGGCACCTGCTTCTTGTTGTTGTCATCGATATATTGCGCGTCCAGCCGCCGCGGCATCGAAAAATCCGCCTGGATGGTGCCGCATTGCCATACCCGACCGATGCTGTCCTTCAACGAAAAATCGATCTTGGGCCCGTAGAACGCACCCTCTCCCGGTTGCAACGTCCAGTCGACTCCCTTGGCCGTGAGCGCTTCCTCCAGCGCCTGCTCGGCCTTGTCCCAAAGCGCATCATCGCCGACGCGGTTTTCCGGCCGGGTCGACAACTTCATGATCACGTCAACAAAACCGAACTCGCGGTAGACTTCAAACAACAGGTCGATAAAATCGGAGACCTCGGACTGGATCTGGTCCTCGGTACAGAAAATATGCGCATCGTCCTGGGTGAACCCCCTGACCCGCATCAGCCCATGCAATGTCCCCGAGGCTTCGTTCCGGTGGCAGGAACCGAATTCCGCAAAGCGCAGCGGCAGGTCACGATAGCTCTTCAGCCCCTGGTTGAACACTTGTATATGACCGGGGCAACTCATCGGCTTGATGGCGTAATCGCGGTTTTCCGAACTGGTGGTAAACATGTCCGCATGAAACTTGTCCCAGTGACCGGATTTTTCCCACAGGCTGCGATCCAACGCCAGCGGGGTGTTGATCTCCTGGTAACCCTTGTCCGCCAATTTGGCGCGGACATAATCCTTGATCACGTTATACAGAGTCCAACCCTTGGGGTGCCAGAACACCATCCCCGGGGCTTCCTCCTGGAAATGAAACAGGTCCTGCTTGCGTCCCAGCTTGCGGTGGTCGCGTTTCTCCGCCTCCTCCAGCCTTTGCAGGTGTTGCTTCAACGCCTTGCGATCCGACCACGCGGTACCGTAGATCCGTTGCAGCATCTCATTGCCGGAGTCGCCGCGCCAGTAAGCGCCCGCGAGCCTGGTGAGTTTGAATGCGCCGAGCTTGCCGGTGCTCGGCACATGGGGCCCGCGGCAGAGATCGATAAAATCACCCTGCCGGTACAGCGACAACTCCTCATCAGCGGGAATGGATTCGATGATCTGCGCCTTGTATTCCTCGCCCAGGTCACGAAAGAAGGCCACAGCCTCGTCGCGTCCCATGACGGAACGGCTGACTTCCAGGTCCTGTTTGGCCAGTTCAGTCATTTTCTCCTCAATTGCAGCCAGGTCGTCCGGCGTAAATGAGCGCTCGAACGCAAAATCATAATAAAACCCGTCCTCAATGACGGGGCCGATGGTCACCTGGGCTTCCGGGAACAGCTCTTTCACCGCCTGCGCCATCAGGTGGGCGCAGGAATGGCGCAGGATTTCCAGTCCTTGTTCGTCGCGCGCGGTAATGATGCGCAGGTTGGCATCTTCATCCACCCGGTGGGAAGCATCGACCAGCTTGCCGTCCACCTCGGCGGCCAGGGTGGCGCGCGCCAGCCCGGGGCCGATATCCGCGGCGATATCCAGCACCGACAACGGGTCTTGGTAACTGCGCTGACTACCGTCAGGCAGGGAAATAACGGGCATATTGTCTCCTTACCCCGGATCTACCACTAGGTAACCGGGTTCATCAGTGGTGGCCCCCACAACAGGCCACGTGGTACCCGGCGCGCATCTGCAGATGCTCATCGGGTCAGAGATCATCAGTGTTGTGGATTTATACCCGCGATCCTCCCAATAGGATGCGGGCAGAAATTGGTAGGCGCGATTGGATTCGAACCAACGACCCCTACCGTGTCGAGGTAGTGCTCTAACCAACTGAGCTACGCGCCTGCAGTCCCACCAATATACAGCAAAGTTGATTATTGAGCAAACAGAAAATCCGATGGACCCAGGTCGGAGACATTGATCTTGTACACCAGGATACGGCCGCCATTGTGGGCGCCCAGGTCAATCAGCGCATGGGCTTTCAGTTGCGATATGTTGAGATCATCAAAGGAGAGACCGTTGAAGCCGGAAAGGTCTATCCGGTCTGCCCCATCCTCGAAGTCTTCTATGGTGTCTCTGCTGTCATCGCCGGGCATAAAGTTGAACGTGTCATTGCCCGGGCCGCCAAACAGGCGATCAGCGCCGGCGCCACCAATCAACAGGTCGCTGTCCATGCCGCCCAGTATCAGATCGTCCCCAACGCCACCATCCAGAAAGTCCGCCCCGGATGAGCCAAGCAGGCGGTCACCGCCTGCCTCTCCTGACAAACGGTCATTGCCGGCTTCTCCACGCAGCCAATCATCTCCGGCACCGCCATACACCTCATCATCGCCATCCAGGCCCGACAAGGAGTCAGAAGCCCCGCTACCGGTCAAACGATCAGCAAAGGCTGATCCCCATAAACCTTCGATGTTTGCAAACCGGTCCCCCTCCGCATCGCCCCCGGCGCCGGTACCGGCTGCAAAGTCGACAGTTATGCCCAACGGCGACTGACTGTAATCCAGGATGTCATACCCCTCACCCCCGTCCAATTTATCCGAACCCGACCCGCCGGAGAGCGTGTCATCCCCCGCGCCGCCCAGCAGACTGTCGTTCCCGGCGCCACCACGTAATGCGTCATTCCCGACCCCGCCGTCCAGCTCATCCGAACCTGCCTCACCCAACAGGTTGTCATCTCCTGCACCACCCGATAGCCGGTCATCACCCTCATTGCCCCATAAGCGGTCATCACCAGCCCCACCGTCCAGTTCGTCCGCCCCCGAACCGCCGGACAGCGAATCCGCCCCCGCGCTCCCCAGCACGCGGTCCGCATGGGCAGATCCCCACACACCCTCCATGTTCGCCAGCCGGTCCCCCTCCGCATCGCCCCCGGCGCCGGTACCGGCTGCAAAGTCGATAGTTATGCCCAGCGGCGACTGACTGTAATCCAGGATGTCAAACCCTTCGCCACCGTCCAACTCATCCGAACCCGAACCGCCGGACAGCATGTCATCCCCGGCGCCGCCCAGTAGGCTGTCCGCGCCGACGCCACCGAGCAACGTATCCGCACCGGCGCCACCGTCCAACATATCCGAACCCTCATCGCCCACCAGGCTGTCATCTCCTTCCCGTCCCCATAAGCGATCATCGCCCGCATTACCCCATAAGCGGTCATCACCGGCTCTACCGTCCAACTCATCTGAACCCGCGCCACCGGAGAGTGAATCCGCCCCCGCGCTCCCCAGCACGCGGTCAGCATAGGCCGACCCCCAGACACCCTCCACGTTCGACAGCCGGTCCCCTTCCGCATCACCGCCAGCGCCCATGCCCGTAACAAAATCCACTTCAACCCCCAGCGGCGACTGACTGTAATCCAGAATGTCAAACCCCTCGCCACCGTCCAACTCATCCGAACCCGGTCCGCCAGACAGTGTGTCATCCCCGGCGCCGCCCAGCAGACTGTCCGCACCGGCGCCACCACGCAGCTTGTCAGCCCCCATCCCGCCATCCAACTCATCCGAACCCTCATCGCCCGTCAAATCATCATCACCCGCGCCGCCCGCCAGACGGTCGGCTCCCATACCGCCCTGCAGCGCATCCGCGCCAGTGCCGCCCAGCAGACTGTCCGCACCGGCGCCACCCAGCAACGTGTCCGCGCCGGCGCCACCGTCCAGTTCATCCGAACCCTCATCGCCCACCAGGCTGTCATCTCCCTCCCGTCCCCATAGCCGATCATCGCCCGCATTGCCCCATAAGCGGTCATCACCCGACCCACCGTCCAACTCATCTGAACCCGTGCCACCTGATAGTGAATCCGCCTCCGCGCTCCCCAGCACGCGGTCCGCATAGGCCGACCCCCAGATACCCTCCACGTTCGCCAGCCGGTCTCCTTCCGCATCACCGCCAGCGCCCATGCCCGTTATAAAATTCACCTCAACCCCCAGCGGCGACTGACTGTAGTCCAGAATGTCAAACCCATCGCCCCCATCGAACTTATCCGCGCCCGCACCGCCGGACAGCGTGTCATCTCCGGTACCGCCCAGCAGACTGTCCACACCTTCTCCACCACGCAAAAAATCCGCGCCGGCGGCGCCATACAACGCATCGTCTCCCGCATATCCGTCGAGAATATTGTCGCCGGCATTGCCCGTGAGATCATCGGTAAACGGAGAACCCCAAACATTTTCCACGCCGGAAATCACATCTCCTTCGGCGTGACCGCCGGAGACAGCGCCATGTGCCAGGTCAGACCGGATACCTGCATCCGATTCCCTGTAATCCAGCGCATCATTACCTGCGCCTCCATCAATAATATCTGCCCCGGAACCGCCTGCCAGCGTGTCATCGCCGGCCTCGCCACTGAGCCTGTCCAGACCTTCCCCGCCGCGCAGGTTGTCATCGCCGCCGCCGCCTGTCAGGGTATCCATACCGGGGCCGCCGAAGAAACTGTTCTTGCCGCCGGAACCGGTCAGAACATCGTCAAAATCCGATCCCCAGATATTCTCCACGCCGGTAATCTTATCTCCTCCGGCATGACCCCCGACCGCCGTTCCATCAGCGAGGTTTACCTTGACACCGGCATTGGAGCCACCATAGTCAAGCGTGTCGATGCCGCTGCCACCGTCTATCACATCTGCGCCTGCGCCCCCCCAGATCAGGTTATCGCCAGCGTCTCCGATCAGCATGTCAGCGTCCGAACCGCCATACAGGTCGTAACCGACATCAACCCCCCTGTTGGTCAGCAATATAATCACCACAGCAAGAGTGAGTCCCAGGATCAGCAGGTCGGTAACGGAAATCAGTGGTTTCATCAGTAATATCCGGCTCTCTGGATTACAGATATTTCAAAAGCTATCAAGATTCAGCCGGCCGTTTGGCCGTCCCGAATTTCCAGGCTGAATTCCTTGATACGCGCAATCTCGTCGCGTATCTCTGCCGCCTGCTCAAATTCCAGGTCGCGGGCATGCCGGTACATCTGCTCTTCCAACTGGCTGATTTTCTTTGGCAGCAGGTCCGGGGGAACATCCATATACTCGGATTTCTGCTCTGCGACTTTCGCATACCGGCGCGCCGGGCCGCGCTGATCGCTGTATGCCCCTTCCAGAATATCCGTGACCGCTTTGCGGATGCCTTGGGGAGTAATACCGTGGCGTTCGTTAAAAAGCTGTTGTTTTTCCCGCCGCCGGTCGGTTTCGCGGACTGCACGCGCAATGGAGCCGGTCACGGTATCGGCATACATGATGGCTTTGCCGTTGATGTTGCGGGCGGCGCGGCCTATGGTCTGGATCAGCGTCGTCTCGGAACGCAGAAAACCCTCCTTGTCGGCATCAAGGATCGCCACCAGCGACACTTCCGGCATGTCCAGCCCCTCACGCAACAGGTTGATCCCTACCAACACGTCAAAACTCCCCAGGCGCAGGTCACGGATAATCTCGACGCGCTCCACCGTGTCCACATCGGAATGCAGGTAGCGCACCCTGACGCCATGTTCCGCCAGGTAGTCGGTGAGGTCTTCCGCCATACGCTTGGTCAAGGTGGTGACCAGCGTTCTTTCATTGCGTTGTTCACGCAATCGTATTTCCGACAACAGGTCATCCACCTGGGTTGCAACCGGACGTATTTCCACACCCGGGTCGACCAGGCCCGTTGGCCGCACGAGTTGCTCGATGATTTCACTGGAACGCTCGCGCTCATACGGTCCCGGTGTCGCCGAAACAAACACTGTCTGCGGCGACAGGTGCTCAAACTCGTCAAAACGCAACGGCCGGTTATCCAGCGCGCAGGGCAAGCGGAAGCCGTATTCCACCAGGTTCTCCTTGCGCGAACGGTCGCCCCGATACATCGCGCCTAACTGCGGAACGGTCACATGGCTCTCATCCACCACCAGCAACGCGTTATAGGGCAGGTAGTCGAACAGCGTCGGCGGCGGTTCCCCGGGCCGCCTGCCGGACAGGTGCCGGGAATAGTTTTCAATACCGGTGCAATAGCCGATTTCCATCATCATTTCCAGATCGAAACGGGTACGCTGTTCCAGGCGCTGCAATTCGACCAGCTTGTTGGTCTTGCGGAACTGTTCCAGGCGCTCGCCCAGTTCCTCCTTGATGGCTTCTATAGCGTCCAGGACAATCTGGCGCTCGGTAACATAGTGGGTCTTGGGATGGACGGTAATACGCGGAACCTGTTTATATACCTCACCGGTCAGCGGATCGAAGATCGATATGGATTCGATCTCGTCATCAAACAACTCCACCCGTATCCCCTCACGCTCTGATTCCGCCGGATAAATGTCAATAATATCGCCCCGCACCCGGTAGGTGGCGCGGCGCAGTTCCACCTCGTTGCGGGTATATTGCATTTCCGCCAGCCGGCGCAGGATGAAGCGCTGCTCCATCCTCTCACCCCGATCCAGGTGCAACACCATCTTCAGGTAGGCCTGGGGGTCGCCCAGGCCGAAAATCGCGGACACGGTGGCGACGATAATGGTATCCGGTCGTTCCAGCAGGGCCTTCGTGGCGGACAAACGCATCTGTTCAATATGTTCGTTGATGGATGCGTCTTTTTCTATGTATGTATCAGTAGTGGGAACATAGGCTTCGGGTTGGTAATAATCGTAGTAGGAAACGAAATATTCCACGGCATTGTCCGGGAAGAACTCGCGCATCTCGCCATACAACTGCGCAGCCAGGGTCTTGTTCGGCGCCAGGACCAGGGTCGGACGCTGAATTTTTTCGATCAGGTTGGCAATGGTAAAGGTCTTGCCGGAACCTGTTACCCCGAGCAGCGTCTGTTGCGCAATTCCATCGGTTATAGAATGGTATAATTGTTCTATAGCCTCGGGTTGATCGCCCGCCGGAGAAAAGTCCGCCTGTAGAGTAAATTTCTTTGTCATAGTCTGAATTTTGCGCATTATAATACAGGAACCTCTGCTTAAGTCAGAGCTTCCTACACTATGAACTGCTTCTGAGAGGATGCCAGTATGGAAAACAGCGTGGCGCAACGCGCCGCAATCATCAAGCCGTCCCCCACCCTTGCAGTCACCGCCAAGGCCGCGGAACTGAAAGCGGCGGGCAGGGATATTATTGCCCTGAGCGCGGGTGAACCGGATTTCGACACGCCTGAACATATCAAGGAAGCCGCGATCAAGGCCATCCGTGACGGCAAGACAAAATACACCGCGGTCGGCGGTATGCCCGAACTCAAGCAGGCCGTTGCGGACAAGTTCCGGCGGGAAAACAACCTTGATTACGAACCTGATCAGGTACTGGTGTCCTGCGGCGCAAAACACAGTATCTACAACCTGATGCAGGCGCTGCTCAACCCGGGTGACGAAGTGATCATCCCGGCGCCCTACTGGGTCTCCTACCCGGACATGGCAAGACTGGCCGGCGCGGAACCCGTCGTGATCCGGGCCGGTATTGAGCAACGCTTCAAGATCACCGGAAAGCACCTGGAACGATCCATTACCGGCAACACGCGGCTGCTCATGATCAACAGCCCGTCAAACCCGACCGGCGTCAGTTACTCCGATTCGGAACTGGCAGAACTCGCAGCGGTACTCGTCAAGCACCCGGAAATCGTGATCCTGACGGACGATATCTACGAGCACATACTCTGGGGCCAGGACGGTTTCAGGAACATCCTCAACATCTGCCCGGAGTTGGCTGACAGAACGGTCGTGGTCAACGGGGTCTCCAAGGCCTACTCCATGACCGGTTGGCGCATCGGTTTCCTGGGCGGCCCGATCGCGCTGGTCAAAGCGGCACAGAAAATCCAGTCGCAAAGCACATCCAACCCCTCGTCCATCTCCCAGCATGCGACCCTGGCTGCTCTGAATGGTGACCAAACCTATATCAACGAAAGTACCGCCATCTTCAGGCAGCGGCACGATTTCGTCCATGCCGGCCTGAACGCCATTGATGGCGTTGCATGTACCC
This sequence comes from Gammaproteobacteria bacterium, assembly GCA_965221335.1. Classification (GTDB taxonomy): domain Bacteria; phylum Pseudomonadota; class Gammaproteobacteria; order Eutrophobiales; family Eutrophobiaceae; genus JAAXHV01. Next base: position 502,525 of record CBDCSC010000001.1, on the reverse strand, counting down.
CATCCGACGGCACTTTCTACAGCTTCCCCGATATGCAGCGCGTGATCGACAGGCTGGATGGTATCGACAACGACATAGAACTGGGTGAATACCTGCTGGAACAGGCGGAAGTCGCACTGGTACCGGGCTCGGCATTCGGCGCAAAAGGCTACATGCGCCTGTCCTATGCGACCAGCATGGAAAACCTGGAAAGCGCAATTAAGCGATTGGGTGATGCGCTGGGTTAATATTGTGTGTATAATGTGCATATGGGGTAACCCATAAACTTACATCAGGAAAACATCACTACGGAAAATCAGGAGAGACATCATGGGTATGATGAACACGGAATTGTATGATGCGCTGTTAAGCGCCGATGTTCCGGAAATAAAAGCAAGAAAAGCTGCAATGTCGATATTAGGTCATGATCAGGTCGCCACTAAGGCCGACATTGCTGAGCTTGGAACAGACATCGCTGAGATTAAGGCGGACATCCGTGCGCTGAAATGGATGCTGGGCGTTAACATGGCAATGACTACGGGCTTGATCATGCATGCGATAACCTGACACGGTTATTCCTGCCACATTCCCCGGTAGCTCAGTCGGTAGAGCGGGTGACTGTTAATCACTAGGTCGGCGGTTCGAGCCCGTCCCGGGGAGCCATTTCAATCCATTACCTGACTGGAAATTGCTCCAGCTTATCCAGGTACGAAGAAAACTCTGCGCCTATGGTCTCGTGCCTGAGCGCGTATTCCACGTTCGCCTTCAGGTATCCCAGGATAGAGCCGCAGTCGTAACGCCGGCCGCGGAATTCACACAGGTACACATCTTCATCATCAAGCAACGCCGCGACGGCATCGGTCAACTGGATCTCGTTGCCTGCGCCCTTATGCGTAGTTTCCAGCAACGCCATAATCGCCGGGCTGAAGATATAACGCCCCACCACTGCCAGGGTCGAAGGCGCGTCGTCCGGGGCGGGTTTTTCCACGATGGACTTCATCCTTACGGCGCCATCCGGCGCCGCGGCCGTCTCCACGATACCGTAGCGGGAGACCTGCTCGCGGGCCACGTTTTCCACCGCGACCACGCTTGCGTTGCGCTCCTGGTAAAGCGCCAGCATTTGTTGCAGACAGGTTTGTTCGGGGTGATAAACCAGGTCATCGGGCAGGAGCACCGCAAACGGCTCGTCACCGACCAGTGGCCTGGCGCACAATACGGCATGGCCCAACCCCAATGGTTCATCCTGGATAACGTAGTGGCAGGTTGCATCAACCGGAGAGATATTCTTCACCTGCTCGAGCAGTTCCTGCTTACCGCGCCGCGCCAGTTCCCGTTCCAGTTTCGGGTTGGGACGGAAGTGGTCGCGGATAATCTGCTTGCTATCGGCGGTGATAAAAATGAGTTCCCTGATCCCTGCGCTGAGCGCCTCCTCCACCGCATATTGGATTATCGGGCGGTCCACCAGGGTCAACATCTCCTTGGCAAGGACCTTGGTAGCCGGCAGGGTACGTGTCCCCAGGCCCGCCACCGGGAATACGGCCTTGTTGATGCCGCTGGTCACTGGCCTGCTACGCCTCCATCAGTAAGACCGCGATCAGGCAACTTTGACGATTGCAAGCGAGTCTCCATCCTTGTATTGCGGAACCAGCTCGGCCAGCACGCGTTTTATCTCCCGGTCCCCCGCCGTATCAAGAGACTGCTCCAGCCGGGCAACCACCTGCCGCACTCTGCGCCAGTCGGCGCTGGCATGGCGCGCCCGAAACACCTTGTCATGTGCGGTTGTTTCCTTTGCCTCATCATCGTAGAACAATTCCTCATAGAGTTTCTCGCCCGGCCGCAGGCCCACGTACTGGATGGCGATGTCCTTCCCCGGTTCCTTGCCTGACAGCCGGATCATCTGCTGCGCCAGGTAGTCGATGCGGACCGGCTCGCCCATATCAAGCACATAGATGCCACCCTCCTCTTCGACGACGCTGGCCTGCAGGATTAACTGGCACGCTTCGCGGATAGTCATAAAATAACGGGTCATGTCAGGATGAGTCACCGTAAGCGGCCCGCCGGCGCGTATCTGTTCCCGGAACAGCGGCACAACGCTGCCGTCGGAACCCAGTACATTGCCGAACCTGACGGTGATGAACCGTGTCGGGGAAACCGCATTCATGCCCTCGCAGTAAATCTCACCGGCGCGCTTGGTGGCGCCGAGGATGCTGGTCGGGTTGACTGCCTTGTCGGTGGAGATAAACACGAATTTGTTGCAGCGGCTGCGGCTCGTCGCCTCTGCGGTGATGCGGGTACCGGTAATGTTATTCCTCACGGCCTGGGCAGGCTGCGCTTGCAACAGCGGCACGTGCTTGTACGCGGCCGCATGGAACACGATATCAGGCTCATAGCGATCCAGCACACCTTCGACCTGTTGCCGGTCGCACACGTCCCCCAGCAGCGCGACCAGGTTGAGTTGCGGGTAATGAATTTCCAGTTCATTCCGGATCCGGTAAAGATTGAACTCGCTGCGTTCAAAGATGACCAGGGTGTCCGGCGCAAACCCGGCGACCTGCCGGCACAGTTCCGTGCCGATGGAGCCGCCGCCGCCTGTTACCATGATCACCTTGCCGGATAATCCCGCGCGCATCATGGCCCGGTCCAGTTCGACCTTCTCCCTGCCGAGCAGGTCCTCTATCGACACTTCCTGGATGGCATTGACAGTAACCTGTCCGGAAATCATGTCTTCCAGCTTGGGCAGGGTTTTGAAATCCACTCCCGCGCTTTCGCAGATGCCTACCAGCTTCTGCATACGGGTCGAGGACAGTGAGGGAATGGCGATGACGATCAGGTCTATGGACTGCCGCAGCGCGACTTCGGGAATGTCATTGAACCTGCCCAGTACCTTTATCCCGTGTATTTCCCGGTTCAGCTTATCGGGGTTGTCGTCGATCATCCCCACCGGCTGGTATTCACCCCGCGCATGTTGCAACATATCCCGCGCCAGCATCTGGGCAGACTCGCCGGCGCCGATAATCAGCACCCGTTTGCCGCCGCCGGCACGCAGGCGCTGATCCTTGAAGGAACGATACAATGCCCGATTGCCGCCCAAGAAAATGAACAGCAGGATCATATACAAGGGGATCACGGACCGGGGCACCTGTTCCATCCTGGTGACGGCGAATATCACCAGGGTGGCGATCAGCGCGCCGACATAAACGGATTTGCCGATACGGATGAAATCGTACAGGGACGCAAAGCGCCAGATGCCGCGATACAAACCGAATACGAAGTAACTGATTGACTGGCAAAGCACTACAACCGGCAGCATCAGGGTCGCCACATACAGGGAATTTTCCGGAATCGTCCCAAGGTTGAACCGCAACCAGTAGGCCAGGTACCAGGCCACGGGGATCATCAGGATATCGTGCAGAAAAACGCCGGCGCGAATGTACGAGCGCAAGACTGACGAATTTATTTTCAGATTAGCGAACATGAAAGTTCCGCATACACGTTTATCCGTTGTTGCTATCCATAACAATAACCGTATTACGGTATCAAATCCAACTCAGCCGGTGGAAGTTTTATCAATCCGATCACCTGCGCCCATGCCGCATGCCGTAAATATCAGGTATTGAAAATACTTCACGAGCGAAAAACTGCGGATCATCTCAGCATCCGTTCTGGCCAGCAGTTCCGGCGTGGACATGTCAATCTTCCTGAGTTGTGACAACCCGGTTATTCCGGGCAGCACATTGAAAACGCCCAACCGGTCCCGTGCGAGGATAAGTTCCGACTGGTTGAACAGGCAAGGCCTGGGGCCAACCAGGCTCATCTCTCCCCTGAGTACGTTAACCAGTTGCGGCAATTCGTCGAATTTCGTTTTTCTTAACACCTTGCCTGTTATTGTCAACGCGCTCTCGCCAACCAGGTGTGTAGCCAGGGAAGGCGTGCCTGCTTTCATGGTGCGAAATTTAAAAAGAATAAATGGATTTTTTTGGTAACCGACTCTTTCCTGAAAATATACCGGGGATTCGGTTTCGACCAGAATAAACACGTAGATAACCAACAGCAAAGGTGATAGCAGAATAAGCGCGGCAAGGGACAATGTGATGTCAAACAGTCTGATCATCTTTCAATGCCTTGCCGATCTCTTCTTCCATGTCATAAGGCGGGCTCCACCCTAGTGTTTTCTTTGTATGCGAAATATCGATAACCAGAGACCTGTAGAGCTTGGTGACCGTTTGTGTTCTGAACGTAATCAACCCTACCAGATACATCAAAGAATATGGCAATGAAATAATAAAAAAGGTTTTTCTGATATTGCCGTAAATTAATCTGATGAAATGCATTGTTGAAACAACCCTGTCATCGCTGACCAAAAAAGTCTCGCCGTATGATTTGTCATTATTCAGGCAGGTAACGATAAGGTCGCACAGGTTGTTTACCGAACAAAATGTTCGCTCGTACTTTGCGCCGCTTACCGCAAACACCGGTAATTTTGCTGCCAACCTTGAAATAGTCCTGAAATTCCCTTTGTTGCCTGAACCGTACACCAAAGGAGGCCGGATGATCGTCAGTTTTACCCTGGTATCTTTAAAAATTCTTTTAAGCTGTAATTCGGCTTCCATTTTTGAAGCAGAATAATCATCCCCGGGATTATACGGGCTGTTTTCATCGAAGGGCGCGGCGCCTGAATATTCACCTGATACTTTCACTGAACTGATAAAAATGAACTGGGTTATATTGGCAGCCAGGGCTTTTTCGGCAAGTTTTTCAGTATATTTCAGATCGGTTTTTTCATTTGCTTTCAGACTGACGTTCGCTGCCAGGTGAACAATCGCATTGAATTCTTCCCAATTTGGCGGATAGATAAAATCGTCTTCTGTTCGTTTCAACGCCGCATACACCAATCCTCTTTCGTCCAGGTGGGTAATGAGATGTGAACCGATGAAACCACTTGCGCCCGTTATCGCCACGTTATTCATCCATCACCTCATCCAAAACTCCAAGCAACTGTTTTGCGAGAATTTTCATATCGTATATTGCCTCAGCAAAGCAGCGGCCTCTATGCCCGATTTCCTGGAGTTGATCTTCGTCCATGCCTGCCATTTTGATAATTGCGCCGGCAAGTTCTTCCGGACATTCAGGTTGCACGCATACACCTGCTCCGGCTTCCATTATCGGGTTGTTGGCAGATTCGATCGCAATGATCACGGGACGCCCCATAGCCAGGTAATCAGGAATTTTATTCATACTTATTCCGTATTTATACAATGTTGGCAATTTTCTCCCGCATAACACAAACGCCTGAGTATTGTCAGCTACCGAGGCGATATCGCTCTTTTTAACCGGCGCATGGAAAAATATCTGTTTCAATCGCCTGGCGGCACAGTAATCCATCAAGGCCGGTTTCAAGGGGCCAACGCCGATAAGGTGGCATTCGATTGATGTAATCCCGTGTGATACTTCTACTATCTCCATAGCCTTGATCAGGGTTTTCAGATCATTTGCATTGCCGTGCGCGCCCAGGTATACAATATGAAAGGGGTTCTGTTTCTTATAAGGTAGCGTTTTGCCGATGTTATCCAGGTTGACGCCGTTAGGTATGTAGACGAAATCCGGCGCCTTGATATCACGCTCCGCCAGGTAGTGATTATACCCGGGGATTGCCGATATTATTCGGCAGGACTGCCGGCACAGCCATTTTTCAATCAATCTCAGCGTGATGGCCAATGGACTGTATTTGTGTGTATAGCCCAGCGCAATAAGTGTTTCCGGCCATATATCCCTGACTTCAAAAATAAACGGAACTCTATGACGTTTCGCCAGCAGCGCTGCTGAGGCAGCAGCCAGAGGATGGACTGATGAACCTATTATCACGGAGGGCGCTTCAAGACCCTGTGTTGCCGGTGTGAGCAGCATCCTCCAGGAAAATACGATCATATTGAAAATTCTACCCAGACCGTTACCCAGATATCCGGGTGTGTTTATCCATCGAAAATGCACATTGGCATGGTCTTCAGTTCTGACCTGTTCATGTTTTTCCAGCCTCTGCCGCTGGGTATTCATTTCAACACTGGCTGCAAATATCCAGGTTTCCCAGCCTGAATCATATATGTTCCTGGCCAAGTCGAAGTGGCGCGTATGTGCTGACTCAAGCGGAGATGAGGCATAATGGTTGATGATCCACAGTTTCTTCTCAGGCATCAGCCAATCTTACCAAAAAACCCGACCAGCCAGACCAAATTATGGCAATAATACGCAGTAATATAATCCAACGTAATATAATGATTCATAAGTTGAACTGAAATCCCACCAGAACATGCCAACAGACTACCCGGATAGTTCCGACCAAGTGATGAAGCTCTTGAATACTGTCGCAATCGTCAGTTTCTTTTTACTGTTTCCGGGTTTCCTGTTCTATCACCAGTTCGTGGCCATGGGACTGCTTCCTGCTTTTGCCGCAGGACTGTTCGGCTATGTTGCCCTGGGCAGCCTGCTGGTCCTGCTGGCGCTGCTGCTCTGCAATACCGACCATCTGAAAAAAGTCGCCGGCAACCGCTACGCTTTGTGGGTGCTGACATTTCTGCTCTATACCACGCTGTGGACACTTGCACACTACCTGGCTGTTGATGCCGATTACATTTCCATCGCAAGTGTGCAATCTCTGAAAACGATTGTCTTCTGGTCATCCCTGTTCCTGCTGGGACTTCTATTGCCCCTTGAATCCAGACTGCTGCGCAGGCTGTTTTGCATCAGTTTCGCTGTCATCCTGATTTACCTGATCTATTTTTTCGTCAGCAGCGACAACAGTATGTACAATGCCCAGCGGATTTACGGACAGACTGCGGATGTCTCCACTTACCAGGGTTTTGCCCGAAGCGTGTTGTTTACATTGCTTTTGCTGCTGGCGGTCTTCACTTCGTTGCGCGCCAGGGCTGTGTTGATACTCGGCGGCGTTTTTGTCCTGTTCATGCTGATGAGTCGCTCGGATTTCTACGCCTTCCTGACCTTATCTGCCGTGTTGTGCCTAATTTTCGGCATCAAGCAACCGAGGTATTTTCTGCTCCTGCTGCTTGTATGCATGGAAGTATTATTGCTGGCCGCGCCCGACATAGGGCCCCGCATAGAGGTAGTATTGGAAACCCGCGCCCCGGAAAAAACGGAAGCGCAGCCAACCATGGACAGATTGCCTGACAAAGCCGGGTCAGCACAGACGGACGCACCCCCTCGTCTCAGTCGCCAGTTCGAGGTGCTTGATTTCTCCTCTTCAAAATCCTGGGCAGGTAGAGTGGCGTTACAAAATAAAGCCATCCGGCAAATCAGGGAGAACCCGCTGGCAGGTAAATTCGGCGGGCACGTAATAACGGTGGACAACGAGATGTTTGCAAAAGGCCATGCCGGCACTTACGCACACAATGCCTTGTCCGCCTGGGTCAGTTACGGTCTTGTGGGTTTCCTGATCTATGTTTTACTGTCCCTGGTCGGGTTTCTGGTCGCTGCGCGCCAGGTTATCCTGAAACAGCAATATGCTCCCCTGTGGACTTTTGCATTTATGTTGAATTTTATCTGCCTGCTTCTGATAATTGTATCCAAGCCGGTATTTTGGCCACTGCCGGCACTAGGCTGGGGGGTGCTGGTTCAATCGCTGGTCAACCCGGCAGATATTCGGGCTTGAACTCGCACCAGGACTGGTATCTAATCTGTGTCCTCAAGAAAATGGATTAAATCGGAATACGCTCGAAACGTATTGACCCTGGTGTCAGGCACGACTGTCGCCCAGGCTATCCCAGTCGCGGTCACGCCGATCCTGACGCGCATATACTCACCGGACGAATTTGGCCTGTTCGCTGTTTACATGGCCCTGGTATCCATGGGCGCGATGCTTGCAACCGGACGACTCGAGATCGCGGTACTGATCGCCAGAAAGGACAGTGAGGCGCTGCAGCTTGCAGCCATCAGCTTTATAATTTCCGGCATAATAAGCCTGCTGGCCCTGATGGCAATCATCGCCTGGGGACAACAGTTCGCAATGCTGGCGGGACAGCCTGAACTTGAGTTATGGTTGTTCATAGCGCCGTTCAGTATTTTTCTGTTTTCCGTATACAAGGTCCTGCTGCATTGGTTGAACAGGAAAAAGCAGTATAAACTGATGAGCCACAGCCGGATAGCCCAGGGCGGATCCATATCTGCCCTGCAGGTGACTGTCGGACTGGCCGCAAAAGTCCCGGCCGGACTCGCACTGGCGGACTGTCTGGGGAGGTGTGTGGCGTTACTGTTAATCCTGAAGAGAGTAAAAGCCACCGTCAAACTGCCGGAATTTGACCGCGTCAGGCAATATGCGTTGATCAAGCGGTACAGAAAATTCCCTTTTCTGGGGTCGCCGGCGAGCCTGCTGAACGTGTTGTCGCTGCAAATGCCCTATGTGATTATTCCGACCCTGTTCACCAGCGCCGTTGCCGGCATGTATTTCCTGGTGTTCCGGGTGCTGATGATGCCTATTGCATTGATCGGAGAATCGATGGCGGAAGTATTCAGAAAAAATGCGCTGGAAAACCTGAAAAAGCATGGCAATTGCAGACCCATCTTCGTTAAAACCCTGTGGTCAATGGTGGTTATCGGCTTGCCGCCGATGCTGCTGTTAATTTTGTTCGGCCGGGAATTATTCGCATTTGTCTTCGGCGAGGAATGGCGCGAAGCGGGACTCTACGCAAGCATCCTTGCTCCCATGGCGTTCCTCAGGCTGGTCAGCGCGCCGCTGAGCGGCGTGCTGTTCATCAAGGAACGACTAACGCTCATACTGGCATTGCAGACGTTCTTTTTCGTCATGGTTGTATTATCGCTGCTGCTGGGCTGGATACAACAGGACGCGGTTGTAATGGTGAGCTTACTGTCCGTGTCGGGGTGCGTATTCTACCTGTTACAGGCGCTGAGTTCATTCCGGCTGAGCGCGGCTGAGACGAAAAACGCGACATGACAAGAATTATGGGGCAAACAGAAATTGCTATTTTAACCAGCGCTCACCCGCGTGGAGACGCTCGCATCCGGGTAAAAGAGGCCGGCGCGTTGGTATCAGGAATGGGCCGGACTATCGCGTTATGTGTACAGGACGGCAAAGGTGATTGCCTTGAAGAACACGGGAAAATAAGGATTATAGACACCGGCGCCGCACCTGCTGGCCGCTTGGCGAGAATGTTCGTTGGCGTGTTGCGCATGTGGCGTGCAGTCCGGTCATTGAGGCCCAGACTGGTGCATTTTCATGATCCCGAACTGATGCCACTGGGAGTCATCCTGAAGTGTTGCGGTTACCGGGTGGTGTATGACGTGCATGAAGACCTGCCCCGACAGGTTCTGACAAAGTACTGGCTGCCCACTGTCACCAGGTTGCCCCTATCCTGGATGACGTCAGTCTGTGAATGGTTAGCCGCATGTGTTTTCGATGCGATCATACCTGCAACATCGAAAATTGCTGAACGTTTTCCTGCCCGAAAAACCATCACGGTGAAAAACTTTCCAATCCTCAATGAGCTGGTAGAGACGGAAATTACCCCATATCAGAAACGGCCAATGCAGTTCGCCTATATAGGTGGACTCTCGCGGGAACGAGGCGTCTGTGAAATGGTCAGCGCCCTGCAACATCTCAAACACAGCCAACTTTATCTCGCGGGCGCGTTTCAACCCGCCGATCTTCAAACAGCGATCGAGGTCTTGCCGGGTTGGCAACGGGTGGTATTTTCCGGTTGGGCCAATCGAACACAGGTGGCTGAGATATTAGGCAATGTCAGGGCCGGGTTGGTTGTACTTCAACCAACTCCAAGATACATGGATGCCTATCCCACTAAAATGTTCGAGTATATGTCTGTGGGCTTGCCGGTTATCGTGTCTGACTTCCCTCTATGGCGTAGCATCATAGACGACGCGGGATGCGGTCTGGCCGTCGACCCATTTAACCCGCAAGCCATTGCCGGCGCCATGCAATGGATACTGGATCACCCGGAAGAAGCCGAAGCCATGGGCCAGCGCGGGCGCGCGGCGGTAGAAAAACAGTATAATTGGGACACCGAAGCGAAGAAACTGATCGCGCTCTATAACAAGCTTCTCCCGGGCTGAATGAAGTTTCACAACGCTTGGCGGATAATATCGCAAATCCTGCTTTGCGCTTCTTCCTCCAGGTATGGATGCATGGGCAGACTCAATACCCGCGCGCACAGGCGTTCGGAAACGCCCAGGTCAGGCGCGCAGGGATAATCGTTATACGCGGTCTGGCGATGCAGCGGCGTGGGATAATAGACCGCGGTCGGTATCCCTTGCCGCTTCAGTTCCTGCGCGACTGGATCACGCTGATCTGTTGTGATCGTGTATTGCGCCCATACTGAAACGCAGCCCGTACGCAACGCAGGAACCTCAACCAGGTTTTCCAACTGTTCTCCATAGTTTTGTGCAACCCGGTTGCGCAGTGTGATCTCTTCTTCGAAGATCGAGAGTTTTTCCAGCAGTATCGCGGCCTGAATGGTGTCCAGCCTGCCGTTGAGTCCCACATTGACGTTGTCGTATTTGTGCTCGCCCTTGCCGTGTACCCGCAGGCTTCTCAGTTTACCGGCAAGTTCGCTATTGTTGGTGAACAGCGCGCCACCATCACCGTAGCAACCCAGGGGTTTTGCCGGGAAAAAGCTGGTTGCCGTCACCTCGGCCAGCGTGCCGACTTTGTCATCGTTCAATTCCGCGCCGAGACTTTGCGCGCCATCGGCGATAACAAACAGGCCATGCTCCCGTGCAAAACGGTTTATTCCCGGGTAATCGCAAGGCTGTCCGAACAGGTCTACCGGAATAATACCTTTCGGAGCGAGGCCGGCCTTGCGTGCTGTCCCCAGCGCGGCATCCAGACTGGTCATATCCAGCAGGAAGTACGCCGGGTCAACATCGACAAAAACCGGCGTGGCCCCCGACAGGGCAACCACTTCGGCGGTCGCCACAAAAGTGAATGCCGGAACAAAAATCGCGTCGCCGGGGCCTGTCCCCTTTGCCATCAGGGCCATCAGCAGGGCATCGGTGCCACTGGCGCAGGCTATTACATGTTCGGCGCCGGTAAACTGCGCCAACCGTTGTTCAAGCGCCTGCACTTCCGGACCCATGATGTATTGTCCGTGGGTCAATACCTTCCGGATCGCTTGTGTGATGTTACCTCCCAGCCGCCGTTGCTGCGCCTTGAGGTCAATGAATTCTACAGGTTGTTGTTTCAAATCCATCCTTAATTCTAGTACTAGCACTCAAGCAGGCCTTGGCTGTTGAGATGATACTGTTTCCCCGTCTTGGGACAAACCAGGTCGTCTCCCAGCTTCTCGCCGTATTGCCCTACCCAGCCAACCTGCCGCGCCGGTGTCCCCAGCATCAGCGCAAACGGCTTTACGTCCGCGGTGACAACGGCGCCGGCCGCGATGAAACTGTACTCGCCCAGTTCAACGCCACAAAGAATGGTAGCGTTGGCGCCGATGGTTACCCCGCGCTTGACCAGGGTGTCCGAAAACTGGTCTTTTTTCTCCAGTTCGGCGCGGGGGTTATTCACGTTGGTAAACACGCAGGACGGCCCGCAGAACACGCCCTCTTCCAGGGTAACACCTTTATAGATGCTGACGTTATTCTGGATCTTACAGCCGTCTCCGATGCTCACGTCAGGCCCCACCATCACGTTCTGTCCCAGGATACAGTTTTCTCCAATTGTGGAATTAGCCAGGATATGGCTGAAATGCCAGATTCGGGAGCCTTTACCGATTCGGCAATGGTTATCGACCACCGCAGTGTCATGGATAAAACAGTCTGAAATTTGCTGTTTGCTCGAATTCATACCAGTCGCTGCCCCGCGGGGAAATTGTTTCAGTATATCCTGCTCCGAAGCCTGTAATACCTTCAACACACGCACCCCCTCGTGGCCGTCGGTTCGGCAACTTGCCTTTCCGGCAACACAATCCAGGAAATGAGCCAACTCCTCCCGTAACGGTTCTGCCGGAGTCACGGCAATTGTTTCGGCTTCCGCCCTGTCAGGCATAGGCTGGTTATTTTTCCAGCGGATTTTATGCCGGAAGACCTGTAATTTCTGTTCCCACTCCAGGGTATCGTCAAACACCGCCATCCCGTCATCGCCGACTACGACCAGTTTCTGTTCCTTATAAGGGTGCAGCCAGGATACGAACACATGGGCGTTCACTCCCCCGGGAAATGACATGTGGGTCGTGGTTACATCGGCAACCTGAGATTGGAGGAAAAAACTGCTTACGGCAGAGACCTGAACCGGTTCCTCATCGACCAGCGACAGGATCATGGAAATATCATGGGGCGCGAAACTCCAGAGTATATTTTCCTCACGCCGCACCTTGCCCAGGTTCAACCGATGGGAATAGATATGACGCAGGCGACCCAGTCCGCCTTTGGCAACCAGTTCACGGAGCGTTATGAATGCGGGGTGATATTGCAGAAGATGCCCCACCATCAATAGCCGCCCATTTTGTTTCGCCAGCGTATTCAAGTCTTCGGCGGCACCGACATTCAACGCGATGGGTTTCTCAACAAATACGTGCTTCCCCGCCGCCAGCGCCTGTCCGGTAAAATCCGCATGGGTCACTGCCGGCGTGGCGATGGCGACTGCGCCGATACCCGAATCAGAGAGGATTTCCTCGAAAGCTTTGGCTCCAACCCGGTACTGCGCACCGAATTGTTGCGCGAGTTCCGGATCGGTGTCACAGACCGCGGCCAACGCGCCGAGGTCGGAAAAATTGCGCACCAGGTTCCTGCCCCAGTAGCCGCAGCCGATGACGGCTACCCGTGGCGCTTGTTCCGTCGAATCCATCATTCCACCGGGCAAACCAGCGCCGACCATGGCCACATTCCTGCTTGATATCCCTTGACGATCACAGCCTGATCACCCGGATGCCTGCCGGCGCCGTTTCCCGATCCAGCCTGCCCTTGACGTCGTACACGACCCCGGTCTGGTTCCTAAGCAGACTGCGAATCCAATTCCAGCCCTTTTCCAGGTAAACGCTATGGGGCACGGCGAGTATCACGACATCGGCTGGCTGCAACGATTGCAGGTCTACCAGTTCCAACTGATATTCGTTCCGAACCTTGTCCGGTGCCGCGTGCGCGTCATTGACCTGCACCGGCACGTTATATTGGTTTAGTTCATTAATTATATCGATGACCCGGGTATTGCGGGTATCGCCCACATTTTCCTTGAAGGTCAGGCCGAGCACGGTGACCAGGCTGTTTTCCGGTGAAGCGCCAGCCTGCAACATCGCTTTCACGACCTGCCCGGCAATATAGTTGCCCAGACCATCATTGATATTACGCGCGGTCAGAATCAGGTCCGGGATGTAACCGCTCCTGGCCGCCCGGTAGGCCAGGTAATACGGGTCAATGCCTATGCAGTGGCCGCCTACCAGGCCAGGCGAGAAACGCAGAAAATTCCACTTGGTAGCGGCCGCGTCCAGTACATCGTTAGTATCTATGCCCAGCTTATCAAAAATCAGCGCGAACTGGTTCATCAGAGCGATATTCACATCTCTCTGGATGTTTTCCACGACTTTGGTCGCCTCCGCGACCTTGATGGAAGACGCCTCATACACGCCAGCCGTGACCACGCGCGCATAGACATCGCGGATCACGTCCAGTGGCGCGCGCGCCTGGGCCGACACGACCTTCGTGATATTGGCAAACCTGTGCTCCTTGTCGCCCGGATTGATACGCTCCGGGGAATAGCCCAGGTGGAAGTCCCGCCCACACACCAGGCCCGATTCCCGTTCCAGTATCGGCGCGCAGATCTCTTCGGTGGCGCCCGGGTAGACAGTGGATTCATAGACGACGATATCGCCTTTGCCAATGACGCGTCCTAAGGTTGTGGACGCGGCAGTCAAAGGCCCCATGTCCGGATTTTTCGCATCATTGATGGGAGTCGGCACAGCTACGATGTGAAAATCGGCCTGCCCAAGTTGCCTGCTGTCGGTAGTAAAGACAATCTGCGCCGCCGCGAGTTCGTCAGGGGGAACTTCGCCGGAACTGTCCCGCCCTTCTGTTAATTCTGCGATACGCCGTTCATCGATATCATACCCAACCACTTCGCCCAGGCGGCCGAACGCCACGGCCACAGGCAAGCCCACGTAGCCCAGGCCGGTAACGGAGATTTTCCTGTTCTTGTTCATTATTCGTTCTTATTCACCATTCATGCGAAACCTGACTATGGAGGTTGTGGACGTCAAACGCAACGACCCACACAGGTGTAGTCAAACCCGGCCGCGCGCATCTGTTCAGGTTCATAGACGTTGCGCAGGTCGATGAATACATTGCCTTGCATGGTTTTTTTAATCCTCTCCAAATCCATGCCCCGATATGTGTTCCACTCGGTCATCAGCACGAGCGCATCCGCGCCGGCTAATGCGGCGTAAGGATCATCAAAATACATCACGGATTCCGGCAACAGCGGTTTTGCTTCAGCCATCGCTTGCGGGTCTTGCGCATGTATTCTGGCGCCATTCTCGACCAGCTTGGGCAGAATGGACAGCGCCGGCGCATCCCGCATATCGTCGGTTTCCGGTTTGAAGGCCAGGCCCAGTATCGCTAAGGTCTTACCGTTTTCGTCACCACCCAGGGCATTGCGAATTTTGCCGATCATACGCGCCTTCTGCGCCTCGTTCACTTCCATCACCGCCTCCACGATGCGGCTGGTCGCATTGTTTTCCTGCGCTATCCTCACCAGCGCCCGGGTATCCTTGGGAAAACAGGAGCCACCATAACCCGGGCCGGGATGCAGAAATTTTCTGCCTATGCGACCGTCCAGGCCTATGCCTTTGGCGACTGCATGCACATCCGCGTTCACCACTTCGCACAACGCGGAGATTTCATTGATAAAACTGATCTTCGTGGCCAGAAACGCATTGGCTGCGTACTTGATCAACTCTGCAGATTCCAGGCTGGTCACCAGCATAGGTGTCTCAATGAGATTAAGAGGGCGATACAGCTCGCGCAACACCTCTTCGGCCCGTTTTGTTTCCACCCCGATGACCACCCGGTCAGGGCGCATGAAGTCGGTCAACGCCGCGCCTTCGCGTAAAAATTCAGGATTGGAAGCCATATCAAAATCGGCGGCTGGGTTCTTTTCAGCAATAATACGCTTTACATTGCCGGCTGTGCCCACGGGGACGGTGGACTTGTCCACTATTACCGTGTAGCCGCGCAAGTATGGGGCTATATTTTCCGCTGCCTGGTACACGTACTTTAAATCTGCATGGCCGTCGCCACGCCGGCTTGGAGTGCCGACTGCGATAAATATCAAATCACACTTCGTCAGAGCTTCCCCATAATTATCATGGAACGACAACTTGCCCTGCCCTGTATTTTTACTAATCAGTTCCGTCAAGCCGGGTTCATAGATTGGAATGACGCCC
Source organism: Gammaproteobacteria bacterium (assembly GCA_965221335.1). Classification (GTDB taxonomy): domain Bacteria; phylum Pseudomonadota; class Gammaproteobacteria; order Eutrophobiales; family Eutrophobiaceae; genus JAAXHV01. The sequence goes on along the minus strand of CBDCSC010000001.1, from coordinate 487,133 downwards.
TGCTTGAGTTGAGCAATCCTTTCAGCATCGACATCAACACATAAGACATTAGCGCCGAACTCCGCAAAACAAGCCCCTGAAACCAGCCCGACATAGCCGGCGCCTACCATAGCAACGTTCACGACAGGTTGTCCTCGAATGTCATAGTCCTATCTCTTGCAACCAATGTTGTAATAACGCTTATACCACTCAACAAACTGTTTTATTCCCTGTTCCAGGGATACACTAGGGACAAAATCAAATTCTTCCCGCAATCTCGACGAGTCCGAAAGCGTATTCTGAACATCGCCGGGTTGCGCGCCGGTGTATTCAATCACGGCTTTGCTGCCGGTCGCCTGTTCCAGAGTCCTGATGAAATCCATCAGGTTCACCGCGTGCTGGTTGCCGATGTTGTAAATCCGGTATCTTGCCGGCCCGGATGCCGGATCAGGTTGGGTCGCATCCCAGTCTTCATGCATATCCGGTGGGCGATCCGTTATTCTCAGCGTCGCCTCCACCACATCGTCGATATAAGTAAAATCCCTGCGGTGCCGCCCCCGGTTGAATACCTGTAGCGGTTCGCCGGCATAAAGCTTCCCGGCGAACAGCATGGGCGACATGTCCGGCCTGCCCCAGGGACCGTAGACAGTAAAATAACGCAAACCGGTCACAGGGATGTTGTACAAACAACTGTAACTGTGCGCCATCAATTCGTTGGCGCGCTTGGTCGCGCCGTACAGGGAAACCGGATGGGACGCCTCATCCGATTCCGCATACGGCAACTTCCCGCTTGCGCCGTACACCGAACTGGACGACGCATACACCAGGTGTTCCACGCCCACCGCTCGGCAACCTTCGAGAATGTTCAGAAAACCTTCGATATTGGCGCGGGTATAACTGTGCGGCCGGGTAATGGAATATCTCACCCCCGCCTGCGCGGCCAGGTGTGCTACCCGACCGGGTGCAACCTCCCGGAACAGGTCCGCCATACCCACCGTGTCCGAAATATCCAATTTCCTGAAACGAAAGCTCTCAAAATCCTGCAGTAATGCCAGCCTGTCCCGCTTCAACCCGGGGTCGTAATAATCATTCAGGTTATCGACCCCGATAACTTCACCCCCCCGCTCCAGTAGCCGCCTGGACAACGCCGCGCCGATGAACCCGGCACAACCGGTAACAAGTATTTCCATACTGATTCAAACATATAATAATGGTGGTATAGTACAGGAAAATGCCATTGGCTTCATAGAAGGGCCTGTAGTATGTTTGGCAAACTTCATTTTCCGACTTGCTGATTTCCATGCGTTGCAGATTCCCTGTTGTGCTTGTTATCGCCGGGGCAGCCGTATCCGGCGCCTGGGCGGATGAATCGCCGCTGTTGCTGTCCTGCCATGGCGCGCCGGACACCGACCCGGCCGTCGTCGCAAACTTGTGCGATGCGCTCGCAGATGAGTTGGACACGCGCAAGCCGGGGCGCGTGATCCGGCGCAACGCGGCGCCGGACCCTCTCCCCAAGCGGGCCTGGGAAGTGATCCTCGAAACCACTCGCACCGATGACTTCCTCTGGGAGGCGCGCCTGACATGGGGAAAGATCCGGCGCAAGGGTGATACTGAATTGACCGCCGGGCCGGACGCTGAAATTATCGGCATGGACGCGCCGTTGGGCCAGGGGGCTTACTCACATTTCGTCCGCAACCTGTTGAAAGTGAGCAAGCCGGCATTTATGGCGTCCCCTAGGGGAGTCGAACCCCTGTCGCCGCCGTGAAAGGGCGGTGTCCTAGGCCTCTAGACGAAGGGGACAGATAAGAACCTGGTGGAGCCAGACGGGATCGAACCGACGACCTCTACAATGCCATTGTAGCGCTCTCCCAACTGAGCTATGGCCCCTCTGCGAAGTTGTGATGTAAAACCGAGTATGCCGGCCGGCAGTATACTCCGTACCGCCCGATTGTCAAGCTGCTGTCACAGCTACTGCCGGGAGCGCGGACGTCTTAGCTGCGTCAGGCGGGCGGGTTCCCGGACCGGCAACCCTATCGCGCGTGCCGGTGAGAGCATCCCGAAGCCCGGCGATAGCCTCGCGCAGGCCATCCATCAGTCCTTCCTGGCGCGCCACCCGCACATATAACTGACTCACATCTTCCCGTAACCCGTTTATCGCCGCCAGCTGAATGTTGAATTCCGCCTGTGTTTCTTCACGCACTGCTTTGAATTCAGATTGCATTTCTTCACGCATTGCCTTGAATTCGGCCTGCATTTCTTCGCGAACCGCTTTGAATTCAGCCCGCATTTCCTCGCGCACTGCTTTGAATCCAGATTGCATTTCTTCACGCACTGCCTTGAATTCAGCCCGCATTTCCGAGCGGAGATTCTGTATATCCGACTTCGTGTTGTACTGACCGTATATAATGAGGCCGGCCAGGGTGGCGGCCACTCCAAAGATGGCGATCAATTCATTTGACATTACATGTCCTCCCTTATAACTATCTACTGTGGAATGTGCTCTTCCTGTCGGAACAGCTCTTTGCTGAATATATTGAATCGCGGGGGTGGTGTCAAGCTCGGTTGTTGGGTTTGCCACCAGCGCCCCTGGCCGGTGAGACAAAGGTCTGACAAAGGTCCTGTAATGCAAATTGTGCCTGTGTCATAATCATATCGAACAAACCCATACGGGCACGAGAAAAATTGCATTGAAAATGACGATAAGGAAGACCGAAGAGTGAATATTGCGAAAAAACACCAGCAGCAGTACTGCCTTCTCCCTATTTTACTGCTCCTGTTAGTACTCTGTGCCAGTACTTCAGTAAACGGGGAGATTGTGAATTTCTCAGTGACGAAGGTAACGCCTGCCTTCGGCGGAAAGGCCTTCGGAGAAAGGGGGCGGTACCTTGAGATTCGAGGTGTTGCGACCGGGTTGCTTGATCCCTCGGATGCGCGCAACAAGGTCATTGTTGATTTGGACAAAGCGCCCGTCGATCAAGATGGCCTGGTCAAATACAAAGTGGATGTAGTCATGATGACTCCGGAGCAGGGTGGTAATGGCTCGCTGGTCTATTCTGTGACCAACCGCAGCCGTTTTTTGGATCTTTATTTTTTCAACTGGAACCAGGAATATCGCTTTGCGTCAAATCAATTGGCCATTGAAGACGTTGGCGATGGTCTGGTTATGAAAGAAGGTTTTACGTTCGTCTGGAGCGCCTGGGACGGCAGTATTCAACCCGCTGATGGAGTTCTGGTAGCAGACTTTCCTGTCGCATTGACAGATAACAAACCTCTTGAGGGCATGAACCTGGTTGAATTTTCCGATACCGGGACAGAGCCAGTGTTTATCGCGAAACTACCGCATCCTGTGGCCGATCAGGATGCCGGCCGGGCAACACTGACGGTACGCCAGTTTGAAGCAGATGCCAGGAAAATACCGGGGGATTTGCACTTCTCCTATGAAAACGATGAAACCCTGAAAATAAACAGGCCTGCGGGTTTTGATTCCGGCGCAATTTATGAATTTATCTATCCTGCGTTCGACATTACCAGGATAAAAGGGAGTGACGGGAATGTCATAGACGAGAATGGCATCTTCGGTATCGGCTTTGCGGGCATAAGAGACCTGGTTTCTTTTCTGCGTCATGATGACACGCAACAGAACCCGGCAAGTGCAATGGGGATAAACCGGGCATTGATTTTTGGCTACTCGCAATCCGGCAGGATGATAAAGGATTTTATTTATCAAGGTTTCAATGAGGATGAAAAAGGCCGGATGGTATTTGAAGGAGCCATGCCTTCCGCATCGGGCGCGGCCAGGAGTTATATCAATTGGCGTTTTGCCAAACCCGGAAACTACACAACTCAACACCGGTGGCACCTGCAACCGGGTGACCAGTTTCCTTTTACCTATGGTGTCATCCACGATCCGATCACCGGCAGATCGGATGGTATATTAAACAAGTGCAGCATAAGCGAGACATGCCCGAAGATCATGCATGTGGATACGGGCACCGAAATCAGGAGTCGGCGGGCGTCGCTGGTCGTCACAGATCCGCTGGGCCGGCAAGACCTTGTTTTGCCGGATAATGTCCGTGTTTACTGGCTGGCCTCATCGTCGCATATCCCTTTTAACTTCAGGGATCTCAGCACTACTTCGGCACGGCGTCCGGGACAGCGCGGTGTGGAAGTCAAGAACCTCTCCAACCCGGTGGATATCCGCCCGGTGCAAAGAGCCTTGCTGCTGGCGCTTGATCGCTGGATCGCGGATAACAGTCCCCCTCCTGTATCCAGTTATGGAAAGATCAGCGACAACACCCTGGCGCCGATGAGTCATATCGTCGCCGGATTTCCATCACCTGTTCCCGGTTTCACCTTCACGGCTAACTATAATGCAATTCGGCAATCAGATTATGTCCTGAGCAGTGATCCGTTAAACCCTTACAGCCTTGGAAGGAGTTATACCTTATTATTTTCTGCGATTGACGAGGACTGTAATGAAATTCCCGGTATCCGGTTACCGAGAGTGGCCAATCCGATTGGTACCTATACCGGTTGGAATCCGAGGGCAGCCGGGCACGCAGAGAATGACCTTGCCGAAAACCTTGGTTCATGGGCGCCTTTGTCAGATACCATGAAAACGCGCCTGGAAACAGGCGATCCGCGGCTTTCACTGGAAGAAAGGTACGGAAGCCATGATCAATGGGTGGCGAAGGTGAGTCACAGCGCAAATGAACTGGTCAGGAATAGGTATCTGTTGCCACGCGACAGGGACACTATTGTTGCGCAGGCTGTACAACAGGAATTTTAAAGAAGCTCTTAGACTTAATCTCAGAGTTTCCTTAAGACTATCAGGACGTTATATATTCCGGTTGCCCTTCTGCCCACGCGCCGTCAACAGCTTGTTACGGCTGACCATATCACCCGCAAACATCCATCCTGCGTTCAATCAGTTTTAGCCCGAAAACCTCACCAATTCGCTTGTCAGCATCGGATAGATGTTTGCTGTCAATGAGTTATGATAATTTGCCAAGTATGTTGCCATTACACACAGCGCTTGATGCGCCCTCGCTGGTCTTTTTTGCGTTAGCGGGCACATGCTCCCTCAACCAGAAGAACCACTATGCTTTCGGTCGCGAGTACCCGCTAACACAAAAAATCCTCAGCGATCATCGCATCAATTGGTGAGGTTTTCGGGCTAGCGCTCTCGCCAGCCGGGATAAAGTCCTGGCGCGGCCCAGCAGCGCCAGGGTGATGTCGATGGAGGGCGAGACTGCGCCGCCGGTTACCGCCACGCGCAGTGGCTGGGCGACTTTTCCGAATTTCATCGATTGTTGCAGCGCCACGGCATCGATAGCCGCGTGCAAGGCATCCTGGTCCCAGTCAGCCAATTCGGCAAACGCGTCTCTGACCTGTCGCAGCGGCTCGAACGCCACCGGGCGCAGGTGTTTTTTCGCGGCCGTCTCATCGTATTGCTCAAACTCTTCATAAAAGAAACGACTCTGCTCGGCCATCTCCGTTATTGTTTTCACGCGCGCCTTCTGCACTTCGGCCACATCCTTGAGATCGGGGGGGCCGGATACGTCAACACCAAGCTCAACCAGTTTTGCCTTCAGCAGGCAGGCAATCCGCTGCGCGTCGCTTTCCCTCAGATAATGCTGGTTCAGCCAGGCCAGTTTGTCCGGGTTCAGCGCGGCCGCAGCCTTGTTGACCCGGGCTATGTCAAACAGCTCAACCATTTCGTCCAGACTGAAAAGCTCCTGGTCGCCATGCGACCAGCCCAACCTCACCAGGTAATTCAACAGGGCTTCGGGCAGGTAGCCCTGTTCGCGGTACTCCAGCACGCTTGCGGCGCCATGGCGCTTGGACAGTTTTTTGCCATCCGGGTCCAGGATCAGGGGAATATGGGCATACTTCGGCGCAGTGATGTCCAAGGCATTGAAAATGTTGACTTGCCTGGGCGTATTGTTGAGGTGGTCGTCCCCGCGTATCACGTGGGTGATGCCCATATCCGCATCGTCCACCACGACACTCAGGTTGTAGGTAGGCGAACCGTCGGAACGGGCCAGAATCAAATCATCCAGTTCCGTGTTGCTGATCGCCACCCGACCCTGGATGAAATCATCAATGACCACCTCGCCGTCCAGTGGGTTTTTGAAACGCACGACCGGCGTCTCGCCCGGCCCCGGCAGCCGGCCCAGGTCACGGTATTTACCGTTATACCTGGGTTTCTCGCCCTTGCTCATAGCCTCCGTGCGCATGGCTTCCAGTTCTTCCTTGCTGCAGAAACAATAATAGGCCCGATCCCTATCCAGCAACTCCCGGATCGCTGCCTGATATTTTTCACTACGCGCCGACTGGTAGGCGATCTCCCGGTCATGGTCCAATCCGAGCCATTCCATCCCTTCCAAGATGACCTTGACAGCCGCATCGGTACTGCGCTCGCGGTCGGTGTCTTCTATTCGCAGCAGGAACTCGCCGGCGTGACGGCGGGCGTAAAGCCAGGAAAACAGGGCCGTGCGAATGCCACCGATGTGCAGGAACCCGGTGGGACTGGGCGCGAAGCGGGTGATTACTTTATCGGTCATTGTTACGTCTCAATAGCGTTCGGTTTCTTCGGTCAGCAGCGGCACGCGGCACTGCACCCGCCTTCTCAGCCAGGGGCTGAGACGGTAGCGCGGGTCACGCGTCAAATCAAACAGTTTGTCGAGAATTTGCGCGATTCGCTCTCCGCCTACCCTGTCTCCCCAGGACAACGGGCCATGCGGGTAGCCCAGACCCAGGGTCACGGCGTCCTCTATGTCGGGCACGGAGGCGATGCGGCGCTGGGCAATATTGGCGGCGATATTCACGATCACGGCCAGGATGCGCTGGCAGATAAAACCCGGACTGTCGTTGATCACGGTAACCGGTGCAACGGCCGCGAGCAGGCCATGCATGCTGTCACGCACTGCCGGCGCGGTCAGTGGAGACAGCATCAGGGTACGGCGCGCGCCGGCTTCGGGCAGCGGGTCCACAGCCACGCTGCGGGTTGGGTCCAGGCCCTGTTCGGCGCAGGATTGGCTGACATCGCCGCCCCAGGGCTGGAACACGATCATCGTGTCGGCGCCGGCCGGCGCGTTCGTGAGCTGCGCACCGGCGACCTTCAGTTGCTCTGCCAGTTGCCGGCCTGCATCAGTAACAGCGTCTTCCAGCCAGACCCTGGTGAGGCTGACCGGCGGCGGCGGCGCCTGCTCCGGCTCGATTTTCCGGCCTTCCTCGTAACGGTAAAAACCATGCCCGGTTTTGCGCCCGAACAGACCCGCCGCCATTCTCGGCGGGACCAGGGACGAGGGCCGATACATGGGTTCCTGCAGAAACTGGTCATACACGGATTGCATTACCTTGCCGGACACGTCCAACCCGGTCAGGTCCAGCAGCTCAAACGGCCCCATCCGAAAGCCCATGGCCTCGCGCATCACCCGGTCGATGTCCGCAGGCTGCGCGACGCCCTCTTCCAGGACGCGTAACGCCTCGGTGACAAAGCCGCGGCCCGCATGGTTTACCAGGAACCCGGGCTGGTCCGCGGCGACCACGGCGCGGTGACCGGTTGCGGTAACCAGCGCGCAAAGTTCTTCAATAACAGCCGCTTCGGTCTGCGCCGCGGGGATCACCTCGACCACGCGCATCAGCGGAACCGGGTTGAAGAAATGCAGCCCCGCGACCCGCTGCGGCCGGTCGCAAGCCGCGGCGATGTCAGACACCAGCAACGAGGATGTGTTACTCGCCAGGATCGCGTCACCGGAGACGATTTTTTCCAGTTCCGCAAATAACTGCTTCTTGACATCCGGCAGCTCCACGACCGCTTCGATAACAACCCGGCAGGTAGCCAGTTCAGCCGGCGCGCGGCACAGCTTGAGACGGGCAAGCATTGCGTCCGCCTGATCCTGCGTGTGCCGGCCCTTGTCAACCTGGCGTAGCGCCATTTTGCCGATGAATTCGGCCGCGCTGTCCAGGGCGCCGGCCTGGGCATCATACAGCCGCACCGGGTGCCCGGATTGCAGGAACAACTGGGCAATTCCCCGGCCCATAACCCCGGCGCCGACAACGCCGATAGCGCACCTGGCCGGGCGCTCATTATTGTCGTTTGTCATGATTTTCTTTGCTATGTGTAATTTTTACTAACTGACCTGAGTCCTTTACCATTCCCATGCAAACCCCCGTTTTCACGATTCGTCAGATTTGAGAAACTCTATTAGCTTTTAGACAAGGTATTATAACCCTATGCATCGAGCGATGAGATACACGCGTCATGAACCGCGACAAACCCGTTGACGGCATACAACTGCTGCCGTTGCGCGGCCTGCCTGAAATCATACCCGGCACGGACCTGGCGGCGCTGTTGCCGGAGCGATTGCGGGAGTATCCGGCCACTGACGGCGATATCCTGGTGATCGCGCAGAAGATCGTCTCCAAAGCGGAGGACCGGTATGCGGACCTGGCCGGGGTGGCGCCTTCGGCACGCGCCCGGGAACTGGCCGGTGAGACCGGTAAAGACCCGCGCCTAGTGGAACTTATCCTGTCCCAATCGAAACGGGTGGTCAGGTATCGGCGGGATGTGCTTATTGTCGAGCACAAGCTGGGCTTCGTCCATGCCAATGCCGGCATCGACCATTCCAATATCCCGCAGAACGCCCGTTCCGAACGGGTGCTGCTGTTGCCGGAAGATCCCGATGCCAGCGCTGCGCGCATCCATGCCGCCATCCGGCAACACCTGGCACTGGAGATCGGCGTCATCATCAACGACAGCGCCGGGCGCGCCTGGCGCAACGGCGTCACCGGCATTGCCATCGGCGCCGCCGGCCTGCCCTGCCTGCTGGATTTGCGCGGCGAGTCCGACCTGCATGGAACCCCGTTGCGGGTGACCGAGGCGGGCATCGCCGATGATATTGCCGCCGCCGCGTCGCTGCTCATGGGACAGGCTGGCCAGGGAATCCCCGTGGTATTGGTCAAAGGTCTGGAGCTGGACGGCCCTCATAATAACGCCGCGGCCTTGATCAGGGCGGCGGACAAGGACTTGTTCAGGTGATCAGGGAAACTCCGGGGAAGTCCATCCTGGCCTTGTGCGGCGGCGTAGGCGGCGCAAAACTGGCCCATGGGCTGAGTATGATCCTGAAACCGGAGGAACTCCTGATCGTGGTCAATACCGGCGATGACTTCCGGCACCTGGGCCTGCCGGTCTCGCCCGACCTGGATACGGTCATGTACACGCTGGCCGGCGTGGCGGACCCGGAACGGGGCTGGGGCCTGGCCGGCGAAACCTGGAACTTTATGCAAGCCATCGCCCGCTTTGACGGGCTGGACTGGTTCAACCTGGGAGACAGGGACCTGGCCACGCATGTGCGCCGCAACCTCGCATTGCAACAGGGCATGGGACTGGCCGGGGCCACCAGGGCGTTGTGTGACGCTTTCGGTGTTGCCCATCGGGTCCTGCCGATGAGCGACGACGCGTTGCGCACGGTTATCCTCACCGACCGGGGAGAACTGCCGTTCCAGGACTACTTCGTGCGCCTGGGTTGCCGGCCACAGGTGCGGGGGTTCCGCTTCGACGGCGTTGACACGGCCCGCGCGCACCCGGAATTTGCCGCGCTGCTCAACAACCCGCAACTGGACGCGGTAATCCTGTGCCCGTCAAACCCGTTCCTGAGTATCGATCCGATCCTGTCCCTGCAAGGCATCCGCACTGACCTGCAATCCACCAGTACGCCGGTGGTCGCAGTATCACCCATCGTCGGCGGGAAAGCCCTGAAAGGCCCCGCCGCCAAGATAATGGCCGAACTGGGCATCACGCCCGGCAACCTGGCCATTGCAGACTATTACCGCGACATCCTGGATGGGCTGGTTATCGACCGCCGCGACAAGCATGAGGCAGCCGCCATCGAAAAGCTGGGAATCAAAGTGAAAATCACCAACACCGTGATGAAATCCGAGCAGGACCGCGAACGGCTGGCCGAAACAACCCTGGATTTTATTTCGCGGTGATAGCTCGGATAGCCACCATTCCCGTGAACAGCGCCACCATACCACTCCCGCGAAAGCGGGAGTCCAGTAAGCAACGCTTCCTTATAAGGATTCTCGTTGTTCTTTCTCCGGCTCGCCCAGGCGCTTTTCCCAGGCTACCTGATTGCGGCGGGCATCCTGGATATAGGGCGAGAGACGGATCAGGAACAGCACGATCCGGTTCAGCAGCGATCCGGGAAACCTCAACGGCCGCTTGATGTCGATAAACAGCACCACCCGCCTGCCGGCGGTATTGTTCTCGACCCGATGCCGGTAGGTATCATCGAACACGATACAACGGCCTTCCTCCCAGGTACTGGTCTCGCCGCCGACCTCGATCCAGCAGTCCTGGCGCGGTTCGGGCACGACCAGGGCCAGGTGGCAACGTAACAGGCCCCGGTAGGGTCCGCGGTGCAGGGGTATGTGTTTGCCCGGCGCCAGTACGGAAAAAAATGCGGTAAACATATCCGGTATCGATTCCAGGATGCGCGTGGTCTCCGGGCAGGCCTCGCAGTTGTTTTCCATCTTGTAGCCATAGCCGTAGAGGAAGTACGATTTCCACTTGTCGTCCCGTGTTATGTTGTACTGATCACGCGAGATCTCATGGAAATTCGGGATGCGCTCGGGCGTTTCCAGCAACCGGTCCAATTCCGAACGGATCACTGCCCAATCGGCCTCCAGGGTGCGCACCCAGGAAAATTCCACGGGATCGAGGAACGGCGTATCCGGAACCAGCGAATACCTGATCAGCGCCCGCTCTATGCGCTTGATGATCCACAGCCCCAGCGCCACACTGGGTCGGCGTTTTTTCTTTTGTTCCGCCATAGCTCAGAGAAAGCTTATCAAACCTGAATAGCTCGTGCTGGGCAAACAGTTAGCCCGGCGCTGACAAGCGAGCCGGAGTTATTCGGGCTCGCCTCATTTCAGGATCCCCTGCCTGACCAGTTTGAGAAGCGCACCCCAACCGAACAACAACGGATATCGCCGCAGCCTGGGGGTAACGTCTATCTTCACGCCGGTATGCCGGCCGATCTTCCAGGCTGCATAATCGACGCCGTTGCTGAACGTCAGCGCCGCCTTCACCAGCCGCAGCACCCACAGCAAATGGCCGGTCCGGCGGCGCAGGCGCCATTGCCTGCATGTCTTGCCGGCGCTTGCCGCATCGGCGCGGGAACAGTAGCTGTTGTCACCCACCCGGCGCAGGTCAGTCTCCAACGCAGGCATGGCTGCATCCAGCAACGCGCAATAAGCGGCCTGGTTGGCGCGCACCAGTTGCGCAGCCTTGGTCTCCGGTTCGGCCCGGAATTCGGTCGAGTAGGACAAGGACAATGCATTGGTCCAGATCGTTTCCGCAGTGACAATATTTCCCTGCAGGACCGGCAGCGTCGTCCGCAGCAGCGTCAGCACCGCATGCGCCATCAGCGCCTCGAACTCATTGCGCACAGCCTCAGTCCGGGCGTAGAGGATGCGCGCAGGCTGTGCAAAGCGTCCCCAAAGGTATGAATGGAACCCGTCGCAGATGCCGCGGCGGAAGTCCGCGCTGCTGATCATGGCCAGTTTCAGCCGCACCGGCGCGCCCGCGGTGGGAATTTCCCGGTACAGGACATTGGGTGGCAGCAACGCGTTCAGCCAGGCCAGGTAATGTTTGGAATACGCGCTGTTGTAGCTGTCAACAACGACGAACATATCGGCAACACCATCCTCGATGGACTCACCCCTGGAGCAGGAACCGTAAAACAGGATACCCTGCAGGGCGGCGCCATAAGTCTCCTGCAACGCCGCGGTGACCAGGTTGCAGGACTCGGGCACAGCGTCCGCACATTGCTGCGCGACACGGTCGATCAATGCTGTTGGTATGTCCTGCCGACCCATTCAGGTAAAGATTCTCAACGCCAGGCTGTTGCTGTGGCCCGCGCCCTTCCCGTCCCGGGTCCCGACACCGGCTAGCCAGGGTTCGAGCTCTCCCTGGTGGTACTTCAGCCACCAGGCCATGCCTAGCCTGGCGAGCAGGAACAGGGTGGAGAGAAGATGCCAGACCACCACCGTCACCAGGGCCGCGGCAGGTTGCCCGACAAGCAGACCGGCGCTCAATATGATCAGGTTGGGGTTCCGCCGGGCGGTAATCAAACGGCTCAGGGAATCGGCAGGCCGCCAAAGGAAGATGGAGAACGGCGCGACCCACAACTGGAACGCCCCTTCGCAAAGGCGCCCGCCAATGTACCCCGCCAGCATCAGTGCAACCAGTGGCGTCATTGCCAGGGGGAGTGAATCAGCGCCCACACCTACGCCCCAAGCAATATACCAAAGCGGCGGATGCACCAGGTCCAGGGAGTGATCCAGCAGGTCGCCGAACCGGCTCGAGGTCAGCGTCACCCTGGCCAGCTTACCATCCACCGTGTCCAGGAAAGTCATGCACCAGCCCAGCGCCAACCCGGCGCCGAAGTGGCCGAACCAGAACGCGGCGCCGGCCAGCACTGCCAGTACCAGGCTCAACCCGGTAACCTGGTTCGGGCTGATGCCCAAGCGGGCGCAGAGCCTTGTCGCCTGTCTTGCGGGAGCGGGCCAGACCCACTTCGTGACCAGGTCGGTCACCCCTTTATAAGAGCTGCTGAATAACTGCTGTTCGAGTTCCTCCCGGTTATCGGCGCGTATCTGCCAGGCCCTGGCCGGCTCGTATTTTTTCAGTTTGTTGTCATAGGGATTGACCAGGTCATCGGGCTCAAGCGCCGGCGGCAATTCCGCCGCGCCCTCGGCCGTGAATTGTTCGGTGTCGCCATCTTCGCTGCGCAGCGCGATCAGCGCGCCGCTGTTCGGCTCGTTCAGCGCAAAGTCCTCATCGCGTTCGAGCAGGGCATGCAACAGACGGATGTTGAACAGGTAGTCCCCGCGCAGGAGAACAACCGGCGTACCGGAAGGATCTGGCGTCTCGTCCGTGACCAACGTCACGCGGCCCATATTTTCCAGCATGCGGGTCAACCTCGCACGACCGCCCAGCCCCCATATCTCCACCGGGCTGTCGCCGGCGATCCGAACATGATGATTCGTGATACCCTGTGTATTATTCAGATTAAGGAATCCCAACAGTAACCCCTGAATTGTTCACAATGAAACCCGGCTTGATCATAGCGCACCTTTCGGACCCGCACCTGACCTCACTGCAGCATGTAACATGGCGTGATTTACTCAATAAACGCATTCTCGGCTATCTCTCCTGGCGGGTGAAACGGCGCCGCGCCCACAGCAAGGAGATCCTGTCCCGGACGCTTGCAGACCTGGCAAGCCGGCGACCCGACCACCTGGTCATCAGCGGGGATTTCACTCACCTCGGCACAGCAAACGAATGCCGGGAAACCGAAAGCTGGTTAACCGGCCTCGGCGCGCCCGATTATATATCAATTGTGCCGGGGAATCATGATCGATACATCAATGCCGATATTGCCTCAACCATAGGACGCTGGCGTACCTGGATGCAAAGCGACTCCGGTGCACAGGACAGCGCGCCGGATTTTCCTTACCTGCGGGTACGCGGCCCGGTCGCGATTATCGGCCTGACCACCGCCGTGCCCACGCCGCCCTTCTTCGCCAGCGGCAGACTGGGCAAGGAACAGTTACGACGCCTCGGCAACCTGCTGCAGGATGCGGCGCAGCGGGGGCTGTACCGTATCGTGATGCTGCACCACAGCCCGCACTCAATGAGCTTCAGGCGCGGCTTGTCCGACTCGGCTCAACTGCTGGCGACCCTGGCCGGACCGGGTGCGGAACTGATCATCCACGGCCACGGCCACCGGCAGATGTACGCAATGCTGAACGCAGGCGAGCGGCGCGTGCCGGTGTTCGGCGTACCCTCCGCCTCGGCCCACTACAACGATCCGAACAAAAAGGCAGGGTATAACCTCTACGAGTTAACCAGGACCGCCAGCGGCTGGCAGACCCGCGTGAAATCGTTCGCGCTCGACGAGACTACCCGGCAATTCGAGCAAATCCTGGATAAAACGATCAGTTAATGAACCCTTTGCAGCCACAGGGTGGCGATGAACAGCAGCGCCAGGCCGGGGGTTAACGCCACCAGCGCATGGTTCAGGTCAAGCAGTAAACCGGCGTTCGAGATAATCTGGTCCAGCAGGTACACGCAGATGCCGGTGATGCCGGCCAGCACCAGGCGGGGGCCGATCCCCGTCTGTATGGAGCCGAACATGAACGGAACCGACAGCAACAGCATCGCCAGCGTGATCAGCCCGGCGCCGAATTTGCGCCAGTAGGCGAGCAACATCTCATCGTGCTGCTGCCCCGTGTCCTTCAGGTAGCCGATATAGCGGTATAACTCTGTCGGCGACAGGCTTTCCGCCGGCCTGGTCAGCGTGGAAACCTGCTCAGAACTCAGAAACGGAGTCCAGTTCATACGCATTGCAGATGTGGTAGTCACCTGTGTGCCGTTGAACTCCTTCAGGGTGACGTCACGCAGACTCCAACGATCGTTACTGATGATCTCGGCGCCCTGCGCATGAATATAGGCGGTCAACAGACCCTGGTCATCCAGGGTGAAGATTTCCACATCCTGCACATACGCTGCGCGAATCGCTTCCCCAAGCCGTAATACCTCATTTTCATTCCGGGTCCACAGACCCAGGTCTTCGCCCAGTTCCGCACTCTGGTTCAAGGCTTCCAGGCGATGGGCAATGGCCTTGCTCTGCAACGCCGGCGCGACAACCTGCTCCAGCACACCCAGCAGCAGCAGCAGGGACAAACCGACCTTGAAAGATGCCAGGCTGATGCGCGCCGGCGACAGTCCGGCGGCGCGCAGCGCGGTAATTTCCGAATTCAGCGCCAGGCGCCCCAGCGCAATCACATTGCCGATCAGCGCAATAAACGGGAGCAGTTGGATCAAACGCCTGGGTAACATCAGCAGCACAATGTAAAACGCATCCTGCATGCGATAAAAGCCCTCGCCGACATCCTCCATCTCTTCAATCAGGTCAAAAAAACTGAACAGCGGCAACAACACCGCGGCGGCGATCAGCAGCCCCACGCTGATCCGGCGCATCAGGTATTTTTCAGCGGTGCGCATAAAATGAGCCGGGATTCTCAGGTGAAGCCCTGCAGCAGGCGCTGGTAAAACCGCCGGAACAGGTACAGGGAAACAACCAGCGCCATTAATACGTGCAGCCACCAGACACCGGGTATTTCGTCCATTACGCCCTGTTCCACCCAGGTCTGGGCAACACCGCTCAGGTTGTAATACACAGCAAAGATCAGCGCTGCCATGAACACTCTCTCATTCTTCCCCTGGCGCGGAGAGGAATGGCTCAACGGTATTGCAATCAATGCCAGCAGCAGCGTCGCAAGCGGCCGGGACAAGCGCCACTGGGCTTCCGCAATATCTTCCGGCAGGTCGGATTCAAGCAGGTCGGAAGTGGTCTGTGCCTTGCGCCGGTAGCCGATGCTCACCTCGGGGTCTTCATGCAGCCTGATCAGCTTTTCATAACGCACCACCTCATCCTCCGGGGAATTACGTTGCAGCCGGTATAACAGCCCATCATAGAGTGATACCCGTAACCTGCCGTCCTCCAGGCTCTGGTCCTGGCTGGCGCGCACCGCCGCGGTAATCTCACTGACTTCCCCTTTGCGCGAATAATAAAAAATCCTGGACATCTCACCGCCCGACCGGTCTTTATCGGCAATGTAAATCACCGTGCCGGTGTCTTCATTGCCGTAGAAACGCCCGGGTTGGAAACGGTCTGTATTCAAATCGGCCTTGGCCCTGGCGTCCAGTATGTAACTGTTCTCGTAGGCCCAGGGCCGGCCGTACAGGGACAAAGCCCCGACTGCCAGCGCGATGGGTATGGAAACCACGATAACCGGGCTGATGATGCGTTTGTAGCCGGCGCCGGCGGCATTCAGCGCCACTATTTCCTGGTCCCGGTGCAACCTGCCCAGGCCGATTACGACCGACGTATACAAGGCAATCGGCACCAGTACTTCCAACGCGATAAACGTCTTCAACAGGATCAGTTTGATCATGAAGTAGACGCCCAGGGTCTCGGTCACGGCTTCAGCCAGGTACCTTGCGCTGCTGAAACAGGCGAACAGGGCGACCAGGATGATGAGCACGAAACTGAAGGGTCTGAGTACTTCCCGTATGATATAACGTTCAATGTGAGGCATTTGGCAACCATCGCGGCAGGGGCCGCTAGTTTGATTGTATTACAAAAATCATTAAACTGCTCACCTCACGCAAGGACATGAATCCGTTGAGAATTGAGAATACTATGACCAATGCCATTATTTTAAGCGCCGGACAGGGGAAAAGACTGCTGCCGCTGACGGAGGCACGCCCCAAGTGCATGCTCCCCGTGGCCGGCACAACCATCCTGGAATGGCAGGTACAGACATTACTGGCTGCCGACATCAACAAGCTGTTTATTATCACAGGCTTCAAGTCCAACCTCGTCGAGGAATGTGTCAATAATCGCTTCGGCGCCGACCGGGACAGGATAAACATCGTCTACAACCCTTTCTACGCGGTATCGGACAACCTCGCAAGCTGCTGGATGGCGCGCCACGCAATGACCGGTGATTTTATCCTGGTGAACGGCGATACGCTGTTCGAGCCGGCGCTACTGGACACGGTGCTCAAGTCCCCCGAAGCGCCAATCACCCTGACTATCGATTACAAGGACAGATACGACAATGACGATATGCGGGTCGAACTGCAGGACTCGATGGTGAAAGCCGTCGGCAAAACACTGCCTGACGAGCACACCATGGCGGAGTCCATCGGCCTGTTGTACTTCCGGGGCGCCGGTCCGGCGTTATTCAGCCAGTGCCTGGACCGGCAGATGAAACAAGGCGACGGCCTGCGCCTGTGGTTCCTGAGCGTGGTGGACGATCTCGCCGGGCAATCGCTGGTGCGCGCCTGCAGTATTGCCGGCCGGCGCTGGTGCGAGATAGATTTCAAAAAGGACCTGGACCGGGCGGAACGCGTGGTTAGTACGGAGCCGGTCCAGAAACGTTGAAACCAACTTGGGATCGCAGGCGTCCCGCCTGCCTGAGGGCGGGACGCCTGCGGTCCCAGGGGTGGTCGCACAATTCCGAATACGAAAGGATACTTAGAATGGGACGCCCGCGCTCCCGGGGGGTGGGCCCGAATATCTCACCGATTGATGCGATGATCGCTGAGGATTTTTTGTGTTAGCGGGTGCTCGCGACCGAAAGCATAGTGGTTCTTCTGGTTGAGGGAGCATGTGCCCGCTAACGCAAAAAAGACCAGCGAGGGCGCATCAAGCGCAGTGTGTAATGGCAACATACTTGGCAGATTATCATAACTCATTGACAGCAAACATCTATCCGATGCTGACAAGCGAATCGGTGAGATATTCGGGCTGATGTCTAGTACCGGTTCCTGAGAATCTGTTGTACCAGTTCCAGGTCTGCGGGCGTGTCCACGTCGATGCCGGCATGGGGGAACGGCATCTGGATAAAATCCACGTTGATCCCCGTCTTGTTCATAATCGCGTCTCGGGCCTGCCCCATGCACAGGCGGCCGCAAAGATATTTCGCCAGTATCCCGAAACCGAATAACCCGTTAATCATACGCCAGGGCCGTTTACGGTACGCCTGTGTACGCTGCCACAATGAGATAATGTCCCTGGCGCGGGCGCCGTCCAGCGCGTACAGGTTACACCCGCAATAGCCGCCCTCGGAAAATTTCAGCACCGTGCGCCGTACTCCAGGGTACGCGCGCCGCACCAGGGCATAATCGACCAGCCCCACGCTGACGTCAGCGCGCCGTTCGATCACCCGGTCCAGAAAGAAATTGAGCATTTCCGCGTCTAGCAGGGCATGGTCCGCGGTGACTATCAGCACCCGCGCGTCGGCATCGACCCCGCCCAGGCCCGCGTTGACGCTATCGCTGATACGATCCCCGGCAGGTATCCAGGAGATTTCCTCCCGGTTGATGCAATCCTGCAACGGCGGGCAGTCGCCGACGGCCGCCGCATCGGGGCCGATCAGTATCACCGCGTGTATGCGCCCGGTCGCCCGCAATGCATTCAGCACCCGCACTACCATCGGCATGCCGGCAAGCGGTACCAACGCCTTGCAGGAAACACCGGAGGCAATGGCTACCGGGTCCGCGGCTTGGCGCTGCCCGGCGGGCACCAGGGCTACGATTTTTCGTTCAGCCGGCATGTTTCAGCAGCTTGACGGTCATACAAGCCCGAATATCTCATATATGGTTTGGCCCGGTATTGCAAGCGTAAGGTTTGCCTTGGCAAAGCAGGCATAGCCGCCCATCAGAGCCGTTTCCGGTAGATGCGGTACGTCTTGTACAGCCTGCTGCCGATACGCTCTAGGATACTGCGCATGCCCTGGTTATCCTCCAGTATCCAGGACAGTTCCACACCCGTGATCCCCCTGTCGATGAGCGGCTGCCTCAGGTCGTGGATCACGAGCAGCGCCAGGGCTATCCCCAGCGGCGTATTCTGCAATCTCTTGCGCACGCCCATCAACGGGACTCTGCCGCTGCTGATCCGGCGTTTGCGCAGCGCGCCGATAAGTTTGAACAGCCCGGTGGGGAACAGGTTCCCGTCCAGACCGTGCATCACTTCATTGAGGTTCGGCAGACAAGCGATAAACGCAACCGCTTCTCCCTCGTATTCGGCGATGCGGATAAAGTCATCGGGCACGATCAGCCTCAGGCTGGTTCCCAGTTCCGCGAACTCCTCCGGAGTAAACGGGACAAACCCCCAGTTGTCCGACCAGGCATCATTGAAAATCCCGCGCAAGGTCTCCAGTTCCTGCTTGAATCGCTTCTTGTCCAATCTCCTCAGACGTACGCTGCCGCCAAACTTGCGCACCAGGCTCTGCATCACCCGCGGGATGGTAAAATCGGGCCGGACCCAGTAAGCATACAGGTCTTTCGCCGCAGCATAACCCTGTTGCTCCAGCATTCCCGCATACCACTGATGGTTATGCGGCATCATGATTGCAGGCGGGGTATCGAAACCGTCCACCAGCAGGCCGCATTCCTGGTTGATGGAAAAGTTGAATGGGCCGGTGATCTCCTCGGTTTCATATTGCGCCAGCCAGCGCTCGCTGTGCGCCAGCAAGCAGCGCATTACCTCGGGGTCGTTTTCACATTCGAGAAAACCGAAATGGCCGGATTTCACTCCGTATCGGCTGCGGTGCAATTCATCCACCTGGGCGCTGATACGGCCTACGGGCCGGTCACCCTGCCAGGCAATCCAGCCCTGCCAGCGGCCATGGGCAAAATATGGATTCAGCGACGAGAAATGCAGCCTGCGTTCGAGCTTCAGCGGCGGCACCCACATCGGATCCTGCGCATACAGGCGCCAGGGCAGCCGGATAAACGCAGCCAGTTGGCGCCGGCTGCTTACCGGAACCACCCGGATCGGGCCGGACGCGTCATCCTGTTGCCCGAAAAAGGACTTTGACCGCTTGTTCCGTATCATTTAATATACACTCTACCTTTCTGTTGAACGACAAAACTGCCAATGCCACCAGATGACCTGAACGCAACGATGTTGAAATTCGGGGCCCCGGAAACCTGTATTGCTACCTATTCCTCGTGGCTGGTACTGCTGCGTCCCGCACAGGTCACGCTCAGCGCCCTGGTGCTGGTTGCGCGCGAGCCGGTTACCGCGTTCTCCCGGCTGAGCGAAAACGGTTTTACCGAACTGGCCCAGGTCACACGCGATGTTGAGGTGGTATTATCGCATCTTTTCCATTATGATAAACTGAACTACCTGATGCTGATGATGGTGGACCCTCACGTCCACTTTCATGTAATACCCCGATATGCGGGTGAGCGTCACTACAGGGGAATGGAGTTTTTTGACCACGCCTGGCCCGGCGCGCCGGACCTGGCACAGAATAGCAGCATAAACGGGGAGATATTCACCGGGTTGAGAGACGATCTGAGGTCTGCATGGCCGATACCAGAAAATTCCTGAAAATAATGCTGGATGTTTTTCAAAAGTTGTGTAAAATTTCTGAAATTTATCGGCTTAGACTGTATAAAGATATACAATAGCCGTGTTTTATGTTTATAATTCAGAATTGTGGAAAGAGAACGGATGAATATTCTATGCTTACGGAAGGACACTGTAATTACAAAAATAAATCTGCCTTTGTCAACTGGCGTTAAAAAGAACGAGACGGGGGTTTACTCATTGTGAGCCAAGAAGCGACGAACACTGGTAATACAATCGGTCAAAACCTGGCCGGTTTTTCCTGTTTATCCGAAGCGCTGGATTATGCTGCCGAAGGCGTTACCGGGTGTAACTTCTACGACGCAAGAGGCAGGCTGAGCGCCGTCCTGCCTTACAGCGAACTACAGCAGCAAGCGAAACTTGCCGCGCAGCGCCTTCTAAGCCTGGACCTGAAACGCGGCGACCACATTGCGCTCGTCGCCGATACCCATCAGGATTTCATCGTCCTGTTCTTTGCCTGCCAGTACATCGGGCTCGTCCCGTTTGCGATGCCGATACCGCTGAACCTCGGCAGCCATGCGATTTACGTACAGCAGCTCAAGGGGTTGCTGACCAGCGGCAGGGCCAAGGTAGCCATCGCCCATAAGGAGTTCATCAGCTTCCTCGAGGAAGCCGCGGCCGATAACGAACATCTTGAATGGATCGGCACACCGGAGCAGTTGGCGGACATTCCCCTGTCAGCGCGCCCCATGCAACCGAGCAGACCCGAAGAACCGGCGTACCTGCAGTTCACATCGGGCAGTACCCGCGCGCCGCAGGGGGTCGTCATCACCGGCAAGGCGGTAATGAGCAACCTCCAGGGTATCACCCGGAGTGGTCTGAAAGTACACAACGGTGATCGTTGCGCGTCCTGGCTGCCGTTTTATCACGACATGGGGCTGGTCGGCTTCGTTCTGGGTCCGATTGCCTCCCAGTTATCGGTGGATTACCTGCGTACCAGGGATTTTGCCATCCGCCCCCTGCAATGGTTACGCTTAATCAGCCGCAACCGTTGCACAATAGCTTTTGCGCCGCCATTCGGTTACGAACTCTGTACCCGCAGGATTCGCAGCGCAGACCTCCAACAGCTTGACCTGAGTTGCTGGCGCATTGCCGGTATCGGCGCAGAGATGCTGCGTTCCAGTACGTTCAAGGCATTCGCAGGGACGATGGCCGAAACCGGATTCAACTCGAATGCGTTCCTGCCCTGTTACGGGCTGGCCGAGGCATCACTCGCGGCGACCTTCTCGGAACTGGACCGCGGCCTGGACGTAATGTCGGTGGATGCGCTGACCATGGCCGAACGCGGCATTGCGGTACGCGTACAGGCGGACAACCGCAAGGTGAATGAAATAGTGAATTGCGGCAGCGCCCTGCCCGAACACGAGATCAGGATCATCGATAATGAAGGTGATCTGCTGCCCGACCTGCGTGTCGGCAGAGTACTGGTCAAAGGACCCAGCCTGATGAGCGGCTACCTGGATGACCAGGACGCAACTGACCGGGTGATATTGGACGACGGCTGGCTGGATACCGGCGACCTGGGATTCATGTACCGTGACAACCTATACCTGACCGGACGCCGCAAGGACATCATTATCGTTAACGGCAGGAACATCCGCGCCCAGGACCTGGAAGAGATAGCCGAAGAAATGGACGAGATCAGGATGGGCGAATCCTCGGCGTTCGATATCGAAACCGACAATCAGCAACAGATCGTGGTACTGGTGGTCGAGTGCCGCCTGACCGAGAGCACGGCCAGACAATCGTTGATCAAGCAATTGCAGCGGAAAGTATACGAAGGCTTCGGGATTTACTGCTACGTGGACCTGGTCGCGCCGCATACCTTGCCGCGCACTTCTTCGGGCAAACTATCCCGGGTGGCCGCGCGCAAGGGCTTCATCGAACGAGTTGACCTGACGCAGGCTGCGACCACACAAGTCGAAATCGCATAAGCCCGCCTTTGGGCGACGCAATGACCGGGCGTGTGGCGCTGACGGGAGCCACAGGCTTTCTGGGCAGTAACCTCCTTACAGCACTTGAAAATTCTGGCTGCCGGGTGAACGCGCTGACACGGCGCCCAAGACCTGCTTCCAGGCCGGACTCTGAAACATTAACCTGGATCAACGGTGACCTGGACAACCGGCTTGCGCTGGACGAGCTGGTCGGGGACTGCAGCAGTATCATCCATTGTGCGGGCGCAACCCGCGGCAATTCACTTGAAGACTTCGTGCATGCCAACCTGGCGGGAACGGAAAACCTGCTGGCTGCAGCGCGTAAAGTAACGCCGCCCCCCCGATTCCTGCTGATCTCATCCGTCGCCGCCAGGTACCCCGAATATTCCTGGTACTCGCAAAGCAAAGCCCTGGCGGAAGAACTGCTGATGTCCGACGATTATTCCAACCTGTCCCGAACCATTTACCGTCCCACGGCCATTTACGGGCCCGGCGACAGGGAAATGCTCCCGCTGTTCCGCCTGATGCGGCGCGGCTGGCTCGCGGGTAGCGGCACCCGCGGCGCCAGGATCAGCTTGATCCACGTTGCTGACCTGGTCAACGCGATCATACTGTGGCTGCAGGCCGGTGAAGCGCCAGGGCTGTTCGAACTGGATGACGGAACCCGTGACGGCTATCGTTGGGAAGATATCGCCGCGGTTGGCGAGGCTGCCTGGAAACGGCGAATAATCCACATCCGGGTTCCCGTGACCTTGCTGAAATATGCGGCTCAGGTTAACCTGCTGCTGGCCCGCGCCCTGGGTTATCCGGCGATGCTGACTCCCGGCAAGGTCAATGAGATCACCCACGAGGATTGGGTATGCGATAATACCCCGTTAGCAGCCTGTCTCGACTGGAAACCGAAAATCAGCTTGAGTGAAGGCATTCACACGGCTATCTGACAGCTTGTGGCATGGCAGGCTTGAAACACGCGATGGAGAATAATGTATGAGTACAAGCTACCAGGAAATCCTGGAAAAAGTGTGCGCTGAACTGTCCGCACTGACTGCGGACGACGTTAGCCTGACGGAAGATTCGGAGTTGGTCACCGAACTGGGGCTGGATTCGTTCAAGGTCCTTGACCTGCTGATGGACATCGAGGATGAATTCGACATATCCATGCCGGTCAACCTGCTTGCCGATGTGCATACCGTCAAGGACCTGGCACAACGGATTCACACTGTGATCAACTCGGGAACCTGAGATATGAGCCTGTTTTCCAAATTCCAGCCCCTGGTACAGGACCGGCAGAACCTGCTGGGCCAGGGCGTTGACCCCTTCGGCGCGCCCATAGAAGATATCTACTCGCCCACGGAAGCGCGCATCAACGGCAAAAGAATGATCCTGGCCGGCACCAACAACTACCTGGGCCTGACTTTTGATCAAGAGTGCCTGGATGCGGCCCATGCCGCACTGGACAATCAGGGCACGGGCACCACCGGATCGAGAATGGCCAACGGCAGTTTTTCCGGCCACCGGGCGTTGGAACGGGAAATCGCCGCGTTCTACGAATGCGAGCAGGCGATTGTATTCACCACCGGCTACCAGGCAAACCTGGCGGTGATATCCGGCCTCGTGAACCACGAGGACACGGTGGTCATAGACGCCGACAGCCATGCGAGCATCTATGACGGATGCCGGCTGAGCGGGGCTGACATCGTGCGCTTTCGCCACAACAACCCCGACGACTTGCACAAACGTCTGCAACGCCTGGGCGCGCGCGCGGCCAACGCGCTGGTCATCATCGAAGGCATCTACAGCATGCTCGGGGACAAGGCCCGGATTCGGGAAATCATAGAAGTGAAAAACGAGCACCAGGCCCTGCTGCTGGTGGATGAAGCCCATTCGCTGGGCGTGCTGGGCGCGCGCGGCAGGGGCCTGGTGGAAGATGCCGGCGTTATCAACGAAGCGGATTTTATTGTCGGCACCTTCAGTAAAAGTCTGGCCAGCACCGGCGGGTATTGTGCCAGCAACCATCCGCAATTCGAACTGATTCGCTATGCGAGCAGGCCGTATATCTTCACCGCTTCACCCAGCCCTTCAGTGATCGCATCCACCCGCGAGGCGTTGAAACGGGTGGAGAACGGCGCTGACCTGCGCGCCCTGCTGTGGCGCCACGCACAACGCCTGTACCGGCACCTGCTTGACGCCGGTTATGAACTCGGGCCCGAACCCTGCCCGGTTATCGCTGCCCTGCTGGACACCAGAGAACAGGCCCTGGCGTTGTGGCGCGGC
This sequence comes from Gammaproteobacteria bacterium, assembly GCA_965221335.1. Taxonomy (GTDB): domain Bacteria; phylum Pseudomonadota; class Gammaproteobacteria; order Eutrophobiales; family Eutrophobiaceae; genus JAAXHV01. The sequence goes on along the minus strand of CBDCSC010000001.1, from coordinate 462,919 downwards.
CTGTACGAACATGGGGTGTACGTGAACCTGATCTTTCCACCGGCGACGCCCGCAGGCAAATCACTGGTGCGCATCAGCGTCAGCGCCGCCCATACCGATGAACAGATAGACAAAATCTGCGACGCATTCAGCGCATTATCGGCGCCGGCCTGATGGCGGACGACGGCCTGTACCGCCGGGTTTTCAAAAACTCCGCGATGCTGACCGCGGGCAAGATTTATACCGCCCTGGCTGGCCTGGTCTACCTTGCCCTGGCCACCCGCGCCCTGGGCGCGCACAATTTCGGTGTCCTGATACTGATCCATGCCTACGCGGTCGCGATCCGGGACTTTGTCACGTTGAAAACCTCGCAGTGTGTGGTCAGGTACGGCGCGCTATGCCTGGAACGCAATAGCAGGGAAGATTTCCAGAAGCTGGTCAAGTTCACCACGTTGCTGGACCTCGGTTTCTGTGCGGCCGGCACCGTGACAGGCATGTTGGTCCTGCCGCTGGTCGGTCCCTGGTTCGGCGTCACACCCGAATTGGCGCCCGTGGCTACCATTTACTGCCTGCTGGTGTTCTTCAATTTCAAGACTACATCCATGGGCTTGCTGCGGCTGTTCGACCGTTTCGACCTGGTTGCCCTGATGCTGATGCTGGTGCCAACGATACGCCTGGTCGGCGCCGGTATCGCCTTCCTGTTTTACCCGCATATCAGCGCGTTCCTGTTGTTCTGGTTCAGCGCCGCCGCGCTGCAGTGTTTTGCGACGGTCTGGTTCGGCTGGCGGGAATTCAGCCGCAGGGGTTTCAGCAAGGGGATGAACCCCAGTTTGCAGAACCTGCTCAAACCCCACGAAGGGATCCTGCCGTTTATCTGGGCCTCCCATGTCAACAGGACCCTGTACACCTCGACCGTGCATATTGCCACTCTTATCGTCGGCGCGCTGTCCGGCCCGGCAGTTGCCGGCCTGTTCAGGATCGCGCAGGAATTCGCAGCCGTGCTGATCAAGCCGGCGCAGTTATTCACCGAAACGGTTTATCCGGAAATGACAAAAATAGCGGTGATAAACAATTTTACCCGCTTGTGGGACGTGATCAGGCACTCAGCGCTGGTCGGCGGGGCTATTGCCGGCTTCATCCTGCTGCTGGTTTTTCTGTTCGGCGAGTCCCTGCTGAGCCTGTTTTTCGGGGCCGAGTACGTCAGCGCCTACGATATCCTGGTTCTGCTGATGATCGGCGCCGCGGTCAGAATGACCTCATTCGCGCTGGAACCGGCGATGTTCTCCATAGGCCGTCCTGATATATCCATGTACATCCGGGTCTTCACGACCATACTGAACATAACCCTGCTGGTGCTGTTGCTGCCCGAAATCGGCCTGGTCGGCGCCGGCATAGCCGCGATCGCCGGGAGCCTGACAACGGCGCTGCTACTGCTGTTCTATTGCCACCGCCTGATTAAAAAATCCGCGGATTAAGAAATCTCCTTACGCAATGCGCAGGTAATTTCGGCCATTATCGACACTGCGATTTCCGCCGGGGAGCGGGCGCCGATATCCAATCCCACCGGGGCTTTCAGGCGCGTGATCTCTGTCTCGTCGAGTCCGGCCTCGCGCAGGCGCTGCACCCTCGCGGCCTGGGTTTTCCTGCTGCCCAGGGCGCCGATGTAGAACGCCGGAGAGCGCAGCGCCGTCTGCAACGCCGGGTCGTCCAGCTTCGGATCGTGGGTCAGAGTCACCAGCGCGGTGCGCCGGTCCGGGGAGAGGAGTTCCAGCGCGTAATCGGGCCATTCCGTATTCAATGTGACGCCGGGGAAACGGGACTCGCTGGCGAATGCCTCTCTGGGGTCGACGACGACCACATCATAACCACAGGAACGTGCATATTCTGCAAGGTATTGGCCGGTATGCACCGCGCCGATGATGATCAAGCGCAATGGCGTGTTGAACGGCTGGATGAACCAGTCCTGGCCGCGGACCTCGCGCCGTACAGATTGATCTGTTCTCAGGGCTTGCATCGCCAGTTCATGCAGCGCCGCATCCTGTTCGTCCACGTGCAGGCCGGGTTCCAGGACAAAACTCTCATCGGTGTCCAGGTTTCTGAACAACACGCAAGGTCTGTGCGCGGCCCGGCAGACGTTTATCTGTTCCAGCGACTCCCTGCGCATCAGCGTATGGGTTCCACGTAGACCTTGATGCGCCCGCCGCAGGCCAGGCCGACTTCCCAGGCCATCTCGTTGGTCACACCGTATTCCAGCATACGCGGCTGCCCGGTCCCGATGACCTGTTCCGCCTCACCGATAACGGCGGTCTCCACGCAGCCACCGGAAACGGACCCGATGAAATTTGTCTGCCCGTCCACCAGCAGTTGACTACCAGCGGGAACCGGCGCCGACCCCCAGGTCTCAACCACAGTCGCCAGCGCAATGTTCCGGCCTTCGGCAAGCCATTGCTGTGCAGTATTGAGAATGTCTTGATCTGTCATATCAGTACAAGGTGTTCAGAACAAACCCGTGCAAGACTTGTCAGAACACGTGAAAACAAAAATGCGAGTTTAACATTATGGAAACTCTAACCCGAATATCTCAGCGGTTCCTTAACCCTGTTTGTCCGTCCGCCAGTATAATAATGATCTTTGACTAAATTGCCAGGCATACGTGCCGCGCGCAATGAGGATATAATATCAAGAGGAAAATACAATGAATAACCTGGAAAAGTCTCTCAACGAAGGCAACTTCTGTTTTACCGCGGAACTGGTTCCGCCGCTGGCCGCCTCTGCCGATAGCCTGCTGGAAGAAGCCGGCCTGTTGAGCGGGAGGGTGGAGGCCATCAACGTCACTGACGGCGCCGGCGCCAGGACCACGATGTCCAGTGTTGCCGCGGCTACCCTGCTGGCCACCAATAATATCGAACCCGTGTTGCAACTGACCTGCCGCGACCGTAACCGTATCGCGTTGTGCGCCGACCTGGTCGGTTGCGCCGCGTTCGGGGTCTCCAACCTGTTGCTGCTGACTGGAGACGACCCGGCCAGGGGAGACCAGCCCGAAGCCAAGGCGGTACATGATATCGACAGCATCGGTTTGATCACCCTTGCGCGGGACATGAGTGATAAAGGCATCCTGCCAAACGGCCGGGAAATCGACCCGCCTCCCCGCTTCCATATCGGTTCGGCAGATGTGCCGCAACATCCCGCGGACCGGCAAAGCCCGCCCCATATCAAGAAGAAAACAGCGCTGGGCGCGCGCTTCATTCAAACCCAGTTATGTTACGACATAGACTTGATCGAGGCATACGCCGGCTATATGGCGGAATCGGGCGTAACGGACGAAGCCGCGATACTTATCGGCCTTGGACCCGTAGCCTCCGCCGGTTCCGCCAAGTGGATGCGGGAAAACCTCTGGGGCGTGGCCTTCCCGGACCCGCTGGTACAACGGCTGGAAGACAGCGACGACCCGAAACAGGAGGGCCGGCGCATCTGCATCGAACTCATCGAACGCATTCAGAAGATTGACGGCATTGCCGGGGTGCACCTGATGGCCCCGGGGCAATCCGCCGGGGCCATCGCGGCGCTGCTGTCCGAACTCGGAAAATAAAGGTATAATTCTGCTTATGAAAAAAATTCCCACGATTTTATTGCTCGCGTGTTGTTGGACTGTTCCGGTGTTTGCGGACTTCATCGATGGCGTGTTTGCCTACAACAGGGGTGATTATGAACAGGCCTATAACACCATGCGTTCCCTCGCGGAAACCTCGGAGGATGGTCTCGCCCAGTATTACATCGCGATGATGTACTTACGCGGGCATGGCGTCGGGCAAAGCTATGAAGACGCCGCCAAGTGGTTCCGTAAAGCGGCGGAACAGCGCATCAAACAGGCCCAGTTCCGGCTCGCGGAGCTCTACATGAGCGGCAAGGGTGTACCAAGAGACTACGAGTACGCGTATGCCTGGTACCGCGCCGGCGCCGAGCACCAGCACGACAAGTCCATCAACGCATTACCGGCGGCCCGGGAGAACCTGTCGGAGGACGAACTCAAAGAAGCGGAAAAGCTGGCGCGCAAATTCATCCGGCAATACGGCCCAGACAAAGATAAACCTGCTGCTAATCAATAACATACGCCGGCGACCTGCCTGCGGCGGGACGCCCCGCTATCCCAGGAGGGCGCCCACGCTGCCAGAGGGGGACGCCTGCGCTCCCAGGGGTGAGAGTTCTACAGGTATCGCAGATCTTCGGGCCGATCGAGATCGCGGCGCGCCGGCAGTTCATACAAGCTCAATCCTGACTGCGTAATACGCGCCCGGGTGTCCCGCAGTACCGTGTCCGTCCCCCACTTTATGCCGGTAAACAATTGCCGGTGTAACCCGGAGAGGCCGACCAGGTAATAGCCGCCGTCCAGGGCCGGGCCCAGCACCACATCGTTCCCGGCGGCAAGCTGTTGCAGGGTAAGGTCGATATCGGCCGCGGCCAGGTCAATGCAGTCGCCCCCGATCAGCGTTACCAGCGGGTAGCTGCGCAAAGCCTGCTCCATTGCAAAGCACATACGCTCGCCCAGGTTTGCACCCTGCTGTGTGCGCAGTGTCAGTGAATACCTGTTCTCCAGCTCGCACAGCACGGGATGTTGAGCGGTCGGCGTACACCACAGCTCGATATCGTCCACTGCCGAGTTGCGCGCCGTTTCCAGGGTCCGATGCAATAATTCGATTTGTATCGCAGTAGCCCGCTCAGCGCTAATTGCGGATAGCAAGCGGGTTTTCACATTCCCCGGTTCCGGCGCGCGCGTGAATACCAGCAATACTGTATCACATCCAGCCTGCATTTCTCGTCGCCAAGCCGTTTATAGCGCCAGTTCGCTTGGTGCAAGGCAATATTGTTTGCTTACTCATAGAGTTATATTGCTACCTGCTGTTGCAAACTACGTCGGATGCGCCCTTGCTGGTCATGATTTAGGAATTCTTGGTTGTCCCTAACCGGTTATTGGTAGAGCCGGGCGAGTTGCTTTGGGTCGGCGCCGAGCGCATAACAGAGTCTCAGTTTCCAGGACAGCAGTACAGTCCTGGCTATGCCATGTTGCTCCCAGCGTCGGGATGAGCTGATTACGGGTTGTCCTATGCGGAGCGGCGCAGAAATCTGTTTCAGCCTCGCGCACAGTTCAATATCCTCCATCAACGGGATGTCCGCATAACCATTCACACGATTGAACAGTTGGGAGCCGGTAAAAATAGCCTGGTCTCCCATGGCGATGCCGGTGAGTCTGGATCGGAGATTCATGCATCGCTCGATACAACGGAAACTGATATGTCGCCCGGATAGCCTGATATCGAAACTCCCCCAGAAGTCAGCGCAGACAGCGCGTGCATCCAGGAACCTGTCGAAGTCTGCGGGTAACAAGGTGTCGGCATGAAGGAAGAGATAGACCTGGCCGCGCGCGGCCTCGGCGCCGCAATTCATTTGCGTGGCCCTGCCGGCATTGCATTGCAAGACGCGATCCGCGGCACTTGCCGCAACCGCGCAGGTCTTATCATCGCTGCCGCCATCCACCAGGATCACCTCATGACCCCTGGCGCGGGCAGGCTGAAGCCGTTCCAGGGTCGCGCCGATATACTCCTCCTCGTTCAGGGCGGGAATGATTACCGAATATTTTTGCATAGGCTTGAGTAATAAATGATATGCTTGAATTAATCAATAGGTAACGGGTCTTGTCTTCCCCTGATTGTGCCCTGATAGCTCAGTTGGATAGAGCGTCCGCCTCCTAAGCGGAAGGCCAGAGGTTCGAATCCTCTTCAGGGCGCCATTTGTCCCCTATGGCCCAACAAAACGATATTTCACCGGAACAGACAGAAGCCTGGCACAGGCTGGCGCAGCACCGACACCAGGCGGCCGGGTTGCGCCTGCCCGAAGCCTTTGCACAGGATCCGGAACGTGCGCAAAGGTTCTCGCTCGACCTGGACCGGATTTTTGTCGATTACTCGAAGAACCTGATCACCGACGAGACCCTGTCCCTGTTGCTGGACTTGGCAGAGGAACGCGGGTTGCGTGACAGTATCCGCGAATTTTTCTCAGGACATGCGGTCAATATCACGGAGCGCCGCCCTGCGCTGCATGCCCTGCTGCGGGTGCCGGATGACACCCACTCGCCCAATCCGCAGCAAACTAAAACACAGAATACCCATGTACCGGACACCCAAGTAATTCAGGATGCCCGCGACAAGCCTGAATTGTCCGAAATAACCTGCCGGGCGCGGCAGGAACGTGACCGGATGTTCGCATTCATCCGCCGTTTACGCGCCGGAGAGATCAGGGGCGCTACCGGAAAGCCCCTGACAAGGGTGGTGAATATCGGCATCGGTGGATCCGACCTTGGCCCGCGCCTGCTGGTCGAGGCATTATCCGAACTCCACAAAGATGGCATAGACATTGATTTCGTCGCCAATATCGACCCGTTTGACATCGAGCGCGTGCTGGCGCAAGCCGACCCGGAGACAACCCTGTTCATTGTTGCATCCAAGTCCTTCAGCACATCAGAAACCCTGGCCAACGCGCGGCGCGCGCAGGACTGGTTGCGGGACAATGGCTGCGCGGACCCGAGGCTTCACTTCCTGGCCGTGTCCGGCAACGCCGCCGCGGTGGCGCGTTTCGGCATCGATGAAGCGCGTTATTTCAGGATCGAGGACTGGACCGGCGGGCGCTATTCAATCTGGTCATGCATCGGCGCCAGCGCGGTGATCAGCATCGGCGAAGCGCATTTCAAACAGTTCCTGGCCGGCGCGCACGCGCTGGACGCGCACTTTGCGTCAGCCGAACTCCGCAGCAACCTCCCCGTGATCCTGGGCTTGATCAGTATCTGGCACAACAATTTTCTCGGCATCGGCACGCATGCCGTCATCCCCTACGACCAGAGGCTGGAGAGATTGCCGGCCTACCTGGCCCAGTTGGTGATGGAGAGCAACGGCAAGTCGGTCGGCGCGGGCGGCTGTAAGCTGAGCGTGCAAACCTCCCAGGTGATCTGGGGTGGGGTCGGCAGCCCGGTGCAACATGCTGTTTTCCAATTCCTGCACCAGGGCACGCGCGTCGCCTCCATCGATTTTCTGCTGCCCCTGGGCAGCCGCGATAATATCGAACAGCACGAACTGTTGGTCGCCAACTGCCTGGCCCAGGGCGAAGCCCTGATGCGAGGCAGTACCAATACGGCAGAACCTCACCGCCACTTCGACGGTAACCGCCCGAGCAACACTATCCTGTACGATAGCCTGGACCCGTACACCCTCGGCATGCTGCTGGCCCTGTACGAGCACAAGACCTTCGTGGAAGCCGCGATCTGGGGCATCAACCCTTTCGATCAGTGGGGCGTGGAACTGGGAAAGACCCTGGCAGGAGAGATCGCCGGGGAACTTGCCGCCGACGCAGCGCCCGGCTCCCATGACTCGTCCACGGAGCAATTGATGAACAGATATCGTCGGGCGCGTTGATGAAAGCGATCATCCTGGCCGCAGGGCGCGGGCAGCGCCTGGGGGATACCGCCGCAGGACGGCCCAAGTGCCTGTTGCAGTTCGGGGAAAAAACCCTGCTGCAACGGCATATCGAGAACCTGAATACACTGGGCATTGAGCGTATATTCATCGTGACAGGTTACCGGTATGAGCAGATCGACGCGGCGTTGGCGCAGATCGAAAGCCGCGCGCCCATCGAAACCACCGTCAACCCGGACTATGAATTGGGCAGTATCGTGAGCCTGCGCTGCGCTTCCGCATTGCTCGCTGACGGGACCGACACCATCCTGATGGATGCCGATGTGTTGTATGAACCGGAAATCCTGGGCCGGTTATTCGACACGCGCGCCGGCAACTGTTTCCTGCTGGACCGGGACTTCGAACCCGGCGATGAACCGGTAAAACTGTGCATCGCCGGCGCCACGCCGGTGGAATTCAGGAAGATACCTGACCCGGCGATAAGCTGGGATTACCAGGGCGAGTCCGTGGGCTTCTTCCGTTTCGATGCCGCCGCATCAGCGCGCCTGGCGCGCAAATCGGAGGAGTACCTGGAAAATAACCTGGAGGAAGCGCCCTACGAGGAAGCGATCCGCGACCTGCTCAGGGAAACACCTGGGCTGTTCCACGTTGAGGACATCACCGGCCGCAACTGGATCGAGATAGATTTTCCCGCAGACATGGCGCGCGCTGCGGAAATATATGAGAATAGTATCCCGAAATGAAGCAGAAGCTCAGTAAAAGCAAACAGTTGCGGGAACTGCTCGAATCGCCCGAACTGGCGTTCATCCTGGAAGCCCATAATGGAATCTCGGCAAAGCTCGTGCAGCAGGCCGGTTTCAAGGGGATCTGGGCGAGCGGCCTGGCCATGTCCGCGCAGTTCTGTGTGCGGGACAGCAACGAGGCAAGCTGGACCCAGGTCGTGGACATGCTGGAGTTCATGTCCGACGCTACGGACATCCCGATCCTGCTGGATGGCGATACCGGCTACGGCAACTTCAACAACATGCGGCGCCTGGTGAGAAAGCTCGAACAGCGAGGCATTGCCGGGGTCTGCATCGAAGACAAGGAATTTCCCAAGACCAACAGCTTCATCGACAGTGGCAAACAGGCCCTGGCCGACATCAACGAGTTCAGCGGCAAGATCCGGGCCGGCAAGGACAGCCAGCTTGATCCGGACTTCTGCATCGTCGCGCGCGTGGAGGCATTGATCGCGGGCTGGGGCATGGACGAAGCCCTGAAGCGGGCAAGCGCCTATTGCGAGGCCGGCGCCGACGCCATCCTGATACACAGCAAACAAGCGCGCGCGGACGAAGTCCTCGCATTTGCCGCAGCCTGGGATGGCGCCTGTCCGCTGGTCATCGTCCCGACGAAATACTACAGCACACCGGTGGACGTATTTCGCAAGGCCGGGATCAGCCTGGTCATCTGGGCCAACCATATGATCCGCGCGTCGGTCAGGGCCATGGAACATGTCAGCAGGGAGATCTACTCCCAGGAAACCCTGACCGGCGTTGAAGACCGTATCACCAAGGTGGACAGCATCTTCCAGTTACAGGGCGCGGACGAGCTCCAGTGGGCACAGGAGCGTTACCTGAGCGCAACCGGAGACTGCCGCGCGCTGGTGCTGGCCGCGAGTCGCGGCAACAACCTTTACGAGTTAACCGAAGACCGGCCCAAGGCGATGCTGCAAATCCGCGGCAAACCGCTGCTGCAACGGTTGGTGGACGAATTCAAAAAGCGCTTCGTCAATGACATCACGGTGATTGCCGGGTACAAGTCGGAAACGCTGGATATCAGCGGGGTCGACATACGCATCAATACCCGTTACGAAACCACGGGAGAGCTCTATTCCCTGGCCTGTGCCAGGGACAAGTTCAGCGACGACATGGTGATCATATACGGCGACCTGCTGTTTCGGTCATACATCCTGCAAGACCTGCTGGAGCGGGACGGCGAAATTGTTATCGTCGTCGACTCCCTGCTCAACGAGGCTGATATCACCGGCACACCCGACTATGCCTGGTGCGACCGGCCCGATGACCGTTCCATGTTCATGCAGGATGTTCGCCTGCAACGGGTATCCGAAGAGAGCGCCGAGCAGGATCCGCCCTGCGGCCGCTGGACCGGTATGATGCGGGTCAGGTCACAGGGTAGACTGTGGTTGGAACAGGCGCTGGACGAACTGGAAGCCCGGCCCGGCTATGACAGGCTGACCCTGCCGGACCTGCTTAACCACCTGGCCGCAAGCGACCGCCCGGTCACTGTGCACTATATCAACGGGCACTGGCTGGATGTGAACTCCGTCAACGATATCGACCGCGCCGGGGATTTTACTTCAGATTAGCGAAATGATTGACGCTGAGGCATTCATTGAGGCGGCGCGAGAGCGCGGGTTTTCCCATTACACTGGGGTGCCTTGCTCCTACCTGACTCCGTTCATCAACTACGTGATCAATGACGATAACCTGGCCTACATCTCTTCCGCCAATGAGGGCGATGCCGTGGCCGCGGCTGCCGGTTTATCCACGGGCGGCGCGCCCGCGGTAGCGATGATGCAGAACTCGGGCCTGGGCAATGCGGTGAATCCGCTGACATCGCTGACGCAGACCTTTTCCATTCCGATATTGCTGATTGTCACCCACCGCGGCAAGCCCGGTCGCCGGGACGAACCGCAGCATGAACTGATGGGGAAGATTACCGGCGACCTGTTCGACCTGATGGAAATTCCCTGGGAACCGTTCCCGGCCACCGAAAAGGACATCGGCCCGGTACTGGAGCGAGCGCAGCGCTATTGCGCCGAACAGCAAAAACCCTACGCGCTGCTGATGGAGCAGGGAACCGTGGCGCCGCATGCGCTGCAACGCGATTCCATCCCCGACCGGTCAGCGGTCAGGTGCCGCCGCAACAGAATTGAGGGAACGCCGGCGGGTCTAAAGCACCTCGCTCATCGTTTCAAAGCGCGCCTTTTCGGTAACAAGAGAATTGTGGATACGCCGTCGGGGTTAACCCGGGGGGAAGCGCTCCGGGAGATAATCAGCCATACCCCGGTAGATGCGTCCGTCCTGATCGGGACAACGGGTTATACCGGGCGGGAGTTGTTCGCCATCGACGACCGCGACAACCAGCTCTACATGGTCGGGTCGATGGGATGCGCGTCTGCCTTTGCCCTGGGCCTGTCCCTGGCCCGTCCTGACCTGGAAGTTACCGTGGTGGACGGCGACGGCGCCGGCCTGATGCGCATGGGCAATTTCGCCACCGTCGGCAGCTACGGCCGGGGCAACCTGGTCCACCTGTTGCTGGATAACGGCGTGCACGAATCAACCGGCGCCCAGGCCACCGTGTCGGCCAACGTCAGTTTTGCCGATATCGCCGCGGCCTGCGGCTACAGTATGGCCGTGGATGGGGCCGACCTCGCCGTGATCAAGGAATTATATGCCCGAAAAGACCTGGATGGCCCTCGCTTCGCGCACCTGAGAATAGAGCCTGGCATACCCGGTAACCTGCCCCGTCCGGATACATCACCCAAAGACGTGCTGCGCCGCTTGATGGCGCATATAAAATGAGTCGCCCCCCGGGCGACACATTATCTGACCGGATTCCCGCTGGTATAAGAGAATCCCGGATCAGGAGGGTTTATTTGCGCCCTTAATATACTCCAATAACCCCTCCCTGGTCAGTTTTGCCTCATTCAGCATGTCCTGCTGGGAGCCGTGCTGCAATAGCAGGTCCGGCAAGCCGTAGTTCAGGATCCGCCGGTCAATAGCCAGTGAGGCAACACATTCATTCACCGCGCTGCCGGCGCCGCCTTGAATCACGTTTTCCTCCACGGTCACCAGCAGGTCATGAGACGCAGCCAGTTCGGCGACCAACTCCCCGTCCAGCGGTTTCACAAAGCGCATATTGGCAACCGTCGCGCCCAGTTCCTCTCCCACTTGCAGCGCCATTTCCAACACACTGCCGAAGGCCAGCAAAGCAATTTTTTCTCCCTGCCGGCGCACTTCTCCCTTGCCCAGCGGCAGCGCAGTCATTTCCTGCTCGACAACTGCGCCCGGACCGGCGCCCCGTGGATAGCGCACTGCTGCCGGTTGATCCAGTAAAAAGCCCGTGTACAGCATCTGCCGGCATTCATTCTCATCCGCCGGCGCCATCACCACCATATGCGGCAGGCAGCGCAGGTAACAGAAATCATAGGAACCGTTGTGGGTGGGACCATCAGCGCCGACCACGCCGGCCCGGTCGATCGCGAACAGCACCGGCAATTTCTGGTTCACCACATCATGCACCACCTGGTCGTAAGCCCGTTGCAGGAAGGTCGAATAGATCGCGACCACCGGCTTGAGGCCATCACACGCCATTCCCGCAGCCACGGCTACACTGTGCTGCTCGGCTATGGCCACGTCAAAATAACGATCCGGGTACTCCTGCTCGAAACGTACCAGCCCGGACCCTTCGCGCATGGCCGGCGTTATCGCCACCAGGCGCGGGTCCTGGGCCGCCATATCGCAGACCCAGTCGCTGAACACCTGGCTGTACGTGGGTTTGGGGGGTTGCGCAGGCTTGGACGCAGCGGCCTTGCCGGTTTCCGGGTCGAACGGTTTGCTCACCGCATGCCATTTCACCGGGTCATCCTCCGCCGGACCATAACCCTTGCCCTTGCGGGTGATGATGTGCAGGAACTGTGGCCCTTCCAACTGGCTGATATTGCGAATGGTCGCCAGCAGGGTAGGCAGGTGGTGCCCGTCCACCGGGCCGATGTAATTGAAACCGAATTCCTCGAACAGCGCGCCCGGAACGATCATGCCCTTGATATGTTCTTCCGCGCGCCGGGATATCTCCAGCGCCCCCGGCACCTTGGACAGGACTTTCATTCCCTGCTCCCGCACGGTGGTGTAAATCTTTCCGGACAGCAACTGCGCGAAGCGGTTCGCGAGCGCGCCCACATTGGGTGAGATCGACATGTTGTTATCGTTCAATATCACCAGCAGGTTTGCGCGGATGTCGCCGGCATGGTTCAGGGCTTCGAAAGCCATGCCTGCGGTCATGCCGCCGTCGCCAATGATAGCGACGCATTTGCGTTGACTACCGGTATTGCGGGCGGCAATGGCCATGCCCAGGGCGGCGCTGATGGAAGTGCTGGAATGGCCCACGCCGAAAGTATCATACGGGCTCTCGTCCCGCTTGGGAAAAGGCGCAAGCCCACCGTGTTTTCTGATGCTTTGCAGGCGGTCCCGGCGGCCGGTAAGGATCTTGTGCCCGTAAGCCTGATGGCCCACGTCCCAAACCAACCGGTCATCCGGTGTGTTGTAGATATAGTGCAGGGCAATGGTCAGTTCCACTGCGCCCAGGCTGGCGGCAAAATGGCCGCTGTTGCTGCTTGCCCAATGCAGCAGGAAGGCTCGCATCTCCTGCGCCAGCGGCTCCAGTTGCTCTTCCGGCAACCGCCGCAAATCCTCAGGTGAATCAATCCCGTCCAGTACAGGCGTCTCTAGCTGGTTTGACATACGCCTTTCCAATTCTCAGTCAAAAACTAGTACTCTAACAGGACGCCCAATAAAAAGACAGAACATCCAACAAAATAATGTACGTGCCCTGCTTTGTATTCAGTGTCCTTTTTTTGCAGGGCAAACGCATACTTTAATTTTTCGCCCCCCTTGGGAGCGCGGGCGTTTCGCACGCGCTCCCGGAGAAATAAGTGACTGAATTGTGGTCTTCAACGGCCAGGCTTCAAAGTATGCGGTTACCCTGCTTTTTTTTGTGAATTGTGTAATGAAACTGTACATTTACCGGTTTATCCTATATTCTTTGCGGTTAACGCGTTTCAGGCTGCTGAAACACTCCGTTTTTTAGAAATTAACTGAAGTGAAGGCTGCTGATGGCCGTACCATTAACCCAACAACTTCGTATTTCAAAGTACATCCTGGGGAAAAAACTGCGGGGTGAACAGCGTTTCCCCCTGGTGCTGATGCTGGAACCCCTGTTCCGCTGCAACCTGGCGTGCTCCGGTTGCGGTAAGATCGATTACCCGGATGAGATACTGGACAAGCGTCTCAGTGTTGAAGAGTGCATGCAGGCGATCGATGAATGCGGCGCCCCGGTCGTGTCCATTGCCGGTGGAGAGCCGTTGATCCACCAGGACATGCCGGAAATCGTGCGCGGCTTCGTCGCCAGAAAGAAATACGTGTACCTGTGCACCAATGCGCTGCTGCTCGAGCGACGCATGAGTGACTATTCACCTTCCCAGTACCTGACGTTCTCCATCCACCTGGACGGTAACCGCGACCGGCATGATGCTTCCGTGTGCCGCGCCGGCGTGTTTGACAAGTGTATCTCTGTCATCGAGCAGGCACGGGACAAAGGCTTCCGGGTCACCATCAACTGCACCCTGTTCCAGGGCGAGACAGCCGATGAAGTGGCGGAGTTCATGGACATGGCCATGGCGCTTGGCGTCGAGGGGGTGACCATTTCCCCCGGCTACAGCTACGAACGGGCGCCGCGCCAGGACGTATTCCTGAAGCGCAAGGAAAGCAAACAACTGTTTCGGGACATCTTCAAGCTGGGGGCCGGAAAAAAATGGCGTTTCAACCAGTCTTCCCTGTACCTGGATTTCCTGGCAGGCAACCAGCAATACCAGTGCACCCCTTGGGGTAATCCCACCCGCAACGTGTTCGGCTGGCAAAAACCCTGCTACCTGCTGGTCGGCGAGGGCTACGCGCCAAGCTTCAAGGCGCTGATGGAAGAAACGGAATGGCACAGGTACGGCAACGGCATCAATCCGAAATGCGCGAACTGCATGGTGCACTGCGGTTTTGAAGCCTCCGCCGTTGAAGACGCGGTCAAACGCCCATGGGAAGCGCTGAAGGTGGCCGTACAAGGGCCCCGGACCAGCGGGGACATGGCCCCGGAACTGCCCGTCCTCTATGCAGAGGATGACACTCTGTCAAAACCCAGACTGGTGGCCGAAATCAAACCGGCGCCGGTCATTGTCCACAACGACAAACAGGACAAGCAAGTCGCTTGACAGACTCATTCTGGCTCGTATTTCCGGGAGTCATGCTGTGGACCGCTATCCTTGCACTCCCGTGGCAGCCCTGGCGTAACCGGGAAACACTGGAAGCAGGCAACAACGACCGGAACGCGGACCTGTCCGATGTCACCGTACTGATCCCGGCGCGCAACGAGGCCGAGGTCATTGCCGAAACCCTCAGTTCCTTAGCCGCGCAGGGACGAGGGCACAATATCGTGCTGATCAACGACCAATCAACAGATGCCACCGTGGCCGAAGCAAACAGGATGGGCCTCGATAACCTGACCATCGTCAACGGCCGCGCCCTCGAACACGGCTGGAGCGGCAAATTGTGGGCGCTGCACCAGGGCCTGCCACGGGTCAGCACAAAGATCATGTTGCTGCTCGATGCCGATATCCGCCTGCAACCGGGGACTATCAGCGCGCTCAAGACCAGGATGCAGGAACATGACTTGCACCTGGTGTCGTTGCTCGCATTCCTGCGCATGGAATCCCGCTGGGAAAAACTGCTGATGCCGGCATTCGTTTATTTTTTCAAGTTGCTGTACCCGTTTCACCTCTCCAACAATGGCTCGAAGGTGGTCGCGGCCGCGGCCGGCGGCTGCATCCTGCTGCGCACGGATTCACTGGTCCGGGCAGGCGGCTTTGAAGCCATCAAGGACAAGCTGATCGATGACTGCGCGCTGGCCCGCCGCTTCAGGGATGCCGGCCTGGCCACCTGGATTGGTTTGTCCCACTCGGCACAGAGCCGGCGCTGCTATGACGGGCTGGCCAGCATCTGGAACATGGTCGCCAGGACCGCGTACACCCAGTTGCACCACTCCTTCATCCTGCTGGCACTGTGCACCGCGCTGCTCGCAGCCGGCTTCGTATTACCGCTGGCCGGCCTGTTCAGCGCCGACCTTGCCGTCCGCCTGACGGCCCTGGCCGGCATTCTGCTGATGACCGCCAGTTACCTGCCCACACTGCGCTATTACCGCATAAACCCGGCCTGGTGCGCGGCGTTTCCGTTTGCCGGCGCGCTGTACCTGTTGATGACCTGGAGTTCCGCCTGGCGTCACTGGAACGGCGCCGGGGCGGACTGGAAACAACGGAGTTACAATGAATTGTAAATCACTACTGTGCGCGGTTCTGCTGCTGGGTTCCGGCCCGGCGCTCGGCGCGCAACTGGACGCGCCGGCAAAAACCGTTGAGCAGTTTCACGGCAAGCTGCTCAGCGTGATGCAAAGAGCGGAAGAACTGGGCTACCAGGGGCGTTTCCGGGAACTGGAACCCTACATCAATGGCTGTTTTGATATCCCGTTTATCGCCGGCATAGTGCTGGGCCGTTACCGGACGCAACTCAGCGACGCACAGAAGTCGGAATTTGCCGACCTGTTCAGCCGCATCAGCACGACTACTTATGCGTCCCGTTTCGACGGTTACAACGGCGAAACATTTCAGGAAATCTCGCGCCAGCCGTTGAAAAGAGAGCGGGTATTGATTAAGACCGAATTACGCCGCACGGATGACGATCCGGTATCCATGGATTACCTGCTGCACGAAAAACAGGGAAAGTGGTATATTATCAGCGTCAGCGCCAACGGAGTGAACGACCTGTCATTGAAACGGGCTGAATATGCTGCCGTTATCAAAGAAAAAGGTTTTAATGGGCTTGTGAAAGAGCTATTATCCAAGATCACTCAATTGGAGACAGATGCAAAACAGTTATATGAGCCCGAAGGGGAACAGCCATAATGACCAATAGAACCAGAGCGGACAGCAAATTTTCCTTACTCGCAGTATTGCTTGCAGCGACCCTGCTCACGGGTTGCGCGACCACCACAACCGTTGATGGAGAAATCAACCCGGATCCCTATGAAGATACCAACCGGGCAATGTACCGGTTCAATGACTATCTAGACCGGAAAATCATGACCCCCATCGCGGAAAACTATGTGAAGGCCACGCCAAAACCGGTACGCAACAGCATTACCAATTTTTTCAGCAACCTGGAATACCTGAACGTGATGCTGCACTCTTTTCTGCAGGGAAAACTCGGTCAGGGCTTCTCCGACCTGACCCGCTTCGTGGTCAACTCCACGGTCGGGGTCGGCGGACTGTTCGATGTAGCCACGGACATGGGGCTGGAAGAACATGATGAAGACCTCGGCCAGACCCTAGCAGTCTGGGGAGTGGACGAGGGCGCTTACCTGTATATCCCGTTCCTCGGCCCGTACTCCGCGCGCCACAGCCCGGACCTGGCAAGCAGTTACGCTTCCAACCCGCTCACGTATTTCTCAACGATTTACCTGTTTCCGGTCACGTTCCTGAACCTGGTCAATACCAGGGCAAACCTGCTGGAAGCAACGGAATTTGTGGATGAAGCGTCTATCGACCCCTACTCGTTTATCCGGGAAGCCTACCTGCAGCAACGCAGGTACGTTATCCATGACGGCAACCCCCCGTCAGAGGGTTATGACGACATTTTCGAAACCGGACTGGAAGACGAACCGATACTGGTTATTGATTAAAGCCTCGTAATCAAGGCGCTGCCCATCCTGGCGGCATCTATCAGGGTTAGCATCAGCCAAGCCATGCCTCCGTACCACTCCCGCGAAAGCGGGAGTCCAGTCAAATATCGTGTCGCCCGGAGGGCGACTCATTTTTACGCAGAAGGATGCCAGCCGGCGTCCGCCCACAATTCGCCTGACACGATGGAGTTGGAAATCATGAAACAGATCGCGTCCGCGATCTCGTCCGGGCGAATCAACCTGCTGATCTGAGTATCCGGCAGGATATGGCTCTCGATATATTCGTCCCCCAATGCCCGTACCATCGGAGTATCGGTAAATCCGGGGTGGATCACGCCGCAGCGCACGCCATAATATATCGACTCCTTCATCAAGGTAGCCGCAGCGCCTTCCAGACCTGCCTTGGTGGATGCATAAGCCACCTGGCCTTTGACACCCTGGGATGACACGGAACCGATGAAGATCACGGTGCCCTGCACACTCTCGCTGGGATGCCATTTTTTCAGGCCGCGCAGGTAACGGTCCTGGGCGATGCGCGCAATCATTTCCATTGCCCAGTATACCGGGGCAACCAGGTTAATCTCCGTAACCCGCCTGAATTTCTCCTGGGGATAGATCTCCGCCTTTCCCGTTTCCTTATTGATCTTCACTGCCAGCGCATCCAGGGTAATACCGGCGGCAGGCACGCAAATACTGGCGATCCCGTACTTCTCGCCCACATCATCAAAAATTCGGGTACGGAACGCTTCATCGGTTACGTCACCGCGATAGGCAACGGCAATGTCACGGGTGATTTCATTGTTGATCTGCTCTGCGGCAATATCCGTCTGCTCGGATTGATCCACCAGCGCAATTTTTTTGATGCCCCTGCGGGCCAGTTCCAGTGAAACGGCGCGACCAATACCGCTGGCGCCACCAGTTACAACAGCAACTCTGTCTTGAATCTGCATAGATAAATTACCAGGTTAAATATATTAACCAAATTGTAACCTATTTTTTGTGCAGTGCAAAATTTTTTTACCGGCCAATGCAGATTCTCTAAGGAAACTCTGACTTAATCAGAGGTTCCCTAAGTTACTTGCCGCGCTTGTACTCGCGGCGGCGCAGGTGCAATACCCGCTCCGTGTAGCCGTTCGGTTCCTCGCGGCCGCAGAACACCAGGTCCAGCGCCGCCCGGAACGGGATGCTGCTGTCAAAATCAGGAGCCATGTTCACGTAATCGGGGTCTTCGGCATTCTGGTAATCCACCAGTGGCGCCATCTTCCTGAAGGCATCCACCACCTGGTCCCTGGTGACGAGGCCATGGTGCAGCCAGTTGGCAATGTGCTGGCTGGAAATGCGCAGGGTTGCCCGGTCCTCCATCAGGTTGACGTTGTTAACGTCAGGCACCTTGGAACACCCGATGCCATGCTCAATCCAGCGCACCACGTAGCCCAGTATGCCCTGGGCATTGTTTTCAAGTTCCCGCCGGATCTCGAAGTCGTTGAGCGCGTTCCTGTCCAGCAGCGGGACCTGCAACAGATCATCCGGTTTGACGCGGCTCAAGCGGATAAGTTCGCGTTGGCGAGTGCCGACGTTGATGCGGTGGTAATGCATCGCATGCAGCGTGGCTGCGGTCGGTGACGGCACCCAGGCGCTGGTGGCCCCGGCGCGGGGATGGTTCACCTTGACATCCATCATGGCTGCCATATTGTCCGGTTCAGGCCACATGCCCTTGCCGATTTGCGCATGCCTGGGCAATCCGGTAACCATGCCTATATCCACGTTCCAGTCTTCATAGGCCAGCAACCACGGCGCGGTCTTCAGCCTGGCCTTGGGCATCATCGGGCCGGCTTCCATGCTCGTATGGATTTCATCGGCAGTGCGGTCAAGAAATCCGGTATTGATAAAGATCACCCGATTTTCCGCGGCGCGAATACACTCTTTCAGGTTGACCGTGGTCCTGCGTTCCTCATCCATTATGCCGATCTTCAGGGTCAGCCGCTCCAGGCCCAACGCGTCTTCCACCCGTTCGAACAGTTCCACGGTGGCGGCCGCCTCATCCGGACCGTGCAGTTTCGGCTTGACGATGTAGATGGAACCGGTGCGGCTGTTCCTGAACCTGCCGTTGCCCAGCAGGTCATGCTTTGCCGCCAGCGCGGTCACCATCGCGTCGAGAAACCCTTCCGGGATCTCCTCGCCGGCAGCCGTGGCCACGGCATCGGTGTACATGTGCAGGCCAACGTTGCGCAGCAGCATCAGGGCGCGGCCTTGCAACGTAAGCGCCCTGCCGCCCGGCGTCTTGTACTTGCGGTCTTCATTCAGGGTGCGCTTGATAGCCTCGCCGTCCTTTACCACCGTTCGGGTCAGGTCGCCTTTCATCAGACCCAGCCAGTTCCGGTAGACCGCCACCTTGTCGTCGGCGTCCACTGCGGCCACTGAATCCTCGCAATCCATGATGACGCTGACTGCTGATTCCAACTGGATGTCGTAAATGCCGGCCAGGTCATTGCGGCCGATATAGTAACCTTCTCCCAGCTTGAGCTCGATATGCAGCGCATTATGGCGCAACAATATGCTGTCCGGGTAGTCCGGATCGCCGGTGTATCCGGCAAAGCGCTCACGCTTACCCAGGCCGTACTCGCTGCCGTCGCCCATGATACCGACCAACTGGCCCGCTTTTACCTTGTACTTCACCACGTAGTCATGGCTGCCCACGGCCATGGGTGTTGCCCGGTCCAGGAAACGGCGCGCATACTCAATGACTCGGCGACCGCGCACGGGATTGTACCTGGCGCCGCGCTTGCAGCCCTCGGTCTCCGGGATCACGTCGGTACTGTACAGTGCGTCGTACAGGCTGCCCCAGCGGGCATTTGCCGCATTCAGGGCATAACGGGAGTTGTCTACCGGCACCACCAGTTGCGGCCCCGCTATTCGGGTTATCTCGGCGTCGGCATTGGTAACGCTGACCTTGAATGGCTTGCCCTCCGGCTTGATATAGCCTATCTCCTCCAGGAAGGCCTTGTAGTCTGCGCCTCTGATTTCCGGGTTGGCCCGGTGCCATTGGTCGAGCCGGTCCTGGAGTTCGTTGCGCCGGTTCAGCAATGCGCGGTTTCTCGGGCCGAGATCGGCAACGATTCCGGCCATTTCCTTCCAGAATCGCTCCGGCTCCACGCCGGTACCCGGTATGATCTCGTCATTGACCAGGTCGTACAGTTGTTTTGCTATCGATAGTCCGTATTGTTCAACTCTTTCGTTCATCAAGGTATTTCCAATGCTTAGTGGTAAAGGGCAGGGATATTATAACAATTCGGTTCAATGTTCTTTCTAAGAAGCTCTGACTTAATCCCAGAGGTTCCCTAACCCGAATATCTCATACCAATTCGCTTGTCTGCTTCGGATAGATGTTTGCTGACTGTGAGTTATGGTAATCTGTCGAGTATGTTGCCATTATACACTGCGCTTGATGCGCCCTCGTTTGCTGAATAAATTCCTGCATGAACCGCTGGCGCATTTTTTTCTGGCCGGCGGCCTGATTTTTTTCCTGTACGCGCTGGTTGGCCCGGATGACAGCGCAAAGCGACTGATCATCGTTGACGCCGGCGTCATCGAACGTCTGAAGTCCGGCTGGCTGTTGCGCACGGACCGGGAGCCGTCGCCGGAGGAACTGGACAGCCTGCTGTCGGACTTCCTGTTTGAAGAACTGTTCTCCAGGGAAGCCAGAGCGCTGGGACTGGAACTGGACGACCCGATCATCCGGCGCCGCCTGGCGCAGAAGATGAGCCTGCTGGCCGAAAGCGCAGCGCAGCAGGCCGAGCCGGATGAAGCCGAACTCCGGGCCTGGTACGATGCCCACCCTGAACTGTACCGCACCGAACCCAGACTTGGGTTCAGGCATATCTATTTCAGCCATGACCGTCCCGGCGGTAACCCCAGAGAAGACGCCGCCGCGCTGTTATACCGCGTTCAGGGTTCTGATGAGGCCGCCTGGGAAGACATCGGAGATGCATTCATGCTGCCCCGCGACTTCATCGACATCGGCCGATCGCAACTGGGCAGGCTGTTCGGCGAGGATTTCGCTACAAGCCTGTTCGCACTGGATACCGGTAGCTGGCAAGGCCCGGTCCCGTCCGGCTACGGATACCACCTGGTCTTCCTGTACGAAATACACGATGCCGAACCGATCCCGTTCAACGAAAGCAGACCCCGGGTATTACAGGACTGGCAAAGAGACCGCTTCAAACAGACAGAAAAAGACCTGCTCGAAGAATTAAAAAGCAGGTACGAAATCACCTACACAAACGAAGCCCTGGGGCACCTCAGCAAGCGCTGATTGCAAAAATTTACATCTTCTCCACTACCATAATGCCCAGTAGCGATAAGCCGAGTTTCAGGCGGGCGGCCACGGCCCGGCTCAATACCAGCCGTGAATGCTTCTGCTGTTCCGGCGCCGTGAGAATGGGGCACTCTTTCCAGAATCGGCTGTAGCAGCCGGCCAGTTCATACAGGTAACTGCATATGTTGTGTGACGTCAGTTCCTCTTCATAACCGGAAAAAAGTTCAGGGAAGGAAACCACCCGCAGCAGGAGTTCCCGCTCCAGTTCATTGAAGATGACAGCCGGGCCGAGGTCCGCCACCGGCGGGACCAAATCCTGTTCGGCTTTCCTGAACAAGCTGGCGATGCGCACATAACTGTAAAGGATATAGATACCCGTATTGCCCTGGTTCGCAAGCATCTGGTCCCAGTTGAAGGTGTAATCCGACTCCGGACGCTGTTTCAGGTCAGCGTACTTAAGCGCGGCGATGGTCAGCTTTGCGGCTATCCCGTCCAGCTCATCCGCAGTGAGATCCGGATTGCGTTCCAGCGTCAGCTTTTCGCTGCGGCGGCGTCCCTCCGCCAGCATTTCCCTGATCTTCACGGTGCCACCACTCCGGGTCCTGAATCGGGTCTTCCTGGTCTGCCCGTTTTCCGTGACCTCCTGCAATATCACGCCGTAACCCAAATGTCTCAAGCGCACGCCGTCGGGCAGCCAGCCCGCTTTTTCGGCGAGCGCCCGAATCATACGAAAATGCAGTTCCTGGCCGCGATCGGTGACGACGATAATCTGGCGCGCCTGTAAACGCTCGACCCGGTGCTTGATCCCGGCCAGCTCCGTGGTGGAATAGTTATATCCCTCATCACTTTTCTGCACGATCACCGGGAGCGGGTCGCCGTCAACGTTTTGGAACCCGTCCAGATACGCACACATCGCGTTATTGTCCTCAACAAGCAGGTTTTTTTCGGACAACTCATTGACCACACCGGGCAAATCATCCCGGTAGAAGCTTTCCGGGCAGTCGTGGGACGCATTGAGGCTGACATTGAAGTCCTTATACAACGCATGACAGTTGTCCAGGGTCTTGTCCATCAACACCTGCCAGACGGCTAGTGATTCCGCATTGCCGGCCTGCAGCCTGTTCACCTCCGCGGCAGCCCTGGCTGCAAATTCTTCACTGGATGTCTTCAACGCGCTTGCCCTGGTGTACAGTTCTTCCACCGCTTCCAGGGGCGCGGCCTTCAAGCCGTCCAGGTCGGAACCGTACTCCTGTTTGATCATCGCAACCAGCACGCCAAAATTGGCGCCCCAGTCCCCGTAATGGTTCTGACGCAGTACCTCATGGCCCAGGAATTCCAGCGCCCTGGCAATCGAGTCGCCGATGACCGTCGAGCGCATGGTGCCCACGTGCAGATCCTTGGCCAGGTTCGGACTGGAATAGTCCACCACGATGCGTTGCGGGCTCGCCGTGCGCGCCACGCCGCAGCGCGGGTCAGTCTGTGTATGAACCAGTTCGGAGAGCAGCGCAGTGTTTTTTATACGGATATTGATGAACCCCGGCCCGGCGATCTCAATAGTCTCCACCAGCGCCGATGCAACTAACGTACCGCCACCGGCATTCTCTTCCTCAGCAGCGGGAACCGCTTCCATCTCTTTGCGAACAGCTTCGACAACCGTCTCGGCAATATTGCGCGGACTGGTCTTCTCGCGTTTAGCCAACAGGAACGCCAGGTTCGACTGGTAATCACCGAACTTCCTGTCCTGGCAAGGCGCCACCTGGCAGTCAAATGCCGGCCCCGAACCCGGAAAACAGTCTGCAACGGCCTTGTTCAACAAACGCCTTATCGCTTCAACAAAACTCATTCAATCTTCCTTAAGGAACCTCTGATAAGTCAGAGGTTCCTACGGTACAAGGATGTATCGTCAATATCAATGACTGTAAGGCATTGATATTGTGAGGAAAACAAAAATCGCATTTTTGTTTTCCGTACTCTGACAAGTCCAGGATGGACTTGTTCAGAGTTTCCTTAATTTAACAAAGCTCATATATTGCACCAAGCCGAGCAATTTCACAAAGCAGATCGGCGAAAACAAAATAACCCGCTGTTGCGGGAATGGTCAGCGCTGGTAGATAATAACGATCAAAACACTAATAAGGAGCCGGTTGTTTGAGCAGTCAAGAGGCCAGAACATTCCCCTATGCGAGTCGGACGCTGCCCGAGCTCCTCAAGCGCCAGTCCGTCCGTTACCGGGACAAGCCGCTGATAGCTTCCGCCTCCCGTTCAATCACCTATGCCGAGGCGCCTGAGCTTGCCGCGCGCTGCGCGGGACGGCTTGCGGCTGCCGGGGTCAAGGCCGGCGACCGCGTTGTCACGTTCATGTCGAACAGCATCGATTTTATCGAACTGTGGTTTGGCGCAGCCTGGCTGGGCGCCGTGCTGGCGCCTGTTAACACCGCGTTTCGGGACAAGCAGCTACGCCACGCGCTGTCACTGGTTGACCCTGTGCTCATCGTCACCGAACAGGACCTGTTTGCGTATCTGGCCGCTCCGGAGATTATGCCGCCATCCGAGCCCCGGGTCTGGGTTATCGATTACGCCGATAATGCAGACCCAGAGCGCAGCCTGAGTACTGACCTCACGCCTGCGCCAGCCGCGGGTGATGTCCAAAGCATTCATGACAGCGGATTAGCAGAACCCATGCCAGCGCCAGGCACACCCGTTGCCGCTCACGAGGCGCGGCCGGGGGATACGACAGCCATCCTGTTTACTTCGGGCACCAGCGGTCCGTCCAAGGGCGTCGCCTGCCCGCATGCCCAGTTCTTCTGGTGGGGGGTGTTAACGGGCGAAGCTCTGGAGATTACTTCAGACGATGTACTGTTCACGACCTTGCCGTTCTTCCATACCAATGCGCTGAATACCATCTGGCAAGCGCTGTTGGCAGGCGCGACCTACGCGTTTGTGCGCAGGTTCTCCGCTTCCAGGTTCTGGACGCAGGCAAGACAAGCTGGCGCGACGGTCACCTACCTGCTGGGAGCAATGGTGCACATCCTATTGAAACAAGCGCCGGGGCCGGCGGATCGGGCGCACCAGGTACGCGTCTGCCTGTCGCCGGCAACACCCGCGGAACACGTGGAACAATTCCGGCAACGCTTTGGCGTTCGCTGCATCGATGGTTACGGTTCAACCGAAACCAACCTGGTCATGTCGAACACGGTAGGCGGCTATGCGCCTGGGACCATGGGCCGTGTTGTCCCCGGTTTCAAGGTGTGGGTAGTCGATGAAAACGACTGTGAAGTTCCTGCCGGCACGCCCGGAGAACTGCTGGTTCGCGCTACCGAACCATTCAGCATGGCCAATGGCTATTTTGGTAATCCCGACGCGACAATGTCCGCCTGGCGCAACCTCTGGTTTCATACCGGGGACCGGGTGATGCGCGACGAACAGGGTCTCTACCACTATCTCGACCGCATCAAAGACGCCATCAGGCGGCGCGGCGAAAATATCTCCTCCTGGGAAGTCGAACAGGCGCTGCTGTCCCACCCGGAGGTAAAGAATGCCGCCGTTGTCGGTGTCCCTTCGGAGTTGGGTGAAGAAGAGGTCATGGCATTCCTCGTTACGCGTGACGGCCGCAAGCTGGAACCGGACCTGGTAATCCGTTTCCTTGAAGACAGGATTGCCCGGTTCGCGATCCCGCGTTACCTGGAATTCGTGCAGGAACTGCCAATGACCGAAAACGGAAAAGTAAAAAAATATGTGCTCAGGGAACGGGGAATCAGCCCGACGACCTGGGACCGTGACGTTTGATAATGGTGTGGATTGGCATGGCGGCTGATGCGGGCAGATACTGATACTGAAACTTGTAACAGATGAATATAAGGTATACTGGACTTCTTTTGTGGAGTCACCGGTTGCGGATGATGATTTCATGTCATTGAGGCTGGCGCTCATGGACGACAAGAGGGGGGATTATTGAAGGAAGCTCTGAACAAGTCCATCCAGGACTTGTCAGAGCACATCCCTGTACCGTTGGAACCTCTGAGACTTAATCAGAGGTTCCTGAATTTATTTATTGTCGATACGGATATTTACAGTCGAGTTATTTCCCTATGCGGTTACTGACACAACTTGGCCTTGTACTCGGGCTGGCGCTGCTCATTGGCCTGTTGCTCTGGCAGGGCTTCATGGACGTGCTGCGGCTGCTGCTGAATTCGGGTTGGTACCTGCTGTTGCTGCCGTTGGTCTGGTTGCCTACGTTGTTGCCGGCAACCCAGGGCTGGCGCCAGTTATTCCGTTCCGACGAGACGCCGCGCTTCAGCCATGCGCTGCTGGCATTGTGGATGGGGCGCGCGGTCAACAACCTGTTGCCCGTGGCATCCATTGGCGGAGAGGTGGTCAAGGCAAGGCTGTTGTCTATCTGGGGCACGGGCACGGCCCATGCCGCGGCATCGGTGATGGCAGACAAGACCGTTCAAGCGCTGGCGCTGGCCTGCTGGGCGCTGATCGGCGTAATGCTGCTGACCCTCCTGCCCGGCGACAACCGGCTGCTTCCGTACGCGGTAGCCGGCATTCTGTTCCTGTTATTCAGCGCCGGCGGCCTTATCGTTATCCAGCGTTACGGCATGCTCGGGGCGCTGGCGAAACTGGCGGAGAAACTGGTAAAACACGAAGCCTGGCAAGGCGTCAGGTTTTCTGCCGAGGAGGCGGACCGGCTGGTGCGGGAATTGTACGGCAAGCAGCGCAAAATCCTGCTCGCGACGCTGTACCGGCTGGCATCGCTGGCGCTGCACACCTTTGAGTTGTGGTTGGCCTGCCTGCTGTTGGGACAACCCGTCAGCATATTCGAAGCCTTGTTACTGCGTAGCCTGACTACCGTCTTGAGCGATCTCGCGTTCATCATTCCCAACGCTTACGGGGTACAGGAAGGCGCGTTCATCCTGATCGGCGCGCTGGTTGGCTTCGACCCCGGATTTTGCCTGGCCCTGTCACTGTCATTGCGCATCCGCGACCTGATATTCGATCCGATGGGGCTGCTTACCCTGCAACAAGTGGAAAGCCGGCGCTATCTGAAACGGCGAAAAGGATTAACCACATCATCGGATCGGTAATGGCTGGCGCCGTAGCGCTGGGGGCACGGGCGTCTCGCCTGCCTAAGGGCGGAACGCCTGTGATTCCAGAAGTGAGCGGGAACTGCTGAGCAATACATGAAACAAGTAATACATGAAACCCTTGCCATTGTCATCGATAGTTGGCATATTTCTCTCCAATGAACAGACCGGCGCCGGCAGACCTTGCCTACCAACATGAAATTCTTCAAGGTGTTTCACGCACCTTTGCGCTGACCATTCCGCAACTCCCTGATTCCCTGGAGCGGGTGGTGGGCAATGCCTACCTGCTGTGCCGCATCGCCGATACCATCGAAGACGACAAGCAATTGCCCTATGCAGACAAACGGCAGTTCTCCGACCGGTTTATCCGGGTGGTCAATGGCACAGATGACGCGCAGCAGTTCGCGCTTGACCTGCAGCCGCGGTTGTCTGCTAGCGCTACCGACGAGGAACACGACCTGGTTCGGAACACGCACGCAGTCATCCGTATCACTCTCAGTTTCAACGAGCGCCAGCAGGCGGCATTGCAACGCTGTATCAGGATCATGGCCGACGGCATGTCCCGGTACCAGGAGGCAAACGTCGCAAACGGCCTGAAAGACCAGCAAGACATGGACAGCTACTGCTATTACGTCGCGGGTGTCGTGGGGGAGATGCTCACCGAGCTGTTCTGTGACTATTCCAGCGTCATCGACCAACACCACGACGAGCTGATGCAACTGGCGGTATCGTTCGGCCAGGGCCTGCAGATGACCAATATCCTCAAGGACATCTGGGACGACCAGCAACGCAACATGTGCTGGTTGCCGCGCTCGGTGCTGGAAAGCCACGGCGTTTCCCTGGAGGATGGCGCACCCCTGCGCAACGGCGAGGAATTTCAGCAGGCTTTGGGTCAGTTGATCGGCGTTGCCCGTATGCATTTGAGCAATGCGCTGAAATACACGCTGCTGCTGCCAAGCAATGAGACCGGGATCAGGCGCTTCTGCCTGTGGGCGCTGGGCATGGCGGTGCTGACCTTGCGCAACATCAACAGCCAGCGCGGGTTTACCTCCGGCGACCAGGTAAAGATCTCGCGCCGCGCCGTCAAGACCACTATCATCTCCACGAACCTGCTCACCCGTCACGACTTCCTGCTCAGATGGCTGTTCAACAGGCTGGCTGCCGGCCTGCCCGCGGCTTGAACCACAGACTTGGCATAATCTGTGCGCTTCGTTCCGAGGCGCGGTGCTTTAAGCACGGGAAACTGCCCGCGCAGCAACCTGTGGAACTCAATGAAAAAACCCTGCTGATCCTGTCCGGTATGGGCCGGGGGCGGGCGCGGCAGGCCGCACAGAACCTGGTCGATGCAGGCGCTGACTGCCTGGCTGTGGTCGGTACCGCAGGAGCATTGGCGCCTTCACTCAGGCCGGGCGACCTGGTGGTTGCGCAACAGGTCTGCGAAGAGGGAAAGAAATATACCGCGGACGCAGACTTGTCTGAGCAGGCTATAGAATGGTTGTCCCGAAATTCTCAAGGGCGCCCTGGTTATTTTGCGCCAAATTGTCCTGAAAGCTATATGGGTGTTCTGAAAGTTTTCCGCATGTCCCAAACCAGGATTCATAAAGGGTTGCTGGCCTGCGCGACGGAACCGGTTGCATCTGCCGTGCAGAAGCAAAAGCTGTTCGAACGCACCGGAGCGTTGGCCGTCGATATGGAAAGCGCCGGTGTACTTCAGATAGCGGACCGCTACGGCCTGCCGGCCCTGGTCTTGCGCGCCATCATCGATGACTCAGGCATGGCGCTGCCGGACACCGTTCTGCGACGGGTAGACGCCTTCGGCGAAGTTGATGCCGCAGGACTCATACTAGACCTCGCCAGGTCTCCCGTTCAAATTCCGGTTCTCGCGCGCCTGGCCCTCGCCGCGCACTGCGCCAACACCACCCTGAAGCGAACCGGCAGGCATCTATTGGCACGGAGGTAACGCTCTGGATCAAATGGACTTATGCCAACGGTTTCAAGAGGATGGGCATATTATTCTGATTTATCGTTTCTGATCTCGCTTGAAATTTTCTCGTTTAGCTCTTTAAAGTCCTCTACCAGTGAATCACAAGCCGATTTGGTGGATTCACAAAGAACATTCATTAAAATATGGAACGCTCCGTCAGCTTCAACAAGTGAACGCTTTACTGCCGACGGGTGGGCGGGATGAGTTGTCGGCGTGAACGACCATAATATGTAACCATCATCCTCCAGGGAAATCACTATCCAATCCCCGTGATTTTCAACAGTTGCGGCAGGATTTTCCGTCAGATCCCTCAGCGCTTCAGACACGGAAGCATACCCTATTGAAGACACTGCGGCATCTTCTGCCAATGAATACGGCAGGATAAAGAAGCCACATAATATTAGTATTACAACGCGGAGATTATAATCTCCATCGAATATGGAAGATGATACGTACCTATCGGATAGTCGTTGCAAGAATCTCATTATTATTGCCTCTCTGGTGTCAGATATCTGCCTCAAACCCGAATCGAATATTCAGTTCATAACGCTGTCCGGCTGTGGCAAATTGTCATTATGCCGCTGCCTCCGTGTCAATTCCGCCAACAACAGCGCTGCTGATAAGCGCAGTGCGGGATTCCTCGAACAGGTTCATCATGTGCTACGTGGCAGCGATAAATGAAAATAAACAAATCGTTAACCAAACAAGATTGTGTCGACTTGATACTATAGCAGAAATACCATTAAATCCGAGTACAACCAGATTCACGGAATGCCATTGCCCTACTTGCGGTTGATCTGTTGGGGCTGTTAGGGGCTTGTCAAAAACATGTAACTGGTTTATAAAAAGGTGAGCCAATGTTGATATGCTGAAGCAATTCTCCTCCATGCTGTTGCTCAAGTGGGTGCGCCTGGTACGCAGGGCCGCGCCTGCGGTGTTGTTGGCAGTGTTTGCGCTTGCCTTTTTTGCGGTGCGCTACACCGTGGACAATATTGCTGTGAATACCGACACGGAAGACATGCTTTCCGCGCAGCTTGCCTGGCGGCAACTGGACCAGGAATATGAGCGGCTGTTCCCGCAGTACGACAACAACATCCTTATCGTCCTGGAAGCCGCTACGCCGGACCAGGCCGGCGATGCGGCAATGTTGTTGTACGAGCGGCTGCAGGCAGAGCGGGACCTGTTCGAGTTCGTCTACTACCCGAATGCCCTGCCGGTGTTTCGGGAATCCGGGCTGTTGTACCTGGAACCCGCGCAACTGCAAGACCTGTCCGACAATCTCGCCGAGGTGCAGCCGTTTCTTGCGAGACTGGCCCGGGACCCCACTCTCCAGGGCCTGTTCGGGGTGCTGGGCGAAGCGCTGGAGGCCGCCGGTGATGGTGAGCAGGTAGAACTCGAACCCATCTTCACCCGCATCAACGCAGCGTTGGAAGCGCTGCAAGACGGCCGCCCCTATCGCCTGTCGTGGCAGCAACTCATGTCCGGAGACGCAGACGACGCGGGCACGGCTCCGTACCGCGAATTTATCCTGACACAGCCAAAACTGGATTACGCCGGATTTTTTCCGGCAACCCCGGCCGTCGACATGATCCGCACAGCCTACGATGAACTCGGCATCGCCGCGTCCCCGGGCGCAGGACTGCGCCTGACCGGCGCCACCATGCTCGCGCACGAGGAAATGGTGAGCGTGATGCAAGGTACGGAAACGGCCATCTTTCTGGCCCTGTGCCTGGTCACTTTCATCATGGTCACGGGCCTGAGTTCCTTCATGCTGGCGCTGGTCAGTGTGATCAGCCTCGTAACCGGCCTGATTTTTACCGCCGCGTTCGCCATTCTCACGGTAGGCGAACTGAACCTGATTTCTGTGGCCTTCGCGGTGTTGTACATCGGCCTGGGGGTCGATTTTGCTATCCACTACTGCTTGCGTTATCGGGAACACCTGCTCGACGGTACCGACCGGGCGCGCGCCCTGGATGAGACATCGGTCAACATCGGCGACTCCCTGTTCTTGTGTGCGGTCAGCACCGCTATCGGCTTTTTTGCCTTTATCCCCACTGATTTCACGGGTGTCGCCGAACTCGGCTGGATATCCGGCGTCGGCATGTTCGTCAGTTTCGTGGTCACACTCACGGTGATACCGGCGCTGTTGTCACTGCTGCCCTACAACGCGGGCGCGCACCGGGCGACACTCGGCGGCGCACACCTGGTGGAACGGCATGCAGGAAAGATACTCGGCGTCTCGGTCTGCGTGGTCCTGGTCTCCGCCGCCGCGCTGGGCGGTCTGCGCTTCGACCACAATCCGCTGAACCTGCACCCCCAAGACGGCGGCGCGCTGACTGCATACCGGGAGCTGCTCGCGGACAACGACCTGACGCCCTGGACCGCAATCATGATCGCCGGCGACGATGAGGCGGACAGGTACCGTGACGCGTTTACTCAATCTGAACTGGTGGACAAGGTGGTCACAATGGCGGACTTCATCCCCGTAGACCAAGATGAGAAGCTGTTTATCATCGATGAGATGGGCCTGCTGCTGGGCGACCTGGCGGTTGCGGCGCCGGACCCCGCAGCGCAAACCGGCGGGGCGCGCCTGACCGCACTGCTCGGATTCCAGGAAACACTGCAACAAGCCGGGGTTAACGACCCGGTCCATACGCGCCTGCAAGCCAACCTGGCGGCGTTGCTGCAAGCACAAACGGGTAGCGTTCGGGAACCACAAGATTCAACCGGGCAAAAACCGGGGATTTCACACCCCGACGCAGCACAGCTTGCGCAACTGGAACAGATGCTGCTGGCATCGCTCCCCGGGCGGCTGGAGGCATTGAATGCATCTCTGGACGCCGATTTCATCTCCCTGGAAACCCTACCGGATGCGCTCAAACGTCTTTGGGTCAGCGCCGACGGCAAGCATCGCATCGAAATCTACCCGCGGCGAGACATGCAGGACAACCAGGCGCTACGGGAATTCGTGCGCGGAATTCAGTCCATATCACCCGCAGTCACCGGGCCACCGGTCATCAACCTGGAAGCCAGCGATGCGGTATCCTTAGCGTTCCGTCAGGCCTTTCTGTACGCGTTCATCGCCATCACGATCATGTTGTACCTACTGCTGGCTCGCAAAAGAGATGTGCTCCTGGCGCTGGTCCCCCTGCTCACTGCGGCGCTGATCACCGGCGCCATCAGCGTGCTGGCCGGCTTGCCGCTGAACTTCGCCAACGTCATCGCCCTGCCGCTGCTACTGGGCATCGGCGTGGACAGCGGCATTCATATCATCCACAGGTTCCGTACAGACCTGCCGGACGGGAGAAATATCCTGGCCACCAGTTCCGCGCGTGCAGTCGTCGTCAGCTCGCTGACCACCATGGGCGGGGTCGGTAACCTCGCGCTGTCGCCCCACGCAGGCACGGCCAGCATGGGCATACTGCTCACCCTGGGCATCGGCGTCACCCTGGTCTGCATGCTGCTGGTACTGCCGGCACTGCTGACCGTGGTTGGAACACCGCGGGATTAATGTAAATTACATGAGTCCTCGTGCGTTTTAACTATCTGATGCGATATAATTCATAGTCTATGGAAGCCTGCCGGAAGCGCCCGAATGCACCATGACAAACCGCTGGACGCGCGGCTGGCGGCTTGGCTGGTTTATCCGTTACGCAACACTGCTGTCACGCCCAACCACCTGACGACGGTGCGCTTGTTCACCGGTGTC
The DNA here is from genome assembly GCA_965221335.1 of Gammaproteobacteria bacterium. Taxonomy (GTDB): domain Bacteria; phylum Pseudomonadota; class Gammaproteobacteria; order Eutrophobiales; family Eutrophobiaceae; genus JAAXHV01. The sequence continues at coordinate 430,827 of CBDCSC010000001.1, read as the reverse complement.
GTCGCCTGTGTGCTGCTCGCCACCGGGGACCCGCAACGGGTTAACGCCGGCGCCTGGTGTTTTGCGCTGTCAAACTTTCTCGACCATAGCGACGGAGAGCTGGCCCGGCTCACCGGCAAGACCAGTAAGTCCGGCCATTACTACGATCTCATCAGCGATGCCATCATCAATATCCTGTTGTTTGTGAGCATAGGCTTCGGCCTGCTGCATGGCCCGCTGGGCGCCGAGGCGCTGTTCATCGGCATTCTCGCCGGCGTTGCCGTGGCTGCGACATTTCACCTGCGCATGATGATCGGCAGCGCTACCGGCAGGTTCAAGGTTGAACAACCCGGTATCGGGCTGTTCGAGATCGAAGATATCTTCTACCTGCTGCCGCTGGTCACGTTTTTCGACATGCTGCAGCCGTTCCTCATCATCGCCGCCATCGGCGCGCCCGTGTTTGCATTGTGGACTCTGCGCGAGTACCTGCGGTGCAAGCGGGGACGGAAATGAATTTCATTCTCAGGATCCGTACCGAACCATGACCACACTGGTAACAGGCGCCAACGGTTTCGTCGGGTCCGCGCTGGCGCGGGCGCTGCTCGCGCAGGGCTGCCAGGTAAGAACACTGGTCAGGCCCGGCAGTGACCGGCGCAACCTGGAACAACTGGATGTCGAACTGGCCGAAGGCGACCTGACTGACCCCGCCTCGCTGCAACGGGCGGTGCAGGGTTGCAACCACCTGTTCCATGTCGCCGCGGATTACCGCCTGTGGATACCCGACCCGGAACGCATGTACCAAACCAATGTGGACGGGACTCGGAACCTGTTGCGCGCGGCCGCAGACGCCGGCGTCAGCAGAATGGTGTACACCAGCAGCGTGGCAACCCTGGGCATCAACCGGGACCGGAGTCCTGCTGACGAAACCACGCCGGTAAGCTTGGGGGACATGGTCGGCCATTACAAGCGCTCGAAGTTCCTGGCTGAACAGGCGGCGCTGGAACTGGTCGAGGAACAGCGTCTGCCCGTGGTTATCGTCAACCCATCCACGCCCATCGGGCCGCGTGATATCAAGCCCACGCCCACCGGTCGCATCATCGTCGACGCGCTAAGGGGGAAAATCCCGGCTTACGTGGACACGGGCCTGAACATCGCCCATGTGGACGATGTCGCAGCCGGCCACCTGCTGGCGTTTGAAAAAGGCGAGGCCGGCAAACGTTATATCCTGGGCGGGGAAAACCTGTCATTGCAGACCATCCTCGGCATCATCTGCGACTACGCGGGCCTGGCGCCGCCGCGCCTGCGGCTGCCCCACAATGCAGTCTACCCGATCGCCTGGCTGGCGGAGCAGTGGGCGCGGGTAAGCGGGAAGGAACCGTTCGCGACAGTAGACGGCGTTAAAATGTCGAAAAAGTTCATGTATTTTTCCTCCGCCCTGGCGCAACAAACGCTGGGTTACGAAGCCCGTCCGGCGCGCGTTGCGATAGAGGACGCGGTCGACTGGTTCAAGGAGAATGGATATTGCTGATTCGCGGAAGGGATATGAGCGAACAACTGCCAATAGTTTATATCATGGCAAACAAACAGAACGGCACGCTTTATACAGGCGTCACTAACGATTTACCTGCACGCGTGTGGGAACATAAAAATAAGGTGGTGGATGGATTTACCAAAAAATATAGCGTACATCGCCTGGTTTACTATGAAGTACATGGTGATAGGGACGCTGCTCTCATGCGAGAGAAGCAAATAAAAAAATGGAACAGAAAATGGAAGACGGAACTTATTGAAAAACAAAATCCAGCATGGAGAGATTTATATGAGGAGATCCTTTAAATCAAATACTGTGTCGCCCGAAGGGCGACCCCTTCTCTCACTGGATTCCCGTTTGCACGGGAATGGGAGGGGGGCGCTTCCGTGAGCACCGCCACCGTACCACTCCCGCGGAAGCGGGAGTCCAGTCAAATACTGTGTCGCCCGCTGGGCGACCCTTTGTTTCACTGGATTCCCGTTTCCACGGGAATGGGATGGGGGGCACTACCGCGAACCCTGCCACCGTACCACTCCCGCGGAAGCGGGAGTCCAGTCATATACTGTGTCGCCCGCTGGGCGACCCTTTGTTTCACTGGATTCCCGTTTGCACGGGAATGGGAGGGGGGCGCTACCGTGAGCACCGCCACCGTACCACTCCCGCGGAAGCGGGAGTCCAGTCATATACTGTGTCGCCCGTAGGGCGACCCCTTGTCTTACTGGATTCCCGTTTGCACGGGAATGGGATGGGGGGCGCTACCGTGAGCACCGCCACCGTACCACTCCCGCGGAAGCGGGAGTCCAGTCATATACTGTGTCGCCCGTAGGGCGACCCCTTGTCTTACTGGATTCCCGTTTGCACGGGAATGGGATGGGGGGCGCTACCGTGAGCACCGCCACCGTACCACTCCCGCGGAAGCGGGAGTCCAGTCATATACTGTGTCGCCCGCTGGGCGACCCTTTGTTTCACTGGATTCCCGTTTGCACGGGAATGGGAGGGGGGCGCTACCGTGCACCCCGCCTCCGTACCACTCCCGCGGAAGCGGGAGTCCAGTCAGATACTGTGTCGCCCGTAGGGCGACCCATTGTTTCACTGGATTCCCGTTTGCACGGGAATGGGATGGGGGGCACTACCGCGAACCCTGCCACCGTACCACTCCCGCGGAAGCGGGAGTCCAGTCAATTACTGTGTCGCCCGCTGGGCGACCCTTTGTTTCACTGGATTCCCGTTTGCACGGGAATGGGATGGGGGGCGCTACCGTGAGCACCGCCACCGTACCACTCCCGCGGAAGCGGGAGTCCAGTCATATACTGTGTCGCCCGTAGGGCGACCCCTTGTCTTACTGGATTCCCGTTTGCACGGGAATGGGATGGGGGGCGCTACCGCGAACACAGCCACCGAACCACTCCCGCGGAAGCGGGAGTCCAGTCCAATACTGTGTCGCCCTGCGGGCGAACCCTTGTCTCACTGGATTCCCGTTTCCACGGGAATGGTATTGTCAGGGCCGTTGCCTGAGCCAGTTGTTGATGGCGACGGGTAAGGTGTCTTTGGCGCCGGCGCCTACGTAGATGCCGATGTGGCCGCCGGGAAGCTCCAGTTCGGTGTAGTCCTCGCTGCTGATGCAGCCGGCCAGCGCTTTTGATGCATCGACCGGGACCAGGTGGTCGTTGGTGGCGAAAATGTTCAGGATCGGGATGGTGATCGCCTCCAGGTTTATCCGTTTGCCGCCGATTTCAACCTCGCCCTTGACCAGCTTGTTGCCCTGGTAGAAATCCCTCGCGAATTGGCGGCAGGCGGCGCCGGCCTGGTCCGGACTGTCGAAGATCCACTTCTCCATTCGCATGAAGGTAGCGAACCGGTCCTTGTCATGCAGTAGCTCCAGCGCATCCAGGTACTTCTTCCCGGTCAGCTTGTACGGTTTCAACATCAGGAACAACCAGTTCAGGAACTCGCCGGGTATATTGCCCAGCGTATCTACGGCCAGGTCCATGTCCACGTGCCGCACCAGGTGGCTGAGCAGGTCGCGCGGGGTGTGAAAGTCCACCGGCGTCACGCTGGTCACCAGGTTGGCGACCTTATCCTGATGCAAGGCGGTATAACAAAGGCAGAAGGTACCACCCTGGCACACACCCAGCAGGTTGATGCGTTCCGCGCTGTGGCGCTGCCGGATGATGTCCACCGCATTGCCCAGGTAGCGGTTGATGTAATCATCCAGGGTCAGGCCCGTATCACCATCGTCGGGGCAGCCCCAGTCGAGCAGATAAACGTCCAGGCCTGCCTTCAGCAAGCCCTGTATCAAAGAACGCCCTTCCTGCAAGTCCATGATATACGGCCTGTTGACCAGGGCGTAGACGATCAGGACCGGGACGGTATGAGGTTCATCGACCAGCGCCCGGTAACGGTATAAGCGAACCCTGTCCTCCCGGTGCACCTCTTCCCTGGCTGACGGCCCGACTTCTACGGGCGCCGCACCGGACAAGCCGGCAAAGCCGGGAGGCACCGGCAGGGTGACCCTGTCAGGCTGCGCATCCAACTCAGCGCGCATGACCAGGAAGGCATTCACCAGGCCGGCAAAATTGCGGGCGTACTCGTCAGTAAACGCGATTTCCGCATACGCCTGTTCGCCGGCTTCCAACCAGAGGTTGAAATACTCTTTCAATTCGGCGATGTTTTCAGTGGTCATTTCCTGGAAGTTTAATTCTGTGTCGCCCGGAGGGCGACCCTTTATTTCACTTCCCGGTTTTCAATCAAGTCATCGACGACTGCGGGGTCTGCCAGGGTGCTGGTGTCGCCCAGGTTATCCAGTTCATTGGCGGCAATTTTGCGCAGGATGCGGCGCATGATCTTGCCGGAACGGGTCTTGGGCAGGCCCGGCGCCCACTGGACTACATCCGGGCTGGCGATGGGGCCGATCTCCTTGCGTACATGTAAAACCAGTTCCCGGCGCAGTTCCGGGGAAGATTCGACCCCGCCCATCAGGGTCACATACGCATAGATGCCCTGCCCCTTGATATCATGGGGGAAACCTACCACGGCGGCCTCGGCAACCGCATCGTGCAGCACCAGCGCGCTTTCCACTTCGGCGGTGCCCATGCGGTGCCCGGAGACGTTGATCACGTCGTCCACGCGCCCGGTGATCCAGTAATAGCCGTCTTCGTCGCGGCGCGCCCCGTCGCCGGTGAAGTACATGCCGGGGAAGGTCTTGAAGTAAGTGTCGATAAAGCGCTGGTGGTCGCCGTACACAGTGCGCATCTGGCCTGGCCAGGAGCGTTTGATACACAGCGCGCCGGAGGTCGCGCCATCCAGTTCGTTACCCTTGTCGTCCACCAGGCATGGCTCCACACCGAAACAGGGCCGGGTGGCGGAGCCGGGTTTCAGGGCAGTGGCGCCCGGGTACGGAGAGATAAGGATACCGCCGGTCTCGGTCTGCCACCAGGTGTCCGCAATGGGACAGCGCTCGTCGCCGACCACGTGGTAGTACCACTCCCAGGCCTCCGGGTTGATCGGTTCGCCGACACTGCCGAGCACGCGCAAGCTGCCGCGGTCATGCCGTTTCACAAACTCGTCGCCCTGCCCCATCAGGGCGCGTAACGCCGTCGGCGCGGTATAGAAGATGTTGACCTTGTGCTTGTCCACCACCTGCCAGAAGCGGCCCGCATCAGGATAGGTGGGCACGCCCTCGAACATCAGGGTGATGGCGCCGTTGCACAGCGGGCCGTAAACAATATAGGTATGCCCCGTTACCCAGCCCACATCGGCGGTACACCAGTAGACCTCGCCGTCGTGATAATCAAATACGTACTTGTGGGTCAGGGCGGCATACAGCAGGTAGCCGCCGGTGGTGTGCAGAACTCCCTTGGGTTTGCCGGTGGAACCGGAGGTGTAAAGGATGAACAGCGGGTCTTCCGCGTCCATTTCCTCCGGTGGGCAGTCATCCGCGGCCAGCTCCATCTGCTCGTGGTACCAGAGGTCACGCCCCTCGGTCCAGTCCACATCGGCGCCGGAGCGCTGCACCACGATCACACTGTGCACATCCGGGCAATGCTCAAGGGCCTTGTCGGTGTTCGCCTTCAGCGGTGTAGTGCGGCCGCCGCGCACGGTTTCGTCCGCGGTAACGACCACGCGGCAATCGGAATCCAGGATGCGGTCCTTGAGCGCCTCCGGGGAGAACCCGCCGAACACGATCGAGTGAACCGCGCCGATACGGGTGCAGGCCAGCATCGCCACGGCCGCCTCGGGGATCATCGGCATGTAGATGGATACGCGGTCACCCTTGCCGACGCCCCTGGCCTTCAGAACGTTCGCGAAACGGCACACCTCCCGGTGAAGCTCCCGGTAGGTGATCTTTTTGTCGACGCTGGGGTCATCGCCCTCCCAGATAATGGCCACATCATCACCGCGGGTCTCCAGGTGCCGGTCCAGGCAGTTGTACGATACATTCAGTTTAGCCCCACTGAACCATTTGATGTCCACCTTGTTATAGTCCCAGTCCTGAACCTTGTCCCACTTCCTGGACCAGCTTACGAATTTTTCAGCCTGCTCGGCCCAAAACGCGTCCGGATCGTTGATGGACTGGTCATACATCGCAGCATATTGTTTTTCGTTAATATTGGCATCATCGGCAATAGCCGGAGAGACCGGATAGGCTTTCACTTCAGACATTTTGTTCCTCACGAAGTCTTATAAATAGGTGTGTGCCGATTGTATATTATTCGTGCATGGGTGTCATGCCAGCCTCCTCGTTCAAAATAAGCGAATTTCCTCTTGACCGCTTACGTTGTTTATGTGTTATAGTTGTGTCGCGGCTTACCGAAGATTGCATCTGAGGGACAAGCTTGGGGCAGTCGACGGTGGGCCCTTCACGCAATAATAACTGTAGGAGGGAATAAGTATGACTAGAATCGTTATTGGATTGATCGTTTTAGCGGCAATCATCGAAGGTGTCGCCCCTGGGACTGTTCCGTCTAACCTGCTTCCCCTGTCTTTGGTCGTCCTCGGATTGATCTATGGCTGGACAGCAATTGACGCGGAAGACCCCGTTGCTTACCTTGCAGTCACCATTGCTGTCGGTGTTGCGGCATCCATGCCCGATGGGGGAGCTGGCGGAGACGGTAATGGCGTATTACAGCTCATTCCGGCGGTTGGCGGCCCTCTTGACGCTATCCTCGATCAGGTCAGCACAGCGTTGAATGCAGGCGTAGTCAGCATTCTCGTCGGGCGGACCATGAATCGGATGAAAGGCTGAGGGAACCGACAATCCGGATAATCGATAGCAGATCGACTCTCCGGTCAGTTGTAAGGAATTCTGCTTACATTTTGCCTCACCCGTCGTGGGGGCGGGTGAGGCATTTGTGGATGTGTTTCTTGTTCCGCTTGCAGCTTAGCCAAAGCGGTTTTCTATGTAATTATCTACTATAGTCTGGAATTCTGCGGCAATATTTTCGCCGCGCAGGGTAACAGTCTTCTTCCCATCGACAAAGACCGGCGCTGAAGGCGCCTCACCGGTGCCGGGCAGGCTGATACCGATGTCCGCATGCTTACTCTCTCCCGGTCCGTTCACCACGCAGCCCATTACCGCCAGGTTCAGCTCCTCTACGCCGGGGTATTTCCCGCGCCATATCGGCATCTGGGTCCGGATATAAGCCTGGATATTGTCTGCCAGTTCCTGGAACACGGTGCTGGTGGTGCGGCCGCAACCGGGACAGGCTGTGACCAGCGGGGTGAATGAACGCAGGCCCATGGTTTGCAGCAGTTCCTGGGCTACGAACACCTCGGTGGCGCGGTCGCCGCCCGGTTCGGGGGTCAGGGAAATCCGGATGGTATCGCCTATGCCTTCCTGCAACAGGACTCCCAGCGCCGCAGTAGAGGCGACAATACCCTTGGAACCCATGCCGGCCTCCGTCAGGCCGAGATGCAGCGCATAATCGCAGCGTCCGGCCAGGTCCCGGTAAACCGAAATCAGCTTCTGCACCCCGCTCACCTTGCAGGACAGGATAATCCTGTCCCGGGGCAGGCCAATCTCCTCGGCTTTCTGCGCGCTGTTCAGCGCGGATACAATCAAAGCCTCCTGCATCACGCTGTCGGCGTCCAGGGGTTCCGCCAGTTTGGCATTCTCGTCCATCATGTGGGTCGCAAGTTCCTGGTCCAGGCTGCCCCAGTTCACGCCAATGCGTATCGGCTTGTTATATTCGATGGCTTTCTCGATGAGAGTAGCGAACTGGCTGTCCCGCTTCCTGCCGAAACCCACGTTGCCCGGATTGATGCGGTACTTGGCCAGCGCCTCGGCGCAATCGGGGTATTTCGTCAGTAACAGGTGGCCGTTGTAATGGAAATCGCCGATCAGGGGCACGTTACAACCCAGCGCATCCAGCCGCTCGCGGATACGGGCAACCTGGCGCGCCGCATCCTCGTTGTTGACCGTGATGCGCACCAGCTCCGACCCGGCGGCAGCCAGTTGCTGTACCTGCTTCACCGTCGCCACCGCATCGGCGGTATCGGTATTCGTCATAGACTGTACGACAACAGGCGCACTGCCGCCTACCTTAACCGGCCCGATGCTGACCGGCACACTAGGCCGTCTGTCCGATATCCCCTGCTGATTTGTCATGGGCCGATTCTAGCATCAATTACGCATTAATTCAGGACGCACATGTAGATTATAGGGCACCCAATAAACTCTCATAATTCAGAACTTTGCACGGGAATGGTATCGTTCATAGGCCATACAGCAAAATAATATGGATGTCCTGATTTTGTGGATGATTTTGTGGATATGAAATCGAGTGTAAACATGCGATACTATGTAACCTATGCGCAAAGGAAAAAGTTCGTATTCCAAAGAGGAACTGATTGCCTGTGGTCGGGGTGAGTTGTTCGGGGAGGGTAATGCCCAGTTACCGCTGCATAATATGCTGATGATTGACCGCATAACGGAAATCAACGATAGCGGGGGCGGAAAAGGGAAAGGGCATGTCATCGCCGAACTGGATATTCATCCGCAATTATGGTTTTTCGATTGCCACTTTCAAGGCGATCCGGTGATGCCGGGCTGCCTGGGTCTTGATGCAATGTGGCAACTGGTTGGGTTCTACCTGGGCTGGACCGGCGCGCCGGGCCGCGGCCGGGCGCTGGGCGCAGGCAAAATCAAGTTCTCCGGACAGGTCACGCCCGATTGCAAGTTGGTAAAATACGTTATTGATATGAAAAAAGTCGTTTCCAGAAGCCTGGTGATGGGTATCGCCGACGGCTACATGTATATTGATGACAAGGAGACCTATTCGGCGAAAGACCTCCGGGTAGGCTTATTCCGGGATTTATGATAATTTTGGCAGCCTTCAAAGCAGTCAGGGTGATATGTTGAAACGAGTAGTCATTACCGGCCTGGGCATCAAATCCAGCATAGGAAACAGCCAGGCGGAAGTCCTCAGCGCATTGAAATCGGCCACGGGCGGCGTGGAGCATACGTCAGAATATGCCGAGCTGGGCTTCCGGTCCCACCTGCACGCCCCGATAAAACTTGACCTGGATGCGCTGATAGAAAGAAAGCAAAAACGTTTTATGGGCGATGGCGCCGCATATGCCTACCTGGCGATGCAGGACGCGGTGGCCGATGCAGACCTTGATGAAGACCAGGTATCCAACCCGCGCACCGGTTTGATCGTGGGCACCGGCGGTAGTTCCACCGAAAACATGGTCGCCGCGGCGGACATATTGCGCAGCCGGGGCGCCCGAAAGGTCGGGCCGACAATGGTGCCCCGGGTCATGGCGAGTACGGGCAGCGCTTGCCTGGCAGTGGCCTACCGAATCAAGGGGATCAATTATTCGATTGCCTCGGCCTGCGCCACCAGCGCTCATTGCATAGGCAATGGTTACGAGCTTATCCAGTCCGGCAAGCAGGACATTATTTTTGCCGGCGGCGGCGATGAACTCCATTGGAGCAGCACCTTGCTGTTCGACGCGATGGGCGCGCTGTCATCCCGGTACAACGACGACCCGGCAAACGCGTCACGGCCTTTCGATGCGGACCGGGACGGGTTCGTCATCTCCGGTGGCGGTGGTATCGTCGTCCTGGAGGAGTATGAACATGCCAGGCAACGGAACGCGAAAATCTATGCAGAGGTTTGCGGTTACGGCGCTACCTCGGACGGCTTCGACATGGTCAAGCCCTCCGGCGAAGGCGCAGTGCGCTGTATGGAGATGGCGCTGGCGACTACCACGGGTCCCGTTGACTACATCAATGCCCACGCAACCAGCACCCCGGCCGGCGACACGGGCGAACTGGGCGCGATCAAGACGGTATTCAGGAACAACATCCCGCCGATCAGTTCAACCAAGGCCTTGTCCGGCCACGGCCTCGGCGCGGCGGGCGCCAACGAGGCCATTTTCAGCTTGCTGATGCTCAAACACGATTTTGTCTGCAAGTCCGCCAACATCCGTAATCTCGATCCGGATGCGGAAGGCATGCCTGTTGCCCTGGACCGTATCGACAACGCCGGGCTGAACACGGTGATGTCCAACAGCTTCGGTTTTGGCGGGACCAACGCGACGCTGGTTTTCTCCAGGGTTCAACAATAGGGGCGGTCCCAGGGGGCTGGATCAGGGACTGAGTTCCGCCAGGACGCGCAGCAGTTCGATGCGGGTTTCTTCGAGGCGCAGGCGGCTGTTCAGCAGTTCGTATTCAACATCCAGTGCGTCTTGGCGGGCTTCGATATGCTGCACGAAAGTGGCGCGCCCTACGTCAAGTTTGCTGCCGGTCAATGCCACCACCTCATCCATGTCGGCGACGGCTGCCTCGAATTCCTGCAGAGACATAACCAGGCCCTGGAGCAGGTCCCAGTTGGAACGTACATCGATATCGACCCGTTCGCGTACCGCGAACAGTTCCCGGCGCGCGGTCTCCACCGCCAGCCTGGCGCCGCGCAACTGTGAGCGCTTGGCGCCGCCTTCATACATCGGCACCGAGATATTGACGCCACCGACGACATCAGTGGTGTCGATCTGTCCGACATTGCCGGTGCTGGCGTTTACTTCCAGGCTCAGGGTCGGCCAGAGTTCGGCCTTGCGAAATGCGAGATCACCCTCGGCGGCCTCCAGGCGCATGCGCGCCTGCATCAACGCAGGAGACTGGTTGTCTGCCTGGGTCAACGCAAAGTCGAGACTGGCCGGCGCCGCCAGTTCCAGGCGGGCCAGGGAGGCAGGGGCCAGGTTGTCGTGTTCCAGGCCCGTAAGGCGAGCCAATTGTGCGCGCGCCACGCGGTAGCGGGAATGTGCCTCGATGCGCTGCGCCCTGGCCTGGTGCAGGCGGCGCAGCACGCCAAACAATTCGGTGCGGTCCAGGGTGCCCAGTTCGATGCGGCGGCGCGCCGCATCTTCCAGCTCGCCCAGCAGCTTCTCGAAGTCCTGGCGGCTCTGGTAGATGCGTTCCCGGAACAACTGTTCGGAGAAGGCGCGGGCAACCTCCGCCAGTACATCCTGGCGCACTTCTTCGAGGGCAAATTCCGCTTCGGCGATCTCGGCATCGACGCGCTGGCGGCGGCCTTCAATACGGCCGAAGGTGTACAGGTTTTGATTCAACTGCACCCTGCCCCGGGACGAGTGGCCTTCGTAGATCGATGTGATGCGGGCCTGGTTGCGGTTATAGGCATAACCGGTGTTGCCGGACAGGGTAAGCGAGGGACGCAGACTGGCGTTCACTTCCTCCATCCGCTCACGCGCCTCGGCGACGCGGCTCTCCGCCGCCTGTATCTGGGGGTCGCGCGCCAAGGTGTCGAGGAATGCCTGCGAGAGGGTGTAGGCGCCTGCGCTGTCGACGGCTGCGTTGCTGGTGACTGCGCTGTTGGTGACTACACTGTCGGTGACTGCGTTCTCGGCGGCAGCGGCAGTGGGCAGTGCGAAGTTTAGCGCGAGCATAAGGAAATAAAGTGCGCCTGCGGCGCCAAAGCGTTTCACTGGATTCCCGTTTTCACGGGAATGGGATGGGGCGGTAATCATGCCTGCGCTGCCACCGAACCACTCCCGCGAAAGCGGGAGTCCAGTCAAATATCTCGTCGCCCGCAGGGCGACCCTTTGCTCCACTGGATTCCCGATACTCATTCTTCCACCAGGGCCTTATCCAGGATGTCCGTGATGGGGTCGGTCAAGTACTCCATTGCGGTGCGGTAGCCGCCGGTGAACATGATGTCCACGGGCATACCGGCGCCGATGGTGGCATCGCCCAGTTTCGCCATTTCCTCCTCAGGTACCAGGATGCGGGCGATGTAGTAGGATGTGCCCAGCTTTTCATCACGGAAGACGTCTGCTGAGACGCGCTCGACCTTGCCCTCCACCTGGGGCGTGGTGCGCCAACTGAACGAGGAAAACCGCAGGCGGGCCATCTGGCCGGGATAGACATTATCGATATCGATCGGGCGCACCTGGCCATCCACCACGAGCCGATCTTCGCTCGGCACGATGTTCATAATCGGGCTGCCCGGCGGTATTACCCCGCCTAAGGTATGCACGGACAGGCCAATCACCTTGCCGTCCTGGGGCGCGACGATAGTGGTACGCTGCAACACGTCCGACACTGCGTTGATGCGCTCGCGGGTCTCGAACCACGCCTGTTGCGCTGCGGTGATCTGGTCGGATACCTCCGTGCCCCAGCCATGTTCAATCTGCAGGATCTCCTGGCGCGTCTCGCCGATCTTCACCCGGGTCGCAGCGATATCCGCAGCCAGGGTGCCCAGTTTTCCAATCGCCTGTTCGTATTCGCGCTGGCGGCCGATGAGTACGCCTTCATCAATCAGTTGCTGGTCCTTGAGGGCGACCAGGCTCTCCAGGTCCTTCTCGATCAGACCGCGTTCGCGCAGCAATGCCTCCCGGGTCGACTCCAGGCCGCGCACCTGTTCTTCGAGCTGGCTGATGCGGTGGCGCAGTACCTCGATCTGCCCGTAGTACTGGCGGCGCCGCACCTGGAACAGGTTCTCCTGCACCGCCAGGATGTCGGCGATAACCGGGTCATTGCGTAACGCCAGCAGTTCATCGGAGAAGATGATCGCATCCTGCAACAGGCGTTCCGCGTTGAGCCGGTTGATTTCAGCCAGGCGGCCGTAATACCGGCTCTCCAGCAGTTCGAGTTGGGCGCGGTTCTGGGTTTCGCTGAGTTCGATGAGCACGTCACCGGCCTTGACCTCGCTGCCCTCGCGTACATGCAGTTTCTCGACGATACCGCCTTCCAGGTGCTGGATGGTCTTGTTCTGCGTGTCCACCACCACCGTTCCCATCGCGACCACGCCTTCGGTCAGGGGCGCCAGCATGGACCAGGCGAGGAAGCCACCCAGCGCGATGACAACAACGATGATGCCGCGGCGCATGACCACGTCCCGGTTCAACAGGTTCTTCAGTTCCTCCTTCTCGTCCGCGGCGTCCCGGGACAGGTCGACTTCGTCCTCTTTTGGCCCGCGCAACAGGGCGGCGGCGGAGCCGGACAGGCGTTGAAGCCAGGCGGCCAGTGTGCCGGCGACCATGTCAAGAGATGATTGTTTTGCTTCTGTTGTCATTATGTAATTCCGTACCACTCCCGCGGAAGCGGGAGTCCAGTCATATACTGTGTCGCCTGAAGGGCGACACCTTATATTAGTTTCCTGCTTGCGCTTTCTTTGCGCCGGCGACTGCCGGCGCGGGGCGCATGAAGCGTTTCAGGACTTCTTCCCGTGGGCCGCTCTCCAACAGCACGCCTTCTTTCAGCGCCATCACATTCCGGACGACTTGCAGCAGGCGGAAGTTGTGGGTCACTATCAGCAGCGTTACGCCGCGCTTGGACAGCGCGAGCAACGCGTTCCTGAGCGCCATCTCGCCGTCAGCATCCAGGTTCGCATCCGGTTCATCCAGGATGATCAGCGCCGGGTCGCCGTATATGGCCCGCGCCAGGGCCACGCGCTGGCGTTGGCCGGCCGACAGGTTGGCGCCGCCGGCTGCGATCGGCGTGTTATAGTTCTCCGGCAAGCGCATGATCATGTCATGGCAGTTCGCCTGCTGCGCGGCGGCGATGACTGCCTCGTTGTCCGGTTCGGACAGGCGGGCGATGTTCTCGGCCACCGTGCCCTCAAACAGTTCCACCTCCTGGGGCAGGTAACCCACATGGCGGAACCGGCTTTCGGTCGGCCAGTCGGCGATCATTGCGCCATCAAGGCGCACCGCCCCGGCCTGGGGAGTCCATACGCCCACCAGCAGGCGGGCCAGGGTACTCTTGCCGCTGCCGCTGGGCCCGATCAGCCCCGTGCTTGAACCCGGCTCCAGGGTAAAACTTATCCGCAGCAGCGTCGCTTTGGTCGCGCCGGGCGGCGCTGCGGAAACGCCCTCCACTTCCAGCAAGCCGGTGGGCCGGGGCAGGCTGGTCGCGCCCCCGCCTTGCGCCGGCGGTGCGGCGTCGAGCAGGTTGTTCAAGCGGCACCAGGACTGGCGCGCCGAGACGAAACCACGCCACCCCGAGATGCCTTGTTCGATAGGCGCCAGCGCACGCCCGAGGATAATGGAGGCGGCGATCATCATGCCCGGCGAGATTTCCTGCTTGAGCACCAGCCAGGCGCCGAGGCCCAGGATGCCTACCTGTACGATCTGCCGGCCGGACTTGGAAGTGGCCAGCAACATGCTGACCCTGGAACCGCCCCGAGCCTGGAACGCAATGCCGCGGTCATGCTTGTCGCGCCAGCGGCGGCGGAAACCCTCGAACATGCCCATCGCTTCCAGCACATCCGCATGGCGCAGACTGCTTTCAATAAAACGGTGGGACTCCGCGGTATGTTCCGACGCATTGCGGAACGGTCCGCGGGAGGTCCACTCGGTGAGCAAGGCCAACAGCAGGATGAACAACGCGGCGAAAATTGCAAAAGTACCCAGCCACGGGTGGATCAGGAAGATGGCGCCGATGAACACCGGCGCCCAGGGGGCGTCGAAGAAGGACAGCGCGGGCGGGCTGGATATGAACTGGCGCACCGTATCGAGATCGCGTACCGGCTGGTCGGCGCTTTGGCGGAAGCGTTGCAGGCTGCCGCGGAACACGCCGGTCAGCACGTCATCCATGACCTCGTAGTTCAGGAACAGCGCAATACGCGCCATCAGGCGCTGGCGCACCCAGTCCAGCAGACCGAAACAAGCCAGCAGGAAGACCGCCACTACGGTCAGCACGATCAAGGTTTCGTAACTGGCGCTGGTCAATACCCGGTCGTACATCTGCAGCATGTAGACCGGCGCCACCAGCATCAGAATGTTGGCCATCGCGCTGAACAGGGTCACGCCTACCAAACCCTTGCGGCAACGGCGCAATGCCGCCTGCAATTGGGTTTCTTCTGCCGGGCCTGTGTTTCCTGGAAGCTTTGGTTGCATACGAAGTCGCCGAGGCGTCACCTGATCAGGGGTGGTTAGGGTATAACGATATTGACGCGACAATATACGATATTTTTGCGGATTTTGAAAGGCGCGGGCGCGGGCTTGCACGAGCTATATCAGAGTTTTAGTGATGACTGAGGGCCAGCATATTCAGTCTTACTTATTCCCGCTTATAGATTTTCCCCTGCTTCATAACAAAACTGACCTGCTGCATCAGGCTGATGTTCGCCAGCGGGTCGCCTTTTACGGCAACAATATCTGCCCGTTTTCCGGCCTCAATACTGCCCGCTTCCGCGTCAATTCTGAGCAATCTTGCCGAATTGATCGTCGCGGATTGCAACGCATGCGCCGGCTTCATCCCGGCCTCCACCAACAGCGCAAATTCCTTTGCATTCTCGCCATGGGGCGTTACACCACTGTCCGTGCCGAAAGCAATGTTGACGCCGCTTACATAGGCTTTATTCACCATGGCCGGAATGGATTGCTCGAATACTCTGACTTTTGCCAGGACGACTGCGGGAAAAAAACCGTCAATCCTGGCCTTCTCCACCGCAAAATCCGGTGCCATCATTGTCGGAACAAGGTAAGTTCCATACTGCTTCATCAGGCTTATTGCTTCATCATCCAACTCTGAGCCGTGCTCGATGGAATTGACACCGGTACGTATGGCGCGTTTGATCCCTTCCGCGCCATGGGCGTGCGCGGCCACAACCATGCCATAATCCGCGGCGGTTTCCACAATCGCCGCCAGTTCATCCATGGCCACATGCGGCGCCAGGCCATTTTTTGTCGTGCTCAACATGCCTCCGGTGGCAGCCACCTTGATGACATCCGCACCGTCCTTGTAACGCTGGCGCACCGCTTTGCGCGCTTCGTAAGGTCCATTGATCACGCCGTCCGCCGGACCCGGGTCGCCCATCAGCGCATAACTGTTTCCACTGGTGGGATCCATGTGACCCCCGGTCACGGAAATGCCCTTGCCTGCCGAAATGATGTGCGGCCCGTCCACGTAGCCCTGTTCAATTGCGTTACGCAGAGAAATTGTGATATTGCCGGTATCCCCGACATTACGCACCGTGGTAAATCCGGCCAGCAATGTGCGCCGGGCATAGAGCGTCGACCGGTAGGCGCGTTCTGCCGGGTTAAGTGTGTACTTTTCCACATACCTCTCCGGCGCCATCTGCATATCCAGGTGCACATGCATATCCATTAAACCCGGCATGACAGTCGAAGCGCGCAAATCGATGAGCTGCGCCCCGTCCGCAACAGCTTGATAACCCGCCGCAACGGAGATGATTTTCCCGTCTGCGACGTGAATGCTCTGTTCTTCAAGCACGTTACCGGAGACACTATCAAACAATGCACCGGCATGAATGACATAACTCTCCGCCAGAGCAGCGGCGCTCGCAAAGAGACAAACAACGGCAAGTAAGTGTTTCATTTGGTATATCTCTGATTATGTCAGAAGTTCATTGAGTATGGATTCGGGCATGTCAATTGTCAATGACTTGACTCTACTGGTGCGGACATCACGCGATGCCAGTTACAGAAACTTATCGTTGCAATACAAAATAAGGTCATTATAATTACTATTTATCTCTTATATGGTAACTATAGTGTCCATTAACATGTCAGAAAGAAGCCGGACTGCCGTTGTTTTTCCTGAATATAAACGTGTGCTGGAGCAATTTGGCGAAAACATCAAGCTGGCATGCAAACGGAGGGGCTACACTCAGGTATTGTTATCGGAACGCACGGGTCTTAGCCGTTTGACCATCCGGAAGATCGAGAAAGGAGACCCCACTGTTTCCATTGGTCACTATGTGGCCGTACTGGGAACACTGGGGCTCGTCAACGACTTTACCAAGGTCGCGCAAGATGATGAATTGGGTCGCAAACTCCAGGACATAAAATTGCTTGGCGAAAAAACAGGGGCAAAGTGAACAATACCGAAGTCTTTGTATTCGCAGATTGGGAAGAGTTTGAGGAGCCGGCGCTCGTCGGGACACTTCGCTCTTCTGTCATCCGCCGTAAGGAACACTTCAGCTTCAGCTACGATTCTGTCTGGCTCCGGTCTTCTTTTGCGCAACAGATCGACCGGGAACTAAGACTGTATTCCGGCGAACAACATGGAGAAGGTGATAAGAATTTCCGGGTGTTTTTGGATTCCTGCCCGGATCGTTGGGGACGATTATTGATGAAACGGCGTGAAGCGCTTCTTGCCCGCCGGGAAAACCGCCGCCAACAAACGCTGAGTGAAATTGATTATCTGTTAGGTGTTCACGATCTCCACCGGTCCGGTGGCTTACGTTTGATCGCACCTTGAAGAGCCGTCTTCACTTTACTTCAGCGATGACACAACTCGGCTACTACGACGGTGACTACGAAGCCAGTTACCTGGAACTTGCGCAATTTCTGGCGGAGCATGGCGCCAACACAAAAGACGACCTCGCCCAACTGTGGCGACGTATTGTGTTTTATATTTCCATTTCTAATATCGATGATCATCTGCGAAATCATGGATTCATTTATCACCGCAGCAGCTGGCTATTGTCTCCGGCTTACGACATCAACCCAGTCAGTCCTGCTAATGGATTACATCTTAATATTTCGGATAACGACAACAGTCTGAGTTACGATCTGGCACTGGAAGTGATTGATTTCTTTCGACTCAGTAAAACACAGGCGATAAAGATAAAAGGAGAAGTGCTAGCCAGTGTTGCCAAATGGCCCTCAATTGCAAGCGCCATTGGAATAAGCAGGAGCGAGCAACAAATGTTAAGCCCCGCGTTTAATGTGTGATCACGCTGATGTATTTTCTTTATCCGGTGGCGAATATGAGATGGGCGGTAACGCCGGGCTTTAATGTATACAGACCTTCAATATACCCGGTGTGTATGGCAAATTCGCGTTGTCTTTCCCTGTACCAGATAGCAAGCAGGGTTTTATCGGTTCAATTGAAACAAGGACACAGGATAACCATGTTTATCCACGTCAGACATGTCGTCTATCTACCTCCCTGGGTGTGGCAGTTTTGCCGTGTAATGGGAGGCAGCTTTCGTGTGAAATAGACGGCAGTTTTGTCGTGTAATGGGTGGCAGCTTTGCTGTGAAATACGCAGCCGAATGGCAAGTATTGTTTAAGCTTTGGTCTGGCAGCCTCTTCTGATATTCGAACCAAACTTACCCAAGTCAATTTTTTGTGCTCATTGATCGAGCTTTGCAAAATAAGCAGGCCCACAACGGTCTTGCCGCTACCTACATTCAATTTGATGATAATGTCACTCTGATTACGTACAGCAAACCAGGCATTTAAAACTTCAGTCTGAATATCGCGCGGAAAAGCAAATCGCTTGTCGCGATTTAATGTGATAAAAATCTCACGCGGATCGATGACATTGTCAGCGTCATCGTTAAGCAGATTCGAAAAATCAATCATAAAACTAGCGTCCTCATGTTACAGCAAGTTAATTTGTCGATTGACCGGAGCAGGCAACCCATGTGAAAAAAGTAAACTAGCTGGTTCTGAAAAATTCTGTTTTAAGCCTTCATGGAGGCTACCGACACCCATAACAGGCGACACAGCAAAGTATATCGGCAGGACATGCTGAAAGTAGGTCTCACCACAAAAATACTGCCAGTACGGATTCTCCACCCAGCCTGCTACCACTGCCTCGTCCGACAACCCGTAACAATGCTTCAGATACTGCAACCCCACCATCAACCGCATCGGTTTCCCCGGACTACCGATGTCCGGGCAGTACAGCGAACCGAGTTCCCGGTCAAACACCGACCACGTTATCAGGTCGGCCAGGCGATATAAGGTATGGCGTTGATTGAGCAGGTTGTCTAAGCGTTCGCGGAACAGATCTGAGGAGGAGCGGTTATCGGCATCAGCTTGCTTAGGGGTCATGGTTTGCCTCTGATATTGCAAGGATATCAAGGTTCATTATACCAAAACCGGCAATATCCATCCTGGAAAAATGACAACTTAGCGCAATATAATCAATAAGTTACAAATAGAATTAGGTAATTCAAGGGGCGACGAGTTACGCTTCCCGTATCCTGCGCCTATCGCTGTTAGCCTCGGATATCCAGGAAATTATTCTCTAGAGCACGTATCCGGCAATCCTAACCCTGGCCGACTTTATGAATCCGTTTCTCCAGTTGTGGCAGTTACAGCGAAAGCAGTTCGGATTCTGAAATTCTAATCGACGATGGGTCCGGCTGATTTCGGACGAAGACTTATGAAGTCGAGACGGTATTCTATATTTACCCGGAGATCACGGAGTGTGAACTCTTCTTCTGAGTATGACGCGCATTCACGGAGGTCGATTTTACCTACTCCTCCGTTCCCTTCTATGAGGGATGAAAAATCTCTACGTAGAGAGTCAGCAACCTGTTCTGCGTTTTCTCGGGCATCTTCTTCGTCAGTGGCGTAAACAACATATAACCAGAGCTCATACGACAGTTCAGGTGAGAGTTCCATGGCAAAAGGTTCGTAGTCTAGCCAATACCCTAATACCGAACGAGAATGCTTTTTGCCATGCTTTTGGAAAAAATCAGCAACCGGGCGAAGCCTTTCCACCAACGCATCTGGAAGAGACTGCCTCTTATACCTTGCGGCTAGCCAATGCTGAAGGACTCGATATGCTTCTTTCTCTATTGACCACTCTGCGTCCGGATCCACCTCTTGTAATAAATCTTTGCGAATCTGCATTTTCTCTACAGCGAGAAGTTGAAGAGAAATATCGTTTCCCCCGTGTTTTAGCGAAATGTGCAGAGTTCGTGGATTCTTTGCGTGAGTGTGATTTCCATCCACTTTCTCGATGATTCGCCCAATCACAAATTCGACGTAGGGCTCTGCTGTCAAATCTTCATTTGTAATGTCGCAATCGTGAGAAACGGCCAAGGCAACCGAGCCTTCTTCCTGGTCAATATCGAGGCGCTCAAAGTCTCGAGAATTAAGGACAGAACCTTGGCGCCAAGGTGTATTCCGTGTCCAAGACACTATTCTCAGCCTCTGTTATAAACTGAGGAAGAATGGTCTTCGGACACATCAGAGATGCTTCGTCTAATTTTCCCCGAGCCCTTCGTGCGACGCCGAGATTGAGATTCTTTATCGGCGAGTTCCTTAAGAATAGATAAGTCCTCTCCGGTAACTTCTCCTGCCTTGAGTTTGTCAATTAGTGACTGAGAATTAAATATTGGTCGTCGGATAAGTTTATCCAAGCATATGATTTTCGTTGTTTGCAGGTGTTCTGCCAGATGCGAGATACGTTGGATATCCTGGATTGATTCAGGCTTCGGTTCCTGTCCATCAAGCCATGCATACACAGTTGGCCGACTCACTCCTAAAATCATCGCGAGTTCTGACATTTTCAGAGCGAAAGTATCCTGAATTAATGCGACATGTTCAGCAGGGGTACGGCTGTCTATGTCTTGGGATACAGGTTCCACATGAACGTATGGTGCATATACCCATAGGTGTAAATTCTCCATCCCCTGCGTGGTCATGGCACCGCCAGTACCAGCATTGAAGCTCAAAATGAATGGTACAATTGAAGGGACAGCATTTGGATGAATTTTCTCAAAAATTTGAGGGGCTGAGTCGATATAGTATGGCCTGATTTCCATGTCAATATCACTTCCAAACAGAGATTGCGTGTTCGGTAACTGAAGATTTAAAGGTCTCATCTACAAGCTTATGAGATGCTAATAATTGTCTCTTGACACTATCCATATCAAAACCACTTCTATGTTCAACAAAATAATCCGTGTCCAACACGGCGATCTTGCCTGATAGTTTGTCCAAATGATCAGGCAAGGCCAATGCCATAGGAAACAAATCCGGTGGCATTGCCAACCCGCCCTCCGTAATAACCGTTCTGGCAACCAGCGTTCCACCATTAACTTGTGAGACAGATTCATTAAAACTATGACTAAGTTGTCCTGGTGTTACTGTTGACAATCCCATAAGAGAAGGGTTGAGGTAGTTGTCGAGTGGGTTACCACCTGCAGGAACAACAGCATTCAGATACCTCAGTCCAATTCGTTGAATATATGCAAGCTCAATTACTCCATGAGCAAGTGTGAGTCCCTTCAGCGCCTTCTCAGAGAAATCCTCGAAATGCGCATACTGCGTAGAGTGGAAAATAAGGGCATCAGGATGAAGGGTGTAAGCTTCAGTCCTATCGATGTTATTGAAATTCCACCTGACCATTTGTTGAGGGCGAACATCAGGTTGCGGAGTAGCCGCTTTTCTGATCTCCACCTCAACCTTATGTTCTCGCTGGTAATCAGGATAACCAATACGCCGCAACCGATCCTGCAATTCAGGAACGTACTCCTCCATACGCGCAATTGGATTGAACTTGATTTGCGCCA
This sequence comes from Gammaproteobacteria bacterium, assembly GCA_965221335.1. Lineage (GTDB taxonomy): Bacteria > Pseudomonadota > Gammaproteobacteria > Eutrophobiales > Eutrophobiaceae > JAAXHV01. The sequence continues at coordinate 409,566 of CBDCSC010000001.1, read as the reverse complement.
ACGTGTAGAACACTGGTGGGTAGCTCAACTTCTCCCCCATTAGAATCTGCCTCGTATATGTTTGAATGTTTGCAATTAACTTTACACTTTGCTTTACACTATAGCACACACGCCGCGTTTGTCAGCACAATTTGTCATTTTGTACCGGCATAGAGCCGGCCATTTTCACTTTCATCAAGCCACTTTAAGGCGCTGATATTCTAGCGGTTACTTCGTCCTCTTTGCGGTTATTATGGAAACTGTGAGACTTAATCTCAGTCGAAGCATACTCGAATGGCGCTAACCAGCGAAACAGGTAGGTTTTACCGTTCCAATTCATCTTCTGTATTTTCTTTATCCGGTGGCGAATATGAGATGGGCGGTAACGCCGGGCTTTAATGTATACAGACCTTCAATTTACCCGGTGTGTATGGCAAATTCGCGTTGTCTTTCCCTGTACCAGATAGCAAGCAGGGTTTTATCGGTTCAATTGAAACAAGGACACAGGATAACCATGTTTATCCACGTCAGACACGTCGGCTATCTACCTCCCTGGGGGTGGCAGTTTTGCCATGTAATGGGTGGCAGCTTTGCTGTGAAATACGCTTAGAATAAAGCCTATTGTTCGTTGACCGTGCGCTGACACTGTTTGGTTACAACCTGTTCAATTCGTTGTAGAGCAGCATACTCGCCATAAAGATTTTCAAAGTTATCCCTCACTGACTGTAGGTTCTCAAGCAGCCCTGTAGCAACCTCCAGAACTTGATTCCGAAGGAACTGAGGGCGCAAACCACACTGGTTTGCCAGTGTATCCCAGCGCTTCAGAGTGACAACACCCGGATTTCTTTCATCGCCAACGGAAAAAGCCAGGTGGTAATCAATACGCTCTATGGCGCGAGTACAAACGAGGTCATAAAAAGGCGCTAACCGAATTTCACCGTTGGCTTGATGCAATAGAGAAAGGTTTTTGGCATGACCATCGGAGTTGCCTGCCAGGACGTTGAAGGCTTGCCAGCGAAGCAAGTACTGCAGGTCGTTGGCAGGGTCGGTGGAGACCTCCTGGATTAGCCGATAACAGTCGGCGAATGTCGGGCCACCATCTTCCTGGTACTTGCGCTCGTACCCGAAGCCCAGCGCCTGACAAAAGTCTTCCTGATGCAACCTCGCAATCCGGCCGTTTTCAAGCGGGCGCCGATCATAGCGCTCAATCAACGCATAGTATGTGTCAGCTATTGAACGCAGTTGGATGTCGACCACTGGCAGGCCGATGGCTTCCGCCAGCCGGGTGGTAAAAGTCTCGTAGGCAGGCAAATGACGATAATCAGGTAATTCAAATTTCAGGATGTGGCTGGAAGGAGATTCCTTCTTGGGTAGCCAATAATCGTCGTCTTTCACGAGCATAGGGCATTTGTCCTGGGCGCCGGCCAAAGACAGTCGTGGGCGTTCATTGGCAATCCAGGTATGCACCTGGCCACGTCGGGCAACCAAATTGGCGAGGTCTTCGTCCAAGACTTTGTGGTACTCGTACTCCGTTAAGGGTTGGTGCTCTGCTTGTAGTATCGAAAGCGCACCTGCGCATTCGCCACCGATGGCGCGCAGCAGGTCAAAATCAGTATTGGCAATTTTAAGGTCTCTAACTATCTGATCGCGAACACCACCTTCTGGTAACAGGTTAGCGAAAAAGCGGTGAGCGAAACCTGGTTCCGGTACAAAATCTTCCTGCTGCAAAGGAAGCGTGTGGGAGATGGCAAACTCACCTTGCGCCAGCCACTTCTCATCGTAACGAAAACCAATCAGCCCCTGGGTGTTTCGCCACAGGTAGCCGACGAGTTGTTGATCGCTCCAGACATTAAGGCCATCAGGGTCAAGCATCACGACCTTCATCCTTTTTTGGTAGCGGTCTCAATGGCGCACGCCCACGAGGCTGAATCACCACCTCCAGCCCCAAAGTGCGTAGCGCTTGCATAACTTTGCCCAGCTCAGCAGTTTCCTTGCCGCGCTCAAATTCAGATAGAAACCGGGTACTCAGGTTGCCCAATCCGGAAATCGTTTCCAGTGTCAGCTTTCGTTGTTTCCTGTGAGCACGCACAAGACCGCCGAGATCTTCAGCCGATCGAACCGCACCGTATTGCACCGGGTCATTACTCATATTTCACCTGCTAAAATGTACCGTACATTCATAAATAGCATATACATGATGTTGCAGCAATAGATATTTACTGTACGTGATAATATCGCCTCTATTTGCATGCTTGGCTTTTATCCTTCGTGATTACTTTGAACCGGATTCAGCAGCCTGCAATTGCAGACAAGCGGCAACGGTATCTTTATTGACAGCCCCGCAACTGGTTGCTAATCTGAGTTACAAGGAGTAAGCAGAATTGCGTATTCCGGTTGATCGTGAACGCGGATTCTGGTTCATCGTGAACACCGATTCCGGTCGAACGTGAACACCAATTCCGGTTCATCGTGAACACTGATTCCGGTTGAACGTGAACACTTTCCGGGTAATACCGGAATCGGTGTTCACCATCCCGGAATCCGCGTTCACGATGGGCCGGAATCGCCCCCAACGCATGGGACTTGTAACCCAGTGATAGGGTATCTCCCTTTTGGAGGAACCTGTCATGCCAACCCAGCGAGTGACCATGCGTAAACTACGAGAGACCTTACGGCTCCGGCTGCAGGCCGGCCTGTCCATCCGCGCCATCAGCCGCAGCACCAAGCTCAGTGTCGGCGGGGTCCAGAAACTTCTCAGCCGGGCCGAGACCTTGGGCCTGACCTGGCCGCTGCCGGCGGACCTGGACGATACCCGTCTGGCCGCGTTGTTCTATCCCGGCGCCGATACGGGCAGTGCGGCACGTTGTGAGGTCCCGGACTGGGCCGCGGTGCACGAGGAGCTCAAGCGTCCCCATGTCACCAAGCGGCTGGCCTGGGAGGAATACACCCAGCGTTATCCAAACCGCGCCTACAGCTACTCCCAGTTCTGTGACCGCTACCGCCACTGGCTGGGCCGACAACAACGCACCATGCGCCAGACCCACAAGGCCGGGGAGAAGTGCTTCGTGGACTACAGCGGGGATACCGTACCCGTCATCAATGCCGCCACCGGGCAGGCGCGCCCGGCGCAACTGTTCGTCGCCGTGCTCGGCGCCTCGGATTATACCTTCGCCGAGGCCACCTGGACCCAGACCCTGCCCGACTGGCTCGGCAGCCATACCCGGGCCATGACCTACTTCGGCGGCGTCCCCGCCGCCATCGTCCCCGATAACCTGCGCAGTGGAGTCAGCCGCGCCTGTCGCTACGACCCCGACATCAATCCTAGTTACCAGCAATGGGCCGAGCACTACCACTGCGCCATCCTCCCGGCGCGTCCGTATAAACCCCGGGATAAAGCCAAGGCCGAGCAGGGCGTGCTGCTGGTCCAGCGCTGGATCCTGGCCCGCCTGCGCCACCACGAGTTCTTTGCCCTCGATGAGCTCAACCGCCATATCGCCACACTGCTCAATGACCTCAATGAGCGCCCCTTCAAACGCCGGCCCGGCTCGCGCCGGTCCGCCTTTGAGGCCCTCGATAAACCGGCCTTGCAGCCGTTGCCCCCACAGCCGTATGCGTATGTGCACATCAAGCCGGTGACCGTCCATATCGATTACCATGTCCAGTACCAGCAGCATTGCTACTCCGTACCGCACCAGTACGTCGGCGAGCGGGTGGAGTTGCAGGCCTCTGACACCTTGATTACACTGTACTTCCGCCAACGCTGCATCGCCACCCATCCGCGCCGGGACGGGTACGGCTTTACCACACAGCCCGCACACCTGCCCGAACGCCACCGGGCGCAGCAACAGTGGTCCGCCGCGCGCCTGCAACGCTGGGCCCGGCAGTTCGGCCCGGATGTGCTTGCCTGGGTCACCCACCAACTCGAACGCCGCGCCCACCCCGAACAAGCCTACCGCACCTGCTTGGGATTGCTCGGACTCGGCAAACACTACCCCGACCGCCTCAATGCCGCCTGCCAGATTGCCAACCAGGCCGGCCTGGTGCGCCTCAAACAGGTCAAACACCTTCTACAAACAAACCAGGACCAACTCGCTGTCACCCCCGACCAAGAATCCACCCACACGCTGCCCCAGGACCATGAGAACGTCCGCGGGCCGCACCACTTCAACTGACCGGAGAGACCACCATGACCACATCCACCACACAGACCCTCACCCGCCTGCGCGACCTGCGCCTGCCCGGCATGGCGCAGGCCCTGACACAACAAACCGAGCAACCCGCCACCTACGACCCCCTGCCGTTCCTCGACCGCCTCGCCCTGTTAGTCGAGAACGAATGTGTCCAACGGGAACAGCGCAAACAGCACCGCCTCATCCGCCAGGCGCACTTCAAACTGCGCGCCGCCCTCCAGGACATCGATTATGAGCACCCCAGAGACCTGACACGGGCACAACTCGCCCAACTCGCACAAGGAGACTGGTTGCAACGCCACCGCAACCTGCTCATCACCGGCCCCTGCGGCTCAGGCAAAACCTTCATCGCCTGCGCCCTCGGCCACCAGGCCTGCCGGCAAGGTCACCCCACACGCTACTATCGCCTCTCGCGGCTGTTCCTTACCCTCACCCAGGCCAAGGCCGACGGCAGCTACCACAAACTCATCCATCAACTCGCCAGAACACAACTGCTCATCCTCGATGACTGGGGCCTGGAACCCCTCAACACCGCACAACGCCACGACCTCATGCATATCATGGATGACCGCTATCATAGCGCCTCCACCCTGATAGCCAGCCAACTGCCCGTCGACCAGTGGTATCACCTCATCGGCGACCACACCCTCGCCGATGCCATCCTCGACCGGCTGATACACAATGCCCACCGACTGACGTTAAAGGGGGAATCCATGCGCAAAAAACAGCCTGCTATTGACTCATCGTGAACACTTGAGGTAAAACACACTCACACGCCATGCGTGGGGGAACCCGGTGTTCACGATGAACCGGAATCACCGTTCACGTTCAACCGGAATCAGTGTTCACGTTCGCCGGAATACACAGAATTGCTTACTCGATCATTTTTTATTACTGATGAACGGAATAACGGGAGTTAAGCCATGAATGAAACAACAGTAGTACAAGCAAAACCAGCGGCAGAATCACATTATTTTACGCCGGAGCACGACATACTCATGTTCAACGAACATGCCTACATAAAACGGATGACTGCATGCGGTTTTGACGCACAGCAAGCAGAATCGCTGGCTGCTGAGCAGGGTGATCTGTTGAACAACCTGGCGACGAGAGTGGATGTCGACAACATCAATGTCAGTTTCGATAAGGTCTACATGCGTTTCCAGGATGTCGATCAGCGTTTTGTCGAGATTGATCTGCGTTTTGACCAGATAGATCAGCGCTTTGTCGAGATTGATCTGCGTTTTGACCAGATAGATCAGCGCTTTGTCGAGATTGATCAGCGCTTTGTCGAGATTGATCAGCGCTTTGTCGAGATTGATCTGCGTTTTGACCAGATAGATCAGCGCTTTGTCGAGATTGATCAGCGTTTTGACCAGATAGATCAGCGCTTTGTCGAGATTGGTCAGCGTTTTGAGAAGGTCGAACAGAGTATTGAGGAACTTCGGCAGGAGATGAAACAAGAGTTCACAGATATTCGCCAAAACATGGCTACCAAGGAAGAGCTCGAAGAGATGCGCCAAAACATGGTTACCAAGAAGGACCTTGATGTTGCCATTAGCAACGCCAAAGAAGATATGGCCAAGTGGATGGTGGGCCAACTGATTTTGATAGTCGGGTTCATATTTACGCTGAATAAGTTTACCTTGTAAGCCGGTTCGGGTCGCAGATGCGACTGTTATCTTCCTTCTAATACTGTGTCGCCCGGAGGGCGACGTATTGTCTTACTGGATTCCCGCTTTCGCGGGAATGGGTTGGGAGTGTAAGTCGACTCATTGTTTCACTGGATTCCAGCTTTCAACCTGACTCTGTATGGCCTTGAGTAGGGGCGGGAACGGGATTTGTGCGCTTTCGTAAGCCCTGCCACCGTACCACTCCCGCGGAAGCGGGAGTCCAGTCTGATACTGTGTCGCCCGGAGGGCGACTCTTTGTTCCCTGAATCACGCTTTCGCGGAAATGGGATTGAAGCGCTTTCGTAAGCCGTGTCACCGTACCACTTCCGCGGAAGCGGGAGTCCAGTCGAATACTGTGTCGCCCGAAGGGCGACCCTTTGTTTCACTGGATTCCCGTTTGCATGGGAATGGGATAGGGGCGCTACCGTGCACCCTGCCACCGTACCACTTCCTCGGAAGCTGGAGTCCAGTCTGATGCTGTCTCGCCCGAAGGGCGACTCTTTGTTTACTGGATTCCCGCTTTCGCGGGAATGGGATGGAGGGGCGGGAATGGGATGGAGGGGGTTGACGGTGACTCGTTGTTTTCTGGGTGGGGTGGTCTAGATTTTGGGGACAGGCATTCTGCGTGCTTGCGGGCGGGACGCCTGCGATCACAAGGGGACGGACGCGATCATAGGGAGTTGCGATCGCGGGGAGGGTTGGTTGGGTTTTCGGGGGTGGAAATAAAACAGGGGCGAATTTAAACGGTTGCCCGTTTAAACTGCCCCTGTGATCGTTTACTTCCGTGCAATCAGGAAGTTGGTTTTAACACACTCTCCGGTTAGGTCAGAAAGATGAAGTCGTTGGCGCCGAAGGTGCCATCATCAATAGCGGCTTGGTTAATGCCAACTAACGTAATCGAGTCACCGCCATGAGCGGACAAGTCAATCACTGCATTGCCACCGCGTACCCTGATGGTCAGATCGTCGAACGAGTCGATGCTGTCGAAGGCTGAAAGGTCAATCCTCTCAAGAGCAGCATCCTTGTCAAAACCAACGATGTAATCGTCGCCGTTGTCAAGGCCGATGATATACGTGTCATCGCCAGCTCCACCTTCCAAATCATCATCGCCGGTTCCGCCGTTCAGTCTGTCAGTACCGTCGCCGCCCGTCAGGTTGTCATCGCCAGCGCCACCGTCCAGGGTGTCATCGCCAACACCACCATCCAAGGTGTCATCACCAGCCCCGCCACCTAAGGTGTCGGCACCCTCGCCACCATTCAAGGTGTCCTCGCCAGCGCCACCATTCAAGGTATCGTCACCGTTTTCACCGTTCAGCGTATCTTCGCCGCCACCACCATTGAGGGTGTTGTCATTCTGGTCACCGGACAGGGAGTCGTCATAATCAGAACCTGTGAGGTTCTCAATGCCGCCCAGCCTGTCGCCGGCTGCGCCATTGACGTTGTCATCCGGATCGGTTGGAGTACCACCATCCTTGTCAAGCAGAGGTTGAGCTGGAGCCAAGTCGTCATTCGGCAGACCTCGTCCATTAGTCGCCGTAGCTGTTGTTATGACGCCATCTGTCGGATCCTTATCCCAAGTCGCATCATCAAAGCCATTCGTACCCCTGCCTCCTTGTGCAAGAGAGACGGTAACTCCCAAGCTCGAAGCCTCGTAGGACACCGTATCGCTGCCCAGGTCGCCGTGGATCAGGTCAGCGCCGTCGCTGGCTATGAACGTATCGCCATTGTCTTCGTCAGAAGAACCCCAGACCAGTTCGATATTGTCCAACTCATCGCCATCGGCGTCGCCGGCAGTACCCATACCGGTCTGCAGGTTCACCGTAACGCCGCCTTTGGCATCCCGGTAGACTGCCCAGTCGACATCTTCCGCTATAGACTGATCACCGGCGGTAGCAGGGTCATCAGCCACAGCGCCAGACTCGCCGCCGTCAAGCCGGTCTGCGCCGGCACCGCCGATGAGCATATCCCAGCCGCCGCGACCGTCCAGACTGTCTATACCATCGCCGCCGTTGAGGACATTCATCCGGTAGTCGCCGGTCAGGCTGTCATTGTGCGCTGAACCGGTGAGACTGGCGAATGTGGCCACATCAATCCTGGCTGTATCCGTTCTGTCGTCGTTTTCGCCGTCACCGTCAGAATCCGTCGCTTCGTCGCCGTCGTGGTCGACATCATCAATGACAGCGATGATGTCGCCCTGGGCGTGACCGCCCGCAGCGCTGGCAGATGTCAGGTCTACCGAGACACCGGCGTCAGAACCGGCATAGGACAGCGTATTTCTAGTAGATGCAGCTAGCGGATTACCATTACTGTCCTCTGCAGCGCCACCATCCAGTTCGTCGGCACCAGCGCCACCTTCCAGGGTATCGTCACCCAAGCCGCCGTTCAACTCATCATCACCGTCGCCACCATTCAGCGTATCAGCGCCGCCATTGCCTGCCAGTTCGTCGTCGCCGGCGAGGCCCGTAAGTACGTTGGCGGTGTCATCACCCTCCAACACATCATCATAGGCAGACCCGATGACGTTCTCGAATTGGCTAAGGGTGTCACCCGTGGCATGACCGCCAACAGCGGTATCGGTAGAACCACTAAAGTCGATTCTCACGCGCTTGGGTGAATTTTCGTAAGACACGGTATCGCCGAGACCTGAACCACCATTCAGCGTATCGCCACCGTCGCCACCTTCAATGGTGTTTGCCTCATTGTTATTACCTGTGATCGTATCATCAAAGTCGGTGCCGATAGCATTCTCGATATCCAGGTAAATGCCAGCGCCAAGAGCAACACCAGTGATTCCACCATCATCATCGGTAAACCGCTCAAAGGATACGGTATCGCTGTCCGGACGTGAACCCGGAGCAGTGTTTTCGCCACCGTAGACTTGTCCGCTAGCATCGGTGTCTGCTTTGTCGACATAAATCAGGTCGTTGCCGGCGCCGCCCTGGTATTTATCCAGACCGGGGCCACCCACGAGCACATCGTTGCCGTCGCCGCCGTCCAACGTGTCATCGCCGATACCGCCATAGAGCGTATCATTGCCTGCGCCACCTTCCAGCGTGTCATCGTTGGTATCTTTATCACCGCCAGGACCGCCATAGAGTGTATCGTTACCGCCACCACCTTTGATGGTGTTGGCCCGGCCGTCACCTGCGAGGATATCCGCATGGCTTGAACCAGTCAGGTGTTCGATATCGGCAACCGTGGATTCCGCATTGATGGTCTCGTCATCATCATTCGTGGTCGTGTGCTTGAAGGTCGTCCTGCCGCCGAAGGTATCGCCTGCGGCGTCGGAATCGACTTCCGCTTCGGGGTCGGCATTTCTTGCCACGTAAGCACGAAGGCGCACATCGACACCCGACGCAGAACCTGCGTAAGACGCGGTATCGTCACCTTTGCCGCCGGTCAACTCATCAGCGCCAGCGCCGCCGGTCAGCGTGTCGTCGCCGTCGCCGCCGTCCAGCTCGTCGTCGCCTGCGCCGCCGGAGAGGGTGTCGTCGCCGACATTGCCGCTAATTACGTCATCGCCGTCGAGACCCCAGAGTTTGTTGGCCAGGGTATCGCCGACCAACTCGTCGTCGTGCCCGGAACCCTGGAGGTTCTCTATGTCGTTGGTATACTCTTCCGCATTCGGGTCGCCAAAGGAGTCGCCACCGGCGTCGCCGCCGCGGGCAATCCCGGTCAACAGGCTGACACGGACGCCTTCCGCTGAAGTCGCATAGGACACGGTATCCTCGCCTGGGCCACCCTGGTTCACATCGGAACCCGGGCCGCCTACCAGCAGATCGTTGCCTTTCCCGCCTTGCAGCGTGTCATCACCGGCCAAGCCATACAGAGAATCATTGCCATTCGTGACAGGAGTGTCTGTACCATCCGGGCCGCCATTAATCTTTTCATTCTTCTCGGTGCCTATCAGCTTGTCATCGTTCGCGGTACCGGTTATGTCTTTGCCCATATTCGGGTCAGGCGGTTCCGACTCTGCCACTGTGACGGTATAACCGCCACTGGCCGACGCTCCCGGGTTCGCCGAGAAGGCGCTGACAGCGATGTAGAATACGCCGTCCGCATCCGGATTGATCTCCAACTCGGAATTGAGCATGCCTTTTTCGCCATCGATATCATCGTTCATGTCGACCATGACGCCCTTGGAGTCATAGACCGTGAGAATGGAGTCGTTCAGTGCAGTTACTGTGCTTCGATCATTGTCGAGTTCTCTGCCTGTTACGGTAATGGTATAAACCGTTCCGGCCTTCAACTCGATCCTTACCCAGTCCGCATCCCCGGGGGTAAGCGCCCCTTCGAACGTGTTGTTGCCCCCCCGGCCGTCTACGGGTGGCCTGTACGAGCCCCTGGCATCCGGAGTGAAACTGTACGTCGTATCAAGACCTGCTGCGGCATCTTGCATCGTCGTCTCATTGTGCGTTGACATATCTTTTTTCTCCTGTTATCTCAAATAGAAGTAAACGAATTCTTTTGTGTGGTATTTCTTTATTAAACGCTAGTTCACATTAATACGCATGTTAATACAAAAACTTGTTACTGTCCACAAATATCTCACTCTGACGGATACAAGTCAACAGTCAAATCTTTAAATCCTGTCAACGGGGTTTCCCATGGCATGCTCCCCATGCTACTTCTTTTTCCGGTTTGTTGCAATATGCCATATCCACGATTGATGTCAACAGCATAACAGAAAAAAATGCGCAGGTCTGCCAATATGTTTACCCGCTGTTCGCCCCCTTGCCTTTAAATGGTCGCAATATGTCAGGATTTTTTAGTCTTGTCAACAGAATAGTAAGAAATAATTTATATGCTTGTCAAGTTTTTGTCAGAGGTTTCGTGAGAGGTTCCGGGAATGCTATGGGTTAGCGCGTTTTATCACGCGGCAAGCCTGTAGTTTGCCGGGTCGGACGCGTCTATTCGAATAGGCAGTTTGCGCGTTGTGACAGATTGGCACTTGGCGCTGATTTCAGCCAGGTCGGCTTCATCCAGTTCCAACTTTCTGATTGCGAAGATGCGTACCAGCGCTTCGGCCGCGCCATCCATTTCGCTCTCACCATGTTCCCAGCGTGACACAGTCAAACGTTCGCGGTGAACCAGTTGTCCCAGTTGCGCCTGGGTCATTCCCATTTCAGTGCGCAGATATCTTAACTCCGCGCCGGTCAAAGCGCCGTCTGACTGCACAATCTCGCGCGCAATCAGTTTATGCAGATTACGAATGTATGGGATAACAACCGTCTCGTCCTCGTTATCATCCTGCAATGCCAAACCCTCAATCCATACATCGGGCAATCCGGATTCGGTGTAATGATACATCTCAACCTGATCAGTCATTGTTGGTCTTTCCACATAACGGTAATAATTTTGATAGCGGCTTTCGCAGGATCTGGAATGACTATCAGGCAAATCTCCCGGTTGCCCGAGTTAGGCGATTTGCCGCAAATCCTGTACTTGCAATAACCGGGCCGCGAGGATTCTTTTGGTTCATCATCAATGTGGCCGCAAGCCAGGATATGTAATATATCAGACATGATTATATTGCGTTCTTCGATACGCTGTTTAGCATGCATCGTATAAGCCAATTCCAGGTCTGCTGATTGTTGCGCATAAGCATGTATCGATTTTTCGGCTTGCATAGCCGACCAGCATTTGGACTTCCGTTCCTTCATGTATCAAAATGATACATGGTTCGGAGGATAATGCAAACAGTTTTTGTAGAGGATTAGTTTTATGAGTTCCGCACATTGCCGGTGGTTCAAAAGTGGAACCAGCCCGGTTGGTCTTTGTGTTTGAAAATGAAGCGCAGGGGGACATCGCTCGTGGCGACCGGTTGGCCGTTGCGATAGCGGGGGCGGTAGCGGGTGGCGGCAATGCCGCGTTCGGCGCGTTTGTGCAACGCGGTTTCTTCGGGGGGGTGGATTGCCTGTATCCTGATGTTGCGGGGCCAGCCTGACTCGGGGACATCGAGTAACGCGTCCACGTAGTAGCTGTCCTCATTATGTTCCGGCTCTTGCTCACCGGGGATGGGCAGTTGCTCGATGGGTTGAGGTTCGCCGAACAGTTCGTCCACTTGTGCCGGCGCCGCGTTGTGCTCTACCAGCGCGGCCCAGGCCTTTTTGTACATGCGGGACCCCTCCAGCACACGGCGTTGCACGGTCAGCCAGTCGCCCATGAACACCAGCGCGCGGGCATACTCCATGATGGTATCGGGGAGGTTTTGCTCGTATGCCGCCACAACCTGTTTAAGTGAGCGCTTGCCCTTGAAGAAACTCTGGTCCGCATAGTACTGGCGCACCGCTGTTTCGTTGAGATAAGGGGATGGCCGACCGTGGGGGATCATGGCGGCGCGGATTTCCCGGTGGGACAGCATCGGGTCCTGCATGTCTTCGGCGACATGATGATTGATCACGGCTACCTTATATAATATGTGTGCCCGGTCCGGAGACAGGGTGTCTTCCGGGAGGATGTCAAGCGCTTTCGCGTAGAGGTCGTCTGCTGCGATCAACGGTTCCACCGTGGTGTTGGGTGGGCTGAAGTTGTAGAGGTCGAAGTACCACTGGCCGATGCGCTTTATTACCGGCACGAGGCCGACGTTGCGTTCGCCGTAGTTGCGCTGGTACAGCCAGAACAGGCGCTCGTAATCCCGGCGCAGTTCGTCCCTGGCGCCGAGGGCGACATGGCTGTCGATGATGGCTTCCAGCACTGGCGTCTGGCTCATGCTGTACAGTCCTTCGTTGACACGCACGGATTGCAGCGCTGCCTGCAATGCCTCCAGCGCCCGCCCATGGTCGCCGGCCTGCTGGTGTAACAGCCCCAGGCTTAAGCGAACTTCGATGAGTTCTTCAGCATGCGGCCCTTCGGTCGCTTCGAGGTCGGCGGCGCGTTCCTCGTAGCGGATGATGGACTGTTGGCGCGTGGAGTCAACCTGTTCCTCGGCCGCTGACCCGGGCAAGTATATGCCGGGCAGGAGCAGTAACAGGTATCTTGCCGGGATAGTCATTATTAAAGTTTATCGCATCGCGTAGTACAGGGCGACACCGTATTTCTGAAACTGTGTTACCCTTTGGATGGTGGATACGGTCATCAGTTCATCCCGGCAGCGAGATGGCGTTCAGTGTATTTCCATTGCGCCTGCCTGGCAGGTTCCGGACCTGGCGGAAGATGCCCGCAAGGGCCTGGTTGAGCGGCCGCGCGCGTTGCCTCCAAAGTATTTTTATGATGAGCGCGGGACGGAGTTGTTCAACCGTATTTGTGAAACGCCGGAGTACTACCTGACTCGCGCCGAGCATAGTTTGTTGCGACAATACGGCGCTGATATCATTGCGTTGACCCGTCCTGATTTTCTGATTGAACTGGGCAGCGGCAACTCCGGCAAAACAACCAGTCTGTTTGATGCCTGTGAACAGCAGCGCCACACCTGTATCTATTTGCCGTTCGACATCTGTGAGCCGGCGCTGGTGGAAGCGGCTCGCAAACTTCGGAATGATTATGAGTGGTTGGCTGTCAGGCCGTTGCTGGGGGACTATCATGCCGGTCTGGATCACCTGCCGGACTGTGCCGGCGTCAAATTGTTCCTGTTCCTCGGCAGCACAATCGGCAACTTCATGCCCGGCGAGGCGCGCGCGTTTATCTGCCACATCCGGCAACAGATGAAACCGGGCGACTTCCTGCTGTTGGGCGCAGACAGGGTTAAAGACCCCGCGGCGCTGAACGCGGCATATAATGATGCGCAGGGAATCACCGCCTTGTTCAACCTGAATCTGCTGCGGGTACTGAACCGTGAATTGGCCGCGAATTTCCGTGCGGATCATTTTGCTCACCTGGCCATATATAATAATGAGTTGAACAGAATTGAAATGTATCTCCTGTCCCGGCTGAGCCAGGAAATCACCCTGGGCAACCTGGGCATAAGTTTCACCCTGGAATGCGGGGAGAGGATACTGACCGAATTGAGTCATAAGTTCGACTTCGATGAGTTGGAAGCTTTGCTGGAACAGTCTGAATTGAAGGTCATCCGCCACTATGAATCGGATAATGACTATTTTTCTCTTGTCCTGGCGCAACGGGGTTAGTAATGTGAAATATCTTCCGGGTTTGCTTGTTGCCGCGCTGTCTGCTTGCCTGGTATTGCCGGGCTGTGCCGAAAACAAATCTCACCTGGAACTGATCCGTGAACGCGGCGTGATACAGGTTGTGACCCGGACAGGGCCAATGACCTACCAGCGTAATGATGCGGGCGTTGAGCGTGGCCTGGAATACGAGCTGGCCGGGCTGTTCGCCGAATGGTTGGGAGTCGATTTCAACCTGATCCTGGCTGACAGCAGGGAAGAGATTGCTGACCTGCTGAGCGCCGGGCAGGCGGACCTCGCCGCTGCGGGGCTGACCCGAACGTTCAAACCGGGCGACCCCCTGGCCTACGGTCCGGGTTTTGAGTGGGTGACCCGGCAAGTGGTGTACCGTTATGGCTATATCCGTCCATCTTCCGTGGCTGATATTTCTCCGCACAAACTGCATATCGCCCATCAGTCCTTGCCTCGGGAAGAGATCGAGCGACTGCGTATTTCTTATCCGGACCTGGAACTGGTCGTGCACGATGACAAGGACAGCTTTGACCTGCTGGAGATGGTTGAGTACGGCAAAATTCTTTACGGCGTGGCCAGGTCCAATGAAGTGACCTATGCGCGCATCGCGTTGCCGGAACTTCGGGCAGCCTTCGACCTGACCCACCCGGAACCCTTGGGCTGGGCCGTTAAGCGGTCGCCGGATGATGACTCCTTGATCAAAGCAATAACGCAGTTCCATGACCATATCAGGAGCGAAGACAAACTGGCCGGCCTGCTGGAGCAGATTTACGCGTTCGCCGACGCATTCGATTACGTGGAAGCGCGCAGGTTCATCGACCGGTATAACGATGTGCTGCCGGAGTATCAACCTTATTTCGAGAGCGCCGGCAATGAATTCGGGTTTGACTGGCGCCTGCTGGCCGCGGTCAGTTACCAGGAGTCCCACTGGAAAAAGTCGGCGCGCTCTCCCACCGGCGTGCGCGGGCTGATGATGCTGACATTGCAAACGGCAAAGCAGGTCGGGATCACCGACCGGCTCGACCCGGTACTGAGTATCCACGGCGGCGCCAGGTACCTGACCACCCTGGTGGATAAAATACCGGAGCGCATTCCTGAGCCTCACCGTACCTGGTTTGCGCTGGCTTCCTATAATGTCGGCTTCGGTCACCTGGAGGATGCCAGGATACTCACCGAGAAAAACGGCGGTAACCCCGACTCCTGGGCTGATGTAAAGCAGACACTACCGCTGTTGAGCCAGCGCGCCTGGTACTTAAAGACAAAGCATGGCCAAGCCAGGGGGAGCGAGCCTGTTACCTTCGTTGAGAATATTCGAAAATACTATGCGATGCTGATGCACCTGACTTACGCGGAATCGCTGCCGGAGCCGTCTCCGCCTGTGTCGGAGCAGGAGATTATTTCTTCGCGGGCATTGTAGTTAATGGGTCGCCCGAAGGGCGACACAGTATTTGACTGGACTCCCGCTTTCGCGGGAGTGGTTCTGAGGCGGGGTTTGCGGGAGTGCCCCCTACCCCATTCCCGCGGAAGCGGGAATCCAGTAGGATAAGGGGTCGCCCGGAGGGCGACACAGGTTCAATCAGCGGAGTGTTGAGATGACAGAAATCAAAAAAGTCGTGAAAACTGAGCAGGAATGGCAGCGGGAACTGACGCCGGAACAATATGAGGTGTGCCGGCGCAAGGGAACGGAACGTCCTTTCAGTGGCAGGTATAACGACTGCAAGGATAGCGGCACATACCGGTGTGCCTGTTGCGGTCAGGCCCTGTTCAGTTCCGATGCCAAGTTTGATTCGGGCACCGGCTGGCCCAGTTTTTTTGAGCCGGAAGACGCTGCTGCGGTGGCGACTGAGCTTGACTCCAGCCTGTTCGGGCGGCCGCGCACTGAAGTACTGTGCAGCGCTTGCGGCGCCCACCTCGGCCATGTGTTCCCGGATGGCCCGGCACCCACCGGATTGCGGTACTGCATCAACTCCGTCGCGCTGAACCTGGAAAAAGAACAATAGTTACGGGACAGCGATTCAAATTGCAACTGTGTCGCCCTTCGGGCGACCGTTGTCTCACTGGATTCCCGCTTGCGCGGGAATGGTAAGGATGCGGCAATCATGCCTACGCCATCATGGAGCCACTCCCGCCCCTGCTCAACGCCATACAGGCGCAGGCTGAGAAGCGGGAGTCCAGTCAAATTGGGCAGGCTGCATTCATCCGTGGAACCAGGACAGCTTTTCGTGCAGTCGAATTACCTCGCCGATGATGATCATTGACGGTGGTTTGATCTCATTGTCCGCGACCAGGCTTGTGAGGGTGGAGACTGAGCCGGTATAGACCTGCTGGTCCGGTGTGGTGCCCTGCTGGACGATGGCGGCGGGCATGTCGGGCCGCATTCCCTGTTCGAGCAGGTTTTTCTGCAGTACATCCGCCCCCTTCACCCCCATGTAGATGGCTACCGTCTGTTTCGGTTGCAGCAGGGCCGGCCAGTTGAAGTTCAGCTTGCCGTCCTTCAGGTGGCCGGTAACGAACAGGCAGGAGTGGGCAAGATCACGGTGAGTCAGCGGGATGCCGGCGTAGGAAGCACAACCGGCGGCGGCGGTGATACCCGGCACCACCTGGAACGGGATGCCGAATCCTGCCAGTTCCTCGATTTCCTCGCCGCCACGACCAAAAATGAACGGGTCGCCACCCTTCAGGCGCAGCACGCGCTTACCCTGTTGCGCGAGCTTTACCATTAGGCTGTTCAGTTCGGACTGGGGCACCGTGTGGCTGTCGCTCTGTTTGCCGACATAGATGCGTTCTGCCTCTTTCCTGGCGAGGTCCACTATCGCCGGTGAGACCAGCCGGTCGTAGAGCACCACATCGGCCTGTTGCATCAGGCGCAGGGCGCGGAAGGTCAGCAGGTCCGGATCGCCGGGTCCGCCACCGACCAGGTAGACCTCTCCGGTCTTGAGGTCTGCGGGTGTCGCGCTGTCGAGTTCACGCTCCAGGGCACGGATCGCGGCTTGTTCCCGTCCGGCGAACAGCAGCTCGACGACCGGTCCTTGCAGGATGTTTTCCCAGAAACGGCGGCGCTGGCGAAATTCCGGGAATCGCTGTTTGACCCGCCCGCGGAATTCCCGCACAACCGTTGCCAACCGCCCGTAACTCGCCGGCACCAGGGTTTCCAATTTCGTCCGCAGCAGCCTGGCAAGCACCGGTGACGCGCCACCCGTGGACACTGCGATTTGCACCGGGTCACGATCAACCACGGAAGGCATGATAAAACTGCACAGCGCAGGGTCGTCGGCCACGTTAACCGGGATGTTCTCAGCCTTCGCGGCGGTGGCGACCTGGCTGTTCACTTGCCGGTCGGCTGTCGCCGCAATCACCAGTGCGCAGCCGGATACGTCCTCGCTTTCGAACTTGCGCGCTTCATGGCGCACCTTGCCCTGCTCCGTAAGGTCTTGGATTACATCTTCCGCTCGGGGCGCGACAACAAGAACATCGGCGTCTGCTTTGAGTAGTTGCTGCACCTTCCTCGCAGCCACTTCACCGGCGCCCACCACCAGGCATCGGCGCTTGTTCAGATCGAGGAAAATCGGGAAATGCTGCATTGCTTTACTTTAGCATAATTAAACTGGACTCCCGATACCACTCATTTCATATCTCCTATACAATTGATGGGTGTCCTCTATTCAGCGTGAATTACATGATTTTCCGGGCGGACTGTTGCTGGAGCCGCATAAGGAGATTACTGACCGTAAAATGTCCATACTGCATCCGTTGCCGGAGCGGATGTTCCTGCCGTTGCAGCAACATATCGGCCAGCCGGCTGTGCCTGCGGTCAGCATTGGCGACAAGGTGCTTAAAGGCCAGATCATTGCCCGCCATGATGGTTATATCAGCGTGCCCGTTCATGCCAGTACATCCGGGACGATTACCGATATCGGCGATTACCCCGTGCCCAACCCGACAATCAGCAAGGCGCGCTGTATCGTACTGGAACCGGACGGCAATGATGCGTGGTTCGATATCAAACCCACCGAGGAGTATGACCGCGCCGAACCGGCAAAATTGCAGGAACTGATCCGGGATTGCGGCATTGCGGGTCTCGGAGGCGCGGGCTTCCCGGCCCATGTCAAATTGATGGAGGGCGTGGAGAACGCAGTCGATACCTTAATTATTAATGGTGTTGAATGTGAGCCGCAAATCACCTGTGACGACCGGTTGATCCAGGAGAAAGCCTCTTATGTCGTCTCCGGGGCGCGCATGATACGCCATGCGGTGCAGGCCAGGCATTGCGTTATCGCAGTGGAGGATGACATGGAACTGGCCTACAACGCGCTGGCCGGTCTCATCGATGACGACCTGGAACTGGTCAAGGTGCCCACCCGTTACCCTGCGGGTGGCGAAAAACAGCTCATCAAGACCCTGACCGGCAAGGATGTCCCCAGCGAGGGATTGCCTATCCACATCGGCATAGTTATCCACAATGTGGCCACGGCCGCTGCGGTGTACCGCGCGGTCACGCGCGGGGAACCCATTGTTTCGCGCTATGTCACGGTGACCGGGAAGGTGGATAACCCCGTCAACCTGCAGGTGCTTATCGGCACACCGGTGAAGGACTGCCTGACCACCTGCGGCTACCGCTTCAGTGAAGAAAACAAGGTGATCATCTGCGGCCCGATGATGGGTCTGCGAGTCACCAACCCCAACATGCCTGTGATCAAGACCACCAACTGCATCATCATTGAAGAAAACGCGCCGTCCCACCCGGAGATGCCTTGTATCCGTTGCGGCGATTGTGCGGAAGTCTGTCCGGAGCTGCTGTTGCCCCAGCAATTGCTCTGGTTTGCCAAATCCGGCGATGCCGAGCAATCCCGGGAGCATCGCCTGTTCGATTGTATAGAATGCGGCTGTTGCGCCTATGTCTGCCCCAGCCGGATACCTCTTGTGCACTATTACCGCCAGGCCAAGGCGCAGCTCGTTGTTGAAGACGCGCGCGACCGCGACGCCGCAGCGGCGCGGCAGCGTTTTAACCGAAAAACCGACCGCCTCAGGATTGAGGCTGATACCAAACGCACTAAAACGCGTGCCGCGGACCCGGAGCAGGATACCAAGGCTGAGAAGAAAGCCTACGTGCAGAAGGCGCTGGCGCGCACCCGGGCAAAGCGCCGGCAGCAACCGGTTCAGGACGGGGATGCCGGCTAGCCCGCCAAGCAGTTCGCCCCACTGGCATGACGGCCGGACAATCGGCAAGGTGATGGCAGATGTATGCGTTGCGCTTGTTCCGGGTCTGCTCTGCTATACCTGGCTGTTCGGCCCTGGCGTATTGATCCAGTGTATGCTGGCTGTCTGTTTTGCGCTGTTGCTGGAGTTCGCGGTACTCAGGCTGCGCGGTCTCGACCCGGCGTTGTTCCTGCGGGACGGCAGCGCAGTGGTCGCCGCCCTGCTGTTCGCGGTCAGCATCACCCCGCTGGCGCCGTGGTGGGTGTGCCTGTGCGGGATCGCATTTGCCATCGTAATCTGCAAACATGCTTTTGGCGGTATCGGCTGCAATATATTCAACCCGGCGATGGCCGGATATGTGTTCGTGCTGGCCTGTTTCCCGGTACAGATGAACACCTGGCCGGCATTGCAAGCCCATGGTATCGGCGGCTACCTGCACAGTATTTTTCCGGCGGGGAGCGCGGCGCCGGATATGCTCAGCGGCGCCACCGCGCTGGATGAGCTGAAAAATCGCCTGGAATTGATGGAGATGGTGCCGGAAATCAGCAGCTCCCCGATTTTTGGGCTTGTTGGCGGCGCCGGCTGGGAGTGGATCAACCTGCTTTACCTGCTGGGCGGTGTTTACCTGCTGGCGCGCGGCGTCATAAAGTGGCAGATTCCCGTGGCGGTCCTCGCCGGCGTTTTTCTCGTCAGCCTGCCGTTCTATATTTACGACCCGACTGTGCATGCCTCGCCCCTGTTCCACCTGTTCAGCGGCGCAACAATGCTGTGCGCATTCTTTATCGCTACAGACCCCGTGACTGCGTCCACCACCACGCGCGGGCGCCTGATCTACGGCTTTTTGATCGGAGCGCTAATCTGCCTGTTACGCACCTGGGGGGCTTATCCCGACAGCGTCGCGTTTGCGGTGCTGCTTGCGAATGTTTTCGTGCCGTTGATTGACCTGCTGACCCGTCCCAAAGCGCCCGGAGAAAGATAATGCCCGCAAGCAAAAATCTGTTGCTGAACACGTTGCCGTTGCTGTTCATCTGCTTCACCGCGGTGCTGGGAATTTATGCGCTGGGAAAATACTTCCAGGATACCATCACGCGTAACCGCCACCTTCCCATCCTGGAAATCGGCGCTGAGGTACTGCCGCTGGAATACGACAATGACCTGCCTGCGGACAGGATCAGTTTCGACCTGCCGACCCATTTCGGGACGGAGGCAGCGGCCAACGTGTTCCGCGCCCGGCGCGGTGCAGAACCGGTGGGCCTGATCTTCAGCCCCGTGCTGGCAAGAGGCTATAACGGCATGATGGAACTGGCGATAGGTATCCGCTACGACGGAACACTTGCCGGCGTGCGCATCCTCAAGCACCGGGAAACACCGGGCCTGGGCGACCAGGTGCACCAGGATAATTCACGCTGGTTACTGAGTTTTAACGGGCGCTCCCTGGACAATACGCCCAAGGATGCATGGGCAACAGAAAAAGACGGCGGTGATTTCGACCATATCAGCGGCGCCACCTCCAGCCAACGCGCGGTCATCCGCGCAGCGGAATTTACACTGAACCAGTACCGCGCAAATAGGGATGCTTTGTTTCGCGACTGAAATTCAGCACCACTCACGCCCCTGCTCAACGCCGGCTGAAAAGCGGGAGTCCAGCCCAATATTGTGTCGCCCAAGGGCGACCCTTTGTTTCACTGGATTCCCGTTTGCACGGGAATGGGATGGGGGTGCTTGCGTGAACATCGCCACCGTACCACTCCCGCGGAAGCGGGAGTCCAGTCGAATACTGTGTCGCCCGAAGGGCGACCCTTTGTCTCACTGGATTCCCGTTTGCACGGGAATGGGAGGGGAAGAATGTCCTATCATGGTGATGCAGTCTACCGGGCAGGGGGGGAGGCACAGTTTACATCCCGTGCAGTATTCCGGGATAACCGCGTGGAGTTGTTTTGCGCTGCCTACGATCGCGTCCACGGGGCAGGCGTCGATGCATTTTACACAACCTATACAGGTTTCTTCGTCGATTACGGCTACCAGGGATTCATGAACGGGCGGGCCACTATGCTGATGCGGCTTGCCTAACAGGTTTTCGAGCTTTCTGACTGTCGCGGCGCCGCCGGGAGGGCACAAATTCAGCGGCACATCCTGTTCTGCAATAGCTTGTGCATAAGGCCGGCAGCCGGGATAGCCGCAGTCGCCGCATTGGGTCTGTGGCAACAACGCATCTATTGCGGAGATGGTTTTCTCCCGGTCGTCCGGGTCGGGTTCAATTCTTCCGGAGAGCAACAGAGCCGGCAACAGTCCCAGCAAAAATAACGCCGAGGTTGCAAGAATCAATTCCAGCATTGGAGAAATCAGGTGATCGCGGAGAACGCGAGGGAGATCAAGCCCAGGGTGATCATCTGTAAGGGCAAGCCTCTGACCGGCGCCGGGAGATCAGTAACGGCCAGGCGCAGGTTAATCGCGGTGAAACCCAGCAGCACCAGTGAGTATCCCAGGCCGGCGCCGGCGCCATACGCCAGCGCGCCAAGCAGGCCGGTATCCAGTTGTGTGCTCAGCAGCATCACGCCCAGCAGCGTACAGTTCAGCAGCAACAGCGGGTAGAACCTGCCGTCCCTGTCGAACAGCCGCGGACAATACCTGCCCGGCATTATCCGCACTGCCTGGCTGACGCTGATGACGGTCATCACCAGTATCAGCAGCCGATAATTTTCCAGGTTCAGCGGCATGATGACCAGGTTGTCCAGCAGCCAGGTGGTGATGACGACTACCGTGGTGATGCCCGTGACGGCCATGGCCATGTCTGTTGCCACATCAAGCCGCTGCGCGGCCGCCAGCATCGGGCTTGTGCCCAGCAGGTGGTCGGTCACCAGGTTGTTGACCAGGGTAGCCGCGAAGAGAATCAGGATTAATTCAGACATGATTTAATGAGTCGCCCTGATCATGAGGATTTGGTTGTCCTGTAATTTATTTGACTTTCATGCCTGGTTGGGCGCCCTGGTCGGGGCTTAGCAGGTAGATGTCCTCACCGCCGGGGCCGGCGGCCAGCACCATGCCTTCGGAGACGCCGAAGCGCATCTTCCGGGGCGCGAGATTGGCTACCATCAGTGTTTGTCTGCCGACCAGGTCTTCCGGCCGGTACGCGCTTCGGATGCCGGCGAATACGTTCCTGGTTTCACCCTCCAGGTCCAGGGTCAGTTGCAGCAGCTTGTCTGCACCTTCCACATAAGCGGCGTGGGTAATTGTTGCCACGCGCAGGTCGATCCTGGCGAAATCTTCTATCGTGATCTGTGCTGCGATCGGGTTATCTTGCAGATGCTTGTTGCCGGTTCCGGTTTTTTCGGCACCAGTGTCTGACTTTGTTCCGGCACCGGCGTCCCCTACCATGCCTTTTTCGGGGCCACTGCTCTTGTTCCTACCGCTTCCTGCCTTGCTGTTCGCGTGCTTGCCGCTCTTGTTCTTACTGCCCCCTGTCCCGCCGTTCGCGTCACCGCTGCTCTCGTCCACACCGCTCTTGTTCCTGGCGTCCTCTGACCCGTCGCTCTTGTCCTTTGCTCCACCATTACCTCCCCCGAGGCTCCCCTTGCTGGCATCAACCACGGCTTGAATGTGGGCTTGTTCCACCCGGGTGAGCAGTGGCTTGAACTTCCGTACCGGGTGGTCCAGCAAGGGCGTTGCCAGGTCGTCCCAGGTCAGCGGTTCCACATTGAGGAATTCCTCGGCGCGCCGGGCCAGGACGGGCAACACCGGTTTCAGGTAGAGGACAAGAATACGGAACAGGTTCAGGCCCAGGGAGCAGACCTGTTGCAGTTGTTCCGAGGCGGAGTCCTGCCGAGCCATCTCCCAGGGTTTGTGCCGGTCGATGTACTGGTTCGCGCGGTCGGCCAGGGCCATGATGCGGCGCATCGCGCGGCCGAATTCCCGAGCCTCATAGTCCGCGGCGACGGCCTCGCCGGCATCGGTAAATTCCTGCAACAATGCCGCGTCATGGACGGCCGGGGCCAGCTTCCCGCCGAAGCGCTTGCGGATGAACCCGGCGCAGCGACTGGCGACGTTCACTACCTTGCCCACCAGGTCGGCATTCACGCGCTGGCGGAAGTCCTCCAGGTTGAGGTCGATGTCGTCCACACCGCTGCCTGACTTGGCGGCGAAGTAATAGCGCAGGTACTCCGGGTCCAGCCGTTCCAGGTAGGTACTGGCGTTGATGAAAGTGCCGCGCGACTTGGACATTTTCTGGCCGTTCACGGTGAGGAAGCCATGTACGAAGACATTGTTGGGCAGGCGGTGACCACTGCCGTGCAACAGGGCCGGCCAGAACAGCGTATGGAAATACATGATGTCCTTGCCGATGAAGTGGTACATCTCGGCGCTGCTGCCGGCGCCGATATACTCCGCGACGTCCCTGCCCTGCCAGTCCAGCAGGTTCTTCAGGCTGGCGAAGTAGCCCATCGGGGCGTCTACCCAGACGTAGAAATACTTGCCCGGCGCGCCGGGTATCTCGAAACCGAAATACGGCTCGTCGCGGGAGATGTCCCACTCCTTCAGGCCCGCGCTGAACCACTCGTCCAGCTTGTTCACCACTTCCGGTTGCAGGCGCCCGGCCCCGACCCACTCGCGCAACACGGTCTCGAACGCGGGCACATCCAGGAAATAATGCTCGGACTCCTTCTCCACCGGCGTCGCCCCGGAGATAGAGGAGACCGGGTTGATCAGGTCCGTGGGCGTATACGTGCGGTTGCAGGACTCGCAACTGTCGCCGTACTGGTCCGGGGCATGGCAGAACGGGCACTCGCCGCGGATGAAGCGGTCCGGCAGGAACATCTCTTTCACCGGGTCGTAGAATTGGCGGATCGTACGATGCCTGATGTGGCCGGCGGCGTCGAGGCGCGCATAAATGGCTTCGACCACTTCCCGGTTTTCTTCGGAATGGGTGGTGTAGAAGTTGTCGAATCCGATGCCGAAGCCGGCATAGTCGCGCTCGTGTTCGGCGTGGATGCGCTCGATCAACTGTTCCGGGGTAATGCCCTGCTTGTCCGCGCTGAGCATGATCGGCGTGCCATGGGCATCGTCGGCGCAGATATACAAGCAGTCGTGGCCGCGCAGTTTCTGAAAACGCACCCAGATATCCGTCTGGATCGCCTCCAGCAGGTGGCCAATGTGGATCGATCCATTCGCATACGGCAATGCGCTGGTAACGAAGATTTTACGTTTTTGGTCTGTCAATTTTAATATGCCACCGCGCATAGGTTATACAGTAAAATTGATGTAAAATGCCTGTTTGTTTACCGACAGAGCGAATACGAGACGGCAAACGCTTATGCTGAATACAAACCCTGAAGCAATCAAATCGGTCCTGGCCGGGGTTCAGGACATTAACCTGGAAAAAGACCTCGTCTCCGCTGAAATGGTCAAGGATATTCAAATCAGTGGAGATAATATCAGAATTTCCCTGCAAATGGGTTACCCGGCGCAGGGCTACCTGGACGCGCTGCGGGACGCGGTGCGCACCGCGTTACAGCAGATCCCCGGCGTGGGCGGCATAGACCTGGACATTGATACTGACATCAGGTCTCATGCGGTGCAGCGCGGCGTGAAAACTGTTGACAGCATCAAGAACACGATCGCGGTTGCCTCCGGCAAGGGCGGCGTCGGCAAATCGACGACGGCCGTGAACCTGGCCCTGGCCTTGCACGCGGAAGGGGCGAAGACCGGCATCCTGGATGCGGACATCTACGGGCCGAGCCAGCCGCGCATGCTTGGCTGCCGCGCCAAGCCGGACAGCCATGACGGCAAGTCCATCGAACCGAACATCAGCTACCACTTGCAGTCCATGTCCATCGGCTACCTGGTGAATGAGGAGACGCCGATGATCTGGCGCGGCCCCATGGTCACCTCGGCGCTGGAGCAGTTGCTGGGCGACACCAACTGGTCGGACCTGGATTACCTGATCATCGACCTGCCGCCGGGCACCGGCGATATCCAACTCACGCTGTGCCAGAAGATCCCGGTTTCCGGCGCGATCATTGTGACCACGCCGCAGGACATCGCGCTGCTGGACGCGCGCAAGGGCCTGAAGATGTTCGAAAAGGTCGAGGTGCCGGTGCTGGGCATCGTCGAGAACATGAGCACACACATTTGCAGCCAATGCGGCCATGAGGAACATATCTTCGGCAGTGGCGGCGGGCAGCAGATGGCGGAGCAATATGATGTTGACCTGCTCGGTTCCCTGCCGCTGGACATCAGCATCCGCGAAGGCGCGGACAACGGCCGGCCGACCGTGGCGATGGACCCGGACTCGCCCATTGCCGAGACCTACCGGGCCATCTCCCGCAAGGCCGCGGCAAGATTGTCGCTGCGGGCGAAGGACTACAGCGCCCGGTTCCCGAAGATCGTGGTCGAGAACGCCTGAATGCCGGTAAAGAGCGATAAATGGATTCGCGAGATGGCCGGGGCCTGCGGCCTGATTGAACCGTTTTCACCGCAGCAGGTCAAACAAAACGGTTCCATGCCGCTGGTGTCCTACGGTACGTCCAGTTACGGCTATGATGTGCGCTGCTCGGATGAATTCAAAATCTTCACCAATATCAATTCCGCGATCGTCGATCCGAAGGGCTTTGACGAGGACAGCTTCGTGGATTTCAAGGGGAACGTCTGTATCATCCCGCCCAATTCATTCGCGCTGGCGAGCACCGTCGAGTATTTCCGCATTCCCAGGGATGTGCTGACGATATGCCTGGGCAAGTCCACCTATGCCCGCTGCGGCATCATTGTCAACGTGACGCCGCTGGAGCCGGAATGGGAGGGTCACATTACCCTGGAGTTTTCCAATACTTCGCCGCTGCCGGCGAAGATTTACGCCAACGAGGGGGTCGCCCAGGTGATCTTCCTGCAATCCGATGAGTCCTGTGAAACCTCGTATAAAGACAGAAAAGGAAAGTACCAGGGCCAGACAGGGGTCACTTTGCCGAAGACATGACCAACGGGATTAAGAATATCTTCAACCTTAAGGGGTTCGATGCCGCCGGCATTGACCCGGAGTCGCCATTCCCAAGCAAGTGCGAATCCGCTCATCGCGCCGCCGGTATTGACCCATTCCCGCGAAAGCGGGAATCCAGTAAGCTAATCCGCCGCCCCCGGCGGCACATTATTATTCTGTTAACCCTGCTGGTGTCCGGCGCCGCCGCGGCACAAGACACGCCGGCTGCCGGCGGGCCGTTCTGCCCCGTCGTGTTCCAGGTGCCGGAGCGGCCGGTGGTGGACGTGGACCTGGAGGAAGGCGATACCTACCTGGATGCTGACAGTATCGACCTCACCGAGAAAGGCATCTCACACCTGTCGGGTTCCGTCGAGATGTCCACGGACACGTGGCAGGCACGCGCGGACGCCGCGATCTACGATGACTCGGAAGATACCGTAGGCTTGTCCGGCAACGTGAAGTTCTGGGAGGAATCGCTGTTCCTGGCCGGCGAGCGCGCGCATATCGATGTGGGCGAGGGCACGGCAACCGTGTCCGGCGCCGACTACTACCTGCCGGACAGCGATGCCCGGGGCATGGCCGACGAGCTGTTCATCGACCCCGGCACGCTGACTTCCGGGGAAGCCATGACGTTCACCACCTGCGCGCCGGCGAAAGGCGGCGACATTGAGGAGAACTTCTGGCGTATCAGCGCGTCAGAACTGAACCTCAACCATGACACGAACCGCGGTTCAGGCAAGAACATCGTGCTCAAGATCAAGGACATCCCGATATTCTATTCGCCCTATTTCACGTTTCCCCTTAGCAGGGAACGCAAGTCCGGATTCCTCGCGCCGAGTATCGGCAAAAACAGCCACGGCGGGTTTGAAACGCGGGCGCCCTATTACTGGAACATCGCGCCCGATATGGATGCCACCATCACGCCCAGGGTGCTGGCCAACAGCGGCGTCATGGGCATGCTGGAATACCGCTACCTGCGCAGCGGGGGGGACGGCCAGGTAAGACTGGAGTACCTGCCCGGCGATGTCGGCTTCGGCGATCGCAACCGCAGCATGATCAACATCGAGCTTAACCAGAGCTTCCTGGGGCGGGGCCGGCTTTACGTGAACTACAACCGGGCCTCGGACCCGGAGTACCTGGAGGATTTCGGCACCGACCTGGCCATTTCCAGTACCCGCTACCTGCAACGCCGCGCGGACCTGACCTACAGCGGCAGAAACTGGAACCTGCTGGGCCGGCTGCACAGTTACCAGATCGTCGACCAGAGCATTACGGTCACTTCCAGGCCCTATAAAAACCTGCCGCGGCTGCAGTTCAGGTATTACCCATTGCGCGGCAGCAACAGGATCAATCTTGACCTGCAGACCGACTTCACCTATTTCGACCGCACCGGCGAAACCGGCGTCGAGGTCGACGTAACCGGTTTCCGCGCCAACCTGTACCCGTCCATCAGCTACCCGCTTCGCACCCGGGCCGCGTTCCTGACGCCGAAGGTCGGGGTGCGCTTCACCCAATACGACCTGGATAAACAAGGGCCGTTCAAAAAGACTCCGAGCCGAACCCTGCCTATCGTCAGCGTGGACAGTGGCGTGTTCCTGGAACGCAATTACAACATGGCGGACGGCAACTTCCTGCATACGCTGGAGCCGCGGCTGTTCTACCTGTACGTGCCCTACGAGGACCAGAACGACCTGCCGGTATTCGATACGTCCGTGTTCAACCTGGACTATAACGCGCTGTTCCGGGAAAACCGCTTCAGCGGCTACGACCGCATCGGCGACACCAACCAGTTTACCCTCGCCCTTGGCAGCCGGCTGATCAACCGGAGTACGGGCAAGCAGGTCGCCTCGTTGCAGGTGGCGCAGTCGTTTTACCTGGAAGACCAGGATGTGATCAGGCAGATCCTGGGGGCGAAAGGCGAGCTGGTGGATATCGGCATACCGGAAGAAGACCTGCTCTCTCCACTGATTATTGAGGCCGCCGCCGACCTGCCCAACGACCTGACGCTGGGCGCCCAGATTTACTGGGATATCAATGACAGCCTGACCCGTAAAATGGCGCTCAATGCACAATACAACCCGGCGGGCAGCAAGGTCATTAACCTCGCGTACCGGGTACGGCGGGCCGAGACCGGCCAGATTCGGCGGGTGCCGACGGACATCGAGCAATCAGATATATCGTTCCGGTGGCCACTGAACAACAAATTGAATGCCGTGGGCCGTTGGAATTACGCGGTGTCCGAGGGGCGTTCCCTGGACCTGTTCTTCGGGATGGAGTACGAGGGTTGCTGTTTTGCCGTGAAGGCCGTCGGCAGGCGCTTCCTGTCCAACCTGGACGGCGATTTCAATACCGGTTTCTTCATGCAACTGGAGCTGAAGGGCCTGGGCAGCATTGGTCAAAGAACCGTGGAGCTGCTGAACCAGGCGATACCGGGCTACCGCGACAACCGGGTGCTGCCATGATACGGTCAGGATACCTGTTGGCGACGGCGGCGCTTGCCGCACTGATACTGTCCGGCCAGGCAACGGCGGTGCAAGACCTGGACCGGATTGTCGCGGTCATCAACGATGATGTGATCATGCGCAGCGAGCTGGACGTGAAGGTGCGTTCGGTAACCAGCCAGATGCGCGAGCAGAATATTCCGTTGCCGCCATCAGACATCCTGCAAAAACAGGTGCTGGACAGGTTGATCATGACCAGGCTGCAGATACAGATGGCGCAGAACACCGGAATCAGGGTCGATGATGAAACCCTGAACCGAACGATCAGCAACATCGCCCGTGAAAACGAACTGAGCCTGAACCAGTTCAGGGAGATACTGGAACAGGACGGTTACGGCTACGAGTCCTTCCGCAGGGAAATTCGCGACGAGATCCTGATCTCCCGGCTGCAGCAACGCCAGGTCGATAACCGGGTGCTCGTCAGCGACCGCGAGATCGACAACTACCTGTCCAACCAGGAGCACCAGGGTGAAACTGACATTGAGTTTCACATCGCCCACATCCTGGTCGCGATCCCCGAGGGGGCTTCCACGCGCCAGGTTGCACGTTCCAGGGAGACCGCGGAAACCGTGCTGGGCGAACTGCGCGAGGGCGCCGATTTCGGCAGTATGGCCGCCACCTACTCCGACGGCCAACAGGCGCTGGACGGGGGCGACCTCGGCTGGCGCAAGGCCGGCCAGGTGCCGACGCTGTTTGCCGATTTCATCTCCGATATGGAGGTCGGCGGGCTCAGCGACATCATCAAGAGTCCCAGCGGCTATCACATTATCAAGCTGCTGGACAAGCGCAGCAGTGAACAGGTGGTGGTTACCCAGACCAAGGCCAGGCATATCCTGGTTCGGCCCGATGAACTGACCACGCCCCAGGACGCGTTGCGCCGGCTGCAACAGTTGCGCGTGCGCATTGAGGGCGGGGATGATTTTGCCGAGTTGGCGAAGGCCCATTCCGCCGACACCATGAGCGCCGCCCAAGGTGGAGACCTGGGCTGGGTAAATCCCGGCGACCTGGTGCCGGAGTTTGAAAACGTTATGGATTCGCTTGAGCCAGGCGGTACCAGCCAGCCGTTCCAGTCCCAGTTCGGATTTCATATCGTCCAGGTGCTGGACCGGCGGGAACACGACAGCACCGAAGACATCAAACGGGCGCGGGCCAGGGAGGCGATCCGCCGGCGCAAACTGGAAGAGGCGCGCACCAACTGGTTGCGGCAAATGCGAGACGAGGCTTACGTGGAGTATCGGCTGGATTCATGAGCTGTCCGCGGATAGCCTTGACCATGGGGGATCCTGCGGGTATCGGTCCTGATATCCTGTTGACTGGCGCCGCTCACGAAGGCTGGGCGCAACGGGTCGTGATTGGCGACCCCGTGGTACTGGAACAACGGGCGCGCAAGATTGGCACAGATGTGCAGTTAGTCCAATATGACCCCGATACGGCCATCACGCCGCACAAGGTCGGGCAACTGCTGTACCTGCACCAGCCGGTAGCCGGGCCGGTTGTACACGGAAGACCGACCCTGCGGAACGCCGATTGCGTGGTCTCCGCGATTGACCGTGCGGTGGAAGGCTGCATGTCAGGTGAATTTGATGCCATGGTTACCAGTCCGGTAAGCAAAGCCGTGATTGCCGCGGCGGGACATCAGTTCAGGGGCCATACCGAGCACATCGCCAATCTCTGTGGCAGTTTGACACCGGTGATGATGCTGGCAAACGACTTTGCCCGGGTGGCGCTGGTGACGACACATGTGCCCTTGAGCCAGGTAGCGGGGCGCATCACCCGCCGGCGCTTGCGCGAGGTCTTCAGGGTTGTTGCCGGCGACCTGGAGTTGAAATTCGGCATCATTGCGCCGCGGGTGCTGGTTTGCGGGATCAATCCGCATGCGGGGGAGCATGGCCTGCTGGGTTCCGAGGAGAATGAGACCGTCACACCGGTCATCAATGAATTGAACGCTGAAGGTCTGAACCTGGAGGGGCCGGTCCCGGCGGATACCGCGTTCACCGCGGCTTCCCTGAAAAACATCGACGCGGTGGTAACCATGTACCATGACCAGGGCCTGCCGGTACTCAAATCCCATGGTTTCGGCAAAACCGTGAATCTCACACTGGGGCTGCCAATCATACGCACCTCGGTTGATCACGGCACTGCGTTCAAGCTGGCCGGCAGCGGCAAGGCGGATGCTGCCAGCCTGTGCGCGGCCATTGATATGGCCGCTGACCTGGCTGTGCGCGCCCGTAATTCGATTTCCGCAGACACATGACATGGCTCCGGTACGCCGGCGCTTCGGCCAGCATTTCCTCAGGGACGCGCACATTGTTGAGAGGTTAATCCAGGCCATTGACCCGCGCCCGGGCGAGCGCATCGTCGAGATCGGTCCCGGCAAGGGCGCGCTGACTCTCCCGTTACTACGCAAGACCGGTACGCTTGATGTGATCGAGGTGGACCGCGACCTGGCCGCGGAACTGGTTGAACGATGCAAGGACATCGGGCGCTTGAACCTGGTTCGGCAGGATGTGCTGAAAGTGGATTTTGGGACGTTTGCGCCGGCGCCGCTGAAAGTGGTCGGCAACCTGCCGTATAACATCTCGACGCCGCTCCTGTTCCACCTGCTTGGCTTTGACGAGGTGAAGCGGATGCTGTTCATGTTGCAGAAAGAAGTGGTTGACCGCATTTGCGCCGCCGCGGGCACGCCCGAATACGGCAGGCTCAGCGTGATGGTACAGGCGCGCTGCCGCACACAAAAACTGTTTGACGTTGAGCCTGCCGCGTTCAGCCCCAGGCCGGCAGTCGACTCTGCCGTTGTCGGCTTGAGCGTGGTGCCGGAAACAGTGGACCGAATCAGGGATTTCGACCTGTTCACGGAACTGGTGCGAACCGCGTTCTCCGCCCGGCGCAAGCAGATCAGCAATGGGTTAAAACCGTGGTTCAACCCATCGCAATTGGAAGAGTTGAAAATCCCACCCGACGCAAGGCCGGCAGAATTAACCGTCGAGGACTACATCACCCTGGCGAATTCCTGATACGTGAACGACGCCACCGTACCACTCCCGCGAAAGCGGGAGTCCAGTCGAATACTGTGTCACCCTGCGGGCGACGCTTTGTCTCACTGGATTCCCGTTTTCACGGGAATGGGATGGGGGGCGCTTGCGTGAACACAGTCACCGTACCACTCCCGCGGAAGCGGGGGGTCCAGTCGAATACTGTGTCACCCTGCGGTGACGCTTTGTCTCACTGGATTTCCGCTTTCGCGGGAATGGGATTGGGGGCGCTTGCGTGAACCCCGCCACCGAACCACTCCCGCGGAAGCGGGAGTCCAGTCCAATACTGTGTCGCCAGCAGGGCGACTCTTTAATAAAAGACATGGGTGTCCTGATTTAAGAAGCGTTACAATGGGGGAATGCGTGAGTTGATTGGAAAACTGTGCAGGTGTATTGAATGGTCCAGTGAGATTTGCGGGCGGGGGTTGTCATGGCTGGTGCTGGCGCTGGTGTTACTGGTTGCCTACGACGTCATGATGCGGTATTTCTTTTTAAGCGGGTCTATTGCGATACAGGAGTTGGAGTGGCACCTTTTTTCTCTCATTTTCCTGCTGGGCGCCGCTTATACCCTGAAGCATGATGACCATGTGCGCCTGGACCTGGTCTACCGCAGCCGGTTTATGTCTGACTACCGGCGCGCATGGGTGAACCTGGTATGCTCGCTGTTATTCCTGATCCCGTTCTGTGTCATTATTATCATCAGTTCCTGGCCGTTCGTGTCTCAGGCCTACCAGTTTGCCGAAGGCTCGCCGGACCCGGGCGGGTTGCCGTACCGCTGGGTGTTGAAGGCGGCGATTCCACTGGGCTTTTTTCTGCTGATCATCCAGGGTATCGGTGAGAGCCTGAAAAGCTTATCGTTAATCCTGGATCATAAACCTGATCGGGGCGAGTGATGACCCTCTGGATTGTCCTGATGTTCCTGAGCCTGATGCTCATGTTGATGCTGGGCTATCCGGTGGCCTTCACGCTCGGGGCGATCGCGGTGCTGTTCGGCGGGGTGTTTTTGGGATTCGATTTCTTCCACCTGCTGCCGCTGAGGATCTGGGGGGTGATGACCAATTTTACCCTGCTGGCCGTGCCGCTATTCATCTTCATGGGGATTGTGCTGGATAAATCCGGGCTCGCGGAGGACCTGCTGGAAACAATGGGTTTGCTGTTCGGGCGCTTGCGCGGCGGGCTGGCCGTTTCCGTGGTACTCGTCGGGGCATTGCTGGCGGCCACCACCGGGGTCGTGGGCGCAACGGTGGTCACGATGGGCATTATCGCGCTGCCAACGATGTTACGGCGTAATTATTCCCGGCAACTGGCAACCGGCACTATCGCCGCGGCGGGCACCCTGGGCCAGATTATCCCGCCGAGTATTGTCCTGATCCTGCTGGGTGACGTAATGGGCGTGCCCGTCGGTCGCTTGTTTATCGGAGCCGTCGTGCCAGGGGTACTGCTGGTGGCGCTGTTCCTGGTGTATATCAGCTTGTATGCATGGCTCAGGCCGGAGGTTGCCCCCGCGATCACGGCGGAGGCTGACGGACCTCTGTTGCGCAAGGTGTTGCTGACGCTGTTGCCGCCGCTGATCCTGGTAGTGGGTGTGTTGGGCTCGATCTTCTTCGGCATTGCCTCGCCCACGGAATCCGCTGCAGTGGGCGCGCTGGGTGCGCTGTTGCTGGCAACCCTGCATGGGCAACTCACGCTGGATAAGTTGCGTGAAGCCATGCAACTGACAACCCGGCTGACCAGCATGGTGTTCCTGATCCTGATCGGCGCCACGGCCTTCGGACTGGTGTTCCGGGGCATGGGCGGCGACCACCTGGTGCTGGATGTCATGACCAACCTGCCCGGCGGCACGGTGGGTTTCCTGGTGGCCAGCATGTTACTGATCTTCCTGCTTGGCTTCTTCCTGGATTTTCTGCAGATCTGCTTTATCGTTGTTCCCATCCTCGCGCCCATCGCCGCCGGCATGGGCGTGGACCTGCTGTGGCTTGCGGTGCTGATCGCGATCAACCTGCAGACCTCTTTCCTGACCCCGCCCTTCGGTTTTTCCCTGTTTTACCTGAAGGCAGTAGCCCCGAAGGATATTCGCATACAGCATATATACCGCGGGATTATTCCGTTCATCTCGATACAGGTCGGCGCGATTATCCTGCTGTGCCTGTTCCCCATCCTGGTAACCTGGCTGCCCGACCTGATGGACAGGCTGCAGGGGTTGTGATCTGCAATAACCGGCTCAGCGCAGCGCGTCGATCACCGGTTGCGTCTCCGGGAGGATGCCGCCAGATGGCGAGCACCGGATGGCTCTGATCAGAGCTTCGCAAGCTGCAATAGCCGGCTCAGCGCAGCGCGTCGATCACCGGTTGCGTCTCCGGGAGGATGCCGCGCCAGATGTAGAATGATTCGGCGGCCTGATGCACCAGCATTCCCAGGCCGTCACACAGGATTGCCGCGCCATTGTCTACCGCCCAACGCAGGAATGCCTGGGCTGCCTTGCCGTAGACCAGGTCATAACAGCAGGCGTCTTGCGCCAGGATTCCGTCGGGCAAGGGCAGTGTCTGCCCCGCCAGGCCCGCCGATGCGCCGTTGATCACGAGGTCATACGGGCCGGCAACGGGTTCATCGAAGCCTTGTGCGGTGAGGAAGCCAGCAGTTTCGGGAAACAGCTCCAACAGCGCGTGCGCGCGTGCAGGGGTGCGGTTGATGATCGTTACATCCGCGGGTTGCTCATCCAGCAGGTTCCCCAGCACGCTCCTGATAACCCCGCCCGCGCCCACCAGCAGGATGCGTTTGTCCCGAACCTGCATACCGTTGGCGCTGAGGTCGCGTATCAGTCCAACGCCGTCCGTGGAATCGGCGTAGATTTGCCCATCGGCATCGAAACGGATCAGGTTGGCGGCCCGCGCCCGGTTTGCCCTGGCGCTGCAGTGGGTCGCGTATTCCCAGGCCTGTTCCTTGAACGGCAGGGTGACATTCAGCCCGTGGCCCCCTGCACGGCGGAATTCATCGAGATCGGCGGTGAATGTGTCCGCGTGAGAGAGTAACGCGCGGTAGGTCAACTCTGCGCCGGTTTGCGCGGCGAACAGTCCGTGGATTCGGGGCGAAAGGCTGTGTGCAATGGGGTTGCCGATGACGGCGTAGCTGTCCATGACGACATTGTAGAGCAAAGACAGGACACCCATATAATTTTACGATGTAAATTTTACTGATTGAGTACACCCCATACCATTCCCGTGCAATCTCTGTTTTCACGGGAACATCCACCTTACCATTCCCGTGGAAACGGGAATCCAGTAAAACAAAGCATCGCCCTCCGGGCGATACTATTTGACTGGACTCCCGCTTCCGCGGGAGTGGTTCAGTGGCAGCGTCCACGGAAGCGCCCTCATGCCCCATTCCCGCGAAAGCGGTAATCCAGTAAGGCAAAGAGTCGCCCGCAGGGCGACACTGTATTCGACAGGACTCCTGTTTTCGCAGGAGTGGGATGGTGGCGGGGCAACCACCGCTTCTCCTGGGAGCGCGGGCGTCTCGCCCGCGCTCCCGGGGTCTAACTCATTAGAATGTGTACCCGCGCTCGTCGTGGGACACCAGGTCCAGGCCCTCGGTTTCTTCATCCGCAGTGACGCGCAGGCCGAGGATGCCGTCGAGAACCTTGAGGATGATATAGCTGACGATGCCGCACCACAGGATTGTTGCGACCACGCCGACCACCTGTACCAGGAACTGCGGACCCATTGCATAGCCTGCATCTGCCGGACCGCCCAGGCTAGCGGCAAAAAAGACGGCTGCCAGCAGACAACCCAATGCGCCGCCAACGCCATGTACCGGGAAGACATCCAGGGAATCGTCGATCTTCAGACTCCGTTTGATGTACTGGGTCGCAAAATAGCAGACAACACCGGCTGAGATTCCGATCAGCAACCCGCCGAGTGGACCAACGAAACCCGAGGCAGGGGTAATCGTGCCCAGGCCCGCGACCATACCGGTAACAATGCCCAGCACGCTGGGCTTGCCGTGTTTAATCCACTCGCAGGCAACCCAGGCCAGAGAGCCTGCCGCCGCGGAGACATGCGTGACCAGCATGGCCATACCGGCGTTACCGTCTGCGGCCAGCGCGCTGCCGGCGTTAAACCCGAACCAGCCCACCCACAACATCGAAGCGCCGGCAACGGAGAGAGTCATATTATGCGGCGGCATTGCCGTGTCGGGGAAGCCCTTGCGGTTGCTGAGGACTATCGCGGCGACGATTGCGGCCACACCGGCGTTCACATGGACTACCGCGCCACCTGCAAAGTCCATGAATCCCATGTCGCCCAGCCAGCCGCCACCCCAGACCCAGTGACACACAGGGG
This sequence comes from Gammaproteobacteria bacterium, assembly GCA_965221335.1. Classification (GTDB taxonomy): domain Bacteria; phylum Pseudomonadota; class Gammaproteobacteria; order Eutrophobiales; family Eutrophobiaceae; genus JAAXHV01. Next base: position 373,619 of record CBDCSC010000001.1, on the reverse strand, counting down.
CGTATACCAACAACAACCACAGGGCGGAAAACCACAGCACTGCGGAGAATTTCATGCGTTCGGCAAAGCCGCCCACTATCAGCGCGGGGGTGATGATGGCAAACGTCATCTGGAACATGAAAAATACGGTCTCCGGGATATCGCCACTCATGCTGTCCCAGCCGACCCCGTCAAGGAAAAACTTGCCCAAGCCGACGAACTGGTTCAGGCCGCCGCCATCGCCGAACGCCAACCCGTAGCCCGCGATGAGCCACAGGATGGACATCAGGCAGGCAATGGAAAAACATTGCATCAACACGGAGAGGACATTCTTGGCGCGCACCAGGCCGGCATAGAACAGCGCCAGGCCCGGCAGGGTCATGAATAATACCAGGGCGGTTGATACGAGGATCCAGGCAGTATTGGCGCCATTCAACTCAGGTGTATCCTGGGCCAGCGCCAGTGTTGGAGCAAGTAGGCCGGCAAGCAGCAGGCAAACTGCAGCTTTTACAGATTGTTTCATAAAACTCTCCCCAATTTTATAAGCCCGGCGCTATGCGCCTTTATCCGGAGTATATATGATGGGGGGAAGGGCTTCAACTTACTGCGCACTCAATTGTGTCGCCCGAAGGGCGACCCTTTGTCTCACTGGATTCCCGCTTTCGCGGGAATGGGACGGGGGGCTTGCCAGAAAGCGATCATCCTTGTGCCAAAGGAACCTCTGACCAAAGTCAGAGGTTCCCAGGCATTCCCGGCGCCCAGGAGGGCCGGGATATCCATTCAAGCGGCGTTACAGGGCAACGCTGCCTTTTTCGCCTGTCCTTATGCGTATGGCTTCGTCCAGTCCGAGTACGAAGATTTTTCCGTCACCAATCTTGCCGGTGCCGGCTGCCTTGCAAATCGCCTCAATGGCTCCGTCCAACTGGTCGTCGTCCAAAGCGATTTCAATTTTCACCTTGGGCAGAAAATCTACGACGTATTCAGCGCCGCGGTACAGTTCGGTATGGCCTTTTTGCCGGCCGAACCCTTTTACCTCGGTAACGGTCAGACCCTTGATGCCGATTTCAGACAGCGCATCGCGCACATCGTCAAGTTTGAATGGTTTGATTATGGCCGTGAGTAATTTCATCGTTTCATGTCCTGTCGTTAAAAATACTTTTATATAATATAACCACGTTCGTCGTGTAAGACAATATCCAAGCCTTCCTGTTCCTCATCGGGCGTTACACGCAATCCGATAATCGCGTCTACCACTTTGAGGATAATGAAGCTGGCAATGCCGGTATAAACGATGGTCGCCAATACGCCGGTAAACTGGACACCCAGTTGCGCGGCCATGCCTCCCTGTTCCACGCCGAAGCCGGCGCCGCCCAGGTATTCTGCACAGAAGACACCAGTCAGCATGGCGCCGATGATGCCGCCCACGGCATGCACGCCGAACACGTCCAGTGAATCGTCATAACCCAGCATTCGCTTCAGTTTCACGGATGCCAGGAAACAGCCGACGCCGGATGCAAAACCGATCGCAATCGCGCCCATCGGGCCAACGGAACCGCAGGCCGGGGTAATGGCCACGAGTCCGCCCACTGCGCCTGAGGCGATGCCCAGCACGCTGGGTTTGCCGTGGCTGGTCCATTCGCAGAACATCCAGCCCAGGGCCGCAGATGCGGTGGCAATCTGGGTCACCGCCATCGCCATCGCGGCAGTCCCGTCGGCGGCCAGTTGGCTTCCTGCATTGAACCCGAACCAACCTACCCAGAGCATGGAGGCGCCGATCACCGTGTAGGTCAGGTTATGCGGCATCATGGGGGTGGTTGGATAGCCTTTGCGCTTGCCCAGCACGAGGGCGGCAACCAGTCCCGCAATACCGGCGTTAATATGTACTACGGTGCCGCCGGCAAAATCCAGGATGCCCCTGTTGCCGAGCCAGCCGCCATCGCCCCATACCCAGTGGCAAATCGGGGCATACACCACTGTAAGCCAGATTGCCATGAACAACAGCGTTGCGCTGAATTTCATACGCTCGGCAAACGCGCCGACAATCAGCGCCGGGGTGATGATTGCAAACGTCATCTGGAACGCCATGAACAGGGCTTCGGGGATAGTACCGCTCATAGAGTCCACGGTGACCCCTGCAAGGAACATCTTGTCCAGGCCGCCCCAATAGGCGCCTTCGCCGCCGAACGCGATACTGTAGCCGTATAGCGCCCAGAGCACAGTCATCAGCGAGGTGATGGCGAAGCACTGCATCAGCACCGACAGCACGTTCTTGCTTCTGACCATCCCGGCATAGAACAGGGACAGCCCCGGTATCGTCATGAACAGCACCAGGGCCGTTGCGGTCAACATCCAGGCGGTATCTCCGGCGCTCAGTTCATCTGCCCGCGCACTGAGCGGCAGCAGCCATGCAGCGGCCGCACCCGTCAAGATGCTTATTTTACTTTTTATACGCCTCGGTTTACGTGGCGTTGTTGTTTCGTTGGTTAAATCTCTGAATCGATTCATCGTCAGTTTCTCCAGGTATTCGGATTTCTTTTCCAGGTTCAAGGATGGCTATGCTTAGAAGCTCATGGAAATACTGCCCACGAGCGCCTCGCAGATCTCGCCACCGCAATCATTGTCCGCGTCATTCCAGGACGCGCTCAGATCAAGCGCGCCTACGCTTTTGCTGATGCCGATGCTGTAGTGGGTGTAATTGAAACCGTCCGGTCCCGAGGTCTTGTCGCCTTCCACATCCTGCCAACCGACGTAAAACGACAGGCCAAAGCCGTGCGGCAGCGACAGGTCCAGGCTACCGTTCAGGTAGATGCCGTCGCCGTCTTCACCGAAGAAGTCCGGTGACCAGGCAATCCCGGCGCTGACAGTTGGCTCCAGTACGCCGGAGAAGGTATAGCCGGTGCTCGCATACATCTCAACGAAGTTTTCCTCCGGCTTTGCATCGGAACTGGGATAGATGTAATACAGGCCGCCTACATCCCAGCTCATGCCGTTATCCAGCTCTCCTGATATGCCGCCATAGACATCGATTTCCAAATCTTCGGCAAAATCAACGTTGGAGGCCCAGGTTCCCACGTAAATACCTGAAGGCGCATGGGCATAATCCATACCGCCTTGCACCGCCGGCTTCTCGCTGGTTTGGGAAATACCGCGGTACAGGTAGTCAGTAAATAACCCTATGTTCCCGCTGAACTGGTGCGGCGAGTCTTCTGCCGACACATTTGCAGTACAGACTGCAAGGATCAGGGCGGTATGGGTGATGATTGTTTTTCTCATTTTTTTACTCCAGTTAGTACATTAAACACAATCGCATTTATGCATGCATGTATCGTGCCAAGTCCCATATGGAGACAAAAAGGACATTACAGACACCTATTTAGTCGGGGCAACCGCATACTGTATTTTCTCAGGAGCGCGGGCATCTCGCCCGCGTCTGACTGGCGGGCTGGCGCCCGCGCTCCCAGGAAAAGCGGCAAAACACCAAAGTATGCGGTTGCCCTGTCCCTTTAGTTCACCGCAGACTCATATATCTTCTGACATGTTCAGAATTATCCGGAAAGTTTGCGCCAGTAGGGTGCAGAGACCAGGTGCTTGCACAATCATAGTGCAGCGGTAGTGTTGTAATGGTGCGGGGATCTGACTATGATGTACGCAGTACCTGCTGCTACTATTGAACATGACCAAGGCCCGGCAATTTGAAGATTTCGTTCAGCAGTTCCTGCGCTTGCTGCCCAGGGACCTGAGCCGCTCGCGGGAGGATTTTGAGAAGATTGTGCGCGCTTCCCTGAACGCGACGTTTGCCAGGATGAACCTGGTCACGCGGGAGGAGTACGACGTACAGGTTCAATTGCTTGCCAATACCCGCGCGGCGCTGGACGACCTGCAGAAAAAAATCACCGAATTGGAAAAAACGCTTTCGGAAAAAAAGCCGAAAGGTTAGAATAGCCGCAGTTCAATACACCATACAAGGAGGTAAGCAAATGGAGATTGCAAGAATTTGTTCACGCGCACTGTCAGGGATCGAATCGCTGCAGATCACCATCGATATCCATGTCTCTCCCGGCCTGCCGAAATTTCACATCGTCGGTCTGCCTGAGACCGAGGTCAAGGAAAGCCGGGAGCGTGTCAGGAGCGCGCTGCTCACCAATCATTTTGAGTTTCCCACACGCCGGATCACCGTGAATCTCGCCCCCGCCGACCTGCCGAAACAGGGCGGCAGGTATGACCTGGCGATCGCTGTCGGCATTCTTGCGGCCACCGGCCAGATCTCCAGGGATGCGTTGCAGTCGGTCGAATTTATCGGTGAACTGTCGCTGGCCGGCGAATTGAGGCCGGTCGGCGGCGTGCTGCCCTGTGCCTACGCCGTGCACAAGACCGGGAGGTCGCTGATACTGCCGGCGCAAAATGCCGCAGAAGCCGGCCTGATCAATGACCTGGAGGTATTGCCGGCGCAGCATTTGCAGTCGGTATGCAGCCATGTTAATGGTTCGCACTCACTGATGCGTTTCAGCGGCAGCGAAATTCAACACCCGGAAGACCAGCCTTACCCTGACCTGGCGGATGTCCGGTCGCATCATTTTGCCAAGCGCGCCCTGGAAATCTGCGCATCCGGTGGTCATAACCTGTTGATGACAGGACCCCCCGGCGGTGGCAAGTCGATGCTGGCAGAGCGCCTGCCGGGCCTGCTGCCGCCGATGAACGAAGAGGAAGCGATCGCTACGGCAGCGATTCAATCCGTCAGCGCCGCGGGGTTCAGGATAGGACAATGGAGACGGCGGCCGGTGCGGGCGCCGCATCATTCGGCTTCATCCGTCGCCCTGGTAGGCGGCGGCAGCCTGCCGCGTCCGGGGGAAGTGTCACTGGCGCACAACGGCGTGCTGTTCCTGGACGAGTTGCCGGAGTTCAACCGCAACGTCCTGGAGGCGTTGAGAGAACCGCTCGAAGCCGGCAAAATAAGTATCTCCCGAGCTGCCCGGCAGACGGACTTCCCGGCCCGGTTCCAGCTTGTCGCGGCCATGAATCCCTGCCCCTGCGGCTATCTTAACGACCACAACAACCGCTGCCGCTGCACGCCGGAACAGGTCAAGCGCTACCGAGGCAAGATCTCCGGACCCTTGCTGGACCGCATCGACATGCATATCATCGTGCCGGGCCTGCCGCCGGACAGCCTGCAGGCGCTACGCAATGAACCGCGGGAGAGCAGCGCCGAAGTGCGGCGCCGGGTGGTGCGCGCCTACCGCCGCCAACTGGCGCGCGCCGGTAAACAGAACCGGCTGCTTGACGCCGAGGAACTCGACATTCACTGCCCCCTGGCGCGAACCCCCAGCGCGTTACTGCACAAGGCCGTGAAACAGCTTAACCTGTCCTTCCGGGGTATGTGCCGCGTACTGCGCGTTGCCAGGACCGTGGCAGACCTGGCCGGGTCCGAGACGATTCAAACGCCACACCTGAGCGAGGCGATCTCCTACCGCAGCAGCTTTCGCGAGGATTGATAGCGTAAATGCAAGTTGGATATTGACATGTCCGGCATCACACAATAAGGTAAAATACATTATGCCGGACTACGACGAACGTTACGAATTCACCGTCAAGGTGAAAACCGCCTACCTGCAGGAACAATCCATCCCTGAGGATAATCGCTTTGTATTTGCTTACACCATTTCCATCACCAACACGGGCACTGTTTCGGGAACCCTGCTGCGCAGGCACTGGATCATTACCGATGCGAATAACAAGGTACAGGAAGTCCATGGGGATGGCGTGGTCGGGGAACAGCCGCACCTGCGTCCCGGGCAGTCCTTTGAATATACCAGCGGCGCGGTGTTGGAAACACCGGTGGGCTGCATGGAGGGCACCTACGATATCATGGCGGAAGACGGGATTGAGTTTGCCTCGACAATCCCGGTATTCAACCTGTCCACACCGCTTACATTACATTAACCTGCAACCAGGCGTTCTTGCCTATCAATATTGACTGGAAACAGCGCGAGGTCTTTCCGTAACATCGCGTTACGCGGGCGGTAAATCTATGGCTACGTTTGCCATTGGCGACCTGCAAGGTTGTTTCGACGAACTCAAGGAACTGCTGGCGTTGATCCGGTTCGACCCGGCGCAGGATCGGCTCTGGTTCACCGGCGACCTGGTCAACCGCGGCCCGCAATCACTTGCGTGCCTGCGTTTCGTGAAAAGCCTGGGGGATGCGGCGGTTACCGTGCTCGGCAATCACGAATTGCACCTGCTGGCGATCGGCAACGGCCAACCCCAGTACCAGCATACCGGCGATACCCTCGATGACATCCTGGGAGCGGATGATTGCGCCGATCTGCTGCACTGGTTACGGTGGCTGCCATTGATGCATCACGACGAGCAAACCGGCTACACCATGGTGCATGCCGGCCTGCCGCCGCAATGGCGGCTCGAGCAGGCGCTGGACTACGCCGCGGAGGTGGAACAAGCGTTACGGGGACCGCATTACCGGGATTACTTCGCCAATATGTACGGCAACCAACCGGATTGCTGGTCGGCGGACCTGAGCGGCTGGGATCGGCTGCGCTACATCACCAATTGCCTGACCCGTATCCGCTTCTGCAGTCAGGACGGTGTGCTGAACCTGAGCGAGAAAGGCGTGCCCGACGCCCAAGACGCACAACCCTGGTTCGAGGTCGCCGGCAGGAAGACCCTACCGGAGAAGATCATTTTCGGGCACTGGGCCGCACTCAGGGATTACCGCCAGGACTACAAACGCTTCAACGTGTTTCCGCTGGACATGGGCTGTGTCTGGGGCGGTGAACTGATGGCGATGCGTCTGGAGGACGGGCATTATTTCGTGGCGCCGTCCAGGCAAGGTTAGACACCGAGTTTGAACTTGCAGGCAAGTGGTAACACGAAGCATCCGGATTTAGCCGAGTGCGGCGCCAGCCTGGTGGGCTTTACGCCAAAGCTTTTCCGACAGAGCGCTTGCAAGTCAGCACATAACAGCCCCGGTTTTTTCCAGTACCTGAAAGCTGCACGCGTATTCGTTGTTTGCGTCTGCCGGATAGTCCCGGCGTTCAACCACGTTCCAGGCGCTCTCGTCGAACGGCGGGAACCAGGTATCGCCATCGACTTCCGCCTGCACCCGGGTCAGGTAGATGCGCCCGGCGCGCGGCAGAAACAATTCGTACAATGTCGCGCCGCCCATGACCATCACCTCTTCATAGCCGGCGCAGGCTGCCAGCGCCTCCTCTGCGTTATCGCACACGATGCAACCCTCGGCTGTATATTCCTGTTGCCGGGTGAGGATGATGTTGCGGCGCCCGGGCAGCGGCCGGCCGATGGATTCGTGGGTCTTTCGACCCATGACCAGCGGTTTTCCCATAGTGATGGCCTTGAACCGTTTCAGGTCATCGGACAGGCGCCAGGGCAAGGCGCCGCCAGCGCCGATGACGCCCCGACGGTCCATGGCCACAATGAGTGAGATGATCATCAGCCTTCAGAATATGGTGACGATTTAAGGAGTTCCGTGGAGGGATCAAACCGCGATAGGCGCCGGGATGGATGGGTGTGCCTCGTACCCCACCAGTTCAAAATCCTCGTAGCGGAAGCCGAAAATATCCTTGACATCGGGGTTTAGCCACATCTGCGGCGGCGGCAGGGGTTCGCGGGTCAACTGCTCATCTGCCTGCTGCAGGTGGTTCAGGTACAGGTGAGCGTCGCCCAGGGTATGGACGAATGCACCGGGTTTCAGACCGGTGACCTGGGCCATCATCAGGGTGAGCAGTGAGTAGGAGGCGATGTTAAACGGCACTCCGAGGAAGATGTCTGCGCTGCGCTGGTACATCTGGCAGGACAGCGCACCGTTGTTAACGTAGAACTGAAAAAAGGCGTGGCAGGGCGCCAGGGCCATTTTGCCGATCTCGCCCGGGTTCCAGGCGCTGACAATAAGCCGCCGCGAGTCAGGATTGGCCTTGATCTGGTCGACCACATCGGCAACCTGGTCTATGACCGCGCCATCTGCAGTTCGCCAGGCGCGCCACTGCACACCGTAAACCGGCCCCAATTCTCCTTGTTCATCGGCCCACTCATCCCAGATGGTAACACCGTGCTCGCGCAGGTAACGGATGTTCGATTCTCCCTGCAAAAACCACAACAGTTCGTGGATGATGGACTTGAAATGCAGTTTTTTGGTAGTGAGCGCCGGGAATGACTGACTCAGGTCGAAGCGCATCTGGTAGCCAAAGACACTGAGTGTACCGGTGCCGGTGCGGTCGGATTTCCGAGCGCCTTCATCGCGTACATGGCGCAACAGGTCCAGGTATTGTTTCATGCCGGGCTTTAATTCAACTCAATGATAATGTGTCGCCTGCGCCCCGTACCATTCCCGCGCACGCGGGAATCCAGTCAAATACAGTGTCGCCTGAAAGGCGACCCTTTGTCTTACTGGATTCCCGTTTGCACGGGAATGGTTCCGGTGTGTCATCTGCGCGGCGCGGATTTCCGCTTGAACAGGAATGGCACAGGTAAGTTTGTACTGGCATATCAAATCAGACTTACCTGAACCTGCCGTAAGCCACGGCACACAATAGCACACCAATAAGGATCATCGGAAAGGACAATACCTGCCCCATCGTAAGCCAGCCGAAACCGAGATAACCCAGGTGGGCGTCCGGCTCGCGCAGGAATTCCACTGCAAAACGGAACAGGCCGTAGCCCAACAGGAACAGCCCGGAGACGGCCATCAGCGGGCGCGGGCGGGCGGAGAACCACCAGAGGATGATGAACAGGCACAGCCCTTCCAGGAATGCTTCATAGAGTTGTGTCGGATGGCGCGGCAGCGGGCCGGCGCCGGGGAACACCATCGCCCAGGGCAGGTCTGACGGTTTGCCCCACAGTTCCGCATTGATAAAATTGCCCAGGCGGCCGGTGAACAGGCCGATGGGGACGACCGGCGCCAGGAAATCAGTGACTTCGAAAAAGGTCTTGTTGATCTTGCGGCCGTACAACCAGCAGGCCACGATGACCCCCAGCAGCCCGCCGTGGAACGACATACCGCCCTGCCAGATTTTGACTATGTCCAGCGGGTTGTCCAGGTAATAGGGCAGGTTGTAGAACAGCGCCGACCCGAGCCGGCCGCCGATGATGACGCCCAGGATGCCGTAAAACATCAGGTCACCGACCTGTTCGGCAGTCCACCCAAAACGCCCGGTCTTCGCCCGGTAATGCAACAGCGCCCAGGCCCCCAGGATGCCGGCGATATAGCTGATCCCGTACCAGCGGATCTGCAGGAACCCCAGGTCGACGGCAACCGGATCAATATTCGGGAATGTCAGCATGACAGTCGCAGCACAGAAAGTTCAATTACCTATGAAACCTCTGATGAAATCAGAGCTTCCCTATATATTATCTTTCCTGTAGCCGTCTTTTGGAATAACCAATATGCGCTCAATAGTATTACCAATGGCCGGACCTCGGCCTGGAACTGGCGCGCCTGACAGGATTCGAACCTGTGACTTCTGCCTTCGGAGGGCAGCACTCTATCCAACTGAGCTACAGGCGCCTGGATAACGGTTTCATTATAACGGATAATCTCTGCATGAGCGATCAATCCTCCCCGCCTAACGCGCTTGCCGGCGAGACCAGTCCTTACCTGTTGCAACACGCACATAACCCGGTTGCCTGGTATCCCTGGAACGAGGAAACCCTGGCGCTTGCGCGACAAGAGGGGAAACCCATTCTGCTGTCCATCGGCTATTCGGCTTGCCACTGGTGCCACGTAATGGCGCACGAGTCCTTCGAGGACGAGGAGACCGCGGCGCTGATGAACCGCTGGTTCATCAACATCAAGGTGGACCGGGAGGAACGGCCCGATATCGACAAGATCTACCAGACCGCGCAGCAATTGCTGTCAGGCCGCACGGGGGGCTGGCCGCTGACCATGTTCCTGATGCCCGACGACCATACACCGTTCTTCGGCGGCACCTACTTCCCGCCGGAATCGCGCCACGGTCTGCCGAGCTTCAAATACCTGCTGGCCAGGGTGAACCAGGCATACCAGGAAGACCGGCAAGCCCTGGTCGAGCAGAACAGCGCATTCATGCAGGCCCTGGAGCAGACCCAAAGGCATGAAGCGTCCGCTGAGGACGCCGGTCTCGACAGCAGCCCGGTGACACAGTGCGTGGACATGCTGGCGCGCGCCTTCGACTCGCGCGACGGTGGGTTCGGGGGAGCGCCCAAGTTTCCCCACCCGGTCAATATCGAGTTGTTGCTCAGCCGGCATGCGCTGAACGGTGACGGCGGTTCCCGGGACATCGCATATTTCACCCTGGAGAAGATGGCCCAGGGTGGTATTTTCGACCAGGTCGGCGGCGGCTTCTGCCGCTATTCGGTCGATGCGCATTGGCGTATCCCGCATTTTGAAAAAATGCTGTACGACAACGGGCCGCTGTTGGGGCTGTACGCCAATGCCTGGCGCAGCAGCCGGCGCGGGCTGTTCCGGCAGGTCGCCCGGGACACGGCTGCGTGGGTAATGCGCGAGATGCAATCCGGCGAAGGCGGCTACTACTCTTCCCTGGATGCAGATTCCGAAGGTGAGGAGGGGAAGTTCTACACCTGGGAGCCCGGTGAAGCGCATCGGCTGCTGACCGATTCGGAGTTCAATGACTTCACGGCCTACTCCGGCCTGGATCGGCCCGACAACTTTGAAGGCCGCTGGCACCTGTACGTGGCGCAAACCCCGGAGGAGATCGCACGCCGGTCGGGCCGGGACCTGGAAGAGATAACGCAAAACCTGGACCGCGCCAGGGAGAAACTGTTCGCGGAACGGGAACGGCGGGTACGGCCCGGCCGCGATGACAAGGTCCTTACATCCTGGAACGCGCTGATGATCAAAGGCATGAGCATGGCGTCCATGCGCCTGCAGGAACCCGACTATTACCAGTCTGCATTGCGCTGCCTTGCGTTCATCCATGCCAACCTGTGGGATGGGAAACGGCTCGCGGCCACGTACAAAGACGGCAGGGCGCACCTGAATGCGTACCTGGACGACTATGCTTTTCTCATCGACGCCATTATCCACCTGCTTGCCTGCAACTGGTCCTGTAAGTGGCTGGGTCTTGCCATGCAACTGGCTGATACGCTGCTTGAGCAGTTTTTCGACCGGGACGAAGGCGGATTCTTTTTTACTTCCCATGACCATGAGACCCTGCTACAACGACGCAAGGACTTCACCGACGACTCGCTGCCTTCCGGCAACGGCGTAGCCGCCCGGTCACTGCTCGTGCTGGGGCACCTGACCGGGCGCCAAGACTACCTGGACGCTGCGGAACAGACCCTGAAATGCGCGTGGGGTCTGCTGCAACAGGCGCCGCACACCTGCGCCGCGCTACTGCAAGCGCTGATGGAATACGACAACCCCGGGCGGACAATCATCCTGCGCGGTGAGGAGGAGGTGATCACCGAATGGCGGCAACAGATCGACCCGCTACTGGATGTGCGTTCCCTGGTTTTTGCCATTCCTGCCGATGCGCCGGACCTGCCGGCGCTGCTCCGTGAGAAGCAGACCGACCAGGCGGCAACGGCGTTCATCTGCGCCGGCTTTGTCTGCCAGGAACCGGTTTCGGACCTGGAGGCGTTGCAAGAGTCTTTGCGCGCGCGTTAAGGAGTTTTGTTGTCTACTGGATTCGGTAGCCTGCCCTGATAAAAAACTAGGGGCGACTCTTTCACTTCAACCCTGGTAGGTGTGGCCTGCGAGGGAGATTCGTTTTGCCAGTTGTTCCACTGCCATGGTGAGGGAATTTGTCAACGCGGAGTTTTCGGCATAGTCGGCCGGCACCAGGTTCAAGACGCGGCCTTGCTCTGCGAAACCCCAGGCCCGGCTACGTTGTTCGGGAGTCTCCAGGTCGCCGTACACGCCGAAGGCGATGCCCCCACCCTGTTGTATCAGAGAAAAACAGGGCACGTCGGTAAATCCATCTCCGACGAAGATCATCTGCTTCATCGGCACCCTGAGCCGGTCAGAGTCCACCTTCCGGTTTACCTCGAAGGGCTTGCCCACGTACTGCGGGCCAAAAAAGCCCTTCTGTACATGAAATACATAGCGGGTCTTGTCGGTAAAACTGATCATCTTGCGCGGAAATGTAATGTGTCCCGCGTCGTCGTAAGCAAAATCCGATGCCCAGATAGCCTTGAATTCGTGGGCAATGGGGGTATTTCGCACTATCTCGCCGATGCCGGAACTGATCAGGTAGAACTCCAGCATGACCCGCGGATTGGCCGCGGCGGCCACCTTGCGCAAGCGGTCGAAGATGGTTTCAACCCCCGGGTACAAAGGCAGCTCCTTGCCCCACTCGGCCAAACTGTCCCGGGTAATGGGTTCAATCTCCCCGCCGGTGGATTTCTCAATCATCTTGTAGAGATACGCGGGGATCGGGTCCCACTCGTAGCTCGCATCGCCGGCCTCTATCAGCGGGCGCACCTCTTCCTCCCAGAAGCCCGGCGCGTCAATACCGCAACGGGCCAGGTAACCGGAGGTGCTTTCCGGCGCCAGCGTGTCGTCAAAATCGAAAATGATGGCGATGATCTCGTGCATGGGTATTCCTGCCGCAGGAGACGGATACGAAGTCCGTTCCTTACGCGCGGGTTAGTGTAACAAAAACTGACAAGCGAATTGATGAGATGTTCGGACTAACGGTTCCGTAACCGGCTGTGCAGATGGTCTGCCAGGCGCAGTGACAGCGCGATGATCGTCAGGGTCGGGTTCGCCCAACCACTGGTGGGAAATACTGAGCTGCCCGCCACGTACAGGTTCTGATGGTTATGCACTCTGCAATCGCCATCGACGACCCCTGTTTTCGGATCCGTGCTCATGCGCGTCGTTCCCATATGGTGGTAACCGCCGAACGGATGATTGCCCACGGTCAAGTCCGCCGGCCACTCCGCTGCCGGTTCCTGCAACCAGTCGCTCTTGTACAAAACGCCTATGCCGAGACGTTGAAACTCCGACTGCAGTGTATCGGCGAGGGTAGACACGGTGTGCTTGTCCTGGGCGGACAGGCGCCAATCCAACTCCGCGCAGGGCATGCCCAGGCTGTCCTTACGGTTAGACAAGCGCACGCGGCTATCCGGATTTGGCGCTTGTTCGGCGCGCAAAATCAGGGAAAGCTTGGTCGTGCCCAAGGCCGCGCGCACACGCTCGCCAACGGGTCGCAGGCTGCGGTCGAACCAGCTTCGCAGCTCACGGTATCCATAGTAGAGACGCCGCCCTTTTCGGTCAGGCGACAGCTCGTGCTTCATATGCTGATAGAGCTTGTTCATGCCGGCGACACCTTGACCGGGGTCTCTTTGCAACTTGAATGTCAGCGCCGCGTTGAGTATCTCTTTTTCCCGCTGTAACGAGGCAGTCGGCACCAGCGCCGGCGCAATGGGCGCGCGGTTCGCAGGATACCTTTTACGCAGCGCAGCCCATAATGCGTAGGCCTGGTCGGTATCCAGGCGACCCACGCGGCAACACGGGTGTTCCATGAAATAACGGCCAACCTGATCGAACTGATTGCCGATGCCGTTCGCCTCCACATCGGATGAACTGAGCAAAAGGCGGGGGTTTTCAATTCCCCCACAGGCAACGACGAAATACGCGGCGCTGACCCGGCCTTGTTTGCCATCCAGTGCGCGGATTTGGATATGTGTCACCCTGCCCGCATTCGGGTCGGCCTGGATATGCGTTGCGTTGGCATGCAAGACTACTTGCGCGTTTTCAGAACGGACCAGGTCTTCACAGCGCCTGAGCGCGAACGGTTCCTCGCGCGTGGCAAACTGCCAGAAACGGGTGGTCAGCAGTTTTTCGTCGAACGGCGGTTTCTGCAGGTCAATTTCGCGCAGGATACGCTCATCACAGGGTTCGCGCTCCACACCCAGCATGTCGAGAGCGCGGTGATAGTAGTCGGCCAGTGCGCCGGCGCTTATCGGCCAGCCGCTATGCGCGACCCACTCGCGTGGCTCAAAGTCTATATCGTCCAGTCGCGCGCAGCGCCCTCCCCAGATGTGCAATGTTCCGCCAAAGAACCTGAGGCGGGAGTCTTCCAGCGGATAATAGCGCCTGCCGACGCTGGAACCCGCATACAATGACTGGGTTTGCTGCTCGAAGTCTTCGCCGCCGGACTCAAGCAAACACACCGTATGCCCGTGTTTCGCCAACTTTCGAGCGAGGGTGACACCGGCGGGACCGGCGCCGATGATACAGACATCAGCGTGTAGCTGCTGCCCGTCCGGCATGTCTGAAAAATCACTCAGCAAGTCGATGACACCTCCATAGCTGGCATATATTAGTCAAAATACATCTTATGACAAGGAAGATATTGATTGACTGGATTCCCGTTTCCACGGGAATGGGACCGGGGGCGCTACTGCGAACACCGCCACCGTACCACTCCCGCGAAAGCGGGAGTCCAGTCGAATACTGTGTCGCCCGTAGGGCGACCCTTTGTTTCACTGGATTCCCGTTTCCACGGGAATGGGATCAGGGGCGCTACCGGGAACACCGCCACCGTACCACTCCCGCGAAAGCGGGAGTCCAGTCTAATACTGTGTCGCCCGTAGGGCGACTCCTTGTTTCACTGGATGCCCGTTTGCGCGGGAATAGGATGGTCGTTGAGTGAACGCCTGCGATCTCAGGGGAGGTCGGGAATCACGGGGTATGCGGTTGGATCGTTTCAGCTTGCCCGCGCGGGTCACGGAACAAGGTGTTTATGAAGCGGCTGATGTCGTCGACGATGATGACGTTTGCCGGCACCATGATCAGGGTGATGGCGGTCGCAAACAGGATGCCGAAGCCGAGGGAGATACCCATGGGGATCAGGAACTGCGCCTGTATCGATGTTTCGAACAGCAGTGGCAACAGGCCGAAGAAGGTCGTGAGCGAGGTCAGCAGTACCGGCCGAAAGCGGGCGACGCCTGCATTCAATACCGCATCCAGCAGGCTTTTGCCTTTTGCCCGCTGCTGGTTGATGAAATCCACCAGCACCAGGCTGTCGTTCACGACCACACCAACCAGGGCCATCAGGCCGAAAACGCTAGGCATGGTCAGGTCAGTCCCCATTATCCAGTGCCCCCAGACCGCGCCGATAATGCCGAAGGGAATCACCGACATAACGATCAGGGGCTGAACGTAGGACTTCAGGGGCAGCGCCAGCAATACATATATGGCTAACAATACGACAATCATCCCCCATTCCATGCTGGCAAACGACTGGCGTTGTTCCTTGGCCTCGCCTTCAAAACTGTAGGACACGCCGGGATAATTGACCAGCAGGGCTTGCAGGTATTCATTGAGTTCCGCCTGCAGCACCGTCATATTGGTTTTGTCCTTGTCGATATCGGCGGTGACGTTCATCGTGCGATAGCGGTCGATACGCTTGATCGTTGCCGGTCCCTTGTCAGGTGTCAGGGTGGCCACATGGGACAGCGGCACCTCCCGGCCGTCCGGTGTGCTGATCAGGTACTCATCCAGGGTTGCGGTGGCGCTGCGTTCCTCCCTCGGCAAACGCACTATCACCCGAATGTCATCCCGTCCGCGTTGTATGCGCTGTGCTTCAAACCCGCGAAACGCCTGGGCGACCTGGTTCGCGATCGCGGCTCGGGTCAGACCCAGCACATGGCCTTGCGGGGTCAGTTCGATGCGTATCTCTTCCTTGCCGTCAGACAAGCTGTCGGCGATGTCAAACACCGTCGGATAGGTGGCCAGGCGCTGTTTCACCTGGTCGCCTATCTCTGCCAGGGTTTCCAGCGAGTGCGCGCTGATCTGGATGTTTACCGGGTCGCCGGTGCGGATCAGTTCGGAACGGAAAGTCAGCGATTCGGCGCCGGGCACAATTCCTATTGCGCGGCGCCATTCCCTGACCAGGTCCGTGGTAGTGATATCGATCAGACGATCATCGGAAGGCAACGTCTCAATGATGACCTGGCCCCTATTATCACCGCGGCTGATAGTACCGCCCGGTCCCCCGCCCGATACGTTTGCGGAACCGGTAGTGGAGAGGATATTGCGAATAATCGACTCCCCTCCTTCTCCGTTCGGATATTTGCGCTTCAACTCGAACGCGGTATCGGTAATACGTTGAATGTGCCTGTCCGTTACCTCGAACGGCGTACCGACCGGCATGCTCAGGGTAACGGTGGCGGTATCCGCTTCTATGCGCGGAAAAAATACGAACTTGGCCCAGCCGCTCACCACCAGCGCCAGGGTCAACAGCAGGACTCCAATAAACGCGGCAAGGACCGAGTAACGATATTCCAGCGCATGGCGCAGCAACGGCCGGAAATAATCACGAATAAAGCGTTCGAAACCGTCGGCGAAACGCTGTTGAAAGCCGCTGAAACCCGTGAGCGACGCTCCGTTTTCGCGCACCCTTATCGTTTTGAGGTGCGCCGGCAACACCAGTTTCGACTCGATCAGGGAAAACAACAGGCATGGAATGACGACGGCCGGTATTGCGCCGATGAAATCTCCCATCCGCCCTTCGACAAAGGCCAGGGGGCTGAAGGCCGCAATGGTCGTCAGGATGCCGAAAGTCACCGGCACCGCCACCTGTTTGGTGCCGAGGATGGAGGCGGTGAGCGGCTCTTCGCCCGCGCGCAGCCGGGTGTAGATATTCTCCCCGGTAACAATTGCATCGTCCACAACAATGCCCAGCACGATGATAAACCCCAACAGGCTGAGCAGGTTTATCGTGACGTTAAGGACCGGCAAGAGCATCAACGCGCCGAGGAAACTGGCCGGAATACCGATGAATACCCAGAACGCGACGGCCGGCCTGAGAAACATCGTCAGCAACACGATCACCAGGATACTGCCTTGTATGCCGTTATTGATCAAGGTGCCAAGACGCGCTTTCAGAACGGTAGACCTGTCGTTCCAGTAGTCCAGGGTCATTCCCACCGGCAGGGTGGCCTGCCTCTCTGTGACATAGTCTTTCACCCTGTCGGCAATATCAATCGCGTCCTGGTCACCGACCCGGAAGACCTGGACCAGGGCGGCAAACTCGCCGTTGAATTCCGCTTTCAGCAACACTTCCTGGAAGCCGTCATTCACTGTGGCCACATCAGAGACGCGGATGATGCTGCCGTCCGGATTGGTCTTTACCACGATATCCTCGAATTGCGCGCGCCGGTAGGCCTGCCCCTTGGAACGGATGAGAACATCGCCCCCTTCGGTGCGGACATTGCCGGCGGAGACATCCACGGAACTGCGTTGTACGGCCCGGGCAATGTCTGCCAGGTCCAGGTTGAACTCGCGCAGCCGGTCCTGGGACGCTTCTATGCTGATTTCATAGTTCCTTACCGCGTCCAACGCGACCTGGGTAATGTCGCCGGTGCGCAGCAGGTCGTCCCGCACCTGCTCGGCAAAACTGCGGATTTCCTTTTCGCTGTAAGCGCCTGCAACCACCAGCGAGATGACCGGTCTCGTGCGTTGAGCCAGGCTTACCACCGGCTTCTCCGTGTCGGCGGGGAAGGTATTGATGGAATCGACCCGGTTCTTGATGTCATTGAGCAAATCCCGGGGATCGTAATCGGAATCCACTTCAATGTTGACGCTGGCGCTGCCTTCGACGGAGCGGCTGGTTATCTGGTCGATGCCCTCGAGGTCCTGCACCGCTTCCTCGATACGGATGGCCACACCCAGTTCCATATCTTCCGGTGTGGCGCCGCGCAAGGGCACCAGCACATTGATCACGTCAGGTTCGGTTTCCGGGAACAGGTCCAGCTTCAACGATGAGACCAGTGTGTAAAGACCGCCCATAATGATACAGAACAGCAGCAGGTTTGCGGCTACATGGTTTCTGGCAAACCAGTCGATCATGACTCACCACCTTGTGCCGGCATGTCCGCGCGCAGCGCGCGTTCGGCCCCGGCCGGCTGTTCCGACACTATCACGCGCACCCCTGAGGTGACCTGTCCGAGCGGCGTCAATACCAGCAGGTCGCCGGCATCCAGCCCGCTGCCGATCATGGCCTCGGCGCTGTTCTGCCAGACGACATCGATTTCACGCCGCTGCAGTATGCCGTTTTCGGCAATATAGACATACCCCCCCTGGTAGATCGCGCCGTCCGGGATCAGTAGTGCGTCCGTAACCAGTCTGCCTTCCACTTCGGCGGTCACGTACTGGCCTATCTTAAGGGGCGCGCGCCCGCGTGCGCGGATACCGAACGGGTCGTCCACCTGCGCCACCACGTGCAGTTGCCTGGCGCTTTCATCGATGGCGCCCTCGGTGCGCACCACCCTGCCCTGCCAGGTTGACTCGCCCGCCAGTTCGGAACGGATTGTTACCCGCGGACCTTCGGCCTGCTCACCGGCATCGAACCGGTAGTTCTCCGGCAGGTCGATAAACGCCAGGTCGCGGTTGCGCAGCGGCAAGCGCACTTCGACGTAATCCACCGCGTAGATCTCCGCCAGCGGCGAGTTCCGGTTCACCACCTGCCCCTGGTCGACCAACTTGTTCATGACCCGCCCCGCGTAAGGCGCGACGATGCGGGTGCGCTCCAGTTCCAGGCGCGCCTTGTCCAGCGTGGACTGGGCCGATAACACGCGCGCTTCGGCGGCGGCCAGTTGCGGTTTGCGCAGTGTCAGTTCAGAGGCCTCGCCCCGGTTGCCCAAGCGCTGCCAGTCTTCCAGCGCCTGCACGGAGCGGGCCTGTTCCTGGGCCAACGCCTGTTTTGCATCCAGCAAAGACCCTTCGGCGATCCTTACATTGGCCAGGTAATCGCGCTGGTCGATATTGAGCAGCACATCGCCTTTTTCGAAAAAACCACCTGTTCTAAGGCTGTCGTTGATCGAGGTAATCTCACCGAAAACCTGTGCCACCAGCATGCTCCGGGTGCGCGGCTGCACCGTGCCATAGCTTTGCAGGTTCACCTGGTAGGGCCGCCGTTCCAATTCCAGCGCCTCGACCTTGAGTTGCGGTCCTGCGGGCGCCGTCTCGCGCTCCGCCTTTGGCGGATTGAACAGTACCAGGAACGTCAATCCGACGAGGGCTACCAGGATAATCACAGGCAGTAGTTTTTTCATATCAGTAGTCGCCACCCAGGGCCAGGTACAGGGTGACCCTGTTCTGCAAAAGCTGTTTGCGCAAGTCGATAACCCCTGATTGTATATCAAATGCGCGCCGCTGTGCCTCCAGAACCGTAGTATATGGGACCAGTCCGCGCTGGTATTGTTCAAATGCGAGAGTCAGCCCGGTCACCGCGTTTTTCTCCGCGGCCAGGGTGACCCGGTAGCGGGTCTGCAATGTCCGGTTGCGGCTGAGCGCGGTCTCCACCTCCGAGAATGCCTGGTACAAGCTATCGAGGTACTGGTTTTCGGCCTGCACCAGTTGTGCCCGGGCCTGTTGCTCCTGCGCTTTCAGCCGGCCACGGTTGAACAGCGGCTGGGTCAGGTTGCCCAGCGCCGACCAGGCCAGCGCAGTGCCGTCCAGCAAGCTGGTCAGGTCGTCGGAGACATCATTGCCGGAAGCCACCAGGGAGATGCGCGGGAAGCGTTGTTTGTGGGCAATCGCGACTGCGGCGTCACTGGCCAGCAGGCTCATCCAGGCCTGCTGCAGGTCCGGCCTGCGGCGGACAAGTTCAGACGGCAGACCCGTCGGGATGGGCGCTTCCAACACCGGGAGGGTATTGCTGGCCTCCAGGCTGCCGTCCGGATAATCCCCCAGCAGCAACTGCAATGCCACCCGGTTTTCCGTCAGCAATTGCTCCTGCGCAGCGATGCGAGCGCGTTCCTGATCGGTGCCGGCGCGGGCCAGGTACACGTCCAACGCGCCGGTCAGACCCTGGTTATACGCGCGCTCGATGATGTCCAGGTCTTGCTCCAGGTTGGTCAGCCGCTCGCGCAACAATGCCAGCAATTCCCGGGCGCCGACGACATTGAACCAGGCACGCGCCACCTGTGCCGCCAGCCTGCGGCGGCTGTCCGTGTAGCGCGCCTGCGCCGCCATCAGCTTCAGGTTGGCCTGCTTCTCAACATCCCGAAGCTTCCCCCAGGCATCGATTTCCCAGGCCAGGTCCAGGCCCAACTCAAAATTACTGGAGGTGCGGGTAATCCCGAACTGGTTGCTGATCACCCGCCGGCGCGAAGAGTCGAACCCCAGGGATAACTCCGGAAGCCGCGCAGCGCCGCTGATGACCGCAGCCTGCCGCGCCGCCTCGACCTGCGCGGCCAGTTGCGCCAACTGGTAGTTCCGCTGCATGGCAACATCCACCAGGCCACTGAGCTCCGCATCACCCAGTTGCCCCAACCAACCGTCTTCGACCGCGACATAGTCATCCACCCCGCGCCAGCTTTCCGGCAGTTCCGGGTCCCTGACCTCAGGCGAGATCGCAGAAACAGCACACCCGGCAAGAACGGCTGTTGCGAGAACGGAGAACAGTTGGGGGATGAGTTTCATCATGGAAAATCTGACTTAGAATCCAGATATAAGGTGTCAGGGCATATATCCTGTTTATGAGGCCATACAACGGTACCATCCGATACTCTGGCTTGCTTAAAATATTTTTCGTCCTGCAACTCCTGAAACACGCCGAAATTCAACAATCGTGAACAATCGTAAATTCGACGTTCACCGTTATTGAATAACAACTTCAATTTATACCCATCGATTGCTGTTACTTCCGATATTCTTGGATGCATTGGAAATCACCTCAAAGGATCTATTTTGAAAGGTTGCTGCCCTGACACCGCAAGTTCCCAATCGGCGACGAGTTCGTCTTTATGCAACTCGATCCAGGCGTGTAACAGTTTCATTTTTGAATTCGGAATTTTTCCTTCAAGAATTTCACCGTCAGGTATTGTAACAATAACTTCGTAATCCTGATATCTGGCGTGTATGTGCGGTTTGTTATGCTGTCTGTTATCCATGAAATACATATAAACAATGATTCCATAAAACATTGATATTGCTGGCAAGCTATTCCTCCTGAATTTGACTGATAATGAAAAGTATATTCTCTCTAATCCAACTGACGAGATAGGCAATATTAATCAGGGATTATACCAAATCGGGGAGCTCCAGGCGCGTTCCTGGATGGTTGCGGCGATGTCCGGGAACGGTTGTCTGCCTGCGCGCAGGGCTTCCCAGGTAGTCCAGCGGCAGCTTGGGTTTTCCAGTACTCTCAGGTAATAGAACGCGGGTTGGCGCGGGTTGAACTCCGGATCGCGCCACAGGGTTTTCAGTTCCACGGCGCCCTTGCGCATGTCCACACTGCAATCGCTCAGGTCAACGCGGGCGCCGTTATCCGGGCAGCGGCGGGTGGCCGGGTCAGGGGTCAGGTCGCCGGCGCAGACCACGTCATAGACCTGTTCCTTAGTTCCGCCGCCCTGCTCCAACCAGCCCTTGATAACCTGCACGCGCTGCAGGTTGACCCCTTGCGGGTCCTTCATGGCCCAGATGATGAAACCGGGTTGTGCCCCATCATGCGCCGGTGGCAGTTCGCCGCCCATCGGTGTCCCGTATGCGTAGCCCAGCGCAGCCGGATCATCGATGCCATTGATATCGTCGGGGAACTCCCAGCCGGCAAAAAAGCGCAGCGTGATGCGCGTGCCACTGGTGGCGAAGGCTTCCCGGCGTTGCAGCGCGTCAAACAGGGCGGCGCGGGTGTTCTGCTCCGCCCAGAGGCCGGTCAGCCCGCCGGAACCTTTGACCCGGTTGGCCGTGAACTCCTTTATTTCAGGCATGCGCGCACGCTGTTCAGGCGTGCCGTCCTCGACGCCGTGATGGCCCTGGAAATCGCTCTCGTCAACCGCGCCGGGGGCGCCGTTATGGGTGTCGGTGCTGCCTATAAAACCCAGCCGGTAAGGATTTACGCCCAGTTCCTGTTCCAGTTCCAGTCCCGTTTTCAGGGCATTGCGCAGGTAGTTATTGGGCGCGACGCAACCCGGCCCGCTGCTATGACCGGTACAAACCGGTACGCAGTCCTCCCCAACGCCCTGTTCCCCACACAGAGGCCGGCGCTCGATCTTTTCGTAACGGCACAGTTCATCCACCGTGCCCACCCCGGTATGGCATTCGGACTCGCCCTTGGCCTGGATAATCTCCACCAGGGGCTCCGTTTTGGCCCGCAGCGCCGCCCACTCGGCGCGCAACGGACTGCCGTCTGCTTCCATGGCCGGGAATTGCCGGCCATTGCTCTGGTTGGAGTTGTGCGGAATGGCCAGGACTTCGCACGGCGGCGCGCAGGTGTCCTGCAGTTGGCGCCATAATTTCTCCGGCGTGTTCGCCTCGAAATAGCTGATTGGTAACGCCGGTACCCGGTCGTTACCGTAGATGATGTTCCGGTGCAGGTTGTTGCCGTTGGTGTTACCCGTCCACTCGTAACCCACGAAGGTGGTGAACCGGCCGGGGCGATTGAACTCAGCGGCGATGTCGCGCAGTTCCCGCCAAACTGATTTTGCCCTTGCCAGGCAGCGGGCATCATCCGCCCCACACAAGTCGGACTCGCGTCGCGGGTTCGGAGACAGCACATCGCGTATGATCAATTCCTTGTAAATCCGGTCTATCAAAGACTGCTGCCCGGCCTCGTTGCGGATGTCCCGGCAGATATCCAACGCATAGCGGGCATCGGTTTCATCCGTGCAGATGCGCAACTCGCCCAGGTATTCCGCGTGCTCCGTGACCGCGGCAAAATCCAGTGGCCGGTCTATGCGCGCCACCCTGCCGCCTGACAGCCTGACAGGCTCCCCCAGGGCAAAGCGGTAGGCATCCCGGGGACCAACTCGGTTGAAGTTGACGTAACTGTCCAGCGACCAGGCAGTGTGTACATGCAGGTCGCCGAAGAACGGAAAGCGCGGTCCGGACTCCTGCGCCGCCAGCGCTACCGGCAACAGCAACACTACTATCCGCAGAAGACGACTAACCCACATTCCTCACCCAGCCATTTGTCGTTATCGGAAACATGATTCTTGCAAGCGCTGGACTACAGCCAAAGACTTCGTACCTGAGCTAGCCAGCAGGTTCAAATTCGAGGGCTAATCACTTATGTGCCAGATAGGCGATGACCAGGCGCGTTCCTGTATGATTGGCGGCGTATTCGGCGGTAGCGGGCGTGCCAGGCGCAGCGCGTCAAAAGTACTCCAGCGACAGCGCGGGTTTTCCAGCGCCCGCAGGTAGTAAAATGCCTGCTCCGATGCGTCGAAATCGGGGTCTTCCCACACGCCCCGCAACTGCGTCGCGCCCGCATCGGCGGTGACTCTGCAATCCCTGGGGCTGACCCGCGCGCCGTTATCGGGGCAACGGTGAGTAACCGGATCCGGGACCAGGCCATCGGAGCAGGCCACGTCATAGACCCGCTCCTGCGGCTTGCCGTCTTCCAGCCAACCCTTGACCACCTGTAAACGCTGCAGCCTCTCTCCATCCACGGCCTGCATCGCCCAGACCAGGAAACGGGGCGCGGCGCCGGTTTTGGCTTTTGGCAGGTCGGCGCCCATCGGCACGCCATCCCGGTAACCCAACTGCGCCAGGTCTGTGCTCGGGTTCAGCCGAGCCGGGAACTCCCAGCCGCCGAAGAAACGGATAAGAATGCGGTTGCCGCTGGTGCCGAAGGTCTCCCGCCGGCGCAACGCGTCAAAAATGCTGTCTCGGGTGTTTTCTTCAGCCCAGACCGCGGCCAAGCCGCCCGGGTTACGCGGCAATTGCTTGAAACCGGTTTTTAAAGCCAGCAACAGCCGGTCCTCCGGTTCTGCGTCCAGGTAACCGAAGTGGCCCTGGTGATCCTCCTCGTCGGTGTCGCCCGGGTTGGCATTGTGCGTATCCGTGCTGCCGACAAAACCGAGTTTGTATGGATTGACGCCCAGCTTCTGCTGCAACGTGAGTCCTGCCTTGAGGCCGTTGCGCACATAGCTGGTTGCTGATACGCATCCTTCCGGACCGCCCGCTTCGTCGCAGACAGGCGCGCATTGCAGCGTGGAACCGGGACGCGGCGGGTTGGGGCATACGGGGCGCAGGTCGAATTTTTCAAAATCACAATATTCGTCTTCTGTGCCCAGGCCGACGCGGCATTCGGAATCGCCGGCAAATTGCATGATTTCAACCAAGGGTTCACGCGCGGCCCGGTATACGGCCTCTGCCGGCGTTAACGGGGCGCCGTCCGTATTCATGCCGGCAAAGCGCAGCCCTTTGCTTTGATTGGAACTGTGCGAGATCGTCAGCACATCGCAAGGCGGTGCGCATTGCTCATCCAGTTTTTTCCATAAGCCCTCCACGGTGGGGATTTCGATCATGCTCCAGGCCTTGTCGGGTACCGTGCTGTTGCGGAAGATCACGTTGCGGTGCCGATTGCCACCCTGCTCACCGGTCCATTCGTAAGCGATGAACGTGGTGAACTCGCCGGGCCGATAATGTTTATCCGCAACCTGTTGCAGCTCGCGCCAACGGTGGCGTGACGCGGCGTCACAATCCTGGCCCTGCTCGCCACAGAACGCCGGCCGTTCCGGTTTTTCCGCGCGCAGAATTTTCAGCAATACGTTAACGAAGATCCGGTTCTCTACGACCGGGTCTTGCTGTTCGTTTCTGATATCAGCGCATAACTGCGTGTGATAGGCCGTCGCGGCCGGGTCCGAGCACAGCCGCGTCTCGCCGAGAAATTCCCCATGGTCAGTCACCGCGGCAAAATCCAGCGGCACAGCCAGTTTTGCGGGTGGGCGACCGTAAAACTCGATTGCATCGCCCTGTGCAAACGCATACGCATCATCCGGCGTTGTCCGGTTGAAGATAATATAGCCGTCCAGCGACCAGGAAGTGTGGATGTGCAGGTCGCCAAAATAGGCATTGCGCGCCGGGGTTGGCGCAGGTTTGGCGGCTCGCCGGCGTTGCGCCGGTCTTGACGGCGGCCTGGCGGCGCTTCTCGCGGCGGCGCCGGCCGGTCCCGCGCTGGGCGTTGGCGTTAAATGACGGGTAAATTGCGTGATGGTTTTGCTCGTCGCGTCGCCAATGCCTGCCGCATGAACTTCCTGTTCAATACCGGAGGCTAGCAGGCTTAAGCATAGTACAAGCGGTAGTGAGTATAATTTCATAATCCTATATCCTGTACCAACAGTTACATGCAATCGGGGCGGGCCGCGCGCTGATCATGAGGGAAGCTCTAAGAGTTAATCAGAGTTTCCTTAATCATAGCCACTTTCGAAAACCCGGAAGCGCCTTTCCAGTTCCGCCTGTAACTTGGCTTTTTCATTCCGGAACATGAATTCAAGACAGGTCTGCACCTTGTCTTCCTGTATGCTCTCATCGGCCCCGGCGATGCCGTAATCGCACTGCTCAACGATTTTCCCCGTATAGGTCGACTCCAGCAGGCTTTCTCCCGGCAAGAAGCTGTAGGCCAGCGCGTTGCGGGACAGGTACTTGAGATCGTCATAAGTGAGTTTGTAGGTTTCCACCGCTCGCTGGTATTCGTGGGTCAGGTCGATGCGGGCGACGCCTTCATCGTCCGTGGACAGGGCAACGGGCACGTTATACTTGAGATAAGCCCGAATCGGATGCCGCTCATCGGTTATGCCCAGGATGGCTTCGCTGCTGGTCAGGTTGATCTCTACCAGGATGCCTTCTGCGGCCATTCGTTGCATGAGTTGCGTTGCCTGCGGGTCGTGGAAGATATCGGTGCCGTGACCGATGCGCCGGGCGCCGGCAAGGTCCAGCGCCGCACGGATGTGCCAGCCCAGGTGTTCGGGGGGGACCAGCCCGAGGTCGAGTTCACCGGCGTGCAGCGTGATGCCGTTCTTTGCCGAGGGGAAATAACCTGCCAGTTCGCCGATCATTTCCATCTGCCAGCGGTAGTCTCTGAGGGTGATGGGGTCGTCTTCCGGCGCCACGAAATTCAGTCCCACGTAGCGCGCATCCTTCTCGATGAGATGATAAGCGAGTAGCGTTTGCGCCAATACTTGCGAGCGCGGAAAGGTGCGGATCACCTGGGCCAGGTAGCGGACGGTCACGTCACAACCGGGGTCCGCTTGTTCCTGCTCGCAGGCCAGGACTGTGCGCCACTGCTGCTCAATCGCGTCCAGCCTGGTAATGGTCTCTGCAGCCAGTTTTTCGATCTCCGGGTGACGGGCCAGCTCCTGCAAGGGTCGCCCGGGATCGAATTCCACGCTATCTGCTCCCAGTTGCCGGGCCTTTTCCATGCCCCATGACTGCAACAGCTCCAGGTAGATAACATTCTGGCGCGCGGACCGGGCGCTGGATTCAGCCAGCATATGCCCCTCGCGGCCGAAGCCCGCAGGGACAAAGCGCTCAAAGGTTGAAAAAAACTGGTTGTGGCCGGATACCTCACGGCGTTCATAGTTGCGTATCGAGAACGCGTCGATAATCCGGTTTACCACATCTGCGTTATCGCTGATCTCACTGACCGCAGGCCGTCCGGCTGCCGCGTCACAGGGCGGTAACGTCATCCTGTGGGTTTGAAGGTCAATGCACTTGCCGTCCTCGGCTGCCCAGCGGATGTAGTTTTCCGCATAGATGGCGCCGTCCAGGTGATTGTGCAGTTCGCCTCCCTTCGGGAACCCGTACAGGAAATTTCTCAGCAACGCCGGGTCGCGCCGCACCGACTGAAAATACAGCCGGGCGTCCATTTCACCTGCGAATAGGTTGCCGTTTCCTGCAATAATGAGCCAAACCAGTATTGCGAGACCTAAGGATTGCGCTGATTTCATTTTGCCTTACCTCCAATTGTCCCGTATCTTATAACAATTACCAAAGGGGACAATAATAAAAATGCAGTTTCTGATGAGTTTTGTCGGGATCGCGGTGATAATCTCCCTGGCCTTGCTGCTGTCCGAAAACCGGCGCGCAATCAGGTTGAAAACCGTTATCCCCGCGTTCTTGACCCAGGCCGCGATCGCCTGCCTGATCCTTTATTTCCCGCCGGGCCAGGCATTTCTCAATACCATGGTCGCGGGCGTTCAGAACGTCATCGATTACGGCCGCGTCGGCAGCGAATTCGTGTTCGGCGACCTGGCCAAGCAGGAAGGCGGATTTTCCATCGCCTTTCACCTGTTGCCGGTGATCATCTTTTTCTCCGCGCTGATGTCCACGCTGTATTACCTGGGCATCATGCAGAAACTGGTAACGATACTGGGCGGCGCCATTCATAAACTGCTCGGCACCAGCAAGACTGAATCCATGTGCGCGGTTGCCAACATCTTCATCGGTCACAGCGAATCGCCACTGGTCATCCGGCCCTACCTGAAGAACCTGACCCGATCGGAGCTGTTCGCGGTGATGACCGGCGGCATGGCGGCCATCTCCGGCGCCATCATGGCGGCCTACGCTGCGATGGGGATTAACCTGGGCTACCTGATTGCGGCCAGTTTCATGGCCGCGCCAGGCGGCCTGCTGATGGCCAAGATCATCAAGCCCGAGACCGAAGATGCTGAGCAGGACATAGAACACGTACAATTCAGCGGGCCGGCAAAAGTGGTGAATGTCTTTGAAGCCATCGGCAACGGCACCCTGGACGGACTCAAACTTGCGGCCAATGTCGGCGCGATGCTGATCGCGTTCGTGGCGATGATCGCGCTGGTCAACGGCCTGCTGGGCGGGGTTGGCGCATGGTTCGGGCTCGAGGACCTGACCTTGCAGGGTATTCTCGGCAAACTGCTGGCGCCGCTGGCCTGGCTGCTGGGCGTGCCCTGGCACGAGGCCGCCGCGGCCGGCAGCTTGATCGGCCAGAAATTCATTATGAGTGAATTCATCGCCTACCTGAGCTTCAGTGAAATCAGGGATACCTTAAGCCCGCAGACCCAGGTATTGATCACGTTCGGCCTGTGCGGTTTCGCCAACCTCACCTCCATCGCCATCTTGCTGGGCGGCATGGGCAGCCTGGTCCCGGAACGGCGCCAGGACATTGCCGCGCTCGGCTTCATGTCGGTGCTTGCCGGCACCCTGTCGAACCTGATGAGCGCGGTGCTGGCAGTCCTGTTCGTCTCCCTGCAGGTTTAATGAAGATCAACCAGGTCCGATTACGACGACACGAGTGAAGACATGGCCACACCTCATATCAATGCCGAACCCGGGGATTTTGCCGAGACCGTGCTGATGCCGGGCGACCCGCTCCGGGCAAAATTCATCGCCGAAAACTACCTGGACAACCCGCGCTTGGTGAATGATGTCCGGGGCATGCTGGGCTATACCGGCAGCTACAAGGGACAGCGCCTGTCGGTGATGGGCCATGGCGTCGGCATCCCCTCTTGCTCGATTTACTGTGCCGAACTGATCAACGAGTTCGGAGTAAAACGCTTGATACGGGTCGGCAGTTGCGGCGCCGTGCTGAAGTCGGTGCAACTGCGGGATATCATTATCGCAATGGGCGCCTGCACCGATTCAAAGGTGAATCGCATCCGCTTCAGAGACCATGACTTTGCCGCCATCGCAGATTACCGCATGCTGCGCGCCGCGGTAGACCTTGCCGAACAAAGAAAGCTTGCATTCCATGCCGGCAATGTGTTCTCGTCCGACCTGTTCTACACGCCTGAGCCTGAAGTCTTCGAACTGATGGAAAAATACAATGTACTGGGTGTGGAAATGGAGGCCGCCGGCATATACGGCCTGGCCGCAGAACTCGGCGCCAGGGCATTGACCATTTGCACCGTCAGCGACCATATCACCCTTGAAAAAAGATTGAGCGCAGAGGAACGGCAATCCGGCTTTGCGGAAATGATAGAACTGGCGCTTGAGACCGCGATAAGCGAAACCCAGGCATCGCCGCAGAATTCTCCACCGTCATCAGAAGAGACTGATGGCTCTTAAGAAGTCGCAGCTCTATTCGTCGTTGTGGCAAAGCTGCGATGAGCGGGTGAGGTTGTCGTTATGAACCGGGAAGAGCTAGCGGATATTATCGCGCTTGGCGAAGGATTTACTACGGAATTCAAACGGTCCGGCACAAGCAGACTAGGACGCGAGCTGTGCGCCTTCGCTAACGCAACCGGCGGAGTAATTCTGCTTGGAGTAACGGACAATGGAGAGGTGTGCGGAATCGCCGGACACAACCGGCTAAAGTCCGAGGTTCAATCCGTTGCCCGAAATGCTGATCCACCCATTGCGGTGGAAATCGAGAGTGTGGATGAAGCTCTCTGCGTGCGAGTGCCTGCCCAGCACAGCAAACCCTATTCGTTCGGCGGCAAATTCTTCATCCGCGAAGGCGCAAGCAGCCAACAGATGAAGCGCGAAGAGATTCGCGAATTTTTCTTCAAGGAAGGCTTGATCCGATTCGATGAAACGCCCTGCCCCGCGTTCGAGTTGGAAAGAGACCTGACGGACGAGCGTTGGCAACGATTCGCCCACCGAGCGCGGCTGCCTTCGAACCTTGCACCACTTCCGACCTTGGAAAACCTGCACCTGGTCAAAGACGGGCACATGACACACGCTGGAGCTTGGCTGCTGGCGGACGACATTACACGTTACACCTTGCGAGCCGGGGTGACTTGTGCATTATTTCGCGGCGTTACCAACACCTACATCATCGATCGCAAGGACTTTGTAGGAGATCTCTATTCCATCTTCGAGGATTGCGTCGCTTATTTGCAGGCCAAACTGAACACCGCGCTGATTCCCCACGCACGCGGAAGAGACGAACGACTCGAGCTACCGGAAGACGCCTTACGGGAAGCGCTGGTGAACGCCATCGCCCACCGGGACTATCGATCCACCGCCAACGTCCAAGCACATATTTTCCACGACCGTGTCGAAATTGTCACCCCTGGCGGCCTGCCGGCCGGTATGCGTGAAGAATACCTAGGGTTGAAAAGCGTCCCCCGAAACCCGCTCCTGTTCGGGATGTTCTACCGCATGGGGCTTGTTGAACAGATCGGCAGCGGCGTTCGTCGCATACGAGAATTGTGCCGCGACTACGGGGTCACAGAGCCGATAATCGACATCTCCGAAGATTGGGTTACGACCACATTCACGCGGCAAGTCGAGCATGTTATTAATCAGGACTACCCGCAAGTACGTGAAAAGTTGGAACCAAGTATATCCCGAGTACCGGGCATGAACCGGACATGTGCCGGGCATGAACCGGACATGAGCCGGACATGTCCCTGGCAGGTCAAAAAACTTGTCCGTTGCCTTGAGGGAGAGCAAACAAGAGACGAAATCCTTGAGCGGCTGGAACTCCGGCATCGTGATCACTTGGCCAATGAGTACCTGCGGCCTGCCATCACTGATGGGCTTATCGAGATGACCATCCCGGACAAACCCCGCAGCAAGAAGCAGAAGTACCGCCTGACCGCTAAGGGAAAGGAATTACAAGCGCATTTGAGGCAAGGCGAATGGTAAGTCTGACCCGACGGGTTGTCTTTTCCACCTTGATATCCGAAGATCGCCATGCGAGCCCGCTGTAAGAAATCAAGCAGTTCCGACGCTTCTACCTGCGAATCGAGAGGATGGCACCACAAACCCCTAAAATCGCAAACACTGTTTTCAATGTTCGTCTTCCGAGGTACGTAGAACAAAGCTCTATCGCTACTCGATATTATGGTTGACGAAAATCTGAAACCGGAAGCCGTCAATACGCCGCCGGAGTGGGAGTTGCAATCTACCGGTAATGGTCTTTGGTTGACTATCCCGTTTTTAGCAGACTACCTGACCACCGCCCGCACAACCGACCACGGCGCCACTACCCAATAAGCAGATATGCAAGTTGGGGGCCAAGTGGGGGGCCAAGTGGGGGGCCATGCGAGGGGCCAAGAAGGGGGCCATGCTGCATTATCACTCAAAGAGTTCACAATCCTGCAAGCATGCGCCCAGGGCGCAGTTCCGAGTAAAGTGTTGCTGGCCGCCGCAGGTTTTGCGACTCGAACAGGAAACTTCAGAAAGTGGCTTGACCGACTCCAGCATGTAGGATTCTTGAAAATGACCCTTCATGACAAACCGCGAAGTCTGCTACAGAAGTATCAACTTACCTACAAGGGACGGGCTGCGTTTCGGACACTCAGTCGGAGCGCACGGATATGACCACCGCCGGCGAGCGTGAAGATGCAAGGTGAGTACTAACCCGAATATCTCACCAATTCGCTTGTCAGCATCGGATAGATGTTTGCTGTCAATGAGTTATGGTAATCTGTCGAGTATGCTGCCATTACACACTGCGCTTGATGCGCCCTCGCTGGTCTTTTTTGCGTTAGCGGGCACATGCTCCCTCAACCAGAAGAACCACTATGCTTTCGGTCGCGAGCACCCGCTAACACAAAAAATCCTCAGCGATCATCGCATCAATCGGTGAGATTTTCGGGCTAAAGCAATGAGCCAGCACATCGACATCAGCGGGATACCTGTGGAGGTTGTCCGCAAGGACATCAAACACCTGTATGTAGGGGTATACCCGCCATCCGGTCGGGTGCGGGTGGCGGCGCCGCTACGCCTTGATGACGATGCCATCAGGTTGGCCGTGGTTGATCGCTTGGGATGGATTCACAGAAAGCAAGTGGAACTTGCCGGGCAGGAGCGCCAGTCCCAGCGCGAGTTTGTCACTGGTGAAAGCCATTACTTTGAAGGACGACGTTATCGGCTGGATGTGCTTGTAAGCGCCGGTAGACCAGGTGTGTGCCTGATGAACAACAAGACGATGACGTTACAGGTTCGTCACGGTTCAGATAGAGCGGTGCGGGAGACGTTGCTTGATCGATGGTATCGGCGCCAACTTCAGGCCCGATTGCCGGCATTGTTGGCGAAGTGGGAAACCGAGATCGGTGTGCGTGCGCGCGAGGTCCGCATCAAGAAGATGAAAACCCGCTGGGGTTCGTGCAACATCAAGGCCGGCCGAATCTGGCTGAACCTGGAATTGATCAAGAAACCAACCTCATGTCTTGAATACGTCCTCGTTCACGAACTCACGCACCTGATCGAGCGCCGCCATAATGCGCGCTTTCGGGAACTGATGGACAGATTCATGCCACAGTGGCGCTTGCATAAAGAAGCACTCAAGCGCGCACCGCTTGCTTATGCTGAGTGGGAGTATTGAGTATCTCGTATTATCTTCCAGCAGTTCGCTCCAGGAAGAAGTAAATTGTACAGCGCTGAGTAGCGTGGAACTGATTATGCGCCCGCTACGGGAATGGGCGTATTCACAGTCTCTCCATGATTTTGACGCTTGAACTGGTGCCTAGGCGGGCGGCGCCCGCCTCTATCATCCTGCAGGCGGTTGCGTAATCCCTGATCCCGCCGCTGGCCTTGACCCCGATGTCCGGTCCTACTGCGGCGCGTAACAACCTGACATCCGCCTCGGTGGCGCCGCCATGGCTGAAGCCGGTGGAGGTCTTAACAAAAGCGACGCCTGCGGCAACGCAGACCTCGCAGGCTCGTTGCTTTTCCGCGTCGGTTAACAAGCAGGTCTCCAGGATCGCCTTGATCGGCCGTCCCGCGGCGTGGTCGACCACGGTTTTCACATCTTCAGCCACCTGTTGCCAGTTGCCCGCTTTTGCCGCGCCGATATGCATCACCATGTCCACTTCGTCGGCGCCTTGCCGGATTGCCAGTTGCGCCTCCAGCGCCTTCACTTCCGGTTCACTCATGCCACTGGGGAAACCGGCTACCGTGCATACCTTTACCGGCGACCCGGCCAGATTCTCGCGGGCCAGGCTGACGTATACCGGCGCCACGCAAACGGAATAAAACCGATGTTCATCCGCCTCACGGCACAGCCGCGTTACCTTATCCGGTGTCGCGTCGGGCGCCAGCAGCGTGTGATCGATAATCGCTGCAATATGCTCTACTTTAATCTTCATAACAGACTTGCGATAGATTACGGGGTAAACCCTTACTCAGTGTTTACTGCGCCTGCCTTGGGATCGCGGGCGTCAGCCCGGCCTCATACACTTTTAACCTCAGCATTCTCCGTGGTTCCGAAATACAACACTAAAACAGTTTGTCTGTCATCACGCCGCCGTCCACGATCAGGTCAATCCCGGTTATCCACTTGCTAGCCGGAGAAACCAGGAACAGGCAGGCATTGGCGACGTCTTCCGCCTGGCCTACAGAGTTCAGGGCCGCGGCCTGTTTGTATCGGGCCACACCTTCAGGCCAGTCCTGATCCAGCCCGTCGCGCCAGATGAGGCCGGGGGATACGGTATTGACACGGATGTTATGCGCGCCCAGTTCCCTGGCGGAAGCCCGGCTGAACATCACGACCGCGCTCTTGGACGCGCAATAATGACTGTGCATATCCATCACGCCGCTGGCGGCAATCGACGCGATATTGACGACTGCGCCGCCGGTTCCTCGCTTTATCACGTGCCCGGCAAACGCCTGGGTGCACAACATGACGGAACGTACATTAGAGTCCATCATCTGTTCATACTCTGCCTCGCTGATCTCAAGAAAGGGTGACAACGGGTAGACCCCGGCGTTGTTAATCAACAGGTCTACCCTGCCGGTTTGCGCGATAACGGAGTCGAACAGGCTCTCCACATCCGCCTTGCTGGTCACGTCGGCATAGGCGGTGGTTGCGGCGCCTCCCGACTTGTTAATCCGCTCTTTCAGTTCCGCAGCGCCGGTCTCGCTGGAGTGGTAATGAATGAAGACATGGGCGCCGGCCCGCGCCAGCGTCTGGCATATCGCCGCGCCGATGCCGCCGGCGCCGCCTGTTACCACGGCGGTCTTGCCGTTCAGGCTCAGTAAATCATTATGTGTTTCCTGCATGGAGGGGCACCCCTGTTTGCTGTGCTGTGTATGGTTATCCTGATTTGAAACGTGGGTGTCTCGATTTTATCCGATTTAAGATAAGGGTGCGCTTATTTCGCTTGAACTTGACCTGTTTCGGAACTGCGGTTATGATGCGGGCATGATGAAAATTAACCGCAAACAATGGTGGTGGCCGCACATCCGGAGGTGGATAACGGCTTAATCGCTATTGTTTAATGTTTTCAAACCCACCTCTGAGCCAGGGGTGGGTTTTTTTGTGCCCGCGTCCCCGGCTACGGGTGATTAAAGAACCACGGGGAACCCATGAAACCGCCTTTTGACATAGTAGCAGACCTGGATACGCCGGTATCCGCCTTTCTTAAACTGAAACCGCTGGATGCGCGCTTCCTGCTGGAAAGCGTGGAGCGCGGCGAGCAAGTTGCGCGTTTTTCTTTCCTGGGGCTGGGTAGCGTGCTGGACTTGCATCTTGAGCCGCAATCCCTGACCGTTAACGGCAAGACGCAATCACGGCTTTCGGGCCGCGCCGGGGTTTTGGCTGCATTGCGGGAGGCATTACAAGCTACGCCGAAATTATTCCCCCAGGTGGATGAGATCCCGTTCCAGGGCGGCCTGGTGGGCTATGCCGATTTTGACCTGGTCCACGAACTGGAACAGTTTCCCGATAACACGAGCGCCAGGGATTTCAAGCCCCGCGCCGGTTACATGTCGCCGCGCTCCCTGCTCGTGTTCGACCACCTGACCCGGCGGGTGGCGTTGCTCCATGCCGGGCCGGAATCGGAACGGCTGGCCCTGCAGAAGGAGATCAGTACAGCATTGCGCGGCTCGATCCCTGCGTCCAACTCGAATAACACCTGTTCCATCGCGAAGGCAAGTCTGACCAGGAATGACTATATGCAACTGGTCTATGATGCCAAGCACAAAATACGTGACGGAGATATCTTCCAGGTTGTGCTGGCAAACCGGTTTTACGGTGAATCCGAGCTCGAGCCGTTCACGGTTTATCGCGCGCTGCGCCTGATTAACCCATCACCTTACATGTATTATATCGAGATAGGCGACCGCACGATAGCCGGTTCCTCGCCCGAAGCCATGGTGAAGTTACAGGACGGCAAGGCCGCGCTGCGGCCTATTGCCGGCACCCGTGCACGCGGGAGTTCGCCTGAACAAGACCGGGAACTGGAACAAGACCTGCTCAACGACCCCAAAGAAACCGCCGAGCATGTAATGCTGGTGGACCTTGCCCGCAACGACCTGGGGCGCATCGCGGCGACCGGTTCGGTTCGGGTTGAACCTTACCTGTCCATAGAACGTTACAGCCATGTCATGCACATCGTCAGTGGCGTCAGCGGCGCGCCACGGCCGGACAAGGATGCGTTTGATTTATTTGCGGCATCCTTCCCCGCCGGGACCCTGGTTGGCGCGCCGAAAATCCGCGCCATCGAACTGCTGAACGGCTTCGAGCCGGTGCGGCGCGGCCTGTACGGCGGGACGGTGGGGTATTTTGACCATTACGGCAATATGGACCAGGCTATCGCGATACGCACTATCGTCTTCGAAAACGGCGGTTACAGCTATCATGCCGGCGCCGGAATCGTGGCCGACAGCGACCCGGCGACGGAACATGAGGAAGTGCTGTCAAAAAGCGCGGCGATGCGCCAGGCTCTTACACTGTCAACAGAGGGCTTTTAAAACAGCTATCCGTCGCCCTGCGCGACTTTCATCTTCCATTCATCCTCGGTGATAATGCCGCCTTCTTTCTGCGCGCGCCCCTGGTCTCTGGCAGGAAGAACCTCCTGGATCTTGTCAATGTGTTTCCAGCCGGCCAGCGGTGTCGCGCATTCGGTGCGGGGCACATACTTGGAAGGATCGACCTTCTCATACTTATGGACGTAACGCGGGCAGTTGACGAAGATCTCGGATACGTTGACCCTGACAATCAAGTCGGCTTCCTTGTACCAGTCCATGGCCGGGTCATCGTCATGCAACGTGGCCTCGCCCTGCAACCGCAACCGGTGCGGGACTTCGAAACTGATGAACAACATGCCGATATGTTTGTTGCCCTTGATATTCCCCATGGACAGGAACATGCCGTTTCCGTCATAGCTGGGAAATACGACCGTGTTGTCATCAACCACCTTGACGAAACCCGGATCGCCGCCCTTATAGGACACGGTGGGCCTGCCTTTGTGGTCCACCGTACTGAGAAAAAACATGTCCCGGCTTTCGATGAAACCCTTGTGTGGACCGACCACCTCGGTCTCCATCGCAACATGCTCGATCGCGTCGGCCAGTCGGCGTGTTTCAAACTGTTCCTGCAATGCCCGGTGGTTATCACCGTATAATCTGCTCATAAGTTTTTCCTCGTTTTTCCTAAGGACTCTCTGATTAAGTCTCAGAGTTTCCCAAAGTATATTGACTACTCCGGTTGCGGCACGATCCTCAAGTAGGGTTTCGGGGCCTTCCAGCCGTCGGGGAATTTCTCCTTCGCGGCTTCATCCGATACTGCGGGCACGATGATCACATCCTCGCCCTGGCGCCAGTTGACGGGCGTGGCCACCTTGTGCCTGGCGGTCAACTGGATGGAATCCAGTACCCGCAGCACCTCGTCGAAATTTCTGCCGGTGCTCATCGGATAAGTAATGATCAGTTTGATCAGCTTATCCGGACCGATGACGAACACGGAACGGATAGTGGCATTGTCCGCCGGGGTCCTCTCCTTTGCGGTACCGCTGGCATTCGGATGGATCATGTCATAGAGCTTTGCCACCTCAAGATTGCTGTCGCCTATCAGCGGGTAATTCACCGCGTGGCCCTGGGTTTCCTCGATATCGTTCAACCAGGCGTTATGATCATTGACGGAATCGATACTCAAACCGATAATTTTACAGTTGCGTTTATCAAATTCCGGCTTGAGCCCGGCCATATATCCCAGTTCCGTGGTACAGACAGGCGTAAAATCCTTCGGATGGGAAAACAGGATCGCGTAACCGTCGCCAATCCAGTCATGAAAATTGATCGTTCCCTCTGTGGTGTCAACAGTGAAGTTCGGCGCTTCATCGCCAATTCGTAAAGGCATGTTATTCCTCCTGCGGGCGCGTTGTTGCCATTTCGGTGCAATTATAGCAAAAACTGCAGGGCTTCAAACATTCTCTCAGCGCTGATCCTGTCAGCGCGCAAGCCTGGCGCTGTTTCACATCGTCGGAGTTCTTGATTAAGTCAGAGTTCTTGTGAGACTTTATCTCAATCAGGATTTTGCGCCAATCACGATCGCGCGCTGCGGGGCCGGGTAGCCTTCAATGGTGAGGCGGGGGTTTTCCGGGTCCAGGAACTCTGACAGTGATTGCTCGAAGGTCCAGTCGGAGACCCGTTGTTCGGCTGGTGTTGTGACAGACACATCTGCGACCTTGATGGATCCGAGGCCGGCGTCGGACAACCAGCTTTTGAGCGTGGCGATGGAAGGGATGGCCCAAATGTTCCTCATCCTGGCATAGCGACCCCGGGGTTTCAGCATATCGCCATGCTTCTCATCGATGATCAACGATTCCAGTACCAGTTCGCCGCCGGGGCGCAAGAATCTCAGCAGGTCATGGATATGCTCTGCGGGGTCGCGCCGATGATAGATCACACCCATGGAGAAAACCGTGTCGAAGCATGCTTGTCTGATTCCGAGTTGTTGCAGGAAAGATGCGGGCGCCGGGTTTGCGGGAAGGGCGGCGCGTGCAGTATGGGAGCGCCTGCCTGTTTCTGCCGGGATGGAATCGTTTACAGCCTCTGCCAGCGTCTCCAGCGTGAACGGCAATATATCGAACGAAGCATCCGGCAGGTATTTTGCGACAGCGCGCTGTTGCATGACATAACGCAGCGTCGGGTCGGTTCCCACCACCCGCTCAGCGCCAGCCCCCAGCATACGCCAGCCGTAATAGCCGTTGCCGCAGCCCACATCCAGGATGGTACGTCCGCACAATGGGGCTATACTGTCCTGCAAACGGCGCCATTTCATGTCGGCGCGCCATTCTGCGTCGATGTTCACGCCAAACAGCTTGAACGGACCTTTGCGCCAGGGCAGCAAGCGCCGCAGTTGCCGGCGTATGGTTTCCCGTTGGGCTGCGCTGCAATCGGTCGCGGCGCCTATACAAATGGTATCCGCATCAAGGCCGATGACCGACGGGCTGATTTCAGGCAGGTTATTGATGGCGTCAATCCAGTCGGAGAAATCGCCATGGTTCACATGGTCATAGAGGCGCGCCAGGCGCGCGGAGAAAATCTGCGGGTTTTCGCCGGGCTGTGCTGATATCCGGTTCACCACGCGCGCGTCACATTGAACGACGGGGATTCCGTCAGGCTGTGCCGATATGCTGCTCGCCGCGACTCTCCGCCAGCTCGACCTGGCGCTGGCGCTCGCCGAAGCGCTGCCGTTGTTCCGGCGTCAAAGCATCGAAACAACGGGGGCAAGATTCCCCGGGCTGGTATTTT
Source organism: Gammaproteobacteria bacterium (assembly GCA_965221335.1). Taxonomy (GTDB): domain Bacteria; phylum Pseudomonadota; class Gammaproteobacteria; order Eutrophobiales; family Eutrophobiaceae; genus JAAXHV01. The sequence continues at coordinate 335,530 of CBDCSC010000001.1, read as the reverse complement.
TCCGAGGCCATGTCATCCTGGTTCAGCGGTCGGCGGCAGGCGTAACACTGTTCATAATCCCCCTCCGCAAGCTCATGATCGACCGCGACCCGGCTATCGAAGACAAAACACTCTCCCTCCCAGCGGCTGTTGTCGTGGTCAACTTTTTCCAGGTAGTTGAGAATGCCTCCTTGCAACTGCACGACTTCCGTGAACCCCTGCGAGAGCAGATACGAGGAGGCTTTTTCGCAGCGAATCCCGCCGGTGCAGTACATCGCGATACGGGGGTATTGCGCCGGGTCGAGGTTTTTTTTGACGTAATCCGGAAACTCACGAAACGTCCCGGTATTCGGTTTTTCCGCATTTTTAAAACTGCCAATATCGGTTTCATAGTCGTTGCGAACGTCGAGAACCAATGTGTCAGGACGGGAGACCTCCGCATTCCAGTCTTCCGGCTCCACATGCCTGCCCTGGCGTTGTATCGGGTCAACACCCGCGATACCCAGCGAGACAATTTCCTGCTTGAGCTTGACCTTCATGCGGTGAAAAGGAATCCTGGCAGCGCGCGACTCCTTATGCAGCAGGTCGGTAAAACGGGTATCTGAACGCAGGTGGTCCAGGATGGCATCAATACCTTCCTTGCTGCCGGCCACGGTGCCATTGATGCCTTCGGGAGCCAACAGGAAGGTTCCCTTCAGCTCCAGCGCCCGGCAGCGTTCCAGCAACGGCTGTTTCAGCTCGCGAAAATCCGGCAAGCGCACGAACTTATATAACGCGGCAACAGTGAACCTGTTGGTTGTTTCGCTCATTACTCTTTAATAGAGCCGGGTTAATGTTTATGCGCAACCCCGGCGCCGCTGGGAATGCGCACATCGTCGACCAGGGCTTTGACCTGGCCCGGCGGCGGGGCGCTGAAGCGGCTTACCGCCAACGCGACGGCGAAGTTGATCGCCATTCCCAGGCAGCCTATGCCCTCCGGCGAGATACCGAACCACCAGTTATCCGGATGGCTGGCCGCGGGGTTGACGAACTTGAAGTATACGATGTACGCCGAAGTGAACAGCAGGCCACTCAACATGCCGGCAATCGCGCCCTCCCGGTTCATATTGCGCACAAAAATGCCGAGGAAAATGGCCGGGAACAGGGATGCGGCGGCAAGTCCGAATGCGAACGCGATCACCTGGGCAACGAAACCCGGCGGATTGATGCCCAGGTAGCCGGCACAACAGATGGCCAGCGCGGCCGCAGTACGGGCATAGAACAATTCCTGTTTTTCGCTGATAGCCGGCATAAGGGTTTTCTTGAGCAGGTCATGGGATACGGATGCCGACACCACCAGCAGCAGGCCGGCCGCGGTGGACAACGCCGCGGCCAGCGCGCCGGCTGCGACCAGCGCCAGCACCCAGGGCGGCAATGCCGCAATTTCGGGGCTGGCCAGCATGATGATATCGCGGTCCACATAAACCTCGTTGACATTGTCCAGCGGCGCGTTGTCCACCAGTTTCTGACCATGCTCTCCCTGCCCTTCGATAAACACCGGCGCGCCCTCAAAAGCATCGCCGGCGGCATACTGAATCCTGCCGTCCCCGTTTTTATCGAGCCAGGCAACCAGGCCGATATCTTCCCAGGTCTTCACCCAAGACGGTGCCTCCTGGTAGGTTGTATTGTTCACCGTATCAATGAAGTTCAGTCGCGAGAACGCCGCGAGAGCCGGCGCGGTCGTGTATAGCAGCGCAATGAAGACCAGGGCATAACCCGCGGACTTGCGCGCATCGGACACCTTGGGTACGGTGAAAAAACGCACGATAACATGGGGCAATCCGGCTGTGCCGGCCATGAGTACCAGGGTAATCGCAAATACATCGATGGTGCTTTTGCTGCCCTCCGTGTAGGGGGCAAAGCCCAGCTCCACCAGCACCTGGTCCAGTTTTTCCAACACCCTGAGGCCGGATCCGTCCAGCACTTCGGAGGACAGGCCCAGTTGCGGCACCGGGTTGCCGGTGACCAGCAACGAGACAAAGATCGCCGGCGCCATGTACGCAAAAATCATCACGCAATACTGCGCGACCTGGGTATAGGTGATGCCTTTCATTCCGCCCAACACCGCATAGAAGAAGACCACCGCCATACCGATGATCACGCCGGTCGTGATCTCCACTTCCAGAAAACGGGAGAACACAACCCCTACCCCGCGCATCTGGCCGGCAACATACGTAAAGCAGATGAATACCAGGCAGATCACGGCCACCACGCGGGCTGAACTGGAATAATAGCGTTCACCGATGAAATCCGGCACGGTGTACTGGCCGAACTTGCGCAGGTACGGAGCCAGCAACAGCGCCAGCAGGACATAGCCACCGGTCCAGCCCATCAGGTACACCGAACCGTCGTAACCCGAGAAGGCGATCATTCCGGCAATGGAAATGAACGAACCGGCGCTCATCCAATCCGCCGCAGTCGCCATACCGTTGGTCAGCGGATGCACCCCTGCGCCCGCGACGTAGAAATCCCTGGTTGACGCGGCTTTCGACCAGATGGCAATCGCGATATACAGGGCAAACGTAAAAGCGACTACGATATAGATCAGCATCTGGGGCGTCACTGTTTGTCTCCCTGGGTGTCATCGTCATCCACGCCGAACCTGCGGTCGATCCTGCCGATCAGCGCCACGTAGACGAAAATGAGGATCACAAATGTATATATCGACCCTTGTTGCGCCCACCAGAAGCCCAGCCGGAAACCGAACAGGCTGAAGCGGTTCAACCAGTCGACAAGCAGGATGCCGAAACCGTAGGAGACGGTGAACCAGATCGCCAACAATATCAGCAACAGACGAAGATTGGCGCTCCAATAGGCATTGACTTTCTCCTCCGACAGGATATCGTCGTCATGGGAACTATGGGCCGGCAGGTTGTCCGCCTGGTGGTGATAGACTTCCGGGTTGGTGTTATTCTGATTATTTTGCATGTGTCTCTCCATACAGGTTTTTCCCTGTTATCAGAGCCCGGCAAAGTCCGGATAATTCAGCAGTCCGGTAAAAACCGTGGGGCTGCCGGCGAACACGCTGATCTTCTCGTTGACCAGGGCGGCAACGACCTCTGTGGGATGATAACGCGGCAGGATTACCAGGGCGCAGCGCCGATATACCATGGCATGCAGGCACATGGACACCGCATAACAATGAAAAAGCGGCATGATGCAGAACATCCGTTCCACATCGTCTCGGGTGGGAAAAATCGCCTCGCGCTGGCTCAGGTTGACGGACAGGGAATGGTGGCTGATACCAGCGCCTTTGGGTCTGCCGGTAGTGCCCCCGGTAAACTGCAAGTGGGCCAGACTGCCCTGCCACTTGGCAAACGGCGTGCTCCAGTATCCGCCATAGGGTATGCAGATTGCTTTCATGGAACGCCATTTTACCTTATTGCCTTAGCGGGGCAACGCTGAACCAGCCCGCCAGTCGAATGATTGTTCAAAAGCGTGAGCGGCCTGGTACAGGGTTTTTTCGGCAAAATAGCGACCCACCAGCATCAGACCCACCGGCAGGCCATCGATGCGGCCGCAGGGAATGGAGATGGCCGGATGACCGGTGGCATTGAACTGGCAAGTGTTCAAGGTGTTGCCGAATGCGGCAGCCATGATGTCATCGGCGCTGGCATTTTGCTGTGAACCGGGATTGCCGGCGGCAGTCGCCACCGTGGTGGGCATCAGGAGCAGGTCATATTCCTGCAAGGGCTGGTCATAGCTTGTCCGCAGCTTGCTGACCAGATTTTTTGCCTTGGCATAGTAGCGCCCTTCATAGCTTTCCACGTGCCGGCCCAGCAGCCAGAGTAGCTGCGCGTTGATCGGGGCGTCAGTAACGCGGGCAGTCCAATCCTGCATGGCCCGAAACAGGGCCGGAGAGTAAATATCCTCATGGTTGTATCCCACCCCGTTCAGTCTCAAGGTCTGCCAGAAGCCATCTGTGACCACGGCGCCCCAGAGAGCCGGGCCATCCAGGTGATCAGGGATCGAAACCTCCTCCACAGTCGCCCCCAGGGCGGCGAAATGGGTCCCCGCGGACCTGACACAGCGATCTACTTCGGCCATGGAAGACGGCCAACCGAAACCTTCCTTCAGAACGGCGATCTTCAGTCCCGACGCGCTTTTCCCCAGGTTGCTGCTAAAATCATGCGGTTCACCCTCCCCGGCATCGGCCAGGACTTCCAGGAACAAAGCATTATCGGCCACATTGTGTGTCAATGGGCCGATGTATTCTATGGACGACTCCATGGGTATGCCGCCGCTGAAGGGAACCACGCCACGGGTTGCCTTCATGCCGACCACACCCGTCCAACTGGCGGGTATGCGCACCGAACCGCCCTGGTCGGTCCCCAAGGCCATGTCCACTGCCCCGGCCGCGACCAGCGCCGCGCTACCCGAAGATGAACCGCCGGTGGAATAGCCCGGTTTGCGCGGGTTCTGCACAATACCGTTAGCCGAGGTGGCGCTACCGCCCGACAGACACATGTATTCACATACTGTCTTGCCGACTATGTCCGCGCCGGCATTGAGCAACCTGTCTACTGTGGTGGCATCGAAATCGGCCACCAGGTCGGACAGCGCGTCGGAGCCGTTGGTCAACGGCAGGTCCGCGACAAAGATATTGTCCTTCACTGCCACTTTTCTGCCGGACAGCGGGCCTGTGGGCGCACCTTGAATATGGCATTTCAGGAGCCAGGCACCGAACGGATTCTCATCCGCACGCGGGTAGCGGTAATCCCGTCCTCCCCAAGGCGAGACCGGTAGTTCATCCTGGCGCTGGTCAATATAGTTATAACCCGCAGCAAACGGTTTGAGATAGTCCAGTAACAGCCGTCCTTTGGGTTCATCCAGGCGCAGATTCAGCTCGGCGGCCAGGCGTTTCAACCCATCAATATCAGGAAGTTCGAATGTCATGGTCTGTAGTTCCCGGTTTTGTGATTCTTCAGTTGAAGAATTTGCGTTACGGGTTAAGGAACCTCTGAGATTAAGTCAGAAGTTCCAGCGTTACAGGGATGTCCCGTCGCTGACAAGTCCTGGATGGACTTGTTCAGAGCTTTCTTGATTATATCTTATCGGGGAACTATTCAACATGAATCCTACCAGCCATTGTTAGCAACAAATAACTTTGACGGCTTCCGGACTTCCTGTTATTCTCGATCCTGTCATTTCTGAACAGGAGAAGGTACTCATGGAATCCAACCCGAATCAACAACCTCCCGCATCCGAAGAGATCTGGAAAATCCTGCGAACGGTATCTGAAGAGCAGAGGGAAGTTTCCCGGGAGATGCGGAAAACCGAGCAGTTATTCAAAGAAACCAGGCAGTCTATCAAGGATACCAGGGAATCAATCAAAGAAACCCGAGAATCGATCAAAGAAACTGACCTGCAAATGAAGGAAACTGACCGCCGTATAGATAAACGGATGAAAAAGCTGGAAGGCTTGTTCACCGGGCAATGGGGCAAGCTGATGGAGAGCCTGGTGGAGGGCGACCTGGTGGCCTTGTTAAAAGCGCGGCAGATAGACGTAAGGTCGACGTACAACAACATAAAAGGCCGGCGCAATGGAGAACATTACGAGTATGACATCCTCGCTATCAACAGCGGGGTGGTGGTCGTAGTGGAAGTAAAGACTACGATGTATGCCCGGGATGTAACCCACTTTCTGGATAAGCTGGCGAAATTTACGGAACACGAACCGGTTTTTCGGGGCAAACAGATATATGGCGCACTCGCATACCTGCGGGTGGAGCAATCCGCCGATGTTCATGCGGAGCGGCAGGGATTGTTTGTTATCCGGGCAACGGGGAGCAGCGCCAGTATCATCAACCAGGCGGATTTTCAGCCTCGGGAATTCCGGTAAATCGTACTAACCAACTTGAGCGCTGTGCCATTCATGCCAAACCCGCCGCCGCTGGCGTAAGCAGCATTGCATAAAGATATGATAAGCTATAGCAAAAATTTACAGACTAAGGAGATTTAAAGAAGTGGCTACCGCAGCGAGTTCGCTATCCCCCGAAGGGCAAAAAATAACCATTGAGAACGGCCGATTACAGGTCCCCGACAACCCGGTGATACCATTCATCGAAGGCGACGGCATCGGTCCGGATGTCTGGCGGGCATCCAAACAGGTGCTTGACGCCGCGGTGGCCAAAGCCTACGGCGGCAAGCGTGAAATCTGCTGGCTGGAGGTACTCGCCGGGGAGAAGGCCAACGAACTCACCGGTTCCTGGCTGCCCGAGGATACGCTTGACCGCTGCCGGGAGTACCTGGTCGCCATCAAGGGGCCGCTGACCACCCCTATCGGTGGCGGTATTCGCTCGCTTAATGTCGCCCTGCGCCAGATCCTGGACCTGTATGTATGCCTGCGCCCGGTGCGCTGGTTCAAGGGCGTGCCATCGCCGACCAGGAACCCGCAGGATGTGGACATGGTGATCTTCCGGGAAAATACCGAAGACATCTATGCCGGCATAGAATTCGAGCAAGGCAGCGAAGACAACCGAAAGTTTCTCGAGCTCCTGCAAGAGGCGTTTCCGAACTATTACCGGAAAATCCGTTTCCCGGATACCACCGGCATCGGCATCAAGCCGATCTCCCGGGAAGGCACAGGGCGTCTGGTCCAGGCCGCAATCCGCTATGCGATGGATAACAAGCGCAAAAGCGTAACGTTCGTCCACAAGGGCAACATCATGAAATACACCGAGGGGGCGTTTCGCAACTGGGGGTATGAACTGGCTGAAAACACCTTTCCGCAGCAGACCTATATCTGGGACCAATGGGAACGCACCCGCGCGGAAAAAGGCTCGGAGGCGGCCAACAAGGAGCAGGAGGAGGCGCTGGCAGGCGGCAAAATACTCATCAAGGACGCGATTGCCGACATCACCCTGCAACAGGTGCTTACCCGACCCAGAGAATTTGACGTGATCGCGACCATGAACCTCAACGGCGACTACCTGTCCGACGCGCTGGCGGCACAGGTCGGCGGCATCGGCATCGCGCCGGGCGGCAACATCAACTACGACACCGGCCACGCGGTATTCGAAGCAACGCACGGCACCGCGCCCAAGTATGCGAACCAGGACAAGGTCAACCCGGGGTCCCTGGTTCTCTCCGGCGAGATGATGCTGCGCTACATGGGCTGGACGGAAGCGGCGGACCTGGTGATTTCCGGTATGGACAATACCATATCCTCCAAAACCGTGACCTATGACTTTGCCCGGTTGATGGAGGGCGCGAACAAGGTAAGCTGCAGCGAATTTGGCCAGGCAATGATTGCCAACATGTAACCAGGCACGTCCCTTGTCCGAGCAACGCAAACAGACCATCGCCCGCATCTCGGAATTTATTTACGAAGGATTCCTGAAATATAACGAGAACTTCACGCGCATCACGGAACGCGCCCGACGCCGCTTCGAACAGCAGGACTGGGGAGGGCACCAACAGGATATATCCGAACGGGTCGAACTCTATGAAAAATCCGTTCGCCGCATCGTCATCTCGCTGCGCAAGAACCTGGGACCGAGGGTAACAGACCGCCGGCTCTGGAACAGCGCCCGCAGGTATTTTGGTGAGCGCCTGTATAACGTGCCGGATGCCGGGTTCATGAAGACATTCTTCAATTCCATCATCCGGCGCATATTCGACACGGTGGGCATAGACCCGGATCTCGAATTCGTATCCTCGGCGCCGGACGAGGGCTTCAACCCGCTGGAGACCCTGACCCTGAACCGCTACCCCTACTGGGGTTCACTTGACAAGACGTTCAAAACCATTCTTGATGACTTCGCATTCAAAGTCCCCTACAGGGACATCAACGCGGATTCCGCAAGCATCAGCCAGCATATCCAGCGCTATTTTCAGGCGAACCTGAAGCATCACGGTGACTTTCTGAGATTTGAATTCATCAATTCAGCGTTTTTTCAATCCGCCCGGGCCTATCTCATCGGGCGCACCATCCAACAGGACCATGTTAACCCCATTATCATCGCCCTGAAAAATTCCGCCCGCGGCATCGAGGTGGACGCGGTGCTGTTGTCTGAGGAAGAAGTCAGTATCGTATTCAGTTATACCCGATCCTATTACTTTGCCAACCCGCATTCGGTTATCGGCGCAGTACATTTCCTGAACTCCATCCTGCCGGCCAAGCCGATCGACGAACTGTACACGGTATTGGGCAGGCTGCGCCAGGGCAAGACCGAACGTCACCGCATCTTCTCGCACCACCTGCAGCAAACGGATGACCGGTTTGTGCATGCCGAGGGCGATAAGGGTCTGGTGATGCTGGTATTCACCCTGCCTTCATACGACCTGGTGTTCAAGATTATCCGCGACAATTTCGGCTATCCCAAGACCATTACCAGGGAGGAGGTGCAGAACAAGTACCGGCTGGTGTCCCAGCATGACCGGGCCGGCCGCTTGATCGATACCCAGGAATTCCGCAACCTGGAGTTCCCGGTAAACCGTTTCGATGCTGCCTTGCTGGAAGAGCTGCTCAGTGAAGCGGCGGAGACCGTGCGCATCGACAAGGATAAGTTAATTATCGATCACGTCTATATCGAGCGTCGCGTGCGGCCACTGAACCTGTACCTGAAGGAAGTCACGAGTGCGGACGCCAACGAAGCCATACTGGACTACGGTCAGACCATCAAGGACCTGGCCAATACCAATATCTTCCCCGGTGACCTGCTGCTCAAGAACTTCGGCGTGACCCGGCACCGGCGAGTCGTCTTCTACGATTACGATGAAGTGGCGCTGGTTACCGAGTGCGACTTCCGCGATATCCCCGACAGCGACGATGACGAAAACCTGATGCGTTCAGACGTGTGGTTTCACGTCAACAAGAACGATATATTCCCGGAAGAATTCATCAAGTTCCTGTCCATGGACGCGCAGTTGCGTGCCTTGTTCCTGGAGGTTCATGGCGACCTGCTTACGGCCGACTACTGGAACCGTGTGAAGCGCAAACATCTGAAGGGAGATATTGAACTGGTGATTCCCTACTTCCGGCACTCAATGCCGGCGCGCCGGCGAACGGATAACAGCGAGCGGAACTCAGCCGCGATGTAACGGGGTCGTCCCGTTGCGTTATTTCCTGCTGATCATTGCCTGTTTACTGCTGACGGCCTCATGCGGGTCCGAGCGGCCGCCTGAACCCCATGAATTCACCGGCCTCACGATGGGCACAAGCTGGTCCGTGCTGGTGAATGCCGACGCGCTGCCACAGCCGAGGCGGCAACTGCAGGCGCAAATCAGGGCCATTCTCGACCGGGTCAACCGGGAGATGTCCACTTACCTGCCGGATTCCGAGCTGTCAATGATTAACGCGGCGCGCAGCGGCAGCCGGACCCCGGTGAGTCCGTCACTGATGCACGTGTTACACGCGGCCAGCAGGATCAGCCGATTGACGCAGGGCGCATTCGACGTCACCATCGGTCCCCTGGTCAACCTGTGGGGCTTCGGTCCCGACCAGGATTTCACTGTGCCGACGGATGAACAGGTTCGCCTGGCATCAGCCCTGGTCGGCTATGAAAAACTGCAATTGGACCCGTCGGCTTTGACCCTGAATAAAGCCCATGACGGGATTTATATCGACCTCTCCGCGATTGCCAAAGGCTACGGTGTGGATCGGGTTGCCGAGTACCTGGACGGGCTGCAACTGGACAACTACCTGGTGGAAATCGGTGGGGAAATACGCGCTCGCGGCGTGAACAGCGCACAAGTACCGTGGCGAATCGGTATCGAACAACCCATTGCCGGGCAACGCGGCCTGAACCGGGTGATCCGACTGGACAACATGGCCATGGCGACTTCCGGCGATTACCGGAATTTTTTCGAGCACGATGGAAACCGTTATTCGCATACGATCGACCCGCGCAGCGGCCGCCCGGTCAGTCACGAACTCGCGTCGGTGACGGTGCTGCACCCATCGGCCATGCTGGCTGATGCCTGGGCAACCGGCCTGCTGGTGCTAGGGCCGGACGAGGGTTTTGCACTGGCCTTGCAGCAAGGCCTCGCCGCCTGTTTCATACGCCGCACCGGCGCCGGTTTCGAGGAAAAAACCACACCTTTATTCACCCGCTTTTCATCAGAAAAGTAGCGCGGATTGCTTGCCAGAAGAGAGTTGCTATTCAGCGCGCGCAATTGTAGTTTGATCAAAAAAACAGGGATATCAGCCCGGTTTGCACTGAAGTCAGGTGTCATGACAATTCAGCGCCGGAGAGAAAACTGATATTTCGGCGACTGGAAGAAAATGTTATAATCAAAAATCAAGCACTGTTCACAGCAATCAAGGGAGAAGCCAATATTTCTGAGCAAACCATATTCGAAGAACCGCCTGATGGTATTGACAAAATCTCAGAACAGGAAATGTCCTATAACATCGCATCTCCTGGAGAGCTGGACGAGCATACAATATTCATAATGGATTGCCTGCATCGGGCAGTCACCAACGAACTGGAACGAAAACGCAAGCTGGGCTATGACGCGATCATCGTGGAAAATGACACGATTATGCGCCTGCACCCGGACGGCAGCAAAACTGCGATCGGCCCGGTGAGATGAAGCGACTGACAAGTCCAGGATGGACTTGTTCAGAGTTTCCCTAACTCTCTGATCAGAATCCTGGCGTTACGCTGGTAGTTGTACAACGCCTGTTTTTCTACCGGCAGGCTTTCCAGCGAGGTCTCGGTAAAACCCCGCTCCACAAACCACTGCGTTGTCTGTGTGGTCAGCACGAACAAGCGGTTTATCTCCTGCTGTTGCGCTTCTTTCACCGCCGCGTCAAGCAAGCTGTCTCCCAGACCGCGTCCATGATACTCCGGGTGCGCCACCAGGCAGGCCAGCTCCGCCACGCCGTCATCGGGGTAGGGATACAGGCCGACACAGCCGATGATGACCCCATCGCGCAACAGGATGGTAAAACGATCCACCTCCAGTTCCAGTTTTTCCCTGGAGCGTGTGACCAACACGCCTTGCAGCTCGTGCGGTTTGATCAAGTCCAGGATGCCCGCAATGTCATCGCTACCGGCCCGACGCATCTCATCGTATGCGGACGCGCTGATCATCAGACCCGAACCATCACGGGTAAACAATTCATTGAGCAGCGCGCCGTCTTCGTCCCGGTTGAGCAGGTGCACCCGGTCTACACCGTTGATGCTCACTTCCAACGCGTGTTGCAGGTATTCGCAGGCAGCCGAATGGTCATCCGAGCGGTCCAACAATGCCCGGGCCTGATCCCGGTTCAACTGGCTGACCTGGCCCCCGTCCGTCAGTGAGGACAGGTCACCGGCTTCCACCAGGTAGATCAGCTTGTCCGCCTGCAAGGCAACGGCCGCGTCCGCGGCGAGCGCGGCGGCGGACAGGTTGTAGGCTTCCCCGGTAACAGAGTAGCCGAGCGGGGGCAGGATGATGATTTCACCGCCGTTCAGCCCGGCGCTCATGGCCTGCGTATCAATGCTGCGGACTTTACCGGTGAGCTGATAGTCCACCCCGCCGATTACTCCCAACGGTTTGGCCGTCACATAATTGCCGGTATTCACCCTGATCGCGGCATTGGACATGGGCGTATTGCCCATACCCATGGACAGCTTGGCCTGGATCTCCAGCAGCAGGCGTCCGGCCGTCTCCTTGACCACATCCATCGCGTTCGTATCGGTAATCCGGATTCCTTCGTGGTAGTTGGAGGCCAGTTTTCTGCCGGCAAGACCGGCATCAATCGCGGTGCGCGCGCCGTAAACCAGCGCCAACCGGATACCCAGGCTGCTCAGCAACGCCAGATCATGTGCGAGGGAAACAAAGCCCGGGCCGCGCAATACCGGGTCGCCCACCTGCACAACAAAAGTCTTGTCCCGGTGTATACGAATGTACGGCGAAGCCGAACGAAACCAGTTTACGAATTGCGCCTTATCCATGATAACCCTGTGCATACATCACTGTTACATACAGAAATGCGTAATTACCTGTTGCAACACGCGCTGCATCACCGGGATGCGGCTTTGCTCTATATATTCATTCGCCTGGTGCGCCTGGTCGATATCCCCCGGACCCAGCACCACGGTGTCCATCCCCATGGAATTCAGAAATGGCCCTTCCGTACCGAAATTGACTGACCCGACGGCATGGCCGGTGAGTTTTTCCGCGACCTTGACAATCTCGCTGTCGGGGTCAGTCTGAAACGGCGCAATGCCGGCAAAGCTGCGCCCGAACGCCAATTCAAGGCCGCTGTCCGCCACCGCATCGCTGACTGTTAGGCGCAGCCGCTTGCGCATGTCATCAATGCTCATGCCCGGCAATATCCGGATATCCACCTTCAGCTCACATTCGGCGCAGATGCGATTGGGGTTGTCGCCACCTCGAATGACGCCAAAATTCAGCGTCGGTGTCGCCACGTTGAAACGGTCGTTAACATACGCGTCCTGCAAGTGTTCTCGCCAGGAAAACAGGGCGGCGATGACCTGATGCATGCCTTCTATCGCATTATTGCCCAGGGACGGGTCGCTGGCATGTCCGGCCTGGCCCTTCAGGGTGATGGCCTCGGTAAACCCGCCCTTGTGCATGTTGATCGGCTGCAAACCCGTTGGCTCGCCGATCAGCGCGTAGCGACCAAAACCCCGGTCCATATCCACCAGCGCCCTGGCGCCGGCCATCGTACTTTCTTCATCGCAGGTAGCCAGCAGCAGCAGCGGCCGCTTGATCTTTTTCAGGTCCAGCGCTTGCAGCGCCTGCATGATGATCGGGAAAAAACATTTCATATCCGTCACACCCAGACCATAATACCGCCCGTCCTTTTCCGTCAGCCGGAACGGGTCCTGGCGCCACGCCGCTTCCGTAAACGGCACCGTGTCGGTATGCCCGGACAACACCAGGCCGCCACTTCCGCTGCCCAGGCTGGCGATCAGGTTGACCTTGCCGGCTGACTTGTCAACCGGCATGATCTCAATGCGAAAGCCCAGGTCGGCAAACCAGTTCGCAAGCAAATCCACTGCCGGCGCGTTGCTTTGATCATAAGCCGGGTCGATGCTGCTGACTGTCGGCGCCGCCACCAGCGCGGCAAAGGACTCTTTGAATGCAGGGAGTGTTATCATAATAGGGTGCAGAGTAACGCAGATAAATATAATTTAATAGACTTTTCCCGTTCACACTCACCCTAAACCGAAGCCATAAAATAACTACAGTATTAATACATATACAGGAATAGCATAATGTCTGAACCATTGAATCGTTACAGCGCAAGGGTAACCCAAGAAAAATCCCAGGGCGCGTCACAGGCCATGTTGTACGGCACCGGTATGACAGAAAAAGATATGGCCAAGGCCCAGGTGGGCATTGCCAGTGTCTGGTTTGAGGGCAATACCTGTAATATGCACCTGCTCGACCTCGCGGCCAAGGCCAAACAGGGCGTGGATGCCCAGGACCTGGTGGGGATGCGCTTCAATACAGTCGGCGTCAGCGATGCGATTTCGATGGGCACGGAAGGCATGAGTTTTTCGCTGCAGTCGCGGGACCTGATCGCAGATTCCATCGAAACCATTATGAGTGCCCAGTGGTACGACGCCAACATCTCCATCCCGGGTTGCGATAAGAACATGCCCGGCTGCATCATGGCCATGGGCCGACTTAACCGTCCTGCGCTGATGATCTACGGCGGCACCATCAAGCCCGGCTACCACGATGGCAATAAAGTGGATATCATTTCCGCGTTCCAAAGCTACGGCGAATTCATCTCCGGGCGCATTGACGACGGTAACCGCAGTGCGATAGTACGTTCCGCCTGTCCCGGGCCAGGCGCCTGCGGCGGCATGTACACCGCCAATACCATGGCCTCTGCAATCGAGGCGCTGGGAATGTCGTTACCGTACAGTTCTTCCACGCCCGCGGTTGACCCGCAGAAGCTCGAAGAATGCCTGCAGGCCGGCGCGGCGATAAAACATTTGCTGGAAGTGGACCTTAAACCGCGCGACATCATGACCCGCGCCGCGTTCGAGAACGCGATGGTTGTGGTCACGGTGCTCGGCGGTTCGACCAACGCGGTGTTGCACCTGATTGCGATGGCCCGATCCGTCGACGTAACACTGGATATCGACGCATTCCAGGCCGTCAGCGACCGCACCCCATACCTGGCGGACCTCAAACCCAGCGGCCGCTACGTGATGGAAGACCTGCACAAGGTCGGCGGCGTACCGGGGGTCATGAAATACCTGCTGGAGCATGACCTGATCGACGGGAGTTGCATGACCGTGACGGGAAAGACTATTGCTGAAAACCTGGCCGGACTGCCGCCGCTGGACGCGGGGCAGGACGTGTTACGGCCGTTGGACAAGCCTTTCAAGCGCTCCGGCCATATCCGCATCCTGAAAGGCAACCTGGCGCCGGGCGGCGCGGTGGCCAAGATCACCGGCAAGGAAGGCGAGCTCTTCAGCGGGCCCGCCAAAGTGTTCGACTCGGAAGAAGACATGCTGGCTGCGCTGGAACAGGATCAAATCGACAAGGGCGATGCCGTCGTTATTCGTTACGAAGGTCCGAAAGGAGGGCCCGGCATGCCTGAAATGCTGACCCCGACCTCGGCCATCATGGGCGCCGGTCTGGGAAATGATGTCGCGATGATCACCGACGGCCGTTTTTCCGGCGGTTCCCACGGGTTTATCATCGGCCACGTGGTGCCGGAGGCACAGGAAGGCGGGCCTCTTGCACTGATCAAGAACGGGGATATGATTACCATCAACGCCAAAACCAACCAGATAAACGTAGACCTGAGCAACGAGGAGCTGGCTCAGCGCAAGGCGGACTGGGTTATGCCCGAGTACAAGACGAAACGCGGCACTTTATACAAGTATATCCGCAGCGTGAAGTCCGCCTCGCTCGGCTGTGTTACCGATGAGTAAATCCGGTTACCACATGTCCGTGGAGGACTTCCGCCGCCATGGCAAGGAGATGATCGACTGGATAGCCGATTACTACGAAAAAGTGGAGCGTTACCCGGTGCTGTCACGAGTGCAGCCAGGTGAGATCGAAAAGTCGCTTCCGACCGCCGCGCCGGTACTAGGCGAAGAGTTCGCGGCGATCCTGCGGGATGTGGAGGACAAAGTCCTGCCCGGTGTCACCCATTGGCAGTCCCCCCACTTTTATGCGTATTTTCCGGCCAACACCTCAGGGCCGGCGATCCTGGGCGATTTGCTGTCCTCCGGACTCGGCGTGCAAGGCATGTTATGGTCCACAAGCCCAGCCTGCACCGAGCTTGAGACCCGGGTGCTGGACTGGTTGGCGGACCTGCTGGGACTGCCTGACAAGTACCGTTCAACGGCCGCGGGCGGCGGTGTAATCCAGGACACTGCCTCCAGCGCGATCCTGTGCGCACTGCTGGCTGCGCGCGAGCGGGACTCCGACCTGCGCACCAACCGCGAGGGCTGCGACGGCAAGCAGGTTGCGTATTGCTCAACCCAGACCCATTCCTCCCTGGAGAAGGCCATGGGTATCGCCGGCCTGGGGCGCGCCAACCTGCGGCAGATTGAAACAGATGCGCACTTTGCGCTGGACGCGGGCAGGCTGGCACAGCAAATCAAGGCCGACAAGGCTGCCGGACTGCGGCCCATATTCGCCTGCGCCACCCTGGGCACCACCTCATCGAATGCGCTTGACCCGATCGCGGAGATCGGCAGGATTTGTGCGGACGAAGGCTTGTGGTTCCACGTGGACGCGGCGATGTCCGGCACGGCGGTCATCTGCCCTGAATACCATTACCTGCATGACGGTATCGAATACACCGACAGCTACAGCTTTAATCCGCATAAATGGATGTTCACCAATTTCGATTGCTCGTGTTTCTGGGTGGCCGACCGGGCCGCGCTGATCAACGCGTTGTCGATCCTGCCGGAGTACCTGCTGAACGAGGCGACGACCAGCGGCGCGGTGTTCGATTACCGGGACTGGCAGGTACCGCTGGGGCGCCGCTTCCGCGCGCTCAAGCTCTGGTTCGTGCTGCGTTACTACGGGGTGGAGGGGCTGCAGCACCACATCCGCCGGCATATCGAACTGACCCGGCAACTGGCCGGATGGATAGAAGCCGATGAACAGTTCGAAATCGTCGCGCCGGCGCCGTTCAACCTGGTCTGTTTTCGCCACCGTGACAGTGACGAACTGAACAAGCGGCTGATGGATGAACTGAATGGGAGCGGCGCTATGTTCCTCACCCACACGAAGCTTAACGGCCGCTTCGTACTGCGCATCTGTATCGGCCAGTCCCACACCGAACTGGAGCATGTTAAACAGGCCTGGCGCCTGATCACGGAAACTGCGGCCCGGTTGCGGAGTCAGAATGCCTGATGAAGGGCGATAGTGTCTATGATGAAATATACGCGTGGGTGCGCCGGGTACCGGAAGGAAAAGTCGCCACTTACGGGCAGATAGCCGGGCTGGCAGGGAAATGTTCCGCCAGGCAGGTGGGCTATGCCATGGCCGCGTTGCGGGATGGCACAGATGTGCCCTGGCACCGTATTATCAACAGCCAGGGACGAATCAGCTTGCGCACCGGTACGGAGGGGCACCTGTTGCAACGGATATTGCTGGAAGCAGAGGGTATTGTTTTCTCAGGAAATGATACGGTTGACCTGTTGGAATACCGCTGGACGGCCTGACCCGACCCGCGTCTTTTTTATCTTGGCCAGGCATGTTATTCTCTGGTCGTGGATATCTCGTGGAGAAACCAATCATGCGCAGTCTGACTACCATTTTATTTTTCGCGCTGGCGCTATCGGGATGCGCCGATAACGGCCAGGACCCGCTGGGCGCAGCCATCTCCGGGGCACACCGGGATGCGAAGAACGTGGCCCGGGATGTCCAGCGCCATCCCGGAGAAACCCTGACATTTTTCGGTATCAGCGCGGATATGGAGGTGCTGGAAATCCTGCCCGGCGGCGGCTGGTACACGGAGATACTGGCGCCGTACCTGAGGGATGACGGCCTGCTTGCAGTCGCCAGCTTCGGCCCTGAACATCCCGTTGAATACCTGCGCAACATCCATAACGGGCTGGTGGAGAAATTTAACGCCGATCCGGACAACTACGGCAAGGTCGTGCTCGGCCAGTTCCAGGGAGAGGGTTACCTGGAGGACTTCGAGGATGAGAGTTTCGACATGGTGCTCACGTTCCGCAACACCCACAACTGGATCCGGTTTGGTGGGGTCGAGGACGTATACCAGGCGCTGTACCGGGTATTGAAGCCCGGCGGCATCCTGGGAGTAGTGCAGCACCGCGCCGAGGCCGGGAGTGATGCAAAAGAAACCGCCGAACGCGGCTATGTACCGGAAAGTTACCTGATCCGGCTGCTGGAAGGCACCGGTTTCGAACTGGTCGACAAATCAGAGATCAACGCCAACCCGAAGGACACCAAAGACCATCCTGAAGGCGTCTGGACCTTGCCGCCGACCTATCGTCTGGGCGACGAAGACAGGGAGAAGTATTCCGCCATCGGCGAAAGTGACCGGATGACGATGAAGTTCGTCAAGCTATAACCTGAACAACGGTTCCAGCTTGCCGCGCTCCGGGGCCGTTTTGGCAACGGTCGACTTTTCTTCTTCCAGAAATGCCTGCCACAGCGCATCGCCGCGCCAGGTCTCCTCAGCGTCACGGGAATACAGCCGGCGCGACAGTACGCGTATTTCAGTTGCCAACCTGCCGCCGCTTTGCCGTTCGAGCTCGCCCAGGCTCGCGGCTGGCGGCCCATCCGGGCGTACACGCGCCCAGTTCAACAGCGCTGTTTTTGCCTGTTGCGGATCATTATCCCGGCAGGCCTGTTTGAAAGCTCTGCGCGCGGTTCTGAGGTGCTCTGTGTGCGGCTGGGGACTCGCTGCCCGCGCGCGCCTGCGGTCTTTCAGAAAATAACCAACGGTAACCAGCCAGCCAATCGCCAGGATGCCGGCAAGCCATTGCCAGGTCGATATGCCGGGAGAGGCGTCCGTTGCATCAGCGCCGGACGTTTGCGATTCCGGCGCCGCCTGCCCTGGTACCTGGGCGCCGATATCCGTGGCAGGCAATTCCGGCATGTCCAGAGCGGCATCGGGAGCGGCTGCCGCGACCTGCACGCGCCGTTCCGGCAGTACCGCATATTCCAGTGTCTGCGTCGCCGTGTTCCACCATGGCAGCGAGAGTTCCGGCAGCATGTATTCGCCAGGCTGCCCCGGAATGATCGCATTTTTCTGTACCCTCACCCCTGTTATGCCGCCGGCCGTCCTCCAATTATCCAGCGCCGGCTGGTCGGGATATTGTCTGAAACTGTCAGGCAGCAGATCCCGGAGCTCCGGCAACTGGCTTCCGGTCAATCCCTGCGCAGTCAACGTCAAAGTGCGGGTTGCCGGTTCATTGGACAACAACTCAAGCGGGTTTTTTGACCACTTCTCGGTGATTTTCACGTCAGTCGCAGGCAACCAGTGCCTGGCCTGATAAGTGGTTGGGACTGGCTTGACCTGCAACTCGACAGCTTCCGATTGCCTTACCACCGTCCTTGCTCCGGCGCCGAAGGGATCGAGACTGAACTGCGAAGCAGGCGCCAATTGTCCCTGAAAGCGCAGAGGTTCGATCAGCAGGTTGCCGCTGACCTGCGGATAGATTGCGAAGCTTCTTTGAAATACGCGGTAACGCCTGCCTTCAACAAACGTATCATAACTCCGGCCCGCATCCAGCAGTTCAATGATCGCGCTACCCCGGCTGAACACGGGTTCGGATAAGGTATCATTGGACGTGGCGACAGCGCGATACAGCTTTAGCGTATAAATCACTTGCGATTGGACGTAAACCGAAGCGGGAACTGCCTCTACCTCCATGAATATATCCGGCGCGTCCTGACCTGCCGCACCGGCGCCCGCCTGTATGACCGTCAGCGAAGTTTGCGGGCTTTCATCCTTGCCGAAAGCGATCGCGGGGATGATCAGGTTGCCGGCGGTTCGCGGCATCAGGGTCAGTTGCCACTGCTTGGTACGGGTGATTCGGGTATTGACGATACTCATGCTGGTGCTGGTACTTGTGGACAGCACCTGGAAATCTTTATCCAGTGGGGTGAAATCGGGGTCGCCGTCCACATCGCCGCTCGCTTCGAAGATCAGCCGGAAGGATTCCTGCAACACGGCCGGGTTCCGGTCTGTTTGGACGGTAATGGTTGCCGCGCCCACCCAGCCGGAGAATACCGGCAATACAAGCAGCAGCAGGCACAGGCTGCGTTGCAACTGCGCGCCAATGTTACTTGCACCGCTTGCTTTACCAGCTCTGTTCATCGCCGTTGTTTTCATAGTTGCGCTGCTGGTACTGGTAACGGAATTTTCTCCGCAACAGCCCCGAGGGGTCGTCCGGTATCCGCCGTAACCACTGCTCGGTGGCCTGCTGTTCCTCGGCAGTCTTCTGCGCCGCGGCCGCGGCCATGGTTTGCTCCCTCCCCTGTTGGCCCTGTTCAGGTTGTGGCTGCTGTTGCGCCTGCTCACCTGTTTCCGGTTGCGGGGTTTCATTCTGACGTTCGTGCTCCTGCTTTTCCCCTGCCTGAGGAGACCGTGACTGTTGTTGCTGATCCTGCCCGGCTTGTTGTTGTTCTTGCTCGCCGTCCTCCGCTTCGGGTTGTTGTCCGGTCTGTTGGCTCGCTTCCTGGTCCTGCTGTCCCTGATTCTGTTGCGGTTGTTGCTGTTGCTGCGCCAGCTCTTGTTCCAGCAATTCTTTGTTGAATAATGCGTCGGCGTGATCCGGCTGCTCGGCCAGGGTCCGGTCGTAAGCGGCAATGGCCTCCTGGTAGCGTCCCAAGCGGGCCAGCGCGTTGCCCCTGTTGTAATGGCTTAGCGTATCGTCAAGCGCCTCCAGACTATCGATGGCACCCTGGTAATTCCCGCTCCGGTGTTGCGCGGCAGCTTTCCACGCAGGGTCACTGAACAAACCGGCGGCGGTTGCGTAATCTCCGTCAACCATCGCGCGCTGTCCCTGCTGGTCTTTGCGCAACCACAAACTCTCCCAATCGAACGCATGAGCCGGGTCAATGGAGGGGAATAAAAACAACGCCAGCGCCAGGACCATGCCACGCCGGAACAGTAACGCGCCCAGGGGCAGCAGACCCAATACCAGCCAGGGGCCTTGCTCACGCCAAACATCGGCAGTGATATCGGAGTCTGCCTGCTCGCCGCCGGGGCGCGCGGCGGCGAAGAACCCGCTCAAGCGCGTAATGTCTTGATCATCCTTGCTCACACGCGCATAAATACCGCCACCGGAGTCAGCCAGCGCGCGCAACGCTCGCTCATCAAGAACGGGGATCACGATGTTGCCGCTTCCGTCTTGCAGGAAGCCACCGTCAGGCAACAACACCGGCGCGCCATGGCGCGTGCCGACACCCAGTACAGACAGGCGATAACCTGCGTTGCGCAGCGCTGCCACGCGGGCCCCGGCGTCATCCACGTTCGCATCATCGGTGATCAACAGCGCATGGCCGCGGCGCATGCCGGCTTGTTTGAGCAGGTTCGACGCCAGGGCAACGGCCTTGTCGGCGCGGTTGCCGGTTGCCGGCATAATGCCGGGGCTGAGCGCGTTCAACTGCGACTTGATGGTTGCCGCGTCATCGGTCAGTGGTGTAACGGTAAACGCGTCCCCGGCATAAACCAGCAAGGCCGTCTGTCCTTCCCGGCGCTGATCCAGGATATCGCTGATCTTGTAGCGCGCCCGCTCCAGCCTGCTCGGGGACACATCGTTGGCATTCATCGAACGCGTCAGGTCCAATGCGATAACCAGCGCATCCTGAGAGGTGAATACCGGTTGCGGCAATTTGTCCCAGGCCGGGCCTGCCAGTGCGAAAATGCCCAACAGTCCGCCTGTCAGGGTCAGTATGATCGCCGTGCGCCGCGGTTTGCCCGCGCCACGGACCAGGATGTGCGGCAGCAGACGCGGGTCGACTACGGTTTCCCAGTTGCTCTGCGCGCCTTTCCTGAAGAACATGAACCAAATCAGCAACGCCAGCGGCGCCAGGGCAATGAACCATTGCGGCCGCAAAAAGTGAAACAAGTCCAAATCAATCATATTCAAAGACTACCCGGTTCAAGCCCCGGATTTCATACCAGTTTCGCGTGTCCGAAGGCCTCACCATCCGGCTTATCTCCAAGCCGACCTGTGGGAAACCCGGGCCAGTCCCAGGATCGCGCCGAGCACAAGCGCCGCGGCCAGGGGCCAATAGTACAGGGCTTTACGCGGCCGGTACTGCTTGGGTTCCTGTTCGACGGGTTCCATTTCATCTATGAGGGCATAGATGCGTTCCAGCTCGTCCAGGTCGCGGGCGCGAAAATAAGCGCCGCCGGTCAATTCTGCGATCTCCTTCAGGGCCGCTTCATCAAGGTCCGCCGACGGATTGGTCCTGCGGGTCCCGAACAGTGTGCGTTCAAGCAGTTCCGTTGCGCCGATGCCGACAGTATAAATTTTCAGGCCCTCGCGGCTAGCCAGTTGCGCCGCGGATAGCGGGTCCACCACGCCGGCGGTGTTGGCGCCGTCCGTCAACAGTACCAGCACCCGCTGGCTTGCGGCGCGCTCACGCAGGCGCTTCACCGCCAGCCCAATCGCATCGCCGATGGCGGTCGCCTTGCCGGCAAGCCCGATCACGGCTTCGGACAACAGCGTGCTGACTGTTTTACGGTCAAACGTGAGCGGCGCCTGCAAGTAGGCCTGTTCCCCGAACAGGATGAGGCCGATGCGGTCGCCTACCCGGCGCTCAATGAAATCACCGGCAACCCGCTTGGTGGCCGTGAGCCGGTCAATACGCCTGCCGCCGAGGACAAAATCCTGCTGTTCCATACTGCCGGACAGGTCGATTGCCAGCATCAGTTCCCGGCCGCTGATTGGGACCTCGACCAGTTCACCCAGCCATTGCGGGCGCATCGCGGACAGCACCAGCAGGATCCATACCGCCAGCGCCAGCCACAGGGGCCAGGTGCGGACTTGTTTTACCGTATCCGGTTCGGGTTCGACAAAATCATCAAGAAACGGCACCCGTAATGCAGAACCCGTTGCCGCATTCCAGGGCCGCGCGTAACGGTAAACCAAATATGGCAACGGCAACAGCAGCGCCAGCCAGGGCCATTCAAACCCTAACATCGCAGCACCCGGCGAGAATTTCGGGGCACGGCTTCGATCCAGTCCGAGCAGAAGCCGATCAGGTCTTCAACCTCCTCATGAGCTACCTGCCGGCGGTATGGCGCTTCGAGCAACAACTTGCCGATATGATCCGGTATCTCAACCTGTCTGTTCCGTTCTTCATGTTCCGAACGCAAAAATGCGAGCCAGTCGGCGCCCGTGAGTCCGGCGCTCTGTACCCTGGGGAAGACACTGATGCTCACGCGCCGCAACAGGCCGGAAACGGCCCGGACACAATGTCCGGCATCCTGGTCGAAGGCATAACGGGAACGGATTTCGGCCAGTTGCTCTCTGGCCATGCTGATCGCGGAATACTTGTGTTGCCGGTACAGGTGACGGCCGTACCAGGCTGCGGCCAGCCCCAGTAACAGCAGCACCGGCAGGAGCCACCATCCGGGCGCCGGCGGCCACCAGCCGACACTCTCGGGCAGATGGATTTCCCTCAGCGGCAGGGTCGATGGATCAGTCGGAAGAAAGGGAGTCTGCATCGGATCACGCTGCGGGGGTTTTGAGTTTTCCCGCTTTCAGGCCACTCATCAATAAGGTCAGTGGTTCGGCGTCAGTCCTGCAGGGCAGCAGCAGCATCCTGTTGGCGACCGCAAGCTGGCGCAACCTGTGCATACGTTCGCGGAACTGTTCCATATGGTGTTTTGCCAGGTGATTGTCCGAGGTATCCAGCATGAACTCCCGACCGGCATCGCTGACCCGGTAACGGCCGGGCGGCGGCAACTCCTGCTCTAGCCGGTCGTACACGAACAGCATTCCAACCTCGTTGTGCCGGCACAGTCTCGCCAGGGGAATCTCCGCGTCGGATTCCAGTTCGCGAAAATCGCTGATCAGGAAGATCAGGCTGCCCGGCCGCGCCACCCGCTGCAGGCGCTGCAAGGCATGCTCCAGCGACTGCCGGTCGCCCCCTGCTGTTGCTTGCGGCGACCAGGCCACATCATTGACAATACGGTTGATCAAGCGCAGCACCGCGGTTCTGCCGCGCTGGGGTTTCAGTTCATGGTGTTCCTGTTCGGAAAATATTACTCCCCCGACCCGATCCCCATTGTTCAGCGCGCTCCAGGCAATCAGCGCTGCGAGTTGTGCGGCCAGGACCGATTTATACCTGCCGCGGGTGGCGAAGTGCATGGGCCTGCGCAAGTCAATCCAGACAAATACCGGGCGCTCGCGCTCCTCGCGAAAGAGTTTCGTGTGGGTCTTGCCGGTCCTGGCCGTCACCCGCCAGTCAATATTACGGATATCGTCGCCGGGTTGGTATAACCTGGACTCGTCGAACTCCATGCCCCGGCCCCGGAACGGTGACTGGTAATCTCCGCTTTGTCTGGACAATATCCTGCCGCGCCCCATCCGGATAGAGGCGGCGGCCTGGCTCAGACCCACCAGGTCCGGCACGGATACCCGCACCGGGTCTGCAACGGAGGCAGGGGGGATAGCCTGCATAATGCTGTCAGGGGACTGCGATACGGCTGATCAACTCGCCGGTCACATGGTCGGTGGTGATGCCTTCGGCTTCCGCCTCGTAGTTCAGGATAAGCCGGTGGCGTAACACATCTCCGGCCACGGCCTGGACATCCTCCGGCCCGACAAAATCCCGATCATCAAGCCACGCATGGACGCGGGCGCAACGGTCCAGGGCAATGGTTGCCCGCGGGCTGGCGCCATATTGCAGCCAGCGGGCCAGGTCGTCCCCGTATGCATCCGGACTGCGTGTGGCCAGCACCAATTGGACCAGGTATTGTTCCAGGTTCTCCGCCATGTAGGTATTCAGGGCCTCGTCACGGGCGGCAAAAATTGCGTCCTGTGATACCGCCGAGGATTGCGCCGGTTCGTAACCCTGCCGGGCCTCCTGCCGGGCGAGCTCCAGGATTGCGCGCTCTTCAGCCGCTTCCGGGTAGGTGATTTCCACGTGCAGCAGGAACCGGTCGAGCTGCGCCTCCGGCAGGGGATACGTGCCTTCCTGCTCAATGGGATTCTGGGTTGCCATCACCAGGTACAACTGCGGCAGCGGGTAGGTTTCTCTGCCTACGGTGACCTGCCGCTCGGCCATGGCTTCCAGCAATGCGGATTGGACCTTGGCCGGCGCCCGGTTCACTTCATCTGCCAGCACAAGGTTGTGGAACAGCGGTCCGCGCTGGAACTGGAATGAACCGTCCTGGGGCCGGTAGATCTCGGTGCCGGTCAGGTCGGCGGGCAGCAGGTCGGGCGTGAACTGCACCCGGTGGAAATCGGCCTCAATAGCGTCACCCAGCACCTTGATGGCGCGGGTCTTGGCCAGCCCCGGCGCACCCTCGACCAGCAGGTGTCCGTCTGCAAGCAGCGCCAAGAGCAGCCTGTCCACCAGCTTCTGCTGGCCTATGATATGACGTGAGATAAAGGACTTGAGCCTGAGAATCTCGGATTTGTTCGACATTTTTTATATTGTTTTCGACAAAATATCAACTATGACCTTTACTTTGCAGGAAAATTCAATTGGGCGCAATAACAGTATTTGAAATCACTGAGAAATTTGTGATGGCCATAAAATAAACATACAACACTATGATAATATTGAAATATATGAATAATGAAAATGCCAAATTAATATCACAAAAATTTATTCGTGCACATTCAACCAAGGAAGTTAAGCAGATTTTGACAACTTGGCCTGAATTTTGTGATGACAACAATTGGAGACCTTACGGAGGAGCCGACAAGAACTGGGATAGAGTAGGTGTACAAACAAGTGAGCCAGTCGGTGCGCTCGCGGAACTGATAATAAATTCTATTGATGCAATCCTCATGCGAAAAGCACTTGAAGAGGAAATAGACATACTAAGCGAAACAACTCCTAATAACATGACAGAAGCAGTCAAACGCTTCTTCCCTGAAGTTCAAGAAGGCAGGTTGACTCTGTTAGACCGCGAGGAGAGAACTAAACTTGCAGAAAAAAGCGTTTTAATTGGAATTAAACGTGCTGGAAGAAAAGACAATACTTGTCCAAGCTACACAATAGTTGATTTTGGCGAGGGTCAGAATCATGGGGACTTTGAAAAAACATTCCTGTCTCTTGGGGAAAAAAACAAGGAAGGCATCCGGTTTGTTCAAGGCCGATTTAATATGGGCAGTACCGGTTCCATTACCTTCTGTACTCGCGCCGAAATCAGAAGTGGCATGTACAAGTTTATTCTTTCCAAAAAAACGACTACTGCCTCCGATGGTCTATGGGGATGGACATTGATAAGAGTAAGGGAGGCGCGCCTGAGAGAGGTTTTGCCCGTGGTTGAATATTTTTGTCCTAATGGTGACATTCCCTGCTTTGAGTCCAAAGAAATCAGAGCTTTGAACAGAGATGACATTGGTATTGTCAAACATGGTGGTAGTATCGTAAAGCTATATGAATATGACATAGGTCCGGGCGCCCGCGCAGTTGATATTGGATTATATGACGCACTCACAACAAATCTTATTGACTGTGCATTACCTCTTCGTCTATATGATTTTGACGCCCAACCCACGAAAGGAGGTCTAAGAGGAGAAGGCATTGCAGCAAGGACATTTTCAGGTATGAAGACGGTAATCAAAGCTGATAACGAAGCTGGTGAAACAAGTAAAATGGAATTTGAAGGGGTAATAGAAAATTCCGAAAACCCGAGTCTGGGAACAATTCGCATATCTTATTATGGCTTGGATAAAATGAAAGATTACTTGCGAAATTATCCTTACAGGATGTTTTATACAATTAACGGACAGACTCAGGCAAAAGAAAGGGCGAGTATTTTACGAAAAGCACGGCTGGATGATTTGAGGAATCATTTGATTGTCCAAATCGATTGCAATGCTATGGATAATACTGCTCGCTCCGCTGTATTTAAACCTGACAGGGAAAGAATGGCACAAATTCAACTCACAAGAGAATTGAGAGAGATTGTTATAGATACGTTAAAAAATGATGGGGAGCTTAGAACATATGCGAGAGAAATAAGAAGTCGTCGTATTAGCGAAAAAATAAAGGATGAAACCAGCAAAGATTTCCTTGCCAATCTCATTAAAAATAATCCCGACCTCCAAGAGCTTTTTGACATCGGAAGTATTGTTGACAGCCCGAAACAAATACCCGGCAAAAAGGAAAAATATCAAGGGAAGCAATTTCCATCGTACTTGACGCCTATCAACCTTGAGGATGGCAACACCAAGACTATTCCCATCAATACTTACAGGTGGATTGAGTGTAAAACGGACGCCCAAAACGACTACTTGGTGAGAGAAGATAACCGAGGAGAATTTTTGCACCCGCCAGCCGAGGCGTTGCCAAATTCCGGTTCTTTACGTAATGGAAAATTGCGCATAAAGATAAGTCCTCCATCAGGAGCCAAAGAGGATGATGAAATCTTTGTCCAGTTTGGCTTTAATGATTCAAATCCCAACAGAACTACTCCTTTGGTTTTTGACGTGATCGTCAAAATTATAGGTGCTGAGAAAACAAAGACAAATCCCCCCGGAGATGAAACGGATACAAAGAAGAAAAACGAACCTTCTCGAAATTTTCCTGACATTGAATGGGTGGAAAAAGAGGATTGGACTGAGCATGATTATAATGAAGAATCAGGCGGTCATGTTGCCAGCGGAGACGAATTAGTTGTATATGTGAACAAAGCCAACAAGTATCTATTGTCTTTACTGTCTGGTGAAAATGATGAGGATAAACGAGAGATTATCAGACATCGCTTTAGGTTTGGTGTGGGTATTCTTACCTTGGCGATGTACAAAAAACTTATCCACGATACTGAAAATGAGCAAATTCTCAACCAGCAGGAAGAATATGATGGAGATAAAGTTTTGCGAATTGCCTCATCTGCAATTGCGACTCATGTAGTGACGCTCATTGATCAGCTCGGTGGTGATAAATGAAAGATGAAGATTTAAAAGTTGTTGATTTTTTCTGTGGCGCGGGCGGAATGTCTCAAGGGATGAAAATGTCTGGAATGAAGGTTCTTGTCGGCATAGATAAAGATAAGGATTGCAAAGACACATACAAAGCGAATCATCCCGACACAAAGTTTCTTCTGAAAGATATCCGGAAACTGCCTCGGACTTTTTTGGAACATGAATGCGAAATTAAACGCAATGATGATTCCTTAATCTTCATTGGTTGCAGCCCCTGCCAATACTGGAGCAATCTTAATTCTGACAAAACTTCATCCAAAGGAACCAAAGGGCTACTCGAAGATTTTTGGCGCTTTGTCAGTTACTACAAACCCGGCTATGTGGTTATTGAAAATGTCCCTGGAATAAAAAGACGGGCCTCAGAAAGCGGCCTTGACAAGTTTTGTGAGAAACTTAAAAATAATCAATACGCAATTGTCAGCAATATCATAAACGCAAAGAATTACGGAGTACCACAGGGTAGAAAGAGATTCATTTTAATTGCCAACAGAGTGCAAAAATTGATCAGCTTTCCAAATCCGGAAGGAGAATCGATTCTCAAAGATTTTATTGGAACACATAATGGATTCCCAACTCTTCAGGCTGGTCACAGAGATGAAAATAACTTTATGGATACGGTAGCAACCTTATCTGAGAAAAATTTAAGACGACTAATACTTACACCCAAAAATGGTGGTACAAGAAAAGCATGGAAAGATGACCCGGAACTTCAAATTGATGCTTACAAAGATAAAGATGAATCATTTTGTGACGTTTACGGAAGACTGAGATGGGATAAGCCATCTTCAACCATTACAACCAGATTTAATGGGATCTCTAATGGCAGGTTTGCCCATCCCGAAGAAGACAGAGGGCTGTCTCTTAGAGAAGGCGCTGCTCTCCAAACGTTTGAAAATTATAAATTTAAGCATCAATACCCAACAATCGTAGCCAAACTAATTGGCAATGCAGTACCTCCACAGCTTGCCTACAGGATAGCAGAAGCCATTCGTGCGAACTGAAAATTTTATGCCCGATAAACCATTGCTAATGAAATTTGACCCAAAGGTTATAGAGCACCTGGGGGTACGTATGTATTCTACAGTTCCACCAGTCCTTGGAGAGCTTATTGCGAATGCTTACGATGCTGATGCCACAAAAGTAGATATTGAACTTTATGATATAGAAGAGAAAAAAATAGTAATAAAAGACAATGGGTTAGGGATGTCGTTTGACGATATCAATCAAAAATTTCTTGTCATTGGCCGCAACCGTAGAGAAACGGAACATACAACTCCAGGAGGAAGGAAAGTAATTGGTAAAAAAGGTCTGGGAAAACTTTCATTCTTTGGAATTGTTCAGACCATAACCATCAATACTGTCAACCAAGGAAAAAGGAATATATTTACCATGGATTGGAATGATCTGATGAATTCAACGGGAGGACAGTACCAGATGATTCCTGATGTTGTGGACGAAATTGTTGAAGATGATCAGAAAGGAACCAAAATAACGCTGAAAAACATAACCCGATCAACTGATTTCTCAGACGAACTTCTAGCTAATAACATAGCGAAGTTTTTTATTTTTGATGAAGATTTTAATGTCTCAATTCGCCGCAATAATGAGAAACCCATAAAGCTTTCGAATGAAATGCATTTTTCGGCATTTGGCGAGGAATTTTCCTGGAAATTCCCTGAGGATTTCAAAAACATCGATCTTGATCACGAATATCGTCACAATATCCAAGGAAAAATCATCACGTCAGAAAAACCTATTCCACCCAAATATAATTCAAGGGGAATATCATTATTTTCCAGGGGCAAACTCGTACAAGCTCCGTATCAATTTTCAGATAGCACATCCAGTCATTTCTTTTCTTATCTTACGGGTTGGCTCGAAGTTGATTTCATTGAAGATTTTTCAGAAGATGTGATTTCCACTAATAGACAAAGCCTAAACTGGGGACATGAACAAACCGGTAAACTTCATAGATATCTTGAGGAATGTATCAAATTTGTGCAGTCAGACTGGCGCAAAAAACGCAAAGAGAAAAAACAAGAACATATCCAACAGAGAACTGAAATTGATATACAATCTTGGCAGGATTCTCTCCCTGAAGGTATGCGGGATAATGTAGTCTCTCTCATTGATGAATTTACAAATTCTGAAGAAATCGACTCTGAAAAATCAACACTTATTTTAACTAAACTGGAGGAGGTCATACCTCCCTACCCTCTTTATCACTGGAGACATCTGGATAATAAATTAAAAAATCCACTAATTGAATACTATAAAAACGCTCAATATTTAGAAGCTGCACAAGAAGGCACAAAGATATACAGTGATCTGGTTAGAAAAAAATCAGGACAAGAAAGCGATATGACGAGCTTGTTTAACAAGGTTTTTTCTGCCGATAATCCGATTTTGGAGCTCCCGGATTTTTTCAATAACTCTGAAACAAAACAAAGCATTCAAAGAGGTCAGAGATCTCTCTCCGTTGGTCTTGCGGAATCTTTCAGAAATCCAACATCTCACCATGTAAAAGCAGAGACCAAAAGATACTTCAATGAAGACGACTGCCTGGACGTATTGAGCTTGATTTCTTTTCTGTTACGCAGAGTTGATATGTGCGAGAAAAAAGCCCCTCATCAAAACAATGGTTGATGTTTATTCAAAGGAAAAACGCTCATGGCTGATGGGTAGAGTGCGTTCCTCTGGAAATAAATCAACCGAAGGGAAATTGATCGAACTATTAAAACAGAAACGATTGGTAGGCTGGCGTCGGAGATATCCTATTTTTGGCAAACCAGATATTACATTTCCAAATAGTAAAGTAGCGATATTTGTCGACGGCTGTTTTTGGCATGATTGTCCAAAGCATGGTCAAATTCCAGAAAACAACAACGAGTTTTGGATAAAAAAAATAAATGCCAATAAAAAACGCGATAAATTGGTTAATAGGACGATTAAAAAAAGGGGATGGAAAGTATTGCGAATTTGGGAATGTGAACTAAAGGATAATGAAATTAGCAGAAGAAAAATTAATCGTCTTGGAAAACTACTACAAAGGACACATTGAAATATAATTTCTAAACGGGATCTGGGTTCTATCTCCAGGCATCCCCGTTTAACCTTCCTAGACTCACACAATGATTTAACGGCGGCTATCCCTGTCGAATATAGCCGCCGTCGGTTGGGTGGGTTATTTCTAGTTGACCTGGATCTTCCTGAGCTGGGTTTCCTTCGCTTTCGGAAGTATCAGGGTCAGTACACCGTCGGCGACATTTGCCTTGATATTATCCGTGTCGATCTCGCTTGACAGGGTAAAATTGCGGCTGAAGTGGCCGACATTGTATTCCGTGTAGACCGGCTTGAAGTCGGTATAGTTATCGAAATCGATTTGGCCCTGGACCGAAAGCTGGCGCTTCTCCAGTTTGATGTCGATATTGTCTCGGCTCACGCCGGGCATTTCCATCGCCATGGTGATTGCATCACCACTCTCGAAAATGTCGGTGCCGGGAATGTAAAATTTGCCGGCATAGGTCTTTTCCTCCTTTGCATCGAGTTCTTTCTTCTCTTGCGGAGTTAAATCTTGATTCTTTGCCATGATATCCTCCTAACTGAAATATTGGATCGTAGTTATGGACTTGTTCAGAGCTTGCTGAAATAACGCTTCAGGAAATACTGATCGAGCGCGGCTTGTCCTGCTCGGCGCGTGGCAAGGACAGCGCCAGGATACCGTCACGGTAATCGGCCTTGACCTTTTCAGCATCTATTTCAAACGGCGTGGCAAAGGTGCGGTCAAACGCACCGGTCTGCCGTTCACGCCGGTGCAGGCTGGTGCCTTCACCGTAATTTACTTCCTTATTGCCTGAAATCCTGACGCGGTTGCGCTGCACATCAATATCGATACTGTCCTTATTGACGCCGGGCAGTTCAGCAATGATTGCGTACTCGCCGTCCACCTGAAAAATGTTGATCGGTGGGAAACCGCCGCGGCTGCTGAGTCCTGAACCGAACCAGTCGCTCAGCATCGTATCCGACAGCGATTTCTGCAATGACAAAAGGCTGTCAACCGGACTTGTGAATAATCTGACCATGTTGTCACCTCCAAAGGGGTTGTTCGGGTTAACTGTGTTACTGGTATAAAAAATGGGGATGAGATAAAATTTTTCAAGCGCACTTGCGTGTAATTCCTTAAGTTAGAAATCAGAGTGATTAAAAAGTTCATGAATCCTTTTACCATCGGTACGCTGCTGAATTCCGCC
Organism: Gammaproteobacteria bacterium; assembly: GCA_965221335.1. Taxonomy (GTDB): domain Bacteria; phylum Pseudomonadota; class Gammaproteobacteria; order Eutrophobiales; family Eutrophobiaceae; genus JAAXHV01. Next base: position 304,221 of record CBDCSC010000001.1, on the reverse strand, counting down.
CCCGTGATCATCCAGGCAGCCGGCAAGCTGGTCGATTTAATCAGAGAACGGGAACAGAACAGGCCCGCGCCCGCCGAACAGGTGCCGGTTACGCTGGACAACCTGGAAGAAGTGATCGGCAGGCTGCAGGCGCGCCTGGACTCAATGGATCAAGCCAGTGTCGAGCAACTCCGACTCATAGAGCAGCTTGCGCGTCAGAACGAGGCGCTGGCAGAGTCCCTGCAGCGGGCGCAGCAACGGTCTGCGTTTGCCTTTGTGCTGGCATTGATCGCGTTGTTGCTGGCGATCCTGGGACTCACTGCCGCCTGAAACTGCGATGGATTTCTTTTCCGCGGCGTTCAGCGCGGCACTGGCGCTGATTGTCAGTTTTGACCGGGAAATCTATACGGTCGTTTGGACTTCGCTGCAGATATCGGTGGTTGCGGTGGCGCTGGCATCGCTTTTCGGCATCCCCCTGGGCATCCTGGTGGTGCTGAAGGAATTTCCCGGCAAGCGCCTGTTGCAGCAGATGCTGAATACCCTGATGGCCCTGCCCACGGTGGTGGTGGGCCTGTTGCTGTACGGCCTGCTGACCAGACAGGGAGCCTTGGGCCACTTGGGGCTGTTGTATACGATCAGCGCCATCATCATCGGCCAGACGCTGTTGATACTGCCGATTATCTGGAACCTGTCCATTGCCGCGGCCTCCGGGGCCGACCCGCGGCTGCTGCCCACCAGTCAGGCCCTGGGCGCATCCACCTTGCAGCAGTGCGCAATCTATGTGAACGAAGTGAGATATGCGCTGGCTGCCGCAATGGTTGCCGGTTTTGGCCGGGCCATCGGCGAAGTGGGTATCGCAATGATGTTGGGCGGCAATATCGAAGGTTTTACCCGCACCATGACGACTGCGATTGCGCTGGAAACCAGCAAGGGTGAATTCGAGTTTGCGCTGGCTCTGGGAGTATTGTTGCTGGCAACAGCCTTTCTGGTCAATTTCGTGGTACAGCGATTCCAGGCCATGGGTTGACAGGGATAGCGCGCCGGTGGACCATCTGTATCAAATCTCCGGGCTGACATTTTCCTATGGCAGCAGGAAAGCGCTCGACCTGGATGAACTTCATATCGACCACAACCGGGTCACCGCTGTGATCGGGCCCAACGGTTCAGGGAAAAGCACGCTGTTTGACATGCTGGCTTTCCTGAGAAAGCCGGACACGGGCACGATATTGTTCCGCGGCAAGCCGGCGTCAGCAACGCTAGGCACGCGCCTGCGCCGCCAGGTGGGGTATGTGCAGCAGAAACCCTACCTGATGAAAATGTCCGTCCGGGACAATATCGGCCTGGGGCTGAAGTTAAGGGGCGCAACACGACGCGCGATCGACGTTGCTGTGGATGCCGTCGCTGGAGAACTGGGACTGACAGGCCTTTTGGCTCGGGATGCCGGCAAGCTGTCGGGCGGTGAAATCCAAAAAGTGGCGTTGGCCCGGGCCCTGGCTCCACAACCCGAGGTGGTCATCATGGATGAACCATTCACTTACCTGGATGAGGTCACAGTCATTGAAATCGAGACCTGGATTGCTGAACAACGGGATGCCAGGACCAAAACTATTATTTTCAGCGCCCACGACCGATTGCGGGCGCAGTCATTGTCGGACAATATACTCAACCTGGTGGACGGACGGGTTGGTCCGTTCCCAACCGGGAATCTGTCCGATTTGCGGGTTAACCGAGTTTGATATTTCTACCTCTCCGACTCGAGTGCGCTCTCGTGCGCAGAGTTTGCATAAAGCATTGTAAATATTCTATAAATTGATTTCATCTCCGTCGCCGTATGCCTTGCATCTACACTGTCGATACGCTGTAATACCCTCAGATTTCAAGTCAGTCGCGTTCTGTATGCTTACGTAAGTACGTCCCGTCGGGACTGGCTGGAATGGTCCTGCCGACGAACGACGACATGCCCCAACGCCAGTACCTCACCCTCTCCAAGCGAATCGTGGACCGGCTGGCGGTCGACGGCAAGGACGCGGTGTTCTGGGACCGCGAGTTGCCGGGCTTCGGCGTGAGCGTCTATCCATCGGGACGCAAAGTGTACGTCATTCAGACGCGTGCTAACGGCACGTCGAAGCGCGTGACCGTGGGCCACCATGGCGAGATTGCGCCCGCGCCCGATCCGACCGTTTCGGATCTCGCCGGATGCTACATGCGCGAGCACGTCGCGGCGCACTGCAAGCCGGGTACGGTCAATACCTACTGGCTGATGCTGCGGAACCACATCGTGCCGCGCCTCGGGTAACTCAAGGTGGCCGGGGTGGAACGCAACGACATCTTCGAGTTCCAGTACAAGTTGCGCCGGGTGCCCACCACGACCAACAGTTGCGTGAACATCCTGGTGAAGATGTTCGACCTCGCGGAACTCTGGCAGATGCGTCCACCGGGGCGAAACCCATGCAAGCTGATCTGCCGGTTCAAAATGCGGCTGCGCGACAGCAAGACGGGTCCCTGCGTCGTACCGCTTCCTCCGGCCGTCGCGGACGTGCTGGCCGATCTTCTGAGGGCAACCGACAATCCGTGGGTGTTTCCCGGCAGGAAGAAGAGCACTCGCCAGGTGAACGTCAGCACTTTATGGGACCGGATCCGGGAACGCGCCGGCCTCGACGATGTGCGGTTGCACGACCTGCGGCACGCCTACGCCTCTTACGCGATCGCGATTGGCGAGGGCCTGTCGATGATCGGCAAACTGCTAGGGCACCGGAAAGTCGACTCGACCGCGCGCTACGCACACCTGCTCTGGGAGTCCATTCAGGCCTCGAGCGCGGACGTTGATTTCAACCCCAACATCAACGCAGCGCTGCCCTATGAGTTGGTCACCGGTCGCTTCATCGAAGAGCGCGTGGCCGTCCTGATTGCCGGCCCCTGTGGCACCGGCAAGAGCCATATCGCCCAAGCCATCGGTCATGCTGCCGTGCGACAGGGCCACGATGTGATGTTTATGACGCAATCCCGGTTGCTGGGCACGCTGCATGCGGCCCGAGCCACCGACTCCTATGAGCGACAGTTCCAGAGCCTGGCCAAAACGCCCGTGTTGATTATTGATGACTTCGGCCTCAAACCCCTGCGACCGCCCCAGGATGAAGACTTCCATGACCTGGTCGCAGAGCGCTATGAGCGGGCGGCTACCGTCATCACCAGCAACCTGGACTTCGGCGAATGGGGCGATGCCTTCCCGAACCGGTTGCTTGGCGCCGCCACCCTTGACCGGTTACGCCACAACGCCTACCGGGTGGTCTTGGATGGGAACAGTTACCGCTCACCGAGGCCCATCGATAAACCGCTTGCAAAGCAGGCCGAAACAGAGAAATAATACCCGTGTCTGAACTCGAAAATCAGCGCCTTAAAGTGGCTCCATTAAAGTGAAAATGGCCGGCTCTATTACGGTGCAAAATGACAAAATTTAATTACACTCGTGATGTTCATGTAAATCCTACGCAATTGAATTAACTCAACTATTGACCAGACAGTAGTGATTTCGGGCGACATTTTAATCATCAAATCAACGCGATCAGTGCACTAGTGCCTTGTTGAAAGCTCTGCGCAGATCGCTGGAATTCGCGCATGACAAGTCCATATTTTCAGAACGTTTCAATCGACCAGCCAGGTACATTAGGCGGTAAGCCCTGGATGTTGAAGAACTTAAATACGATTACCGTCGTCTTCGGGAAAAATGGCTCGGGGAAAAGTCTAATGTTGCGCGCACTTCGTGATAAAGACAGTGATAGCATCCACTATGTGGTTCCCGAGAGAACGGGAACTCTTGATTTCGAGCCAAACTACTTGCGCACTCAACTCAGCGCACTACAACGGCGCAAAGTTAGCCAGAAGAACTACCTAAACGAGTATCGGCAACATATCGTGTCGCGAGTTCAAGCATATTTCACAGCGCGCGGAAACATTCGGGCCGACAAACTTCCGGGCAACCCGCAAGACCTAGAGAAATTGATGGGGCAGTTAATTCCAGACTTTGAGTTAGCCTTGGATGGCGTCGCAAACCCCCCATACAAATTGATGAGGTCTGTTGACCAAAGCCAAGTTGGATCTATTGATGAGTTGAGTAGCGGTGAAGCTCAGCTACTCACGATTGGTCTAGACGTTTTGACAATGGGGGCGATATGGGAAATTGCCGAAAGAGACAAACGTCTCATTCTAATTGACGAACCTGACGCCCATATCCACCCTGACCTACAGGTACGCTTCTCCGACTTCCTGGTTCAGGCGGCACGACAATATCGTCTCCAAATTCTCGTAGCTACGCACAGCACAACATTCATGGCTGCACTAGGCCAATTCGGGGACAGCGACACAAGTGTTCTCTATCTTGATCGTACAAAGTCGGATTTCGCAGCACAGCCTTTTACAGCTGTAACGAAAGAACTCTCAGCAGTCTTGGGCGGACACGCTCTAATGGGACCTCTATTCGGTGTGCCATTGCTTCTGGTCGAAGGTGATGACGACTATAGAATTTGGAGTCAGATACCCAGACATCATATTGTGTCGTTTGCAGTCCTCCCGTCCAACGGTAACGAGATAAAACGATATCAACGGTCTTTAGAACAGATGTTTGCGGCTCTGCGAGAGGATGGTGCTGAGTTGTCGGGTTTTGCATTGATCGACGCCGACAAGGGGAAGCCAATGCCTTCACCGCAGTGCCCGCAAGACCACATTCGGTTCATTCAGTTGGCGTGTCACGAGACAGAGAACCTGTACCTGACCGATGAGGTCTTGATAGCCATGGGGACTAATTGGGCGGATGCTTCCGCCAAGATTGTCAAGGATGCTAGCAAATATGGAAATAAGGAACAAAAGCTGAAGAAGGCTCCGGACTGGGATCGACAAATTGTGGACATCAAGGAGCTAATAGGTGAACTAAACTCTATTTTGGATCCAAAGAGCGTGCACTGGACAATCAGAACTGCTCAGACAATTGGCCGACAAAGACCAACTGGCCAATTGGCAGAATTCTTAGGAGACGAGGTCATCAATAGCTTGTGGCACTCCCAAGATGGGTGCCCGGATACCATAGAGTAACGAAAACCATTTTCGTGTTCTGGCGTGACTCATTTTGGCAGGGGCATCATGCCCACGGATATGTTTCGAGAATTGACAAAGGAATCGAGAAAATGACCGAAGGCAGCATGCCGACTACATTGCCGAATCCAGTGGACCGGAGAGAATCCGATTTCATTGCCGTCGATACCACATGTACCAAGTGTATCTGGATCGACAGCGAGATGATCTGGCGGTGCGTGAAAGAGAAGCCGCGCCGGGAGTGCGCCGAGGGACACAATGTCACACCCTGAAATGGAGGACGAGCTACATGCTTGCCTGCAGCCTGGCAACCCACTGCTGCTCCATCCCTCTTGAGCATTCTCGACATAGAACGGCCGGCTTGCCGTGGGATGGGTGGCCGGTTTGCCGTGGAATCAGCGGCCGAATTGGCGTGTAACACGCACCCGAACTGCTGGGATCCATTTGCCTACGCATTGACTAACTCTGGTCCCTTCCTACACGGACTACGTGAGCGTTATATGATTGGTTCAGATCCGCCAAGAACAGACGGCGCATGGCTCGATAGCAGTTGCTCATGATTGCTTCGACATGTGCTAGGAAATATCAAAGAACTTGCGCAAATCGCTCTCGTGTACGGCAAACGATTCCCGACCTAGGTCAAAGATCTGTTTCAGTAGCGCTACGTCACTCTCAATTAAGTCAGTTTTGTATCTACTGCCCGTCTGCCCATCATTGATCCGTAGAGTGCGGACATCTTTGAACAAGAGTTGTTCTAGAACTTCAACGGTGTTGGAACTAGTCTTAAGAAGCGTCATTATCGTCGGGGCAAACAGCGTCAGCGCCCGTGTAAGGAGGCGAAAGCGCTCAGGGAACTGCCCTGTACCGATACTAAGAAGCCGCACATCACCCGGAGAGAATCCAAGCGGCCCAAGCGCATCAGTTAGGGCGAATAACGCGGGATTGTTGCCGCAATACCCACCGTCAACAACGGTCCGGACACCACTATTTACCGTATCTATACGCTTCTTTGAAAAGATTGGGTAGGCAGCCGAGGACGCTATGACTGCATCAGCGATCGTGCAACCGAACCCAGGTGAGAAGCTCGACGTGCGACCGTGCGCCTGACTGACTGTTCGTTTGAATACCATCGGCCGGTTGTATTCAACGTGGGTCGCAACGATCCCGACGTTGGTAAGGAACGCATCGAACTTCTTGCCTTGGTATATCTCCGAAGCGTGGCGATGTAGCGCACGGCTCCTACTCCAAGCGAAAGATTTACCCATCACATCAGGAATGATCTCGAAATAGCGATTCTGGATGGTAGTCTCGACGTCCTCGCCTAGCGCAATCATGGACGCGATGATTGCACCAGTGCTCGTACCATAAATGAGTTCGAATACTTCGTGAAGGGGGCGGTCGAGCATACGTTCTACTTCGACGAGTACACCGAGCGTATAAACACCAAGAGAACCTCCTCCGTCAAGAGATAAGACGAAGTGCGGCCTACTCATTCCCAATCGTTCCAAAGGTCGATCAGGTCAGCAATCAGCTTGTAAGCATCATCGATAGAGATCTGATGTTTACGATGCCCAAATAGCTTCTGCTGGCGATTCTGGCAGTACCAGTCGCTCATTGAGCCGTCATTTTTTGCGTTGTTTAGGTACGTCAGCACCTCGAAGAATGTATCGGAGAAGCTGATAGTAAATATCTGGTTCGGCACGTTGTAAAGCAGACATTCGAGGAAGTAAGACGGGAAATCGTTCTTGGCACGGTTCCGAGCGTTCTTTATGACGCGGATGTTGGGCTTGTAGAGCTGGTCGCAACTTGAGTTCTTCTCTGCGCCCTTCGACAGGTGGATTTTGGGGAAATTGACCACTTGATTGTTGTCATCCCGTGTCCAGAACGTTACGCCTTTTGCGAAGGATCTATATGTGTAGTACTTGCGATACTGGACGCATGGAACGACATCAGCATTCAAGCGATTGTTGTCACCAGTAATCTTGATGCACTTGTTGTGAGGGGTGACGACGTTGTGTCCGTAGTATTGACATAGAGCAGCGAGCACTTCATCCTTGTACTCTCGCCATCCATATGCTCCAGTACCGCGTTCTGGCAACCCGAATTGTTTGCGCTGATCATCCGGCACGTTGTGATAGAAAACGCTTGAGGTCTCAGCGACGACGTCTACGTCGCTATCGCCGTAGATGTTGGTGTGGTTCGGGTAAGAGCCTTGTAGGTAAACTTCAGGCTTGCCCATCTCGACTGGCCAGTCGTAGTTCTGCAGGGCATTGTTAACCGAGGCATATGTGGCCTGGGAGCTCTGTTGCGCGCCCAAGTGCGACCACGTTTGAAGTTGTTGCTCCGGGATTCCCATCTCTGCTTTAATCTAGGTTATTTCCAAATGGGGCCCTCCAGCTTGCCGTTTTCGGTCACGCGTTTTCTGAGCATAGAGCTACCCCGTGTCTGTTGATTACTCCTTGAGTAAATGGGGACTTGTCCCGTTCATTTCAAGCCCTACGGAAACTAGGTGCATGATGTCTCGCGAAGAGTTCACATTCGGTTTAACTGCTCTGGGTCAATCTCCCCGTATTGGGTTCCTCGCCTATCGTGTTCGGTGACCCGACACGGTCTGCTGGCGCACCGCTCCCAACCCTCATGCTTTTGTCTGGGCACCGGCGGCACGGTATGGACCTTCACGAACCGATCGAACAGCTCCCTGCAGCACCAGCGCCTCCACAACCGTGGACTTGCTCTTCAACCGGCACAGCGTCGACGGGCTGGCCACCACCCCGTCCCGCATTGCAGCCGCCTACAGCGCGGGGTCCAGCTGCAGCCGGCCGTGGTTGTTGAGGTCCCCTTGGCTCAGGATGAGGCATCAACCCGGCGGTCGGGCTCCGCGAGTAGCATCGCGCCACAGTTCGAGGTGGCCTCAGTGCCCGTAGACTCGGCCTCAACGGCACGCCTTCACCGCGCTCTACGAGCACTGAGGCAGTGGAGTGTCAATTGGAGTGAAGCCCTAAAGTTGGATACGTTGAGGTGTGTTATCGGCGTTGACGTGGCGAAGCGTCCGGATGCTGAGCATTCCTACCTGTTTTTCTCACTTGGTACGCTACTACTACACACGAATAATTCGAGTATGCTTCCAGCCGTTAGCGCGTCCAAGTGCGCACAGCATTGTTTGAATCCGCTTCCTATATGCTTACGCTCAATCTAGTTTAACAATTATTCTAATATAAAACAATGAGTTACAATCCTAGAAAACAATATGTCCGGGTTGAGGCATGCGGACTAAACAAGAATCCATGCGCGGTAGAGCAATCTCAGCGCAAAACAGGTCATGATGAGGCTGAATATGAGCCTGAACCGGTCTTCTGGGATCCGGTGCAATAGCTTTTTTCCCAGGTACGCGCCAGGGACGGCGGCCAGAATGGCGGCCACGACGACCATGAAATACGGACTGTAATCAAAGCCGTAGTAACTGTATGCGCAGATCTTGAGTATGTTCATGAACGTCAGCCCTGCCGCCAATGTGCCGACGATCTGCAATTTCGACAACGCCGCGCGCATCATCAGCGGCTGAAACAGGCCGCCGAACGAAAACAGCGTGGACACGAATGCGTGTGCGATGCCGACCCAGAAAAACGGCACCGGAAACCGCATGCCCCATCCTACCTGTTGTGGCATCCACACCGCGCCAAGAATCAACAGGCCGATGACCAGGCTGAGCAAAAATTCCGACAGGTCAAAATACAGCCTGCCCCCGACAGCGACGCCAATTAAGGCCCCAAGCAGGAACGGCCAGACGATGCGCTGGCATATGTCTTTGCGGAAATACCAGGACCTGCCCAGAGACAATCCCAGCATCATGCAACTGTGCAGCGGCACTGCCGCGGTGATCGGCAGCACGCTGGAGACAATGGCAAGCATGATGAAACCACCGCCCACCGCAAAGGCTGCGCTGATAAACGATGAAAAAAATGAACCCAGGATGATCAGGATCGCGAACGGTTCAAACAGGGACATATTGGATTGTTCAGCCTGCGCCCTGTTTCTGCTTTATCTTGTCGTGGATATTGTTCTTTCGAAAACTCAGCCCGAAGGTGAGCTCGGTCACCTCGAACGAGATTGCCAGCGGCCGCTGCCGGTAGAGACCATCAAGGTGCTCCACCAGTGAGTTGAATAGCTGCTCACCGATCTCGCGCCGGACATCCGGGTCGCGCCGGCGGCCGATGCGCGCGGTCAGGTGCACGAAAGCATTGTCCGGATCACCGTCGGCAACGAGGTAATGCTCGCAGCGGTGGGCGCGAAAGCGCACGCCGCCGAGGGCGAACACGCCGGTCTCCATTGCGGTGCCATGCAAGGCCTTGAACAAGCCGTCCAGGTCCAGGTCATCATCGAGATTGGCTGAATACTCCAGGATGAAATGGGGCATAGTCAGCCCACCGGAAATTCCGCGTTGATCTGGCCGGTGCCGGAACTGGGAAAATAATCACTGATAATCTCCACCGGCCGGTCGTAGGCGTCCCAGCCCAGCATGCCCAGCAACATCGCGGTGTCGTGCATCCAGCCCTCTCCGTGGCAGCGGTAGGCGTATTCGTGGAACATCTCCGTGAAGGTCTTGAAATCGCCGCGCTTCCACAAGTCCACCACGCGCAGGTCCATCTGCTGGTAAAACTCATCGCTGATCTGGAAGATTTTATCGCCGGCATTGGAGTTGTCGTTGAAACGGTGCGACAGTGAGCCACTGGCCAGCACCATGACCTTGTTGTCACTTTTTTCTATGGCTTCCCTGACCGCTTCGCCGAAGATTCGGGAATCATTCAAATCATGCCAGGCACACCAGGCCGCCACCGACACCACCTTGAAGTGGCGATCCTGGTTCATGTAGCGCATTGGCACCAGGGTGCCGTATTCAAGGGTCAGGCTGTCGACATGGTGCGACCGGGTGTTTATCCCGCGGGCGTTCGCGCATTCGGCAACCAGGTCACCCAAGACCGGATTGCCGTCATACTCATAGGACATGTCCTTGATGAAATGGGGGAGTTCGTGGCTGGTGTAGACGCCCTTGAAATGATTGCCGCTGTTGATGTGGTAACCGCTGTTCACCAGCCAGTGCACGTCAAACACCAGCGCGGTATCCGCGCCGCGGGCGCGGGCACGGCGGCCGAGTTCGCGGTGGCCTTCGATGGCATCCTTGCGGCAACCCTGGTGGGGGCCGGGGAGTTCCGACAGGTACATGGATGGCACATGCGTTATCTTCGCGGCCAGGACGATCTCACCCATTTTTTTCTCTCAGATATGTATCAACACAAAAGCAGGCTTGTTTCATCGCATTCCCAGCACAGGCACTTTATGCGTACCGTGAGCAATGCATATGTTCTTGGTTTCCATGTAAAATTCGAAGCTGTAGTCGCCGCCGTCGCGGCCTATGCCGCTCTGCTTCATGCCGCCGAAGGGCGACGGCAGGTTACGGTTGTTCTCGGAGTTGACCCATACCATGCCGGCTTCCAGCGCCTCTGCCATGCGGATGCCGCGTCCGGAGTCTCCGGTCCAGACGTATCCCGCCAGGCCATAGGACGTATCATTAGCCAGGGTCACGGCTTCCGCTTCATCGGTAAAGCGGATCGCAGTCAGCACTGGCCCGAAGATCTCTTCGCGCGCAATCTTCATATTGTTCGCGGCGTTGCGGAACAGGGTGGGTCTGAGGTAATTGCCGGGTCCCAGGTCAGTCACCCGCATGCCTCCTGCGGCAATGATCGCGTTTTCATCCCGCGCCGCATCCACGTAACCCATTACCTTGTCCAGGTGGCTGGGATGGATCAGCGGTCCCAGTTCCGTGGCGGGGTCCAGCGGATGCCCCACCCTGATGTTATTGACCCGTTGTTCCAGCGCGTCGAGGAACCTGCCGGCGATCCCGTCCTGTACCAGCAGGCGGCTGCTCGAAGTACAGCGTTGCCCGTTCAGGCTGTAGATCATAAACACGACCGCGTCCAGGGCGCGCTCGAAATCGGCATCATCAAAAACGATAACAGGGTTCTTCCCGCCCAGTTCCACATGAATTCGTTTCAGCGTGGCAGATGCCTGGCGCATGATGTGGGTTCCGGTCACTGTTTCGCCGACGAAGCCGATGGCCTTGATCGCGGGATGCTCAGTCAATGCCTTGCCGGCGCTTTCTCCGAAGCCATTCACGGTGTTCCAGACACCGTCGGGCAGGCCCGCTTGCTTGCTTATCTCTGCCAGCAGCATGGCCGACAGGGGACTGAATTCCGCCGGTTTGTGCACCACCGTGCAACCGGCTGCCAGGGCCGGCGCAATCTTCCAGGTAGACAGCATGAACGGCGTGTTCCAGGGCGTGATCACACCTACCGGGCCGATGGCCGTGCGTTTCGTATAGTTCAGGTGCTGCTGCTGATGCAATGACAAGCCGTTGCCGGCCTCCGGGGCCTTATCAGCAAAGAAACGGAAGTTCTCGGCGCCGCGCGCCGCGGCCGCGCGCATGAAGCGGATCGGTTGGCCACAGTCCATACTCTCGACCAGCGCGATTTCTTCGGCCATTTGCTCGACCAGGTCAGCAAAACGGTGGAGGATTTGCTTGCGTTCCTTCCCGGGGCTGGCTGACCAGGCGGGAAAGGCCTCCTGTGCGGCCCGGCAGGCGCGGTCGATATCCTGTGCTGAACCTGCGGCAACAAGGCCCAGCGAAGTATTGTCAGTCGGCGTCAGGTTGTCAAAGGTGTCGTCGGAAACGCCGGGATGACTCTCCCCGTTGATATGATGCGCAGTGACGTTATCCCTGAAACGTTGCAGATAGCCTTCGGCCTTTTTCAGATTCTCTTGGAGTTGTCCGGTCATTGCTTCTTCCAGTTATACGGTCTGCCCCCCGAAATAGTCCTGCTCACTGATCACATAATTGATCAAACAGCCCACTTGTTCAACTTCTATTACGACCTCATCCCCCGGTTGTACGTCCGAGAGCCCTTTCGGCGTTCCGGTCGATATCATGTCGCCCGGCTGCAGGGTCATGAACGCCGAGATATATTCGATCAGGAACGGGATATTGAATACCATGTCCCGTGTCGTCCCTTCCTGGCGCAGTTCACCGTTGACGCGGGCGCTGAGCTTCAGGTCATGGGGGTCGTCTATATCATCCCGGTCGATGATATACGGCCCCAGCGGGGAGAGTGAATCCCGGCATTTCACCCGCAGGTTGGGCCGGTAGTAATTTTCCAGGTAATCCCGCACCGCGTAATCGTTGCACAGGGTATAACCACCGACGTAATCCATGGCTTCGTCCTGTTTTACCTTGCGGGCCGTCTTTCCTATTACCGCGACCAGTTCCGCCTCGTAATGCATGTACTCGACATGGTCCGGACGGTAGCTGCGCTGCCTGTGGCCGGTAAATGTATTGGGCGTCTTCAGGAACAACAGCGGCTCCTCGGGCGCCTTGAACGCAAGTTCCGCCGCGTGGTCCACGTAATTCAGGCCCAGTGCGAGCACGGTACCGTGCGGCGGCGGTAACCAGGTGACTTCATGCTCCTGCCAGGTATTGCCATCCTTATCGACGACGCTGTAATCGTCGTTGACGATGACCTGTTGCACCTTATCGTTGATTTTTACTCGTGCTGATTTCATCTGATAATTATTCCATACATCAATCCTTGCTCCTTACTACATGGTTTACCAATGATCCGAGCTGCGCTATCTCCACCCTGACTTCGTCGCCCGGCCGCACGGCTACCCGGCCCGGTGGGAAGCCGGTGACGACCACCGCACCCGGGGGCAGTGTCATGAACTCCGTCAAGCTCTCGATAATCGCGGGGATGCTGAGCCTCAGGTCCTTGGTCGAGGCCGTTTGTTTCAGTTCTCTGTTTACGTAGGTCGATATTGCAAGGTCATGGGGGTCCGCAATTTCCTCCGGGTCCATGATGTAAGGGCCGACAGGGCCGTACCCGTCCAGACACTTGGTGGTTACCGGCGGCCTGAAATAGCTGTCCTCGCCCAGGCTGAAGTCATTGTAGATGGTGTAGCCGCCGACACAGTCAAACCCCTGCCGCCGCGTGACCCTGCCGGCCTTTTGGCCAATCACGAACGCCAGGCCTGCCCCGGTACTGATCCGATCCACCCCGTCCGGGCACGCAACCTGGTCCAGGTGTCCCGCTAGCGTATTCCGGGGCTTGATGAAAAACACGGGTTGGCGCGGCGGTTCCTTGTAGGGTGGATGGCTCAACGTATCCACCAACTGCTGATAATGTTCGGCGTAATTCAGCGCGACACAGATCACCGGCTGATCGGTAACGGGCCGCAAGCGGGTTTCTCCCAGCCCTACAGTATTGCCATCCAAGTGGATAAGCGCCTGCTCATCGACCTTGGCTGTCTGTAACACGCCATCATGGTTAACCCTGATGGTTTTCATCTTTAATAGGGAGCCTCTGAGATTAAGTCAGAGGTTCCAACGGTACAAGGATGTGCCGTCAAAATCAATGGCTTTATGTCATTGATTTTGTGAGTAAAAAAAATCATCTGAATCGGCATTCGATACTGCCCTGGCTCCCGTAATCGGCCCGGAATACATCGTCCGGGCGGGCGGCCACGGGCCTGGTGAACGAGCCGGACAGCAGCACCTGGCCGGGTTCCAATGCGATGCCGTGGGGAGCGAAACGTCTCGCGATCCAGACTATGCCGTTGGCGGGATGATCGAGCACGCCTGCGGCCAGGCCGGTCTCCTCCACCACGCCATTGCGGTAGAGCAGCGCGCCGCACCAGCGCAGGTCCACGCGTTCCGGCTCAATACGCTGTTCCCCGAGGATAACACCGGCGCTGGCAGCGTTGTCGGAGATGGTGTCGTGAACCCTGCGCACGTATCCACTATCCGGGTCGACCCGGTAAGTACGCGCGGCGATGAGTTCCAGCGCCGGCACCACGTAATCGGTCGCCTTCATCACGTCGTCCACGGTCACATCCTCGCCCTCCAGCCGCTGCTTGAGTACAAACGCCAATTCCACCTCAATCCTGGGATCGGTAAATTCCGCCGCGTCGATCTCAGCCCCGTTGTCATAGAACATGTCATCAAGCAAGGTGCCGTAATCAGGCTCGTCGATGTGCATGCTCATCTGCATCGCGCGGGACGTGAGGCCGATCTTGTATCCCCTGATCTCACGGCCCTCAGCCTGTTTCAACGCCATCCACTGTGCCTGGATCCGGTAGGCATCATCCAGACTCATGTCCGGGTACTCCAAGGTGATGGCCCGCGCCTGCCTGCGTTCCTTCTCCGCTGCATGGATGGCCGCAGCGGCCTTTGTGATCTGTTCGTCGTTCATCATGTCAAGTAGTCAGGCAGGCGGTTTTTGAGGGCATAATCGGTATATTATTTCTCATAGATACTATGGAAGTTCAGAATCTATTTCAAGGAACAAATCCTTGCACTTTATCAGGAACACATAATTATGAAATACCTGCCTGATTCCGGCTTGGTTGCTTCATAGAGATGCAGACTATCCTCCGGAGAGGATTAACTGACGAATTCGGTGCCTACGCCGGCGTCGGTGAGGATTTCGTTGATGAAGGAATCGGCGTCTCCCCTGATGATGTGGGACTTGCTGACGCCGCGCTGCAGGGGACTGAGACAGGCCTTGACCTTGGGGATCATGCCGCCGTGGATCACGCCTGATTTGATCAGTTCCCCGGCCTGTTGCGGGGTGAGTGTGGGCAGCAACATACCATCCGCGTCCCGCACGCCGTCCTCGTCGGTCATCAAGATCAGTTTCTCAGCCCGGATTTCCCCAGCGATGGCGCTGGCGACTTCATCGGCATTGACATTGTAGCCGGGTTCTCCGTCCTCCATCCCCGAAGTGATCGCGCTGACAATGGGTACGGCTTCGGCAGGCAATTGCTCCAGCAATGGCGTATCCACCCGGGCCGGTTCGCCTACGTAACCCAATCCGGCGTCCTTTTGCCTGGAGCGCACCAGGCCGCTGCTGCGGTCGAAGATAACACCCCGGTATCCTCGGTGGGCCACCGCATCCCGAATCACGCGGCTGATTTCCAGGAATACGTCGTTCGCGAGGTCCAGGACTTCACGGGAAGTGACCCGCAATCCGTCCAGTTTGCTCGGCTGCAAGCCAAGCGCGTGCATGCGCCGATCCAGTTGCCGGGCGCCGCCATGCACCAGGATGACACTGATGTCCAGGCGCTTGAGAAACGCAACATCACTGACCAGGGAGGGTATCAGCCGCTCGTCCTGCAATATCGAACCGCCGATCTTGAGCACGAATTTTCTGCCCTGGAAGGCCTCCAGGTAGGGAATGGCTTCTCTGAGGGCCTGCCCGTCAAAATCATGTTGTTCGGCGAGTTTCCTGGCCGTTTCCAGTAAAACGAGCTTGTAGGGCATGCAGAATTGTAGAGAAGATTAGAAAAAAGCAAGTTTGATAAGCGTCTGATTATACTTTCGGACGATGTCGAATACAAACAGAGAGCCTCTGCTTTAGTCCTCACGGGTTCTAAAGATAAATCCGCAAGTCTTTCCAGGTAATGAGATGCTCGCGCAGGATATGTTACGTCTACGGCGTGCCTGCGACCGAAAGCATAACTTGGTGAGAGGCGCGGATTGATAGTAAGATAGCCGAATGAAGAAGGCTCTGACCATTGCTCTGATACTGGGAGCCGCTGCTGTACTCGGTTATTTCATCGCGTTGGACAGTGGCTCGGAAATGGGCGCGGTGTCCCTATCCCAGGCTGATTGCAAAGATGCATCTGAACATCGCGAAATGGTATGGTTGGAAGGCGGGAGTTATACCCGGGGAGCTACCGGTTTTTATCCCGACGAAGGCCCGCCGGAGACAGTCCGCGTTGACGGCTTCTGGATCGGCAGGTTCGAGGTAACCAATGCCCGTTTCGGCGAATTCGTGGCGGAGACCGGTTACGTCACCGTGGCAGAACGCCAGCCGGACCCGAAAGACTTCCCCGGTATCGACCCCGCGTTGCTGAAGCCGGGTTCCGTCGTATTCACCATGCCCACGCAACCTGCCGGTAACCTGACCCAATGGTGGCGCTTCGTCCCCGGCGCCAACTGGCGCGAACCCACAGGGCCGGGCAGTTCCATCGACGGGTTGGAGCATCATCCGGTGGCGCATATCGCACACGAGGACGCACAGGCTTTTGCCGAGTGGCTCGGCCACGACCTGCCAACCGAGACGCAGTGGGAGTACGCGGCCCGGGGCGGACTGGAACGCGCCGTGTACGCCTGGGGCGATGAATTCCTGGTTGACGGCCAACACCAGGCCAATACCTGGCAGGGGATATTCCCGATGGTGAATGCCGTGGAAGACCATTATTCCGCCAGCGCGCCGGTCGGCTGTTTTCCTGCGAACGGGTACGGCTTGTACGATATGATCGGCAACTTGTGGGAATGGGTGGACGACTGGTATTACCCGGCCCATGGCACACCAGGGAGCGGCGGCCATGACCCGCGCCAACCCGGCGTGCCGGTGAAAGTGATCAAGGGCGGTTCCTACCTGTGCGCGGAAAATTATTGCCGGCGCTACCGGCCTGCCGCCAGACATGCGCAGGAGCTTACACTGAGCGCCGCGCATATCGGCTTTCGAACCGTGAAGAATGGGAATTGAGATGAAGCTTGTCACTTACCTGCATCATGGCCAACCCGGCTGGGGCCTGCTGAATGACGGGGTCATCGCTGATTTGAGCCACTTTGAGCCTTCCCTGAAGGCTGCCGTGAGCAAGGGCAACCTGGCAGATGCACCCGGCGCCGAGGCAAGCGGTAAATCCGTGCCTTTGGCCGAAATTACCTACCTGCCACCGATACCGGATCCGGCCCGAATCCTCTGCATCGGCCAGAATTATGCCGCGCACCGGGATGAAATGGGTGGAGACAGGACAGCGCACCCGCTTATTTTTACCCGCTACCCTTCCTCGGTATCGGGGCATGACCAGGCTCTGATCAAACCCGCGGAAAGCAATGAGTACGATTTTGAAGGAGAGTTGGCGCTGATCATCGGCAAGCCCGGGCGGCGCATCAGCCCGGAACAGGCATTGGAGCATATTGCCGGTTACAGTTGTTTTATGGATGGCTCGGTCCGAGACTTCCAGGTGCATACCACGCAATACATACCCGGCAAGAACTTCGATGCCTCCGGCGCCTGCGGCCCGTGGATGATCCCGGCCGAAGAACTGCCGGACCCCAATGCGGGTTACCGGCTCGAGACCCGCCTGAACGGCGCAACGGTGCAGAGCACGACCACTGACCTGATGCTGTTCCCGGTGCCGGCACTCATCACCTATATCTCCACGTTCACCACGCTGGAGTCCGGGGACATCATCGCCACCGGCACACCGGGCGGGGTTGGTTACAAGCGGCAGCCGCAGCTATACATGTTCCCCGGCGACCGGGTTGAAGTGGAACTGGAGGGCATAGGCGTATTGAGCAATACGATCAGCGCAGACTGAAAGGCCGTACCCGTCAATGGGGTTCGAGTTGCGGCGCGCGTAACAGGTATATTGCGACACAGGCCAGGATCAGCGGGATCGCGAAGATGATAAAGTTGACGCTGGTTGAATAGCCCATATTGATGAGCACACCGCCGAGGTAAGGGCCGATGATCGCGCCGGTCCGGCCTGCGCCGATGCTCCAGCCTACGCCGGTTGCGCGAATTTTCGTATCGTACAGGCACGCAGCAGAGATATAAAAACCGACAAACCCGCCCAATACGCAAAATCCCAATGCAAAGGCCAGTATCAGCAGCAAGCCCACTTCAGGCGGGGAGAATCCGAAGGCCAGCATGAAAATGACACCGCCGATGAAAAACCAGATAATCAGGGGACGCACGCCGAACCGGTCAGACAGGTAGCCCAGGATGGCGCCGCCCAGGAATGCGCCAAAATTCAACGCGGTGCCGATGTAGATACCCTTGTCAATCGGCAGCCCCGCGTCAACGGTAATCTTCGGGACCCAACTGAACAGGAAATACAGCGTCAGGAATGCCATGAAGAAACCGCACCACAACAGTAGCGTCCAGTTGCGATACTCCGGGGTCAATATATTTTTCACTGAAGGCTTTGCCACGGCTGCCGGCGCCGCCGGCATGGATTCCAGTTGCGGCCAGCCCATACGGGCCAGTATCCGGTTTATTTTCGTCAAGGCCTGTGCGGGTTGACGGGAGGAAAGAAATTCCAGGGATTCCGGCAAAAACAGAAAAGCGCACAGGGCTGCCGCAAATGACAGCGCGCTGCCGAAATAAAATACCGCCTGCCAGCCATATGCCTGGATCAGCCAGACCGCGGCAAATCCTCCCACGGTCGCGCCCAGCGGGTACCCTACCTGCATAAAGCCCACTGCCAGGCTGCGTTTCCTGGCCGGCATATATTCGGCAACGAGGCTGGTCAGGCTGGCAAGAATGCTGCCGATCCCCAGTCCGGTCAAAACCCGCATCGCGATCATCTGGTTGGCGTTTTCGGTCATGCCGGTTATGGCCATGCTGACGGCTATGGCAAGCAGCGAGAGCAGTATCATCGCACGCCGGCCTATCACGTCCGTGTACGGGGCGATGAACGCCGCGCCCAGGGTCATGCCGATAAGTCCGGCGCTGAAAATGATGCCCAGCGTATAGGGCGTCAACTGCCATTCCTGGGAGATGGTGGGAGCGCTGAAAGCGATGGCCAGCACATCGAACCCGTCCAGCATGTTCAGGGCAAAACAACCCAGGACAACCCGGAGTTGCAGGCCACTGATGGGTCTTTCATCTATCAGTTGACGTATATCTGTCTGCATTACAGATTTTCCGTGTAAATTTTACTCACTGAGCTACGCCCCATACCATTCCCGCTGTTGCAAACTGCAAGGCGCGATAATTTATCCGGTCAGGCATGTTAATATGTTCAGGAGACGGCGCAGGGCCGGTTTTTCGATAACAATCAGAATTTTTATACTTTATTATGATCAGAGCTTTTGAGGGTATCACACCTGTAATACCCGCTTCCACTTATATTGACGAGATGGCCGTGGTTATCGGCAACGTAACCATGGGGGAAGATTCCTCGGTATGGCCCGCCGCGGTAATCCGGGGAGACATCAACAGCATAAGCATCGGCAGTCGCACCAGTATCCAGGACGGTTCGGTCCTGCACGTTAACCACGCGTCCGATAGCAATCCCGGCGGCGATCCGTTACGCGTCGGCAGTGATGTGACCGTGGGGCACAAGGTCATGTTGCATGGCTGTACGATTCAAGACCATTGCCTGATTGGTATGTCCTCAATCATCCTGGACCGGGCAGTGATTGAATCCCATACGATGATCGGCGCCGGTAGCCTGGTCTCACCGGGTAAGACCCTGGAGAGCGGCTATCTTTACATGGGCGCGCCGGCGCGCCAGGTACGTAAACTCACGGACCCGGAACTGGCCTATATAGATTATTCCGCGCAATTTTATGCCCGGTTGCAGAAAAGACATCAAGCTGCCGGCAACTGATTTATTAGAGAACGACCATGGACCTTGCCAAACGCAAACTTATCGACCTCCAAGCCTATCTCGCGTTCATGGACCAGCATAATCACCTGGTCCGGGTAAAAACCGAGGTGGACCCCGCCTTCCAACTGGCAGGCATCGCCCGAAAATTCGAGGGCGGCAAAGCTGTGCTGTTCGAGAAGGTCAAGGGCAGCAACTACCCGGTGCTGATCGGACTGTACTGGAACCGTGAGTTCATGGCGAAGTTTTTTCAGACCACCAGCGCCCGGCTGCCGTTCGCGCTTGCGGATGACATCCGCGCCTGGCGCAAAAGCCCAATCGAGCCTGTGACGGTGCAACAGGGTCCGGCCAATGAAGTGGTTGAGGCCGACCCGGATTTGGACGCGCTGCCGATACCCCATCACGCCGAGGGCGACGGCGGACGCTACCTGACCTCCAGCGTCGTCATCGCCAAGGACCCGGACACAGGGGTGCGCAACCTGTCCATCCACCGCATGATGGTCACCGGCAAAAACCGCTTTACCCTGCTGCTGGAGGAACTGGGGCACCTGATGGACTATTTCAAACGAGCCGAAGCCAAGGGGCAACCCTTGGAGCTGACCGTCAACAATGGCGCCGATTACGCGATGAGTATGGCGGCGGCTTCGCCGGCCTCCGCCGCGCCCATGGAAATGGATGAAATCGGCATTGCCTGCCAGATGCACGGCGCGCCGGTGCGGCTGATTCAAGCCCAGACCGTAGGCGTGGAAGCCTGGGCCGACGCGCAGTTCGTTATTGAGGGGAAAATACTCCCGGGTGTGCGCGAACCGGAAGGCCCGTATGCCGAGGTGACGGGTTATTACGCGGGCGTAGACGATCGCTGGGTATTTGAAGTCTCCGCCATTACGCGCCGGCGCCAGCCGATTTTCCATTCCATTTTATCGGGTAAGGAAGTCTATAACGCCTACGGCCTCATCGCCGGCGCCGGGGCGTTTGACAAGATACACAGCCTGGTGCCGGAGGTGACCGCGGTGCATTTCTCCGACGGCAGCGTGCCCTACCACCTGGTGGTGCAGATCGACAAGAAGCATGAGGGCAGCCAGCGCAACGCGATCATGGCCGCGTTCGTCTCGCTGGCGTTCGTCAAGACGGTCACTGTGGTGGACACGGACGTGGATCTCTACAGTCTCGCGGATGTGGACTGGGCAGTGCAGACGCGCTGCCGGTTCGACCGCGACCTGTTACCGATACCCGACGGCATCGGCCACCGTCTGAACCCCATGGTCGAGAACGACAAGTGGACCCGGCTCGGCATCGACGCCACCGTGCCGCTGCCCAGGGAAGACAAGTACCGCCGGGTTACCATGCGCGAGGTAAACCTGGACGACTTCGATATCGAGGGGGCTTAGTACTCTGTAAACTAGTGCTAGCCCCGATAACGTTTTTTTTCTTACTGGAACCGGTAGCGGACGGACGCGCCGAAGGTCTGCCTTTCTCCGAAGATATCCAGCTTGAAGAAACCGATATTGTTGATATAGGTCAGGTATTCCTCATCGAAAATATTGGTCCCGTATAGCGCGACTTCCCATTTATCGGTCGCCAGCGCAACCCGCATGTTGGCCACCCAATAATCATCCGACTTATCGAAAGCGCCGTTGGTCGCTTCCAGAAAACGGTCGTCTATCCAACGGTAGTCCACACCGATGATCAAGTCCATGCCGTCAGCCACCTGTTGCTGCCAGCGGGCCGCGCCGTTGTAAGTCCACTCGGGGGAATTCACCGGGCGCTTGCCTTCCAGGGGGATGACGCCCGTATAGGTGGAAACCGTGCGCGGCGTGTCGTTGAATTCGGCATCCAGGTAACCGATGCTCTGCCTCAGGTACAGGCTGGGTACGGGCTGCCAGGTGATGTCGGCCTCAAATCCGGTATTCAACTGCTCGCCGATATTGCGGGTGATAGGCACCAGCGGCGAAACCGGGTCGTCCACATTGACCTGCACATCGTCGTACACGTAACGGAAGGCCGACGCATTGATGCGCAAGGTGTCATCCAGTAACTGGTACTTGAAACCCAATTCCACCGTGAGCAGTTCTTCCGGGTCAAACGAGGTGGCTGCTCCCGCGAACGGCAGGCTGTAGCCGCCGCTGCGGTAACCGGTGGTGACGTTGGAATACACCAGCAGGTCATCAGTCGCGCTCCATTCGATGCCCACGCGCCAGGAGAAATCCTTATCAGTGCGGCTGTCATTGTAAGGCGGCGCTTCGGGCCCCAGGAACGGGCAGGCCGGGGAACCGATTGGGCCGGCCGGATAGGTGGTGATCAGACATGGGGTAACAAACTTCTCCTTGCCGAACTGCGGCAACAGGCCAATGCCCATCAGCGCATCGCTGACTTCAATATTATCGTCCGTATAACGCAATCCCAGGTTGAGGGTCAGGTTGTCGGTAAAATCGAACTCATTGTGGACAAACAAGGCAATGGATTCCGTATCCAGGGCAAACTCGGAGAAGAACTGGTCAGCAAACGGCGGGGTGATTCCCGGCACCTGTTGCTGGCTCAGGTCGGAACCGTCGACCTGGTCCAGGTCGTCGTTTTCATAGAAAAATCCCAGGATATAGCGCCAGTTTCTGCTCAGAAAACCGGACAGCCTGAGTTCCTGGCTGATCTGGTTCATCTCGTCGTAATAGTGAGTGCTGGTGGAGTTGAACATATCGGCCTGACTGTCGTCCGTATGGATGCGCTCGTAATATTCATATGCGGTTATCGAGGTCAGCGTTGCATTGCCTATTTCATAATCCCAGCGCAGGTAACCACCATAGAACTTGTCATCTACCGTCGGCGGCTTGTTCTGGTTGATGGTATGTGCGCCTTCAGGCTCGAATTCGCCCTCAGGGTAACCGTTCAGAGTCGCAAAACCAGCAGTTTTGGCGCATGATGACGGGCTTTTCGATACCTCGCCGGTAAACAGTTGCGGACACAATCCCGGCGCCCCAAGGTTAAAAATTCCGGGGCCTTTCCAGGCGGTCTTATCGCTCTTGTCCCGACCGCCGTGGACCAGCGCGCGCACGGTCAGTTTGTCTCCGGTCCAGAGTAGCTGGCCGCGTACATCCAACAGGTCCGGCCGGCCATGTTCATCGCCGGAAAACAGGTTCTTCTGAGGGCCGCCGTTGCCGAATTCCGTGTTGAAGGAAACACGCCCGCTGAGCCCGTCGGACAGCGGGGCATTGACCATGCCGGTAACCCGGTAACGTTCATGTTCGTCCATCCCGGCTTCCAGCTCGGCCTCGAACCGGTCCACCGGCGCCTTGGTGTAGAAGTTGATCGAGCCACCGGTGGTGTTGCGACCGAACAAGGTGCCCTGTGGCCCTTTCAGCGCCTCGACCCGCCCGATGTCGTAATGGCGGCGCGCCTTCATCCAGGGTTTGGCGATATAGACTTCATCGAAGTGCGTCGCCACCGGCGAATCGAACTGCCCCTGGAATTCATTCAATCCGATGCCGCGAATATGCACGCTCTCCAGGTAGGTATTGTTTGCATACGCCTGCACATTGGAGATTTGTGCCGCAAGACCGTCAAGAGTGCCCCGGGTCAATTCCCGATACTGTTCATCGTTGAAGGCCGCTACCGTCAGCCCCACATCCTGGACCGATTGTGCGCGCTTTTGCGCGGTAACGATGATCTCTTCCAGCGCCGTAGCGCCGTCCTGCGCATTGGCTATGGAGAAAACGGCGAAAAAAGTGAGGGTCACAGATACAACACGACGTAGAATTTTACTGGTCAACATCACAATACACTCCCGCAGGTCATTTGCTGTGTAGATTTTATGAAGCTCTGGGAACCAATCAGAAGTTCCTTTACTAACTGACTTCTACTAACTGACTTCCGCTCCATACCATTCCCGTGCAAACGGGAATCCAGTGAAACAACAGGTCGCCCCGCGGGCGACACAGTAAGAAGCTTCTGCTAGTATAACAGTATAGCTGACCACGAGAAATTTTGCCGCTTGCCCTTAGAGCTCGGGCATCTACCCGCTTCAAGCTTGCAGGCTGCGGCCACATGCCCATGGGTGTCAGCGTGATGGTGTATTATGCTTTCGCTGCGCCCGCACGTAGGCGGGACACCCGCGCTCCAAAGGAAATAAGCAACAGATGCGTCAGTATTTGATTCCCCGGCGCCAACAGGTTTGTTATAGTAAGAACAACTCCGAGTTAACCAGCTCACCAACATATGACATTCAAACTGCCTGACACGGGAGAATTGAAAACGCTGGCGGCGGCCATGGGGTTGTCGCTGGATGACCGGCAAACGGAAACCCTGCTCAGAAACTCAGGGCCGTTTGCCGAGGGCTACCGGTTTCTGGATGAACAGGTAGACAACCTGCCGCAGGTCCGCTATCCGGAACGCAGTTACCGGTTTCCGACGCCGGAGGAAAACCCTCTTGGCGCCTGGTATGTAAAGACTGACCTGCCAGGTAACGCTGAAGGGCCTCTCGCCGGGCGCACGGTCGCCATCAAGGACAATATATTCGTGGCGCAGGTTCCGATGATGAACGGCGCTTCGATCATGGAAGGTTTCGTGCCGGAGTTTGACGCCACGGTGGTAAGCCGGCTGCTCGACGCCGGCGCGACGATTACGGGCAAGGCGGTTTGTGAATTTCTTTGTGTTTCCGGCGCCAGCGTCACCGCCAGCACCGGGGTTGTCCGCAACCCACACAATCCCGCATATTCGGCCGGCGGTTCTTCCTCCGGCAGCGCCGCGCTGGTTGCCGGCGGCGCGGTCGACATGGCGCTGGGCTGCGACCAGGCCGGCTCGGTACGCATACCGTCCAGCTTTTGCGGGGTTTATGGCATGAAGGCGAGCTTCGGCCTGTTGCCCTACACGGGTATCCTGGGCATGGAAGCCATGCTCGACCATGTCGGTCCAATGACCGCAAACGTCAGCGACAATGCCTTGATGTTGGAAGCGCTTGCCGGTTATGACGGCATGGACAGCCGCCAACGCCAATTACAGACGCGGCGCTATACCGATGCGCTGGGCCAGGACGCGCAAGGTATGAAAATTGCCGTGCTCCGGGAAGGCTTCGATCACCCGTTGTCGGACCCGGTTGTGGATCGTTGTGTGCGCGCGGCCGCGGACCGGTTCGCCGGCCTCGGCGCCGAGGTGTCCGAGATTTCCATTCCCATGCACCGGGACGGGGTTTCGCTGTGGGGCGCAATTATCACCGACGGCCTCTGGGAAACGCTGCGTTACAACGGCCTGGCGATGAACACCAATGGCTTCAGTTCGCCGACACTGGAAAAATACCTGTCCGGGTGGCAGAACAAGCTGGCGCAGTTTCCGGTAAACCTGCACCTGGTATTGTTGCTGGGCAAGTACCTGGAACGCTATGCAGGCAAGTATTATGCGAGGGCGAAAAGCCATCTGCCGAGGTTGGTCCATGCCTACGACAACGCGCTGCAGAACCATGACCTGTTGCTGCTGCCGACGACATTGATGCAGGCGCGCAAAAACCCGTCGGCTGACGCGGCGGACGCCGATGACGAGATTATCCACGTAGCGTTGAATACCGTGCTCAACACCTGCCAGTTCGATATCACCGGCCACCCAGCCATGTCGGTGCCCTGCGGACTGCGCAACGGGCTGCCGGTCGGGATGATGCTGGTGGGGAAACATTATGACGAACCGGCAATCTACCGGGCTGCATACGCGTTTGAGCAGTCCTGTGACTGGCGCGAGATGTGATTGTTTGTATGCGAATGGTGAGTATTAGGGAAACTCTGACTTAATCTCAGAGGTTCCTTAGCGCAAACTGTCATATTGAATTACAACTATAATAGATCAACATTTTTCCCGGGTTATCAAATCATGCGTAATTATCTGCATATCGACCTTGAGAACCGGTCCGTGCGTGCCGTTGAGCAGAAAGGAGAGGAGTTGGTGCGAGTAGGACGTTACCTGATCGCCAAGACCCTGCTGGAAGAGAATATCGCCGGCGTGGACCCCCTGTCACCGGCAAATCCGCTGATTTTCTCCGCCGGACCGTTCGCCGGCACCAACTTCTCCAACGCCAACCGCACCAGCGTCGGTTGCAAAAGTCCGCTCACGGGCGGCGTCAAGGAAGCCAACGCCGGCGGCACCCTGGGCGTGGCGCTGGGCCAGTTGCACCTGTCGGGATTTACCCTGCACGGCGCCGCCGATGAATGGATGATTATCCACCTGAGGAAGGACGGTAGTGTCAATTTCGATGCGGCTACGGGTTTCATGGGTATGGGCAATTTTGAGACGGCCGCCCTGCTGCATGAAAAATACGGCAAAAAAGTGAGCCTGGCCCTGTGCGGTCCCGTTGGCGAATACCAGGGCCTGCTTGCCGGGATCGCGGTCAGCGATACGGATCGGCGTCCCGCCAGGCTGGCGGCGCGCGGTGGTGTCGGCGCGGTCATGGGCAGCAAGAAGGTCAAAGCCGTCGTTGCCGACCTGGATCGGATGCCGCAACTGCATGAGCGCAAAAAAGTCATCGGCGCGGTGCGTAACTATGCGGAAAAACTGGGCAAAGACCCGATGATCGACAGCTACAAGCGCTTCGGCACCGCGATGATGGCGGACTACACCAACCATGTCGGAGGCCTGCCGGTGCGCAATTTTTCCTCGGGGCGGCTGGTCGACACCAATATCGAGACCCTGAAGATGGGCGGCGACTTCATCCGCGAGCAGAATATCGCCCGCGGCGGCGAGCAGGATCATGCCTGCATGCCCGGTTGCCTGATCCGCTGCAGCAATGTCTATGCCGATGCCGACGGCAATGAGATCGTGTCGCCGGTCGAGTACGAAACGCTGGGGTTGCTGGGGACCAATTGCGGTATCAAGGAACCCGATGACCTGGCCAGGCTGAATGCCGTCGCCAACGATCTCGGTATCGACACCATCGAAGCCGGCGCAATGGTCGGGGTGCTGATGGAGGCCGGCCTGGGCGAATTCGGCGACGTGGACTTCGTCACGAATGTGCTGGAACAGGTACGCGCGGGAACCGGGCAAGGCCGTCTCTGGGCCGGCGGCACCGCGGCCGTGGGCGAACACTACGGGGTTGAACGAGTGCCGGTCATCAAACGCCAGGCCATCAGCGCCTATGACCCGCGCGTGATCGAGGCCACCGGCATTACCATGATGCTCACAGCCCAGGGTGCGGACCATACCGCCGGCAACGTCCCTAAGATGGAGACCGCCGACAAGTCCTTGGATGAGATAGCCGGCGCCAGCCACGATGCACAGGTGGTCACCGCGGCAACGGATTCCCTTGGGTTTTGCGTATTCGGGCGTACCGTGACCAACACCCAACTGGAACTGATCACCGACGCCATCAACAGCGCGGTCGGGACTGAACTGGAACCATCCTTCTTCCGCGAACTGGGCCGGGAGACCTTGCGCCTGGAACGGGAATTCAACCGGGCTGCCGGCTTTACCGAAGCGGACGATGAACTGCCCGAGTTCTTCTATACCGAGGCGCTGGAACCGAGTAACCGTGTGGCGCGCTTCCGCGCCCGGGAAGTCAACGAGTTTGCCGCCGGCTGGTGGCGGCAATAAAATAAGAGTTCGGCGTTAAGTCCACTCTGGGGGAAGACTGATGATTCAAGAGACTGTCTGGCTTATATCACTCTCACTTATGGCCATCATCGCGGCCGTTTTCATTTATGTCGCCATTAACACGTCAAAAACCGTTCCGGATTATGATGCGGTACTGACACGCGCATTGAGTTTCAGGGCGAAACTCTTCTGGACACTACTTGTCGCCGGGGTCGTTATCTTCTTTGCTACCACCCAGGTGTTGCCGTATGCGACGACACGCGGTGAGGTAACCGCCGATGCCGTAGAAATTGATGCGATCGGAAAACAATGGTTCTGGCAACTGAGTCAAAACCAGGTTGAGGCCGGCACTACCGTGATATTCAACGTCACCGCCGAGGATGTTAATCATGGTATGGGCATTTACGACAGTGAGCTGCGTTTGCTGGCCCAGACACAGGCAATGCCTGGCTACGAAAACAAGCTGAAATACACGTTCAACGAGCCAGGCCAGTACAGGTTGATGTGTATGGAATACTGCGGTCTGTCCCACCATGCGATGATCATTCCTTTCATCGTCAAGTGAAAAATGTCAACTAGCAACCTGGTGAGAAATCCGGGTTTGGGGGTATTGTGATGACAAATGAAGCTTCAATCACACCAATGAATAAATCTGCTCGGTACGCGATTATTTCCTATCTCGGGATCAGCGCCCTGGTGTTTGTGTTGATGATGCTGCTGGGATTGCTGATGCGCATGGGGCAGGCACAATGGCTGACCATACCACCGCATATTTTTTACCAAATCATGACCGCGCATGGCGCCGGTATGGTAGGCATTTCCGGTCTCGCTGCGAGCGCCGTGCTATGGTATTTCCTGCGCCGGCATGTGAACCTGACCAGCGGAATATTATGGGCCAACCTGGCCTTTTTCCTGCTCGGCGTCGTCCTGATCCTGGGAGGTATCTTCCTGGGCGGATACGGTGGCGCCTGGACCTTCCTGTTTCCGCTGCCGTCCCACGGCATGGGCTTGTGGGATGTAAGCGGCGCGGCATCGTTCCTGATTGGCCTGCTCCTGATTGGCGTCGGTTTCCTGTTGTTGTACCTGGATGTGGCGCGCGCCATCATCTCGAAATACGGCAACCTTGCGCGCAGTCTCGGCTGGCCCCAGTTATTCGGCAACAGCACAGATTTTCCACCTGCTTGCGTGGTCGCGTCAAGCATGGTGCTGATCATAAATATCGCCGGCATTCTGGCAGGCGCAGTGGTATTGACCATGATCCTCGTGAACCTGTTTTACCCGGCCTTTACCGTGGATGCCCTGTTGGCGAAGAATCTTATTTTCTTCTTCGGCCATGTCTTTATCAATGCGACCATTTACCAGGCCGTAATCGCAGTTTATGAGATCCTGCCGGAATATACGGGACGTCCCTGGAAAGTAAACAAGGTATTTCTTGCAGCCTGGACGGCATCGACTTTCATGGTGATGTTTGTCTACCCACATCACCTGCTGATGGATTTCGTGATGCCGACTTGGATGCTATTGATGGGGCAGATCCTGTCCTACCTGAGTGGGTTGCCGGTTCTCGTTGTGACCGCGTACGGCGCATTGACCCTTGTGCACCGGTCAAATCTTCGCTGGGACATGGTTTCAGGGTTGTTATTCGTATCCATCTTCGGGTGGGCGGTAGGCGTGATTCCGGCCGTTATCGACGGAACTATTGCAGCCAACCAGGTCATGCACAATACCATGTGGGTCCCTGGTCATTTCCACATGTACCTGATCGTGGGCCTGGTCGCGATGCTGTTCGGTTTCATGTATTACATTGCCCAGAACGGCGCCCCCAAACTGCTTGATAAACTTGCATTCTGGGTCTACCTGCTAGCCGGCACCGCGTTCTGCATGAACTTTCTTGCCAGCGGCCAGGCCAGCGTCGCGCGCCGCTGGGCGGTTCACCTGCCGGAATGGGTCAGTTACAGTGAAACGGCCTCTGTGCTGGCGATAGGCATCGCGCTGTCTGCGCTGGTATTTGCCCTGAGGTTCCTGCTCGGCATGGGGGATGCCCGTACAGCGTGAAGCCGTGGGTTAGCGTACTCCTGGCGCTCGGCATCAGCGCAGGCGGACTGGCGACTCTGGGCTGGGCCACGGACGGCTGGACCACCTGGACTACCGAAGCCGCGCGCCGGCGCGCGCTACTGAGCCAACCTACGTCACTACCGGATATCGCGGTCCAGCGCGAGACGGGAAAACACGCAAGCCTGCACGATTTTGACAAACCGGTACTTGTCATTGACTTTATCTTCACGCGTTGCACGACTGCATGTATGACGATGGGCTACCGGTTCAGCCAGTTACAGTCAATACTGGCCTCTGCCGGGCATGCTGAAAAAGTACAGTTATTAAGTGTCTCTTTTGACCATGACCATGACGGACCGGAACAACTGTCCGCATACCTGCGCAGGTTTTCGCCTGAGCCCGGATCATGGTCCGCCCTGAGGGTCACGAACAGGCAGACATTGGACGAGCTGCTTGACAGCCTCGAAGTCATTGTCCTGCCGGAACCTGATCTGGGGTACGTACACAATACTGCGATATACCTGGTCAGGAACCATCAGATTGTGGGCATTTACGATGTTGATGACACAGACGCAATGATCCGGCATATCACTTCACTCATCTGAACCATGTTCCTGCTCGGTTCGGTTTTGTGGCTGCTCATCGCCCTCACTCCAATGGGTTCATTTCTTGAGTCCTCATTACTGACGCACGTGCTGGTTGAAATACCGCTGCTGATTTTCACCGGCATCACCGCAGGCCGGCTAATCACACCACACATGTCCCGCGTCCTCAACAGTATCAGTATCCCCTGTGTTCTGCTCGCAGGTTTTACTCTCGTGTTCTGGATGATACCCAGGTGGCTGGATGCGTCGGTGAATGACGAGTTCGTTGCTCTAATGAAATACATTTCCGTGCCGTTACTGATCGGCATTCCCCTGGGGCTGTGCTGGCGTAACCTGCATTTCATCGCCAGGGGGGTGGTAAAAATCGAATTTCTGGCAATGCTGTTCAGGCTTGGCTGGATCTATCTCGTCGCACCTGATCGGCTTTGTAATAACTACCTGTTGAGCGAACAACAGCAGCTCGGGAATCTACTTATCATACTGGGCCTTATACTTGGAATGATCTGGCTCGGACAGGTGTTTTTCAATACCTCCGGATACCGGCCCGGACAAAAACTGAAAGGGTCTGGCAATGCTTGAATATGCGATCGGTATCCTTCCTACCAAGCAGTGTGAGCATTTTACCCGCAGCGACAACGCTGCGGGTTTTTTTTGCCGTGGAAGCGAAGCTGTGGGGTTTAATCACAGGTTGCTTTATGTATGAACCTTTCGCGATATTCCCTGGGAGACGCGCCATAACGCTCCCTGAATCTGCGGCTGAAGTGTGCTGCGTCATTGAAGCCGTAGCTGAAGGCGATCTGGGTGAGGCTGTAATCACGGAAGGCATGGTTTTCCAGCGATTCCCGGCATAATTCCAGGCGCTTGTCCAGGATATACCTGGAGACGGTGGCGCCCTTGGATGCAAACAGCATGCGTTGGTAACGCTCGCTGATATGGTGGTGTGAGGCGACCTGTGCCGGCGTCAGTTGCGGGTCTCGGATATTGATCTCAATGTACTGCTTGATACGTTCCAGCAGGGCAGTTCGGGCAATCGATTGGCCGTCCAGTTCCGGTAACGAGGACATCGACCCCATGGCCAGCGCTATCAATTCGATGATGTGGTGGTTGATCACGCCGCGTTCCTGTGCCGACAGGATGTCCAGGCGCGCAGCTACGGACTGTATGAACTGCGATGCCAGCGCGCCCATGGCAGTTTGTGCGGATACCCGGCGGGCAGTGATATTCTCCGGCCTGACGAACTGTTCCGCCAGGGAGTGATAGGGAATCTGCAGTACTATCTGGCGAAACGGCCGATCAAAATGCAGGAAGTAAGGCCTGGTGCTGTCATACAGTGCAAAATCTCCCGGGTGCAGCTCCGCTATACGGCCATCCTGATTAATGAAACCAACCTCATCCATTTGCAAGCTCAACAGGAACTCGCATTCGGTGGATTTGGCGATCTGTTTGCGCGACCGGATAACATGTTGCGCATCGGAATTTACTTCAGAGACCCGTATGTCTCCGAGTCGGGCGCCGCGGATTTTTCCCTTGAAGTCCTTAGGGTGATTTTCGATGGTGCAGTCCAGTTGCACGAATTCATCACAGATCATGTCTATCCAGTATTCAAGCTGGTCTTTTTCGGCAACATCCTCTGTCGTAGTGATATGCCCTTTTGGAAGCAGAAAATCGGACATTGAAGAATACCGGGATTTACTTATCAGTATAGACATCATGTTTTGACCTGCCCATCTCAACACACGTGGATTATGTTGAAATGGGACACTTCAACACAGAGCCATTATTGAGAGGACAGGTCATGAAAGAGTTTACAGTACAAGCGCATCAGATCGAAACAGTCACCGCACGTAAAGTGATCAACAGCACGTCGGCAGACGGTCGTTATCCGGCCTATATTGGGCTTGACGTGCATAAAGATACGATAGCCTATGCCGTTGCGCGAGCTGGTCGGGGCGAGGCCGAATCGAGGGGAGAGATTGGCAACAAGCCGAAGAGCATTGCCAGGCTGGTTGAGCGCCTGAGCACAGAGTTCGGTGGTGAAATGCTGTTGTTTTGCTATGAGGCGGGTCCCTGCGGGTACAGCATCTATCGTCAACTCATCGCATTGGGTCATGACTGCCAGGTGATCGCGCCATCGCTGATTCCGCAGAAACCGGGAGATCGCATCAAGACTGACCGGCGTGATGCACGCAAGCTGGCGCAGTTGTTGCGTAGTGGCGACTTGACAGTCGTCTGGGTACCGGATGAAGAACAGGAGGCGATGCGGGATCTGACCCGGGCGCGAGATGACATGAAGTCCCAGGAGCGCAAGGCACGTCAGCAGCTCAATGCCTTTGTCCTGCGACATGGTCATGCCTGGCCCTCACACAAGACGCGCTGGACACAAAGCCACTACAGCTGGCTGGAGTCACTCCGGTTTGCCCATGACTGGCAGCAGGTCGTGTTGCAGGAGTACATTGATGCGGTTAAAACGGCGACCCGGCGTGTGGCTGATATCACGGCACAGATGGAGCGGGTACTGCCGCACTGGTCGTTTGCCCCGGTCGTGGACTCACTGGTGGCACTGCGCGGCATCGACAAGCTGGCGGCGATAGTCTTACTGGCTGAGCTGGGTGATATCAGTCGCTTCGAATCCGCTCAGCAATTGATGGCTTTTTTGGGACTGGTGCCAAGCGAACACAGCAGCAGTACCCGCCGTCGTCAGGGGGCGATTACCAAGACAGGGAATGCCCATGCCCGGCGGATGCTGGTCGAATCGGCCTGGAGCTATCGCTTCCCGGCACGACAGACGGCCCATCTCAAACGCAAGGCTGCCGGCGCGTCCGATGAGGCCAAAACCATTGCCTGGAAGGCCCAGAAACGACTCTGTGGGCGCTATAAGACACTGACCCAGGCCGGTAAGAATACCAAGCTGGTCTGCGTCGCTGTGGCGCGGGAATTGGCTGGATTTATCTGGGACATTGCCTGCCGAGAGATGCCGAAGGTCGATGGCCGGGTGACTCGGTGAAGCTCATCCAGGTGAAGCAGCCAATCATATCCACAGAATAGAGGAGACGTGAAACCTGTTGAGTCAGGGCATGGTCAAGCCGGTGTGGAGAACCCTTGTTCGGGCTATACCGGCATCGGCCATGACGGGATAACCTCAAGCGAGCATTCCCGGTCGATGATCCCTGACACTAGAGAAAGGTCAGCTCCGCGATGCAGTGAAGTCCAGTCGGTAACCAATCCACGTATATCAGCATGATCCACCATCGCAAACTGCTTGGCCTTGTCCTGACCCAACAGGCGTTCACAACAGAGTATGAAATTTAACGATTGACAGGTCAAAACATATCAGCCCGCTTTTCTCACCGCACGCGTTCAAATCGGCCCATCTATTTCACGACAGACAACCCTGAAGTCGAACCGGCATGTGTCTCAATGTCCAGGGTCCCCGTATCGTCCTCTTCCTCAGCAGGCGTATCCAGGTATTCGACCGGCTTGACCGGAGCAACATTCAATAACAGGCGTGTGACATCCGGACGGGAGTAGTGTCCGGCCGGGTCGGCAAAGGATTTCGCAACCGTGATGGCGCCGAAGTCAACTTCTGCGTACAACAGGCCCTCGGCATCTTCTGCCAGGTAGTCACACAAAGGCGCTCCGTCCGGCCCGAAGATCATCGCATGACCGCCGCCGGTCGGGAGCAGATCCTGTTTTGTCGGGGTAGTGGCCATCAACTCAACCATGTCCTGCGAAATGAGCCCGCACGGTGCAAGAAAATAACATGACCCCTCGGCTGCATACACCGAAGATGCCGCCATGTTCAACTCCGGTCCAAGGCTGTAGGCCTTGTCACGGTACAGGCTGAAGGTCGGCCAGGCGCCGATATGTACCTGTTCATTCTGGGCATACATCGCATACTTGCTCAACGGCTGCAAATGCTCCCAACAGCACAGGCCACCCACCCGGCCAAGTTCCGTTTCATAGACACGCAAGTTATTGCCATGGCCGTCGCCGAACACGGTGCGTTCCACATGGGTTGGTTTCAGCTTGCGCCGGATGTCCAGCAACGCGCCATCGGCGCCGATAAAAAACTGTGAGATGTAACGTGAACCGCCGTCTCGCTCACTGGCGCCCATTACTACCATGATGTCATTATCCCGAGCCGCATCACAGAGCTGCTGCAACTCCGGGCTGTCCTTGCCCAGGCTGTTTTCATGGTATTGCTGCACAAAACGCAGGCCATCAATCGGGGAATCCAGCCAGATCCACCACGGGTAACCCGGTATCCAGGTCTCCGGGAACCCGATCAACCGGGCGCCATTGCGCGCCGCTTCCTCAATTAACGCAATCCCCTTGGCAAGCGTGCCTTCCAGGTCCAGGAACACCGGCGCTGCCTGGACCACGGCTACTTTGTATTGTTCCAACATCTGCAAATTCTCCTGTAAGCCCGTATTTCTCAGCAGGTGTTGCGGGCTAGCCTAAAACCGGTACCTGAGCATCCCGCCGAACTCCCGCGGGCGGTTGTAATTCGCTTCGTGGAACCCCAGGCCGAAGTTGGAGTCGCCGCTGGTGATAAAACGTTTATCCGTCAGGTTGACGCCGAATACGCTGAATTCCCAGTTGCCGGCGCTGAAGGTCAACGACGCGTTCACCGTATGATACCCATCCTGGTACAGAAACGGGGAATTTTGTGCATCGTTGTACAAATCGTCGGTATAACGGTAATCGCCACGCACGATCAGTGAACCCCAGGGCAGCGGGTGGGAATATTGCGCCGAGACATTCACCGTGGTTTCAGGGGTATTGGGCAGTTTTGTATCCAGGTTGACCGCCTGCGCCACATTCGTGGTGGGCAGGTTGAGCTCATCGTACTCTGCGTCGATGTAGCCGAAGCCGGCGTTGAGCAGCAGGCGCTCATGGAGCGCTGCGGTCAGTTCCACTTCCACGCCGATGATATCGGCGACACCGGCATTCTGGGTCAGCGGGCCACCGCCGGTCTCGAACAACTGGATCTGCACATCGCTGTACTCACTGACAAACCCCGCCGCATTAATGCGCAGGCGGTCATCCAGACCTTGCCATTTTACCCCCACCTCGTAGGACTCCAGGGTCTCCGGGTCGAACGGCAGCGGGTCCAGGCGGGGCACCACGTAGCGGTAGTTGAAGCCGCCGCTTTTGTACCCGTCCGCATAGGTGAAGTACAACAGGGTATCGTCGTTGAGCTGGTAGTCGATGCCGGCGCGGAAATTCAACTCATTGAATTTCTCCGATACCTTATCCCACATAACAAGCGCATCTGCCGGCCCTGGGACCGCGAAGGGCGGGCCAAGAATTGCGACGACCGCGATGTTGCCCGGGAACGGGTCAGGTGAGATATATTGGCGGTATCCAAATCCTTTTTTATCTTCCGTATAGCGCATCCCGAAGGTCAGCGCGATCTGCTCGGTGACGGCGAAGGTACCTTGGCCGAAAACCGCCTTGCTGTCGTTATCCACCGTTGAGTAATTGTTGATGTAAAGCGGTAACGCTACCAGACCAACGGGCGTCGGCAAGGCCCCGTAGATAGGCACGAACACATCATCGGTGCCGTCTTCCTCGAAATAGTAGGCGCCGAGCACATATTGCAAGCGCTCGTTGAACCCTGCGCCGGTTAACTGCAGTTCCTGGCTGAACTGCTCGTGGTTGTAATTGGGATTGGAGGTCTCCGTGATCTCAACAGAGGAATTATCCGGGTCACGGTAGAACTCACCTTCCGTGTC
Source organism: Gammaproteobacteria bacterium (assembly GCA_965221335.1). Taxonomy (GTDB): domain Bacteria; phylum Pseudomonadota; class Gammaproteobacteria; order Eutrophobiales; family Eutrophobiaceae; genus JAAXHV01. The sequence goes on along the minus strand of CBDCSC010000001.1, from coordinate 268,748 downwards.
GCGGTACGATGAGATCGATTTGAACTCGAACCAGGGAAGCGACCAGGTGAAGGTCAGGGTAGCGCCGAAACTTTCTAGATCAGTGCCTGTGGGCCCGGTTGCCAGGGTCTGATCGGCAGCGCCCGGTAAAAATTCATTGAGAGTGTAAGGCGCAGCACCGGGGTTGGCCGGCACGAACACCTGGTTGTAGGCCCAGGTACTGCTGGGCGTCAGGCCTTGCGCCGGGTCACCGGTGAACTCGGTGATACCGACCATCACGCTGCCGGCGCTCTGTTCGTCGATACTGGTGTAATCTACGGTCGCATACATCTCGATGGCATCCGCCGGCTGCAACAGGAACGATGCGCGCACCGACTGACGGTCTTCATCACCCAGCCGATCCCCGACTGCTATTCGGTCCACGAAGCCGTTCCTGTTCTTGCTGGAAAAGGCGAACTTGGTGCGGAACTTATCCGTAACCGGCACATCGAGTGAGCCCTTGAAATCCGTCCTCTCGAACTCGCCGAAAGTGGCTTCCAGCATCCCGCCGAAGGTCTCTGCCGGCCGCTTGGTAGTGATGTTGATGGCGCCGCCTATCGTGTTGCGGCCGAACAGGGTACCCTGGGAACCGCGCAGAATTTCGATTCGCTCAATGTCCACCACATCCAGTACGCCGCCTACCGCGCGGGATGAATAAACGCCGTCAATATAGGTTCCCACACCAGGATCCGTGGTCATCGCAAAATCCAGTTGCCCGATACCCCGGATAAACACCGCGGCGCCATTGGACAGGCCGCTGATCGGCGCAGTGGTATCAAAGATCACATTGGGCGTGAAATCCGCGAGTTTCGATATGTCGCTGATCATGCGCGCTTCCAGGGCTTCCTCGGTAAACGCGGTAATGGCGATGGGTGTGTCCTGCAGGTTTTCCTCGCGCTTTTGCGCGGTGACGACGATCTCCTCTATCTGCGGATAAGCGGCCGTCGGCAGAACCATGCCAACTAATGCTACGCTCACCAGCAATGAATTCAAATGGCGTTTCATAAGTCTACCCTCCAAATCGTTGTGTAACCTCCGGGACTTGACCAGAGGTTCCTTATGTATCGGTGTCCCTGTTTGGAAAGCATCCGCAAAACAGTATAAACGCATTCCAATGGCAACACATAGACATAGCGGAAGCAAAACTTGTATGTAGCGGAAACCGCCCTGCTGACCTATCCTGCATGGGGTTACAATACAACCATACATCTGTAAGTTAAACGGTATAATCAACCCATGGCGAAATACGGTGATATAGGCAAGGCGCGCCAGACCAGCCGCCAGGCGCGGCGCGTATATGAATTTATCCGGCCCGCCGAGATCGATTCCGGTGAGACAGCCCATTTTCCGGTGATCATCGCCGGCGGTGGTCCCATCGGCCTGGCCAGTGCGATAGACCTGGCGCGTTACGGCATTCCCTCCGTGGTGCTTGAGAAATACAATACCGTCAGCGACGGTTCGCGCGCCATCTGCTGGTCGAAACGCACGCTGGAGATCCTGGATCGGCTCGGAACCAGTGAGCGCATGATGGAAAAAGGCGTGGTGTGGAACCAGGGCTGGGTCTATTTCGGCGAGGAAACCGAACCCATCTACAAGTTCGACCTGTTGCCGGACAAGCAGCAGAAGTTTCCCGCGTTCATCAACCTGCAGCAGTTCTACGCGGAAGAGTACCTGATCGACCTGTTCCCAGAGTATCCGCAAACCGGGGTTCGCTGGCAGAACGAAGTGGTCGGGATCGAGAACGGCGCCGACAAGGTTGTCGTTACCGTGAGCACTCCCGTCGGAGAATACCGGCTCAGTTGCGACTACCTGATCGCAGCAGACGGGCATCGCAGCCCGATACGCGAGGCCCTGGGCCTGGACTTTGTTGGCCGGGTGTTCGAGGACAATTTTCTGATTGCCGACGTGCGCATGAAGGCGGACTTTCCCGCGATCCGGCGCTTCTGGTTCGATCCGCCGTTCAATCCCGGCCAGACCTCGCTGATCCACAAGCAGGCCGACGATGTCTGGCGCATCGATTTCCAGATGGGCTGGGACATCGACCGCGATGAGGTGATGAAGGAAGAGAATATCGACGCAAAGATTCGGGCATTTCTCGGCGCCGATATTGAATTCGAGTACGAATGGGTAAGCCTGTATACGTTCAAGTGTTGCCGTATGGAAAAGTTCGTCCATGGGCGCACCATCTTCGCCGGCGATTCCGCCCATCTCGTGTCGCCGTTCGGGGCACGCGGCGCAAACGGCGGGCTGCAGGATGTGGACAACCTGGCCTGGAAACTCCACCTGGCGCTGACCGGCGCCGCGCCGCCCACTCTCATCGACAGCTATGACGATGAACGCATCCTGGGCGCTGAAGAAAACGTGATGAATTCATCCCGCAGCACAGACTTTATGACCCCGAAAAGTGAGGTCAGCCTCGCGTTCCGCAACGCCACGCTGGAACTTGCAAAGGATTTCGAGTTTGCCCGCAGGTTCGTCAACCCCGGCCGCCTGTCCACGCCCAGTGTCCTGGACGGTTCGCCCCTGAACACGCCGGACGAGGATGAATTCAGCGACAGGTTACGGCCCGGCGCACCCTGCCTGGACGCCCCGGTCACCATCAATGGCGCTGATACCTGGTTCCTGAACCTGTTGGGAGACCGCTTCGCCGGCATTTATTTCAGCAGCGACGGCAGCGCGCCGGCGGAACTCGACGCAGTCGGCTCGGAGCAAATCCCGGTCGATACCCTGGTGGTATCAGGGACAGACAAAAACCGTATCACGGACAGGGACGGCCTGCTTTATCGGCACTACGATGCCCGCCCGGGTACGTATTACCTGGTACGGCCCGACCAGCATGTCGCCGGACGCTGGCGGGAGTTCAACAGGGAAAAGGTGTCGAAAGCGCTGGCCCGGGCCACCGGGCATTAGTACTAGGGAAGCTCTGAACAAGTCCATCCTGGACTTGTCAGAGCACGCAAAACAAAAATGCGATTTTTGTTTTGCTCTCAAATTCAATGACTTATCGTCATTGAATTTGGCGATACATCCCTGTATCGCAGGAAACTCTGACTTAATCAGAGTTTCCCTAGCGTTACAGCAGGGCCGCTTCCAGCGCGACATCAATCATCTGGTCCAGGCTGGTCTGGCGCGCTTCCACTGACAGCCCGGTGACGGCGCGGGCATCGTCGGTAACAGTACACAGCGCCACTGCCTTAGCGCCGTATTCAGCGGCGACTCCGTAAATGCCGGCCACCTCCATCTCTACAACCGGGACATTCAAGCGTTCCATCACGTCCCACATCTGCTTACCCGGCGGCGGAAAAAACAGGTCGGAGGAGAACACGTTCGCAACGTGAAAGGGAACAGATTGCGCCTTTGCCGCGCTGACAGCATTCTGCAACAGGTCATAATCGGCCAGTGCGGCGAAATCAAATCCGCTAAAGCGCACCCGGTTGACATTGGAATCAGTCGACGCACCCATCGCAATAACGATATCCCGCATTTTGACCGATGCCGAAATCGTCCCGCAACTGCCGACCCGAATAATGCGTTTGACGCCGTAAGCGGTGATCAATTCAGTACAGTACACACAGGCCGAGGGTATGCCGATACCATGCGCCACAACCGAAAGATTCATGCTCTTGTATGAGCCGGTGAAACCCAACATATTGCGAACGTCAGACACCTGCCGAGCATCACTGAGATATTTTTCTGCTATGTATTTCGCCCGCAACGGATCTCCGGGCATGAGCACGGTCTCGGCAAAATCACCCGGCGCGGCGTTGAATATACTGGCAGTCATGTTTCTGGTTTATTTCTTAGGTATTTGTGGCGATTTATTCCTGTGTCACAGGAACCTCTTATGAGTTGTAAGTCAGTTCAAGTTGTGACATTCATTTGTCATAGGCTAGTACTAGGAATATTAACCTGTATTTGTAACAGTTTAAGAATAAGATCATTTAGTGGTTGTAGAGAATTATCCTTGAATTTTTCATCCGATGCCCTGGCATCTACTTCTCTAAGCGCTTTTATATAGTCTTCTCTATTTTGACGTAGCAGTTCAGGTAATATGGTGCCACCGCCCAACCAGCCGCCTTCTTTTATACACAGCACGAAGTAACATGCGGCTCTGGCAGTTCTTCCGTTTCCATTCACGAATGGGTGAATACGATTAAGTTGCCAAAGAACATAAGATGATAATTCCACAGCACCAGCCGCATCCCACCATCGATTGACTGAATTAACAAAATCATCCATCAGGGAATTTACGAGATAATGCGGTGGTGGCGTGTAATCTCCAACTTCTACTTCACAAGGGCGATATTCGCCTGCATTAATATGAAGACAGGCTATGGCATGATAGTTTATTGCTTTTATTATTGTTTGTGAGAGAAAGGGTCGACCAATTTCAATAGATGCAGAGACTATTGATTCCAGAAAACTGTAATGACGACCACCGTTCGAAACCTCAAGGGCTTCATATATTGGATCACTTTCGTTTTGTCCCGTTAATTCATAAAGTATCATGCACTCTACGTCCCGTGAGTTTTCTCCAATACAGCTTCCACAAAATCACGCGTGATGGTGCTCTCACTATCCAAGGTTCCCATAACAAAGGATATTCTTTGTTGGCGTTTCTGCTCTGGAGTCATTTGTTCGCCAGCCTTTTTCAAGGCGCCAAGAATATCTTTTTCTCTCTGAGGACTTATTTTCATTGACTCTGCCACTGTTCCTCTCTGCATGATTGATACTAATCTCCCCTAAGGGGAGTATTCAGTATAGCATCATTTGTCGAGCGCCCGGCAAGTTATTCCTTGCTGCCTACCGCACGCCGCGCTATATTTTTCTGTGCTGTATGGAAACCGGAACTCAATAATATTTCAGTGTGAATGACAACCACGAGCAGTACAAAAATGCAAAAGAAACGCCACAAAACTTCCCTGACAACTCTCCTGATTGTGCAAATCTGCCTGACCGGCACGCTGCTTGCCGGCGACTTGCCGGAAAAGTCGTCTACGGCAGTCGGGGCAGCGGATGCAATTGAAACATTTGCGGCACAGGTAGATATCTGCCAAACACCGGACCCTGCGACGCCCTCTTCCGCATTCACCCTGGCAAGATCGGCGCCCGATGAGAACGGGGATTATCACGTCAACTACGGTTGCGAACAGACTTGCAGTGACTGGAGTAAATGCCTGGTTCCTGCATACAAGGATGATGGCATGGAGTTGTTGATACAGGGACGGAACCCGGACAAACCCAAACTTGCGCTCGCATTTGTAGTTGACGATATGACTGGTCATTTTGCGCTCACGCCGGACGGTGATAAGACACTGTTGTTGCACTCAGGCGCTGGCGGCACGGATTACCGTTATGCCGCGTATGTCCCGGAACTGGAACAGCAGTTATCCGTTCGCACCGTCATGGTACGCTGGGAAAAAGGCTTTACCGCCCCCGATTTCGCCCCGCCTTTCCGCGGCCGTATTAACTGGGGCTGGTACTCGCGCACCAGTGATGAAGCCACTAACATATATGAGTTGAACAAGCGTGTTGCTGCGGTGATTGCCTGGGTGCACGAAAACCTGGCAGGTGATGGAGCATTTGCAACAGCCAGTTGCAGCATGGGCAGCAATGCGACCTTCCTGGCCAGGCTGTGGCACGGGCTTGATCCGATTATTGATTACCAACTCCTGGTGGGCGGTCCCAACAACTGGGACCTTAATGCCCATTGCAGCCGGCGCCAATATACCCGCGGTCATTGTGATTTTGATGGAACCAGCGTTTGTTCAACCGACAAGGATTGCGCTGTACTGGCTTCGGGTAGCAAGTGTCGCATGCCCGGATCCTATGCTCACTTCGGTGTTACATATGAGATTTTCGCGAACCACATCCACAAGACGAACGTTTGTGATTATTCGCTGGAAAAAGGACTGGAGCCCTACCCTCCTTTCGATGACAGCAGCATGGCTTTTCGACCGGAAGCCGACTGGGAGCCGGACCACAGGATTGACCTGGTCGCAAACATCAACAGGAAAATGGATGATGCCCGCGGAGGCGGTGACGAATATTATTCATTGGGGGAATTTACGTATGCCTTCGCCCGGTTGAAACCGGATGAAAACAAGCAATGGCACGTGCTGCCCAATACCGGACACTGTGAGGCCTGGTCTTCCGGCTACGCCGTAGACTTGCTGGTGAAGCGGCTTGGTGAACTTTAACCGATTACTCCGCCGGAAAAAACGTAGCGGGCCTTCTTTCACCTTCGTCAAAAAACCGCGCGCCCGTACCAATGCTGTTGTAATCGCCCAACTCCAGCCTGGCCCTGTACGCTTCTTGCAGCAGCTTCCTGACGATATGCGGATGTTGTTCGGACAAGTCAACCTGCTCTCCTATGTCTTCCTGCAGGTCGAATAACAGCGGTTTTTCAACCGTATCCGTATAACGGCCGAGCCAGGAGATGTATCGCGTGTCTGCCTGCCGGGGCAGGACGAGTTTCCAGCGGCCGGCGCGTACTGCCTGTAACTGCGTCAGGGAATAATAGAGGTAACTCGTGTGCGGACTTTTCGCTCCCGGATGATCGAACAGTATCGGACTGATGTCGGCGCCATCGAATTCGATACCCGCCGGCAATCGGGTTCCGGCCAGCTCCGCCAGGGTCGGGTAGATGTCCATTATCGTGACCAGTTCGTTACTGACGGCCGCTTCCGGGATCTTCCCGGGCCAGCGCATGATGGCAGGCACCCGTACGCCGCCCTCCCAGTTAGAGTATTTTTTGCCCCTGAGAGGCGCAGCGCTGCCGGTGTATTGTTCGCTATGGCCCACCTCCGGGCCGTTGTCGGAGAGATAAATCACCAGTGTCCTGTCATCCAGTTGCAATCGGTCCAGTTCTCTGAAAATTTCACCCATACTCCAGTCCAGTTCCTCCACGGCGTCCCCGTAGGGCCCGCGTACAGACCTGCCCTTGAACCCGGGCGAAGCGCCCAGGGGCAAATGGGGCATGTGATGGGCAAGATAGATAAAAAACGGCTTGTCACGGTTAGCCCGGATATATTCAATCGTTTCTTCCGTATATTTCCTGGTCAGCAGGTCCACATCCGCAGGACTTTCGATGACCTCTCCGTTACGCATCATCTCGGGGATAAAGCGCGCCAGGTCAACATCACGGGTGTAACCGTGGTACATCGGCGTGCCGTAGAAGTAATCGAAGCCCTGGGCATTCGGCATCAATTCAGCCTTGAACGGCCCCTTGCCGCCCACCCGTCCAGGCGGTTGCGGTGGCGGAGCAAAATCCCAGGGTTCGTCACCATCTCCGGCCATATGCCACTTGCCGATAACCGCGGTCGCGTAGCCGGCAGTCTTCAGGGATTCGGCAATGGTTACTTCGCGCGAGTGCAGGATGGTATTCGGGTTTTTCCTGTTCTCAGGCTCAGCCACTCTCACCGGATAAGCGCCGGTGAGCAACGCTGCCCGGGAAGGGCCGCAGACCGGCTGGGCGTAAAAACTGGTGAACCTGATGCCTTCCTGCGCCATCCGATCCAGGACCGGGGTCCTGATATCCTTCGAGCCATAGACACCGATATCGTTATATCCCTGGTCATCGGTCAGCACCACGATGAAATTCGGTCTTGAGGATTCTTCTTTTTTTGCCGGTTCTCCATACGGTGAATCCGTGCAAATCACCACTATCAGAAGGAGTATGGAAATAATGATTGGAAAAAATCTGGCCTGGATACGGTGTATCCGCATAGTGCACTAGTACGGCGTCTCCCCGCCATCGGTATTGATAGCCTGCCCGCGGATGATGTTGGCGTGGTCGGATAACAGGAATGCGGCAACACGTCCGATTTCCAGGGGTTCAATATGGCGTCCCAACTGCGCCGGCACCATGGTTTTTATCAGCTCTGCCGGGTTCTCGCCAATACGCTGGCCGACCACTTCAGCGACTTCCAACAGCATGGGTGTGTAGACTCCACCAGGGCAGATCGCATTGACATTGATATTATGAGCGCTGAGCTCGTTTGACAGCGAACGGGTAAGATTGATTACCGCGGCCTTGCTGGCGTTGTACCCAGCCATGTTCGGATAACCCACTTTTCCGCAATTGGAGGCGATATTGACGATGGCCCCTGGCTGTTTTCTACCGATGAGTAATTTTGTGAACGTTTGGCTGCACAGGTGTGTGCCAATAACGTTAACCGCCAGTTGTGCCTGCCAGTCGTCCACACTGGCTTCGAGGTCCGCTCCAAGACGAATGGTTCCGGCATTGTTGACGAGTCCGTTCAAACAGCCAAAATGCGAAGACGCCGCGTTGAACGCTTCCTTAACAGAAAGCTCATTCGCGACGTCAAGCGCCGTTGTCAGCACCGCGTTATCGGAGATGGGCAATTCCGCGAGCAGGGATTCCCGCGCGGCAAACACCGCTTGTTCATGCAGGTCACCGATAGCCACCTGCGCTCCCGCTTCCAGGACAGCATGAGCAATGCCGTAACCGATACCTCTTGCGCCGCCGGTAATAAATACAACCTTATCTTTCAGTAACATTTTATCTTGGACTTGCATTTCTGTGCCATTTTACTCTAGCCCGAAAATCTCACCAATTGATGCGATGATCGCTGAGGATTTTTTGCGTTAGCGGGTGCTCGCGACCGAAAGCATAGTGGTGCTTCTGGTTGAGGGAGCATGTGCCCGCTAACGCAAAAAAGACCAGCGAGGGCGCATCAAGCGCAGTGTGTAATGGCAACATACTCGACAGATTACCATAACTTATTGACAGCAAATATCTATCTGATGCTAACAAGCGAATTGGTGAGATTTTCGGGCTGATATGCGTACCGGGAAATCCGGTCGCTTATTTCAACAGGCACATTTCTGCTCTTTGATTCACGCAGGCGGATCAGCCGGAGCGCCCAAAAAGCCATTTTCAAACATGAGTTGGCTGAGGTTGGTTACCCGTATATTTTCGGCGAGTAAGTAGCTTTCCTCGACCGGGCAAACAATACTGAGTTTGTCCAACTCCAAGTCATGCATGGCAGTATGTATGGAGCGGGTTATGCGGGGCGCAGAACTGTATTTGAATTCAAAAGCCATTTTTTTATCACCTTGTGTGATCAGCAGATCCAGTTCTGCCTGGGTATGTGAAGCCCAGAAAAAACAATCCGCGGCATCTGCCTGGTAAATGCGGATGACCTGTTCCAACGCAAAACCCTCCCAAGAAGAACCCGTCTTGGGATGACTTTGCAAGCTGGCAAGATCACGCAAATTAAACAGCGCATGCATAAGGCCCATATCCCGGAAATAGACTTTGGGCGCTTTTACCTGGCGTTTGCGGATATTGGCATACCAGGGTTGCAATACTCGCATCATGAACGTGCCGGCTAGAATATCCAGATAACGTTTGACGGTTGGAGCGCTGATATCCAGCGAGCGCGCAAATTCGGATGCGTTAAACACGTTGCCGTTCCAGTGAGCCAGCATCATTAAAAAGCGCCGCATGGTGGCTGCTGGAAAATCGATGCCCAATGCCGGCAAATCCCGCTCCAGAAAGGACGAGATATAGGCTTTACGCCAAGTGAGGCTGACCGTATCAGAGTTGGCAAGGTATGAAGGCGGGAAACCGCCCCGCAACCATAGTTTCTCCGGGTTGTCCGCCTCGAAGCACGTGAAAGGAGGCAATTCCAAGTAAATTATGCGGCCTGCAAGGGATTCGGAGGTTTGCCGTAACAAGGCCCGAGACGCGCTGCCCAGGATAAGATATTGTTGTCTGCGCGGTTCGCGATCAATGAGAACGCGCAACAATGGAAACAATTCCGGTAGGCGTTGCACCTCGTCTATGACAATTAATCCTTGCAGCGCGGACAGGGCGAGCTTGGGGTTGGACAGGCGAGCCAAATGTTCAGGGTCCTCCAGATCAAAATAATGCGTTTGTCTGGCGCGCAGGTTACGTATATATTCGCGTGCCAAGGTAGTCTTGCCGCACTGGCGCGGCCCCACTATCCCGACGATGGGATGGCTGTCGAAATACTTCGCTATCTGGTGTAAAAACAGGTGGCGGCGCACTGTAATAACATTGAAAATTGAAATATTGAATTTTAATTTTCAATGTTATTTGACGACTTGTCAATAATATAATGTATGTGAATGCCAGGTAAACCTGCGTGGATTGTGACAGCGGCAGTCAGTGTAGTTGATTTACTCCGATATGTATTGCCAGGACACCGGAAGCAACTGCTGTTATCGAACAATCCGGCGGCACAACCGTAGTCGAATCGGTTTGCAGAATAATAGCGGGGCCTGGAATCCTGGTGTTTAACGGCAGTTCGCCGCGCCGGTAGAATGCGGTTTCATACTCCTCGAGATGTTGTTCGCGGCGAAACACAGTCAGGTCACGCTTGACCAGGGCTTTATCAAGCGTCCCGCCGGCAGCCACCGTTGGCGTTCCAATCTTCGGCATGGGACCGATCCCTGTCAATCTTATATTGACGAACTCTACCGGGCTATCCGGAAAGCTGTGGCCGTACTCACTCCGGTGCAAAGCATGAAATGCCGCCAGTGTTTCCTGGATAGTATCCTCATTGACCTCGCCGCCGGGCACAGGCACACGTAACTCGTATCCCTGACCGACATAATGCATATCGGTATAACGCAGGAAACGTGTTTCACTCGGGTCAATGTCATCGGCTTCAAACTGCTTGCGAAGTTGCGCCTCCATGTCTGAAAAACCATTGTTCAGACGCTGAAGATCAATGGCTGTGGACAGCAGAAATGCTGTTTGAATGAGGTCATATTTCAAGTCCGTGGTTAACAAACCCATGGCTGAGTTTATCCCCGGACAGGGCGGAACGATGACTTCCGGAATTTCCAGAATGCGGGCAACCTCTGCGCCGTGCAAGGGACCGGCCCCACCGGAGGCTACCAGCGCATAATCACGCGGATCAATGCCTTTTTGTACGGTGCGAGCGCGAATCGCATTTGCCATATTGGCATTAAGCAGGGCAATGATTCCTTCCGCAGCATCCAACAGCGGTATCCCCAAGCGATCCGCGAGACGCTGCACGACTTTCCGGGCCGCCCCGGCATCCAACTCCATCGCTCCGCCCAGAAAATTGTCTTTATCCAGCCTGCCCAATACCAGGTTTGCGTCAGTGACAGTCGCCTCGATTCCCCCTTTGCCGTAAGCGGCAGGGCCAGGTATTGCACCGGCGCTTTGCGGGCCAACCTTAAAACCGCCACCGTCATCAAGGTGAGCAATAGAGCCGCCGCCCGCGCCTATGGTGTGGACATCAACCATGGGAACCATGATCGGATAGCCTCCAATGAATGTGTCGCGCGCAGAAGCCTCGGTAAATGCGCCATTCGTGACAACCCCGATATCTGCGCTGGTGCCGCCAATATCAAACGTAATAACATTTTGCTGCTTAGCCAACTCGCCCACCCAGGCTCCACCCAGAACGCCTGCGGCGAGCCCGGACATCATGGTATTGACGGGCAAGCGCGCGATCGTTTGCGCAGTTGCTACGCCCCCATTGGAGCACATGATGTGCAACTCTGCCCCGATATTATGCGCTCGCAATGCCTGTTCAAGGTTGTCTACATACTCGCGCACCAACGGCCCGATAAAGGCATTCATGGCAGCCGTTGTAAAACGCTCGAATTCCCGAAACTGGGGCGAAACCTCGCTGGAAGTAGTAACAAATGCGTCCGGACACAGTTCTTTTACAATGGATTTGGCGCGCTGTTCATGCGCTGGGTTGAGATAGGAGAACAGAAAACAAATTGCGACTGAGCTGATACCCGCCTGTTTTAATTCCCGCGCGGCCTGCCTCACCTCGTCTTCATTCAACGGCACGAGCGTCTCGCCATTGGGTGGCGCCAGTCGTTCGCTGACAGTTTTGCGAAACCGCCGCCTGATTAACGGTCTTACCTGCCAGGGGATGTCCTGCATGATTGAATAATGCTGTGGTCGCTGGTGACGGCCGATATGAATAATATCGCGGAAACCGGCTGTTGTTATCATACCGGCCGGCGCGCCCTGATACTGCAATACCGCATTGGTAGCCACAGTTGTGCCGTGGAACACATGCGCGATATCTGCGTGGGCGACGCTGTTATGTTCGCATATTTCAGCAATGCCCCGGATCACGGCTATCGACGGGTCATCCGGGGAACTGGCAATCTTGTGGATTGCCATGTCAGAAGTGGTCGAGTCGGTCAGAACAATATCGGTAAATGTGCCGCCGACATCCACGCCAATGACTTTCATGCCTGCATGTTGTCCCGATAAAAATGTGTCATGATAAACAGCGTGAGGGTTAGTCAATCATTTTGTCTTTATAGTATTATATCAGGTCATCCCAGTAGTAATTTAAAGAAGCTCTGACTTAATCAGAGTTTCCTTAATCCGACAAGGCGGATTCAACTTCAACTTGTGCCCTGAATACGCTACGATATCCCCAACCTGAAAAACAGGTCACCCACACCGTCGGAATTACAAAATGAACATGGCCGACCCGCAAAACAGACCGGAACCAAGCGCCACACGGGTAGACCCGGTAACCGCCAGTATTATCTACGGCGCGCTGGAAAATATCGCAATTGAAATGGGATACAAGCTTATGCGCATGTCCTATTCCAGCATCATCCGTGAATCCGAAGACTTCGGTGCCGCATTGTGTGACGCGCAAGGCCGGCAACTTTGTGAGTGCAAGAAGAGCACGCCGTTGCAGTCCGGTCCTATTCCGGGATATGTCCAGGGAATAATGAAACAATTGGATGCGCGCGGCGAGACGTTGCGCGCCGGTGATGTGATCATTCACAACGATGCCTATAACGGGGCTTCACACAGTCCGGATATCGGCTTTTGCGTGCCCGTGTTCTATGCCGGAAAACATATCGGCTTCGCGATGACCACGGCACATCACCTGGACATCGGCTCATGCGAACCGGGCAGCGTTGGCGTTTCCAACTGCGCTGACGCCTACGCGGAAGGATTGCAGTTCAAAGCCATCAAGGTGGAACAGGAGGGCGTCAGCAATGGCGCCGTATGGCAACTGATACGCGATAACGTCCGTGTCCCCGATTTGATTGTGGGCGACATGGAGGCCCAGATTGCTGCCTGCCGTGTCGGAGCCGAACGGTTTGTCGCGCTTATTGATCGATTCGGGCTGGAGGTCTTAAATGATGCGGTGGAAGACCTGTTCGATTATTCCGAGCGATTGATGCGCGCGCAAATAGAGAAAATTCCTGACGGGAGCTACACCGCAACAGGTGTGGTCGATGGTTACCTGGATCATCCCGATCCCGAATTGAAATCACTGCCGATAAAAGTGACTGCCACCATTGCAGGCTCCGAGTTGACGGTTGACCTGAGCGGTACGGCCGACCAGGTTGAGGGTCATGCGATAAATATGCCGTTCACAGGAACGGTTGATGTGTCCATCTGGTTAACCCTGCGCTCTATCCTGCTCGATACGGAAGCGCATGGTGATATTCCGCAAAATGCCGGGTTATATCGATCGATCCATATCACCGCCCCGGAAGGGTCGCTGGCAAACCCGATTTTTCCCGTGCCGACCATGGCGCGTGTCTCTCCAGGTAATGTTCTCGCGGACACGCTGATGCGAGCGCTGGCGCCTGTTCTGCCAGAACAGGTCAGCGCCGGCATCGCCAATCTCAAGGCTCTGGGTTTTTCCGGCCTGCGCGGCGAACAGCGTTGGGTACATATTGAAATATTTGAGGGCAGTTATGGCGGGCGCTTTGGCAAGGACGGCATGGATACTGTGGACACCCTCTATGCCAACACCCGCAATAATCCCATCGAAGATATCGAAACCCATGTGCCGCTGCGGGTCAACCGCTATGAATTACGGGACAATGCCTGCCCCGCAGGCAAGTGGCGCGGCGGGCTTGGCATGATCAAGGAAGTGGAATTTCTGACGGACGGCTCGGTCAGCGCGGAAGGTGACGGCCATTCCCATCAAGGCTGGGGGTTTGAAGGCGGCAGCAATGGCGTATCATCGGCATTGGTCCTGAAACGCAAAAACAAGGACGAGATAAGTCTGCCATCAATGCTACAAACCCGGCCGGCGCTGGCAGGGGATCGATTCATCGCCGTAGGCGGCGCGGGCGGCGGTTATGGCAATCCTTATGAACGGGACCCGAAACGCGTGCTGGACGATTATCTGGATGGCTATATTTCCCGTAATGAAGCGCGGGAGAAATACGGCGTTGCGATAACGACCGCGCATGCATTGGATGTTGAGCGAACTGCCTGTCTCAGAGACTCGGACCAGTGACCCGGATACCGAAAATCATTGCCGAGCCTTTGAATAAGGACAATTTTTCCGAATTTGGAGAAGTCATTCAGAGGCCGCCTGAAGGCACCCGGCATTTCTTCAATGATCTGCTTGAAAACGCCCGCACAGGCGCGCGTGTCGACCTATCCCTGGCAACGATAAAACCGGTCGATAAGCTACCCCTGCGCGCGACCGTGATGGAACGCCACCCATTTTCGAGCCAGACGTTTTTGCCATTGCAGGCATCCAGGTATTTTGTCATTGTCGCGCCGGATAGTGATGACGGGGGGCCGGACCTGGCCCGGGTCAAGGCCTTTTTGGCTCATGCTGACCAGGGAATTACCTACCGCTGCGGCGTCTGGCACCACGGCATGACAGTGCTTGATGAAACAGCGGTGCTGGCAGTTTTAATGTGGTGCGACGGCAGCAGTGGGGATGAAGAGTTTCTTGATATCAATGCGCCGTTTGACGTTGCGCTGCCCGTTGACACGGAAGCGTGACATGGATGAATGCATAGTGGCTTATTCAGCGGAAAGAGACCTGATTGGCTATGGCTCGAATCGGCCCGATCCGGCCTGGCCTGGCGGCGCGCGCCTCGCGCTCAATTTTGTCTTGAATTATGAAGAAGGATCTGAGTATTCAATCCTGGACAATGATGGTCGTTCCGATAACGCATTGACAGAAGTTGGCGGTTACGATCCTGGGCTGAAAGGTCGCGACCTGGCCGCGGAATCCATGTACGAGTACGGTTCCCGGGTTGGGTTCTGGCGTGTATTACGCTTGTTTCAGGAACGCAACCTTCCGTTAACCGTGTTTGGTTGCGCCCTGGCGCTGGAGCGCCATGCTCCTGCTGCTGAAGCGATAAAACAGGCAAACTACGATGTCTGTTGTCATGGCTGGCGCTGGGAAAATCATTACGATCTTGACATCGATACAGAGCGTGAGCATATCCTCCGGGCCATAAGATCGTTGCAAAACACGGTTGGCGACAGACCCTACGGCTGGTATTGCCGCTACGGTCCCAGCGTCAATACCAGGCAACTGATTGTCGAAGAGGGTAACTTCCTCTATGACTCGGATGCGTATAATGATGATTTGCCTTACTGGGTTGAGGTTAACGAACGCCCGCATCTGGTTGTCCCTTACACTCTAAGTAATAATGACGCCAAGTTTGCCCTGGGTTCTTTTTCCACCGCGCGTGAATTCAGCGATTATCTTCAGGACTGTTTCGATGTCATGTACCGGGAAGGTGAAACACAGCCCGGAATGATGTCGGTTGGCCTGCACCTTCGGGTCATTGGCCATCCCGCCCGCATTCCCGGCCTTGAACGCTTTCTCGATTATGTCTTGAAGCATGATGATGTATGGATCACCCGCCGGCTTGATATCGCCAGGCACTGGATTGCGGCGCATCCTTACAGAAATTAACCCTGACTCCATTATTCATGCCAGTCACAACTTATGGCTGCCGGACCGGCATACCAGTCAACAATGAATAATAACGCTGGCAATTCAAGAATCGAAAGCCTGAAACCGATCGGTCTCGGTGACAGGGTATTCAACCTGCTGTCCTACACTTTGATGCTTTGGGCGTCGCTCATTGTTATCCAGGGCTTCGTGCTGGGTCAGGCGTTGCTGCCGCCCCAAGGAAATCTTTCACTGGTCCAGGGCGCCGCCGTCATACTGGTATCTGCGCTGATCATGACCGTGTTCATGAGTCTCAACGGTCAGGCCGGATTACAGTACGGGATTCCGTTTTGTATCCAGGCGCGAGCGTCTTTCGGTATTCGCGGGGCGCGGCTCCCCGAGCTGATTCGCCTGCTACCGGCCATTGTCTGGTATGGCTTCGGCACCTGGATTGCGGCGCTGGCCATGGACGGCATTATCCGAACCCTGGTCGGATTCACCGCCGACGGCATCCAACTCATTTATTTTATTGCTTTTCTTATCGTTCAAACCTGGTTTGCTGCACGCGGCATTCGCATGATGAAATGGTTTACTGTAGGGGCATCCATAGCGCTGGTGATAATCATTGTGCAGATGCTGTTTTCTACATTGAAAAGCGAGCAGTTTGAAATCAGCGAGACCTGGCGCATCAGCGGCGACTGGGGCTGGTCATTCTGGACCGGGGTGAACGCCACCGTGGGCATTCTTGTCGCGGTCATGGTCAGCGCAAGCGACTTGACCCGTTATCTCGAAAACAAACAACGCAGCATGTGGCTGGGGCATTTATTCGGAATCATCCCCCCGTTGGGATTGATGATGTTTCTTGGCTTCGTGTCCGCGGTGACAACCGGTCAATGGGACCCCATCCAAGCATTGATGCAATTGTCGCCAGGCCCGGTTGTCATGATACTGATGTTGGTTTTCATCCTGGTCGCACAGTTCAGCACAAATTTAACCATAAATATCTTACCCCCGGCATTCATTTTCGAAGAGTTGTTCGGATTCAGTTGGCAAAAGGGAGTCATTCTCACGGGTATTCTTGCGAGTCTCTCCTTTCCCTGGGTTCTGCTTGAAAGCGGCGCGCATTTTGTTTCTTTCATCAATTACTACACTGCCTTTTTCGGACCGCTGCTGGGTTGCATGCTCGCCCAGCGCTGGTTGGAAAAAGATCCGTTATCAGTGAAAGATCTGTACGACGAGACCCCGGAGAGCAGGTATTGGCACATTGTCGGGTTGAACCCGGCCGCTATCATCAGCACACTGGGAGCTTCCACCGTCACCATGGTCTGGTGGCTGCAGATTTCCTGGCTGGTGGGATTACCACTTGGAATAGTCGGCTATATCGTTTTTGATTGTCTGTTCAATGCTTTGTCAAATCGATCCGACATCGAACAAGGAAGCGCCTGATAAATGTTGGCGGTTGATACAAACAGGGTGATTGAAGATTTACAGCGGCTGGCTGAATTCGGCAAATTTGAATCGGGCGTAAACCGGCGCGGGTTCACTCCGGAAGATATTGCCGCGCGCGCCTGGTTACTGGCGCGTATGCAGACAGCCGGGTTGGATGCCGAGATTGACGGTATCGGCAACGTAATAGGAAAGACGCCGGGCTGCAAACGCTATATTATTATCGGCTCTCATTCAGATACCGTTCCCAAGGGCGGATGGCTGGATGGCGCCTTGGGTGTCATCTTCGGGCTGGAGATAGCCAGAGCATTGCAGGAAGCCGGCGGCAGCGCCGATATCGGCGTAAAAGCCACATCTTTCAGCGACGAAGAGGGCCGTTTCAGCGGATTGCTCGGCAGTTCCGTTTACACCGGACTGAAATCGCCGGAGCAAGCGCTAGAAGCCGTTGCCGATGACGGTACTGCGCTGAAAGACGCGTTACGCGAGGCCGGCTATGCAGGTCGCGCGATCGCCGGATTTGATTCGCTCCGGGATGTCGCTTGCATCGAAGCGCACATCGAACAAGGCCCGATGCTGGAAAGTCATGGCAAGATCATCGGCATTGTCACCGAAATTGTCGGCGTTGGCCGGTCGCAGGTATTTTTCTTCGGCGAGGCGGGGCATGCAGGCACCGTACCGATGGCGATGCGCAAGGATGCCGCGGCCGCGGCCTATGAATTTGCCACGTTGTTTGCGGATTTTTGCCGCCAACACGGCAGCGCTTCTACGGTTTGGAATATTGGCAATCTGCGCCTGGAACCGGGAGCGTATAATGTAACCGCCCGGGAGGCGGAGGCGTTAATCGAATATCGGGACGGCTCAGCGGAAATACTCAGCCGTATCAACCAGGCTATCCCCAGGCTGGCGGCTGAAGTGGGAGCAAAACACAGAGTCGGTCATAAATGGGTCCCTGGCGTCCAAATTGCTTCGGAAACCATGGATTCAAACCTCGTTGAACGCCTGGAAGCGGCTGTAATGCGTTGCGACGCCCCATGCATGCGCATGCCCAGCGGCGGCGGCCATGATTGTATGTTGTTTGCAAAAAAAACGCCTACCGCCATGATTTTTGTGCCCAGCGTCGGCGGCCACAGCCATGTTGTTGCCGAGGACACCCATCAGGAAGATATAGCCCTGGGGATTGAGGTGCTGGGCGAACTGGTTTCTGATATTATTGAAAACGGTTTGCCCGAATGAAACAGGCAACTGTATCTTACCATTACTGGCCCCGTCAAAAATCCCCATGAAAGTCCATCCGAATGTGATGTCCGCCGTTGAACGTTTCGAGTTGCCGGAGGAATTATGCTTCGGGCAGACTCTCGCGCCGATCATGTACCGCGTTGATTATGCTGACGGCGAATGGGACGAAGGCGAATTGCTTCCCTATGCTGAGATAACCATCGATCCCGCTGCCAGGATATTCCATTTCGCACAGGTCGTCTTTGAGGGGCTGAAAGCGTATCGGGGAGAACATAAGCAGATAAAATTATTCAGGCCGGAAATGAATGCCGCCCGGCTTAACCGCTCGGCGACGCGCATGCTCATGCCTGAACTGCCAGAATCATTCTTTATTGAAGGCGTGTCTGCGGTTTCCGCCTATGCCGGCCCGCTCGTTCCGGGATTATCAGGCCAATCGCTCTACCTGCGTCCGTTGATGTTCGCGTCTCATCCTTCACTGGGTTTTTTCACATCCGACCGCTTTTCATTTTTTGTCATCGGAAGTCCCTCGGATGCCCTGGTCACGGGCAGTCTGCGTGTCGTGGTGGAGCGAGAAGGGACTCGCGCGTCAACAGGCGGCGTCGGAAATATCAAGGCCAGTGGTAATTATGGCGCATCCCTTTATGCAACATCGACAGCAATGGATAGCGGTTTTCACCAAACACTTTGGCTTGACGCGCGTGAGCAAAGATACATTGAAGAACTGTCGGCAATGAATTTTTTCGCGGTGATCGACGGGGAACTGCATACCCCCGAACTGTGCGGCACGATTCTCCCCGGTGTTACCCGGGATTCGGTGATTGCCCTGGCAAAAGATCATGGCCTTCCGGTTCGGGAGGAAAGGCTGGCTATTGATACGTTGCTGCGGCAAATCCGCGCTGAACGGTGCACCGAGGCCTTTGCCTGTGGCACCGCGGCAATCGTTGCGCCTATCAGTGTGATAGCTGAAAAAGACGGCGCTATCTTTGAATTGCCTGAGGCTTGCGGTCCTGTCGCCAAAAGATTGCGAGAGGAACTGCTTGATATTCAGGAAGGTCGGGCGCCGGACAAATTTAACTGGTTGCGCGAGGTTGTGGGTTCGTAAATTGAATTCCAATTCAGTTTCAGCTAGTATGAGGATAGTCTGTTCCAAGAAATTGTTCCCGGTTGTTTTATAAATACAACACCTGTCAGGGGGGCTTGTCAGATGCCATCGCAAACAACTTTCCAACAGTTACGAATTTCCCATTTCTGCCGTAACCTGTGCGTTGCCTTCGGTTTGTTTATATTCTGTGTCACTGCGCCGGGCCAGGTGTTGGAAGAAATCGTGGTAACTGCCCAGAAGCGTGAGGAGACGCTCCAGAATGTCGCCAATCCGGTCACGGTGTTTTCAGGCGAAGACCTTTACTCGCTTCGCATCAAGGAACCGAGGGACCTGGCCATGCAGACACCGGGACTGCTCACCAAGCTGGGTCCGAACGGACTGCGAACCGTGAGTTTTTACCTGCGTGGCGTGGGGATTAACGATTTTACCGGCACGGTTGATTCATCGGTCGGTGTCTATGTGGACGAGGTCTACAAGCCCACACCGGATACCCTGAACTTCGCCCTGATGGATGTGGAGCGGGTTGAAGTGCTCAAGGGTCCGCAGGGAACACTCTACGGCCGCAACAGCACTGGCGGCGCGGTCAACATTATCTCGGCCCTGCCCACGGCTGAAGCGGAAGGCTATTTGCGCGCCGGTTACCAGCGCTACAACACCGCCACAGTCGAGGGCGCGGTAAGCGGCCCGCTCTCTGAAACCCTGCTGGGTCGGGTATCGGTTGCCGGACAACTCAGCGATTCAGGTTCAGGTTACTCTTACAACCGCCTGACAGAAAATACTCTGGGTGACGATGACCGCTTTGCTGTGCGCGGCCAGCTCCATTGGCTGCCGACAGAGGATTTCGATGCCCGTGTGATCTTCAACTACGGTTACCACGATTCAGAGGAGCCGCTGCTCGAACCTTCCCATGCGCTTGACCCTGCCGGGGGTGGAGTCTGCGCCCCCGTGCTGGCGGGAAAACGCGCCGAGGGGCAGTGCGTGGGATTGCTGGGACATTTTGACCCGGACGACAACCGCTTCGATACCGAGGCCGACGCCGAGCCCATGGTCGAAATGGAAAATCATAACGTGGTGGCGCATATCAACTGGCGTTTGCCGCGTTTCAGCGTCACCGCGATCAGCGGTTACGAGCAATTCGAAAAGGAGCAATCGCAGGATCTCGACGCCTCACGGTTCAAGATCGGTAATAACGACACCATCGATAGCGAGGTAGACAGCTTCAGCCAGGAAGTGCGTATCACGTCGGATGATTCCTGGGGATTTGCGTGGATCATAGGCGGTTTTTATTTTCAGAGCGACATCGCTTGGTTCCAGACGATTGACCTTAGCGCCGTCGCGATTCCGACCAGCAACGGAGCCGACCAGGATACGGAATCCTGGGCCGTCTTCGGCGATATCACCGTCCCACTTACCGACCAGATCGAGGCCGAGGCAGGTTTGCGTTTTACCTATGAAGAGCGCGAATGGACAGGCGGCTCATTTATCGGCACGTATACCGACCTTGATGACGCTTTTACTTCCCTGACAACTCCCGGTTTCACACCTTGTCCATTGTCAGCCTTGCCTATTACAGCAGGCGGCACTTGCGACGGGTTTATGCCTGGCGGCCCCTTGGATTTCGACAACAAACAGGAAGAGGAAAACGTGGACTTCCGTGTCGCACTCAAATACAGCCCGACCGACGATATGATGTGGTATATATCAGTCAGCGAAGGTTTCCGCAGTGGTGGGTATTCCGGCGCGGTAATTTTTTCCCAGCCGTCGTTGCAGCCGTTCGGCGTCGAATCCCTGCGAGCCTACGAGGGCGGCTTCAAGTGGACCTTGCTGGACGGACGCATGCAGTTCAACGGCAGCGGATTCTTCTATGACTTTGAAGGGTACCAGGCTACCTTCGTGCGCGGTACCGAGGTGAGCGCCCGCCTACAGAACGCCGGCGATGTGGAAATCTTCGGGGCCGAGGGTTCTCTGCAATGGCTGATGACTGACCGGCTCTATATTGATGTCGGCTTAAGCTGGCTGGATAACGAGATCGTCAAGACCGATGTGGTCCTGTCTTCGTTGGCAGGCGGACCAGCCTCAACCATCAAGGGTAATGAAATTACCAACGCGCCCGACTGGTCCTTCAATGGGAGAGCGCGTTACGAGTTGCCCATGATGGGAGGAGTTCGTCCTTACCTCCAGGCTGACTTCAAGTATGTCGACGAGCATTTCCTGGAACCCAACAACCGCCTGATCCTGGAAGAAGACGGCTACTTCCTGCTTAACGGGCGTCTTAGTTTCCAACAGGATAACGGCAACTGGGACGCAGCGGTGTGGGTCATGAATCTCACTAACGCAAAGTACATGTCCTCCGGCCAGGATATTATTTCGGCCCTGGGATTTGCTCATCAGATGCAAGGACCGCCGCGCACCTATGGCGTTGAAGTCGGTTATAACTGGTAAAAGCGAGACCGGACCAGGGGGCTTCTGAGATTCAACCGGCGGTTCGCTGTTTCCGGATTGCTGCCGGCCTGCCCTGGGTCTTTGTCTGCTGACCCCCGTTACTCAAACACCAGGCGCCTGGTCTGGTGGGCATCAATATAGTCCCAGTCATAGCTGACGCCCAGGCCGGGGCCGTCGGGAACGGGCAGAAATCCGTCGGCGGGCAGGTCCTCCGCCCGATCCGAGTAGCCACAGGTATATACCGGCGCTACGATGTTGGGCATGTCCGGGCCGACCAGCGCCATTTCATACATCAGGGTATTACGCATGGCCGACATGCACAGGCGATGAGCGGGGCCGACAGCATGAATCTGCACATCCAGTCCCATGGCTTCGCAGAAATGGGCTATTTTCATGACTCCGGTAATGCCCATATCGTATTCGGGGTCTGCATGAATCATGTCGCATCCGCCGTTGACCAGAAAGGACGCTTTCTGTTCCAGGCCGCGCACATGCTCGCTGACCAGTAACGGCGTTTTCAGTTTTTCCCGCAGGCGGCGGTGCGCGAACGCCGAGACCGACGCGTCCTTGTAAGGGTCTTCATACCAGAGGCAACCGACCTCGTCGGCTACCCTGCCCAGTTCCAGGGCATCCATCCAGGTTTCCAGCATGCAGGCCGGATCAATCATCACCGGGTAATCATCTCCCACCCTGTCCCGCACGCCGCGCAGGTTTTTCATCTCACGCGCCAGTATGCTGTTGCGCCAACCGTGGATCTTGAAGCCGTGGAAACCGGCAGCGCGGCAGTGTTCGGCATAGTCGGCAAAATCCGCCGGCGTGTGCAACCCGCCCGGGCTTTCCTGACCCCCGTAGGTGCTCGCGTAGACCGGCAACCTGTCACGGTAGCCGCCAAGCATGCTCTTGATGGATACGCCGTGGAGCCTGCCTGCCAGGTCCCACAAGGCAATATCCAATGGGCCGTGCCCCATGTGGTCATAAGCCCGTATTTCCCATTTCAGGTCGTTGTAGATCTGTTCCCTGTGTTCGGGGTCACGCCCCACGAGCAATGGCGCCAGCATTGTTGCCTGGCCGAACGATGACGGCGTTCCCACCCAGTTGGTCACATATTCACCTGTTGCGCCTTCGTCGGCGCTGATGCTTACGGCCCAGCGCCTGGCCTTGAACCGGTTGCCCTTGACATAGGCCATGTTGCCGACACCGGCAGCCGCAGTCTCCAGCCCTATGTTGTCCACGCCAAACTCAAATTCCGTCAGGGCCACCGACTTGATACGGGTCATAAGAAACTCCGGTCAATCATTCACGTCCAGCCAGTAATTATCACCGTTACTCATGGGCTTGATATAACCGGCGGTCGGTGTGGGGAAATGGCTGCCGATAATCAGGACCTCGGTGCCGGCATACCGTTCCAGGATCTCCTTTCTGGTGAGCAGGCCGTGCGCGGAGTCGGAATCTGCCGAACTGCACCAATCAGGCCGTGTCATCTGTACCGGGTGGTGGATAAAATCGCCGGTAATCAGCGCCTGATTGTCTTCGGACGAGATCAGCACGCTCACATGACCCGGAGTATGGCCGGGTGTCGGTATCAGTCTAATTTCGGGACAGACCCTGTAATCCTGATCGACCAGTTCCATCAACCCCGCCTCTACTACAGGCCGGACGGACTGCTGCATGACCGGGCCTATCTCAATCTCCTCCTCATGGGCATCCCAGTGCTCCCACTCCGATTTCGCCACCAGGTAGCGGGCGTTGTTGAAGGTTGGCGTCCATTTACCGTCCACCAGCATGGTATTCCAACCCACATGGTCGACGTGAAGATGCGTGCACAGCACCGTATCGATATCCTCCCGCGCATACCCGGCGGCCTTCATGTCTTCCAGAAAGTTCGTCTGCATATTATTCCAGGTGGGAACCGCCAACTGCTTGTCATTGCCGATACAGGTGTCGACCATGACCTTGTGGGCGCCGGTATCGACAATCAGACCATGCACGCTGAAAAGAAGAAACCCTTTTTCATCCATGAAGTGCGGCTGCATCCAGTCGTATGCCAGGCACTTTTCGTTTTGCGCGTCCGGCAACACAAATTCGTTGTCTCCGCTGACGACCAACTCAACCACACGGGTTATTTTTACCTTGCCTATTTGCCATTGCATAAGTTGTCTCCAAAACTAAGGAACCTCTGATTAAGTCAGAGGTTCCTACGATACAAGGATGTATCGTCAATATCAATGACTGTAAGGCATTGATATTGTGAGGAAAACAAAAATCGCATTTTTGTTTTCCGTACTCTGACAAGTCCAGGATGGACTTGTTCAGAGTTTCCCTAATCAAACAGGCGTTCGCCCGATGCGAACGCCAGGTAGAATACCAGCCCCAGCAGGTATACCAGCGCTGCGAGCTGAAACACCAGCGTCCACGAACCAGTCAGCCCCAGTATCATTCCGCTGACATAAACGCCTATGATACCCGGTATTGTGCCTGCCGTGTTCGACAGGCCCATCAAAACGCCGGCGTATTTCGGGGCTATGTCCAGGTGGTTGACGATGAAAGCGCCCGCATTGAAGGCTATAAAAATATTGGCCAGTGTCATCAATGCAATCGCGGCTTCTGCATTATCGACATTACCGACGAACATCAGGATCAGCGCCGGTCCGCCAAAACCGATGACTTGCATCAACTTGCGGATTTTTATTGTCTCCCAACCACGCATGGCCAGCCTGTCTGCGAGCGCGCCGGCTATGTTAAAGAACAGGAAGGCGGCGATGTAGGGGATCATTGCATACAAGCCCACTGCATTGAAATCAACCTGCAACCCCTTGTTGATATAGGTGGGCATCCACGCCAGCAGCACATAAACACCCCAGTTGGAACAGAAATGGGCCACGATGATAGCCCAAACGGCCGGTGTGGTTAACAACTGGCCCCAGGGCGGCGCCTGTGTTGCCGTGACCGGCGCCGCATCCCTGCGTATCAGCGCGCGCTCTTGCTCGCTGATACCCGGATGCAGGTCGGGATGCGACGCAGCGCTTTTGTGCCAGAAGGTGAACCAGACAAAACCGGCGAGACCGAATGAATAAAATGCCCAGTGCCAACCGAAATTGACGATGATCCAGGGCGTGGCTGCCATGCCGAAAACAATCCCCAGGGTCATCGCAGAAAAGGTGGCGCCAATGGCGCGGGAAAACTCATGACGCGGCAACCAGCGACCGTAGAGACTGTAAACGGCCGGCAACGCCACGCCTTCGCCCGCGCCCATACCGATACGCGCCAGGAGCAGTGCGCCGAAACCGGCCATTGCAGCTACGGGTGTGACAAACGTGAACAACGACCAGACCAGTACCGCAACTCCCAGCACAAGCTTGCCGCCATGGCGATCCGCCAGGCGGCCACCGAGGACCTGGGTTAACAGGTAACCGAGAAAAAAAGACGACAATACCATGCCCTGTTGTTCCGGCTGCCAACCCATGTCGTCAGCCATCGGTATGATGGCAATGGAAATGTTCACCCGGTCCATGTAGCAGATGAACATCGCGATAACCGCCAGGCCGGTCAGCGTGTAACGCCGGGGCCAGTATTCCCGCAGGGAGGGATTCAGACTATTCACCGGACTGCGGACTGAGCCTTGTCTTGACGCCACGGCTTCGCTCTGAACATAATCAGAATTAACAGGAAAAGGGACTAACCTATTCCGGCATGCGCAGGATCGGCTTGATCACCTCGCCGGTGACGGCGCTGTCATGTACTGCCCGGTCGATATCAGTAAAGTCATAGAACTTGACGAAGCGGTCATAGGGGAGCCGCCCCTGCCTGAACAGGTCGGCCAGGAACGGTACAAAGACCTGGACATTCGCTTCGCCCATCACCACACCGCGCAGGCCGCGCCCGAAAATCACCTGGTCCATTTCCAGGGGCACGGTGGCGGCGGCAGGCGTCACCCCAACCTGCGCACACCAGCCGGGCGGGGCAAGGCAGTTGACCGACTGGATAACGACTTCGGGCACACCCGTGCATTCGACCGCATAATTGGCGCCGCCGCCGGTAATGGAATGGATCGCGTCAACCACATCCTCCGTACCGGCATCAAGCACATGGGTCGCGCCCAACTCGCGCGCCATTTCAAGTCGCGCAGGCCGGATGTCGGTAACGATTATGCAGGTGCAACCCGAAAGGCGCGCGCCCATCACCGCGGCAAGCCCTACGGTTCCCGCGCCGAAGATTGCGATACTTGAACCGGCGCTCGGACGCAGCGCATTCATCACCGTGCCCACGCCGGTGGCAAGTCCACAGCCCAGCGGCCCCAACAATTCAAGGGGTAAATCGCCGGGGACTTTTATTGCGCCTCTTGCGGCGCCGATCACCCGGGTGGCAAATGACGACTGGGCAACAAACCGTCCCCGCATCGGCTCTCCATCGCACACCAGGCTGGTGCTGCCGTCAGTGCGCAGGCCACTCAGGTTGCGTTCCGGGAATTCGCGGCAGTAAAACGGCAACCCCTGGTGGCAGTTACCGCACCTGCCGCAGGAATCGCCACATAACACGACATGGTCACCGACCTGTAGATGGGTGACTTCTTCGCCTACCGCCTCGACAATCCCGGCGCCTTCATGGCCCAGCACCATGGGCAAGGGCAATGGAAATGCCTGTTCTTTGACTGCAATATCCGTATGGCAGATACCGGTCGCCGCAATCCTGACCTGTACTTCGTTACTGAGCGGCGGCAGCAGTTCCATTTCGCGAAAATCGAACGGCGCCTCGGGCGACCGCGCAACGGCCGCCAGCGCTTGTGCGTGCATAGGGTTCTCCCGATGTTATTCGCTTTTATTTCACCGCAGAGTAACACAAATTGTTGAACAGGGTCCCTGAATAGATATCTTGGGAAACTCTGAGATTTAATCAGAGGTCCCCTTGTTTGGGATCACGACCGGCGATCAGGACAGGGGTTGCTCAGTCAGGGATGATCAGGTCCGGGGCTATTTCCACGCCGAGGCCGGGCGCTGACGGTACGGTCATGCACCCGTCTTCATCAACCAGGGGAGGATTATCCATCATCGCAAAAAAATTGCGGTAATCGCCGACGGGTGGGTCGTGGATCAGCTCCAGGTACGGTGCGTGCGGCCAGCTTGCCACCATGTGCATATGGGCGATCAACCCGAGTTTCACGTAGCCGTTATGGGGGGCAACCTGTTTGCCGTATTTTTTTGCAATCTCCCCCACCTTCAGGGTTTCGGTGATCCCGGTCAATACCAGGCATTCCGGTTGCAATATGCTGTAGGCGCCCAGTTCGCACATCTGCTGAAACTCGTAAAGGACAGCGGCATTTTCACCGCCTGCCAGGTCTATCTCCACCGAATCATTCAGCCTGGCCAGCTCCTCGAATGCATAGCGCGGCCTGGGCTCCTCCAGCCATACGCAGTCAAGCTGTTGCAATTCCAGCGCGGTGTCGTACGCGCGCCGGTAGTCCCATCTCACCCCCGGTTGCCAGTCACCCTTGGATTGTGCCTGGTTGGCATCCACCATGATGCGCATATCGCTGCCCACTGCGTCCCTGACCTTGGCCACCGTGCGGATATCTTCCGCCATGGTCTCATGGTGCAGGCGCAGCTTTATTGCCTGCCAGCCCTGATCCCTGAGCCGGCGCGCCATATCCGCCCTTTCATCGGGCGTGGACAACATGATCATTGCGGCATAGGGCACGATGCGATCCTTGGTTCCACCCCATAGCCTGTACAAGGGCAAGCCCCTGGCCTTGCCCACGATATCCCACAGCGCGATATCCACTCCGGCCACATGTTGGTAATGGGTCCCTGCCTGAAGGTAATACTCCAGCATCGCGCTGAGCTTTTCCACTTCCATGGGGTCCCTGCCGATGAGTATCTTCTTCAACACCGGGATGAAGCGGTCATCCACCTCCGGACCGATTCCGGCAACACCTTCATCAGTCAGGACTTCAACAAAACCGCCGCCCCCTTTTTGGATCAGCATCTGATCGCCCGGACTCCAGGCCAGTTGCACCGTCCCCACTTCCTCAATGACCCGTAAACGGCGCAGGCGCACATCTGTTATCTGCATGGTATTACTCTTCCGGCGGCGACAGCCAGGTCAGTGTCGCCTGTTGCTTATCGCCTGTTGCCACAGCCCTGTCTTCCCAGGCCCGCGCGCGCACATAGTGGTGAATTTTTTCAACTTCAGCCGTAGTCAGGATATCCCCGAATCCCGCCATGCCGTTCGCGGACAGGATCCCATCACTGACGATATCATGGAACAGGGCATGGCTTTGGTCGGACATCAGTCTCAGGTCAGGGATAGACCCACCCGAGCGCGCCAACAGGCCATGGCACGTGGCGCAGAAGTTGTTATACAGCAGTTCTCCCTGCGCAATCACCATGCTGTCCACCGTTACCGCGGGCTGTTCCGGTATGCGCTTGTCCAACGGCTCGGGTTCGGGCAGCAGCGCATCTCCACCGAGGCGAAATGCCAGCAGTTGTCCCCTGTTCCCGTATTTGCTCGTAGCCGTGTCCGCTTCGCCGCCGAACAGGTCGGCGCCGCCGCCACCGGTCAGCAACGCAACATATTGCGTGCCGTCGATGCTGTAGGTGACCGGCGGCGCAAGTATGGATGTCCAGGTATTGAACTGCCATAAGCTGTCGCCGTTTTCCTTGTCGTAGGCAGACAAGACACCGTTGGCATCCCCCTGGAATACCAGGCCGCCCTGTGTGGCCAGTACCCCGCCGTTCCAGTAATAGGGATTGCGCACCTCCCAGCGGGTCTCTCCACTGATGGGGTCGAATGCCTTCAGCGCGCCTGCCGGCGCCGGTTGGGTCGCAACATTATCAACAAACAACTGCGCCAGGCGCCCGACCTCAAGGCCGATATTCCATCTGCCGGGGTTTCTCTCGAAGCGCCCGCTCTGTTTCCATTCATCGGCCATGGCAAAGATAAGAGGACTTTCCTGGGTGGGGATATACACCAGGCCGCTCATTTCATCGACGGACATGGCCTGCCAGCCATGGGCGCCTGCGGAACCCGGCAGCACCCATTTTTCCTGTTCGAGATAATCCAGATCAGGGTTTTCCACGGGCCGCCCGGTTTCCAGGTCGACATGGGTTGCCCAGTTCACTGCGCTGTATGGGTGCGCGCGCAGCAATTCACCGTCACTGCGATCAAGCACGTAGAAAAACCCGTTCTTCGGCGCCTGCAACAATACCTTGCGCAGTTCCCCGCCGACTTCCAGCTCCGCCAGGGCCATGTCCTGCACCGCGGTATAGTCCCAGTTATCCGCCGGTGTGGTCTGGTAATACCATTTCATCCTGCCGCTGTCGGCATCCAGGGCTACGATTGAGGACAGAAACAGGTTGTCGCCGCCGCCCGGTGAGCGTATCGCGCGCGCCCAGGGGGAACCGTTACCGACGCCGATATAAAGATGATTGAATTCGGCGTCGTACACGATCGAATTCCATACTGTCCCGCCGCCTCCGTATTTCCACCATTCATTACCACTCCAGGTGGCAACGGCCAGTTCCAGTTCGGGATGTTCGTAGGGTTGCGAAGGATCGCCGGGAACGGTATAAAAACGCCACGCAAGTTTGCCCGTATCCGCATCGTAGGCCGACACATATCCCCTCACGCCGAACTCTGCGCCGCCATTGCCAATGTAGACTTTGCCGCGGGCGGCCCGAGGCGCGCCGGTGATGGTGTAAAACCGGTCCCGATCGATGAGCGTGTCCACTTGCCAAACCTCTGCGCCGGTCGCCGCGTCCAAAGCTATCAGGCGACCGTCAAGACTGCCCACATAGACGCGCCCGCGGTAAACGGCAACGCCGCGGTTGACCACGTCGCAACAGGCGCGCCGCGACCAGGCGCCGGGCACTTGCGGATTGTATTTCCAGCGTATTGAACCCGTGCGGGCATCAATGGCGAACACGCGGCTCCAGGCGCTGGTGAGAAAAAGTGTATCGTCCACGACGATGGGCGTTGCTTCCTGCGCCCGGTTCGTGCCCATATCAAGCGCCCATGCCAGGCCCAGTCCGGATACATTGGACTTGTTTATCTCACTGAGAGGAGAAAACCGCTTCTCACTGTAATCACGCCCATGGGCCAGCCAGTTGTCGGGTTCATCCGCATGGTTAAGTATGCGCTCGTCATCGATCTGACCGAACTCCGCTTCCCCGTTGGTCGCAGTCAGCGCGCCATCCGCGGGAACATCCGGTTCGGCACAGGCCGTCAGGGCTATGCACAAACACAGGAGGAGACCGGGACAATGCCTGAATTTATCGGCATTCTTCGGCATCACGGACTGTACCAGACGGGACTGCTGTATGCCCTGTCCTGTATCTGCGCAGGTACCTGTTCCGGCAGAGCCGTATTCAGCCGCCGAGCCTCCAGTGTCGTCCAGCGGGGTTTGGGTATCTCAAGGATCCTCAGGTAATAAAAGGCATGCTGCCGGGGATCAAAATCCGGGTCTTGCCAATAGGTGTGGAAACCGACTGCGCCGTTTTCCGCAACGGCTGCATCATGGATGATTTCATGAGTGTCTCCATTTTCATCGACCCATCCCTTGATGACCTGGACCCGTTCAAGCGGAACACCGGCCGGGTCCTTGAGCGCATTGATGATGAACGCCGGCCGGGAGTTTGCCGGGGCGGCGCTCAGCGTGCCGCCCATGGGCACGCCGTTTCGATAACCATTTGCGGCAAAATCGTCGCCTTTTGCATCCTCGGGCAGGAAATCCCAGCCCGCAAAATACTGTAGCCTGATACGCGAGCCGGTGGTGGCGTAAACTTCTCTGCGTTGCATGGCATCGAACAGCGCGGCGCGGGTATTTTCCGTTGCCCAGACCGCGGCATAGCCCGAGGCAACCATCTCGTAAGCCCAGATATCGTATGTCTTCCCCTGTCTGCCCTTCACAACCGAGTGGTGTGTCAGGCGGTGCAAACCAGGCTCGTACACGGAAAACTTGCCCCAGAAGTTCCGCTCAGCCACGGCGGCAAATCCGGTATGCGCATCCGAACTGCCGATCAGTCCGAAACGGTACGGATTGGCGCCGACCAGCCGTTCGAGTCCCAGGCCCGTTTGCAGCGCCGCGCGCGCATATTCGGCCTTGAGCATCCCGGTCTGTTTCAGCGCTGTTGCAGTGATGTTGCCCCTGTCCCAGTTCTCGAAATCGGCAAAACGGTCCCGGGGAGATAATTGCGGATGTGTCTCCGCGTCACCCTTGATCTGGGTGACTTCATACAGGGGTTCCCAGCGGGACCTGGCGCGAGCGTAATCCCCGTCGATCGGTCTACCCTCGAAGTCTGTTTCCGGGAACATGCGACCGTTGCTCATATTACCGTTGTGGGGGATGGCGAGCGCCCTGCCCCCCGTGTCCGTCTCGTAATTCTCCAGGAACGCCCAGAGTTGTTCCGGGTCATCGCCGTCAAACGCCGAGAACGGCAATACCGTTCCTGCCTTTGCGGCGCCGTCCCGGAAAATGACCACCCTGTGCAGGTTGTTCCCGTCCGGCATCGAGGTCCACTCAAAACCGATGAATGCGGTAAACCTGCCCGGTTCGTTATATCTGTCGGCAAGTTCGATAAAGCGCCCCCAGGTGGAATGCCTTATATCCGTATCATCGAAACTCGGGTTGTTCGTCTCAATGTCCTCCAGGACTTCAAACATCGCTTTCCAGGTCTGTTCCCCATCACCGCTGTCTATCATGTCGCGCCAGCGCCGGGTCACAGCATTTTTCAATACCAGCGTATCGCCATCGCGTATTCTCGGCAGCAAGCCGAGATATTCAGCATGGTCACTTACCACCAGAAAGTCCAGCGGCCTTTCCAGTTTTGCCGGTGCGCCGCTGTGACCTTCGACGGCTTCGCCGCGGGCGAAACGGAACACCTCTTCCGGGCCAATGCGAATGTTGCCGTTCAGCGATGCGTCGGGTGAGTTGTTCGTGTGTAAATGGGTGTCGCCCCAGTACAGGCTGGTATCACGCGCGGGTGCGCCCGGCACAATAGCAGACAGCATCGCCAGCAACAACAGCGTGCTGCAAAAAGACCTTCCCGCTTTCCAACCGGTTCGCATTACCAAAAGAGGCGCCCTACCAGCCGCTCTTTCGCCGGGCAGTTACCCGTTATGCACGTCAGAATTTAATCTCTGCCTGCAGTGCGACGACGCGCGGCGGGTCGGAGAATGCCGAACCGGCCTTGCCGCCATACAAATTCGCCAGCGGAATGTCATTCTGCTGGTGCGAAGTCTGCTTGTCGGTCAGGTTCTTGCCGATGACAGAAAAGCGATACCTGCCGTCGGGTGAGGCCAGGCTCAGGGTGGCATTGAGCTTGGCATAGTCTTCCTGCACATAGTCCGGGTCGAGGTCGCCGGCCAGGTAGAAGTCATCCGAATAGGTGAGATCGCCGGTCAGCCCAAGTTCCCAGCCCTGGTAGACAGGCACGACCAGGTCCGCGTAGATATTGAATTCGATATCCGGCGCGTATTGCAGCGGGCGGCCGGACAGGTCACAGAATGTCGCAATGGCGTTGCCGGCGCTGTCAAGCACGCAGGGCCCGGATTCGTAACTGTCGTATTCAGCGTCCAGCCAGACAAACGCGCCGCCTACACTGAATTGATCCGTGACCAGCCAACGTGCGTCTACATCCAGCCCCTGGGTGGTGGCCGAGGCTGCATTGCCTACCAGGAAACTGGCTATGGAGAAGGTTGAGACCTGCAAGTTGCTGTATTCCGAGTGGAAATATTCGGCATTGATATACGCCCTGCCGTCCGCCAGTGTCATCTTGGCGCCGTATGCAAACGACTCCACCTGCTCGTCTTCAAATTCATATTCCGACAGTACGCCGGAAGTAAAGTCCTCATCAAACCCGCCGGCCTTGAACCCTTCTCTATAGGTTACATAGACCATCAGGTCATCACTTGCATCAAATTCACCGGTCACGGCAAATGGGACGTCATCGGTCTTGCGTTTCACGCCCCGGAGGTCATGTTCCACACCGATAACGCCGTTATAGATTGCAGAGATGGCCGGGTCCGGCACGGCATTGTCCAATGTTGACACATCGGAATACCAGAGCCGCTTGTCAGCCGTTTTGCGGTCCTCCGTATAACGGGCGCCCAGGATCAAGCGCACCCGGTCCGTGAAATTCATCGTGGCCTCGCCGAATACCGCCCAGGTCTCGCCATCCTGCCGGGTCTGCTGGTTCCTGCCGAGGCGCACGATGGGAAATACCGCGGCCAATGCGGACTGACCCAGGTCAAGAGACGCTTGCAGACGGGTTCGATATTTATCATCGGCGTAATAGGCCCCAAAAATATATTCGATGAACTGGTCCTGCGGCGAGGTGATGCGCAGCTCCTGGGAGATGGTCTCCGAATCCTGCCGTTGCGGTCCGGCAACTATCCTGAGGTTGGTGTGATCGTTATTGGTCAATGCCTCAAAATCGAAGGCGACATAGCTGGTGATGGACTTGACCTGGTGACCGCCGGCGTTCCAGTCCAGGGTCAGGGTCACATTTTCCATGTTGGTGTCATTGAACAGGCCGTCAAAAAACGGATCGCCCGGGGGCGCCGGGATGGAGACCCGGTAGTCGAATGCAGCTTCCGCCTGCGGGTCATTGGCCTGCGTCAGCGCCAGGTGATTGGCTGACAGGAACTGCGGCTGGGTATGGTAACCCCCGGTCACGTCATAGGCGCCGAATTCCCCTTTCAGGGTAGCGCTGAAATCAGGAGTGATATCCCACTGGATGGTGCCGCGGATCAGATAATGCTCGCGTTGGTACGGGTCGGGCACACCGGGGAGCGAATTATCGATATACCCATCGACATCGTAGTATTTGCCGGCGACGCGAATACCCACGTTGTCGCTGAGCGGACCGGATACGACTGCGGTGAACTCCTTGCCGTCATACTCCGGGTCCCAGTAAGCGCTGATACTGTTTTCCCATTCCTCGGTCGGACGCCGGGTTTCTATATTGAACGCGCCGGCAACGACATTCTTGCCGAACAGCACGGTCTGCGGGCCCTTCAGGACTTCCACCCGTTGCACATCAAAGAAGGGGTTGCGAAAGGCGCGGCTGCGACTGAAATAGGCGCCGTCTATGAACATGCCGACGGACTGTTCAAACCCGTAGTTCTGCCCCGAACCGACACCGCGGATAAAAATATTGGTTGCCGCCTG
Organism: Gammaproteobacteria bacterium; assembly: GCA_965221335.1. GTDB lineage: Bacteria > Pseudomonadota > Gammaproteobacteria > Eutrophobiales > Eutrophobiaceae > JAAXHV01. Next base: position 234,661 of record CBDCSC010000001.1, on the reverse strand, counting down.
GGCTTCGGACATCATGACCGACGGCATACGCAATGTCAGTTCATCAAGACTGTTTATCGAAGCGTTGTCCAGCGCCATGCCGTCCATAACCGATACGGATACCGGCACATCCTGTAAACTTTCCTCACGCTTGGTGGCGGTGACGATGATTTCTTCAAGTACGGCGGCAGAGATACTGGAACTGAAGAACAGCAACAGCAACGTAAAATGGAAGACATTTTTCATTTTGATAACACTCCCATAAAATAGTAAGCAGATAATGCCGTGATTTTACAATCTATGTCAACATATTATTATTTGCTGTGTAAATTGTACAAACTGATTTGGGCACCATACCATATCCTGTGCAGACGAGAATTCAGTGAGACGAAGGGTCGCCCTCCGGGCGACACAGTATTTGACTGGACTCCCGCTGTTGCGGGAGTGGTACGGGGGCATGACCTGGCTTGAGCCAACAGTTACATGCGTGTGCAGAGATGAGGGTTTAACGTCATTACGTAAAACCGTCCCTACCTGAATTACCGGAAACCCGACGCTATGAACAACATCACGATTACTCGCATAGAAACCCAGCGCCTCAGTTCCTACGGCAACCTGGTCTGGGTCAAGGTACATTCGGACCAGGGCGTCTACGGCCTGGGCGAGACTTTTCTTGGCGCCGAGTCCGTCGAGGCGCATATCCACGAAACCATTGCGCCTTACCTGCTGGGGAAAAACCCGTTGCAACGGGACTTGCACTGGAAGCAACTGCGGGGCTACCTGGGATTCAGAAGCACAGGCGCAGAGATGCGGGCGCTGTCCGCGATTGACATGGCGCTATGGGACCTCTGGGGCCGGCTTACAGGACAGCCGCTGTATGACCTGCTGGGCGGCAGGTCGCGGGACGCCATCCGGGTTTACAATACCTGCGCCGGTTATACCTACATCCGTTCCACCGAAGGGCAGAAGACATCGAACTGGGGTATCGGCACGGAACACGGACCCTATGAAGACCTGGACGCGTTCCTGAACCGCGCTGACGAACTGGCGCTCAGCCTGCTGGAGGAAGGCATCAGCGCGATGAAAATCTGGCCTTTCGACTTCGCCGCAGAACGCAACCTGGGCAACGGTATAAGCGCCGCGGAACTTGATGCGGCGTTGGAACCGTTTGAGAAAATCCGCACCGCCGCGGGCGACCGGATGGACATCATGGTCGAGTGTCACTCGCTCTGGAACCTGACGACCGCAATCGCTATTTCCCATGCGCTGGAACCGTACCAGCCATATTTCATCGAAGACCCCGTGAAGTCGGACAGCCTGGAAAACCTGGCCGAGTTCCGCGCGCGCACATCCATCCCTGTTTGTGCGAGTGAGACGGTGGCAACGCGCTGGGGTTATCGGGACCTGTTTGAGCAGCGCGCCACCGATTTTGCGATGCCGGATATCGGCTGGGTCGGCGGCATAACCGAAGCCAAACACATTGCCAGCCTGGCCGAGGTTTACGGACTTCCGGTGGCGCCGCACGACTGCACCGGCCCCGTGGTATGGGCGGCATCCGTACACCTGTCGCTTAACGCGGTTAACGCTATATTTCAGGAATCGGTCCGGGCCTTGTATACCGGCTGGTACAAGGACGTGACAACCAAATTGCCGGTCGTGGAAAACGGCATGGTCACGCTGGACCCGGACCCGGGGATCGGTATTGACCTGCTGCCGGACCTGCACAAACGGGACGATGCCAGCGTGCGGGTTTCCAAGGCCTAGCAGGCGTCTCGCCTGCCTGCGGGTGGGTCGCCCTCGCTCCCTGTATTTCAGTTTGGAGGTTGTCGGGTATTGAACGCATTGAATATTTTTCAGTCCTGATGAGAGTGCCATTTATTGTAAGAAATGATATGCTATGCAAGATATTCACCTGTTGTAACATGTTGTATAAATCCTTGTCATAATGGTGAAGCAGGTAGAATGACTGTGAGATTAACAATGTCAAAGATACGGTTTATGCTGACCAAGTTAATTCCTCTCCTGTTACTGGGGTTGGTATTTTCCGGCCCTGTGCCAGCGCAATCCTTTGAAACGGCGAGACAGGCCTACCTGGCCAAGGACTACGAAAAAGCCTACGAAATACTGCAACCACTTGCCGAGGACGGCAACTCGGACGCACAAAGAATGCTTGGCCTCATGTATGACTATGGGCATGGCGTTAGGGTAGATACTACCGAAGCAGTAAAATGGTACCTGCTTGCGGCGGATCAAGGGCACCCCGACGCCCAATTCGAACTCGGCGTCAAGTACTTGCACGGTGATGGTGTCACAAAAGACCCGTTGAAAGTCATGCAATGGTGGAAGCTGGCCGCGGCGGCCGGGCAATCGGATGCGCTGTTCAACCTCGGTCTGTTGTATTTCAACGGCAGTGAGCAGATTACCCGGGATTATGAAACAGCCACCCGGCTTTTCCGCAAAGCAGCAGAGCAGGGAAACGGAAATGCGCAATACAGCCTGGCTGTCATGTACGCCTTCGGTTACAGCGTCGACCAGGACTACGATGTAGCGCTACTCTGGTTCAGAAAAGCCGCCGAGGCCGAAGTCCCGCAGGCGCAATTCAACCTGGGCGTGTACTATGAAAATGGTTACGCGGTAGAAAAAGACCTGGTGGAGGCGAAAAAGTGGTATCAACGCGCGGCCGCCGGGGGTCTGCAACAGGCAGAAGAAAGCTTACAAAGGCTTGCTTATGTCGATATTGAAGAGGACACGACCGTATCGCAAGCGCCTGCAATACAGGAAACAACAGAACCCTTTGCGCAGGCAACTGAAGAAGATACGGTACCTGCCGCCGAGGAAACACCGGTCATAGCTGCTCAGCCGGATGAGGACATTGCAGAGACCGCGGAGACCAGCCTTGCCCAAACTGCTGCTGAGGCAACTGAAGCAGACACAGCGCCCGCTGTCGAACAAACGCCGACCATAGCCGCTCAGTCGGACGAAGACACTGCCGAGACCGCACTGTTCATTGCGGAGGAGGAAGCAGCGGAGATCGTAGCAGAGACCGCGGAGACCAGCCTTGCTCAAACTGCTGCTGAGGCAACTGAAGCAGACACAGCGCCTGCTGTCGAAGAAACGCCGACCATCGTAGCTGCTCAGACGGATGAGGAAACCGCCGAAATCGCGCTGAACGCCGCGGAGGAGGAAACGCCGGAGACTGTTGCAGAGACCGCAGACACCAGCCCTGCACCCGCGACAACGGAATACATTGCGGCTGTACCAGAGGCCATTTCCGACCTGGTTGCGACCACCAGCGAGGCCATTTCCGATGAAGATGAGTTGCCTGTCGAGAATATCTCTGACGGCGGTGAGTCCGGTATCAGGCGGGAAGGCTGGGTCGCCGCACAATCTCCACGGCACTACACTTTACAACTGGCCAGCCTGTCCACCGAAGAACGTGTACTGAATTTTCTCAAACAGAATAACCTGGTACAGCAGGGCGCCTATATCAAGGTTGAAACGGCACACACAACCTACTATCGCGTGTTTTATGGTCTGTACCATGACTATGAACTTGCCGAAAGAGCAATTGATGATTTGCCCGAGGATATCCGTAAGCTCAACCCCTGGGTAAGAAACTTCTCGATACTGCAAAAACTGATGCAGTGAAGTTCGCGATTGCCGATGAGATAGAAGGGCTTAGAGAAAAAGGGAATCCAACCGGATAATCCTGTGTATAGAGTCTTTATAATGCCTTCGTTTCAGTTGTCCCGGGCCAAGCGAAAGCCCAGATAAGAGCTGTGATTCGAACGGGAGCTCCCGTAACGGTGCGCGGAACGCAGGTTCCACGGTGAGCTGTCCCAGGCCCCGCCCCGAATGACGCGCCGGCTGCAGTCCCCATTCGTCCAGGCGCTACCGTCTGTCGGGGCGCCCACATAACTCTCATTCCAGCAATCTGTCACCCACTCCCAGACATTGCCGTGCATGTCATACAGCCCGAAACTGTTCGGCTGGTAACGACCCACTTCGGCGGTGCGTTCGCCCACACCGTCCGAGCAGGACTTGTTTTTCCAATCAATGTCCGTCCCGCTGTCCGCATGGCTGGCAAACCGGCACAGTTGTGACTCATCATTGCCGAAATGATACTTCGTACTGCTCCCGGCGCGCACCGCATACTCCCACTCCGCCTCGGTCGGCAAGCGGAAATCCCCATCGGTATTGCCGTTCAGCCACTTCACGAACTCCTGCACATCATTCCAGTTCACGCACACCACCGGGTGCTTGTCTCCGACTGAAAACCCCGGATTGCGCCAACTCTTGCCCTCGGTGTACTTCCATCTTTTTGTTGTATAGACAGAACAACCTGCTTTGCCGTCCGTATAACGCTCCGCATCCGTGAGGTACCCCGTCGCCTCCACAAACCGCTGGAACTGGCCCACCGTTACCTCATACTTGCCCATGCTGAAGGCCGCGACTCGCACACTGTGGACCGGTTTCTCAGCGTCAGCACCTGTCAGGTCCCCCATGCGGAAACTGCCGGCAGGGATGGAGACCATCTCACCGGCATACTGCAGCGCCTTCTGCCGGGATGCTTCCCGCGCCTGTGACAGGCGTCGTTCCGCATCCGCTAACCCCGGCGCGTCCGAGTCCAACTCCCGCACCAGGTTGAGACTGTCTTTCGCCCGGTCCAATTTGTCTTGCTGCATTGCCGTCTCAAAGGACTGCCAGTGTCTCTCGATTTCCTGTGCTATTCGCTGGCGCTCCTGTTCCGCCTGGCGCGCCGCTTCCTCGGCCTGGCGCAGGCGCTCTTCTTCCGCCAACCGCTCGACATGAGCCTGCCGGGCTTGTTCCAAACGTTCTTTCCCCGTCAACAAGAGTGGCGAATCCGGGTGCAGGTCGCGGATGCGTGAGAGGTACCCCTCCGCCTGGTCAAAATCCTCCTGCTCCAGCGCCGCGCCGAACAGGTCCATGTAACTCCCGATCACCCGCTCCATCCCCGCTATGGCCTCGGGGTGCGCGGAGGATAAACCCAATACCCGCCGGTACTTCTCCCAGGCGTTGTTCCCCTGCGGACTGGTCAGGCGTCTTGCCTCCAAGTCGGCTTCGGCTGCAGCCAGCAGCCGGGCGACTTCGTCTTCCTCAACCGGCGCGGCCAGTGTGGGCGCGTCAGGCCCGGAGCCTTGCTCTGGCGTTACCATTGGTGTTTGTGGATAGGGTTCTGCTGCTAACTCTGCTTTGCCCTGTGCGTCTGCCTGCGACTCAACTGCCGTGGCGCCGCCGTCTACGCCAAGCCCGGGCATCCCCTGATACAGCCGCCAGCCCTGCCAGGCGCTCGCTCCCAGTAACACCACTATCACCGCGGTCAGGGCCATGCTGGACCAATTCATACCCTGGCGCTCGGTGGCCGGAGCCTTTGCAGACCGTGCCGTTGTCTTAGGCTCCGGTTTGGCGGCTCGTTGCTTGCTCCCGCTCCCCACCAGCGCCTCACTCCACTCACCCACCCCCTGCGGCCGGGACTCCTCATCCACCTCGATGGCCCAGTCTACCGCCGCCAGCAGCTTCGCACTGTACCTGCTCTGGCCCACCTCCGCCGCCATCGCCAGGTCCTTACCCCCTTTGCGTTGGGAGCGGGCCCGGGTCACGGCATCGGGCAACTCCCCGTCACCCGCGCCGCTGATGCACTTGTACGCCACCATCCCCAATGCATAGATATCACTCCACGGTCCGACGGCGTCCGCTTTGCTTTCGTACTGCTCTATCGGGGCATAGCCCGGTGTCAGGATACTGGTGATTGACTTGGAACTCTGGCCCACTGCCTGGCGCGCGGCGCCGAAGTCCAGCAGCACTGTGCTGTCGTCTTCCTCGCGCAGCATCAGGTTGCCCGGTTTGATGTCCCGGTGCACGTAGCCTGCCTCGTGAATCACAGCAAGTCCCGATAACACTTCCTCCAGCAGGCGCAGCAGGTCCGTTTCCGGCAAGCGCCGCTCGCGGCTTAACCGGGTAGCCAGGGTCTCGCCATGGATATGCTCCAGCGCCATGTAGGCCGTGCCGTTGGCCTCGAAGAAACGGCGCACCTTGTTGAGATGCGGATGGTCGAACCTGGCCAGCGTGCGGGCCTCGTCCAGGAACCGGGCCAGGCCCCACTGGTAATCCCGGGCGTCCGCATCGGATATGGGCACCACTGTATTGCCGGCGGTGCGGGTGGCGAAATCCCGCGGCAGGTATTCCTTGACGGCCACCACCTTGTCCAGTAATTCGTCATAGGCCCGATAGGTGATGCTGAACCCGCCGGCGCCCACCTGCGCCTCCAGCCGAAATTCTTCAAGGCGCGTGCCGGGCGGTAGGGCATGCAGGTGGTCGGAGTTCATGGAAGGCCGTCTTTGTTTGTTATGTTTGCCCCGTAAATCCGGTGACAGAATTAAATTGTGTCACCGGTTAAACCGTATTCTAAGGGGGCCTGGGAAATCGTGTCAATGCGGAAAATTCCCCTCCCGCCGCGTTACCATGCCCTCACCTCAGCGTTGCCATCCTCATTGACGAAAATGGTTGCCACCAGGGGCTTCTCACCCACGTACCGCAGAGTGATGTCCGGCAACTCCGTCCTGCCGCGGGGCGTGAGCACCGCGCCGCGCACCTGCACGTTGCCGGTTGATCCATCGTAATATTTGTAGTAAACCTCGTAGGCGCCCGGCTCCGCGGCCGGGTGCAGCCAGATCTCATTGCCGGGACCTCTGGTGTTGTCCTCTTCCAGTTTTGCCAGGGAACCGGGGATGTGTTTGCGCCCGTAGAAGAACTCCCGGCCTTGCGGATCGATCACGTGCAGGTCGATATCGTCCGGCGTGCCCCAGCTGATCACGACCAGCACGAATTTCTTGCGCAATTCATTCTCGCAGAATTGCAGTTCCTGTTGCATCTGCCGGTTGCGGTTCTCGCAGGCGCCCAGCGCGGAATCCAATGATGCAACTTCTCGCTGTTCAACCTGGCAGGCGTTTAGCGCGGCCTCTGCCTCCCGGAGTCGGGCCTGGCACGCGCCGAGTTGTTCTCGTGCGACCTGCAGTTCCTGTTCCAGGGCGGGGTTCAACTGGGCGCGGACCTGCTCCAGTTCGGCGCTGGTTTCCTCCAATCGCGCATTGGCCTCAGCCAGTTGCGCCTTGACCTCGTCCACCCGTTCCTGGGAATCGCCGGTGTTGGGAAAATAGGGAAACAAGACCACGGAAATAAGGATAAACGCACCCAGCGCTGAGGCGAACAGGTCCAGCGCGGACATGTTGAAGACATTGATCTCCTTGCTGCGTAGCCTCACGGGCGCTTCCGAATCAGGCCGATACGAGCAACTCCATGCCGCCTAGCCGCACCGTGTCGCCGGGCCTGATTCGCATGGGTTTGAACGGCGCGCAGGGCTGCGCACCGTTGATCACAGTGCCGTTTCTCGAATTGAGGTCTTCGATAAAATAGCCGTGACCGTTGCGGGTGAACCGGGCATGGCGCTTCGATATCCGGTCATCGTCCAACGCCGTATCGACCAGCAGGTGATGGCGCCCCAGGGTGAAACCGCCCCGTTTCCGATCCAGTTCCTCCTCCGGCAATGGGATATTCACCGGTTTGCCCCGGCTGTCAAAGCCCGTAAGTACGACGTTTGCCGTCCCGGCGCGGGCTGCGCCCGGCGCGGGCAAGCGCCCTGCCGGTTTGAAGCGCCGACTGAGTGGTTCGATTGCGTGGCCGGCGGCCCAAACAATGGCCTGCCGGGGTTTTCTCAAGGCCAGTATCAAGGCCAGCAGGGTCAACAGAGCCAGCAAGGTTACGAACAGATTTTGCTGAACCACGCGCTGGCGCGCCGCTTCCTGTTGCCGGAGCGCCTCCTGTTCTGCCTGTCGGGCACGCTCGTGTTCCCGTCGCGCGGCTTCCTGATCCTGTTGCGCCCCCTGCTCCTCCCTGAAATGTTCTTCCTGGTCATCAATATCCGCGCCACCCTGGTAACTCAGACCCCAGAGGCTGAGAACTATCAAACCGCACCACAATGAACGGTTCATTCAGAGACCTATCCGCACCGTCATCGTCACGCGCCCGACCTGCATGCGGCTGCCGTCGCCCAGCGTCTGCCGGGCGCCGGGACTGAGGGGCACGCCGTTCACGACGGTCCCATTGGTCGAACCCATATCTTCGATCATCACCTGTCCGGACACCAGCATGAGGCGGAAATGGCGGCGGGAGACCTGTTCGTGATTGATGACGAACTCGGATTCGGAGGGACTCCTGCCTACCGTGGCACCTGAGGGTTTGACCAGTGAGGCGCCGGGTATTTTCAGGGCGATGCGCTCGTTCTGCGGCGTGACACCCTCGATAAACACGTCGGGGGCGCCGGCGCGTAGCTGCTCCCGCTCGGAGGCATCTGACAGGTCGGCCTCTGCCCTGTTCAGGTCCTGGGCGAACTGCTGTTTTTCCCGTTCCACGCGTTGCAGGTGTTTACGCCTGGCGCGCAGGGCCAGGAAGAAGACCAGCGCCAGGACAAGGACGACCGCCAGCGATAACAGCAGGATCTGTTTCCCCGTATGCGTCGCCTGCCGGGCTTCCTGCCGGGCCTGTTCGGTCTCCTGCCGCTCCACCTGCAGAGCCTGTTCATTCTCCTGCTGTTGCGCCTGCAGGGCCTGTTCCTTCTCCTGCTGCGCCTGTTCAAGTTGTTGCTGCGCTTCTTCTTCCAAACGGCGCTTATCGGCTTCGGCATTTGCCCGCTCCGCCTGCAGGGCCGCTTCTTTCTCTTGGCGCGCCTGTTCTAGCTGCTGTTGCGCCGCTTCCCGCTCCAGGTTCATTGCCGCCTCCCTGCGCAGCGCTTCCTCCGCGGCGGCAAGGGCCTGCGCTTCGGCATTTGCCCGCTCCGCCTCTTTTTCCTGCTGGAGTTGTTCCAGCCGCAGTCGCGCCTCCTCCTCCGCACTCCGGCACTCCGCCTCAGCGATGGGCAGGGTCAGGTTGGCCGACGCCAGGATCACGCTCAATGAGTAGGCTGGCAGGGAGATGGCGCTACCCTGTTGTTGGGGATCGAGAGTTCTCGGCGGGAAGCCCTTCCTTTGCAGCACGCTGACGCCGACCGCCTGGTAACAACGGTTGAACAAGGGCGTCCCGGCGGCCGCCGTATTGAACAGGGCATTATGCACGATTGCCGGTGTCTCCTCATCCGTTGCAGGCAACCGCGTGACCGTGCCGGGAACGGGCACGAACGGCTCCGCCTGCACCGGGTCGAACCGTACTGCATAGAGCGGCGCCGCGGCTTCCAGCGTCGTTCTGGCAAACTTCAGGGCGGTGAGGCCGTGCCCTTCTCCTGCGATCCTCAGTAGCATGAGACCGGTGTCTTCATCTTCATCAAGCAACGCAGCAGTAAAGACCTGACCGCCTGCAACCGAGACAAGGTAGTACTCCCGGGCGCGTAATTCTCCGGAATAAGTCAGGATATGGCCCTGGTCGCTGATGCTGAATCCCGGCGTGCGACGTGCGGCGGCGCCCATCCCTTCTCTTATGACCACCAGGTGGGGCCGCACCGCACTGAAATCTACGGGTTCGGGAACCTGCACAACCGCGGCAATCGCCGTGGCTGTATCCGCTGAGGGGGCGGCTATTTGCGCTGGGTCATCCGTTGTCACGGGCGTATCAGCAGGCACAGCGGGTGCAGTGGCAGAGGAAACAGCCGGCGCTTCTGCGTCGTCACCGGTCGTCTGGCTGTTGCCTGCCGGCAGGTACACCAGAAGCGCACACAACATCAATGCTCGTATTGCTGTCATTGCTTCCCGTCACGAGTGTCTTGACGCGCCGGTCTACCGGAGAAGGCATGTATGGCTCGGGTGAAGATGCCGGGCCGCTTTGCCGGCGCTTCCTGTTCCTGTGCCGGGCGCAACTCGCAGGTTCGGGAGGGTTTCACTTGCTGCTCGAATACGGCATCCTTGTCATCTGTGCTGATGCCCGCCAGTACGCCGTGCAGTGAATCATGCCCCTGGCCGACCCGGTACGCCAGCGCCGTAGTATTGTCCTGCCCGCGCACCCCCGCCATGGCAACTGCGTCAAGCAGGGCGTTCACTATCTCATCGGCATCGTCCGCGCGGGCCTCGATGACATCTGTCATGCTTTGCCCGGACAGGGTTTCCAGGCCGTCGCTGGCCAGTAAAACGAGATCACCACTCTCCAGTTGGAAACCGTCCGCGTTCATGTCAATCAGCGGAACCTCCTCGCCGAAAATGGCCGAGCGTAGCTGGTTGATCCGGTAATCGCTCAGCGCCTCTTCTTCGGTCATCCTGCCCAACTCGACCAGGTCCAGCAACAGCGGTTTCATGGAATGATCCGCATTCAATCTCTGCAAATGTCCCTGCCGGCACAGCCACAGTATGGAATCGCCGACGCTGGTCCAGTAAAGGGTCGACCCGACCACCAGCGCGGCCACCAGGGTGCAACCCATCTCGGACAGTTCCGGATCGGCCTGTTGTTTTTCCCTTACGGCGCTGTTGGCGGTGTCAATGCCGGCGCTGAAACGCTCTGCGATCCCGGTTGCATCGCGGTTGAAGCCTTCCTGGAATGCCTTGACTACCGTCTCGCTGGCAACGGCGCCGCCCGCATGTCCGCCCATGCCGTCGGCCAGCACGAGCAGCAGGCAGTCTTCATCCGGAGGTTCCCGGCCCTGGGAAAGCAGGCTGAGCGAGAAATAGTCTTCCTGGTAATTTCGGTCTCCCTGGATCTGCTCTCCCGACACCCACTGCTTGAGGGCATTCATAACGACCTGTTACGTGTAGTCGTCCCAGTCAAACTGATCGCAACAGAGCGGGATAAACAGCAATTCGGTGTTCCCAATCGTGATCCGGGAAAACCCGGGCAGTTCGGTCGGCGCCAGGACAGGTTTGCCTTCCAGGTAAGTGAGGTTTTTTCCGGCGCCGTGCTGCAGGTAAAACTTCTTACCCCTGGGATCGTAGGTGATCGTTGAATGGTCGCTGCGGGAGATCAACTCGTCACCGAAATCCACGCACACTCGCTCGCGCTCATCGCGTCCGACCGAATTCGAACCGTTGCCGATGGCCATGTAGTTCCCCTGTCCCGGCCCACTGACGACAACCAGCCAGCCTACGGGCGGGTCGTCCATGGCAGAGGACGTCGCGTCCTCAGCGCCCGTACCTGGAGCCGGTGTCTCCGGCTGTTGCCGTCCCGTCCTGCCGGGTCGGTAGATCCGGGTCCTGGCTTCCCCTTCCGCGACACGGGGCGAACCTGCCAGCACCGTCTGGGCCTCATAACCCGATGACTGGCCCGGGTTGGTCTCGGGGGACCTGCCGGGGCCGACCGTGGCGCCGACAGTGGAGCGCCCCAAGGTCGGCAACACCGGATCACCCACTCCGGTAGTTCTCGTCTTTTCCTTTATGATGTTCCCGTCCGCATCGCGTTTTACCGGCATGATGTCCTCCCCTTCTGGTGTTGCGGTTGATGAAAATTTAACAGAAAACCACCCTGCGTTCAACTTGCCGACACCCGCTTGCCGACACCCCTCTTCGCCCCTTAACCGTCATTCTTGAACCCACCCGTCATTCCTCTCTCCTTCCGTCACTCATTGCATCCTTCCCTGGATACAACCCTGCGGGCAGCAGTCGCTGTGCAAATCGGCTGTCCTGCCGATTTGTCCCGCGCAGGCGACCCCCATCAAGTCTCGTACAAACGGTTAATCAGGTTATCCAGGCAATACTGCCCTATCCGGTTCAGCGACGCTTCCTCCTGTCCTTGTACGACATGCAGCGCGAACATCAGCACCGCGGATTGCAGCAAGGCCAGTAAGGTGGTAAAGAACGCTACGCCGAGACTCTGGGTAAGCTGTTTCAGCAACGTGGGGTCCTGGAAGTTGTCGACGCTGCCGGCGTTGCTGAGCGCTAGCGCGATGCCGACCACGGTGCCGATGAACCCCAGGGTCGGGATCAGCCAGACGATATAGCGAATGGCATTGTACCTCAGCTCGACCTCGTGCTGGAACAACTCCAGGCTGGAGTTGAACATGTTGTTTGCCTTATCAATGGCGCCGCTGACCTGGAACTGCAGGATACAACGGGACAGCAGGCGTTGCAGGAAATAGGAATCCTCCGCAGCGCCCGGCGCCGGGTGCATGGTTTCCTTGACGCGCTGGTACACGCCGCCCAGATCTTGCTTGCGCAATAGGGTCGTGCTGTCCTCCGGCAACAGTCCCAGGCGGATCTGGCTCATTTCCCGGTCCGTTTGCAGGTAGCGCGACAGCAATTCTCCCGCCCCGATGAAGAACACCAGCCACATGATATTCTGTATCGTGACCGGGTAGGGCATGAACTTCGAATTGCGGTCCAGCAGGAAGTCGGCGAAGAAACCTTCGGAGAAAAACAGGCTGAGCAGGCCGATGAAGATCACGCCCGCGCCCAGCGCCCCTATGAATATCCTCATTCTCTGGTTCATGGTCTGTCTGTCCGATTACATGGGAATCGGCTCGCCCGTTTCCGGGTCGCGCATGACCCCGCGGCCGGCATCCACATGTTTCTTCTTATCGGCGCCTGGGGTACCGCCGGGCTCCGCCGAACCGCCGGGACCCGTTCCACCGCCGGCAGGCAGGCGGGCAATGTCCGCCAGCAGACTCTGCACGCTGACCTCAACCTCGCCGAAACGCACCCTGCCGCCTGCGCCGACGAAATCCTGGGTAAGCCTCTCCCAGCGCCTGCCCTTATCGATGAAAGTCCCGCAGGTGCTGGCGCAATCCGTGACGTATACCTGCCCGCCGGATACGGGAATCAACTCTGCATGCCTGCGCGACACCGTCTCATGCTGCAGTACGATGGATGCGGAGGGGTCTCGACCGACACTATAACAACGAATCCTGGACATGGATGCTCGGCGTTTGCATGAGATTGTCAGACTGGCGCTTTGTCACGAAATCAACGTTCACGATAGGTCCTCCTTGTGACTTATGCTAATCAAGTATCGGGGGGTTGTCCATAGACACAGGCGCCAGATGCGCCTGTGCCTTGAATGTTACGGAGAGGGTGGGATTACAAACTACATCCATGTAGTTTGCCCCTCCGGGGCCAGCTACGCTGTTCAAATTCGCTCCCAGCGAATTTGTCGAACCCGTATTTAATTACCGTGGGTTCGAACCCCATTGCATCAACATTCATGGCACAGGCGCCAGATGCGCCTGTGCCTTGAATGTTACGGAGAGGGTGGGATTACAAACTACATCCATGTAGTTTGCCCCTCCGGGGCCAGCTACGCTGTTCAAATTCGCTCCCAGCGAATTTGTCGAACCCGTATTTAATTACCGTGGGTTCGAACCCCATTGCATCAACATTCATGGCACAGGCGCCAGATGCGCCTGTGCCATGAATGTTACGGAGAGGGTGGGATTCGAACCCACGGTACGCTGACGCGTACAACAGATTTCGAGTCTGCCCCATTCAACCACTCTGGCACCTCTCCGGGCTGGTTATTGTAGCTGATTATGCGGTACAGCACATTATCCCTGCACCGCTGCGCAGGGCAACCGCATAGAACGGTTGGTAAAGCTGCGGAATTAGTCCTTAAGACTGTAGACCACCAGGCCGCTGCGCAGTTTCGGTTCAAACCAGGTGGCCTTGGGTGGCATAATCCTGCCGGAGTCAGCGATGGCCATCAGTTCCCGTATCGATACCGGGTGCAGAGTGAAAGCAACAGCCATTTCGCCGCTGTCCACCCTCTCCTGGAGCTTCTCTGTGCCGCTCACGCCACCGACATAGATTATACGCGGGTCGGTCCTCTGGTCGTGAATGCCCAGTATGGGCGCCAGGATCAGGTCGGACAGGATGCTGACGCCCAGCGCCGACATCACATCATCGGGATTATACGTACCGGGCCGCGCGCTCAGACGGTACCAACTGCCTGCGAGGTACATGCCCATGACGCCGGGTTGCTTCGGTCTTACGGGCCGCCCTCCAGCCCTCTCAACTACGAACGCCAACCCCAACTCGCGCAGGAATTCATCTTGTTCAAGAGCGTTGAGGTCGGTGACCAGCCGATTGTAATCGAGAATTTCCAGTTCGCTGTCGGGAAAATGTACAGCCAGAAAGAAATGATGTCCCTGCTCCGCATTGCTCTTTTGGCCTTCACTGTCCAGTTGCTGGCTGACGATCGCGGCAGCAGCGGTGCGGTGGTGACCGTCAGCCACGTAAGTTGCGGGGATGCCGGCAAATGCGCGGATTATCGCAGCAACGGTCCCAGGCTCATTGACGATCCAGAACCTGTGCTGCACCGAGTCCTCGTCAACGAAGTCGTACTCCGGTTGCCCCGATTTGATTGAATCCACAAGATCGCCCATTCGCCGGTCATCGCGATAGGCAAACATCACCGGCTCCACGTTGAGCATGGTTGTACGAATATGGTTCGCCCGGTCCGCCTCCTTGTCAAACCGGGTCAATTCGTGTTTCCTGATACGGCCGTCCAGGTAATCGTCCACAGCGGCGGCGGCGACAATGCCCGTCCTCGAACGCCGGTTCACACTCAACTCATAGATATACAGGCATTCCTGTTCATCCTGTACAAATGTCCCGCCATCGACCAAGGCTTGGAAGTTTGCCGCCGCGGCACGGTACATTTCCGGGTCACCGGGTTCTGTGCCGGCGGGATAACCGATCTCCGGTTTGACGATGTTCAGGAAGGAATACGGGTTGCCGGCTGCTTCCTCCCTGGCTTCTTCCGTTGTGATCACGTCATACGGTCTTGATGCAACCCTGGCAACCCTGTCCCTGTCGGGGCGATAACCTCTGAAAGCCTTGATTAACATTATTGGGAATTTACAGGCTGACCTGTATCACCTTGTTTATCGCCTCGATTTGAGCCAGTTCCTTCATCAGTTCATTGTTCAGCGGGGTCGACACGCCAATCACCGCGACCGCCTTGTCGCTGCCGGATACGATGCCCAGTTGCATACGCGAAATGTTGATCTTTTCACCTGCCAGCAGGTTGCTGATGGCGGCGATCACGCCGGGTTGATCATTATGCCTGGTAACCAGCAGGTGTCCTTCCAGCACGGCTTCTATCTCGTAATCGTTGATCCTGATCAGGCGCGGGTATCTTCTTTGGAACAGTGTCCCGACAACCCGCGTTTCGCCTTCACCGTTATGCACCGAAAGGCTGACCGCTGAATGGTAATCCGGATGTTCGCCACCACGGGCCTCCACCAGGCTCAAACCCTGTTGCTCGGCGATATGTTTCGCGTTCACCCGGTTTACCTCGGTTGACATATGGACACCCAATAACCCCACCAACCCCTCCGTGGCGATGCTGCTCATGTCCCGCTCTGCGGCTTCGCCAAACAGGGACACTTCCAGCCGGTGTATGGAGTCCGGAATCATAAGACCGAGCAGGTTTCCCAGGCGTCTCGCCAGCGCCATGTACGGCTGCAGCTTCACCAGTTCCTCCGATGATACCGCCGGCAGGTTGATCGCGTTAATGGGTTCACCGGTCTTCAGGTAAATGCTGACCTGCTGTGCTATTTCGATGCCGGCCGCAGCCTGTGCTTCCCGGGTCGATGCGCCAAGGTGCGGCGTCAGCAATACGTTATCGAGTTCCAACAGGGGAGAACCATCCGGAGGCTCGCGGGAAAATACATCCAGCGCCGCGCCGGACAATTGCCCGCTCTTGAGCGCTTCATATAACGCGGTTTCGTCGACGAGCCCGCCGCGGGCGCAGTTGATCAGCCGCGCGCCGCGTTTCATTGTCTTGAGCCGGTCGGCATTGATGATGTTACGGGTCTTGTCATTCAACGGGCAATGCACGCTGACAAAATCCGCCTCGCTGAGCAGTTCATCGAGACCGACGCCGGTAACGCCGTCGGCGAGAAACTTTTCTTCGGTAACAAACGGATCATGGGCGATTACCAGCATTTCCAGGGCCAGCGCCTTGGCTGCCACAATCCTGCCGATATGCCCGTAGCCGATGATGCCCAGGGTCTTGCCGCTCAGTTCCACACCCATGAAGCGGGCGCGTTTCCATTCTCCTGCTTTCACCGAAGAGTCGGCCTGGGGCAGGTTTCGACTCAGGGAAAAAAGATGCGCCAACGTCAGTTCCGCCGTTGTCGTTACGTTCGCGTCCGGGGTGTTGAGTACCACGACGCCTTTGCCCGTGGCATGGTTGACGTCAATATTATCGACGCCAATGCCGGCCCTGCCGATTACTTCAAGCCTGCCGGCCGCGTCCAGGACCGGCGCCGATATCGTCGTGGCGCTGCGCACGATTACCGCATGATATGCGCCGATTTTCTCGCATAACCCGGCCTCATCAAGGCCAGTGATATGGTCTGTGATGAAATTCTCCTGGCCGTCAAGGAATTCCTTGCCTTCAGGCGAAATCCTGTCGGCTACCAGTATGCGTTTCTGCCGGTTCTCTTTAGCCACTGATCAACTCATCAATATCCCCGGCCAGTTTGCGCGTCAGCTTGTGCACTTTACCGGCATCCCGGCCTTCCACCATGACCCGCAACATCGGCTCGGTGCCGGAGGGCCGCAATAACACCCGCCCCGGATCGTCGAGCTGTTCTTCGATTTCCCTGATCATCTCCCCAATCTCCGGGTAATCCCCGAGACGCACCGGTTTGTGCAGCATGATATTCATTAACGTCTGCGGCAGTTTTTTCATGCCGCTTTTTAGCGCCTGCAGACTCTCTCCGGCGTCCAGCATCGCGTTCAATACCTGTAAAGCGGAGATGATACCATCACCGGTATCGGAGAAATTCCTGTTCACGATATGGCCTGACTGTTCTCCTCCCAGCATCAGGTCTTTTTCATCCAGCATCTCGCTGACATACCGGTCCCCCACCTTTGCCCGGTAAAACTCAAAATCCATATCCCGCAACGCCTGTTCCAGCCCCAGGTTGCTCATCAGCGTGCCCACAACGCCCCCGTTGAGCATTTTTCTCTGGTGTTTGGCAATGATATAGAGCAGCTCATCACCATCCACTAGTTGGCCTTGATGGTCTGCCATGATCAACCTGTCGCCGTCGCCGTCCAGGGAGATGCCTATGTGCGCTTCTTTTGCCAGCACGGCCTGTTGCAGCGCTTCCGGCTTGGTGGCGCCACAGCCATCATTGATGTTGAAACCATCCGGTTCCACACCTATCGTATGGACTTCAGCGCCCAGTTCCTCAAACACCTTGGGCGCGATCCTGTAGGCAGCGCCGTTGGCGCAATCAACCACCATGCGCATTCCGCCCAGGTCACACTCGATACTGTTCTTGCAGTATTCTATGTACCTGCGCGCGGCGTCGGTAATCCGGCGCGCCTTGCCCAGTTTGTCAGGCGCGACGACCCTGAGCGGGTGTGCCAGTTGTTTCTCTATCAGTAATTCGACGGCATCAGACAGCTTCCTGCCATACCTGGAAAAGATCTTGATGCCGTTATCATAATAGGGATTATGCGAGGCGCTGATGACAATACCCGCTTCGGCCCGGGTATTTTTTGTCAGGTAGGCGACAGTCGGCGTCGGCACAGGGCCAAGCAGGCGGATATCAACGCCTGCGGCGGACAGGCCCGCCTCCAGTGCAGATTCAAACATATAGCCGGAAACACGGGTATCCTTACCGATAAGAATGGGGCCTGAACCTTCATCATGCAACACCTTACCGATGGCCCAGCCCAGTCTCATGACGAAATCCGGCGTAATGGGTTCCTCGCCGACCTTGCCGCGAATGCCGTCGGTACTGAAATATTGGCGCGAATTATCCCTCACTTACCTGTTCCATGGTTTACTTGCAACGTCAAGCAGGTCGCGCAGGCCCGTCAATGGCAGGCCCTTCAACTGACTCATCCTCGTCTTTCTGTTGTGTTTTTTCGGGTTCGGCCCGCTTGCCGCGCGTCCTGTCATCCTCGCGCCAGTCTGCCGGCGGCCCGGGTTCTTTGCCTTCCATAATCGTGTCTATCTGGCCGGAATCGATGGTTTCATATTTGATGAGAGCATTCGCCATCAGGTGCAGCTTATCCATGTTTGTTTCCAGCAACTGCTTTGCGCGCTGGTAGTTCTTGTCAATAAGGCGCCTCACCTCTACATCGATATCATTCTGTGTCGCCGCGGAAACAGTTGAATGCTTGGTCACGGAGTGCCCCAGAAATACTTCGCCTTCATCCTCCTGGTAGGCAAGCGGTCCCATCTTTTCCGATAGCCCCCACTTGGTTACCATGTTTCTTGCAAGTAGCGTGGCGCGTTCTATATCGTTGCTTGCGCCGGTTGTCACGGCATCCTCCCCGAAGATAAGGCTCTCGGCGATACGCCCCCCGAACAGGGAGCAGATCTGGCTTTGCAGAAACTGCCGGGAATAGCTCAAGCGGTCCTGCTCCGGCAGGAACATGGTCACGCCAAGGGCGCGTCCGCGCGGGATGATAGTCACTTTGTAAACCGGATCGTGGCCAGGAACGAGCCGCCCGACAATGGCATGACCGGCTTCATGGTAGGCGGTGAGTTTCTTTTCCTCGTCACTCATCACCATGGAACGCCGTTCGGTACCCATCATGACCTTGTCCTTGGCGCGTTCGAACTCTTCCATATCGACTTGTTGCTTGTTGGCCCGGGCCGCGAACAGCGCCGCCTCGTTAATCAGGTTAGCGAGGTCAGCCCCGGAAAACCCGGGTGTGCCGCGCGCGATAATGGAGGCATCCACATCATCGGCCAGAGCGACCTTGCGCATATGCACCTTGAGTATCTGTTCACGCCCGCGGATATCCGGCAACGGGACGACCACCTGCCGATCAAACCGTCCCGGACGCAGCAAGGCCGGATCCAGCACATCGGGCCGGTTGGTCGCGGCGATGACGATAATACCTTCGTTGCCTTCAAATCCATCCATCTCGACCAGGAGCTGGTTCAGGGTCTGCTCCCGCTCATCGTGACCGCCGCCGAGACCGGCGCCGCGGTGGCGCCCCACCGCGTCGATTTCGTCTATGAATATGATGCAAGGCGCATGTTTTTTCGCCTGTTCGAACATGTCGCGCACCCTCGACGCGCCCACACCCACGAACATCTCCACAAAATCCGAACCGGATATCGTAAAGAACGGCACCTGTGCCTCACCGGCTATCGCCTTGGCCAGCAGGGTCTTGCCGGTACCCGGCGAGCCGACCATCAATACGCCGCGCGGTATCTTGCCGCCGAGTTTCTGGAATTTGGCCGGATCGCGCAGGAATTCCACCAGTTCGACGACTTCCTCTTTTGCCTCCTCGACGCCCGCAACATCGTTAAAGGTGATCTTGACCTGGTCTTCATTCAATAACCGCGCCCGGCTCTTGCCGAACGACAGCGCGCCCCGACCACCGCCGCCACCTTGCATCTGGCGCATGAAATAGATCCAAATGCCCAGCAACAACAGGATGGGGAACCAGGAGATGAAAGCATGTGCCCAGAATGAGTTCTTGTTCGGCTCTGAGCCCAGCACCTCCACGTTGTTGTCCAGCAATGTGCCGATCAAGGCATCGTTGCTGGTCTCCGGGTTGTATGTGTTGAACCGGGTCCCGTCGGCCAGGTTGCCGGAGATGGTCGTGCCTTCAATGGTGACGGATTGCACCTTGCCGGTTTTTACATCCAGGATAAACTGTGAATAGGGGATTGTGGTATCGACCGGGCGTGCCCCGAAATTCTGAAATACCATCATCATTACCAGGGCGATGACAACCCATAACAATATACTTTTTATCATAACGCCTTACGCCTTAGATTTTCTCAATGATCCGGCGGATGCCAGTCTGAACCCATCCTGTCACGTCATTGTGCAGGGACTTGTCCAGAGTAATTCTTACATAGTATAGCCTTTTGCGAGGATATATACCTCGCTGGAGGCCGGCCTGGACGCCCGCGGCTTGATCGATAATACTGTATCAAATTTCTGCGACAATTGCTTTGTGAATGCGATACTCTCCTCTCCCTGAAACAGCTTGACCAGAAAATACCCGTTGTCCCGCAGCACCGAACAGGCTATCCGGTAAGCCGTTTGTGCGAGGGCCAGGCTGCCGGCCTGGTCCTTGTCGGCTATACCCGATAAATTGGGGGCCATATCCGAAATTACAAGGTCAACCGTGTAGTTGTCCAACTCGGTGATACAGTTTTGCAGGCTTGCCGCATCAGTGAGATCAGCTTGCAGGAATATCACACCGGGGAGGGGCTGCAGGTCCAGCACATCGACAGCAATGACTTTGCCGCCGGGCCCGACCTTTTCCAGCGCGTAGGCCGACCAGCTACCCGGCGCCGCGCCCAGGTCCACCACCGTCTGCCCGGGGCGAAACAGCTTGTAGCGCCGGTCCAGTTCTTCCAGTTTGAACACCGCGCGGGAACGCAACTGCCTGTTCCTGGCCAGGTTTACGTACCGGTCCCGGTTATGTTCCCGCAACCAGCGTTTGCTGCTTTTTGACATTTTCCAGGTGGGGGATCAAGAGCATGGCGTCCGTTTGCACATGCCGTGTCGCAAAGGGTTCAGATATAGGCAATCGACAGGATCTCGTATTCAACCAGCCCCGCGGGCGCATCCACCTGGATCACATCACCCTCTTGCTTGCCAATCATGGCCCGGGCTATCGGCGCGGTTACGGACAGCAGCCCCTGGTCAATATCCGCCTCCTTCTCGCCCACGATCTGGTAACGGACTTCCTGTTCGTTATCAAGGTTGAATAATTCAACTGTTGCGCCGAATACGATCTTCCCGTCAGCGTGGATTTTCGCAACGTCGATGATTTCCGCAATGGCCAGCGCCTCTTCTATGCTTGCAATACGGCCCTCGATAAAACCCTGGCGCTCGCGCGCGGCATGATATTCCGCATTTTCGCTGAGATCGCCATGTGCTCTGGCCTCCGCCAGGGCCTGGATTATTGCCGGGCGCTCAATCGTTTTCAATTCATCCAGTTGCCGGCGCAGGCGCTCAGCGCCTATTGCGGTCATCGGTGTTCTGTTCATCGTGTCATTACCCGTGTAACTCCTGGAGACAGCGGATGTCGTCGATATGATCATCCATCAATACTGAAATTATAGCCTTCGCACCGGCTATCGTGGTCGTATAAAATACCTTGTGCTGGATGGCAGTAGTCCTGATGGAATGTGAATCCATTATCGCCTGCCTTCCCTCCGTGGTGTTGACGATAAGGCTGATTTCATCATTCTTCAGCATATCGACCACATGCGGATGGCCTTCGGCAACCTTGTTCACCCTGGCGCAGTCCACGCCGGCCTGCGTGATAACCCGCGCCGTGCCCTCGGTGGCGCACAGGGTGAAACCCGCTTCGACAAAGTGCCGGGCAACCTTGGCTGCGTCAGGCTTGTCCTTGTCCCGGACGCTGATGAAAACCATGCCGCGCGCCGGTATTTCCTGGCTGGTGGCCAGCACCGCCTTCCTGAAGGCCGCACCGAAACTGGCGCCGATGCCCATGACTTCACCGGTGGATTTCATCTCGGGCCCCAGTATCGGGTCCACGCCGGGAAACTTGACGAACGGGAACACGGCTTCCTTTATGGAGAAATAGTCCGGCTCGGTAACGGTCCGGAGACCCTGCTCGGCCAGGCTGTCTCCGATCATGCACCTGGCTGCGATACGGGCCAGCGACACACCCGTGGCCTTGGAGACATAGGGCACGGTACGGGAAGCCCGGGGATTGACTTCCAGCACAAAGATATCATCTCCCTGGATGGCGAATTGCGTATTCATCAGCCCGCTTACGTTCAGGCCGCGCGCCAGCTTTTCCACCTGCAACGCAAGCCGCTGCTGCAGTGACTTATCCAGGCTGAACGGCGGCAATGAACAGGCCGAATCGCCGGAGTGTATGCCCGCTTGCTCGATATGTTCCATGATCCCGCCGATAATCACTTCATCACCGTCCGCGATCGCATCCACGTCCACCTCGATGGCATTATCGAGGAACCGGTCCAACAGCACGGGTGAGTCATTGGAAACCGCGACGGCCCGTGACATGTATTCATTCAGGTCGGTTTCGTCATAGACGATTTCCATAGCCCGGCCGCCCAGCACGTATGACGGGCGCACCACGATGGGGTAGCCGATTTCCTGTGCCTGGCGGATTGCGTCGGGCAGGTTCCTGGCGGTACGGTTGGAAGGCTGTTTCAGGTCCAACTCCTGCAGCAGCCGCTGGAACCGCTCCCGGTCTTCTGCCAGGTCTATCGAATCCGGGCTGGTGCCGATGATCGGCGCGCCTTCCGCTTCCAGGTCGCGGGCCAGCTTCAGCGGTGTCTGACCACCGAACTGCACAATGACTCCGCGCGGCTGTTCCAGGTGAATGATCTCCAGCACATCTTCCAACGTCAGCGGTTCGAAATACAACCGGTCGGAGGTATCAAAGTCGGTGGACACCGTCTCCGGGTTGCAGTTCACCATTATCGATTCCAGGCCGGCGTCACGGATCGCGAACGCGGCCTGCACACAGCAGTAATCAAACTCGATTCCCTGCCCTATGCGGTTGGGGCCGCCGCCCAGCACCATGATCTTGTCCCTGGCGCCGGGCTCCGCCTCACATTCTTCATCATAAGTCGAGTACATATAGGCCGTAGTCGCGGGAAATTCCGCGGCGCAGGAATCGACCCGCTTGTAGACTGGCCTGATATCAAATTTGTGACGCCGTTGCCTGAGCGCGGTCTCACTGGTGTTCAACAGGGTAGCCAAGCGGCTGTCCGAGAAGCCTTTCTGTTTGAGCCGGTAGAGTTGTTCACGGTCGATGGTCCGGAGTTCGGCGCCGGACAGGCGTTTTTCCTCCTCGATCAGGTCCTGAATGTGCGCCAGAAACCAGGGATCGATGTGCGACAGAGAATAGACCTGCGCCAGATCCATGCCATGCCGAAACGCCTCGCCGACATACAGCAGGCGTTCCGCACCGGGGTTGCGCAATTCGTGGGAGATCCTGTCCAGGTTGCTGCCGTTCACTTCGGTACAGAGATTGATGAAGCCGTCCACCCCGATTTCCAGGCCGCGCAAGGCTTTTTGCAGGGATTCCTGAAACGTCCGGCCGATTGCCATGACTTCTCCAACCGATTTCATCTGGGTGGTGAGTTGCGGGTTGGCCTGGGGGAACTTCTCGAAAGTGAACCTGGGGATCTTGGTAACAATATAATCAATGGTCGGTTCGAATGAGGCCGGCGTGGCGCCGCCGGTAATCTCATTATCGAGTTCATCCAGGGTGTAGCCCACGGCCAGTTTTGCCGCGACCCGGGCAATCGGGAAACCCGTCGCCTTGGAAGCCAGCGCAGATGAACGCGACACGCGCGGGTTCATCTCGATAATGAGCAAACGGCCATCTTCGGGATTGACGGCAAACTGTACGTTGGAACCGCCCGTGTCCACCCCGATCTCGCGCAGCACGGCGATGGAAGCGTCGCGCATCAACTGGTACTCCTTGTCCGTCAGGGTCAGGGCCGGCGCGACGGTGATGGAATCGCCGGTATGCACTCCCATTGCGTCCACATTTTCGATGGAGCAGACGATAATACAATTGTCCTTGCGGTCGCGCACGACTTCCATCTCGAACTCCTTCCAGCCCACCACCGATTGCTCCACCAGGATCTCATTGGTGGGCGAGGCTTCCAGCCCCCGCTCACAGATTTCGATGAATTCCTCCCTGTTCCAGGCAACACCGCCGCCGCTGCCGCCAAGGGTAAATGAGGGCCGGATAATCGTGGGGTAGCCGACATGGCGCTGGATATCGATGGCCGTATCAAGGTCATGGGCAAGGTCTGATTCGGGCATCGCGAGCCCAATCTTCTGCATCGCGTCGCGGAATTTTTCCCGGTCTTCCGCCTTATCGATGGCTTCCTGGTCAGCGCCAATCAGTTCCACGTTATATTTGTTCAGCACGCCGGTGCGAACCAGGTCCAGCGCGGTATTCAGGCCTGTCTGGCCGCCCATGGTCGGCAACAGTGCATGCGGGCGTTCCTTCTCAATGATTTTGGCGATGGTCTGCCAGCATATCGGCTCGATATAGGTGGCATCCGCCATGTCCGGATCGGTCATGATCGTCGCCGGATTGGAATTAACCAGGACGACCCGGTAGCCTTCCTCGCGCAAGGCCTTGCATGCCTGGGCGCCGGAATAATCGAACTCACAGGCCTGGCCGATGACGATCGGGCCGGCGCCGATGATCAATACGCTTTCTATGTCTGTTCGTTTGGGCATGTATCTGTCAGCCACAGAGGACACATAGTTTTCATTTGTTTGCTTCCATCAGGTCCATGAAGTGGTCGAACAACGGCTTGAGGTCATGGGGACCGGGGCTGGCTTCAGGGTGGCCCTGGAAACCGAACGCCGGGAGTTCACGGTGATGGATGCCCTGTACCGTATCGTCGAACAACGACCGGTGCGTGACCGTCAAAGTGTCCGGGATGGAATCTTCCGCAATGGTAAAACCGTGGTTCTGGCTGGTGATCATCACCCTGCCGGTCGCCAGTTCCTGCACCGGGTGGTTACCGCCATGATGGCCGAACTTCATTTTCACCGTCTCCGCGCCACAGGCCAACCCCAGCAACTGGTGTCCCAGGCAAATACCGAAGGTGGGGATTCCCGCGCCCACAATCTCCTTGATCGCGTTTATCGCATAACCACAAGGCTCCGGGTCACCGGGACCGTTGGATAAAAACACGCCGTCAGGCGCACTGGACAACGTCTGTTGCGCGCTCGTCGTGGCCGGCGCCACGTCCAGTTCACAGCCCAGGTCGCAGAGAATGCGCAGGATGTTCTTTTTCACACCGAAATCATAGGCGACAACCTTTTTCTTGCGCACCGTCTCCGGTCGCCGGTGGCCTTCTCCCAACGACCAGACACCTTCTTGCCAGCGGTAGTTTTGCGCAGTCGTGACTTCACGGGCGAGGTCCATGCCTTTGAGTCCGGGGAAGTCCCGGGCCAGCGCCAGCGCGCGCTCGGCCTCCGGCCGCTCGCCGGCTACAATGCAACCGCTTTGTGCGCCCTGGTCCCGCAACAGCCGGGTCAGGCGCCGGGTATCGATATTCGCGATAGCGACGACTTCGTTGGCAACCAGGTAGTCGGTGAGGGATTGCTCGTTGCGCCAGTTGCTCGGCAGGTGGGGCGCCTGCTTGATGATCATGCCGGACGCGTATACCCGGGCGGACTCCATATCTTCCGAATTGACGCCCACATTGCCGATCTGCGGCTGGGTAAACGTGATGATTTGGCGGCAGTAGGATGGGTCCGTCAGAATCTCCTGGTAGCCCGTCATCGAAGTATTGAACACCACTTCCCCCACGGCCGCACCGTCAACGCCGATGGAATCGCCGTAGAAGAGACTGCCATCCGCCAGCGCAAGTAAAGCCGTATGACCCAACAAATTCCTCCATTCACCCGAACTTCGTATTAACTGATGGAAATTTCAGGCTATAGCAATACACATATAAAACGGGAGCAATCTTCCGATTACTCCCGTCTACCAACATGGTACAGTGTACTAAATCAAGGGCTTCGGTGTCGATTGGTTTTTTGTGTACGTTTTACTAACTGACGTGCGCTCCGTACCATTCCCGTGAAAACGGGAATCCAGTAAACAGATGAGTCGCCCTGCGGGCGACACTTATTTGACTGGACTCCCGCTGTTGCGGGAGTGGTATGGGGCAATACCTTGGCCTGTGCTATACTGACGCCTACCATCGCTGAGCCTCCCCGCACTGGCTCTGACGGCTGAGGTCGGCTTCCGGCCTGCATAGCGAGGCATTAGCCTGGGAGCGCAATGTAAGCTTAACACCAATAACTTTCCGGCACAGCGCTTGCAAATTAACCTTAAGCGAGTCCAGTAGAGGCTGAAACCGTGAAGACGTCAAACCTGGAGCAAAATGCGGCCGCGGTAGTTCTGGCGGCGGGAGGTTCCAGCAGGTACGGCCAGTGTAAACAACTGGTTGAAATAAAGGGTTCCAGCCTGGTGCGGCTTGCCGTGAACAAGCTCTTGGCGCTGTTCGCGCCCGGCCGGATCAATGTGGTCGTCGGCGCCAACTCGGAGGCCGTGGCACAGGCGCTCGACGACCTGGGAGTCAACATAGTGCACAACAAGGATTGGCGCCAGGGGCTGGCATCCTCTGTTCAAGCAGGAGTCCGCAGTCTTGAGCCGGACTGCCCGGCCGTGATGATTACCTTGTGCGACCAGGCGTTGGTTACTCAGCATCACCTGAACAGCCTGCTCGACCTATGGCTTGGCGACCCGTCCAATATAGCAGCCGCCCGTTACGCCGGCGCCATCGGCACACCCGTCATTATTCCCGCAGAGTTTTACCCGCAATTGCTGGCGCTGAAAGGCGATACTGGGGCAAAATTAATGCTGAAAAACAACGCCGACCGGGTCAGCACACTCCCTCTCGCCGAAGCCGAATTTGACCTTGATGTGCCCGCCGACCTGGAGAAGCTATGGAACTTCTAAATCCTGGTGATCAGGCCGCTGCTCACCTCGACGGCATCTAACTGGTGGCAAAGGCCAGAGCATTCCAACGTACCACTCCCGCCCCCGCTCAACGCCATACGGGGGCAGGCTGGGAAGCGGGAGTCCAGTCAAATACAGTGTCGCCCGTTGGGCGACCCTTTAATCTACTGGATTCCCGTTAGCACGGGAATGGTACCGGACAATAGTGTGGTTTGTGCGTGGTCAATCAACCGGCGTGTGTTTTTTTCTGTTATAAGCCGCTTCCCAGTTGTCACCGTCAAACTTTTCCACCGTAACGTTTATTAGCTGTGATCGGTCGAGGCAGTTGAGGTTGACGCTGTAGCCCTCGGGGAATGAGCGCGGCACGTAGAATGACTTGACGCCGCAAGCGCCGCAGAAATAGTGTTGCGCGACACCGGTATTGAAAGTGTAGGTCGACAGCGCATCCTTGCCTCGCAGCAGCCGGAAGCGCGACCTCGGGACCTGCAGATGCAAGTAGCCGCTCATCCGGCAGATGGAGCAGTTACAGTCCATCACGGTGATCGCAGCGGGGGCATCCACCTCGAACTTCACCGCGCCGCAATGGCAACCGCCTTTATGTGTCAGCAACTCTTCGCTCATTCAAGGTATCCTCACGCTGCCAACGGCAAGCCCTTATGTTTGCGCTTAAGCCTGCCTTTGGGCAATTTTTAGAGTACGGAAAACAAAAATGCGATTTTAGTTTTCCTCACAATATCAATGCCTTACAGTCATTGATATTGACGATACATCCTTGTATCGTAGGAACCTCTGACTTAATCTCAGAGGTTCCTTAAGTTTCGGATAAACTGTTCTCTTATGTCAACCGATATTTTTCACCCGGTGACCGCGTCCTGGTTTAACAGTGAATTTGCCGGACCGACGCCGGTGCAGGAGGACGCCTGGCCTGCGATAAAACAGGGCAAACATGCCCTGATTGCCGCCCCGACCGGTAGCGGCAAGACCTTGGCCGCGTTCCTCGCGGCCATTGACGACCTGGTGCGGGAAGCTGTGGCCGGCAGGCTTGCCGATGAGACGTATATCCTGTATGTCTCTCCCCTGAAGGCCTTGTCCAACGATATACAGAAGAACCTGCAGGGACCGCTGCAAGGCATCCGCGACAGGATGCAGGCACAGGGCTTGGCGACGGCGGACATCCGCGCCCTGGTGCGAACCGGTGATACCACGCAGGCAGCGCGCGAGCGTATGCGGCGCGCGCCGCCCCATATCCTGGTCACCACCCCGGAATCCCTTTACATCCTGCTGACCAGCAGTTCCGGCAGGAACATGCTGCGAACCGTGCGCAACGTGATCATTGACGAGATTCATGCCCTGGCGCCAAACAAACGGGGGGCGCACCTGGCGCTTTCACTGGAACGGCTGGAGGCGCTCACCGGACGCCCGTTCGCGCGTATCGGCCTGTCTGCGACTCAACGGCCGATAGAAGAGATTGCCCGGTTCCTGATCGGTAACCGGGAGCAACAGTGCAACATCCTGGATCGCGGCCATACCAGGCGTATGGACATCGCGCTGGCGCTTACCGATTCACCCTTGGAAGCCGTGATGGCCGGCGAGGTATGGCTGGAATTGTACGTTCGGCTGGCTGACCTGATTGGGCAGCACAGGACCACGCTGATCTTCGTCAATACCCGCCGCCTGGCTGAACGGGCCGCGCGCGCCCTGGCGGAACGGGTAGGTGAAGAAAATGTGACCGCCCATCACGGCAGCCTGGCAAAGGAACACCGCCTGAATGCGGAACAACGGCTGAAACGGGGGGAACTCAAGGCGCTGGTCGCGACTGCATCGCTGGAACTGGGCATCGACATCGGAGATGTGGACCTGGTGTGCCAGCTTGGCTCGCCCCGATCCATTGCCGTGTTCCTGCAACGGGTCGGACGTTCCGGCCACCACCTGGGTGCGACTCCAAAGGGACGACTGTTCCCGCTGAGCCGGGATGACCTGGTGGAATGCGCGGCGTTGCTGGACGCGGCGCGGCGTGACGAGCTGGACCGGCTCGCCATACCTGAGGGCCACCTGGATGTGCTCGCGCAGCACCTGGTCGCGGAGGCTGCCTGCGCGGAGTTGCAGGAAGACGAGTTGTTCCGGCAAGTGACGCACGCTTATCCGTACCGGGAACTGACGCGGCAGAAATTCACGGAGGTGTTGGGCATGCTGGCGCAGGGGTTTTCCACGCGCCGCGGCCGGCGCAGCCGGTACATCCACCATGACAGCGTCAACAGGCGCATCCGGCCCAGGAAGAGCGCCAGGCTGACTGCCGTTACCAACGGCGGGGTGATACCGGACCAGTTCGATTACGATGTGGTGTTGGAACCGGAGGGCCATTTTATCGGGACATTGAACGAAGATTTTGCATTCGAGAGCCTGCCTGGCGACATCTTCCAACTGGGCAATACCTCGTATCGCATCCTCAAGGTCGAACAGAGCAAAGTGCGGGTTGCGGACGCACAAGGCCAGCCTCCGAACATTCCGTTCTGGTTCGGCGAGGCGCCGGGCCGGTCCGATGAACTGAGTCGTGCGGTCTCGCGCCTGCGTGGCGTCATGGATGAAAAACTGGCGCAGGGCGGGGATGCCGCATATCACTGGCTGGTTGGCGAATTAAATCTGAACGAGGCGGCTGCACGCCAGTTGACCGACCACCTGGCCGGCGCGCGCGCCGCCCTGGGACGCGTCCCGACCCGGCAGGATGTCGTGTTCGAGCGCTTTTTTGACGAGGCAGGAGACCAGCACCTGGTGCTGCACAGCCCTTACGGCTCCCGCATCAACCGCGCCTGGGGCCTGGGCCTGCGTAAGCGCTTCTGCCGGCAGTTCAATTTTGAGTTGCAGGCCGCAGCCCTGGACGACAGCATCGTTATATCCCTGGGCGCGATCCACAGCTTTCCCCTGGAGGACGTGACCCGCTACCTTAATTCCGCGAGCGTCAGGGACGCGGTCACCCAGGCGCTGCTGGCGACGCCGATGTTCCCCACACACTGGCGCTGGAATGCCACCACGGCCCTGGCCGTCAGGCGCAACAGCGGCGGGCAGAAAGTGCCCGCACAGTTCCAGCGCAGCGATGCCGAGGACCTGATGGCGGTGGTCTTCCCCGACCAACTGGCCTGCCAGGACAATCTCATCGGAGAAAGGGAAATACCACGGCATCCGCTGGTAGAACAGACCGTCAACGACTGCCTGAACGACCTGATGGACATTGCCGGACTGGAAGAAATTCTTCGGGCATACGAGAACGGCCGGATCCGCTTCCATTGCCGCGACCTGGGCGGGCCCTCTCCGCTGGCACAGGAAATCCTGAACGCCCGGCCGTATGCATTCCTGGATGATGCGCCGGCGGAAGAACGCCGCACCAACGCGGTCATTGCCAGGCGCTTCCTGGACCCGGCCGACGCCGCAAACCTTGCCCGCTTGAGTCCGGAAGCCATCGCCCAGGTACGCAGTGAAGCCTGGCCGGCATTCCGTGACGCAGATGAACTGCATGATGCGCTGATGCTTACCGGCGTGATGAGTGCACGCGAAGGCAGCGGCGATAACCCGGCGCTGGCAGACGGTCGCCCCTGGTTGCCTCGGCTTGTGGAGGAGAAACGCGCAACCGTGCTGCGCCCCGGCAAACAGACCCTATGGGTTTGCGCCGAACGGCTTCCCCAGGCTCAGGCAGTGTATGCCGGCGGGCCAACCACTGCGGCTGCCGGCTTGCCCCCAGCGTCTGCTTCTTCTATCGATACTGCTGCCTCCCTACCATCCCGGCGCTCCTCTGCCGCCATCACGGCGGAAGCAAAAATCCAGTTATTCGAGATGCCGCCAGAGGCAGCCCTTGGTACAGGAAGACCTGCCAGAGAGTCCGCGCTGATCGAACTTGTGCGCGCCCGGCTCGAATGCTGCGGACCCGTGACCGAAGCCGAGTTGGCTGAACTGTTTGACGCAAGCGCCACCGAGGTTAACGCGTCCCTGCTGGCATTGCAGAACGAGGGCTATGCGATGCAGGGCCGGTACAGCCCTGACGCCGTGGAGACAGAGTGGTGCGAGCGCAGCCTGCTCGCCCGGATGCACCGCTATACCATTCAATCGTTACGGCAGGAAATCAAACCGATAACAGCCGCCGGCTATATGCGTTTCCTGTTTACGTGGCACGGTATGGGTGAAATACGACCCGAGGGTGACGCCGCGCTGCTGGCGGCGCTGGAAAAACTGGAGGGTTACGCCATTGCCGCGGCTGCGTGGGAAAAGGATATCCTGCCTGCCCGCCTGAACGACTACTCCAGCGCAGCCCTGGACCGCTTGTGCAGTAGTGGCCGCATCGTCTGGTCGCGCCTGCGTTCTGCCAGGCACAGGGCTGCAGCGGATGAAATGTCTGCGGGCAAAACGGTATTGCTGAGGAACACGCCCATCACCCTGCTGGACCGTGAACGCCTTGACCTGTGGCAGAAACTTCTGCTGCCGGAAGCGATCCAGGGCAGGAAGTTATCGTCCGCAGCAGCAAAAACCCTAGACACGCTGCGACACCGGGGCGCATCATTTTTCATGGACCTGGTGCAACAGACCGGTTTACTGCGCACCCAGGTGGAAACGGCGCTGGCGGAACTGGCCGCTGGCGGCGCCGTCACCTCAGACAGCTACGCAGGGCTCCGGGCGCTGATCACACCGGAGAGCAAGCGCCCCGGCTACGGCCATGGGAGGCGACGCCGGCGGGCGTCGAGCATGAACAGCGTCGATGCCGCAGGGCGCTGGTCGGCCATTATCAGTTCAACGGAAGACCCCAAAACCCCGGAACAGCGCGCCTGGCCGGGCACGGACGAAAACACGCTGAGCGCGGTTGTTGATACCCTGCTGAAACGTTACGGTGTGCTGTTTCGCAAGGTACTGGAACGCGAACCCGACTTACCGCCGTGGAGAGAGCTACTTTATATGTGCCGGCGCATGGAGGCGCGAGGCGAGATCCGTGGCGGTTATTTTGTCGAAGGCTGCTCCGGCGAACAATTTGCCCGACCGGAGGCGATTGCCTTGTTGAGGAAACAGAAAAACGCCACGCAGGAGCTGCCTCCAGTCGTCATCTCCGCCACCGATCCGCTGAACCTGGTAGGCGTGATATTGCCCGGCGACCGCATCCCGGCCTTGCATACCAACAGGATATTGTTCAAAAACGGCTTGCCGGTCGCAAAACAATTGAATGGAGTGACCACCTGCCTAACCGATGTCGAACCAGCCGCCCGCTGGGAAATTGACAAACTACTGGCCCGCCGTCGCAACCCTGCCGGTTATGTGGAGAAACCGCCAGCGGGTATGACCTGATTACGTCATCTAATCCGCTACGTTGTTTGCAAATTCGAACCTGTCTTTTAGTTTGTTTAAGGATGTTCGATATCCAACCAACTCCTCGTGTTGCAATCGTCCGACCACAATTCCTGGATGGATATTCAGCCGGGTAGCGAATTCACGGATCTGCTCTTCATCGTGTAAATTGCTTAATTCAAAATTATAGGCAGAGGAAATTAACATATTACTTGCCCATTGATCAGCTTCTTCTTCCTGCCGTGAGCTCAGATTGGCTCTACCGGGGTCATCCAGGAAGATATCAGCCTTCTTCTGGTCCGCGTGTAACAGAATATGGGCTGCCTCATGAAAAAATGTAAACCAGAACCGGTCATTGAATTTACCGTAAAGTGATAATTGAATTAACGCGCTATGAGCATTAAGCCAACGCGCAACACCGCTGACATGCGCTCTAGGAATAGCCGGAACAAAAACCAGTTTGACTCCGGCATCAGTACAAAGTTCGCGCATTTGGGGTTCGAATTCTTGCGGAGGGAGCACTGTAAGTTCGCGAATTTGCTTAAGCGCCTGCTTAAATTTGATTTTATTAAATTTTAATGTCTTATATCCTTCGGCCTCTAGCTCCCCCATACGTAACCAAGAGGTAATTGCCCCAATGTCTGATTGTTTTTCACGAGTCCGACGAAACGATGTGGCCATACCACCATAATTCTTCTCCCATTCATCAGGCGAGGCAATTCCAAAAAAACTCAACAAGCTCTCCACTAAATCAGGCTTCACTTTACTCGTAATTCGCTGGTCAGGAATGATGCCAGCTTTTTTGAGATCCGCCAGTGGCAACTTATCAAGCCAATCAACCCACCTGTTGTAGCGCTCTTTTGCGTTCAATCTTGCCAAACGCTCTCGATATTTGGCCTCCCTGTTCAACCAGAAATCAGCGGATGCTCCCAACACTCGTTCCAAACGTAATGCTGCCTCATCGGTTAACGATACTTTGCCTTTGATGAGTTGATTAAGGTGCTTAGTACTGAAGCCAAGACGGTCAGCTAACTCTACTTGATTCCAGTCCCGCTCTTCCATAAAGTCCAGTATCGTATCGCCGGGAGGAGATATCCAATCTGGATTAAAGGTCGATTTATGCTTAATCATGATAATCTCCAATATAAATTATAGTTACAGATGTAACCAGCGCCCAATTGATACCGCCGTCATCCTGTAAAGGAACAGGATTATGGTTTGGTTGAAACACCAGCCGGTCTCCGCCCGCAAGACGTATAGAGAACTGCCCTTGTCTGTCACCACGCAAGGGATGCGGATTTCCCAGTTGGGGTAAATTCGCAACATTGAGAGCTGCTTCAATATCACCAAGCCTTGCTTGTAACTTCTTAGCTGAGTTCTTCCCCAGCTTCCGAACTGCCTCCCGCTCCTCTTCGCAAAGTTTCCGAAGTTTATGGGAGTAATAGTGGATTTGCATCTGATTGTTGCATTATACATTTATTTACCTATATGGTAAACATATTATATGAGATCTGGGTTGCTTGTGCACCGAATTAAGGTGAGTTTGAACAACAGATGAGGAATGTGTGATTATGCCTCAAATGTTGGGTCAGCAGTAAATCTACGTATCTAATTCTCTCTCGAGTCCGTGCTGGTTATTGCAGAAACTTGTTATATCTGCACAATCTCAGTGCAGATTGTATAGCGCGCTGACTTGGCCAATGAATTGGGTTTTCCCGCCATAGCCAGGATGCCGTACTTTGATGGCATCGCGATGGTCTTTCAGGCGGCCCACCGTCTGCGCCGCATCATTGCCGATTGCAACAAGCCGAGAGGGCTTGAGCATCATGATGAGTTCAGAGAGAAATTCTTCCCCGGCCCTGCGTTCGCGCGCGTTATGCGAACGATTACTGAAAGGATTGCCGGGTTCATGAGGATGCAGCGGGAAGACATTCCACAGGAAAACGGATAATTCAATTTGCGCAAGCACACGCCAGGTTACCGCCGCTGTTTGTTCAGTAACCGGAGCGCCTTTTGTTGGCCGTTGAATCGACAGCTTCCAGCGTTTGGCATGGGCCTGAATATGAGCGTCATCTGTCAGGGCCAATCCAGTCCGCCTGCCCCCACGATAGCCGAGATCTCTCCCAATCCAGAGGGAATCAATTTCCTGCTCAGTTGCCGCATCGAGCATAGCCTGCAATGCGTGTGACCGAAAGACTGGCGCACCATCCAGGTCGTGAACGAAACATTGATCCGAATAAGGGTTAAACGTATTTTCAAAATCAAGCTTGCTCAATGCTTCGACAAATTGTTGTCCGGGAGTCATTTCTTTACGCGCTTTCAATCGGATTTTATCCCACGTTACGAATCATACAGCCACCAACAATGTTCTCTCTCCATAGTGGCCCCGCAACTGTCTTAAAAATCGAAGCTTAGCAGGTCCACAGTGTCATGTGTCTTCTGATGACACAACACCCTGAGCAAAAGCGTCTCTGGGCACCCATATCCAACCCTCGTTTGAGGAAACCTCAGCCTCTGGCGGCATAAGTGCATCCCGCTTTTCTGTAAACAGACTGGCGACTAAGGCGCAGATCAGCGCATCCTCGCAGTCTCCATGAATGAGCGGGGGGTAAGGCCGGCGCAGAGCCTGAATGGTTTTTGAGACTTTGCAAGGCGAAGGATATGTCTCAATGATCGTGAGGTTTTTGTCGTCACTCCAGACGCCGCACTCCACTATCTTTGGAGCAAAACGAGCAAGTACATGTATTCCCTTCGTGGCCTGGGAGCCGATCTGGTCTTGAATGGCTGAAAGCGGGGGTTTGAAGCCTTGCTCAGACAGGTACTGCTCAGTGCGTCGGAACAGATAGGGATTGGTCTTGAATGCCCCGATGCTGGCTGCAGCATTACTTCGAGTTACCAACTGTATAAAGGCGTCAGAGAAACCCAAAGGTGTGTCAATGGCGAGAGTCACTGCACCGGATTCTGGAGATACCCCACTCCCACACAAATCGAAAAGAGCAGCGATCCATTCAATGCTCGTCGAACAGCCATTTATGCTATCGCTCAAGTTGCCACGCCAAGGACCGCCGACGATTTCATGATTGGAGTCGAGAATCACAATAGCGTCGCAGCTCTTATTCTTCTTTTTGCAGTACCATGCACCGACATCCCAGCCGATAGACCAAGTCGTATTACTGTTGGTGATGATAATAATACCTTCCGTAACTATGTAGTTTCATACCGCACACGCAAACCCGCTTCTTCAAATTTGTACTTATTCCTATACTTTTTGTCATATGGATTTGGTAACATCCGGAATTGCGGACTCTTGGAGAGCGCATCCAGCACATGCAATATCACGAACTCTTTTTTCCTGCGGTTTGCAGAATCGATGGCCAACTCCACCTCTGAAGAACCAAGCTCAAAAGTCTCATCTTCTGTTTGGGTCGCTTTCACTTCTACGTAATAGATTTTTCCATCTTTGTGTATTCTAAAATCACAGCCGTACCCGTCTTCGGTAGTATTTTCAGGATATTTGTATCGACTGTTCTCTGAAATCCAACTGCTCGGTCCCACACTTTCAAAACCGTAGAACTTTTGTAACGCTCGAAATGCATGGATTTCACCAACCCGCCCGACAAGATCTTTCATGGCCTGACTCATCCGTCCCTTGGATTTTTTCTTGTTTGTAGGTATCGTATTGTCTTTATTGCGCTTCTTGGAAAACCCCTGCTCCTTAAGTTCTTCGAGATCACTCAGATCTGCCGTTACTACGCTGTCATCTTCGATAGCCTCAAGAATATGATCCCAGAGCTTATTCAAATTTTCCTCGGAATTTACAAAATCCGCTCCACATACATTCACCGTCTTTTTTTGTAATTCTTGCTTTTGTTTACGCTCAACGAGTCTACTACGGACATCGGCCCACTCAACGTCTGATATCTCCAGCCTGTCCCTCAATTCACTCACCGTTGAGCTCATACCCAGCGCAGTCCAGAATTCCTCATGCACCTGAGACTGGTTCAATTTCCCGATCAGCTTGAAGCACGTTGGCTCGTCCCAGTGCTCAACAAACGCAGCCTTCGCAAAATCATCTGCCAGTTGTTTTTCAACAATTCCGTTATCTTGCCCCCACATACCCTCGTCAATGTGTTCCCTGATACACCAAGCTAAAGCAGCCTTCTGGATACCCTCCAGAACACGATCAAATATTTCGTGGTTATTCCCTTGAATTTCTATTGGGTCCAGATCAGGTTCCAGACCTAATTCAACAAGCTGCTCACGCAATTCTTCGGCACACGCCGCGTTCTCCACCAACACAACCACATCTGAATCTGTATCCCATTCCACTAAGTAATCGCGTACTTTTTTCATCACTTCAGGAAAATCCACTACCCAATAGTATTCCGCGTACTCTCTTGGACACTCTAGACTCAACAGCTCGTCTTCAAAGTCTTTAAATCCTCTAGATTCAGGATGCTTGCGCATCGTGTGCCGGATAATAGAACGCATTATCATGCGGCATGAATCCATATGCTCCTGAAATTGCGTAGTCGCCTTATCGTTGGAAACCAATGGTTCACTTAATTGTGATAGAACTCTATTCCAATGGTGGAGCTGCGCCTGTTCACCGAGGATTTTCCAGGCTTTATATCCGGCTGACTTCAATCCTGCCTCGTTGCTTACAATGGAGAATAGGTCAGGAGCAATATTGTATAATTGAAGGACATCCCGAAATTGCTCCTCTGAAGACACTTCATCTAAAGGCGCTATATCTACATTGGGATGCATGAGCAGAATCAGTGGTCTGACAAGTCGAACTCTCCACGCCAGATCTCCTAACCAGCGCTGCTGAACCTCTTGATATTGATCCGCAGTAATGTGTATATGTTCTTCCAGAGATGCACACACAACATCTTCTGATTTTTCGTCGGCTCTCTCACAGTCTCCGAGAACAAGCTTTAACCATGGAACTATATCACTACGCTCAACTATGGATGCCAGTGCCTCGCTAAGTTGGCTAACCTTAGTACGAGTATCGCTAATGGCCAGCAATGTGTTATCTTTTGGCAACCATAATGTGGGTATATCTGTTCTCGCTTCTGACACGTCCCCATCCCATAACTCTACTTCCAGAGTGTTTACCCAAATTATTCGGGTTCTTCGCAATGCGTCAATCGCCTTTGTGAATGTTTTCTTGCCTATCCCTAGCCCCTGATCCCCAGAAAAAGCGAATATTGAAAGAACGACCGGGATTAACCAGGGTAACTCTTCGGATAGTTGTGGTGAATTGTCTTGTACCTGCCACTGATGTCCGTCAACAAGAGCTTTCGAGGTCAGCTCGGATGCCAGGTGTATACCTTTCCCATATGCATTCTGAAAATGATATTGCAGACGTTTTGCGGCCTTGGTTCCGATCGCAATAACAGGCTTGGAATGCAATTCCAAGCCATTATGAACAGCGGAGGTGGCATCTGGTAGATACACGTATTCCTTTTCTGATGGCCTTACAGCTATTAGAGGTCCGGAACCATTCTGAACAATTAGGCTCGGTGGAAATCTGTTTTCTTCATCTGGGTTGAACTGTTCCCAGGCAGTTCTAACCTGGCCCAAAAACACACTTGAATTTGATATATCAATCTTTGGGTCCTGCAAGGCATTAGCCAGATCATTAAGCAATCTTGGATCTGCCGTCTCCTCCTCAGGTACATAGCTAGGCATGCCCAGCTCTTTCATTGATACAGCAAGCTCTGGATTGCTGCTTAACATCGAATTAACGGATACTGGCATCGTCATAAGGTGAGAGAACTGATGTATCCCTCCAAGCTGGGCAGGAGACGGTATATGCCAGCGGTCCGAGGGACGGAAGCGAATCGTTTCCTCATCAGTTTTATCCAGCATCCATCTTGTTTCTCTTAAGAAAAATATAAGTGGTGAATCTAGAAACAATTTATGTGCCTCTCCTTTGATCTTTCTGATCGTGGCACTTTTCCATTTTTTCCAGTGCAGCTCCCACGATGGTATAGAAACCAATAATAATTTCATTAACAGCTCACGCGCTTTATCATCAAAACTATCCAACTTTTCGAGGCCTGGGAGAGAATGTATATCCTCTACTTGATAGATGAATTCAGTGGCGTATTTTGACTTTTTGGGAACTATTGTAAGCTGTCTATAGTTTCCCCAAACCTCAGAGCTATAATATGGAGGACCCTTTTCAGGCAGTTCCACCTCCTTCCAACGCGCTATGCTAAATTTTGGATTCCAGTCCTTTTCGGTTATATGAACAAGCCGAATTCCATTAAACGCTCCTGCTTTTTCCAGAAGTTCTACCGAATGCAACCCCATGTCACCCCACAATGGATGACCTGGTGGAAGCAGGAGACGTTCCAAAGCATTGGTGCATTCGGGCGTAACTTCTCGTCGAAGGTAGGCATCCATATCTGCTCCGATCTTTTCTGGCCAACCGGGGCCGAAAATTGTCTCATTTATTGGATACCATCCGCCAAGACACGGCGCCGGTAACTTACTGAGAAGGCGTATGGCTTCATCCATACTATGTTTCGATGCTTTCAGTAGCCTAAGGCCCCATTCAAGGATATCTCGACACAGCCGTGAATCAGGACCATCAATATTATGCGGAAGCTTGGGTGTTGCTTTTACAAGGACGTCACTGAATATTCTTTCTACACCATATGATTGCACCAACTCCCCAGAAAGATAACTATGAAGTGCAGTCGTCTCGACACCACCCTCAGCTCTGGGGTTATGGGTTTGAATCTCCTCATTAAGAAAAGCGATAAACAGCCTCAGACTTTCAGGAATGACGTCAATCCTACCCTCAGGTAACACCTCATCATCAAAACCACCCTTACGAGGCCGGAAGAATACCGAACACCGATTATTTGAAGGATGAAGTTGATTGTCCGTTCCTAATAGTACGCATTTGCCAATGAGTGGCTTACTATCTCCACCGAATAGAGCCGCCACATCTTGCCAGAACCCACTCCAATCAACCGGTTCCTGGGATCCATGTAATTTCTTTGCTATTGCTTCTACCGTCGCGGCGTTATCTTCTGGCATCGCCTCAGGGCTGATATTTTTTTCCTCAAATAGCCTCCGAATTCCCGCCTCTCTTTCTCGAAGCCCCTGAACAAATACAGGGTATGTTACTTCGGAACGCAACAGCGGGGCATTGATTACGAGATCCGATTCGAGAGCCGGTAGAAGTCTGGTACTTCCAAAGCTACGCCACCCTTCATCTGACAGTGCAATATCCAGACTTTCTATTTCAATCTCTCTGGCACAAAATACTTCTTCGAGGGCAGCCCACCAGCGCTGTCCTACGTCGGTAGCTGTTGGAGCCAGCACATCGATAATTGCTGCCGCTTCCGCTTCACCCTTACCTGACAGGCTCTCAAGAATGACATCAACCCCTTTCTCGGCAATTGAATTTAACAATAACGAATTTAATGGGAGATCAAAATCGATATTAGTTCGACTCATGTCACCAAAGAATGGAGCGCTGAAATATGCTGCACATCCACTTGGGACCTGAGTTGGCAAATATATATTGAGCACACCGTCATCAGGTGCATTACCTACCTGCACTGCTATTTCAACGGTTGCCTCATCAACTTTCGGCCACTTGCCCGGCAAGTC
This sequence comes from Gammaproteobacteria bacterium, assembly GCA_965221335.1. GTDB lineage: Bacteria > Pseudomonadota > Gammaproteobacteria > Eutrophobiales > Eutrophobiaceae > JAAXHV01. The sequence goes on along the minus strand of CBDCSC010000001.1, from coordinate 195,350 downwards.
TGCAACAGCAGATTTTATCTCTTCCCTCTGACTTGGATTTATTTCACCACCTATAGTTCTTTTCCATAACCAGTACCGCCTATCTCTGCTCTCCTCGCCTCCAGGCTCATCCGCGGTTATCAGAACAGCAAAACCCTCTTCAGGATCATCATGTCGAAATGCCTGTTCTCTTTTGTAGTATCTATCAAAGCTGTTACATTTAAGCCGAAACATATTAACCCGATGCAAGAAAATAACTGTACTTTCGTCCATTTCCTCCAGTTTATTTTTTGCTATCTGCATGGCTCGCTCATTATGGAAAGGCAATCTGATAACTGTTGAAAATTTTCTTCGCTCAAAGTCTTTTACTCTCGGCGACACATTCAGAGTTTCCATGGGAATCGGCAAAGTATATGGAGACAGAAAGGCTAATTCTTTACTCAACCAGTCTTCCGGCAATTCCTGGCATCGCTTCCGAAAAGATTTGTATCGGGCATCGTCCCATTCCAAGAGCTGAACTGCCCCGAGAGCCTCTGGAGAATCCACACTATTTTCGCCTTCAACAACGCGACGGACCGGCCCCTCAAACATCTGAATTACATCGGGCATAAAGCTGAAACAATAGCCATCGAAGCCAGAGCTCCCTCTTGTATTGCGAGAGTAAATTTCTGGCGCCTTGGTTATTTCGAGGACACTGCGAAAACCAATCCCCTTATTTCCAATAGATTTCTGAGGATCCTTATCGCTCTGGCCGAGATTTGAAAGTGCTTCAAAATTAGATAGAGTGAATGGCTGACCATCGTTTGCTATGTAAAGAGCGCCATGTGGATGTTCATCCTCTGCAATGACAATCTCTATCCGTTGTGGTGTATCCTCACCTTCTTCAAAAAGTGCGTCATGTGCGTTCTGTATCAGCTCGATCAGAAAGCGTCCGTGGTACTGATGCTCTACTTGTTCAGTAAGGTTGTGCAGACTTCGATATCGAGAAGTGCCATTCGAAATCTCATCCAAAAAGCTTCGTATCTCTCCTAAGGTCTTAGCTCTGACTTCTTTGTGAGGCATCAGTTCTATGCTAAAAGTATTTGTATATTTCTGAATGCAGCCACTTGCTTCACGGCAAAGCTGCAACCTGTCGGCGCATTGTGACGTAGGTTCAACATCGGATTATTCTGTTGGACTGGGTCGTTTCAAGTTTGAATTACATTTTCGCATGGATCCGCCCTATATATTGATTCTGCGAACGTTCTGCAAAGAGTCACCTTACGGGCGACACTGTATTTTACTGGACTCCCGCTGTTGCGGGAGTGGTACGGGGAAATACTCTGGTCTGTGCCAACAGTTACGTGCAATCGGGGCGAGAAGAGCTCAGAATATGAGGGTTTAGCGCGCCGCAGCACAGGTTAAAGTCATCGACATAGATGCATATGCGCATCTCTCACCTTAAAAAAAGCAGGGGCCTCCAGAGAAGCCCCGCGGCCTGCGGTCGAAGCCGCAAGTGGAATGATTCTAGCCTAAGTGATTGGGCCGAAAAAATCAAGGCCGGCCGGCCACTTGATGAGTTCACAGCTGAGTTTGAAGCCAGGCATGATATCAACCGTTGAAGTCCTACCATGTCGAAATCCTCCATGTGCGTCACGGGCGGATGGACAGAAAACTGTGACTGATGCCCGTTGGTTGCTCTGATGGAGTTAGGGAATCTCAGAGACTTAATCTCTGAAAGGTTTCTTATCGATTATCGTCGTTATCGGCAGATGCGGCAGGTTTAACTCGCATCACGCTGTCGATCTGTTTGGGGCAGCGGCAACGCTGCTTGGCTTTCCCTTGTTAAACTGTCTCCCCAATCCTGTTCTTCTTCCCACATAGCGAACTCGGTATTACCGACAGGCTGTAATTCGTAACCTTTACGGTGTTTTTCTTCCAGGTGCAGAGCCTGATAATAATTCACCATCCGATTAATCTACCTTTGGAAACCGTCTGGAGATGCTCACAGTTGATGGCGCATTCCTTCGGCATACCCTCTGTTGAAGATAGTTCACAGGGTTTGTTCGCGTGCCAGCGATTGGTCCCGCTCAAGTTGCAGGTCTACGCCTATGAGCGGAGATTGCCGCATCAGACCGACGAATGACGGCTTGCTTCTGGCAAGCCGAGCATAGTCGTGACAGGAAAGGACAACAGCGGCAGGCTTGCCCTGTACAGTGATTTGTTGCAGTCCGTTATTCTGAGCGGTCTTTTCCAACTCACTCAGGTCCGCCTTGGCTTCCTGAAATTGCCATTTTGTTTCTCTTATCAATGCGGTCTACCCAATTCTGATCTGTCTGGTCAGACTGTAAGAGTATATTCAGTTTAGGTCAAATTTATACGCATTGGTGTCAGGTGCAAGTAAACTGGTAACTTGACGAAACTTGACAAATTGGTATACTCTGTTTCATGCGCAACAGGTTGAATATTCAAACGGCCAATGCGGCTATGGAGCGGGCTGGGTTGTCTCAAACCGCCGTGGCGCAGCATCTTGATGTATCAAGGGAAGCGGTATCACAGTGGTTGAACAACAAGTCTTTTCCGCGTCCCGGCAAGCTATTACAGTTAGGCAGGCTGCTGGGGTTGTCTTTTGATAAGTTGATTATCGTCGAAGATCCGTTTGCGCCCCAGGTCGCATTTCGCAAGATGCGAGGCGCCAAGACCAAAGAGCATCATCTCAATAAAGCTCGTGAAATGGGTCGGCTCCTGCGTCATTTGACGCCTTTTTTAACCTTTGACACACTCGAAATGCCGCCGACGCTTAAATCTCCCAGTTGCGATTACGATTACCTGCGCAGGGTTGCGGTCAAGGCGCGCAGAGATATTAACCTCGGTGTCAGCGACAAGGTTGAATTTACCCATCTGATTAAACGGTTTGGCGTGCTCGAGACTGTCATCATTCCTGTTCTATGGGGCAACAAGCAGCGGCATGAAAACGCTATTCACATCTATCTGGCAGATTCCGGGAGCACTTGGGTCTACCTGAATTTGGATACTAACATTCACGATTTTAAATTCAGGATGGCGCATGAACTGGGCCATTGTATGTCCCCCAGTTTGGAGGGAAACGAAGCGGAAGATTTCGCGGATGCTTTTGCGGCAAACCTGTTGTATCCGCATGAATTGGCGGAACGGGCTTATGCCATTCTCAACCGGCAATCAACCAACGCAGCGAGAATTGAGCGTATTCTCACTCTGGCAGACGAAGTTAAGATTTCGCCCTATACAGTTGAAAAGCAAGTCAACAACTATGCAGCGCAGATAAACAAACCAAAACTCTCCCTTGGCAGAGGATTTCCCGGCACCGTGACAAAATTCAATAAAGCATATCCCAACCTCAGCGCAGCGCTGTTTGGCAACTTCAGGGGCGATAGCCGCACAAAGCCTGACGCGAGGGAGTATATCACTACGGTCGAGAAAACCTTTGAGACGCCATTCTTTGGCATTTTGCGCCGATACCTTAAACAGCACGAGAAAGGCCCGGGCTTTGTTCAAACTGTGTTGGATATGCCACTTCTGGACGCGCGTAGTATCCACGCAGAATTGACCTGATGTCGTGATCAGAGGACACACCTTCGAATACCCTTGGGAATACACATTCGACGCGATCCCTGCAGCGTTATGTGCTTCTCGATGACATGGTATCCTGAGCACGAGCGTCCTGGGGCACCCATATCCAGCCTTAATTTTGGGAAACCTTAGAATCTGGAGGCGTAAGCGAATCCCGCTTTAAGGATTTAACCTTTGATACTGTGATTGTAATAGAATCTCCCGCAAACGCGCATTGGTGAGGCTACGTACTGTAACTGGAAACCCGCTTCAAGGTCTATTTGCGTGCGTATTTGCTCAGGGATGACAATCTGGCCTTTAGAGGACATTTTCTTGATTGAAACGGTTGTTCCTCGATTCTTATGTCATAGTCCTACCAGCGCGCTGGCTTTCTGATGTTGGTGTTGGGAATTTGGTCCGGAAGTTGTGATTGTCTCAAAGCATTCGGTCGGATGTGTCTCGCAAAATCCGCGTGTAACATGAGTTGGCTGGACGGGCGGCCGGTTCCCGGTGTCACCAATCCAATCCTCTTACCTTGATGCTCCCTCACAAGGCGCATTGCCTCGGCGATATCGCTATCATTGCTAACGACAACTGCACAATCATAGACATTCAACCAGCTATCATTTAGCAAGTGTACGGCAAGGTTAACATCCGAACCTTTCTCCTCGGTTCGGATTACTTTGGCAGAACGCTGTTTTCCCACAGGATGTGCAAGCGGCGCCCTGACTTTATGACTCAGAAAATGCCCGAAATACACGTCGACTTCAGGTCGGAAATGCCGAAGTGCGCGCAGATAGGCCTCTTGCCGTTGTGGTTTCAACGGGTCCGCAGGCGTGCTTGAAACGTGAGCCGTGAAGTACTTTATGGCCAGGATGTCGTGTTTGGGTTGGAGGACTTTCTCGAATAGAGCGGTCAGATCCAGCCACTTCCAGGCCGTGTCTTTCAGCGCGCCATAGTAGAGGTTAAAACCATCGACATAGATGTATGTGCGCATTTCTCACCAAAAAAAGCAGGGGCCTCCGTAGAGGCCCCGCGGCCTGCGGTCGAAGCCGCAGGGGGTATAATCATAGTCTAAGCGCTTAGGTCGCAAAAATCCAGTATATATGCAGAATTCACCATCCGCTTAATCCACCTTTGGAAACCGTCTGGATATGCTCACAGTTGATGGCGCATTCCTTGTGCATACCCTCTGTTGAAGGTAGCTCACAGGTTTCTTATCGATTATCTGCGTTATCGGCTGGTGCGGCAGGCTTCACTCGCATCACGCTGCCGACCTGTTCGGGCAACGGCAAAGCGGCGTGGCTTTGCTTGATTTCGGCCAGTCTGTCCTGGATCGGGGGCGGAATTTGCGTTACCCGTCGCTGGTTCATGTCCATGAACAGGCACAGCAGTTCACTGGTGGCGGCCAGGTAGCCTTGTTCGGCGTGGTACATGTGGTGAAAATAATGGAAACGTTTGGCATCGTAACCCAGTAATTGGGTGGTTACGGATACTTCGTCACCTTCCTTCAACTCGCGGAGATAATTCACATGCATTTCAGCCGTGAAGGCCGAGAGATTGCTGGTGGCCCTGTATTCGGCGGTCAAACCCATGAAGTCGAAAAAATCGTCGGTGGCGCGGTCAAACACGAGGACATAATAGGTCACGTTCATGTGGCCGTTGTAGTCGATCCATTCGGGGACGATCAGTTGCCTGTTTGCCCGGAATGGCGCTTCTATCGGCATAATCAATGCAACCCCAGCACGTCCTGCATACTGTACAGGCCGGTTTTCTTGCCCATGACCCATTGCGCGGCGCGCACTGCACCGCCGGCAAATGTCTTGCGGTTGCCGGCGACATGCTTGATCTCCACCCGTTCGCCCTCGCCGGCGAACATAACGGTGTGTTCACCCACAATATCACCGGCGCGTATGGTCTCAAAGCCGATGGTCTTGCGATCGCGCTGGCCGGTAATACCCTCTCGCCCGTAAACCGCGCATTCTGCCAGGTCGCGCCCCAATTGCGCCGCGATGATTTCTCCCAGGCGCACCGCAGTGCCCGACGGCGCATCGATTTTGCGGTTATGGTGAGCCTCGATAATCTCGATATCCGTGCTGTCACCGACTATGCTTGCCGCAAGCTCAGCCAGTTTGAAACACAGGTTGACACCGACGCTCATGTTGGGGGCAAATACGATCGCGATGTCTTCGCTCGCCCTGTGCAGTGTCTGTTGTTGCTCACCGGTCAGGCCGGTGGTACCGATCACCACTTTTTTATTGCCTGCACGGCAAACTTCCAGGTTTTTGAGCACCGCATCGGCCCGGGTGAAGTCTATCAGCACATCGAAGTCATCCAGGACGGTTTCGATATCATCGGTCACGCTGACTCCGAGATTGCCGATGCCGGCCTGTTCGCCCGCGTCCCGGCCTAGTGCCGGTGAGCCGCGTTGTTCAATGGCCGCACCCGCCGTGATCCCTTCGCTCTCGCTGACAACTTCCAGGATGGTTTTTCCCATCCTGCCCGCGGCGCCGCATATTGCTGTTTTGATCATGGGTGAATAAGGTGTCTCTTTGAGACGGTTATTTTACTGGATTCCCGCTTGGGTGGGAATACAGCTTTTCCGGCCGTTGGAACAAAGGATCGCCCCACGTTCTATATGGGTAAGCTCTCCGGACTACACTGTAATATGACTGGACTCCCGCAGTTGCCCGGGCATGCAGTGCTTTGAGCATGCGGGTCAGCGGTTGGCGTTTTCGAAAAATTTCTTCACGCTGTCGAACCACTTGCTGGCCTTCGGGCGGAAGCGTGATTCATCGTTCTCCATGGAATCCTCGAAGGATTCCAGGATGTCTTTCTGTTGTTTGCTCAGGTTTACCGGAGTCTCAACCGCGACGCGGCATAACAGGTCGCCTCTTGCAGCCGAGCGGACCGAGCGTACGCCCTTGCCGCGCAGGCGGAACAACCTGCCGCTTTGGGTTTCCGGCGGGATGCGCAGTTTGATTTTGCCGTCCAGCGTGGGTATTTCTATATCCCGGCCCAGGGCGGCGGCGGCAAAACTGATTGGCACTTCACAGTACAGGTCCGAACCGTCGCGGGTGAATATCTCGTGATCCTTGACGATGACATGTACGTAAAGATCGCCGGGCGGAGCGCCGTACTCGCCGGCTTCACCCTCGCCGGTGAGGCGTATCCGGTCGCCGGTATCGACACCGGGCGGGACTTTTACGGAGATGGTCTTGCTGTCGCGGACCCTGCCCTGCCCATTGCACGTGCGGCATGGATCATTGATGATGCTTCCTTTGCCGCGGCATTTGGGACAGGTCTGCTGCACCGAGAAAAATCCCTGTTGCATACGGATCTGTCCAGCGCCGTTACAGGTAGGGCACTGGGACGGACTCGATCCCCGTTTGGCGCCGCTGCCGGAACAGTCATTACAGCTTATCAGCCTGGGTACCCGTATCTTGATGGTGGAGCCGGCAATGGCTTCCTCCAGGTTCAATTCCAGGTCGTAGCGAAGGTTTGCGCCGGACTGGGTGCGCTGGCCGCCGCGTCCTTGCGCGCCGAATATGTCTCCGAACACACTGTCGAATATATCGCCGAAGCCGCTGAAACCCTGGCCGTCCGCGCCACCGGCCGAAGTGCTGACCCCGGCATGGCCAAACTGGTCGTAAGCCGCCCGTTTCTGCTGGTCGCTGAGGATGTCATTTGCTTCCTTGGCTTCCTTGAATTTTTCCTCCGCCTCTTGGTCATCCGGATTGCGATCCGGATGGTACTTCATCGCCAGGCGGCGGAAGGCTTTTTTTATATCGGCGTCGGACGCATTTTTTGATACGCCAAGAACGTCATAGTAATCTCGTTTTGCGGCCATAACCTGCATTTCTCGCCGATTTACTTCTTGTTGTCATCCACTTCCTCGAATTCTGCATCGACGACATTTTCATCGCCGGGTCCGTTATCCGTGCCCGCGGGCTTGCCCTCACCGTTGGCGCCCGCCGCTGTGGCCTGCTGGTATGCACGCTCCGCAAGTTTGCCCGCGATCTCGGTCAGTTTCCGGGTTTTCTCCTCTATGGCCTCCTTGTCATTCCCTTTAACGGCTTCCTCTACCTCGGCTATTGCAGATTCGATGTCTTTTTTCTCCTGTTCTTCAACCTTGTCGCCCAGTTCCTCCATGGATTTTTTCGTTGAATGCACCAGGTTCTCCGCCAGGTTGCGGGCCTCGACCAGTTCCTTTGCCTGCCGGTCTTCCTCGGCATGGGCTTCCGCGTCTTTGACCATGTTCTCGATTTCCTCATCCGACAACCCGCTGGAAGCCTTGATAACGATGGATTGTTCCTTGCCGGTGGCCTTGTCCTTGGCCGAAACATTCATGATGCCGTTGGCGTCGATATCAAAAGTTACCTCGATCTGGGGTATGCCGCGGGGCGCAGGCGGTATGTCCGACAGGTCGAAGCGGCCCAGGGACTTGTTGCCCGCGACCATCTCGCGCTCGCCCTGCAACACGTGCACGGTCACCGCTGTCTGGTTATCATCCGCGGTGGAGAACACTTGCTGTGCCTTGGTCGGGATCGTCGTATTCTTCTCGATGAGACGGGTCATCACGCCGCCCAGAGTTTCAATGCCCAGCGAGAGAGGCGTCACATCGAGCAGCAACACATCCTTCACGTCACCGCCGAGTACGCCGGCCTGGATGGCCGCGCCCACCGCAACAGCTTCATCCGGGTTGACATCCTTGCGCGGTTCTTTATTGAAAAACTGCTTGACCTTCTCCTGTACCTTGGGCATGCGAGTCTGTCCGCCTACCAGGATGACGTCAGTGATATCCGCTGCAGCATAGCCGGCATCCTCCAGGGCTACCCGGCAAGGCTCTATGGTACGATCAACGAGGTCTTCCACCAGTGATTCAAGTTTGGAACGGGTCATCTTTATGTTGAGGTGCTTCGGACCGCCGGCATCCGCGGTGATATACGGCAGGTTGATATCGGTCTGCTGGCTTGATGACAGTTCGATCTTGGCCTTTTCCGCAGCCTCTTTCAAACGCTGCAAGGCCAGCGGGTCATTGTGCAGGTCGATACCCTGGTCCTTCTTGAATTCGTCGCACAGAAAATCGATGATACGCAGGTCAAAATCCTCGCCGCCCAGGAACGTATCGCCGTTGGTGGAGAGTACTTCGAACTGGTGCTCACCGTCCACTTCGGCAATTTCAATGATGGACACGTCGAACGTGCCGCCACCCAGGTCATAGACGGCGATCCTGGAGTCGCCCTGTTTCTTGTCCATGCCATAGGCCAGCGCCGCGGCCGTGGGTTCATTGATGATGCGCCGTACTTCCAGCCCCGCGATCTTGCCCGCATCCTTGGTTGCCTGGCGCTGCGAATCGTTGAAATAGGCCGGAACGGTAATCACCGCCTCAGTCACTTTTTCACCCAGGTAATCCTCCGCCGTTTGCTTCATTTTCATCAGCACGCGCGCCGAGACCTCCGGGGGGGCCATCTTCTTGCCTTTTACATCAACCCAGGCATCGCCGTTGTCAGCCTTGACGATTTTATACGGAACCATGTTGATATCCTTCTGCACAACATTGTCATCATAACGCCGGCCGATCAAACGTTTGACCGCAAACAAGGTGTTGTTGGGGTTGGTGACCGCCTGGCGCTTGGCCGACTGCCCTACCAGAACTTCATCATCGTCGGAAAATGCGACGATGGACGGCGTGGTTCTGCCGCCTTCGCTGTTCTCAATAACCCTGGCCTGGCCGCCTTCCAGAACGGCAACGCAGGAATTGGTCGTGCCCAGGTCTATGCCGATAATTTTGCTCATGTTCAAGCCTCTTGTATATTGCTCAGAATTTTATTGTCTTACCAGAGATATAAGTGTGGGTTATCACCCCGAAATTCAAGGATTACGCGGGTCACAGCAAGGTTCGGTGAAACGCTGAAATCGCCCGAAATACCAAACTGATATTGCCCAGGCCCCATAATCTGACCCCACTATTTCGCAACCACTACCATCGCCGGTCTGACCAGTCGCCCGTTCAGTTCATAGCCTTTTTGCATTACACTGATGACCTTGCCTGAATCGGCGCCCTCGAGTTCCTGCATGGAGACGGCCTCATGCCACTCGGGGTCGAATTTATCGCCGGCCGGATCAATGGCTTTAACCCCGAACTTCTCCAGGCAGTCGAGCAGCATCTTCAGGGTAAGGTCCATCCCTTCGCGTAAACTCTCGATGTCTTCCGCCGACTGCGATGCGTTCATGCCCAATTCCATACTGTCGATAACCGGCAGTAATCCATTGAGGAAGCGCTCCAGCGCGTACTTATGGGCATTCTCAACATCACGTGCAGCGCGTTTACGTATATTCTCCAGTTCCGCCGAGGCGCGCAACGCGTTGTCGGCATGTTCCCGGACTTCCAGGTTCAGCCGTTCGTTTTCCTGCTGCAGTTCGGCAATCTCTTCAGAAATCTTGTCCGGGTCGTCACCGGCCTCCTCCTGACCCGGGGGTACCGTTCCGGTTATCTCCTCTTCTGATAGTGCTTCAGCCGGGGAAGATCCCCCGTTTGTTACAGGCTCTGCCCCGTTGCCGGCATTTTGTTTTTCTTCAACCATCATGATTAGACCATTATGTCCTGATCGATAATAATGAATTCTGGGCGCGCGCAACCGGCGCCCTGTTACCCGTAGAAGAAGATATGGACTAATTCGTAGAATTCAAGACCGAGCCCAGAATTCTTGCGGTCACATCCACGACCGGGATGACTCTTTCGTAATCCATGCGGGTGGGCCCGATGACACCCAGCACACCGAGGACCTGGCCTTCGCGCTGGTACGGAGAGGTAACAATACTGCAATCATCCAGCACCTCGTAGCCGGATTCTTCGCCAATGAATATCTGCACGCCCTTGGCGCTGATTGCGTTCTCCAGCAGGTGAAGAATGTCGCGTTTCTGGTTGAAGCTCTCGAACAATCGTTTCAATTTTTCCAGGTCGCCCAGTTCCGCCACCCCCATCAGGTTGGTATGCCCTGAAATCACCACGTCATCCTCCGCGGTCGGCGACACAAACGCTTTTTGTGCCATTTCGATGGCGGTCTGCATAAGATCGTTAACGTCTTTCTTAAGCCTTCTCAGCTCGGTGAGCATCTCGCTGCGAATCGTCTCCAGGTCCTTGCCGCGAAAGGTGGAGTTGAGATAGTTTGCGGTTCTTTGCAACTCAGATTGCGGGTAGGATTTTGCCGTATGTATGATCCGGTTCTGGATCTCCTTGTTACTCAACACCAGTATGACCAGGATTCGATTCTCAGACAGGGGGATGAATTCGATATGTTCGAGCGAATTCCGCCTGACGCGCGGCAGCATGACCACAGCGGCCAGCTTGGTAATATCGGACAGCAGGCTTGACGTGCGCACAACCAGGTGCTGCAGATCGGCTTCCGCTTCCATCTCCCGCGCCATGCGCTCCACCGTTCGTTCTTCCAGTTGTTCAACGCTGAGCAGACTGTCAACGAACAGACGAAAGCCGCGCGCCGTGGGGACGCGTCCGGCCGAAGTATGGGGAGAACGCAATAGCCCCATGTCCTCCAGGTCGGCCATCACATTGCGGATGGTAGCCGGGCTCAGGTCCAGGTTCGAGTCCCTGGACAGGGTACGCGAACCGACCGGATGACCATCGTGAATGAAATGCTCAACCAGTGATTTGAACAAAAGCAGACTGCGTTCATTCAAATCCTGTACGGGTTCCAGACGATTTTTTGGCATTGTTCAGTGTAATGTGGCAAAGTTTCTCAATGGAAAATTTAACACTCTATTCATGGCAGTGCAAAATCCTGCCCAATTACCGGGCAAATCGCCGGGTAAATCATGATGATTCAAGACACCGGCCAATATAAACCATGACCATGTTCAACACCATAGCTATCATTACAAATAATAGCACTTCTGAAATAATTTATACTTTACAGACGGTTATAGACTACCTCCAGGAACACAAAAAGGAAGTTATCTTAGATGAGTTCTCCACCACGCTGGTGCCCAACCTGAATCTGCCGCAGGGAAATGCGGAATATTTCGGCATGAACTGCGATCTCGCGATAGCCATAGGTGGCGACGGCACCATGTTGCGGGCCGCTCACCTGTTGGCCGATTACAACGTGCCGTTACTGGGCATCAATCGCGGACGCCTGGGATTCCTGGCAGATATTCCCGCGAATGCCGTGGTCCGCAGGCTGGACGAAATCCTGTGCGGTAACTTCATCGAGGATGAACGCTTTCAATTACACTGCGAAATCGAAAGCCAGAGCAAGACCCTGATGGAGAGCCACGCTTTCAACGATGTCATCATACAAAAAGGCAACATCGCCAAGCTGATAGAACTCGAGACCTTTGTTGACGGTAATTTTCTTCACCGTCAGCGTTCCGACGGCATGATCATCTCCTCTCCCACCGGGTCAACCGCTTACGCGCTGGCAGGTGGAGGACCGATATTGCATCCCGCGCTCAATGCGCTGGTGCTGGTACCCATCTGCCCGCATACCCTGAGTAACCGTCCGGTGGTGATTGACGGCAACAACGTGGTGGAAGTCATCGTCGGCACACCACAAATTGATCGCGCCTACCTGACCTGTGACGGGGAAATCGTCTGTGAACTGGTTACCGGCGACAAGGTGAACATACAGAAGAAGGACAAGAAAATACGGCTGATCCATCCTGCGGACCATGATCACTTCAAGATCCTCAGGGATAAACTGAATTGGGGTTGATCCGGTTACCTGATGCTGAAACATCTTTGTATAAACAATCTAGCGGTAATTGAAAATCTCGAGCTGTCGTTCTGTGAGGGCCTGACGGTGCTTACCGGCGAGACCGGCGCCGGCAAATCCATTTTGATCGATGCCCTGGGGCTGGTGCTGGGCGACCGCGCGGATACCACTGTGATACGAACCGGGTGCGCACGCGCCGAGATCAGCGCGCTGTTCGATGTGGGTGGAAATGAGTCGTTGATGCAATTACTGGACGAACAGTCCATCACCTGCGCAGACAACGAATTGCTGTTGCGCCGGGCGGTTAACAGGGATGGCCCTTCGCGCGCTTATATCGATACCACCCCCGTCCCCTTGCAGTTGCTGCGCGACATCGGCGCGCTGCTGATAGATATCCATGGGCAACACGAACACCAGAAGTTGTTGAAAAGAGATGCGCAAAGGGAATTGCTGGACGGCTTCGGGGACTATGACGAGGTCCTGGCGCGGGTCAGCCGGGCATACGAACACTGGGACGAAATAGACAGGGCGTTGCGTGCGATCACCGAACCTGACGGAGATGCAGGTGAACGATTATCCCTGCTCAGGTACCAGGTGGAAGAACTGCAGGCGCTTGAAGTGGAAGAGAACGAAGTGGAACGGCTGGAACATGATTACAAGCGTCTGGTCAACATGCACAGCTTGCTGGAAACGGCACAACAGGCCCTGGACGGATTATATACCGGCGAAAAGTCGGCAAACGACAGGATCAACCACATCAAAAAGGATCTCGCTGACCTGGAACGCTTCGATTCAACCCTGGCAACCATAACCGGGCTGCTGGAGAATGCGTCTCTGCACATTGCCGAGGCCAGCGACGAACTGCGCTCTTACCTGGGGAGGCTGGACCAGGACCCTGCGCGCCTGGGTGAAGTGGAACAACGCATGGGGAAGTTGCACGATTTGGCCCGCAAGCACCGGGTACAGCCGCAACAGCTTTACGCGCACCAGCAATTGATAACGCAGCAACTGGCGACGCTGGAGCACAATCGCACGCGCCAGGCGGAACTCGAACAGGAACAACAACGGGCGCTGGAGGAATACCGCTCGGCCGCAGACGAACTGGGTGAAGGCCGGCGCCGGTGCGCGGCAGACATGGCTACGGACATCAGCGACAGAATACGTACCCTGGGTATGCCTGAAGGGAGATTTCAGATCAACGTCACCCCGGGCGCGGACCTGAAACCCCATAAAAACGGCAACAACCAGGTGGAATTTCTCGTTTCCACCAATCCCGGGCAAGCGTTGTTACCGCTGAGAAAAGTCGCCTCCGGCGGTGAACTGTCGCGCATCGGCCTCGCGCTGCAGGTCAGCGCAAACCGGGACAGCGGCGCGTCGACGTTGATTTTCGACGAAGTGGACGCGGGAATTGCCGGTGGGATCGCGGAAATCGTCGGCAACCGGTTACACAGCTTAGCGGAACACCGGCAGGTACTGTGCGTTACCCACTTGCCGCAGGTAGCCTCGCAGGGTGATAACCACTTCAGGGTAACGAAAACCTCCGACAGGAAAACCACTGAAACCCGGGTCGATGTGCTGACGGATGAACAACGGGTGGAAGAAATCGCCCGCATGCTGGGCGGGATCAGGATCTCGCAGCAGTCCCGCGACCATGCACGGGAAATGCTCGCAGGTTCCGGTTAAGGAACCTCTTTAAGGACCCTATGATTAAGTCAGAGGGTCCTACGATACAAGGATGTATCGTCAATATCAATGACTGTAAGGCATTGATATTGTGAGGAAAACAAAAATCGCATTTTTGCTTTCCGTACTCTGACAAGTCCAGGATGGACTTGTTCAGAGCTTCTTTAGAATTCTATGCCTTTCTGTGCCTTGATGCCCTGGTGGAAGGCATGGCGGATTTCCTTGACCTCGCTGATGGTATCGGCAATCTCCAGCAATTCCGGGATCGGGTCCCTGCCGGTGATAATCACGTTCTGTTTCTCCGGCCGGGCCAGCAGGACTTCGCAGACGGCGTCTGCCGGCAGGTAGCCATACTTGAACATGTAGGTTATTTCATCGAGGACCACAATATCGTAAGCAGGGTCCCGGAACAACGGGAGTGCGTCGTTCCAGACCGCTGCCGCGGCGGCGATGTCTTTCTCCCGGTCCTGGGTGTCCCAGGTAAACCCGGTTGCCATAACCAGGTGTTTCACGCCCAGTTGTTTGAAAATCGCCTGCTCCCCGGTCTTCCATTTACCCTTGATGAACTGTACCACTGCGCCTTTTTTACCGTGACCAACACTCCTGGCCAGAGTGCCGAATGCCGAACTGCTTTTTCCCTTGCCGTTGCCGTACAGGTAGAGGATGATCCCGCGCCTTGTTTTCGCCGCCGCGATCTTGGCGCGCACCTGGCGTTGCTGCTCCTGCATCTTCTGCTTGTGCTCGTCAGCGCTGATTGTCTTGTCGGTCATCTTTCAATCTCATGGGTTATTCAACCTGATATTGTCCGCCAATCTATACCATTCCCGCAACAGCAGGAATCCAGTGGACAACAAAACTCTTTGTAATATTAGGGAAACTCTGATTAAGTCAGAGTTTCCTACGATACAAGGATGTATCGTCAATATCAATGACTGTAAGACATTGATATTGTGAGGAAAACAAAAATCGCATTTTTTGTTTTCCGTACTCTGACAAGTCCATGATGGACTTGTTCAGAGTTTCCTTAGGGAAACTCTGACTTAATCAGAGGTTCCTTAGCTTGCCCAGGTATTCATGCGGCAATCCCAGGTTGAAAGAGTGCCAGCGCGCCCGGCGCCCTTGTCCGTTCATCGGCTTCGATAATGGAACGACAAGAAGAAGTTCCGATCGAAGGAGTTATAGGTATTGACAGTCTGGTACGACTTGTCCAGCAGGTTTGCCGCCTTGGCGCGTAATGTCAGGCGCTCATTTAGACGGTACTCTGCCGATAAATCCAGCGTCACGAACCCGCCGACCCTGATCGTGTTTGCGGCATTATCGAACCGATTCCCTTCGGCAAGCAGTCGTGTGCCGAAGCTGAATCTGCCCAAATCCCGCCTGAGGTCAATCGATAACCGCTGCTTCACCCGGCGTGCCAGCCTGTTCCCCGTGTTTTTATCCTCGGGATCGAGATATTCCACAGCCAGCACGGCATCCCAACTATTCCATTGTGCGTGAAGCTCGCCCTCCACACCGGTTATTTCAGCCTCGTTGGCGTTTTCCGGGGCACAATTGAAAAACTGGTCACAGACGGTAACGATGAGGTCCTCCGCCTGCATGTGATACGCCCGCAAATGCCAGCCGAAACGCGCATGCCGGCCCTCCATTCCCGCTTCCCAGGAATCGGCGGTCTCCGGCCGCAGGTCCGGATTGCCGAAAAAAGGAAAAAACAGTTCATTAAACGTGGGCGTCCGGTAAGCAGTACCGTATGCGGCATACACACGCAGCGCGTCACCCCAGGCGTAATTCCAACCCGCTCCCCCTGTCGTCTTGTCGCCGAATACCCCATCATCGTCCCAGCGAACCGATGCCAGTAACTGGTGGCCGTGAAAATTCACGCCGTACTGTCCGAACAGGCCAGTGTTGTTTCGACGGGTGCGGTGGTAGCCGCTGGAACTGCTGACCTTGTCTTCCCGGTAATCCACACCGAATGTCAATGAATTATCATTCAACAAGGTGATATGGTTTTGCCATGACAACTGCCGGAGCCGGCTGTCGAAGCGTGAAGAGCGCTCACCCGACGGGGAGAAATTATCTGCTTCATCCCGGGACTCAGACAACTGCAAAGACATGTTCCAGCGCTCGAGCGGGCTGATTGAAAGCGAACCACCTGCGACCAGTTGCAGATAGTCGGTCTCATCCTGGAAGTTACCGTCGTATTCTGTAGTTCCGTCTGTCCTCAGGAGGAAGGCCTCGATCCTGCCGTCAGCGCTGAATTCATAGCCCGCGCGCAACTGCATGGAAAGATTTTCATAACCGTCTTTATCCGGCTGGTCGACACCAAACAGGCCGCTGATAGGTTGTCTCGCATCGATACCGCGGGTATCAAATCGAGAAACAGCAGCGCTGTAGTCAAAATCCCGGTATGCGCCGCTGACGCCGCCGGTAACTTCGAAGGTGCCGTAAGACCCGCCACCCGCATCCAGGCTGTAACGGGGCTTTTCTCCTGAGCCCCTGCGGGTGGATATCAGAATGACGCCGCCCAACGCCTCAGACCCCCAGAGACTGGAACGGGGACCGCGCAGGATTTCGATACGGTCCACATGCGCCAGGGGGGTATGGTGAAGGGGGGCATAGCCCAGGGTTGCCGAACCTACCCTGACGCCATCAACAACGACCAGGGCGTGATGGTTCTCGGTGCCGCGCAGGCGGACCGCCGTCGCTTTACCATAGCCGCCGCTGACCGCCACGTCTACACCGGCGATGCCGCGCAACAGATCAGGCAAGGACTGCACTTGCCGTTTCTCGATCTCCGCCCGATCAATCACGGTAACGGCAGCCGGCAACCTGTTTGCTTCAATGGGCGCGCGCGTCCCGGTTACGATAATTTCTTCCTGCTGGGCTGCCTGGATCGCAGGCCCATGAAGACCGGCACAGATCAGCAGCGCCCGGATAACTGCTTTGTTCACATCTTCACTCCCGTAGAATTCGAACTCAGACAGCAGCAAAGAGGGAACAATGAGCAGGTGAATGCCCTATGCCGCCCTCCGCAACATGTCATTAACGGCGCCGGGCTTCAGCCGTGTTTCACACCAGGCGGTGAGTCACGCGGGCTGGTCCCGGTCCGGCATATCCAGGTCGGTCTCCGGACTGACAGCGCTGACTGTCGCCAGTCAACGTCCCGAACACCTTCCCATGCGATGCACAGTGGTAACGTCCGGGACCAAGGCTGATCACCGTTGCGGGGGCAGTGCTGGATTCACTCTTGAAAGCTCACCAGGCTTCCCGTTAATCCACCCGGCAAACCTGCCCGGTGGAAACCTGCATACAGCGGCGATTATAAACCATTTTTCAGTGATCCGAACGCCCCGATTGCACGTAACTGTTGCCAAATGCCAAGGCATTCCCTCGTATCCCCCCCCCCAAGAGCAGGAGTCCAGTCAATACTGTGTCGCCCGAAAGGCGACTCTTTGTCTCACTGGATTCCCGTTTTCACGGGAATGGGATAGGGAGCATGTCCGTGAACACCGCCACCATACCACTTCCTCGGAAGCGGGAGTCCAGTCAAATTCAGTGTCGCCCGCAGGGCGACCCCTTGTCTCACTGGATTCCCGTTTTCACGGGAATGGGATAGGGGGCATGTCCGTGAACACCGCCACCATACCACTCCCGCGAAAGCGGGAGTCCAGTCAAATTCAGTGTCGCCCGTAGGGCGACCCCTTGCCTCACTGGATTCCCGCTTTTTCGGGAATGGTATGGGGCGGCGGGAATAATCTTGTTATATCGATCTCTTCTTCTATCACATCGGCCAGGCGGTCGATCTGCTGCTCTCTGATGGCGTGGTAGTCCGTTGCCTGTGGCTGTTCCAGGCCCGCCCATTGCAGCAAAGCCGCACAAGCCGCGCCGTCATCGAACAGGCCGTGAAGGTAACACCCCAGGATGCTGCCGTCTTCGGAGATCGCGCCATCCTGCCTGTCCGGTAACAGCACTGCCGGCCTTTGCAGGGCTTTACCTCGCGTGATCCCGGCGTGTATCTCGTAACCCACGACCGGGGTATCATCGAACGCCAGGCGAGCGCGTAGCCGTTTCAACTGTTTTTGCGGGCACAGCTCCGTTTCCATCGGCAGCAAGCCCAGTCCCTCGCTGCTGCCTGGTTTGCCTTCTATGCCCAAAGGGTCGGCGATAACCGATCCCAGCATCTGGTAGCCACCGCAGATACCGATGAGTTTTCCTCCATAACGCAGGTGCCGATAGATGGCCGGGAACCAGTGGTTGTCCTGCATCCATTGCAGGTCATTGCGCACGTTCTTGGTGCCCGGTAATATGATCAAGTCAGCGGGTGGGATTGCCTGCCCGGGACCGATAAACCTGAAATCCACCTGTGGGTGCAAGCGTAATGGGTCGAAATCGGTATGGTTGCTGATGCGGGGAAATACCGGGGCGATGACTTTGAGCGCGTGTTGTTGCGGCAGAACATCCGCATCCGGCGAGATCGCGTCTTCCGCGTCCAGGTGTAACCCGTGCAGGTAGGGCAGCACTCCCAGTACCTTCTTGTCCGTGTTCTGTTCCAACCAGGTCAAACCCGGGCGTAACAATTCGATATCACCGCGGAACTTGTTGATCACAAATCCGTTCACCCGTTGCCGTTCGCTGTCGCTGAGCAGGGCAAGCGTCCCGACCAGGTGCGCGAACACGCCGCCCTTGTCGATATCAGCGATCAGGACAACCGGGCAATCGGCTGCTTCGGCAAAACCCATGTTGGCAATATCCCGATCCCGCAGGTTAATCTCCGCCGGGCTGCCGGCGCCTTCCACCACGATATACTGATAACTGTCCTGCAAACGCCGATAGGATTCCATCACGGCGTGCAGCAAGGCAGTTTTTCTTTCATGGTATGCTTGTGCATCCAGGGTTGAGTCGACCCTGCCGTGTACGATTACCTGTGCGCCGATATCGGTATTGGGTTTCAGCAGCACCGGATTCATATCGATCACAGGTTCCAGGCCGCAGGCCCGGGCCTGCAGAGCCTGGGCGCGGCCGATTTCTCCGCCATCCACGGTAACCGCGGAATTCAATGCCATATTCTGTGGTTTGAACGGCGCGACGGATAATCCCGCACGAGCCAGGACCCGGCATAGCCCTGTGACCAGTATGCTTTTGCCGGCATCGGAGGTCGTGCCTTGTATCATTATGGTTTCAGCAGGCATTGCTATCGGAGATAAGTTTGAGATGGACAGTATAGAGCAGATATCCCGGGCCAAAGAAAAAAACCGGTCGCTGGTAACTTGCGCAGCGCTGTTGCTGGGTATGGTTACGCTGACCCCTGATAGCGCATACGGCGCCCGAGTGATCACCGCGGTCGACGATATCGGGCGGACGGTAACGTTGGAACAACCGGCCACGCGCATCGTCAGCCTGGCGCCGCACATCACTGAGAACCTGTTTGCCGCGGGTATTGGTGACCGGGTCATTGGGGCAGTCGCTTACAGTGATTACCCGGCGGCTGCGCGCAGGATTTCGACGGTGGGCGGGTATAACAATATCGATATAGAAACGATACTGGCTATGCAACCCGACCTGGTGGTTGCCTGGAAAGAGGGGAATCAATACCAACAGGTTGAAAGACTGATGAAACTGGGTCTGACCGTCTACGTGAATGAGCCTAGCGAGCTTGAAGATGTTGCCGCGGATATCATCCGGTTTGGAATCCTCGGAGGACGGGAAGCTGGCGCCCGGGCCGTTGCCCAGGCTTATATTGATAGGCTCTCTGCATTGCGCAATAGGTACTCGGGGTTGGATAAAGTTACCGTTTTCTACCAGGTCTGGCCCAGTCCGCTGATCACCGTTACGGACAGGCAGATCATCGGTAATGTGATCCGGTTATGCGGCGGTTCCAATATATTTGCCGGCCTGGGCAGCCCTACGCCGGCGGTGGGCAAGGAGGCTGTGTTGGCGGAAAATCCCGACACCATCATCGTCAGTGGGATGAACGAAGCGAGACCGGACTGGCTGGATGACTGGAAGCAATGGTCTTTCGTCAACGCGGTAAGGTACGGCAACCTGTTTTTCATAGACCCTGACATTATCCAGCGCCATACTCCCCGGATCCTGCAGGGAACGCGGCAACTGTGTGAAATACTGGAACAGGCTAGAAAGAATATCGGTCAGGCCGGGCGGTGACAGATTTCAGTGCATGTCAGACAGTCTAGTACTCTTTCAACTATGGGGGTGAACTATTTAGGGGCAGAACTTCAAGCTTCATGCTGTTTCGGTTTTACATAGAGCACGAGGCTGTGGTCGTGCAACTCGTAACCATGTTCTTCTGCAATCTCCCGTTGCAGCATTTCGATTTTGTCATTTTCGAATTCGATCACCTTACCGGTCTTGATGCAGACCATGTGGTCATGGTGATTACCGCGGTCCAGTTCGAATACGGAATGACCGGCGTCGAAATGGTGGCGAATCACCAATCCGGCGCCTTCAAATTGTGTAAGCACCCGGTACACCGTCGCCAGGCCCACATCTTCGCCGGCATCAAGCAGGGCTTTATACACGTCTTCCGCGCTCAGATGTTTTTGTGCCGATGCCTCCAGGATTTCCAGTATCCGGATGCGCGGCAGCGTTGCCTTCAGCCCGACTTCTTTAAGAGATTTGCTGTCCACCAAAGGTTTCCTGTCTTAAAATAATAAACGAAGCGCTTAACAAGTGCAGGGTAAGCGCATACTTTGAATCCGCGCTCCCAAGAGAAGCGGTAATACAAATGTATGCGGTTGCCCTGTTAACAAGTGCATCCGGGACTTGTCAAAGGTTTCTTAACTGTGACAGAGTCAAGTATACTGCATATGGGTACAAAATTCGTAATTTTGGTTCGGGAGTTCTTGCCATATGAGATTTCTATTACTGCTACTTGCGTTAACCCTCACGGCCTGCACCCATGAGGGGACTTTCAAACTGCCTGGTGTGTATCGAATCGATATTCAGCAAGGCAGCATTATCGACAAGGAAATGCTGTCCCGCCTGAAGCCGGGCATGGACAAGAACCAGGTCCAGTTCATCATGGGAACGCCCACCGTGATCGATCCGTTCCACACCGACCGCTGGGAATATGTCTATACATTTTCCAAAGGTGGACGCCAACGCAAGCAACGTCATGTCACGCTGCACTTCGAGGACGATAAGCTTGCCTATATTGACGGCGATGTGGTGCCCGGGCTGGAACGGCCGGAAATGACGAATAAACCCACCCGGATCGTCGATGTTCCACTAAGAAAATACGAGGACCGCGGTTTCTTAAACAAACTGATCGGAAAACTGCCGTTTGCCGGTGACGGCGCCGGGGAAAAGCCGCCAGAGCAGGAGCAAAAAGAGGACACTGAAGAACCTGATACCCAGGACGACCAAAGCCCATAACCCCATTTTAATTTTACCAACTGACCTGCTCCCCATTCCATTCCCGTGAAAACGGGAATCCAGTGAGATAAGGCGTCGCCCTGCGGGCGACACAGTATTTGACTGGACTCCCGCTTTCGCGGGAGTGGGATGGAGGATGGGCGACACAGTATTTAACTGGACTCCCGCTTTCGTGGGAGTGGGATGGGGGATGGGCGACACAGTATTTGACTGGACTCCCGCTGTTGCGGGAGTGGGATGGGGGATGGGCGACACAGTATCGTACCGCACTCCCGCTGTTGCGGGAGTGGGATGGGGGAATGCCCTGGCCTGCGACAACGGTTACAAGCATGTTCAAAGACCTGCTCATTCGGGTTAGGAAGCTCTGATCATGAGGGTTTGGCATTTCAGGCGGGGAAGTAGTAGTTTCTGCCTGCGCTGGTAATTTCGTGGATGGGGTGCCGGTAGAGGTTTTCCAGGCTGGACTTGTTAATCACTTCCGCCACCTCGCCGCACAGCAGTTGTGCCTCGCCCTGCATCAGGATGACGTGTGTGCAATACCTGCTGATCAGGTTCACGTCGTGCAACACCATCAACAACGCGCCGTTCCTGTCTCTGACCCGTTGACTGATCAGGTCGAGAACCTGGATCTGGTGGTGAAAATCCAGGTGGTTGGTCGGTTCATCCAGCAGCCACAGTCCGGGGTCCTGCAACAACAAGGTCGCGATTGCCAGTCGCCGCCGCTCCCCGCCGGATAAGGTGTCAACTTGCCGGTCCTGCATCTTTGACAGGTTAAGCTGCGCCAGGGCTGCATCTGCCAGGGTAATGTCTTCATCACGCCCCCCCGGCCAGAACGATTGGTAAGGATACCTTCCGGCCAATGCGGTTTCCTTCACCGTGGCCGGAAAGGTATCATGGCTGTCCTGAAACAGGACGCCGACCTTGCGCGCCAGGTGCAGGCGCTGATAATCCTGCAAGTCGGCAGCATCCAGCGTGATCCTGCCGCCGGCCGGTTTTCTCAGCCCGGCCAGCGTATGCAACAAGGTGGTTTTCCCCACCCCGTTACCGCCCAGCATTCCCCAGTGTTCCCCGGCCCTGATTGCCAGGTCGAAGTCCCGGCATATGAGTTTCTGTCCGATACGCACGGTCAATAATTCAGTATTCAGCGCCAACATTTCCGGTTACCGGCTCATGAGCCTTAAGGTCTTTGTCTTGCTGTAGTGGATTGCAGCAACAAGAGAAACATCGGGACGCCTATGAGTGCGGTCAGTACGCCGACCGGCAACTGTCGCGGGGCAAGCAAGGTACGCGCGAGCATATCGGCAAATACCAGCAGAATACCACCTGCCAACACAGATGCCGGCAGCAGCAGGCGATTGTCGTTACCTATCAGCAACCTGACTCCATGTGGGATGATCAGCCCGATAAACCCAATGCTCCCTGCCTGGATGACTGCGCTTGCAGTCAGAATTGATGCGAGAAAATACGTGATGATGCGCAAGCGGTTGACGGAGACGCCCAGCGCCGCGGCCTGCAGGTCACCGGTCGCCAACAGGTTCAGCGCTCGGGAATAATTCATTGCCAGGATAACGGCCAGGATCAATACCAGGAAATAGTGTCCGCCGGGTTGGCTGAAACTCAGGTCTCCCATCAGCCAGAACAACATGTTATGCAACTTGGCGGCAGGACTCACTGCCAGCAGAAAACTGATGACCGCGCCCCACCCAGCCGCGATAACTACCCCGGTCAGCAACACTTTCAACGGATTCCAGCCGGCGCCCGAACCGGAAAACACGAACACCATGAACATGGTCAGCAACGCGCCGAAACAGGCGCCCAATGTAAGCCAGATCCCTGCGAAGCCCAAACTGATAGCAAGCAAGGCAAACACGGAAGCGCCGCCGGACACACCCAGGATGTAAGGTTCAGCCAACGGGTTGCGCAACAGCACCTGCATTAACGCGCCGGCCAGCGCCAACATCCCGCCGACAACAAAACCGGAAATGACCCGGGGCAGACGCAGGTCCAGGATGATCTGTGAATTTACGCCTGGCGGGCGCTCGGCCAGAATGCTGATCACCTCCCGAAGCGGCACCGAAACGGGGCCGCCGGCCAGTGAAACCAGCCCGGTAACAGCGGCAATTACAATCAACGCGCCAAAAAGCAAAACTATCCTGTAACGGGGCGTCGAATGCAGATTGACATTGATCAGCGCCATGTATGTTCTTCAGCCCGCATTTTTGGCCAGGCCGCTTGGGGTCACCAGAAACATGAACGCTGTCAATGCGTTATGTAAATATGCCCGGTATCTTGTCATTGCATACTCCTTGTCGTCTTGTTTGCGCGGCGCCGGCGCGCTTCCTTGGGGTCCACCTTCAATGGTTGATATATCTCTATGCGGTCGCCGTCGTGCACAAGAGCGCGTAATTCCCTTTTCCTGCTGAATATTCCGACTTTGTTCTCGTCCAGGTCGATTTCAGGATACATCTGCAGTATCCCGGATTGTTCGATTGCCTGCTTAATCGTTGTCTTGTCCCGGACTTTCTGCCGGATTACCCGGGCCGACCCGGTTTTGCCGTAAACTATCTCGACCTCGACCAGCGGCCCCGGTGATGACCGGTTTTCAATGGTTCCCATATACCTCGTTCGCCCTGTTTTTGAACGCATCGACCGACGTATACGTCAGGCTCCCGAATGCCTTGTCCAGCGCGAGTCGTAGAATCCTGTGGTTAAACTCGAACGCAAGGTCCAGGCTGACCCGGCAACCTCCGCCGGTAACATCGTCAAAGCGCCAGGCGCCACAAAGCTTTCGTAGTGGCCCGCTGACCAGGTCCATGTCGATGCGCCGGTCCGGTTGCAGCGTATTCCTGGTGGTTACGGACTGTTGCAACTTGCCCAGGGCCAGGGTAATCGTCGCGATACGCTGGTTCTCCGTATCAGCCTCGATTTTTGCAGCGTTGCACCAGGGCAAAAACGAGGGATAGGATTCAACGTCATTCACCAGCGCAAACATCTGGCAGGACGTGTAGGGTACGACAGTTGACCGGTTTACCTGGCCCACATCACCCGAGAAAACCGAACAGCTCCTGGAGCAGAATTAATATCACCCCGGCAGGCGCAATGAATCTCGCCGCCACTTTCCAGGCCAGGTACGTGTTTTTGCCCAGCTTCAGTTCGGCTAACGAGGAGGATTCGGACATGTACCAGCCCGCAAAAACGGCTATCAACAACCCTCCAACCGGTAACATGATATTGACGGACAGGTATTCCATCAAACCGAAGAAGGTCATTCCGAACAGCTTGACCTCAGACCAGAGATTCAGGGACAGCAGTGAACCAAGCCCCAGCACCCACGCAACCAGGCCGGTGGTCACTGCCGCGCGCACCCTGCTATGGCCCGTTTTTTCAACCACCCATGCAGTAACCGGCTCAAGAATGGACAAGGCCGATGTCCAGGCGGCAAACATCAGCAGCGTAAAGAACACCACGGCCAGGGTGCTGCCATAGGCCATCTGGCCGAAGGCGATGGGCAATATCTTGAAGATCAGGCCCGGTCCGCCTTCTTCCGGCTGCAGTCCGAAGCTGAACATAATGGGAAAGATGGCCAGGCCCGCCAACAGCGCGACGCCGGTGTCCATGACCCCTATCGACACGGTCGTGCCGGGGATGGAAGCTTTATCGGAAAGATACGAGCCATAGGCCATGATGGCGCCCATGCCCAGGCTCAAACTGAAAAATGCCTGTCCCAGGGCAACCAGTATCGTGGATGGTCCGACCTGGCTGAAATCAGGTTTGAACAGGTATGACAGCGCTTCGGTAAAACCGGGGGTGGTGAACGAATAACCGACCAGGAACAGCAACATCAGGAACAGTGCCGGCATCAGGTAACGCACTGCGCGCTCCAACCCATGTTCGATACCCCTCGCAACTACAAATACAGTCATTATCATGAACAAGGTATGCCAGGCCAGCAAGCGCTCCGGGTCGGACACCAGCGCGTTGAAAATAACCTGGGTCTCCTGCGCGCTCGCGCCATCAAACATGCCTGAAACGGCGCGCATGATATAAGCCAGTGTCCAGCCGGCTACAATGCTGTAGAAAGTCAGGATTAAGAACCCGGCCAATACTCCCATGACGCCTACCAGGCGCCAATGCCTGTTGCGTCCTTCTTCCACGGCCAGGTCTTCCATGGTATGGATGGGGCTGCGGCGGCCACGCCGTCCCAGCATGATTTCGGACATCATGATCGGCAGCCCAACCAGGACGATACAGACCAGGTAGATGAGCACGAACGCACCACCGCCGTTTTCCGCGGTGATGTAAGGAAAGCGCCAGATATTGCCCAACCCAACGGCAGAACCGGTAGCCGCCAGGATGAATATCCACCTTGACGACCACTGACCATGAATAGAAGTACGATTGGCAGCCATGTTTTTCCCTCTGTTTTTTTACGATTCTGCGGGAATTTCCGCCGTAATACAAGCTTAGGAACCACCAGCTTAGGAACCACCAGATGCCTGGACCGCAGATCGTAGTATTCCACGTCTGCTGTGGTATTAAACCAGCTTTGGAACCACCAGTCTGGGAGCGCAGGCGTCCCGCCTGCCTGCGCTCCTTGGTGGGGGGTAAACGACAAACCCTGGAGGAACGATATCGGTAATCCATCGAATGATATACTTCTGATGAATACAGCCCGAAGGATTACCGGTGAACAAAAAGAAAGGCAAAACCCCAGACAATACGATTGCCACGAATAAAAAGGCGCGGTTTGAATATCATATTGAAGACAGGTTCGAAGCCGGCCTGGTGCTGGAAGGCTGGGAAGCCAAGAGCCTGCGCGCCGGAAAAGTACAGATCAAGGACAGCTATATTCTACTCAAAGACCGGGAGGCTTTCCTGTTCGGGGCATTGATTACACCATTACCGACGGTCTCCACACATGTGAAGGCCGATCCGCAACGAAACCGTAAATTACTGCTGAACAGGTCCGAGATAACGCGCCTGGCAAGCGCAGTGGAACGGCACGGTTATACCGTAATTCCGCTGACGATGTACTGGAAGAATGGCCGGGCCAAGCTCGCTATCGGCGTTGCCAAGGGGAAAAAGCTCCATGACAAACGCCGTACTGAGCGGGACCGTGACTGGCAGTTACAGAAGGAGCGCCTGTTGAAGACCCGCTGACCCGCGCTGTGATCAAACCGGGGGATGTTCCGCCGTAATTATGAAGATTTATCTTTCCTGGCTCGGGGGTGAGCCTGGTCATACACGCTTGCCAGGTGTTGGAAATCCAGGTTGGTGTAGATTTGTGTGGTACTGATGTCCGCATGCCCGAGCAATTCCTGTACTGCCCTGAGATCGCCGCTGGATTCCAGCAGGTGGGTCGCAAATGAGTGGCGCAGCATATGCGGGTGCACGTTGATGTCCAGACCCTGTTTAATTGCCCAGTGACGTATGCGCTGTTGTACGGAACGGATACTGATACGCGTGCCCCGGGTGCTGACAAACAGCGCGGGCTCATCCGCCACCGCCAGTTGCGGCCTGACGTTCAACCATGCGCTGACCGCATCCAACGCATATCTTCCCACCGGTACATTACGCGTTTTCTTGCCTTTTCCGATCACGGTTAGCAGCCCGTCCCTGGTGTCTATACTGTGCAGGTCCAGGCCCACGCACTCGGCAAGCCGCAGCCCCGATGAATACATCAGTTCGAGAATTGCCCGGTCGCGCAGCGCAAGCGCGGTGTCACTCCGGATATCCACCAAGCGGCCAGTCTGGTCCACATCCATTGTTTTCGGCAGTCGCTTCTCGGTCTTCGGCGTCGTGATTCCTTCCGCCGGGTTCTTTGTTACCTCTCCCCTGCCTAACAGGTACTTGTAGAACGCCCTGATGGACGACAGGTGGCGCCGCAGGCTCCTGCCGCCTGTTCCCTGCCTGTGCCGTTGGGTGACATAGCCGCGTACCTGGCGGCCGTCCAGAGCCTGCCAGTCGGTAACTTCGAGTTGCTTGCAGTAATCCAGGAAAAACGCGAGATCGCTGGCGTAAGCCTTGCGCGTATGCTCTGAGAGATGTTGCAGGGTTCCCAGGAACGCTTCGATCTTGGCGACTTCGGACTCTCTCACGTATGCCGTGTTATGTCGTGATCCAGGGTTTCAGGATAAAACTCAGGACTTCTCCCATATTCGCCAGCAATTCAACGCCCGTACCTTTCTGGAAACGGTTCGGGTCCCGGCTGCCTATCGCCAGCACGCCACCCCAATCACTGCCGCGCAACGGCACCAATACCACCGATGCGATATCGGCGCCATCGGGGCCGAACAAAAATGCCTGTTGCTCCAGGTCCGGCACACCTACGGTCGGCAGCCTTTTCTCTATCAGCGCCTCGAACAAGCCCGCTTCCTCAGCCTGCTTCCCGACAAACTCAGCCAGCACAGGACCTTCGTTTCCTGACGCTTCGGCAAACAGTCTTAT
Organism: Gammaproteobacteria bacterium; assembly: GCA_965221335.1. Taxonomy (GTDB): domain Bacteria; phylum Pseudomonadota; class Gammaproteobacteria; order Eutrophobiales; family Eutrophobiaceae; genus JAAXHV01. Next base: position 167,550 of record CBDCSC010000001.1, on the reverse strand, counting down.
GACCGCCTGTTCCGCCCTGAAATTGCGTTTCAGGTTTTCATAAAGCGTTTTGAATATCTCTTCAGGATCGCTTGCATCGATCAGGGTCAGCACCAGGTGGTGCATCCGGTGCGCCAGGTCTTCGTTCAACTTGGCTATTTCAATCAATTCATGCAAGCGTTTGCGTGCCTGTTCATTCTGCTCGCGCAGCACCTTGACCTGTTTTTCCACGAGTGAAACAGCAACCCCGCTGGCGTGGGGAATCACCATGTCGGCCAGCAGTTCCGGCCGGGCAAGAAAGAAGTCCGGGTTGTTCCTGATATAACTCTCAACGTCTTCAGCGCTGATTGCCGGGCTGTTCGATAATTTTTCTGTCGCTTTCATATGTTTATGCTGCCCTCGTATACAGTTGTACCCGGTCCTGTCATCCAGACCGGTTCGTCATTACCGCCCCATGATACCGTCAAACTGCCCCCCGGCAACGTTACCTCAACCCGGCTGTCGAGATTATACACTTTAATCCCCGCAACGACGGCCGCACAGGCCCCGGTGCCGCACGCGAGCGTCTCGCCGGCGCCGCGTTCGTACACCCGAAGACTGATGCGCGAAGCATCCAGCACCTGCATGAACCCCACGTTCACGCTGTCGGGAAATAACGCATGGCGTTGCAATTGCGGACCGATTACTGTTACCGGCGCGGTATCGGCTTCATCAACCGCGATAACGGCATGGGGGTTGCCCAGGGACAAGGCTGTAAACTCAACATTCATCTCTTCCAGTTCCACACTGTAGACTCGCTTTTCCCCGCTTACGGCAAGCGGTATATGCTCAGGGTCGAAGCTGGGCCGACCCATATTCACTCTTACCAGGTCACCCTCGTAATAGCACTTTATCAGTCCGGTTCCGGAGTCTGCGATGAGTTCATCCTTGCAGAGTATGCCATTATCACGCAAATACCTGGCAACGCAGCGTATGCCGTTACCGCAATGCCCGGCTTCACTGCCGTCGGCGTTGTAAATACTGAAGCGAAAATCCGCAGCGTCACTGCGACTCGGTCGAATCACCAACACCTGGTCGCAACCGATACCGAAACGGCGGTGCGCAATCCTCTGTACCTGCTCCGGATCAAGTTCAACGGCCTGTTCCAACGCGTTAAGCACCACGAAGTCATTCCCCAGCCCATGCATTTTGGTGAACCTGAGCATGGGTTAGTGCTCCGGCGCAGCGGCCGGCCCAGGGGAGATATGTATGGTCGAGGTAGGGAACGCACACTCGGCGCCGTGGCGCTCGATAATTTCAATAATCTTCAGCATCACGTCTTCCTTGATCTCGTGAAACCTGATCCATTCAGTCGTTTTGGTAAAGGTATAGACAAAGAAATCCAGTGAGGAAGGAGCAAACTTCACAAAATTGACTATCATGGTCTGGTTCGTATCGATTTCCGGATGCTCGCGCAACATCTTCTTTACATCGCCGGTAATCGCTGCCATCTTGCCGGCGTCGTCATAACGGATGCCTATGGTTTCGTAGATACGCCGGTTGGTCATCCGTTCCGGATTCTCCACGGCAATATTGGCAAACACCGAATTTGGAACGTACAGCGGCCGTTTGTCGAAGGTGCGTATGCGCGTCAGCCTCCAGCCGATATTCTCTACCGTTCCCTCAATCTCCTTATCCGGCGAACGTATCCAGTCACCCACCTCGAACGGCCGGTCCAGGTAGATCATCAACCCGCCGAAAAAATTAGCCAGTAAATCCCGGGCTGCGAATCCGACCACAATGCCGCCGACACCGCCGAAGGCCAGTACCCCGGCCACACTGAAACCCAGGGTTTGCAGCATGATCAGCAATGCAATGACGATAACCGTTATACGCAGTAACTTGACGATGGCATCGGCCGTGGTACGGTCAAACGGCTTACCGGCCTCTGATCGTAATGCGAGATAGTGCGTTTCGCCCCGGTTAATGAACCTGACCATGAACCAGGCAATGATCGCAATCGTACCCACTTCGCGCACAGGGGGCACGATCCCGAAAATAGCTGCGTCGATCTCGTGTTTGACTATGTCGGCAGCCAGGGTGATACCGATCAGCCATACCAGCGCAGTCAATGGCTTGCCCACGGCTTCGAACAACGCAGTGTCCCAAGGGATCCTGGTTCTGCGAACGCGTGCCAGCAATTTTGTTATCACCCGCTTCTGCAACCAATCCATGCAAAAGGCTGCGATGAGGATAAGTAATAACTGCACAATCCATGCCTCATGCATGAGATAGTTCCACAGACCGCTTATATATTGATGTACTTCCACTTCAACCTCGTTGTCTCAATCATCGGACTACCCGGGTTACTTCAAAACCGCGCCGCTGCAGCAACGCCAGGATGCCGTCTTCACCGGTCAGGTGCAACGCGCCCACGGCAATAAATGCATTGCCTGTTTCCAATGCTGTCTGCATTCTTTCAACCATCAGCCGATTTCTGTCGGTGAGCAGCTTTTTTGTCAGCGCTTCATACAATGAATTGTCACTGAATGCGTATCGCTGCCCGTAGGAAGAGAGGCCCGCAAGGTTCTCCTCTGTATACAGCGAGATCATCTTGTCAAAATCACGCACCAGTATCTCGCGGTGGCAGACGGCATCCGTCAATAATCGTACCTGATCGTCAAGTGAAAAACTATTGAACAGCCCGCCCTGCTCCACCACGGTTTCAAGGCCCATCGTATCGAGACCCGCTTCCCGAGCCAGACCCAGCAGGCGCTGGTCCAGGATGACACCCATGTCGGCGGGATAACTCATGGTCAGGTAGACAGCCCAGGGCTTCATCGCAGCCAGGTCCATCTCAGTTACATGATACGCGCGCAGTATTGCCAATGCTTGCGCATACAGGTCGGCGGAAATCACGTCCCGCAGTCTCGTGCCGTCCGTAAAGAACATCATTGCGCGCAGTTTTTCTATCGCGTCGGGGTCAAATATCGCCTCCATAACAAAAACCCGGCTGCCTGCAAGGACTTCCCTGACCTTATCCAGTTGTGTGAGCACGTGACGCTCGGCGACATGGATGGTGCCGAATACGTAACTCGGCTCGATACCTTGCCCGTTTACCTGCCATAATAACCCCTGCCCGAATTCGCTCGGGCCCGAGTACGGAATTTCATTGATCTGCAACGGGCGGCAGGCAGTGTCCGCCGCCGGTGCTCCTGCAGCCCAGAACAGCAGCAGGATGAATGCCAGCGCGTTAACCCGCAATACCGTCATCGTCAAGTTCCAGTTCCGGCGCCACATCCAGGTCCGAAATCTCACTGGCGGTCCGCAACCACTTCTCGCTGTTGCATAACTCGCTGAAGGACAACGCTGGTTGGGCGCCATGCATGCGCATCAGCCTTAGCTGGGATGCTGGGTCCGGGCTGATGGTCAATTCATCCAGGAGCTCACGGGCAAGCGCTTGATTATTGCAGATCAGCACCATGTCACAACCCGCTTGCAGCGCGCGGTATACCCGTTGCGGATAACTGCCGGCAAACCCAGCGCCCGCCATACTGATATCGTCGCTGAAGATGGCCCCCTGGAAATTCAGCCTTCCCCGCAAGATCTGCCTTAACCAGAGCGCTGAGAAACCGGCGGGTTTGCCGTCCACCCGGGGATAAATCACATGGGCAGGCATCACAGCCGCCAGGCCCGCATTGATAACGCGTTCAAACGGCACCAGGTCAGCCATCATGATGGCGCCGTAATCCCGATCATCCAACGGTATTTCGTGATGGGAGTCGCCTTTCACGTTGCCATGTCCCGGGAAGTGTTTGCCTACCGCCGTCATACCGGCGCTACGCATGCCTTTTACCAGGAATTGTCCGAGGCGCGCCACCACATCAGCGGAACGATGGAACGTGCGGTCGCCCAGGAAGGAGCTGATACCGGAATCCAGATCAAGCACAGGGGTAAAGCTGATATCGACACCAACGGCCAGCAGTTCGCTGGCCAGCAACCAGCCGGTTTGCTCCACCAGTGACAAGGCTCTTGTTGCATCCTGTCCGTAGAGATCGCCGAAGCAGCGGGCGGGGGGCAGCCGGGTAAACCCCTGGTGGAAGCGCTGCACCCGACCTCCCTCGTGGTCTACGGCAATCAGCAGGGGCGGGTTGCGCAGTTCGTGAATCCGTGAGGTAAGAGCGATCAATGTCTCCGGGTCCCGGTAGTTGCGGGCAAACAGGATAACGCCGCCCACCAGCGGGTGCAGCAACAGTTCCCGCTCGTCTGCCTGCAATTCAACACCGCGCAGGTCCAGCATTATCGGTCCGAGGGACATATCTGTTTTACCGTCGCTTCAAATCAATAAACCTATGGCAACCTCTGAAAATGGCAGCAAATCCCGATGCCACGCAGGCGCCTCTAACCCATATTATACATTGCAGCCTATTAGCCCGAAAATCTCAGCGATCATCGCATCAATCGGTGAGATATTCGGGCTGATATGTTTTGACCTGTCAATCGTTAAATTTCATACTCTGTTGTGAACGCCTGTTGGGTCAGGACAAGGCCAAGCAGTTTGCGATGGTGGATCATGCTGATATACGTGGATTGGTTACCGACTGGACTTCACTGCATCGCGGAGCTGACCTTTCTCTAGTGTCAGGGATCATCGACCGGGAATGCTCGCTTGAGGTTATCCCGTCATGGCCGATGCCGGTATAGCCCGAACAAGGGTTCTCCACACCGGCTTGACCATGCCCTGACTCAACAGGTTTCACGTCTCCTCTATTCTGTGGATATGATTGGCTGCTTCACCTGGATGAGCTTCACCGAGTCACCCGGCCATCGACCTTCGGCATCTCTCGGCAGGCAATGTCCCAGATAAATCCAGCCAATTCCCGCGCCACAGCGACGCAGACCAGCTTGGTATTCTTACCGGCCTGGGTCAGTGTCTTATAGCGCCCACAGAGTCGTTTCTGGGCCTTCCAGGCAATGGTTTTGGCCTCATCGGACGCGCCGGCAGCCTTGCGTTTGAGATGGGCCGTCTGTCGTGCCGGGAAGCGATAGCTCCAGGCCGATTCGACCAGCATCCGCCGGGCATGGGCATTCCCTGTCTTGGTAATCGCCCCCTGACGACGGCGGGTACTGCTGCTGTGTTCGCTTGGCACCAGTCCCAAAAAAGCCATCAATTGCTGAGCGGATTCGAAGCGACTGATATCACCCAGCTCAGCCAGTAAGACTATCGCCGCCAGCTTGTCGATGCCGCGCAGTGCCACCAGTGAGTCCACGACCGGGGCAAACGACCAGTGCGGCAGTACCCGCTCCATCTGTGCCGTGATATCAGCCACACGCCGGGTCGCCGTTTTAACCGCATCAATGTACTCCTGCAACACGACCTGCTGCCAGTCATGGGCAAACCGGAGTGACTCCAGCCAGCTGTAGTGGCTTTGTGTCCAGCGCGTCTTGTGTGAGGGCCAGGCATGACCATGTCGCAGGACAAAGGCATTGAGCTGCTGACGTGCCTTGCGCTCCTGGGACTTCATGTCATCTCGCGCCCGGGTCAGATCCCGCATCGCCTCCTGTTCTTCATCCGGTACCCAGACGACTGTCAAGTCGCCACTACGCAACAACTGCGCCAGCTTGCGTGCATCACGCCGGTCAGTCTTGATGCGATCTCCCGGTTTCTGCGGAATCAGCGATGGCGCGATCACCTGGCAGTCATGACCCAATGCGATGAGTTGACGATAGATGCTGTACCCGCAGGGACCCGCCTCATAGCAAAACAACAGCATTTCACCACCGAACTCTGTGCTCAGGCGCTCAACCAGCCTGGCAATGCTCTTCGGCTTGTTGCCAATCTCTCCCCTCGATTCGGCCTCGCCCCGACCAGCTCGCGCAACGGCATAGGCTATCGTATCTTTATGCACGTCAAGCCCAATATAGGCCGGATAACGACCGTCTGCCGACGTGCTGTTGATCACTTTACGTGCGGTGACTGTTTCGATCTGATGCGCTTGTACTGTAAACTCTTTCATGACCTGTCCTCTCAATAATGGCTCTGTGTTGAAGTGTCCCATTTCAACATAATCCACGTGTGTTGAGATGGGCAGGTCAAAACATGATGTCTAGCGCTACCGGGCAGTGCTGCAAAATAGCATATAAGGATTATGTAAGTTATACTGGCTTGGACAAGGAAGCTCTGACTTAATCTCTGAGGTTCCTTAACAAAGAGGCTATGACAACGGAGACAATAATTGTATTGACAGGGTGGCGTGGTCCAACTTTCGGGTTGAGAATAAGCAAGAAGGATCGCGATGCGTTGCTGCGCGGACTCGACAAAATTACGCTTAAGCTGCCTGATAAAACGGGACAGATACAATCCCTGAAACTCAGCCTGAATACCTCATTCTGGAGTACTTGCCCGGAATTTCGCAGCAGGGACATCGGTACCTGGATGAAACAAAGAGGCGACTATCCATGGCGCTCCAGACAGACTCCGAAATACCGGGCGAGAGTGGCGGGCAGTATTATTGAGATAATTCAGGGAAGTTGAAAGAGTACCAGTTTATCCCAGACTTGTCGGAGCATATCCCTGTACCGTTGGAACCTCTGACAAAATATGGGATTTGTCAGCTAACGAAAATCCTTCCAGAACTCGTACACCGGGAGTCCGGTCTGCTCCGCCAGCAGGGCAACATCGTCTTCGAACTTCTCTTTGAGCATCCGCCTTGTGTCCGGCAACATTGCCTCTTTTCTCAGGTTCGCTTGCATCACTTTACCGTAGAGCTTTTTTGAGCGGGCATACAGCGGTGTGGCCTTGATCATATTCTTGATTTTTCTGACAACCCGTTCGTCTGTCATCAGCCGGTGCAAAACCCGGTTCTGAGGGTATCCCGAGATGTTTTCATGCGTATCATCCTGGGCTTCGACCAGCGGGGGGAGCTTCAAAAATTCCAATACTTTACCCGTTGCCAGACCGGTTAAGACATCCTCCTCGAACAACAGTGTTAATACCCGCTCAAATTTTTCGGTATATGCTTTTACCTGTTGCGCGTATAATCCACATCTTACGTAGAACCACCCCCAGGGCCAGTATTCTTCAACGCGTTCTTGCTCCGCATTCAACGCGTCTTCAAAACTCAACTTCTCCCGACCATCCCGCACATGGTGCAGATAATTCGAATAGGCGCGGTCAATGGGGTTGCGTAAAACAATAACAATCGGAGTTTGCGCATCTTTTTCACTGAGAATTTTGGGGACCGCATTCTGGTAATAGTAGAGATAATCAGGCGAAATATCCCCACAGAGTTGGCCTGGTTCAGCCTTCTTGAACAGCTCTCGATACTGATCCAAAGAGCGGGTTACGGTAGTCGCATATTGAGGCGGAGGCCCTGCGAATTCACCATGGGTACAGGAAAAGTATTGGCATTCTTTGCGCTGGGGAATGAATATTCCAGGGTGTTTTTTCAGGGTCTCGAACAGAGTCGTCGTGCCGGCCTTTGCAGCGCCGACTATGAGAAAATCAACTGGGTTACTCTGACTTGATGTCATCACGCCGGCTCGTCAAAAAAGAACGCAAAGAATTATCGCGGTTAACACTGAATATGACATTATGCGTTAAAATCCGTATCAACACTACGATAACAATTGACATGATGGTAGAACTATTACACACTCGCTGGCGCCGCAGGTTGAATAACCTGATTAAACAGGCAATGATCCGCGATATTACGGGTTTCGGCGGCGCAAAGATCGTGCTGACAGAACATCCGAAGTCCGGGGGAACATGGGTAAGCCGGATGATCGCCGATTACCTGGGTGTGCCGAACCCACTGGATAGTTTGCCGCCACGGCGCCGCTGTGTTCTGCACGGCCACTACCTCCATGTTGCAAATGCCAATGACCTCATAGTCATGTGGCGTGATGGAAGAGATGTGGTCGTATCCCACTACTACTATCACCTGTTCCACAGGCGCAAGACAATGCCGGGATGGGCAGAAAAACAGCAAGAACGGCTGGGCATCAAAGACATCCATGATATACAACTCAATTTGCCCCGTTATATCGAATACTGTTTCACTGACGGGCCACCACACAATATGACCTGGACAAGTTTTGCCGAAACCTGGAAGAACAGGTCCGGCTACCTGGAAACCAGCTACGAAAAAATGCGGGCCAAACCAGATCACGAATTGAAAAAAATCCTCACACATCTTGCAGATGACGGCGTTGATGATGAAAGACTCAAGCGTTGCATCATGAAGTTTTCATTCGAGAACACCACCGGCCGAAAACCGGGCGAAGAAAATGCGTACTGCTTTGTGCGCAAAGGTATTGTCGGAGACTGGAAAAATCACTTCACGCGGGATGCGCGCGAAGTGTTTGACCACTTTGCCGGGCAGGCGCTGATAGAACTGGGTTATGAAGCAGACCACTCCTGGGTCGATGGATGAATGAGAGCGGGAATCCAATGAGCAACCCTTGCTTGATAAAGAGTTTTGTCTATTGGATTCCCGCTGTTACGGGAATGGTATCAGTGGATGGACAATTCGCATTGAATAGCTACCGGCGAAGCGGCAAGTTAATCGGATTAGACATCATGTTTTGACCTGCCCATCTCAACACACGTGGATTATGTTGAAATGGGACACTTCAACACAGAGCCATTATTGAGAGGACAGGTCATGAAAGAGTTTACAGTACAAGCGCATCAGATCGAAACAGTCACCGCACGTAAAGTGATCAACAGCACGTCGGCAGACGGTCGTTATCCGGCCTATATTGGGCTTGACGTGCATAAAGATACGATAGCCTATGCCGTTGCGCGAGCTGGTCGGGGCGAGGCCGAATCGAGGGGAGAGATTGGCAACAAGCCGAAGAGCATTGCCAGGCTGGTTGAGCGCCTGAGCACAGAGTTCGGTGGTGAAATGCTGTTGTTTTGCTATGAGGCGGGTCCCTGCGGGTACAGCATCTATCGTCAACTCATCGCATTGGGTCATGACTGCCAGGTGATCGCGCCATCGCTGATTCCGCAGAAACCGGGAGATCGCATCAAGACTGACCGGCGTGATGCACGCAAGCTGGCGCAGTTGTTGCGTAGTGGCGACTTGACAGTCGTCTGGGTACCGGATGAAGAACAGGAGGCGATGCGGGATCTGACCCGGGCGCGAGATGACATGAAGTCCCAGGAGCGCAAGGCACGTCAGCAGCTCAATGCCTTTGTCCTGCGACATGGTCATGCCTGGCCCTCACACAAGACGCGCTGGACACAAAGCCACTACAGCTGGCTGGAGTCACTCCGGTTTGCCCATGACTGGCAGCAGGTCGTGTTGCAGGAGTACATTGATGCGGTTAAAACGGCGACCCGGCGTGTGGCTGATATCACGGCACAGATGGAGCGGGTACTGCCGCACTGGTCGTTTGCCCCGGTCGTGGACTCACTGGTGGCACTGCGCGGCATCGACAAGCTGGCGGCGATAGTCTTACTGGCTGAGCTGGGTGATATCAGTCGCTTCGAATCCGCTCAGCAATTGATGGCTTTTTTGGGACTGGTGCCAAGCGAACACAGCAGCAGTACCCGCCGTCGTCAGGGGGCGATTACCAAGACAGGGAATGCCCATGCCCGGCGGATGCTGGTCGAATCGGCCTGGAGCTATCGCTTCCCGGCACGACAGACGGCCCATCTCAAACGCAAGGCTGCCGGCGCGTCCGATGAGGCCAAAACCATTGCCTGGAAGGCCCAGAAACGACTCTGTGGGCGCTATAAGACACTGACCCAGGCCGGTAAGAATACCAAGCTGGTCTGCGTCGCTGTGGCGCGGGAATTGGCTGGATTTATCTGGGACATTGCCTGCCGAGAGATGCCGAAGGTCGATGGCCGGGTGACTCGGTGAAGCTCATCCAGGTGAAGCAGCCAATCATATCCACAGAATAGAGGAGACGTGAAACCTGTTGAGTCAGGGCATGGTCAAGCCGGTGTGGAGAACCCTTGTTCGGGCTATACCGGCATCGGCCATGACGGGATAACCTCAAGCGAGCATTCCCGGTCGATGATCCCTGACACTAGAGAAAGGTCAGCTCCGCGATGCAGTGAAGTCCAGTCGGTAACCAATCCACGTATATCAGCATGATCCACCATCGCAAACTGCTTGGCCTTGTCCTGACCCAACAGGCGTTCACAACAGAGTATGAAATTTAACGATTGACAGGTCAAAACATATCAGCCCGAATATCTCACCGATTGATGCGATGATCGCTGAGGATTTTTTGCGTTAGCGGGTGCTCGTGACCGAAAGCATAGTGGTTCTTCTGGTTGAGGGAGCATGTGCCCGCTAACGCAAAAAAGACCAACGAGGGCGCATCAAGCGCAGTGTGTAATGGCAACATACTCGACAGATTATCATAACTCATTGACAGCAAGCATCTATCCGATACTGACAAGCGAATCGGTGAGATATTCGGGTTAGAGATGCGTTCGCCGTAATCGTTTCCACATGCGCCGCGGCAAAGGCCTGATCAGGTAATACAGCGAGACAATCACCGGCAAACCTTGTGTCTCTCTGTATACCTTGTAGACGTGATATTTCATCACAAAAAAACCCGAGGAGAGCGAATCGCTGCGCCGGATGCGATATGCCAATGGCTGTCGTATGATTAATGCTGACCCGCACTGGCGGAGCAGGTTCAACCAGGTTGCATAATCTTCCGCCTTGGCCAATTCAGGCATGTATCGTTTCCCCAGTTTCTCCGTGTCATAAACTACCGTCGACGTATTAATGACATTCCCCTTCAGAAGCTGACGGTAATTGATTTCCTCCGGCATCGCCAGCAACATCTCCCTGTTTTTCCTTCTGACAATGAAGTCAGTACAAGAGAAGCCCATCGCCTGCTCCCGCATTGCCCTGATTTGCTCGGACAGCTTGTTTGGTGTCCAGCAATCATCCGAATCGAGAAAGGCGATATATCGACCCGTTGCCGCGCGTATGGCCGTATTCCTTGCGGCTGCGGCGCCGCCATTCTGTGCGAGCACTATCAGTTTTACCCGCTCATCCTTGATTTGTCGCACCATCGAGCAAGTGTCATCAGTTGAGCCATCGTCCACAACGAGCGCCTCCAGGTTGGCATAAGTCTGCTCCAGCACCGATTCGATGGCAGTCCGTATGTAACGCGAAGAATTATAGCTGGGGATAATTACCGATACTTTGTCCATCTTCATGCATTCAGGGGTTAAACGAATATACAGGCGGGAGACATCAGAGTTCGTGGTCTTGTGAAATGAGAGCAGATCAGCTATCTGTTTGCTCGGCGCTTTGCGGTAATTGGGAATATAACCGGCGGCATGACAACAGGTAGCCGTGTTTCCAGAAAAAATAGCCGAGACCCCAGATGTGCTTGCTCACCAGGCCAGACCTGAGAGAGCGTGACGCCCTGCGCTCCTCGTGTGCCACTACGGCCTCGGGATTGTACACCACCGACCAGCCCGCCTGTTGCAGGCGCAGACAGAGATCGACATCTTCGGGGCCGTAAAAAATATGCTCGTCAAACAAACCGACATCCTCTAATGCGCGCCTGCGGATAGCCTGGCAGGCGCCGATGACATAATCAACCCGCCGAATCGTTGCGTGGTCCCAATCTGCCATCTCCGCCCTGCGATTCAGGTTTTGTGCCAGCGCCAACGGCAACCGTCGGGCCAGCTTGTTGAGCAGGGTGGGAAAATACCGGCACGATAACTGCAGCTCCCCATTAACGCCAATCAGTTTGGGCCCGCACAAGCCCGCACCGGGATGTTCCTCCAGGTAACGGATGAGGCAATCCAGCGCGCCGGGCTGCACGACCGTGTCATCATCCAGAATAACGATATAGTCACCCCGGGCCTCGCGAATGCCCTGGTTGCGAGCCGGGGCAACACCACGGTTTTCGGGATTACACAGCAACTGCGCGTCGGGTCGGACATCCTTGACGATCGCGCGTGTTTGATCCCGGGAACCATTGTCGACCACAATCACTTCGCCGGGAAACTTGGCCAGCCCTAAGCTGAGTGAGGCCAGACAGGAGCCGATCTGCCGCTCGGAGTTCCAGGTCAGGATAATGATTGAAACAGTAACCCGGCGCGCAGACTTGTCCTCTGTTACCGATTGCATTTGCGCTTAATCCCGGTCCGACCCGTCATCGGCAACAGACGCGTCCGCGCCGTAAAACATGCGCTTGATCGCGACCCAGACGGCAAGAAACAGCAGTTTCAGGTCCAACCAGGGACTCATCGTTTCGATGTACAGGTTGTCGTACTTCAGTTTGTACACCGGGTCGGTCCAGTAGCTGCCGCGCACCTGGGCGAGTCCGGCAATACCCGGCCTGACCCTGAGACGATCCGAGAATCCCGGCGCCTCACGGTTAAACTGTTCAGTCAATGCCGGGCGTTCGGGCCGCGGACCCACCAGGCTCATCTCGCCTCTGACAATATTGATAACCTGCGGGATCTCGTCAAGATGCAATCTGCGCAGGATTTTTCCGACGCGGGTCAGACGGGGATCATCTTCCGCGGCCCAGACCTGGCCGGTCAGGTTTTCCGCATCCTGGATCATGGTGCGGAACTTGATGACCCTGAAATGCTTGCCTCCCCGTCCCACCCGTTCTTGCGCATAGAATACCGGGCCGCGATCCTCCAGCCAGATGGCGAGCGGGACCAGGATCCAAACGATCAGCCACACCGGAAAAAACAGAATATAAGTGATCGCGATAACGGTCAGGTCAAAGACGCGTTTATACCCGTCACGCACGCCAATTTTTTCTTTCACGGAATTTAACAGGTAGGTCTGTGATTAATTCATAGGTTCTTACGATACAGGGATGTGCCATATTCTGACAAGTCCCGTCATGGCCTGACGCGCCCCGGGGCAACTTACCCCGGGAGCGCGGGCGTCTCGCCGGCGTCAACCAACACCTGTCCTCCCGGGATCGCGGGTGTCACGCATCAACCATTTCAGTCCGTTTCTCAGGTAATCTCCGGGCGTTCCGAAAACCTCAAACGGCATGTTTGTAACTATCCAACGGATGGATTCAGGACGCGCAACAGCCGGCGCGCAATATACAGCGGCAATCGCTGACGCAATCCAGACAACGACCTCAATGAACAACAATACGCCGACCGGCAGAGACAGAGTCCTGGTCTGCTGCACGACCAGCCATAACGGCAGTACAACCCAGACGCCAACCCACAATGCCGGTGCGAGACGGCGCAGCAGTTGGCGCCAGCTTATATCCAGCAACGATAGCGTTAACTGCGCCAACAACAGGGATGCGATAATCTGGGCGGCGACAATCGCAACAACCACGGTTTCCAGGCCCCACCGGCTCGCAAACCAGGCGCCGCCCACGACTAAAACAGCATGAAGCGCCTGACGCGAGGCCTGGCGATACACCGCACCCAGGGCGCTGATGGCTGCGAGATTCAATACGTCACACATCTGGAATAAAACGGCAAATGCAAGAATCTGCAGAAGTACAACAACCGGTCCCCACTGCGCGCCAAGAATGACCGAAACGATTTCGGGCGCGCATAAAAACAGCAGCACGCTGACCAGCAAAGCCAGCAGGGCCAGGATCTCAATTCCATGCTGGTATATGGTTGCCAAACGGGCTGTTCCCTGCTGCCGTTGCGACATCGCGGGAAACAGAACTTGAAATAAAGCGTGATTGAAATAGTTTCTGGGCGCGACAACCAGCTTGTTGGCGCGCGTAAAGTAACCCAGCGACGTTGCGCCCAGCCAGCGTCCGACGACAAAATAGCCGCCCTGTCGGGCGATGAACTCAAATGAACGGGCCAGCGAAAAGCCTGCGCCCATGAACAGCAGCTCCGTTGCCTCGCGCGTCGCCCAGCGCGGGTAAACAAGCCTGTGCGTATAGCACAGCGCTACGATGGTATAAACTGCCTTATGCATGATCTCGCCCCAAACCAGGGACCAGACGCCAAATCCCTGCAGGGCCAGCGTCACTGCGGTAACGCCATAGCCGATGGCATACGCGAGCAAATCGGCGGTATTCAATTCCCTGAAACGCAGGTCGCGCCGCAGAAGATGGACGGGAACACTCCCAACGCCTTCGATAATGAATATGACGGATAATACCTGCAGGACGCGCGCCGCCGCCGGTTCGCTGAAGAATGCGCCGATCGATGGCGCCAACAACCAGGCCAGCGCAGTCATTGTGATGGCGATGATAATCGACAGCGCGACGCCCACTTGAATATGGCCATCGGTCAACTCAGCCCGTTGTACAATTGCCGGCCCGACCAACGCCAGGCCGAACCTGGCGCCGAGCATAATGAAAATCCAGGCAATGCCGATCAGACCGAAATCGACCGGCGTCAGCAGCCGCGCGAGTAGCGCCAATACCAGTAGCGAAAGTAACGCCTTGATAACGACAGCGGCAGAAGACCATCCCATCCCGCGTAGCGTGCGCGCGCGCAAGCTCGCCCCACGTTCGCCGTTGTTACTCATCCTGATTCATGATTTTTCGGATTATCAATACAAACTGCGGATTATAATCCTTTCATGGCCGGATTTCTTACTCTGGACAAGGAGTATAAACAGCGCTGCCCTGATATAATCAGTCAATGTCACGCCCGCGCCATAAACAACCTGCCGAACCCACTTCGGCATCGATAACATCCCTTTCCCATGAAGGCAGAGGTATCGCCCGAATCGGCGGTAAAACCGTTTTTATTGACGGCGCCCTGCCGGGTGAGCGCGTCCGGTTTCGCTACACCCGTAAGCGCGGGCAATTCGATGAAGGAAGAGTGGTGGAGGTCGATGAACCATCAGGTTTACGGGTCGAACCCCGCTGTCCGCATTATAGTGTATGCGGCGGTTGCAGCCTGATGCATCTTGACCCCGGGGAGCAGGTTCGGCACAAGCAATCGGCGCTGCTTGAACAGTTGCGGCACATAGCCGGGATCAAGCCTGAACAAGTCCTACCGCCGCTGGCTGCGTCCGACTGGGGCTACCGGCGTAAGGCCAGGCTGGGCGTCAAATACGTCGCCGGTAAGAAAAAGGTACTGGTGGGCTTCAGGGAAAAACACAGCAGTTACATTGCCGACATGGATTCCTGCGCAGTCCTGCACCCGATGCTCGGAGAAGAAATCGGGCAGCTCAAGGAATTGATACACAAGCTGTCTGTCTACCGGCAAATACCCCAGTTGGAAGTGGCTGTCAGCGATGCGGTGGCCGCCGTGGTGATCCGGCACCTGGCGCCGCTGACTGACACGGACAAAACCATCCTGGCCGACTACGAAACAACAAGCGCGATCAGGTTTTACCTGCAACCTGCGGGACTGGATAGTGTACACAGCCTGTCCGACCAGACTGAGTCGGAGTTGCGCTATCGGCTGGACAAGCACGGCATCAGCATAGAATTCTCGCCTCTCGATTTTACCCAGGTGAATTTCGATCTCAACGCGATGCTGGTCGACCGGGTAATCGAACTGCTGGACCCCGGCGCCGATGACTCGGTCCTTGACCTGTTCTGCGGGCTGGGCAACTTTACGCTTCCGCTAGCAAAATACGCGCAACAGGCAACCGGGTTGGAAGGCTCAGAAGATCTGGTGCTGCGCGCGCAAGACAATGCGCGCAAGAACGGCCTCAGCAACGCCAACTTCAGCGCCTGTGACCTGTCGAAACCGGATGCCGGTTCTCTTGTATCCGAACACGCGTATAATAAAGTCCTGCTTGACCCGCCGCGCAGCGGCGCCCGGGAGATCATCGAACAACTGGACATGGAACAGGTGGAAAAACTGGTGTACGTTTCCTGCAACCCCGCCACCCTTGCCCGTGATGCCGGCATACTGGTGAACCAGGGCGGGCTGGGGCTGTCAGCGGCCGGTGTGATGGATATGTTTCCACACACTTCCCATGTTGAATCCATCGCGTTGTTTGAATAAGGTAACCTCTCGTTAATCTCTAAGGTTCTTCAGGTACAAAAGCAATGCAGTACGTTACCCACAGGATCAGTATCGATTTGACCCGGCAGGTATTGCAACTGCTTGGGCCTGCCGGCGTCGTCCGTGAATATTCCGTATCAACCGGGAAAAACGGCATCGGTGAACAACTCGACAGCGGTTGCACCCCGCGCGGCAGGCACAGTATTGCAGAGAAGATCGGCGCCGGGCAACCATCCGACACGGTGTTTGCCGGTAGAGTTCCCACCGGAGAGATATACCGTCCGGCACTGCGCCGGCAGCACCCGGAACGCGACTGGATACTTACCCGCATTATCTGGCTGCAGGGAGAGGAACCGGGGTACAACCAGGGTGGTACGGTGGATACCTATAACCGTTACATCTATATTCATGGCGCACCCGATGACGTGCAGATGGGCGTTCCGGGTTCAGCAGGATGCATACGTATGCGCAACAGCGACGTGACCGAACTGTTCGACCTGGTTGAAGAAGGATGCGAGGTAAACCTGTTTGTATGAGAGAATCCGATGGGTGACAGGACGATCCTGCTGACCGGCGGCGCCGGTTATATCGGCAGCCATGTCGCGTTAGGCCTGCTGCAGGAGGGCTATGAGGTCATCATCCTCGATGACCTGTCCAAAGGGTTTGCGGAGGCGGTCATGGACTGTGAACTGGTTCAAGGGGATACCGGCAACAAGGAACTGCTGGCACTGCTGCTGCAAAAGCGACAGGTAGCTGCGGTCATGCATTTCGCCGGCTCCACGATCGTCCCTGAGTCCGTTCAGAAACCCCTTTGGTATTACGAGAACAATACCGCAAAATCCCGCAACCTGCTGGAGGCCTGCGTGCAAGCCGGCGTCAGGCATTTTGTATTTTCCTCCACGGCCGCGGTATATGGCATTCCCGAATCCGGGACTGCCACCCTGCAAACTCCCACCGAACCCGTGAATCCCTACGGAAGGTCCAAACTCATGACCGAGGTGATGCTCCGGGATGTATCCAGGGCGGGACCCCTGAAGCATGCGATCCTGCGCTATTTTAACGTGGCCGGCGCCGACCCGAAGGGCCGCATCGGGCAGTCGACCCCCGATTGCACCCTGCTGATCAAGGTTGCCTGTGAAACGGCACTGGGGAAGCGCGGGGAGCTATATATTTACGGCACGGACTATCCGACCCCGGACGGCACCGGCATCAGGGACTACATCCACGTGAGCGACCTGGCCGACGCCCATGTTCAAGCCCTGCGCAGCCTGGAAACCGGGGGTGATTCCATTACCGTAAATTGCGGCTACGGACATGGTTACAGCGTGCGTGAAGTGCTGCGGGCATTGGAACAGGTCCACGGCAGTCCCATACCCGTTGTCGAGACCGGCCGCCGACCCGGCGACCCGCCACAGTTGATCGCGGACGGCAGTTCTGCAAAGGAAATACTGGGCTGGAAACCCCGCTACGACGACCTGGACTTTATTATCCGCACAAGCTACAACTGGGAAAAAAACCCGGGCTATTGATTTGCTATGTAAATTTTATTAGCTGACCTACGCCCCGTACCATTCCCGCGCAAGCGGGAATCCAGTGAAACAAAGGGTCGCCCTGCGGGCGACACAGTATCTGACTGGACTCCCGCTTTTGCGGGAGTGGTATGGAGGTATATCCCAGTCTGTGCCAAAAGTTACATGCGGTCGGGGCGTGCAGAGACCTGATCATGAGGGAAACTCTGATTTAATCAGCTTTCTCAGCCGGTCCGACCCTGTTATTTTCCCAGGCTTCAAGAAACGCCGCCAGGTGCGGCTTGTCCTCGGCCGCCAGGACCTGTTTCAACCGGTCGCACGCCTGCTGATGGCCCTGCTCTGAATAGCGCCCACTGATCAGCAGGAAGCGCAGGTAGACCAGGTAGGTGTTGAGCACATCGGTTTCACAATAATTGCGGATCGTTTCGATCGCGCCAGCCAGGTAACTCTCCCATACCTTGCCTCCTGACATGCCCATCTTGCCGGGGAAACCCAGCATCGCGGAAATGTCGTCCAGGGGCGCAGCGGCGCGCAGTTCGTAGCCGGCCAGCACGTCCATCAGGTCCGTATGGCGTTGATGGAAGCGGTTGAGGTAATTGTTCCAGCGGAAACTCTGGTTCTCATCACCCGTCTCCCAGTAGCCGGGGGCCTGGATACCATGCAGCAGCGATCGGTAATGCAGTACCGGCAGGTCAAAGCCGCGGCCGTTCCAGGAAACCAGTGTCGGCGTATATTTTTCGATACCGTCGAAGAAGCGCTGCACCAGTTCCTGCTCCGATGATTCCGGTGTGCCCAGCGACCAGACACTGACGTTATCGCGAGTCGCGAGCACGACCGAAATCGCCACCACCCGGTGCAGGTGCAAGCGCAAAAAGTCAGAAGCGTTGTCTGTCTCCTGGCGGCGGATTTTGAACATCGCGTCGGCGGTGTCCTTATCCGACAGGCCTTCCAACCCGTACAGACGCCGCCCGCTATCGATGTCCGGGATGGTTTCGATGTCAAAGACGAGAATATTCATCGGGATTCACATGGATGAACAGGATAGACAGGAAATATGCTGAAGCTCATAAGCGGGGTTAGTCAAGCTACTAAATGCACTTCCTGCCGTAAGCAGATGGGCAGATTGCGCCGCTATGCCAGTAGCTGTCAATCCGGAAAGACACTCGAGGAAAGGTAACGGTCGCCGCGATCGCAGATGATCACCACGATCACCGCGTTTTCCAGTTCGCCGGATAAGCGCAACGCGGCAGAGACTGCGCCGCCCGAGGAAATGCCCGCAAAGATGCCTTCCTCATGCGCCAGCCGCCGGGTCATATCTTCCGCCTCTGCCGGCGTTACATCAATGATCCGGTCCACCTGCTCCCTCTGGAAGATCCTGGGCAGGTACGCCTCAGGCCAGCGCCGGATACCCGGGATGTTCTCATCGCCGGCCGGTTGTACCCCGATGATCTGCACCTGCGCATTTTTTTCCCGCAAATATTGTGAGACGCCCATGATAGTCCCGGTCGTGCCCATCGCACTGACAAAATGGGTCACGGCGCCATCCGTGTCGCGCCAGATCTCCGGGCCTGTGCCTTCATAGTGAGCCAGCGGATTATCCGGGTTCGCAAACTGGTCAAGTATCCTTCCCTTTCCTGCTTTTTCCATTTCATCAGCCAGGTCACGGGCGCCCTCCATGCCTTGCTTCTTCGTAACCAGCACCAACTCCGCACCGAAAGCGCGCATGGTGCGGCGCCGCTCAACGCTCAGGTTGTCCGGCATGATCAGGATCATCTTGTAACCGCGCATCGCCGCGACCATCGCCAGGGCAATACCCGTGTTGCCGCTGGTCGCCTCAATGAGCACATCACCGGGCTTGATCTCTCCCCGCGCTTCAGCCCGTTGGATCATGCTCAGCGCGGGCCGATCCTTGACCGACCCGGCGGGGTTATTGCCTTCCAGCTTTGCCAGGATGGTATTGGACGTCTTGCCGGGCAGGCGTTGCAGCTTTACCAGTGGCGTATTGCCGACACTGGAGTCGATGGTCGGATAAGCTGCTTGTTTGAGCGCAGGCATTGGCTCAGACCATTTCCCGCGCCATGATAATGGCGTCTTCGCGCCCGAACCTGGAAGGATAGTAATTGGTGCGCGCGCCGACTTCCACGAACCCGCGCCGTTCATAGAACCTGCGCGCGCCCGCATTGGACGGCCGCACCTCCAAAAACGCGGTAACTGCCTGCTGTTCCCGGGCGTAATCAAGCACGGTATTCAGCAGCACATCTCCCAGCCCCATCCCATGATGCCCGGGGTCCACACACAGGTTCAACAGGTGCGCCTCATCAGCGCCCATGGACATGATTGCATAGCCGGCGATCTCTCCATCCAATTCCACTACCCGGCAACAATAGTCATCCCGCAGGCAGCCCTTGAAGATATTCCTGTTCCAGGGAAAGGCATACGCCGCGCATTCAATCTGCAGGATATCTCCCAGGTCGGTCTCCGCCATATGGCGCAGGTTCAACTGGGCCTCATTCAGAACCGCATTCATGTCTGCTCATTGTACAGGGTCATTGCCAGTTGCAAATCCTGCCACGACTTTCTCTTCTCCCGCGGCGAACGCAACAGGTAGGCTGGATGATATGTTACCACGACCGGAACAGGGGGGTCACCGTAATGGAAGCGCTTGCCGCGCATTTTTCCGATGGGGGTTTCCGTCTTCAGCAGGTTCTGCGCGGCAACCCGGCCCAATGCCAGGATAAGCCTGGGCCTGACGGCATTGATTTGCTGTACAAGATAATTCTCACAGGCCTCCACTTCCTCGGGCCTGGGATCGCGGTTTTTGGGCGGGCGGCATTTGAGGATATTGGCAATGAATACCTGTTGCCTGGACAGGCCGATGGCCCGCAGCATCGCATCGAGCAGCTTGCCTGCCCGGCCGACAAAAGGCTCACCGCGCCGGTCCTCTTCTGCCCCCGGCGCCTCGCCGATGAGCATCAAGTCCGCATCGCTGTCACCCACGCCGAAAACTGTCTGGGTCCTGCCCTCGTGCAAAGCGCACAAACGGCATCCGGCCACTTCATGCTGCAACGCCACCCAATCAACGGCAAACTTATCCGCCGGACCGGCGGTGAGCTGTTCTGCCTCAACATTATCACCCCGTTCAGCTTTATCGGTATCTGCTGCGCGCGCGGGAACGGCTTGCAAATCTGCCCTCTCCGGAGTCCGCCCCCGGTCTTGCGGTTGCCTTTCCTTGTACACCTCGATACCCAAGGCATGCAGATATCGATACTGTCTGGATGCCAGCCTCATACCTGCGATGGCGCCGTGCCGGCCGGAAAAATCAGGGGATACTCCAGCAACAGTATCAGGTCAGGTCGAATTCCACCACGGCGGCGCCACTGCCGTACAAGGGGCCGTAGGCGTGCACCGTGGCGCTGTTGAAGCGGCCGCCGACCGCGCCCAGGATGAACGCGAAATGCTTGAAGCCCATGTCCACGCGGGCTGCGCCGGCATAGTCGGGGCAGGCTTGTGCCAGGGCATCCATGTCACCCTGTTCCATCATCGACAGGATTTTCCTGTTCCAGTCGTCTTCCGCGTTATCGGCAATCTTGTCCTCGCTGATTTCTATCACATGGCGGTAAATTGATCCTGACAGGCCACCCACGCCGATAACAGCGAGTTTCCGCCCCAGTTCGGACGCGCAGTCGGCAGCGACCCGGCCCAGGGACTCGGTCATCTGCCAGTCGTGGTAGACATTATTGGAGGTGATGGCCAGGGGGATGTCCCCGTCCGGGTTCAGGAAATTGGAGGCGACGATGGAGCCGGTATCCACCGGAAAGTGATCATAGTCCACCCCCTTGGCCTTGATGCCGGCCTCAGCGGTCTTCTTCAGCGCCAGTTCGGCAAATTCAACGTCTATTTTCATCGCGAAAGGCAGGTCGCCGTATTCATGCCAGTTCTCGTCCACGTGCAGCCCTTCAAGTACTGCCCGCGTCTGCCAGAGCTGGTCGAGCACCGCGATCCACTGGGTGGAATAGATGGCAATGAGATCCGGTTCGGAAGCAGCCAGGGCCTTGCCGGCGGTTTCCATGGCCGCGGCAATTTCACCCCAGGGCGGATTGTCCCGTTGTACATAAGGCAGCGGGGAACCGGGGACCAGGAAAGCGGAGACGATACTCATTTATTCACCATTGACCGTTAGTTTTCAATCATGCGGCTTGTGCCATGCCGGCTTTCATCAGGTTCCATTCCATGACTGCGTTGCCGGTACCGATCACTGTGCCGTAGCCATAGAGTTCGCCCGGCAGTTCCGGGTAATCCATGGCCGCGAACATCCAGGTAAACGCGCCGGATTTCACTTCGGCAAAGGCTTCATCGATGAATTGGGGCAACACCTGGAAGACTTCGCTGATCTTTCCCCGCCGCAGCAGGTCGATGATGCGCATGTCCCACAGGTAGCCCGCGTAGTTCTGTGGGTGTTCTTGGGACATATCCTCCGGCGGCACCGGTTCTTCGTGGAAATGGTAGTGACACAAGGTATTCGACGCCAGCAATACCGCGCGCCGCCCGGACTGTTCGATGGCCTTGCGGGTAGCCTTGCCCAGGATATCCATCTCCTCCAGACCCTCTTCCGTGGTCAGGTAATAAGGCGAATTGTTGGCGGAGATACCGACTACCGGAATATCCCATTGCGGGCGTATCATGTGCAAGGTGGTGATGGTGCCGTAATCCACGCGAAAGTTCGGATTGCGCATCATCTTGGTGGTCAGACCCATCGCCGCGGCCTGGTCGCAACAGGCCTGGGCCAGTTCCACGTCCACATCCAACTCAAAGGTGTAACGGAACAGGTTGGGGAAAATCGGGTCGACGGACTTGCCTTTCATATTCCGCACTCCGAGGAAATGGTGGCCTTGCTGGGTAACCCAGTGCGGTGAATGCACCAGCAACACGTCCGGCTTCAATTCCTCCAGGCTCTTGCGGGCGTGCTCATAGGCCCATCTGAGCGACTCCCAGCCGCCTTGGGAACGCGGTTCATTCTGCTTCGGGTTTTCACCATAAACCAGGTGGGGTGGATGTGGCGCCAAAAAACCGGCGATGATCTGACCGTCTTGCATATCGGTTCTCCGCAATGCGTTTATTCAGGTTTATAGGCTATGGCCTTTATCTCTACCAATAACTGCGGGTGCGGCAACTGGTGTACGGCCACCGTGGTACGGGCGGGACCGTCATAGTCAAACACCTCTGCGTATACTTCATTATAGCCTGCAAAATCGTTCATGTTCACCAGGAACGCGGTAATTTCAGTGAGGTCTGCGAGGGTTGCGTCGAAACTGGCCAATATATCGGCAATATTGTCCAGCACCGCACGGGTCTGGGCGCGGATGTCCAGGTCGCAGGTACCCATTTCATCCACCGCCCGGGCGCCGATGATGGTGTTGTCAGCCTGTCTTGCGCTGGTGCCGGAAATGAAAATGTAGTCCCCGGCGCGCCTCGCATGCGGATACTTTCCCCGGGGAGTGGCCTTTCCTGTCAGTACTTTTGCCTGGTTGTCGGTCATAAGCAAGGTTCATTCATCAAGGAACTTTTCTGCATCCAGCGCCGCCATGCAACCGAAACCGGCCGAGGTGACGGCCTGGCGGTAGACCTGGTCGGAGACATCGCCGGCCGCGAACACACCCGGAACACTGGTGGCGGTCGCGTTGCCTCCCAGTCCGCTGTTGATTACGATGTAGCCATTGTCCATCTCCAACTGGCCGGCAAATATCCCCGTGTTGGGTGTATGGCCGATGGCGATAAATACCCCTTTCAGTTCCAGCTCGGTTATTTCCGCGGACTTGACATGCTTGATGCGTATTCCTGTCACGCCGCTTTCATCGCCGGTTACTTCTTCCAGTACATTATTCCAGAAGATCGTGACATTGCCCAGCCGTTCCTTTTCGAACAACCTGTCCTGCAATATCTTCTCCGCGCGCAGTTTATCCCGGCGATGCACCAGTATGACCTCACTGGCGATATTGGAAAGGTACAACGCCTCTTCCACCGCGGTATTGCCGCCGCCGATTACGGCGACTTTCTCACCCCGGTAGAAAAAACCGTCACAGGTGGCGCAGGCGCTGACCCCTTTGCCCATAAACGCCTGCTCCGATGGCAGGCCCAGGTAACGCGCAGAGGCCCCGGTGGCGATAATCAGGGCGTCGCAGGTATAGCTGCCCGAATCACCTTGCAAACTGAATGGCCTCACGCTCAGGTCAGCCTGGTGGACATGGTCAAACACAACTTCCGTATCAAACCGCTGCGCATGACGGCGCATCCGCTCCATCAGGTCCGGTCCCTGCAGTCCCTCCACGTCACCGGGCCAGTTGTCCACATCGGTCGTGGTCGTCAACTGGCCACCCATCTCCACCCCGGTAAGCAATACCGGCTCCAGATTCGCCCGCGCCGCGTACACGGCCGCCGAATATCCGGCCGGACCGGAACCCAGGATCAGGACTTTAGCGTGTCTGGCCTCGGACATATGGGTTAACCTGTTACCATTTCTACAGTCTCACGTGGCGTGAGTATAACATCGTCAATAGAAAGGAAGATAATCCCCCGAGCACACCCTCGCCTCTCTTGATCATTCAGCTTTTAGCCCGAAAATCTCACCAATTCGCTTGTCAGCATCGGATAGATGTTTGTTGTCAATGAGTTATGATAATCTGCCGAGTATGTTGCCGTCACACACTGCGCTTGATGCGCCCTCGCTGGTCTTTTTTGCGTTAGCGGGCACGTGTTCCCTCAACCAGAAGAACCACTATGCTTTCGGTCACGAGCACCCGCTAACACAAAAAATCCTCAGCGATCATCGCATCAATTGGTGAGACTTTCGGGCTAGCACCGCCGAGAACCGGGCAAAGAAATCGTTTGCCAGCTTCCTGGTGGTCGCCGCGACCATCCTGGAGCCTACCTGGGCCAGTTTCCCGCCCACGGTAAATTCCGCCTGGTAGAACAGCCGCGTGGTTTCACCTTCCTGGCTCAATCGAACATCCGCACTGCCCTTACCGAAACCGGCCAGACCGCCTTTCCCCTCAGCGCTTAACGTATAAGAATGGGGCGCATCGATATTGCTCACATTCAGTAGGGTCCTGAAGCGGGTTTTCACCGGGCCGTACTTTGCCGTAACCAGGCACTCAAAGCTGTTCTCGCCGGTCTTTTCGATACTGTCACAGCCGGCAATACAGCGTTGCAGGGTGTGCGGGTCATTCAACGCCTGCCAGGCATCGCCGATTTTGCAGGGCAGGTGGTATTCACCTTCTATAATCATGTGCTTGTATTTCTTGCATGAGGTAATATCAACGGGATAAGTATAATCATACCCTCACAACAGTTGCCAGGATCATACTTGCGAAGCTCTGAGACTTAATGTGAGTTTCCCTTGACCGTATTCTGGCCCTGCATATTCAGGTATTATACCGAAGCGGCTTTCAACAAATTCAACGGCCGGTAATCATGGGTACGGGCAAACAGATCAAAGAGGCATATCGCAGACACTGATATGATTGAAGAAAAAACCATAAAGCAGACCGAGCTCGAGACCAACACTGTCAAGCAGTTCTACCTGGAAGACGACACAGCGGTGGCCATCTACAACCTTGAAGGTGAGTTTTTTGCCACCAGCGACATCTGCACCCACGGCCAGGCGTTCCTGTCCGAGGGCGCTATCAGGGGAAAAGAGATCGTTTGCCCGTTGCATGAAGGATCATTCGATATCAGCACGGGGGAACCCGGCGAGCCTCCCTGTGTCATCCCCCTTGAGAAATATGAAACCCGATTGGGCGACGACGGGTACATTTATATCACTATTGAATAGGGGAAAATTTACCAGCCTTATACAGGCGTTCCGCCTGCCTGTGGGCGAGACGCCCGCGATGCCAAGGGTAGGGACTGCCGGCGCCATGCCACGGCGAGCGGCAATGGGACGCACGCGATGCCAGGGGGCGAGGTCGGCGGCGGGCTCGAATCACAGGTGTCCCGGTTGAGTTCGGGTAAAATTCATATGTTAAATTTCATTTTACCGGCTTATAATGCGTTACTGGCAAATTCTCTTAAACCCCTAACATCGAAGGAGCCTACTATGAAAAAATTTACAATCATTCCCGCGCTGATGATATTGGTTTTATCGGGTTGCGGTACCGAAGCGCCAACCTCTCTCGAGGTCAACAAGTCCATGCAGATCGATGCAGGTATTGATGCGGTCTGGGGCTACGCCGGCGATTTCTGCGCCATCAGTGTCTGGCATCCCGCGGTTGAGAGCTGTGAAATCATGGAAGAGGAGGGCACGACCTACCGCATGCTCACTCTTGGAGACGGCGCCCAACTCAAGGAACGGCACGATGGTGAAACAGCTAACGGTTACTCGTATACAATCGTCGAGGGCCCGTTGCCGGTCAAGGATTACAGCTCGACATTCGCGGCTGAAGGTGATGCGATGACGACCACCATCAACTGGTCATCGACATTCATGGCGGAAGGCGTTACGGACGAAGAAGCCGTGGGAGTCATTACCGGTATCTATGACGGCGGTCTGTCCACGATAGCTGGTAATTTCAGCAACTGACCCGTTAAACGGAATGACATCTGGGGTTGAGGGTGTACCACCCCCGACCCCAGTCAATAAACCGCAATATACTCGGGTTGCGGTTCCCTACCTGACATCGACCGAAACGCTGAAATCCCCGACGCCGAGACCGGCATAGTCCGCGGTATAACGCCGGCCCCGTTCTGCTTTCACCGGCCCCCCGATCGCGCCCAGGCTGATAAGTTGTCCCGGCTTCATTGTTTCATTTCTCAATGCCAGTTCCTGTTGCAGGTACAGGATGGAATTCAACGGGTGACCGAGAATTTGACTGCCGCGCCCTGCGCGCAGGACTGTTCCCGTATCGTCCGATAGCGTGAAAGTCAACGCAGGAAGGGCTGCAACCAGTTCTTCGGCATTATTCACCGGAACGGATGCACCCGCCACGCCCCACCTGGCCCCGACATTGCCTGCCATCAACAACGCGGCTGCGTTGCCGCCATCCAACCGGAACAGTGCGTCCGGCAATTCTATGAAGGGAATGATTGCATCGATATACTGAGCTATGTCCTCAATGGTATCGGCCCGGTTAATCTCCACGGATTTTACCCGCGCCAGCAGGTCGAGTTCGACCATTAGCGAGGTCGCGGCATCCAGGTCGATGACGGCCCTGTCCGGCAATATCATTTCAGTGAACAGTACTCCGACCAGCGGTTGCGTAATACCGAACATTTCCCGGGCCTTGCTGTCCGTGAGTCCCACTTTGTAACCGGCGCGCCGATAATCCCCAGCAAACAACGCGACCAGGTCTGTCTGGACACTGCGAGCCTTGTCCATATCATCGATAAGCCGGTAATAACAGTCATCAACCATGCCCCCGGACCGGTAAACCTGAACATAGTGATCGGCAAATCCGGCCAGACTGCATGCGGTTACTTCACCAACCGGGCTGAGCAGGATGAACACCAATAAGAGTTTGCCGGACAGCTGGCCTGTACTGTAATGCTGACCTGCCCGGACAAACTGCGCCGGATGTGCGATCGTCATATTCAAACGTGCAATATCAGAGTTAGCCATATCAGTCAGTTTTTCTGTGTTGTTTTATCTATGTTAACCTTTGTCATAAAGGGATTATACAATAATGAAAATCGACTCCATCATGCTTTACGCGGCGCCGCTGGCGGCAGCCCTGTTATTCCTGTTATTGCGTAACTCAGGCATTGAGTATGCCATTGCCGCCACCGCAGCAATAACCCTGCTCACTGCGACCTGGTGGGTGACGGAAACCATCCCGATACCGGCGACTTCACTGATCCCGTTTTTTGCGTTCCCGCTGGCCAATGTGCTGACCCACAAAGAGGCGGCTTCCGGTCTGGGCAGCCCGGTAATCCTGCTGTTGATGGGCGGTTTCATGCTGGCAAAGTCCCTGGAAAAATCCGGCGTGCACAAACGCTTTGCGCTGGGTATCCTGAATACGGTAGGCGGCAGCGGGAAACGCATCGTGTTCGCATTCATGCTCAGCGCGGCCCTGTTGTCCATGTGGATCAGCAATACGGCCACGGCCCTGATTCTTATGCCCATCGCGCTGGCAGTACTCAAACAGGTGGAAGACCAGGCATTGTCTGTAGCCGTGGTGCTCGGTCTTGCCTACTCCGCTTCACTGGGCGGTGTGGCGACCCTGATAGGCACGCCGCCGAATATTATTTTCGCGGGAATATATTCGGAGTTTACCGGCCTTGAATACACGTTTGTGGACTGGATGAAAACAGGATTGCCGGTTGTCCTGTGCGGCCTGCCGCTGATGGCTTTGTGGTTGACCCGCAACATCAGGTGGCGCGAAACACTGGACCTGCCGGCGACCGACCCATGGCAGGTAAACGAAATACGCGTGCTGGTTGTGTTTGGAATTACCATCATTTTGTGGGTTACGCGCGCAGAGCCATTCGGCGGCTGGTCGGGACTGTTGGGTACGCCGGGCGCCGGCGACGCCACCGTGGCGCTGGCCGCGGTGGTAGTGATGTTTCTGGTACCGTCCGGCAACGGCGACCGGCTGCTCGACTGGAAGACGGCGGCGGATATCCCCTGGGGCATGCTGCTGCTTTTCGCCAGCGGCATTACCATCGCCAAGGCGTTTTCATCTAGCGGTCTTGCGGAACTCATCGCGCAACAACTGGCGGTATTGGCAGCGTTTCCCGTGCCGCTGCTGCTGTTATGCATCTGCCTGGGCGTTACTTTCCTGACCGAGATTACCTCGAATACCGCAACCACCACGTTGCTCATGCCTATTTTCGCGGCCACCGCGATAGCCGTGGGGGTGAGCCCGGAACTGATGATGGTGCCCGCCGCAATGTCGGCATCCTGCGCGTTCATGCTGCCGGTTGCCACCGTGCCCAACGCGATAGCATTCGGCACGGGTCGGGTTACCATCCGGGAGATGGTGCAGTGCGGCTTTGTGCTGAACCTGATCCTGGCCGTGGTGATAGCCTTGGTCTGTTACCTCACCCTGGGCTAACCCGAATACGCAGCCTCATTTCCATAACATGCGTTTGAGCGTTTCGTCCCTGTTGATGAAATGATGTTTCAGCGCTGCGCCCGCATGGCCGGCAACCAGGAACAACGTCGCGTAGGCCAGGTAGAAATGTATATCAATCGCAAGTTCTCTCAGCTCCTCATCCACGTCTACCAGCGCGGGTATCGAAAACCAGTTGAACAGTTGAATGGGCTTGCCCGCGGATGTGGAGATAAGGTAACCGGTTACGGGGATCAATATCATCATTCCCCATAGAACATAGTGCATCAACTTTGCCCCGGTCTTTTCCCAGTCTTTAAGGCCGGTCACCGGCCCCGGCGCAGGGTTATACCACTGCCAGCCAATCTTGACCAGCGCCAGCGCCAACGCCAGGATGCCCAGTGACTTGTGGTAATGCAGCGAATCGTTGTACCACTTGTCATAGTAGGTCAGGTCCACCATGTACCAACCCAGCCAGATAAGGCCGAGAATCAGGACCGCGATCGACCAGTGCAGCAGTCTGCTGCACAGGCCGAAACGGGACCGGGTGTTAGTGAACAATTCTTTACTTCCTGATACCTTCGATATACAGGTCCAGTTCCATCTCGTCTGATTTGGGACCCAGGTCATACGTCATGCCGAAATCGGAGCGCCGCAACGTAACGCTGCCTTCAAAACCGGCGCGGTAACCGCCCCAGGGATCATCCCCTTCGCCGATGAATTTCACGTCGATCGTGATCGGCTTGCTGACGCCATGCAAGGTCAGTATGCCTTCAACCTGGCCACCGCTTGCATCGCCATTGTATTTTGTGCTCTCGAAGGTCGCTTCGGGATACTTTTCCACATTCAGGAAATCCTCTTCCCGCAGGTGCTTGTCACGTTCCGCATGATTCGAATCGATACTGGCCGTTTGTATCGTAACGTTAATCGATGAGTCTTGCGGGTTGTCCTTGTCCCAGGTGAATGTCCCGCCAAAGTCATTGAAGCGACCGGTGAGCACACTGTAACCCAGGTGATAAATGCGGAACTGAACCGCGGCGTGCATGCCTTCAATGTCAATTTCATATTCAGCGGCAACGGCGCTGTTGCCGAATACGGTCAGGCCGGAAGCCAGCAGCACGATATTTACAATACGTTTGAATGTCATGGAATGTCTCCGTAGTGTCCTAATCTGGTTTTTTTCGGATTATTGATTATAAAAGATAACTGGGGGCTGAGTAAAAAATATCAGGCGCTCAGTGCGTCCCAATGTGCGGCAATATGGCGGGCGGAACGCAATGATACCGCGTGCGCCGTGAATGTCGAGTTGACGCAGGAACTGGTAGGAAAAACGCTGGGACCGCCGATGATAACATTGGGGACGTCATGCAGTTGCGCGTATTCATTGGTTACCGTGGTACTCCTGTCCTTGCCCATAATGGTCCCGCCCATGATATGTTGCCCGCCGGGAGGGCTGTGCCAGGCTTCGGTTGCGCCGGCAGCCTGAAAAATCTTCACACCCAGGTCAGCCGTTTCGCGCCAGAGCCGGCGGGCATCGTCATCCAGGCTGAAGTTGACCCGCGCCAGGGGTATGCCGAACCTGTCCCTGCTGTCGGCAAGTTCGATGCGGTTGGTTGCATGCGGCAGGCATTCACAGACTCCGACCATCGCGCCCAGGTGGCGGCTGCCGCGCCTGACGAATTCGTGCAGGTCATCGCCGAACAGGTCGGCCCTGCTCATCGCGATACCCAGCAGATCATTGGGCTTGGTGCCCAGGCCGATTTCCCATTGCCTGCTGCCGAAGATCCCGCCATCTTTTTCCTTCTCAAAGCCGTCCTGGCTGAATAACTGCCCGCCGGTCACTCCGTAGTAGCAGCGCGTCTCTTCCCTGAACAGGCCGAAGATATTGACCGCAGGATGGGACATCAGGTAACGGCCCAACATGCCGCTGGAATTGCCCAGACCGTCGCGGTGCATATCGGTGGCCGAGTTCAGCAGAATGCGGGAGTTCTCGACGGTAAACGCAGCGAGTACCACCGCCCCCGCCGGTTGCTCATGACGCTCTCCGGCCTTGTCGTAGTATTCGACCCCGGTGGCCCTGGTTCCATTCCTGTCCGTGAGTACACGGCTAACATAACTGTCTGCCTGCATCACAGCCCCGGCCTTTGTTGCCCTGGGAAGATACTCAACCAAGGGGTTCGCAAGCGCTCCGGTAGGGCATCCTGCGTCACACCAACTGTCATAGATGCAGGCCGGTCTCCCTTTGTATTCGCGGGACAGGATGGCAACCGGGATGGGTGAAGTGCGCAAGTCCAGTTCGGTAAATCCGCGCGCCAGGATATGCCCATGTTCGAACACAGGCAGGGGCGGCAACGGGTAGGGCGCGCCCGGTGGGCGCCAGATTTCCTGTTCCGCATCGCCGGACATGCCCACGTCTTCCTGCACCCGGTCATACCACGGACGGAGTTGGTCATACTCCATGGGCCAGTCCAGTCCTCTACCGTAGAGCATCCGTTCCTGCATGTCTTCGGGATGATACCTGGGCCATACCGCGTAGTGGTGCATTGCCGCGCCGCCGAAGCCATGACCGGCATTGAAGTTGTACCAGATGCTGTCCTCACCCTCCTCTATGACGTGAGGCGCGCCGCCTTTCAGGCGCCTGGCCCAGATTTGCGAGCTGTACAAATCGGTCAGTTTTCGGTCCACGCCTTTTTCCAGCAGCAGCACGCTTTTTCCGGCTTCCGCAAAAACCGCCGCATAGACACTGCCGGCAGCGCCTCCGCCAACAATGACAACATCCACTTTTTCGGGCTGTCTCATATTACCAGGCCTGTGGTGGTTCTATGTGCGCCAAATAAGGGATACCCAGGTGCGCGAAACCTTCCATGGTGCCGTAGACAACATCCACTGCGTCATTGCGCAAGGCATGATAAACCAGCGGGGGCGGCGGACCGGCCCAGCCCGGTATGTTTGCGTCTCGCAGGGATTCAATCAGAGATACCGCATCGGCCTGGTCAAGTTCAGCGATGCCGGCGCCATAAACCGTTTCGCTCACCCGGCTTATTTCTGCCAGCGCCGACCGGTAAAACGCCGGGAACGGCTGCTCGAGTTCGAAACATTTGATGAACAGCAAGCTGTCAGCGGGGTCGAGCAACAATTGGCGGTCGATAAAATGCGCAACACCATTTTCTTTGGCTCCGGACAACAGGTGCTCACAGGTAGCTTCCAGGGTATCGACTTCCTCCCGGGTCAGGACTGAAAAAGGAATATCCCTGGCGTAAGCCTCGCGCGGAGTGAGCAACAACGCCTTGCCTGCGACGGTAAATGTCAGCGCAAGACCCGACTGCCTGACGAAATGTCTGCGACTAAGTGGCATATCAAGAAACCTTTGAGAGATTAAGTCTCAGCAGTTCCAACGGTACAGGGATAGGTCGTCAAAATCAATCACGTAATGTCATTGGTTTTGTGAAAACAAAAATCGTATTATCCGTTTGGTGCCCCAAGTCCAACGCCAATTTCCTCCAGCGCCTGCTTCACCGCGGCCAGCGCCGCGCGCATCTCGTCCGCCCCGAAGTGCCCGATGCAGCCGATCCTGAAACTGTCTTTATGGGTTAATTTGCCGGGATAAATCACATAACCCAGGTCATCCAGGCGCCGATAAAACTCCTGGAAACTGAACGTCTCGTCATCCGGCATCAAAAAAGTCACGATAATCGGCGCCTGTAACTCATCGGGCAGAAATGTTTCAAAACCCAGCTCACGCATACCATTGACCAGCGTGCGGCAGTTTTCTTCATAACGCCTGCGCCGTCCGATAATACCGCCCTCTTGATCAAGTTCCCGCAACGCTTGATCCAGCGCCAGCAGGCAGTGGGTGGGTGGCGTAAAACGCCACTGGCCGGTGTCATTCATGTACTGCCATTGCCGGTACAGGTCCAGGCTTAACGAATGGGCGTTGCCCTCGGTGGCGGAGAATGAGTCCCGGTTCGCAATCACAAACCCCAGTCCGGGCACGCTCTCCAGGCACTTGTTGGCGGATGCGGCCAGCGCGGCAAAGGGAATGTTGGCGGCGCTCAAAGGCAACGCGCCAAACGCACTCATGGCATCGATCAACAGGCGGCGGTTGTGGCCTGCAACGACTTGTGCGATGTCCGCAACAGGATTTAACAGGCCGGAGGTGGTTTCGCAATACACCAACGCAACATGCGTAATGCTGCTATCGGCCGCCAGCGTCCTGTCCAGACCGGCCACATCGATGGGGCGATCTTCTGCCGTTTCGAGCACGCTAACCTGCCTCCCCAGGTAGCGGCAGATTTCCGTAATGCGGCGCCCATAAGCGCCGTTCACCAGGTTCAGCAGCTTACCGTCACTGGGTAACTGGTTGGCAATCATGGCCTCCACTGCGAATGTGCCGCTGCCTTGCACGGGAATACACACGTGCGTCTCATCGGCGTCACACAGGCTAAGCAGTCCTGCGCAGACGCGCCGGGTCAGTTCAATGAAACGCTTATCCCGCGAACCGTAATCATGAAGCATCGCCTGTTTGACGGACGCGGATGTGGTTAACGGTCCGGGAGTCAGTAACAGCGGATCGCTACCCGGCAACGGTTCCATTTTTTTCGATCTCATCGGGTATTGCGTGATACTCTGGACATAATGCCTGCGTGGCGAAAAACTTAATGGAAGCTCTGACTTAATATCAGAGGTTCCATAGTGATCTGCACCGGAGATTGTAACATGACAGATACCGTTTTATACGAGAGCGAAGGCGCGGTTGCCACGATCACCCTGAACCGCCCCGACGCCCTGAATTCATTTGATCCGCAACTGCGAGCGGACCTGGCTGCCGCCACGTCGCGCGTGCGTGATGATTCATCAATACGCGCGGTGGTGCTCACCGGCGCCGGGCGCTGTTTCAGCGCCGGCGCGGATTTGAAGGCGGGCTTCAGGACCGGGGAAGAAGTGGAGCGCATAGTGAACGAGGAATACCGGCCCAGCCTGGTGGATATCGCCGAGATGGACAAACCGGTTATCAGCGCGATCAATGGTTTTGCCGCCGGCATCGGCCTGTCCTACGCGCTGGTCTGCGACCTGTCCGTGATGGGGGAGAACGCGTTCCTACTCTGCCCATTCAACACCATCGGCCTGGTCCCGGATGGCGGCTCGACCTGGTTGCTCACCCGCACCATGGGATATATGAACGCCTACCAGGTGGCGGTAGACAACGACCGCCTGCCTGCCGCCCGTTGCCGGGAGCTCGGGCTGGTTAACAAGGTGGTAGCAGATGATGCGCTGCTGGTCACAGCCCGCGAATGGGCGGACAGGCTGGCTCAGAAGGCGCCGCTGGCGCTGGCCCGTACCAAAAAACTGATGCGCCAGGCCTCCACACTCAGCTATGCAGAAGCCATCACCGCTGAGGCGGCCCTGCAGCGGCTGTGTTTTGACAGCGCCGATAGCAGGGAAGGCGTTGCTGCATTCCTGGAAAAAAGGAAACCCAGTTTCACCGGGAGTTGATTGCGACTGTGGTCTCAAGTACGGAAAATCCGCTTGAAATGCCTGCAGACGCTTCGGTGCAACCGGTCCTGTGGCAAGACGGGGAGCTATACCTGCTGGACCAGACCCTGCTGCCGGGCAAGATTGTGCTGGAACGCCAGGCTTCCGCGGCCCAGGTGCGGGATTCCATTCAGCGCCTCAAAGTGCGCGGCGCCCCGGCCATTGGCATTGCCGGCGCCTACGGACTGGTACTCGCACTGCGCGACAAGCTGGGCCTGGAGCGGGACGCGTTTATCGCTGAAATGCGCAAGCAAGCGGACTACCTGGAGGCTGCACGGCCTACCGGGGTAAACCTGCGCTGGGCCTTGCGCCGGATGGTGCTACATGGCCTGGAAGTGGCCGACGCCGACCCCGCTCAGATCCACGCGGAACTGCTTGCGGAGGCAATCCGCATCCATGACGAAGATCGGCGCCTGTGCCGAAATATAGGCAATGCCGGCAAGCCGCTGATCAAACAGGACATGGGCGTTCTGACTCACTGCAACGCCGGGTTGCTGGCCACATCCGAACTGGGCACGGCCACCGCGCCCATGTACCTGGCGCACCGGGACGGTATTGGCTTTCGGGTGTACGTGGATGAAACCCGGCCGCTGCTGCAGGGCGCGCGCCTGACCTCATGGGAGCTGCTGCAGGCAGGCATCGACGTTACCCTGATCTGCGATAACATGGCCGCGACGATGATGGCCCAACGCAGAGTCGACCTGGTCATCACCGGCGCCGACCGGGTTGCGGCCAATGGTGACGCCGCCAACAAGATCGGCACCCTGGGGCTTGCCGTCCTGGCGCGCCATTTCAACATCCCGTTCTATATTGCCATTCCCTATTCAAGTATCGACCTCGATGCTGCAAGCGGCAATGACATCCCAATTGAAGAGCGGGCGCCGGACGAGGTTACCCACTGGGCCGGACAACGGACCGCGCCGGATAACGTAAAGGCCGGCAACCCCGCGTTCGATGTTACGCCCAATGACCTGATTACGGGCATCATCACCGAACGCGGTATCCTGCGCAGTCCCTATGATGAAGCGATTCGGAATCACTATACTTAGCCCGAAAGCGGCGCCGATGGCCGGATTCGAAACTATGATGTAACCTGTGTTCAGATACCTGCTTTTTCAAACAACTCCAACTCGTTACCGTCGGGGTCCAGCACATATATTGCTTTGCCATAAGGGCCTGGTCCCAGTTCCCCCCTGGGAAATTTGGCGCCTGTTTTCTTCAACTTTTCATACAAGGCTTCAACATTCCTTACTTCAAATGCCAAGTGGTCCATTTGTTTCATGTCCCCGGGTCCTCCGGCAGTCAATCCAAGCCCTTCCATGGTGGCGATAAACGGACGCCCATCAGGGAGCGGTTTGGCATCGACCCGCTGGGTAAAGCCCAGAGTATTCAGGTAAAAATCCATCGATTTCTCCAGGTCGCTTACCATCAGAAGCAGGTGATGTACATAAACGGGTCGTGGTAGCAGTTGTCTATCCACCCAACTCAGGAAGTCAGCCGAGTCACAGGTAATTCCCAGGTACTGACGCCAGACATTTTTTGCGCTCTCCTCCCACTCGGGATTGACGCCTGAGATACAGTCTTCTATCCCTACCACGTCAAAATCGCGCAGGTATGCTTCCCGGATTGTAGTCTCGACACAAGCATTCGTGGTCAATCCGGTGATAAACAACGCCTCAACGCCAAGTTGCTCCAATAGGACCTGTAAGCGTGTTTCATAAAATCCGCCAAAACGGTGCTTTCGAATTAAGTAGGTCGGGTCATTAACCAGGTCCTTCAAGTCATCCACTATCTCCGCGTCCCATGTACCCGCCAGAGCAGATACACCCTTTCTTTTTGAGGTATGGGACGGAAGGCGTTTGCGCGCACGCCTGTAGTCCGTCTCAAAATGCTCCTGTAAGGTCCATAGTACGGGTATATCCACTTCATGACAGCGTTCAATGACTGTCCTCAGCGGTTTGATCACGGCACTCAGGTGATCGGTGTCAAGACCGGATTTGCCCAATGTGCCTTCCTTGTGGCAAAACGCATTCTGTAAATCAATAACTATTACCGCAGATTTTCTGATATCCAACAGTTCAAGTGACATGTTCAGCCCTCCTTCCTGTCCAGACCCAGGACGCCTGCTCGCGCCCAATCATGCAATTCATATTCCTGGATAATGACATGAAGGCCATCAGGTTTTGCACCAGCGTGTTCTATCATGGCGTCGGTAATCGCTTTTGTTAATTTTCGTTTTTGATCAACTGTCCGCCCTTTCCACATCTGAACAGTAACTACAGGCATACTTAACCCTCCTCCAATAACAATTAATTTCCGGTGTCATACAGCGTCGTAGTGGTCGGTACATCTTCATTTTCGAGGCCGGCTCGCTCAACGGCAGCCTTGGCGAGTTCGCGCGCCTTGCATTTTATTTCCCGTTCATCAACACCTGCAACCTTGCCTTCCCTGTATAAGGCTTTTCCGTTCACCCAGGTTTCCCTGACGCTGGCCGCAGATGCGGAGAACACCAGGGCCTGTAATGGATCGTGAAACGGAGTCCATTCAACGTGATCAAGATCGAACAGGATGAAGTCAGCCTTTTTTCCGATTTCGAGAGAACCGATTTCATCGTCCCACATTAAAGCTCTGGCGCCTTCAATCGTCGCTGCGCGCAATGCCTGGCGTACCGTCAGAATATCCGCTTGCATACGCGCATCCTTGAACATTCCCGCTACCAGAAACATCTGCCTCATCATGTTCATGTTCCCGGCTGCGGAAACGCCATCGGTCCCCAAACCAACCGTGACACCGGCAGTGATCAGTTCCGGATATTTTCCGATTGACGTAGCGCCCTTGCCTAACTTGAAAGAGGAAGAAGGGCAAAATGCCACTTTTGTACCATGACGGCTCAATGTTCCTACCTCCGCATCACTGACGGCAGCGCCATGGGCAATAACCAGGTTGTTGCCCAGACCTGCGGCCTGCTCTATACGGGTAATCGGCCAAATTCCGTAATTTTTCTCACAAACCCTTGCCTCTTCAATGCTGGTGGCCAGGTGATAGGTCGTGCCGACTTCGAGCTTTTCAGCAAGATTCCTCGCGCCTACGTGCAATTCCAGGGTGCACGGTTCCTTGCCCTCGATATTCACCCAGCAGCGGGCCCGGCCATCTAAGGCTCCGTGATACATTTCCACGCATTTTTGCAGTTCACGCAGCGCCGTCTCGGCATCTGCAAAAAAATGATGCCGAACCATTTCGCGGGTCCACCCCCTGGGCAAAACGTCCGGCGGATTATCGGCGGCATGACGCCCGGTGATCCCGCGTATGCCGGTTTTTTCCATCGCGCGTACGATGATGCCAGGATCGTATTGTGAACCCATGTCGAGAAAACAGGTAGTGCCGCTCCGCAGCATTTCGGTCATACCCAGCAACGCTCCCCAGTATTCATCCTCCGCGCTGATATGAGCGTAAAATGGTTTGGCCCAGTGGAACACCCAGGCGCGTGTATTGAGATTATCCGGAAATACCGCCCTGGACAAGGTTTCTGACAAATGAACATGAGCGTCGATAAAACCCGGACACATCCCGGTGAGAGTTCCGTCCCGGATCAGGTCAAACCCTTCACGAGTATGCCTTTGCGAGACATGTGAGGTCGGACCCAGGTCAATAATTCTGTCATCATCGATAACCATTGCAGCGTCACGTATTACGCTGTCGTCATCATCCACGGTGAGGATGAAATCAAGATGCTCAATGAGGGTTTTCATTCAACCGTGAGCAGCGAATCCGTATCGGCGTAATCTGATAAAAGTTCCGCGCCGGTGTCCGTAACGAGGACAACATCCTTGTTCTGCAGACCGAAGCCATGACCGGTGTCATAGACAAGTGGTTCTATCCCGAACACCATGCCTGCCTCCAACGGCACATCGGAATACATCCCCAGGTAAGGTTCTTCGTGTAAATGCAATCCGATGCCGTGGCCGATGAATTTTATCGGCGGCAAATCCAGCTTCGCCAGGTTCCCGATGAAAGCCTCGTAGATTTTTTTTGAACTGGCCCCCGGTTTGATCATGTCCAGTACCAGGTATTTGCACTCCACAAGGTTTTTCCAGATTTCTTCTGCGTGCTCCGGAGCGGATTGCACGCGGGCAGTCCGGCACACACCGGCATGGTAGCCGTTTATCACAGGAAATATTTCTACCCGGCAAATATCGCCCTGCTCCAGCCTGCGCATGGAGGGTCCGACGTTGGGGTAAACACTCCTGGGACCGGTGGCAACTATCATCAGTTTGAAGTCATCTGCGCCCAGGGTATAGATATGCCTGGTCAGCCCTGCGGCGATGTCCATTTCAGTGGCGCCGGCGCTGACCCCGCCCAACGCGTTGCAGATCGATTCATCGGCGATCCGGGACAGGCGCCGCATCAATTCTATTTCGTCCGGGGTCTTGACTTGGCGTAACCTGTGCAGGCAGGCATCGGCTGCAACAAAACGGGTGCCGGGCGAGGCATCGCACAACGCCATATAATCATTGGCAAACAGGTAATTCATCTCCGTGCCGACCTTGGCGCCCTCCAATCCGAGGTCATGCAACAACCCGGCCAGCACTTGCATGGGGTGATCGGTAAATTCGCCCCATACCCTTACCTCGGCGCCGTTGACCCGGCTTGTCACCGTGGTTTCTTCCATATCCACCGCCAGGTAAGCGTAGCCGCCATCAGCCGTGACGACCACAGCCGCATGGCGCCAGCGCATCAACGGCTGGGACGGGACGACAAAACCAGACACGTAGGCAAAATTTTCGGGAGACAGGCAAACAATGCCGTCCAGCCCGCTTGCAGCCATGCTCGCTGTTAATCTTGTTGCTATTTCGTTGCGCATATCAATAGTATTTTCTCTGTCAGCCGTCAGGGCGCAATTTTCCGAAGATGGTAAAGGCTATAAAGGTTGATCATAACTTGTGATCACAGTTTACACAACAAATGACGGGTGAGGCACGATGTATGACACTATGTCTGTTGTTGAAGAAAGACCGGTTCCCCCGCACGGAGAATTATTCTCCCACCTGGCCGCCTGGACAGGATGTCATCGAAGCTCTGCCCCCGTACCAGCACCAGGTCGGCGCTATCGTTCACGGCCGGTTCCACCCTGCCGTCGCATACGGCCGCTACCAGGTGTGCAGTTGTATCAAGCTGTGCCGCCAACATTGCCATATAGGCAGTATCCAGCAGGTCCGCATCGCCATACGGATAAAATGCATCGCAAACGTTATCGCTGGCAATACGGACTGCAATTCCGGCGTTTAGCAGCTCGCGCACGCAGGTCAGACCCCGATGTTCCGGCGTGCCCTGCCGGCGGTCCTGCAGGTAAAGGTTTGTAGTCGGCAGCGCCACTACTTCAATCCGGGCCTGCGCAAGTTTCTCTATAATCCTGTTGCGCGTCTTCGCTTCAAGTACGGACAGGACACAAACATGACTGAGGGTTATTCGTCCCTGACAGCCGTTACTGATGATTGCATCGGCCAGGTAATCTATGGACGCCCGCTCGGGAACCAGGTGTTCGTCCTGGTGCAGGTCAACAGCCGCGTCCTGCTCAATAGCCAGGTCGATAACGGCATCAATCGCCCGCTTCGGTTCGGGGTAGAGAGACGGCGCGGCGCCGATCAGATCGGCGCCCCGCGCCAAAGCCTCCCGGATCATTGATTTTCCATCGGCGCCGGCAGGGTCAAGTCGCGAAGATGCGAAGGCAACGACCTCTATGTCCATTTTTCCAGCCATGGTTGCTTTGGCATCCAGGGTGCCTTGCACCGCGTTAAACCGGGTATGAGGATCCATATCGGCATGAGTCCTGATACCGGTGGTGCCATGGGAACAGGCCCGTTGAAACAGCTTTCGGGCATGGGAGCAGTATTGACCGGCGGTAAAGTTCGTGAGTAACTCCATTGTCAAGGCAAGCGCGTTTTCAAACGAATCAGGTTTGATCCCCGCCAGCGTGAACGCCCTGTTGGCGTGGACGTGCTTATCCACCAGGGGAGGGAGGCAAATCCATTCAACCGGCGCTGCCAGTTCCTTTATTCCCGATATTTTGCCGTCGGAGATGGTAATCTCCAGAGCCTGGTCCGAACCGGCAAAAGCAACATTGTGCAGAATGGTATTTCCACTTTCCGTTGTCACGACAGGATTATCGGCGGTATTCACTTTCAGCATCCTGGACGCGTGATACAGTTGCCGCGTCCGTATTGATCCTCATCCACTTCCCCGTTTTCATAAACGACACGACCGTTGGAAACCGTCATTACGGGCCAGCCTTGCAGTGTCATCCCCTCGTAGATGCAGGTGCCATGGCCTTCATGAGTGACTTCACGTTCTTCGTCCAGGTCCACCAATACCAGGTCGGCGTCGGCGCCCGGTTCCAGTGAACCCTTGCGGGGATAAAACCCGAAACGTTTTGCAGGTCCGTAAGAATTTACGGCCACCAGTTGCTGCAAGGTCAGTCCGCGCCGTATCACGCCATGGGTGATCAGTAACGGCAATTCCCAGGGAAAACTGACGACGCCGGGAAACTCTGTCCACAGGTCTTCGCCTTTCTTTGGCAGGAAAGGCACGTGATCGCTGCCTATGGAATTGATCCTGTTCGCCAGCATGCCCCTCCACAACCATTCCTTTTGCTCTTCATCCCGCAGGGGCGGTGAAATCTTGGCCGTCATATCCAGGTCTTCATCGTAACAGGTACGCGTCAGGTAATGCGGGCAGGTTTCTACGGTCACATCCACCCCTCTAGCCCGCGCTTCCAGCGCCAGGTCCGGGCCCGCGCCCACTGAGGTATGTACCAATTGCAGGGAACAACCGGTGCGTTCCGCCAGGAAGATCATGCGTTTGATGGTCTCCACTTCACAGAATGCGGGGCGGGATTCCGTATAGGCGCCCAGATCCTGGCGCCCGGTTGCGATCATGTCTTTCTTCACCCATGATGCGATGGCGGTATTTTCACAATGTACTGACACGACACCCTTGGGCAGCCCGGCTACCTTCAGCATGGTCGCATACACCCAGCCGTCATTGGCCGGTACGATACCAATCGGATTATCCGGCTCGTAACCGAAATACAATTTAAATGACTGCACACCGGTATGCTCGACTATCTTCGGAATTTCATGAATATGTTCTTCCCTCTGTATACCGAAATGAAAACCAAAATCGATGCAGACATTTTCCTCACCGATACTGCGACGCTCGTCGTAAAACGGCAGGTAGGATTCTTTCTTATTACGGATATATAAAAAAATGGTGGAAATCCCTCCCCGCGCCGCTTGTGCCGTCTCCGTCCGCATGTCTTCATCATAGGGATACGCTACCCCCAGGTGACAATGCGTATCGATCACACCCGGAAACAGGCACCGGCCTTCCGCATCGACCACGCGCCTTGCCTGCGGCAAGGCGTCATCAATACCGGTCATGAGTATCTTTCCGTCTGTAACAGCAACACCACCGAAGAACTCGCCGGTGTGGTCAACAACCCGGGCGTTACGAATAGCGAGATCAGCTTTCATTAACCCTGTCCCTCCAACAACCCGCTGATGATCCTGGAAACACCTGCCCATTGGCTGCCGCCCACCGTGACCGGCGCCCGGCGCCCCAATGCCCGTGCCCATATCGCTTTGCGGCCGGTACTTTTTGCATAATCCAGGTCAACGCCTCCCGGTGGCGCCGATAAATCCATGACCAGCGCAGTTGCAGGTAATTCATCAATGATCTGTCTCGTCACGATGGGCGCCGGAACGGTTGACATGATCATGTCAAAGCCGGATGCTGCCGGGGCCAGCCGGTCCAAAGGCAATCCTTCAGCGCCGAGCGTATAAGCCGCAGCGCGTTGTACCGGGTTGCGCGCCGCAACCGTCACGTGGGCGCCCAGCGCAACCAGGGATCGCGTCAATACCGATCCGATATTGCCCTGGCCCACCACGCAGATATTTGAATTGTGAATGGTAATGGCCGTGTTTTCGATAATGATCCTGATCGCTGCTTCGACAATGGCGGGGGCGCGTAACAGCATGAGTTCCTGGTCGTGCTCGTATTCGTGAATACCGATCCCAAGCTTGTTTGCCGCATTCGCCAGTCCTTCATCCGCTTTTCCCAGAATGATATGGGCGCCATCAGCCATGACCGACAATATGTCTTCCCTTGGAATGATTTTCTCATTGGCAAAAATACTGCCGTCCATTGCGATACCCGGTATGGGCATCAGGCAAAAATCAGCATCCTGCAGACATTCTCTGGCAGTCTGCGCCAAAACAACGCCGGTTATCCCGGCTTCCGGCCATGGAAAACCATACGTCGTGACGGTTGCGCCGGTCGCTGCCGCAAGGCGGGCGATCTCCTGTTCACGGTCGTCGCCGCCGAGTATGGCAATATTCAGCGATTTCCATTTTTCAGAAATATCATGTTGATCAGACATCGTATCGTTATCCTCTTCAGTTGTGCGTCACCAGACTGAGCAATTGATCTTTAGTAAATCCATCAATACCCATCGCTGAGGCTGAGCGGCCCTCGGTTGGTTCAGTGTCACCCACTAACAGTTCCGCCAGCTTCATCAATGAAGTGGCGACCGGAACATCCACCCCTACAATTCCAGCAAAAGCGAGAAAAGGTTTTATCCCATACCAAAAGTCTTCATGGTAATACCGATGCGCCAGGCTATCCGGCGCCTTGATTTTACTGTTGGCTTCACCACCGCGGATCGCGGCTGCCAGCCCGGCAGTTCTGTCCACATCATTTTCAATGGTGCCGATGGATTGCATTTCAGCAAAGAGGTCGGGCAACTCGTATCCATAAGCCCTTGCAACAGCAAGGCGCTCACCGTCCAGCGCCGCCATTACGCGACCCACGCCATTTGGCAGCCCCTGCACATAAAATGTGAAATCACCTTTACATGACTCCACCCAGGCCGCACCCAGTATGGCTCCGGGCGGGTGCAGGACCATGTTGACGTTTGCCAGGCCGGTAGCGATTACATTATCGGCCATTTCCGCCACCGGATATAGCTCTTTCGCCCTGGTCAGCGCAATATCGCCACCCGGCATTGCGGCCACCCAGACATGTTTTGCCGCGCCCGTAATCCATACCGCATCAGACTGCGGTTTTCTCGCTACATAAGTCAGTGTGGAAAACTCGGCTGTGGGAGGCGGTGACATATTATGGCGATGAAATGCCGCAAAAAACTCCAAGGCGCCGCCAGTATGTCCCGGGTTCAGAATGACGGGTACGTTGTTGGCGCCGAGTTTGGCCAGCGCTTTGGCAATGCTGGCGTGGGCCGACACAGGCAGGCAGACCAGAATAATATCCACACCCTCAATGGCGTCGGCTAAATCTGCTGTCACGAGGTCCGGCCTGGCTATGCCCTCGCCAAAGACGCCGGTGTACTTGATGCCTTCCGCACGCTGAAAAGGCAGCAGCGTTTCAATGGAACGATTCCACAGTCGTGTCTTGAAACCCCGTTGACCCAGTTCCACTACAGCCGAGGCGCCACCATTGCCGGCCCCGAGTATGGCAACGATCATGGCGCAGCGTATCGTTTTATCTTGTCCGTATCCACTTCAATACCCAGGCCCGGCCCCTGCGGCACCAGCACACAGCCGTCTTCAAACATAAAGGGTTCGGTAATGAGATCGTCCAGGTAATAAATGCCGGCCACTGACGGGCCCGAGGCGCCTTCGGGTTTGGACACGGGA
Organism: Gammaproteobacteria bacterium; assembly: GCA_965221335.1. Classification (GTDB taxonomy): domain Bacteria; phylum Pseudomonadota; class Gammaproteobacteria; order Eutrophobiales; family Eutrophobiaceae; genus JAAXHV01. The sequence goes on along the minus strand of CBDCSC010000001.1, from coordinate 123,866 downwards.
GATACGCTGGGTAACGTGGCGATCTTCGATGCGGCGCCCAGGTGCAGGTTGGCCGCATTACCTATACCGGACTCTATGGAGCCTCCGATATCGCTGTACATCCCCAACGCGCAGGCAATATCCGCCTGTTGCCTGGCCCGGTACAGGCCTCCCGGCTTGGTCACGTAACAGGAAAAACAGGAAGCGGCCTTGAGTTCATGAAGCTCCAGGATATCGTGGACAGTCCAGGCGGATTCATCCGCCATCACCGGGCAGTCGATGCGTTCCGCTATGAATGCCAGTTGTTTGTTATCCATCAATGGCTGTTCACAGAGCAGGATACCGTATTCTTCCTGACGCCGGGTCACATTAATCGCCTCCCAGACATTGCTGTAGCCTTCATTGCCGTCCACCCTGATCTTAATGTGATCTCCCAATCGCTTGCGCAATCTCCTGACCACTTCGACATCACGGTCCGGATCAAGACCGGTCTTGCATTTCAGCGTCTTCGCGCCCTCTTCGACAGCCGCAACTGCCTCATCGACACATTTTTCCACCGGCATGATTCCCAGTGAATGCGCCACTTCGATCCGGTCGCGGAATTGACCCCCCAACAGCCGGTAAACCGGAACATTCGCCGCTTTCCCGGCAATGTCATAACATGCCATGTCCAGGGCTGCTTTTGCGTACGGATTACCCTTTACAACCTTGTCCATAGTGTCGTGAATGACTGCGATGTCCCGCGGGTCCAGACCTGTGATGGCCTGGATCAGGTGATCGGAAATAACATGCCGGACAGTCGTTGGCGATTCACCGTAGTAGCGCATGTGCGGACCCCCCCAGGAAATGCCGGCCGGGGCTTCGCCCCAACCGCTGATCCCCTCATCCGTATCCACCCGCACCACCGCGTGATAGCCGATAGGCGCCGTCATTTTGCTGGCCCAGGTATGGTGGCGCCTGTTGGGCAGCGCCACTGAAAATAATTCACAACCGGTAATCTTCATGGTTTATCTTGTTATCAGTTCTGTGCTTGATGCCGGGATTGTCGATTATATCGGTATTTTGATCACAATGTGTGATCAAAATACCGATGATGTGCGACCGTCAGATGCCGCTGAACGTTGCGCCGCCATTAACCAGGATCGTCTGCCCTGACACCATTCCGGCTTCTGGTCCACACAGGAAGGCAACTGCTCCGGCTATGTCCCGGGGATCTATCGGTTGCTGAATAGCCTGCCCCTGTACAGCCTTTTCAAGTATCTCCGGGCCAATGGCCTCCAGGGCCGAACCGGTGGGGACCAACCCCGGCGCCACCGCGTTAACGCTGACACCAAAGGGACCCAGTTCACTGGCCATGCTGCGCGTCATGCCCGCGACCGCAGACTTGGCAGCCACGTAGTGCATCAGGTTGGGCATGCCGAAGGTGATTACGCTGGAGGAAATATTAATGATGCGGCCCGATTGCCGGTTTCGCATCGGCGCCGAGGCGGCGCGGCTACATAGAAATACCGACCGCACATTGATCATCATCACCTTTTCCCATTCACTCGAATCTATCTCCCAGAACGGTCTGCGTTCAACTGAATAGAAACCCGCATTATTCACGAGTATATCTATACTCTTGTGTTGCCTGATAATTTCATCGAAGACATGATTGACCTGTTCTTCATCCGTTAGATCGGCTGTGTGCGAGGACGCGTTGCCGCCTGCATGCTTTATATTGGCTACCGTTTCATCCGATGCCTCAAGGTCGATTGAAACCAAATCAGCGCCATACGCGGCAATCGTCTCTGCGATTACCTGCCCCAGTCCACGCGCTGCTCCCGTGACGACCGCGGTTTTACCTTCCAGTTTTCCTTCTCTATTACCGACTCGCATCTTGAATGTCAGGCTGTTGACGATATATTGATTCGGTTGTTCCCAGCCGCCGCTTCCTGGCTGCTCCGGTAATCAGTGCAACTTTATTGTTTAATTCGGTCATTGTTTGATATCGACCATTCGACGCGGACTGCGCGCGGACCGTGGAAGCTGATATTGGGCAGGTAATCAAAATGCTGATCAGCCGCAAGTTTCATCCCGGGCAATCGCCGGCTCAGTATCTCAAGTACGACCCTCGCCTCCAACTGCGCCAGCGCCGCGCCCAGGCAGCGATGGATGCCACTGCCGAAGGACAGGTGCTGGTCGGCATTGTGCCTTGCTATGTCCAGTCGTTCCGCATTCTCGAATACTTCCTCATCGCGGTTGGCGGCGCCCAGCAGCAGTAACAGTTGCGCCCCTTCAGGAACTCTCACGCCGGCAATGTCCAGCTCCCGCCTGGCCTTACGGCGCCAACTGATGACCGACGAGTCATAACGCAGGATTTCCTCCACCGCGCCGGGTATCAGCGCCGGTTCAGCCACGATCCGGTCCCATGCTTCCGGGTGCCTGAGAAGCTGTACGATACTGTTGCCCAACAGGCTGGATGTCGTTTCATGGCCGGCGGTAAAGAAGGCAAACAATATACTGGCGATAACGTCAAGGCTGAGAACATCGTCGTTGCCGGCCCGCACCCGCAACAACTCGCTGGTCAGGTCGTCGGTGGGCCGGGCGAGACGCTCGTCCACCAGTTGGCGGCACAGCCTGAAGAAACCCGCGAGCCCGCGTGCGAGGCGGGTCTGTTCCTCATCAGTCGGGCGACCCCAGACAAACAGTATACGGTTTTTTGCGCCTTCTTTAATCGCCGGCACCTGTTCATCCGGAAAACCCAGCATCTTCAATATGACCAGGGCCGGCAGGTCAAACAACAATTCGGCCATCAGCTCAGCCTTGCCGTTTTGCCGGAATTCATCCACGGCGTTGTTCACCACCGCGCTGACGTAGGGTTCCAACTCCGCTATACGGCGCGGGGTAAACGCCTTGACCACGTTCATCCGGGTCCTGGTATGCGCCGGGCGATCCGCGTTACCCAACGCCGGAACCATATTCCATTCTCCATCCTGCAACGCGCGCCGGGCAGCTTCGCACAGGGGATGAATCGGCGCGATGGTATTCTGCGCCGAATAGTTTTCGTGGTCCCTGAGTACTTGTTTCACGTCCTCATAACGGCTTACAACCCAGTGGTCGATATCTTCTGCGTAAAATACGGGCGTATGCTGCCTGAGCAGCTTGAAGAAAGGATAGGGATCGGATAATTGCGGCTCATGGAACAAGTCAAGCCGGCTGCTGACTGTTCCGGTTTGCAAGGTATTTCTGTCAGTTGCCACTGTTATAATTCCACAGCTCTGCTACTAAGAGGTAACACAATGAAGCAGTTCACCTGAACAGCTTACCATTTTAGCAAAATATGATCACGATATATGATCATATTTTGTTAAGATAACAACCATTGGATCGCCGCCGACAGAACAACTCAAGTGCCAGATAGTACGGATCAAATACCGATCAATATAATAACCGGCTTCCTCGGGAGCGGAAAGACGACTCTGCTTAATCAATTACTTTCCTCGCCTGAACTGGCAGATACGGCCGTACTCATCAATGAGTTCGGCGAGATCGGGCTTGACCACCTGTTGGTGAATTCCATTGACGAAGATATTTTCCTGCTTGAGTCAGGCTGTGTGTGCTGTAGTGTCCGTGACGATTTCAGCGCGTCCTTGTTCACGCTCCATGAAAAACGCGCAGGGGGGAGTATACCTCCGTTTCAACGGGTAATACTTGAAACCACGGGTATCGCCGACCCCATAGCCATAAGCGAGTTAATATTGTCTGACAAGGAAATCGTCCGGCGTTACACTTGCAGGAAGATCCTTACCGTTGTCGATGCGGTCCATGGCCGGACAAACCTTGACAGGCACATTGAGGCAGTTAAACAGGTGAGTGTTGCTGATCATATCATCATGTCGAAAACCGACCTGTGTGACAACACACAGCTTGATGGCATGGAGGAAAGATTACAGCGGCTGAACCCGCTGGCGTCGCGATCCTATTGCGGCGTCAAGCCTGTCGACCCCGGTGTCCTATCCGGCAACAGCAGCGCCGCGCCCGGTTTGGCAAGCAGACTGGCGCCTCCGCAAAATACGCCCGGGGAGGAAGCCAACGCATCTCCATACGATCATCGCTTTGCCACTTTTTCGCTGACCTGGCAGGATGCCGTGGAATGGGATGATTTCGTCGCCTGGCTGGAGGGCTTGCTCATTGTTCGCGGTGACAGTATTCATCGCGTGAAAGGACTGCTGAACGTGGCTGGAGAAATGCGACCTGTGGTAATACAGGGTGTGCAACATTCTTTTTATTCTCCGATAACACTGGAGCACTGGCCCGAAAACAAAACGGCAACGAAGCTTGTTTTTATCACCAGTGATTTCAGCAAACAGGCTGCGATAAACAGCCTGGAAAATATTCTGGATGTTCGGTGTGTTGAATAACCGACTGACCGACGACTACCGCTCAAACGATGCGGTGACCATTCCGGCAACGCCGGTCAAGGACTATCTTCCCTTCTTGCGGGAACAGTCAGCGCTCATCTATCACTCCGCGCAAAAAATTCGGCCGTGGTTCCTGTGGGAATTGCATAATCCCTGGAGTCGTTCGGCGCTTGTTGCGGACAGTTGGAAATTCCTGGACCTGTGCCGGTCTGCGGCGCTGCTGCAACTCATCACGCCGTTCATTGGCGAAGATATTATCCTCTTTGACAGCCAGTTCTCACCGGACCTGTATGATGCAGGCAAAGCGGCGTCATCGTGGAAAAATGACCGGCTGCGCTGCCCGGTAAGCCCCCTGCGCGGACTGGTTGTACGCATCCCCTTTGCGGCGCAAATTAATCAAGACGCAAAGTTCAACTACCAAACAGAACAGTGCGGCAAACAGGCTATACAATACAACATCGGAGATATCATCTGCCACAACATCGACTTGAATTATCGCATTGAAGGATCAAATAGTCTGAAACAACCACTGGAGTATGTAATACGCTACTTTCCCGCGACGTCCCGTTACCTGCGCGACCCGACAACAACATTACATCGGCAATTAACGGAACGATATCCCCTGCTTAATTATGCACAAATGCCACTCTGGCTGGTCCGGGGTGAAGACAGGGCCGACAATGATTTTGTTACCGGCTTTCAACCCAGGGCGGGGAGATGGATTGACAGCGCGCCGCGAGCAGGCAACAACAGCGGGCAACTTCCGCGGGAGGCAACATGAAACCGTTTGTTAAAGGAGATTGGGAAGGCTTTTTTGCCTTCGGTCTGGACGCGCTGCTGGCGTTCATACTGATGAGTAAACTGTGCCTGGATTTTCTTGGTTTCTCCGAGGAACTCTTTTATTACCGCATCCTCCCCGCCTCGGCCATGGGCCTGATCATCGGCAACGGCTTTTATGCCTGGCAAGCCTTGAAACTGGCAAAGCTGGAAAATCGTCATGACGTGTGCGCCATTCCTTACGGCACCAGCACCATTACCATCATAATTTACGTCTTCCTGGTTATGTTCCCGACCCAGCAGAAAGCCCTTGCCATGGGCATGAACAAGGAAACGGCCGATATCATAGCCTGGCACACCGGTCTGTTGGCCTGCATGGTTTCAGGCAGCATTGAATTCCTGGGCTCATTTGTGGTGCACCATATCCGCAAGGTGACGCCAAGAGCGGTCATGCTGGTTGCGATTGCCGGCACCGGCCTGGCTTTCATCAGTATGGATTATGTCTTTCGCACGTTTGTCTATCCGCTGATCGGGTTTACCTCGCTGGCGCTGATGCTGATCTTTTACATGAGCGGGGTCAAGTCAAAAGGCGGCATACCAGGCGGTTTTATTATCCTGTCAGCCGGCACATTAATGGCCTGGTTGCTTTATTGGCTGGATATGCCTACCGTTGTGCCGTCGACAGAATTCACCCTGAGCCACCTGGGGCTGCATTTGCCCAGTCTGGAAGTCATGCGTGTATTCGCGTCGGTAGAATTTATCATTGAATTCCTGCCGGTTGTGATCCCGTTCGGCTTCATCTTCCTTATCGGTTCGTTACAGAACATAGAGGCGGCAGCGGCGGCGGGCGATTCCTACAAACCCAGGCCGCTATTGCTGATGAACGGCGTAGGCAGCCTGGGCGCTGCCTGTTTTGGTTCGCCTTTTCCAACGTCCATCTTTCTCGGCCATCCGGGCTACAAAAAAATCGGCGCCCGGGCAGGGTATTCCACCATCAATGCCGTGGTCTGGACGCTGGTCTGCATAACCGGGACCTTGAGTGTCTTTACCTACCTGATACCCATAGAAGCGTTGATGCCTATTTTGATCTGGATCGGTGTGGTCGTATGCGCCCAGAACTTTCAGGTCGCCGAAAAACGCCATATCCCGGCTGTTGTGCTGGGTCTTACCCCGGCGATCGCGGGTTACGTCAGCCTGGCGGTCAAGCACACCATGTCAGTTGCGGGAAGCGTTACCGGCGCCAATTTGTATAACCAGAGCTTTATTGACAGCTTCATCACGATTCGCAGTTTTTATGCCGAGGGAATGTTTGCCCTGGGTCAGGGGTTCATCTATACCTGCATGATACTCGCTGGTATTACTTATTTTGTGATAGAACGACGGTTTACCGTTGCAGCAAACTGGTGTATCGCAGGCGCTTTACTGTCTTTAATCGGTTTCACCCATAGCTACATATTCACGGTGGGGGACGTGATTGGACAACTGGCATTACCGTTACCAGTCTGGACCAAGTGGACAACCGGCTATTTTGCGATGGCGATTGTGTTTTACCTTGCTCCATATTTCACCCAGGACGAACGCGAAAGAGGATAAACCATGCCGCAACGCAATCCTGTAGATTACTTGGTAAATGGTGTTGTCATCACGATGGATGATAGTAACCGAATTCAACTGTCTGCTGAAAAATACAGACCCGGGATTACTGTCTCAACGTATAAATCCAAGGAAGCTCTGACTTAATCAGAGTTTACCTAATCCACTACTCTCCTCAGCCTTGGCTGGGTATATTGGCTGCTGCTTTTGAGAAACCTGGCGGTACTGGTTATGTCGTTCTTAACCGCCCTGGCCGCCATATCGTGATCTCCGGCTTTCAAGGCATCAACTATCGTATGGTGATGCTTGGCATTCCAGAGGTCTTTGGGAGATGACAGCGAATAATACGTAAACGGGCCGCACTGTAACCACAGACTCTCAATCATGGGCAACAGTATCGCGGATTTAGAGTGACGGTATATCTCGAAGTGAAACTTGTAATTCTCGTTTAACAGATCTTTTCTGTCCCTGCCCTGTCTGACCACCTTATGCATTTTCTTGTTGATACTTTCAACCTTATTGATTAAACCTTTGGTTGCATTACGGCAGGCACGGCGGGTCGCTTCCATCTCAAGCTGGATACGCCAGTGTATGATTTCGTCAAACTTCTGTTCGGTCATGGATGGAATCATTACCCAGCGATTAGGCAAAACTTCAAAGGCGCCTTCAGCAATGAGGCGGTTTACCGCGCCGCGGACGGGTGTAAGACTGGTGCCCACCTGTTGCGCCAGGCTGCGCAGGCTGACTTTTTCACCGGGAGTGAATGTCCCGACCATAATGCTTTGCCGGATCTCCTGGTAAACCAGTTCATGGACCGCGCCGCGGTTGCCGTTTTCCCCGCCGGAACCGCGCTTGGTTTGCGCTGCCATTCACCTGCTCCCCAACAGTTATTTTGAAGATTTAATATGGATCACGATTCGTGACATCGGATTGTCTCCGCATGTTGCGGAAATGATAACAGATACCCAGGATCTAAACCACCGGCGCACGCGCACGTAAGAGGCGCAAATAATGCCGGACAGGCAATACCTGCATCAGTCTGGCTACTCATCCCGATCCTTCATTACAAGCAGGATTAAAATCAACAGGAATGAAGCAGCAAAAAGGAAGGCTGTTTGTTGCGCATTCCAGGATTTCGACTGCCACATGAGAAACCATTCGCCGGCAACCACGATAAAACCGGTAAACCAAAGGAGAATGCCCAACGTCAGTGCGAGGACTGACTTAGTTTTTTGCCTGTTAAACGCCGCGGCATCGTGACGCGCCTGCCAAAGTTCAAACGCACCCCAAAAGCCCAATACCGCGATGGCAAGTTCGGTCACAATAATCAACCAGTACGCAAGGTGGTGCAACCATGGCGCGGTAACCGCACGCCACATGGAGCTGTTATCGGCAAACACGGAATCCATCGATAACACATGCCGGACCGGGGCAAAATTAGTTTGATAATCCAGCAGGTTATTCATACCGGCGAGCGCAGCAAACAACGCGGCCGAAAACACGAACAAAATTTTACTGATCCTTATGGCCGGCATGTTAACTCTGGTAAAGGCCGCCATTTACATGCAATGATTGCCCGGTAATATAGTCCGCGTCCTCACTGCAAAAAAAACTGACCGCATTGCCGATATCTTCCGGCCGGCCCAGTCTGCCGAGAGGAATGTCCCGGCCCCTTTCACGCAGCCAGGAACCATCTTCCAGCCCGTCTCGCCGTTCAATGGCCCGCGCCGTCTGCTCGAGCATTGGGGTCAGTACATTTCCCGGGCAGATGGTGTTCACACAGATGTTATGTTTTGCCAACTCCGCCGCCAATGATCGGCTCAATCCCAGGATGCCCGATTTCGCCGTACAGTAAGCCAGGTCCTCACCGTATGCCACGCTGCCCATCATTGAACCCAGGTTCACGATCCGGCCCCAACCCGCCCGGATCATGTGCGGCGCCGCCTCCTGTGACATCAGCAGCGTTCCTTTCAACATCACATCCAGACTTAAATTCCATGTCTCGGTAGAGGTATCAAGCAACGGCGTGCTCTTGTAGATGCCTGCATTGTTGACCAGGATCGCAGGCGGGCCTAATTCTGCGGCAACTCCGGCGACGCCCTCGGCAACGCTGGCACGGTCGGTAACGTCGATGACTGCTGACAACGAGCGGGCGCCATTTTTTTGTAGTGCAGCGGCGATGCTTTCAGCTTTCTCCGCATTGACGTCGATCACCGCGATCGCAGCGCCGTCATGCGCGAGACGATGCGAAATGGCAGCGCCGATACCCTGGGCAGCCCCGGTAACCAAAGCAGTTTTACCTTTTAATCTCGTCATCAGGCACGTGGCGGTTTCCATAAAAAACCGGCACCCGGGCGCGGGCGCCGGTATCAAGTTTTACAACACCGCTTAAAAATCGTATGAGATGCGTCCGATGATCTGCCGCGGGCGCACGAACTCCTCACTGGTCTGGGCGGTGCCGAAGTTGTTGCTCCAACGCGAGTTGACGGCATCCTCATCGGTCAGGTTGAACACCAGCAGGCCTAAGGTTATATTCTGATAATCTGCAGGTTTCAGGTAAACGCTCAGGTTGAGCAGGTCGTAACCCTTGGTCGAATCCAGCGAACGACCCCTGTTGTCGGTTTCGGAGGTGGAAAACACGCGTGAGGCGAAACTGTCCCGGTGTATGTAGGAAAGCCTGGAACTGATCTCGCCAAAAGTCGTGTTGAACACGTGGTTCAGGGTAATGTTGGCTGAGAAGTCCGGCGCCTTCGGCAGTGGGTTCCCGTTGATATTCTCGGCCAAAGCTGAGCCGCATGCCCTGAAGCGCGGGTTGGCCTCAGGACCGAAGTTCACGTTTTCTCCCCTCAGGAAAGCGGGTACCGCGCAGTCACGCCATTTTTTGTTATTGTCCAGTACCCGTTGGTCTCCCTTGATTTCCGTATCAAGAAAGGTAAGTCCGGCATCCAGTGAGAAGCCTTCTGCCAGCAGGGCTTGCAACTCGAGTTCCAGGCCCATCACCTCAGCCTCATCCAGGTTGCCGACGCCCCCGGAAAACGTGGCGTTGCCGCCGGTGGTAAGGAACTGCATCCCGCTGTAGTCGTAATAGAATGCAGCGACGTTCAGGTTCAGCCGGTTGTCCATGAACTGGCCCTTGGCGCCGATCTCAAACGCATCCACTTTCTCCGGTCCGGACGCGGCGTTGATGAACTCATCCGTATCTTCTGCGGTGAGATTACCGGTGGCCGGTTTGAAACCGCGCGTCCAGGAGAAATAAGCCATCAGGTCGTCATTCAGGTCAAATTCGAGCCCGGCCTTGCCGGTGACCTCGTTGTCCTTGGGGTTTGCGGTAGGTTCTTCCGGCGGCATTGCGCTGAAACCACCGCTGCGCAACGCCAACTCATCTTCCGTGTAGCGCATCCCGCCGGTGAAACGCAAGCGCTCCATAAGATCCACGGTGACCTGCCCGTACAGCGACCAGGATTCCCGTTTGGAAGCGATGTTGGTACAGAAATCGCGCTCGCCGAAGAAAAACCCATTGGTAAAAGTGGCAAAGTCCGGCGCGCACTCCGCCCGCGTAGACTCCGAGCCTCGCCAGGTTCCTCCTTGATCATAAACGCCATTCCCATTGAGGTCGCGCACGGAGTCGAACCAGGTCGTGCCTTTGTTATGCAAATAGAAAGCGCCGAGTACCCAGTCGAACCTGCCCTCGGTATTGGAGACGATGTTGATCTCCTGAGTCCAGGTCTCGCTGCTGCGTTCAGAGACGCTTTCTGCCTTGAGGCCGGCAAATCCGGGCGCCCCCATGGCGTCATACACACCCTTGTCGTTATCAAGATAATTGGACTGGTCGAACTCCACATAGCCGGTGATGGACTTCACGGTGGCGATACCCGCGTCATACTCCAGGGTGAGGGAGTAAATCTCGCTGTCGGAGTCATAGTAACCGGGCGTGTCCGAAGTAATGTCCCTGATGTCCCCGCTGGGATCGTTCACGTGTCTCTGCGCACGGTCGCCGACATCGTCAATGGAAAACACGGTGGCGCCGAAAATGGCAGAAAAATTATCGGTGGGTTCCCACAGTAACTTGCCCTGGAATTGAAAGTTGTCCGCCTCATCCAGGTCATAGCCATCATTAATGTTTCCGTTGATGTCTTGCGCCCCGCCGACAATCTCGGCGAACCCGTTGTGATTGAGGTAGGTGGCCGAGGCCCTGACTGCAAGCGTATCACCCAGGGGCACGTTAATCGTGGCGCGCGGCTGCACCAGGCCGTAGTTGCCGATGGCAATATCGGCCTTGCCGCTGAACTCGCCCAGTTCCGGGATATTGTTCACCACGTTAATCGCGCCGCCGGTGGAGTTCTGTCCGAACAATGTGCCTTGCGGACCGCGCAGGACCTCAATACGGTTCACGTCGATAAACTCCAGGTTCGTGGCATTCGGGTCGGCGATAAACACGCCGTCGATATGAAATGCCACGGAAGGATAGGCATCGACATTCTGGGTGGCCTCAAAGCCGACGCCGCGTATGGCCACCACCCTGGAAAAACCCTCGTTTCTGGCGACGACCAGACCCGGCGCCATCGCGCTCATGTCTGCAAGACTCTGAATGTTATCGTTATCGAGTGTTTCCGCGGTCAGTGCGGTAATGGAAATCGGCACGTCCATCAGGGACTCTTCTCGTTTCTGCGCAGTAACCACTATCTCCTCTATGCCAACCTGGGCAAACAGTGATCCGGGAGAAGCGAGAAAAGCAAGATGAGTTAGAAACAATATGATTTTTGTTGAATATCGCATGGCTAACCCCTATATCAGCATTGGTTAAGAGATACACTGTCGCCTCGGATTACGCACGCCAATTCAACAGCGTTACCCCTCATTGTGATCACATTTCGTGATTATGTCAATAAAAATCAGAAAATAGTTTCTACCGGGTTTCCTCGACCGAAAAATGCAGGTACAGAAATACGATGGTCAACACCATTGCGTAGTTCAATGCATCGCCCTGTAAAAAAATCAGGCTGTCGTTTTTCCAGGCCAGGAACCAGTCACCTCCTAGAGTGAAAAAGATAAAACAGTAAATAAACGAACCGAACATACAGGCAAGGCAGACGATGTCGCGGAATTTCCGAAATTCGATAAAGAGACCATTACGATACCGTATCATCCCGATTGCCCCGTAAGCCGCAACCAACCCCATCAACAATTCCAGTGTAGTAACTAAGCCGTAAGCTATTCCTGACAATAATTGTCCGTTGACCGCCCGCCAGCCTTGAGTTGGGAGAGCTTCATTATCAACCATGCTCAATAAGGGACCTACCACCCTGTCTATGGTCCCATGCCAGTCAGTTATATTGTTGATGAAGGCAAGTATTCCCATACATGCAGGGATGAATGCAAGACTGATTTGCAATATCCGTCTCAGGTAAAAAATTCTGCTGTTACGCATCGCTTTTTCTCATCGTTCGGTAATCGAAACAGATTATGAAAGCTCAGAGACTTAATCAGAGTTTCCCCAGGCTTTTATACTGTCAAAGTCGATTTCCATTCTTTTATTTCAACCGTTCTTGATCCGTGCCGGATTACCGGGTCGTTCATAACATATTGCGTTGCCTCTTCCAGCGTTGGCGTATTATATATAATCAAACCTCCGCTTTTATCCGTAAACGGTCCTTTGGCGACAATGATTTTCTCGTGCAGCAGGCGATTCACATAGTCGAGGTGTTCCGGCAGAATTTGCCGCTCTTTTTTCTTGTCCGTTACCTTGAAATAAGCGATATACAGGATCATTTTCCGGAACACCAACCTCGCGTCAGGCGAAAGGCGAATCAAGTCCTCCTGGAGATGACTTCCAGGGGAATACCATCAGGATCGCGAAAAAAGAAATAGTAATAGGTGGGGTTGTTATCGAAGACTTCGCTAAGGCCATCGACTTGCTGATCTTTCAGGTAGCTGTGAAACGCTTGTGCATCTTCAACCTGGAAAGCAATGTGCTTGGTGCCGACAACCTGGAAGTCAGTCAGGTTGTCCTTACAGAAATCCGGGAGTCCTTTTGCCTGTTTGTGGCAAAACAGCTCCAGGTAGCTATCTGCCCTGTTGATAAACACTATATCCAGCGAAAGCTCCGGAACGGAGACACGACTGGATTCCCTGAACCCCAGCACCTTTTCGTAGAATTCCATGGAACGCGCCAGGTTACTCACGGCCAGCGCCCCGTGATGCAACCTGAATGCCGGCGGTTTATTCACCTGTATGTCCCGGAATAAACTGTTACAGCAACATCCTGTGCGGATGTTCTATGACTTGTTTTAAAGCCTGCATGAAACGGGCGCCGGTTGCGCCATCGATCACCCGGTGATCACAAGACACGGTCGCTGTGATCATGGTTGCAACAACCTCTTCCTCCCCAAGGTAAACACGTCTCTTTTCACCGGCCCCGACGGCAAGGATTGCGCCCTGCGGCGGATTGATAATGGCATCGAATGCCTTGATGCCATACATGCCCAGGTTGGAGAGGGTAAACGTGCCGCCCTGGTATTCATCCGGTAGCAAGGACCCGGCTTTTGCCCGTTCCTCCAGCATGCTCATTTCAGAGGAAATCCCGATAATACTTTTTTTGTCGGCTGCCCGTACGATAGGAGTCACCAGTCCGTTATCCAGGGCAACCGCTACCGCCACGTCGGCATCGTCGAAACGGCGGATGGTATTGCCATCAAACTGTATGTTGACCTCGGGCACTTTGATTAACGCCAGCGCAACAGCCTTGATGAGCAGGTCATTTACGGAAATCCTCACCTCGCTTAAATCCTGGTTCATGCCGGTGCGCAGTTGCAACAATGGGTCTATATTTACCTCAACGCTCAGCCGGAAATGCGGGGCATCTCGCTTTGAAGCGCCTAACCTGGAACCTATGGCGCGGCGCATCGAAGTCAGCGGTATTTCCCGGTAGCCGCCACTATTTTTTGCCTCTGCCACCGGCGCCCGTGCCTGTTCCTGAATCGTAATGACGCCGGCCGCTTCGAGACTGCGTTCAACATCCTTCTTCGATATACGGCCGTTTCTTCCGGTGCCGGTAACTTCCCGCAGGTCAATCGCATATTTGCGCGCCAGCTTCCTCGCAAGATGGGTGGCAGACACCGCGCCATCATCCTCAGCGCTTTTTTCGCCTGCGGGAACCGCAGCCGGAATGTCTTCACTCTTCTCTTGCGCGGTTATCTCCTGCTCTTCCAACTGCGGCTGATTGGAATCATCATCATTATCATCAATATCGCCGGTCACATCCATACTGTCACTGTCTGCCGGGACATACCCTGCAATAAACCCATCGATATCGGCGCCTGCCACATCGTCTTCGGAGATTACCCCGATCAAGGCGCCGACTGGCATTTCAGCCTGCTCTTCCGCCAGCAACTGCCGAATCACGCCATGTACATGGGCGTCCAACTGATAAGTAATCTTGCTGGTCTCAATATCCGCGATAGCGTCACCCGGAGAGACCCTTGTCCCCGTCTCCACGCGCCATTGCGCCACCATGCCTTCAGTCATGGACAATCCGAGTTTGGGCATCACTATGGGGAAAATCTGATCACTCATGAATCAAGCTCCCAGGACTTCCTTGATACCCTGTTTGATTCTTTCCACGCTGGGTATGTACAGCTCCTCCAGCGTCGGAGCAAAAGGAATCGTTGTGTGAGGAGGCGTCACCAGCTTAACCGGGGCGCGCAAGGCCTGCTGTGCGTATACTGCGACCAACGCGGCGATATCCGCGGCGAAACCACAGCGGGGGTATCCTTCATCGACGACGACCAGGCGTCCGGTTTCTTCCACTGATTCACAAATGGATTCCTCGTCCAATGGCGACGTGCAGCGAAGATCGATGACGGTACAGTGGACATCTTCCTCCCGTAACTCATCTGCCGCCTGCTTGCACAAATTAACCATTCGCCCCAGTGAACAAATCGTAACGTCATCACCGTCCGTGCAGTAATTGGCTTCTCCAAGAGGAATGGTATAGCTTTCATCGGGGACCTCGGCTTTATCGTCGTACATGAATTTATGTTCCATGTATATTACCGGATCATCATCTCGAATCGCTTCGATTAACAAGCCTTTTGCCTCATAGGCATTGGAGGGCATGACCACCTTAATTCCGGGGATATGGGTGAACAGCCCATGTAAAGTCTGGCTGTGCTGTGCCGCCGCATTGAAACCGCCGCCACATTGGGTACGTATGACAAGAGGCACTTCAGCCTGGCCGCCCAGCATATAGCGCAACTTTGCGGCCTGATTCATGATCTGGTCAAAACAGACACCGGCAAAATCACAGAACATCAATTCGGCGACCGGGCGCATTCCTGTCGCCGCGGCGCCAATTGAAGCGCCGATATAAGCTGTCTCACTGATTGGCGTATCGATCACCCTGTGCGCGCCGAATTCGCCCAGCAAGCCTTTGGTCACACCCATCACACCGCCCCAAGCATCCTCTTCACCTTCACCGCCCGTTCCTCCGGCAATGTCTTCGCCGATTAAGAATACTTTCGGGTCACGGTGCATTTCCATACGCAATGCTTCGTTGATGGCCTGGCGGAAGGATTTTTCACTCATAAAACATTCTCTTTCAATATGAGACATAAACGTCGGTGAGGAGATCATCAGCGGTCGGCAATGGCGCCTGACGGGCATGTTCAACAGCAACATCCAGTTTGTGAGCTACCTCGTTGTCTATCTCATCGAGCTCCTTGTCTGTCACCAGGTCAGCAGCGACTGCTTTATTCCGGAAAATCATCAGACAATCTTTCTCATTCCGTATCCGGTCCACTTCACCCTGCGGCCGATAACTTGCGGCATCCCCTTCAAAATGACCGTAGTAGCGAGAAAGGTTCACATGCAAAAAAACCGGCCCTTTGCCCTGTCTGAGATCTTGGATGACAGCGCCGGCAGTCTTGTACATTTCAAAAAAATCGTGACCATTAAGAGAATGCGTTGTGAGACCAAATCCACGGGCACGATCCGGTGCGTTCCCACCAATGGCCCAACTGGAAGGAGTAGCTTCACCATAGCCGTTGTCCTCCATCGCGAAGACCATCGGCAAATTGAGAACCTTGGCCAGGTTCATCGTCTCCATGGTCGCGCCTTCGTTCAATGCCCCATCTCCAAAGAATGCAACGGAAACACGGTCTGTACCCAGTACTTTCGACTTCAAGGCAGCTCCTGCGGCCAAAGGTACACCACCGCCTACAATACCGTTAGCGCCAATCATCCCTTTACTCAGGTCAGCTATATGCATCGAACCGCCCTTGCCTGCGCACAAGCCGCTGCGTTTGGCATAAATCTCATCCATCATCGCGACGACATCACAACCCTTGGCCAGGCTGTGGCCATGACCCCGGTGTGTACTCGCTATATGGTCTTGGTCATTCAAGTGCATGCAAATCCCAACGGCGCTCGCTTCCTGGCCGGCAGACAAATGAATGAAACCGGGAATTTCGCCTTTCGAATTGTTGATATGTATGCGATCTTCAAACTCGCGGATGGTGCGCATCCGGCGATAGGCTTCCAACGCGACCTCATGCGATAATTCGATGTAATTGTTGTTATTCATACTTTAGGAGTTCGTGCAAAGTAATATCTGTATTTATGAAGCAGCATACACAGAGTATGGTAGGCATAGTTTATTGTGATCATAATTTGTAGTCAAATTATTGTATGTTGAAAGGATTGTTTCGATCTGCTTGAATTGCTTTGCCTTACTGATAACCAGCCCTCGGTCTGTCCACTGATGCCGGAGGAAATAGCGACACCTGGCAGCGCCGCACTCATATCAGTATCTGCACAAGCTGCAGGTTGCAGTTGATCCCTTCATATTACTTC
The DNA here is from genome assembly GCA_965221335.1 of Gammaproteobacteria bacterium. Lineage (GTDB taxonomy): Bacteria > Pseudomonadota > Gammaproteobacteria > Eutrophobiales > Eutrophobiaceae > JAAXHV01. The sequence goes on along the minus strand of CBDCSC010000001.1, from coordinate 107,265 downwards.
ATTAGAGTGGGAATAACTCGGGATAATGGCTTGGAGCGCTACCCATGAGCATGAACTACCATTTCGCCAGCGATAACTGCGCCGGGATTATCCCCGAGGCATGGGATGCCCTGTCCGCAGCCAACCACGGATTTGCCGCGGCCTATGGCGATGACGAGTGGACTGCCAGAGCGTGCGAGCTTGTGCGGGAGATGTTTGAAACGGATTGTGACGTGTATTTCGTATTCACCGGTACCGCGGCCAACTCACTGGCCCTGGCCGGCATCTGCCGGCCACAACACAAGATCATCTGCCACAGGCAATCACACATCGCCACTTCCGAATGCGGCGGCCCGGCATTTTTTACCGGCGGTGCGGGGATGGAACTGCTGGATGGCGTTGCCGGGAAAATCCACCCCGCGGGGATCGAACAGGTGTTGCGCCAACCCTTCGATTTTCATTATCAGGTACACCGGGCAATATCCATCACCCAGGCGACGGAGATGGGTACGGTATATCGTGCGGATGAAATCAACGCAATCGGCAGGCTTGCCGGCGAGAACAACCTGCGCTTCCACATGGACGGCGCCCGTTTCGCGAACGCCGTTGCCGCCCTGGAGGTAACACCGAAAGAGATCACCTGGCAGGCAGGTGTGGATGTGCTCTCTTTCGGTGCGACAAAACTGGCGCTGCCGGTGGGCGAAGTCATTGTTTTCTTCGACCGGTCGCTGGCTGAAGAATTCGGGCACCGCTGTAAGCAAGCCGGTCAGGTGGCATCAAAAATGCGCTTTGTCGCAGCGCCGTGGGTCGGGTTGCTGGAGAACGGCGCCTGGCTCAAACATGCCCGCCATGCAAACCGTTGCGCGTCCCTGCTGGGCGCGAGGCTGGAACAGTTTCCGCAAGCTGAATTACTGGCGCCGGTGCAAAGCAACGCCGTGTTCGTCAGCCTGCCTGCAGCCGTGCACAGTTACATGCGGGAGATGGGCTGGGTCTACCACGTAATCATTGGCAAGACAGGCGCGCGCCTGATGTGTTCCTGGGATACGACCGATGAGGATATCGATCAATTCATCCGGGATGTTGAACGCGCCTTTTCGGTAACCGCGAGCGCTGATAACGGCGACGATCCCGCGCTACCGGCGGTTTCCGGCGCTGCGACCTGACGCTGCAAATTACGGAGCCTGTCATTGAAACCGGCAAAATTCAATTATCTCAGGGCGGAGTCGGTAGACCATGCTCTTGACCTGCTGCACCGGCACGCGGGTTCCGCCAGGGTCCTGGCGGGTGGGCAGAGTCTGAATCCCACCCTGAACATGCGCCTGTCGGCGCCTGACCTGCTCATCGACATCAACGACCTGGATGAACTCAAGGGGATTGAATTAAAGGACGGCATGCTGCGTGTCGGCGCGCTGACCCGGCACGCGCAACTGGAACGATCCGAACTGGTTGCGGTTAACACACCCTTGCTGAAAAAAGCCATCGGGCATGTGGCCCACGCAGCCATCCGCAACCGCGGTACGATAGGCGGCAACGTGTCCCTGGCCGACCCCGCATCGGAACTGCCGGCTTGTTGTGTTGCCCTGGATGCGGATATCACCATCCGCAACCGGCAAGGCTCGAGAGTCACGCGCGCCCGCGATTACTTTAAAGACCTGTATGAAACGGACTTGCAGGAAAACGAACTGCTGACGTCGATATCCTTTCCCGTTGCCGGAGAAACCACTGTTTGCGCATTCCGCGAGTTTGTCAGGCGCCGTGGAGATTTCGCTTCTACCGGCCTGGCAGTCAACGCCGAGCTTGAAAACGGCGTTTTCACTTCCTTCAGCCCGGTATTCTTTGCCGTCGCCAGCACCCCCGTGCTGGCTGCCGGTGTCGCGCAACAACTGCTGGACGTATCGCTGACAAAAGAACGGATAGACCAGGCAATCAGCGCCGTGGACGAAGATGTTGATATTTTCGGCGATACCTACATGAGTACGGAAATGAAAAAGCACCTGGCAAAACACTACCTCGGTGAGGCAATTGAGGAACTGTATGGCTAAGGAATCGTATTTTTCCGTGGCGATGACGGTAAACGGTGAACCGGTACAGGCCGATGTCCCGGCGCGGGAGAGCCTGGCTGATTTTCTGCGTCACCGACTCGGGCTTACCGGCACCCACATCGGCTGTGAGCAAGGCATCTGCGGCGCTTGTACGGTCAAGTTTGACGGCCGCAGCGCCCGCGCCTGCCTGACCCTGGCGGCACAAGCACATGGCCATGATGTGGAAACCATTGAGGGCATGACCAACAGCGGTGAACTGGCTGCATTGCAGGCGGCATTTCTCAAACATAACGCCGCGCAGTGCGGGTTCTGCACACCCGGTATGCTGATCACCGCCACGGAATACCTGGCCGATGGCGGGCCTGCTGACCGGGACTCAATCCGGGAATACCTGTCAGGGAACTACTGCCGTTGCACCGGCTACCATGCCATCGTGGACGCCATAGAAGAAGTCGCAGAAAGTACGACCGATGCCTGATCCGTTCACGATTGATCCGGGGATAGCCAGACCGGACGCCGGTAAATTCATCCAGGGCCGCGGGCGCTACCTGGACGATATCTCGGTCACCGGTATGCTCCACGTGTGTTTCGTGCGCAGTCCTTATGCGCATGCAAAAATAGATAGCATCAACACGTCGGCAGCCCTGAAGCTGGCCGGCGTCAACCATGTGTTCACCGGGAAGGACCTGGCGGCAGTGTGCGAACCCTGGACCGCGCGCCTGACCAATCTCGGCGAGATGAACAGCGCGCCGCAGGCGCCGATGCCCATTGAGGTTGCCAGGTGGCAGGGCGAGCCGGTCGCCGCCGTGGTGGCGGATTCCAGGGCGCTCGCCGAGGACGGGGCGGAACTGGTCGAGGTGGATTACACGGAACTGCCGGCGGTAACAGACCCGGAAACGGCCACCGGGCCGGATGCGCCGCTGGTGCATCCGGAACTGGGGACTAATGTCGCCTGGTCGATCAATATTGATTCGGGCGAAGTGGACGCAGCCATGGCCGGGTCGGACCTGGTGATAGAGCGAACATTCGAGGTAAACCGGCAGACCGGCGTCACCCTGGAACCGCGCGGGGCGCTTGCGGACTACGATCCGGCCAGGCGTTACCTGACCTTGTACCTGACCAGCCAGGTGCCGCATATCCAGCGCTATATCTACGCCCGGCAACTGGGGCTGAAGGAGGCGAACGTGCGCATCATCTGCCCGGATATCGGCGGTGGTTTCGGGCTGAAACTGCATGTGTATTCAGACGAGATCGCCAGCGCCGCAATCAGCATGCTGCTGCGCAGGCCGGTAAAGTTTGTCGCCGACAGGCTGGAATCATTCGTATCCGATATCCACGCGCGAGGGCACCGGGTAAAGGCCAGGATGGGGGTCAATACGGACGGCAAAATCCAGGCCCTGGAGGTGGACGACCTGGCCGGCGCCGGACCCTACCTGATCCATCCCCGCACCAGCGTGATTGAACCCCTGCTGGTCGCCATCTGCACGCCGCTGGCCTACGATCTCAAACATTACCGCGCCGCGGCGTCCCTGGTCTACCAGAACAAGGTCAGCACCGGCCAGTACCGCGGCGTCGGTATGCCGGTCGCGAGCCTGGTGGCGGAAGGGATGATGGATACGGCCGCCAGGGCTGCCGGCCTGGACAAGGCGGAAATAAGAAGACGCAATTTATTCAGTGATGACGCCTACCCCGTTACCGGCATCTCCGGTGAATACCTCGAATGTCTGTCCCAGCAGGCATCGCTGGACAAGTTGCTGGGTATGATGGACTACGACGGGTTGCGCGCAGAACGTGATTCGGGGCGCACCCGGGGCATCTACAAGGGCATCGGCCTGGCGACCGTGGTTGAGGGGACATCGCCAAGCCCCGCGCTGTATGCGGCAGGCGGAGCGCCGATCAGTTCCCGGGACGCTTGTACCCTGCGCCTGGAAGCGGACGGCAATATCTCCTGCGCCACGGGCCTGACCGACCAGGGCCAGGGTGGAGAGGCTGTGGTAATATCCATCGTCTCTGCTGTACTCGGCGTCGCCCGAGACGAGATCGTTGTCGTTATGGGCGACACCGCCACCACACCGTTCGGCGGCGGCACCTGGGCGTCCCGGGGCACGGCCATCGCCGGCGAGGCGTGCCGGCTGGCGGCGGCGGACCTGCGGGAGAAAATCCTGGCGGTAGCCGCTGCCGTGCATGAACAGCCGGCGGACATACTTACGATTCGCGCCGGCGACATTATCAACCTTGAGACGGAGGAGAGAATCTCATCCCTGGCAGAGATCGGCAATACGATCCATTTCAATACGCACACGCTGCCGGCGGAACTGGAACCGGAACTGATCGTCACCCGCCACTACAGCCAGCGCGAACAACTCATGGTGTATGCCAACTGCGCTCTCGGCGTATCCCTGGAACTGGACGTGAATACCGGCCTGGTTACGCTTCACAAGGTTTGGGTGGTGGATGACTGCGGCCGAATCATCAATGAAAAACTGGTAGTGGAGCAGATGCGCGGCAGCATCGTCCAGGGCATCGGCTCCAGCCTGTATGAAGAGTGCGTCTACGATGAAGCCGGACAATTGCTGAACGGCAACATGTTCGAATACCTGTTGCCTATGGCCGGCGAGATGCCGGATATCGAGGTCGGCCATATCGAAACACCGACCAAAGCCACGCAACTGGGCGCAAAAGGCTGTGGCGAAGCCGGCATCATTGCCGTATGCGGCGCCATATTGAACGGGATTAACGATGCCTTGGAACCATTCGGCGTGGAGGTAAGCTCACAACCGTTCACGCCGGAGAAGATCCTCAGGGCGCTGGGTAAGATCAGTTAGGAGGTAGAGAAATGCGCTGGCAGGACTATCCGCCGGAAGAGCTGCGCCGTCAATACCTAACCGACATGACGCCGGTCACAGGTGACTATGTGCGCCGCTACCAGGAACTCAGTGACGACCTGGCGCGCACGATGCCGGGCAGCCTGGACCTGGCCTACGGCGCCGCCGGCCCGCGCCAGACCCTTGACATTTTCTCACCTGAAACAAAGGGCGCTCCCATCCTGGTCTTCATTCACGGCGGTTACTGGATCTTCAACAGCAAGGACTCAAGACGGTTTCCGGCGCGGGAGTTTGTTCCCCGCGGCATTGCCTGGGTCCCGATGAACTACCGCCTGGCGCCGACCGTGCCGATGGGCGAGATCGTGGCCGACGTGAGGAACGCGGTGCAATGGCTGTATCACCATGCTGCGGAGTATGGTTGTGACCCTGAGCGTATTTATGTCAGCGGCAATTCCGCCGGCGGGCACCTGACCGCGGAGCTGCTCAGCGATGACTGGCCGGACCAATACGGATTACCCGCCGATGTGGTAAAAGGCGCATGTGCCATCAGCGGCCTATATGATCTGGAACCGCTGCTCGAATGCGAACCCAATGAAAAACTGCGCATGGACCTTGAGACCGCCAGGCGCTACAGCCCGATTTACCACCTGTCAGCACCACCGACGCCAGTCATCACCGCCTGCGGGGCGGACGAATCCGCCGAGTTTCGCCGCCAGACCGGCGCCTATGCCGAGGTTCTGAAAAAGGCCGGGCATGCGGTGACTCACATTGAGGTTACCGGTCACGACCATTTTTCCGTTATCGGCGAGATCGCAAACCCGGAAAGTCCGCTGTTCCGGGCTGTCACCAGCATGATTTTGTAAACCAAACACGAGGACAATATCAGGGAAACTCTGAACAAGTCCATCCTGGTCTTGTCAGAGTACGGAAATCAACAATACGATTTTTATTTTTCTCACATAATCAATGTCTTACAGTCATTGATTTTGATGATACATCCTTGTATCGTAGGAACCTCTGACGACTTAATCAGAGGTTCCCCAGATGATTGAAGCACTGAGTTCAAAAAACCTGCCCGCCCCCCGATTCCGTTACTGCCCGCTGGTAAAAGCAGGTCCGTTCTATAAAACCGCCGGCATGATCGCCCTGAACAAGCAGACCGGCCAACTTGAACCTGGCGGCGCCGGCGCTGAAACCATGCGCATCCTCAACAACCTGCTGGAAGCCCTGCCGGATTTCGGCCTGTCCCTGGACGACCTGGTCAGCGCGACCATCTTCACGACGCAAATGGACCGGTTCCCGGAAATCAACCAGTCCTGGGAGTCCGTGTTCAGCGCTGATATGCGCCTGCCTGCCCGCTCAGCCGTCGGCGCCACTGCATTGCCCCTGAACGCCGCGGTAGAGATGGAGTTCTGGTTCTATAAAGAGAGTTGAGTATGAACACATCACGCCGGAAAGTGGGAAAGCCTTACCTGTTGGCAGCATTAACCCGTTTAGCCGTTATCAGCATTGCCATCACCGGTGTGTCTTCTGCATGGGGAGAAGCAATTGTAGATGAAATTACCGTCACCGGTACTCGCATTACCCGTGAGCCGGCGGTACAACCGGGTAACGTATCCCTGATTAACGCTGAGGATATCGAACGTACCCCGAATTACAGCGTGCAGGATATGCTTTTGAAGTTCCCCGCGATCGGCTTGCAGGGAACGTCCAGAAATAATTCCAACGGGGGGCGGGGCGCGCATTTTTCCGGGATACACCAGTTGTCGGCCAACCGCACGCTGGTGCTGTTGAATGGACGCCGCATGGTATCGACCATCCGTGACTCGCTGGGATTGGGCGTGGATTTACAGTCCTTCCCGATTAACCTGATCGATGGCGTTGAGGTACTGACAGACGGGGCTTCGGCAATTTATGGATCGGACGCGGTGGCCGGCGTTATCAATGTCAAAACCAAACATTTTGAAGGTGTGGAACTCAGCGCCGGCTTCGGCACACCGGACGATCCCGGAGGCGATTCCTACAATGCGGGGATTATCGCTGGTTGGTCCGGAGAACGCGCTGAGATTACCGCAGCAGCCACGATTGTCGATACCGGCAGAATTGATTTACAACAACGCGACTGGGCCAGTATCCCCATCCTGGGCCAACTCGATTCCGGCAATGGCGTTATCCTGACACTGATGGGCAGCGGCATACCGCCGGAAGGCAGACAACCGGACGCAGGGATCATCTTCAAACCCGACCCGGTCAGCGGCGCCAGTTTCCAACCCTATGACACGTTTGGCTTCAGCGGATTGAACGGCTCAGCGGGAGATGGCAGTCTGCAATCCATCATCGATACCGGCCATCGGTTTAACTACAATGATATCGACGGCGGAAGTTCCCTGATCAATGCCTCCCGTGTAGTGAACGGAGGGATCATCGGAGAGGTCGACCTGAATGCAGGCAACGCCGCGTTGTATTATGAGGTGATGGGAACACACCGTGAAGGTGTGCTGAACTTTACTCCCCTGCCGATAGCCGATGCTTTGGGACGATTCACCAACCTGCTCCAGGTGCCTTTCAGTAATCCGCATATCCCGGCCGATGCGGTCCCTGTGCTTCGGGCTGCCGTAGGCGCTGATGCAACACAATTTCAAATGTGGTGGCGGGCGTTTGACCTGGGTAACAGGCGTTTCAAATACAACAGCGATACGATGAAAGTGACCGCAGGTGTGCGCGCAGACCTGCCCTTTGCAACGAGCGCCTGGAGTTATAACGCATGGCTGACTTACGGACGCTCCACATTGGATGAAGTAACACAAAACCAGGTTAATGTCGCCAGGCTGCAAACAGCGTTGGATCCGGTTGCCTGCAAACAAGACCGCGCTTGTCCGAAGGACGCCGCAGGCCACCCCACCCTGGATATTTTTGGCAGAAGCGCCAAAAGCCAGGCAGAAATGGATTACGTCCTGTTTGCGGATGATGAGCAAACCGAATATGAATTCTGGCATCTTGCTGCGATGCTCACCGGCGAATTGTGGACACTTCCGGGTGGCGCGGTAAATGTAGCCACCGGATTGGAATGGCGATCCGAATCCGGCAGTGTAGATACCTCCGAGGTGGTACAAGCGGGGAACAGTGGCGGCAATTTTGCCGAGCCCACGAAAGGCGATTTTTCGGTGTGGGAGTTTTTTACCGAGTTTCATATACCACTGCTCGAAAACCGGGCTTTTGCGCAAGAATTGGCTGTTGATGCGGCATTGCGTTACTCCGACTATGACAGCGCCGGTACCGAGACCACCTGGAAACTGGGACTGCACTGGCGCCCGATAAGCAGTTTCAAACTGCGCGGCACCTATGCGACCGGATTTCGTGCACCGAATATCCTGGAGGCTTACGGCGGCAGGGCAGACTCATTCCTGATAGTCGCGGATCCCTGCAATACAGCGGCGGATTTGTACCGAAATAATTCCACAGTACAGGCAAACTGCGCCGCCGCCGGGGCGCCGGCAGATTTCGTGCAAAATGCGTCGCAACTGAAAGTCTCGGCGGGTGGCAATCCTGACCTGGAAGCGGAAACTTCCGACAGCTTCTCAGTCGGTTTTACCTGGACACCGGGCATGCTTGACAACTTTTCCCTGAACATGGATTACTATGACGTTCGGGTGGACGGCGCCATTGGTGTCCCTGACCCGGTGGATATCATCATCACCTGCTACACGATACCCGATTTGACCGCGCCGGAATGCGCTCGGCTCGGGCGCGGACCATCGGGGACCATCACCCGTTTCGAGCTGCTCAATGAAAATCTGAGTCGCCTGGAAACGTCCGGTATCGATCTCAGCGCACACTATACGCACGCGACAACTCTCGGTGAATTCGGTCTCACAGGTAACGCCAACTGGCTGGATGAATATGTTGAAACCACTGCTTCCGGGGTCGTCAGCAAGCGTGGCGGAAAGGTGGCCAGCGCCATATCCAGTTGGGCCGGCTACCCGAAATGGCGATCGATCCTGACGGCAACGTTCAGCCGTAATAACTGGTCGATTGGCGGCTCCTGGCGTTATCTTGATGCGATGGATATTTTTGATGCTATTGAATTTGACAATATCCACAATTCCGTGGACGCGGTCAATTATTTTGACCTGTTCGGCAGTTATCACAACAACCTCATTGAGATTACACTGGGCGCGGATAATATCACCAACGAAACACCGCCTTATGTGCCCGACGTGTCGCTCAATACCTCATCGATCTATGACTTCCCGGGCCGGTTTTATTATCTCAGGCTGAAACTGCTGATTGATTAAGACAATATGTCGCCGAGGCCAGCTTCGGCATGTTGTAAGTCGGGAGCGCCTCGTTGTCTACTGGACCCGCGCTTCCGCCACATTCGTCTGTTCATGTTAGTATAAATGATAATAATTTTCATTTATTATCAGTGAGTTATGGTTGACATGCATGATATTTCATGCTATTGGTTATTCTGAATACATGCAATTTGAAACTCTTTAACACAAAGTTTGAGCAAGTGACGCGGTATTGACATACCTCGTTTGCTTTTGGAGAGAGTTATGCCAACCGAGAAAAAAACCGGCGAGGATTTTAGCGCTGATTACTTTGCCTCCTACCGAAACATACCTGAGATCATTATCAACCCCCAGGCAAGTGAAGACATGACGGCTTCGGCCCCATACGCCAGTAGCCGATTCATTGACTCAACCATTGAATTGAGCGGCAACAGCGATGACGATGACGATGATGACAACATCGGCGGTGATGGTGATGGTGATGGCGACGGCGATGGCGACGGTGATGGGGACGGTGATGGCGATGGCGACGGTGATGGGGACGGTGATGGCGATGGCGACGGTGATGGCGACGGCGATGGCGATGGCGACGGAGACGGTGATGGCGACGGTGATGGCGACGGCGATGGCGACGGCGACGGTGATGGCGACGGCGATGGCGACGGTGATGGCGACGGCGACGGCGATGGCGATGGCGACGGCGATGGTGATGGGGACGGAGACGGTGATGGCGATGGGGACGGTGATGGCGATGGCGACGGGGACGGTGATGGCGACGGCGATGGGGACGGGGACGGCGATGGTGATGGCGACGGGGACGGCGATGGTGACGGCGATGGCGACGGGGACGGCGATGGTGACGGCGATGGTGACGGAGACGGCGATGGCGATGGGGACGGTGATGGGGACGGTGATGGCGATGGGGACGGTGATGGCGACGGCGATGACACCGCATCATATATTTCTTCCACAGAAGGGGTGACGGTACGCCTCAATTCCAAACCGGTCAGACAGGACGATCCTGGAGATGAAAACTTCAGCAGGGTAGTAACGGTTGAGTACTCGAGTGCCAACGGCGAGATGGAGCAACAGGAATTACCTTATGTCAGGCACATCACCGGTTCTCCCCAATCAGATGTGCTTGCCGGGGATCGTAGGGATAACACCATCAGGGGTAATGCGGGTGATGACGTATTATACGGAGGTCCCGAGGGAGGGGACGACCTGCTGGAAGGTGGCGAGGGCAATGATAAGCTCTATGGCGGATTGGGTGATGACGTGTTGATCGGTGGCCCGGGTAATGAAAGACTGCAGGGCGGCCCGGGTGACGATGCCCTGGACGGCGGCACCGGCAATGACATACTGACGGGCGGTCCCGGCGCCGACCAACTCGCTGGGGGAGAAGGCGATGACACCGCATCCTATGCAGGCTCGGAACAAGGGGTCACGGTGCGCCTGCGCACTTTTGTCTTGCGTTATGGCGATGCTGAAGGCGATGAATTCATCCGTACAGAGACTTTTGAGTATACCGATGAAGCAGGTGATTCGTACGAGGTTGAACTCGCTGATATTTCGCATCTTATCGGTTCCGACAACGCTGACATACTCGCCGGAGATTTGAGAGATAACATCATTAAAGGCGGCGGCGGTAATGATTCATTGTATGGTGGCCCGCGCGGTGGAGATGACTTGCTCGATGGCGGAGTGGGTGACGATACGCTGTACGGCGGTAAAGGAAATGATATGCTGGAAGGCGGTGAAGGGAATGACAGGCTCTATGGAGGTCAGGGCGCTGATGTATTCCTGTTTCAGCTCGGCGATGGTGAAGATGTTATCGCTGACTTCACAGATGGTGTGGACCGGATTGACCTGACCGCGGTCGCGCTGGCCGACATTGATGAGCTCATTTTTGAAGCCGTTCCGAACGGGGTCAGGGTACACCTGCCGGCGCCGCACGGTGGTACGATATTGCTTGAAAGCTTCGATATTGCCGACCTGGATTCGGCGGATTTCCTGTTGTGATTTTTACACCCCCGCATTGGCAGAGGCTCCAATTGTGCACGTAAATTCAGGAAATGATGCAGCACAACCGCTACCAACTGCATCGCATGAGGGATTTCACGCTATGCCTGATGAGACAGAAAACTCAGCGCGCGCCGGATTCACATTGATCGCGACAGGCATTGACGTTAACCCGCTTGTTTCTGAATTGATCAACGCGCAGGAAATGTGGCTGGCGGACACGAGCCGCCAGCGCAAGGTCCGTTGCCAGCGTGATACACAGAACATTTTTCTACGGGTCGCAAAAAAACCGTTGCCCCCGGGCGCCAGTAATGCAAACGATGTTCATGAAACCCGCACGACAAAAACCGCAAGACGTTTTCCTGAAGCGCTGGCATTCTGCCAGCAGATTGCCGATATCGAGGATGGAGAACTCGGGCGGGCCACACTGGTTGCTCTGCAACCGGGAGGCTGGGTTCGCCCGCACGTGGATACGGGAGAATACTACCGGGCAAGAGACCGTTACCACCTGGTGTTGCAAAGCGCGACGGGCAGCCCTTTGACCTGCGCGGGTGAAACCGCCATCTTACGCGCAGGAGAATTATGGGTATTCGACAACAAGTCCGAACACGAGGCGCGGAACCCTTCCGACTCCCCGCGGGTGCATTTGATCTTTGATATTCTGCCGATGCCGGGGCGCGGGTATTACGTCTGACAGATTGTGTGTTAAGAAAGCTCTTAAGGAACCTCTGAGATTAAGTCTCAGAGGTTCCTTAATTCGTTAAAACTATTCCGACTGTAATATTTTGATCGCGGCAGCCAGCGCGTGGGCGGCTGAATCCACGCGTACTGCATTGTCATAGACTTCAGTACGCAGCGCGCCCTGTACGCGCGGTTTTTTTGAAATATAAAACATGTCGTCCGGGCCGCGAAACTGTAACTGCCGCAGGGACCGTAAGCCGCGTCTCACTGCCCGTTCATAAGCGCTTGATCGGACAGAATCCCCGCACATGCGAGCCAGGGCCAGCGCGTCAGCCAGACCTTCCAGGTACGCTCCCGTCGAAGCCGCATGTGGCGGGCCGAACTCCGGATGTTGCGGATTGTAAAACCGCCCGCGCAAGTCGGGTTCCAGCCCTTCCCATTGTTGCATCGGCAATAACCAGTCGTTGATGTCAAAGACAAAATCGGCGTATTCACGTAGTCCTGTCTGCTTGTAAAGTGATACACAGGCCTGTGTATGCCATGGCACGAAGGCCGGGTTGCGCGCCCGGTAATGGCGTTCCCGGCAACGCGAGAAGACTTCAGCACAACGTTCAAGTGACGGCGCAAAAGCCGTTTTCCGGCGTCTTGCCTCAGCCCAGAACAACAGGGCTTCGCCCGTATAAAAGTTCCAGTTATCGCCGTCCCGTTCAGGGGGAAAAAAGAACGTGCGAAACCCCTGTTCTTTATCGAAAAGTGAATTGACACCGGCTGCCAGCATGGTCAGCTCCGTGGGGAACTCCTCGCGTGCGGGACTTTCCAGGATGGCAAGAGCAGCGAGAGCGGCGGCGCCCAGTTTGGCTCCGGTGGTTTCAACGATAGCGCCGCGCCCGTTACCGATAACCTGAAAATAGCGTTTCAGGTTATAACGAAGATTAACGGCGGCAGCTTGTTTTAACCCACTGTTGTTGCGCAGGTGCGCCAGGCGCGCAAGCGACAGGGTTGCCAGAAACCGGCGTATTGCGTTATCGGCCGGTGATTCCTCCCCCCGGCTGGGCCAGTATTTATACGGCAGCGCGCCATCGGGGGAAAGGTTGCGGCTCATCCATTTTCCAATACCCTCAGCAAGTTCCGCCGCGCGGTTCTCACCCGGCGCAAATTCGGGCGCTACCAGGGTTGCGCCGCGATACAACTCCACTTTGTCAGCCTTGTCGCCAACCGGCAGCAGGAACTGCCGGGCGGAAAAAGCGCGCAGGCTTGCTTCGGCGGCAAACTCATCGCTTGTTATACCCCGTTCATCAACAAACCTGTCCAGCAGCCGTTTGAAACGGAGATTACTTGCGAGCATCCAGGACGGCGCATAACGAACAGTCTCGCCGCGGAAGGTGATTTCCATACCCGTCAGACCCACTGCACGCGGGTAAAATACCCGGAGGACCTGATCCGGCGCTACCGGACTGAGATTATCGCATGTGCAGATCTCGATTATATCTCCCGGGCGCGCTTCGACATGCTGAAGAAGGTCATCCGGGGAATAATGGCTGGTCCATCCCATGTGCCGCGCCTTGCCCTTGCGCCGGACACAATACCATAACATTTGAGCAGGGGTCTGATTAGCTTTCAAGGATACCGGTCTTGTAATTGAGTGAAGCAAGATACTTCATATTAGTATAAATGATAATAATTTTCATTTAATATCAATGAGTTATGTTTGACATGTCCTATATTTCATGGTATTGTACGGGTCCGGTTTGCGCAATTCGATACGCTTTATCACAGAGTTTGGGCAAACGACAGCGTATAGATATACCACACTAATTTCAGGAGCGAGTTATGCAAGGTAACAAAAAAATTATCGAGTACCTGAACCGGGTGCTCAAGAATGAACTGACGGCGATCAACCAATACTTTCTGCACGCGCGCATGTGGAAGGACTGGGGCCTGAAGGAATTGAATGAGCATGAATACCATGAATCCGTCGATGAGATGAAACACGCCGACACACTCATCGAACGAATCCTGTTTCTGGACGGGCTACCGAATCTGCAGGACCTGGGCAAGCTGTTTATCGGAGAAAACACGCGCGATATGCTCGAATGTGACCTGAAACAGGAACATCTTGCCATTCCATTGTTACGGGAGGCCATAGCCTATTGTGAAACCGAGCAGGATTATGTCACCCGCGAACTCCTGGAAGATATCCTCGACAACGAGGAAGAGCATGTTGACTGGCTGGAAACCCAGCTTGGACTGATTGAAAAGGTTGGCCTGGAGAATTATCAGCAATCCAAGATGTAATCCGAACGTAAGTATACCCCTAGACCCTCATGATCAGAGATCTGCACGCCCCGACTGCATGTAACTTTTGGCATAAACCAAGACATGCATTTGTACCACTCCCGCGAAAGCGGGAGTCCAGTCAGATTCTGTGTCGCCCGCTGGGCGACCCTTTGTTTCACTGGATTCCCGCTTTCGCGGGAATGGTACTGGGCGTAGGTCAGCTAATATAATTTACACAGCAATACGAGGATTAGAGTAAAATCGCAAGGAGCGTTAGCCAGAACGAAGTCAAGAACAGGGGAGAACCGATGTATCGGTATACTATCAGAAGGTTGAATGCGCTGCTGCTGTGTCTGTCAGTTGCACTGGCGGCACATGGTTATCAACCGGACGCGCCGCAGCAAAAGGCCATGCAGGAGAATGCCGCGACCTGGAACATGGAAGATCAGGCCATTGATAAAAAACTGGCCGATCTGGAAAAGCGTTTTGGCAAAAAGCCCAACATTATCTATGTCCTCGCCGACGATATCGGTTGGGGTGAGTTGGGTTCCTACCTGGGAGGCAAGTTGCGCGGCACCCCCACTCCCAACCTGGATGACATGGCCAGGCAGGGTATACAGTTTCTTGCCCATTATTCCGAACCTTCTTGCACGCCTACAAGACTGGCGTTGTTGACCGGGCGTCATCCTGTGCGCACCGGGGTCGATATCGTACTCTGGCCCGGGCAGTTGCAGGGATTGGCGCCGGAGGAAGTGACCGTGGCTGAAATCCTGTCAGCCGCCGGCTACCACACTGCGATGTTCGGCAAATGGCATGTCGGAGACCTGGAACACCATGCGCCGGAGAACCAGGGGTTTGACTATGCTTATTACGGCCTTTATAACGGCGCGATTTACTCCTGGGCGAACCAGGATGCATTCTACAATACGCAGACATTGGATGGCGTAGGCCATTTTTATGATTTTCCAGGCACACTGGAGGACTATTACCAAAAATACGGCATACGGATATTGGGCGCGCTGGAAGGCAAAAAAGGCGCAGGGCGCATGGAAGTGGCAAAAATGAGCGCCGAATCCATGGTCGAGATGGAGGCCGTATCGATCAGTAAAATCAAGGATTACATCAGGGACAAGGCTGACAGTGACCAGCCTTTTTTCCTTTACTGGGCCAGTTACGCGCAACAGATGGCTTCATCTCCCAGGGAGTACCGTTTCAATGAAGATCTGGATTACCGTAATAACCAGTCGGCACAACTGGCGCAACACGATGACTACATCCGGCAACTGCTGGATACTTTGAAACAGACCGGCATTGAAGAAAATACCCTGGTGGTATGGGTAAGCGACAACGGCCCGATGTACGCTTTCTGGCCCAATGCCGGTTATTCCTGGCTGCGCGGCGCCAAGGGAGATGTTTACGAAGGTGGTGTACGCACCCCGGGGTTTGCGGTCTGGCCCGGCATGATTGAACCGGGACAACAAGTAATCGACCTGGTATCGGTGACCGACCTGCTCGTCACTGCCGCCAGGGTCGCAGGCGCCGAAGACAAGATCCCCTCGGACCGCGTAATTGACGGTATCGACCAATTGCCGCTGCTGCTTCACGGGGAGGGCAACGGGCGCAGGCATTACCTGTTTCATTACAGCGGCAATGATCTCAAAGCCGTTCGTATGGAAGAACACAAACTACATGTTGTCCCCGGTTCCCGGGGCGGGTTACCGAATTACGAGTTGTATAACATCACCCGGGACCCGGGCGAAAAATTCGGCGCAATGTATAACCAGCTTTGGGCTATCGTGCCTTTCCAACGCCTGGTTGGATCACATAAAAAACTCATCCGCGAATACCCGCACAGAAAGATCCAGTCAGGCTTGTTCTGACCCGGGATTGCAACCATATCTTGAGATTGTATTGAAGGGAAGCTCCGGGGCTTAATCAGAGCTTCCGAAGCATTATTTCAAGCGACTCACTCAGCTACTCAATACAGTTTGAACCGGTAGTCCGGGTCGTCGATGATCGCAAGCTCCCCGTTTGCCAGTTTGATCGCCAACTCGTCCTGCAGGTCTGTTGCGTATTCCAGCATCAGGTTGAGTTGCAGTCTTAACTGCTCCCGGTACTCTTCCTCATAATACAGGTTTTCCAACTCGCCCGAATCGTTGATCATATCGAACAGGGCATTGCTACGCGCCCTGGGGTCGGCCGTGAAATCACGCAATACCAGTTTCCATTGTTCAGAACGCATCGCGCGTTCGTCGTACCAGGAATTGTCTATCGCGGCTTCCGGGACGTTCTGCATGAATACCGGGGTCGGCCAGATATCTTCGCCGGATAATACCTCGGCAACCAGATCCCTGCCGTGAAACGGCGATCCCTCGCGGCCGGTGATAATCTCCATGATGCGGCTTTTCGTATTGATGCCGGCAGCGGCAAGTATGGTCGGCGCTAGGTCGACCAGGTTGACGCCGGAATTCCAGGTAACCCCTGCCGGCAGACCTTTGGGCCAGTGCATGATCATCGGTATTCTCGCGGCCTCGTCGTAGGCGATGCCCATGCCCCGGTAGGAACCAGGGCGTTCCCGGAAGGAACCGCCATGATCCGAGGACACGATAATCAGTGTGTTATCCAAAAGACCATGCTCCTCCAGCATCGCGACGATACGTCCGACGTTATGGTCCAGGCTGGTTACTGACGCGTAGTAATCCTTATGATCGATATCCCTGTCCTTATACATTTCGGCATACTTGCGCGGCGGCTGGAACGGGGCGTGCGGTGTGTAATAGGACTGGTACAGGAAAAATGGCCTATCGGCATTTTCCTGGATAAAACGAATGCCCTCATTGGTTTGAATGTCCTCCCGGTATGCGGAATGGTCCGGTTCGCCGACCCAGTGCGGCATCAACGAATTATAGGACTTGAACAGGTCAAAAAACCCGGGATTGCCCGCGCCCAGGTGCCACTTGCCGATATGGGCGGTGGCATAACCTGAATTGGTGATGTATTTCACGAAGTTAATCGCCAGGTTGAAGCGCTCATCGGCGAACGGATCGGCAATCGGGTCGTGATACATCGTAGGCAGGTTGCCGGTGATGCCGGGTTCATACATGGTCTTGCGCACCCCGTGCGCATGGGGGTAGAGACCGGTCATGATCGAAGCCCGCGCCGGACTGCACAATGTGGCCGGCGTATAGGCATTATCGAACCTGACACCGCGATCGGCCAGCCCATCAATATTGGGTGTTGAAACGTCTTTATCCGAGTACACACCCAGCGCATCGGCTCGGCCCCAGTCCAGCAGGATCAGAACGATATTGGGAGGACGCTGCCGCTGATCTTCGTAAATCGGGTGGACTGAAGCCTCCTGCGTACGGGCCGTAAGGATTCCCGCCAGCAGGAACGTAATGACAGCGATCAGGGATAACCTGATGGCGCCTGTTGCGTTGTTATTAATCTTCATGAACTGTACCTGATGTGGATGAGAGTAAAGGAAGCTCTGACTAAATCAGAGTTTCCTTAACGCTTTTACGCATAACGCGCCAGGGTAGCCAACAGGTCCGTCTCCTCAAAATCCGGCGTTACTGCGGCCTTGCCTATCTGCTCCAGCAACACCAGGTGCAGACGGCCGTGGCGTGCCTTTTTGTCCACGGCCATGAATTTCCTGAGGTCTTCTCGGCTGACTGTGTCCGGTGGGCTGATGGGCAGTCCCGCTTTTTCCAGCAATGCACTAACCCGCAGCGCATCACTTTTCCTGAACCCGGTCGTCTTTAGTGAAAGATCAGCCGCCATGCACATGCCCGCGGCGACTGCCTCGCCGTGCAGCCAGGTCTCATAGTTCAAGGCCGTCTCGATAGCATGACCGAAAGTATGTCCCAGGTTGAGGATGGCGCGCAGGCCGGACTCGCGTTCGTCCTGGGCTACGATCTCGGCCTTGTTGCGGCATGACATCTCAATGGCGTGGGCAAGGCAGTCCGCGTCCCGTTGCAACAGGCCTTCGATATTGTCCTCCAGCCAGCAAAAGAATTCCTTGTCGTAGATCAGCCCGTACTTGATCACCTCCGCCAACCCGGCGCGAAATTCACGCGCAGGCAGGGATGCGAGCGTGTCTGTATCGCTGATCACCGCGGCTGGTTGATGGAACGCGCCGATCATATTTTTTCCCAACCGGTGATTCACTGCGGTCTTGCCGCCCACAGACGAATCAACCTGGGCCAGCAACGTCGTGGGAACCTGAATATAGCGCACGCCGCGCTGGTAACAGGCCGCGGCAAACCCGGTCACATCGCCGACCACCCCTCCTCCCAGCGCGATCAGGGTACAGGTGCGGTGGAACCGTTCCTCCAGCAGCCGGGTAATGATCCTGTTCAGGGTATCCATGGTCTTGTGGCGTTCGCCATCTTCAATGATCAAAACACCGGCAGATATGCCTGTAAGACCGGCAAACAATGTGTCCTGGTAGAGCGGCGCGACGACGCTGTTGCTTACGATCAGGGTCTGCTCGCTCAGTTGCGCGCCGGCTAGTTCGGCGCTGTCCCGCAAGATTCCGGCGCCGATATAAATCGGGTAGGAACGGCTGCCAAGTTTTACCTCCAACTGTTTCATCTGTTAGTACTGATGTCTCGACTGATGACTCTCATTCCACCTCTTGGCTGGCGTTATTGATCATCTTGCTGATTTCCTTTACCACGCGCGCAACGCTCCTGCTGCCGGTATGAACCACTATGTCTGCCAATTCCTGGTAGAACGGTTCCCGCTGTTCCATCAGTTCACGTATTTTTACAAGTTTATCACCGGATTGCAGTAACGGTCTGCGCCGATCCAACCTGACCCTGCCGGCCAGGTGCTCAGGAGATGCCTTCAGGTAAATGATCAAGCCGTTATTCTTGAGCATCTGCCGGTTTTCAGGCGCGAGCACCGCACCGCCACCGGTAGCCAGCACAATACCGCGCTGTTCCACCAGGTCTCTCAACATGCAGGTTTCCCGTTGGCGGAACCCTTGTTCCCCTTCTATGTCAAAAATCACATCAATCCTGACTCCCGTTTTTTGTTCTATCTCAGTATCGGAATCCCAAAATTTCTTCCCCAGTTCCAGCGCAAGCTGCCTGCCAATGGTGGATTTGCCGGCGCCCATCAGGCCGACGAGAAAGATATTATCGGTAAGCTTCGATTTCATTCAGTTTAGGGCACATACTGGATAAAACGGTATTATGTCCCGGAACCAAATCTATTACACTACAATTATGCGGGCCATGTTCTTACTCAAAGTGTTGGCGGTCGTGGTGATCATCGGCGCCGGCGCCGCGATCTATTTTATCGTTTCCAACCTCCCGGACATCGAAATGCTGCGCGATGTGCGCATGCAGGTCCCGTTGCGCGTCTACAGCCAGGACGGATCGCTGCTCGGGGAATTCGGGGAGAAGCGACGCGCGCCGGTTACCATCGACAAGACTCCCGAGCAGTTGATCCAGGCTTTTATTGCGGCAGAGGACGACCGTTTCTTCAATCATCCCGGAGTCGACTGGCAGGGGCTGGTACGGGCTGCTATCTCTCTGATCAGGACCGGCGAGAAAAGGCAGGGCGGCAGCACCATCACCATGCAGGTTGCCCGCAATTTCTTTCTTTCCCGGGAAAAGTCCTATATGCGGAAACTGAACGAAATTTTCCTGGCGTTCAAGATAGAAAGAGAGTTAAGCAAGAATGAAATACTCGAACTGTACCTGAATAAAATCTACCTGGGCCAGCGCGCCTACGGCGTGGGGGCTGCAGCACAGGTTTACTATGGCGCAGATGTGGCAGACCTCAACCTGGCGCAACATGCGATGCTGGCAGGATTGCCCAAAGCGCCCTCCAGGACCAACCCGGTTACCAGCCCCGAGCAGGCGGTTAATCGCAGGGCATACGTGCTGCGGCGTATGCTGGAACTGGGTTATATCGACCAGGCCGGTTTCCGCAAAGCTGACAATGCCCCTGTCACTGCATCGCTGCACAGTCCCAGCATCGATCTCGACGCGCCTTATGTGGCCGAAATGGTGCGCAAACATATGCTTGATGAATACGGCGAGGAGGCCTACAGCGCCGGTTATGTTGTCACCACAACCGTGCGCGACACGCTACAACTTGCCGCCAACAGCGCGCTGAACCGGGCGTTGCTGGAATATGATCAAAGACACGGTTACCGTGGCCCTGAGCAACACTATGAGCTTACCCCCGATATGGCCGGAGACGGATGGGAGCAACTTCTTGATGCACATGACACCATCGCGGACATGGCGCCGGCGTTGATTATTGAAGATCGTGGATTTGCCGCATCAGCCTGGGTTTCCGGCATCGGCCGGATAGAACTTGACTGGAACAGCCTGGACTGGGCGCGCAGGTATATCAACGAAAATGTACGCGGGCCGGCGCCCAGGAATACCGGTGAAATTGTCAGCGTCGGCGACCTGGTCAGGGTAACGCTCGACTCCGAAGGAAGATGGCGCCTGGCTCAGGTACCCATGATTGAAGGCGGGCTGGTGTCATTGGATCCCGACAACGGCGCCACCCTGGCCCTGGTTGGCGGCTTTGAATTTTACCGCAGTAAATTCAACCGGGTCACCCAGGCTGAACGCCAACCCGGTTCGAGTTTCAAGCCATTCATCTACTCGGCAGCCCTGGAAAACGGCTTCACCACAGCCAGCGTGATCAATGATGCGCCCATCGTCTACGATGATCCCAGTATTGAAGACCAATGGCGCCCGGAAAATTACAGTGGGAGGTCGTTTGGTCCGACCCGGCTGCGGGAAGCATTGAACCGCTCCAGGAACCTCGTGTCCATCCGTTTGCTGCATGCCGTCGGGGTTCGCAATACACTGAGGCATGTCGCAAAATTCGGTTTTGATCCTGACAGCTTACCCAAAAACCTGTCCCTGGCGCTGGGTACCGGCGTCACCACACCCTTGCAGCTTGCCACTTCGTATACGGTATTCGCTAACGGCGGTTACCGCGTGGAACCATTCTTTATCGAGCGCATAGAAACCTATACGGGAGACCTGTTGTACCAGGCCAATCCGATTAGCGTATGCCGCGATTGCCAGGAGAACGGGGCTGACTACCAGGCCATCACAAGCGTCGAAATGTCGGAAGAACCGGAAGTTTCTGATGTGCTTGCAGTTGCGAATCCTGTTGCCGAACGCGTGGTAAGCCCGCAAAACATCTGGATTATGAATGACCTGACCAGGGATGTCGTGCGCCGCGGCACCGGCGCCAGGGCCTACCGGGAATTGAAAAGAGATGACCTTTCCGGCAAGACCGGCACCACAAATGAACAACGCGATGCCTGGTTTGCCGGTTTCAGTCCATCCACGGTAGCCGTTGCCTGGGTGGGATTTGACGACTTCAGCCCCATGGGTCAGGGGGAGACAGGCAGCAGAACGCCGTTGTCAATATGGATAGAATATATGCGCACTGCGTTAAAAGATAGGCCTGTTATTCCGCTGGCGCGACCGGCTGGTATCACTACGATACGGATCAACCGGGAAACCGGTTGCCCGGCAAACGCCGCCGATGCCGACACCCAATTTGAAGTCTTCATGGTAGACCAGATGCCCGAAAACGTTGAGTGCAGCAAGCTCGTTATCCCCTACGACACTACCTCAGATTCAAACGAAGCACCCGGCCGGCTGTTTTGAGTCGCTATGTACAGGTTGCGCTGCCGGTGCCGTTGCGCAGACAGTATGACTATATCGTCGGCGACCCGTTCAAGAACATCAAGTTGTTACCGGGGATGCGGGTCAGCGCACCCTTCGGACGCCGCAAGGAGCAGGTCGGCATCGTGCTGTCGGTCTCTGACTGCACGTCTGTCCGGCCTGATCGGTTGAAGTCCCTCAGTAATATCATTGACGATGAACCGCTTTTTTCACTCCGCCACTTCGAGCTACTGTGCTGGGCCGCCGACTATTACCACCATCCAGTCGGTGAAGCGTTATTCAGCGCTTTGCCTGTGCGGCTACGGCAGGGAAAAGGACTACCCGATAAGGACAGCGATATACCAGCATCTTCCTCGAAGAGCGTGATTGAAGACAGGGGTTTTGACCTGAACCCGCAACAAATCCTGGCGATTGACGCAATCTCGGCAAATCCGGATAAGTATCGCGCTCACTTGTTGCAGGGGGTAACGGGCAGCGGCAAGACGGAAGTCTATATTGAAGCGGTAAAACGCGTGCTGGCACAGAACAGGCAGGCGCTGATCCTGGTGCCTGAAATCGGCTTGACGACACAATTCATCGACCGGCTCAGGCAGCGTCTCGCGGTCGACATCCGCGTCCAGCATTCCGCGCTGAACGAGACAGAACGGCTGCGCAACTGGGTCGCGGCGAGGAATGGCATTGCGCCAGTCATCATCGGAACCCGGTCAGCAGTCTGGACGCCACTCAAATACCCCGGGATCTACATTGTGGACGAAGAGCACGATCCATCTTACAAACAGGACAGCGGGTTCCGTTATTCAGCCAGGGACATTGCATTGCTTCGCGGCAAGTTCGACGCGGCGCCGGTTGTGCTGGGTTCCGCCACGCCTTCGCTCGAGACAATAAAAAACGTCAGCAACGGCAAGTTCGCGCAACAGGATCTGCCGGCCCGGGTATCCGGAGCAAAGCCGCCGGAAATCCGCTTCATCGACCTTCGAAATGAACCGGTCTCCGGCGCCATATCGAAAATCCTGTTGGATGAGATTGCAGCCACGCTGGACCATGGCAACCAGGCATTGCTGTTCCTCAACAGGAGAGGGTATGCGCCCGTCATTCTCTGCCACAGTTGCGGCTGGTACGCAGAATGCAACCGCTGCAGCGCAAAGTTGACCTACCATAAAGATAAACACTGCCTGGTCTGTCACCATTGCGACGCCCGCAGGAGTCTGCCGGCAACCTGTCCGGACTGTGGCGAGGCCGAACTGGTTGAAGTCGGTCATGGCACCCAGCACCTGGACCAGACCCTTGCCGATCATTTTCCGAAGGCAAGGATCTTGCGCATAGACCGCGACAGCACCCGCCGTAAGGGATCCATGGAGAAGATGATCAGGGAGATCACGACGGGCGATGCCGATATACTGATTGGCACGCAGATGCTCGCCAAGGGGCACCATTTTCCGCGCCTGACCCTGGTAGGCATCGTCGACGCGGATGCAGGACTGCTCAGCACCGATTTTCGTGCCAGTGAACGTATGGCCCAGCTCATAGTCCAGGTGAGCGGCAGGGCCGGACGAGAGAACAGGCCCGGTACCGTTTACATCCAGACCCACTTCCCCGGACATCCGCTGTTGCAAAGCCTGGTCTCACGGGGTTATGCCGATTTTGCCTGTTTGCTGTTGCGTGAAAGACAGGACGCGCAGTTGCCCCCTTATGCCAGTCTCGCGTTACTTGGGGCTGAAGCTACCGGACGCGAAGCCGCTGAAACTTTCCTGAGTGAGGCGCGCGAACAACTGGGTAATGACCGCGACTTGCATATCTTCGGGCCGGTGGCCGCGCCGATTGAAAAGAGAAGGGGGCGTTATCGCAGCCAATTGCTGATCCAGTCCGGTAACAGGAACACGCTCAGAAAAATGTTAACGCCCTGGTGCCGCGCACTGGAAGCGATGCCCGCGGCAAAGCGCACGCGGTGGTTTCTGGATATCGACCCCCAGGATATGTTGTGAGTCAGCGCAACTCAATCAACATGAATTCTATATTATTGTCCGTCAATCTGCGGCGCACGTCTTGCATTTCGCCAACGCTGGTATAAGGTCCCAGGCGCACCCGGTGCCTGACATCCTGGGCATTGAGCAGGACCCGCTGGATGTCGGCAAAGATACCCAGTAATGCCAGTCGCGCCTTGACCTGGTCTGCTGAATCAAAATCCTTGAACGAGCCAACCTGGAGGACATAACCGGTTACGCCATCGTCTGCGCCACGATCCAATGCTGCGTACTGTTCCTGTTCAGCAACTGTTTCACCATTCTGCCCTGGGGCGAGACGCTCTTCGGCCGCCGCCGCAGGCGCCTCTTCCCGAGGGCCATCTTCACCGGCCATCCATTCGGAGATATTGACTTTCTTGTTGCGCAACGTGTCGTAGAACGTGAATTTGACATCGGGTTTATCCATTTCAGTTGGCGCCTGGGTCACTTCTGCCGGGCTGAAAGGATCGGCTTCTGAACTCGGCGCGGCAACCTGATAGCGCAAAAAGACAATGAATGCTACCAGCAATCCAATGGACAGCCCGGACAGGAATGAGAGTATGTTGCCGCCGATGAAGGCGCGCTCGCGCTTGGTTTTGGAACCGGTTTTTTTCTGGTATTTCGCCCGCATTTCTCATTCGGAGTTTATCACAGATGTACTCCTGCGAGTACGTTTTCTACAATGCTGCGAGAAGGAATGCGATGGCAGCGACCACAGCCGCCAACGCGGCATAAGGGAGTTGTGTCAGCGCATGCTCAACGACACCACAACCGCTGCCATGCGCGGAAAGCACCGTTGAATCGCCATAAAAACAGGTATGGCTGCCGAAAGCGCTGGCTGAAATCAATGCGCCAATCACCAATGCCATATCCGCTTCAACACTGCTGGCCAGTGGTATCACTATAGGCATGGCCACGGCAAAAATACCCCAGAACGACCCCGTGGCAAACGCTATCAAAGCCATCGTGATGAACGTAACCACGGGCAGTAATAGCGGCGTCATCACAGGCTCAACCGTACCTATCACGTAGGAGGCCAGTCCCAGTTGGTCATTCACTTCCTTAAGCATGAAGCCGGCCACTACTGTGCCGAGTGGAAGCAACATTGATTTGAAACCTTCCAGCATGGTGTCGAAAACCTGTGCCGGCGGCATTAATCGTTGCGCAAGCACGGATATCACGGTAATACCCAGGGCAACGACCACCCCGTTGAGGATATCTGCGCTCAGGTACCAGGTAAAACAGATCAGTGAAAGAATGGGGAGAAAAAAGTTCAATGCCGCCTTGCCTGGCCGGTGATCGCCTGCCTCATGCGTCAGGTTCTCCCGTTCCTTCCCGGCCCCGCTCCGGAACTTGCGGCCGCTCTCACCCTCTGCCCTGGCCATTGCGCCAAGCAGTGGGATTTTTCTCAGGATAACCAGCGGAACGAAAATAACCGCAACCCAGGCATAGAACATGTAGGGTATCGCCTGGATATAGAGCAGTAACCCTTCCCCGGCCGCGGCGCCCGTATTTTCCTCCAGCAACGCGGCAAAATAGACCGCCCAAGTTGACAAGGGTACCAGCACGCAGATCGGCGCGGCAGTTGAATCCACGACGTAGGCCAGCATTTCCCGGGAGACGCCGAATTTGTCCGTTACCTTTTTCATCGACGAACTGATGGTCATCGCATTCAGGTAGTCATCAATGAATATCGCCAGGCCCAGCAACCACGCCGTTAGCAACGCGCCGACCCGGGTTTTTACCCTGGTCGCGACCAGTCTGCCAAACGCAGCCGCGCCACCGATACGGGTCAGCAGTGCGATCAGGCTTCCCATCAGGCCGCAGACCATGATGATCCAGCCTATAGTCTCATCTCCCATCACCGACAGCATCACACCGGTAAAATTCGGCAACAGGTCTGCCGGCGCCAGGATCAGCAACCCGATAACAGTGCCGCCTACCAGGGGTTCAATGGTGCGTTTTGAGATTACTGCCAGCGCCAGCACCACCAGGGTGGGGATCAGGCAGATGATTCCATAGTCGGCCATAATGTTCCCGGCGTAATCATTTTTGTTCCATCCGCATTGTTATTGTCAGTAAATTCCGACAGGTTGCTGTTGTATCAGGCAATGTATTCCGCCGCCCGCGTAATTTAATGGGGTCGGGTCTATCTGCACAATCTCACGTCCCGGATAAGCAGTTTTCAGGACGCTTGCGGTTGCAGCATCCTTGGTCTGATCGCCATATCCGGGAGCGATAACCAGGCCATTGGTGACAAGATAATTCGCATAGCTTGCTGCCTTGACAATGTGCACCGGCTCTCCCAAGGGAAACGCCGGCGCGTTTTCCCGGTAATCCAGGGTTGCCAGGAAGTCCTTGTACATCGGTTCATCAGGTTGAATAAGCAAGAACTTGATGTCCGGTACCGGTATACGCATAATCTCGAACGGCCTGCCATTCATATCCGTCATTTTTGAAAGAGTCCGGTAGATCTCTTCCAGCCGCTCGTAATTGATGGCAGCAATCGGATCCGCAGACGCTTCTTCCTCGCTGACCTCGGCCAGGATCACCCGGTTCTGCGCTGCAAACTGGCACAATTCATCCAGGTGACCGCCTGTTGTCTGCGGACCGTACAGTAACACAGACTTGCCATCGTCATCCTTATACGCGACGGGACCGCTGTCCGACTGTACATCTTCATACAAGCCAGCGTTCAACCAGATGATTCGGGTGGCGCCCAACAGGGTTTTGTAGGCGTCTTCCAATTCCGCTTCCGTCTTTTGCGGATTCCGCCGGCGTTCCAACATGCGGTTGACAAGCAGGATGCCTTCACCATTATGGATCCGGCCGCCACCTTCGCTGACCACCCCTGTACGCAGAACAGTATCAATGCCAAGGAACCGGGCAACCGCTTCGGGCAGTTGGGTCATCCCGATAGAAACAGCATCTGTCACATCGGCATATCCCCACTGGTTTTGGGCGAATGATGCTATTGCCAACCTGTTGGTATCACGGTGTTTGAGAAATATTGGGCCATAATCCCGCATCCAGATATCGACCTGCGGGATGGCCAGAAAATTCATATGTGGTGTCACTGGCCAACCATTTTGTGTCATCCAGTCCCGGGCGGCGGAGATACCCTGCTCATCCGTACATAAAATGTTCGAACTTATCCGGTAATGTGACAAAACCTGGATGACCTCGGCGATGGTTTGCCGGGTGTCCAGACTCGGATCAGTAAACCACTGGAACCTCGGCCAGCCCAGCCATATGGACATGTGGGGTTCATATTCACCGGGCATCACGTATGCTGATGCCTGCAAAACGCTTCCGTTTCCCCTGCACATTTTGAGATAAGATATACCTGATAACCGCTGTCAGAACAGCGGATAACAGTATTCTATACTACTAAAACCGCAGTGATACGTCTACGCCATAGGTTCTCGGTATGCCGGGAGTCCTCAGTATGGAGCCGAACGCCTGCAGGTTGTTCACGTAAATAAAATATTCCTTGTCGGTAAGATTCTTGCACCAGGCGCCCACTGACCATTTGCCGGTTTCGGAACTTACGCCAACCCTGGCATTAAGCAGTGTGTAGCCATCAAGTTTGCTGAAATTGATGTTGTCGGACTCACCCCAGTGGTCGGAGAGGGTAGTAAAATCAAATTGCGCATGCCCCAACCAACCTTGGGCCATTTGCCTCTGGTACCTGACCAGACCGTTAGCGCTGAACTCGGGCGCATAAGGCAACTCATTGCCGTCCAACCGCTCCTGTACGTTAAACGGACTTGTGGGTATGCCTTCGGTCTCCGTATCGAGCCAGGTGACCCCGAACTTGATATCGAGGTCCTCCGTCGGTGCAAACCAGAATTCGGATTCGATTCCATACACTTCCGCGTCTGCCGCGTTTTCATTGATCAACAACGAGTCAACCACGCCTGTACCGTCGACTGACAACGCAAGAATGGCGTCCTCATAGTCGTAATAGAATAACGATGTATTCCAGCGCAACGTCCCGTCCAGCAGGTCGGACTTCATGCCGATTTCATAGGCAGTGAGCGTCTCCTCGTCATAAGGCTCCTGCAATATCTCCTGTACGGTTATATCACCGATGAAACCCCCACTTTTGAAGCCGTTGGATATACTTGCGTAAACCATGACTGTGTCGGATATATCCATGCTTGCGCCGACGCTCCAGGATACCTCGTTAAAGCCGATCTCCCTGTCGATATACGCCTCGTCAAAAACCGACGCATCGGAAAAATCACCCGGAAGCGGACCGGGAGACGGCACAAACTCACCCCCAGCAGTTGGGCCGCTGCCAAAATCCACGTTAATGGTGCCGCCCCTGAAGGTTCGGTCCTCGTCGGTATAGCGTAACCCCGCGGTGACGGAAAACCGATCCGTCAACCGAAACTCGTTATGCAGGAACGCCGCAAATGAATCCGTTTCGAGAATATAAGCATGGTTCTGGCGGAAATCGAAATCACCCGCATCCGTTTCCGTGCGTGGGGTCTCCAGTTCATCCGTCGAATAGAACAGCCCCAAGGTCCAGACCCAGCGGCCGTCATCAGGAGAGGACAGGCGCACTTCTTGGGTAAACTGCTCAAAATCGGTCTCATAGCCGACATCAATACTGCGCACGATGGTGCCGTCGGCATCTTCCTGTGATTTTCGGTCGACGGTATTGTATGCGCTAATCGAAGTGAGCGTGGCGAAGCCCATATCATAATCGGCGCTGAAAACAACGCCGAAAGCGTCAATCTTGTCCCGGTTGATCAGGCCTTTCTGCAAGGTGTAGGGATCATCATCGTCCCTAAGGATTGCGCCTTCTCCATCAAATGAACAGGCATTGGACAATTCCAGACTGCCGCCCACCACCGGGTCACAAATGTTGAATTCAGCATCATTGGTAAACGTGGGAACCCCTTCATACTGGTTTCCTTCAGAGTCGTCCTGGCCACCGAATACCAACAGGTGCGCGCTCAGGTCTTCGCTAACATCCCACAACAACTGCCCGCGCACGGCATAACGATCCTGCTCCCCGATCTCCCCCAGGGTCGGATGGGTGTAAGGTCCACCATCCTGCTGAGTCACGCTGAAAGACACGCGTCCCGACAGTGTCTCGCCCAAGGGACCGCCGACAAAACCTTCAATGTTATAGGCCTCATAATTTCCGTACCCGAAATCCAGGCCGGCTTCGAATTCCTGCGTAGGCTGGTTTGAGAAGAAGTTGACTGATCCACCGGTCGAATTGCGCCCATACAAGGTACCCTGGGGACCTTTCAACGCCTCCACCCGTTCAATGTCAAATAACAGGAAATTCAGCAGCGTGGAGTTGCCGTAATATACCTCGTCCACATGAATGGCTACCGGAGAACTCTGGATCGCGGTAAAGTCATTCAGGCCGATGCCGCGCAAAACGAAATTCGGAATGGCATTGGTCGACGAATAGGACACGATCAGGCCCGGGATCTGGTATTGGACATCCGCCGCGGAGCGCATGCCCAGCGCGTCGACTTCCTCTCCGGTCAGTGAGGTAATTGCAATAGGCACATCCTGTACACTCTGCGCACGCTTCTGTGCGGTGACGATAATTTCCTCAATAGTGGCTGCGGTTGCCATACCGGTAGCGAATAAAGCGCCGAGGAAAACCGGCGCCGCGATGAATTTAATCATTATCAATTTTGCACTTTTAAATATATTCATTTGCCGTTCCTCTAACACTTGCTGGTAATCTTAAGAAAACTCTGAACACCTCCATCCTGGACTTGTTCAGAGTTTTCTTAAGACTAGCAACGAGACCGGGAGCGGACTATATGACTTTTGTTATAGATACCGGCTTTATGCCTGAAAGAGTACTAGGGGGGTGGCAGCAGCCCCGCCAGGGGGTCTGTGTTGTCTGCCGGGTCCATGTGTTTCAGGGCTTCAATGACGAGGGAGAAGAGCTCGTTTTGCGAGCCGATGTCCAGCTTGGAATAAATACTGTGTCTGTGGATGCGCACGGTCCCCTCGGAAACGCCCAGGCGTTCAGCCGTCACCTTGATGGAATAACCGCGTAACAGGTGGTCAAGAATCATTTTCTCCCTCGGGGTCAGAACGCTGGTGCCGAGTCGCTCCATGGCCTCCTTGAGTTTTACGTGGAAACCGGCTCTGAGTTCCGTGTCTATAATGCCCGGGCGCTGTTCCGACTTGTCTGAGGACCGAGCCACGATCAAGCGCAAAAATTCATGGGCCTGTTTCAGGATGTCCCGCGTCTCCGATTCAAACTTGCGCGCCTCCTTTCCCCTTCCTATGGATATTGCCACGGATTTCCCGTCGCCCGTTTGAAAGAATACATTCATTTCATCCAGCAGGCCGTAAGCGGCGAAAAAAGTATTGTAATACTCGCCTTCCCTGAAATCGCCGGGCGAAAGTTCGGCAAGCGAATAACAGCCGTCCAGACGTTTGTCGAGGCTCGCATGAAAGAACGGATCAAGCAGGTACGCGCCCTGGATATAAGCAGTAATGCGCGCGCCTGTGGGGTCGTCTGCGGCGTGAGAAAACAGCACCAGCGGCATGGTGTCACCGAGATACTGGATCACGCTCAGGCTGCTGATGTCCAATCCGTTCCGTAAAGCATGAAAAATATATCGCCAGACTTCATCGATATCGGACGTTCGCAGAATTTGTGCAAGTTCTGCGTTCCACAACAAAAAAGGATTCATGTCATCAAATGCATGTTTATCTATAACAATTGGTAAATTGCAGGCGGCGCTCCTGTCAATATAATTCTACACGCCAGAAACGACTTTCAGGCTGAATATCGGACAGGAGACCCCAATGAATCATGTGCTGAAGACTATACACCACGAACACGACCTGAAACATATTCTGCATCCGTTTGCGGAATTTCCCCGTTTTCTCAACGAGGGATCCCGGGTTTTCGACAAGGCGGAGGGCGCTTATGTATATGGCGATGACGGGCAGAAATACCTGGACGGTATAGGCGGTCTCTGGTGCGTGAATATCGGCTACGGGCGGCAGGAAATGGCAGACGCTATAGCTGAACAGGTTCTCACGCTGCCTTACTACAATACGTTTACCGACATGTCATCCGCGCCCGCAGCGACCTTGGCCGCGAAGCTGGCACAGCTCGCTCCCGGCGACCTGAACCATGTCTTCTTCACCACCGGAGGCTCTACATCCGTGGATACCGCAGTCCGGCTTGCGCATTATTATTTCCAGGCCAACGGAAAACCGTCAAAAAAACTTGTCATTGCCCGTGAGAATGCGTACCACGGCAGTACCTACCTCGCTGCTTCACTCACCGGCATAGCACAGAACTACACCGGCTTTCATACCCTGGCCATGGACGAAACGCCGCTGGTTCACCATGTCTCGTGTCCGAACAGTTACCGCCCGTTCGAAGGCATGTCCGAGCCGGAATATTGTGATGCGTTGATTGCCGAACTCGACGAAAAAATCAGCGAGCTGGGAGCAGAGAATATTGCCTGCTTTTTCGCCGAGCCGATCATGGGCGCAGGCGGGGTAATCGTAGCGCCGCACGGATACCACGGGCGCGCCCTGGAAATCTGCCGGCGCCACGACATCCTGTTCGTATCGGACGAGGTGGTAACGGCATTCGGCCGGCTGGGTCATATGTTTGCGTCGGAAAAATTGTTCAACATCACACCTGACATCATTATCGCGGCCAAGGGTATTACTTCCGGTTACATACCCCTTGGTGCGACTCTTTTCTCGGATCGAATTTTCCGGTCAATTATCGGCGAAGGCGTCTTCTCTCACGGCTTCACCTATTCCGGCCATCCCGTAGCCTGTGCCGCAGGACTGAAGAACATCGAGATCATCGAACGTGAGGATCTCTGCGGCCATGTGCGCGCAACCGGACCTTACTTCGAACGCTCCATGGCAACCCTGATGGACCTGGACATCGTCGGCGATGTACGCGGCAAATGCTACATGCTTGCCATTGAATTCGTCTGTGACAAGGCGACCAAGCAGAATTTTGATAGCTCCGTCGAGATCGGGCGGCGGGTAGCGGTCGAAGCATACCGGCGCGGCCTGATCGCGCGTAACGTGGGCGACTTTATCATCCTGTCACCGCCTCTTACCCTTACAACGGAACAGATTGACCAGGTAGTCGACACGCTGCGCAAGTCAGTCGTCAAGGTGATGGACGATCTGAAAAACGCAGCAATCAAACTCTCATGATCAGGTCTCTGCACACGTATGTAACTGTTGGCACAAGACCAAGGTCAGTCCCACATACCACTCCCGCGGAAGCGGGAGTCCAGTCTAATACTGTGTCGCCCGAAGGGCGACCCCTTGTCTCACTGGATTCCCGCTTCCGCGGGAATGGGACGGGGCGCAGGTCAGCTAGCAAAATTTACGTAGAAATATAACGTAAACTCGGATTAACGCGGCGCCGGCCTGGAACGGGCTGTTCAATTATGGCCTGCCCGCTTCGATCAATGCCTGGGCCAGTAGTTTGGGGTTGGTATAACAGACTTCATGGCTGCCCGGCTTCTGCACGACCCTGCACAGGCCCAGGCGGTCCGCCATCCTGGGATACCAGGCATACTCTCCATGGGGCAGGACGAGATCATCCGTAAAGTTGATATAGCTCCTGGGGACGTTCAGCCGTTGAAAACCCCGCATGCTGATCTTTTCGTTTTGTGAATAGACACAGACCGGCTTCAGGCCCGCATAAACCCGCTCGGCCGTTTCCAGGTCGGCATCGTTGATAAAGCGTTCGCGGAAGACATCGAAAGGCAACATCCAGTTGGTTCTCTCGCCTTCTTTTTTTATGATCGCGTCAAACATCTGGCGGTGCCCGGGTGTTACCACATCATAGATGCATTCCCCGTCTTCCAGCACCAGGGCGTTCTGAAATACCAGACGCTTGACGCGATCGGCCACCT
The DNA here is from genome assembly GCA_965221335.1 of Gammaproteobacteria bacterium. Lineage (GTDB taxonomy): Bacteria > Pseudomonadota > Gammaproteobacteria > Eutrophobiales > Eutrophobiaceae > JAAXHV01. Next base: position 74,559 of record CBDCSC010000001.1, on the reverse strand, counting down.
GTTCTGCAACATTCGGAATCACGATCCCGGCAAAGCTGTGGCCCGCCAGGATGAAGTCGCGGATGTCCCTCTCCAGGATGTAGTCAACCACGGACCTCACACAATCCGCCTGGGTGAAAAAATTGCCGGCATCGTCGCCATGGCCGGCCATCGTCGGCGCATAGGCGATGTGGCCGTGCCTGTTGAGTTCCTCGATCACCTGGTCCCAGCAGGATCCATCGTGCATGGAACCATGCACCAGCACAAATGTCAGTTTCATGTCTGTCTATGTCTCACTATACTCATCACCCGGCGGGTTGATATCATTAAGCAACCTACTCGCCGCCCCCGGCTTCTGTCAAGGCCGACTCCCAGGCAATCAGCGCTTTTTTGTTCTCGATACCCCAGCGATAACCACCCAGCAGTCCGGATGTGCGTAAAATACGATGGCAGGGTATCAGGTAAGAGACCGGATTGGCGCCCACAGCGGAAGCTGTGGCTCTTACGGCTGAAGGGTTGCCGGTAAGTTGCGCCAACTGCTTGTAGGAGATGAGTCTCCCTTCCGGTATTCTGAGCAGGGCGCGCCAGACATTGACCTGGAAATTTGTGCCTCTGACGAAAAGACGAAACTGTTTCTGATGCCCGTTACGTTCTTGATTTCCGGCGTTGAACAAGCTGTTGGCCAATGGGCCGGTACGTTGCGGATCGCGGTAAATCTGCGCCGCGGGCCAACGCTTGTCCATCTCGTTTGCCTCCTGCTCAAGCAGTTCCATCGAACCGAACGCCAATTCGCAGATGCCTTTATCGGTCAGCGCCAGCAACATCATCCCGATCGGACAAGGATGGATGCCATAATATATCTTCAGGCCGTAACCAAGTCGCTTGTATTGACCCGGGGTAACTGCCTCGATGGAAACAAACTGATCATGCAGCCGGCCTGGCCCCGACAAACCCAGATCAAGCGCCGTGTCAAGTATACTGGCCGATTTATCCAACAATTCCCTCGCGTGCTGTACCGTCAGGAACTCCAGGAAGCGCTTGGGACTCACCCCCACCCAGGACGTGAATTTCTTCTGGAAATGCCAGGGGCTCAACCCGAAGTGGGACGCTACCTGCTCAAGAGTAGGCTGCAGGCCGGCGTTATCGCGAATATAGGCAATCGCTTGCGCAATCTGTTCATAATCTCCCGCCTGGGTTAAGCGATTAGCGACATTCATCGGAAAAGTATAGGTTATTCAGACATCCCATCCACCCGAATCTTGCTATCCGACACAGAAGAACCGTCATGCGAAAGGAACAAGTCGTGATCCTCGAATACGTTTGTCACGTGTAAGCACTGGCAGAAATGCTCCAGGGATTATCTCTGAGCAGAGACCGCTCGCTGGGACGAATCTCATCGCACAACGCGTGGATCAGAACATGGGTATCAAGGATCATCGGCATCCCATGCCAGCCCGGTCGAAAAAATGTCCCCATGCACAGAGAGTTTGTTACGCAGACATCCAATCAATGATCCGGGCTGTTTCGGGTAAGGAATGACCCGGGCGACAGGCCGGCCGTGCTTGGTAATCACAACACCCTGCGCATCAAGATTGTCAAGCAACTCCAAGCAATTTTCCTTGAATTTTGCGGCGCCGATGGTGGGTAAAGATTTCATTGAAAATAAAGTGTCTATATTTTATGACCAGTCACAAATTATAGAGATATTATCGATATTATCGACTTCACGCCAACCTTGTATGGCTGAGCACGATGCCGTCCTCATCGGCATAGAGCCAGTCTCTTGGCTTGAAGGTGGCGTCGGCGAAGTTCAGGGGGATGTCGCGTTCGCCCTTGCTTTGCTTGACGCTGCGCCTGGGGTTCGTGCCTAGGGATTTGATGCCGATCTCCAGTGTAGAGATGACTGCGGAATCCCTGATGCATCCATGGACGACCAAGCCGTCCCAGCCGTTCTTTATACCCAGTTCCGCCAGCTTATCGCCTACCAGGGCACAGCGGATTGACCCGCCGCCATCCACCACCAGCACGCGGCTCTCACCAGGCTCTTCCAGGGCAGCACGGACGAGGGAATTGTCCTCGAAACACTTTACCGTGGAGATGGGGCCGGAGAATGCTGTTTTGCGACCGAAAGACTGCATCAGAATGTTGGCCACCTGGACTTTGCCTTCATGCTCATCGTAAAGATCTGCTGTTGAAAATGTCATTTCTTTTGTCTGTTCCGCTTCCAGTCTTTGATGACTTTCGCTTGCCGTTTGTTCATTGCCAGGGCATCGGCCTGCACGTCTTTGGAAATCGTGGCGCCGGCAGCTATCGTGGCGCCGTCGCTGATTCTCAGCGGGGCGATGAGTTCGGTATTGGAACCGATAAACACGTCATCGCCGATGATTGTCCTGTGTTTCTCAACCCCATCGTAGTTGCAGGTGATCGTCCCGGCGCCAATGTTAACCCGTTCACCTACCTTGCTGTCGCCGATGTAGCTCAGATGGTTCGCTTTTGACCCCTGCCCTATTTCCGATTGTTTTATCTCGACGAAATTGCCGATATGTATGTCTTCACCGAGGCTGGAACCGGGTCGAATCCTGGCGAACGGCCCGATCCTGTTGCTTGCGCCGATATCGGCATTATCCACAATGCAGTTGGCAAAGATATTTGCCCCGTCCCCAATGCGGGTATCCCGGATCACGCAGTTAGGGCCGATCCAAACCCGGCTGCCGATATTCACATCCCCTTCTATGACGACGTTGATGTCGATAAAAACATCCTCGCCGGTTTTCAGACTCCCGCGCAAATCGAAGCGCGCCGGGTCGGCCAGGGTGACTCCCCGCCGCATCAATTCCTCAGCCTGCAAAAGCTGGTAGTGACGTTCCAGCTCTGCCAGTTGGACACGGTCATTCACGCCTTTTATCTCCATGACCGATGCGCTGGAAAGCGTCCGCACCGCTACACCTTCGGCAACAGCCAGACCGACAATATCCGTCAGCAGGTATTCCTGTTGGGCATTATCGTCGGTGAGCTGACCCAGCCATTTTTTCATTCGCGCCGAACGCACTACCATGATCCCGGTATTGATCTCGCACAAGGATTTCTCCGCTTCGCTGGCATCTTTCTGTTCGACGATTTTCAGGATCTTGCCCTCATGATCGCGCACTATACGGCCATAACCCGTGGGGTCTTCAACGCGGGCGGTAAGCAGGCTGAACCCGGTATCTGCCGCCGCTTCCGCAAGCGCGGCCAGGGTTTCCCGGGTAATCAAAGGCACGTCACCATAGAGAACGATGACATGATGGGATCGGGGAATGGAATCGATAACCTGCATCAAGGCATGGCCAGTGCCCAGTTGCCGCTCCTGTCTGACCCAATGAGCGCGCAAGGTCTGATGCGCTGCGCGTACCTGCTCGCCCCCGTGCCCGTCAATAATATAGACCTGATCACAGGCGCGGATGGCGCTATCGTAAACATGCGCCAGCAGTGTTCTGCCCGCCAAGGTATGCATCACCTTGGGCAGTGAGGAGCGCATACGCTTGCCTTGTCCGGCGGCAAGGATAACAGCGCTCAGAGGCATGATATCGAGTTACGGTTCATCTACCACGGGCGACTGAATGCAAGAGACATACAGGGTTGTATGGTAGCAGATTTTTTGTTTGTGTCCTTATCCGTTTGTTGCGTGAGACATAGCGCTAACGCCCGCTGCGCTGGCGTAAGCGGCGGATAGCTTGCAGTTGGGCAACTGCTTCTGCGTTTCTTGCCAGAGCAGTGGCGTATTCCATTTCCGCTTCGCGATCGTGTAACTGGCGTTCGGCTTCCTCCTTGGCCTTGAGTACCGCCGCTTCATCAAGGTCTTCGGCGCGCATGGCCGTATCTGACAGTACCGTGACCACATTCGGTTGCACTTCCAGCATCCCGCCGGATACATAAAATCCCTCCTCGTTGCCACCGGCATGCCTGACACGGACTTCACCGGGCGCCAGTTGTGTCACCAACGGTGTGTGCCCCGGCGCAATACCCACTTCTCCCAGGATAGCCGGCGCAAAAACCATTTCCGCATCACCGGAAAAGATTTCCTTTTCGGCGCTGACGATGTCAACCTGTATCGTACTCATAATCTACTCCACCTCTCTCGCCAATCCAGTTGCCGCTGCGGTAAGCCTGTTTTCGCTGGCATGCAGTTCCGACCGCATTAAATCGATTTGCTTTTTTCCACAGCTTCTTCGATCGTGCCGACCATGTAAAAAGCCTGCTCCGGCAGGTGATCGTATTCGCCGTTGACGATGGCCTTGAAACCGCTGATGTTGTCTTTCAGGGAGACGTACTTGCCCGGTGTGCCGGTAAAAACTTCGGCGACGGTGAACGGCTGCGACAGGAAGCGTTGAATCTTGCGCGCCCTTGCCACCACCAGCTTGTCTTCTTCCGATAATTCATCCATACCCAGGATGGCGATAATGTCGCGCAGCTCCTTGTAACGTTGTAAGGTATTTTGTACTGCTCTTGCGGTTTCATAATGATCCTGACCGACCACCAGCGGGTCCAACTGGCGCGATGTGGAATCCAGCGGATCTACCGCCGGATAGATACCCAGCTCGGCTATCTGACGGGACAGTACCACGGTCGCATCAAGGTGCGCAAAGGTTGTGGCCGGGGACGGATCAGTCAGGTCATCGGCCGGGACATAGACGGCCTGTATCGAGGTAATGGAACCGGTGCGGGTGGAAGTAATACGTTCCTGCAAGCGACCCATTTCTTCGGCCAGCGTGGGTTGGTAACCCACCGCCGACGGCATGCGTCCCAACAGGGCTGATACCTCGGTGCCGGCGAGGGTAAAACGATAAATATTATCGACAAAGAACAGGACATCCCGACCCTCATCGCGGAATTTCTCCGCCAGTGTCAGTCCGGTCAGGCCTACCCGGAGCCGGTTGCCCGGCGGCTCGTTCATCTGTCCGTAAACCATGGACACCTTGGATTCCTCAAGGTTTTCAATATTGACGACGCCGGCTTCCTGCATTTCGTGATAGAAATCATTCCCTTCACGGGTGCGCTCTCCGACGCCGGCGAACACGGACAAACCGGAATGCTGGGTGGCGATGTTGTTGATGAGTTCCATCATGTTAACCGTCTTGCCGACCCCGGCGCCGCCGAACAAGCCAACTTTGCCACCCTTTGCGAACGGGCAAACCAGGTCGATTACCTTGATGCCCGTCTCAAGCAATTCCGTGGTAGGACTTAAGTCGGTAAACTTGGGCGCCTGGCGGTGAATACTCCATTTTTCTTCGGACTCGACTTCGCCGCGCTCATCAATCGGTTGGCCCAGTACATTCATGATCCGACCCAGGGTCTTCTCGCCTACCGGAATGGAGATTGGCGCGCCCGTGTTATCCACCTTCAGACCACGCTGTAACCCATCCGTTGATCCAAGCGCAATTGTGCGTACGATACCGTCGCCCAGTTGCTGTTGCACTTCGAGCGTGGTTTCCACACCTTCGGCGTCCACGTTCAGCGCATCGTACACCTTGGGTATTGCGTGACCGGGAAATTCCACGTCCACCACCGCGCCGATGATTTGTACTATGTTTCCAGCACTCATTCTTGTTTATCCTCGATAAATTTAACAGAAGCTCTGACTTAATCTCAGAGTTTCCTTGGATTGATATAATCAGACTGCCGCTGCGCCGCCGACAATCTCTGAAATTTCCTGTGTGATCGCAGCCTGGCGCGCCTTGTTGTAAATCAATTGCAATTCTTCGATCAGCGTTCCGGCATTATCGGATGCGCTTTTCATCGCTACCATGCGCGCCGCCTGTTCGCAGGCGATGTTCTCCACCACCGCCTGGTAAATCAACGATTCGATATAGCGTTGCAGCAACTGTTCAAGCACCTCTTTGGCATCGGGCTCATAAATGTAATCCCAGTAATGTGTTAATTCCTCGTCCTGAATGGAGCGAATCGGCAAAAGCTGCTCAACCGTTGGTTTTTGTGTCATTGAATTGACAAAATGGTTGGAGACGATGTACAACTCGTCGATCTTCTCCTGCAGGTAAGCATCCAATATTGCCTTGATAGCGCCGATCAGTATATCGAGACCGGGAGCATCCCCGATATGAGTAGTCTGGGCGAGGACGTTTGTGCCGAAGCGTCGGAAATAGCCTGCCGCCTTGTTGCCGATGATACTCAAATCAATGCCAATCCCGGAGTCATCCCATTCTTTCATCTTCGCAAGAACATCGCGAAACAGGTTTGAGTTAAGTCCACCACAAAGACCGCGATCGGTGGATATCACGATCAACCCGACACGCTTTATCTCCGTTCTGGGAACGAGATAAGGATGCTTGTATTCTGGATTGGCCGCGCCCAGGTGGGCAATCACATTGCGTATCTTATCGGCGTACGGGCGAGCGGCGCGCATCCGTTCCTGTGCCTTGCGCATCTTGCTCGCGGCAACCATTTCCATGGCCTTGGTGATCTTCTGCGTGTTTTTCACGCTTGCGATCTTGGTACGAATTTCTTTGCCTACTGCCATTTGCTCTTGTTGTTCCTGATGTTTACGCTGACACTGCCCGGATAAGGACTATTATCCCGTTGGTTGAAAAGTCCGGGAGACCTTACCATGTATGATTCTGTTTGAAATCCTCCAGGCTCTTTGTTAAAGCAGCCTCAACGGCTTCGGTATACGCTGCTTTTTCCTGGATTTCCGCCATCAGTTCTTTCTGCTCGCTATGCATGTAGTCATGCAATGCCGCCTCGAAATCACTCACCTTTTCCAACTCCACGTCATCGAGGAAACCGTTTTCTACCGCAAAAAGACTCACCGCTATCGCAGCTACGCTCAACGGAGAGTATTGTTTCTGTTTCATCAATTCCATCACGCGCTGACCGCGTTCCAACTGTTTGCGGGTTGCTTCATCCAGGTCGGAGGCAAATTGCGCAAATGCAGCCAGCTCACGGTATTGGGCCAACGCCAGGCGGATACCACCGCCCAGCTTCTTGATGATCTTTGTCTGCGCCGCGCCGCCCACGCGGGAAACCGATAAACCGGCGTTAATAGCCGGTCGGAAACCGGAATTGAACAGGTCTGTTTCCAGGTAAATCTGGCCGTCGGTGATTGAAATCACGTTGGTGGGGACAAACGCGGACACATCGCCTGCCTGGGTCTCGATAATGGGCAATGCAGTGAGCGAACCGGTCTTGCCCTTAACCTTACCGCCGGTCAGTTTCTCGACTGCGTCTGCATTGATACGAGACGCCCGTTCCAGCAATCTTGAATGCAGGTAGAAGACGTCGCCCGGGTAGGCTTCACGCCCCGGCGGTCGCCGCAATAACAGCGAGACCTGGCGATAAGCCCAGGCTTGCTTGGTCAAGTCATCATAAATAATCAGCGCGTCTTCACCGCGATCACGAAAATATTCACCCATCGCGCAACCGGAGTAAGGCGCAATATACTGCATTGCCGCGGAATCCGATGCGGTGGCTGCAACGATGATGGTGTGTTCCAGCGCCCCGTGTTCTTCCAGTTTGCGAATAACAACATTGATCGACGAGGCCTTTTGTCCAATGGCCACGTAGATACATTTCACCCCGGTGCCTTTCTGGTTGATGATGGTATCCACTGCTACTGCGGTTTTCCCGGTTTGCCGGTCGCCGATGATCAACTCGCGTTGCCCGCGCCCGATCGGTACCATCGAGTCGATAGATTTCAAACCGGTTTGTACCGGCTGTGAAACGGACTGTCTCTGAATCACGCCGGGAGCGATCTTTTCGATGGGTGATGATTCATCGGTATCGATTTCGCCTTTCCCGTCAATGGGATTCCCCAGTGAGTCGACTACACGTCCCAATAATGCCTCCCCCACCGGTACTTCCAGGATGCGCTTGGTGCATTTGACGGTATCGCCTTCGGAAATGTGTTCGTAACTTCCCAGTATCACGGCGCCGACTGAATCCCGTTCCAGGTTAAGAGCCAGGCCGTAGGTATTACCGGGAAATTCGAGCATCTCCCCCTGCATCGCATCACTCAGACCATGGATCCTGGCAATCCCGTCCGACAGGTTGACCACTGTGCCTTCCGTGCGCGCTTCGGTATCCAGGTCAAAATCCTGTATCTTCTTTTTTATCAGTTCACTGATTTCTGTAGCGCTGATTGACATCGCTGTTCCTCGTTTTTTCTTTCAATATCCGCAGATGAGACAGGCAGACACAAACCAGATGGTGTTGAAGCGGTCGGCCCTTCAGTCTGATACTGTTTTTCATCTACAGTCGGGTATGATTTGTGGGTTTCACGTCAGCTTAGTTGATTACGCATTTCGGTCAGCCGGCCACGCAAAGACGCATCAATGATCGAATCACCGGCGCGGATAACAGCGCCGCCAATCAAGGACTTGTCGATTGAAGTGACGATATTTACCTGTTTGCCCAAGCGTGCTGATATTGAGCCGGCTATACTGTCCTGTTGTTGCTGGTCCAATTCATATGCCGTTATGACTTCAACTTCCAGCCTGCCTTCCGCGTCTGCCCGCATCTGTTCGTACAACTGCTTAATCTGCGGCGCATATTGCAACCGCTCTGCCTGAACCAGTATCTTTACCAGGTTTCGGCCTGTGTCGGAAAGCCCATCGCGATACACATCAAAGATCAATTCCTGCAGTTGCTCCGAACTGACTTTGGGGTTGAAAATCAGCCGGCGCATATCCGGGTCGGAGACAAGCAGGCCCAACAAGTCCAGCATGCTCGACCACTCCGCCACCTGTTGCGACTCCTGGGCCAACTCAAACACGGCGGTCGCATAAGGTCTTGCTATGGTGACATTCTCTAGCATCGGTGCAATAGCGTCCTTCTTGAGGCCGTGTTACAGGCGCGCGCCAATGTTGGCCAATACTTCATCATGCGCGGTCTTATCGACTTCACGCATCAGGATTTGTTCGGCGCCGGCCAACGCAAGCGTCGCAACTTCCTCTCGCAATTGGTCTCTCGCCAGTGTACGTTCCTGTTCGATTTCAGACCGGGCTGCTTCGATCAACCGTTCACCTTCCGTCTTTGCCGTGTTCTTCGCTTCTTCCATAATCTCATCCCCGCGTCTTTGCGCCTGGGCGATGATCTCCGCGGCCTGTTGTTTGCCTTCTTCCACCAACTCCACCAGGCGGCGGTCGGCTTCCGTCAGCTTGGTCTGACCGGCCTCAGCGGCGGCCAGGCCATCGGCGATACGTTTTTCGCGTTCCTGCAGGGCCTGCATTATCGGCGGCCAGACAAACCGCATACAGAACCAGACAAAGATGAACAGCGATATCGCCTGGCCGAGCAGGGTAAGATTAATGTTCATGCAGCAGGCTCCGCGCTGTTTAGTGTGTTTCTGCCGAAGCGTCGGCGGTTGCTACCTGCATAGCTGCCGGACTCGCTTCCGCCACACTGGCGGCAGGCTCTTCGTATTGTCCCAGGAACGGGTTGGCGAACATCAAAAACGCCGCGAAAGCGATCGCGATAATCGGCACCGCGTCGGTCAGACCGAGCATCAGGAACATCCTTGGAGTCAGTACGCCGGCCAACTCCGGCTGTCGGGCCAGACCCTCCAGAAATTTGCTGCCCAGTATGCCGATGCCGACACCGGCGCCTAGCGCTCCCAAACCGATCATAATGCCGGCGGCAAGAGCTGAGAAACTGATGATGGATTCCATAGAATGTCTCCTGTCAGATATTTATAGATGGAAAGTTAATGGGTTTCGTGCGACATGCTGAGATAAACAATCGTCAACATCATAAAAATATAGGCTTGTAACGTGATAACCAGTATATGAAAGATCGCCCAGGGCACGGACAGCGTCCATTGTGCCCAGAAAGGAATCAGGGCGGCGATTAAAATGAATATGAGTTCCCCCGCAAACAGGTTGCCGAACAGCCGCAACGACAACGATAACGGCTTGGCAAACAGTGACACCAGTTCCAGTATCAGGTTGACTGGCAGTAACGCCTTGCCGAACGGGTGAAAAGCCAATTCTCCGAAGAATCCGCCTACTCCTTTTACCTTGATGGAGTAATAAATCATCAGGAAGAATACGGCAAAAGCCAATCCGAAGGTCGCGTTGACATCGGTGGTAGGCACCACTTTCATGTACTCGATACCCATAAGGTAGGTAGCATGAGGAATAAAGTCCACCGGTATCAGATCCATGAAGTTCATCAGGAAAATCCACACAAACAAGGTCAGCGCCAACGGCGCAATGAGCGGATTTTTGCCGTGAAAGGTTTCCTTCACGGAGTTGTCCACCATTTGCACAATGACCTCTATACAGGATTGCAGACGCCCCGGCTTTTCAATGGAAATCGACACAGCAACCCTGCGGAACAGCCACAGGAATAATCCCCCAAGCAGTATCGACCAGAACATGGTATCCACATGGATAGCCATAAACCCCATGTCGGCTGCTTCCTCGACGGAGTGGGCAAACCCCCAACTACCGTCCGGATGGCGACCGTATGTCAGGTTCTGTAAGTGATGCCGGATATATTCCGCCGGTGTGCCTGCTGCCAATGTTAAATCCTCCGCCTGCTTGCTGTACTACGTTACCCTCGACCGGCGCGCAGGTTCACACTCAGCGCCCAGGCGTACACACCGAGTGTGGCGGCATAGACAGTAACAAACACCGGAAAATTCACCGGCACGATTGCAAACACGATGCAGAACAACGCAACCACCAACAGTATTTTCATGAAATGTGCGAGGTACAGGTTCTTCACGAACTGCTGAGCGGTTTTCGCCCTGCTGCCGAATATCTTTCTCCCCGCGTACCAGGTTGATAACGCACTGATGCTGCCCGCAAGGAGCGCAGACAACGCAGCGATGCGGCCAAGCGCCGGCAACAGCAGTGCGCAGGCACAAAGCGCCAGACTGATTTGTATCAGTGCGATCCTGTCAGGAACGCTATTTTTTCTCGGAGATTTTAAAAATCTGCCCACCAGGTACAACTCCTGCGTGTGAGATGTGTTCAGTTGTGCTCCTGCCCGGGGCCCGCATTACTCACCAGGTGATGCAAGCCGGGATCGGACCGTTCAGTCGTTGCTGTTTCATCCACGGTAACGGGCAGAATTGCGGGATTATATAGAACTTGTCAGGTTAATTCAAACATTGCATTGCACAAATTTATTTTTGTTTTTACTTCAATGGGTTAGTCAGGATATTGCGCCGGCAGATGTAACGATCACGCAGAGTAATGTATACTATTATTGTAAGTATCACGTTGGTTTCACGGCTGCTGGCCATGGCACGCGAGCTGATCGATGAACTGATTGAACTGACGGTTAAAGAATTGAAATGGAGAGTGTGACATGAGCTGGCAATACCAAATCTTACGAGTCAACCTGACCGACCTGAACTGCACCGTCGAACCCTTGAACGAAGAGTGGGCGCAATCCTATCTCGGACAACGGGGGCTGGGTACCCGGTACTTGTATGAAGAGATCGATCCGCGGGTTGACCCGGTATCTCCCGAGAACAAGCTGATCTTTGCAACTGGCCCTTTGACCGGCACCATGGCTTCCACCGGGGGGCGTTATTCGGTCATCACCAAGGGCGCGTTGACGAATGCCATTGCCTGTTCCAATTCCGGCGGCCAGTTCGGCGCCGAGTTGAAACTGGCCGGCTACGACCTGCTGATCCTGGAAGGTAAAGCGCCGGAACCTGTTTACCTTCACATCGAAAATGAACAGGTGCGGCTGTTGCCCGCCAAGCAGCTCTGGGGCAAGACTGTCTGGGAGACCGAAGAAATCATCAAGCAAACGCATCAGGATCCTCTGATCCATATTGCCTCGGTCGGGCCCAGCGCCGAATACGGTTGCCGTTTTGCCTGCGTGGTCAACGACATGCACCGGGCCGCCGGCCGCTCCGGCGTGGGTACGGTCATGGGGTCGAAGGGCCTGAAGGCCATTGCCGTGCGCGGTACAAAAGGCGTCAGTGTGGAGGACCCCGCAGCTTTTATGCGGATCGCGACGGAGACGGCGCAGGCCATGCGGCAAGATAACGGGCGCAAAGCTCTAACCGGGGAGGGCACCATCTCAATGATGGACACCACCAACGTGTATGGCTCCCTGCCCACCCGTAACTTTCGCGACGTGCAGTTTGAGGACGCAGACAAAATCGGCCTGAGCGCAATGAAGACGGCCAATGAAAACGGCCATGTCAACCTGGTTGCCAACAGCGCCTGTTTCGGCTGCACTATCGGTTGTGGCAGGGTCTGCCACATCGATCCGGCGCATTTTTCCGTTAAGGACAAGCCGCAATATCACGGCGCGTCCGGCGGTCTCGAATACGAAACCGCGTATGCGCTGGGTTCGGCAGTAGGCGTGGGCGATATCGACGCCGCCACGTATTGCGGTTTCCTCTGTAATGAATACGGTATGGACCCGATCTCCCTGGGCGGCTCCATCTCAGCCGCGATGGAGTTATTCGATATCGGCGCAATCGATGAATCGGTCACCGGCGGCATCAAGCTGGAGTTCGGCTCCGCCGAGGCCTTGTGCGCGATGACCGAAGCCGTTGCCAGGGGAGAAGGGTTCGGACGGGATGTGGGCATGGGATCGAAGCTACTGTGCGAGAAGTACGGTCACCCCGAGCTTTCGATGTCGGTCAAGGGCCAGGAATTCGCGGCCTATGACGGGCGCGGCATGCAAGGGATGGGCCTGGGCTATGCCACCAGCAACCGGGGCGCCTGCCATTTACGCGCCAGCCCATTCGAACACGATTTCACTACCCTGGAAACCGAGGGCAAGGCACAGGTGGTCAAACAGACCCAGGACTTCATCGCTGCGGTCGATTCCAGCGGCTTGTGCCTGTTCTCAGGCTTTGGGGGCTTTTCCAACGAACTGGTAGCGAAACACATTGATGCCGCCTGTGCCGGAGAATGGGATGAGGCGCGTTTGCAGGAAACCGGGGAGCGCATCTGGAACCTGGAACGGCAGTTCAACCTGGCCGCCGGGTTGACCGCTAAAGACGACACCTTACCCCCCAGGATCCTGTCCGAACCGGCGCCAAGCGGCGTCGGCAAAGGCCAGGTATGCAAACTGGACGAGATGCTGCCGGAATATTATCAACTGCGCGGGTGGGACGAGACCGGCGCCCCGGCTGCGAAAACCCTCGCACGCCTGGGACTTTCCGGGCACAAGTAACATCGCTTCTGTATTCAGCATCGTTGCTGCTTATTGAAGCCTTTAACATATTGTACTGACTTGAAGTTTCTTCGAGAAGCTCTGACTCAATCAGAGGTTCTTTCATGTCGTGTTCAGAATGGCGCTTCCACCGCGCAGTGCCGGCAACGGTCATCGGCGGCACACTTTTCCTTGGCATGCCTGACGATCAGCGCGTGGTACTCGTTATACAGCCTGTGATCCGGGGCAAGACAGGATTCGAACATCCGCCGCAGGGTTTCATAGTGTTCGCCGCCGTTAATCAGCCCAAGCTTTTTCAGCAGGCGGCGGGTATAGCTGTCTATCACAAACACGGGACGGTCAAACGCATACAGCAATATATCATCGGCCGTTTCCGGACCGATGCCGTTTATTGACAACAGGGATTGTCTCAACCTGCCGGTATCCCATGTTGACAGGGCATCCAGGCCGCCCTGCGATTGCAACCACGCGCACAGGTTCTTCAGGCGCCGGGCTTTCACATTGAAGAAACCGGAAGACCTGATCAGACCGGCCAGCTCTTCCCGGGACAAGCTTGCAATACGATCCAGGCTAAGATTGCCTGTCGCTTGCAATCTTGAGATTGCCTTTTCAACATTTTTCCAGTTGGTGTTCTGGGTCAGCACGGCGCCGGCAATCACCTCAAACGCAGAATCTGCCGGCCACCAACGCTGCGGCCCGTAGGCATCCAGCAGGCGATCATACAAGACGGTTAATTTGTCGCAGTGATTCATTTGTTATAGTTTTGCTCAGGAAAAAGCAGATAAAATCTATCATGCATCCCGTAAATCATACCTATATCGGGCGCTTTGCCCCTACTCCCAGTGGCCCGCTTCACTTCGGTTCCATTGTTGCAGCGCTGGCAAGCTACCTTGACGCCCGCCATCACCGCGGCAAGTGGTTGCTGAGAATCGAGGATATCGACAGTCCGCGGGTACGCGCCGGGGCAGACAGGAAAATCATCGATACCCTGGAAATCCTCGGGTTGGACTGGGACGGTGACATAGTTTACCAAAGCAACCGCCTGGACCGTTACCAACAGGCGCTGCAAACGCTGCAGGATAAAGACCTGCTGTACCGATGTTATTGTCCCAGGCGTATTACCAAAGGCAAACCCTACCCGGGCACATGCAGAATGCGCTCGGATCGTGGCCCCAAGCCACACTCACTGCGTATCATCACACCGGAACAGCCCGTCAGCTTCGATGATGCGATCCAGGGCCGCCTCACAAGACGGCTTAACGAGCTGACCGGAGATTTCATCCTGCGCCGCTCGGACGGCTTGTTCGCGTACAACCTGGCAGTGGTCATCGACGATGCCGCCCAGGGCATCACCCACATCGTACGCGGCGCAGACCTGCTCGAAACCACGTTCAGCCAGGTCTGCCTGCAATCCATTCTTAACCTGCCGGCGGTGAAATATGCCCACCATCCGGTTGTCATCAATGCGCGCGGGAAGAAACTCAGCAAGCAGGACGGCGCGACAGACGTGCTCTCGGGCGCCTCCCCGGAAACTGTACTGCTTCAATCATTGAATTTTTTGGGACAAACGCCCGGACAGGAACTGAACGGCGGCAATAAAAACGAGATCCTGGCCTGGGCCATCGATCACTGGAATATTGAGGCTGTCAGGAGTTCAATATTGGGTGTATAGTAGTCTGCCTGATCAGACTTGGATAAGCGCACATGCACGCACAAGCCGAACAACAGCATAAACTGGTCCCGGTGAGTTCTCATTGGGGTAATTATCTTGCAGAGGTCGCGCAGGACGAACTGGTTGCGATCCATCCGTACGCTTCTGACCCTGACCCCACACCAATCGGCCAGTCACTGCTGAACGCAACAGACAGCGATGTGCGCATACCCCAGCCTATGATCAGGCAAGGCTACCTGGAAAAGCGCCACCACAGCGATGGCGCGCGGCGCGGAAATGAACCGTTTGTGCCGGTAACATGGGACACCGCGCTGGACCTGGCAGCCGACGCCCTGCAACGAGTCAGACAGGAGTTCGGCAATGACGCGATTTACGGCGGTTCCTACGGTTGGGCCAGCGCCGGTCGCTTCCACCATGCCACCAGCCAGGTGCATCGTTTTCTCAATACCATCGGCGGCTACACCCGTTCCGTCGACAGTTATTCGGTCGCCGCTGCCCAGGTCATCATGCCCCATGTGCTGGGTGTGGATTTCTATGAACTGATGTTGCAAGCGCCCACTGTCGAGGATATTGCCAAGCATACCAGGCTGGTCGTGTGTTTTGGCGGGATTGCGATGAAGAATACCCAGATCATGGCCGGCGGCCTGGGCGCGCACACCGCCGGGGCACAGTTACGGGATTTGAAACAGGCCGGGGTCAGGTTTGTCAACATCAGTCCTGTGCAGGATGATATGGCGGATTATCTCGACGCAGAGTGGTGGCCATGCCGGCCCAACAGCGATGTCGCGGTGATGCTGGGGATGGCGCATACCCTGGTCGCGAACAACCTGCATGACCGGCAATTTCTGGACAACTACTGTGTAGGCTTTGAGCGCTTTCTTCCCTACCTGATGGGAGAGGAAGATGGGATAGTGAAAGATGCGCAATGGGCGGCGCAACTTGCCGAGGTTCCTGCGCACTGGATCGAGGCAACCGCAAAACAAATGGCAGCCGAACGTTGCCTGATCGGCATAAGCTGGTCGTTGCAACGGAGCGAATTCGGCGAACAGCCTTACTGGATGGCGACCCTGCTGAGCGCGATGCTGGGCCATCCGGGTCTGCCGGGCGCCGGTGTTGCCTACGGTTACGGCTCAGTGCACAACATCGGTTTTGTAGGCCGGCGGCTGCCGAATTACAAGACCGCGGCGCTGCCGCAGGGAGACAATGCGGTAAAGACATTTATTCCCGTTGCCCGAATCGCGGACATGCTGTTAAATCCCGGCGGCAACTATGACTATAACGGCCAGAAGCTGACCTTCCCCGACATCCGGCTGGTGTACTGGGCAGGCGGGAACCCCTTCCATCACCACCAGGACCTGAACCGCCTGCGGCGCGCCTGGGCGCGGCCGGAGACCATCATCGTCAACGAGCCATTCTGGACGTCCACTGCCCGGCACGCTGATATCGTGTTTCCGTCAACCACGCCCCTGGAACGCAACGACGCCAGTCTCAGTCCTATCGATTGCTACCTCGCCCCCATGCCGTGCGCGGTACCGCCCTTTGGCCAGGCCAGAAACGACTATGATATTTTCACCGGGCTGGCAAAACGCCTTGATGTTGAACCGGCGTTTACCGACGGCAGGAATGAAGCGGAATGGGTGGAACATCTCTACAACGCCACCCGGGAGGCGGCGGCCGGGGCCAACGTAACCTTGCCGGAGTTCGATGAATTCTGGCGCGGCCGGCAGTTGACTGTCTATGACCAGACACCTGACCGGGAATTCGAACTGGAGAAATTCCGCGCCAACCCGCAGGCGAACCCGCTGGATACGCCTTCCGGGAAGATTGAACTGTATTCGGAGAAGATCGCCGGTTTCAATTATGCAGACTGCGCCGGCCATCCCAGGTGGTACGACAAGCAGGAATGGCTGGGTTCTGCGCACGCGGCGCGCTATCCGCTGCACCTGATCTCCAATCAACCAAAGACCCGCTTGCACAGCCAGTATGACCATGGCATCACCAGCCGCAAGGCCAAGATCAAACAGCGGGCGCCGGCCCGAATGAACCCGTTGGACGCGGCAAAACGGCATATCGCAGAGGGCGATGTAATCCGCCTGTTTAACGAACGAGGCGCGTGCCTGGCCGGTGTCACACTCACGGAAAATCTGCGTGCCGGTGTCATCGAACTGGAAACCGGCGCCTGGTACGACCCGCTGGACCCGGCAGACCCCATGTCTCTCGAGATACATGGCAACCCGAACGTATTAACCCGTGATGCGGGCACATCGAAACTGGCCCAAGGGCCAACTGCCCACAGTTGCCTGGTTGAGGTGGAGAAGTTTACCGGAAAACTGCCCGAAATCCGGGTCTTTTCTCAACCGCCTGTGGTCAGCGCTTAAACCTGATATTGTCCGCGCATCCTTTTCTACTCCCATGAACACCGCCACTAAACCACTATGAATGATCGAATCGTCATTGCCGGCATGGCCCGCACCCCTCAGGGTGGGCTGCAAGGCGACTTGTCGAGTGTCGCCGCTCCGCAGTTAGGCGCGACAGCCATCAGGGCAGCGCTGGCAAGAGCAAATATAGAACCGGTGGATGTGGATGAGACCATCATGGGCTGCGTCCTGCCGGCAGGACTGCGCCAGGCGCCGGCGCGCCAGGCTTCCATCGGCGCCGGCATCCCGACCAGCACAGGTTGCACAACCGTGAACAAGATGTGCGGTTCGGCGATGAAAGCAGTGATGCTGGGTTTCGACGCGCTGCGGGCCGGTTCGGCCGATTGTATCGTTGCGGGCGGGATGGAGAGCATGAGCAATGCGCCGTACCTGGTTCTGAAAGCCCGTAGCGGACTGCGCCTGGGTCACGGAGAGATGGTGGATCACATGTTCTTCGACGGCCTGGAGGATGCCTACGACCAGGGCAAGCTCATGGGGTCGTATGCAGAGGACTGCGCCGCCAAATACGGCTTCACCCGGGAGATGCAGGATGCCTATGCCATCGAGTCGCTGACCCGCGCCCAGCGCGCCATTGGAGAAGGAAAATTCAACGATGAAATTGAACCGGTCGTGGTCAGGACACGCAAACGGGAAGTGACCGTGGACACCGATGAACAGCCCGGCAACGCGAACATCGATAAAATCCCCATGCTTAAACCCGCGTTCGCCAAAAACGGCACCGTGACACCGGCTAATTCCAGTTCCATATCCGACGGCGCAGCAGCAGTGGTTTTACTCAGGGAGAGTGATGCGACGGCGCGCGGCTTGGAGCCGCTGGCGGTTCTGCATGCGCATTCCACCCATGCCCAGGAGCCGAGCTGGTTCACTACCGCGCCAGTGGGGGCAATCCGCAAAGCGCTGGACAAAACCGGCTGGACCGTGGCGGATGTGGACCTGTTCGAGGTGAACGAGGCGTTTGCCGTGGTAGCCATGGCGGCCATGCACGACCTGCAGATTCCCCATGACAAACTGAATGTGAACGGCGGCGCCTGCGCACTGGGTCATCCCGTCGGCGCCTCCGGCGCGCGCATCATCGTCACACTGATTGCCGCGCTAAAAGACCGGGGGCTGAAACGCGGTATAGCCGGCCTGTGCATAGGCGGCGGCGAAGCCACCGCGGTAGCCCTGGAATTGCTTTAGCTTCTCATGCGCGCAATCTGCGGAGCGAAATGCTGTGCCAACAGTCCGGCAACGATCAATACCAATCCCGCGATAGTCGTCACCGCGATAGCTTCACCTAAGAAGCGGCTGATGAATATCAGTGATATGAATGGCGAGAGAAAAATGAGTGTGCTGACTTTTGCCGTGGCGTCCGATAACCGCAATGCTGCGAGCCAGAAAATATAGGTGATCCCCATTTCAAACAAGCCAACGTAAACGCCTGCCAGAATACCGGCCGTGCTCAAGGAAGAGATATCCGACCAAAACCAGCAGGCAGCGGCTATGAACGGGATACCGAACAGGAAGCTGAGGAACAGGCCGGTTACGGGTTCAACATGGTCTTTTGTCTTCAGCAACCAGTAGAACGCCCAGATGACCGTGCTGCCGAGCGCCAAAAAAATCCCCAGCGCGCTCAACTCCCCCGCCGGAAATCGGTCGCCGCTGAAACAGATAACCAGCACGCCGGAATAACAGATAACCGTTGCCAGGCAGTCAAAACGGGTAAGCCGGTGCTTCAAGATGGGCACGGACAGCAGCATCAGCGTGATTGCCCAGGTGTAGTTCAGCGCCTGGGCCACCTGCGCCGGCAACAGGTCGTAAGCCCGGAACAGCACCAGGTAATAACAGAACGGGTTCAATATGCCCAGGCAGGCCAGCCGGAGATAATCTCCGGCGCTCACCTGCAGCGCCACTGCCAACCTGCCGGTCAACAGCACAACGGCCAGCAGGCACAAGGTCGCGGTCACACTTGCAACCAGCAGCAACTGGTATACATCGAGATAACGCAACGCGATCTTGAACGCGGTCGCAACCGTGGACCAGAGTAATACCGCGCTGAGCGCGAACAGGTATGCCTTCTGCTGGCGACCGAGAATCATCAGGGCGTCAGTATATCCTGGCTAGCGCGGCGGCATCCTGATCCCGCCGTCGATACGGATGGTTGCCGCGTTCATGTAATCGTTTTCGATAATGAACAGCGCTAGGCGGGCAACTTCGTCGGGACTGCCCAGACGCTTCGGGTAAAGCACGGATTCTTCCAGGGACCGGCGTACCGGTTCGTCCAGTGCGTCAAATATCGGGGTATGAATGAGCCCCGGGGCAATGGTATTCACCCGGATACCCAGACCGGCCAAATCCCGGGCTACAGGAACCGCCATGCCGGTTATTCCACCTTTGCTGGCGCTGTAGGCTGCCTGGCCGACCTGCCCTTCAAACGCAGCAACGGACGCGGTGTTGACAATTACGCCCCGCCCCCCGTCTTCATCGACAGGTTCGTTTGCAGCCATTTGTTCGGCGGCGAGACGCAGAACATTGAAGGTGCCGACCAGGTTGACCTGGATCACCTTGTTGTACAGTTCCAGCGAATGCGGGCCGCTTTTTCCGATGGTTTTCGCGGCCACTGCAATGCCGGCAAAATTACAACAGATATGTATCGCCCCGAACTTTGCCACGGTAGCATCAATAGCGGCGCGCACTGCCTCCTCGTCTGCTACGTCCACATGCCGGTACAGGATTTGCTCGCTCCCAGTGAGAGCATCGTCCTGAATCGAATTCAAATCGAACACGGCAACCCTGGCGCCTGCGTCAACAAGTCGTCTTACCGTCGCCAGACCAAGTCCCGACGCGCCGCCGGTCACCACTGCAATTTTGCCTGGAATATTCATCGCGCACTCCTGCAACAAGTTTGCCGGTAGTTTACAGCAGTCCGCGCAGTCATACACAACGGGTTTCCTGTTTCTGTAGTAAACTATAAGCTGACGTATTGAGGAGAATACGATATGGCTTCGACCGCACAAGCGCTGGCTGATGAGCCGATCCTGCTGACCGGGATCACCCCACCCGTCGCCACCCTGACCCTGAACCGGCCGCGTCAGTACAATGCCTTGTCCGATGCGATGCTGATCGCGCTGCAAGAGGCGCTGGATAAGATCGCCACAGATGAAACCGTGCGTGTCGTTGTGATCGCGGCAAACGGGAAGGCGTTTTGCGCAGGCCATGACCTCAAGGAAATGCGTTCCAGCGTGGACCGGGCATTTCACCAGGCGCTGTTCGACCGCTGCGGCACGATGATGCAGACCATCCACCACCTGCCGCAGCCTGTCATCGCCAGTGTACAAGGTATTGCCACCGCCGCCGGCTGCCAGCTCGTTGCGCAATGCGACCTGGCCATTGCCGCAGACACGGCCCGCTTTGCCGTATCCGGCATCAATGTGGGGTTGTTCTGTTCCACGCCGGCAGTGCCTTTGAGCCGCAACATGCATCGCAAGCAGGCTATGCAGATGTTGCTGACCGGCGATTTCATTGATGGGCTGACCGCGAAACAGTTCGGCCTGGTGAATGACGTCGTGCCCCCGGAAGAACTGGATGCCGCAGTGAAGTCCCTGGCGCAGAAAATCGCCGGCAAATCGCCCTTGGCGGTCAACCTGGGTAAGAAAATGTTCTACCAGCAGGCAAGTATGGATCTCAGTGCAGCCTACGATCTTGCCGGTGAGCGCATGACCTGCAATATGGACAGCGAAGACGCCCGGGAGGGAATAGACGCGTTTATCGAAAAACGCAAGCCGGTTTGGCAAGGCAGGTGATTTGCGCCTGGCTGGTTCACTGCAATTGGACTGACGCCATCCAGCTTGCAAGCGGAGAAATCCGAGACCAGCAGAGGTTCCAATTTACGCAACCAATACATCGAGTTACGGTAGCACCGTAGTCAGCATTTTCCAGGCCATAGAATCCTATGGTGTGGATGGGCACGCGGTGCTGAGTGATGCCGGCCTGGACCTGAGCCAGGTGAGCCAACCCTTGTACCGGGTTCCCGGCGAAACCCTTGCCCGGCTGGTGGCGACCGCCGAAGTCGTAACCGGCGACCCCTGTTTCTGTTTCAGGGTCGCCAGTTATATTCATCCGACCACTTACGGCGCGCTGGGCTTTGCCCTGTATTCAAGCAATAATGTGCGCGCCTTTTGCCACCGGTTGTCCCGGTTTCATTCGTTCATCACCACGAATCACGATTGCATTTTCGATGAGACGGACAAGCAGTCAAAGCTGCTGATCAAGCCGGCTGATACTGGGATAGAGCAACATGTGTACCGCTCCCTGGTGTCCGGCTACATGGCGGTAATGGTCAGGTTCCTGCGAGAGGTCAGTAGCCCGGACTTTCACCCTGTCAGGGTGGACATCGCCTGCGATGCGCCGCCAGGTTGTGAACAGGTTTACCAGGATTACTTCCGATCAAACGTGGCATTTTCTACCGGGGAATATGCGCTGTTGTTCAACCCGGACGAGATCGACAAGCCGTTTCCTGCGGCAAACGTAGAGCTGGCGCAACTAAATGACCAGATTATGATGAAAATGCTGGCTGACACCGTGAAGGGTGACCTGGTGATGCAGGTCAGAGCCAAGCTGGTGGAATTGCTGCCTTCGGGAGAGTGCAGCAAGGAGGATATTGCCAGGGAGTTGTACATGAGCGTGCGCACGCTGCATAATAAACTGGAGCGGTTGGGTTCCAGTTATCAACATGTTCTGGATGACACCCGGCGGGAACTGGCAGAGCAATACATGCAACAGCAACAGCGTTCCATCAGTGAAGTGGCTTATTTGCTGGGATTTTCCGATTGCAGCAATTTTTCCCGCGCGTTCAAACGCTGGACCGGCGAGTCGCCAAGCCAGTTCCGATCCGGAAAAATTGCGGATTCATTCGGTCAGGAAACCTGATTTATTAGGAGGATAGACAATTGCCTGTTTCGAAATATTCACTCAACCTGGTCCGACTTGCGTCAATAGTCCTGTTGCTTTCTACAAATCATCTCCACGCCGGCGAACCTACCGCACAGATTTATATCACCAATGTTCACATTTTTGACGGACATAATGAAGCGCTGCACAGGAACAGGCATGTCCTTGTTGAAGGAAACCTGATCAAAGATATCTCGACCGAGACCATCAATGACCTGGCATCCGATGCGATTGTTATCGATGGCGGAGGCCGCATCATGGTCCCCGGGCTGATCGACACACATTCCCATCTGGCTATCGTAGGTAGTCCGGGTGAAATGCGCGATTGGAGCTGGGAACGTATTGGGGTCTTGATGGGAAAACGGGCTGAGACGACGTTAATGTGGGGCTTTACTACTGTGCGCGACCTGGGCGGTCCGGTCATGGGCCTGAAACAGAATATCGATGCCGGCCTGGTACCCGGCCCGCGTATCTTCCCCTCGCTCGCTTTCATTACCCAGACCGGCGGCCACGGTGATTTTCGCGCCTGGACCGACCCGCACCCGCGCTGGTTTGATGAAACCGCAAACTGGGAACGACTGGGGTATTACCGCCTTGCCGACGGCGTCCCCGATGTGCTGGCTTCGGTCCGGGAGAACCTGTCCCGCGGGGCAACCCAGATCAAGCTCATGGGCAGTGGCGGCGTCGGTTCCGAGTATGACCCGATAGACTCTGTCCAATACACCCTGGAAGAGCAACAGGCCGCGGTCCGGGCAGCGCAAGACTGGGATACCTACGTGGGCGCGCACCTGCATAACGGTCCTTCAATCCTGCGCGCGTTACAGGCAGGATTGAAGAGTATCGATCATGGTTTCGGCATTGACGAGGAAGGTATGAAACTGCTGGTCTCCAAGGGCGCGTTTCTGAATACGCATTTTGCCTGGAACCACCTGGTGTTGCAGGCTGACTTTCTCAACGAATATCAACTGGCCAAGGCGCGTGAAGTCATTTCCTGGTCTGACAATATGGTCAGACTGGCAAAAAAACACAAGCCCAAGCTCACCTATTGCGTCGATGCCTTCGGGGACGATGAACTGTTCAACGCCCTGTACGCGATGGAATTCAAGGCCAGGGCTGAACATTTCACCGCGCTGGAGATTCTCAGGCAGGCCACTTCCGGCGCCGCGGAATTACTGGAACTGAGCGGCCGGCGCAATCCTTACCGTCAAGGTAAACTGGGCATGATCCAGGAAGGCGCTTACGCAGACCTGCTGCTGGTGGACGGCAACCCACTCACGGATATCACCCTGTTGTCCGAACCGGAGAAGAATCTCCGATTAATCATCAAAAATGGAAACATCCATAAAATTACCTTGCCAGATTAAGCGGCTAACGATCTGGCTTTATCAATACGCGCGCGCCGCTTAGGGTCATTCAGCGCTCTCCAAAGATCATTGCGTTGTTGCAGGTTCAGCCAGAAGCTCGCGCTATTGCCAAAAACAGCGCCGAGCATCAAGGCTGTATCAACGGTTACAGCACGACGATTGGTGCATAGTTCATTGACCGTTTTGCGGCTAACTCCCATCGCCTCAGCCAACCTTCCTTGAGTGAGTTGCAGAGGTGTCAAAAACTCTTCAGTAATCATTTCGCCTACACTTACAGGTTGTCGTTTTGTGACATTCATGATCTGTCTCATCGATAATCGTGATTATCCAGGTAAATAGTACGCGCTTCGCCCTGTTGCTCCGACCATATGAATATCAGCCGCCATTTTTTGTTGATGTGAACTGAATGTTTTCCAGCCAAATTACCTTGAAGCTTTTCAAAATGATTGCTTGGAGAAGAACGCAAATCCTGGTCACATGTTGCATCATCAATCAATTGCAGTTTTCGGAAGAGACGGACCTCAAGCTGCGCGGGTATTTTCTTGCTGATCCTATCCGCAAGATAAAACTCACGAAGCCACCTGTCCCGAAAACTGTGAATCAAAACTGTTCTCCCTTATCTGGGTATATTGTAACGTACATGGTTACTTCCAGCAAGTAAAAAATCCTGTATTTTGTATCATAATTACAGGTCACTTTAAGACTGCCCTGTAAAATTTATATAGAAAATATCATTCAACAGCTTTCTGTGTAAAATAATCACATGCCCGTTCTATACAAACACTGGCCCAAGCGGTTTACCCTGGTAGGGCTTTGTTTTCTGGCGCTCGTTATCGCCTATACCGACCGGGTTAATATTTCCGTTGCGGCAATCCAGATGCAGGATGACCTGGGCTGGTCCGATGCGACCAAGGGGCTGGTGTTGTCGTCGTTTTTTATCGGTTATTTCTTCTTCCAGGTTCTTGGCGGTTGGCTGGCAAACCGCTACGGCGGAAAAATCGTACTGGGTATCGCGGTCATCCTGTGGTCCGGTTTCACCCTGTTGACGCCGCTGGCCGCCTTCACCGGCTCCCTGGTCCTGTTGCTGGGCGCCAGAATCCTCCTGGGTGTCGGCGAAGCCTCGGTCGCGCCGGCGGTATTGAACCTGTTCAGCCGCTGGGTACCACCCGATGAAAGAGCCCGGGCAGTTGCTTTTTTTTCCAGTGGAGCAATCGTCGGCACTCTATTTACCCTTATGATCACCGGCTGGATTATCGTTGAGTTCGGCTGGCCGATGGCGTTCTACAGCTTTGCGGTACTGGGATTCATCTGGGCGTTGTTCTGGTTCCGATACGTCAGTAACAGCCCGAGTGAGCGCCCGGATATTACGGAAGCAGAACTCAGGCTACTTGCCGAGGTCAGGCAGGATGACTCACAGAACAAGAACATCCCCTGGCGCGTCATCTTTTCTCACCGGGCGGCCTGGGCGCTGATCATTGCCAATTTCTGCACCAACTGGGGTTTGTATGTCGCCCTGGCCTGGTTACCCAGTTTTTTCTACGATACCCAGGGAATTTCCATAATAGGCTCAGGCTTGTATTCCATGGCGCCCTGGCTGTCCATGTTTTTCGCGATGAATATCGCCGGGTGGATTGCAGACCGGGCGCTTGCAAACGGGATGGACGCGACCCGGTTGCGCAAGATTGCCCAGACCATCGGACTGGTGGGGTCAGCCTTGTTCCTGGTTGCCGCAGGCACCGCCGCCACACCCCTGATTGCGGTGTTGACCATGTGCGGCGCGCTGGCCTGCCTGGGGGTGTGTTATTCAGGTTTTGCCCCGGCCGTGTTGGAAATGGCGCCCCGACACAGCGATATTTTGTGGAGTATCAGCAATACCTTCGGGACCATACCCGGGATCATCGGCGTGGCAGTGACCGGCTGGCTGGTAGGCGCCACCGGAACCTACCTTGCCGCATTTGCCCTGGCCGCCGCGGTGCACCTGGTCGGCGCCATAGCCTGGCTGTTATTTGGAACGGCAAAGGAAGTCATCGGGTAGCAATCATGATGCAGGGTCGAACCATGAGACGTGGTGATGGGCGCGTGATGGTTTTTACTCTGTTCATGTTGCTCGCAGCATCGGGGAAGGCGTCGCCGGCAGTGACCCAGGTTGAGCAAAAGACAACGGTCTTCTTGGATGGCAACATACTGACCATGGTTGATGCGGCGCCGGTTGCCGAAGCCCTGGCGGTGCGGGACGGCAGGATACTGGCAGTAGGCACTCGTTCCGAAGTCGAAATCATCGCAGGCGCCGATGTTGAAATCAGACGCCTGGCCGGCAAAACCCTGTTGCCGGGATTTATCGACAGCCACGGCCATATCAGCGCAGTGATGTCATTCATGGCATTCGTCAACATCGCCTCCCCGCCGGTAGGGGAAGTCGGAAACATCGCCGACATACAGCGCCTGCTGGCAGAACGGGCCGCAGGAACGCCAAAAGGCGAGTGGATCATGGCGGCTGGTTACGATGATTCGTTGCTGGCGGAACAGCGCCATCCAAACCGTGTCGACCTGGACCGGATTTCCACGGAACACCCCATCGTGGCCTGGCATGTCTCCGGGCACCTGATGGCATGTAACTCCATGTGCCTGAAACTGGCCGGCATCTCTGCAGAGACGAAAAATCCGCAGGGAGGCGTTATCCGGCGCCAGCAAGACAGCAATGAGCCTAACGGCGTACTGGAAGAAAGCCTGGTCTACCGGATCTATTTCGACCTGCTGCCGGTGCATGATGTGGCAAAACGCCTGGAATTACTGGAGCGGGCGCAAGACTACTATGCCGGTTTCGGCATTACCACCTTGCAAGAGGGCGCAGCCTCTCCGGTGGATCTGCAGACCTTGCAGCAAGCTGCCGGGCAGGAGCTGCTGAAGCTGGATGTAGTCGCTTATCCGTGGTACCTGCATGCTGCCGTGCTGGATGAACAGTTCCCCTACTCGCAAAATTATTCCGGCCGATTTCGCGTCGGCGGCGCCAAACTGGGCCTGGACGGTTCCCCGCAGGGAAAAACGGCATGGCTTACAAAACCGTACCATGTGCCGCCGGAGGGACGAACAGCGGATTATCGGGGTTATCCGATACTGAGTGATGAAGCAGTCAATGGCTACGTCCAGGACTTTTTCGGCAAGAGCGTGCCGGTGATTGCCCATGCCAATGGCGATGCGGCGGCGGACCAGTTAATTGCAGCGGTACGAAAAGCCAACGGGTTTCATGGAAAAGCGGACCGTCGTACCGTCATGATTCATGCGCAGACCGCACGCGACGATCAAATCGATCAAATGAAAATGGAGGGCATCATGCCTTCTTACTTCGCCGCGCATACCTTTTTCTGGGGCGATTGGCATCGGGATTCGGTATTAGGGCCTGTGCGTGGCGCGCGCATCAGCCCTCTGGCCTCCACTCTTGCCCGGGGCGTGCCCTATAGCATACACAACGATGCGCCGGTTGTGCCGCCGGATATGATGCGGCTCACCTGGTGCGCAGTGAACCGCCTGACCCGCAGCGGCCAAACCCTGGGCGACGCACAGAAAATATCAGTAGCCGATGCCTTGAAAGCGATCACCATTAACGGCGCGTACCAGTATTTTGAAGAACACAACAAGGGCAGCCTGGAGGCCGGGAAACTGGCCGACCTGGTCATCCTGTCGGACAATCCGCTGAAGGTCGATCCATTGACGATCAAGGATATTCAAGTAATGGAAACGATAAAAGAAGGCAAGACGGTTTACTTGAGCAAGTAGTACGGATTGAATGATTCACTTATCCAGGAGATTAATATTGCAAAAATATATATAAATGATATATTTTCTATACCGTGTACTTTTTTGAATTTGACCCAATGAAAAGCGAATCCAACCGGAGAAAACATAGTATCGACTTTATCGACGCTCAGGTTATCTGGCAAGATACTGACTTTATTGAAATTCAGGCAAAATCAACTGATGAGCCACGATTTTTGGTCGTGGGAATAGTAGATGGAAAACACTGGTCAGCGGTTATCACCTATCGTGGTGAGAAGATTCGTATCATTTCGGTCAGACGTTCACGTGAATCAGAGGTGGCTCTTTATGAAAGCTGAAACATTTGATAATACATTTGATAAAAATAAAGCCGATATTACTGAAAATTTGGATTTATCGACTATCAAACGACCGAATCAAACACTGAAACGGGTTAACGTTGATTTCCCCACATGGATGATCAATTCGCTTGACATGGAAGCCTCCCGTATTGGCGTAACGCGCCAGTCGATCATAAAAGTCTGGCTGGCCGAACGTTTGCAACAGGCGGGCAGCAATTCCTGCTGATGGCCACGAATATTCAAACGCTGGAATCGATAAAAAGGGGAAGACAGTTAAAATGAGAAACTAGCTGCGCATACGCACATTGCCACGCCGATGCGTTTTTGCTAGGCTTTCAGCTATGCCGCCTGATACCTTGCAGCCTGAATTGTTCCGACCCGGCTGGGGTATGCTGCCCCCTTATCTGGCTGGACGCGAGACTCAACAACATGATCTGAAACAGGCCTTAGCCTGCTTGCAAACAGGTGTCTCGCCGTCGTCAGGTATGATTTTGGTCGGCCCGCGAGGCAACGGCAAAACGGCGTTATTGCGTTGGTTCAAGCAGGAAATAGAGCATGTCGAACCCGGCATAGATGTAGTCTGGTTGACCCCGGACAAGATTCCCGACCTGGACGCGCTGGCTACGGAATTGGCGCCGCCGTCGCGTTTTCAATCGTTGCTGCCTGATACGCTTTCCTTGTCTTTGGGAATCGGTCAGTTAGGTTGGGAACTGGGTGGACGCCCTGCCTCGCTTACCCGATTGTTGGCAGCGCGCTGCCGCAAAACGCCCCTGGCAGTATTGCTTGACGAGGCGCAAAACCTGGGATCAAGCGAGGGACAGGCGTTATTGAATAGCGCACAGGAGATATCTGCCGAGGCGCCTTTTCTGCTCATGCTGGCAGGAACCCCTAACCTGTATGATAAGTTGAATAGTCTGAGCGCCACCTTCTGGGAACGTTGTCAACCAATTGCCGGCATCGGTAGACTGGATGCCGAGGCCAGCGCCGCGGCCTTGGAGAGACCGCTGTCTGAATACGGTATCAGTTTTACACCAGAGGCGCTGGATGAGGTCGTTGCCGAAAGTCAACGCTACCCATACTTTCTGCAATTATGGGGGAAAGCACTCTGGGACCAGGTTCGGCAGTCCACCAACCAAACGGAGAAAAGTCGAGTTGAACGCATTGATAATACCTTAATCTCAGCCGCCAGGCCTGAATTTGAGCGCAGCAAAAACGGTTTTTATGCTGTCCGTTACCGTCAGCTTGAACAGGCAGAGCTACTGCCGGTTGCGCGTAACGTAGCGCTTGCATTCAACGATCGAGGCAGTCTGAATGACGCCCAATTTCGGCAGGTTATTACTGATGCTTTGTCAGAAGAAGATTCCGGTTCAAAGATCAATAATATCAGTTCCACATTACAGGCACAAGGCTATGTCTGGGCGCCACCGGAGGATGTGATGTTGGAGCCCGGCATTCCCAGCCTGATGGATTATGTATTGGCCAAATCTGTCTCGCAGGTGTCATCTGCATAACCACGATAATAGTCTGGCTGGCCGAACGTTTGCAACAGGCGGGCAGCAATTCCTGCTGACTTGCTCTATGATATCGCGTTAATGAAAATACTCATCATTGGCGCCGGTATACAAGGGATCACAACCGCCTGGTACCTGAACCGGTACAAGGTTGATGTCACAGTGCTGGAGCGTAACGAGGGGCCAGGGCTGGACTGCAGTTTCGCCAATGGCGGCGGGATAACCGCCGGCTTCTGTGAGCCCTGGAACGCGCCGGGGATACACAAAATGTTGTGGCAGTCCCTGGGCAGACAGGATGCGCCGATACTGTTACACCTCAAGTCCATTCCCGGTATGTTGTTCTGGGGCCTGGGGTTTTTACGGGCATCCCGAAAGGAAACCTTTATCGAAAACGTCAAACGCAACTGCGCGCTGGCCAATTATTCCATCGCACTGATGAAGGAAATACGGGAAGAAACGGATATCGATTACCGGCATTCCGGCGCGGGCACTTTGCTGCTGTTTCGCAACCAGGAGTCCCTGGATGGACATATCGAACATGCCGGCTTTCTGCGTGAAGAATGCGGGGCGGCAAACAGGGCGCTGGACCGGGATGAACTGGTCGCCCTGGAGCCTTCCCTGCGACCGATCCGTGACCAACTTGTCGGAGGCATACACTTCCCCGGCGACGAGACCGGGGATTGTCATATTTTTTGCGGGAAGATCGCCGAACTATTACAGAACAACGGCGTGGATTTTCGTTACGGCGCCGGCGCCACACGAATCGTCCGGGAGGGTTCATCGTTCAAGGTTGCGTTGTCCGCGGGTGATGCCCTGACCGCGGATGCGGTTGTCGTCGCCGCCGGCGCATACAGCCCGAAGCTGGCGCGTCCACTGGGGGTCCGTATCCCCGTCTATCCGGCGAAAGGCTACTCGTTGACGATCTCCATGGATGGCTGGAAAAACCGGCCGCGGCATATCATGGGCGACATGGACTTGCACGCCGGGATAAATCCACTGGGCGATGAAGTCCTGAGGGTCGCAGGCACCGCAGAATTTACCGGTTTCGACAAATCGATTCCTGCAGCCCGTACAGGCAACCTGATCAGGCTGGTAGAAGCTGTTTTTCCTGAATTGGCGAGGATCATGGATCGGGATTCGCTCAACCCGTGGACGGGGTTAAGACCTATGAGCAGCGACGGTGTGCCGATTCTCGGGAAAACACCGGCGCCCGGACTCTATCTGAATACCGGCCAGGGACATCTCGGCTGGACCATGGCGGCGGCATCAGGGCAGGTGGTGGCGGATATCATCATCGGAAAAACACCGGCAGTCGACCTGACTCACTACTCGATGAACAGGTTTTGACATGTCGAAAAAAATGCTCAATTCAATCGTGGAACATCGACCCGGTTGGAAATGTCTGTATGGATTTGCCAATGTCCTGTTTCTGGCGCTTGTCTGTTCTACCTGCGCCACTGCAGCAGACTATGATGTCGCCATTCTGAACGGCAGGGTGATGGACCCTGAAACCGGTTTCGATCGCGTCCGGAACGTTGGGCTTCGCGGCGGAAAGATAGCCGCGATCACAGCCGACTCCATCTCAGGCGAGAGGATTATCGATGCGACCGGGCACATCGTCACCGCCGGCTTCATCGATTCGCATGTGCACAGCCTCGATTTGTTCTCGGTTAAATTATTGATGCGGGATGGGGTCACCACGGGCATGGACCTGGAAGTGGGCGCATGGCCGGTGGGTCCTTGGTATCAAGGGAAAAAAAACAACTGGCCGATCAATTACGGCACGACCGTAAGTCAGGAGATAGTGCGCATGTCCGTGCACGATGCGAATGACGGTATCGACTTTAGCGTACCCATAGATGCAACGGGTTTGAGCGATGCGCGTACGGCAAGCCTGAAAGACGGCATAGAGGGCTGGTCGGTGACAAAGAGCAACCTTGAACAAATGAACGAGATTTCCCGCCGGCTTGATCAGGGTCTGAGTGAGGGCGCGCTGGGTTTAGGCTCCACTATCGGTTATATGCGTAAAGGGGTCAGCACCTACGAGATGTTTGAAGCGCAACGGGCGGCGGCGCGTTATGGCAGGCTTACCGCCGCA
Source organism: Gammaproteobacteria bacterium (assembly GCA_965221335.1). Taxonomy (GTDB): domain Bacteria; phylum Pseudomonadota; class Gammaproteobacteria; order Eutrophobiales; family Eutrophobiaceae; genus JAAXHV01. The sequence continues at coordinate 43,310 of CBDCSC010000001.1, read as the reverse complement.
CACCTGCGGTTTCATCCGATGAACAAAACACCGACGGAATCACCCATCGGGTTCGCCGAAGCGTTTACCAACGCCGTGGCGTTGCAGGCGCCCTTGTTAATCTCCCACAACAATGACTACGGCTGGTGGGAGATTGAAGAGAAACTGGCGCTGGCCAGGGAACAGGGACTCAATATGTGGTCTGAGTACTATCCTTATACCGCAGGAGCCGGCCCGCTGGGCAGTGAGTTTCTGCGACCGGAAATGTGGGAGGATACGCTGGGTTACAAGTATGAGGAGACCTTGTTTGATCCGATACAAAACAAATTTTTGAACCGGGATGAATATTTTGAGGCCGTTGCAACAGACCCGGGGCGGACAGTCATCGCCCATGTGCCACCACGTAAACCCTGGTTGCGTAAGTGGCTGAACGTGCCTCACATGGTTGTTGCGGGGGATACCATGTGGAGCACGGACAAGGACGGCAACCGTCTCGGCTGGGACGATCCGTATGAGGACTATGTCGGACACCCGAGGACGGCAGGTACGCGGGGCAAGGCGCTCCGGCTGGCCCGCGAGGAAAATATCCCCCTGATGTTTACCCTGTCGCAATTAAGTTACTGGCATGCAAAACACCTTGGCGATGCCGGTATTGAGGCGATGAAAGCACGCGGACGAATGCAGCAAGGCATGGTGGCGGACATCGTCGTATTTGATCCGGACAGGGTAACGGACAATGCGGATTTCAAACAAGGCGCCAACGGTAATCCGACTACCGGCATCCCCTATGTTCTGGTTAATGGCCGGTTCGTCGTGGATGATTCGGAGGTGAAAAAAGAAATGGCGGGCCAGGCAATCCGCTATCCGGTCGAAGAAAAAGGCCGGTTTAAACCCGTGACGGCAGCGCAATATCCGGTGGATGGATAGCCGGGAGGTCGTCAGGCCGCTTGCGCATTTGTTCCGTCTGCCCGGTTGCGCCAATGCCTTGGATCAATAGAGTTCCAGTTCGGCTTCGATCTCTACCGGAATGCCGAACGGCAACTCGGCCATGCCTACTGCCGAACGGGTGGCCAGACCTCGCTCCTTGCCAAAAACTTCCAGTATGGTCTTGGAAAAGCCGTTGATTACCGACACCTGGTTTTTGAAACCCGGCGCCGAGTTGACCATGCCCAAAACCTTAACCCAGCTTTTTACCTTGTTCAGTTCGCCCAATTCCCGCTGAATCGTGCCCAGCATGGACAGCGCGGTTTTGCGGGCCGCTTCAGCGCCCTGCTCAACAGTGAGGTCGGAACCCACTTTACCCAACGGCAGGGCAATGCTGCCATCGGTTTCCTGAGGGCCATGGCCGGAAACCAGCGCGCGCGTGCCTACGACCTTGATAAAGACTAGCGGGGCTTCTATATCCGGAGGTATCGCCAGCGGCGCCGGCAACACCAGTCCGAGTTCCTTTATGCGTTCATCGGGATTAATCGTGTCTTTGCTCACAGTTTGTCTCACGGAGATGGTGAAGTAGATAATACTATTATGCCACCGCTCTGCTGCCGGGTTTATCAAAATCGGCACAGCGTCTGTCCTGTAGCAAGTGCCGGGGAGGATAAGCCACCTGCCGCCAACCCGAATATCTCACCAATTCGCTTGTCAGCATCGGATAGATGTTTGTTGTCAATGAGTTATGATAATCTGTCGAGTATGTTGCCATTACACACTGCGCTTGATGCGCCCTCGCTGGTCTTTTTTGCGTTAGCGGGCACATGTTCCCTCAACCAGAAGAACCACTATGGTTTCGGTCACGAGTACCCGCTAACACAAAAAATCCTCAGCGATCATCGCATCAATTGGTGAGATATTCGGGCTAAGGATTGGAATTCAGAGCCGTGACAGCGGATAATGATCGAATACTGTTCAATGATGCATAATCGACATGCCGGCCATATCCCGACAATCCCGACTTAACAACTGCCATAACATTGATGATTTGCGCGAGTTGGCCAGAAAACGTCTGCCCAGGTTTATTTATGATTATCTTGAAGGCGGCGCCGATGACGAATTTACCCTGTCCCGAAACCGTAGCGTGTTTTCCGAGTTTTACCTGCTGCAAAGAGTACTGGTGGATGTCTCCGGGATCGATACCTCAACGACTGTGCTGGGCGAGCAGGTTGCCGCGCCGATCGTACTGACTTCAACCGGGGCCAACCGGCTGTATCATGCCGAGGGAGAACTGGCCGTTGCCAGGGCGGCAGCCAGGACGAATATCATCCAGGTGCTGGCGTCGACCGCGATGGTCTCCTTCGATGAGGTGGCGGCAGATACGAACGGGCCGAAATGGTGCCAGATGTATGTCTTGAAAGACCGTGGATTTACCCAAGAGCTGACGGCACAATGCCGCGCATTGGGTTACAAGGCCATGGTCCTGACCGCGGACTGCGCCGTTGCCGGCAACCGGGAACGCGATTATCGCAACCGCTTCACTTTGCCGCCAAGACCCACCTTGAAGGTATTGCGACAATTGTCTGCGCGCCCCGGCTGGTTGTGGGAGTACCTGCTGGCGCCAGCCTATAATTTTCCCAATTTTGCCGGCGCGCTGGATAATCATGACGACGTGTCATCCATCGTGCAATGGTTTGGCAGCCAATTGGACACGACTTTCACCTGGCATGACGCGGCCAGGCTGGCAGAAGACTGGAACGGGCCTTTTGTCGTCAAAGGCATTACCCATGTGGAAGATGCGAAGCTGGCCGCGCAAATCGGCGCCGCGGGCATCTCCTTATCCAGCCACGGTGGCCGGCAACTGGACCACGCGCCCTCGCCGCTGGAAACGTTGCAAGAGGTCATGGACGCAGTAGGCGACAGGCTGGAAGTATTTATTGACAGTGGCTTCCGGCGCGGCACGGACATCATCAAAGCGCTTGCGCTGGGGGCGCGTGCCTGTCTCATCGGACGTCCTTACCTGTACGGTCTGGCTGCCGGCGGTGAAGCAGGTGTCGCACGGGCGCTTGATATCTTGCGCGCGGAACTGGAACGGGATATGGCGCTGATGGGCATCACGAGCATCACGGGGATAACATCCGATTGTGTGCGCAGGCGTTAGCCTGGGATTGTAATGTTATCTGAATTCTGCAAAGACCTGGGTATGGAGCATGGGATTTTCGCCTTTTCCCATTGCCGGGACGTAGTTGCCGCGGTAAGCAATCACGGCGGCATGGGCGTTTTGGGTGTCGGCTGGATGACCCCTGAACAACTCAGGGAAGAACTTAACTGGTTGGATGATCAAGTCGGTGACCACCTCTACGGTGTGGACATCGTCATCCCGCAAAGTTACACGGGTATGGATGAATCCGATCCAAGCGCCCTGGAGCAAAAACTGCGTTCCATGATCCCGCAAGGACATATGGAATTCGTTGAAAAACTACTGCGCAATCACGGTGTGCCAGAGTGGCCCGATGGTTCAAAATTCGCAAGTCTGGCTGGATGGACATATGCCACCGCGCTGCCGTTACTGAAAGAAGCCCTCACCCGGCCGAAGGTTAAACTCGTTGCCAACGCGCTGGGCACACCCCCCGAGCAGGTCGTAAAATTGGTACAGGACAGCGGCCGCCTCATTGGCGCGCTGTGCGGCAGGGTAAAACAGGCGCTGGCGCACCAGCAGGCCGGCCTGGATTTCATTGTAGCCCAGGGCGGCGAAGGCGGCGGCCACGCCGGCGAGATCAGCAGTATCGTGCTGTGGCCGCAAGTAATAGATGCCGTGGCGCCGATACCCGTTCTGGCGGCAGGCGGGGTCGGCAACGGCCGGCAAATGCTGGCGGCCATGGGTATGGGCGCCGCGGGGGTGTGGACCGGCACTCTCTGGACCACCGTGGAAGAAGCTGCCGCTCAGCCTGCACAGAAAGAATCCTACCTGCGGGCCACGAGCGAAGACACTGTCCGCACCAGGAGCTGGACGGGAAAGACCGCCAGGGTGCTCAGGAACAACTGGACCGATGCCTGGAACAGCAAGGACGCGCCGCAACCTCTGGAACTGCCATTGCAGGGATTACTGGCTGCCGACGCGATGCGCCGAACCGAAACCTACGCCGGCGCCGGAGACACGCAAAAAGTAGCCATGAACCCCGCCGGCCAGGTGGTGGGCCAGATTAACGAAGTGGAATTCTGCCGCGGCGTGATAAACCGGTTACTTGCCGAATACGCCGACGCTCTTGAGCAGGTAAACAAACAAGCGAATTGGTAAGATTATGTCTATGGAAGCTCTGAGACTTAATCTGAGGTTCCCTGTCTTGAGACAGTGTGGGCACAGGCCGAAGGTCTGTTCCCGGAGGCCACAATGCCCGTATTGAGCGAAAACTCTCCCATTATTTTCCAGGACAAACTGCCGGAAGCCGCCGACGTGGTGATCATTGGCGGCGGCATAGCCGGCATTTGCGCTGCCTGGTTTCTGGTGAAAGACGGCGTTTCAGTACTGGTATGCGAAAAGGGCAGGATCGCCGGTGAACAATCCAGCCGCAACTGGGGCTGGGTAAGGCAGATGGGCCGGGATGAAGCGGAACTGCCGATCATGATGGATTCCATCAATCTCTGGGAAGGATTGGCGCAAGAAATCGGAGAAGATGTGGGTTTCCGGCGCGGTGGCATCCTGTTTCTGGCAGAAAACGAACAGGAACAGGAGGAATTCGAGCAATGGCTGGCGATCGCGAAGCAGCACCAACTCGACAGCCGTCCACTCGGCCGCGGCGAACTGCAAAAACTGGTCGACGGCGGTGGCAACAGGTGGCACGGAGCCATCTATACCCCCAGTGACGGGCGGGCGGAACCCTTCAAGGCTGTCCCGACTATCGCCAGAGCGGCGCAACGCGCCGGCTGCAGTATCATCGAAAATTGCGCTGTGAGAACCATCGAAACACAAGCCGGCAGAACCAGCGCGGTAATAACGGAACTGGGGCGGGTGCGTGCCAATGCTGTTCTTTGCGCGGGTGGCGCCTGGTCTGCCATGTTTCTGGGCAACCTGGGGGTTACTCTGCCGCAGCTCGTTGTGCGCGGCACGGTGGCGCGTACCGGGGCTGCTCCGGCCATCTTTCCCGGCTGTGCTGCGTCCCACAGGTTTGCCTTCAGACGCAGGGAGGACGGCGGTTATACCCTGGCTCTGAGTGATTATCTTGAACATTTCCCCGGCGCCGACAGTATCAGGCGCCTGGTAACGTTCTGGCCTGCCTTCAAGCAGATTCGAAAAGCCATCAAACTGCGTTTGGGCAAGGACCTGTTTGCCAGGATGTTTCCGCAACGCAGGTGGCAGGCAGATGAAATAACACCGTTTGAACGTAACCGGGTACTCAACCCGGATCCATGTCCCTGGGCAGTCAGTGAATTGCGCAAACGCATGGTTGACCACTTACCCGCATTGGCCGAGTTAGGAATCGAGGAGGCATGGGCAGGCATGATAGAGGCAACGCCTGATTTTGTGCCGGCGTTGGATCAGGTTCCCGGTTATCCGGGATTTTACCTGGCTACCGGTTTCAGCGGCCATGGTTTCGGCATCGGTCCCGGCGCCGGGCGCATCATGGCGCGACTGCTGCAAGGCAAACCGGCAGGGTATGATCTTGGCCGTTTTCGCTTCACTCGCTTCAGCGACGGCAGCCCAATTATTCCCGGCCCTGCACTGTAGGCATAGAGAATTTCATTTTATGATAAGAAAATTGAATGTACTGACTACCGGTATCTGTGAGCTATATGACATACTTTTTTGCTAAACTGCATACTGTTGATTGTGATCTGGCTGATATCAGCAGGTGATTTCTGTTTTTCGGGGGATAACCAATAATGAATACTGTTTCTGTCCGTTACTTGAGAAATTTCTTTCCACTGCTGCTGGCTACCGCGCTGCCGGTATCCAATGCGTATGCCCAGTTGGAAGAGATTATCGTTACCGCAACCAAGCGTGTTGAAAGCTCCCAGGATATTCCGCTGTCAATTGAAACCGTGTCCGGTGAAATGATGATGGATATGGGCATCACCGACCTGGCGGAGCTTGCGGATACCGTGCCCAATTTGCAAGTGGGCTACGGCATTACCTCCCAGGCGATCACCATTCGCGGTCTGGGCACAGGTCAGGAACGGAGTTTTGAACAATCCGTAGCGATGTTTATCGATGGGATGTACATGCCTCGTTCGCGCCAATACCAGTCTCCATTTCTCGATGCGGAACGCGTCGAGGTGGCCCGCGGACCGCAGTCCGTCATCCATGGCCTGAACTCAACAGCCGGCGCGATCAGCATTGTCACCAACCAGACACGCCCGGGCGATGCGGCCTTCCTGGATCTGACTGTGGACTATGAAATGGAACACGGCGGGCCCTCATTGGTCGCCATCGCCGGCGGTTCGCCCTCGGACACGCTGGGCCTCAGGGCAGCCCTGAAGATTTCCGGTCGGGACGGGTACTTTGACAACTCATTGACCGGAGAAAATGAAGGCGATACCGATGAACTGCTGTTGCGCATCAGCGCAATGTGGCAATTGACTGAGGACCTGACGTTTAGCGCCAAGTACGAGCGCGCCGAAAAAGAGATGGAAGGCAATACCGGCGAACTGTTCAATGACGCGGCAGGGACTTTCTCCGCCGGGACCGGATTTGCCGAACCCAACGACGGCAGGCTGAACTGGGAACGCTCGTCAAACGGTTGCAACAATGACCGCAACGGGCTGCCGGACCCGATTACGGTAGCCACCATGCAGTCAGATACCTGTCCTGAACAACGCACGAAAAATCAGACAATAATGGCCAGTCTGGATTGGCAACTTCCCGGCCACATACTGTCAGTTACCGGTGGGCACTCGGAATTTGAATACGATATTTCTGTAGACCTGGATACAACGGCTGATGCCTTCGTGACATCCGGCATTGATGAGGACTTCGAGCAGGATTCCGTGGAAATCAGACTAACATCTGAAAAAGGCGGCATGGTTGATTACCTGGTCGGCGCGTACTACCAGAAGTGGGAAAACTATAACCTGAATCCCGCGCAGTTCGGCCCGGCGACACTTGGCGGTCTATTGAGCGCCGCAGGTCCATTTGGCGCCAATGTGTTGATCGACACCGGGAATTTCTTCGATCAGGAATCCGAGTTGTGGTCTGTGTTCGGACAGGCTACGGTGAATGTCATGGACCGTCTGCGCATCACAGGCGGTGTGCGCTATACCGACGAAGACAAACAATCCTTGTATGACACGCGCTGCCAGCTTGGTTTTGTTGATGCGGGGTTGTTGCTTCCCCAGGCTTTACCCGGACCGTTGGCTCTGTGCAACACCGATCCCGGCACGGTCGGATTGTTTGTCGACCGCTCCAGTGACAACTGGTTGCCCGAAGTGGCGCTGCAATGGGACGCGAACGAAGACATCATGCTGTATGCCAAGTGGGGTGAAAGCGCCAAGTCGGGTGGTTTCACTTCCGCCCAGAGAACTGCGCCGGGCGGGTTGGCGTTTGCGCCTGAAGATCAGGAATACGATGATGAGAAGGCCACCGGCTACGAAGTAGGCTTCAAGTCACGCTGGTTGAATAATTCCGCAGAACTCAATGTGGCGTTTTACCGTACCGAGTTCGATGATTTGCAAGTGAATTCATTCACGCCCGTCGGCGTGGTCATCGTCCAACGCGTAACCAACGCGGCCTCTGCTGTCTCACAGGGTGTGGAGATGGACGGACGCTGGCAGGCAAGCGACTGGTTGCTGCTGGGCGGCTCATTTGCCTACACCGATGCGGAATACGGCAGTTTCCTCAATGGCACCTGCAACTTCGCCAGCGGCATGACCAGCCCCTGCGATCAGTCGGACCGGCCCTTGCCCCTTGCCCCCGAATGGAGCGGCAATATTTACGCCAATGCCAGTTTTCCGATTGCAGACAATATCGATGGTATTGCCGACCTGAGCGTCTCGTTCAGCGATGAATTCTATACGGATGCTTCACTGGAACCGGCAGGCTTGCAGGACTCCTATGCAAAACTTGCCGCGCGTGTCGGCGTCGAGGCCTCCGACGGCAGGTGGAGCCTGGCAGTGGTGGGTCGCAACCTGACCAATGAGAAAGTGTTATCGGCTTCCCAGAGTTTCTTCGCCGCCCTGTTTCAGACAACTTACCTGGGATACCTGGAACCGCCCAGGACGATCATGATCCAGGGGAATTACCGGTTCGGGGGCAATTAACACGGCAAACAAGCAGGATCAGTGATCAGGTTGGATTATTACCTGCGGCGCAAACCGGAACTAAGCCCGCAGGACTTCAACACCTGGTGGACAGGCAGGCATGCCGATTTATGGCGCGCGCATGCAGACACGCTGGACATCAGGCGCCATGTGCAACTGCCGGGCGATCCTGAAAATCCTATTGGCATTGCTTACCGCAAGGCCTACGACGCCACCGGGGAGCCTTTCGACGGCGTCGCAACCACCTGTTGGGCGGATATTCGCGTGCTTGAAGCCGCGCTGGAAACCCGGTCCGGTCAGGCGGCATACCAGGAAATCCTGGCGGACGAATTGGTTCATATCGATACTCCCCGTTGCCGTTTGTCCTTTGGTATAAACCATGCCGTGATCTTTCCGCGGGAAAAAATCGAGGCCACAGTGGACACAGACTTTACCCGCGTGGCCTATTTTCCGGACGCCCTGCCGGGACTGCCGATAGCGGAAACGCAACGCCACTGGATCGCAGTGCATGGCGGTCTGACCCAGGACTATGCGCGCTACTCTCCCAACGCCAAGTATATACAAGTGCACAGTTATGAGCATGAATTGGCTGAGACCTTGCGCGCCGACCGCAATATGCCGCACAACGACCGCCACTTCGGCCATGCTGAGGTCTGGACCTCACCCGCCGACCAGGAACGTTCGGCCAAAAATCCCAAGCGCCAGGAACTGTTCCCGCTATATATTGAGGATATCGAAAACTTCGCCGATTCACACACCGGCTACCTGCTCGCCGGCAAAGATCATTACGTGGTGAACAAGGAGATATACCGTTCACCCTTGCCAAAGCCTCATCAACTCCGATGATTCTTAAAGAACCAGATTAAGTCAGACTTTCCTACGAGGGATATACCTCTTTATGCTATACTTGCTCACATGTCCCAGGAACTCATTGCCATCATCATTGCCGCAATCGGCTTGGCCGGGCTTATTCTCAGGCAAGGCCAACGTATCGACAGGTTGGACGAGCACCTGGCTGATGTGCGTGAGCGCATGGCGCGCATCGAAGGACTTATCGAAGGCTGGACAAGACCACGAACCACCGTGTTTACCCCACCACCAAACGAAGATCCCTCAAGTCGTACCGGAACCGACGGCTAACAAGAAACTGGCCAGACTCATACGTCGTCATTTCTCTTCACATTGGGCACAAACAGATCTCGTGCTGCCCGGATGAAATTCCGAAATTCCTGACAGGATTATGAGCGTTCAGATAGACATGGACGGCAAGGTTGCGTTGATTACCGGCTCCGGCGGCGGCATTGGCGCAGCGACTGCGCGGGCTTTTGCCGAAGCCGGCGCAAACCTGGTACTCACAGATAAGCTGGAACAGGTAAAAGAGGTCGCGATCGACCTGGAAAACTACGGTATCAAGGCAGTGGCCTCCGTCGCGGACATAGCCCTTCCCGAAAATTGCAAGGCTGTAACAGACTTGGCCATGTCTGAGTTCGGCCGGCTGGATTACGCTTTCAATAACGCGGGTATCGGTTCCTCACCGGTACCGGTGGGTGAGATGGCGGACGAAGACTGGCACAGGATTATGGATGTCAACCTGAACGCGGTGTATTACTGTATCAAGTACCAGGCGCCGGCAATGCTTGCCAACGGTGGCGGCGTTATCATCAACAACAGTTCTTTCTGTGGCGTCGCGCCGCTGCAGGATTCCAGCATCGAATACACCGCCGCCAAGCACGGCGTCATCGGTCTGACCCGGCAGGTGGCCCTGAACCACGCGCGCGAGGGCATCCGTTGTATTGCAATCTGCCCGGGTTTCATCATGACACCGCTGACGGACGCCGACCAGGGAAGCCGCCTTAGCAAACAAGCCCAGCAATGGTTTCTTGAGCGCACACCCCAGGGACGTCTGGGACAGCCGGAAGATGTCGCCCGGGTTGTCCGCATGCTGTGTTCAGACGAGGCGGCTTATATCAACGGCGCCTGGATCCCGGTAGACGGCGGCCTGCTGTTGTCTTGAATTCGAAACCCTGATGATCAGATTTCCGCATGTCCCTATTGCATGTGACTATTGGCACAGGCCAGAGCATTCCTCCGCACCACTCCCGCGAAAGCGGGAGTCCAGTTATATACTGTGTCGCCCGAAGGGCGACCCTTTGTTCCACTGGATTCCCGTTTGCACGGGAATGGTATGGGGCACAGGTCAGTTAGTAGAATTTGCACAGCAAAATGCGGCGTTGATCATGCCTGAACAATCAGAATGAAAGAACTGTCCGGAAAAGTTGCCGTTGTCACCGGCGCCGCGCGGGGTATCGGCTTCGCGCTATGTGAACAGTTCGCAGAAGCGGGCATGAAGCTTGTGCTTGCCGATATCGACACCGCCGGTCTTGCGGAAGCGGAGAAAGCATTGCAATCCAAGGGTAGTGAAACGCTGGCAGTTGTCACGGATGTGAGCCGGGAACAGGACCTGCGGCGCCTGGCTGACAACACCATTGAGCGTTTTGGCGCGGCACATGTGTTATGCAACAATGCCGGCATATTTGGCCGTCCGGCCTATGCCTGGGAACAAAGTCCGCAACAATGGCGCGCGGCGCTGGATATCAACCTGTGGGGAGTGATCAACGGTATCCGAGCCTTTGTGCCAATCATGCTGCAACAGGCAAGTGAGGCCCATGTTGTCAATGTCGCGTCGGTGGCGGGCCACCTGGTGCAGCCGTTTATGACACCCTACCATGCCTCCAAGTTTGCCGTCGCCGCGATATCGGAATCGCTCTACCACGAACTCGATTTATTGAATTCCAGCATTGGCGTAACCCTGCTGTGTCCCGGTTTCACAAATACCGGGATACTGGGCAACCGGCGGGATGACACAGCCGCTAATGATGAACTGACTGAACCTGAACGCATGCGGTTCATCCGCTCGTCCATGGAGACGGGCGTCAACGCCGGAATGAGCACGCGCGTGGTGGCGGAGAAGACCCTGGCCGCCATCAGGGAAAACCGGTTCTACGTGTTTCCCGGCCCCCATACCCTGGACATGATCAAAGTCCGTTTTGACGGCATACTTGCACAGGAAAACCCAGACATGGACGCGGTAGTCAAACAACGCTTCAATCCGGAGTAAGCCCATGAGCGGCAGGGTTGAACTGCGCAAACGAACCATCATTTCGCTTGATCCTGTCAGGCACGAGCCCGTGTTGCGAGAGATGGACGATGATGAAAAACGCCTGTATTTTTTTGGAGAAACCGTGGGTTTGCTCGTCTTCCGGCCCTGGTACTACTGTATCGCCCAACCCGGACATATGGCCAATATGTGTTCCTATGATTTTCCCGTGCGGCTGGCCTTTGTGGACGATCCCTTCGATCCGGACGGTTTTCTTACCGGCCGGCCGGACTGGAAAGGCTGGAACCTTTCCAACTGGATTCATGCCGCAAGACAGTTGGAAGAGGATGGCGTTCGGGCTATTGTCGGCGGTTGTGGATTAACCTCGAACATCCAGCAGGAGATTGCGGCCGCCGTATCGATTCCGTTTTATTCATCGACCCTGTGTTTCATTCCAGAGATGCTGGATGCGCTGCCGGAAGATCAAGGGGTAGGCATCCTGACCGTATCAAAACAGCAGTTGTGCGGCCATAACATGGCATCGTTCCGTTCATGCGGGATTGAAGATGACAGCAGGCTATTCATAGCCGGCATGAACGAATCGCGTTACGCCGAACAATGGCTGACGATGACGACGCCGGAGTATGATTTTTCGGTCGTCCGGGACGCGGTAACAAACACCGCGGCACAGCTTATCGAGGACAATCCGTCCATTGCAACACTGGTTCTGGAATGTACCGATATGCCGCCGTATGCCGATGCGCTGCGCAAGAAAACCGGCTTGCCGGTGTTCGACCCCGTTGATCTGGTGCGCCGGGTTCATGACATGGTGAAAACATGTCCGTAGATTCATCTAAGGAAGCTCTGACTTAATCAGAGTTTCCCAAATTCATTCCCTGAATTGATACTTTCGGGTGATGGAATAAGTCAAAAAATACGATATTGTTGAGAAAGATATCCTGTTTATATGGGCAATAGTGATTCCCGAAAGCAGTGGGAGAATAAAATATGAGCAACAAACCCGTCGTCGTCTATGGCGCCAGCGGTTATACCGGCCGCCTTGTCTGTGAATACCTGAGGCAATACCAGATACCTTTTGTGGCCGCGGGCCGCAACCGGGAGCGCCTGGAAAAGATCATGGCCCTGGTGCCCGGCATTGAGACTGCGGAGTATGAGATTGCAGAGGTAGAGCACAGCGTCCAGGGGCTGACTGACCTGTTCAAAGGGGCTGAGGTAGTCTGCAATGTGATTGGCCCGTTCGAGTACCTGGGTGAACCGGTAGTCGAAGCCGCTTTGAACGCGGGCTGTCATTATATCGATACGACCGGCGAGCCGGCGTTCATTAAATCTGTCAAGGCTAAATTCGGCAGCCTTTATGCTGATGCCGGCCTTGCGCTGGCGCCCAGCGTCGCCTATATGTATGCGCCTCTCGACATTTGTGCCCGCTACTGCCTGGAAAAAGAGGGCATAGACAGCCTGGAGGCAGTAGCCTCGGCTGCTGCCTTACCCACTTATGCGTCTACCCAGTCCATTTTTGCCCTGTTCAAGGCCCGGCCACGTACCTGGAAAATAACCAGATGGTAGAATGGCCTGCGGCCAGAGGCTATGAGGTGTTGGTGTCCGGCCACGCCATTACCCAGTTCGCCCATCCCTGGGGAGGGGGCGGCCTGCCCATCTGGTTTGAAGATGACTTCCGGGTACGCAATTGCAGACAGTTGACCAGTTTTACCAACCGGCCCATGTTCGAAGCCGTGATAAATATCCACAAGCACTACGAAGAGAATATCAAACCGCTGCCCAAGGAAGAGCAGGAAAAAGCATTGAGCGAGCTCGCTGCAGACATGCAACCGGGCGAACCGCCCCGGGAGAACATGTTGATCCATCGCACCAGCGATCAGGTGGTGGGCACGGGCACCGCCGCGCAACGCACTGTCGTATTGCGCAGCGGGCCCGCTTACTACCAGACCGGCATCTTCCAGGCGGCCGCGGTCAACAAACTACTGCATGACGGCGCCGACAAGACAGGCTTTGCTTCCCCCTGCGAAGTGGCGGGCCACCGCTACCTGCTGGGCGAGTTGAAAAACTTTCTGCCGGCGGAACTGGAAATAAGCTGATGCATGACTGCATTGCAGATCAGTCAATGAAATGAGTCAATATCCGATTGCGGTCAACAAAATAGCTTAGCCCATGCGTCTCATCGATTTCTTCGACCAGGGCGTTCGCTACTACGCCGACAATATCGCTTTTGTTGACCGTCACGGCAGCTATAGCTACGCCGAGGCAGACCGGCAGATACACCGGATTGCCGCGGCGATCCACGGCAATGGTTATGACAAGGGAACCCGTATCGGTGTCTATTCGCCCAATTCAAACATGGCCTGGTTGGCCATGCTGGGACTGATGCGGGCCGAAGGGGTGTGGCTGCCCATCAACCCGCGCAACAATGCCGCCACCAATATCGATCTCGGAAACCGTTTCAGCATGGACATCCTGTTCTATGATTCCTGCTTCAATGAACAGGTGAGCGAGATACGGGCGGCTGTGCACGCAATAAAGGAGTTTGTCTGTATTGAAGGCGCCGGCAGCGCAGGCAGGGGGCTGGCTGAATTTACCGAGGGGCACGGTGACTTACACCAGACTGGGCCCCAGCAAGCAGGTGAACTGGCCGCGATATTTCCTACCGGCGGCACCACCGGCAAATCCAAGGGTGTGCTGATGAACCATGAAGCCCTGGAAACCTTCGCCGCGAATTATTACGCGCATTTCCACTACCACGAAGATAGTGTAAACCTGGTCGTCGCGCCAATGACTCATGCCGCCGGCATCATGGGCTGCCTGCACTTCATGCGCGGCGGCAGGAACGTGGTGGTCAAAAATTTGGACCCTCTGTCTATCATGCAGGATATTGAGGCGCACAAGGTAACACACTTGTTCCTGCCGCCTACGCTGATGTACATGATGCTCGCCCATCCGGATGTGGGAGAATATGATTACGCATCCCTGCAACATTTCGTGGTCGGCGCCGCTCCCACCTCCCTGGAGAAACTCAAGGAGGCAGTAACGGTGTTCGGACACTGCATGTCTGAAGCCTACGGCCAGGTTGAAGCGCCGGCCGCGATCACCTTGAAGGCGCCATGGGATTATCTGGATGATCAGGGCAATATCAATGAGGAAAGATTAAAGAGCATCGGCCGGCCCGGGTGTTTTAATGATGTGAAAATACTTGATGAAAATGAAGCAGAAGCGCCTCGCGGGCAGCCGGGAGAAATCTGCGTCAAAGGCCGCCTGGTCACGCTCGGGTACCTGGACAACCCGGTGGCCACGGCGGAATCATTCCGCGACGGCTGGTTGTGGACCGGGGACATAGGGATAATGGATAACAACGGCTATATCAACATAGTAGACCGCAGGAAGGACATGATCATCAGCGGCGGCTTCAACATCTATCCCAACGAAGTGGAGCAGGTGTTGATGGAACACCATGCAGTACAGGAAGCGGCCGTCATTGGTATTCCCAGCGAGAAATGGGGAGAAGCGGTAAAAGGCATCATTCAGTTGCGACCAGGACAGGAGGCAAGTGAACACGAGCTCATTGCCCTGGCAAAAGAAAAACTGGGCAGCGTCAAGGCGCCGAAAAGCATTGACTTTATTGAAGAATTTCCAAAAAGCGCGGCAGGAAAAGTACTGAAAACCGAGCTGCGCAAACCCTACTGGCAGGGCAGGGAAAGAGCTGTAAATTAGCTTGCCAGCATACCGCCGTCAACTTGCAGATAGGCGCCATTGATGTATGCGGCATCTTCTGAACACAGCATACGCACCACATTGCCTATATCTTCCGGTTCTCCAAGCCGTCCTTGTGGAATACGGGCGATTAGCCCTTCTCTGGCTTCACCCTGCAGGCTGGCTTGCGTCATCGCTGTATCGATAAAACCCGGGCCGATAGCCACACAACGAATACCTTTACCGGCATACTCCAAAGCGGTTGAACGGGTAAGTCCGACGATGCCATGTTTTGCAGCCACATAGTGGGAAAAACCGGCTACCGGGCGCATGCCGCAGATGGAAGAGGTGTTAATTATTACCCCGCTTCCTGTTTCCAGCATGGCGCTAACCTCGTATTTAATACAATGGAAGACACTGCTCAAATTAACCGCTATCATCCTGTCCCAGTTATCCTTGGTTATTTCATGGAGAGATACGGGATTCCCGCCAATTCCTGCGTTATTAAAAGCAAAATCCAGGCGCCCGTATTCTGACACAGCCAGTTTGATCATTGCCTCGCACTCTTCTGGTCGGGAAACATCCGTAATCCTTGCTTTTGCAGTACCGCCTGCCTCTTCAATCATGTCGGCAAGATTGATGACCTCTTCCAGGACATCCGTGAGCACGACCGTTGCCCCTGCATCGGCCAACGCCCTCGCCGCGGCCGCGCCGATGCCTCGAGCAGCTCCTGAAATAACAGCTACTTTTCCACTGAAATCAATCTCTTTGCTCATAGCGCTCTCCCCTGTTTACATCAGTCTTATTTGGTTTCCGTGATTCTCATATCCGAATGCTCAAGCGATAATTTAATCCAGGCTGAACAGGGTCGGGAGTGGTTCGATAATAACGGGTTCGTCCAGAAGTATATGTTCTCTTGTTCCCATATAGTGAGACAATCCAGCGTTTACAAATAGGTCAATATCATCAGTCAACATGCGCATCATACGTTCATCTTCAGGATCATTCATGGCGTCAGGGGCAGAGCGAGCGATCCATGCCTCAGCCTGACCTATATTGGTATCCAGATTTTCAAATTCATCGCCCAGCATGGATTTAAAATCATCAAGAACTTTGGATTCGACACGATGACCCTGTATGTACTTATCAAATGGCAAGCGCTTTATGAACTGGCGCGCCAGAGTACCATGACAGTTTATCCAGTGTAATTGGGCCTGGGCCAGAGACAATTCCGGCAGACGTTGCGGCACATAGAACACCTTCATATAGTTGGTCTCATCGGTTGCCACATAGATCTCGCGAGAAAAAACCTGCGGAATTTCAATGGAAAACCAGTAATCGGATCGTGAAAAGTCAACGTAGCTACTAGAGGATTTGTGTAAATCAATTATTCCATTACGGATTTCTCCGCGGGCAAGACCTGATTTGAAAAATTCGAGGTCATTAATATACATCTGATCAACGAAATCATACCCATCCGTAGCTGTGCCATAAATTTGAACAAGTAGTTTATGTAGTTCATCTTCAAACAGGGTTTCGCATTTGACGTACTTGCGGATGCCCAGTTTTTCCGCCAGTTGCAGACTTTTTTCACTATGTTCATGCAACCAGAAATTTCTGAAATCATCCGGAGAAACACCATCATGCTTACGAACGACGTAATTAAGAGTGATCATTTTTAAATTTTTTCTATATTAATAATATGTTGATGAGTGATGGATATACGGATTAAATTGCATAACCGCCATCCACCTTGATTTCCACGCCAGTAGAAAAACCGGATGCATCGGAGGCCAGGTATAATACGGCGTAGGCAACCTCTTCAGGGGCGCCCAGACGCCCCATGGGATGCTGCCTTATCATCTCCTCTTTCATAGCTTTTATATCACCTTCCATGAAGGTGTCTGCCCATGACTTCATTGCTACCTGAGACATGGGAGATTCAATAATTGCCGGATGTACGGTATTCACACGTATCCCCATATCGAGTGCGGCGCACTCAACAGCAGCCGCCTTGGAAAATAAATGAACAGCAGCTTTGCTGGCGCAATAGGCGGAATGGCCAGCGCTTCCTTTGAAAGCGGCACATGAGGAAATATTGATAATGGAGCCGCCCAGTCCTGCAACACCCTCGGGGCGCATCGCACGAACGGCCTCCCTGGTACCCAGGAACACACCGTCAATATTGGTGGTCATGAGTTTTTTCCATTGGGCCAGAGTAGTATCTGACAAAAAACGAACGTCAAATATGCCGGCATTGTTTACCAGTACGTTAAAGCCACCGAACCTGTCGATAGTGCCGGCGACCACTTCAGCCCATTCTCCTTCAGAGGTCACATCCAGGTGAAGGAAATGGGCTTCAGAACCTGTAGCGCGAATGGAATCCGCCACGTCCTCACCTCTGTCATCCAAAATATCAGTAACCATTATTTTTGCGCCTGCTTCAGCCAGGGTTCTGGCACAGGACATGCCGATACCCATTGCTGCGCCGGTGACGATGGCGACTTTGCCTTTGACATCGATAGTCACAGCGAAAATCTCAAACAAACCCGGTAGTTTCAGGTCCCGGGCTGATTTTCCACCTCTGGTTGCTTAAATACCTTTATGGGAGGCACAGGCTTTGTATATTTTTCTATTTCTACCAGACAACTATGGGCTGTCGGTCCCTGCGCCAGTTTTGATGTGCCTTTGTCCCGGGTCAGCACATTGGGATTCCCGTGCACTTCAAGGCTGTTGTCATTCAGCGGATTTTCGGGGTCATACCAGGAACCTGTGGGCAACTCCACCACTCGGGGCCTGATCCGATCAGTCAGATGCGCAGACGCCAGACAGGCTCCGCGTTCATTGAACAGACGAACAATATCTCCTTCCTTTATGTCCCGGCGGGCAGCGTCTGATGGGTGCATACGAACTATTTCCCTGCCATGTATCTTTGCGTCGCGGCTGCTGCGTCCAAAATCCAGTTGACTATGCAGTTTTCTCTTCGGCTGGTTGGAAATAAGATGCAGTGGGTATGTTCCGGCGTGTTCACCGCCCAGCCATTCTTCCTTATCCAACCAGACAGGGTGACCGGGACAGTCATCGTAATTAAAACCGGCAATTGTTTCCGAGTATATCTCTATCCTGCCGGAAGGAGTGGTCAAAGGATATTTCTCAGGGTCTTTGCGAAATAATTCAATAGGCCACGGCTTATATGAAAACTGGTCTTTCAAATCAATTTGTTCACCAGCCCAGAATTCATCAAAACCCGGCAAGATAACGCCAGCCTCGGCAGCGTTCTTACGGGTTGTTTCATAGATATCTTTTACCCAGGACATGGCGTCTTTTCCCTCCGTGAATTTTTCATGTAAGCCAAGTCGCTTCGAGAGTTCGGAAAATATCTGATAGTCGTCGCGAGATTGAGCGAAAGGTTCGACCACCTTGTGCATAGGTGTAAGAAAATGATCATAACTTCCACCACCTATATCGTTTCGTTCCAACGATGTTGTACAAGGGAAAACAATATCAGCACGACGGGCAGTTGCCGTCCATACCATCTCATTAACAATAATTGTCCCGGGCTTTGCCCAGGCCCGACAGAGGCGATTCAGGTCCTGATGGTGGTGAAACGGATTTCCGCCTGCCCAATATATCAATTGTATATCGGGATATAAATATGATTTACCGTCATAATCGTAGGGTTTTCCCGGGTCGAGAAGCATGTCCGCGATACGCGCAACCGGAATAAAAGTGTCCAGCGGGTTTGTTCCCTGAACAAACGAACCCAATGAAAAATTCGGCATAGACCGTCCGCCAAATCCGATATTGTGTATGCAGCCGTACCCAAATGTAATCCCGCCCCCGGGCAGGCCGATATAGCCCAATAATGACGCCAGCGCCATCGCCATCCAGTAACTCTGTTCACCGTGTTCCTGACGCTGTAAGGACCAGCTTACACTGATCACACAGCGCTTGGCCGCCATGGTATAGGCCAGTTTTCGGATAATGCCCGCGTCAACAGCACAAAGATCTGCCGCCCAATCGGCGTCCTTGGCCTGGCCGTCTGTTTCACCCATCAAATAGGGCAAAAATTTGTCCCAACCGACACAGTACTTGTCGAGAAAATCCTGATCATGAAGGCTCTCTATTACCAGGGTGTGCGCAAGACCCAACATCAATGCAACGTCACTGTTCGGGATACATGGAATCCAGTGTGCTCCGGTTTCATCAGTGATGTCATCCTTAACCGGACTGATATTATAGACTTGTATACCCGCCTTCTTAAGTTTGACTAGCTTGCCTTTTGCGCTATGGCATCCCAGACCGCCTGCGTTGACCTGAGTATTTTTTAATGCAGCGCCTCCAAACAAGACCAGAGAACCGGAATATTCGATAATATCCTCTATTGTCTGGGGCTCCATAGCCCAGTCGTAGAAAGATCTTCCGAACACATGAGGAACAATTACCCACGCCGCGGCACAGGAATAATCATCCTTACTGTCAACATAACCGCCGAAGATTTTAAGGAAACGATGAATCTGACTTTGGGCATGATGAAATCTTCCCGCACTGGCCCAGCCGTAAGAACCTCCAAAAATAGCTTCATTGCCGTATTCGTGCTTGACCTGACGTAGCGCTTCTGCTGCAAGATCCAAGGCATTATCCCAGCTAACCGGCACAAATGGTTCTTTGCCGCGTTTTGATCCGTCACCTGAGCAGCCGTTTTCCAGGTAACCTTTTCGAACCATCGGTTGAGCGATGCGAACATCCGAATCCTGCGTATCCAAAAGTGAGCGCCTTATATCACTGGGATCTTCATCAACCTCATAAGTATGTATCTTCGCAAGCTTTCCATTATCCGTTTGTACCAGATAATTACCCCAGTGACTTGCTGTAGGCATCGTGGCCATTTTTATCTCTCGTGTTTGTCGTCTGTAAAAAAGCCGTTGTTATCCCGAGTCTGGAGTAATAACGCTTGCAATCCTGAAACCGTTCAATGCTAATGGAAATTCAGGATACTCAACTCACCTGAAAGTATGATTTTACAGTCTTAAGGAAACCCTGAATTAATCAGTGGTTTCATTGATCAGCGGAGTATGCCTAGCTCTTTCAGGCGGCGCACAGCCTGGGTACGGCGGGTCACGCCGAGTTTGTTGAAAGATGAGTAGATATGTGACTTGACTGTATTGATCGAAATATAAAGAGCATCCGATATTTCCTTATTAGAATACCCTTCGGCAACTTTCACCATGGTTGCAAGTTCACGTTTGGTTAATGATTCGACAATTAACTGGTATTTGTTGTTTCCGGTTTTTTCCGTGTAGGCTGTTAAATTATCATCTGGGGTATCGGTAATTTTGGCGGGCTTCAGAATGTTGATGAGTTTTTCCGAAACAAGACCAGAAAAATTGCTGTCTTCATCAGATTGCGCCATATCTGCCAGCGTCTGTAACACAGCCTCGCCTTCATCATGAAACAATTGGTGGATCGAGTGTTCTTCATCCAGAATCAATGCATCTGTCAGATTTTCTCTGGCTCTATCAATTTGCCCGGATTCAACATAGAACCTGGCCTGCAAAACGAGTAATTCGATAACACGAAAAGTTCTTTTGTCTGCCTTGAACTTTCTTAGCAGTTGATTAATTATTGAAATTGCTTCCTTGGTATCAGCTTCCGCATGAAGAATACGAGCTTCTGCTATTTTTATCCATTCACGGCTTTGTGATGCCAGGTGTGGGGCGCCTGCGATAACAGGTATTAACTTCTTGGCGCCTTGTTCAAAAATTGCCCTGGCCTGGTCTGCGCTTCCCAATTCAATGTAAAGCCGTACACTTTCATGCAGGATACAGGCTTCAAGCCGGCGCCAGTTACGTTCTTCTGCGACCATCTTGGTATCCAGAAGGTAATCCAGCGCCTGGTGGGGACCTTTGTTCACATACAGCAACCTGGTCCGGACAGGAGCATGGGCAACAATATGATCTGGTGAAGCCAATGAATTCAAGGCGCTCAGTCCTTCCTCCATCAGGCGAGCAGCCTGTTGTAATTCACCCCGTTGATAGTAGCATACCGCGAGAATTGGTTTTACGATTGTCATAGTCTGTGAGTCACTGCTGACATGCAGTTTCAACCAATTCATTGCATCATCCAGGCAGTTTATTCCCTGCTTCAACAAGCCCCGGTTGAGATATACAAGCCCGTGCGCACAGGCAGCAAAACTATGCGAATAAGCAAATTCCAGTTGATCGTCCGGTTTCAATAACCATTGTGTTACTTCCAACGCTTTATTGTATCGATATTCATTGAGGTGAATATACGAACTTAACACACTCAGGGAGGCGTTCAGAATTGAATTTTTAGGCGCATTATGCAGCCAGTCGCGCACGAGTCTTTCACCTTCAATATAGTCATCTTCAAAGAAACAAATCGGTACTTCCAGGGCATAAACATTCATCCATTCCTCTTCGCTTCGAACCTCCTGATTTTTCAATACCAGTTTGATTTCTTTTACCAGGTCACGCGCGGTATGGACATGATTATTCAGTACTTCAATCCATGCCAGTTGGATTAATATCTCCAGACTCCCGTGAAGAAAATTGCCCGGCAACCTCCGGATAAGGCTTAATAACTGCGGCAAATATCCGTGATTTACGAAATGCATTCCCTGTTCCTCCAGGAGGGCCAAAGCGTGATTTTCATCGCCTCCACTAATAGCATGTTGAGTTGCCTCGGCAATCATCCCCTGTTCTTCGTACCAGGATGACGCTCGCTGGTGCAGGATGGACTTTTCATCCTGGAACCTGAGTTCCATCTGTTTCAGTAAAAAGTTACGGAAGATAGGATGAAATCGATACCAGTAACCTTCATCATCAAGTCTTTGTATTAGAAAACGATCCCTGCCGATGACGTCCAACTCACGACTGAATTCGTCGTTTTCTGTAATTGCCTTGCAAAGCGGGTAACAAAGATGTTCAGTAATGGATGATCGGACAAGAAATGAGGCGAAGTTTTCGGGTAGCAATTCCATTATTTCTTCGAGCAAATACTCAGACACGGGTTCTGTTGAACCGGAGAAGTTATTTATAAATTCGAGTTGATCAGCGGCATCTCTTAAGGATATGGCGGCTAATTGCAATACAGCAGGCCAACCACCGGTACGCCGATAAAGTTGTTCAAGTTTTACGCTGTCAATGTCCAATTTGTGCGTCTTCCGAAATAACAGGTTCGCTTCTTTCTGGTTGAAGCGTAAATCATCCATCTCAATGGTCACGAGACGGTTATTAGCCCTCAGTTTCGCCATTGGTATGGGAAGCTGGGTGCGACTGCCAACAATCAGGTTCAGATTTTCGGGCAAGTGAGTAATCAAATTCTGTATTATCAGATGTATCTGTTTGTCATGGATGACATGATAATCATCAAGAAATAACACATAGTTATGATCATCAAGGCTGACCGAATTTATCAAGTCCGCCACCAGATTTATTCCAGACAATAGTTTCCATCCCTTGCCATAATGCCTTGCAGATATTGGGTCAGTTTGCTTGAGCAATCGATTGATCACTTCGAGCAAATCGCGCAGGAATACGTCTTCATCATTATCACTTTCTTCCAGATTAAGCCAGGCAGTAATCCACCCTGCCT
The DNA here is from genome assembly GCA_965221335.1 of Gammaproteobacteria bacterium. GTDB lineage: Bacteria > Pseudomonadota > Gammaproteobacteria > Eutrophobiales > Eutrophobiaceae > JAAXHV01. The sequence continues at coordinate 20,716 of CBDCSC010000001.1, read as the reverse complement.
CCTTGCAGGCCTGGTTCGATTGAGCAAGCAGCGTTGATTTGCCGTAGCCCGCCGGAGCGGTGACGACTGCAAGAATACCCGCGCGGCAGGAATCATCATGCAAGTGTTGAAGTAGCCTCTTACGTGGAATGCTATCACCTGGCAGTTGTGGTGGCATTAACCGGGTTGACACCAAGGGGAACGTAGCGTTCTCGGATGAATATTTCTCTGCCATTGAATTCAGCCAGTAACCATGACCGAAGGTCAATTATAACATTAGAGGATTCCACAACACCGGTTGATCGTGCCGGACACTACAGCGCTTGGCTTTTGAATTGTCTATCAAACTCCAGCGGGTTATCAGATCTTTATTGAAATTTCATACTTTCTTATGAGGTCAGGTTCTGAAAATGCATCTATCATCGGGGTTTATTGTGGGCATTGGATGTTTGGGCAAGGCTGCCGATGACATTTCTGATTGGAAAGCTGCATGAAAGAAATAGCAGGCCTTTGCAGTTCTGTTAATAACGAAATGTTCGCAAACCAGGTTATTTGAAGTTCCATCCCAGATTTTTGGAGGCGCAGCATGAGAGAGAGTTTTAGTAATATATCGCTTAATTATCTGATTGCCGTGTTTGCCGTTCTGACTGTAAATGGAATGGTGAATGCCGCCGTACTTGAAGAAGTGGTTGTCACGGCACAGAAACGCGCAGAAAGCCTGCTGGAAGTCCCGATAGCCGTAGCCGTACTCTCTGATGAAGATTTAATTAACCAGGGTATCGGTGCGACACAAGGTTTACAGGCTGCTATCCCCGGTCTTGTTTACAATAACACCGGCGCTACCGCCCAGCCTTTTTTACGCGGCGTCGGCACGCGTTTGGCCCAGAATGGACTTGAACTCAGTGTTGCAACAAATATCGATGATCGCTATATCGCAAGACCAACCGCTTCGATATTTGAACTGGCTGATATTGAGCGGATTGAAGTGCTGAAAGGACCACAAGGCACCCTTTATGGCAGAAATGCTACCGGTGGCGCAATCCGTATTATTACCAAGGATGTAGACGATGAATTCAGCGGAACCTTCAAGGCGTCCGCCGGCAATTATGAAAGTTATACTGTTTCAGGCACCGTTAATGTCCCATTTTCTGAAAATTTTGGTATGCGCATTACTGGTCTTGGCAAATGGCGCGATGGTTACGCAAAAAATATTGACTCCAGAGGAAGGAGTGAATTTGACGATTTGGATTACCAGGCTTTTCGCACTAAATTCCGTTGGGATATGTCAGAGACGGCAACAGCGAGATTAACCCTTGATTACTGGCAGCGCAACGATCTGGGAGGTGTGGAAAACGTCGATCTCAGTCCGGGCAACCTGGGGACAACAAAATTTCTCGCAGCAGCAAACAACACTCCAATTACCACTGAAAAGGGAAAACTGGCCTCCGGGATGACCGATAGCAACGAAGGGGAAGAGTTTTCATCTCAACTCCGATTTGATATTTCCCTGGGAGATAGCGGTATTGATCTGGTCTCCATTACGACATACAGCGATTTTGAATTGGACTGGATTGGAGATGCTGACGGTGGCAGTGGCAGACATCTTGATGCTTTTGTTTTTGAAGAGTCAGAAGGTTTCTCACAGGAAATCCAACTGCTTTCAAATACTGACAGTTCATTATCCTGGATACTCGGCGGTTATTATTTCAACGATGAACATGAATACGAGTTGACCGTTGATTTTTCAGATGTCGTGCCTGGATTTAAATTTTCACAGAGCGCTCAAAGCATTGATGCAGAATCCTGGGCTATCTTCGGTCAATTTAGCTGGACGTTTTTTGAAAGAGCAACCATTACGCTGGGTGGGCGTTATACTGAAGACTATAAAGATGTTGAGGGCGTTGCCTCGCAACTTGAACCTGTCACACTCGGCGCTGTGATACCGATTGACCTGAGTGATTCATCCAGTGAATTTACTCCCAAAGCCTCATTGGAATACTTAATCAACGAGGATGTAATGGTATACTTCACATACGCCAGGGGGTTTAAGAGTGGAGGTTTCAACTATCCTGCTGTCACCTCGAAGCCACCTTCCGAATCCGCGCTGGATCCCGAAATTCTCGATATGTATGAGATTGGTTTGAAGGGTGATTTTCTTGGTTCTGCATTGCGCCTGAGCGCGGCCGGTTACTACTACGATTACACTGATCTTCAGGTTACCAGAGCAGCGTCAGGTGTTGGCGCCGCAGTTACCACTGAGAATGCAGCTAATGCGGAAATCTGGGGATTCGATCTTGATGCGGTGTGGGCGGTGACCGAGGATATGACCTTATCCGCCGGGCTGAATGTCCTGGATACGGAATACCAGGATTACATTGCATCGGCATTCATCTTTAAAATTCCCGGCAATACAGCCAGCAGCTTTGCAGAAGCCGGGATGACAAGAACACCAATTGATGCTGAAGGAATGGACATGATACGCGCGCCTGATTTCTCTTTTTACCTGTCTGGTGAATATGTTTTCAGGTTAAGCAACGCGAGCCTGCCGATATTCCTGAGTTACTCCTATAAGGGTGAGTATGACTTTGACTTTGTTACCGGGCCTCGTGAGGCGCTCCTGACCCAGGATGATTACGGCCTTCTTAATGGGCGCGCCACCTATAAGCCTGATCACGGAAACTGGGCGATCGCACTTTTTGCGCATAATATGACGGATGAGGATTATTATGATGATAATGTAGCCAATGGGACTGGAATTCGGGTGAATCGCGGAGCGCCAAGGACTTATGGAGTCGAACTAAGTTATAATTTCTAGGACATACTTACCTATGTCAGGAATTTCAAAATTTAAGGTATCTCTGACTAAATCTCAGAAGTTCCTTAATATGAGAGCGCAATATATTCATCCTGTAACGGAATAGAGTGGGAAGATTTAGCCGGACTGATATAACCCGTATGAAAACGCAATTTGTGGCAATGGCATTTTGTGTTTTGCTTGCGGCGTGTGATCGTGATGGTCAGCAGCCAGTTGGAACTATACCAAAGAAAACAGAAAAAAAAGATAGCCGCGCTGAAACTTCAGCAATCCCCGCCGACCGCAGGGCGTGGTTCGGCGAAACGCATGTGCATACCAGTTTTTCCTTCGATGCTTATATATTCAATGTCAGGACAACACCGGATGATGCCTACCGTTATGCAAAGGGAGAAGCTATTCAACATACCAGTGGTGAACTGCTTCAGATAGCCCGTCCCATCGATTTCATGGCTGTTACTGATCATGCCGAGTATCTGGGAATTCTTCCTTATCTGGCGAATGCCTCCTTGGAATCACTTACTCAATTTGCCAAAGAATTGATCAGTAAGGATAAGAAGAAAGCGGATGCCGCCTTTGCAAAAATTGCCGGAAGTTTTTACAAAAACCAGCCGATTCACGAAATAAGACTGTCGAACATCAGGAAAAGTAACTGGCAGGCTATTATCGCTGCTGCGGAGCGTCATTATGAGCCTGGGAAATTCACTACGATGATCGGATATGAATGGACCTCTACCACAAGCCATCAAAACCTGCACAGAAATATTATATTTCGAGGTGGCAGGAATGACGTCCCGGACTTGCCCTTCAGTTCCCTGGATTCTCCCTACCCGGAAGATCTCTGGGAGCATATGGACCAGTTAAGACAAAGAGGGATGCCCGCGCTTGCCATTCCCCACAACTCTAATCTGAGTGATGGCCTCATGTTCCCCGTAGAAACTGATTCCCTAGGCAATGCACTTGACACCGGTTATGCGGATATGCGAAACCGCAACGAACCCCTGGTGGAAATTACACAGATCAAGGGTACATCAGAAACCTACCCGGCCTTGTCACCAAATGATGAATGGGCCGGATATGAGATTGTAGAAGGCTTGATCGGATTGCCTGGCGTCAAGGGCAGGTTACAGGGCAGTTATGCGCGTCGAGCTTACCTGGACGGTCTGCAAATGGAAGAAGAAAAGGGTTTTAATCCCTATAAATTCGGGGTTATAGGCGCCACGGATTCCCATAATGCCAGCGTGCCCGTGGACGAGAGTAATTATCCCGGAAAAGTCGGCATTGCAGATGACACCGTAGAACGCCGCCGTATCGGAGTCACCGGCGGACTGGTATCCCGCACCTACAGCGCCGCAGGCTTAGCGGGCGTCTGGGCAGAGGACAACACCCGTGAATCGATCTTTGGCGCCATGCTCCGCAAGGAAACATTCGGCACTTCTGGCCCCCGTATCAAGGTCCGCCTGTTTGCCGGCTGGGACTTCCCGGAGGATGCCTTCAATAATCCTGACTGGCCTGTGCTGGGCTATGAAAACGGCGTGCCCATGGGGTCTGAACTTCCAGGAGATGGTGTCGATAACAACCTGGCTCCCGTCTTCCTGGTGTGGGCGCTGAAAGACCCGGATGAAGCGCCCCTGCAACGACTGCAGGTGGTCAAGGGCTGGGTGGAAAACGGCAAAACAAAGGAAAAGGTCTTCGACATAGCCTGTTCGGATAATGCAGCGCCTGACCCGGTCTCACACCGTTGCCCGGACAATGGCGCCATGGTCGACCTGGCTGACTGCAGTATTTCTTCCGATAGCGGGGATGTTGAATTGGCGCGCGTATGGCGTGACCCTGAGTTTGATGGTCGGCAACGCGCGTTTTATTATGTTCGGGTATTACAGAACCCGACATGCCGGTGGAGCACGTGGGATGCAATCCGCAATGGGTTGCCGTTGCTGAGTGACGTTCCGGTGACAATTCAGGAACGCGCCTGGTCTTCGCCTGTCTGGTATAAGCCAAGGTGAACCGAAGTATTTTTATCTGAAATGAGGGTTTATCGCGACCCACTTGTCCATTTTCTGGTATTGGGTGTCCTGTTATTTTTTTCATATTACTTGCTGAACCCTGAACAGGGGAATTCTGTTATCGAGATCAGCGAGGGGACAATTGCGCGGCTGGAACAAAAATGGGAAATATTATGGAACAGGAAGCCGACTGAAAAGGAATTGCGAGGACTGGTTGAAGCCTACACTCGGGAAGAAATATTATCGCGGGAAGCCCTTGCTATGGGATTGGATAGAGATGACCCTGTGATTCGTCGAAGACTTGCTCAGAAAGTTGATTTCTTACTGGATGACATATCAGATTTAGGGCAGCCCGATGATGACAAACTCATGGAATATTACCTGAACAATCCGGAGCGGTTCAGCATCGGTCCGTTTTTCAGTTTTTATCATGTGTATATCAATCCAGAGAAATATGCTGACCCCGCTGATATGGTATCAAAACTCCTTCAAACATTGCGCACTGGTGCAGTATTACCAAATCATGCTGGACATTATGGAGATCCTTTTATCAATGGAGACAGCTTTCATCATCAATCGAAAAGCCAGATCAACCGCATATTCGGCAAGGGTTTTGCTGAGACGCTGATCGATCTCAGGTTGAATGAATGGAGCGATCCTGTTCAATCAGGTCTCGGGCTGCATATCATATATCTATCTCATCTCGAACCCTTGTCGTTGCCTGAATTCGAATCGATAAGAACAACCGTAACACAACGCTATCTCAGTGAACATCGACGACTGGCAAAGGATAATGCGTACAAGGAATTAAAACGCCGCTATCGGGTCAGAGTGATTGGAACGGAACAAATTTAAAACCCTGTCAGGCATTTTACTGCTGTTTTACAACGCCATAGTTCCGGCTGATGATGCGCGTCCTGCGTACCTTGAATTAAAGGAAACGCAGTCAGGCGTTTATGACGTAACCTGGAAATTGCCGGAAATTGCCGGTAAACCCGTGGCGCTCGCTCCTGTTTTTCCGATTAACTGCAGGAAGATACATGGTTTGCCTGCAAAAAGTCTAACCGATATCCGCATTGTCAGGTTTCAGGTTGATTGTGGCGAGCAAGGCGTTGCCGGTGGCCTGATCACGATGGATGGCTTGGCCCATAGCGCCAGGAACGTCATCGTCAAGATAATTTTCGCAGATTATTCTATGACCCATATTCTGCGAGCGGAACAACCATCTGTCTTGATTCAGCCTGCACCCGAAAACAGTCAGGTCATGAAGGATTACCTGCGGTTGGGTATTGAACATATTCACGGCGGTATCGACCACCTTCTGTTTATACTGGCGCTTATTTTCCTGGTGCCCGGACTGGTTGAACTAATCAAGGCCGTAACCGCGTTCACGCTGTCTCATAGTCTGACACTGGTCGCTGCAGTACTTGGCTGGGTATCTATTCCCCTCCCTCCTGTGGAAGCGTGCATCGCCCTGAGTATTCTTTTTCTGGCTATAGAAATGGTACATAAACTTGAAGGACACACATCAATTACCATTTCGCAGCCATGGCTGGCGGCTATGGGTTTCGGACTCATCCATGGCCTCGGATTTGCAGGCGCACTGTCACAGGCTGGTTTGCCACCAACCGAGATCCCCCTGGCTCTTCTCTTTTTTAATCTCGGAGTTGAACTGGGACAGTTACTTTTTGTCGCTCCGATATACGCATTTCTGAAAATGGCAGGTTATAGTAATTTGAGAATTAATCTGGAATATTTCGTGAGTTATGGTATAGGGACTATAAGCGTATTCTGGCTAATCGAACGCATTAGATTTTTTTGAACATACTGTGCCGATAACTTTGTCTAGTGGTGGTTCGTACTACTTGCCGCCCTTTTGAACAATGAGTAATCAATCATTTACAATCGAGTCCTAACATCGTGAAACAGAACGCTTACATCGCAGGCGCTGCCATGACCCGGTTCGGCAAGTATCCGGATCGCTCCCTTAAATCCCTGGCCCAGGAAGCCATCCGCGGCGCGTTGCAAGATGCCGGCCTGGATGCAAGCGCCTTACAGGCAGCCTGGATAGGCAATGCCGGCGCCGGGGTGTTATCGGGACAGGTGTGTGTGCCGGGACAGGTGATACTGCGTGACATGGGCGTCGGCGGCATACCGGTCATCAACGTGGAAAACGCCTGCGCCTCTTCCGCCACGGCTTTTCAACAGGCCTGCTCCATGGTGAGTCTGGACGCCCATGACATTGTCCTGGCTTGTGGAGTGGAAAAACTCTATAGCGAAGACAAACAAAAAACCTTCGCCGTATTCAGCGGCGGCATTGATGTCGAACAGCACGATCTGATCACGGCGGAGATTAAAACTGAACTCGCCCGCGCGGGTTGCAACCCGAACATTGATGAAGCAGGAAAAAATCGTTCCCTGTTTATCGATATCTATGTATCCTGGGCGCTGAAGCACATGGACAGGCACGGTACGACCCGGGAGCAACTCGCGACAGTGTCCGCGAAGAATTCCCTGCACGGCAGTCTCAACCCCTGTGCGCAGTACCGCGAAGCCCTGTCTGTGGAAGATGTGCTCCGAGCCAGGGAAGTGGTATGGCCTTTCACCCTGCCCATGTGTTCGCCCATAGGCGATGGCGCCGCCGCCGTCATTATAATCAGCGACAAAAAGGCGCGGCAAATGGGTAATGGGCGCATCGTAAAGGTGGAGGCCTCCTCGCTGTCCAGTGGCTATGATTACCTGGAAGACACTGGCAATGAACCGCCACGCACAGCCGCGGCCGCCATCTATGATGAATCCTCTATCGGCCCCGATGAACTGGATTGCGTGGAATTGCATGACGCCTCCGCCATTTCCGAGATCATGTATTACGAGTACCTTGGCCTGTGCGCTAACGGCGCGGGCGGCGAGTTTGCGGAAGCCGGACACAGCACTCTGGGGGGCAGTCTGCCGGTTAACACATCGGGTGGTTTGATGCGCAAAGGCCACCCGGTCGGCGCCACCGGCGCGGCGCAACTGGTTGAACTGGTCTGGCAGCTAAGGGGGGAAGCCGGCGCCAGGCAGGTGGACGGCGCGCGCATTGCCCTGGCAGAAAACGGTGGCGGTTATATCGGCAGCGATGTGGCTGCGCTGGTTCTTACCATTCTCAGCGCCGGCGGATAACGCGGACAACAACATGATCATGCCGCGCCGCTATACCATGATGTTATTGCTGTTGCTGGCGCTGTTCCTGTGTTATGTGGACCGGGTCATTATCTCCCTGGCGGCGGTGGATATGCAGCAGGAACTGGGATGGAGCGATACCGGCAAAGGGCTGGTCTTCTCCGCTTTTTTCCTTGGCTATTTTGTGATGCAGATAGGTAGCGGTATCCTGTCACAGGTTTACGGCGGCCGCAATGTTCTGCTTTTTGCGGTTCTGCTCTGGTCTCTGTTTACCGTGCTGACCCCGCCCGCGGCCTATGCGTCATTTGCCCTACTGATCTTTGCGCGCTTCATGCTGGGCATTGGCGAAGGCGCAGCCTATCCCGCGGCATACAACCTGGTCTATGCCTGGATGAAGCCAGGCGAGATATCCCGCTCCATCAGCCTGACCACGGCAGCAAGCACACTCGGAACGGTATTCGCGTTCCTGGTAGCCGGGAAGTTAATCGGTCTTTACGGCTGGCCATGGGTGTTCTATTTCTTTGGCAGCCTGGGCGCGCTATGGGCGTTGTTCTGGATAAGGCATATTCCCGCCAGGCCCGGCGAACAGGATCCCGAAAGCCAGCAAGCCGGGAACGGGAACAAGTCCAGGCTCGACATTCCATGGAAGATTATTTTCACCCGCGCCCCTTCACTGGCGCTGTTTTGTGTCGCTGTCTGTTTCTGGGGGGTTATCTTCCCCCTGGCAAGCTGGCTGCCCAGTTATTATATCGATACCTTTAAGGTCTCGCTTACGCAAGCCGGGCTTTATTCCATATTGCCCTGGTTGGCTGTGTCCGTCAGTGTCATCCTTGCCGGTATTCTCGCAGACAGGCTGTTGCAAAACGGCATGACAAAAATCAGGGTGCGCAAGGGGTTTGTCTGCATCAGCGCCGGCGGCGCGGCAATCTGCCTGCTGCTTCTGATGAATTCATCCTCCCTGGGTTCAGCCATCATATATGTCAGCCTGGTGTTTGCGTTTGTCGGTACCATCGTTCCCGGCTTTGCGCCCAATGCCGCCGATATACTCCCGGATCACGGCGCGATACTCTACGGATTCCTGGCTGCGACAGGGTCCTTGTCCGGCGCGGTAGTGACGGCTCTTACCGGCGCGCTGCTGGATGAAACCGGTAGTTATGGCAGTGTTTTCCTGTTAATGGCTGCCCTGTCTTTCTCATGTCTGTTAGTATTCCAGTTATTCGGCAAGGCCGAACCATTGGTTAAAACAGGAGCGCAAAATGTATGATTTTGGTTTGACACCGGAACAGGAAGAACGGGCAAAACAGACCCATGAACGGGCGGTTGTGATCGATATGCTGGCCGAAAGCACATTCCCGGATGGATTGTTCGATGACATGAAACAGGGTGGATTGACTTGCGGAAGTTTTACCATCGGCGCCTCAGGTCTGCATCATTTCATCAACGGAACCCTTCCCCAACACGATGACTGGTGGTCCTACGACGTGACAGTCAAGGATCTCAGTTGCTGGAATGGCATCTATAATGATGCGGACAACGGTATTATCCCGGTCCATACAGTCAGTGATATCCACAAGGCAAAATCCGAAGACAAATGTGGAATTATTCTGAATGTCCAGAATTCAATCTGTGTCGGGACCGATACCGACAACCTAGATTTTTTCTACAACCTGGGTTTGCGTGTGATCCAGCTTACCTATAACCTGCAGAATTTCATGGGATCCGGCTGCCTGGAAGAGCCGAAAAAGAACCTAAGCCTGTTCGGCATACAAGCTATCGGTCGGATGAACGAACTGGGCATCCTGGTGGATACCGGCCATACCGGCGACGGAACGCTCAAGCATGCGATAGATGTGTCGGAAAAACCCATATCCTGCTCCCATGCCGGCCTCGCGGCCAAATCCGCTTCGGTCAACCCGCGCGTGCAATCGGATTCGGCGCTGAAAAAGCTGGCAGACAATGGCGGCGTATTCGGCCTGGCCGCCATCCCCGGAATTTTGACAGGGCAAGTGCGTTGCACGATCAACGATTATCTTGACCATCTGGGCTACGCGATTGATGTGATGGGCATGGATCACGTGGGTATCGGTTCAGATTTTATTGCCGGCGCGACCCTGGAGCAAATTGCGACCGCGCCGGACTGGAAAGGCAAGCAGGCGCCGACATCCCTGGAAGTGTGGCCGGTTTGTACTGGGCATGACGGTCTGGAAAACCACTCAATGTATATGAACCTGACCCGCGGCCTGGTGGCCAGGGGATATTCCGATGAGGACATCGGCAAGTTAATGGGCGGCAACTGGTTGCGTCTGCTGTCGGAGACCATAGGCTGAACGCGCCGAAACGATAAGCCATGGACTTTTCACTCACAGAAGAACAACAACTGGCGTTGGATTCGTTCCGGCGCTTTGCCACATCAGAAATCCGCCCAAGAATGGATGCTTACCAGGACAGCTTTGTGCCCAAGGAGGAAATGCGGTCGCTGATAAAACAACTCCAGCCGTTTGGCGTCATCAACGGACCCGTGGCAGAGGAAGATGGCGGTTTCGCTATCGACATGATCACATACGGCCTGTTGTTCGAGGAACTGGCCCGCGCGTCGGCTGACCTGGCAGTAGTCGCGTTGTTGCAGATGGAATGCGGCAAACTGCTCGCCGGCGTTCCCGGCGATCTGACCGCACCCTACTTACAGGCCATTGCTGATTGCGAAAAGTTCGGCTCCATTGGCATCAGCGAACCGGATGTAGGTTCGAATATTGCCGAGGTCAAGACGCGCGCCCGGCGCGAGGGCGATCATTTTGTGCTCAACGGAGAAAAACAGTGGATTTCCAACGGCCATTATTCGGATTTCAACATCTGCGTGGCACAGGTGGAGAATGATAAGGAAAAAGAAGGGCTGGCCCTGTTGCTGGTGGACCGGGAACACGGTTACACCAGCCGGAATATACCCAAAATGATCCTGAACAGCCAGTCCACCGCGCAGTTGTTCTTCAGCGATGTGCGTGTGCCGCAGGCAAACCTGCTGACCGCGCCGGGCAGAGGGCTGGGGAAGATGCTGGGTCTGCTGGAGGCCGGGCGTCCCCTGGTCGGGCTGATGGCGGTTGCCGTAGCGCAGGCGGCCCTGGATGATTCCATGGCTTACGCGCTGGAACGGAAACAACACGGCAAACTCATAGCAGAACACCAGTTGGTCCAGGCCATGATCGCAGAGATGGCGACGGACATCGATGCGGCCAGACTGTTATGTTACCGGGCGCTGGACCGGGTTGAAAAAGGTCTGGGCAGCGCTGTTGAAAGTTCCAAGGCGAAACTGTTTGCCACCAACATGGCCTTGCGTGTTGTGAACAAGGCCATGGAGATCCACGGCGGCAACGGCCTGACCACCGAATTCCGGGTGGAAAAACTCTATCGACTTGCGCGCATCTTCCCTATCACCGAAGGGACAGAGGAAATGCAGAAATTGATAATCGCCAGGGGTTTACTTGGCGTGCCAGCATTTTAATATAGGAAAGCTGTGAATAAGTCCGCACAGGACTTGTCAGGGCACGCAAGCGACGGTTTGTTCACCGGGAACCCGGTTACGAATGCGAGATATCTTTCGTGTATTCCGGCTGACGCAGGAATGGGGGGCTTTGTCGTAGCTGGGTCGCTCGCAGTAATCCATGGGGTCTTGCTGCATTCGTTGACCCCATGGATTTTCTTTGTGGAGGAATGAATGAGGAAACGAGGCATTGCCATCATCGGCGTGAGCGAAGTTCCGACACGGCGCATGCCGGAACGGACCCGCTGGGATATCCTGCTGGATGTCTGTATCGGCGCGGTACGCGATGCGGGCATAGATAAGGACAATATCAACGCTGTGATCTCCCCCAACCCCATGGCGCAACCCCAGATCGCGCTGGAAATGGCGCTGGGGAGAATCCCGGAGGTGTTGGGCTTCAAAGGCTGCCGCGACATTTGCGTGACCAACGCCGGCGGCACCTCGACCACCAACTGTATCCGTATCGCCGAACAGTTGATTGACTCCGGCCAGGCCGATTTCGTGCTCATCCCCCATACCACGGTGCAATCGGATATGCCGGCGCAGGACCTGATTAATTTTTTTGCCACGGCGCCGTTGGACAAGGAATGGGAATACCCTTGGGGGGTGTCATTCAATGGGTCCATGGGTCTTATCACCCAGCGCTATATGCATGAAACCGGGGCAACCGCTGAGGACATGGCGGCAGTGACCGTAGGGCTCAGGGCCTGGGCAGCCATGGACCCCAACTCAATCTTTTACAAAAAACCCGTGACCCTCGAGGATGTCCTCAGTTCCCGAATGATCAGCACACCATTGCGTGCCCGGGAGTGTAACCTGCTGGCGGACGGCGGGGGGGCGCTGGTATTGACTTCCCATGACATCGCCAAAGAACTTGGCGGCAAGGCTGCTTATAAGCTGGGTCATGGAGCCCGCTTCATGAGCGCAACGCCGGTGATGCGTGAGGACATATTCTTCAGCAAGGCATACCGGGAAGGCAGCCGGGATGCCCTGGCGCAGGCAGGTTTGTCGATACAGGACATGGATCTTCGTCAGATCTATGGAGCTTATCCGTTCGTACAATGTTCAGGTCTGGAAGGCTATGGTGTCTGTGAGCCGGGAGAGGGTTACAAATACTGGGCCGAGGGTCGTTGCGCTCCGGGTGGCGACCTGCCCTGCACTACCATGGGTGATGCCACCGGCCGCGGTCACGTGGGATCGGGCGTGAGCATGGCCTTCTATATCGATACCGCAAGGCAGCTATTCGGCGAGGCAGGTGAACGCCAGATCAAGAACTGCGAACATGTCATCCTGACAACGGCAGGAGGTTCCGGTATGAATGCATTAACGACGGTATTCGGAAGACAACCGCGATGAGCGAAAGACAACGACCCCTGCCTGAAATCCAGCCTTTTTCCAAGCCGTTCTGGGATGGCGCAAGCGCCCACAAACTGCTGATCCAGCATTGCTGTGATTGCGATTCCCTCATTTTCTACCCGCGCCGAGAATGTCCGGAGTGCTGGTCAACCAACCTGGACTGGAAGCAAAGCAGCGGCAAGGCAACCCTGTACTCCTATTCCATTACCTACGAAGGTGTGGAAGAGATATTTGCCGATGATCTGCCGATCATCCTGGCCTGGGTAGACCTGGAAGAAGGGATCAGGATGACGACCAACATCATCGATTGCGAACCGGATGATGTGTACATCGGCATGGAACTGGAGGTTGCGTTCCGCCCGTTGACCGATGAAGTGACCCTGCCGTTCTTTCGGCCCGCTCGCTGATGAATTGCCTTATGTTAAAGGAAGCTCTGAACAAGTACATCCAGGTCTTGTCAGTGGCGACACATCCCGGCGCAGTTCGAACCTCTGACTTAATCAGAGACTCTTTAACTGTTTGGGGGCAGAGACCCCCGTTTACAACATGCGGGGGCATGCTTGAAATCCGCCCTTGAAAAACCGGAACATAACAAGGCCGGCTGGGGCAAATGGGGTACCTGGGAAGAGACTGAATTTTACCTGGGCAAGGTCATCGGCGTCGTGCAAGGCGCGGACGCCGTGGAACAGGGGACGATCCGGCGCTGGATGGAGTCCAAGGAATTTGACTGTCCCATTCACCTTGATGAGGCCGCCGCGCAGGAGGCGGGCTACCAGGGTGTCATTGCGCCGGACAACATGATCTTCACCTACGGTCTTCCTGCCTACTGGCAGAGCGGAGATCCCCCTGAGCAACCCGGCGCCGAGCCCAGGCAGATACCGATACCGGTTATTTTCGACGTTCCGGCGCCGTGCAACCTGAGCTTCGCCTCAAATATCGATGTGGAATATCTTGCGCCGATGCATCTCGGCGACCGGATTACCCGCACCAGCCGACTGGTGAGCATCAACCGCAAAACCCTGCGGGTCGGCGACGGCGCGTTTTTACGCCAGGAAGATACCTATACCAACCAGCGAGATGAGACAGTCGCCATCGTCTCCCTGGATATCTTCAGGTTTGTGGCGCCGGTCGATAAGGAAGACTGAAATGGTCGACTGGTCCGGGCAGATAACTGTTGACGATGTAGTCGCCGGCACTGAGATTCCTGAAATCACCATACCGATTACCCTGCAACGCCTGGTGATGGAAGCCGGCTCCAACCGGGATATGTCACTGATACACCACAACAAGGAAGTAGCGCAGTCTACCGGCGCCACTGACGCCTACATGAATACGTTTTTCATCATCGGCCTGTTCGAAAGAATGCTGCGGGAGTGGATGGGAACCAGAGGCAAGCTGAGAAAAATAGGCTCATTGCAGATGAAATCCTTCAACGTCGTTGGCGATGTCGTCTGCTGCCGGGGTAAGATAACGGGCAAACAGGATGACGGGACAGTGAACCTGGACATCCGTATGGAGAATCAAAAAAGAGTGACTGTCACCGCGATGGCGGTGGTCAGCCTTCCCTTTGAAAGATGATGACTGCTGTTGCGATAAACGACAAGTATGAACTTGATTCAGGACGAATTTACGTAACCGGTACGCAGGCGCTGGTTCGGCTGTTACTGATTCAGCGCCGCCGCGACCTGGCTGCCGGCTTGAATACGGCAGGGTTTATATCGGGTTATCGCGGCTCCCCCATGACCGTGGTTGATCAGCAGTTATGGCGCGCGCAAAAAGAACTGGACGAACACCACATACGGTTCTGGCCCGGTCTCAATGAAGATCTTGCAGCCACTGCCGTCTCCGGCACACAGATGGTCGAGTATTATAATGATTCCAACTACGATGGTGTATTCGGTATGTGGTATGGCAAGGGACCGGGAGTAGACCGCAGCATTGATGCCATCCGTCAGGCGCATTGCACAGGCACATCCAGACATGGTGGTGTGCTGTTACTTGCCGGGGATGACCCCAACATGACTTCCACCGTCTCCGCCTGGCATTCAGAGCTCCTGTTTGAAGATTTGCTGATGCCTGTGCTCTACCCTGCCGATATCCAGGAGGTACTGGATATGGGGTTGGCCGGCATAGCCATGTCCCGGTTCAGTGGCAACTGGATTGGTTACAAACTATTACCGGAAACGATCGAGACCGCGGCTTCGGTTAATGCGCAATATGATCATATCAACCTCGTGGCCCCTGATTTTGATTTCCCGCCCGATGGCGTCAATTCAAGGATAGGGGACTATTTCACCCTGCAGGAAGCGCGTATCCGGAATTACCGTCTGCCCGCAGCCCTGGCTTTCGCCAGGGCCAACAACTTGAATTACATTACGCACGAGAGTCCGCGGCCCCGGTTTGGTATCGTTGCGATGGGAAAACAATGGCGGGATGTACTGCAGGCGCTCGCCGATCTCGGCCTTGATGAAGCCATTGCATCGTCCTTGGGGATCACCGTTCTCAAGGTTGGCATGCCGTTTCCGTCAGATGAACAATGTTACAGGGAATTTGCACGTGGGCTTGAAGAAGTACTGGTGGTTGAAGATAAACGGGAACAGGTTGAAAATGGCATGCGCAAGGCCTGTTATTATCTTCCGGCTTCGGAACAGCCGCGTATTGTCGGTAGGCATGACGAACACGGTGAATTGCTTGTTAATCCTGTCGGCGCCCTGAGCGCAGATGACATCTCCCGGGTCATTGCCAAACGTATTGCTCACTTTCACAACAGCGAACGAATGCAGGCAAGACTCGCTTTCCTGGACAAGCAGGACGAAGCGGCAAAATCCCGCGCGCCGGCGGCAATGACTCGACTGCCATACTTCTGTTCCGGTTGTCCCCACAACACCTCTACCCGTTTGCCGGAAGGAAGCCGCGCCTATGGTGGAGTAGGTTGTCATTTCATGGCCTACTGGATGGAAAGAGGAGTGGGTTACGCAGGACAGATGGGGGGCGAAGGTATCTGGTGGGTAGGCCAGCAGCCCTTTGTAAAAACGAAACATATCTTCCAGCAACTGGGAGACGGCACCTATTACCACTCCGGGACTCTGGCAATCCGCGCCGCAGTGGCAGCGGATATTAACATTACCTACAAGATTTTATTCAACGATGCCGTTGCCATGACCGGCGGCCAGCCCGTCGATGGACAATTGACCGTTCAGCAAATCACGCGCCAGGTTCATGCGGAAGGGGTGAAACGGATCACTGTTGTTACGGACGAACCGGAAAAATTTGGTCGCCATGCGCAGTTTGCTCCCGGAACAACCATCCACCATCGCCGCGAACTGGATGCTGTACAGCGTGAATTGAGAGAGACGCAAGGTACTACCGTACTCATCTATGATCAAACCTGTGCGGCAGAAAAACGCAGACGGCGCAAGCGGGGAAAGTTTCCTGATCCCGCCAAACGGTTATTCATTAACGATCGTGTGTGTGAAGGCTGTGGAGATTGTGGCGTTCAATCCAATTGTGTTTCCGTTCAACCCTTGGAAACCGACTATGGCCGTAAGCGCATCATCGACCAATCATCGTGCAACAAAGACTATACTTGCGTGAATGGCTTCTGTCCCAGCTTTGTGACTGTGCTTGGCGGTAAAGTTCGTAAAGGTCGGGGCCTGGATCATGTACCCGATGGCTTGGGCTTGCACCTGTTACCGGAACCCAACCTGCCGGACCTGGCTGAGGGCAGCTATGGGATACTGACTACCGGGGTGGGGGGAACGGGTGTAGTCACCATCGGCGCCTTACTGGGTATGGCAGCCCATATCGACAATCGTGGAATAGCGGTCGTTGACCAGATGGGGTTTGCGCAAAAAGGAGGCGCCGTTATGACGCATTTACGTATTGGCGAATCCGCTGACGCCATCAACGCCGTTCGCTTGAACGCAGGCGCCGCAGACCTGCTGCTGGGTTGCGATATGATGGTTGCTGCCAGCGACAGCGCCCTGGCGACACTCAGCAGAGATAAGACCCGGGCTATTATCAATACCAATGAAAGTATTACCGGAGACTTCACGCGCGATACCGAAATCCGCTTTCCTTCGGCATCTCTAAGAGAACGTATTGAAGACGCCATCGGCACTGAAAACGTGGAAATGCTGGAAAGCACACGCCTGGCTACGCGACTCCTGGGTGATGCGATAGCCGGCAACCTGTTCCTGGTGGGTTATGCCTGGCAGAAAGGGCTGATTCCGCTGTCCGAACAAGCTATCATGCAGGCCATCGAACTGAACGATGTCGCAGTGAAATGGAACCAGGAAGCCTTCCGTTGGGGGCGCCGCGCCGCTTATGATCTCAATGCGGTAAAACAACTATCCGAGGTCACCAGTGAAAGTCATGCCGACTTGTATAACGAGACCCTCGATTCACTGGTTAAGCGACGCAGCAGGGAATTGGCTGCATACCAGAACGAAAATTATGCGCAACGTTACCTGTCACTGGTCAACAGCGTAAGACAGGCAGAACAACAGCGCTGCCGGAATAAATCGGCGCTTTCACAAGCGGTTGCTCACTATGCCTACAAACTGATGGCGTACAAGGATGAATACGAAGTTGCCCGGTTGTATTGTGACCCCGCATTCAAACAAAAATTGAATGCACAATTTGAAGGTGACTATAAAATCCGTTTCAATCTTGCCCCCCCGTTACTGGCGCGTAAAGACAAGTTGACAGGCAAGCCGCAAAAGATGGAATTTGGATCGTGGCTCTTCCCTGTATTCAAAGCGCTCAGTCAATTCAGGTTCCTGCGCGGCACTGCGTTCGATCCGTTCGGCAGAACGGCAGAACGCAAAATGGAAAGGCAACTGATAATCACCTATGAACAAAGCATACGGGAACTGTTGCAGACACTCAGCAATGATAACCATGTGCTGGCCGTAGAGATTGCCGGCTTACCTGAACAGATTCGCGGCTACGGCTATATCAAGACTGAGAGCGCAGCCAGGACCATGGATAAGCTGGAGTCATTGATGTCCTGTTGGCGTAACCCCGGCGAACAATCGAAAGCCGCCTGAGCGAAGAATATTCCAGGCTGCGCGTGTCGGGTTAAGACTTTTACTCGCCGGTGAAGTTGGGGGAGCGTTTCTCCTTGAACGCGGCAACGGCTTCCTTTCGATCAGGCAGAATATTTGTGACCATTTCATAAGCCATGGCCGCGTCCATGACTTTGACCGCGATTTCACGTAGCGGGATGTTGGTGGCTGTCTTGGTCCACCGTACCGCCCAACGGGGATTAGCCAGAATTTTGTTGCTGATTTCCATGACCTTTTCATCAAGCTGGTCGGAAGGAACAACATGGTTAATCAAACCTGCTTCTTTTGCCTGTTGGGCGTTCAGCATATCGCCTGTCATAAGTAATTCCTTGGCTTTTGCAAAACCGATGAGTTGAGGCCAGATTACTGCGCCACCATCTCCTGCGACCAGGCCAATCTTGACATGAGGATCACCAATCAGCGCTTGTTCGGCGGCAACAATGACATCACACATCAAGGCGATTGTTGCGCCCAGTCCCGCCGCTGCGCCATTGAGACGGCAGATAATTGGCTTTTCCAGGTCGAGTAATGAGGTGATAATGCGTTTGGCTTCCGGCGCTATCGCGCGGAATTTTGCAGGGTCTTCAATCATGCTCTCGAACCACACCATGTCACCCCCCGCACAAAATGCAGAACCTGCGCCGGTAAGGACGATCAGATCACTATCCGGATCGTCCTGTACATCAAGAAAGACCCTGGCAAGTTCTTGATGCATGCGGCCATTGACTGCATTGGCCTTGCCGGGACCATCGATTGTGATTGTAAGTACACACCCTGCATAAGAAAAATGCAGGGTGTCATATTTGCTGTTGTTCAATCGCTATTATTCACCACCAAAACGATAACGACCCTGTACGAAGATCATCCGCGGTTGTTTCAGAAAACCGAGCGTGGTAAAGAACGGTGTACCACTGCCGAGGATTTTTTCGTTCGTCAGATTACGCCCAATAACCGAAACACCCCAACGCCCGTCTGCTGTCTCAATTCCCACGTTGGCGCCAACACTGGCGTAAGCATCCTGATCAATGGATCGTTCCAACGCGGGGTCTACAATATAATCGTCCTTAAAACTCACCTGCAGACCCGCAATCAAATTGATGCTGCCACTGACCGGATACTCTGCATCAAATCCTACGCTACCGCTGTATTCCGGTGCAAAGGGCAGCGGACTGCCTGACGCGTCACAGGGATCAGGTATACCTGCGAGCGACTTGGATATTGGGCATGGCGCATCCACAAAAGAATCAAACTCGTTATCCAGCCAGGCAAAAGAACCGGAAAGACGCAGCCATTCAGTGACCTGCCAGGCGCCGTCCACCTCGATACCAAAAGATGTGGCCTTCGCTGCATTCTGTATGGAGGAAGCCGCGGTCACCGGGTCAAAAGTGTTGACCTGCAGGTCTTCAAACTCGGTATGGTAGAAAGTAAAATTAAGGTTGGCAGCGCCATTGAGCAGGTTTGCCTTGAAACCCGCTTCAAAGGTTTCGGCCTGCTCGTCATCATACTGGATCTGCGGCGTGCCATCCGGACCGGTGTTAATTACGGTTGAAAAAGCATAACCGCCGGACTTGGCGCTCTGGCCGTACTTAGCGAACAGCATGATGTCTTCATTGACGTCATACTGGGCCGATACTTCGGGCAATACATCATCAAAATTTAACGTATCTTTAAATCCCCTGAAATTCGCACAGAAGAACGACCCGGCCCCAACCAGCGCTTCAAACGGCCCCAGGTCAGCAGCAGGGCTGAAATCCGCTACGCCCCCGTTGATCGGTGCACAAACCCCGTCCCTGTCATGATTTTTTTCCGTATCGACATAACGCACCCCACCGGTTATCCGGATTTTGTCACTGACATTATACGTTGCGGTAGCAAATACAGACCAAAGCTCCTCTTCAGTAGTCTGCAGGGTGGATGTCCAGTTGTGTTCGAACCCGAATGCTCCAAAGGCAGTTGTGAAAGTGGGTTCCAGTATGTTCGGCTGTGCGTTGAACAATTCGCTGTTGTGATAATAAAACCCAACCAGGTACTCGAGCGGCTGGTCCGTATCCGAGGCAAGCCGTACCTCGACGCTTTGTTGCTCAAATGTTTCATGAATTCCCGCATCAAGGATAGGCAGGAACGTGCCGTCAAGATCTGTAGCGAGATCGAAGTCCATTTCCGAATGGGCAGCAAGCACAGTGAATGTGTGGCTTCCGACTTCGAGGTTGCCATCAATAGATACATTGAAATATTCAAGCGCACTGCCACTACGGTCCAAATCGCCTGTCGCCGGCGATCCGCCAGGAGGCGATTGACTAAACAGAATTGGTATCAACGACTCATCCATGTTGTGGTGATAATTCAGTGTCAGGTCATCAGTGACAAATGCGGCAGGAAATCCCAGCGCGACCAACTGGTTGATGCCAACAGGTCCATACTGTTCACTCACACTGCCGTCGCTTTCGTATTGGCCGCGCTCTGCCTTGACCGTGACAGCAAAATCGTCACGGGGTTCCCATACCGCGGTGCCTCGAATGATCGTCTCCTCGTGATCACGGTTTTCTTCGCCGTTGAAATCATTGGTGAAGTAACCATCCCTGTTTGTATGCTTGAACACCAGTCTGATACCCAACGCATCGGAGGGTGAACCGCCAATAATACCCTGTACAGCCGGTCCACCATGTTCAACTTCATAATCACCCTTCATTTCAAATATGAAAGGATCACCGGGCCGTGTCGTTTTTGAAACAATGCTGATTGCGCCTGCCGTGGAATTCAGGCCGAATATGACAGCCTGGGGGCCGCGCAGGACTTC